>NZ_JBBOVT010000001.1:0-3785983 GCF_038006765.1 Paenibacillus sp. FSL H7-0756 | reverse complement strand
CCCGTTCGCATCCGTTGCCGTCCACACTACTTCTGTTACGCCCAGCGGATACGCTTCAGGGGCATTATTCTTCACCGTCACCTTGAAAATATCCGTGGCTGTTGCCACGCCGATCTCCACCGGAGTCTCAACCGCAGCCGCTTCTACAGCTATATCTTCCGGTACTGCAAGCACAGGCTTCGTCGTGTCCACGACCTTAATCTTCTGTACCTTTGTAGTCACATTCCCGTTCGCATCCGTTGCCGTCCACAAAACTTCTGTTACGCCCAGCGGATACGCTTCCGGGGCATTATTCTTCACCGTCACCTTGAAAATATCCGTAGCCGTGGCCTCGCCGATCTCCACCGGAGTCTCTACCGCCGCCGCTTCTACAGTAATATCTTCCGGTACAGTAAGCACAGGCTTCGTGGTATCCAAGATAGTAACCTTTTGCTTACGTGTGGATACGTTGCCGTTCACATCCTTCGCTGTCCAGGTGACTTCAGTCACGCCCAGGGGATAGGAAGCCGGAGCGTTGCTGCTCACCGCAGCAATTCCGAAGATATCGGTGACCGCAGGCACCGGCAACTTAATCTGCATCGTCTGCCCGGTAGCTTCTGCAATGTAGTCCGGAATGTCAGCGATTACCGGGGCCGTTGTGTCTTTTACCGTAATCGTCTGCGTGCCGGTGCTGAAGTTGCCGTTCGCATCTGTCGCCTTCCAGGTAACAATGGTCTTGCCGAGCGGGTAGCTGGCCGGAGCATTGCTGACCACCGTGACCGGGAACAGATCCGTAGCCGTAGCCTTGCCGATTTGCACCGGAGTATTTACTGCGGTAGCCTCCACACTGATATCCTGCGGAACCGTCAGGATCGGCAAGGTGGTATCCACTACAGTAACCTTTTGTTTGCCGGTAGTTACCAGACCGTTGGCATCCTTCGCTGTCCAGATGACCTCGGTAACGCCCACGGCATAATTCTCGGGAGCATTGCTCGTTACAGTAACCGGAAAAATATCCGTAGCCGTGGCCTCACCAATCACAACCGGAGTTCTGATAGCTGTAGCCTCTGCCTTGACGTCTGCCGGGATAGACAGCTTAGGCGCAGTAGTATCTTCAACCTTCACCTTCTGCTTCGCGATTGCCACATTGCCGCTTGGATCACTGGCCATCCAGGTAACCAGTGTGGTACCAACCGGGAAATCAACCGGAGCATCGTTAATGATCTCAGTCTCGAACAGATCGAAGACCACCGGCTCACCCAGAGCGACCTTGGATCTGACCTCCGTAGCCTCTACCGTTAGATCCTCCGGTGCTGTAATGACCGGTTTGGTCGTATCTACGATCTTGACCTCTTGCGTACCTTTAGTTGCATTGCCATGCTCGTCCGTAATCGTCCATGTTACTTTGGTAGTTCCGAGCGGGAATTCCGCCGGAGCATCATTCTTGACTGTCACAGCAAAAATTTCTGTAACCACCGGCTGGCCGATGTCTACCTTCGTTTGTGCTCCAGTGGCTTCTGCCGTTATACCGCCTGGCAGTGTAACCAGCGGCTTCGTCGTATCTACGATCTTCACGGTCTGCGTTGTCTTGGTGGTATTGCCATTCTCATCTGTAGCCGTCCAGGTAACGGCTGTTGTCCCGAAGATGAAGCGTTCCGGGGCGTTATTGGTTACAGTAACACTGAAAATATCCTTGGCAGACGCTTCCCCCAGCTCCACTGGAGTCTTAATGCCGGTTGCCTCGGTGGAGATGTCTCCAGGCACAGTTAACTGTGGAGCCGTTGTATCTGTAACTGTAATCTTCTGCACTTTCTCGGTGACGTTGCCATGCTCATCTGTGGCGGTCCAGGTAACCATGGTTACACCCACCGGATAATCCGCAGGGGCATTCTTGGTTAACAGCACATCGAACAGATCGCTGGCTTCGGCTTGCCCAATATTCACCTTCGTCCGTCTAGCCGTAGCTTCTACGGTAATATCCTTCGGTATGGTCAGTACAGGCTTGGTGGTATCGGTAATGCGGATCAGCTGATCTGCTGTAGAGATATTTCCATTCTCATCCTTAGCCGTCCAGCTTACCTTGGTTACGCCCACCGGATAATCCTCAGGCGCATTATTCGTAATATTTACCTTGAAAATATCTGTGGCGGCGGCCTTCCCCGGATCTGCCACAGTTCTTCGGCCTACAGCTTCTTTGGTAATATCGGCTGGAACCGTCAGTAACGGCTTAGTTCTGTCTACTACAGTGACCTTCTGGGTTGCTGTAGTCACATTGCTGTTGGCATCGGTCGCCGTCCAGGTGACGGTAGTCGGACCAATGGGGAATTCCTTCGGCGCGTCATTCACCACAATAACCGGGAAAATATCCGTAGCAGACGCTCCAGTGACCACAAGCGGCGTTTTAACCGCTGTAGCTTCCACAACCATATCTCCCTGCACGGTTAGTACCGGCTTTGTCGTATCTTTTACAGTAATTCTCTGCACCTGTGAGGAGGTCAGTCCTACCGGGTCCACCGCTGTCCATTTTACGGTAGTTGTCCCGATCGGATAGTCCGCAGGGGCATCATTTGTCAGGAGAACATCCGGGACCGAGATATCCTGAACGGAGGCTTGTCCAATATCGGCAGGGGTACGAACCGCCTTCGCTTCCATCGTAATATTCGCCGGAACAGTAATAACCGGGACCGTCTTATCAATCTTCACTTCGGTCTTCTGTACAGCGGTCACATTGCCTGCATGGTCAACGGCCCAGAACTCAAGAGGGATAATTCCCTCCACCGGGACGTCAAAAGCAGCCGTGCTGCCTGCCACACTCTGTTCTTCGCCATCCGCTCCAAGTCTATAATGGATCTCCTTCACTCCGGAATGGGCATCTGAAGCGGTAAGAGAGACCGTAACATCTGAGCTGTTCCAGCCCTTCTCATTCGCTTCAGGACTGAGAATACTGGCGATCAGCGGACCGCTCTTGTCAATTTGCACTACTACCGTCCGGGGAGCTTCTGCATTCCCGGTTCTGTCCGCAGCCCAGTAGCTGACGGTAGTCGCTCCTTCCTGTTCCAGCTCCAGCGCCGCGCTGGAGCCGGATGTTCTCACTGCTGCATTCTCACCCAGCTTATAATACACAGCGTCCACACCAGAATATGGATCTTCAGCGGTAAAATGCAGCGCAACCTTCCCCCGGCTCCAGCTGCCGGATTCAGCGCCTGTTACAGCTGCTTCTGTAACCGGAGCGCTTTTATCAATACGGATGGGACCGAAGGTTGCGATGGAATAATGGTTCTTATCCTCATCACTGGTAGCCGCACTGTCAACAGCCTTGCCCGTTGCCGTCTGACCTGCTCCTTCAGCGGTGAATTTCTGATCCGGGGTCAGTGATTTGATCGCTGACAACGTATCCTCTGCCGTATAATGTACAGTCACGGATTGACTGGTCCAGGTCCCGGCAATGTAAGGCGCACCGTTATCCGTCACCGCCGTGGCCTTAATGGAAGGCGGGGTTGTGTCGATCAGGTTAGAGCCTACGGCACCGACCTCTACCTTGAAGGTAACCGGCTGAAAACCGGGAACGGTAGCTTTTACCTCCATGGTCTTAATGACCCCGGTTCCCTTCGAATAGACCTGATAGCCTTCACCGATATAACCTGTATAGTTGTTAGCCGCAGATGCATATCCGTTTGCATCCGACACCACTGTAATTCCAGTACTGTTAAGCCCGCGCATGACCGCAGTGATTGTACTGTCCTCCGAGACGGTGAAGGTGACGGGAATACCCGGCAGCGGATTACCCGCCAGATCCTTGACCGCTACCACCTGTGGAAGCATGAAGCCGCGCCCCCCTGGAACCACACCCGAGGCCTGCGACAACCGGATCTGCTGCAGCAGCGGCGATACCGGGCTCATCGCCCCCTCGACATTACTGAGCGCCATCAGACTCATCTGATAGGCTCCATGATTTAGGATGACTCCCAAGGTAGGATCTAGCTCATACACCGATTGATACACGGAGCGATAGACCGAATCCTTAACTGTTGCCCCCCGTTGAAGCTGCGGCTCCGGTACTGGCGGCTCTGCCTCATACACTGCTGCAGAGGCAGTGTCCGCTTCAGGCCCCTGAACAATGTTGCGGGCTATTATTCCTGACCCGAACACAGCGCCTGGCGCCAGCATCAGAATTAGAAGCGAGAGACACAGCCATCTGCTGATTATGCCCAACCGTCCTTGCTGCACATGCTTGCATTTCCTTTTTGAATGTTTCATCATACATCCCCTAACTTTTTAGTAATGAGCACAGTGATCATGGTGAAGCCTGGACCTCCTTTACTAATCAAAGGGAAACCTGGACGGGTTTTTACAACTGTTTATTCCGGTTCACACAAACTTCGATTTTCGTTTCGAGCCAGGCTTCGAGGTCGCCGATCACAAGACTCAGCTCCTGTCGGGCGGACTCCCCCAGGATCGCTATCGCCTTCTCTTTGGCCAGCAGAAAAGATTTCTTCATCGCTTCCGTGTCGAAATCACCTTGTTGCTTGAGCGTCTCCACGAACGTCTGATTGACGGCAATCACGGCGGATTCAACAGCATCCCCCGCCCGCTGAAGCAGGCTGTTCAATGCCTCACTCTCGATTCTCTGCTCAAGCCCGGCAATTTCCCGCTTAATATAAGCAATTACAGACCTCGCCAGCAGCCCCAGCAATGGAATAATCAGCACGGTCATCAGGGTGCTCATCATCTGAGGTGTTACATAGTCACTCATCGTCATCGCCTCCTAAATGGATAATTCGACAATCTATTATTCTTTATTCTCGTAATACTAGGTAACCGGGAATTAATTTTTACAACTTTCGCTAGAAATATAGTAATCATGTAAATTTTTGTTTTTGTCAGTTGTGGAATCTATGGAATATTTTACTTGTTATATGAGAGGACTAGCGATGGGTTAGGCCCGGCCTGGGGGAACAGGCTCCGCTCCTTTCGGGAAAGAAGGCATAACTGAACATGGGGAGGGAAATTCATGGTTACCTGTGATGACGAATTAGTTGAAACCTGCAGGAAATTATTAAAACGCTCAGCATGGAGAATTCAGTACAAGACTCGCATTCAACTGATACGTGAAAGTAATCCGCTCTACGATAATGAAATCTACGACAACAGCTTTGAAAGTATGGTCGTATCTGAGTTGTTCGTCGATGAGCTTCTGGATATGCTGCCTTGGGAGAAATGCAGATATATCATCAAAAAAACAGTCATAGAAGGAATGCCCGAACAAGAAGTAGCAGCCGAGCTGCAAATGACTCAACAGGGGGTTAGCAAATGGAAACGCAAGGGACTGGAAGTCCTGAAGGAAAATCTTACCCATTCATCGAGACCGTAAAAAAGGCGCAAAACGGCGATAAGGCTTCTATGGAGGATATCCTTAGCCTGTTCTCAGTGGACATCGAATATTTATCCCGGTTTATTATGCTGCCGCGGGAAGAAGCGATTCAGACCTTAAAGATTGAACTCATAAATATAGTTTATCAGCACTTGTAAATTCAGCAGGAGCACCGCTTGGACATACATATTTTTCCTAACTTTTTATATACAATGTCTAATCAGCAATAGTCGGGCTTTCATATGATAAACAGAGGAGTATGACTAGCAGCTATTTAAGAGAGAGGAATGCAGGAGAGTATGAATACATTCGATCCTACGAGTGAATATCCTATAGTATTTTTGAACTCGGTCCCCAAGAGCGGTACCCATCTGATGAAGCAGATTTTAGAAGGCATTCCGGGAATGACGCAGAACCCTCATGAATTCTATGAAGGCTACCCGGAAGACTCCAGCCTCCACTACCAACGGCTCCAGCTCGTCCACAGCGGACATTTCACAGCAGGGCATGTGTACTATTCCCCCCGGTGGTCAGGCATGCTTCGGGAGCTGAAGATTAAGCCGTTATTTCTAAACCGTGACCTAAGAGATATTGTAGTCTCGTATACGTATTTCATAACAGACAAATATCCTAATCATCCGCTGCGACCCTATCTGCTCTCTCTACCGGACCGGAATCAGCAATTTCTGGCTTTAATCCAGGGAATACCAGAGCTTCAATACCCTAGTATCGCCGCGTGGTATGGGCAGTTCGCCGGATGGAGCGGAGAAGCGGACTGTTTACAGATCGCCTTTGAACATTTGGTAGACAGCCACAGCTCACGCCGCCGGACGATGGAGCAATTGATTCATTATCTATGGGCTGACAAGCCGCTGCCATTGCCGATGGATACGATCCTGGACGCTATGGAGCAGAACATTAACCCTAAGGCCTCCTATACCTTCCGCACCGGCACAACCGGGAACTGGCGGACCGAGTTCAATGAAGAGGTGAAGACTTGCTTCAAAGAGGTGGCAGGCCATCTGCTCTTCCCGATGGGCTATGAGACAGATTACAACTGGTAACCTAATCGTTCGACATGGAAGGTGGGGCTGCACATTGCATACCGGAGTAACACTATGGTTCACCGGCCTGTCCGGCTCTGGAAAAACCACGCTCTGCCGCTGCCTGAATCAGAGATTGCAGCAAATGAACGTGAGGACAGAACTGCTCGACGGTGATGTCTTGAGGAATCAGCTGTTCCGGGGGTTAGGCTTCTCCAAAGAAGACCGGTCGCTGAATGTAAGGACCGCAGCCTATATGGCGCAGCTCCTGACCCGCAACGATATCATCGTCCTGGCCTCCTTCATCTCCCCTTACCGGGACATGAGGGCCCAAATCCGGCAGAGCATCCAGCCTTTCGTGGAAATCTACGTCAAATGCTCCTTCGGGGAATGTGCAAGACGGGATGTCAAAGGCTTATACCGCAAAGCGCTTTCCGGCGAGATTCCGCATTTTACCGGCCTGACTGCCCCCTATGAGGCACCGCTCCAGCCCGAGCTTATTGTGGATACCGAGCAGCATAGCGAGGATCAATCCACAGAGCTGATTCTCGCCTACTTGAAGAAGCATCGTTATATCTATTAATTCCATCCGTTGTTACATGAAGAAGCCCCTATCCTGGGTGAAGGATAGGGGCTTCTTCATGTACAGCTGGCTTACACCTTGAACAGAATAACAATCTCAGTAAGCAGAATCAGCCCAGCCGCTGACACGCCCAGTGAATTAATAATAGTCAGCGCATCCGGGTAGTTCTCCTTACGGAACTGGGAGCAGAGTGACACTGTCCATAACACGCTGAAAAAAAGTCCGGTGCTTCCACAGCCCCTCTCGCTCAGAGCCCGCCTTCTGCGCCGAAAGAATCTGCCAAGCCCGGCAAAGGTAAGCAGCATATAAATGATAAGCTCAGCGGATGAAATCACAATCACCTCACCTGCAGACAAGAGATGCATCAATGCATACTGAAGGCTAAAACCCATAAAGACTAGCATGTTAAAGGAAACCTTCGGGACACTCAAGCCGTCTTCCTCCTTTTACATCTAAATGTACACCGTTAATAGATAACGCTTACATTATAAGCTTAATTGCTCACATGTTCTGTGACATATGACGCTTTTGGCCTATTGGATACGATCCCAAGCAGGTCCTCCCGACTATACGGGAATGCCAAAAAACCGGACTGCTCTAACGAACAGTCCGGCTACTCTAATACAATTATAATGGCTCCTTAAATTTACAAGGCTTTCAGATAATCAATAACAGCCTGTGTGCGCTTATCGCCATTGTCCATTACAAGCAGCAGGAAATCATCCAGCTGAGTCAGCAGCTTGCTGCCCTCAATTCTCTCCGGGCCAGCCTCCGACAGTGTATTCTCATAAGCGATGGCTGCCTTTTCAAGAATGACCTGTGTCTTCTTGTCGAACAGCGGGGTCTTGGGTGTGCCATTAAACACAATCTGCTTGGTACGTTTCAGCACTTCTGTCATCGCCGCAGCACGGTTAGAGGTCTTATACGTCTGCACAAAAGCCTCATATTGCACGGCCCGCTCAATGACCTGGTACCAGTCCACCATCAATCTTTCGCCAGCTACCATCGGCTGTTCCGACTCTGTCGCCATCAGGTCAATATAGACCTGAAGATCCTTACTGACATAAGGTTTGAAGACTTTGAAACTCTTATAAGGAATGGCAGGCGCGAATCCTCCATCCTCTACCAGCTTGTAGCCCATGCCCTCCAGATCCTGGAGAACTATTCGGACCTCAGCCTGTCTCACCTTGGAGCGTGCCAGCGCCATAGACATGCCAGTCGTATATATATTTTTGATATTCAGTTGAACGACAGGCGCATTCATACGTTTGCTTGCCACAGGCAGGTAAGCTTTCAGTGCATTCTCCAGATGCAGCACTGCCAGATTCGCCTCTTTCTGCGTCATCTGGCCGATCCGGTTAACCAGCGTAGCCTGGGCCAGGCCAAGGGAAGACGGCTTTTGCAATCTCTGTTCGAATAAAGTAAACGCTGCTGTAGGCTTCACCGCCGCCGCCTCAATCTTCTGCGGGAAAGCGCCAAGAACGGTAATCCCGGTACTTGTCAATAACAGTGTGGAGGCAAGCGCGGCTGCCAGGCTTTTTGTCCATCTGGTTGGCCTCATAGGTACACCCCTTTCAATAAGTTGACGTAGTGCTTATTTTACCATACATTAACAGCCGGTTCATGATCATAGACAGCCCGATTATAGGATCGCATAATGATAATATGAAATATTGCCCATGAATAGGAGAATCATCAATGAATCTATCCGAACCCATTAACACGACACGTCTCCACTTCCGCCTACTGAATCAGTCTGACATCGACGCAGTCTACCGGCAATTCTCGGACCCGGATATGTGCAGATACTTCAGTGAGCCGCCCTGCGATTACAACGAAGCTATGGAGATCATTGAGCATTACGCCCAGCCTGAGGGCAAAGACCATCACCGCTATGGAATGTTTGACCGGGAGACCCATGCCTTGATTGGCACCTGCGGCTATCATTATTGGGACGCAGAGCGGAAGCAGGTGGAGATCGGTTATGACATCTGGAAGGACTATTGGGGACAAGGCTATATGTCGGAGGCCCTGCCCGTACTTCTCGACACGTGCTTCATACAGCTTGATGTGGACTCTATCTATATCCTGACTCATCCGCAAAACGCTGCTTCGATGGCCACGGTGCGTAAGTTCGGGTTTGAGGAGTGTGAGCCTTGCAGAGAAGTGGACGAAGAGCCGCAGGTGTGTATGAAGCTGATGCGGGAGAACGCTGCGGCTGCCAAATAATCAGTAGCAACAAGAGCTCCCTCTCCCACCGAGCTTTTCCAGATAATCCGTCATTTGATAGGACATATACAGCCTCAGGACATGATCGATCTGGCTTAAATCAAGCTGAATCAGTTCGTCGATCTGGCGTAAGCGGTACCGCAGGGTGTTGCGGTGGACGAATAGTTCGTCGGCAGTCTTTTGGAGCTGCTGATTGTTCTTTAAATAAGAGTAAAGGGTATGGTACAGGTCCGCATGATGCTTCTCATCGAATTCACGCAGAACTGTGAGCGCCGGATGGCTGACATCCCGGGAATCATGCTGCGCATGCGGGGATAACAGGTCATACAGCTGCACATCAGCGTATAGCACACACGGCTCCGCCGGCCAGACGATCCGCCCGATCTCCAGCGCTTTGAGCGCCTGCAGATAATATTTGCGGCAGTCCGTGAGACCGGTGAATTGCCGGCTGATCCCCAGACGGATCTGATGGCTGACGAGAAATTCCCGCAAGCTTGGATCAACCTCTCTTGACTTGGACGATACAGACTCACCTTCACTCACCCCCACCATATACTCATGGTAAAAGATCAGCCGCTCCTCCCCGAAATGCAGGTGCAGCTGATCCCTTAAATAACCGGTGTGTTTATCGGATACGGAAACATCATACCCCGCAAGATCCAGCACCAGAACGGACAATCTGCCCTCGGGCAGATGCATACCGCTCCGCAGACTCTCCTGAATAAGTAGCGGTCCGTTCTCTTCATTCTCCAGTAATCCATAGATTAGCTCTTCATATTCCGCCTGGCTGGAGTTCCGGTAAAAGCTATTCTTCGCCAGCTCCGCAGCCACCAGCCCGGCCGTAAAACCCGCCAGCTCATGATCCCTCCGCTCAATCGGGCGTGTGTCGCCCAGCACAATTACATTCCCGACAGGTTTGCTGCCGATCCTAATCTTGGCGACCAGCTTGGTCACCTGGCTTCCGCTGCATTCCACTTCGTAAGCCTCCAGCGACTCTATGCCGGTCTGCACGCTCTTCAGTTGATGGACGGCAGCAATGAAATCATAGGAGCAATAGCCTTTGTGCAGATTATCGCTCCAGGTGGGATCGGTAACCCCGCTGCAATCCGAAGCAGCCAGAACCTTATAGCTTACATCGATGATAATCACCGGATTGCCCATCAGCTCTGCAGCCGCACAGACGATTACATCCAATCCTTTGCCGGCGACACAAGCCTCAAGCATTCTGCCCTTAGCCTGCTCCCGTTCAGCTTCTTCCAGGAACAGCTCCCGGATCTGATTATAGAGCTCGAATACATCTTCCTCCGCCCCGAATTCCATACGGTTCTGTCCGCTATACATCAGCTGATGCTGGCCCGAAGCTGGCTCCACAATGTCGTTAATTAGCATCAGGCTGGCTTGCTCCAACCCTTCTGCGTAGCCCGGCAATCCGGACTGGTAGCCCACATAGATATATTCAGGTGAAAAATGCGTCAGACTCTTCGTAATCAGCATCGTATCTGCATAGGCTGTCGTTAATGCTTTGTTCCACTGGATATGTACGGCATGCTTACTAAAATGTCTGCTAATCTGTTCAAAGGTAACACTCATTGCTCTCACCCCCTGCTTATTATAGTGCGCCGCGCACAATATTCCCATTTATTTTTATATTTTCCATATATATAATCACTGGAATAGTCATGTTACATTATTCGTGACCCTATAACACAGGAGGAGATTCAGATGAGCAGCTTCGTAAAAGATGTGAATGAAATTACCAAAAGAATCAATACACCTACGACCTTCTATAATGCCGAGACCCTAACCGTCTACTGGGAGACTTCGCCCGAAGTGATCCGCAGCATTCTGCCCGCCCCGCTTACGCCGGGACCAAGGCCGCTTGTGCACGCGTTTGTAGCTAACTATCCCCGCACCAGCTTCTGCGAGCCTTACCGGGAAGCCGCGGTCTTCGTCCTGGCAGCCTACAACGGACAACCGGGCACCTACTGCCTGTCCATGCCAATCAGCGATGATATCGCGATGGGCCTGGGGCGTGAGATTTACGGCTTCCCCAAGAAGATGGCCGACATCAGTCTCCAGAAGGAGGATCAGCATGTGGCAGGCAGCGTCTCCCGGCGGGGCACTGAATTCTTCCACGTAGAGGCTGCGCTTAGCGGTAAAATGAATGCCGCAGACGGACAGCGCATCATCTCCGGGCATTACGGCGAGGGTCTGCCTGTCTTCAACATGAAGTATTCCAAATCTCCGGATGGCCGCGGCTTCGATCTTGGACCGCTGCTGATCCGGCAGACTGCCTCTATGGATGTCAGCGTGCGCACAGCGGCAGAAGTAGAGATTCACCTGCATGACTCTCCACATGACCCCTGGGCCGAGCTGGAAGTCGTCCGTATGCTGGGCGGCATCTACACGGTCAGCAATACCGTTCTTGAACGCGGTGAGGTCCTGACTGCTGTAGACCCTGTGCAGTTCCTTCCTTACTCCAACTTACGTTGGGACTGGTGGAATTGATGGAGGTGTGCCAGTGAGAAATCCATTTGATTTGAGCGGAAAAGTAGCGGTGGTGACCGGAGCAGCCGGGGGGATAGGCACAGAATTGGCCCAAGCTCTGGCCGGACAAGGGGCGGATGTTGCCCTGCTGGATGTAAGAGCGGACGGGCTGGAACCGGCGCGGCAACAGATTGAAGCCCAGGGCCGCCGGGTGCTTCCGCTTCAATGCGATGTAACCTGCGAAGCAGAGATTGAACCGGCGGTAGCAAGCATTCTGGAGCATTTCGGAAGGCTGGATATCCTGGTGAATAATGCCGGAGTCGCCTCCGCAGGCTCTGTCGAGGAACTGGACGAAGCGGAATGGGACCGGGTGATGGGTACCAATGTAAAAAGTATTTTCCTCATGTCCAAAGCGGTGATCCCGGCCATGAAAGAACGCCAGCAAGGCCGCATTATCAACCTTGCTTCCATCTGTGGTGTAAAGGGCAGCAAGCTGGCCGCTCTGCATGCCTATAATGCCTCCAAAGGCGCAGTCGTGAATCTGACCCGCGGCATGGGCGCGACCCTTGCTCCTTACGGAATCACGGTGAATGCAGTCGGACCCAGCCTGTTCCCCAGCGGAATGACCCGCGCGCTCTATCAGGACCACTTCCTGGAGCAGTATAATACGCTATGCCCCATGGGACGTCCCGGCAACCCCGATGAATTGAACGGCGCTGTCCTCTACTTCGCCTCGGATGGTTCCAGCTACACGACAGGCCAGACGCTATATGTGGACGGGGGCTGGACAGCCGTCTGATTCTAGCCTAAAGAGCTGTCTTCCTAGCCTGGAATGGCTGGAGGACAGCTCTAGTACAGCATCAGATTTAAACTAGTGGAGCAGACGCAATCCCCCTTCAAATTACATCTTTTTTCCAAGCGGCCATTGTTCTTCAGGGGCGTTTGGTTTAACGTAACGGACTAAGGTGCACTTACTTGGGAAGAAAGTCGCCTATTGGGCGAGTAACGGACTCCACAGGCCTTATCCTTTGCACGTTAGCTCCGAAAGGTCTCATTGAGAGACTGTAAGGTCGCCTGAGTCCGTTACGCTGCAAAAAGTGGCGTTTTCGCGGGCATAAGATCTCTCCGGTCCGTTAGATTTTGGGTGGATAGGGTTTAACAAGCTTATCCATCCTTTCTAATCTGATGCTCTGCTAGTAACACTGGTAACTAAGCACAACGTAAAACAACGCACCCTTTACAAAGTAGGGGCGTTGTTTTCTCATCTAGTCCTCAAGGTTCGCAATTCCAGCATTCAAACTATATATAATATAAAAATGATTCCATTGCTGCGTAGTGACTATTTCTTCCCTACCGTCTTTCTTAAAAAAATAACCCGATCCCTCCTGTTGGGTATATTCCCACCCTTCTCGTTCCATGCGTGACTTCAACCGTTCCTGTGGATCACCCTCTTCTTTCGTGAGGTAGCGCTCTCGGTCAGGCATATCGCTATCTATCCTAATAACAGATTTACCGGTTGATTCTAAACGATACATGTGTTTCACATTATTATATCCAACATTATTGACGTATAATGCTCCTAACACGACTAAAAGAACCATAGCCCCAATAAAGCTAAATAAAATGATCTTCCATTTCTTCTTCATCCGTTCTCCGTCCACGTTCTCATACAACTCCGTCAAATAGTACGTGACCTCCTTTCCCTTCAGATCATAGTTGTTGTTCCTCAGGTCCCGCCCAGATTAAATGCACCATATTCAGCGAATAGCTCTCCACTCTAGTGATTTGCATCCCCGACTTCCGGACCAGGCCGAGAATATCCCGGGTCTGATGGCAGCCATATATACGATAGAGCAGCGGATTCAGCGCCCGTTGCAGCGTAGTGACCAAGAGGTTAGAACCAATTCCATGCTCCAGGAGCAGGATGGTGCCGTCCGGCTTACACCAGCGGTTAAGCTTCTCCAGCAGGTTCAGCGGGTTCTTATAGCTGCATAAGGACAGCGTGGACACAATCGTATCGAACGAATGCGCAGCAAAGCTCATGTCTTCGATATCTGCACATATACAATCCGCGTCCAGCCGGTACTGTCCGGCGGCCCGTCTGGCCTTCTCAACCATGGCTCCGCTGAAATCCGCAGCCGTGATCTTGACGCCTTGAGGATAGAACGGGAAGTTCGCACCGGCTCCTACGGCAAGCTCCAGCACCTCACCCTTCGCAGAACCGATTAGCTTCTGGCGCCAGCGCCGCTGCTTCGGATCTTCTCTTTTGCGGTCATAGTCCGTGGCCTGCCTGTCAAAAATCCGTATCAGCCGCTCTGTATCCATCCCCGCTATTCACTCCCCTTCTTAATACAGCCGCTTCTCGTAGCTCTCCTCTATACCGCGCCGCACCACTTCCTCTGTGAACTCCGCTGTATTCACATGTGCTGCGATGATGGCCGGAGCAGACGGTAGTAAGGCTTCAGCAGGCCAAGTGCCGGGGTCCCAGACCTGCGATCTTTTGAAGGCCTTGGCACAGTGCATATAGCATTCCTCCACCTTCACTCCAATTCCCAGCGCAGGCCGCTTGCCTCTGGCACGCATCCGGTCCAGGATAGGCTCATCCTTAATGATATAGGCTTGCCCGTTAACCCGCAGGGTCTCTTCAAGTCCCGGGATAATAAAAATCAGACCAATCTGCGGATTAGCCAGGATATTCAGCAAAGAGTCCAATCTGCGGTTCCCCGGCCGCTCCGGAATGACCAGATGTCCTTCATCCAGCACCAGCACCGAACCAGGCGCATCCCCGCGCGGAGAGACATCGCAAGACCCATGTTCATCTGCTGTGGACAAGAATAACAGAGGGGACATCGCTATATAATCTCGGCAGTGATGATCCAGCTGATGGATCGATTTGCGCTTCACCACTTCACTCGGATAGCCCAGAAGCTCTCTTAGCTCATTTTCCGATGTCAGCATGTCATGAAAAGGTTTATTCATCCCGCATCCCCGATTCTTATTATTTATGGTGACTGTACTCCGCCTAACGCCAGACCTTCATCCGTTCATCCAGAGTGGAAGTATGCAGCTCCAGCTGAATCCCATCCGGGTCCAGGAAATTCACCGACCAGCCGGTTCCCCGCTGAACAGGTCCTCTGACGATCTCAACGTGATGCGTGTTTAAAATAGCTACAGCTTCCTTGAAATCATCCTCTGCAATATAAAAAGCTACGTGATCCATCCCGGCGAATCCGCCTAAAGGCTCCTTGGTAACCGTTCGTTCAAGCAGACAGACCCAAGCGCTGCCCCATTCCAAATAGGCATCTATTCGGCCATGATGTCTAACGTTCATCCCCAGAATACCATGATAAAACTCTAATGAAGCCTGAAGATCCCTTACCAGAAGTGTGATGTGACTGAATCCGGTGACTCTCATATGAGCAGCTCCTCCTATCTTGTATTACCTCGGTTAACTACAACCATCTAACAAATTTCTTATGTACTACTTCGATCTGGTGCCGCTCTGCCCATTCCGTTAGCGCCCGTATCCCCTGATCTTCCTGCTCGGGAAAACGAAAACAATATTTATAACTAACCAGCAGATAGGCTCTGGGCTTTACTGCGATCACGGGCATGAAGTAGCCTTTGATGAAAATACGCTTGATAGCAGAGGCTTCGATCTCTATATTCTTGATCTGCAGGGCTTCCGGCCTTATCTCTATGTTGAACGCCCGGTTGAAGGTCAGTAAGCGATAGATCATAATTCCTATATTAACAATAGCGATCCCGATGACGAGATAGACCAAAAAATGCTCCAGTGGAGTAGTTCGGTCAAACCGAAGGATATACCATATCCAATATACCATCAGAACAATCACGCTTATAGTTACCGGCAATTCAGCAGTACGCTTGCCTTTGAACCCGGTCCTCTCCTCCATCCCATAACCCCCTTCTAATTATCTTGAATTACAACAAGCTTCTTCTATCATACAGGGAAATGCTGGAATGAGGAAGGGAATGGTCGAGGGGCTGCTGGAATAATAAAAGGGAGCATCCGCTCATTGGACATTCCCAAAATTTCTATTTTTGCAAATCATTGATTTCCTGTTTCGTTAATCCTGTGGCTTTTACAATTGTTGCTATATCAATATCCATGTCAAGCATATTTTTAGCCACTTTTTTAATTCCAGCCAACTCTGCACTACCAAGCATGGAGGCTTCATCGTGTAAATATTTCTGTCTGGCTTCATACAATCGTCTGGCCTCTGAATCCTGACTTAGATATTGCAGAGTGTCCATCGCTTTTTCCAAACCCGGCTCATTCATCTTCAGCACCTCCCATTGTGATGTATCAGTACCCCTTAGAAATAACAGCCAATTAATTAATCCACCTTCCGAGGAAACGCCATGTTCATCCAGCTTCAGCAATTCCAAGAAATGAAATTCAATATCATCATTCAAGGATAATCCCGTTCGATCCTCCCGCAGATGAAATACATTATGATACTGATCGTTTTTCAAAAACGAATAGTTCAATATATTGATTGTCACGCATTTCTTCAACTCATTATACTTCTCGCCCTCATTGAGTTGACTGGCATAACGCTTACTCCAATAAATAAATTTATTCTTTAAAATTTTTGACTATCCTGCAGCTACAAGATATTATGGATGGCATAAGCGCGGCTACTGATCTGGAGGGATAACCATGGATGTGTTTGCAGAGTATCTGGCGAAGATCGATAATCCGGTTCACAGGGGAACGGTGGAGGAAGTGCTCGCCTGGGTATTGCAGGAGTTCCCGCAGCTCGAACCGAGAATTGCCTGGAACCAGCCGATGTTCACCGATCACGGAACGTACATTATCGGCTTCAGTGTTGCCAAAGGGCATATGGCTGTCGCCCCGGAAAAAGCAGGCATGGATCATTTCGAAGAGGTCCTGAAGCAAGGCGGAGTAGATCACACCAAGCTGCTGATCCGTATGAAATGGACGAATCCGGTGGATTACGGCCTGCTGAAACAGTTGATCGAGTACAATATTGCCGACAAGGCGGATTGCACAAGCTTTTGGCGGGTATAGCTGCGGCTAAGTACCTGCTCCCCAGGTACAGAAAAGGACATGCCATATAGCATGTCCTTCTTTTTTTGTCACCAAATCACGCCACTGCTAATCTTGCGGTGATCTGACACATACGCTCTGAATTTATGCTCCTGTGCGGCATCCTCGAACGATTGCTTCGCAACGAACCAATACTCCTGCGGCCCATGGAACAGCAGATAATAGCTCTGGTTCTCCCATACCCGGGTGAAGGAGTCCCATGTCATTACGGATGCGTCCTTTTCCGGACTGAAATTGATTCCCTCTGCATCGAAAAGATATTCAAATTCCTTATTGTACCTTGTATCTGCCGACAATATCTTCGGTAAAAGCAAGGTTCGCATCACGATTGACATTCCCATGGTCAGAACCAGCGTAATCGATATGCCGAGCAGAATGACCGATTGGTTCTGAGTATACAAAATCATGCACACCACTATAAATACCGCTTGAACTCCAATGGACAATATAGATTTCCACGAGTGGAAATATAATGCCCGCGCCACCTTGGAAATATGCCGTCCATAATGAAAGCTGATTGTTTCCATCCTGCCACCTCTATCTCTTTACTTTAATCCGTTCACACTTCCCGTGTCTCTTCAGGATGATACAGAATCCGCTGGTAATCCCAATCCTTCGTATCCATATCGCCCAGATACATCCGTTCATGCTCCGGCACCAGCTCATATTTGATTCTAAGCTGCTCCCGGTAGTATTCACTCGGATTCTCCAGATAAGCATAATAGGCAGCCCGGCACGCTTCATGCGCCGTTTGTTCGCCATTAAGCTGCTTGTGGAGGTTATGCAGCTCTTTCAGCTTCTCCTGTGCATCGGCCGAATACAGCGAAGCGCCAAGCGTCACCTCACCCAATTGCAGAATTCGCACCGGAGTAGGGGCATCAATGGCCGTGAAGAGCGTCCCATCCGCAAAAAGCCCGTCCAGCTCTTCCAGCCGATACTCGGCCTCCGCAGGCAGATTATATAAGACTACCCGGCCATCCTTATACACGACAGCAGCGGCTAAGTAATTCTGACCGCCGTACTTCATGAACAGGTGAATGCTTTTGCCCTCAACAGTCTGGTAAAAGATTTCGCTGGATACATAGAACTCTGTAGCTGTCGGAGAATGGGCAATGCGGCGCGCTTCATTCCGCTCCTGCTCCCGGACCGAAATCTCATAGATATTCGTAAGCTCAGGGTTCAGACAGGCCACCGTATCCTTCACATGCTGATAATAACTCGCTTCATTATAAGTCCACTTCGCTGACTCTACGGTGTACGCCCCCAGACCGTGAATGGACAGCTGCTCCCCGGCGGGGACAGCCGGCGTTAGCCAGCCCGATTGTATTTTGCCGGATAAACCCTTAAGATCTGTAAGCTCCCAGCAGTTGACCATGCCGTCTTCGTACACATCTACATTAATATAGAAGTAACTTCCTCCGTTATGGATGATTCCGGGAATGGATGTCCCTTCAACGGTCTTCGTTCTTCTAATGGCTCTCATGCGAAATCCCCTCCTATGCTATGACTTGGCAGGTTCCCCCACCACCGGCTCCGGTCCCAGCTTCACCGCCAGCGTAGCAATGAGCGCAATCAGGAACCCGGTAGCACATGCGATCAGGAATCCTCCGAACCCGTCTCCCAGATAAGCAGGCAGCGTAGCCAGCCCCGGAAAAGCGAACGAAATCGCAGACGAGCCGAACATCCCGACCATCCCGCCGCCAATCGAGCCTGCACAGCAGACAATAATCATCGGCTTACGCAGCGGCAGATTAACCCCGAACATGGCAGGCTCCGTTACACCGAACAAGGCCGATATGGATGCCGACAGGCTTAGGGTACGGAACTGCTTGTCTTTGGCTTTGATAAATACCGCCAGCGCGGCTCCCGCCTGGGCGAAGGCAGCAGGACCCATCAGAGCCAGAATCGTATCTGAACCGCCCGTACTGATGTTGTTGATCGCCAGCGGCACCAGACTCCAGTGCAGTCCGAAGATCACCATCGGCTGAATGACCGCCCCCAGCACCATTCCGGCGCCGACTGAACTGAAATTGTACACTGTACGGTACCCGTCTGCCAGGGCATCTCCGGCCAGCGCCCCCATTGGTCCGAATACCAGCAGCGTCACCGACGAGACGACGACCACAGAGATCAGCGGAGTGAAGAAGCTGCGGATGACCTCCGGTAATATTTTGACACAGAACCGCTCGACATAGACCAGCAGGCCTACCGCCAGAATGATGGGAATAGCGCTTGCAGGATAATTCACCGGCCTGATGCTCATGCCCATAAACTCAATGATTTCGTTGTTCGCAAATAATGTAGTCAGACTGGGATATAGCATAACCCCGCCTATAACGACCGCAGTAAAAGGATTGGCCCCGAATTTACGGGCTGCCGTAAACGCCAGCAGCAGCGGAAGGTAATGGAACAAGCTGTCCGCCATCGCATTCAGCACCGTGTAGGTGCCCTCCGTCTTGCTGACGAGCTCCAGTGCAACCGCACCTGCAAGCAGCCCCTTCATGATGCCTGCCGCGCTCAATATATTAACTATGGGAAGAAAAATACCTGATATACCGTCAATAATGATATTGACCAGACTGCGTTTGGATGGCTTCACGACTGTCTCCTCATTCACTACGTTCATATGATCCCCCTGCATTCTTACTCCACTGTAATACGAATGACCCGTATGAGTCACTTTTTGCAAAGTGTCCCTCCTACGGGTCAAGCTCAACACCGGCGTTATTGCCGGTTCGGTTCTCTAGAAGACTTTAGTCGTCCATGATTCGCAGTTCCAGGTATCGGTCACGATATCACGGTAGAATTCAGGCTCATGGGAGATCAGCAGAATGCTGCCTTTATAGGCTTTGAGCGCGCGCTGCAATTCTTCCTTCGCATCGACATCGAGATGGTTGGTAGGCTCATCAAGTACCAGCAGATTGCTCTCCCGGTTAATCAGCTTGCACAGACGTACCTTGGCCTTCTCGCCGCCGCTCAGCACAGCAATTTTACTCTCAATATGCTTGGTGGTCAGGCCGCATTTCGCCAGCGCTGCACGAATCTCGAATTGGGAGTAGGACGGGAATTCGTTCCAGATCTCCTCGATACAGGTGTTGTAATTCGATTCCTTCATTTCCTGTTCGAAATACCCGATCTCCAGCAGATCGCCAAGGCGGGCTGTGCCTGAGATAGGCTGAATCTGGCCAAGAATGCTGCGCAGCAGCGTGGTTTTACCGATACCGTTCGCACCGACGAGGGCGATCTTCTGCCCCCGCTCCATGCTGAGGTCCAGCGGACGGGATAATGGGGAATCATACCCGATGACCAGATCCTTGGTCTCAAAAACCATTTTGCCGGAGGTCCGCCCCTGCTTGAAGTTGAACTGCGGCTTCGGCTTCTCCTTGGCAATCTCGATGACCTCCATCTTATCCAGCTTCTTCTGCCGGGACATGGCCATATTGCGGGTAGCTACACTGGCCTTGTTGCGGGCCACGAAATCCTTCAGATCGGCAATCTCCTGCTGCTGGCGCTTGAACGCGGATTCCAGCTGCGACTTCTTCGCTTCATACACCTGCTGGAAATACTCATAGTCGCCCACATAACGCGACAACGACTGGTTCTCCATATGGTAGATCAGGTTGATCACGCTATTCAGGAACGGAATGTCATGGGAGATCAGGATGAAGGCATTCTCATAATCCAGCAGGTAGCGCTTCAGCCAGTTGATATGCTGTTCATCCAGATAGTTCGTAGGCTCATCGAGCAACAGAATGTCCGGCTTCTCCAGCAGCAGCTTCGCCAGCAGCACCTTGGTCCGCTGACCGCCGCTGAGGTCGTTGACATCCTTGTCCAGACCGATATCGGTCAGACCGAGGCCGCGTGCGGTTTCATCGATTTTGGCATCGATCATATAGAAGTCCTGACTGGTCAGCATGTCCTGAATTGTTCCGACATCCTCCAGCAGCTGCTCCAGCTCCTCAGGGGTCACATCCCCCATCTTGCCGTACATGTCGTTCATCTCTTGTTCCATATCGAACAGATATTGGAAGGCCCCGCGCAGCACATCCCGGATGGATTGCCCCTGCTGAAGCACCGCATGCTGATCCAGATAACCGGCGCGCATCCGCTTCGCCCATTCCACCTTGCCTTCGTCCGGCTGCAGCTTACCGGTAATGATGTTCATGAAGGTCGATTTCCCCTCACCGTTGGCGCCGATCAGACCGATATGCTCGCCCTTCAGCAGACGGAAGGAGACATCCGTGAAGATGGCCCGGTCGCCGAAGCCGTGACTAAGCTTTTCTACATTTAATATGCTCATGAAGTTACACCTTTTCCTTTATTCTATATTCTCGTCATATTATAAAGGCTAACGCGCCACAACTCCAGAAGGTTTCTGAAAAAAGTGCCTTCATTTACTCTTTCTCCACATATCCAGGTAATTTGGAGGGAATTTGTAGCGCTCGGGTCCCTTTAGGTGTTTGCATTCGATAAGCTTAACTTGTGATGATGAGATTCACTGTTCATTCATATAGGGAAGCAATTGCAGCACAAGCATGTCTTGCAGCTGTAGCTCCCTGGAATCTGCCTGCGGATTCTGTAGCTGTGATGGCGGTTCTGCTGCGGTACTTGGAGCCGGTGCAAGCCCGTTGATGATTAGCGCGATAATTAGCAGTATGGTCATAACTTGAAGTTTTCTTTTCACCAGATTCTCCCCTTGGTCAATAGGTATAATATTAATATTAATTTGCCTAAAGGGGGAGGAAGTATGTGAGTTCATGTATTATATTAATTATAAGTGACAATGAACTACGGGAGAATCAGCCAAGTTAGCGGAGGTAAAAATGCTAGAACTTAAGGAAATAGGAATCAGTACCGTTAAATACGCACTCCTGAATTTGGTTCTGGTCATAGCAAACTTACTATTATATGCTTCAGGACCGGATGGAGGCGGGACCGGGGACCGGGAGGAAGGGCTAATGTTCTATCAGATGTACTTCATCTGCCTGCTTGCGGGATTTGTCCTCTATGGAGTATGGTCCGTTACAGCCGGCAGATATGAGAAAAAGACAAGAGGCCTAACTGCTATTCCTGTGTTATTATCCTCAGTTTGTATCACCAGTGTATTCATTTATGCTAACAGCAGGTATAAGAAGCTGTATGATGGCGAGTTTATGAATGACGCAGGGTCCAAGGTCTTGGCGCTCTACGCCGACACTTCCCTGTACCTGGTATACTTCCTTCTGCTGTTCGCTGTTTGCATCAGTGTGCTTGGAATTGTTAAGCGGAACAAATTATCTATACTGGGGTTGCTGCTGAATCTATCGCTGCTAGTGCTCATAACCCTGGTACAATTTGGATAAAACAATCCTCTCCATTCTCGTGTAAATCATGGCATGCTACGATGAAGCTATGATGATCCCAAGGAGTGTACAAAATGTATATGGAACAAGGAAACTTGGTCATACGGGATGCAACTATGGCCGATACAGAGCTGTTATGCAACTGGTGGAACGACGGAGAAGTCATGGCGCATGCCGGATTTCCTGAGGGCTTAGGAATCACTGAACAAGAGGTGTTAACCCGATTGCTGACCGGGACAGATTCTGAACGTAAAGGACGTCTGATTCTGGAAATCGATGGTGTTCCCGCTGGAGAAATGAGCTACAGTGCTGTTTCAGAACATGTGGCGGAGATGGGTATCAAAATCTGTGATTCTAGCCAACAAAACAAAGGGATAGGCACACGCTGTTTAGGAATGCTGATCCGCTATTTGTTTGAAGCACAGGGGTTTCACAAGATCATACTGGATACGAATCTTAAGAACACCAGAGCACAGCATGTGTATGAGAAACTAGGCTTCCGGAAAATAGCGGTGCGCAAGAATGCCTGGGCAGATCAGCATGGTGAATTACAGACTTTTATAGACTATGAGCTAACCTTAGCAGAATGGACTCAAAGTCCCTGACCGTGACTGTCCACAATGTGTTCAGCTTTTCGCATGAGCAAAATCATCCTAACGGATGAATAAGATTACCTTCGCGCGATCTGAATGTATGCTGTTTTTCACATACATTCAGGCCGTGTGCCTGCTTTTTAGCACAATGTATACTGTTTTCCACATACATTTGGTCCATATTCCACTGTAACAGCCAAATGTTTTCGGTTTCAGGCATACCCTCAGCCTTCAGTCATATTCAGCATCTTAGTTACAGCAAAAAAAACGCCAACCGATGCATTTCTGCATTCGTTGACGTCTTACTAAACGAGACTTATATCCGGCGCATATACGCACGCACGGTAATCGGAGCGAAGACCGCCACAATCACAGCGGCTCCGATCAGGGAGTAGAACAGATCACTGCCTACCGTTCCATGGTTGACCAGTTCACGGACAGCAGTGACCAGATGCGAGATCGGATTGTTATTCACGAACCACTGAAGCCATTTCGGCATCGTCTCAACCGGCACGAAGGCATTCGAGAGGAAGGTTAGCGGGAATAACACGATCATTGAAATCCCCTGTACACTGGAAGCCGTGCGGGCGATCACACCGAAAAAGGCAAAGATCCAGCTGATGGCCCAGGAGCAGCCGATGACCAGAACCGCTGCCAGGGCAACCCCGCCGATGCCGCCTTCCGGCCGCAAGCCCATGATGTAGCCCATGACGAAGGTGAGTACCGTAGCAATCGTGTAGCGTATAGTATCTGCTAACAGTGCTCCTGCGAGAGGGGCAATCCGGGCAATCGGCAGCGATTTGAAGCGGTCGAACACCCCTTTCTCCATGTCCTCCCGCAGCTGGACACCGGTGACGACAGAGGTCGTGATTACAGTCTGCACCAAGATTCCCGGAATGATTACCGGCAGATAACTTGCCACATCACCGGCAATCGCCCCGCCGAAGATATATGTGAACATCAAGGTGAATATAATCGGCTGAAACGTGACGTCAAACAATTGCTCCGGTGTACGCCGGATCTTGAGCAATCCTCTGTAGGCCATCGTTAAGGAATTACGTACCACTTGGCCGAAGCTGGTATGGTTTTTTAAATTACGGTCTACACCCGGCTTGATTAAAGTACTCATGCCATTACTCCCTCCTTCTTCTGTGCGCTATCCGGGACAAGTCCCGCATCTTCCTTGACGCCATGACCAGTTAAGGTCAGGAATACTTCATCCAGCGTCGGCTTCTGCACACTCATCTCAAGCAGCGGTATGCTGGCCTCGCGAAGGGCGATCAGCAGATCGGTTACCCGGTCCACGTTCCCCATCGGTGCGATAATTTTGGCTGCTTCTGCGGACAGGTTAGAGCGTACCTGAAGCACCTGCTCCACAATCTGCCGCGCCTTCAGCAACTGCTGCGGTTGGACCACCTTCAGGTGAAGCGAGGAGTTGCCAACCGAGCTCTTGAGTTCATCAACGGTTCCCTCTGCAACCACCTTACCGGTATCAATCACGGCAATCCGGTCCGCCAGTTGATCCGCTTCTTCAAGATATTGGGTCGTCAAGAGGACCGTTGATCCCGTATTCACCAGCCTGCGGATCGTCTCCCACATCTGATTGCGCGTCCGGGGATCAAGCCCTGTTGTCGGCTCATCCAGGAAGATAAGCGGCGGCTGCGCAATCAGACTGGCCGCCAGATCCAGCCGCCGGCGCATCCCTCCGGAGAAATTCTTCAGCGGGCGCTTCGCTGCTTCCGTCAAGCCGAATTCCTCCAGCAGGTCAGCGGCCTTGCTGCGCGACTCCGCACGTCCCAGACCATGCAGCCTGGAGAAGATCACCAGGTTCTCCGTTGCGCTAAGTGATTCATCCACCGATGCATATTGACCCGTCACTCCGATTAACTGACGCACGATCTGCGGTTCTTTTGCCACATCTTGTCCGAAGATACGCGCCGAACCTGCGTCAGGCCGCAGTAGGGTCGCCAGCATGCGAATGACAGTTGTCTTCCCGGCGCCATTGGGACCCAGCACCCCATAGATCATTCCTGTGCCTACCTTGAGATCCACACCATCCACGGCCCGGTTGCTCCCGTAGATTTTGACCAATCCCTGCGCTTCAATGGCGTAGCTTCCGCTCTGCCCTGCTGCTTGTGATTGCTTCATGTTTTATTCCTCCTTGATTGCTGAATCTATAAGGATAGTAACCGGCATATGTAAACTGAATTTAAACCTCCTTCTACTCTATCCGGTTGCTGTTTCCACTATCCCATTAAAGCAAAAATCCGATCCCTTGGGATCGGACTTGCGGAGTACGCTTGCAGGCGTACCTCTATATGCAGTTCTCCTTAGTCATAGCCGCCTTCAGCTTCGGGCAATGCCTGGTACTCTTCTTTACCGGCTACGATGTCCGCGATGAAGGTCCGCAGCTCCAGCAGCTGCTCTGCATCTTCGGTCAGCTCACAGTTCTCGCCGGACCAGGACCAATTCCGTGTGAATCCATTTACCGTGATCCTCCAGCTGTCTTCCTGGTAAGGGACTACCGCGCAGCTCTGCTTAAGGGGCACAAGCTCCAGCTTCCCCATGATACGGATGTCTCTCATCCGCTCATAGATGCTGCGCATTTCATCTTCGGTCAGCGTAATATCCGCTGTGGCTGTTCCGTTCATGATCAGATCTTTTACCACGGTATTGTGATACGTATTGATCTCATTCTTAGTGACCTCCCCATACCCGTACCGGACGAGAAAATCGAAATCCGCAGGCATCTCTTCAGGCATCTCTCCCAATAGCTCCGGCTGCTCAGGGTTAGGTTGAGTATCCTTATTCGTGTTACAGCCAGCTAGGAGCAGTACGGCTAGCAGTAAGTAATATATGGGCCTCAAGTTGGTCACCTCCACCCTAATCCGACAGTGCCCGCATGATGTTGGATTTCGCCTCTGCCGCAATCGCTTCATTCCCGTCATCGACCGCTTGCATGAAGATCAGCATGGGGATGTATACCGCCATCAGCCGCGCCAGCAGCTTCGTGTCCTCGTCCGCTCCTCCGTACGTTTCGAAAAACACGCCGCGGGCGTACGGTGGTAAAAAGCTATAAGCAACGCTCAAATCGCAAGCCGGATGGCCTACGCTCAGATCACCCCAATCAATGATGCCGGAGACGATCCCATTCTCATTCACAAGCATATTTTTGAAATGAAGATCGCCATGCAGCAGTACATTTACCTCCTCCACACGGTCCTGTTGCAGCCTGCTGATATACGCTTCGATCACACCCGACTCCGCCGGCGATAAGTGTTCAACCAACTTCGATAGAAAACCTTCCATTTTCACTTTGCGCGATGCGATGTCCGTCAGGCTTCGATGATCTTGCTGAACTCCGCACTTCAGCGCCGTCTCCACCGGAAACTCATGCAATCTCCGCAGAAATTTCGCCAGCGTCTCTGCCGATAACGCCCGGCGTTCGTCCGTCAACCCAATTGGGAAATCTCCTGGCACGTGGGCATAGCCAAGAAATGGCGCCGGGTATTCGTCACTTGCTTCCCCATAAAACAACGGTTTCGGATAAGGGATGGTCAAATAGGCCTCCAGCTTCGGCAGCAGCTTCCCTTCCATACGAATCGCGCCAACGGCAAACGTCCTTCTTGGAAACCGGAACACGTACTCCTCACCGATGAGAAAAACCGTATTGTCCCAGCCCCACCCTAGTCGCTTCACTTGCTTTGAGGACAGCTGCGGGAATTGTCTGCCGATCAGCGTACGCGCCTGCTCTTCGCTAACCTCCCACTCCGCATCCCATACATTCGTTCCTCCCATGAATTGTCTGCCTCCCTTATGTACTATAGTTGTAAGTGACTAAATATTTCGCAATGACTTCTTTACTCTCATGCCACCACAGAATAGGAACTTCGCCTACCTTCACCAGCCCTAACTTAGCGGCCAGATGATTGGAGCCAGTATTGCCGGTATCGCAATCCCAATACGTTGTCAGCTGCCGCTGACGGCCAAGCGCTATGAATTCTTGACACAATCTGAACGCCAACCCTTGATTCCGGTATTCCTTGTGCGTGATGATATCCGGTTCAATATAGCCGCCACCTACATAAAAAGTGTTACAAGCGCTTAAAAACCCGTTCTCGTTCAAATAACAATAACCAAAGGCCTTGTCCAGATACGTCTCAGCAGAAGTCCACAGTAACCGGTAACTATCGTCCATCTCCCGAATGTAGCGTTCAAACAATTGCTCATCGATTCTAGTTAAAACAAATTCTCCAGCGTCTTCCTGGATATCAGCAGGAGCTTTAGCGTTGCTGTTCATCTTATAATGTGTTCTACTGAGCTCTACTGTGTTGTCTTTCAACGGTTCTTTCAGCAGCGCAAGCCATTGATTGGAGGAGAAATACAAATCATAGAAATTCGCGTGATTGGCCGGATTAGCTAAGAAATCAAGCAGGCTTCGATTGAACTGTAATTCAATCATTCTAATCCTTCCTCTCAGCTAATTACCTGTTATGTATATCTGCCCTCCTGCCCTTTTCCGGAAAAAAAGCCGGGGCCACAGTCACCTGTGTCCGCCAGCCCAGTATATCATGCTTACCGCCAGTTCTTCACCTCTACCCAAGCGGCGTCCGGCCCGCTCCGTTCAAACGCTGTACCCACAGCTCCCTTAAAGGGCTCCAGCAGGCTCGGGTCCCGGTCAATCAGATCATATACATTCATGATGGCCGTATTCTTCGGGTCGCTCAGATAAGCGTTATCTTCTTCTCCGGTGAACATCCGCCAGCCGCTGTCTTCTTCACGGGTAGCGGCCTCCCGGTACATCCAGCGCACACTGCTGCCTGGGGTCAAGCATTGCCTGGTGACCATAGCCGCCTTCTCACCGGCTTCAACCCATGCAGGGTCCCCTTTTCGAAGGATCGTCTGCGCAATATGTCTTGGCTCGAAATCCACCGAATCTCCCACCCGCAACGACTGGATAACCCCGGGTACATTAGTCAAAAGGCCGGTGTACCGTCCGGTAACCGGATCTTGCCCGGTAATCTCCACCCACATCCGTTCAGCCCGCGGCTGCCCTTCGGCCGGGTTCGTCAGCATGAAATGCAGCCGCACCATTCTCCCCGTACCCTGTGACTCCCGCTCCTGTCTGGAGGGAACATAAAACGATTCCGGATGCAACCGGCTCGTCTCTTCCACATCTTCCAAAGTCCATTCCATGAAGTACGCCTCCTAGTCAGTTATGCTAGACAACCATTACCCGATTATTGGAGGCATTATTCATTCTGACAGGAAGACCCATCCGCTCCGGTTAAATACGTGCACCATTAAGGTCGCTTAACTTCCCGCACCGGAATCCATATTTCACTTTTAAAAGTTGGCGAGCCGGTATCCTTGCCTTCATTCCACAGAAGCTCCGGCCCCTCGACCTGCTCATAATTGGAAGAAGGGAACCATTCGGAGTAGATCCGGCCCCAGATATTCTGAAGTGTGTCCGGGAATGGCCCCACTGCTTCAAATACAGCCCACGTAGACGCAGGAACCTCAAGCTTGGCGTAGGATGGCGGAGCTTCCAGAGTGGTGGCAACACCAATATAATGATCCAGCTCCCCGCGTTCATCCATCCGTCCTTCCGAGAAATTCACCGATGCGCTGATCATTCCCGCCGGAATGATATTCGACAGCCCCTTCAGCTCATCGATCATCTCCATATTCAAACTCTGCCACATGGCGGCGATCTCCGGGTTCACTCCACTGAACTGGATAGCTACACGTTTCTTGAGTCCAACGATCCGAAAAGCCTCTTTCTCCTCAATGCGGTAATTCATTTCACTGCCTCCTCTGATAGTTAACTGAAAAGTCATTCGAGGAAAGGCCTTCAGGGGTGTCCCTGCCGTTCTTGCTTCTGAAGGCGTTACGCCGTGAAGCTGCTGAAAGGCTTTTGTGAATGCATCCGGCGAAGTGTATCCATACTCCAGGGCAACATCAATAATCCGGTGCTGGCTCCCCTGCAGCTTGAAGGCAGCCAGTGTAAGACGTCTGCGGCGGATATATTCGGAGAGCGGGATACCGGCCAGGAAGGAGAACATCCGTGTAAAATGATACTCCGAGCATAACGCGTAGCCCGCAGCCACTTTTACATCGATCTCGTCATCCAGGTGCTCTTCAATGTAGAAGAGTGCAGCATTCATATCTTCCAGCAGGTTCATCGTGTACCTCCCTTTCCTCCCCCTCAGATTAACAGCTGTGCCGGGGCAGCATCCGACAGTTCCTGCACCATATTAACGGCCTCCTGATCCGAGAATTAAAATCCGGTTCATAGGCTTCTCCTTGTGCATTTTGACATCGTAGTGATCCATCAATCCAGGCCCAGATACTCCCTAACGGCATCCACAACAGCGGAGGCCACGCTCTCCTGGAACCCGAAGGTCCACAACTTCGCCTCGTCGCCGGGATTCGTTAGATAACCCAGCTCCAGCAGCACCGACGGCATTACCGTATCGCGCAGGACGAAGAAATTCCCCTTCTTCACGCCGCGGTCTTTGAGTCCGGTAGCTTGAATGACATGCTTATGTATTGTCTCGGCCCAAGCCAAGGATTCTTCATGATAATAAAAGGTTTCTGTACCCGATGCCGATGCATCCTCATAGGTATTGCCATGAATGGAGATGAACAGGTCTGCGGGCAGGTTGTTGGCGAACTGGGGCCGGAACAGCTCTTGTGAGGAGATAAAAGCATCTCCGGTCCGGGTAAGCAGGATCTCAAGCTGCGGGTCCTGCTCCACATTGGCTGCGATTTTCTCTGACAGGCCCAGATTGAAATCCTTCTCCATACGTCCGCTGACAGAGACTGCCCCGGGATCTTCCCCGCCGTGCCCCGGATCTACGACAACCTTATAGACCTTGCCCAGGTAGGGCTGGCTGCTGCTCTGCGGCTGATCCGATCTGGCAGCAGGTGCAGGGAGAGCAGTCCCCTCAGCCGGACCCGCACTGAGACTGGTACCGTCAATGTTCCCGCCTGATCCGCTGTCTGCCCCATTACTGCATGCTGCCAGTAACAGCAAGGTGAGCCATGCGGCAGCTATCAGGTACATTTTCCTCATTCGGGTAACTCCTTCCCGCTCACTTCAGAGGTGCTCTCCCGTCCGGCCTTATCCGGTGAATTCAGCAGCACCAGCCCCCCGATGATAATCAGCAAACTGATGCCGGTGAGCAGATTGAACGGATCATTCCAGATGAGGATGCCGATCAGCGCCGTCAGTGCTGTCCCCACGCCAGACCAGATGGCATAAGCCAGGCTCAGAGGGATGGTGCGAAGACTAATCGATAAGCAGTAAAAAGCCAGGCCCATTCCAAGCACTACTCCGATCGACGGCAGCACACTGCTGAATCCATCGGAGAGCTTAAGCATAGTCGTACCGAAGATTTCCGAAATAATAGCGATGCTTAGCGTGAAATAACCTCTCATTTCTACACCCCCGTTGACAGCTTCAGCAGAACCACACCGCCGATGATGAGGATTAAGCCTGCTATTTTCCGCACATTCAGACGCTCCTTATAGACCAGCACGCCAACCAATGCGGTTAACGCCGTTCCAACGCCGGACCAGATGGCATAAGCTGTCCCGAGAGGGATCTCCTTCAGCGCCAGCGACAGATTGAAGAACGCCAGGCCCATACCGGCGGCCACCGCAATGGAGGGAAGCAGCTTTTTGAACCCGTTCGATGCCTTCAGCATAGAGCTGCCGAAGACCTCGCTCACAATGGCTAACGCTAATAACACATAAGCATTCAATGGTTTGCCTCCTAATTCATGACCCTGATAAAAGTCCCCGGATATAGCCGCTTAACTCCCCTGCTGTCTGCTGATGGGCAGGCAGCCCCGGATGGGTCCGCGCTCCTGCTGTCTCGCTGGTCGTATTCGGCAGCTGGAACACCGACACGTTCTTGTCGCCCGTTGACCTCATGTATCCATCCACCGCACGGTAGATCGACGGCATCAGGGAGAGGCCGAGCATCCCATACACCCAGAGAAGATGCGCTCCGGGGTTATAGCTTCTCAGCTTCGCCAGGAACCTCGTGACTGCGGCCTCGAAGGCGGCCAGATCCTCCTCATGATAGCTTCCGTCTTCATTCAGCCGCTGCTTATAGATGCGCCCGGTGTCCTCCTCCAGCCACTCCGGGGAGTTGAACGCGCCGTCATCATTGGTGCCCAGGTTGACTACCACCACATCCGGCTGCCAGGCAGCAAAATCATTCATCTTATGAGCCCCAAGCGCTTCATTACGGGGACCGGTCAGCAGACCACAGACCTGCTCGTAGATGTCAGGGATATTGCCCTTCGGATTATTATCCCAGCTGGAGAGCACGCCCCATCCGCTCTGTGAGATCACCCGGAATTCGGCCTGCACGGCCTCAGCAGTTAGCGCTGTATAGTTATGAACGCCGCTGAACCAGGCGGGAATCCAGTCCTCTTCACTTTTGGCACCAATGACACCCTCACCTGATGTGATACTGTCACCGATGAACTCCAGCCGGTACGGCTTCGCTTCAACAGGCAGGAAGCTGCCGTCTGTGCGGACCGCATGGAACTGGAGATAGGCGCCTGGGTCGCCGCTCATCGCCTGAACCTCTTTTACAATCCGGATATTCTTCACCCGCTCAGGGTTCATTCCTCTGAATATGCAGACCCATTGCCTTCCGGCATTCACCATCTGTCTGCTGACGGGAACGGAGTTGATCAATATACTGATCCAGGACTCGTGATGATCGTAACCAGACTCCACTTCAAGCCACAGCTCGGAGGCCCGGAGGTTCACCTCTATCGCACTGCCCGTCCAGAATAACGTCAGCGGGTTAAGCTCCCCGGTCGTTCTGCCGTGAATCTTCAGATGCTCTATCTCTGTCAAAGGTTGTACCTGTAACTGCAAATGAGAATTGCTGCTCATTCTAATCCCTCCTGTTTGCTGGCAATCGAGAAGCTGCGGACCTTCATCCACTTCCCGCCTACCCATTCGTCAACGGTGCCCTTCCGCGTTCTGACACAAAATTTATGCGAGGTGCCGCGGTCAAAGCCCGTTGCTTCATATAACAGGTCCTCGCCCTGCTGTCCCTTGAAGTACACCTGCTTCAGGCCGAGTCTGTTCAATAGCTCCTGCTTCACACTGTCTGTATATTGGCGCGAGAATTCTTTTGTCATCATTGTTCCTCCTGCTTCGTTTATCAACGGTTCAACTTCCCGGATGCTTCTTAGAGAATAACGTATATGCGGCGAACTTTCACCTTTATTTTTCACTAAACTGCCCTTAAATACCGGTTGATTTTGAACTCGGCCCTGTAATAGAATTAATGGATTATATAGAAAAGGATGCGCATACGCAATGCCTTATAAGGAATCACGTTCGCTTCGAAAAAGGTCGATTCTGTTCTTCTCGCTGATCATGCTCGTGAAGAGTTATTTCGCCTGGTATTACTTATTCGAGGACGGCCCGACCTGGACCACCTGGCTGAAGGAAATCCCGTTCGTGCTGCTGCTGTTCTGCCTCATCGAATGGTTCGCCACGAAGCACAAGGTCGCCATCTATCTGCTCGTCAATCTGCTCATTACCATACTGTTCTTCTCTCTCATCGTCTATCATAATCATTTTGGAATGATTGCTACGTCCCAAGTTTTCGGTCAGGTCAAGCAGGTAGGCGCCGTCAAAAAAAGTATATTCGCCGTCGTGCATCCGCAATATATGCTTATCTTCGTAGATATCATTATCATCAGCCTGATCATGCTCAGACGCAAAAAAGCGCTCGCCTGGAAGCATTCCATGTCCCGCCCCAGCAACCGCAAGGCGGTGGCTATCCTGTTCTGCATCTCGCTTATGCTGTGTATGATGAATATCTTTCCCAACAAAGCCAGTATGAATGAGAACGTCAAGGCAGAGCAAATGGGCATTCTCAATTATGAAGCCTACGCCCTGCTGCGTGAACCCGCTGAAGAGCCTATGGACCCTGCGCAGATCTCCCAGGCCGGCATCGATATGACGAAGGGCATCCAGCAGAAGGCTGATCCAGTCCAGTTCGGGGCTGCCAAAGGCAAGAATCTGATCATCCTGCAGATGGAGTCGCTCCAGAATTTCCTGATCAACCTGTCGGTGGACGGAACCGAAATCACGCCTAACCTGAATAAGCTTGCCGGCGAGAGCTACTATTTCCCCCGGTTCTTTCAGCAGGTAGGCCAGGGCAATACTTCAGATGCCGAATTCATCGTCAACACTTCCTTTTATGTGCCGCCGGACGGTCCGGCCACAGATAAGTATGCTCCGAAGGAGCTCCCGAGTCTGCCGAAGCTGCTGGAGGCACAAGGCTACGATACCGCGACTTTCCATACCAATAATGTGGAATTCTGGAACCGCGGGGAGCTGTACAAGGCACTGGGCTTCAATCAATATTACGACAAAACCTACTTCGGCGAAGAGGATGCAGTCTTCTATGGCTCCTCGGATGAAGTCCTGTACAGCAAGACCTCTGCCGAGCTTGCGCGGATGGATCAGCGTGAACAGCCCTTCTATGCCCATGTCATCTCGATGTCGTCGCATAATCCGTTCTCGATCCCGGAGAGCAAATACAAGATGACCTTGCCGGAACGTTACGAGGGAACGCTGGTCGGCGACTATATCCGGGCTGAGAACTATGCGGATTATGCGCTGGGTCAGTTCATAGAAGAGCTTAAAAGCAGCGGTGTGTGGGATAACAGCGTGGTGGTCCTTTACGGCGATCACCGGGGGCTCCCGATCTTCTCACTGAAGGATGGGGATAAAGTCCTGCTGCAGGAAATTCTGGAGCATGATTATAATGAGCGTGATCTGATTAATGTTCCGCTCATCATCTCAGCTACTGGTGTTACGACCCCGGCACTGAAGGAGCAATTAGGCGGCCAGGTAGACATTCTGCCGACCGTTGCAAATCTGCTCGGGGTCCCGCTGGACTATCATATCCACTTCGGACAGGATTTGCTTAATCAGACAGCATACAACCTGCTGCCGCAGCGCTATTATCTCCCTACGGGCTCCTTCGTTAATAATGAAGAGCTGTTTCTGTCAGGCAGCGGGTTCGAGGACGGCCAGCATTACACCCTGTCCGGTAACGGAACAGATCTGACTCAATCGACGGAGGATGAATTCACCCGGGCGCTGGAGCTGCTCCGCATGTCCGACAGCTATGTGACGCAATTGACTGACCGCCCGGTGGAAGATGAGCCTGTGAGCGAGTAACGGCAAGAAGCCCGGTTTGGGGGATCTCCCTTAACCGGGCTTCTTTTGTGTATAGCTAGGGGTTAGCGCTGCTTGCCGAGGAAATTCCGCACAGCCTCACCCGCCTGAAGCGGAAGCTGCATCCAGACATACGCATGAAGCGAATCCGGGATCAGCGCAATTTCATAGCTGTCCAGCAGCGCTGTGAAGGCATTCAGACTGCTGCGGACCCGTTCATCGTTCCATTCCGCCTCACTGGGCAGGAACAGCACCGGGCACTGTATTTTCTGATAATAGTGTTCAAAAGTCAGCTCCCAATACTTCTCTATGTATTCGATTCTGATACAGTTCGGATAACAATAGATATACTTACCGTCTGGATGCTGCTCCAGGCTATGCGTATAGAACGCACAGAAATATTCATTCCACAGGCCCTCCGCAGTCAGCTCATCCCTCTGCTGGGCTACATATGATTCAACGCTGTCATAGCACGGTTCCTTACATTCCTCCAGTTCTGCCCGGAGCTGCACTTTCCTCTGCTCCACCTCTTCCGCCGTGCCGTCAAATAGACCATATGCGCCGAATTCGTTATTCAGCGCACCTTCGCACACCAGGGACGCTACAAGCTCGGGATGGGATGCCGCCAGACTGACCGCTACCTGTGCCCCCATCGAGCTTCCTGCTACGTGGCACTTGTCCACCTGCAAATGCCTTAGTAACTGATACATATCCTCTGCCATCTCGTCAATGTGATAGCCAGTCTCCGGCTTGTCCGACCGGCCGTGTCCCCGGAGATCCGGTGCAAGGATGCTGTAATCCTGTTCCAGTTGCGGGAGAACTCCATCCCACATATGCAGGTTTCCGCCGCTGAAATGAAGCAACAGGAGGACAGGCTTGTCTTTTAAAGAATACTTAGCGTTAATGCTTATCTCCCCAAGCAGGATACGTTCCTCGACCATTTCGATTGCTCCTTTGATACCAACACACACTTTCGTTGCGCCTTATTCTGAGTTACATTCACTTGTCGATCAGTTAGAGATTACTCTAACTGTCCAGCCCCTAAATCTCCCGCAGCAAGTCCATATTATGGGTCTCGTACATGGCCACCTTCAGATCAATAATGTTCAGACTTTTCTTCAGTTCCTCCATCTGCCGCAGCACTTCCTTCCGGTGTGCAATCATCATCCCGCGACGCGTTTCCCGGGTGCTGTCGCCTTCCATCACCAGTTCAATATACCTTTTGATCTCTTTAATAGGCATACCGCTGTTTTTCAGGCAGCAGATGACTTTAACCAGAAGCAGATCCCCCTCCGAGAAGCTCCGGTTCCCCGCCTCATTGCGTCCGACAAACGGCATCAGCCCTTCCTTATCATAAAAGCGGAGTGTATGCGCCGTTACCTCACAAATCGCCGCTACCTCATTGATACTGTACATCAGCTCTCACCTCACCCTGGGTTTTCAAAGACGGCTTGACTTCGATAAATCTCTAAGTATTAGCATGGAGTATAACAAACGGCGGGTCAACTATGTATTGAAGCACCTGGCGGAAAACCAAAGGAGAGAACATAAAATGGACAAATTCCCTACATGGACGGCTGCCCAGATTCCATCCCAGCAGGGGCGTTCGGCCGTTGTTACCGGTACAGGTGGACTCGGCTACGAAACTGCACTTGAGCTGGCACGGCACGGGGCAGAGGTTATCCTGGCGGGCCGGAATGCTGCGAAGGGAGCCGAAGCGGTTAAAAGGATCTCCGGCAGTGTGCCTTCAGCCAACATCCGTTTCGAGCTGCTGGATCTTGCCAGTCTGGCTTCAGTGCAGGCATTCGGCACAAGAATGCATGCTCAGCGGCACAGTCTTGATCTTCTGATTAACAATGCGGGAGTCATGACTCCGCCTGTACGCCAGGTCACCGCAGACGGGTTCGAGCTGCAATTCGGTACGAATTACCTTGGACATTTCGCGCTCACTGCGTACCTGATGCCCTTGCTGCGCAAAGCAAAGCAGCCGCGGGTAGTCAGTCTAAGCAGTATTGCCCACCGGAGTGGCTCCATTCATTTTGACGACCTGCAATTTGAACGCCGTTATCAGGCCGGGCAGTCTTACGCCCAATCCAAAATTGCGATGATTATGTTCGCTCTGGAGCTGCAGCGCCGCAGTGACCTGGCCGGATGGAACCTGCTCAGCATACCGGTTCACCCGGGTATCTCACGTACGGATCTGCTGCTGAATGGCGCAGGCCCGAACAGTGCTCCCGGCATTCTCCGCAGGCTGCTTGGGCCAATCCTGTTCCAGCCGGCGGCCCAGGGAGCACTGCCTGCACTGTTTGCCGCCACATCACCGGATGCCAAGGCCGGAGTCTATTACGGTCCCGGCCGACTCTCAGAAACCAGAGGCCTGCCGAAGCCCGGCAAGATGGCTCCGCAAGCGCTGGACCGGGCTGCCGCATCCAGACTGTGGGAGGTCTCCCGGCAGTTGACACAGGTGGATTTCGAGACCATTGCGAGTGGCTGACGTTCTCTTGAGCCGGATCCCGCTGCCCGCTAGGCACCAATCCCGCCTTCCGATCATACACAGATATAAAGTGGAAACAGCTATGCCGTCCTTTTTTAAGGACGGTATCGTTTCAAAAGAAAGGCGGGATGCGAAAATGAGTACCGTGACAGGTGAGGCGGAATGGGCGGTTTTTCTGGCGGCGGTCTGCGGGCAGACCTACACTCAATTCGACAATGCAGAAGGGGCATTCGTGGTACCGGAGGGCTTCTCGGCCGTGCACAGCTTCCAGGCGAAATCGATGGGGAATGTCTGGGAGCTGTTCGGCTTCATTCTGGAATCTTCGCAGGAGATCGTTGTGGCCTGGCGCGGCAGCATCTCCACCAATGACTGGCTCTCCAACATCAATGCCGCGCAAAAAAAATTCAAATACATCAAAGAACCCTGCCTGACTCACAGAGGGTTCACCGATATCTATGCTTCCGCCCGGGATGCCATTCTCTCCGTGCTTGGCACCTTGTCCCCGGAGAAGACGCTATATGTAACAGGCCATAGCCTGGGCGGGGCGCTCGCCACCCTGTGTGCACTGGATATCGCTGCGAATTCCGCCTTCAACGTCCCGCGGCTATATACTTACGGTTCTCCGCGCGTCGGCGACCCGGATTTTGCCAGAGCGTTCAGTAAGTATGTCCGCAGCAGCTACCGCTATGCCAATCTGTTTGACGTCACTACGTATGTCCCGCCAACCGTGTTCAAGGTGCCCAAGTCGAACACCAAATACTATTACGCACATGTTAAGACTCTTAAATCCTTGTCCTTCCAGAATGGAAGCCCTGAGCTAAACCATGTGATCCGCAGTTATTTCGCTGTGCTGAGGCAGACACGGCCGGAATTCACCAAAGCGATGTGTGCCGCGAATCCCCGCTTCTGCCCGGTCCCGGAGCTGATCTCCTAGTTCGCCAGAATCTCGTTCAGACGCTCCTCCAGCTGCTGAAGTCCTGCTTCCGGCTGAATCCGGCTGTGGACGATATGCTGCAGCTCCTCGGACACGGCCGTGAACAGCGCCGCATATTTATCTGTCTGCGGTGCCGGTTTCACCTGGTCTCTGGCCTGAATGAACAGCTCCCGGTAGGGCAGGGCGCGGTATGTCCTGCTCTGTTCTATCATAAGATTCGCCGGGACATGTCCTGCTTCGCCCCAGATCATACTCCCCACCTCTGAGAAGTATTTCATGAAGTCCATGGCAGCCTCGCGCTGCTCTCCGTTCACATAGGCTGGGATTACAAGCGTGTGGGAGCTTCCCCACTGACCGTTGCTGCCGAAGACAGGCGGAAGCGGCATCATACCGATATCCTGTGCCTTATTGTCCAGATGATGGCCCGCCTCCCATACCCCGCCGAACCACAAGCCCGCCTGCCCTTTGTCAAAAGAATCCCAGGGCGTATTATCGCCCAGGTCGCTTAATCCCTCGTCAAACAGCCGCTGATAGAAGCTCAGCACCTGCACGGATTTCTCATTATAGATGGCGGCCCGCTTCCCGTCCCGGCTAAGCAGTTCCCCGCCCGCCTGATAATACAGATCAAGGAAGGATTCCTGGAAATAGGGCGTATTGACCGCCATAGGCTGCACACCCGGCACCCGTTCCGCGATCTGCCGCAGCAGGCGGATGAATCCCTCTGGCGTGTCCGCTTCAAGCAGCGGCTGCCCGTCAGGAGATAAGACGCCAGCCTTCGCCAGGATTGTTTTGTTGTAATAGAGCATATGGAAGTGGGTATCCAGAGGCACTGCATAGTATTGCCCTTCATAGCTGACACTCCGGAGATTCTGTTCCCTGATGCCGCTAAACTGGAATCCGGCTTGTACAGCGAGATTATCCAGCGGAGTGATCTGCTTCGCCTTGATGAACGGCGACAGCCGGTCGGCATGGATGACCGCCACATCCGGCCCCTTGCCGAAGGACAGAGCGGTGCGGAGCCGCGCATAATATTCGTTCGATTCCAGCCTGAGCTGCTTGACGAATACTTCAGGCTGCGAAGCGTTGTAATCGCGGATGATCCGCTCCACGAACTCGCCTTCCCCTCCGCCAAACGGATTCCAGAAGGACACCGTGACCGGCGCTCTGGGCTCCGGGGGCTCCGGGTCCCCGGAAGAGAGGTCTGTGCAGCCTGTGATCAGGAGCAGGCTTAACAGCAGAGCAGCAGGCAGGAAAGCAGGCCGGAGGGCGGGCCGTTGAGCGCGTGGATGGGCCGGCAACATTGATTTTATTTTGTTCATCCTCTCCTCCTTAATTCCTCTGATTTCACCATATAGCCCACTTTCAGCTCCACTAGTTCCTTCAACTGATCTAGTGGAGCACCTGAATTAAATAAGTAATTTTATTCCATAAATGAGATTAAGATACCCACTAAAGCATCAGCTTTAAACCTGTAAGATTGAAGCTCAGGGATGTTAAAGGCTGGAGCCTGAACATAGAGCTGATATTGGACTGATCCTGCACCCGTTACCGATTTCTGCTCTTACATTCCAATAGGTGATTGTATTTCCTACAATAGAAAACGCATAGCTGACCATAAAATGAGATTCTATTGTAGTTCATACAGTAGAATGTTGGGTTTTGGGTGAAAAATAGCCCTTTTTCAACATTCAATTGTACGGAATACAATAGATTCTATTTCGACGCCTTTTTTACAGCATTCTATTGTATAAACTGCAGTTACTATCGTTCCTGCGCCTACAGCATCTGAATGACTGCTCTGCGAATGAGACGCTGGCATGTTAAAGTCCGGTAATGGTCATATTCACAATGCTACAGTAGGGTTTTGTGCTTTTTTTATTTGACCGCTTTGCGCCAATTCGAACGGTACATCAGGTACAGGAAGTAGGGTGTGCCTATGATTGCAATCAGAATACCTGACGGTATTTCGGTTGGAGCCATTACCGTTCTGCCTATCGTATCGGCGAGCACCAGCAGAACGGCCCCGGCCAGTGCCGACAGGAACATGGACTGTCTCAGCTTGTGGCCTGTTAACAGCCGGACCATATGCGGTGCAATCAGACCGATAAATCCGACCGTACCTACACAAGCGACGGCGCCAGCCGCAAGCAAAACACCCGTTGCCATCGCGAGCAGGCGGGTACGCCGTACGTTCATGCCAAGCCCGGAAGCGCTGTTGTCATCAAACACCAGCAGCTCGAATCTGCGGGCAAGCCACCAGGCGACCGGAATCAGAATCAGCAGGAAGAGGCCAATGACCTTGACCTGTTCCCATGTACGGGCATACGTACTGCCTGTAAGCCAGATGTAACCGCTGCTGCCGTAGACGGCTCCGCGTACAATCAGAATTTGAATGCCCGCACCAGCTATAGCTGACATGGCAATCCCCAGCAGTACAACTGCGGATGGATTCAAGCCTTTGGTCCATGAGAGCGAAAATACAACGGCTGCCGCAAGGGCTGCGCCCGCGATAGCCGCAGCAGGCAGCATATACATCGGCAGACCAGGCCAGAGGATGAACACCATCATTGCTCCCAGCCCTGCACCCGAAGATACTCCGACAATGGAAGCATCAGCCAGCGGATTACGCACTGCCATCTGGATCAGTACACCGCTGACGGCGAGAGCAGCCCCTGACCCTGCAGCCACCAGCGTTCGCGGGATGCGAAGCTGCACAAGTGTAGAGAACATGCCATCGGACTGGAACAGGCTTGGCAGCAGCTCTGCTAGAGGAATACGCATTCCGCCAAACATCGTACTAAGCAACAGCAACAGAATCGTAATCGCTGAGAAAAGAATAGCCAGCGGCATGAAGGCGAAGCGGCGCACACGTCCGCCAGTGCTCATAGATGTGGTCATGCCCCCGCCATTCCCGGCTTTCATGCGGGTAAGCACCAGCCAAATCAGCCAAGGCGCACCAATGATGGCCATAACCGCACCTGTTGGCAGCTCCATGCTGGAGTTGTGTATCATTTTGGCAAGCACATCCGCCCCAACCAGCAGCGCTGCCCCCCAGATGAATACACCAGGGATCAACAGCCGATTGGAGCGCACACCACTCAGACGGACCAAATGTGGAGCCACCAGACCGACAAAGCCGATGGGGCCAATGACACTGACAATCACAGCAGCCAGAATAACCGCAATGATGAGTCCGCCCGCCCGGGCAAGTCCAACTCTCTGGCCGAGCGAGGAAGCAGTAGATTCATCCAGCTCCAGCATATCCCATTGCTTGGACAAAAGCAGCGCGAGCAGCGTTACTCCCGTAACCCACGGCCAGGCATATTGAACACCCGTCCAGTCATTTTGAACAAGTGTCCCTGAACCCCACAGAAATAACCCCTGTGTCTCCATGGAGTAAAAAATATGTAATGCGCTCGTAAATGAACCCAGTATCATCGACACAATCATACCGGACAATGCCAGTCTTACCGGAGTGGATTTCCGTCCGCCACCCATAAAATAAGCGGCAAACGCAGCGAACAGGCCACCCATGGCAGCAAAAAGAAATGGCGACTGACTGAGTACCCCCGGAAAAAGAATAGCGCCGAGCACAACGACAAAGTAAGCCCCGGCATTGATACCAAGCGTGTCTGAAGCAGACAGCGGGTTTCGCGTAATCGTCTGCAGCAATGCTCCAGCAACAGCAAGCGCTCCACCGGCAAGAATGCCAATAACGGTACGCGGCATACGCAAATCCCAGATCATATTATGCTCAAGCGTCCCTTGTCTGTTCGTAAGCGCACCCCAGACGTCCTGCAAAGAAATGGCGGCCTCACCATAACATAAACTTACAAAAAAAAGCACGATAAGGGCGGTCAGACCGCCCCCATAGATGCTTAACATACGCCAGCTCACTGCTGGCTTGGCTCCTTGAAGCGAGCTCATTTGGTAATCGCCTCAACTACACCGTCAACCAGCACTTTGGAAGAAACCGGTCCGCCAAAGGTCCATGTGGTACTCCCCAACTGGTACGTCCGTTTTTCCTTCACAAAGTTCAAACCGTTCCATACTGAATTATTCTTCATCGCCGTTCCAAACACGTCATCATCCGGTTGTGTAATATAGATAAAACTACTGTCCTGTACAGCGGATAAGGATTCGATGCCCACAGTAGAGAAACCGTAATTTTCAAGCTTGTCCGGCTGCCAATCATTGACCATGCCGATCTTGTTCAGGGTACCTGCTACGACCGAATTATCCGAGAACATCCGCAAGGAAGCCGCGTTTTGATAGGTGAATGCCTGTGTCAAAACATAGTGGAAATTTTCTTTACCGGCTGCAGCCAGCTTTGCTTTGGCATCCGCATAGTGCTGATCCAGACCGCTCAGAACTTCCTTCGCTTGATCTTCTTTGCCCAGAACGGCTGCAATGGTATTAAAAATGGTCGTCATCTTATCATAGTTATAGCCTTCACCATCGTATGGATCAAATTCGAGCGTTGGAGCAATCGCGTTCAGCTGATCATACACATTCTTATTGTTGTCCGCATTAGCAATAATCAGATCCGGCTTGAGTGCAGCAATAGCCTCCATATTCGGTTCACTGCGTGTTCCGATATCGGTTACGCTGTCATCCAGAGCAGCTTCATCGGTTACATACACTTTATAGTTTGCATTATCGGCATTGCCGACAGGCTGAACCCCCAGGGCAACAACATCCTCTGTATACGTCCATTCCAACGTGACAACACGTATAGCAGGCTTGTCCAGTGTAAACTCTCCACGCTTATGCTGCACCGTAATCGGACCAGCAGTCTCTTCAGCAGGCGCACCGCCGGAAACAGTCTCTTTGCTCGGTTCCGGTGCAGTAGCTGCCTTACCGCAACCTGCCAGCACCAGGATAAAAGTCATCATAATCAATAGTACGTGAATCCCTTTTCTCATATCTCTTGTCTCCCCAGTATGTATGTATTTAATTGATAACAATTATCATTATCACTAACGAGTGCTATTTTGTCAATACTCTTGCCTCTGTCTTTCCACTGTTTCACCACAGCAAAAAAGGAGTGGCATGGTTTGCAGTCCATCCTCTCCCAGCCCCTCCTAAAATATGCAATCGCTTTCAGTTAGTTCCGCCGGCCCCCGCCTCACTGCTCTTTCCGGGCCAGTGCGCGAAATTCCGAGGGAGACAGGCCGGTAATTTTTTTGAACACCTTGGAGAAATATTTCGGGTCCTGGATACCGACCAGGCTGCCTACGTCCCCGGCCTTCAGCTCTCCTGTCAGCAGCGTCATGGCCTTCTCGATGCGGATGCGGGTGAGATATTCGAGGAAGCTCTCCCCCACTTCCTTGCGGAACAAATTGGCGAAATAGTTCTTACTGAGATGGACCAAACGGCTGATCGACTGCAGCGTGATCTCCTGGTGATAATACTGCTGAATATACTGGGTCGCCTTAATAATGCTGTTACGGTCGCTATTATACATCTCTTTCATATGCGAAATAAGCGCCTGAAAAGCCTGCAGGAACCATAAACGGTTCTCTTCCAGCGTCTCCAGCTTCGACAGCTCGTCGAAATACTGCTTCTTCAGCTCCAGCACCTGCTCGGCGTCTCTTGACACATCCGGCCACAGAGTGGTTAGAATCATCAGCAGCTCCAGCGTAATAATCTGCACCAGCTCAGCATCCCGGCGCATGGCAAGCTGTCCGAATAGCTGCTCCAGGTATGCTTCCAGCTCCCTGGACTGGAATGCATAGACCATCGACTGAATCTGCAGACTGCTGATTTGAAGCGATTGAGCCTGCGGCTGAAGCTGCGTTGCGTCAGGGTGCGATCTATGGATATGAGTCTGTTGCGCTTGAGGCTGTGCCATTTGGAGCTGTGTCCCCTGCGCCCCAGGCCCCTCCTGCGCCAGCAGCTCCGGACTCCCGTGAACCAGCACACGCCCGGTCCCCAAGAACAGCTTCATCCCGGCAGCTCCGGCGGCCTCTTCATAAGCGTCCTTGAGCGCTCCCCACTGCTCTATAGGCCCGCTAATACCGATGGTCACTGTCCAGCCGTATTGTTCGCACAAGCGCTGAATGAGCTCTTCCCCCAAGCTCCGCAAGCGCCCGAGAACAGCCGGGCCGTCCGCCTGCCCGTTCATCCCGGCAGTCACGATCAATTGAACGGCGCCCTGCCTGTCAGGGATCAACTCGTACCCAAAGGCAGCATCCTGCCAGAGCTCTGCCAGAACGCTACGGATAGCGGCCGCACCCCGGGCGTACCTTAGCTCAGAGCCACTGCCCGGCACCACATGCAGCAGATAGAGCGGCGGCACCCCGGCCAGCCCCGCCTTCACAAGCGCCTCACGGCTGGCCTCCAGCCCATGGACTGCCCCACGCTCCAGCAGCTCCAGCAGCAGACTCTCCTTGTGCACAGCTACGGCCTCCGCCTGTACAGGTGCGGCATGAACCAGCACAGGCTTCAGCGCTTCATCCAGTCCTTGCTTCAGCTTCAGCAGTACCTGCTCGAAGTCACGCGGCATCATATCCGATTTGATAATATAATCGGATACGCTGTGCCTGATCGCTTCCTTGGCATACTGGAAATCCTCCAGGTTACTGAGGATAAGAATCTTCAGGTCCGGGGACAGCTTACGCACCTCGGCAATCAGCTCAATGCCGTCCATGACAGGCATTTTGATATCCGTAATCAGGATGTCGGGCAGTCCGGCGGCCATCAGCTCCAGCGCCTCCCGGCCATTCCCGGCCTCTCCGGTGACCTCCATCCCGATGGCTTCCCATTCAATCATCGACCGGATGCCATATCTCACGATAAATTCATCTTCTACGATAATGACCCGGTACATATCAGAGGTTCCCCCTTATATCATCTGTCATGAGCGGCAGCTTGACCCGTATCGTCGTACCTGTGCCCGGCTCACTGTGAATTTCGATCCCGTACATTTTGCCACAAATCAGCTTGACCCGTTCATCCACATTCGCCAGCCCGATGCCCCCCGGCTTCTCCTCTTCCCCTGCTTCCCCGTCTAGCAGACTGCTGGCCAGCGCCGGGTCCATGCCTTTGCCGTTGTCCGTGACCTCGAACCACAGCAGATTGCCCGCCGCCTTGGTGCAAGTGATGCGGATGATCCCGCCGGACTCCATCTCTCCAAAAGCATGGATGATCGCATTCTCCACAATCGGCTGAAGAATCAGCTTCGGTGTCCGCAGGTTGCGCACATCTTCATCTATCTCAACCACGGTGTCAATATTGAAGTTGAAGCGGAATTTCTGAATCCCCAGATAACACTGGACATGCTCGATCTCTTCCTCCACCGTCACCGTCTCTTCCCCCCGGCCCAGGCTGATCCTGAGCAGACGCGACAACAAGCTGACCATCTCTGCCGCGTTGTGAGCCTTCTGAATGAGTGCCGTCCATTTAATAATATCCAGCGTGTTGTATAGAAAATGGGGGTTAATCTGCGCCTGCAGCGCCTTCAGCTCTGCCATCCGTTTTTGCTCCTGCTCCAGATATACCGCCTTAAGCAGTCCGTCGATCTGTATCACCATCGTGTTGAAATTATCGCCGAGGATATCAATCTCGTCATGTCTGCTTTTCGCTTTGTAGCGCACGCTGAGCTCACCGGACATGACTTGGCGCATCAGCCGGATCATTTTTAGAATCGGGTTCGTAATTGAATTCGCCAGCACTAGTGCAGCAATAACGGAGAACACAATGCAGAGCAGCCCGACGAAGATGAAAATCTGCAGAAGACGGTTGGAATCCTGAAACAGCGCAGCCTTGGAGATCACATTCACAACCACCCAGTCATTCGTATGCAGCTTCTTGGCATTCACGATTAGACTGTCTCCCTTGTAAGCGAGCGGGAATCTCGTTTCCTCCTGTCCGGTACGCACGAGCTGCTCATATCCGGTCTGACCCAGCACCTCGCTCACGCTCCGGCCGATCAGCCCGCTGTCCGGGTACGAGACGAGCCTGCCTCCGCCATCGATCACGAAGCTTTGCAGATCACGGTTGTTGCTGACCGCCTTGGAGACCAGCTCCTTAATCACATCCTCACGGATATCCAGCACCGCTACAATCTTCAGGGGACTGTCATCGGATATTTTATAGAGCTGCTTGGCGACGGAGAAGACATGGGTGCTCTGCGAATTGAGACTATCCACATAAGTACCGTATCGGGTCGGATACCAGCGGAAATTGCTGCCGCCTGTAAGGGTCTCAAGGAACGGCTCCACCTCGGCGGGCGTACGCGTGCTCCAGCGGTAGATGCCTTTGATATAATGCTTATCCGATACGAAGGAGATGGACTGCACATCCTGATTAATCGCCACAATCGTGGACAGCTTCGTCGTCAGCGACAGACTATCCACATCATAGCTGGCCGGACCGGCCCCATCGAGGGCCCGCAGCATCCCCACAATCTCATGATTGTTCAGCACCTGCATCAGCATATCCTTGTAGATGCCCAAGCGCGTATCGAGATTATCAGCGGTTTGATCCAGCAGATGCTCCGAATACTCGGTGGCCTTGTCATTAATGGTAGATTTCGAGATGGAAAAAGAAATAATCCCCATGACCACCAGCGGTGTCAAGGAGAAGAGAACAAGCAGCAGCATCCACTTATAGCGCATGCTGCTCTTCATTTGAATGATCCAGGATATCAAGCGGAGCCGCAGGGACCTGGCAGAACTCTCAGGAGATGTACGCATGCTCTATATCCTTTCCCGTTATATAATCTGGTGGTTCAGGCTAACCCTTAACCCCTGACATGGCAACGCCCTGAACAATCTGACGCTGGAGCAGGATAAAGACAACAATCGTCGGAATCGCCGCAATGGCACTGGCTGTCATAATGAGATTGAGCGACATATTATTATTCGACAAAAAGGTGGGCAGCCCTGCCGACAGAATCATATTCTCCTCCGAGGTAATCGCCAGATAAGGCCACAGGAAGTTGTTCCACGAGAGGATGAAAAAGAAGATCCCCACCGACACCATCGCGGAGCGGGTCAGCGGCAGGCAGATACTCCACCAGAGCCGGAAGCTGCGGCTGCCGTCGATTTGAGCGGCTTCAATATAATCCTTAGGCACGCCGTCCATGAACTGCTTCAGCAGCAGAATACCGATCGGGTTGGTCAATCCCGGGAGAATAATGGCCCAGATATTATCGATCAGCTCCAGATGCAGGGCAGTTTCATAGAGCGGAATCAGAATGGCTTCTGTCGGAATCAGCAGGCCCGAGACAATCAGCACATAGAAGATGCCCCGTGTGCGGAATGGCAGCTTGGAGAACGAGAAGGCCGCCAGCGAGCTCAGCAGAATGGAGATCAGGGTAGTAAGCACGCCGATCACCAGACTGTTCCAGGTCCAGAGCAGAATCTGCGAATCCCTAATGACTTTTACATAATTACCGGTATTCAGATCCGACCAATCCACCCAATCGGCCAGCGTATAGACATTCACGCCATCGGGCTTCAGGGAGGTGAGAAACATCCAGATCAGCGGAAAAACAAACAGCAGGGCAAGCACCGTCGCCGCAGCATTTAAACCAAGCTTCTTCATGAATCTTCTCCTCTCCTATCCGTCCTTGCGGTCTGTAATTTTGAATTGAATCACGGCGATCAGCAGCATGATGAGGCAGAACACCATGGACTGCGCTGCAGCCATGCCGAACATATCCTTTTTGAACCCCGTGACATAAATGTATCGGATCATCGTATTCGTGGAATCGCCCGGACCTCCGCCGGTCATAATCTGTACCTGACCGAACAGCTTGAGACAGTTGATAATCTGATAAAAGATCTGGATCTTCATCACACTGGACAGTCCCGGCAGGGTAACGCTCCAGAATCGCTGCCAGGCATTCGCGCCGTCGATCTTCGCCGCTTCATAATGATCGGTCGGGATCTCCTGCAGCCCGGCCAGAAAGAGGACCATGACAAATCCCACGCTCCACCAGTCGGTCGCCAGCGTAATCGCCCACCAGACAAACCGGTGATCCGTAAGCCAGTTAATGTCTGCATGAATGCCAAGCATATGTAAGGCTGCATTGACCGGGCCGTTCTTCGCATCCAGCAGCCGCAGCCAGATGAAGCTGACCACGGAGACTGACAGCACATACGGCAGAAAGAACACCGAGCGGATCAGGGTCCGCAGCCAGATTCGCTGATTAATAATAAGGGCCAGCAGCAGCCCCAGGATAATGACTGTAGGCGCGCACAGCAGCACGAAATAGAACGAGTTCCACAGGTACGCATAGAAATCTGAATTCGTCAGAATTTTTGCATAGTTCGTTAGAGCCACGTACTTCTGCATCCCTTGAATGCCCCACACATGCAGGCTCATCCAGGCTCCGCGGATCACCGGCCACAGATAGAACACCGTGAACGGAATCAGGAACGGGATCAGATAAAGAATCGCCTTCAGTTCAGTCAGCAGATGTACAGGCTCTGCTCTGCGAAGAGCCGCAGCCGACCTTTTCTCACTCAAGCTCCGCTCCATTGTTATCTCTCTCCTTCAGGTGAAATGAATCATGAGCCGGATCGGGGCTGACCTGCCTCCCGGCAGGAGTTCCTCCCAATCCGGCCGGATAAGGCTAGTTCTCCAACACCTCGTTAATCTGTTTCTCCAGCTTAGCCAGGCCATCCTCCGGCGTCTCGCTGCCGAAGATAATGTTCTGCAGTCCTTCCGACACAGTGGTGATAATCGTCGTATATTTATCGGTTGGCGGCGCGAACTTCACCGTCTTCTGCGCCTCGATGAATTCACTGCGGTAAGGTAAGCTCTTGTAGGCTTCGCTCTCCGTAATCTTGCTGTTCGCCGGCACATGGCCCGCCTGACCCCAGATCTCCCCGCCCACTTCAGAGAAATACTTCATGAACTTGGCTGCGGCCTCTTGCTTCTCGGGAGTGACATATGACGGGATGACCAGCGTATGGGAGCTGCCCCAATGCGTCTGGCTGCCGAAGAACGGAGGCAATGGCATCGCGCCGATATGGAGTGATTCGTCTCCCAGCAGCAGCCCTGCTTCCCAGACCCCGCCGAACCAGAAGGCGGCTTTGCCGTTATGGAAGGTATCCCATGGCGTCTTGTCATTGAGATCGGCATATTTTTTATTGAAGACATCCATATAGAAGTTCAGCACATCCAGCGCCTGCGGGTTGTTGATGCTCGCCTTGGTCATCTCCGGGTTCAGCAGCTCGCCGCCGGCTTCATAATACAGATTAAGGAACGGCTCCTGGAAATAAGGCGTGTTCACCGCCATCGCCTGGACATCCGGCACCTTGGCTTGAATCTCAGAGAGCGTCTTCTCAAAGCCTGCCGGGTTTATATCGCCCAGCTTCGGCGTACCGTCCTCTTTCAGCAGATTGGCCTGTTTCAGAATATCTTTATTGTAGTAGAACATATGGAAGTGAGTATCCAGCGGAACTGCGTAAGGCTTGCCTTCATAAGATACGCTTTTAATATTGGAATCCGAAATCTGCTTCAGGTCGAATCCTACCTTGGAGGCCAGCTCATCCACCGGTACAATCTGCTGGGCTTTCACGAACGGCGAGATCCGCTCCACGTGAGCGACCGCGACATCCGGGCCTTTGGAAGACGATAGTGCTGTACCAAGCTTCGCGTAATACTCATTGGATTCCAGCCGGAGCGGCTTAACGGTCACCTCTTGCTGCGAGTCGTTGAAGTCCTTAATAATCTGGTCCACGAACTCCCCTTCTCCGCCGCCGAACATATTCCAGAAGGAGATTTCCACCGGACTGCTGCTTGTGCTCCCTGTTGCCGCCGGTTCATCCGATGCCTTGGCCCCTCCGTTCTCTGTATTTCCGGAAGAGCATCCCTGCAGGACCAGAGCCAGCGCCAGCCCGGCCGTAGCCACACTTGTTAAGCTTTTGTTCATCCTCATCTGTACAACCCTCTTCTCCGTAAAGTTTATGCAAGGAAAGCCGTCACCGCTTGATGTAAGGGCTTTCTTACCTCTAACTTTACAGCGAACACTGCTGTGCTTGAACCGACAAACCGCCGCTCCTTGGTGAACAAACGACAGATGTTAACCGGGCTAAATCCGCGGACAGGTAGACGATCTTACTGAGGGTGGAGAATCGACCGGTAGAGAACGCTCGTGTTCGCATGCAAAGAGGGACCTCTTGAGAGGTCCCCCTGAATTTCCAGTTAATTCACTGTAAAATTGTCGAAGCTGACGCTGTTGCCGAAGCCGCCGCGTACCCCAACCGTGCCTGAAGCGTATACCGCTTCATTGCGTTCAATCTTAGGCACCGTCATATCTCCGACATATACCTTGATGTTACCGTTATTGACCACAACCTTCATGTGGTACCAGGTATTGACGGCAATAGGGGTATTTACGGTCTGGAGAGAGGTCCAGTTATTATTGAACCGTCCAAGCCAGACCTCACCGGCAGAGTCAATCCCTGCTGCGTAACCCTTTTGCAGATCGGCCCCGGTTCCCGGACCGGTTACATTGAACAGAAGACTGCCCTGGCCTGCATTATTCAGCCGGATGTCGCCCTCCAGCGTATAATTCATTTTGGAAGGATACGGGGTGAGCAGCGATTTGTCGGCATTCACTGAATTCAGGTTATAGGTGCCGCCGCTCACCGCCCATGATCCGCCATAACGGGCCCATCCGTTGTCATTCGCCGAGAAATCATTGCTGTACGCGCCGCTGAGCGTCCCGAACCGCACCTGGACATTATGCCCGCCGACACTCCGGTCGACCGAATCCACGAAAGCGATCTCATTCGCGCCCGTCTGATACATCGCGGTCCACCATGAATTGCCAAAGGCCGGAATATCATTGTCCACCCAAGTATTCCCGTAATCGTTGCTAAGGGACAGCACGTTGGAGTTGGAGCTGAGCAGGAGACGCCCGTCCGCCAAGGACAGGATGTAAGGACCGCCCTGCTGGTTAGTGGAGACCTGGGTGCCGATGCCGCTGGACCAGGTCTTGCCATCCGCACTTTTTTTGGTGAAAATTCTGCAGTTCTGCGTCCCGCACACCTCAAAAGCTACAATATACTGCCCATTCGCCATCTTGGTCCAGACCGGCATCCCCGGGCGTGCCCCGGAATTGGACGGGTCCCAGGCCACATAGATTTCATTCCCCCAGCTCGCACCCCCATTGGTGGAGATTTTCTGGGAGATGATCTGGCTGTACGACGGATTCTCTGTCACGTGCTTCTCGCTTGCATACATCACGGCGACCGAGCCGTCATTCAGGAGCTGCATATGCGGCTCGTACACGCCTTTGTCGGGATTCCCCAGCGCGCCGGGAGCGCCGTTGTTCTCGTCGATGGTGCTGAGGAAGCTCCAATTCGCCCCTCCATTCGTGCTTTTATACACTCTTAGCTTGTACGATTCCTGCCAGCGGACAGAACGCATCGCCAGCAAAATATCGCCGCTCGGGAGCTGCACGAACTGCCCGTTGTCCAGGTCACGGCCGTCCTCCCACAGTGTGGACATCAGCGACCAGGTGCGGCAGTTGTCGGTGCTGCGGAAGACCTGGAGCCGGGTGCCGCCCCAGGACACCTTGGTATATCCGTTGTTGTCGTAGATGGCGGCGACCGCCAGCCAGTCCCCGTTGGCCAGCTTGATCATCCGCGCATATTCGGAACCGAAGGTTCCGGGCCTGATTCCGCGGGCATCGGGACCCGCATCGGTGAACGTGTTAATGTTGGTGATGGTGGACGAAGTCCCCCACACCACGGGACCATTCGCGGCCAAGGCCGGAACGGCGGCAAAAACCAGCAGCAGACACAGGGAAGCGGACAGCGAGATGAACCATTTTTTGAACACGTAAGCCCTCCTCTTAATCTTCATTGGTGAAGCCTGTTGAACAGCACCAGAATGAATGTAAGTGCTTTCACCAAAGATTCTAAAGGGCATCCCGTTGTCATTGAACCGATAATTCACCGCTATTTAGGCCACAATGTTACGATTATCTGCCCGCCTGCCGGTTAATCTTACGAATCTCTTCCAGTGGAATCTTCGGTGTCCGGTCCGCCGTCAATAGTCCGTTCACTTCCTGCTGCACATCCGTAACTTGGGTATAGCAATAACCGCAGATGTATGGGGTATCCTTGATCGCTTGTGTGATGCTGCGGAACCGCTCGATGAACGCCTCTGTGCTGCCCACCTGCTCTCCATAGCCCCACCCTTCGCCGGTGTCGAAGGCAATACCCCCGAATTCACTGACTATGACAGGCTGACCTCTGTATTCATAGCCCTGGGCCATCGCGTATTTCCAATTGTTGAACGAGGAACTGCCGCCAAGCAGACTGCCAGAGTCTGCATAACGTTCTAGTAACGCAGCACCGCTCTCCTCATAGTCATGTAAGGTTATAATATCGCTGATCGTATGCTCCCAGCCGTCATTGACGATCACCGGACGATCCGGGTCCATCGCCTTAGTCAGATGATAGATGCCCTCAGTGAATTGCTGTTGCCGCTTATTCGTGTAGACCTGCGGAATCCCCCAGGATTCGTTAAAAGGCACCCAGGTAATCACCGAGGGATGATTATACTGCTGCCGGACAATCTCTGTCCACTCCTTCGTGAACTGCTCCACTGCCTCATCGCCAAACTCATAGGTGGCCGCCATCTCCGACCAGACCAGCAGTCCCTTCACATCACACCAGTACAGGAAGCGCGCATCCTCAATCTTCATATGCTTGCGGACCCCATTGTAGCCCATCGCCAGAATCGCGTCGATATCAGCAATCAGCGCCTCCTCCGAAGGCGGGGTCAGATGGCTGTCCGGCCAATAGCCCTGGTCCAGAATCAGCTTCTGATACACTGGCGTATTGTTGAGCAGCACCTTGCCCTGTTCGATGGAGATTTTGCGGAGTCCGAAGTAGGAGTAGACCCGGTCTATTACCTGCTCCGCCTGGTACAGAACGAACTCCACCTCGTACAGCACCGGTGCCGCAGGCGACCAGGATTGGAGCTTCCACGGCCCGTTTGCTTCATGCGTCAGCTCTACATCCAGTTGCAACGAGGCCCGGTCTGCCTGCAGCGAGACCTGCTTGAAGGTCTTCTCCCCGGTGCTGATCCGGGTCTCCAGCCGGAGATCAGTGCTTGCCCCATGGGTGTTGTATTCAAAATGGACCGAGCGGTTATCGAGATCCGGGGTGATTTTGACAGACCTCAGGTACGAAGGGGATACATACTCCAGCCACACACTCTGCCAGATTCCCGTGGTCTGCACATAGAAGCACTCGAAATTCTCATCCACCCAGCGCTGCTTGCCCCGTGGTTGTGTACAGCTCTGGCTATCCTCAGCCTTGACCGTCAGACGGTTCACTGCTCCGGCTCCCGTGTTGAGATAATCGGTAATATCCAGTGTAAAAGCCGCATACCCGCCTTGGTGCCCCCCGGCATAGCTGCCGTTCACCCACACCTTCGCGATGTAATCCACCGCCTGAAAATTCAGCAGCACCCGCTTGTTGCCCAAGCTGCCAGGTAGTTGCACCTCCCGCTCATACCATACATATGGATGGAACGCGGTCTCACCGATTCCGCTCGCCTCCGTCTCATACGTGAACGGAACCTGAATCTTCAGATCGCCGTGCAGCTCCTCATGCCATCTCTCCCGTTCCCCCGTGTTGTCATCGTCATAGCGAAAATCCCATTCTCCGTTCAGACTCTGCCAGGCTTCACGGACGAACTGCGGCCGCGGATAATCCTTGATATAATGCCGGGTTGTCATGGAACAATGCACACTCCTTATAAACAATAATTTTGTTTTAATACAATAAATATGTATTAATTATTGCAGAATCCACTGAAATGTCAATGCACAATGCTTATCAGAACAAAATGCCTGCGCCATCGCCAATTTCTAATCAACAACGAAAAAGAACCCGCCGGAAGCAGCAGGTTCTTCACAATAAGCCCAATTCGTGTTCCTGTTAGGCCTTCACACTATAAAAAATCTTCATCACCAGGTCCTGCTCATGGTCGCCGAACTTCTTGCCGAACAAGTTCATTCCGCCCTTGTACCTGGCATCCTCCTTCACGCCCAGCCGCAGATCCACATGGCTCCGCCGGGGGAGGTTAAGCTGCTTCAGAGTCACAGCGGATAGCTCCTGATGGTCAATGGCGCTGCGGGTATGATCTACGCTCCAGGTCTTGAGTGCACCGAACTGGGTGCCCGAATCGATCCACCAGGCAGGGTTCAGCTTTCCGCGCCTGCCGCCGAAGTCGCCCGGTGAGGTCCAGGTGCCCACCTCAACCCCGTTGATCCAGAGCGTAATATCCGAAGGCCAGTCATTGGCATAATTCGGCGCTTCCGAACAGATCTCCATTGAGAACTGGATCTCGCGGATCTCTGCCCCTGACGGAATCTCCAGCGGGTAGCGGTATTCGAGATAACCCTTGCGCAGCCAGAGTAGCTGGGCCTGTACCCGGTCCGGGTGAAAGAACCCCGCCGGCGAGTCCTCCGTAATAATCGGCCCCGTCTCACTGACCATGCCGCAGGTCGGCGCCACCTCGCAGGCGGTGAAATTGCCGATCGGCATGGCAATCTCGTAGCAATACTCGCCCTGGCCGGCCTCAGCCAGGGGCTGCGGGGCATTGATGATGATCTTGATATCATCATAGATCCGGCTGCAGACCTTCATCGCACCGCGTGAAGCAGGCAGCAGCTCAGTCACGATTAGCCCGGCCTGCTCCAGCACCTTCACATTGGAGGCCGCTGTCGATACCGGGATCTCCAGCGCCTCCGCCAGCTCCGCCACATTCATTCTCCGGGTGTTGAGCAGCGCAAGCATTCTTAACCTAAGTTCCGTAGACAACGCATGTGTCACCTTCACCAGCTCATCCGCATGTTCCATGGATAGTTCCAGTATCTCGCTCACCCCCTTTAACTGTCCATAATTACATATCCTGCAATCCTGCACTAATTGCAACATTCCCCGGATCGAACACCCGCTAACCCGAGAATATTGCATAAAATGCAGCAATTCCTTCGCATAAGGCAGCTATTCCGGACAGTTCCTGCAATCTGTGCAACAATTCTCCCAACGGTGCCGCTGCTGAGATATCAAAGTTGTAAAACTTACAACATTATAGTCGCAAGAGTCATTATGTAGGTGACCGCTCACCTTTGACAGGAACGTAGGACGTCTGTCCAGCTTAGCTATCCAGCATCACAACCTGATCACCGAGCCGAACCTCTCCTGGAGTGATGACTGAAGCATAGACGCCGAACTGCTGCTTCAGCTCTTTGTAGACTTGCTTCAGCAGGGAGCTGTCCCGTTCGAGGGTATCCGGGTTCGTGGTAATCATCACACAGCGTTCACAATAGCTATCCACTTGCAGTACTGTACTGCCTATCGACAGACGGCGGCCGAGCCACTCTTCCTCCCCGAACGAGTCCTCACTTACTTCCACGAGGAAGTTGCCCCGGAAGCGGCGCTGATCGACCGGCTTGCCCCACAACGCCTCCAGCTTCTTCAGGCTCTTATCGGTCACCAGCAGAATACTCGCCCCATCTACCGATAACAGCTCCGGGTGCTTCTCCTCCGGGTGTGGTGCCATGAACTCAGACATGGTAATTTCCGTGGAAGTCAGGCTTTGAATTTCATCCAGCAGCTCCTGATCCCAGCCGAACACGCGGCCATCCGCAGCCGTCACCCGGATATCTTCACCCGTATATTCCGCCTTATAGGACATCATCTTGGGAATCTTCCGGGCAGTGACATACTGCGACCAGTCTTTTTTGGTCATATCATAAAAGGAACAATACCGGTCCCCCTCCACTCCGTAAGATACAACCTTACAAGACTCCAGCGCCTCCCCCGCAAAGGATTTCACCGGATAACGGTTAATTGATTTAATCTCCCCAACTGTAACTGACACGCCCCCACCTCTTCTGTCTATAATCTACAGTCCCTGGCTACTTTTACTGTATCGTCCTTAACTTCTGAATCTCTTCTATGGAAAGGCCCGTTGCCCCGGCGATTACAGATAGCTCTATACCTAGAACAAGCAGTTTATGAGCTGTTTCTTTTTGAGCGTCTGCTTTGCCTTCTGCTATTCCCTTAGCTATTCCCTTTGCCATTCCCTCGGCTCAACCCTTAGCCTCGGCCACCTTAGCCGCTTCATACATCGACGCTTCGTCATGCAGATAGCGTTGACGCGCTTCGTATTGTCTGCGCGCCTCCTCCTTCTGACTCAGAAACTCCAGCGTGTTCATGGCTTTTTTCAGCACAGGTTCGTTCATCGTAAGCACCTCCCATTGGGTTGGGTCTGCTACGTTTCAGCCTTATTATACCATTATCGCTGCCTGTTTTGCGTAAGGCAAGAGGAGGGCCCTTATGGATTGCAACAATATGATAATATACACGCAAAAAGAAAAGGACAGCCCGAAGGCCATCCTCTTTAATTCATTTTTTCACTTCATCTCTTTACAGCGACTCCCGGATCACCCGCTTGTAATACAGGACCGACAGGAGGCCGAAAATCGAATACAGCACGGTATATAGCCCCATAACTACGAACATCGGGGTCAGCATCTCGGTTCCAAACAGGAACCAGCCGGATTTTACCGCAAAATAACTGTGACATAAGCCGACAATCAGCGGAATACCGAAATTGAACAGCTGCTTGAACTGGATACCTCGCAGAAGGTCCCCTTGGGTGAAGCCCAGCTTGCGCAGGATCGTATATCCCTCCCGCTCCTCCTCGCTCTCGTCCATCTGCTTGAAGTAGAGAATACAGCCGGAGGTAATCAGGAACGTCAGGCCCAGGAAGCCGACAATGAACATAATCAGGCCCATACTGGTCCGCTGGTTGAACTCAAACTCATATTGCGAGAAGCTTTGCAGCTCTGGCTTTTGCTGCTTATAAATCTCGTACGCCTGCTTGACCTGCGAAGATTCCCTAAGGTTTAGACCGTAATAAATCCCTCCGCCTTTCACTCTTTTTTGCTCATCCGGGTCTTTATGCTGGAGTAATTCCTGGAAGACAGAATCATCCACCACGAACACCCCCAAGACTCCCCCGCCAAAATAGAACGGCAGCACAGTCTCCTCTGATAAACCCGCCAGCTGCTGCTTAATCACACCATCCCTAGTGGAGAATTTGAGTTCTCCCTTGTTCTTGAGCTGATGCATGGTTTGCTTCGTAGTCGTATATCCCATAATTCTTACCTCACCCGGCTGCAAATCCATGTCCTTCAGACTGCTGTCACTGATCACAGTTGCAGAAAGATTGGTGTCATTGTTGGGGTAATTTTTAGTCTCCAAAACTTCCTTAAGATCCACTTCTACCTGAACCGTTGGAATCTCCAGTGTGGTATAACCTATGCCGGCCTTGTCGAGCGCCCCCCGGAATCCGGCCTCATCCGCCTTCTGAAGGAAGCCGTAATCATCCGGTGAACTCTCTCTGGCAGAGGCTCCCACCGAATAATAAGAGATATAGCTTAGAGAGAGCAGGCCGATCGCCAGCGCAGATACCGTGGTGATGACCGTCAGCAGCAGGGCGTTCGATTTCATCCGGAACATAATGGAAGAGAGCGATAATACCTCCCGAATGGACAAGTAGCCCTTTTTGCTGCGGCGGATGAGATTGAAAAGAAAGCTGACCGAGCCTTTGTAGAACAGATAGGTTCCGATAATTACCAGTGTGAGTATGGCAATCATTGCATACATCAATCCGTTCATGCCCGTGAATTTGCCGCTGAACAGCTCCCCGGAGATATAATATCCCCCGAATATACTGCCGATCCCAAGGACGCCGATCACAACCTCCCACAGCGACATTCGCTGAATACGCGTCTGGGAAGTGGCCCTAGCCTTGAACAGCGACAGAATGCTCTGGGCCCGGATGAAGGTGTAATTCATGATCATAATCAGCACGTACACGGCGGCAAAAACCAGCACCGTCCGCTGCAAAGCCTCGGGGGAGAAGCGCAAGGCCGCCAGCCGGTCGACCTCCAGAATTTTGAACAGAATCATCAGGATCAGCCTTGACATCACAAACCCTGCACCGATTCCCGCGAACATCGATCCGAAATACAGAATCAGATTCTCGGCGCTCAGCAGCATGAAGATTCTGCTCTTGGTCAGCCCGATTAGCTGGAACAGCCCGATCTCCTTACTGCGGCGCTTGATGAAGATGGTGTTCGCATACAGCAGAAAGATAGCCACAATCGCAACCAGCAGGACGGAGGATGCGCCGATGGCAGCCCCGCCTTTGACGGAACCCTTGACCTCATCCATGGAAGGATCGAACTGAAGAGTCACGAAGGAGAAGTACAGGGCCACACTGAAAATAAGCGCGAACACGTAGAGATAATAGTTTTTAATATTCTTTTTGAGATTCCGCAGGATAATATAATTCAGACTCATTGCGTGACACCACCAAGTACGCCCTGCGTGCTGATAATATCACCCAAGAAGGATTGCCGCGATTCCTCCCCCTTGTTCAGCTGGGTGTAGATTTGCCCGTCCCGGATGAACACCACGCGGCTGCAGTAGCTTGCGGCAACGGCATCATGCGTAACCATAACAATGGTAGCTTCGCGCTTGCTGTTCATGGCAGCCAGCTTGTTCAGCAGATCGGACGCAGATTTGGAATCCAAGGCTCCCGTAGGCTCATCGGCAAAAATAATGCTCGGATCATGCACGAACGCCCGCGCCGCCGACGTACGCTGCTTCTGCCCGCCGGAGATTTCCGCCGGATATTTGTCCTTCAGCTCATGGATTCCCAGCTCACCCGCTACCTGGTCGAATTTCTGATGCGCCTCCTTCTTGGACATGCCTGTAATCGACAGCGGCAGCATGATATTCTCCTTGACCGTCAAGGTGTCGAGCAGATTATAATCCTGGAAAATAAACCCGAGATGATGCTTGCGGAACTCGGCCAGCTGCTTCTCCTTCATCCCCGTGAATTCCTTGCCCTCAATTTCGATCGTGCCTTTGCTCACCCGGTCAATTGAGGAGAGTACGTTCAGCAGCGTCGTTTTACCTGAACCGGAGGGTCCCATAATTCCTACGAACTCGCCCTTGTCGACCTGAAGATCAATGCCCTTGAGAACTTCCTGTTTATTGAATTTGTTGCCATAGGTTTTATAGATTTTGTTAGCCTGCATGATAAGCATCTGTTCCCCACTCCTTTTCTATAGCTCTATCATAAGCGGGTGGATGATCATTTTCCTGCGCTTCGCCGAACAAATGGAACAGGCATGTGACAATAGTGTCACATGCCGGTCAACCGCTGAAAGTCATTCTCCCTTGGAAAAGTCAGCGTAAATACACTTCCCTGCCCAAGTATGGAAGCAGCGTGAAGTCTGATCATCAGCGGCTCCGCAACCTGCCGGGTCAGGTACAGTCCCATGCCGGTAGCTGCCCCCTCCTGGCGGAAGCGCGATGAGGTGAAGCCCTTATCGTAGATCCGCGGCAGATCCCTGGGATCAATCCCTTGTCCGCTGTCTTCAATGACGAGCACAACATGGCCGCCCTCTTCACAGCACCTGATCACAATATCGGAAGCTTCGCTGTATTTCACAGCATTGGTCAGGAGCTGCCGCAGCATGAAGGCCAGCCATTTGCCGTCTGTCAGTACAGTCTCGGCTTCAAGCTCCACGTCGAACCCGATGCGTTTGGAGATGCACCAGGATTTCAGTGCCCGGATCTCCTTATTAAGAATAGGAGCAAGACTGACCTTCTCAATGAACAGATCATTGCGGATGAAGGGAATCCGCTTCTGATGCAGCTGCTGGTCAAGCAGATGGTGGATGCGCAGCCATTCGTACATCATCTGTCTTTGCAGAGTCTCATCCGGCAGACGCTCTATCATGAGCTGCATAGCAGTCAGCGGAGTCTTGACCTCATGTATCCAGGCCAGCAGCTCGTCCTTCTCCGATTCCAGCAGCTGGACATTCATGGAGGATTCACGCTTGTAGCGGTCCGTCTGGGCGCTCACCGCCTCATGGACCAGCCGCTCCATCGGACTACCCGGCTCGAGGACCGCCTGCAGCTCATAGATCTGATCCCAGGAGGCAAGGCTCTTATAGAAACGGGTCTCCCGGGAATAGCGCAAGAAAACGAAAGCCAGGCAGAGCAGCGTATTGAGGAGTACAATGTATAGGACCGGCAGCAGCGGAATGGCAGAGTCAATATAGGCCACGAATAGAATAATCAGCTGGAAGACTGCCAGCAGGAGCAGCCAGCTCCGCTTCTCTGTGATGTATTTCCTTATCATTGCTCCGCCTCTTCTGTCGCCATATACCCTTGCCCGACCTTGGTCTCAATGTACGTATCCAGGCCGAGCGGCTCCAGCTTCTTGCGCAGCCGGTTCACATTCACAGTCAGCGTATTATCGCTGACAAAATGCTCGTTGTCCCACAGACTGGTGATGATCTCCTCACGCTCTACAATGGTGTTTTTGCGCTCCAGCAGGATTTTGAGAATCAGCATCTCATTCTTCGTGAGCAGCGCCGCTCCCCCGCTCCCCGTAACCGTATTCTTCACGAACTCAATCGCCGCTCCGCGCCAGGTCTTCAGCTCCGTGCCTTCCATGCTATAATTATAGACCCGGCGGAGGATAGCCTGAATCTTGGCAATCAGCACCTCGAAATGGAACGGCTTCTGAATGAAATCATCGGCCCCCAGTTGCATCGACATCACCATGTCGCTCGGATGGTCCCGGGAGGAGAGGAAAATAATCGGCACCTTGGAGTGGCTGCGCAGAATCCGGCACCAGTGGAAGCCGTCGAACTGCGGCAGCTGGATATCAATCACCACCAGATCCGGCTTCACCTCCGTGAATTCCTGCAGGACCTTGCCAAAATTCGTAATCCCGTACACCTCGTAGGACCACTGGGCGAGCCTTTCTTTAATCTCCCCGAACAGGGTGATGTCGTCTTCGATCAGCATAATTTTGAACAAACCGGACTCTCCTTCAGAAGAATTACTATCGGACTATTATACTTCACATGTATTACTTTTGTGAAACCTGCCCTATGCCAAGTAACGTATTAGATACTGACATCCAAAAATTTAAACATATCAGGGAGCTGATTATCATCGGAACGTTTAGCGCAATCTTCTTCTTGTTATTCGGAATTGCCATCAACTTATTTAGCTTATATGTACGCCGAAATCCCACTTTCACCTGGCAGTCGAGTGAAAGCTGGAAAATGAAAGGCGACGGAGAACCCAGTGACGCCTACATCAGCTCCATGCGTTTCAGAGGGGCCGTGGGCTTATGGATCGGATCATTCGTGATGGTGATGGGGATATTGACACTGTGGAGTTCTCTTAGCTAAAGGAATAGCAGACTGCAATAATGTACTATAGCGATTCGCAGACCCGGTGTATATTCATAGAACTACTTTCACCGGAGGTCATCATGAATATCCTTTCCTTTATTATCTATTGTATTGTGGTTACCTTCACACCGGGCCCGACCAATATTGTGATCCTCTCCTCTGTGCAGCACCATGGGGCCAGAAAAACAATGGGATACGTCGGCGGAGCCACACTCGCGTTCGGACTGCTCCTTGCCGCATCCGCTCTGCTGAACCGCCTGCTTACGGGCATTCTCCCGCATATTCTCGGTGTCATGCAGATCATCGGCAGCTTGTACATGCTCTACCTCGCTTATCAGGTGTACAGAATGGGCCGTTCTGACGCGGCAGGCCGGCAGGCCTCCGGTTTCCGCTCCGGGCTGCTGATGCAATTCGCCAATCCGAAGGTGCTGCTGTTCACGCTGACCGTGATCCCAACTTATGTTATGCCCTATTATAGCTCACCCGCAGCAGCCTTCATCTTCGTCATCGTCATTACTGTGATTGGTTTCCTGGCCTTTATGGCCTGGGTTGTATTCGGCTCCGTATTTAAGAGCTTTCTGCAGCGGCATCAGCGGGTGATGAATAGTATAATGGCTCTGTTTCTTGTATACTCTGCTGTAATGGTATCCGGTATTTTATAGAACGGCGGTGATTCAGGTGGAGCAATTCAATTATAAAAAGTCAGCAGAGATCCTCGCCTTATCGGCCAGCATGACGGATTTCACCTACAAAAAGCATTGCCACGAAGAATACGCCGTCGGCGTTACCCTGCGCGGCATTCAGCAATATACACTGGACGGCAGCCGGCAGGCTTCGCACAGGAATGGGGTCATGCTGTTTAACCCCGAGCAGATTCACGACGGAAGCTCCTATGACCGTGCAGGCATTGACTATGTCATGCTGTATCTTAAGCCTGACCTGATGGCAGAGCTTCTGGGCAAACAGGAACTGCGCTTTACCACTCCCATCGTCTATGACAGAGAGCTGGCGCAATGCATCTGCAACCTCAGTCACGCTGTCCAGAGCGGGGCCGATGAGTCACTGGGCAGCGAGCTGCTTGTTCAGCTATCCAACCTCTTGTCCCATACGGAAATTCAGACCCCGCGGCGGATGAACAATGCTTTTGTCACCAAAGCCAAAGAAATGATGTACTGCAGCCTGGGCCAGATACTGCGGCTCGATGACCTGGCGCGGGAGTTCAATTTATCCAAATATCAATTCATCCGCGAATTCAAAGCCCATACCGGAACCTCCCCCTATCAATTTTTCCTGAACTGCAAGGTCGAACATGCCAGACAGTCCATCGAGAAGAATAAGGATATCTATTCCGCAGTGGCTACATTCGGCTTCACAGACCTGACCCATCTGAACCGTCATTTTAAAAGTGTCTTCGGCATTACGGCTTATGAATATATGTCGCAGTTGACATAACTGTTCCCTGTCTCCTCCATTAAAACTCTTCATAATCCGCAACTCAGCGGTCGAACTGGCTCATCCAAGTCCTACGTAGGGCTTACGGTGAGGCAGTTTTTTGGCGTTCCACCCGTTTGCTGAATGAAACACACCTAATTTCCACTTTACAAACTTCTTTTTTTAGCTTATTTTAACATTAAGTCATTACTGAATGTTGACGATGAATAATTAATATTCAATATTTTTATTACAGAGTACAAAAGGGAGGAACAAATGAACGATTCTTTGCAAGAGACACTACTGAAAAATATCCGTTTTGCGTACAACGAGGCTATTGAGTTTATTCTTTCCATGGGAATGTTGGCCTGTGAGGATCAGCTGGCAGATCTGGCAGCGGAATATAAAATCGAAATTGATGAGCTGCTGGGAACCTATTTTGAAGATGCCCGCAAGTTATTGTCACCTCATTTCACTCGTGAGCTGATGTTTTTTTTCCGCCACAACTTTTTTCACAATGCACTGGATTTCCCGTTATATGAATCCGCCTGTTCCTATCCAGAAGCGCAGACTGCCGAAGAATGGATCAACAGACTGGAGAAAAGCCCTGCTGAGCATATCGTTTCAGAGATGGTCTATGGCGTCTACCACGATAATTTGGAGGCATTGTTGAAGGGCAACGATTGGGAGGTGGTCAAAAAGGATCTCAATAAGCTCTTAGAACTTGCTTCCGACACGCATCCTCAGCCTGAGGTGGTAGAAGCCCATGGTCCCCTGCTTGAATGCCTTGCACGTCCGCAAGAAACCAAGCAGCGTTACATACAACTCCTGCGTCAATTCCATCAGGATGTTTTCATTCACTGGAAAGACCGGATTCAAGCAATTTCTGAACAGGCCTCATTCCGTTATGAGGCCCAGTTCCGTAGTAATCCGGAGGTTTTTATTCGTGAACTTCATAAGAATGAGCCTGCAATCTTTGACTTCCCTGCCACCTTCCATGTCAGCTTTGTTTCACAGGTGAACAACAGCTTCTACAATTTCCATACAGAAACCGGGCAGATAGGCTGGGTCATCTTCGGCGTACACAATGACCGCGTATACGGACCCGTTGCCGACCGGGAGAAGACCGAACTGTTCCTCAAAGCCTTCTCAGATAAACGGCGCCTGGATCTCCTGCTTCTGCTCAAACAGCGGCCGCACTATGGTAAGGAAATTGCGACTGCGCTCGGTATCACACCTGCTGCTGTGAATTATCATGCCAACTTCCTGTTTTTCCTGGATCTTCTGGACATCGAACGGGTGGATCACCGCCTGTATTATGTGCTCAGAACCGATACTTTGCGCAATCTGCTTGCCTTAACAACAAAAGTCATGCTGGACTAAGACCCAATTATTAACTGGAGGGGTTCCCCTTGATTCGGACCACTAATACCGGAGCAGTACCACTAGATAAACAGCCCGCCGCTGCCCAGAATATCTTTATCCGTATGCTGAAGCTAGGCAAACCTTATACTGGCTGGTATATCATCCTTTGTTTTTTTGCAGCCATCACCTCACTTACAAGCGTAGGTATTGCTGAAATTCTACGGCGTATTATTAATGCGGCTACACACCATGACACTTCCGGTCTTGCAGCCGCGATGACTTTGGCCGTTGTCATTATAGTTATCGATGCTGGAGTCCACTTTCTGAATACCTATCTCTCAGGACTGCTGGAGATCAAATCCACCTCCAGGCTCCAGGTCTCCCTGCTGACAAGATTAATGAACATTCAGATGAAAGAGCTGGACCGTTATCATTCCGCCGATCTGATCAGCCGGATGAACGATTCTGCGCCAGCCGCCCAGCAAGGAATTAACAGGAAGACCATCGAACTAATCAGCAATCTATTGCAAATCGCATTTCTGCTGACTTATCTTCTGTCTCTGCAGTTTGTTCTAACCCTAGGTACTATACTCATCTGTTCGCTAGTCCCGCTGGTCATGCTCCCCTTTACCTCCAGGCTTCGCAGGATGAATGAGCAGCGCCAGAGTATCGAGAGTGAACAACAGGCATTCGTTCAAGATTCGATACAGGGCGCTGAGGTCGTGCGTGCTTTCTCCCTTGCTTCCCGCCTGCTAGGGCAGTTCAACTATAGAGTCCGTCAATTTAACACTGTTCATTCGTCAGTCTCACGTGTTGAAGCCGTAGGATACAATATGCCTCTGGCCGTTACCCTCGGCGGATTACTCTATGTTCTCTCTTATGGTGGCTATTTGGTAGTCGGAGGCCGGCTTGATGTAGGGGCCGTTGCCGCTTTTCTTATCTGTTTTGAGCAAATTTCTAACCCGATATCCAAGCTTGCCAATCTATGGACTGAATTACAAGCTTCACTGGCACAAGGTAAACGTTTATTTGAGATTATGGATCTGCCCTTGGAAGGCGAGAGCCCGGCTAATACAGACGCTGCAGAACAGCACTCTGAAGCATGGACTGAAGATAATCAGCCTGTAGCCGGTCAGCTGCCCCTTGTATTCCGTAATGTCACCTTCGGGTACGGACAACACAAAGTATTAACCGGCATCCATCTGCGGATTGAGCCCGGAAAAGTAACTGCCTTTGCAGGTGCGAGCGGCAGCGGCAAAAGTACCATTCTTCAGCTAATGCTTGCAGCTTATGTGCCTGATGGAGGGAGCATTCATCATGGCGGCATGCCTTTACATACGATTCCACCGCATAGCTGGTGCAGACATATCGCCTACGTATCTCAGGAGCCTTATCTATTCTCCGGTACGCTATACGAGAATATTGCTTGGGGACGACCCGGGGCGTCCCGTGAAGAAGTTATATCCGCTGCCAATAATGCGGGTATTCACGAGTTCATTATGGGAACTCCCCTGCAATATGAGACGATTATCGGTGAAAGGGGGCTTACTTTATCAGGAGGTGAACGTCAGCGGCTATCCATTGCCCGGGCCTTCGTCCGCGAACCGGGGCTGTTGCTGCTTGATGAGCCTACTGCTGCCCTTGACAGCCATAATGAGGAGGTTGTTCAGCAGGCTTTGCAGGTGCTGATGATGAACCGGACCACGGTGGTGATTGCTCATCGGCTGTCAACCATCAGGCATGCGGATCATATTTACTTCATGGAAGCAGGAGCGATTGCTGAACAAGGGACACATGAAGAACTGATGGCCATGCAGGGCAAGTACCACGCTATGGCCCAGGCAGGTGTCCAGACAAAGGCAATTGCCGGAGGAGGATTACAAAATGAATGCTAATTTATCTTCAACTGGGCGAATCCGGCTTCGGGAAGCGCTCAAGCGGCTACTCCCTTATATCAAGCCATACCGGCTCGGATTTCTGACAGCTGTAGTATTGCTCACAGCCAAGCTTGCTCTGGATGTAGGGTTTGCAACGATTCAGCAGGTTTTCATTGATACTATTAACAATACCGATATGCAGTCCTTGACAAGGATAACCGTCATTTGTTCTCTGGCTTGTCTAGTGACTATCATCTGTCTTATGCTGCAGCATTACCTCCGCTTCACCATTCACAGCCGTATGTCCTGGGATTTCCGGGCAAAGCTCTTTGACACCAGTCACCGGCTGCCCTATAGCCAGCTGCAAGCTATGCACTCCGGCGATCTGACCTCGCGTAATACTAAGGATGCGGGAACAGCCATGGGAATGATCAGTAGTCTGGTTTACGATCTGGGTTATAATCTATTGCTCTGCCTGGTAGCATTTCTGTATTTAGCCAGTATGGATGTATGGCTCGCACTGCTTGCCCTTGGCACGGGACCTGTGGTCTTTCTGTCAGGACGTTTCTTTGACCACAGACTACGCAAGCTGTTCACGCAGATCTATGCCCAGGAAGCTCTGTTACGGGGAATTCTGCAGGAGACTACCCAAGGGATGAAGGTCGTCCGTTCATTTTCACTGGAGAATATGCTGCTGAGCAGGTATGCCACTGAGCGCAGAAAGCTGAACCAGCTTCAAAAGCAAAGAACCTTGCTGAATGCCCTGCTCTGGCATTCTTCCGCTTTCATCAACAACGCTATAATGATTGGCTGTGCTGTACTTATTGCAAGATCAGCGATGCGGGGAGAGACCACGGCAGGTGAAGTGCTTGCCTTCATCCTCCTGATGGGACGAGTTCAATGGCCTTTCGTCGAAATGTCGCAGACCTGGGGCGGGGTACAGGAATCACTCGGTGCAGCTGATCGTGTATTTGAAGTTCTTGATGCTGCTTTGGAAGGAGAAGCATACAGCGACCGCTTCTCTTCCCCTGGAGAAGTTGCCACTACTGAGGGGAGTGCATTAAGAATACAAGGGCTGTGCTATAGCTTCGCTGGGCCTCAGTCCAAGGAGAAGACCGGCTTATCAGAGATTAATCTCCAGCTACAGCATGGCGAGACCGTCGCTGTTGTCGGACCCAGCGGCTCGGGTAAAACAACGCTGGTGCGCTTATGCTGCGGACTGTATGAACCGCAAGCCGGCAGTATTAGTGTGTGCGGTTATGCCGTAAACGGTCAGTTAGAAGAGGCCCGCCGAATGATTTCCTATGTGCCGCAGAACCCCTATCTATTCTCTGGCAGTATCCGGGAGAATATTGCATTCAGCGTAGCTGAGACAAGTGACGTGGAGATACGAGAAGCTGCCCGTTTGGCAGGTGCAGATGAATTTATCATGCGCCTGCCGAAAGGCTATGACACAATGATTGGTGAACATGGCTCCTCGTTATCCGGTGGTCAAAGGCAACGCCTGGCTATCGCCAGAGCATTCCTGCGTAATGCACCGCTCCTGCTGCTGGATGAAGCTACATCAGCACTTGATAATGAGTCCGAGCGGCTGGTGCAGCAATCACTTGAACGGCTAATGACAGACAGAACAACCCTCGTGATAGCCCATAGACTGTCAACGATACGGGATGCCTCACGGATTATAGTTCTTGACCAGGGAACAATCGCCGAGGAAGGGACACATGATGAACTTCTGGAGCAAAACGGACTCTACGCTGGCCTCTACCATAAACAATTCAGCCCTACAGAGGCTGGAACCATAGGTTCGGGACTACTAACGGAATCTCTTACTACAGGATGACTCGGAGTCTATCAACATTCCTCATTCGGAAATTGATTCATTCACCGGCTTGAGTCAATCGACCCGCTGCCCTGGACATCTGTAATAACCTTGGCAGCAATTATTTTCCCGGTCTGGTCCAGTCCTTCGATCTCGAACGGAACACCCGCCGTCGCCGCTTGAAAAGCAAACCAGATCGTCCGGCCGGATACCGTCCTAATTAGCTTAGCTTCGGATTTGTCAGTCCCGGCTTCCTTCTGCTGAACAATGATTTGCTGAATGGCCGGGTCCGGCACCTCTCCGAATACCATGGGAAACGGCGTGGACACCTGCTCAACTTCAGGCACCCTCATATAATTCATGGCCGCTGGGGAAGGAGCTTCGCCCTGTCCATACCCTGCTCCCCAGACCCATTTCCATCCAAGCCAAGTTTTGCGGACATACTCTACCTGAAGGTCGCCGCCTTCCTGCTGGCCTGACCGGGTAAGGAACACAAGCTCTCCCCTGCCGACAGTCTCCTTATGTACCACCGTCGTGGAATCCGACTCACGGAACAACCGCACCGCTTCCTCCGGAGTGCCGCCAAGTGGAATCTGGAGGGTCTGCGCAAGTCCTAAGGCTTGCGACATCCGCCGGTCAGACCAGCCGCCTGGTTTTTCATACATATATAATAAGATATAGAGTACCGCTACCGAAGCAAGAATCACTCCGGCTGCTATCCCCCATCTGCGGGTAGTTTTCATCTCTTTATACATCCCCAATCCCAAGTGATTGCGCTTACAATGGCTTCCATCTAACTATAGAATATTTCCGGACAGATTACAAAAGTACCCCTGCAGCAAGCTGTAAACATTTATTTATTCATCAAGTGGAAACGGTACCGTCCTTTTAAAGGACGGTACCGTTTCGGCGAGAAATAGAAGGACAATGTATAGGGTGAAACATATACATTCTTATATTTGCAAAAAGCCAGCAGACCAGGCTCCAAGTGGGCCTTCATCTGCTGGCTTATGTCATTCACATCTATGCTGTGTATTATATTATTTAACTTCAGTAGCTCCGGTTACTTTACCTTCAAGTACAGCCGTTGCCTTCACATCTTCGCTGGAGAAGTACAGGTTGCCGTCGATAGTAGCATCCTTGTACACGTTGAAGCCGTTAGCTTCTACATATACATCACCCTTGATCGTACCGCCTTGAACGCGGAAGTTCTCGCTCTGTACAGTTACTTTCGGTGCTGTAAGGGTGTAAGTAGCTGTAACTTTGTGGTCTGCATCCTGTGCGTACAGGGCCAGCTTACGGTAGATTGGCTTAGCTGTATCGTTCTTGTCGTGGAACTCGCCTGCTACCACTACATCCTTGTCCACAGTCAGATCATTGAGGATAGCAACGATCCAGGTTCCCTTATCGCTTACTGCACTGATGAAAGCATCTGCCTGGTTCACGATTGAAGCGGTGGTAACTGCATCTGTCTGTTCTGTTGCTGGTGCAGCTGTCGCTGCTGTCCCTTTGTCTGCATTGTTTTTATCCGATCCACAACCCGACAACAAAGCTACCGATACGCCTGCTACTACTAATACTTTAAATAATTTCATTTTAATTCCCCCTGTTTCTTTAAGTTAACTTTATTATATATTAAAATTTTATGAATACAACGTGATAATTTTCACGAATTTGTGTCTTTTTTCACAAACATTCATATTTACTCTTTCAAAGTATCCTCCCACTCCTCTCTAAGCAGCCCCATCCGGATAGAATCATAGAATATTCCGTTATAATATCGGCATTTTCTCAGCCTGCCCTCCATGGTCATGCCCAGCTTCATTCCTGCCTTCATCATGCGCTCATTCCCGGACCAGGTGGTGTAGCCGACACGGACTAGCGGAAGGGCAGTGAATAAATGACCGATCCACAGCTTCAGAGCTCTAGTCCCGTAACCGCTGCCCCAAAAGGCAGGATCATAGATGACAATCCCCATTTCCAGCCAGTATGACGGCTTATGCTCCCAATAGTAGCTGACATCACCTATAATAGCGCCCTCTACTTCTATTACCCAATTGTTCCCACATCCAATAATTTCGGCTCGCTTCTCGTAATACGTCTCCCATGTAATGCGTTTGTGTTCATAATAAGGCGCATCCCATTTCTTCCATTCCGGGGTCTCCTCTTTATAAGCGAGCTCCCATAGCCTGGGCAAATCCCCTTCAGCTATTGGACGTATCCGTAATTGGTGATCCTGAACCATAAATCTCCTCCGCTCCTGTAGGCCTGTCGTTAACTTCTTGGCGCTTATTATATATTCTTATAATAACTGACTATGGCAAGCCGTGACTGGTAATAAATGTGTATAAACAAATTGGACTTCCCGGTGTCAGATTGAGATAATACAGTACAACTAAATCTTCCCTAAATGGGTTCGAACTAGTAGCTCATCAGATTAAAAAGGATGGATAAGCTTGTTAATCCCTATCCACCCTAAATCTAACGGACCGAAGAGACCTTATCCCCGCGAAAACGCCACTTTTTGCAGCGTAACGGACTCAGGCGACCTTATAGTCTCTCTATGAGACGTTTCGGAGCTGCCGTGCAAAGGATAAGGCCTGTGGAGTCCGTTACTCGCCCCATTGGCGGCTTTCTTCCCGGATAAGAGCACCTCAGTCCGTTAAGCTAAGCCAAACGCCCCTGAAGAACTACGCCAGTTTGGTAAAAACGTACCAACATATGTATATATAGAAAGGATAATCCCAATGAACCTGTCCACCCTATCAGCCTCGCTTGCGCCGCTGAATCTGCGGAGCTGTCTGATTCAGCAGCAAGGCAAGCTGATCTTCGAACATTATAGAGATCAGCGCACGGCCTCCGAGCTGGCGAAGATCAACTCCTGCACCAAGAGTATCCTCTCCGCGCTGATCTGCATCGCCATGGACCAGGGGCTGCTGCCCGGCCCTTCAGCACCGCTGAGCGGCTTTTTCCCGCAGGTCCTACGCGATAAGGACGCACGGAAGCCAAACATTACGCTTGAGCAGCTGCTGACCATGTCTGCAGGCTTTCGCTGGACGGAGTTCGGCGGGGCTAACTCCTTCCCGAAGATGACCCGCACCCCGCACTGGGTGAATTATGTGCTGGAGCAGCCGCTCGCGGATGAGCCGGGTACCCGGATGGAATATAATTCAGGAATCTCGCAATTGCTGTCTTCGATTCTGGTACAAGCCACAGGACAGAGCACAGCCAGCTATGCCGAACAAGTTCTCTTCGGGCCGCTCGGCATCAGGGACTATGACTGGGAATCCGACCCCCAGGGCATCCATACCGGCGGCTTCGGGCTGAAGCTGCGGCCGGCAGACCTGCTGAATTTCGGACAGCTCTATTTGCAGCAGGGGGTATGGAAGGATTCGCAGATCATCTCCGGCAGTTGGGCTGTACGTTCGGTTCAGCCAGTCATGCACACGGAGCCCCCCCGCCATGGAGGGTATGGCTGGCACTGGTGGACAGATGCCCTGTCCCGCAGCACAGCAAGCGGAGAATTCAGTCTGGTAGACTACTATTACGCCCGCGGATACGCCGGACAATTCGTGTATGTAGTGCCGGAGCTTCAGCTCGTCGCTGTGCTGACCCAGGATAACAAGCGCGGGAAGAATAATCCTCCGCCGGATGTGTTCCGTGACTATATCGTGCCTCTGCTTGGATCTATTTAGGCTTGCTTCTGAGCTTGCTGGCTGCATACCATATTAACGGGCACAGCAGGTTGAAGAAGAATACATTGAGATACCAGATTTCATTCAGCTCGGCAATCACCGAGGGATTATCCCAGACATTCATCGCCAAGGGAATGCTGGCCAGGGCCAGAGGAATCAGCAGTTCCTTGTATTGCTTAATTCCGAATAGATCAGCACAGCCATAGGCAACGATGAAGAGGGTAAGAATCAGCCGGTAAAAAATAACGATGAACCAGATGATTGTGACGATAGTCTCAATCCGCTCATAGAATCCGCCTATCGTTACTGTTTTGGCCGCAAACTGGCTGACATAAGGCATGTTCGGCGGCAGGCTTTCGCCCAGCACCGCAATAATCAGCACCGTCAGCAGAAGCAGGGCGATACTGGTAATCCAGGTGCTGTGGACGAGCGCTTTTCGATAAGAAGCTTTGTCCTTGAGGAAGGGAACCAGGAACAGGCTTAAGGCTACTTCGCTGCTCGGATAACCAAGGAACATAACCGTGCCCTGAAATACGGGCTGCCCCCCCTTCTCAAAGACGGGCAGGAAGTTCGTCCATTCCGTACCGTGCAGCAGGGACAGTAAGAACAGCAATAGCAGAGCCATTGCAACCGGGAAAGTAATCTCAGCAGACCGGCCGACCGCAATAATCCCTTTATACAGGCAATAGACCAAGGCGAACAGGATCAGGACATAGATCGCTGATGGCGGAGTCTCAACAAAGAGGTCGTTGCTGGTAAAGTCGCCGAGGCTGCGGAGCGTCAGAATAAAGATGAGAAAAGGCACACAGAATATATATAGGGCCAGCATGATTTTACCGCCCGCATTCCCCAGTACACGGCTTAGAAATTGCCCCAGGGTATCGCCGTTCATCTGGGAATACAGCGCCACGAATAACCGGATGACCAGCAGCTGAATCAGCATGCCCAGCAGGATCGGCGCCCAGGAATCTTTACCGGACAATCCGATGACCATGGAAGGCAGCCCCAGCAAGGCACTTCCCCAATAATGCAGAGTCAGCAGCATCATTAACTGCCGGGAGCTCATCTGTACATCCCCTCCTTTGTTGAATCTACTCCCAGTTAGCCTAGAATGTCGCCCGGCTTCAAGAATTGCAGCAGGTTAATGAACGGCCGCAGCAGATCAGGGGTGAACCCGTCTTTGGCCGACACAATATTTAAGCCCAGTGCCAGTGCGTACAGAGCATACACAAGCGTTTTCTCCCGGAGTCTGCCCCGTCTCTTGCGGTAACGGCTGAATTGCCACATCCATAGCAGCACATTGATTGAGATTAGAAAAGCATTCATGCGTCCGGTTCCTTTAATGGCGGATTTACGATTCTTCCCCGGCCCTTAATGATGTACTCCACAACCACCTTCACATCCATCCTGCTGAATTTCTCATTCCACTGATCCTTCCATTTACTCCAGTACCGGGGATGCTTCTGATGAAATTTATTTCCGAACCCAAAGATATCGACGCCGAAATTACTCTGCACATCCCGGATTCCAGTGGCAATCAGGGCCTCCGTACGTGCAATGGCCATCTCTTTCATCTTCTCAAGCGTCTCCCTGCTATTCAAATCAAGGTTACACTCCACCTCTCCCACATTAGCCTCAATTCTCACCTTGACAGTGGCTGATGGCTCCCCGTTTCGCAATTCAGGCTTAATCGAGGTCTTGGCATCCAGTACCTCCATCACAAAATCTCCATCCAGGTCCGGACAATCCACCTTGCCTACAGTCGATTTAACCTTGCCGGTCACATAGTTGTAAGCCTTACTGTCCGATTCATTCAGCCAGCCGAGCAGAACATCATCCTTCATCACTCCGATGCCCCGGTACTCAAATTTGAGCGGGCTGTTAATGGAATCGACGTTTTCCTTCGTCTTTCCCTTCTCCAGATCCCCCACCAGATGCAGACCGGTCAATACGGCCTCCTGGCCGTCCAGATCGAACCATTTCATCAGATCAAGCAGACGTACCGCCGAGGTTGGTGCCCAGTTCCGCTGAGACCCGTTAAGTGAATCATATAGATCTCTGGCCGGCAGCCGCTCCAGCGGGGTCATGATGGATAAGGCATCGTAAGCCGTCCCTTCCCGTACGATGGCCACATCGAAATCCGGCCGGACCTCGTGATCCCTGAACAGGAAATCCAGCGGCTTGCGGATGCCCTCCCTGGCCATGCTCTCGTCCAGCAGCAGCATGCTCAGATGGGATAGATATACCTTACGCGGCAGCATGGTGGTCAATTTGCGCAGAGCTTCCATAATGGTTGCCGACTCCGTGGCAACTACAAGAGCCGGAGGCCCGCCCGCGCCTCCGCTGCTGGCAGCCGCCAGACTGGGCGCGACAATCTGCACGGTTACCCGGTAGCCCTTGTCCGTACGGTCAATGCCAAGACCGATGGCGACCGCCAAATCACTAAGTTCTTTGCGGCTCCAGCAGCCCGTTAACGGTATACTTATCAGAACCAGCACACAGATTAGGATTACCATCCTTCTCATGGCTAAGCCCCGTTCCTGGTGCGTTTATTCCGCGAGCCGGACCAATAAGGACTACGGAAGACACCATCTCCCTGCTCGCTCTTCAGATAAGGTGCATAAGGCCGCATGTAAGGAACGCCAGCAGACTCCAGGCTGCAGATATGCACGGTCAGAATGACGAATCCTACAGTAATCCCGTATATGCCGAAGGAAGCTGCCGCCCCCATGAACAGAAACCGGATGAGCCGGATGGGAATCGACATATTATAGGCCGGAATAACAAAGCTTGAAATTCCGGTAATCGCCACCACGATCACCATCCCTGCCGATACAATTCCGGCGTCTACCGCCGCCTGTCCGACAATCAGCGTCCCCACAATGGATACCGCCTGGCCGATGTTGCGGGGCATACGGATTCCGGCTTCACGTATGATCTCGAAGGTGATCTCCATGAGCGTGGCTTCAACAAATGCCGGGAACGGCACGCCCTCACGCTGAAACATAATACTTAGCAGCAGCCGGGTGGGCAGCAGATCCTGGTGGAAGGTTGTAATGGCAATGTATAGTCCGGGAGCAAAGATGCTGATAATTACAGCGGTGAGCCGCAAGATCCGAATCAGACTGGAGAACAAATAAGGCTGATAGCTATCCTCCGCCGACTGGATGAAATCCAGGAACAGGGAGGGAATAATCATGACAAAGGGTGTCCCATCCACTATAATGGCAACCCTGCCTTCAGCCAGGCCTGCCGTGATGCTATCCGGCCGCTCCGTGTTCAGCACTGTCGGAAACACCGTGTATTTGTTGCTCTGCAGATACTCCTCGATGAATTCGCCTTCCAGGACAGTTTTCAGCCCGATCTGATCGAACATCTCCGTTATCCGGTTCAGCACCTGCTGATCAGCCACCCCCTCGACATAGAGGATAGAAATATCCGTCTGTGTCACCTGCCCCACCGAGCGGGTTACAATTCTCAGACGCTCGTCCTTCATTTTCCTGCGGATCATTGTAATATTAGTGCGCAGATCATCGGTGAACCCTTCTTGAGGCCCCCGGATGACTGTTTCCGTCTTGGTTTCATCAATACTCTTCTTCTCATAGCCCTGGATCGCAAGCGCAAGCGCCTTATCGCAGCCATCAATCAACACCAGGACACAGCCGGATAAAATATCCTTGACCGCTCCGCTCACGGTCTCAGTCGTTTGAACCTGTCCCGCACTCAGGATCTGGTTGCTGAAATAGTCCAGCAGACTGTGCCCTTCCGGGGCAGGCGGTGCAGACTGAATCGCTGGAATGAACGACTCCTCCAAGACCTGATTGTTCACCATTCCGTCCAGGAAAATTAATTGAATAACGCATTCCCGCTGTGGATGGCCCCAATCCAGACGAAGCGAGCGGACGCTTACATCCGAGCTGTTCCCCAGTCTGCGGCAGATCAGCTCCGTATTGATGTGAGACTCCCGGCTCAGGCGCTGTGGATGCTCATTATGCAGATGACCGGGTTGCTGTTCATGAAATTTCATGTGTAGACTCTCCCTGCTGTGTCGTCGCGTAGTTATGTATCCAGTGTTGCCTAAATTGGTTTATTTCTAAACCATGTAGCAGCGGGTGCAACTTGTATATCAAAAAAAGCCCCTTCCCCCGGCAAGGAGAGAAGGAGCTTATATGTACATACGCACGAATCCCCGCTGCCTGATTGCTTAAGGCCCGGGGATTCATGTGTTGATTACGCTATTCAATTCAATCATTTCCTCCAAGTAACAAAAGCCATATCCCTGACATGGTGATTGTTCTCAATTTCATGTTCACTTCATACTTCCGTGTTGCCCGTTCGCTCCATTTCGGAGTGTTGCTCCATGTCATGCATATGGGGTGGATTCCCGCGTACACGATTTCACGAAAAACGTTTTCACGGACGTTTTCCCTACTGTGATGAATCGCAGTTGTACGCTTCGCTAGCCTTTTTCATTGGAATCACGCTCTTTCTTCCGCAAGAACCTTCTCTTGCTTGAATAATTAGCTTCGTTCTTCTTCCAATAAAGATTTGCTCCTTGGGTTCCCGCATACCCACGATCTGCCAGAAGATGTTATCATCCACCTTCTCCATCAGCAGCCGATTCCGGCATGCTTCGCTAACGCTAGTACATCGGGGCTCTCTCCTTTCCTTCATTCATTGCTAAATTTAGGAATGAGACTATCACCTGCAGTACCACTTATAATGCTTAGTGCTCTTGTAGCTTGTGGTTCCTGTGGTGATGTCTACATTATACCTGAGAAACACCCAAATTTAAACTTTCAAAAACCTGCATATCCCCGCTTAATCTGCGATATTAGAGGAGGACTGTAAATAAAATGCCTATCCCTAATAATTGCTTGGTTTACGGAATATTTGCTCCCGTTAGCTGCTTTTTCTCATGTATGCGCTATCATTCCTTCAGAAAAATACCGGCCAGACTGAAGATTTGTCTACAGGCTGGCCGCGTAACTCACCGGGCGAGACTATGGCCTTTATATTTGCGGATTAATACCACTAACAGATAAATTCCGTATAGAAGATATAGAATATTAAGAATAGCGACGATAAATACCTCATGCTCCAGATTCTCATTGCTGACCATGGCCAGGGCATCGTAGATGAAGTGGAACGCGATCAGCGGAACAATATTCCTGCCGGTCTCGATCAGCAAGGCGAGCACACAGCCCAGCAGCAGGGCATTGATCACCTGGAGAAGCGTATGTATAAGATCATTTCCGCCAAACGCGTTAGCCATATGTAGAACCCCAAAAACAATAGACGAGAACACAATATAGAACAGCGGGCCTTTGGATTTCAGAGCATTCCAAATCACTCCTCTAAAAATGGCTTCCTCAGTATAGCCCACCAGCAGTGTCATAATGACGATACTGATTACTTCAGGCGCTCCCAGCTCTACGTTGATTCCATTCATCAGCGGCTGGGCCACCGCAATAATGAGCAGCGGGATATAGAACAGCACCGCCCGGGACGGACCAGCCTCCAGCTTGCGGAAGCCGAAGCTTACGAGCGAAGAATCCTTTCTTTTCATATATACCGTTACAATAATGCCCATTACCAGGTAAGCGCAGGCTTGAGCATTCCGTATCCCCATGTCGCCAAATTCCATAATCGTGGCTACAGCGGAGGCAACGGATACAACCAGGGTCAGGACCACTCCCCATACCAGCGAATAAACGATAGGACGTCCTTGTGCAGCAGTGTTTTTCATTTAAGATCTCCTTTATAGTAGGCTAACGTATTGCCGCTTCAGGACAATAATGGATTAATTGTATGCTATGATGCCAAATTATACGATTTCTATATAAACTTCCAGTGGGCATTGCAGTCTGTACATGCTATAATCTCTGAATCCTGCAATGAGAATGGAACAACAACATGAACAGTCCTATCAAAATCTTCAAAGTGACCGTGCAGCTGGAAAAGGATGAATATGGCCTTGAGGTAAGCCATTGGCGTCTGCTGGCGGAAACCAACCGCTATTACGAAATTAAGCCGGAGAGCGGACCGGTAAAACGCATCTACAAAGAAAAACTGAATACGGTGATGGATGATACCAAATTCTATACGGACGGCTATCTGGCTTGTTCAGCGTTCTGCATAGAGGACCGTATTAATGATATGCATACAGAAATGCTGCATACGCTCCAAGTTAAGATCAAGGCATATATGGCGGAGCTTCATTTGAACCAGCAGGCCATTGAGCTGCAGTTCAAGAACCCCGGGCCTATGAGCGGCCTGAAGTAACCTGTTCCCCCTTGTGCTCTAACACCAAAAAACCGGGAGGGCCGCAGCGGCCCTTCCGGTTTTTTGGTGTTGTATATTCTGTTACAGCAGTCCAGCATTCTTCACGGCGTGTTCCCAGCTTGGAAAATAATACAGCGCACTTCTCATCAGCTCGGGCTCCTGCTGCTTGATCTGCTTCTTATTCATGTTGCCCCCACCAGATTGAAGCTGCTTGATCCTACTGATAACTTCATCGGAAGCCATTGTAATATCCAACTCTTCACCCCTTTCCGGTGTTTCTTTCCATATTTTTACCAATTCATTCAATTCTATACCCGCACCCGGCCATGGAATGCCTTCAATGGCTGACCAGATAAGAGGCATCCAGAATCAGAGCGACCCGCCCGTTGCCCAGGATGGTTGCTCCGGACAGATGGTTCATCGTCCCGAGATACGCACCCAGAGATTTAATGACCACCTCCTGGTTGCCGATAATCTCATCGACCGCGAAGGCGGCGATCCGGTCAACAGATCTTACAATCACGAGCGGAATCGTCTTGGAATGGCGCTCTGTGCGCGGATAATGCAGCTTGTCTCTGAGCCAGGAGAGCGGAACAATCCGCCCGTGGTTAATAATCGCCTGCTCCCCTTGAACGACCTGAATCTCTTCGGGAGCGATCCGTACAATCTCGGCCACATTATACATCGGGACAACCAGCACACGCCCGGAGACCTTGACCAGCAGCCCCTTGATGATAGCCAGTGTAAGCGGCAGACGGATCGTAAACAGAGTACCTGCTCCCGGCTCGGTCTGAATATCTATGATTCCGTTGAGACGTCCAATCTGACTGCGGACAATATCCATCCCCACGCCCCGCCCTGACACTTCGCTGACTTCGGAGGCTGTGGAGAAGCCCGGCTCGAAGATCAGGCTAACGGCTTCCTGCGCGGTTAAGTACCCTGCCTGCTCTTCCGTAATGATCCCTTTACTGAGCGCAGAGGCTGTAATTCGGGCGGCATCGATGCCTTGTCCATCATCCTCCAGACGAATAACGACCTGATTCTCCTCATGAAAAGAAGTAAGCGTAATTCTGCCCTTCGGAGCCTTGCCCTGCTGTACACGCACCTCTGGACTCTCGATTCCGTGATCGGCGCTGTTACGGATCAAGTGGATTAGCGGATCACTTAGCTCTTCAATGATCATCCGGTCCAGCTCGGTCTCGCCTCCCTGAATCTGCAGCTCAATATCCTTGCCCAGCTTCTGGGCCAAATCCCTGACCAGCCGCGGAAAACGGTTAAACAGCTGATCCATCGGCAGCATCCGGGTCTTCATGACCCCTTCCTGTAGCTCTTTAATAATCCCGCCCATATGATCCGAGATCGAGCCAATATCCGGCAGGACCTTGGCGGGATCATTACGTTGTCCATTAGCGCTCAGATCGGCCAGAGAGGTCTGCTCGATCAGCAGCTCTCCCACCAGATTCATCAGGTGGTCCAGCCGTTCCACACTCACCCGGACCGTTGACTGTACCTCGTGGGATGTACCTTTGCCCGTAGCTGAGGTCGAAGATTCAGCTGGTGCCGGTTCAGCCGTAGTCTGGATGTCAGTCCCGGCAGCAGGTGCAGGCACGAACGGTGTAATGACAATGCTCTCGACATCTGTCTCCCCTGCCAACTGATCCGACACCTGCCGGATCTCGCGCGGGGAAGCAGCGACTACAGCAAATTGGCTGTAGCGGGCGTCTTCATCGGATCCAGGCGCCGCCGGGGGCGCTAAGGCAGCAGCAATCACCGGTCCGCAGACCTCTTCCATACGCTGCAAGAGGATATAATGCCGGGCCGCCTTCATCTGGCAATCCTCTCTTAAAGTAACTACCAGAGCCAGCAGTGTGTAGCCCGCTGCGACAGCCTCTTCCGCCTGAAGCAGCTCCGCTGCATTGAGGACCGGGAGCCGGACCGGCTGAAGTTCAGCCGGCTTATTAATCAGCGCCTTGATCTCCGCAACCACAGCGGAGCAGTCTGTGAAGCCCTCTCCGCGGACATACTGCGTGCGCAGCAGCTTCATCGCATCCAGCGCCCGGAAGAGTGTGTCAATCAGATTGCCGGTAATTTCCGGCTTCTTCGCACGCACCCACTCCAGCGCATACTCCACCTCGTGCGTGAGATCGCTCATCTCGCGAAAGCCCATAGTGGAAGCGGAGCCCTTGATCGTATGGGCTGCGCGGAAAATCGTCTGAATCAGCTCAGCGGTTGGAGCATGCTCCAGCGCAAGCAGGGACTGGTCGATCCGCTCTAATTGCTCGTTCAGCTCTTCTATGAATATATCGCGGTAAGCCGACAGTTCCATCATCATTGCTTGTTCCCCTTTTTACCCGCCCAATATTTCTTCGAGCTTCAGAATACCGATCAGCTGGTCATCCCGCTGCCCCACTCCGTGGAACACTGCATCGCGGCTGCGGTTTTGTCCGCCTGCCGGTGGATGAATCTCGGCGTACGTAGTCACCTTGTTCACCTTATCTACAATCAGTCCGACGAATTCCCCGCGGTAGTTGACCACAATAATTCTTGTGCTCCGGGTATAAGGCTCATCGGCCATTCCCAGCAGATTGCGCAGGCTCATGACACAGACCACCTTGCCGCGCAGATTGACTACACCTTTGACTTCATTCCGGCTGAAGGGGATATCTGTAATACTGAGCATTTTGATAATCTCATGAATCTCTTCAATACGGATGGCGCAGGTCTCGGCTCCTACCGCAAGCTCGATATATTGTTCCTTCTGTAAGGATGACATGACTTCACCTTCCGTCTGTTGAATTAATGGGTCTTGAACGCCGCTGCCGATTGGGCTAGATCCTCGGACAGCAGTGCTAAAGCCTGGCAGGTTGTCGCCGTCTCCTCAGAAGCCGCTGCCGATTCCTCACTGGAGGCCGCAATGGATTGAACCGAGTCCATCACTTCCGCAGCCTGGGCGGATTCCTCTTCACAGGCGGCAGCAATCTCGTTCACCTTGAGTGAGGAGGTATTGACCATCTTAATAATTTGCTCGAAGGCCTGGCTGGTCATCGAGGCCTGATCTACACTCTCAGCCACCGCGCGGACGCTCTGCTTGGTATTCTCCTGAATGACCTTGATAATCTTTGTAATCTCCTTCGTGGCATCGCTGCTGCGTTCAGCAAGCTTGCGGACCTCGTCCGCCACCACGGCGAAGCCGCGTCCCTGTTCTCCGGCGCGCGCCGCTTCAATCGCTGCGTTCAGGGCGAGGAGATTGGTCTGCTCAGCGATATCGTCGATCACTTCGATGATATCCCCGATTTTGCTGGAGTCATCTTCAAGCTGCTTCATCTGGTGATTGACGCTCTGCATCCCCTGCAGCGAAGTCTCCACCACATATCCGCCTTCCCGGGCGGTCCGCACGGTATCATTGGACAGCTCTGCCGCTTCCTCGGCGCTGGAGGCTACAGAATCAATCGCCAGCGACAGCTCCTTGAACAGCTCGGTGATATTGCCTGCCGCCGCCGACTGGTTCGTGCTGGTGCTGGCAATCTCCTGGGTGCTCGCTGAGATCTGTTCGGAAGAGGCCGCAACGCTCTGCGAATTCATCACAATTCCGTTGATTAGTTCCTTCAGGTTATGAACCATCCGGTTCAGGGCTGTAGCTAACTGTCCGACTTCATCCTTAGTTGATATATCCGCTTGCTGCGTCAGATTGCCATTAGCCACTTCAGTAGCCACATGCAGCATCTGCATCAGAGGTCTTGCGATTGATCTTGCGATCAGGTAGCCGATAATAATACTAAGGATAACTGCCGCGATGACCACTGAGATCGTAAGAATGAACGCCGAGGAGTAAGCAGACTGTGAATGGTTGTTCGTCGCCTCTGCCAGCTCCACATTCACCTTGATCAGACCATCAAGACTCTTCAGCACGTTCTGCCCCTGGACGGTCAACTGAGTAGTCAGAAATGTATTGAAAGCAGCAACATCGTCTTGCTCCGCCAGAACCAGCGCCTGCTCGAACAGCTTCTCATAGCCCGCATACTCCTGGTCAAAAGAGGCCAGCAGCTCAACTTCGCGGGGAGTCGTCGCCAGTGGACGGTAGTTATCCACCTTGCGGGTGATTTCCTCGCGGCCAGCAGCAATTTTTTGTTTAAAATCAGCAATCTTCACCGTATCTGTTGTATTGCTCATATCACGGATATACACCCGGTTAAGCTGATAGCTAATCTGGGCGGCAGACAGATCCCTGACCGAGATCAGGTTATTGCTGTACATTTCCTTCATATTCTGATTGCTGGTGCGCAGGGATAAGACCGAATAGACTCCAAGTCCTGCCAGGATTAAAGAGACGATCAAAAAAGCGGAGATAATCTTTGTAGCTGTTTTCAAATTCCCGAACCATTTCATGTGGCTTCCCCCTGTGGTTAACATCATCGTGTCCATCGTGCCCGGCGTTATTTTCACACTCCCCTATCAGCCGGCGGGACATCATTAGCTATATTTCGACATTTTATATCAAAAAAATTATATTCTACTTTTAGTTTTTTCATATTTTTTTCGTTAAAGCCGGTGCAATCCGCTCTTTACAAATGGAAATGTTCACTATTCCGTAGTTTGATGCAGAATCCGCTTGACAGAACATAGAAATAAGTTATAAATAAACATAATTAGCAATCGATTCAATCCTATTTTATCCACCGCGAAAAGAGGCTTGTCATGTCAGCAAAAGTACCTGTTGCCGAAAAACTGGTGTTCTCAGGCGGTCTGCTGGGCCAGAATATGCTCTACAGCTTCATGTCGATGTACATCCTGTTCTTCTATACGGATCTGCTGGGAATTCCGGCAACCACCGCCAGTGTCATTCTGGTAGCCGCAAGCATTATCGATGCTTGTCTTGATCCGCTCATGGGCATGATTACCGATAAAACACGCTCCAGATGGGGGAAATTCCGGCCTTATCTGCTGTTTGCCCCTTGCCTGATCGCGCTGGCGACCATCCTCTGTTTCTGGGACTTCGGCGGCTCCCGGACGGTGACTGTTGTAATCGCTACCGTCTCTTACCTGTTATGGGGAATGCTGTACACGGTCTGTGACACACCGCTCTGGGCCTTGTCGTCCGTAGTCTCCACCGATCCGGGGGAACGCACCTTATTCGTCACACTGGGCAAAATCGGCGGAACGCTCGGCGCGGTCGTCATCACCATCGGCGGTATCCAGCTTCTGCTCGCCTTCGGCGGTGAACGGAATACGCAGGCTTATCTGTACTCGGCAATCATTATCGGGGTCATCGCGGCGCTGTCGATTGTTCTGACCGGGATACTCACCAAGGAACGCGTCATCCCTTCCGCTGAGAAGATATCCTTCCGCCAGAACCTGCAAACGGTGTACAAGAACAAGCCGCTGCTCACCCTGCTCGCCTCTCTCTTGATTATCAACCTGGTGAACGGCATCCGGCAGAGCATTCAGCTCTATTATGTGGTCTATGTCTGGGGAGATGCGGGGTATGCCACACAGGTCGGGATCGCTCTGGTGGCCGGTATGCTGCTGGGGATGATCGCTACGCCGCCGCTGCTGCGACGCTTCGCCAAGAAGAAGGTATTCATTGTCTCCTGCATTCTGGGGAGCGCAGCCTGCATCCTGCCTTATCTGCTGGGTGACCATAACGTATTGAACACCCTAGTGTTCTTTGGGGTCAGCTTCTTCTTCTCCGGCATGACGACGATTGTCAGTACCTCGATGCTGCTCGATACGATTGATTATTCGGAATGGAAGCTTGGCTTCCGGGGCGAGGGCATTGTGTTCTCGACGAACACCTTCATTACCAAGTTCAGCGGGGCGGTGTCACGGATGATTATCGGAGCCAGTCTCGGCCTGCTCAGCTACGTGGAGAATCAGCCGGCTACTCCGCAGCTACAGCACGGCCTTAGCTTCGTGATGTTCCTGCTGCCTGCCCTCTGCTTCCTGGCCGCTATTCTGCCAATCCTGTTCTACAATATAACGGAGAAGCAGCGGGTGCAGATCCAGAGCGATCTGAATCACAGCCGTTCGTTGTAGTGGGGCTGGCGGGAGGATGGTAGCGGATGGAGGAGAGATGATGGCGGGGAGATACTTTTCCCTGTTTGAATCGTTCATGCTCATGCTTTGGGGTGCGGCTAGGTGTAACGGACTCAGCTGCGCTTATTTCTGCCAAAAGACACGATTGGAGCAAGTTACGGACTCCATGGCCCTTATTGCCGGATTTTCCGCGCCGTAACATTGATTATGGAGCAATTAAGGGCGCCTTAGTCCGCAAGGCAACCAAATAAGTCTGTTTCTTGTAAATAACGGCTCCCTGGTCCGTAAGGAGCAGGCCCGGTTGAGTAATTTCTCTTCATCCAACCTTGAGAGGGACTAACTGTACCCTTACCCTAGATTAATAAGGAGGTATTTGGAATATGGATGCATCCACAATAGCCACACTGCTGTCCCCTCCCGACCTGTCTCAATGCCGGAGGATTTTATGTATACAACCGCACCCTGATGATAATGAGGTTGGCATCGGCGGCACCATTGCCTCCTTCGCGGAGCGAGGCTGCGAGATTCATTATCTTACCGTCACGAACGGAGATCTCGGCGCGGTGGACGAGCAGTTGTCTTCCGCCGGGATCGCCGCAATCCGTGCAAACGAGCTCGAAGCAGCAGGAAGGTCGCTGGGAGCTACGGTGTTCCACCAACTGGACCATGGCGACGGAACACTGGAGCATATCCCTGCCCTCGCGGGGGAGATAGCCGAGGTGATCCGGAGGGTTCAGCCGGATCTGGTTCTATGTCCTGATCCGTGGCTGAGCTATGAAGCGCATTATGACCATATCGTTACCGGCAGAGCCGCAGCCCAGGCTGTCTTGTCCTCCGGGCTGCCCCTGTATCCGCGAGGTACCCTTACCCGGCCATGGCAGCCGAAGGCCATAGGCTTCTACTTCACCGCTGAGCCTAATACGGTCGTCGACATCACGGACCACTTCGAGCGCAAGTTCGCGGCCATGGCCCTGCACATCAGCCAGTTCAATGAAGAGCAGCTCGCCATGTACCGGTTCTATTTCGGCGAGCAAGGCCGCCAGCTGGCCGAAGGCAGAGGCTTCGGACTGGGCGAAGGGCTGAAGGTGCTGTCGCCGCTGCACCTGCACTGCTTCGTGGATGCCCGGCGGATTTAAGCCGGGAGCTAGGCGTTGCGGCGCTGGTAGCCAAGCATTGCGGCTGAGGCATTGCAGCTTATGGCGTTGTGGCGTAGGGCGCTGGGGGATTGCAGCTTATGGTGTTGTGGCGTACGGCACTGAGGCATTGCAGCTTATGGTGTTGTGGCGTACGGCGCTGAGGCATTGCAGCTTATGGTGTTGTGGCGTACGGCGCTGAGGCATTACAGCTTATGGCGTTGTGGCGTACGGCACTGAGGCATTGCAGCGCCGGGGCATGTGCTGCAGGATTCGCAGGAACGTCGGCCCTCCTTTTAACTAACAAGTGGAAAAACGTATCCTAATTCAGCTATTCCCGGCACTTTCAGGCAGATAAGTGGAAAAACAACATCTACTATTGTCTATTTTTCCATTTCAGCGTAATTGTGATTTATTAAGTGCCGTTTTTCCAACTATCATCCTAGCACCCCTCATTCGTTCATCAGCAAGTGTAGAAAACCCACCTATCGTACCGCACACTTAACGAAAAAGAGCAGCAATCCCCATCCATAGGAGGGAGATTTGCTGCTCTCTTTCTTAAGCAGGAAGCTCGGACAAACGGTAATAAGGTATGTTCAATACCGGCTTGAAGCCCAGCTTCTGCGCCAGTCTGTAAGAGCCCGCATTCTCTTGGCGGCAGCCCCAGACCGGCTCCAGTCCCTGCTCCAGACAGTAGTCGATTAACTTGCAGCACACTGAGAAGGCGAAATGCTTCCCCCGGTGACCCGGTGCCGATTCAATCCCAATCTCCAGCTGATCCGATGTCCGGTAAGCCGAGAATGCGCTGGAGGCCTGCTCGCCCTCCCATAGTAACGTGTATCCTCGGCCTGAAGCCAGGAAGCGCTCCGCGTCAAGCCAGAAATACCGGGGAATAACCGCACCCGCCTGCTCGCCGAATCCCTCTCCGTCCATCTGAACAATCTCAGCATCCTGCCGGAACCATTGCGCCTTCGCACGGTAGTAGGCCTCTGGATCAAACGTAAAATTCACCCGGGTCTGTATGTACATTCTGCGTGAATCCGCCGCATCAAGCCGTGCATTATGCTCAGTAAGCATTGCTTCAATCAGCGGGTCCCAGCCCCCTGCCGGATCAGCCTGCAGCCATTCCGCTGAATGCCGGTGCCCCGTCTTGTTCGTAATATAGTCCGATAAGCTCCGGTTAAACTCCGCATTGCCCGAATCCCCATAGACCAGCGACATCCCGTATTCGTGAGCCACGTAGAAGGTGCGCGGGTTATGTAGAGAGTCCACATACACACTGCCTGTTGTCTGCCCGCTCAGAACTCCTTCAGCGAACAGGGTATTGATCTTCACATCCTTTAACAGCGGCAAGGCAAGAGCGTAATCCCGGCTATCCAGCTTCAGCATGCTTATCTCCCTCTTATCCCATCTATATTTTTCTACTTATTATACCTCACTATGTCGCGCATAGAGGAATGAATGTTATAATACACTCAATGTCATGCGAATGACTTGAATCCTGGCTCAACCTGAAAGGAAACGACCTATGATTAATACTATTCCTGAAGTGAATTTCACGGCTTCCCCTTACTATAATCCCGGCCTCAAAAATGTAGTCATTCTCGCCACCGGCGGCACCATTGCCGGCAGCGGCGAAGCCCATAAAACCTTGAATTACGAGCCCGGCGCCCTGCCCGTGCAGGATCTGCTGGATAGTGTACCGCACCTGGAACGGCTGGCGAACTGTGCCGGGGTACAGGTCAGTAATCTGTGCAGCGCCGATATTACCAGCGAACATTGGCTTACCCTGGCAACCTACATTAACACGCTTGCTCTCCGTGAGGATGTGCACGGATTCGTCATTACCCACGGCACCGACACTCTCGATGAGACGTCCTACTTCCTGAACCTGGTGATCAAGACCGACAAGCCGGTAATCATTACCGGATCTATGCGCCCGGCTACCGCAATCAGCGCCGATGGGCCTCTGAATCTGTATCAGTCCGTAGCACTTGCAGCGAATCCCGAGGCTTTCGGCCAAGGCGTGATGGTTGTCTTTGCTGAGGGAATTTACAGCGGACGGGATGTACAAAAGGTAAACACCTTCAAGGCCAACGCCTTCGACGAGCGCGATTTCGGCTGCCTGGGATATATGCGTGACAGCCATGCCTTCTTCTATACGCGCACCCTGAAGCGGCATACTACCGCAACCCAGTTCGACGTATCTGTAATCCAGGAGCTGCCGGAAGTGTCCGTAGCTTATTTTCATGTGGATGCCAATCCCGGGATTCTGGATTATCTGGCTACGATCTCTAAGGGGATTGTCATTGCCGGAGCAGGCGGAGGGATCTACAGCAAGCCTTGGATTGACAAGGTGGGGGAGCTGAAGAACAATAACATCCCGGTAGTCCGCTGCTCGCGGATTTCCAGCGGAATCACACTCAAGGATTCCTACATTGATTTGTCTGCCAATTCTATTCCATGCAACAGCCTGGTCCCGCAAAAAGCCAGAATCCTGCTCTCCCTCGCCCTTACGCAAACTACCGGCTACGATGAAATTGCCGCAATGTTCAACGAGTACTAAACGCTGCCCGCAGATGGCGGGAACACAAACGTGAAGACTGCGCCGCCCTCCGGGCGGTTCCGGGCACTAAGCTCTCCGCCGCAGCGTTCCACAATAGCACGTGCGATGGCGAGTCCCAGCCCGGATTCGCCATTTTTCCCTTTGACGAACCTGTGAAACAGGTTGGGCAGCAGCTCCTCTGCGATGCCCGGACCATCGTCAGCAACCGTTAATGTAATCCTCTCTCTGCTTGTATGCACCTCTACATCAATACGCTTCCCGGCATAACGGGCCGCATTGGATAACACGTTCAGCAGAGCTTGCAGCAGCTTATCCCGGTCTGCTCTTACCATCCCCCCACGGTCCCCGGAGACTGCCGGATGCAGCGACAGCTTCCTTGCCGCCAGCAGCGGATTGACCCGCTCCACCGCCTCGCTCAGCAGCTCCTCCAGATCCGTATCCTCCGCCTGGTAAATATCCTCTTCACTGTCCAGCTTCGCCAGAAGGGTCATTTCGCTGACCAGATCACGTAAGCGTCCGCTTTCACTCAGAATAATATCCAGTCCTTTACGGACGCTCTCTCCTTCAAATACTCCATCCCTAATGCCCTCCGCATAACCGGCTATCGACATCAGCGGAGATTTCAGCTCATGCGAAGCATTCTGAAAAAACTGCTTCTGCACCCGGTTGAACCGGTGCAGCTCACCGGCCATCTCGTATACCGCCCTGGCGACAGACCCGATTTCACCGCCTGCCCGGACCAGATTCACTTCGGCAAACCGGCGGTTTTTCACTTTCCCCAGCTCCTGACGCAGGCTGATCAGCGGATCAATCAGCTTCCGCGTAATGAACAGGCTGAACAGGAGCATTGCTGCCGCTCCCGCAGCAAAGACAAGGATCAGCCGTTTCAAGAGCGACTGCTCAATGACCTTGATTCTGCTGACAGGAGTCAGCAGGGTGAGCTTACCTTGAGGAAGCGTGTTGACCTGCACCAGATAACGCGGATCATTGCCAGCCCATAAGCTCTGCAGGCTCCCCTGCTCCATAGCTGTGACATCCACCGTTACCCCGGACTGCACAGGCAGAGCCGGGAGATTTCCCGAGACGACATTCCCCTGCTGGTCGCTCACGATGGCCTGTACTCCGCTGGAGAGCGTAGGATATGGAGGCGTAAGCGGCTCGCTTTTCCCCAATGTAAATGCCCCTCCTTCCGCGGATGGAGCCCTCTCCAGACTCGCGCTAAGGGAAGCGCCCAGCGTCCTTAATCCCTCTTGCTCCGTGCCAATGAAATGGTCCATCAGCACATAATGGATCATCACTCCCGTGATGGACAGGACCAGCAGCAGAGACAGCCCAAAAGCAACGTTGATCTGATGCACCAGCTTCAGCTTTTTCATCCGCAGGTTTAGCCTTTCCGCCATCCCCTTCATTCCTGCACCTCTCTCATACGGTAGCCGTGACCCCAGACCGATTCCAGCGGCAGGCCGTCCATTTTTTTGCGGATGCGCTTGATCAGATGGTCGACAGCGCGGTCGCTGCCGAAATAATCCTCTCCCCAGACATGGCCCAGCAGCTCTTCGCGCGTAAAAGCCCGGTTCGGACTTCCCGCAAAGACCATCAGCATCAGGAACTCCTTACTGGTCAGCTCCACTTCATCTCCCCGCCAGAAGGATCTTCTCTCCTCGGGATGCAGCAGCAGACTGCCCAGCTCTATCCCTGTATGCACAGCAGGCAGAACAGCCGCAGACTGGGACTTCTGAAGACGTTCCCACCGTCTCAACTGGCGGTTGATCCGGGCTACCAGCTCACGGGGACTGAAGGGCTTGACCAGATAATCGTCGCTGCCAAGCTCCAGACCCAGGATTTTATCCACTTCATTATCCTTGGCAGAGATCATAATAATCGGCACCTCCGCCTCATCGCGGATACGCCTGCACAGCTCATAGCCGTCCATTCCCGGAAGCATAATATCGAGCACCCACATGCCGGGAGGGTCATTCCTCCATAAATCCCACGCCTCCTCGGCACTTCCAAGGCCAATCGTCCGGTAATTCTCCTTATGTAAATAAGCTTCCACCAGATTGCGTATATTCTCGTCATCGTCCACAATGGCAATGACCGTTTGATTGTTCATTCAGCTAACCTCCGTAATTTGTGTCTTCACCATTATAGCAAGCGGCTGAGCGGGATAGGGCCCTGCCATTGTTTTTCCACATTACTGACCCTCTCCTGCCACAGAAGCCCGCTATAGTGAGAGCTGTAAGACAAACCACCTGAAGGAGTGTTCGTACATGAATCGTCTAATCGTGAAAAGAATGGCTCTATCCACCCTGCTGCTGTCCAGCATCGCCACCCCGGTCTTCGCGGATACGGGAATCGCTCCGCCTCCAGTACAGGGACCCACTGCCACCATAAGCACGGCCGCTGCAGCCACAAATGGCAGTAAGCTGCTCCCCTTGCTAGAACCGCACGTTCTGGAGCTGGTGAACAGCTATGCACCGGAAACAGCCCAGGACTGGCGGGATACGCTCAGCCGCTACCATGCATTAACAAGCACCAAAGCGCTTAGCGTGGATATCACCACGTCAATGTCTGCCACTCCATGGACAGAAAAAACCGGCATGATGGAGGTGCAATTAGCCACGCCTGGAACGTTAACAGACGAGGAATCGGTTGCGCTTGCCACTGTGTCGGAATACGGGTCAACCGGGGGCCACGTTGAGGCAGTCCTATCTGCCTCAGAAGTTGCAAACCTCACACTAACGAAACCTGACTCTCTGGAATCCGGGAAGCTTGCCAATGTGGTAACCTTACATGCGGCGTATATCAATGGCTTATTCAAAGCACAGGCTGACCTGGCAGAGGCTGCACAAGCCACAGATGCCGCAGCCATTAAGCAGGCACTCTCCGAACTGCTGAGTCAATATAAGGACCTTAACCACAAGCTGGAAGAAGCAAAATAAACCGCGCAGACCCTGTATCCATTAGAAAAGCAGGCCAAGGAATTCCTCCCTGGCCTGCTTTTTCTGTTCAGATCAATTCGTATAGCTTAGCCGCCGCCTAACGGCGCGGATACATTTGATAGGGGTAGAATGCCGCCGCAGGCTGCTGGGCAGCGTAGGCGGGCATACTTTTGGCAGACGGGTCCATGTTGGTTCCCCCGGCAGTCCCTGCTACGGCGCAGCCCGGAGGCGGTCCAAGAATAATCGATTCCTTCAGCGGGGCGACAGCCTTAGCGTATTCTTCTTCATTGATGCAATAGGCGCGCTGGATGACCTCTGCGGGAACGGCCCGCAGGAAGTCTGAACCATACACAATATCCGGTGTCGGCGCATCAAAGATCGCCAGGAAATGGGCTTGTTCGCTCTCGGCCAGAATCCAGTGGAACCAGCCCTTCGGGAAGACAGCAATTTGTCCGGCCTTCAGGTGATAGGTCATCAGCTTCTGAGTGAACGGATCGAACACAGAGGCAATCAGCTCCCCGCTGATCACGAAGATCATCTCCGTCACATTCGTATGCCAGTGCGGCTGGACGATGAAGCCTTTGCTCATATGGGCATTGAAGAAACCGTTACGTATCGCCGGAAGCTGTTCACCAAATAGCTGGGTAATATAATTGTTCGCATCCCGCTTATAATTAAGCACCTGGTTAGAATCGGCGGCTAGCTTCAGGTCCGGCGCCTGCAATACTGGATCTAGCATGATTAGTTCCTCCTCAGACTGGATTGTGGCCTTAATGTACACTGGGCATTCGTCCAGATACTGTATGCAGAGGAGGAACTCTTTGACACTAGAGACGGGTGCAGACTAGATCAGACGGGCGATACTCTCAATCTCCACGGCGGAAGCTGCGAGCTGCTGCATCGAGGCGGTAATCTCCTCTGTGGCTGCGGCCTGACGTTCACTTTGCGCCAGACAATCCGTAAGCACGGCATCCATCTGGTTAATCTTCTGCTTAATCATCTGCAGAATACCGGCAATATCCTTGGCCGATGAAGCACTGGACACGGACATTTTGCGGATCTCCTGGGCTACGATGCCGAAGCCCCGTCCATGCTCAGCGGCATGCGCCGCTTCAATGGCTGCATTCAGCCCCAGCAGGTTGGAATTATCTGCCACCTTGCGGATGAAATCGAGAATCTCGTCCGTCTGCTGCAGATCCTCAACCACCTTTTGTCCCAGCTCTTTCAGATCCCCTACTGTATTCGCCAGATCCGAGGCCGTGCCTGCAATCTCTACCGAAGTCGAGCTGATCTCGTCAGAGGTCACCGCCAGCGCATTCGCCGCATCGCTAAGCGTTACCTGATTGCTGAGGCTGATTCCGATCGTGAATACTCCTGTCACAACCCCGTTCCGGTCCCGGATAGGCATGGATGACGATTTAAAAGGGACTCCGTAGATTTCTCTTGGAATCGTAGCGCTGACTTCTTCCCCGCTCTCCAGCGCAGCCCGGATTCCCCCGCTGGGCGGTACCGGAGAACCCAGTTCAATCTTGGCTTTCAGTTCCTTCCCTTGCAGATAATAAATGAACTTGTCCCGATCTGCCAAAGCAAACATTACATCCAGCGGGAAAAGCCGCTGCACCAGCGGCAAAGATAGTTCTAGCGCCTTCCGCAGCTGGTCCATTTCTGATTCCTGTCCTGTTTCCTGTCCTGATTCCTGTTCGGTATTCATTGCTTCAACAGCTCCCTAATCTTATTTATTTATGTACATCTCTTATCGCTCTAATCCTATCGCCCGAACAATGTAACACAGTTGCGGCCTTCTGCCTTGGACTGGTACAGTGCATCGTCACCCAGCTTGTAGATATCCTCCTCGCGCAGACCATCCACAAGGACGGCGGCTACGCCAATCGAGACGGTAATTCTTCCGTATTCCGGACTTAGATCATGCTGTATCCCCAGCTCCGCAATGCTTCGTCTGATCAATTCAGCGAACACGCGGGACTCTGGCGGAGTCAGCCCGGCAGCCACAATCCCAAATTCCTCCCCGCCCAGCCGGAACGCGGTTCCATCTGCCTGTTCAGCCAGTTCCTTTAGAACCCCGCCTATTCTGCGCAGTACCGTATCGCCTTCATAGTGCCCGTAGGTATCATTGTATTTTTTAAAATAATCAATATCCAGCATCAGGTAGGTTAAATACCGTTTGCCGGCAGCAGCCTTGTCCACCTCTTCCAGGAACAGCTTATTGAAGTATCTGCGGTTGTACAGCCCGGTTAATTCATCGGTGATGGAGATCCGTTCAATTAGCCCGATATACTTGCTGAGCTCCCCGTTGTTAAACTCCAGCTCCTTCGTCCGCTCCGCCACCAGTTCCTCCAGATGCTCCTTGTGCCGCCGCAGCTCCTCCTCCGCCTTCTTACGCTCAGTGATATCCTTAATCGTTCCCTGAATGGCCGGCTTATCCTGATACATGATTCTGACGACCTTGTGAATGGCGATGACTTCAAGGGACTTATCCTTATGCAAAAGCCTTGTCTCGTACTCTTCCGGTGCCTGCTTGCCCTCGACCCGTCTGGCATAATAATGCATCACCTTCTCCCGCTCCGGGGGGGTAATGAAATTCCCGAAGGGCTGCTCCAGCATCTCGCCCGGCTGGTAGCCGAGCATCTGCTCCAGAGCCTCATTAACATAGACACAGCGCATATCCTGGACCACGAACACCCCGTCCTGCAGGTTGTTGACCAGTTGGCGGTACTTCTCCTCAGAACGCTCAAGCTCATTATACAGAGTGGCATTCTCAAGCGAGAAGACCATCTCTCTGGACAGCAGATTGATAATCTTCATCCGTTCCTCAGTGAATACGCCGGTCACCAGATTATTCTCCAGATAGATGATGGCAATCGTCTTATTCTGGTTAATCAGCGGCATGCAGACCATCGATTTCGGCTGCTGCCTCACAATATAAGGATCATTCACGAATGGAGTCTCGGAATAGGCATCATTGTAGATCAGGCTCTCCCGGCTCTCCTCCACCGCTCTGATGATCGAAGCAGGCAGATTATCCAGCTGATGCGACTCATGAATGGCCACTGAGATCCGGTCCGTATCCGCTTTATATTCCCCTTCGACCAGAAGATTGGCCTTGGAGGTCATCAGGATGCAGCCCCGCTGCGCCCCGGCATTCTTGATCACGATCTGCATCAGCGCTTCCAGCAGGTGGTTCAGTTCAATTTCTTTGGAGATGGCCTGCGAAGCCAGAATAATGGAATTGAGGTCGATGCTCGCCGTATAGTCCGTCACCGTCCTGCCGTGCATGAACTCCTTGGTGCTGATTTTTTGAGCCAGGGCGGGGTAACGCTCCTTGATGAACGCGATCTTCTCCTTGGCGCCCCAGACCGAATAATAATATTCGGATTGTCTGAGCAGATAGGCGGCGAACTCATTGAAGCCTTTGTCCATATAGTACCGGGCCGCCAGCTCGTTGCAGAGTGCCTTATAGCGGATGAAGCTGCCCTGCTCGCTGGCCTCAATGGCCAGATCATAATAATAGCCTGCGCGGGTGCTGTTCCCGGAGATCCTAGCCCATTCGGCCCTCATCAGATATTCATGCTGGCGGAAGGTTCCCGGTGCATTGCTGGCCCATTTGCGTACCCGGCCAAGCTCCTTGCGCATTCTGGATCTGGCCTTCCGCTTGCCGCCTACCCCCAAACCCTTGTAAGCATAAGCCAGATTCAGGAACGTGTACAGTGCGAACTCCTCCATAAAAGCCGATCCGGCCAGCGTCCCGATAATCGGATACGCCCGCTCAATGTACTCCAGCGCTTCATCATGCTTTTCGTAGAGAAACAGCAGCTTCATTTTGTAGATATAATAGATGGCAATTCCCGAGTAATACCTTGCCCCCTGCAATTCGTGCAGATAAACCTCTTCACTAAAGACTTCATTATTGAATGAGGTACGCTCCGGAAGCTCACCGGCAAGACTGAGATAATACTGGCGGGCCAGCTGTGCGGTGGCAAGCGACTCCTTATATTTCGTATTCTCGATCATAGAGATCGTACGGGCACTTTCCTGAATCAAGGCCGGGATGTCCATCGACGGATTCCAGAGATTCACATAGAAGGCAGAATGGGCGAGGTAGAGCAGATCCCCTGTCCGCAGACTGGCTTCAATCGAGGTGCCGAACCAGTCCTGGAGCGTATCCCAGGGCTCAGTCCAGGCGTGGCTGAATAGCGTATACAGAACATGCGCGGCACCTTTCCACTGCAAATCATTGAATTTGTCGTTAATTCTGATCCCGAGTCGTCCATAAGCGAAGGCCCCCGGGGTATCCCCGAAGCCTGACAAGAGCATGGCATAGCCGATAAAAGCAAGCGCCGACTCCGGCGAGTTGCCGTATTTCAGTGTCAGACCCACCTTCTTCAGCACCACCAGCCCGAACAGTGAGGTCTCCCCCGAGATAAACGCCGGCGGTATAAAGTTAACCAGCAGCCGCATCACCAGCTTCATCTCCGGGTCCTGCATCTCCGGCAGTGCAAAAATCGTCTCCGGCGTTCTCCCCCGCAACGCGGCCTTAACGGCCAGCAGTTCCTTAAGGACTGCGGGCATTCCAACCTTGGCCGGAATCTTAATTCCGAGCGCCTTCAGTCCCTGTCTCCCCGAAGCAATCGACTCGGGCATCATACCGAGGTACATATAATGATTGGTCTGCATCTCGTAGATTTCCGCAATAGCCATCCGCTCCGTAGTCTGCTCAAGCAGCAGACGGCAAGCCTGATCCCCCTGACCGATATGATGGGTGAGATAGCTGCATTCCGCATACAGCCTGTAGATCTCCGCTGCCTGCCCCGGATCTGTGCTCCAGATCTGCTCCGGGAGCAACTCCATTGCCGCTTCCAGCAGCAGGAAGGCAGAATCATACCCGTATCCTGCTTTGGCCTTATGGGCTGCCCGCAAATTCAGAGCGACCACCTCACGTGCCTCCGAGCTGTCGGTGATTAACCCCAGTCCTTGATTGATGTGGGTGGCGATATCGACCAGCTTGTCCTCCACTTCGTCCTCTGCCAGATTCCGCAGCAGGAGCCGGCCGATACTAAGATGAAGCCTCTTCCCCCGTTCAGGATCAAGCAGCTGATAGAAGGCCTGCTGAATCCGGTCATGGGCGAATTTCAGCCGGATCCCCATCTGGGCAGCCTCGCGGCCGGATTCGGCAAGTGTAGCCGAGAATATGGCGTACTTATGGTCGGCAGGAACGATATATTCTTCCTGGACAGCCCGGGTAATCGCCGCAGCAATCACCTCCGGCGCTTCTTCTCCGATTAGCGTCAGCATCCCGTAATCGAACACACTGCCGGCCGCCGAGCTTAGCATCAGGATATGACGGACCTCCTCAGGCAGATGCTCCAGTTGTCCAACCAGGAAATCGACCACGCTGTCATGAACCGGCAGCGCCTCCAGCCGCTCCAGGCTCCAGCTCCATTCCCCGTTCTGCTTATCGAAATAGATAATCCTGCGCCGGTGAAGATCCTTCAGCATTTCCGTCAGGAAAAAGGAATTCCCCTTGGACCGCTTATATAACCGTCCGGTAATTCCTTCAACGCGTTCCATGCTGCTGTATAGCGTATCTGCCACAAGGCTTTGTACATCTGTCTCTTGCAGCGGCTGAAGATGAATACGTCCAACCTCACGGTTCTTGCCGATCTTGGCCATCGCGGCGAACAAGGGATGACCTTCATGGATCTCATTCTGCCGGAAGGAGCAGATCACAAGCATCCGCTGCAGATGATTATCCAGCACCAGCTTCTCCACCAGCTGCAGGCTGGAATAATCCGCCCACTGGACATCATCCAGGAAGAGGACCAGCGGCCGGTCCGGATGTATCACCCCCTGCACGAACTTGGCAAAGGTCAGGAAGAACCGGTTCGTCTCCTCGGCCGGACTCAGCAGCTCCGGCTCCGGCTGGGCTCCTATCCAGTCGGCCAGCTCAGGAATCAATCCCGTAATCACACCGCCATTCCCGCCAAGCAACCGGGTCAGCGAACGGGTGATCTCACGCTTATACGCCTCATCGGGGCTCTCCAGAAGCTGGCTGACCAGCCTGCGGAAGGCCTGAATGAGCGCACTGTACGGAATGTTCTTATTGTACTGGTCGAACTTCCCTTCCGCGAACAGCCCCTTCTCCCGGCTGATCGTCCGGTGCAGCTCATGGACCAGTGCCGTTTTGCCTGCACCTGCGTCACCGGAGACCAGCATGACCTGTGAACTCCCGCTCACGCTGCTGCGGAAGGCTGACTCCAGGGTGGACAGCTCCTGCTGTCTGCCCACTATCTTTTGCGGAATGCGGAAGGTGTTCAGGAGGTCCTCCGTTCCAATCACGAAATCCTCCTGACCGGCCAGGCATTTCTTCAGATCGGCCTTGATGCCGTGAGCGCTTCGGTACCGGTCCTCCGAAGACTTCTCCATCAGCTTCATAATAACGGCCGATAAGCCCCTGCTAACCTTGCCTCCGGTTGCATGGTAAGGGGAGACGGCTTCTTTCGCAATAATGGAATAGATCTGATCCAGCATCTCGGACGATGGATACGGCATAAGGCCGGTCATCATCTCATACAGGACCACACCCAGTGAATAGTAGTCGCTCCGGTAATCAATATTCCGGTTCATCCGGCCGGTCTGTTCCGGTGAGATGTACGGCAGACTGCCCTCCAGCACGCCGCTGTTCTGGAAATCCCGCCTCTCCTTGGACAGCTTCACTGCAAGGTCGAAATCAATCACCTGGACAATATCCCGTTCCCGGTTCCAGATGATATTCGACGGCTTGATATCCTTATGGATAACGTTCTGCTCATGAATGGAGCCCAGAATATCCGTAACCTTAACCGCCAGCTTCAGCAAGGCCTTCTCCCCCGGCTGTTCTTCCGACAGAATCCGCTTCAGCGAACGTCCGGCTATATCCTCAAGGACCATGACATACAGGCCGTTCTGCTCCTCAAGCCTCAGGGGACGGATAACCCCGTCTGTGCTAGTACTGAGCTCTGTAAGCAGCTTATATTCCTGCTTGAAGCGCATCACCGCTTCAGTGCCGGCATACTCCGATTTTAACACCTTGAGAATGACCGTTTCTGCAGAGGCAGCCTCGGTGCACCGGTACACTGCTTTTATGGGATTATCTGAAATGGTCTCCAGGACCTGATAATGGTCATTAGCAATCATTGTACTCCACCTTTAGCCTTGTTCTCCCGTAATCTCAATATCGGCATCGAATTTAAATACATAGGCAGCGATCAGCCAGATAATCCAGCAGTTTAGCCCAAAGAACAGATAACCGAAATAGCCCAGAACCGGCATCTCGGAGAAAATATGGAATTTGTCCAGATACGGCACCGAGTATTTCCAGTAATTCGGATTGGTAGGGGCATCGTCATGGAACCACTCACTGCCAAAGTTCCAGAACTCCCAGAAGAAGCCGTTGAACACCGTAGCCAGTCCCACCAGAATGACCTTGGACCAGTCTCCGTTCTTCACCGGGGTGAAGGGAGTCCAGTAACCGGCAAGCGCCATCGCTGCGGACAGCATCGGAACCAGCGCAACCCACAGCACCCAGAACAGCAGGTACGGATAATAGCCCATGCCGAAGGCCAGGATCAGCCCGAGAATATAATAGATGATCAGCCACATGCGTGATACGTTCAGCTTAGGCCCATGACTATAACGGTTGCGGAACAGACGGAAGGTCTTGAGGAGTAAGTACCATTCGAAGATGGCCGGAAGAACGGTGGTGTAGGATAAGGAGAACCAGAACACATTGCCGAAGTTAGAGAAGACTTCATTATTAGGATAATACCAATTCTCCAGCACGAAGAAATTCAGGTATTCAAAAGCAAACCAGCTGAAGCAGGACACCACTGCGAGCAGCTGCATTACATGGGGCTTGCGCGAGATGATTGAAGCTCCGTGATTTCTCCGGTAGACCAGCCCGTCCAGAATCAGAATAAAGGACCACCAGAGGGGAACAAACGTGTAATGCTCCAGAGAGATAAACAGCTTAACCCGTGCCCACATCAGGAACCAGCTAAGCGCAAGGACCGGCAGGCTCCACCAGAACCAGACCGGGAAAGGGGTGGCTTGCCCCGCCTTCCTGGGTGCCTCTTCCGTCTTCTTGAAGCCGAACCAGCGGGGGAATACCAGCACCAGTGTGATAACCAGGGCCACGACGCAGGCAAGCGAGAAATAGAGCAGGCTGAATCTGGGGTCTGCTTCAACCTTCTGGGCCGGGAAGTCCCCGTAACCCAGGGGCAGCCCCTTCCATTTTGCCAGACTGCCGAGTAACGGGAGCAGAAAGATCAGTCCGAAGGTAACGATCAAGAATGCTGTCTTTTTCCATGTTTTCATTGCGCAAACCCCCGCGTATGTATGTAGTTGAAAAGTCGAATTTTGTTGATATTCGCTAATATTCGATAACACTCCAGTTTATTCCTGCTGGCCGCACACAAAAAAATGCCCCACCGTCTACTTCTTTGACGTATGGGGCATCTGCGCAAGGCTGCGGGGCCCGCTATCCCTTCAAATCCAGCTTCATGCTCAGTGAACGTATCCCGTGCTCTTCTTCCTCTTCACCAAGCGATACGAATCCCTGGGAGGCATAGAAGCCAATAGAATTCGGAGAAGAGTTCACCGTGATCTGCTTGCTTCCTCCCGCTCTCATCCGGTCAACCGCATGCCACATCAACATCTTGCCGATTCCGGTTCCCTTATACGCATTCTTCACGAACAGCAGAGAGATATGCTGATGATTGCGCAGCTCTATGATTCCTGTAACCTCTTCCCCGCTAAGCGCGATGGAGATCTCGTGATCCTCCTGCATCCGCCTGACAATGGCGGCAAGCTCAATGTACCTGTAGAATTCTATAACACCCTGCGCCGAATAATTGGCGGCAATATGTATATCAAACGCTTCACGGATCAAGGGGGTGATCAGCTTCTCCTCACCCGGCTGCAACTGTCTGATCACTGTCATATGCATTTCTCCTTTAATGTGACTGGCCAGCGACAACTCTATAATAATAGCATAATTCAGGGAAATTTGCCCATTAGTAGTTGAATCCATAAAGTCTGCTTAAATGAATGATATGCCTAACACTACAACCAGTAAACAAGAATAGAGTGATTGTATCTTATATAAAAGGAGGGGTTATATTGTCACAGCCTAATCTGCCCAATATCACGCCAACGATCACTTTATCTCGAGATGACGTGCTCAACCTGTTATTTTCTTCCATTGCAATGGAAGAGTTGGGCTTAGCTCATATTATTAATGCCCAAGGGGAAAACATCCAATTTGCCTTGGGTACACTTCCGGGGATCACACCTGCTACGTTGGGTGAGGTTCTTCAGATAAACAGCAGTGCTCAGTCTATGCTCGATTCCGTATTCCGCACCGAAATGATGTTGGATTCAAAACTCAACTCCGCTTCTGAAATTCCTTCATTAATCGGACCCACAGGAGCCACGGGGGTAACCGGCGCTGCCGGTGCAGTAAGTAGCGTCAATGGATTGACGGGCGATGTTGTGTTGAGTACAGAGGCTGGTGTCTTTCCGATCAGTAACGATGAACCATCAACCCAAGATTTGAACCAATTAATCACTGCTGGGGTGTATAGCTCGGGAGATCCAAATGTAGGAGCGCCGCTTCATGGTCCATTAGGAGTTGACCATCCGCCGTCATGGACGATTTATGTCTCCCAGGTAGGGCCTTATATCCAGCAGTTGTACATTTCCAACCTGGCAATATATTACCGCAGCAGTCCAGACAGTGGCCTGAGTTGGTCAGATTGGCAAGAAATCGGTGCTCGTGGGCCAACCGGAACCACCGGGGACACTGGGGCCACCGGAGCCACTAGTGTCACCGGAGCTACCGGTGCTACCGGCATTACCGGCGCTACCGGTGAGACGGGGGCTACTGGCGTAACCGGGGCTACTGGTTTGACAGGGGCGACTGGCGTAACCGGGGAGACCGGGGTGACGGGGGCGACCGGCCTCACCGGAGCCACTGGCGTTACCGGAGCTACGGGCGTAACTGGCGCGACCGGTGACACTGGGGCTACCGGACTCACTGGGGCGACCGGCGTCACTGGGGAGACCGGGGTAACGGGGGCGACCGGCATTACTGGCGCTACCGGTGTCACTGGGGAGACCGGCGCCACTGGCGTCACCGGCCTCACTGGGGCTACTGGTTTGACAGGGGCTACCGGCCTCACCGGGGAGACCGGAGTGACGGGGGCTACCGGCCTCACCGGAGCCACTGGCGTCACCGGGGCTACTGGCGTCACCGGGGCTACTGGCGTCACCGGAGCTACTGGTTTGACAGGGGCCACTGGCGTCACTGGAGCTACCGGCGTTACGGGGGCTACCGGTGTCACCGGGCCTATTATTGTAACTAACAATGCGATGTTTGAGCCCGCAACGGCTACAGTACCTTCGACCTTAACACCTATTGTATTTCAAGAAATTTTTAATAATGGCAGCGGAATTCAACTTGGCGTGCCCGCAAGCAATATCATGGTGTTCCCAAACAGCTTATATTATGTTTCGTTTACCATAACTATTGCGCTCTCTGATGAAACAAACAATGTAACCAGTTCTGAAATTATAGTTAGATTGAACGGTAATGTGCAGCCTATAACGGTCACCGGACAAAAAAATGGCGGGGCCGGGGCTACTGTGTTTTTCTCTCTGGAAGGAAATGGTTTTCTTCAAACCGGCGCCACTGACAATACCATGACTCTCGAAGCTACTTATTCTCTAAGCGCCGGTACGGGAACTTATGTTACGGATCGGTCCAACCTGAGTATTATCAGGTTCCGTTAAACGAACAGATTCCGCTTTTTGCAGAGGATTAAGGGATGAACAAGGGGGCAAAAGCCCCCTGCCCATTTTGTAGTAAAGGAGGGGATCACTTGTCAAGTCCGAACCTGCCCAATATCACCCCAACGATATCCATATCGCGGGACGATGTGATCAGTCTTTTATTTTCCTCTATTGCCATGGAGGAATTAGGACTGGCGCATATTCTCAATGCTGAAGGAGAGAAGATTCAATTTGCAATCGGCACACTTCCGGGAACCACTCCCGCTACACTTGCCGAGTTAGGTCAGGTCAGTGACAGTACTCAAGCCATATTTAAAAAAATTATCCGCCATGAAATGTTGCTGGACTCCAAGCTGCAGACAGTTGCAGACATTCAACCGGTTGTTGGTCCTGCTGGATCTGTCGGAGCTCCTGGAGCAGAGGGTGGAGCACTTAGTGTCAATGGATTAACCGGAGACGTGGTGCTCGGTGTAACAGCCGGTGTTTTTCCAATCAGCAATGATGAACCATCGACCAACGATCTAAATGAATTTAGGACTGCTGGCGTATACAGCAGCTCGGGAACCCCCGCCGATCCGGCTGGCCCGGTGAATGGTCCTCTAGGAGTCGCACACCCTTCGGTATGGACGATTTACGTGTCACGTGTTGGTGATTATGTACAACAGCTGTATTTTTCCGATTCGGCTTTATACTATCGCAGCAGTCAGGACGGCGGGGTGACTTATCCCGCAGGGTGGATCCCAGTTGGGGTGCAAGGTGCAACCGGGGTGACTGGGCCTGGTGTAACCGGAGCAACAGGCGCCACTGGCAACACAGGAGTGACGGGTGCCATGGGCATGACGGGCGCAACCTTGGGCACAGGTGCCACGGGGATCACCGGCGCCACTGGCGTGACCGGTGCTACCGGCGTGACGGGTGCCACAGGAAACACTGGCGCTACCGGAGTGACCGGCGCGACGGGCGTCACCGGCGAGACCGGGCTTACTGGTGAGATCACAGGCATGACGGGCTTGACGGGTCTGACAGGTGCCACTGGCCTAACTGGCGCGACTGGGGGTACCGGTGAAGTCACGGGCATGACGGGCGCGACCGGGCTTACCGGTGAGGTGACAGGCATGACGGGCTTGACGGGTGTGACGGGTGCTACGGGTGTAACTGGCGCAACCGGGCTTACCGGTGAGGTCACGGGCATGACGGGCGCGACCGGGGTAACTGGCGCAACAGGCGTGACAGGCGCAACAGGTTCAACTGGTGAGGTCACGGGTATGACGGGCTTAACCGGGCTTACCGGCGTGACGGGCGTAACCGGCGCGACAGGCGTAACCGGTGAGACGGGCCCGACGGGCCCCGTGGCCAACAATGCCAATTTTCACCCTTCGGGTCCAGTAACAGCAACGCCTACAAATATTACATTTGTACAAAATTTTATTAATGGCTCAGGTATCTCCCTTGTGAACAGCGGCCAAGGTATTCAATTGCTACCCAATAGCTTCTACTTCGTTTCTTTTAATTTGAGAATTCGGATAAGCAATGGTAGTATCCCCGTTGTTGCTTCTCAAATATTGGTTTACCTCGACGGCGTTCAACAAAATATAAGTACTGGTACGCAGAGAAATGCAGGTGGCGGTGGTTTAGCTGCCTTCACCCAGGAATCCAGCGGTTTAATCCAGACTGGCGCCGGCCCTAATCCAACGTTAACCTTGACGGCTTCTATCACTCTTGCTTCAGGCACAGCCGAGTTTAATCCCCCTACTTGGTCAAACTTGAGCATTTATCAGGTCCTGTAATTCAATCGTAATGAGGCAGGAGCAATAAGAGCAGATGTCCTTAGGAAGCTCTCCTTTTCAAAAGCATCTCAGGATATGTTCGTTCTTCCTCTGGAAGGGCGGCATATCCTTTTTTGGTATGGCCTCGTAACCACAGCATAAACGCAGCATTTTAAAGTTGTAACCTGATTTTTGATGCGCTTACAAGCTGTTCTAGCATCCACCGGCTTCTCCAAGGTGATGATGGCACAGCCTGCCCCGAATATTTGTGAATGCACAGGCGCATGATACAATGGGACCGTAACGTCCTTGCCTTAATTTAACACTAGAGGAGTGACAGATGTGGCAATCAATGTGTATTTGAATTTCAATGGCAATACCCGCAAGGCTGTAGAATATTACGCTGAAGTGTTCGGGACCGAGCCTCCGCATATCATGACCTTCGGCGAGGCTCCGCCCGATCCGTCCCATCCTGTACCGGAAGAAGCCAAACATCTTGTCATGCACGCCAATCTGATGATTGCCGGCAGCCCGGTCATGTTCTCTGATGTATTCCCCGGCATGCCGTTCACGGAAGGGAATAATATCAGCCTAACGGTGAGCGATACCGATGAAGAGAAGATTCGTCTCTGGTTCAACAAGCTGAAAGAAGGCGGAACTGTACACATGGAGCTGCAGGAGACCTTCTGGAGCCAGGCCTACGGGAACCTGAAGGACAAGTTCGGCATTCACTGGCAGCTTAGCCATGATAACGGCCAGAACGCCTGACTCCCTTAGGTAGTTTACTTTTCACAAAAGCAGCTCAGGATATGACGGTTCTTCCCCTGGAAGGACAGCATATCCTTTTTTCTGTGGCCTCATCTCCGCAGCGTAAACGCAACATTTCAAAGTTGTAACCTGATTTTTAATGCGCTTACATCCTGTTCTATGTTTTAATTGTAATAACGTTATGTATTTCATCCTACTGTAAAGGAGACTAACTTATGGAAATATCCTCATTTTTGCTGCCCAAGGATCAGGTTGCATTCATCACCTCCTCGATCTCTATGCGGGAAGCGCTGGATCAGCTGGAGAATCATTATTATTCGGCCATTCCGATTATTGACGATGCCGGGAAATATGTTGGGACCTTGTCGGAGGGCGATCTGCTATGGAAGCTGAAGAATACCGATGGTCTGAGCTTCGCGAATATGAACGAGGTGACCGTTGGCTCCATTCAGCGTCATGTGCATAACGAGAGCGTAGAAATCCACGCGCAGATGGAGGATATGCTGACCCTGGCAGCAGACCAGAACTTCGTCCCGGTAGTGGACGACAGCGGAATCTTCCTCGGCATCATCCGCCGCAAGGATATCATCGAGTATTACACACGGAATATTACCGATTAACTCAGCTGCAGCTGCAGCAAAGGCAGGACTGTCCTCCATGGACGGCCCTGCCTTTGCTGCGTGATGCGGGTCTTTAACCCCTTAATTCTTCTATAGCTCTGTCAAAATAATCGTGCCCTGCGGGGTGACCGCCAGCGTATGCTCATACTGGGCCGACAAACCTCCGTCAATGGTGCGCGCAGTCCACCCGTCTGCATCCACCTTGGTCCGGTAGCTGCCGGTATTGAGCATAGGCTCGATGGTGAACACCATGCCTTCCTTAATCCGCGGGCCTTTGCCGGCCGGGCCGTAATGAGGCACTTCAGGTGCTTCGTGCATCTCGGAACCAATCCCGTGACCAATGAAGTCCCGGACGACGGAATAACCGTTAGATTCGGCATATACCTGAATAGCATGCGCTACGTCGCCTATGCGGTTGCCGGCTACCGCCTGCTCTATGCCTTTGAACAGGGATTCCTTGGTTGTCGCCAGCAGCTTCTCCGCCTGCTCACTAATTGTACCCACCCCGTAGGACCAGGCTGAATCCGCCAGCCAGCCGTTCAGGTTGACTACCATATCAATCGTTACAATATCTCCATCCTTCAGCTCCTCATGCTTCGGGAAGCCATGGCAGATGACATCATTCACAGATGCGCAGGTGGCATACGGATAACCGTGATAGCCTTTTTGCTCTGGGGTTGCTCCCTGGGAGAGGATGAACTTCTCGGCAAACTGGTCGATCTCCCAGGTCGTAATTCCCGGCTTGATCAACCCGGCAATCTGCCGGTGGCATTCCGCCAGGATTTTACCGGCTGCCCGCATTTTCTCAATCTCTTCCATCGATTTCATAATGATCATTCAATTCGCCTCTTCTGTACAGAATCCATTACTCACTATATATAATGGCTCTTAGTTATAATGGTGTATTGCTACTCTATATTATGAAAGAAAACCGCCGAAAATCCAAATAAACAAACAAAATAAACCTGTCTCCCGCAAAAACACCAGAAAACAGGCTCATGATTTGCATTCCCTTGATGGCTAATCTGTACAAGTTATTGTTAACTACGGCATATGCAGACCGCCAGGCATTAGCCGTCAGTCGTGGAAATTGAGACCCGAAGTAACGGCCTTGACATATCCGCTGCGGATCACATAATCGCCGAAGTGTTCACCAGCAGCGCGTTCCTTGGCATAACCATGAATAATCGGCTCTAGAGTGGCCAGAATCTCCTGCTCATCAATGTTCTCCTTGTACAGCTTGTTCAGCCGGTCTCCGGTAAAGCCTGCACCCAGGTACATATTATATCTGCCCGGACCTTTGCCGATAAAAGCAATCTCGCCCAGCGCCGGTCTGGCACAGCCGTTAGGGCAGCCGGTCATACGGATGATAATCTCTTCATTACGCAGCCCGGCTTCATCTATGATAACCTCCAGCTTATCCAGCAGATACGGCAGATAACGCTCCGCTTCCGCCATAGCCAGCCCGCAGGTCGGCAGTGCTACACAGGACATCGCACTTCTGCGCAGTGCAGAATGATGGGCCCCGTCCGTCAGCCCGTACTGCTTGGCAAGCTCTGTAATCTTGCGTTTCTTCGCCTGGGTCACTCCGCCGATGATCAGATTCTGGTTCGGGGTCAGCCGAAAGTCTCCGCTGTGAATTTTGGCAATCTCGCGCAGGCCGGTCATCAGCGGGTAGCCCTCCTGATCCTGAATCCGGCCGCTCTGGATATAGAGCGTCAGGTTCCATTTGCCGTCCATCCCCTTCACCCAGCCATATCGGTCGCCATTATGATCAAAGTGATAGTCGCGCGCCGGCTCCAGCGTCCAGCCCAACCGTTCGTGCAGCTCTCCCTTGAACCACTCCAGCCCGTGCCGGTCGATCGTGTACTTGAAGCGGGCGTTCTTGCGCACCGAACGGTTGCCGTAATCACGCTGGATCGTAACCGTCTTCTCGGCGAGATCAATCATCTGCTCCGGACGGCAGAAGCCGATAATCCGTCCCAATTGGGGATACGTATTCGTATCGCCATGCGTCATTCCCATACCGCCGCCGACTGATACGTTGAAGCCGGCCAGCTTGCCGTCCTCCAGAATGGCGATGAAGCCCAGATCCTGGGAGAATACATCCACATCATTGGACGGAGGCACCGCCAACCCAATCTTGAATTTGCGGGGCAGGTAGACCGGGCCGTAGATCGGCTCAACCACCTTACTGTCCACAACCTTTTCGCCGTCCAGCCAAATCTCATGATACGCACGGGTACGCGGGGCAAGATGATCGCTGATTTTGTTGGCCCACTCTTGAACCTCAGCATGAACCTCCGACTGATACGGGTTCGGGCCGCTCATCACATTACGGTTAACGTCTCCGCAGGCCGCAAGCGTGGTCATCAGGGTATCGTTGATCGTTCTAATCGTCTTCTTGAGGTTCCACTTCAGCACCCCATGCATCTGAAAAGCCTGCCGCGTCGTCAGGCGCAGTGTCCCATTGCCGTACTTGTGAGCCAGTTCATCCATGACCAGCCACTGTGCAGCAGACGCCACACCGCCGGGCGCTACTACCCGCAGCATGAACTGGAAAGCCGGCTCCAGCTTGGAGCGTTCCCGCTCACTTCGCAGATCGCGGTCATCCTGCATGTAGCTGCCGTGGAATTTCAGCAGCCGGTTGTCATCCTCCGGCAGCCCTCCTGTAATCGGATTGCTGAGGGTCTCGACAAGCGCTCCGCGCAGATAATTGCTCTCCAGCTTAATATGTTCAACATCACTCGGCGGACCGCCAATCGGCTTCACCACTGGTTCATTGTTTGCCATTGCTGATTCTCTCCTCTTCCGCTTAAGTCCCGCTTAATAGACATCCCGCTGATAACGCTGCTCCTGTTGAAGCTTCTCCAGATAGGCGGCAGCCGCTTCCGGGCTTAGTCCGCCTTCCTCCTGGATCACTGTAAGCAGTGCAGAATGCACATCGTGGGCCATATGCTTCTCATCGCCGCATACGTAGACATGCGCCCCTTCCTGCAGCCAGCGGTACAGCTCCTTGCTCTGCTCCAGAATACGGTGCTGTACATACACTTTCTCCTCAGTGTCGCGTGAGAAGGCCACATCCAGCCTGCTGAGGACACCGTCTTTCAGCATCCGCTGCCAATCCGTCTGGTAGAGGAAGTCTGTAACGAAATGACGGTCTCCATAGAACAGCCAGCTTGGACCCTCAGCGCCCTGCTCCTCGCGCTCCTCCAGGAAGGAACGGAACGGGGCAACGCCTGTGCCCGGACCGATCATAATTACCGGTACACTGGAATCAGCGGGCAGCTTGAAGTTCGGATTGTTCTGGATATATACCGGCAGGGTGGCACCCGGCTGTACACGCTCAGCACAGTGTACCGAGCAAACGCCATAACGCTCACGGCCATGTGACTCATACCGTACAGCCCGCACCGTGAAGTGTACTTCGTCCGGGTTGGCATTATAGCTGCTGGCAATGGAATACAACCGGGCCGGAAGCTTGCGCAGGATGGTCACGAAGATGCCGGCCGGAGCATTCCAGGGTCCAAAGTCTTGAATAAGATCCAGCAGATCACGGCCCTGTATATACTCCTTCAGCTCCTGCTGCCGCCCGGGGGTCAGAAGTTCCTTAAGGGCAGGTGCGGAGGTAAGCCCAGCAGCTTGTTCCAGGAGGGGCTTGGTCAGCACCGTAATTTCGTAATGCCGCAGCAACGCCTCCTGTAGCGTGCCTTCTTCCCCCTTCTTATTCAGCGGAACACGTTCATCCGCATCCCAGCCCATAGCGGCAATGATCTCTTCTACCAGCTGCGGGTGGTTCTCGGGATAGACGCCAAGCGAATCCCCCGGCTCAAAGGTAATATTCGATCCGGCAAGCGACAGCTCCAGATGGCGGGTCTCACGGTCTGAGCCACGGCCGTTCAGATTCAGATTCTCCAGTACTTCGGCATGGAAAGGATGATTTCGGGAATATTCGGATTCCAGCGACTCTGCGCTCTCAGCAGCCTGAACCGCTGCATCCGCAATTCCTGAAGCATTCTGTGCGCCGTTAAGTGCGCTGATGACCTGACCGAACCACTCGGCCACCGGTTCATCGTAATCGAGGTCGCAATCTACACGCGGGCTTAACCGCTGTGCACCCAGCTCCTCCAGCTTCTGATCGAAGTCTTTGCCCGTCTGGCAAAAGAATTCATAGGAGGTATCGCCTAACGCGAGTACTGAGAAGCGCAAGCCTGGAAGCTGCGGTGCTCTTTTGCTGTAGAGGAATTCATGGAAGGCACGGGCATTATCCGGCGGTTCCCCCTCGCCATGGGTGCTGACCAGCAGCAGCAGGTTCTCTGTCTTCTTCAGTCCATTCGGCTTGAAGCTGTTCATTGCCGACACTGTGACCTTAAATCCCTGCTCCTCCAGCTTGCGGGAGAGGCTCACCGCGAGCCGCTGGCAGTTGCCGGTCTGGGAGCCGAACAATACCGTCACTTCACGCGAGGCTTGCTGCGGAGCGGCTGTTGCCGACTCTGCTATTACTGCTGGAGCAGCGGATACTGCTTGGATGCTTGATCCCTGATTGCCCTGCAGCGACACGGCAGATAAATACCCGCTCAACCATACCTGCTGCGAAGGGGTCAGCGTGGGCAGCAGCTGGTTCAGCAGCTCTGCCTGGTTCTCATTAAAAGGACTGTTCGTAACTTGTAGTTGCAACAATATCGACCTCTCCTTAGCATGCAATCTTCTTTCCTCTTAATATCATGAACTCAGGCTAACACAATACCGGCAAACGATCAACGAATCTTATAACAGCCATCTTGTTCTTAAAAAGGTAAATAGTTGCATAAAATGCACAAAACCCGGCTAAATCACAGTAAAACGCTCTGATTTAGCCGGGTTCATTACTAATTATGATAAGTTGCATTAGATAAAATGATAGAACGGAGTGCTATGGAGCTGGAATTTATAACGGTCTGCGGGCTGCTGGTTGCCGGAAATGGTCTACAAGCAGGTACACCAGGATCAGAAGGCCTCCGGCATTGATCGCCAGATCGGCCAGATTCATAATCCCGCCCCTGTCCCCGAAGACCAGGAAATCTGTCACCTGGTGATAGAGTACCCGGTCGATGGCATTACCGATGGCCCCGCCTACCAGGAAACCGCTGGCGGCTTCGAGCAAAGGTCCGCGGATTTTGCCCTGGCGCCGGTAATAGAAGATGGCTGCTACAAAAATCACGGCAACAATCGCAAAATACTTGCCAAACCCCTGAAATGAGCTAAAGGCAGCGCCGCTGTTCTCATAGTATTCAAACCGCAAATGCGGCGTCCAGGAAGGAAGGATCTCCCCAAGCTCCATATGGGTACGCACTATCCATTTCGTTGCCTGATCAAGCATCAGCACGAGGACAGCTATCAGATAAAAAAGCATCGGCAGTTCCCCTATCTTCTCTAGTTGTTCAACTCACAGGATCAGTCTACCACATTTATCTGGATACTTACAAAAATATAGCCGGACCATCCCATCAGGGACAGTCCGGCCGTTATTGGTTAGATGATTCCGTATCATACAGCTGCTGCGGGATATGCCGGGTTCCAAACCCTGCTTACCATAGGTATGGTTAACAGTCGTTGACTTTGCTTACCAGGCATACGCTTCCGGTGCCGGCTTGCCCGGTCCAGGGAAGATCTCGTCCAGCTTCTTCAGCGTGGACTCATCCAGCGTGATCTCGGTCACCCGCAGGGAGTCCGCGAACTGCTCCATCGTACGCGGCCCGATAATTGGTGCGGTCACAGCCGGATTCGCCAGTACCCAGGCCAGAGCGACCTGATCTTCATGCTCACCCAGCTCTTTGCAGAGCGCGGAGAACTGCTCCAGCTGGCTGCGGTGCTGCTCCAGCTTGGCTGAACGGGCGCTGCGCACCCCGGTCTTGGCGAGTGCATTGCGGCCCAACAGGCCTCCGGCCAGCGGACTCCATGGAATGACACCCAGGCCCAGCTCCTGTGAGGCCGGCAGCACTTCCAGCTCCGGCGTCCGTTCCAGCAGGTTGTAGAGATGCTGTTCAGAGACAAGGCCGAGGAAATGGCGCTCCTTCGCCTTTGCCTGGGCAGCAGCAATATGCCAGCCCGCGAAGTTGCTGGAGCCGATATAGTCGGCTTTACCTTGAGACACGAGGATCTCGAATGCTCCCCACAGCTCGTCCCACGATACGTTCCGGTCGATATGATGCATCTGATATAGTTCAATATGATCGGTCTGCAGGCGCCGCAGCGAGCCTTCGAAATGCCGTCTGATCTTGTAGGCAGACAAGCCTGAGCCGGAATTGGGACCGTCCTGCTCGTCGAACATGTCATTGTAGACCTTGGTGGCCAGCACTACCTTCTCGCGCCGTCCGCCACCCTGCTGAAACCAGCGGCCGATAATTTCCTCTGTCCAGCCCCGCCGGTCCTGGCCGCCGTACACATTCGCCGTATCGAAGAAATTAATTCCCGCATCGAGGGCCGCATCCATAATTCTGAAGGCTTCCTTCTCCTCCGTCTCCGGTCCGAAATTCATCGTCCCCAGACACAACTGGCTGACCTTTAACCCCGATTTACCCAAATAACTGTACTTCATCGCAATTCCTCCCTTTCACTCCTGCTAGATTGGCTGCTTCATATTCACTATAAACCTTAGAGTCCACTCTAAAGCAAGTTTTCCTGGGATACGAACAAGTTCACGCTATGTAAATTGTACTTGTAAGTTTTTCGTACCGGGATGAGTGACTCCAAAGAATGTTTGGCCCTCCAGCCGCTGTTGTCCCCAGATTTCTTAATTTAAACCCCTATCTGCGGTAGAAATCCGGTGACTGCTTATGCTTCCGAAGCTAGCTTTCCTACGGAAAGCTTTCAGGCGGACGCTAACGCTCCTACAGTTCCAAAATTCTCTTCCGTCACGTTTTCCCTCTCTGTCCATTCCCCAAGTTCATTTTACATAACGCCACATAACGCCTAAATAAAATTCTACTTCTCACCGGCATATTGCTTATGTTCGGGTTTTTCGTTACTACTTAGTTCACTTCAAAACAGGGTTATCAGAAAAAGCAAGAGATAGAGAGGAGAGGAAAGGACTTGAAGTTGTTGTTTAATGTATGTGGATACTACGCTCCGTAATCGGGCAAACCAAAGCGCAACGCCTTCTGTTCGAAAGGAACGTAGACTTTCTGCTTCACCTTGACCATTCGGACATCACTATCGGCTTGGTTATTATCAATCGGAATGTGGGGATACCAAAGAAACGAGAGGATCGCCTTTTGTGAACTAAAAAAACGTTCTCCCAGGTTGAGAGGACACTGCAAAACTAGCCTTTCTTAGAAAAGAAATATATTCATCAAAATGACTACAAGGAACTTTCAAGGAAATTCTCATAAAAAAACAATAGGGAGCGAGGATTAACTACCCTCAGCTACAACAACGGACAGGTTTCTATGTTATTGAGGTTTGCGGGGTAATTTTACACTCGATCTGGTTAGGTGAGGTATCCTCATTCCAGCAACAATCAATTACGGAGACCCTGTATGCCGTTGTTACCTATAATAGAAACAATCAGGAAGTAGTTCAACAATTATTGTATATTACGAAGTACCTCTTCTCAATATCAGGATCAATTTGAACAAATGAAACACATAATTAAATCCAAAGTTTAAAGTGTTATACGTGTAAAATGTCATAGCATCCTAAAATTTTAACGATGAACTATTCTCCTAAAGTAAGTAATCAGTAAATAAACTTAATTAGCTAAAAATGAGGGGATGTCCCATAAGCCATGAAATGGCTGGGCCCCCCTTGTTTTGGAGCTGGATGGACGTTTGTGCTCGGTGAGGACGCTCCGCGAACGAAACGTTGTTACAATCGCTGTGCTCTCCAGATTTTTTTCATTCCCCTTAGCGGTGAAAATCCGAAGACCAAGGCGACCGCTATCGCTTTTCCACAATCATTCCGTTCTCTCCCCTGTTTAAGCGGGAAATGGACACAATATTTATAAAAACACAAAAAAAGAAACCCCTCTTTTGGTAAAATGGAGTTACCACACAACCATTTCAAAGGAGAGGTTTCTTTTGTACATTCAATATACCATGGACCAACTTTGCTTGCCAATGGATCTCGAAGAAGATATTCCAGAATATCACCTCGTTTGTGTCGTGAATGCCGCTGTCAATCGGCTGGACAACGCCATCTTTGACGCGGCCTACCCCGGTGGCGGCCGTGACAGCTACCACCCCAAAATGCTGACCAAAGTCATCATTTACGCCTACACCCAGCGAATTTATTCTTCTCGTCAAATCGCCAAATCCGTCCGGGAGAACATCCTCTTCATGTGGCTCGCCGGACGGCTGCGGCCAGACTTTCGTACTTTGAATCGTTTCCGTTCCCAGCGGATGAAGACCATTCTCGAAACTGTATTTACCGCCGTGCTCCAATTTCTGGCTGACGAAAAATACGTTTCACTGGAGCAGTACTTTGTGGACGGAACCAAAATGGAGGCGAACTCCAACCGCTATACGTTTGTGTGGGGCAAAGCGGTCAGCAAACACAAAGCCAAACTACAGGAAAAGGTGCAAGCCCTGTTCGCTGACATTGAAACGGCAGAAGAGCAGAAAGAACAGCAGAATCAAGGAAAAGATCTTGTTGAACTCGGTTCAGGTTCTGAAGTGAGCAGTAAGAAACTCGAACAAGCCGTGCAAAAGCTTGAAGCTGAGCTTGCCCTAAAACCGAAAGACAAGCCCCTAAAAAAGGCAGTACGGAAGTTACGCAAAGATTTGCTTCCCCGACTGCTGAAGTACGAACAGTACCAAAAGCTGTTTGGTGACCGAAATAGCTTCAGTAAAACAGATTCAGACGCGACCTTTATGCGAATGAAAGAAGACCACATGCGAAATGGCTAGCTAAAACCGGGCTACAATGTACAGATTGGGACCGAAAACCAGTTTATTTTAGCCTACAGTCTACATCAAAAACCGACCGACACGCGCTGTTTACAGCCGCACATGGAAAAAGCACAGATCCTTGGGAAACTTCCAAAGACCGTCATCGCGGATGCTGGCTACGGCAGCGAAGAAAACTACGCCTACCTAGAAAAGAAAGAGATTCAGGCGGTAGTGAAATACGGCAGCTACCACAAGGAAAAGAGCAAAGCCTGGAAAGCGAATGCCGGAAAGATTGAGAACTGGGCGTACGACGAAACCGAGGATCGCTGGACATGCCCGGCAGGACAAACGCTGTATTTCCGTAAAGAGAGCAAGGAAATCTTAGAGAGCGGATACGAAATTCGGAAGCTTCATTACCGAAGTGAAAACTGCGAAGGATGTCCGCTAAAAGAAAGCTGCACGAAGGCAAGCGGAAATCGGAAAGTTGTGGTGAGTTTGGAACGCTTTCGGTACCAAAATCAGGCTCGGGAAATACTGCGAAGCGAGGAAGGATACCTCTTAGCCGTTCACCGAATGACAGAGCCGGAAAGCGTATTTGGACAACTGAAGAATAACCGGGGCTTCCGGCGTTTTCTGCTTCGCGGTATCGAAAAAGTGACGCTCGAGGTCGGTTGGCTTTCACTTGCCCATGATGTATTAAAACAAGCTGCAAATGACCAAAAACGCAGAGCAGCGATTCTCCAATAACGGGAAAATCGCTGCTTTTTGAGTTTTAAGCTTTTGAAGATAAAGGCCTGGCTCAGCTAGGTTACTTTTGGGACAGCCTCTTCGTATTATTAGGTCAACCAGAGATTACTGGTTGGCCTTTTTTAATAACCGTTTTACGATGGAGGCAGCCGGGAGAACGTGACAGCCTCTGGGGATAAACCCCGTACTAAAAACAGTTCTCCCACCGCCCCCTTCTACCATGTTTGAGCTGGTTGAGGCCCTGACCTCGTATCACAAGCGAAGCTGTGGAGTAGGAACCATTGTGGGAATACCGGCGAATTCGAATGAGGAGGAGAAGATGAAACCTGTTATTGGCATGGATGTAGCCAAAGGAAAATCTGTTGCCCAAGCATTTGTTAAGCGGAACTATCCTTTTGGACGAGTCCAAGAAATTCTTCATACCCCTAAAGGGTTTGAAAAGCTAAAACAACTCTTGGAGGAATTAGAGCAGAAGACGACCCACAAGCCAGCCGTTATTTTAGAACCCACCGGACATTATCATCGTATCCTGGTGTTCTATTTGCAACAGGCTGGATATGAAGTCATTCTCGTCAATCCGTTGCAGGCACAGAGAGCAAGAAGAACTGGTTTGCGTAAAGTCAAAACGGACGCATCAGATGCCTGGCATTTAGGGGAGCTGTACTATCAGGAAGAAAACTGGTCTACCTATCCTGGACGGAAAGAAGCGTTGGTGGACTTACAGTTCTTAACCCGAGAGCATGAGTTTATCACAAGCTTGTACGTTCAAGCCAAACTGAACATGCGTACACTTGTAGATCAGATCTTTCCGAGTTACGAGGGTGTGTTTAAAGACTTATATTCCAAAACCTCCTTGAACTTGCTAGAAGCTTGTCTCACTTCAGAAGGGGTGAAGGCTCAGACTCCAGAAGCTTGGATGGGCATGGTGAAAGCGGCTACCCAGGCTTCACGCTCTGAAACTTGGATGAACCGCAAGGTAGAAGCACTACAGAACGCAATCGCGGATAATCCCGTGCAGCGCGTTCCTTATGGTCTGGAGATGGCGCTGCGAAGCCTGCTGGCTCTTGTTCGTGAATTTCAAAAGCAACTTACAGAACTCGAAAAAGTGATCCTTGAACTGTCACAAACTCTGAACGAAGTTCAGCTTCTGGAATCCATCCCTGGGGTCGGAACAAAGTTAGCCACGGCCATTGTTTCGGAAATCGGGGATGCTTCACAGTTTCGCCATCCCAAACAACTGGTGGCCTACGCCGGAATCGATCCAAGCGTCTTCAGTTCAGGGAAGTTTGTGGCTACGCAGAACAAGATCACGAAACGGGGTTCCAAGCGACTACGACGAGCGATGTATTTGGCGGTAACATGCGGATTACGACGAGGAATAAACCCTGGTCTCAGGGAGTATTACGACAGAAAAAAGAGTGAAGGAAAGCCCCACAAAGTAGCCGTGATCGCTTGCGCCAACAAGTTACTCCATCACGTGTACGCTATGCTTAAGAAAGGGCAACCCTACACTCTTTAATTGATTTCATCCATAAACTTCCATTTCGTGGAGGTTTATTTGATATGCTTTTTTACAGTATATCAAATGTACACGTTCTTCAAAAGCTCGACTTGACATACCATTAGCTGGTTTTAAACAGTAAAGTTTAACTTGGGAAATTAATATTTATTGAAGCATCATCTGCTGTTGTACTCCAGGTTACTTTTGCTCCAAGCGATTCAGATATAAATCTCAAATTCACATAAAAAATACTACTGGTTGGTTCTAGTGAAGGTGCTTGATTTAATTTTATCAATTTCCCATTTAAATAAGCGTCATATGAATTATCAGTCAATTTAATTGTAGTATCATCTTTTGTTGCAGTAACAGTTTTGCTACTATTATCCCACTTCACTGTCATTCCATATGCTTCGAAGATTGGACGCATAGGGACAAGCGTAGTACCAAGAGAAGTTACATTAGCATAAATATCCATTTTTTCGTTATTTATAAAAACACTCGGATGTTCTCGCGAAGCAAATACACTGCTTACCCCTGATACTAATAAAATAACCGTCGTAGATAATAATATTTTTTTCATTTTTCTCATAATGTGCCTCCAATTTAAAAATAATAGACAATGATCATCTTAATCCATTGCCTATTATTATAGTTGTTAAATATTGCTAGAGTCAATAAATACTACTATTTACAACAATTTGAACGGAAGAACTACTTGTTATATTAACATTTGATTGATCATTCTGAGGAGTTGTGATTGCCCCGCTTGGAAGTGGGGAACCATTAAATTGCAAACTTGAAAAAGTTGTTTGATTTTTCCCTGTATCATCATTACTAACAACAGTTGATAATAGTTTCCATCTGCTAATTGAAGGAATATTGTAACTACCGCTGGACTCTAATATGGTGATAAGATTTGTGTCCTGAAGACTGTATCCACCATATGTGGGTGAAATAGCCCATCCATCAACCTTCATTCTTGCTTTGCCATTATAATTATACCACCAGTAGATCAGTGGGCTTGTTCCAGGTTTATATCCATTCTTGTTCTGTACTTCACCATAACCCGCTGCAAACGAAGTACCATATTGATCCCAACCAGTATCAACATTAGGTATGGTTGCACGCAACTTCTTTTTCAAAATAATTACTGGCTTCCAACCATAGGAAGTTGAGCTTGGTCCTAAGTTATTATAAAGTTCAAGACCCATATCCGCTGCCCAAGAGCCGATACCATTCGCATTGGTAGAGGAATATTCAAACCCTCCATAGTTAAAAGCAACATGCGTCGGTCGGTCTAAACTTACAACACTTGAGTTAGCTTCTGGAAGACTCATAAGCCCCATAAGATAACTTCCAGCAGAACCAGTAGTTGTTACGTTAACCCTTCCTCCCACTCCATCTGTAATAAATCCTGTACTTGTAGCAGCGGTTTTAAAAGTGTTTTCTTCAGAATTGGAAATTAATAAATCTTCCACATTCGTTTCTGCTTTATCTACAACAATAAGTTGCGGCTCTTCATTAGCCGCCTCTTCATAAAAATACGTATATTGATCATCAAATGTAATGTAATCATAGGTTTTTTGATCAGAGGATCTTGCGAAACTAACTCCAGCACCTCTTTCTTCTGCAATTGCATCCTGTGCAACATCTAAAATACCCGCTAATTTGTCGACTGAAACCTCCTGAGTTTCTTGATGAACGACATTTACATCCGGCAACCCCAAATCTACTGGTGTTGAAGTATCCTCGGCAAATACCGAGGTTGGGATTGCTGTAAGACTTAAAATCAGAAGAGACATTAGCAACTTTTTCCTTCGATTCATAAAATTACCTCCTCGTTGGAATGAGATAATTCTATCATTCGTTATTTTCTAAATATAGTAAATTTATCATTGTTATTATTTTACAGCAAGCATATAATGAGATACTTTCTTACTCTAATATCGTTTAGGAAAGGGGGAGTCTTTAAAGTCATTCAGGCACTGTTCGTTTCCTTCCCGTCGTTTCGTTCTCCCGTGGTAAGGGTCACTGCCTTAATGATTCGCTCTTCACTCATCGCGATATGGGTCTTGTACGCAGAAAATGTGGAATTTGCGCTTTTGTGGCCCGCTTTGGCATCAGGATCGGTAGAAGTCTGCATATGTTTAACATCGTCCACAACGGTTTCATTCAGCAAATTAAAGGGTTCTTTCACCTTGGGGAGTCCTGTGAAACGTCCGTCCTTCTCAATCACCCCAATAAGATCTTGGAAGTATAGAATTTCATCTTCCAGTGCATTCGTAACGGGAGGTGTCCGCAGATTCGGAGGCTTGCGAAGCCCGTCACTGGATGGGGGTTTAATGCCGTTATGACTTTGCTGTCCGAGTTGTCGTTCCAACTAATGTACTCGTTTTTTCAGCATAAGAATCTCTTCGCTTGTGTGTCTACAAGTTTTTGAAGGTGTTGATTCTGTTCGGTTAAGGCCCGATTTTGGTCGAGGAGCATTTGGATGAAGCTTGAAATTTCAGGATCACCCTTACTTATCTGATGGACTTACTGTAGGCTAACATCCATACCTCATTCACCTCCCGAGTTTTGTCTTTTTTCTATCGACAGAGCGACCTAAGTAGTAACGGTTTTTCCGATACATTTGGCCCCTTTCCCACCAGAGAACCCCCAAATATATAAAAAACAAGCCCCCCGAAAGAGACTTGTTCCGCTATAACTTTAATCAATCCTATTATTGCACTACCCATGTACTCACTGAGCACTCACTATACGCTCACTCTAGCTCTCACTCAGCACTTACTCAGCACCCACTCTAACTCTCACCAAGCGCCGCTCCATGCCCGGCCTCACCGTTATCCGGGAACAGCACCTCGCCTGTCTTCAGCTGAATATCTACAATCTCCTGGAGCGTACCCGACAGCTCGCCTGGCGGATAGGGCTTGGTCAGATATTTCTGCACGTTATCCATCATGCTCTTATCGTCCTTATCCAGCGCCGAGGAGATTACAATCGGCACTTTCTCGGTCCGGGGATCGTCCTTGAGCATGCGGATCAGATCCCAGCCGTCAAGCTCATCGCCCAGCATCAGATCCACAACGATCGCTACGAAGGGCGTTTTGACGGCCTGGTCAAAAGCTTTTTGCGGATGATAGTGATGGGTGACCCGGAAGCCCTTGCCCTTCAGCTCCTCCGAGAGCAGCAGCGACAGGCTGTAATCATCCTCCACAATCATCACATCCGGCTTCTGCTCCTTGCCAGCGCCCCATCTAAGCGACGGCTCCTCCTCAAGGTGGCCGGTCTCGGCCTGCATCACCGGAAGACGGAACCATACCGTCGAACCTTCGCCTTCAACCGATTCAATCCCGATTGTTCCCTTCAGCTTCTCAATAATTTCCTTGCAGATCGCCAGGCCGAGCCCCGTACCGCCAATCCGCTTAGATGCACTATTGTCCACTCTGCGGAATTTCTGGAACAGCTGCCCGATCTGATTCTTCGGAATCCCGAGTCCATGGTCCTGAATCCGTACCATAATGCTGCCCGGTTCGTTATGAAGCATGACCTTCACTTCACTGGCACCCGGCGAGAACTTGATCGCATTGCTCAGCAGGTTGGTCAGCACCTGGATAATTTTATCCTTGTCTACCTCAACCCCGGGATTCAGCGCCTCATCCTCCAGCAGAATATGGTGGGTACCGCTCAGCTTGTACTGATCTATGACACTCAGGACGGTCTCGCTAAGGTTGACCTTTTCCACATTGTACAACTGTGTGCCGGACTCCATCCGCTGCAGGTCCAGGAAGTCGTTAATCAGGTCCGTCAGACGCTTGGCTTCCTTATGAATCGTCTCCAGATATTTCAGCTGCTTCTCCGGCTTCATCGTTTTGGACAGCAGCAGCTCCGTGAAGCCCAGTACACTCGACAGCGGCGTCCGCAGCTCATGGCTGACGGTGCTGACCAGCTCCGACTTCATCAGATCCAGCTCATACTCGCGGGTGATATCCCGGTGAACGAACAGCGTCCCCACCCGGACCTCCCGGCGGAAGACCGGTATGGCATAGGCATCCACATGCTTCATGTCTTCCTTACCGATGGAGTACTTCATCGCACTGGAGTCAACGTTATGCTCGGACATCGCTTTCAGGTAAAAGCGACCCAGCTCCTCCGATTCATTCACCCGGCGGGTGAAATGCTCCATCCAGCGCTCCTTGGGAATCAGCATGCCTTCCGTCCAGTCCTCATAGCTGAACAATTGGCTCAGCGCCTTGTTGATATGCTGAATGACGCCCTCCGTGTTGACGAATTGGATGCCTTCATTGACGTTGTTCACAATATCCCGGTTCAGCTCACGGCCATTCTCGATCTCCTCGTACATGAACAGCCGTTCAATGGCCAGGGCGACCCGGTTCATTATCCCCTGAATTTCACTGGTCTCTTCCTCTGTGAACGGATGCCCGATGCGGGTTCCGCAGAAGACCGCCAGAATCTCATCCTCCGCATTCACTACAGTCGTATAGTAATCGTAACAATACACCTCATTGGCGGAAATCCCCTGCTCTCTGACTGAGCCTACCCGCTTCACCACATACGACTTTTCCACGCTCAGGCGGTACAGAATCTCCTTGCTGCCCTCACCGATGTACCGCTCCACATTCTCCGGCGGAACCCCTTTGACCACCGCTATCTTATCCTTGACCAGCAGGAAAAGACTGGAGTCGAACGAGAACAGGCGGTTCATGAATTTGTTGAACTTGTCGGCGAATTCATGCTTGTCGAGCGTATAGGTAATTTCATGATTCAGCTGATTGTTAAGCTCCAGCATCATGGACGTCTGCTCCGTGCTTTTCAGCGTCTCCGCCAGCTCCTGCTGCACATTCTTCATTGAAGTAATATTATTGGCAATCAGGATATACTGGTAAATCTGGCCTTCATCGTTCAAGTAAGGCATGATTGTCAGCTGCAGCCAGAGCGGCGAACCTTCCTTCGCCGTAAGCTCTGCCTCCCCGCTCCACACGCCGCCGGTCGACAGCTTGCGGACCATTTGCTCTACCTGTGGTTCTGAAATATTATGCAGCTCAAACAGCCGGTAAGTGTATCCGATAATCTCGGAGCTCTTGTATCCCGTGTAGACGCTCAGATTATCGTTCACGTAGGTGAACACGCCTTTGTTCGACAGAATGCCGACGGCAGAGGTCTGATTCAGCGCCTTCATCATGCTCTCGATCTCACTGAGCGACCGCTCCAGCCTGAACTGCTGATCCTGAAGCTCGTCCTGCTGGGCATGCAGCTCTTCATTCTGCATCATCAGCTCTTCCTCTTTGTCCTGGATGCTATGGGCCATATTCAGGAAGGCGTCATAGAGCCGCCCGATCTCATCCTGCTTATGCAGCTTACCGAGCAGAACTGCATCCCCGGCAGCCAGCGAATTCGTTGCTTCCTCCAGCTTCACAATCGGATCGATGATAATTTTGAGCATCCGCCAGATCAGCAGGGTGAAGAACAGCAGCAGCAAGGTACTAAGCAGAAAAGCAATGAAGGTGAACGTATCCGCCTGCCTGATGGAGCGGGAGTTCAGCTCATTCAGCAGCGCATCCGAATTGGTTTCGAATTGCTTGGTATAGCCCAGGTATTCGTTCACAGCCTTGGTGCTGCCGCTCTGGGACAAGCTCCGGATTCCCACATAATCATTATTTTTCACCAGCCGCATCACTTCGGGCAAGGTCTGGCTTTTGTACTGTTCAAAGAACACCTTAAGGTCATCTCTGTACCGGATTTCTTCGGCTGACAGCTTCAGGGAAGAGTACTGCTCCAGAATACCGTCAAGCCTCTTAACCGCAGCGTTCAGCAGCGCAAGCTCATTGTCACTCTGGGTAGCCACATAACCTCTCGCCCGGAAAAAGACCTCGCTGAGCGTCACCGCCAGCTCGTTGATCGTTGCCGTCTTATGTTGCAGCACTTCACGCTTGTGATCCAGCTGTTCCTGCTGGACATTGATATAGAAGACCAGACCGATTCCTCCGGCCATGATGGCAACGAACAGGAGAAGAAGAATCCGGTAATATTTCGTTTTGATGCTCCGGTCAGCAAGCTTAAGATTTCTCACTCAGAATGTCCTCCACGAGCTGCAGCAGCTCCATCGGGCTGAACGGCTTCGGCATAAAATACCGGGCTCCCGCCTCTCTAGCCCGGTTACGGTCCATCTCCTGTGCCTTGGCGGTCAGCATCATAATCGGCGTCCGGTTCTTCAGCTCCCCGTCCAGCTCGTTCAACACTTCAATGCCGGTCATTACGGGCATCATGTAATCCAGAATCACCAGATCGTATGGTTCTGCCGCCAGCCTGGCGAGCGCCTCGCCCCCATTCTCAGCGGTATGGGTCTCCACATTATCAAGATCCTCCAGCGTATCCTCAATCAGCATGCGCAGAACCTCTTCATCATCTACAATCAATACCTTTTGCACCATAGCTCACTCTCACCTTTCAGTCATCCCTGCTTGGGATGCATTGCATTTAGAACAGAAACCGGTGGGCCAGACGCTCAATCCGGGTCAGCAGCTCCGGCAGATGGAACGGCTTAATGACATAATCATCCGCTCCCATCTGCAGCGCATGGATAATATCCCGCTGGTTATTGCGCCCGGTCAGCATAATCACGAGAATGTTCAGTTCAGGATAGCTGCTGCGGATCTTCTCCAATACCTCCAGCCCGTCAAGCCCCGGCATGACGCCGTCCAGCAGAATAATATACTTCTCTTCAGGAGCATACCAGTCCGACTCCAATAGAAGCGCGCCGTCCGCATAACTCGCAACCTTCACTCTGGCGTTCGTCCCAGGCTGCCAGGCAGCGAAATGGGTCGTCACAATTCTGCGGATCAGCGGATCATCGTCCACAATAATGACATTCAGCAGCGTCTCACGCTGGCTCAACAGCAGATCCTGGCTGTACAGGGTACTCTGGTTCCGGCCGTTATGCTTGCTGGCATATAGCGCCAGATCGGCTTCCTCAACTAATGTATCGGCATCCGGCACCTCTTCGGTGACCCCGGTCACCCCGCAGGAGAAGGTAACATGGAAGCTCTCGCGTTTGGCCTGAAATTCCCGGGCCGCAAAGGCCGCCTGAATCCGCTCCATCACCAGCAGCGCCTGCTCCGCAGGCGTATTGGGCATGAACAAGGCGAACTCCTCTCCGCCATAGCGGCAGAAGGTGTCCTCCGTACGGATCGACTGCTTCACCAGCTCCGAGAAGCTCTGCAATACCTCGTCCCCCATTAGATGCCCGTACGTATCGTTCACCTGCTTGAACAGATCCAGATCCAAGAGCGCGAGAGAGAAGGTCCGCCCGGTCCGCCTGAAATCGGAGATTAGCTGCTTCATCGTCTGGTTGAAGTACTTGCGGTTGAACGCCCCGGTCAGCTCGTCGACAATGATGGATTCCTGCCACTCCTTTTTCAGCTCGAAGCGGTTCTTGATCAGGACCAGGAACAAATCAATGTCCACCGGCTTCTGGATATAATCCATAACCCCCAGCGAATAGGCATACTTCTGAACTTCAATGGAATGCTCGCCGCTGATAATAATGATCGGAATCCGCTCTTTCTTGGCTTTGCCGATAATCTGCTTCAGCACATCAATCCCGCTGCGGTCCGGCAGCAGAATATCAAGGAGAATTAAATCAGGCTTGGTCTCATAAAAAAGCTTCAGTCCGCGTCCGGCCGACAGCGCAATGCTGACATAATAGGACTTACGCTCCAGCGATTCCCGCAAAAAAGCGACCAGCTCGACATCATCGTCGATGATCAGAATCTCGTACTGCTGGTGGACATTGCCGTGGGACAATGCAATACCCGGAGTCAGCGGGGGCACCGCGCCCTTACTGTCCGGCTCCCCGAACAGCTCCAGCAGCGGGTAGATATAATCGCCCCACTCGGCTTCCGTCCAGCTTCTATAGTTATCATCCGAGAAATAGAGCAGCGCATTGCCGGAGAAAGCCTCCACGGCATCGAGACCCACAGTGCCTGAGGTGCCCTTCAGATTATGCAGGAAACGGTAAATATCCTTTTCCTCGACTGCTGACTGTTCCGACCATTTCTGCAGAGTTTCTCTCGTGCGCTCTTCCACCAGCTCTTTATATTTTCTCGTTGTCATAATAGCTCCTTCAGTCCAGCTTATCCTACAAAACTCCAATAAATCATATTTCACATCAAGTGTCAATGTTATTATAACCTCAGGAAAATGCAAGCTCAAATCTCTGATCAGCCCGACACAAAAGCTTTGGTTGATAACCTATCCTTGATTTGACATAATAATTAAAATCGTTCATTCCGTTAATGCGGCAATGAGCGAAGATTATAGATTATGGATAACGGGAGGCTTTTCAATTGAAGGGGATTATTACTGTACTCGGGAAAGACAAGGTAGGCATTATCGCCAAAGTATGTACATACCTCGCAGAGCACAATCTGAACATTCTGGACATCTCCCAGACGATTGTGCAGGATTATTTCAACATGATGATGATCGTGGACATCTCTGCCCCCAGCAAGTCGTTCGAGGCGATTGTGGAGGAGCTTCAGCAGGTAGGGGAAGACATCGGTGTGGAAATCAAGCTGCAGCATGAGGATATCTTCAATATTATGCACCGGATTTAACCGGCGAGGAGAGGAGTGAGCACTAGTGATCTCGATTGTAGAAGTTCAGGAGACGAATAAAATGATCCGGGAAATGAACCTGGATGTCCGCACCATTACGATGGGTATCAGCCTGATGGACTGCGCCCATACCGACATGAAGGTGTTCAACCAGAAGGTGTACGACAAAATTACCCGCTCCGCTGAGAAGCTCGTGAAGACCGGGGAGGATCTGGAGCGCCAATTCGGAGTACCGATTGTCAACAAACGGATCTCTGTAACGCCGATTTCGATTGCTGCCGGCGCTGTACATACCGATACCTACGTGCCTGTCGCCCAGATTCTGGACAAGGCCGCCAAGGAGGTAGGCGTCAACTTCATCGGCGGGTATTCCGCGCTGGTGCAGAAGGGCTGCACCAAGGGCGACCGGATTCTGATTGACAGTATCCCGGAAGCGCTGGCGGTAACCGAGAGAGTCTGCTCCTCCGTCAACGTCGGCTCCTCGCGAAGCGGCATCAATATGGACGCCGTGAAGCTGATGGGCGACATCATTCTCCAGACGGCTGAGCGCACGAAGGACCGCGATTCCATCGGCTGTGCCAAGCTGGTCGTATTCTGTAATGCGGTCGAGGATAACCCGTTCATGGCCGGCGCCTTCCACGGGGTGGGCGAACGGGAGTGTGTGATTAACGTGGGCGTAAGCGGCCCGGGTGTGATCAAGCGGGCGCTGGAAGAGGTGAAGGGACAGGACTTCGAGACCCTGTGCGAGACGATCAAGCGCACAGCCTTCAAGGTCACCCGTGTCGGCCAGCTGGTCGCCCAGGAAGCCTCCAAGCGCCTGAACGTGCCCTTTGGCATCATCGACCTGTCGCTGGCCCCTACGCCCGAGATCGGCGATTCTATCGCAGAGATTTTCCAAGTCATGGGCTTGGAGGAAGCCGGTGCTCCCGGCACCACTGCTGCACTGGCCATCCTTAATGATAATGTCAAAAAAGGCGGAGTCATGGCCTCCTCCTATGTCGGCGGCTTAAGCGGCGCCTTCATCCCGGTTAGTGAAGACCATGGCATGATCCAGGCGGTCCAGCGCGGGGCGCTGACTCTGGAGAAGCTCGAAGCCATGACTTGTGTCTGCTCGGTAGGCCTTGACATGATTGCCATTCCCGGCAGCACCAGCAAGGAGACCCTCGCAGGCATCATTGCCGATGAAGCCGCCATCGGTATGGTCAACAACAAGACCACAGCGGTCCGCGTCATTCCGGTCATCGGCAAGGACGTCGGTGAGATGGTCGAATTCGGCGGCTTGCTCGGATACGCTCCAGTCATGGCCGTCAATCCGTTCAGTTGTGCGGGCTTCGTCAACCGCGGCGGACGGATTCCCGCGCCAATCCATAGCTTCAAGAACTAAGTGGGCGTGCAGGCTTAATTGCATTCTGTACATCTAAACCTTCTGATTTACTATCCCTGAATTTCGCTGGGAGCTGAAGACTTACATCGCGGATGATGTGATTTGTATTATTCTTCATATCACCCCTAACAACTAATAAGACACGTTGCCTTCCCGCTTAGGGAGAGTAACGTGTCTTATTAGTTGTTGCAGGACATCAGTGCTGCTGCGGCGGCTCAGGAGGTACGGTAATATGGGACAGCTTCGCAGGGTCCATCAGAAGATACAGATTCTGAATCCGTTCCCCGCTGGAATCCGTGCTCAGGCAGAGCACGCACTTCACGACTCCCTGATCGGTGAAGATCAGACCCGGTTCGCCGTTCAGCAGCCCGAAGGAATGCCTCCACTCCCGCAAATAGTGCATAACCCGCTTCGAGGTCAGCAGTGCAGTAACTCCCCGGCGGCCGGTCATCGGCCGGAGAATCGTATGCACTTCGCGGCCCCCGCCGTCGGCAACCAGGACCGGATGCTCGCCCAGCAGCTCCAGCATACCGCTCACATCATAAGAGGTGAACGCGGCAGTGAAGCGCACCAGCAGATTCTCGGTGACGGCTCCATATCGGAGCGAGGGTAACCGGGAAGCCGGCTCTGCCATCAGGATACGCTTGGCCCGGCTGAAGATCTGACGGCAGTTGCTGCCCGATTTGCCTACCATTCCGGCAATGGCTTCATAGTCGTATTCGAAGGCTTCCCGCAGTACGAATACCGCACGCTCCGTGGGAGACAGACGCTCCAGCAGCACCAGAAAAGCATACGACAGATTATCCTTGCGTTCTGCCACCGCTTCCGGGCCATCGTATCCCTCGCTTACCGGCTCAGGCAGCCACTCCCCGATATATGTCTCTCTGCGGCTGCGTGCCGAGTTCAGCATATTGAGGCAGCGGTTGGTCATGCCTTTGGCGACATAAGCTTTGATATTCTGAATGCTGCTCCGGTCCCGGTGCTGCAGCTCGGCGAACAGATCCTGCACCGCATCCTCCGCATCGGCAACCACGCCTAGCATCCGGTACGCAATGGAAAAGGCATAGCTTTTATAATTCTGGTACAGCTCCTCCATACCCGGATTCTCAGCTGCAGGTGTCTCGGCCTGTGCCGTTATTTTACCCCTGTCCACTTCACGCAGCTCTCCTTCCTTACATTCCTGTCCTTATCCTTAGCTGAAGCAGCCCGGGAACATCCCGGTCGTAATGGCAATCCGGTTCCAGCTGTTGATCGTATTGACCGCCATAATCCAGTCTACCAGTTCCTCTTCGCTAAAATGCGTAAGCATCTTATTGTACAGCTCCAGCGGAACGCCCGCTTCGCTGATCAGCGTGACCTGCTCGGCAAATTCCAGCAGCACACGTTCCTTCGCACTGAACAACGGCGCTTCGCGCCACACACTCAGCAGCAGAATATGATCGGCATAGTCGCCCAGCTTCATCAGATCCTTGCCATGCATATCCAGACAGAACGCACAGCCGTTGATCTGGGAGACCCGTATTTTAACCAGTTCATACAGCACTTTATCCTTGCTGCGGCTTCCTGCATGCTGCTCCAGCGCCATCATTGCCCGGAACGCCGGGCTGTTAACCTCACGATAATTCATTCGTAGACTCAAGTTAAGTCGCCTCCATTATGGTTGTATTGCTCTACATAACTGTAGACAAGATGGAGCCGGATGTTGTGACATAACATCCCTACAAAGTGAAGCTTTAGCTCGATGATGAATCAGGTACTTTGCGGGGACCCCAAAACTCTGATTTTTTCAAAAAAAGCAGAACAGCGAAATTCCGCAGCCCTGCTCTTGTGTACACTCTATATGCTCAGGCTCTTAGCCCTTCTCGAAGAGAATAGCCGCCAGCCGGTAAGCAGCGCCGATAACAGGCAGATCCCGGACGAAGTCAGGAAGACTACATGCATCCCCGAGAGGAACAGCTCCGGACGTCCTTCCACCAGCCCGGTTACCCGGTAGCCGGCCTTGCTGCTCATTACATTGAACAGGATCGAAGTCGCTACGGTAATGCCGACGACCATCCCCACATTACGGACCAGCGAATTCACGCTGCCTGCCGAGCCTAGCTGTGTTCGCGGCACCGTGGACATAATCAGCGAATTGTTCGGTGAGCCGAACATCCCGCTGCCGATACCGAGCATGGCGATCCAGACGCCGACCAGCATCACCGGACTGCCTTCATGCAGCCGGGCCAGCCCGAACTGGGCAATCACCATCACGATCAGCCCTGCAAAGGTGAGCAGCTCCGAACCGATCTTGTCAGACAACGCCCCGCTGAGCGGAGCGACAATCACCATACAGATCGGGTAGAGCATGAGCAGAAAGCCTGCGTCAAAGGGGGACATGTTCAGCATATTCTGCGCATAGAACGGTGCGATAATATTGAAGCAGAAGTTCGATACGAACACCAGAAAGGCGCAGAATATACTCAGTGAGAACAAGGGATTCTTGAACAGGCCCAGTTGAAGCAACGGCCCGGCGCTGCGCAGCTCCACGATCAGGAAGACGATGAAGGTAATAAACGCAGCAGTGAGGGCGGCAAGAATCCGCGTATCCCCGTAACCAAGCTGCTGGCCGAGCAGAAGTCCGGCGAACAGAGAAACAATGAAGACAGCAAACAGCAGGCTGCCGGGGACATCAATCGCTGACTTGATGCGTACCAGATCTTTCGGGAGCACCTTCCAGCCCAGCGCAATCGCCAGCATTCCAATCGGCACATTCACCCAGAAAATATATTCCCAGCCCATCGACGATACGATAATTCCGCCGAGACTGGGCCCCGCTATACTGCCGAGGGACACGAAGGTTCCGATCAAGCCAAGAGCCTTGCCGCGTTCCGTTGACGGGAAAATATCCGTAACAATACCCTGGCTGTTCGCCATGGTCATCGAAGCACCGACCGCCTGCACGACACGCGAAGCGATGAGCAGCGGCAGGCTGTGGCTTAATCCGCAGAGCAGAGAGCCGATAGTGAAGACGACCATGCCCAGCTTGAACATCTTGATTTTGCCGGCAATGTCACCCAGCTTCCCGAAGAACAGAATCACTGAACAGATTGCCATCAGATATCCGGTTGTCACCCACTCTACCTGGGCTACCGGCAGCCCCAGCTCCTTCACCAGCACCGGCAGCGCAATATTCACAATACTTCCATCCAGTGTAGACATAAAAGTAAACAAATTAAGAACGATCAGAATCAGCCAGCGCTTCTTCTGTATCCCGGCATCCTCCTGATAGGTCGCCTCTAAGCTGCTCATCCGCTAACACCCTCTTGTATCCAATGTAATCTAGTTGCATGCGCAACAAACTAATCCTTCACAGTGTACTGCAAATTAGTTGCGTGCGCAACAAAATTACGGTAAGATCTGAGGCAGACGGCATTCCTAAGGCAGGCTGCCGTTATAATCCTCAGCGAGGTGTCCATTGTGACTTCAAATAGAGAACCCATCGGGAAGCTGATCTCCCATCTTCACCGTCAGAACCAAAAAATACTGGCCAAGGAGCTGCTTCCCTACGGCATCGGCAGCGGCGGCCAGCATAGCTTTTTAAAGCTGGTGCTGAGTCATCCGGGGATCACCCAGGATCAGATGACCAGCCGGATTAAATGTGACAAAGCGACAACCACCCGCTCCGTCAAGCTGTTGGAGGCTTCGGGATACATCGAACGCCGGACGGACCCGAACGACCGCCGCTCCTTCCTGCTGTATCCAACTCCCCAAGCGCTCGACTTCGCCCCTGTCTTCCAGACGCTGCTGGACGATTTCAACCGCGAGCTGTCCATGGATCTCACCGGGAGTGAGCTGGATACGCTGATAGATCTGCTCCACAAGGTCACCCGCAACTCAGACCGGCTGAACGGGCAGGGTTGAGTGCATCGAATGGGGATACCCGATGGCCTCGTATGACAGGTGACGGCACCCTATAAATCATTAAGTGGTCGACAACATCCAACTGTCCTTGCTGTCCCCGGGTTCAGCTGCGAAGCGTGCATCTTGCAGCCAGCCCTCTGCGCGGTATTCACTCGGCAGCTTGCCGACATGCTCCCGGAACAGCTTGCTGAAATAACGCTCATCCCCGAAGCCGGACCGGCAGGCAATTTCACACACCGGGACAGGGGTCTCCAGCAGCAGCGCTTTCGCCAGCTCCAGGCGCATGCGCCGCAGGCACTCCCCGAACGTCTCACCCGCAAAGCGGGCGAAGCACCGGCTGAAATAGCCGCGGCTCATATGGATAGCTGCGGCAACATCGCCCTGATTGATTTTATCGCCGGCATGGCTCCTCATATAACGCACAGCGGTGATCAGGCAGAGCATCACCTCTTGGCTCAGCCCCAGCTCAATCATCCGGCGCTGGACATGCCCCGTGAACTGATGCAGCCAGACCAGCCAATGCCGCCAGTGCCGGTTGCACTCTGCCGCCAGCGCGAGCTGCTGCGCTTCCTCCGCCGTAAGCAGCAGGCCGCTCCAGTTCCGCAGCAGCTCCCGGCCAAAATCCCCCACCGCCTCAGGGTCCGGCTGCTGCATCGCAACCCCGCTGTGGAACAGGTCCCAATCTCTGCGCTCCAGCGTCCAGCGGAGATTCTGCGCCTGCAGCAGCGCGGAAGGGACACCCGCCTCCGGCCGTTGCCGCACGGCCAGCGCCTGCAGTTCACCATAGTGCAGACTCGGGACCGCCTGGCCGCCCGCAGCATAGAACAGCGCCTGCCGGGCCGACTGTTCCAGCACCGCAGCGATTGTCTTCAGCGGCTGACCACGCACCCCCTCCAGCAGCGCCGCTGTCCAGCTTGTCCCAAGCACTGCTCCCAGCTCTCCTGCGATCCGCGCTGCATCCACAGGATACGGCAGCGGAGACAACCACATCCCCCGCACAGCAAGTAGTGTGGAATTTCTCACCAGAGACAGCGCATACAGCTGCTCTTCCTTCAGTTCCGGCGTAAGCGGCACAAAGAGCAGCGCCTTGTCCTCAGCGATCACCCTCTGCTCTGCCTTTGCAGCAGTGCTTTTGTTCCCGTCTTCCCACCTGATCCGCTCCACCAGTCTGCGGATGATCACATCGGCATTCTCCGGCTCCAGCAGCGTCTTGACAATGTAATCTACCGCTCCCAGCCGCAGCGCCTCCTGCACCTCATCGAATTCATGATGGCAGGTCAGCACTACGCAGCGGACCGCGGGATACCGCAGCCTCACTTCCCGGATCAGCTCGAACCCGGTCATCCCCGGCATTGACAGATCCACGAACAGCAGATCCGTCTCCTGCTCGCGCAGCAGCTCCAGTGCCGCCTGCCCGTCTCTGGCCTCTCCGGTAATCACCACCCCGAAGGACGGCCAATCCAGCAGTGAGATGAAACCTTTGCGCACCAGACGCTCATCATCTACGACAACAGCCTTAATCATCGAAATCCTCCTTGCTTTTGATAGGAATAATGATTGATACTGGATTCCGCCTTTCTCACTGCTCTACGTGGAAGCGTTTCAATATATAGATACAATACCATATTTTGTTTATTCTGAAAATAAAAAGGCCGCACTTAAGGCTTGAACCCGATGCTGGGCCGTCCCTGCGGTGAACATTTGGACTTCCGGCCGCTGTTGTCCCCGGATCACATGATTTATACAACATAAAAAGAGCTGCTCACAGGCAGAATATCCGCCGTATAAACAACTCCACTTCTGCTATTAGATACTAGTAGTGCATCGGATTTAAAATGGTGGAGCAGACGCAATTCCCCTTCGAATTACATCTTTTTTTCAAGCGGGCCTTGTTCATCAGGGGCGTTTAGTTTAGCGTAACGGACTGTGGTACTCTTCTTTGGGAAGAAAGTCGCCAATTGGGCGAGTTACGGACTCCACAACCCTTATCCTTTGCACTTCGGCTCCGAAACGTCTCATAAAGAGACTGTAAGGTCGCCTGAGTCCGTTACGCTGCAAAAAGTGGCGTTTTCACGGGGATAAGATCTCCCCGGTCCCTTAGATTTTGGGTGGATAGGGTTTAACAAGCTTATCCATCCATCGCCAGAATCCAACCTGACATATACCTGTCCAGTTCGCATGATATGCTGAATGCAGCACAATCCTATGAACTGAGGTGACCCAAATGAAATTTGAATGGAGAAAACAAGACAAGGCCCTATATCTGCCCCCCGCCGAACCCGGGCTGATTCAGGTACCCGCCTTCCCTTATTTCACCCTGCGGGGTGAAGGTAATCCGAACGATAGCGCATTCGCAGAAGCGGTCGCTGTGCTGTATTCCTTGTCCTATGCAGTCAAGATGCTGCCGAGAAAAGGCTCCGCACCCGAAAACTACTACGACTACACCGTCTTCCCGCTGGAAGGGGTATGGGATCTCAGCGAAGCCGGACGCCGCTTAGCCGTTCTTGATAAGAACGAGCTGGTATACACCTTAATGATCCGCCAGCCGGATTTTCTGACCCCTCTGCTTGCCGCAGAAGTGCTGGAGCAGGTCAAGCGCAGCAAGCCGCACCCGCTGCTGGACAAGGCTGTCTTCGCCCGCTGCGAAGACGGCCTCAGCGTACAAATGCTGCATATCGGCCCCTATGATGATGAGCCGCACAGCTTTGCAAGAATGGAGCAGTTTTGCATCGCTCAAGGACTGCTGCGGGAGTCTCTCCTGCACCGCGAAATCTATATCTCGGATGCCCGGCGTGCCCGCCCGGAGAAGCTGCGGACCGTGCTGCGGTTCAAGGCCGCCCGGCAGGATTAACGCTACATTTTCACTGTGTGCCGTACGATTGAGCTCTTATGAACCTCCAGCAGCTCCCGGTACTCCACCGTATCAATCTCACAGCCGGGCCCGATCACAACGCTTCCGCCCCGCACGGTCTGCGCCTGCGTATGCTGAAGCTCAATCTGATCCCCTTCGATCAGGCGGGCCGTGAAGCTCATCTTCTTCCCTGGTCTGAGCAACGCGCCGGAACGGCTGCGCTTGATCGAGATCCCTCCGCCGCCGACCGTATCCGCTCTACAAGGGCCGAATAAGGTCAGGTCGAGCTTCTCCGCATTCAACAGGCCGCTGACCTCCAGGATTCCGGTAAGCTGCACCTGCTCTGCTTCACAATCGCCCGTAACTATAATCCCGCCGGTCAGCCTGATATCCTCAATCCGCAGCCCGCCGCCTGCCTTAAGCTCTCCTTGTCCGCGCAGGCTGGCTGAGTCTACCCGTCCCTTGACCTCACACTCACCGGTGATTCTGATATCCTGCGCCCGAAGATTCCCCTTGATGGCAACCTCTCCGGTCTGCGCCAGCTTATAGCAATCTACATCCCCGCCAAAGGTACACTCTCCCGTCACCTTCACATCCTTAAAAACTCCGCCGACAGAGCTCGACGTCCCGAGTATCTTCAGGTCATGACGTTCTACCGCTTCATTCACCGATCTTCTCCTCCTTTCCCACCTGGGCACCGGGATGTACAGTCAGTCCCGCTCTATACTCCACCCGGCCAATCGAGCAGCCCTGCCCGATAATGACCGTACCGCCTCTAACTACATCTGCATTCGTGTATTCCAGATCTAGCGTATCGCCCTCGATGAGCTTGGCCCGCAGCCCGATTTTGAGCTTGGGAATCATCCCGCCTAGCAGTTTGCCCCAAGCAGCGTTGCCTTTTTTACGGATCACCAGGCTCTCTACGCCAATCTCCCCTGCTTCCGAGTGACCCTGTAGCCCGAACTCAATCCGGCCCGCACTAAGCAGGCCACCCACTGTGAATACCCCTTCACCGGTCAGCTCCTCCAGCTCACAATCGCCCTTCAGCTTCAGCATCCCGTCCATTACACAGCGCTCTCCCCGCAGACTGCCTTCACCGTTCACTACTCCATTCAGCTTCATTTCACCAACCTGCAGATTGCCCTTCAGATTGAGAGTTCCGTTCATCTCCAGCTCATCGGCTGTGAGGTCGCCCTTCTGCTTCATCACGCCGTCGCAACTATAGGTATGTGCGTGGAGCGCTCCGTTAATTTTACTGACGCCGTTGATATTCACGCTGTGATATCTGCCTCCGGCAGCCGTATTGACCCCATCCATCACCAGATCCGGCAGTTCATTCTTCTCCATGGTTCAGCCTCCTGTGGTGTACTGTTCCTTACTCTTGACTGTTGCCTTCACTTAAGCGCCCATTCAGATGTTCCGCCAGATCGGCAGAGCGAAGCCTGCTCACCAGCCGTACCCCCTCATCGAAGGCCAGCCCCGCATCCGGCAGCGCCATAATGAAGAAGCTAACCCCCATTTTCCGCACAAAAAACAGCTCCCACCCCTTCTCCCCATACCCCGGCGCATGACTCTCCAGCGTCTGATAGAGCCGGTCTGCTTCCTCCCAGCTGAGCTCCCCCTTGCTGAGCAGCCAATCGGCCGCAAATACATTCAGAATCTGCTCGAAGGTCAGCGGTAGATCCTCAGCCTCCGGTTTTCCGAACCGCTCCAGACTGCTTACCGAAACAATGTTACGTTCTTTTAACTGGGATAAGGTTAACCTTATTCTGTACGGGGATGCCGGCTCTGACAGCTTATCTGCCAATTCATCCAGAGAGAGATCATCCTTCTTCTGTAAAATATGCTGCACCCGCCCCAAAATCCGCTCCCGCGGAAAAAAGGTCTCCTGTCCCGTGAAGGTAGATTTGCGGATGAACCACTCTTCAGGAATCAGCTGCTTCCGCTTCCAGCGGTATAACTGCCCGTAAGAGATTCCTGTCTCATCGAGCAGCTCCTTTTTGGAGATTAAATCCTCTTCCATATCACCACTCCTCGCACTCATCGTAACATAACACTGTTACGTTGTAAACTGACAAGCATCCTGAAACTCCCCCTCCTGTTCAACAGCGGCTTCTCCTCTCCACTCATGCACAAGTGGAAACGGCATAGCCGTCCTTTTAAAGGACGGTACCGTTTCAGCAAGAAATAGAAGGATAAGTTATCGTGTGAAACCTATAACTTCTTATATTTTCAAAAAACAGAGCAGATTCCAGCCCTTCCCCGGCTTCGGATCTGCCCTCTATACTCCATTCTATGAACGCACAACGCCCTTCTGCCGGGCTTCACGCAGCCATTTCGGGTACTCGTTAAACAGCCGGTCATACAGGTCCTCATCGCTAACCTCGTCCAGATCATCCAGCGCGAAGAAGTCGGCATTATCCACATAACGGCCCTGCAGATCGTCCAGCTCACGGAGTACGCCATAATCCGCATTCCCCAGCCCTACAAATTGCCAGAAGATATTATGCTTTGAGCTCTGGATCAGCAGCTTCGATATTTTGGGCGTCTCATAGATGCCCCCGTCGCTGAAGAACACCACATAGACCGGCAGATCGCCCGGCTCCTCCTTCGTATACTTCTTGATCAGATCCGCCATAACCACCGGCTCGTTGTTCCCGATGCCCAGTCCCCCGAACATCTTCGGTCCCGGATAGGTCCGCTTCACATAATCCTCATAGCCGTGTTCATTCACGCTTGGCATTCTTTTGCTCTTAGTGGCGAAGAACCAGACATCCAGCATCCCGTCATCATCCATCTTAGCCGCCACAGCCAGCACCCGTTCAAAAGCCCGCTGCACGACTCCCTTCGCATATAATTGCGCCATAGAGCCAGAGGCATCGAACACCACGGCCACCCTTGCCTTCTCCTGTTCGAGATTCTTCTTGCGCAGTGAAATTCCTACCTGCTGCTTCAGAAGGTCAATCTTCGTCAAATTCAGTGCCGGCCGGGGAGCCTCCTCCTGGACTGTATCCCTAGGCGGTCCGCTGTAGGTAGCCGCTGCTTCGGTATGGCCTGACACCGATTGAGCCTGTGCTCCGCTGCCGTTCTCCGGCGCTTCGTCTTCCACCTCGACCCCATGCGCTTCCGCCAGCGGCTTCAGTCCGCCATGGAAGCCCCGTCCGACCGCGCGCAGCTTGAAGCCCCCGCCATGGCGGTACAGCTCTGCCAGCACGAGCGAGGTCTCGGCGTTGCCTTCCACAATCTCATACACCAGCTCCGTATCCTTCCCTGCCGCGCTGATTCTGCAGCCTCTGACATCGGCGAAGGTTCCGGGGCCGTCCAGCGTAGCCGCGAAGACACACTTATCGATGCCCGAGGCGCTAAGCGCACGCAAATCTATAGCGAACTCCCCGCTGTATTTATCAATAGAATTGAATACGACCGTGTGCTTGGGGTCAGCCGGCTGATTATAAAAGATAAAGAAATCATCGGATGGTACCTTCCCGTTCTCGCCCACCATGAAGCAGCTGATATCCAGAATAGCCGGAGAACTGCTGCAGGATATCTTCACGGTTGCCTGGGTGGAAGCCTCGTCCAGCTTCGCATTGGAGCCGCTTACCAGCTTAATTATATTAGGATTCATGAATGCACTCTCCTACTCTCTCATATGTAAGTCCACGATGTTCGGGATTCCCGCTTCTGCAAAAAGGAGCAGACCATTCCCTGCTAAGGATATGTCTGCTCCTGGGTGATCAAAGACTATGACTCTCCATACAGCCGTTATCTCAGGCTATCTGCGGAGTGCTCTGCTTATAACGATTCGATGGCTGCAGCCAGAAAAGTCTTATTCTTCAGACTTCTCAGCTTCGGCTGCTTCCTCGGCTGGTGCGGCAGCAGCTTCATCAGCCGGCTCTTCCATCACGAGCGGAGGCGAGATCCGTACAATCAGCGTATCTTCAGGGGTAAGAATCTCCCAGCCTTCATGCTTCGGCAGGTCGGATACCAGCAATTGATCACCGATCTCCAGGCCGCTGATATCTACATCAAAGGTAGCTTCCAGCTTATCCGGCAGAGTGCGGATGTCCAGCTCGTACAGCTCAATCTGCTGCACGCCGCCGCTCTTGACGCCGGCAGGGTCGCCGGTGAAGTTGAAGGCCACCTTGGTATCCAGTTCCGCCTTCATATCAATCTGCTGCAAATCTACATGAAGCAATGTACGGGATAACGGCTGGCGCTGCACTTCCTGAATAACCGCATTCTTCGAGCCGGAGCCCGGGAATTCCACCTTCAGGATGGCACGCGGGTTTTTGCCGAGAATATCATTAAGGGTTTTGGCATCTGCTGAGAAGGACTGGGTATCTGAACCTGCACCGTATACTACAACCGGTACAAAACCTTTACTGCGCTGGGAAGAATTCGATCCGGATCTTTCAGTCAAGCGTACTGTGGTATTCATGATATTTCCTCCTAATAGTTTTTTGAGCGATACGCCCTTCGTTCGTAAAGCCGGGTAAGACGCCCGGGGCGGCGTACGCCAAGTAGTGTCAGCATAGCTGCATTAAAAAACAAGACCAATTAGCTCTTATGTCTAATCAGTCTCTTATTAACCATATTTGCCTGCTATGGAATCAGTATAGCACCGGGAAATAAACAAGTCAAAATAGGGTAATTTTCAAGCGAGATCCATATTTATAAATAATTACGCTAAATAACCTGCTGTAAACGAACTCCGGTACCTCTCTTCCCCTTTCTCGCTTTTTGCCGCACAGGGTAGTAAAATAAAGGCACTATACCGGAATGGAGTGAGGTTATAAGATGGATAAAATCGCAAAGGGAAAAGGACGTTTCTATATCGCTGGTGACGGAAAAGACCTGGCCGAGATTACATACAGAACCGAAGAGAACACAGGGAATCTGGTGATTGACCATACCTTTGTTTCCGAAGATCTGCGCGGCCAGGGCGCGGGAGAGAAGCTTGTTCGGGCGGTCGTTGACCTGGCCCGTGAGCAGAGTGTCAAGATTGTACCGGTGTGCCCGTATGCGGCCCATCAATTCGAGAAGCACACGGAATACAAGGATGTGCTCAAATAGGAGGAAGATCGTTTGACGAATACAGATACACTGAAACAGATTGAAGAGCTGCAGCAGCGCTGCGAGCAATATGAAGGAATCTCGCTGAAGCTGAACTGGGACATGCTGCGTCATCCGGGAGAAGCCGGCGGTGCGGAGTGGGTGTTATCCTACGAAGGGGAGCTGCTGACCGGATTCATCGGCTTGTACGGCATCGGCGGTGATATGGAGGTATGCGGCATGGTCCGGCCGGGCTACCGCCGCCGGGGGATCTTCAGCTCCCTCTGGGAGCAGGCTCAGGCCGTCATCCGCCGGGGGAAGACGAAGTCACTGCTGCTGAACACCCCTGCAGCTTCGGCTTCAGGGAATGCCTATCTGAAGACCTTGCCGGTTGCCTTCAGCCATTCTGAGTTTCAGATGAAATGGGATGGCGCAGGGAGCAAGGTTAGAGCCTCAGAGGCCAGCTCAGCCTCCGGCAATGTGCTGCTCCGGCCTGCACGCCCTGAGGAGACGCCTCTGCTCATCGCCTTCGACTGCGACGGGTTCCAGATGACCGAAGAGGACGCCGCTGAAATGTATGAGCTGCACGAACAGGAAGGCTCACAGGAGCATATCATCATTGAGCTAAGCGGCCAGCCCGCCGGGAAAATGCGCCTGTGGTCGGAGAACAACGAAACCTGGATCTACGGATTTACGGTGGACAAGAAGCTGCGCGGTCTCGGCATCGGCCGGAGTGCCCTCCAGCAGACTATCGAGCGGGAGCAGCGGAATTATAACGGAGTAAATCTGGAGGTGGCGCTGGATAACCCGAATGCGCTGAAGCTCTATGAGAGCTGCGGATTCGTCGTGCTTAACCAGCAGGATTATTACACCTATCCTTTGAACAGCTAGCCTGGACGAGTATTTTAAGAGGCACCATTGGGGCCAAGCGGCTGCGTGTAGGCTGAATGTATGCTGTTTTTCACATACATTCGGCCCACACACCTGCGCACCAACATAATGTATACTGTTTTTCACATACATTCGGCCCAGACGTCCGCGCACCAGCGCAATGTATGCTGTTTTTCGCATACATTCGGCCCATACGCCTGCGCACCAGCACAATGTATGCTGTTTTTCACATACAATTTCTAAACAATCAAAAAGCATCCCCTCATGGTCAAATGACTCTGAAGGAGATGCTTTCTTTATCTTGTCACACTCTTCGTCTGCTTTTACATCAGTCCGTAGCCCCGCACCTGGGCTTCATCACGGTCACTGCGGCGGTTGCTGCATTTCACGCATCCTGCTGCCTGCTCTTCCCGCTCCAGGAAGACAGACAGCAGGCGCACATAATCCAGCGACTCCTGCAGCGGCATGTCTGCCCCATCGAACAGCTGCCTGCGGCCATCCAGCAGCGAGTAGATGGCGATCGTCTCCGCCGGCTTCCCGTAAGCCTTATGGCAGAACAGATTCGCCATATGCAGAAATCCGGTAATGACCTGCTGATCGGCGTGTACCATGAATTTCTGGATATTCAGACTGCGCTCCGTAAGCTCCGAATTCCAGGCCAGCTGAAAAATCACCGCCAGCTCAATCTCAAGCTCCCGGACAGGAACATGCCACTGCTCGAAGCGCATCACCGGAATCTCCCGGGCGAAACTGCCCGCGACAATCCGCATCAGCTCATCGGCCACCGCCTGCTTCACATCCCAGTAATGCATCAGCGAAGGAAAAGCGTTGCCCTTCGGCGGCCAGCGGCGCTCCAGCAGAAACTGGACCGGCGTCTCCCGGCGCACCTCGGGCCGGAGACCGTAGAAGTCATTAAGCGTATGTCCGACTGCATATTGAACCTGCTGTCTCCAGCGGGGAAGTCCGGTAGCGGGAGCTCCGCTGCCGTCCGCCTCGGCCCCGCCCAGCATGATGTGCTCCATGCGGTAATCATTCAGGCGTCTATACCGGCCTGCTTCCGCATCCGGCTTCGTTCCTGTGAAGTCTCCTGCCGCTGCGCCCATCCTTAAGAGACCGCCGCGCAGGTCTCGATGAACTGGCGTCCGTAGGTGCGGCATGCCTCTTTCTCCGCTGCATTCGGACCGTATTCAATCTTCAGGCTGGGCTGCACAATCTCGGCCCCGCGCTCCTTCAGCTTCTCTTCAATCTGATCCACCGCACCGCAGTAGATCTCATACCCGGTGTCTCCGCTTCCGAAGGCCGCCGCCTTACAGGCGCTGAGATCCAGCTCATCCAGCTCTTCATAGAAATCCAGGAATTCATCCGGCAGTTCGCCGTCTCCCCAGGTGTACGCACCCAGCAGTACAGCCTCATAAGCTTTTATCTCATCCGCATTGCAGTCGGTGACCGGTTTCAGAACCGCCTCTCCGCCTGCCGCGCGTATTCCTTCCACGATCAGTTCAGCGATTTCCTCCGTATTGCCAGTCAAGCTGGCATATGCCACTAGCACTTTAGCCATGACTTTAATCCTCCCAGGGTACAAATGTAATGTATTATCGACCGCACTCGCTTACTTCATGCTGTATTACCCTCATTCTATTTGATAATGATTATCATTGTCAATATAAAAGTCCACCTGCTCCTTGCCTGGACACACTTGCCTGGATAACACAAGCAGCGCCAGTCCAGGACATAACTTCTGCCCGGAACTGACGCCGCTCAATAATACTATTGTTAATATTCTGTGTGGAACGATTAATATCCGCCTTCAAGCAACGTAATACCATTGCCGTCGGGATCACGGAAATTCATTTCTTTACCGCCGTACTCCATGGTTGCCGGGGGATGGCAATCCAGTCCTTTCGCCTTCAGCTGCTCATATGTTTCGTCGAGACTGCCGCAGGAGAACACCAGATTAACAGTGCCTGTCGTCAGATTCTCCCATTTGGCTGCGTTCCAGATAATGATGCCGGGCTGGCTGCGTTCGAAAGCAATTTTGGCACCGTCAGACTCTCCATAGCCCTCGAATGGAACCGGAATGCCCAGTACCTCTGAGTAGAATGCCGCCAGCGCCGCCGGATCTTTGCTGTACAGATTAATGCCGTCAAATGTTGTGATCATAATGATATCCTTCCCTTCATTGCCTGTGATGTGATCGGGCTGCTGTCAGCCGTTCTATGCTCATTGTACTTCTGCATGAATAGCTTGTATTGCAAAAAAACGACATCAGCGCCGGGCATGGCTCAACGCATCCATCGGAGTTCTGCCCGCGAATTTCTTGAAGTTGTTGATCAAATGCGACTGATGGCTATACCCGTAGGTGAACACAATATCCTGCATTACTCCCTTGGTCTGCGGAGAACGGTAAAGGTCCCGCCAGACATTCTGGAAGCGGATTAAATCGGCTACCTTTTTGGGCGGAAGACCGATATGCTGCCGGAACAGCCGTTCAAGCTGGCGGCTGCTTAGGCCCGAGCTGCTCTCCAGCGCCCCTGCCGTCATGATTCCGCGTGATGTAAGCAGCCTGTGGACCGCATTCATCATCCCGTCACTGGTGCGGTTTCCCCGTTCCAATCTCCGCAGAAGGAAGTCTTCAGCAGCAGCGATGCGCTCATTCATTGTACGGATATGCTGGAGCCTGTCTCCCAGCTCCTTACGGAAGGTCCGGAAATAATGCTCTACCGGAACATGCACATTCAGTACCTCTGTCAGCGGCTCGTCTGCGAACAGATGAACGGCCCAAAAATGAAACCGGATGGCGAACCGCTGCGTAGGCACAGGCTGTGCTGCTTGTCCTGTCTCGAACGGACTGTCATTAATCCCGCAAAATATACCACCGGACTCCCCTGTCCGCTCATCCCATTCCCATATAATATCCATACAGCTGTCAGGTATGATGGTCTCCGTCCGCTGCGGCGGCGGGGGCTGTGCTCCTGATCCCCAGAAGCAGCGGATATACGGCTGAAGCAGCCTGCCCGGCAGATACTCGCCGCCCCCGGCCGGATTGGCTGTAATCGGATGATACAGCGCTGAAAGATTATACATCTGAGTGCAGTCTCCTTCCTTTGCTGTAACCTTGTATTCAGATCATACACAATCCCTGTACGAAGCGCCAGAACGCCTGCTTTTCGATGGACCAAGCACTCTGCTTACCGAATGATTATGTTTCAAACGGATCTGCCCTGCGTTTCCTGGTAATATTATACGCCTGCTGCTTGTTGGCTACACTGGGAATAGTCGCAGCTTTGCAACCATTTTGTTTGTAGCTGCGGGCTTAAATGTTGTACAATGAAGGCTAAATGACTTTTTGAAGGATGGATTAATAATGTATATAGCCAGTGATTGGAAAGACTATGAAGTGATCGATACCGGGGGCGGAGAGAAGCTCGAACGCTGGGGCGATATTATCCTGCGCCGGCCGGACCCGCAGATCATCTGGCCGCTGGCCAGCGAGAGTGCCAAGTGGCGGGATGTACACGGGCATTATCACCGCAGCTCAGCCGGAGGCGGGCAGTGGGAGATGAAGAAGACGATACCGGAGGACTGGAAAATCAGTTACGGCAAGCTGAAGTTTCACCTCCGCCCGACGAACTTCAAGCACACCGGGCTGTTCCCGGAGCAGGCGGCCAACTGGCGCTGGATGATGGACAAGATCGCTGCGGCTAACCGGCCGATCTCCGTCCTCAACCTGTTCGCATATACCGGCGGAGCCACTGTTGCGGCAGCAAGCGCCGGAGCCTCCGTCGTGCATGTCGATGCGGCCAAAGGGATGGTCCAATGGGCCAAGGAGAATGTTGCGCTGTCCGGTCTTGCCGACAAGCCGCTCCGCTTCATTACCGATGATGTATTCAAATTCGTCCAGCGCGAACAGCGCCGCGGCAGCAAATATGATGCCATTATTATGGACCCGCCGTCCTATGGAAGAGGGCCGGGCGGTGAAATGTGGAAGCTCGAATCCAGTCTCTATCCGTTCCTGGAGAGCTGCATGGAGATTATGAGCGACCGTCCGTTATTCATGCTGATTAACTCCTACACGACCGGCATCTCGCCAACCGTACTGCGCAACATGCTGTCGATGACCATGGGCAAGCGCTATGGCGGCAAGCTGAATTCCGGTGAGATCGGCTTGCCGATTACAGCCTCCGGCATGAATTTGCCTTGCGGGATTCTTGGCCGCTGGGAGGCGTAAGCCATGACCGGAGTGAATAACGGCGCAGCAGGAGCATCCGGCAGCAGCCCCTCCCGGTTCGAAATTTTATATGAGGACAACCATCTGCTCGGCATTGTGAAGCCTGTGAATATTCCCGTTCAGGAGGATGCTACAGGCGACCCGGATCTGCTGACCCTGCTGAAGGAAGATGTGAAGGAACGCTACGCGAAGCCGGGCAACGTCTTCATGGGACTGGTTCACCGGCTGGACCGGCCTGTAGGCGGTGCGATGATCTTCGCTAAGACCTCGAAGGCAGCCTCCCGGCTGTCCGAGAGTGTCCGCACCCATGCCTTCCAGAAGGTCTATCTGACGGTGGTGCATGGTCAGCTTCCGGGCTCAGAAGCCCGGCTGGAGCATACTCTGCTGAAGGACCCTAAAAGCAATACCGTCCAGACCGTCCGGGAGGGAACGCCGGGCGGCAAGCAAGCTATCCTTGATTATACTGTGATTGGCACCGCAGAAGGCTATTCGCTGGTGAGGATTGACCTGCTGACCGGCCGCTCCCACCAGATCCGCGTTCAGCTCAGCGACATTGGCTGTCCGCTCTATGGAGATCAGAAGTACGGTGCGGCCGTTAATAGACCGGGACAGCAGATTGCCTTATGGTCTGCACTCACCCGGTTCCCGCATCCGGTGACCAAAGAGGAAGTCGAGCTGCTCTCCCTGCCTCCCCGTTCCTATCCCTGGAATCTATGGACTCCGCAAATTCAAAAGCAGGCTCTCCTTTAACGGACAGCCTGCTTTTTTGCGTTATCCTATATAAATTCTCAGTTGGTGCTTATACGGACTGTACCGAAGCTGCGTCATCCACTGCCGGGGCAACCGCCATCTTCCCCATGAGGTAGAGCAGCAGCTGCTGGTTATGGGAGGAAATGGGGTCCAGCGCTTCAGCAAAAAAGTCACTGCGGACCTTCAGACCGCGCAGCGTCTCCCGCTGGCCTGTCTCGGTAATACTCACCCAGACAATTCTGCGGTCCGAGGCATCACGTTCACGGACAATCAGATTATGCTTCTCCATCCGGTCAAGCAGCATCGTCACGGCCGCCGGGCTGGTCGCCAGATGAGGGGCCAAATCAGAAGGCTTCATCGCATCACGCTCCTGCAGCAATTCCAGTACGGTTAGCTGGGCATCAGTCAGTGTAGGGGCAAGCTTGCTGTCCATATGTAGCTTATAGTCCTTTAATATCTTATGCCAGATTTTACTGAATTCAGTGGAGTGCACACTTATTCCTTCCTTTCCTGCGGATCTCTATCCGGTATATTTACTTTTTCGCCAGAAAAATTCCAAATCCTTCAAGGCAGAAAAATAAAATCTGATCTGAACCTGTTCCAGACTCCCACCTGCGTAAGAAAACCGATGAATTCCTCCGCTTACAGCCATGTCCGGCCTGCTTGGTAAAGATATTTAGTATTTAGGGAAAAAAGGTGGCGGCAAACTAAGAGAGCGTCAGGGGAACCGGTTATTTTCACATCTTCTAGGTATGAAGTGGAAACGGCTTTGCCGTCCTTTTAAAGGACGGTAGCTCATTCTTCCCATTAACAAGCAGAATCATGCTCTGCAACGCATCCTATTTGGAAAACCCTGAGATAGCCTCATCAGGCTGGAAACTTCCATCTTGGCCATTCGCTCATTTGCGGCTCCGCCCAATGGCCGCTAATATCGTTCACAGCAGAGGCTGTCCCGTTCACAGCCGCAGTTTTAACCACTCGCGTAGGTGCATCTGCTTCTGTAGATGTAACTGTATCCATAGGCGCACCTGCTTGCCCCAGACAATCTATGAGATTTTTCCCATAGACAGATTCATATCTTTTATATACGAGTCTATAGGAAGGCAATAAAAGAATATTGAAAGTATCCGACTGCGAACACCCAAAAACCACAGCAGCAAGGCTTCGCGGTTTTTGGGTGCATGAATTAAATAATTTGGGTGATTGCCGGACTGGGAGTCTCTTATATTGCCAAAAAGACACCTATTCTGCTGATTGCGGACTGAGTGGCCGTTATTGGGTCTGGAGGAGCCGAAAACAAGAGCAAATAAGTTAGTTAAGAGCACCTCAGTCCGCCGAGCGTGCAGAATAGCCTAAACGTCTGAAATAACGGCCTCCCAGTCCGCATGGATTGCTGTAGCAATGTTGCATTATTTGCACAAAATTCGGTGTTTAGGGCAAGTTAGCGCTGAATTTGTTGCATTTGTTGCAGGTTTTCACCATAGACCGCTTCTGTGGGGCAGGATTGTTGCACTTCTTGCAGGATTTCTCTATAAATGTCACTGGCTGTGGAGCATGGAGCCCATCCCTCAGCGCAGCAGCCCCCAGTTCCTAAGAAACTAAAAACGCGGGCAGCCCGTTACTCCTGAGCTGCCCGCGCCATTCCATGCGGTATTATATTTTTACCTGACGGCCTGAAAAAGAATTGCGATCTCGTCCTTCTTCTCAACGGCAACCAGCTGCTTGCCTGTAGAACGGCGCTCAGCAATCGGTGCCGACTCGGAAGAGAAGGAATGTACCGCACCGCTCTGGGTGATGGCGGTCAGCTCCAGCGGCTCCTTGCAATAGAATGCGCCAGCCAGCCTGCTGCCGTTCGGGCGGACACGCTTGCCTTCCTTGAACTCGAAGGTTGGCATCCCTTTGCCTCCCCGGCTCTGGGAAGGATAATCCACCAGCAGAGAGCGCTTGGCATAACCGATGTCGGATATAGCCAGAATCTCGCCTTCATCCTCACTGACCCAGAAGCAGGAGACGACCTCATCTCCTTCACGGAGCTGAATTCCCCTTACACCTGTGGCTACCCGGCCCATAGGATTCACTTCATTCTCACGGAAACGGATGCTCATCCCCTCACGTGTAATCAGCACGATGTCCTTGTCACCCCTGCTCTGCGCCACTGTAATGATCTCATCACCTTCAGCCACCTTACAGGCGGCAACGGCTCCAGAACGGCTTGTAGAGTACTCCTTGAGCTCGGTACGCTTCACCTGGCCCTTGCGGGTGATGAAGACCAGACTGGCCAGCGGGTCCTCCAGATTGGTGACCGGCAGCACACTGACGACACTGTCTCCCTTATTCAGTCCGATGACGTTGACGATGGCCGTCCCCGGCTCTTTCCATTTGAACTCTGGAATCTGATGCACGGGAAGCAGGAAGTATTGGCCCTTGCGGGTGAAGACGAGCAGGCTCTCCCGGGTATTCAGATCCAGCAGCTTGACGATATGATCGCCATCCTTAACCCCTGAAGAGTGGCGCTCCCCGCCCGAGCGGGTGAAGGACAGCATGCCGGTCCGCTTGATATAGCCGTCCGCAGAGAGTGCAACCAGTACATCCTCCGCATTGACCAGAACCTCCATGTTGACCTTAAGCTCCTCCACCTCGCCCTGAATCAGGGAACGGCGGTCCATCCCGTATTTATCACGAATCTCCAGCAGCTCCTTGCGGATGACTGCGATCAGCTTCTTGTCGCTGTCCAGAATCCCCTGGAGCACAGCAATCCGGGCCAGCATCTCATCCAGCTCCTTCTGAAGGGAGTGAATCTCCAGATTAGTGAGCCGGTAGAGCTGCAAGGTAAGGATGGAATCCGCCTGCCGTTCGCTGAAGCCGAACATCCAGACCAGATTATTCTGGGCATCCTGACGGTTCTTCGAAGCCTTGATGGCGGCGATCACTTCATCCAGAATGTTCAGCGCCTTGACCAGTCCCTCCAGGACATGGGCACGGTCCTCCGCCCGTTCCAGGTCGAACCGGGTACGATGGGTGACCACTTCACGCTGGTGGGCAATGTAAGCTTCAAGGATCGCTTTAAGCCCGAGCTGCTGCGGAGCCTTATTAACAATGGCAACCATGTTGAAGTTGTAGGTGACTTGCAGGTCGGTTTTTTTGAGCAGGTAGGCTAAGACGCCTTGTGCATCTGCCTCCTTCTTCAGCTCCACCACGATGCGCAGGCCCTCACGGCCGCTCTCATCGCGGACCTCGGCGATCCCTTCAATTTTTTTCTCCAGACGGATGTTCTCCATGGAGGTTACCAGACGTGATTTCACGATCTGGAAAGGCACCTCGGTAATCACGATCTGCTGCTTCCCGCCGCGCAGGTTCTCAATCTCCGTCTTGGAACGCAGATAGATACGGCCTTTACCGCTGCGGTAAGCATCCATAATGCCGTCTCCGCCCATAATGGTTCCACCGGTCGGGAAATCCGGCCCCTTGATGAAGGTCATAATATCCTCGAGGGCAATGTCCGGCTTCTGCATAACAGCGATACAGGCATCGATTACTTCCCGCAGGTTATGCGGCGGTATCTCTGTGGCGAATCCGGCCGAGATCCCGCTCGTCCCGTTCACCAGCAGGTTCGGATAACGGGAGGGAACCACCACCGGCTCCTTGGCCGTATTATCGAAGTTGTCCTTGAACAGAACGGTGCGCTTCTCAATATCGCGCATCATCTCCATGGCAATCGGAGACAGACGTGCTTCTGTATAACGCATTGCCGCTGCCGGGTCATCATCCATGGAACCCCAGTTGCCATGTCCGTCGACCAGTACATGCCCCATCTTCCACGGCTGTGCCATCCGCACCATCCCGTCGTAGATCGAAGAGTCCCCGTGAGGATGGTAGTTCCCCATAACATCACCGACGGTTTTAGCTGACTTGCGGTATGGCTTATCCGGCGTATTGCCAGAATCGTACATGGCATACAGAATCCGGCGCTGCACGGGCTTCAGCCCGTCGCGTACATCGGGGATCGCCCGGTCCTGAATGATATATTTGGAATACCGGCCAAACCGGTCACCGACGACCTCTTCCAGAAAAGCCGGCAAAAACTGCTCTGATAAACTGCTCATATCCTCTTCACCTTCTGTTCCTCATTCTGTCCGCTTTTTTAAAGATTGATGATCTGACCGCTGCACGCCTGAACTTCTCAATTCATTTGAACAAAATCGTAATCCGTATAGAAGGGATGACCGTAACTGCGGTGAGTTTTGGACTTTCGGCCGCTGTTGTCTCCAGATTTCTTGATTTCAAACCGCTGATCGCGGTAGAAATCCGGAGACAAAGGCGGTCGCTATCGCTCCTGCAGTTCCAAAATCCCCTCCGTTACTTCCCCTTCTATAATTTCACAATTTCAGTTCCAAACCCATTGAGAAAACCGCCGCTATCGCGTAAACCGATCATCAAAAAATTAAAAACGCGGAAGGTATCGTCACTTCCCACTACTCTCTTACTCCTACTCCACGATCTCCGTGAAGTCGACGTTCTCGACAATCCAGCGCTTACGCGGATCGACTTTATCACCCATCAGCGTGGAGACGCGGCGTTCCGCCTTGGCGGCATCCTCGATCTGCACCTGAAGCAGCGTACGCGAATCGGGATTCATCGTAGTCTCCCACAGCTGGTCCGGGTTCATCTCACCCAGTCCCTTGTACCGCTGCAGCTCGAAATTCTTCCCGAATTCCTTCAGATAATTCTGCAATTCCTCATCGCTCCAGGCATAACGGACCGTCTCCAGCTTGCCCGATTTGCGTGTCAGCTTATACAGCGGCGGCTGGGCGATATAGACCTTGCCGGCATCGATTAGAGGCTTCATGTAGCGGTAGAAGAAGGTCAGCAGCAGCACCTGAATATGTGCTCCGTCCGTATCGGCATCGGTCATAATGATGATTTTGGAATAATTGCTGTCCTCTACGGCAAAATCAGGCCCGATTCCCGCACCGATTGCCGAAATGATCGCCTTGTATTCGTCATTCTTCAGGATATCCAGCAGCTTGGCCTTCTCGGGGTTCATCGGCTTGCCCTTCAGCGGCAGAATGGCCTGAATCTTGGAATCCCGGCCCTGCTTCGCGGAGCCTCCGGCCGAATCGCCCTCTACGATGAAGATCTCGGTACGTGTAACGTCCTTGGACTGTGCAGGCGACAGCTTGCCGCCCAGGTTCGAGCTCTCACTGCGCTTCTTGCCGCTGCGGATCTCATCCCGGGCTTTGCGGGCCGCTTCACGGGCCTTGGAGGCCTGAATCGACTTCTTCAGCAGACTCTGTGCGACTTGAGGGTTCTCTTCCAGGAACCGCGCCATCCGCTCGGAGACAATGAAGTCCACCGCACTGCGGGCAGATGCGCTTCCGAGCTGATCCTTCGTCTGTCCGACAAATTCCACATCCGACATCTTGATGCTAATGACCGCCATCATGCCCTCGCGCAGATCGTTTCCTTCCAGATTCTTGTCCTTCTCCTTAAGCAGCTGCGTCCGGCGGGCATAATCATTGAGCACACGGGTATAGGCCGTCTTAAAGCCTGTCTCGTGTGTTCCCCCGCTGCGGGTAGGAATGGAGTTGACAAAAGAAGCGATCGTCTCCGTATACCCCGCATTATACTGCAGCGCGATTTCCACCTCGATCTCGTCCTTCTCGGAGCTGAAATGGATCACATCGTGCAGGACGTCCTTGCCTTCGTTCAGGAATTGCACGAACTGGCTGGCGCCGCCTTCGTAGAAGAATTCGTCCTGACGCCCGCTGCGCTCATCGCTCAGGACGATCCGCAGGCCGGAGTTCAGGAAGGCAATCTCCTGTACCCGTTCAGCCAGCGTATCATAACTCAGCGCAATGCCTGCGGAGAAGACGCGAATATCCGGCTTGAAGGTAATCTTCGAACCGGTTTTATTCGTATTTCCCAGTATCTCAAGACCGGTTACAGGCTCACCGACATGCTCTTTGCCGTTCTTGTCGACCCAGTATTCAAAGCGCTGGCGGTGAATTTTGCCTTCCCGGTAGATCTCTACTTCCAGCCACTCGGACAACGCATTGGTTACCGAAGCCCCGACACCGTGCAGTCCGCCTGATTTCTTGTAGCCGGAACCGCCGAATTTACCGCCCGCGTGCAGAATGGTGAATACCACCTGCGGTGTTGGGACGCCTGTCTTGTGCATTCCGGTTGGTATTCCGCGTCCGTTGTCAATCACGGTCACCGATCCGTCTTTGCGGAGGGTGATATCAATTTTCGAGCAAAACTTCGCCAAATGCTCATCTACGGCATTATCCACTATTTCCCATACTAAATGGTGCAGACCCGAGGAACTCGTACTGCCAATATACATGCCGGGCCGTTTGCGGACCGCAACCAGACCTTCGAGCACCTGAATGTCGTCAGCATCGTATCCAGTCCGGCCTGCTTCGCCGTTCTTAGAGACTTTTGCAAACATATCGATCTGTTCGAGCATTCATGCTCCTCCTTCACTTGTCTTCCTGTCTCTCTAAAATTCTCTCTAAAATGCAAACAAACGTTTTCGTTCACTTTGTACATTCTAATTCAAAATATCCCGTTTCGTAAAGACGGCGAATGAAATGATTACGGCCGCAAGCCCCCAAATGCCCAGAACCGCCATCGAAAAGCCCAGTGTCATGCCCTCAATCGGCGCAGGAGTGCCCGCTAAATAAGTCGTCAGCTCCATGTTGACCATAAATAAATATTTGGCCGCCGTCCAGGCTGAAGCCATATTCGTCAGGATCGTTCCGGCAATCAGTGCCGCCATCATCACGACAATGCTCGCAGCCGTACTCCGGACCAGCACCGACACCATGAAGGCCAGCAGGGCCACTACGATGCTGACATACCAGATCAGCCCGCCCTGCATCAGCAGATACTTCCACTGCTCCACCGCATGAACCTTCGACATATCCACAGTGTCGCCGCTGAGCTGGAAGCCTGTGAAGACGGGAACATTGAACCCCTTATAGCCAAAAGCCAGCCCCGAGACCAGATAGCTGATCACGAATACCGACAGCACAATCAGCGAGACGAACATCAGCAGCGCTGCCATTTTGCTGAACAGCACCTTCCAGCGCCGGACCGGGCGGGTCAGCAGCATCTTGATCGTTCCTGTCGTCCGCTCACCGGAGACCAGGTCGGAAGCAACCGCCATGATCAGCAGCGGAATGAACAGGGAGACGGAATTATTGACAAACTCCCGGGTGAACGTTACTCCGCTCGGCTCCTTCGGATTCACATCATGATCCAGATAATACTGCAATTGCTGGAGAAAAATCCGCCGGTACGACTTCCATTCCTCCGGAATCCGGTCGCTGCCGAGCGAGTTCTGATTGTCGGTAATCTGCTGCTGGATCTCCAGCCTCCAGTCAGAGTTAAATTTGTCACGGCTGCGCTCCGCTATGCGCATTTGCGCATAGGTAAACATTGGCACCAGCACAAGCAGGATAAGCAGGATGATATAGAATCGCTTCTTTTTAATTATCTTCAGGCACTCATTTCGGATGAGCGGCAGCAGGTTAATCAATGGCTTCACCTTCCGTTAGCTTCAAGAATAGCTGTTCCAGTGTAGGGTTAATTTTATGCACAGCCCGGACTTCCACCTCTTGTGCAACCAGAACGGCAACAATCTCCGGGATCAGCTCCTCATCCATTGCCGTAACCAGGGAATTCACACCCATGCCTGCGATGACCGAGTCATCCAGGGTAACCTCGTCCAGATGAAGCAGCGCGATATCCGGCCGCCCGGCCATGATGTCTCTTGCCCGCTGAAGCGGCTCCAGCTCCCACAGGACATACGGTGAGTTACGGGCAACCAATTCGTCTACAGCACCTACAGCGAGTACGCGCCCTTTGCTGATAATGGCTACCCGGTCGCACAGCAGCTGAATTTCGCTCAGCAGATGACTGGACACAAAGACCGCCAGCCCTTCGTCTGCCAGCTTACGGATGAATTCACGCAGCTCCTTGATCCCTTTGGGGTCCAGGCCGTTGGTAGGCTCATCAAGAATTAGCAGCCGGGGTCGGCCGAGCAGAGCTTGGGCAATACCGAGCCGCTGGCGCATCCCGAGCGAATACGTGCTGACTTTATCTTGAATGCGCTGATCGAGCCGCACGATTTCAACAACCTCGGTAATCCGCTGCGCGTCTACTCCGGGCTGCATGCGGGCAAAGTGCTGCAGGTTCTCCCAACCGGTCAGATACGTGTAGACCTCGGGATTCTCGACGATGGAACCGACGTATTGCAGCGCTTTTTCCGGATTCCGGTTCACATTGTAGCCGCAGACAGTAATCGTCCCTTCGCTCGGGCGGATCAAGTCCACCAGCATGCGGATAGTTGTGGTTTTGCCGGCTCCGTTCGGACCCAGAAAGCCGAAGATCTCGCCTTTTTTCACATCAAACGTGACATCATCTATAATCCATTTGCGGCCGATTTTTTTGCGGACTCCCCGGGCGGACAGGACAACTTCTTCCCCCGGTGCCTCATGAATAGTTCTCGCCATCTTATACAGCTCCTTGCCACAGTCATTTCTGTTCCAAAAATCCTCTGATCAACGAACGGCTTGTACAATCCGCTCGCTCATCCGCTGATAACCGTCCCCGTTCGGGTGAAAATGATCGTTCGACAGATATTTCGCCAAATGGCGGTCAAACAGATCAAAGGTCGGGACCAGCGTCATGTTCTGATGTCTGTTGATCATATCCATCGCCGCATTATTCCACGCCGTTACCGCCTGATTACCCGGAATTAGCAGCCCCTCGATATCTCCGAAGGGATTATAAAGACCGATGTAATAGACCTGAGCCTGCGGATTCACTTCTGCAACGGTATCCAGTATGCTGCCCAGCCGTTTAGCGGCCCCTGGCAGAGCAGAGAGGAGCGATTCCGGAGTCAGATCGCCGGCAGATGCGGTTGGAACCGGCGCCGTGCCTTCTACCTTGTTATTCGCAGGGGCTTCTGTGCTCTGAGGTGCCGCTTGCTCCGAAGGCTTCACAGTGGCGGCTGCTTGTCCGCTGCTCCCGCCTGTGCCCATAATATCCGAGCCCCGGAACAGATCGTTCCCGCCGATGGAGATCAGGATCACATTCGCCTGACGCAGCGCGTACTGCACGCCTTCCTCCTGAAGCTTGCTCTGCAAGGCAGCTGTGGTCAGGCCGTTAATGCCCATATTGCCCAGCAGCTCTGCCTTTCCCCCATTGGCCGACAAGGCATCCACGGTCCGCTTAACAAAGCCCTGCCCGGAGTTGTCGCCAGTCCCTTTGGCCAGAGAATCGCCAAGCGCCAGGATCTTGTATTCGTCACTTGCCGCGGCTGTCGGTGCCGCCGTCTCCTGCGGAAGGGAGGAGAGGAATTGCTCCCCCTTCGGGTTCATGATATCGCCCACTGCATACACAAATCCTGTAATCAAAAGTAAAGTTGCCAGGATGGACACCAGGCTCACTGTCCTCCAGGTCCATTTGGAATCCTTCAATGCTATCCCTCCATCTGCCGTACTCTTCTGCTTAGTCCATTATTCACAGCATTATTAACTATGTAGATAAACATAATTCTTCTTTGGAGAATTTGCAAACGAAGGAGTGAGTTTAGGTGGCGGCGCGGCTGCGGTGATTTTGGACTTACGGCCGCTGTTGTCTTTGGATTTCCTGATTCAAACCGCTCCTCGCGGTAGAAATCCAAAGACAAAGGCGGACGCATTCGCTCCTACAGTTCCAAAATCCCCTCCGCCGCTTCACCTAAACGGTGAAAGCAGTAGGGCGGCACGATAGCGCTGCGCTGATCGTGCAAGACCGCGTACTGCGTGCGGCACGATGGCGCTACGCTGATCGTGCAAGAGCAATATTACTTTTAGCCACTTGGGCTGAACTTCATTGGCAGCATAAGATTCATCCTTTGTGCTAAACCATAAAAACGCCCCCCGGCAATGCCGGAGGGCGGAGTTAAAGTTACTTTAAGTTAAAATACTTGACTTATTTACCGATGAATTCCTGGACCCAGTAGTTATTATCGAAGCCAACACCAATATAGTTGAAATTCGCGCTCAGGATGTTAGCCTTATGACCCGGGCTATTCATCCACGCGGTCATAACTTCCTGAGGGGTCTTCTGGCCCATAGCGATATTCTCGCCGGCTGCCTTATAGGTAATACCAAAGGCCGACATCATATCGAAAGGTGATCCGTAGGTCGGAGATGTGTGTGAGAAATAGTTGTTCGAACGCATGTCCGCAGCCTTCGCCGCTGCCACTTTGTTCAGGCTGTCCAGTGCGGAGACAGGGGCTAGTCCAGCTGCAGCGCGCTCTTTGTTCACCAGTGCAACTACTTGCTGTGTGTAGCTGGAGGCGTTAGTACCCACCGCAGGAACTGCAGATGGTGCCGGAGCCGGGGTTACCACAGGTTTTGCAGTGGCAACGGGTGCCGGTGCTGGCTTAGCAGTGGCTGCCGGTGCTGCTGTAGCCACTGGTGCTGCTGTGGCAATCGGCTTAACCGGAGCTGCCGGCTGTGCTGCTGCTGGCGTTGTGTATACAAAGGTTTTAGTGACAGTGTACGTATTGCCACCCAGTACGAAAGTCTTCGAATTGTTCTGTGTGAAATATTCCATGAGCTGTGCGAAATTCATATCTGATCCGGCTGCCGCAGGGGCTCCGGCTGCTGCTGCTTTTGCTTGTAATGGAAGAGAAATGCCAAGCGCCATAACAGCGGCTACGCTTCCACCTATCACTTTTCTCAAAGTCTTGCTTTTCATTCTGCCATCTCCTTAATCTTCGTTGTGGTATATCGTGCTGCCAGGGGTGTCGGTCTACAAATGTTACAAAGTTGTAATCTGTTCCTACGTCATTGTAACACAAAACTATCAGCTGTGCGCTTCTAAATTCTGTAATTTTATAGATAGAGAGGCTTGTCCCCACCAGCAGCGGCAAATGAAACAGCATTGCCGTCCTTTTCAGGACGGCTGTTGGTTCTACTCTTTTATATCGGCGCTTCTATCGCTTATTTTAATGAAAAGACTGCCAGAACTCCCCTTCGGTTGAGATCAGGCCCATAATCTCTGCATAGGGAATGCGGAAGGTTGGAAATCCTGCCGAATAAGGAGCAATCTCATAAGGGGCAAAATACAGGTATAGTGCCTCCGCATCCACATAAAAGGGCTGATCCGCTGTAATGCCTTTATACGTGTCAGGGAAAACATAGGAATACTGCGGATCATTCTTAATCTGCTTGCCGACAATCTCACTGAGCTTCTGCACATATTTGCTTCCGGGCTTGAACAGGTCACTGAGCGTGTAGAATTTACCGGTGCGCAGATTGATATGCTCATAGATCCGGGTGGGCATGCCGTGCGCAGCGCCGAACGGAAAATGATAACCGCTAAGCTCCAGCACCAGCAGATTCTTGCGGAAGAAGGAGACGGCGAAATCCCCCGTATAGCTGAAATCCTGCGTGCCTCCCCCCGTCCCCGCCCCGTATGGGAGCGACAGAATGCGCAGCTTGTCATTTACCGCCCTCGAGACCTCTGCAACCGCGATCCCTTCCACTACCGGATAATAGACCAGATAATCCCGGTTCGGCTTATATTTCTTCTCCAGCACAGAGTATGGCGGTCTGAGCGGTATGACCCCGTTTTGACGCCAGACCTGCTTGCCTTTACGGTCATAATAGGAGGTGCGCAGATCAATATCCGCACGGATCAGGCTGCCGCTGAAGGACAGTGACCCTGAGCCAGGAATGACCGGGGGCTGGGCAGCTTTTTTCCCGCTGGTATCAATAAAATACGTATCCTTGGCATCGTACACCGACGCGAGTCCCTGCTGATAATTGTTCACACCCAGCAGCGGATGGGTGCTGAGAATTCTTCCGGTCAGCGCATCGGCTATAACATAGCTGGAGCCTCTGTAGGGCTGATCCGCATACAGCGGGGTCCCCAGCGCCACACGGTTCTCTCCCAGCTGCTGCACCTCATAATAGACGGCGGGAATAATCATTTTACCCTGCTTATCGATTAGACCGTAGGCGTTGCCGTAATCCGCAGCTGTGTTAATCACCGCCCGGCCCTCCGAGAACGGCAGAGCTGCCGTATACTGCGGCTGGATGGCAATCGTGCCGTCCGTGTGGAGATAACCGTATTTTCCATCCTCCGTCGCCTGAAAGGCCAGCAGTCCATCCCCCGGATACCCGACAAAAGGATGTTTGTACGTATGCAGCACCCCGCCATGAACATCAATCAGCGCATATTCCCCTTCGGCTACTTTGACCAGTGCAGTCCCGTTCGAGAAATCCCCGGCGTCCAGATAGACAGCTGGCAATACCTCTTTGCCTTGGGCATCCAGGTAGCCATAGAGTGAGATCCCCCCGGTAGTATTCTGCTTGGAGAACAGCGCCCGGCCTTCGTGCAGCGAATTCAGATAGTCATAGCGCGCGGACGTCACTTCTTTGCCTTTTTCATCAATGAAAGTGTAGCCCTTCGCATCCGACACCACGGCCCGCCCCTCGGAAAAAGGACCAATAAAAGAATAGACCGGTTTGACCCGCTCCCGCCCGGAGCTGTCAATCAGCCCGCTGACATTCCCCCGCTGCACCACCGCCAGGCCATTCTCCTGAAACTCCTCCGCATAGTCATATCTCGGCTCAATCCCAATCCGTCCCTCGTTGTTGATATATCCCCACAGCGTCCCGTCCTTGAGTTTAAAAGGAGCCGGATGCAGCAGCTCTGCCCGCAGGCCTCCGCCGTCATCCGGGAGCACAATGAGCGCTTCCAGCGGCTTTTTGGAGTAGTCTACACGGTATAAGCCCGCCTCTGCCGGGATCGTCACGAACAGCTCCTCTTCCGCCCGGATGAAATCCTCCTCCTGCTGCGGAATACACTCATTCCAGCCGATGCCGTCCCACCGCCATACCTCTGTGTGAATCAGACCGTTGTCATTCCCTTTTCCCAGCTCGTTCAGCTTAATCCTCAGCATGCTGTCGTTCTCCTTTACAAAGGCTTTTGCCTATAGAATATGAACGTGAGGGGGAAAGGGTGTGTCTGTGCTTGGGCGATAATAGAGCGTTTATAAAACGTTAATGAAACAGAAAGGCGATGTCGTAACTGCGGTGAGTTTTGGACTTCCGGCCGCTGTTAGGTTTGGATTTCCTGATTTGGACCGCTGTTCGCGGTAGAAATCCAAACCTAAAGGCGGACGCTGCCGCTCCAGTTCCAAAATCCCCTCCGTTACTGCTGCCTTTCTGTTGGTAAACCTTAAGGGCAACACAAACACACCCTTTCGGAGGGTGTGTACCGGGGATACAAGGGCTGCTTCGCCTGCCCTTGAAGAATGAGAATAATCCTTCTGCCGGGCGGGCAAAGGTTTAATAACAATCTATAAATGATAAAAGCATAAAACTCTATTCAGCGGACCGGATAAATAAGTTAGTTTGCATACGTGCCGTACCTAACCGTTGCCTGCTACCTCACTGCTACCTCACTGCTACCTCACTGCTAACTGCTTTCCTTCTGCAGCCTACCGCTTATTCCCTGCTACCTTACTCTAACTACCTGCCAACTACAGCCTACCCTCCACCCTCTACGCCTATGGAACAGAATAAAAACCATTAATTAGTTACTGTTAGCTGCGAAATCCTGCCTAAAATGCAACATTCGGCTCCCTACATCGACTTTAAACTAACATTGTTGTATAAAATGCAGCATTTGCCCGCCCACACCCCACTTAAAAGAAAAAATGTTGTAATTCGTGCAGCAATCCCCCCGAGTCCCCCTGTTCCAGCCCGCCGGAGTTGCATTTATTACAACAATTCACATTGGGTTGAGATGTAGTAGCGGGAGGGAGTTTGGAACTGAAGGAGCAGTAGCATCTTGAGGTCCAATACTCACCACCGCAGGCACATGTATTCTCATGATTTGGAGCAACGCTGTGACAAATCCGGGTAAGCCAAAAAACGTTTGCGTGGGTACCGCAAACGCTCTTTGGCCTGCCTACTCCACCCTTGGTGAGGTGATAGGAGTACCGGAGGGGATTTTGGAACTGGAGGAGCGATAGCGTCCGCCTGAAAGCTTTCCGCAGGAAAGCTCGCTTCGGAAGCATCAACAGTCTCCCGATTTCTACCGCGATTCGCGGTTTAAATCAGGAAATTGGGAGACAACAGCGGCCGGAAGTCCAAAATCCCCGCAGGTACGGATCATTACCGAACCGAACGCTACTTTTTCGACGAATATTTCCGCATATCAAACGACACCGCAGCGATGATAATCAGGCCTTTGATGATCAGCTGGTAGTACGGGCTGATGCCGATGAAGGTCAGGCCGTAGTTGATCAGGGTGAAGATGATAACGCCGACCAGGACGCCGGGCACGGTACCGATCCCGCCGGTGGTGGATACGCCGCCGACGACGCAGGCTGCGATGGCGTCAAGCTCGTACATGTTCCCGTAGTTGTTGGTAGCGCCGCCTGTTCTTGCAGCTTCAAGCACACCGGCCAGACCGTAGAGGGCACCAGCGATGGCGTAGATGTAGATCAGGTTCTTGGAGACGTTGATCCCGGATACCTTGGCTGCCTGCATGTTGCCGCCGATGGCGTACATGTTTTTGCCCAGCTTGGTTTTGTTGAACAGTACCCAGACGATCGCCGCGACTCCGAGGGCTATGAGTACGATGTACGGGATGGAATATTGGCCGCTGCCGATGAAGCCGGAGCCGATGTTGGTGAAGTCCTGGCGCAGACCGCCGATGGGCTGGGATTGGTTAGGGTCCATGTCAAAGTACAGGGAGTTCAGGCCATATACGATCAGCATCGTACCCAGAGTGGCAATAAACGGCGGAACGTTCAGCTTGGAGACGATAATCCCGTTGATGAGACCGCAGAGCAGACCAGCCACAATGGCGATCAGAATCGGCAGCCAGACCTGCACCTGCGGCAGATCAGGGAAGAAGCGGCGGGAGTAGTCGGGTATCTGCAGCATGGAAGCTGAGATCACCGCAGTGAAGCCGACCACCCGGCCTGCCGACAAGTCGGTCCCGGCGGTGATCAGGATAAAGGCTACCCCGAGCGCAATAATAACGCGTGTGGAGGACTGGATCAGTACATCCCGCAAGGTGTTAATGGACATGAAGCTTGGCTCGTATATGATAATCCCCATAATCAGCAGTACCAGCACGATGTAGATTGCGTTTTGAGTCACGAAGGACTGCCCTCTTTTAATAGTCATAATTGTGTTCCTCCTTAATTGTTACGCGAAGTTTAAGCATTCGTTGCTGAGCTTCTTCAGCCTTGCAGCAACTCTATTGCCTTCGCCGTCCTGTGAGCTGTAGCTCCTGATTAATGCTGTGCGGCGAGACGCATCACTTCGGTTTCCGTAGCCTGCACACCTTCTAATATTCCTGTCAGCCGTCCTTCCGACATCACCATGACTCGGTCAGACATCCCCAGCAGCTCGGGCATTTCCGAGGAGATCATGATGATGCTCTTCCCCTGCTTCGCCAGGTCGGCAATGATGGTGTAGATCTCGAACTTCGCACCGACGTCAATCCCGCGTGTCGGCTCATCGAGCAGCAGCACCTCAGGCTCAGTGAGCAGCCATCTGGCCAGCAGCACCTTCTGCTGATTCCCGCCGGAGAGATTCATAATCTGCGTCTTGGTCGTTGGCGTCTTGGTGCGCAGCTTTTCAATCATTTTATCGACTTCAACCTTCTTCTTGCGGCCGTTCAGCAGCAGATAAGGCGTCTTGTAGCGGTCGAGGTTGGCGATGGCGCCATTCTCATGCACAGACAGCACCGGGAAAATCCCTGTCACGCGGCGCTCCTCGGTCAACAAGGCCAGCCCGTGCTTCTTCGCATCCTGCGGAGAGTTGATCTTCACCTTCTTGCCGTCAATCGAGATGGAGCCGGATTTCACCGCGCGCAGTCCGAACAACGCTTCAATAACCTCGGTTCGCTGCGCGCCGACCAGACCGCCGACCCCCAGAATCTCCCCGCGTCTTAGCTCGAAGGAGACATCCTTGAAGGATCTGGGCTCCGGTGAGGTCAGGCCGTCTACCTTCATGAACACCTTGCCTGGAACATTGGTGCGCTCCGGGAAACGGTTCGTCAGATCACGCCCGACCATCTTGGAGATAATCAGATCCGTAGTCAGCTCGGCCGAGGGCCAGGTGCCGATCTTTTTACCGTCACGCATAATCGTCACTTCATCGGAGATCTCCAGGATTTCTTCCATTTTGTGAGAGATATAGATAATGGCTACGCCTCTTTTTTGCAGGTCCCGGATGATCCGGAACAGATGCTCCACTTCCACGCTCGTTAAGGACGAGGTTGGTTCATCCATGACAATAACGCGCGAGTGAAAAGAGACCGCCTTCGCGATTTCGATGGATTGGATCTTGGATACAGACAGCTTGCCCACCAGCGTTTCGGGATTCAGGTCGATATCCAGATCTTTAAATAAATTTTCGGTGTCGGTGAACATTTTTTTGTGGTCAATGAACTGAAGAGGCCCGATGCCCTTGGTTGGAAAACGACCCAGCCAGATGTTCTCCATCACGCTGCGGAAAGGTACAGGGTGCAGCTCCTGATGGATCATCGAGATGCCGTGCTTCAGTGCTTCGCTCGAACTTGTGATGGAGGCCTTCTGGCCATCCAGGAAGATCTCACCGGCATCCGGTGAATAGATTCCAAAGAGACATTTCATCAGAGTAGACTTGCCTGCCCCGTTCTCGCCCATAAGCGCATGAACCGAGCCCGGACGAACCTTAATACTAACGCCATCCAGCGCCTTCACGCCGGGAAATTCTTTGGTAATACCGTTCATTTCCAGCAAAAATTCCGTATTTGCCATGTTGTTACGCCCCCTACGCTTTTTGTCTTTTTCCATGAGAGGCACAGCGGTTCCATCCTGCTCCCTACCCGTAAGGAATTCCGGAGTGCGCATTGCAGCGCCCTCCGGGACTGGTATCTATGATACGTATCTGTAGCCTTGCACCTGTTAACGGATTATTGCGCGTCTGCTACGTTATCTTTGGTAATCTTTTTATAGGAGATCCATACGAACTGGTTGTCTGTGATGTCGAAGCCTACGTTCTCTTTGGTTGGTGTTTCGCCTTTGGCCAGCAGAGCGGCCAGGGTGATCGCTGCTTTACCTTGGTTGTTGGCATCGTTCAGTACGGTACCGAGCATCGTTCCGTCCTGCAAAGCCTGAACCGCAGGAGCTGTCGCATCCACGCCTACAACCGGCATGTATTTGTCGCCGCTGAAGTAGCCTTGAGCCTTCAGAGCTTCGATGGCGCCGAGTGCCATGTCATCGTTGTTGGCGAGTACGGCTTCAATCTTGTCACCGTGGGAGCCGAGGAAGGCTGCCATTTTCTCTTGGCCTTTTACACGGTCCCACATCGCGGTATCTTCAGCTAGCTTCTCTACCTTAATGCCCGCATCTTCAATCGCCTGGATGGAGTACGTGGTGCGCAGCTCGGCATCCTGGTGTCCCGGTTCGCCCTTCAGCATGACATATTGCAGCACACCGTCGCCGTTCTTGTCCGCTTCAGGGTGTGCCTTCCAGTAATCCACGATCAGCTGGCCGGACATGGTGCCGGACTCTTCAGCCTTAGCGCCTACATAGTAGACCTTATCCCATTTCTTCATATCTTCTGGCAGCGGCTCACGGTTCAGGAAGACCACCGGAATGTTCGCTGTCTTGGCCTTATCGATGATGACGCCAGCAGCTGTGCGGTCTACCGGGTTGATCAGCATGCCGTTATATTTCTTGGTGATGAACAGATCCACCTTATCATTCTGTGTGGGCTGGGAATTCTGGCTGTCTACGATATCAACTGTGGCAATGCCCTTGGCAGCAGCATCGATGGCGTTGCGGACACCCGTCATGAATGTATCGTCGAATTTGTAGATCGCTACGCCGACCTTTGGTGTCTCAGCTGAACCGGAATTCGCCGTGTTAGCCGCAGTTCCTGTGTTAGCAGCGTCAGCCGCCTTGTTATTGTTGCCGCCGCAGCCTGCGAGAGCCGCGCCCAGCAATGCACTGGCAAGTAAAACGGAAGTGATTTTTTTCATGTCTAATTGACCTCCTGAGGATATTTCTTTATTTGGATGAACCCGGTGTGTCCCGGGTACATCCTTATTATGCCCTACGTGAAAACGGTTGCGAATATAAAATCCTACTCAGTTTCATGAAAATTCTGCTATCTTACAAACGGGAACAGCAGCTTCTGATTCTCCGGCCACAGCATATTCTCCAGATCGATAAGCTTGGTGCCGGTGTCCACGCGTTCGGGAATATCCATGCCTTCGAGTGCCTCCACCGCATATTTCACTGCCAGATACCCGTTGCTGAACGGATTCTGGATTACGGTCGCCTGCACAGTGCCATCCTGAAGCGATTCCATCATGGAGGGCGAGCTGTCAAAAGCAATCATTTTCACACTATCCCTCTTCAGGCCCTGAATCACCCTGGCCGCGCCCTGTGAAGCAATCTCATTCAGGGTGGCAATACCGCGGAGCTCGGGATACTTGTTCAGCATCTCCCGGGTCAGATTCTCGGCATCGGAGGTACTGGAGGAGGTGTAGGCAATCGGTACGACCTTAACGTTAGGGAAGCGGGCGGCGTAGTTCAGAAAACCCTTTTCCCGCTCATCGGCATCCCGTGCACCATAGTCGATACTGCCAGTCTTGCCGGAGTCCGGGGTAAGCGACGAATTGGTGAAGTTAATGATCCCGATCTCGCCGTAGCCCCCCAGCAGCTCAATCAGCCGCTCGGCGGACTTCTGTCCGGCCTCGTAGCCGTTTGAACCCACGTAAGCCCGAACCTTGGCCGAGCCGACCTCCGCATCGACTGAGATCACCGGAATCCTGGAGTATGCCGCCTGGTCCACAACCTGAGCCAGTCCCATATAGCTGCTGGCCGCGAGAATAATTACATCTGCCTTCTCCTTAATGGACTCCTCCACCATGACGACCTGTTCCTCAATATCACTCTCTGAAGCCGGCGCCTTAAAGGTCAGATTGACATTGAATTCTTTTGCCGCAGCCTCTGCTCCGAGCTTCAGGGTGTTCCAGTAATCCCCTTTGTTCATCTTGACAATCAGGTGGATATTCCGCGTCTTGCTGGTGTTGATGTAAGCTGGAGAGGCATTGAAGCAAGAGGAAACAGAGATCCACAGCACTCCGCACAGCAGCACGGTGAGCCATACACGCAGGCTTTTCACAGGTTCGTCTCCTCCTTCTGCTCATCCATAGCCTCTCCCGCCGGTAGGGCCGGGAACACAATCGTAACAACCGTCCCCTCTTCCAGCTCACTCTCAAAAGCAAGCCCGTACTCCCGCCCGTAATACAGGCCAATCCGTTCATGCACATTCCTGACGCCGACCCCTGATCCGCTGGTGCTTTTGACACTTCCGCTTAGAATGCCGTTCACCGTCTCCTTGGACATCCCAAGGCCGTTGTCGCTGACCCTGATGATAATTAGCCCGTCCTGAAGCCCGGCGGTGATCGAGATCAGCCCCTCGTCCGGCAGCATTTCGATCCCGTGATAGAGCGCATTCTCCACGATTGGCTGCAGAATCAGCTTGATGGTCTGGCACTCCAGGACCTCCTCCTGCGCAGTAATCTCATAGCGGAATTTATTCTTGAAGCGGAAGCTCTGAATCACCAGGTAATGGCGGATATGGTCCAGCTCTTCCTGGATGGTGATAATATTCTTGCCTTTGCTGAGGCTGATGCGGAAGAATCTCGAGAGCGACTGGATCATGGTGACGACTTCATCTGTTTTGCCGCGTTCGGCCAGCCGGATCACCGAATTCAGCGTATTGTACAGAAAATGCGGGTTGATCTGCGATTGCAGCACCTCAAGCTCGCCCTTGCGCTTCGTCTCCTGCTCATAAATGATCTGCTCCATCAGCTGGCGGATACGCTGGAGCATCATGTTGAAGCGCCTCGACAGCTGCTCTACCTCATAGGCTCCGCTGACATTAATAGGCGTATTCAGATCCCCCTCCGCCACCTGCTTCACGGTACGCTCCAGCTTGCGGATGGGGCTGGCAATCAGCCAGGACAGGAAGACCGACACCGCAATAACACAGACGAGCACAACACCAAGAAACCACGCCAGGAACTGATTGAGATCCCGCTTGGTGGTGACAATCTCATCGTAATAGGCCACCCCGACAATCTTCCAGCCGGTCTGCGCCAGCGTGCGTACGGTAATAAACCGCTTCTCCCCGGTTGATTCGTCCAGGTAGCTGCGGTAGGCGTATTCCAGCACCGGCTCCACATTCTCATACTTCAGCCCGGCGTAGATGAGCTGCTGCTGCGGGTGGTAGACGATATTGCCGAGCGGATCGAGGATGTAGGCGTAGCCTCTTTTGCCCAGCTTGACCTGCTTGCTGAGTTCGTCAATCGTTCTAAAGTTGAAGTCCAGCAGCAGTACACCGGTTCTCAGCTCCCCGTTCTCTCTGTACTGAATCAGCTTCGAGATGGAGACCACCCAGGTATACCTGCCCTTGAACAGATTCTGGATATGCGGGGCGGAATAGGAGATCTCCGAGGTACGCTTGGCTGTAGTGAACCAGCTCTGGCTCTCCAGCCCCGTGTTCATGCGCATCGTCTGCCCCGGCGTCCCAACCACATACTGCCCCTGCGGGGTAAAAACAGCCACAGACACCAGATCCTCGCGGCTGCTCATCAGTGTATCCATCCGTTCATAGAGCAGCGGGGAATCGATGGAGGGGGTAGAGGTAATCTGCTTCTCGGCCGTCGCAAAAATACTGCCCATCCCCTTCACGTACAGCTCCAGGTTATAGTTCACCTGTTCAATAATTTGCTGCATGTTGAGATTGGCATTCTCCTCCGCCGTGTTGGCGAACTTGCCGTACAGCATCACACTGACGATTACCGCCACCGCCGCAGTCACCGCCATGAACGTCAGCGTAATAATCAGCTGAATGCTCCGCAGCTTCGAGGACAGGCGCAGCCTGCCGCTCTTGCCAGGCCCCGGCCGCAGCGGGAAGAAATAACCCTTCGGCTTGTTCATGGCTATTCTCCCCGCGCGCTGTTCTTATACTCTTTGGGGGATTGTCCGTATTTCTTGCGGAAGCAGAAGCTGAAATAATTCGGGTCGGCAAAGCCGATCCGCTCGGCGATCTCGAACGCCTTCAGCTCGGTGGAACGCAGCAGCTCCTTCGCGGCCTCCAGACGGATTTGCAGCAGATAGCTGACGAAGGTCATCTTCATTTCTTTTTTGAAAATGCTGCTGAAATAGCCCGTGCTGATATGCAGATGCTGGCACACCCTGCCGATGGACATATCGGATTCTTCATAGTGGCTGCGGATATAATCCTTAGCCTGGTCGATGAGCTGCTTGTAGCTTGACTGGCGCCCCGATGCAATGGAATCCATCAGCCGGGTACATACGGTAATAATCCACTGCCGGGCTTCTTCCAGGTTGTTAAATTTGTTCATATCACTTAGCGAGGTCAGGCCGGGGCCGATAAAATCATTCGTTCCGCTCCCGGATTCCTTCGCCACCCGCAGAATGGAGGTGATGATCTCCAGCAGGAAGATCTGATAATCCTGCGCCGAGACCTGCTCCGTATCCAATCCCCGGAATAGCTCGTCCACGACTTCGCGCAGCTCCTGGACGGTGCCCAGCTTGATCGTGCGGATCAGCGACTGCTGAGTCAGCTCATCAAAGTCCAGCATCCGGCTGGAGCGGGACTCCACATCCTCAATCCAGATGACCCTGTTGTTGCCGAGGATCAGCCGGTAATCAAGCGCTTGCAGCGCATCCCCGAAGGAATGGAACAGCATGGACGGTGCCTTGCAGACGGTTCCGGCCCCGGCGGTTACCGTCAGCTTCAGGAAGCGCTGGACATTCTGGCAGATCTCTTCGAGAATGCCGAAGGTTCTGGCGGTGATGTCACTCTCCTCGGGGCTCTGGCTGACCGAGAGCAGCACAACATCATCCCGGTGGATGAATACCTTGCCGAAGCCATGCTTCTGGCAGATCTCCTCCGCGATATTCAGCACAGCATAGAGCTGGAGATTACGGTCCCCGGTATCCCGCAGGGATACGGGCCGCCCTTCCTGAAGTCCGGGGGAACGGTCCGGACGGATATAATCGATGCTGATCACCGAGGACTGGAACAATGCTCCGGTGAGGGGGATGCCGTACTCTGTGCTTTTCTCAGCGATCTCTGCGGAACGCAGACGGCGGGACACCAGGGTAGAGAGGAACTGCTCGCGCAGAAGCGGCAGGCTCTTGCGGTAATGCTCGCTCAGCACGAACACATTCTCCTTCTCGGCGATCTCGGTCTCGATCGTCGCGCGAACCTTAAGCAGAACATCAATCAGCTCCCGGGACGAGAAGGGCTTCAGGATATATTCATCAATCTGCAGCTTGATCGCCTTCTGGGCGTATTCGAATTCATCATAGCCGGTCAGAATGATAATCTTCGTATTCGGATGGCGGCTGCGTATCCATTCTGCGAGCTGCAACCCGTTCATAAAAGGCATCTGGATATCGGTAACGACCACATCCGGCAGCAGCCGGTCGATCGCATCCGCCGCCTCCCGCCCGTTCTCGGCCTGCTCAACGACCTCGAAGCCGTACTGCTCCCAGTCAATCTGGGCAATAATGCCTTCTCTTACATCTTCCTCGTCTTCGGCGAGTATTAATTTGTACATGCTTCATCCCTCTTCGGCATAGGATATGGAGGTTCACAGAACTATAATAGCTGATTCAAATGGTCCAATCTATGTTTAAATAGAAGGAGCAATTTACTCAAGACTAGAACTCAAAGCTTGGTCGTCGCTGCGGTGAACATTTGGCCCTCCGGCCGCTGCCCAATCAACAAGTGGATTTCGTACACTTAATCTGATTATTTTAACCAATTAGGCTATTTTAAGTGGATAAATGACATTTATTTCTGCGGATTTGCTCATAACGCTGGGGTTACCGACGAATAGATGTACTTTTTCCAACTGCTGTTCTAGATAGGGGGATTTCGGGCGAAATAGATGCTCTTTTCCCACTAAATTCCTGGGGCGACCTCGGGGAAAAGGCGGAGCGGGGAGCATTCCAGACCAGCAGTGGCGGGGTTGTCACGCTATCTCCAAAAAAAAACCATCCCGATTACGCCGGGATGGGGATGTTCGGTTACACGTATAGGATTATAGCAGGGCTTTATTGAAGCGGTAGCCTGTTGTCTTTTCAAAGCCGATATGGCGGTAAAACGCATGTGCAGGTGCACGTTCCACACGGTTGCCGCTCCGCAGGAACAGCTGGCAGCAGCCCTGATGGCGTGCCCATTCTTCCGCTGCAGCTACGAGTCTTTTGCCAAGGCCTTGTCCTCTAAGCTCCTCTGATACAATCAGCGCGGTAATCTCCGTAATACAATCGGCATGCTTGTAGTAGGACTTCACCTGCCGTAAACCGATCATTCCCACAACTTCGTTATTGAGCTCTGCGACCAGTGTGCAGTGGAACGGATCATGCTCCATGCCTTCCATTCTCTCTTTCATCACGCTAAGCGTTGTCGGATAGCCGAATTCACGCAAAAGGGCTGTCACTCTTTCCAGATCATTCATGCCGCATTTGCGAATTTGCAGTACCTGCTCCTGAGTACTACTGTTCATCCTTGTATACCTCCACTTGTAGCTTAGACGCAGCCTGCTTGGCCGTCATCCGCGCGATTTCAATATCTTCCGCTGAACTGAGTGTTACTGCCATCCGCCGTCCTGGGCGGATCTCCGGCTTGCCGAATACCCGGACCTGCGTGCGGGGAAGGGCCAGCGCCTCTTCAATCCCAGTCACCGCAAAAGCTTGTCCGGCTCCATCCGTCTTCAGGGTGGCCGAAGCTCCCGGTGTCAACAAACGTACCGCTTCCAGCGGAAATCCAAGAATGGCTCTGACATGCAGAGCAAATTCCGACAAGTCCTGCGTAATCATTGTAACCATACCTGTGTCATGCGGCCGGGGGGAAACTTCACTGAACAGAACCCCATCCGCGGTGAGAAACAGCTCCACACCAAAAATTCCATAACCGCCAAGCTGATCGGTAACCTTCCGTGCGATAGCCTCAGCCTCTTCCAGCTGCGCCCCGCTCATCTGATGCGGCTGCCAGGACTCTACATAATCGCCATCCTGCTGAATGTGGCCGATCGGCGGACAAAACACGGTTCCGCTAACCGAACGGACGGTAAGCAGTGTAATCTCGCTCTCAAAGGTAACAAAAGCCTCCACGATGACGCGTGTCCCCTTCGCACGTGCGCCTTCAAGCGCCGTATTCCAGCAGCCTTCCGCATCCTCTGGTGTTCTGCACACGCTCTGGCCTTTGCCTGATGAGCTCATGATCGGCTTAATCACACAAGGCGTTCCCAGCTCTGACACGGCCTGGCGAAGTTCATCCAGGCTGTCAGCGAACCGGTAGGCCGCTGTAGGCAGGCCCAGCTCTTCTGCCGCCAGACGGCGGATGCCTTCGCGGTCCATGGTCAGCCGAGCAGCACGGGCGGTAGGAACAACGAGGAATCCTTCTTCCTCCAGCTCCACCAGCGCCCCTGTAGCAATGGCTTCAATCTCCGGTACAATCAAATCCGGCTTCTCAGTACGGATAAGCTGCTTGAGTGCCTCTGCATCCAGCATGTCCAGTACATAAGAGCGGTGGGCCACGCCCATCGCGGGTGCCGCTTCATAACGATCCACAGCTACGGTCTCTACGCCAAGGCGCTGAGCTTCGATAATGACTTCCTTACCCAGTTCACCGCTGCCGAGCAGCAGCAGCTTTTTACTCCGGGCTGATAAAGGAGCTCCCCACATTGTCGACTCCAACCTCTTTTCGCAAATTTGTCTGCTGACTTCTCTGTTTCTGTAAAATGTCGCAGTTTGATTGTAAATTTTCAGTCTTCTTTATTTTCATCCATCATCCACCAGATTGCAAGTGTTCTTCGACATTTTCCTACAAACTTCACAGATGGCTGTTCAACAGACAAGTGAAAACGGTTTTATCACGTGAACCCTATAAAAACTTATATTTCGGCGAAAGCCTGCTCCTGGAGCCGTAATTCTTGGGCGATCCGGCCCCAATGCTCCGCACCATCACCCCCTTTCAGCAGCGCTGACATGGCTGCCTCCTGTTCGGACAGGCCTTCACGCAGCTGGTCTGCGGCCTGGGATAAGGCCGCTGCCGCTGCATCGGTGTAGAATGTCAACAGAGAGTCCTCTTGTCCTTGCGCTGCCGCAGCCACCGCTTCTTTGAACCACGGCTCGGCAGCCGCGCGGATCTCTGCCCGGCCCGGTCCCTCGAAGAAGTGGCGCGGAGATTTGAAGCGGCTCCACAGTCCAGCCCAGTCCAGCGGAGCCAGAACGCAGTTCAGCTTCGCAGGTGCGGGCCAGCGCTCATCCGGATTCTCCAGCAGCTGAAGCTCCTGATCCGGGATGGACAGCTCGGCAGCAGCCGCTGTGGCCGCCTGGGTCACGAATCTGCGCCCTGCCGACTCCAGCCGCAGGGTCGTTGCCCACAGCTCCTGCTCCAGTTCACGCAGAAGACTGCGCTCCAGCTCCCGCCCGCAGGCGATGAAGATGTCCTTCAGGTTCCCTCCGTCTTCCCGGAGAATGGATGGATGGAAGGACTCCTGGAAGGAACGCCCGAACGAAAAGGCAATCCGCTGCCGGACATGATAGAGAAGCTCTGCACCTTCACGGCGCAGGTCCCGGAGCGGCCGGTCTTCCTGCGCAAGCGCAGCCAGCCGCAGATTCGCCGCTTCCCGGCGCTGCCGGAACTGCTTCATTCCTTCCGCCTGCTGGTCCGCCTCCATCAGCGCAAGGCGTTGCCATTCTTCGGCGCGCCCGCGCACCGAGCTTAGGCTGTCCTTGGCTGCTGCCAAAGACAGTCCCGGCAGTTCATCACCGGCGAAGGCGGAGAGTGCGGCTTCAAAGCTGCCGAACCCGGAGGCCTCGTAAGCCTCCCCCGCTCCGCTTGTCTTGCCCTCCAGCGCAAGCAGGCTGGACACGCTGTAGATCCGCGGCGAGGTCAGGCCTCCGGCCCGTAGATTTTGCGCCACATGCTGCTTCACCTCTTCAAGCTCGGTCTCGTCCGCTGCGAGGTCTGCGGCGTTGATGATGAAGAACATTTTGTCGAGTGCGAAGCTGTCTTTGATTCTCCCCAGCTGGGCAAGCAGGCTGCGGTCAGCCTTGGAGAAGGCGTGGTTATAGTAGGTCACGAAGCAGATGGCATCGGCGTTCTTCATGTAGCCGAAGGTTACACCGGTGTGACGGGCATGTAAGGAATCCGCACCTGGCGTGTCCACCAATACGATGCCGCTACGTGTCAGCGGACTGTCATAATACAGATCCGTGCTCTGCACAAAGCAGGCGCGCTTCTCGTCAGCGACCAGGCTGCGGTATTCCGCCAGGCTGACGGTCCGCTCTGTTCCGAGCAGCGGACGGGATTCCTCCCATCCGGCGGCAGCTGCCCGCAGGAAGCCGGCATGCGGCAGCGCGGACGGATGGAGCCCTCCGGTCTGCAGCCGGGACACGGCTGCGGTCCACGAGTCGTGCTGCGGCGGCGTCAGCTGCAGCACGCTGAAGGAATGGAGGATGTCCTCCCAGACCTCCTCCGCCCGCTTCATGGTGATGGCTGCCGTCCCGTGGGCGAAGCCGCCCTCCGGCGCCAGAATCCGCCCGACGGCCGCCGTGGCCGGATGCGGCGACACGGGCAGCACCTCTTCGCCCAGCAGGGCGTTGGCGAAGGAGGATTTGCCGGCGCTGAACGCTCCGAACAGCGCCATCGTGAAGCGGCCGCCGGCGAGGTCCTCCGCCCGCGCCGCCAGGCTGCGCGCCGCCGAGGCCATGGCCGGCTCGCTCCGCAGCACCCCGGCCGCCGCGTGCAGCGCCGCTGCGGCCTGCGTCAGCCGGCGGCGCCCGCCCGCCGGCTGTGCCGTGCCCGCCGCCCAAGCCGGGGCGGCGCTAGGGCTTGCCGCCGCTGCCACGCGCGGCGGCGGTTCCGGCTGGCGGCGCTTGGCGCGCCAGCCGCCAGGGCGGCACCCCGGCAGCGCGCCGGGGGTGAGGGTGCGGCGCGGCGGCAGCAGCGCCGCCAGGTCGTCCGCGCGGGCGGCAGCCGCGCGGTCCAGGGCGGCCAGCGCGGCGAGCGCCTGCGCCTGCCGCTGCAGGGCCGCCCGGCGGCGCGTAAGCTCCGCGCGCCGCTCCTCCACCAGCGGCGGCAGCTGCGCCAGCAGCGGCTCGCCGAAGGCCAGGACCGCGCGGCGGAACTGCGCCTTAATCTCTGCCGCAAGCGTGCGGCAGAAATTAAGCAACGCCTCGCCCGAAGCCCCGGTTCCCGGCTTCACCTGATCCGCCAGCCACTGCTGGCTCACCGCCGGGAAGGCCTGCTTCAGCAGCGGCTCCGCCTCCTCCTGCCACAGCTCCAGGCCTTCCGCCCATTCGCGCACGAGCTGGAGAGTGTGCCACTCCAGCTGGGCAGTGATCTCTCTCTGCTGAAGACCGTGCCAGTGCTGCAGCCGCGCTCCTTGCTCCTTCTCCCGCTTCGCAGCGGTGAAGAGCAGGCCGCGCCGGAAGCCCGGCTGGAGACTCTCGATGTACGCTCCAGCCGCATCCCGCAGATCGGCCGGCATCAGATTCGTGTTGCCGAGCAGAGCGTCCAGCCTGCTGCGAAGATCCGTCCGCGCCTCTTCTGGCAACTCCTCCAGCGATGCTTCCTCCTGCATCGTTGCCCGGATCTGTGCTTCCACAGCTTCCGCCGCTGCACCGCCAGTCTCTTCCAGCAGCGCAGCCCGCTCCTCCTCCTGCTGCTCACGATAATCGGCCAGGACAGCATCTGCAGTATGATGGATGGAACGGGACAAGCTGTATTCGAGCAACTCCTGCCGCTGCTCCAGCAGACCGGAGATCAATGCCAGCAGATCCTTCCACTGATTCAGCGGATGTCCCTCCACCTTAAGCGAAGTGAACAACAGTCCCGCAGAATGAATTCCCCATTCCCGGAAAGCGCTTTCCACTTGCTGCCGGTATTCCTCCAGCGGAATTTCCTGTTCTCTGTGCTTGTCGATCTGATTGATGATCAGGTAGAGCGGCTTACCCCAGTCGCTAAGGCTTTTGGCAAACGCCAGATTATTCTCCGACTGCACATGATTGTAATCCATCACATAGAACACGGCATCAGCCAGATGCAAAGCCGAGCGTGTCGCCGCCTGATGGCCCTCATCTGTCGAATCTACGCCGGGCGTATCCATCAGCACCCCGTGATCCCTCAGCACCGGGACATCCTCCCACACTTCTATCGCTGAATATTCTGTCCCCTGGCGGCAGTAATCCTGAAGCCGGTCAGGCGTAGTCTTGATCACCCCGGTATTTCCTCCGGAGCTTCCATCCACCGGATGCAGCAGCACCTGCGGTGCTCCGCTACGGATCGATACAATATTCGCACTGGTTGGAACCGGACCCGATGGCAGTACGGCCTTACCGCAAAGCTTGTTTATCATGCTTGACTTCCCTGCCGAGAAATGTCCGCAGAATGCCAGCGTCAGCTCATCTGCCTGCTCCTTGACCCTTAGATCAGCCACGATCTGCGCACTCTTCTGTTCTCCCCATTGCTTCAACCGTTCCTCCAGCAGCCTAAGCGCTGATGACCCCGCTGTAACCTGCTCCACTCTTTCCCGTTCTGCTCCCACAACATCCCGCCTCCGCTGCAATCTATAGCTTCTTTCATTATTATTACATTTGTATGATTTATCTCACTGCAAGAATAGAATAATTATATTTTATCATCAGATCGTCACAAATCAAATATCCACATTTACAAAATCAGCTATAAACCTTCACGAAAAACAAGATTTCGCAGATGCCATTCCAGCCTCGCCCGCAAACCCTGCTTCGATGGGTTCGGAACAACATCATCCTAACGGATGAATAAAATTAACTTCGCGCGAACACCATGTATGCTGTTTTTCACATACATTTGCTCTGCCCACCCCGTAGTTGCACAATGTACACTGTTATTCACATACATTTGCCCCGCTCACCCCCGTAGTTGTACAATATATGTTATTTTCCACATACATTCGGCACACACGCCCGCACATCAGTAAATGTATGCTGTTTTCCACATACATTTGGTCATAAGCCGCTGTACCAGCCAATTATATTCGCTTTTAAGCATACCTTCAGCCTTCAATCATATTCAGCATCAAAGTCATTCTACGAATCAATTAAAGAATGTTTCCTATTCAACAAAAAAAGAGGCTGCCCCGTCAGCCACTTCATGGCTATGGGACAACCTCTCTAATGAACTCCAATCAAATTAAGCTGTTTCCAGCACTGGAAGCAGGATTTCAAAGACTTTGCCGTGCTGCAGAATGGTCAGGCCACGGGATTTGTCTTTCATTACGACAACCTCTGGCTTCGCGGACATACGCTCCAGATAGAACTCAGGCACATCGCCGGAATGGCTGATGGTGATACCTTCCACTTCCTGCTCTTCGTTCTCTTCCATCGGGCTGTCCACTACGCGGTCAAAAATATCGGAAAATGCTTCAAAATTATCGGTATATACAGAAATGCACTTCATCTCTATCCCATCCTCTTCTTCTCTAATTCTTGTTTAGCTTTCGTATGATCCTTAGCTTTCCTGATTACAGCAGTTTTCATACGTTTTTTGCCCTCCCGGCATACATCCAGCAGCGGGCAGATCTGGCATGCGGGATTCTGAGCCTTACAGTGATATCGCCCGAAAAAGATCAGCCGGTGGTGCGTCAGCGTCCATTCATCACGCGGCACCGCCTTCATCAGCTTCTTCTCCACTTCCAGCACGGAATCTTTCCAGCCCGCAAGCGCGAGCCGTTTGGCTACCCGTTCCACATGAGTATCCACGGCAATCGCCGGCACTCCGAACGCATTCGATACGACCACATTCGCAGTCTTGCGTCCGACACCTGGCAGAGTTACCAGCAAATCATGGGCCTGCGGCACTTCACCCCCGTACTGCTCAATCAGGATGGTGCAGAGGTTCTGAATATGCTTGGCCTTGTTGCGGAATAGACCAATCCGCCGGATATCCATCTCCAGCTCTTCCAGCGGTACTGAGATATAGTCGATCGGAGCCTTGTATTTCTGAAACAGGTCCTCGGTCACCTTGTTCACTGTTGCATCCGTACATTGGGCTGAGAGCAGCACGGCTACGGTAAGCTCAAAAGCGTTGCTGTGATTCAGCTCACAATGTGCATCAGGGAACATGCCTCCGATAGTGTCCAGGATGTGGCGGACCTCTGCAGCTTTCATAGCGTCCCCTCCACGGAGCAGGTATAACTGCAAGTTCTCTTACAGCATATCTTCTCAATTCTTACGAAATATAAGCAAAGATACATTATATCGTATACTTTCGTAGCGTTCAAGCGAACACCGTGCTGCCCTTATATTTCAAAAAAAACGCCTTGATCCAAGGCAAACCCAAGGATCAAGACGGTGTTTCACACGGAAAATCACCAAAACGATTATTGTTTCACAATTTCTACAACCTTGCCGTTGTTGAAATACATTATAATATTATCATTTTCTTTGAGAGATTGCACGGGTAAAGTCGTGTCACCTTGATGAATATATACATTTGGGGCAAGCCCAAACGTATTATTCTCATTCAGCGTGGCGCGTTTGGTGTAAATTTCATTCGTTGCGCTCTCATAACGGGCGAAGGTCCGGTTCAACTGACTGAACACGGAGATGATCACTACACCAGCCGCATCCTTACGCACCAATACCCGGTCTGCTGTGGTAAGTCCGCTCAGAGCGTTCGTTGCAACACCGTCCCGGAGGATTCTTACTCCGCTGCCCGCAGTATAAGGCTGGGAGGCTCCCGTATAATCCTTCACGGTGAACGTACCTGCTGCGGCATCCACTGCCGTTACCTGTCCGGCAACCTGTTTCACCGACTGCAGCGCCAGCGGTGTGGAACCGTCAAAGCTGAGATTCACGAAATCTCCGGCTTTCAGCTCAGTCAGGGCGATCTTCTGGCCTGCTTCGTTGGTAAGCGGTACATTCGCCAGGTTCAGCTCGCTGCTGTTGCTGCCACCCTCAAGCTTCACGGTCATTTTGTTAGTACCCGCATTAATGGTAGCAATCTCGAACTGGGACGACCCGTTCACCCGCAGCACAGAGATGAGCTCCTGATTGCTGGCAAGCACTGCCGTTACCGGCACATTGAGCGGAACATCGGTGATGACTGCCCCGCTTTTGCCAAACATTTCAATGGCCTGCGGATAAGACATCGTCAGCAATTGTCCGTTACCCAGCTTGAACACAATCGTCCTGGCCGAAGTATTGATTGCCGTCAGGGTGCCGGAATATTTGGTTGTCAAATCAACAGACATTGCACGCTCATTAATGGAGGTCACATCAATCTTGCGGTTCTCAACCAGTCTGGACCCCATGGTGGTCAGCGAAGTGGTAATCAGCCCGCCGTACGACATCTTTGTTTTCTCATCCATTTTGACCACATGAGCCTTGCCGTTATTGTCCGTGAAGGTCAGGTACTGGGTCTTAGCGTTATAATCCACAACGGTAGCAGCCGCGTACTGTTCGATCTGACGGCTCAGCACCTCAATCTTGGTCACCTGGTCATTGCTGTTCAGCGTAAGCTGCACATTGTCTCCGCCTGTTTTGTCAGCAATCAGGTCAGCCATCACCGGACTTACAGCGTTCGGAATCACAATGGCCGGATTAGCAGCAAGCAGATTGACCTCACGGGTGCCATCACTCTTCTGATAGACAATCGTTGAATCTGTCAACTCATAGATGAAGCCCTTCATTATGCGCTCCACTCCTGAGGTCACTTCCACGGAACGGATCGTATTATCCTTGATGGTATAAGAGACAGCAGCACCGGCTTTCAGCTCCGCGGGCTGAATAATAGAATTCTGGGAGCTGAACAGCGTGGTCCCTTCTTCCCATTTGAACGTTTCTACTGTGCCGTCGGCGTTCTTGAACGTAATGCTCTTGGCAGCAGTGTCAACGCTTTGAACCGTGCCTTTAGCCGTCTTGTTCACAATACCGGAGGTGACCTGCACCTTCACAACCTTGCGGGAACCCGTGAAAGTTTCACGCAGCAGCGTAAGCTTGCTGCCGGCAGTGATCGAAGCAGGCTGAATAACCGCACCGTTCACATCCAAGAAGGCTGTGCCCGAATCGTAAGGATACTGATCGTATCCATTCGCGGAATCGACCCAGATGATACCCGGTGTATGCTTGGTGAACACACCCTCCGCCTGCTCAACCTGAACTGCCGGATCTGTCAGCTCTACATAAGCTGCGCTATAGGTAGCTCCAATGACAGTCACCTTCGTATAAGGCTGGATCTCGTTCATAGAAATGCGATTCTCGGATGTACTGGTGTAGTAGGCGGTATTGGCATTCAGAGTGAACTCCAGCGTGCTGCCGTTAGTGTACAATCCCAGCTTGCCATCCTTAAGAGAACTGATTGTTCCTTTGAACGTATTGTCATACTCCAGGTTATTATGCGCTTCAGCACGGCTGAAGAAGGTAGCGAGCTGCGCACGGGTCACAGCGCCTTGCGGATCGAAGCGGTTGCCGGTTAGCCCGTTCGCCAGTCCCAGTTCCACCGCTGTGTTAATGTAGCCGCGTTTGTTGGCAGACACTTTGGCGTCATCGGCAAAGCCTGTCGGCCGGCTTGCGGCCGCAGAAGCTGATGCACTCTGGCCAAGCGCACGGATCAGCAGCTCCGCGACCCATTCACGGCTGGCCTTGCGCTCGCCCCACGAGCTTTTAAGATTATCTGCAGCCATCTCAGTGGTCTTGTCCAGCAGACCTTGCTGGAAGGCTAAGATTACATATGGCTTGTAATAGTTCGTAACCGCAAAATCATTAGGCAGCGCAACTTCGGTACTGGTGTTCACATTCCCCTGCAGCTTCATGAAGCGCAGTGCCATCAGCACCGCTTCCTGCTGGGTCACAGAATCGCCAGGACGGAACAGGCCGTTATTGCCGACCACAATCCCCTGAGTTGCCAGCTTATAGATATGCTTTTCGGCCCAGAAGCCCGTCTTGACATCACTGAAGATCCCTGAACCAGTTACAGCCGTCTGCGGAGCTCCAGCAGCAGCGGTTGCTCCGGTTGAAGCGTTGTCGGCAAAGGCAGCCCCTGCCCCGCCAAGCACCATCGCACCGGCCAGAACGGCAGAGACCGCTTTTACAGAATAAGATTGAACCGTACGCTTTAATCGTTTTGGACCGGACAATTCGATATTCCCCTCTCTATGGCATATCTGGATTTCTATGTTGTTAATTTCGTTAGCCATCCGGCTTATTCCTGCCTAATGCCTATAATCCGTTGTTCTCGCGGGTGATGGGATGCACAAGATCCACATGCCCCATCAAGCTCTCCACCTGTTCTCCGTCTACCAGCACATCGATATTCTTCACTTCATCGAACTGGAAGAACATCTGTGACAATGCGCCGATCGCCAGAGCCTCGCCGCCTGCGCCAAGCTGCGCCTCATCCGGCTTATGAATATCCATCACAATCTGTCCATTGGAGAATTCCAGTGATTTCAGTTCAATCTTGTTCCACAGCGGAATCTGCTCAGCATTATCGCTCTTCTGAAGTGTTTTGAAGGCTTCCGTATATTTCTCCTTGGCATCCTTGAAGGTGATTGAGACTTCAGCCGGAACCAAGTCGTTCTGTTGCAGGTCTGTATAATACGTCTTGATCTTAAGACTCTGCTTCTCAGGCACTGCCGGTGCCTCCGTAGCCGCCGGAGTTACAGTTGCTGTAGGCTCAGGCGTGCTTGTAGCTGCCGGTGTGGCAGTGGGAGTAGCGGGAGTGTCATTCCCGGCATTGTTTCCTTCAGCGCCGCTGGATACCGAGGTTGAATCCTGACCGGACGCATTGCCCGGTGCTGCAGTAGGTTTATCTCCGCAGCCCGAAATTACGAGAAGCAGCATCGCAGCGATCCCTGCATATGTTAATTTCTTGTTCATTTGATTAACCCCCTCAGATGAATATGGGCAGGAGGGACCGCAAAGTCCTTTTGACCGCAATATAGGGTCTTCATCCGACTCTGCGGCCCCTGCTGCCGCCCGTTGTTATTGAATCCCGAGATACTCTTTAATTCCGCTGACCATTGATGCGGCTACATTGTTCTGCAGTGCTTCAGTGAACAGCAGAGCCTCGTCCTTTTTATTGCTGAGATAGCCAACCTCAAGCAGCACCGCAGGCATCTTCGTTTCGCGTATCACATGGAAGTTGCCGTAACGTACTCCCCTGTCGCTAAGTCCGGTAGCCTGCACAAGATACTTATGCATCACATTGGCCAGAGCCTTGCTGGCGTCCCGCTGATAGTAGGTCTCCGTTCCGCTAGAAGCCGCTGATCCGCTGCTGTTGGCATGGACGGATATGAATAAATCTGCGCCGAGATTATTGGCAATTGCCGCCCTTTCCTTCAATTCAAGGAAAGTATCATCGCTGCGCGTCAGCACCACATCAATCTTGTTCTCCTGTCTCAGCAGAGCAGCCGCCTTCAGAATTACGGCCAGGTTAAAGTTCTTCTCGTACTTTCCGGTAATGCCTACAGCCCCTGAATCCTTCGCACCATGTCCGGCATCGAGCACAACCAGCTTGCGCCCGCTGTTCCCGGGCTGCGTTGAAGTGTCGCCTGAAGCCGGTGCGTTCAAATCAATGACAATGAGCTTTGAGGAATCTCCCGACACCTCTACGCTATAATTTTTGGGGGTATTAAGATCAATTACAAATCGGACTGTATAAGGATTAGTGCTATACAGCGAATAGCGGATACCGGAGACATCCGGATAATCCGTAACTGTCAGGCTCCCGTTCAGGTCAGGGTCAAGGATTTGTCCTGTTCCGAAAATGTCCGAGAACGTGGCATTCGGCAGATCAACGATGATTCGGTCCGGTCCGCTGATCTTGGAGACCTTCGGCTCCGCATTGCCGTCTATGGCAATCGAGAACCTGTTCTCATTGAAGCTGATGCCGTTGATCATGCTCAGGCTGCTTGAGGGTTCTCCCGGCGGCACTACAACCGTTCCTCCGTCCCCATTGCTTTGTCCCGGGTCAATGTTAGGCTCGGGAATGGACGGGGTAATAAGATCTACAATCTTCTTCGTGTTATCCCATTTGACCGTAAGTCCGAACTGCTCACCAATGAACCGGATCGGTACGAGCGTCGTGCCGTTCCGCAGGAGAGGGGCCGTAGTCAAGACCGCTGTCTTGCCGTCAACGGAAGCTGCCGTCTGACCTACGATCAGTTGAATGGCCTTTCCCTGCTGTTCAATCTTGATGGTCTTGCTTGTCTGATTCCAATCCACCTTGTATCCAAGGTTCTCAGCAATCATTCTTAGCGGCACCATGATGGAGTTATTTACATTTTCCACCGGAACGTCTTGTCCTGCATTCAGTTCCTGGCCATCCAGGAAGATCTTGTTCTGGCCAGCAGCGGCTTGTCCATGCCCCGGCAGCACCACAACAAAGAGCAGCAGCAACAGCATAAAAGCAAATTTCTTCATTGTTCACCTCTAAGACTCTAGTATTCCGCCCCCAATCGAGCGTTCTTGATGGCATGCCAACTGACAACCTTCGACATAGTGTAGACGTTCGTAGAACTTAAAAGTTGCGAATAAATCCCAACTAACGTGGAAATGTCTGTGTATTCCCTATTACTAAAAGGTATGTAGTGCTGTTACAGACAACTCCGCTTATCCAGCGTTACAAGCCAAGATATTCCTTAATTCCTGCTACAATCTCCCGCGCGAGGTTATCCTGCATCTGTTCGCTGTACAAGGTTGCTTCATCTACCGGATTGGTCAGATACCCCGCCTCCAGCAAAATAGCAGGCATCCGGGTCTCCCGGGTCACATGCAGGCTCTTAGAGCGGACTCCGTTGTCTTTGAGGCCGGTTCCCGCTACCAGATGCTTTTGCATAATCTCGGCAAGCGGCAGGCTCTCACTGCGGCTGTAGTACGTCTCACTGCCATTCACTTTGCTCCGGTTCGGATAGGATACGTCGAGTGAATTGGCATGAAGGGATACGAACAACGTAGCGTTCGCTGCTTGGGCAATCTTCACACGATCCTGGAGACCCAAAGTAATATCCGATGTACGGGTGTAGATGACATCAGCCCAGCCTTCCTGCGTCAGAATAGCTCCGGCTTTCAGGATGACCGCGAGATTGAAGGTCTTTTCCAGTTTGCCGGTAAGACTGACCGCACCCGATTGCTTGCCCCCGTGTCCGGCATCCAGCGCAATAACCGGTCTTCCGGTGAATCCCGGATTCACAGGTGCCCCCGTATCACTGCCTGTTACATTCAGATCGATTGTGACTAGCCCTGTACTCTCATCCGTACTTACTTGATAATTCTGGTAGCCCGTAGTCTGGATTACGAACCTGACCGTCGGGGGATTCGTACTGAACAACGCATAACGTATTTCAGTTACCAGCGGGTAGCCGCTCACGTCCAGCTTGCCCTGGGGACTTCCTCCCGTGGATACGCCAGGGAAGCTCCCGCTGAAATCAGGAGCAAATGCCGCTCCGGCAAAATCCACTACAATCCGGTCGGGTCCGGTAACTCTTGTAACCGTAGCCTTGGCTCCTCCGGCAGCGGCTACAATCAGCCGGTTCTCGCTGAATACCGCCCCTTTCACCACCGGTGATGTAGCTGGCGGAGTCGGAGTAACTATAACACTTCCGTCCAATTCCTCGAGAATCTCTGTGCCGCTCTGGGGCGGAGTGGTCGGTGCAGGAGACTCAACAGCCACTGGAGCGGCTCCGGTTGACACGGAGGGAGCTGCGGTGGCTGACGGCAGCGGATCTGAAGTGGCAGGGGCCGTCTCTGTTACCCCTCCGCTCAAATACACCGTCTTATCCGTATTGTCCCAGCCGACGCTAAGACCGAACTGCTCGCTGACAAAGCGGACAGGCACCAGTACCGTGCCGCCGTTCTGCTTGGGTGCAGCATTAAGTGTCAGGTTAACACCATCAGCTTGAGCGGTGGTGCTGCCGACTGCAAGCTGTACAGACTTGCCGTCCTGCTGGAGAGTTACCTTGCGGCTGCTTTGTTCCCACAGCACTTTGAAGCCCAGATTCTCCACCACTACACGGATCGGAATCATAACGCTTCCATTCACATTCTCGAGGATTACCCCCTTGGGCAATGCAAGCTCCTTGCTGTCCATCACGATCTTACCGGGGTTTGTTCCGGCTGCCGCAGCTTTGTGGCCGGCGAATGACAGGAGGAGCAGTGGCAGCAGCAGTAGAAGCAACACCCGTTGTCCGGCTTTCTTCATCCTTTCCTCTCCTTTGGTCCATTGATAGATTTGCAGATAAGATTAAGACGACATGAATCCCCAAAAGTTGCCTTCACAGGCAATAATATCTCGATTATAGCAAAAAAACTTCTATTTCCGACACCCGGAAATAGAAGTTTTGTGTAAATACTAAGAATAAATATGCTTCAGCCGTTTACTTATCTTAGCTCTTAGGCAAAAAGCTTAGCTGCATGACGCTCTTCGTATGCGGCAATCTCATCAGCATGCTGAAGTGTCAGGCCGATATCATCCAGCCCCTGCAGCAGAAACTGGCGGCGGTGCTCATCCAGCTCAAAGGTGATGGCAAGGCCATACTCATCACTCAGCTTGTTGTTCTCCAGATCCACTGTAAGTGTGTAGCCCTCATGCTCTGCCGTACGGCTGAACAGATCATCTACCTGAGCTTCCGAGAGCTTAATCGGCAGAATGCCGTTCTTGAAGCAGTTGTTATAGAAGATGTCAGCATAGGATGGTGCGATGACCACTCTGAACCCGTAATCCATGATGGCCCAGGGCGCATGCTCCCGGGAGGAGCCGCAGCCGAAATTCGCGCGGGAGATTAGCACTGAGGCTCCCTCATAACGCGGTTTGTTCATTTCGAATGCCGGATTGTCATTCCCTGCTTCATCAAAACGCCATTCGTAGAAAAGAAATTGACCAAAGCCTGTGCGCTCGATCCGTTTCAGAAACTGCTTAGGGATAATCGCATCCGTATCTACATTAACCCGGTCTACCGGGGCTACAATTCCTGTTAACTTCTTGAATTCTTCCATTGCTGTATCCTCCTGCTCTCTCAATTATTCTATGAGTTGACGGCTTCCGTCTTGTAGTTCCAGTCACGCACATCCGTGAAGCGTCCCTTGATGGCTGCCGCAGCCGCCATGGCAGGGGAGACCAGATGCGTGCGTCCGCCGCGTCCCTGGCGTCCTTCGAAGTTACGGTTGGAAGTAGAGGCGCAGCGCTGTCCCGGCTGCAGAACATCCGGATTCATCGCCAGGCACATACTGCAGCCGGCTTCACGCCATTCAAAGCCTGCTTCGGTGAACACTTTGTCCAGACCTTCCTTCTCGGCCTGCATCTTCACGCGCCCGGAGCCAGGCACAACAATAGCTGTAACTTTGTCAGATACCTTATAACCCTTGGCTACTTCAGCCGCGGCCCGCAGATCCTCAATCCGGCCGTTGGTGCAGGAGCCGATGAAGACATAATCAATTCCAATCTCGGAGATCGGTGTACCTGGAGCCAGATCCATATATTCAAGCGCCTTCTCGGCTGCTTTGCGTTCATTCTCGGTAGTGAAATCAGCAGGGTTAGGTACGGTGGAGTTGATATCCGTTCCCATACCAGGGCTAGTTCCCCAGGTAACCTGCGGGATAAGTGTCTCTACATCGAATTCGACCACAGTATCGTACTGGGCACCTTCATCACTAACAAGGCCCTTCCAGGTCTCAACAGCGGCATCATACGCTTCACCCTGCGGCACATATTGACGTCCGCGCAGATAGTTGAAGGTGGTCTCGTCCGGTGCGATCAGGCCTGCTCTTGCTCCGCCTTCAATCGACATATTGCAGACGGTCATGCGCTCTTCCATCGACAGTTCACGGATAGCCTCACCGGTATATTCGATAACATAGCCAGTTGCAAAGTCCGTTCCGTATTTGGCAATTACACCGAGAATCATATCCTTGGCGGTCACTCCCGGATTACGTTTGCCGGTGAAGCGCACTTCCATGGTCTTGGCCTTGGACTGCTGCAGACACTGGGTGGCAAGCACATGCTCAACTTCGCTGGTGCCGATCCCGAAGGCCAGCGCACCGAAGGCTCCGTGAGTGGAGGTATGGCTGTCCCCGCAGACAATTGTCTTGCCGGGATGGGTCAGGCCAATCTCAGGACCCATGACGTGAACAACACCTTGGTCAATATCATTCAGGTCAAACAATCTCACGCCGAAATCACGGCAGTTCTGCGAAAGTGTATCAATCTGCTGCTTGGAGATCGGATCGGTAATATTGTAACGGTCCTTGGTAGGCACGTTATGATCCATTGTCGCAAAGGTAAGTCCCGGACGGCGGACCTTGCGGCCGCTCAGGCGCAGTCCTTCAAACGCCTGCGGGGAAGTCACTTCATGAACCAGATGAAGATCGATATAAATAATGCTCGGCTTGCCTTCTTCCTGATGAATAACGTGATTGTCCCAAATCTTCTCAAACATTGTCTTGTTGCCCATGAATTTCACCTCATAATAGTAGAATCGTTCCTAATGAAGAGAGCGTGGAGTCTCTCTTGAATGTTCTAAATATAACATCGGTGTGTTTATAATTCCAAGATATGATTTCTATAGGGTTTATAGGTTATACTTATAAACAGATGATCTACTCATTAAAGGAGCTTATGTATGGAACTTAGACAATTGCAATACACGCTGCAGATTGCTGCAGAACGGAATTTCTCCCGCGCGGCGGAGAAGCTTCACATCGCCCAGCCCTCGCTCAGCCAGCAGCTGTCGAAGCTGGAGAAGGAGCTTGGCGTGCTGCTCTTCCAGCGTAATACCAGCTCGGTGGAGCTGACCTATGCCGGTGAGAAATTCGTTGAACAGGCTCAGGGGATCATCGATGCCGTGGAACTGCTGCGGCAGGAGATGTCCGATATCTCCCAGCTGCGCACAGGACGCGTAATGGTCGGCAGCATGCCGATTACCGGAGCACATCTGCTCCCGCATGTGCTGCCTGTATTCAAGAGCAAATATGCCGAGGTTGAAATCACCCTGCTGGAGGACTCATCCATGAATCTGGAGAAGCTGACAGCCAGCGGCCAGACCGATCTCAGCCTGCTCTCCCTGCCGCTCGAAATTCCGACCCTGGCCTACGAGGTGCTCGGTGAGGAGCGGATCGATCTTGCCGTTCCGCCGGGACATCTGTTAGCCGGACGGGAACCGCAGGGCATCCGTACCAGCCTGGCCGAGCTTAAGGATGAACCATTTATCGTTCTCAAGGAAGGCCAAGGCTTCCGTAAAATGACTGTAGAATTATGCCGCCAGGCCGGATTTGAGCCGCGGATTGTTTTCGAGAGCAATAATATGGAGACAGTCCAGTCGCTGGTTGCAGCCGGGATGGGCGTTACCCTTGTGCCCCACTTTATTGCACGCGCTGCCAGGAGTGAATTCGTACCGGTCTACCTTCCGCTGGCTGAGCCGGTGCCGGGCCGGACGCTGGTCATTGCCTACCGGCGCGGACGTTATTTGTCCCGTGCAGCCGAAGCTTTTATCGAGACCTTCAAGGCAACCGTGGCCGGTCTAACCGATAGCTAGCCCTAACAAGCGAGCGGCGGCGCTCTCATCCACAGGTCCTCTGCCCCATAGGATAAACATAAATCGTGCTGCCTGCGCTGCATGAAAAAATTTGTCTGCGGCTCTTTGCAAACCCTGCTGCCCCATGGTATCCTAAGTGACAAATAGTGAAACGTGCTGACGGGACCAGTAAGAATTGGCGTATATTCGTGTGCAGAGAGTAGATTCCTGAAGGCTGGGAGAATCTACCGCGGATGACCATTCTGAATCCTACCCCTGAGCGGCCTGCCATGCAGGACGGAGACTCCCGTTATGAGAATGAAGTCGGATGAACCCTCATCAATGAAGGTGGTACCGCGGAAGTTAATCAAGCTTTCGTCCTTTGCTAAGTCTAAGGATGGGGGCTTTTTGTCATTTTCGGGCGTTACAGGCATTTCAATTTGAGAGGAAAGTGAAAGACAATGACGTCAAGAATTGTGGTCAAAATCGGCAGCAGCTCGCTCACGGGTCCCGAAGGCGGCCTCAATCGTGAGGCAGTCTCCTTCTTCGCAGCCGAGATTGCTGCGCTCCGCGAGGACGGCTGTGAAGTGCTGCTGGTCACCTCCGGGGCGGTCGCAGCGGGATTCCGGGGCATCGGCTATGCTACCCGGCCAAGGCTGCTGCATGAGAAACAGGCGGCGGCGGCAGTAGGACAGGTTATGCTGATGCAGGCTTATCAGGAGGCCTTCGCAGGCCACGGTATACCCACTGCTCAGATTCTTCTGACCCGTACAGACTTCTGCAGCCGCCGGGCCATGAACAACGCTTTGATGACGGTGGAAGAATTGCTCCGCCAAGGCGCCGTGCCCGTGTTCAACGAGAACGATACCGTATCGGTGGATGAGCTGAAGTTCGGTGACAACGATACCTTATCGGCGCTGGTTGCCAATCTGCTAAAGGCCTCGCACCTGCTGGTATTGACGGATATGGACGGCGTCTACAGCGGCGATCCCCGCAAGCATCCGGAAGCTGTACGGTATGAGCACATCGAAGAAATTACGCCTGAGATCTACGCCATTGCAGGCGGTGCAGGCTCAAGCGTAGGAACTGGCGGCATGCGCTCCAAGATCGATGCGGCCAAGATTGCCACGCGGGGCGGCGTTCCGGTCTTCGTGGGCCAGGTTAAGGAGCCGGGGGATTTATCACAGGCCGCAGCCGGAACGGGCAAAGGTACTTATTTTGCCACCACCCTCTCTTCTCTGCCGGTCAAAAAGCAATGGCTGGGCTTCATGTCCACCCCGCTCGGATCACTGTATGTCGATGACGGTGCTGTTGAAGCGCTGCTTCACGGAGGCCATAGCCTGCTGCCAGTCGGGGTTAGACGTATTGAAGGAAGCTTTCATTCAGGGGATGTCGTCGAAGTACTCGGCCCGGATGGGCAGCTGCTTGGACGGGGTATCGTCAATTACGATGACACCCAGCTCCGCAGCATTCAGGGGCTTCCCAGCCGCGAGATTGTGCCCAAGCTTGGTGAAGTACACCGGCTGGAGGTTATCCACCGGGACGAATGGATCACGCTTCGTTAATTTACGAAACCTATTGTGTCTCCCTATGCCAACATAACTTTTATTAGGAGGAATTGCCATGAGTGAAGTGGTTAACAAGACGACGCTGGCCAAAGCAACCACAGGGGTACTCGCTAGCTTGACTACCGCCCAGAAGAATGAAGCCCTGCTGGTGATGGCTGCTGCTCTGCGCGCCGAAGCTGATTACATTATTGCCGCCAACGCCGAAGACCTGGAGCGCGGCCGGCTGAACGGGACACCGGAGTCGATGCTCGACCGGCTGGCCCTGGATGCGGGCAGGATTGACAGCATAGCCGAAGGCTTGCAGCAGATTGCCGAACTGCCCGATCCGGTTGGAGACAATCTGGAGACGATAGAACGGCCGAACGGCCTGCACATCGAGAAGGTTCGGGTTCCCCTTGGGGTGATTGGCATTATCTATGAAGCACGCCCCAACGTCACCGTTGACGCTGCCGGACTGTGCCTCAAGACCGGCAATGCTGTGGTGCTGCGCGGCGGTTCCTCCGCTCTATCCTCCAACCGTGCCATCACCGAGGTGCTGCACCGCGCACTTGCGGGTACCGCCCTTCCGCCGGATGCCTTGCAGCTGATCGAAGATCCTAACCGCTCCTCCGTGGATGAAATGCTGAAGCTGAACGGACTGCTGGATGTCATCATCCCGCGCGGAGGAAGCTCTCTGATTCAGAATGTGGTTCTGAATGCCACCGTACCGGTTATTGAAACAGGGGCAGGCATATGCCATACTTATCTGGATGCGAGTGCCAGTCCGGAAATGGCCCGGCGCATTAGCGTGAATGCGAAGGCCCAGCGGCCTTCGGTCTGCAATTCAATGGAGACACTGCTGGTGCACCGTGCTTATGCTGAAGAACATCTCGCCGCACTTGCTGAAGCCTTCCGCGAGGCTCGTGTGGAGCTGCGCGGGTGCCAGGATACCGTTGCTCTTATTCCTTGGGCTGTGCCTGCCACGCCGGAGGACTTCGCTACAGAATACAACGATTACATTCTCAATATTCGTATCGTGGACACGCTGGAACAGGCTCTTGGGCATATCGCAGAGTTTGGAACCAAGCATTCCGAATGTATTGTGACTGAAGACACGGCGAATGCTGAACGCTTCCTGCAGGAGGTTGACGCTGCGGCGGTGTACCACAACGCTTCTACCCGGTTCACGGACGGCTTTGAATTCGGCTTTGGCGCCGAGATCGGGATCAGCACCCAGAAGCTCCATGCCCGCGGGCCTATGGGACTGCCTGCACTCACTTCAAGCAAATATATGATTCACGGCTCCGGCCAAATCAGAGGTTAACTCACTCAACTTATAGGGGGACTGCCAGCCATGTGCCAGCAACCAGCAATTCCGCTCATCAATCATAATATTGTTTTTTATGGCGCAGGCTCGATGGCCGAGGCCATTGTTCGGGGATTAATCGCCCGGAATGTAGTGGAATCGGGCCGGATTATCATGCTGAACCGCAGCAGCAGCGAGCGCCTCGCTGAACTCCGCAGCCGTTACGGCGTGCTCGGCTATAACGCTCCCGAGTCCAAGCTTGAGGCTCTGCGCTCTGCGCCGGTCATTGTTCTAGCCATGAAGCCCAAAGACGCTTCCGAAGCGCTCCGTTCACTCGGGCCGCTGCTGTCGCCGGATCAGCTCGTCATCTCCGTGATTGCCGGGCTGACCATCCGTACGATGCAAGGCTTACTGGGTAATCCGCAGCCTGTGGTCCGCACCATGCCGAATACCTCCAGCTCCATCGGCCTCGGGGCTACCGGGATTGCCTTCTCCAAGGAGGTTGGCGAAGAGAGCCGCCGTACAGCGCTTAATATCTTCGAAGCGGTTGGCCTGACGGCTGTCATTGACGAAGAACGGATGGAGACCTTAACCGGGATCTCCGGCAGCGGACCGGCTTATATCTACTACATGATGGAAGCAATGATCGCTGCAGGTATACGCGGAGGGCTGCCGCTTGAGCAGAGCCGTGAGCTGACTGTCCAGACCGTGCTCGGCGCAGCCCGTATGGTGCAGCAGACCGGTGAAGAGCCTGCCGCCCTGCGCAAGAAGGTCACCTCGCCGAATGGCTCTACCCAGGCGGCCATTGAAGTGCTGGAGCGCGGCGATTTCTTCGAGACCGTCATTTCCGCCGTCAACCGCTGTGCGGAACGTTCACGCGAGATGGGCTCAGCTTTGGAGCAGGAGCTGCACTAATTATTGATTACTTTTCACAACTTCTTAATGCAGAACATAACAGCCCGCAGTTCCTTCCATGTGAAGGGACTGCGGGCTGTATGCTGCCAGTGGCGAAATCAGGTGCATTTATACCCTTCATTTTGCTCATCAAGCCACTTTTACGGAAATCAGGTGCATTTATACCCTTCATTTTGCCCATCGAGCCACTTTTACGGAAATCAGGTGCATTTATACCCTTCATTTTCCTCATTAAGCCACTTTTACGGAAATCAGGTGCATTTATACACCCTTTATCTTCTTATTTAACACACTTTTCTTGGTTTCAGGAGCACTTCTGCTCCTCACCCCCGCTCCCCGCCCACTTTCAGCTAACTCCCAATCCTAAGTAACAAAAGAAAAAAAAGTGCCCCTTAAGCCACATACATGACTTAAGGGACACCTTTACCGGCCGGGCCTTGCCCTGGACCGGTATATATCTACCCCGCTCCGCTCATCTGCCGCCGCCCCGGAATTTCTGGGAATAGGCTTTGACATCCTGGGCATTCTTCACCCGGTTGCGGGCCCACTCCAGCAGAATGCGGTCAATGTAACGGAAATGAACCTTTCCTGCAAAGACCGACTCCTTCAGTGCGAGCAGAATCAGCTCTTCGGGATAGCGGTCTTCATCCACCCAGCCGGAAATAGATTCACATTCCATGGGGGATAGCGGACGCCCGAATTCCTTCTCGAAAATGCTGAACAGACTACGTCCGTCCTCTGACTCCTTGGCACCCGGCACAGCCGGGCGGCCATAGCCGCCGTCCGGTGCGGTAGCCCCGGAGTGATGAGCTACTGCCCGGGCCCCCGGCTCCCGCCCGCTCCGGCTGGGCTTCTCCTGGGCAGTCTCCCGTGAGAGTTCTGCCAGATAAGCTCCCAGCTTGGCGTATAGGCCGGAGAAGTTATAGCGCTCATAATGAATGTCTCTCAGCTCGTCGTTTTCTCCGTCGATACTGATGAAACCTTCCTTCATAAGCTTCTGCAGCTCTCCGGCAATCACCGGAATACTGCGCCCGGTTACTGCCTGCAGCTCCTCCAGGGAAGGGAAGTCTATTCCCTCCACCTGTCTGAAGGAGAGCAGATGAATCAGCAGCATGGACTCGCTGCCGCTCAGATTCAGCTTCCGGTAATATTTCAGGAGTGCATAAGGAATGACGGCCATTCCGTTCTCCAGGCCGAAGGCTACGCCCTCGCCCCAGGTATTCCAACCTTTTCCGTCCATACTTAAGCCCCCTTTCCCTATTCTTTAAGGGTAAAGACGGTACAGTGTACGAGGGAAGGCAATGGTCTCACGGACATGGTCCAGACCGCAGATCCAGGCTACTGTACGCTCCAGCCCCAGACCGAAGCCGGAGTGTGGAACTGTGCCATAGGTGCGCAGATCCATATACCATTTGTAGGTATCCATCGACAGGTTATGTTCCTTAAAGCGGGCCTCCAGCAGTGCCGGATCGTCAATACGTTGTGATCCGCCAATGATCTCCCCGTAGCCTTCAGGAGCGATCATATCCGCGCACAGCACCACTTCAGGACGATCAGGATGCGGCTTCATATAGAAAGCCTTGAAGGAAGCCGGATAGTGGGTAATAAAGACGGGTCTGTCGCTCATCTCCGCAATCGCCGTTTCATGAGGAGCCCCGAAATCATCGCCCCAAGCAATTTCATAGCCCTTTTCATTTAGGAACTTAATCGCATCGTCATAGCTGATACGCGGGAATGGTGCTTTGATGTTCTCAAGCTTCGAGACATCACGGCCCACCGCTTCCAGCTCGGCGCGGCAATTCGTCAGCACGGACTGCACGACGAAGCTGATGAAATCCTCCTGCACGCACAGGCTCTCTTCATGATCTGTGAAGGCCATTTCCGGCTCAATCATCCAGAACTCGATCAAGTGGCGGCGGGTCTTGGATTTCTCTGCACGGAAGGTAGGCCCAAACGAATAGACGCGTCCCAGAGCCATGGCTGCTGCTTCCATATACAGCTGTCCGCTTTGGGTAAGATAGGCGTCCTCTTCGAAGTACTTGGTGTGGAACAGGTTGGTCGTGCCTTCTGCTGACGTAGGTGTCAGGATCGGCGGGTCCACCTTCGTGAAGCCGCGCTCATTGAAGAACTGTTGAACCGCGCGGATAATCTCCGCACGAATAACCATTACCGCCCGCTGCTTGGAGGAACGCAGCCAGAGGTGACGGTGATCCATCAGGAAGTCGACGCCATGCTCCTTAGGTGTGATTGGATAATTCTCGGTAAGATGCAGAACTTCAATGCCTGTAACCGTCAGCTCGTAGCCAGATTGGCTGCGGGGCTCCTCACGGATGATTCCGGTAACATACAGTGAGCTCTCCTGGGTGAGGCTCTTGGCATCATCCCAGACCTGCTCAGGGACTTCTGATTTCACCACAACGCCCTGGATATAACCGGTACCGTCGCGAAGCTGCAGGAACTGAATTTTACCGCTGGAGCGCTTGTTGTTGACCCAACATCCGATGACAACACTCTCTCCGACATGCTCATTCACGTTCTTGATTACACTTTTGTTAGCCATGCCTACTATCTCTCCTCTAATTTAGCCGTTAACTCCTTGCACAATACGATAAGTATCGCGCGCGATCACAAGCTCTTCGTTCGTTGGAACCACAAGCACCTGTACCTTGGAATTGGCTGTAGAGATACGCCGCGGATCACCCGAACGGACCTTGTTGGCTTCTGTATCCAGTTCAATTCCGAGGAACGTAAGATTGTTCAGTACTTTTTCACGCAGCAGGGAAGCATTCTCGCCTACACCAGCGGTGAATACAATTACGTCTACCCCATTCATGGCTGCTGCATAAGAACCGATATATTTACGCAGACGATACTCGTACATTTCAAAAGCAAGCGTCGAATTAGGCTCGCCTTTCTCCGCACCGTCAATAATATCACGCATGTCACTGCTCACGCCAGAGATGGCCAGAAGTCCGCTGTGCTTGTTCAGCATGGAGTTCACTTCACCGACGGACAGCTCTTCCTTGTTCATCACATAAGGGACAATTGCCGGGTCAAGGTCTCCACTGCGGGTACCCATCATCAGGCCTTCCAGCGGAGTCATCCCCATCGAAGTGTCAACTGATATTCCTCCGTCCACTGCAGTTACACTGGCACCGTTGCCGATGTGGCAGGTGATAATCTTGAGGTCCTGAAGCGGACGGTCCAGATACTCTGCAGCAGCCTTGCTGACGAAATCATGGGAGGTTCCGTGCGCGCCATAACGGCGTACTTTGTATTTGTTGTAAAGCACTCTCGGAATGGCATACATATAAGCCTTCTCAGGCATAGTCTGGTGGAAGGCGGTGTCGAATACAACGACCTGCGGCACACCGGGCATATTATTCTCGGATGCGGTAATCCCCATCATCGCAGCCGGGTTATGCAGCGGCGCAAGGTCGAACAGCTGGCGGATCTTGGTCTTCGCATCGGCATCGACCAGCGCGGAGGATTTGAAGAATTCCCCCCCGTGCACTACACGGTGGCCCACAGCGTTAATCTCATCGGTGGATGCGATAACGCCATGCTCTTTGTCTGTCAGACAGGCAAGCACTTTGCGGATGGCCGTATTGTGCTCCAGAATTTCGCTGACTTCAGTAACTTCCTGTTTGCCGGTCGGCTTGTGATTCAGAATGGAGGAATCCATACCGATACGTTCTACCAGGCCTTTGGCGAGTACAGATTCATCTGTCATATTGTACAACTGGTATTTCAATGAGGAACTGCCGGAGTTAATTACTAAGATATTCATATACGGTCACCATCCTTGTCATACTTGAAGAAGCCTTCGCCCGATTTCGCACCCAGTTGTCCTGCACGTACCATCTTCTTGAGGATTGTCGAAGGACGGTACTTGAGCTCGCCGTATTCACGGAACATGTTCTCAAGTGCGGCAAGAACGGAATCCAGACCGAAACGGTCTGCCATTTCAAGCGGCCCGTTCTGGAACTGGTAGCCGATGCGCATAGCGTCATCAATATCTTCAGGAGATGCAACCCCTTCCTGGAGCACATGCATAGCCTCGTTAATGAACAGGCAAATGAGGCGTGAAGATACAAATCCGGGGGATTCGTAGATCATAACGCCTTTTTTCTCTACAATCTCATCGACAAAGGCTTTGGTATCTTCAAATGTGCTGTCCGAGGTTTTCAGACCGCGCACGATTTCAACCAGATCCACCTTACCTACAGGGTGTATGAAGTGCATGCCGATAACGCGTTCCGGATACATTGTAGAGCTTGCAAGCTCAGTCAAGCTAAGCGTTGACGTATTGCTGGCAAGAATAATGTGGCTCGGACACACCTGATCGAGCTGATTGAATACCTTTTGCTTCGCTTCCAGATCTTCAACGATAGTCTCAATGACCATATCGCATGAGCTCAGTTCAGCGAAGTGTGTAACCTTCTGGATGCGGGCCAGGATCAGCTTTTTCTCCGCCTGGGTAATCGCCCATTTCTCCAGTTGCTTGTCGAGACTGGTCTCGATCATTTCGTAGGAGTAGTTCAGCCGTTCTGCAGTTTTTTCCACCAGCATGACATCCAGGCCTTTGGCTGCCAGCATTTCAGCAATCCCTTGTCCCATTGTGCCTCCGCCGATGACACCGATCTTCTTAAAATTCATGTAAAAGTCTCCATCCTTTCAGGTATCTATACTTCTGTATTGTACCTTGTCTGTCGAAAAAAATAAGTAGCCCGACATATAATGATATCTTAGCATGTCTGAAAAGTAAAAAAAAATAACCGGCATAAAGAATTATGCCGGTAAAAGGACACTGTCACGAAATTGACAACGAAATTGCTCTCCGGAGAGAACTTCTTCCTTCATTAAAATGTCAAGAGAGTAATCAAATATATTTCTCTGCTGCTCCAGCAGGTCCTTCGTACGAATCATCAGATCATCCAGTATTTTACTGTTTTCCTTCATTAGCTCTTCGGTGGTAACCATTTGCAGATTCGCAATGCCGAGCGAGGTGAGCCCGGACTTCATCATGGTCTCAACAATATTAAGCGCCTGGTCGAAATCACCGCGGGAACCGGTACTGCGTCCGCCGTAATACATCTCTTCCGCAGCCGCTCCGCCCAGGGCAATCATAATCTGATGCTCCAGATAGTCCTTCGTATACAGATATTGTTCGGTCTGCGGATTATGCCGAACATAACCGAGTGCTTGTCCGCGCGGGGTCAGTGTGACCTGACTAACGCTTCCGGGACGCAGCAGCTCAGCCATAATAGCATGTCCAAGCTCATGGATCGCTACCCGCTTCTTCTCTTCATGGTTGGTCTCACGGTCGGTCTTCTCGCCCATCATGACCTTGTCGATCGCCATCGACAGATGACGCTGCTCTACCAGGGTCAGATTCTCGCGCATCATGTAGATCGCGGCTTCGTTCATGACGCTCTCCAGCTGCGCACCCGAGAAGCCGTAAGCTTCTTCGGCGATTTTATCCAGATCAACGGTGTCATGCAGCGGCTTGTTCTTGGCATGCAGGTCGAGAATCGACTTGCGGCCCTTCTTGTCAGGCATATCGACCTGAATGTGTCGGTCAAAACGGCCCGGACGCAGCAGCGCAGAATCAAGCATCTCCTTGCGGTTCGTTGCGGCTACCAGCAGAATGCGCGGGGTATCATTGTTATAAATCCCGTCCATCTCCGTCAGCAGCTGATTGAGCGTCTGATCATATTCTCGCTGCTGTCCGCCTTCGCGCTTCCCGCCGATAACGTCAATTTCATCGATGAAAATAATGGCGCTTTGCTTATTCTCCTTGAGCGCGCGCGTACGGGCATCCTTGAACAAATCGCGTACGCGTCCCGCACCCACACCGACATACATCTCAACGAATTCACTGCCTGAGGCAGCTACGAATACAGAGTTAGTATAATGTGCCGCAGCCTTGGCCATCAGCGTCTTCCCGGTTCCCGGAGGGCCTGTAAGCAGAATTCCCTTGAGCGGGCGAATCCCGAACTTGCTGATTTCTTCATGCCGGATCAGGAAGTCCAGCGCTTCACGCAGCTCCTGCTTGGCATTGTCCTGTCCGCCGATCTCTTCAAAGGTAAGCTTGGACGGGCCGTTCTTCTTGCGCTTCTTATCTGCACCTGCATTGACGGCCAGACCGCCGCGCGCATGGGCAATGAACAGGAGAGCGGCAACCATACCAAGTGCTATGATTACAGGGAAGATATTAATCCCCACAAAAGCCATAAAAATCAGCATGACCGGAACGAATCCGGCTACAACCTCTTTCCAGTACTTAGGCATTGTTCCACACTCCCATCTTGGCTGCTGCACGCGGCAGTATGATAAATTTGCTCTCAGTGCCGTTGCTCAGGCTCACGTACACATTATTGTCGTCAATCTCTGTGGCGGCTGTAACCCCGCTGTACTTGCTGTCCTGCTCCTTCAGCCCATCCAACTTCGCTGGTATCAATGTATACTTCCGGCTCTCCATCGCTTCCGCTACAGAGAACATTGCTTTATCCCAATACTCATCCAGCAGCTCACTCGGCTTCTGTTCCACATCCAGCTTCAGGGTCCTGCCGTCAATAGCAGTGCTGCCTTCTCTCGATACGTACTGCACCAGCTCACGTAATTTCGTGCCCGGCTGCAAATCCAGTTTCAAAGTGACCTCATTGCGTTTAATAGTAATATGGGAATCCTTCACTCCCTCGTAGGATGATACCAGCTTCTGCAGCGGCTCCTGCACCGCGAATTGACGGTAAGAATACCAGCCACCAAACAATAATGCAGCAGACAGCAGAGACGTTAGCAGCACAGGCATAAGACGCAGTTTCAAGAAACGTCCTCCTCTCAATAATGACCGAGCATAACTCTATAATAAAGACCATCCAGCGTGTCTAGCGCCCATCCGAGACTGACATGCTCTTAAGCATGTCTTAATACAAGTAGTAGTATATCACAGGTGTATATACGATTTTACATAAAGTTGTGAATATATTTAAAATTTTTGATTCTAATTTCTGGATGTTTCATACGGCATGAAAAAACGGCAGCTCAGATTCATAGCCTGAAATGCCGCTGATACATTCATATTCCGGTGTCCCCTATATCCGGCTAAGACCAATTTCAGCCATCATATATTCCGCAAAATCAGTTAAAAGCTCCAGTTCATAGCCTTCGGCAACGGCCGCGCCGCTATATTCCATCAGACAACGTATCAGCAGCCCATGATAGCGTTCCGGCAAATGCTGCAGTCCCCACTCCCCGCCTTCCTTCCTGGAAGAGACATGACCTTCCTGCACATAGTAGAGCACCCTGCATAGATTTAGTGTGTAATAGAGTGGAGCATTCCCAATATTCTCCTGCGCATCATCGATATCCCTGATAATGGAATCCAGATAGTACCTCTGGTCTACCGGCGCAAAGGCCTCGCGGATCGGCTCCCCGTACAAGATAAACCCGCGATGGTAGACTACTGCAAAATGTGCCGCCAGATCAGCATCCTCAAAGCCGGCGCACAGATAATTCTCATTGGTTCTATACCGCTCTAAATGAGCTTCTGAAAAGTGAAATTCAAATGGCGTAGGATACACAAAGTTGTGCAGGTATGTCTTCAGGACGATAGACAGTTCAATTCCGCGCTTATTCGGCAGACTGTCATGAAAGGTTACGATACGACCGGCAAGTCTATGACTGACCTCTGCTGGCAGCTTGTCCTCTACGACAATGAGCAGATCAATATCGCTTGAATCCGGTTGAAAACAACCCATGGCCAGGGAGCCGTGCAGATAAATCCCCGACAGATTATCCCCCAGCTCTTCCTTAAATAAATCCACCGCCTGATCCAAATATGCTAAAACTTCCAATTTATTCTTCCTCCTTGAGAGACATATATGCATGTTGGCGATAGCATTCGAAGTACACACTTCGTATATCAATTTGAGTATAATCATCGATGTATCTCAAACCATACATCTCCATTAAGCCACAGTTCCGCGTCTGCCACTAGTCCAAGAACGGTTCCAGAATATTTTCGACATGATGGATACAAAAAAACGGAAGAACAGATAATCTGTTCCCCCGCAATTTAGTTCTGCCGCTGAGTCCTTAGCTTAGCGGTTCGGCAGACTGTACCCCTCACCGATGGCGCTGCCATCCTTGAAGCGGTAGAAGTTGTAATAGAATCGCCCGTCTTTTTTGTAAAATAGCTGCCAGGCATATTCCCCGTTGTATACACCGGGCAGCAGCCGTTCGATCTTCACGTCCGGCAGCTGATCGGCTATGATTCCGCGCATTTTCTCCTCTGAGGTGCCTTTGCTCAGCTCTTCAGCATACAGGCCGTTGTCGCCACCGGCAGGCTTGCCCTCCAAGGTGAAACGGACCCACACCATCAGATCGGTCCCGGCTTCGTTTTTGCCGGTTAGCACCCAGTAGATCTCATTCTCATTCCAGACGGATTTCTGAGCCTTGGTTACCTCCGTTAGTCCGGCACGCGCCCGGGCCAGCTCCTTGGCCTCACTCCGCTCGTTCCACTGGTCCTTCATAATGTAGGCATAGAACTGGCTTAGTCCGAACAGAAGGAGCAGCACCACGGTAATCCCCAGCCAGATCCATTTTCTCCTCTTCTTCTTCACCACGCTGCTTCCTTTCCCGTTCCCCTGAATTACCGTTTAAGCAGGCTCTCGAACGTCTCCTGTGCTTTGCGGCGGATGGCTTCTTCATCAAGTGTCAGGCATTGTCCATGCTTCACAACCTGCTGGCCGTTCACCCATACATGCTCTACATCCTTGGCGCTGGCCGAATAGACGGCATGGGAGAGCAGATCGGTATGCGGGAGCATATGCGGCTGGTCAATATCAAGTGCGATGAAGTCGGCCTTCATCCCTGCTGCAAGCCGTCCTACCCCGCTCAGGAAAATAGACTGTGCCCCGTACTCCGTGGCCATCAGAAGCGCCTCAGGAGCCGGTACGGCTGTAGGATCACCGCTTACGCCCTTATGGATCAGAGCCGCCAGCCTCATCTCTTCAAACATATCCAGATTGTTGTTGCTTGCTGCACTGTCTGTACCCAAAGAGACCTTAACCCCGGCTCGCAGCAGCTCAGGAACACGCGCAACACCGCTCGCCAGCTTCAGGTTACTGCCTGGGTTATGCGACACACCAACGTTATGGCGGGCCAGAATTCCAATCTCCTCATCGTTCAGATGAACGCCGTGGGCAATGAGCGAAGGACGGGTGAACATGCCGAGCTTCTCCAGATGCGCGACCGGACGAAGACCGTAGTCGGCCACGTTCTGCTCCACTTCATGGCGCGTCTCGGACATATGGGTATGCATCGGCAGATCCAGATCATGCGCAGCCTGCACAAACTTCATGAAAAACTCTGGAGGACAGGTATACGGGGCATGCGGCGAGAGCATGGTCGTAATTCTGCCGTCAGCCTTGCCATGCCAGTTACGGGCAAAAGCAACGGCCTCAGCGAGCTTCGCTTGCTGTACCTCTGCCGGACACAGCCCAATCACGCCGCGCATCAGCACCGCCCGAATACCGGATTGCTCCGTCACTTCCGCTACCCGGTCCATATGATCATACATATCGAGGAAGGTGGTTGTGCCGCCCTTCAGCATTTCCAGTACGGACAATGAGGTTCCCCAATATACATCATCACCAGTGAATTTCTCTTCCATCGGCCACATCTTTTCCTGCAGCCACGTCTGAAGCACCATATCGTCGCCGTATCCGCGCAGCAGTGACATGGCAGTATGTCCATGGGTGTTGACCAGACCAGGCATAAACAGCAGACGGCTGCCGTCTACGACCTGAGCGCCATCGTCCACTACCGGCTCAGCTTCACCTATGTAAGTAATCAGATCATTCTCAAGGGTCATATACCCGCTTAGAACCGGCTTATCGCTGCCCGGAACCAGAAAGTGCCCGTTCTTGATTATCGTGATCTTACTGCTCATCTTCAGTTTCATCCTTTCCATCATGCAAATAATAGGCCAGGCTCTGCAGATCTGTGGTGAAATCTGCGGCATGAATCCGGATATTGGCAGGCGTCTTGAGAATAACCGGTGCGAAGTTCAGAATCGCCTCGATGCCGGAGTCCACAAGAATATCAGCTACATTCTGGGCTTCGCTGTCAGGTACGGTAATAATCCCGATCCGGATGCCCTGCGAGCGGATGGTGCTGCTTAGCTCCTCCATCGGCTGCACAACCAGCGAGTTGATCTGCTGGCCCACCTTTGGCGGGTAAGCATCGAAGATCGCAGTAATCTTCATCGTATCCTTCAAGTAAGCGTTGTAGTTAGATAAGGCATGACCGAGATTACCGGCTCCAACCAGTGCAACATTAATTTGCTGGTCAAGCTTCAGGATATGGCGGATCTTCTCAATCAGATAGGATACATCATAGCCGATGCCCTTCCGGCCGAAGTCACCGAAATAAGCCAAATCCTTACGGATCTGGGCGGGATTCAGATCAAGCTTCTGGCCCAGCTCCTGAGAAGAGACTGTGGAGATTTCACGTTTTTGGAGATCGTTCAGGAAACGCAGGTACACTGGGAGCCTGCGCACGACGGCCTCCGATATTTTATCCGATTTCATGTATTCTCCTCCTTAAAAGTTGTGTTAGACCCGTACAATTATAGCAACCGTGCCCCCCGCCTGCCGGACCGGCAGGACAGGGCGGGAACGGCTCTTCAGGTGAATCATGACTTATTAATAATAGCAATAGCAGATGAATTAGGAAACCCCGCCGTCATCCAGCCATTCGGCAATTCTCGGGACCATCTGCTCAGTGAGCATATGCTCCATCTTGGGACCGGGGAGTGAATACAGGAAGTACTTTCCGTAATACGATTCAATGACTCTGGTATCATACACAATTACGATGCCCCGGTCCTGCGCCGTGCGGACCAGCCGCCCGAAGCCCTGCTTGAAGCGGATGACAGCCTGCGGCACGGACAGCTTCATGAACGGGTTCTTCTTCTGTGCCTGAAGCAGCTCCGACTTCGCTTCTGCCAGCGGGTGATTCGGCGGCTGGAACGGCAGTCTGACAATCGCCAGGCAGGTCAATGCTTCTCCCGGAATATCCACCCCTTCCCAGAAACTGCTGGTACCCAGCAGGACCGAAGCGGGGCTGTCCTGGAAGCGGCGGATCAGCTTGCTTCGGCTGCCGCCCTCCACACCCTGTCCGAGCACCGCGATATCCTGAGAGGCAAGTGCTTCCTTCAGGGGGTCATACACCTGCCGCAGCATCTTGTAGGAGGTGAACAGCACCAGCATCCGGCCCCTTGTAGTTACAGCAGTCTCGGCAAGGGAATGTACAAGCGTGTCCACAAACCGGGCATCCCCTATACTTCCCTTGACGCTCGGGAAGTCGCGGGGAATGACCAGGAGCGCCTGCTCACGGTACTTGAACGGCGAAGGAAGCAGCGCAGTCATCAGACGCCCCTGCTCCGCAGCTTCACCAAGGCCCAGATTATCGATCATGAACTGGAAGGACTTATCCACGGATAAGGTGGCCGAGGTCAGGACAATACTTTTCTTCTTGTCGAAGAACAGCTCCCTGAGCTGGGTACTGACATCTACAGGAACGGCATACATTTGCAGCGACTTACCTTTATAATTACCGCTTCCCTCCAGCCAATACACGATATTCTCATCGTTCAGGCTCATGAAGAAGCGGATTTGCTCTCTGATGGATGCCAGATCCTTGAATAAGCCGCCGATATCAGTCACAAGACTGTCCGAGGAGGATTGGCTGTCCGTGTCCCGCATCTCACTGAGCATTTTGTCACCCTTACGGATGATGTCGCTTAGACTGAGGTTCAGTGTATTCTCAAGGGCAGCCAACTCCTCCCAATCCTTCGGCTTCTTGCCCGGCTGCAGGCGCGCCACCAGCTGGCCTGCTTCACCGGCCCCGGCATCGCTGCGCTCGGGCAGCAGGCTGAAGAGCCGGTCGCTGAGCGCATCCCAGGATTCCTTCACCGTCAGCAGATCGGGATAGATCCGGTCGATCACGCCGCTCCATTCGGAAGCCTGCTCACTGCCCGAAGACTGCAGACTCTGCCGGAGAGCAGGCAGCTGCCCGCTCCGGCTATCCTTGTAGAGACGGGTGAGGGTATGGGCAAATGTGAAATATTTCATCTGCATGCCAAGATGCTTGCCGGCAATATCCTCCAAATGATGGGCTTCATCAATAACAAGATGGTCGTAAGCCGGAAGAAGCTGATGTCCGGCTTTGACATCTGCGAACAGCTTGGAGTGATTGGTGACCACCACATCGGAGATCCCGGCTTCATGCTTAGCACGGTGGTAATAGCATTTGCGGAACCAGGGACAGGCGCGTCCCAGGCAGGAGTCGGTATCGCTGGCTACAGTCTCCCAGAAATCCCCGCCCCGTCCGCTTAAGTTAAGCTCCTCATCATCGCCGGTCGTCGTCTGGGTCAGCCAGACAAGCATCTGTGCAGCGGTGAGTGCTTCTTCCCTTGGACTCGTAAAATCCTTTTTGTTCATTCTATGCTCGAACTTGCGCAGACACAAATAGTGCCCTCTTCCCTTAAAGATGGAGGCCTTGAACGGGAACGGCACAACGCTGGTTAAGAGCGGGATATCCCGCTCACGCAGCTGGTCCTGAAGGTTGATGGTATGGGTGCTGACCATCACCTTCTGGTCACTTTTCACACTATGGTAGATGGCCGGAAGCAGGTAGCCCAGCGACTTGCCGGTGCCAGTTCCCGCTTCAATCAGCAGATGCTTGTCCTGCTCAAGCGCTGTAATGACCTCATGGATCATCAGCTCCTGGGCTTCACGGCTCTCATATTGGGGAAGAGCGGCCTTCAGCCGCAGCGTCACCTCATCCATATACTCTTCAAAGGTAATATTCTCCAGCGGGTTGACGCTTCCTTCCTCCCGCGGCGAAGCCAGCTCCGCCCAGTCCCCCACCGCCAGCGCAAGCTGGCGGTAGAAGCTAAGCTCCCCTTCCGGCTGAAAGGTCTCCATCTCCCGTTCCCGCAGCAGACCGTCGAAGTACCAGGCCAAATCACTGTCTTCGTCCGCGAACAGCTCATTCAGCCGCTGAATGGTCAGCAGCGGCAGACTGTGCAGCTCTTCCAGACATTTGAGCAGCACAATAGCCGTGGCAAGTGCATCACTGTCCGCCTGATGCGGACGGTCATGCGTAATGCCGAAGTGGCTGCTTACCGCGCCTAACTGATACGTGCTCAGCGAGGGAAAGCATATTTTGAGAAAATCAATCGTATCCAGAATCCGCCCCTGAAACGGCAGATAGCCGCAGCGGTCCAGCGCATTCTGCAAAAAATGAAAATCAAACGCTACATTGTGTCCGACAAGAACGACATCATCCAGCAGCGGCACCAGCTCCATCATCATCTCATCAAGCTCCGGCGCATCCTGTACATCACTGTCTGTAATTCCGGTCAGGCCCGTAATAAAAGGAGGAATTGGCGCTCCGGGCTTGACGTAGGAACCATACACCCGGGAGATCGTCCCGTCTTCTTCTATAATGGCAAGGCCAACCTGGATGATCTCTCCCACAGATTGGGTTCCCGTAGTTTCAAAATCAAGCACGGCAAATTTCATTATAAGTTCTATTCCCTTTCACTTGAGACTCTTTATCAGCATAACAGAAGTTACGAAAAAAGGCGATGCACACCCCGGGAAACGGGGCACATCGCCTAAAGAAACCGAGGATAAAGTTATAAAAGCGAAACCAGCTGATGGCCAAACTCCAGCTTCCCGCCCCGTCTGCGGCATACCTCCAGATTCACATTCGGCTCCGGCAGATCCGGGTCATGCAGTAGCGACAGGCTGAACAGCTCGCTGGCTTCATTGAAGCGTTCCTGGGAAGCCCGGATACAGCCCAGCGCATTATAGATCATCGCCTTCAGCTTCACCTCACGGATCAGGCCCAGCATGTGGTTCAGATGTCCCCAGGCGGTGTCGCCTTCACCTTCCTGGAGGTAAGCCATGGCCAGATACAGGCGGGCAGCGAGGCTGTCCGGATACTTAGCCGTAACCTCCCTGAACTGTTCAATGCACTTGCGGTACATCAGCAGCTTGTAATAGCCCTGGCCCCTGACAAAAGCATCCATCCCAAGCTCGGGCGCTTCCTCTTCCGGCAATTCCTCTGGCGGAGTCTGGAAATCGGCCTGTTCCCGGAACTCGCTCAGCTTCTCGGCGAAGAGCAGCCACTCATCCATTACATTATCACTGATTCGGTGGAGCATATTATACTTGGATAAAAGATCGCTTCGGCGGGCACCCTCCGCAGTAGGATAGTCGGCTTTGATCTCCTGGAGCATCTTGTTCATCTCAGCAAATAAATGTTGAAACACCGGACATCCCACCCTTACTGATAATGAAGTCAGCTTAAGCTTGCCTAAGTTCATTATCAGCAAGTACAGGGGTCTTCATCCCTGCCATTGATTACATGGCTCAAAGCGCGGACTTCAGGCAATTGTAGCGTGAATCTCGTGATCCGCCAGCTTCACCGGCTTGTTGCCAGCATCAACGAACACTACAGTCGGCTTGTGGGCCGCCAGCTCCTCGGAGGACATGACAGCGTAGGAAATTATAATCACGGTATCGCCAGGCTGAACCAGACGCGCCGCCGCCCCGTTCAGACAAATGACGCCGCTGCCGCGCGGACCTGGAATGACATAAGTCTCCAGACGGGAACCGTTATTATTATCCACGATCTGCACCTTCTCATTCTCCAGCAGATCAGCGGCTTCCATCAGATCCTCATCAATGGTAATGCTGCCCACATAATTAAGATTGGCTTCAGTAACCGTTGCCCGGTGGATCTTGGATTTCATCATATGTCTAAACAAGAGCGTGTGCCTCCTTAGGAATAAATACATTATTATCAATCAGGCGGGTTCTGCCGAACTTCACAGCCAGAGCCATTATAACCTCTCCGCCCGCATCCGTCAGCCTGTTGCCGCCTTCCAGCTCTTCCAGATCAGGGAAGGTTAGAATTTCCGCATAATCAATCACTGCGAGCGGGGATTCAGAAATGACCGAGACCAGCAGGGCCCGCGCTTCATCTACCGTACAAATGCTGCCCTCTTCCATAGCCTGACGCACTTCGCGCAGGGAACGCGATAATACCAGTGCCTGTCTGCGCTCCTCGCTGCTCAGATAGACATTACGGGAGCTAAGCGCCAGCCCGTCTTCCTCGCGCACAATAGGACAGGCGATGATGTCCACGTTCATGTTAAGATCAGACACCATCCGGCGGAGAACAGCTACCTGCTGGGCATCCTTCAGTCCGAAGAAGGCGTAATCCGGCTGCACGATATGGAACAGCTTGCTGACCACAGTAGTCACTCCGTCAAAATGTCCCGGACGCGAAGCGCCGCAGAGCTGCGACGTAAGCGAGGAGACCGATACGCCTGTACGGATCGGCTGCGGATACATCTCTTCAACACTGGGGATGAACACCAGGTCCGCGCCTTCACGTTCAGCCAGCTCCAGATCGCGCTGTTCATCCCGCGGATAGGAAGCAAAATCCTCATTCGGGCCAAACTGCAGCGGATTGACGAAAATACTCATCACCACCGTGCCGCTCTTCTCCCCTGCCTTACGCAACAGGCTGGCATGTCCTTCGTGCAGATATCCCATGGTGGGCACAAAACCAACCGGGCCATGGCCCCCTTGACGCATATATTCAAGCGCTTCGCGCAGTTCAGCAATCGTTCGGATGACTCTCATGTTATTTCGCTCCTTTGCCGGCATTGCCGTATAAAGATTCCAGAACCGTCTCGTCCGCGCTGAACACATGCTCTTCCGCAGGGAACGAGCGGTCCTTCACTTCCTGAACATAGCTGGTGATGCCTTCACGGATCAGGGAGCCGACATCGGCGTAGGTTTTGACGAATTTTTTCTCCCGGTAAGGGGAGGCATACCGCAGTACGTCATGGAACACCAGAACCTGTCCGTCACAGTAGCGTCCTGCACCGATACCGATGGTCGGTATACTGACCGCCTTGGAGATCGCCTCCGCCACCTCTTCTGTCACCAGCTCCAGCACAATGCCGAAGGCCCCAGCGGCTTCCAGCGCCTTCGCTTCGTCCATCAGCCGCTGTGCATCCTTGGCATCCTTACCCTGAATCCGGTAGCCGCCGATCATATTAACCGACTGCGGGGTCAGGCCGATATGGCCGAGCACCGGAACTCCGGCAGCGACAACAGCGGATACTGCGGAGCAGATTTCGAGGCCGCCTTCCATTTTGATCGCATGGGCCTGGCCTTCCTGCATCAGTCTGCGCACACCGCGCAAGGTCTCATCCACGCTTCCGTGATAGGTCATGAACGGCATATCTGCCACTATAAAAGTATTAGGCGCCCCGCGCTTCACCGACCGGGTATGGTAGACCATATCCTCTATGGTAACCGGCAGCGTGGTGTCATAACCAAGCACAACATTTCCCAGAGAATCACCGACCAGAATCAGATCAATGCCGGCTTCTTCCGCCAGCAGGGCTGAAGGGTAGTCATAAGCGGTCAGCATGCTCAGGGGAACACCGTCCGTTTTCATTTTTTTCATCTTGATAATATTCAGTGCGTGTTTGTCTGCCATGTCGCTCTCATTCCCCTTTTCCATAAAATACGCGGGTATCCGCGCAAACAAAAAAACCTTTTAGCATGGTCCGCTAAAAAGGTCCGAAGGGCAAAAAAGAGTCACTCGCGATCGTCCCTTCTGTCTCGGTCCTTACGGCTCAGAGCAGAATCCAACGTAACCGTTACATCCAGTTATGAAGGTACATCCGGTAAAACAAAGAAAACAATTACGTGAGTACAGCTCGCCATGCGATGCCGCCTCATGAGCACAGTATACCAAAAAAACACAAAAATAAACACCTTAAAATATGACATGGCCGCCCTCGTGGTCGTGAGGAGCGGCCTTGATGGCATTCTAACAAGGTAAAGTACAAAGCTGCGTTCATAGCTAAAAAGAGAGATAAGTGTATTATGTACAAATAACAACAGTGAAGCGGAAGACTTTCCTCTCAGGAGTTCGTGTAACGAAACCCTATCATTCCCAAAAATCTAACGGACCGAAGAGACCTTATTCCCGCGATAACGCCCCTTTTTGCAGCGTAACGGACTCAGGAGATCTTATCATCTTTCTGAAAGACGTTTTGGGGCTGAATTGCAGGGGATAAGGTCCTTGCGGTCCGTTAATCGCCCAAGTGACGGCTTTCTTTATGCATAAGAGCACCTCAGTCCGTTATGCTAAGCCAAACGCCCTTAAAGAACACCCCCCGCTTGGAAAAGATGTAAATTGAAGGGGAATTGTGTCTGCTCCACTAACTTTAATCTGATGAGATACTAGTTAAATCTGACGCTCTACTAGATCATCTCAATTTCGCCGGACAGTACGCTCACTACCTCACCGGATTCGTTACGCAGCAGCAGCCCGCCGTTGTCGTTCAGACCTACAGCAGTAGCCTCGGTGCGGCCTTGGGGAGTATTCACGCATACCTGACGCCCCAGTGTTACCGACATCGACTCCCACAGCTCCTTCACGGGCTGAAAGCCGTGTTCCAGATAGACAAGATACAAATATTCGAGTTCCTCCAGCACAGCTTCCGCAAGCCTCGTACGGTCTACAGGAATGCCGCCGCCTTCGATCAGCAGCGATGTACCAATCCCGCGCAGCTCCTCCGGGTAGTCTTCCCCGGTCAGATTGGCAGCGATGCCTATACCGGCGATGCAGTAATGCAGCCTGCCTTCGCGAAGCGAGGATTCCAGCAGGATTCCGCAGATTTTGCGGCCGCCGGCCAGCAGGTCATTCGGCCACTTGATGCCGGCAGGCACCCCGGTAACCTTACGGATTGCTGTGCAGACAGCCACTCCGGCCAGCAGCGTCAGCTGCGGAGTCAAGGCCAGCGGCAGATCCGGACGCAGCACCAGGCTCATCCAGATTCCTTTGCCGTGAGGGGAGTGCCATTTGCGGCCCATCCGCCCGCGCCCGCCGGTCTGCGCTTCGGCCATGACTGTTGTTCCTTCCGGTGCGCCGCCCTCGGCAAGTATTTTGGCTTCCTCCTGTGTGGAAGCGACTGTATCCAGCCGCTGAATTCCCTTGGACCAGCCGGGAACGAATGCCTCCCGCTTCAACACGCCGGAATGCTGCGTATGACCGCTATTCATCTCTATCCATCCTTTGCGCTGCTTGCAGCAGTAATTGGGTGTCATTGGCAAGGTCACCTGCCGCGACAGCCAGAAGAAGCTGGTTCAGCAATACGCCCAGCCACGGGCCGGGACGCTTCTCCAGCGCCGCTGTCACCTCATGGCCGCTCACCGCCAGCTCAGGGAGCGTGCGGACCGGCATCTCTGCAGTCCAGGACCGCAGGAGGCTGGTGGAGACCGTTGGGATGGTACTTGCGTCCGCAGCTGTGGCGGGGACATCTGACGACGTGGCGGATACGCCGTCTCTGCCTGGGACGGCTGACAACGTGGCGGATACGCCACCGTCTGTGTAAGGGACGTATGACGACAGGTCGGCTGCACCTGCGTCAGAAGCGGACGCGGCGTTAGCCCCCGCCGCCGCCTCAAGCAGCGTCAGCCACCCTTCGGCGGCTGACTGGCCATAGCCCAGCACGGCGGCGATCCACCGCCGCCGCAGCAGCTCCCCGGCGCCGGAAGCCTCCGGCCGCGCCGAGGACAACGCCGCGTCCCAGGCTTCGCGGACGCGGAGCACGGCGACGACGCCAGTGCGCGTCGCCCCCGGGAACGTCCATGCCCGCAGGAGCTCATCGGCGCACTGCGCCGACGATCCCAGGGCATGCAGCAGGAGCGCCCAGCGCAGGCGGGCGCTCTCCAGGTTCCCGAGACCGGCGAGGCGGGCGGCGGCAGCCGCCAGGTCCCGGCCGGTCCAAGGGAACGGCGCTTTGCCGCGCGGCAGCAGGCCGCTGCGCAGCAGGAGCCCCAGCCCGCGCTGCGGGTGCGGGCCTTCCAGGATGCGCTCCACCTCGGCGCGCACCCGCTCCACAGCAATATGCGCCAGCTTGTCACGCTGGCGCAGCAGACCGCGCCAGGTATTCTTCGCAATCGCGAAATCCAGCACAGAAGCAAAACGTACGCAGCGCAGCATCCGCAGCGCATCCTCCTCGAAGCGTTCCTCTGCTTCGCCTACACAACGGATCACGCGGAGCTTGAGATCACGCTCCCCTCCGAAAGGATCAATCCACCCGCCGTCCAGGCCGCAGCAGATGGCGTTGATCGTGAAATCACGTCGGCGCAGATCCTCCCGTACATCCCTGACGAATACGACATGCTCCGGACGCCGGTGATCGGCATAGCCGCTCTCCGTCCGGTAGGTCGTAACCTCTAAGCTGTAGCCCTCCTGCAGCACAGTGATCGTGCCATGCGCCAGTCCGGTAGGGACGCAGCGCGGAAACAGGGCCATCACCTCCTCCGGCAGTGCGGAGGTAGTAATGTCTATGTCATGCACCGGACGGCACAGCAGCTCATCGCGCAGGCAGCCGCCGACGAAATAAGCTTCATGGCCGCCTGCCAGCAGGCCGGCAACAACAGCTCCGGCGGCTTCCGCCATGCCGGGTGGTGCCATTCTCCATTCCATAACGGACTCCTTACCCCCGGATCGGGTCTAATCCGGATACCTTGCGCCCAAGCACACGGTAGTAGATATCTTCATATTGATTGGTAATCATATCTCTGCTGAAATCATGGCACGACCGATCCAGACAAGCGCGCCGGAAGCTCTCAGCCATTGCTGCATCCGAGAGCAGCCGGACGGCATACTCTGCCATCGCTTCTGTGTCGCCGACTGGCGCGAGGAATCCGGTCTTGCCATGCTGAATCAGCTCCGGAATGCCCCCGGCCTGTGAGCCGATAGTGGGAACACCGCAGGCCATCGCTTCCAGAGCGACAAGCCCGAAGCTCTCTTTCTCAGAAGGAAGCAGCAGCAGGTCCGCCAGGGAGATCACCTGGGCAATCTCGTCCTGCTTACCCAGGAAGCGGACATGATCGTCCAGCCCCATCTCGCTGATCTTGGCTTGAATCTTAGGCAGGTCAGGCCCTTCGCCGACCAGCAGCAGCTTGGAAGGCACCTGCCGGTTCACCTTGGCGAACACATCCACCACATCACTTACCCGCTTGACCGGGCGGAAATTGCTGATATGCATCAGAATTTTCTCATCCGGTGCCGCGAAGTCGCCCCGCAGATCCGTGACATCCCGTGGATAATAGACACGCTTATCCACAAAATTATAAGTCAGATCAATTTCACGCGTAATATCAAGCGCCTTACGGGTCTCCTTGATCAGATCACGGGAGACTGCGGTTACCGCATCGCTCTCGTTAATGCCCAGCCGGATCAGATCTTTCAGGGACTCATCCTGGCCCAGTACTGTAATATCCGTGCCGTGCAGCGTGGTTACCACTTTGATATCATTGCCAAGAATCTGCTTGGCCAGATAAGCACATACTGCATGCGGAACCGCATAATGGACATGGAACAGATCCAGATTCTGCATTTTGGCTACCTGCGCCATCTTGGTCGCCAGCGCCAGATCATATGGCGGATAGCGGAATACATAATAATCGTTAACCTCTACCTCATGGTAGAAAATATTCTTCTGAAACGTTCCCAGCCGAAACGGGATGCTGTGGGTAATAAAATGAACCTCATGGCCTTTTTCAGCCAATAGCTTGCCCAGTTCAGTAGCCACCACACCCGAGCCGCCAAGAGAAGGATAACAAGTGATGCCTATCTTTAGCCGCTCCATAGCTCCGCCCCTTCATTTAACTTAGCTCTATTACTTCAAGTAACGATATGAATTAATTATAGTTGTTTTCCGGGCTTTGTCGAGTTCCGCCTTATCCGCGTGCAGCGCGGAACAGATCTACAGTATACGGAACCTTACCGGCGAACCCTTCGGCATAAGGAATCAGCCTGCGCTGGCCGAGCAGCATGTCTCTTGAACGGACGCGCTCGATATACCCTTCCGTCAATGGCGTTGCAACGGTATCTTCACCCGGAGCGAGTCCGAATTGGGAACGGTAGCAGGACAATGCCTGCTCCTTCAGCGGATACTGCGCAGTCACATCGACAATCAGATCCGTCCGTCCGAGATCATTAATGAAGTAGAAATATAACTCAGGCTCTGGAATAGCAGGCTTGTCCGGCATATATTTGCGCAGCTTGGCATTGAATACTGCTTCCTCCACCAGCTTACTGCAGGCAATATGGTCGGGATGGCGGTCTTCCCAGTAAGGGGCAAATACCATCGACGGGGCATTGCGGCGGATTTCCGCAGTTACAGCCGCCAAATGTCCTTCTGTCATATACAGGCCGCGGTCAGGCAGCCCCAGATTCGTCCGCACCGCCGCGCCCAGCACTGCGGCAGCCTGCTGTGCTTCCTGTTCCCGTAGCTCCACCGTTCCGTTCGAGGACATCTCTGCCCGGGTCAGATCGCACATTCCCACCTTGAAACCGGCGGCAGTATGCTTGGCAATCGTTCCTGCCATGCCGATCTCAGCATCATCCGCATGCGCGCCGAATACCAGAATGTCAAGCTTCATAACTCGTCCACACCCGGCTTGTATTTATGTACCAGCTCACGCCAGCCGAAATCTCCCCGGTCAATAGCCTTCACCAGGATTTCTGCTGTAGCAATATTCGTGGCAACCGGAATCCCGTACACATCACACAGACGCAGCAGCGCCGTAATATCCGGTTCATGCGGCTGGGCCATCAGCGGATCACGCAGGAAAATAATCAAATCCAGCTCATCTGTAGCGACCATCGAGCCGATCTGCTGGTCGCCGCCAAGCGGCCCGGACATGTAACGGTGAATGGAGAGCTTGGTCACTTCCATGATACGCTGGCCCGTAGTTCCGGTGGAGAATAACTTATGCCCTTCGAAGACATGCTCATAAGCAGTTACGAAATTAACTATTTCATCTTTTTTGCGGTCATGTGCGATAAAAGCAATTTTCAACATTCTGTTTCTCTCCCCGTCTATTCTATAAAATGCTCAAAACCGTAAATCAAGCCGGTATAGCCCATCACCTTTTGAATCCCGAGCTTGACTCCAGGCATATAACCCGCGCGCTCATAGGAGTCATGACGGATCTTCAGCGACTGCCCGAACCCGCCGAAAACAACCTCCTCCTGGGCAAAAACGCCCGGAAGACGCACACTGTGAATACGGAAGCCGTTATAATACCCGCCGCGCGAGCCTTCAATAATCTCTTCTTCCTCGGGATGTCCCTGGCGGAGCTCCTGCCGCGCCTCAGAGATCATCTCTGCCGTCTTAATCGCTGTTCCTGACGGAGCATCCAGCTTCTGGTCTCCGTGATATTCGATAATTTCGAGATGAGGGAAATACTTGGCGGCCTGGGCAGCGAATTTCATCAGCAGGATGGCGCCGATGGAGAAGTTAGGCGCAATCAGTCCGCCGATTCCCCGCTCCTGGCATTGCTTGTCCAGCCCGGCGATCTGCTCCGGCGTGAAGCCGGTGGTGCCGATAACCGGACGGACGCCGTACTTGACCGCCAGTGCAGTATTGCTATATGCCGACTGTGGAATCGTAAAATCTACCATTACATCGGCCTCTGTATCTGCAAGCGCAGTCTCCAGATCCGAAGTCACAAGTACACCGCATTCCTCAAGACCAACCAGCCGGCCGGCATCACTGCCATGTGCAGAGCGGTCAACCGCTGCTGCCAGCTCGAGTTCATCATCCTGCAATACCAGCTTCACAACCTCTTTGCCCATTCTGCCTCCGGCTCCGGAAACAACAATTCTGATCTTGTCACTCAAATGAATTCTCCCCGCTTTCCCTGGCTCTGTTATTATTGTATATAGTGTTGCAGCGATTTCTGCAGATCCTTCATCAGCAGACGCAGTCCGCTGTCATCCGGGTGCAGCGACATGACTTCTTTTAATACCGCAATCGCCTGCAGATGTTCGTTCATCCGGCTGTGCGCAATCGCCAGCCATACATAAGCATCTCCGTAGAGTGGGTCAAGCGATACAGCTTCCTTCAGCAGCGTAATCGGATGGTACGGATTCACACTGTCCGCTGCTTCATCCTCCAGCAGCCGCTTCGCTTCCTGCACAAGCTGTAGGGCCTGCAGATGCTGAAGATGCAGCTGATACTCCGGTTTGGTCCCATCCAGGCGGCGTGCGGCTATAGCATGTTCAAGTGCTTTATCCAGCATGCCGCTGCGGGCATAGGTAATAGAGCAGCGGTATCTGACTTCCGCATCATCAGGACTAGCAGCAATGGCCGCCTCGAACAAGATGATGGCCTCAGCAAAGTCACTGCGGAGTATCGAGCGGTAGGCCGCTTTTACATAATCATTATGATCCATATCCTCACCATCCTTACGGCTAAATCCCGTTCGTTTGGTACAGCATATGTAGCATAGGCCTAATCGGTGTTTTTGGGTGTCCAGCGCCCGGCATCACGCGTATTGAATTTGTGCATAACCTTATTATGTGCCTCAGTTAAGTCTATACCGAGTGAATTGGCGAAACAAACGGTAATGAAGAGAATGTCGCCCAGCTCCAGCTCAATCGAATTATCGGCTTCATCCGCTTTTTTCGGCTTCTCACCGAATTGATGGTTCACTTCGCGTGCCAGCTCTCCGACTTCCTCGGACATCCGGGCCAGCATCGACAGCGGACTGAAGTAGCCTTCTTTAAACTGTGAGATATAGGCATCCACCTCACGCTGAATGTCACCAAGACTTTTATCCATAAATTGTCGTTTCACCCCCGTGTGTTCTTGCCTTCTGTTTGCCCCTATGTTATCGTAAAGACGTTTTGAAGACAAATCTTTTTTGCAATGACGCCTGGAGCTTACGTGCTCTCCGGGGGGATCATTACATATAAATTGCCCATTTAGAGGCGTAGGCGAGGGATTATATGAGTTCAACCGTTAAAATCAGCACAGTCAGCAAAACAGTGGCCCCCATCATGCTGGGCACAGCCATCTACGCATTCGGACTACTGTATTTCATCATTCCCAACCAGCTGATGGAGGGCGGAGTTACCGGGATTACCATCCTGCTCAATTACGCCTTTAACATCCCGATCTTCTTAACGACACTGCTGCTGAACCTCCCGCTCTTTCTGCTCGGCTGGAAGGTGCTCGGGGCGAATCAGATCGTCTATACCGGACTCGGCATCGGCTCCCTGTCTTTTTTCCTCTGGTTATTTGAGCGGATGATCAAGGCGGGCTGGATTGTAACGTTCAGTACAGAGCATGATTTTATTCTTGCTTCATTATATGCAGGGGTCACTCTGGGTCTGGGTCTGGGGATTGTCTTCCGCTTCGGGGGGACTACCGGTGGTGTAGATATTGTAGCACGGATACTCAGCCGCAAGTTCGGCTGGAGTATGGGACAGATTATTCTGGCCGTGGATATCATCATAATTGGGGCTTCCCTGCTCTATATTCCCCGTGAGAAAATACTGTATACCCTCGTGGCGGTCTTCATCGCCTCACGCGTCATTGATTTCATCCAGGAAGGGGCTTACGCCGCCAAGGCCTTCACCATCATCAGCGATGAGGCTCCGCAGATTGCCGAGCTGATCACCGCAGAGATGGACCGCGGTGTAACCTTGATCCCGGCGATCGGCGCCTATTCCAAGCAGGCCAAGCACATGGTCTACTGTGTGGTCTCCAGACAGGAGATCCGCCGGCTTAGCCTGCTTGTGAAGTCGGTGGACCCTAAGGCCTTCGTCATTATCAGTGACGTTCATGATGTTCACGGCGAAGGCTTCCGGGAGACCTGATCTAATACACACATAAGGGCGGACCCCACAAGCAGCTATTGCTGGCTTGCGGGGTCCGCCCTCTTTATATCCTCTGTTACTACGCTACACAGTCTTCAAATCCCGCTTCTGGCCGCGGTACTTGCGGTAAGCCGTATACGCCAGCACCGTAAGGATGAATGTGCCAGCCAGCAGGGCCCAGAACCCGTATTGCTGCGGAGCCAGCGGCAGCGACAAGACCGGCTCGCTGCGGTCCTTGCCGAACATCACTCTTGCTGCATCTTGCCCATAGGATACAATCTCCAGCAGGCGGGCCCGTTCCACGGGCTGCTCCGAGCTTGCCATCCCTCCTGCGTAAGAGAGCCAGGAATCAAAGGTGTTCACCGCCTCAGCAGGCCGGGAGATAATCACCGCAGGCCGGATATTCGCGTACCGGCTCTGAAGTCTTGCCAGCGCCGCTGTCCAGCTCTTCAGATCATTCGCGGCGGCGCTTTGCTCCATATCGTTCAGATCCTCACGGACCAGCTTATAATACTGCATCCACATAGGCTGGCGGGGGTGATTGAGGCTGTTAGCGGCAAGCCGCAGCTTCGCCGCAGCCGCTTCCCATCTCTCCGGGGACGGCTGGGCCGCAGCCAGTGCGGACTTCATATCCAGGATCACGGACGAGAGTGCATTGATCCCCTCCACTGAGGTCATCCCTTCGAAGGAGGACGAGATGAAGATCTGCGAGATCTTCTCCGCTTCCTGGCGGGCCTTCAGCACATCACCTTCAAGCACATAGCCGTACAGAGCTTCCGCAGCCTGCTCCAGCCGCTGTGCTCCGCTTCTGGCCGTGAGCGCAGCGGGATCACTGGGTACACTTCCGGCTGCTTCTATGTAAGCTGTACTTCCCTGGTCTGCAGCAGCATCCCCTGCTTCAGCCTGAACACGGCCTCCGCTGATACCGGCGAGCAGCCAGCACAGCAGGATTCCTGACAGTATGAATACTTTTCTGCGCGGCATAAGACATCCCTCCCACCTTATTGTATGGCGGAAGGACAAGAGTTAGAACGGAGGCTCAGCGCTTCATCACAGTTCTGTCCGGAAGTGCCGGACGCCTTGTCCGGCCACAGAACAGCCAGGCAGCGGCCGTACTGAACAGCGTAAGCCCCATGGTGGAATACTGAACAGTGATAAGATCATCATCAAGCACCGAAGGCAGCCATGGATACACGCCTTGTGAATAATCCACTATATCATTAGCGAACGTCCACGCAAGCGCCACAGGCAGCATTCTCCGGAAGGTGAAGAACCGGGCATAGATCAGGACTTCCACAGCCATTCCGGTATGGGAGATCATCAGCATCCAGTCCTTCCAGGTGATGGAATCCCCCTGATAACCGCCGGCCACAATGATGCTGACCGCCCATATCCCGTACTTCACCGATGTTAACACAGCCAGCGCTTCAATCAGCTCACGCACCAGCGTTCCTGTAAGCCCTCTTGGCGGATAGAGCAACAGTAGTAGTGCAGCCGTGAAGAACAGACTGGCCGTAGGGCTGTCGGGAACGAACGGCAGCAGCCAGAGCGGTTCAGTCTGCGCTGTGAACGTGAGCTGATTGCCATACCACATATATCCGTAGACCGTCCCCAGCAGATTCACGATAAACAGCAGCCATATTATTCTGCGGTCCCTAAATAACTTCTCAAACCAATGACCCGGCATATGTACAACTTCCCCCCGACTGTAGCAGCTTCTTTTCATTACAACACTCATGACATAACAAAAACCTGAGCGCATATACGATCAGGTTTTGCGTTACTGTTATTTTACTGTCCGCTTTTTTGTTTGGCAAGCCAGCCGGCCAGCTCATCGATATCCTGGTCTGTCAGCCCTGCCCCCATAGCTGTCTCGTACATTGGCGGCATCTGACCCTTACCTTCTTTTATAATAGTAAGAATCGCCGCCTGATCATGCTTGTCGCCTACACCGCGAAGCGCAGGAATATTGCCTGAGCCCTTCATGTCTACCGCATGGCAGGTTATACAGGTTGCTAGCTTATAGAGAGCCATCGCCGGATCATCCTTGTCCACAATGGCAATATCCTTCGGCTTGACGGCGCTTGTGGTTGGCAAGCCCGCCGCCCTGTTCTCGGCCGCCTTCTCCTCGCGCTGAACATCCTCTGGTATCTGGCCGGTTTCAGCCATCTCATGCTTGTATTCTGTCCAGGCTGTGTTGGTCAAATAGACGATTGCAGCGAGGGACAGGAACATCAGTGAGGATGCAATCGGTCTGCGGTAGAACCGCCGCTCCGGGCCGGTATCCAGGAAAGGTGCCAGCAGCAGTGCCCCGAAGGCCACGCCTGTCACGCCCAGCGTTCCCAGCACAATATAGTCACCGGATGCGTAAGGAAGCTTCAAATACTGATAGAGGAACAGGAAATACCAGTCGGGAATTGGAATAACCGATGCTGCCGGATTGGCAGGGAACCCGAGCGGAGCCGGCTCTGAGATGGTCAGAACCAGAATTCCCACCAGCACCACTACGCCAACCATCCATTCCTTGAGCAGAAAGTTAGGGATAAAGGCTTCCGATTTGCCCGGATACGCCGTATAATCCGGCGGGGTAATGAATCCGTTCCCTCTGCGGACCCGGGAATCCCCGACGAATACCACCTTCTCTTTGGAGTCGTCTCCGTGTGCCATGACCGTGCCTCCTATACGTTATTTTACAGCGGACCGGATATGCCTTGTCTGCGGATCATAATGAAGTGCCCGACAAGCAGAATAAGCAGAACCGCCGGGAGGAAGAATACATGTAAGGCGAAGAACCGGGTCAGCGTCTCGGCGCCGGCAATACTGCCGCCCTGCATCAGCTCCTTGAGCACCGGCCCCATGAACGGAACCGAATTGGCGATCTCCAGCGTAACCTTGGTGGCGAAATACGCCTTGTTGTCCCACGGAAGCAGGTAACCGGTTAGTCCCAGTCCCAGCATGACGAAGAAAATCAGCATCCCCACCACCCAGTTCATCTCGCGCGGAGCCTTATACGAACCGGTGAAGAACACACGCATCGTATGAAGGAACATCATGACAATGACGAGACTCGCGCCCCAGTGATGCATGCCGCGGACGATTTTACCGAAGGCGACCTTGGTCTGCAGATATTCCACACTGGCGTAGGCATTAATGATATCCGGGACATAGTACATGGTCAGGAACATTCCTGAAAGGATCTGTATGACTGTGATGAAGAACGTTAGTCCGCCGAAGCAGTAGACAAAGGCTGAAAAGTGGTGTGCAGGATTGACATGCTCGGGGACCTCGTGGTCGGCAACATCTCTCCAGATCGGTGTAATATCCAGACGTTCGTCAATCCAGTTATATACGTTTTTGAACACGCCGTTCACGCCTCCTTCGCCGAAACAGTATTAGGGACGATTTCACCGAGATATACCCAGCCTCCGTCGATCTTGGTGGTGTACTGGTCCAACGGCTTGGCAGCTACGGCCAGTTGCCGGCCCTGCTTCGTATAGCGGGCGCCATGGCAAGGGCAATGATATTCATCGGGATACGCCTTGTTATTATTCCAGCCTACGGTGCAGCCCAGATGCTTGCAGATGGGTGAAAGCGCATAAATATCTCCGTTCGCGTCTTTACGAATCCACGCCGTAAGCATTGCTGTACTGGCATACCATCCGTCCTGCTGCGGAAGCTCGAAGGTGAACTCCTGAGGCTCCTCTGTAATTTTGGACGCTTCGGCTACCTTGATGAATTCCCCCTCGCCTTTTTTCTGCAGAATCGGATCTACAGCAAACCGGACCATCGGCAAAATAACGCCGGCCCCCATAAAGGCGGTAGCCCCACCTAACGTATAGGTCAAAAACTGTCTGCGTGACATCTCGTTTCGGCTGGGCGGTTCTTGCGGAAGTGACTCTTCTTCTTCATTAAGGCTGCTCATACTGTATGTAACCCCCTTTTCAAAATGTGAGAAGGCACCTGCAGAGTTGTTGCATAGTATTTTAGGTAAAAAATCCGTTTTCAATGAAAAATATCACAGTTCATATAAGTTCATCCTAATCATAGCTTAGGGTCCAAAACCCGTCAAGAATATTGTCTAAATTGTGACAGGCGTTTTAGGTGCTTTTTTTATAAATTGTTGATTTTCCGTCACATTTAACTCATTTTTCATTCTGCCATAAGGCCTGGATTTCACTGCGTACATACGCGCTTACCTCAGCCCTGGAATCAGCCACTATCTCAGGCAGGCAAAGGAGTAAATCGCTTTCAATAAGTTTCTCCCCGCGCAACCCTTCATTAGCAGACATTACGATTACATACTGGAAGCCGCTGGATTTGACTTTTCGGCAAAGCTCATTCACATGAGCTTCCATTCCGGGCCCGGCATACTGTACCGCCGGATAAGTCACAACCCTCCCCTTATACGGCTGTTCGGCCAATTCCAGGAAATCACGCTGCCGTTCAAGTAACGAGGCGGTCTCAGGCGGAGTTTCCGTACCTTGAAGTCCGCTATACGGAATGATGCACGTATCATAATAATGTCCGTCGGTCTCCCAGGCTCTACTGTCAAAATCACTGAATTTCATAGATTCGCCCCTCTAGCCGCATCCCGCAGCATGCATTTTTACTTTAAAAGCATCATAAACAAGTGTATTCAGCTTGGCAATCCTTAAATTAAAAAAAAAAGAAATGCGCCAGGCGCATTTCCTATGCCAAACTTTTCAGTTCTTCAGTCAGATTCCGGAAAGCCGCCTCATCACCGGCAGCCAGCGCCGTGTCGATCTCCAGGTACAACATGTCGGTACGACGCTTTCTTAACGCTTCATCCCACACCATTTCCGCAGCCAGCCCCAGCATCACTTCATAAGTAGCCTTCATTTTGTCCATTCGATACACCTCCGCTGTTTAAGAAATTCCGTATTCCAATGCCTTCTTCACATAGCTTTCACTTGTGCGTGCCATCCTCAGCAAATCCTGCTCAGTCAGTTCACGGACCACTTTGGCCGGTGTGCCCAAGGAGAGTGTGTACGGAGGAATGATTTTGTTCTCGGTTACAATGGAGCCGGCTCCTACTAAAGCATATTCACCAATCTCTGCTCCGTTCAGTACAATTGCACCCATTCCGATTAATGTGCCCTTGCCTATCCGGCAGCCGTGGATGATTGCTGAATGCCCGACCGAGATGTCATCCGCAAGCACCAGCGGCAATCCTTCCGCCACATGGCCGACCACACCGTCCTGGATATTGCATCGCTCCCCGATGATCACCGGCGCCAGGTCACCGCGAAGTACGGCGTTGAACCAGACACTGGATTGTTTGCTTATCCTTACATCGCCAACTAGCTTAGCGCCTTCCGCCACATAGACTGATTCGTCAAGCTGCGGTATGTAACTCCCATAGGCAATCCGCATCTCTCTCCCCCTTACCTGAGCAGATGCTTCGGCACAGCCGCCTCACATCCCCAGGGTGTCATCATGACCATTGTTCCTGCGGGTTCCTCACCAAGCTTAAGCATGCCCAGATGCAGCATCATCCGCAAGATGCGCTGTTCGAGAATGGAAGCGGCATCATCGTAATAAAAGGGCTTGATCAGCCAGCCGATTCCTTCTGACAGCGAGGCTGTGGTCACCCATCTGCCGGCACTTAGACTGATCCAGTAGACCAGCGAAGGCAAATTGGGAATAGCCCCTTTATACAGTCTTAACCAAAAGGAGAATAACTGCATCAGCTTTTCCGATTTCCCCTCCGCCAGAAAATGCTCGCCTGCAGCTGTAAGCTGCAGCCTGTAGCCTTCCTCGGAGATCCAGCGGCGGTGGCGGGCATAATCATACAGCAGGGCAAATCTGGGCGGATAATGCTCACAAGCCCTGCCGTAGCCGAACCTCCAGCCGCCCTTGCCGAGCAAAGGCTCCGCAATCTGCAGCGCATTCATCACTCCCTGCTGATTGCGCTTATATAGCGCGCCTTCCTGGTTCAGCTCAGGCTCATTCTCCTTCACATACCGCAGGAACAGCAGCAGATCTCCGGCCAGCAAATCCCCCTCCCCCCTGTACACTGCCGGCTCCGGAACAGGAATAATCCGCTGCTGCAAATACTGGCCCATCTGCTCACGGAAGCGCTTCTTCAGATCCAGCGGAACCTGGAACAGATACCGGCTCTGCTGGGAAGCTCCGCTGAACAGCCAGCCGCTGTTCTTAAGCCGGCTGACCAGCTCGCGGTAGTCCCCGCTTTTGCCGGGCGGGGCATCGAAGGAGGCCTGCCTGGCGGCAGCCAGCAGATCCTCCAGGCTGAAGTGGCTGCGTTCATCGAAGAGCAGGCTGTTCAGCAAACGCAGCTCTCCCGGAGAACTCCCCTTAATATGGGACTCCATGAACTCCCGGCTGCCCAAGGTGATCAATATACTCTGAATCAAATCATGTTTGGAATTCCGTTTGCACTCACACTGATAGCGTCCCGCAATGGCGGTTAGCTGACCAATGTCTGCATAAGTGAGCATATCCGCCAGATTCATCTCTCATCGCCTCACTGTTTTACTACCATTATGGGAAATACAGCCCTTTTTATTCCTTTTGCCGCAAAAAAAATAACCCGAAGGGTCGGGTTAATGCTGTTTTTGTAAAATATGGCGGGAACAGTTGTATAATAAAGGATTCCATTCCTGCTCGTTCTTCTCCAAAATCGTGAGAGAGAGATTGCCGAGCCGTTCGGAATATTTGTCTTTGTAAAGTGCGGTGTAGAGCTGTGCCAGGAATCCTCCATGGGAGATGACCAGGACATTCTTACCCGGGAAGCGGGCCGTAATATCCTCCAGGAATGCAAGACCCCGGACCTGAAGCGCCTCATCACTCTCCTGCCCCAGAGACAGCAGCTTCCAATCCTTGCCCCATTTGGTTTCACGGGCTTCAGCCGTCATGCCTTCCACCTGGCCGTAGGCACGCTCACGGATACGGTCATCCGGCTCAAGTAGAGGAATACCCAGCTTGGCCGCTACGATCTTGCCGGTCTCTGCTGCACGCGACAGGCTGCTGGTAATACAATAGTCCCAGTGGTAAGGCTCCTGCAGCAGCCGGTCGCCCAGCATCTCAGCCTGCCGTCTGCCTTCATCATTCAGCGGAATATCACTTTGTCCCTGAATTTTACCTACCGCATTCCAATCCGTCAGCCCATGGCGTATTAAGCCGATCAGCATCGCCTATCACCGTTCCCTTCCCTTTTATGTTTGCTTACTAATGTAACACGAATGAAAACAAATGTCTTCTTTTTTAGAACAAGCGGAAACATATAAATCCTATAGTCAAATCAAAAACCCTCTTCTCCATATTCGGGAAGGGGGTTCTCATTGTCTGCGGTACCGGTTCAGACGGACCAGCAGGAATATGGATAATCCGACGCCCAGCGTCGACAATACCATCCAGTACTGCGGATGTGCAGGGCCCATATTGGCCACCAGCGGCTCAATGATCCCGCCCTCAGACTCCACCGGATAGGAAGAAGACCAGTCCAGGGTTAAACCTGCCACACCTGTCTCGACGATTCCGCTCTGTGCCGCCGTCGTATTCGAGGGGGTCTTGAACACGGTGAAGTATAAGAAGCTGGAGATAAACACCGCTAAGAAACAGGCAATCCAGAGGCTTAAGCGATGCCGGAATACTGTAGAACTCCCCGCAGACTTCCCGTCACCGGGCATAAGCCAGGGGCTCTCCAGATAGATCCGCTCCATAACCTTACTGTTAATCGCTTCTGCCCGCTCATCGCTGACATCGAATCTTGTATCCTGCATAAGCTCACTGGTCTCCTGCCACAGCGCCCATTCGGCACTGCAGTAGGAGCAGGTTGCGATATGTCTCTCAAGTCTAATCCGCCTGGGATCTGTGGGGGGAGCGTCCCACAAGTGTGGAATGGAATCCTGCGCTTCCCTGCAATTCATAGGCTTACACCCTCTCAGCCTGCTCTTCAACTTCAGGCTCATAGAAATAGGATTCGAGCTGCAGCTTCACACTGCTCCTAGCCCGGAACAGCAGTGACTTCACAGAGCTGACGCTCTGCTCCAGAATCACGGCAATTTCCTGGTAATCCATCTGATCATATTCACGCAGAATCAGCGCAGAACGCTGCTTCTCCGGGAGTTTGTTAATCGCTTCGCGGACGAGCTCCATCCGTTCCTTACGCAATGCTGCCTGTTCCGGGGCAACATCAAGCGGTGCCACAGGCGTATACCCGCTCTCTTCGAGCGACACATTCCCGGCACGGTTCTTACGAAGTTCACTCAGCACTGTATTGCGGGCAATCGTGTACAGCCATGTGGAGAAAGAAGCATCCACTTCCCGGAAGGAATGAAGACTCCGGAAGGCTTTGTAGAAGGTCTCTGAACAGAGGTCTTCGGCAATCAGCTCCATATGGGAGTTCTTCAGCATGTGGTACACAAACGCCAATATCTTGCGTTGATATCGCCGCATGAGTTCCGAGTATAATTCTGTATCGCCTTGCTTGATTAGCTGGATCAACTGGGAATCCGTCATGGTGAGTCGGCCCTCCTCGCCCTTGCACGTGTAATCCCGTCCGGTCCGTATCTACTTATACCGGGCAGGTAACAAAAAGTTGCGGCATTACTTCAAATTTGCAGCACAAAAATCCAATCTTCCTATGTATATTCAACTTACCGTTATTTAAGGCTTGGTGTATGTAAATACTGAAAAAAATTCGCATATTTACAACTTTCATTCTTTTCAAGTCAGAAGAAAGGCAGCATTCTGCTTACAGGACAACACAGCCCGTCTCCACTTGTTCAGCAAGCGGTTACCTATACTTGGAAGGAATCTATAAACATACTTAACCCAGTATAGCACAGTTTCTAACAGGAGGAAATTAATAGACTTTGAGAGAAGCACAGACAGGCCGGTGAAAGCGGTGTTATTTTCTTTGAATAAAGTGTTGACAAAATGTAAACGGATACATATAATAAAAGTACAGTATGGTTTCTCTCCACTCCTATCCAAACACTACACGGTTCCAAGAAATTGTGAACTGTAACCGCTTATTATGTAAGCGGTCTTTTTTTTGTCCATTTTTGCGAACATTTGGGTGTTTACTGAGCGCTTGTTTACTGCTGGAGCGTGGGCATCACCCTAGAGAAAGCTGTTAGTGTTCAAAAAAAGAGCCTGGGCTTCTGGCCCCGGCTCTTTTTTTACATATATACGGTATAATCATTCTCCTGCAGCAGAACTCTGGCCCGCTCCATGTCATTCTCCTGGCGGAAAGATAAGCGCATGATCCCGGGAACATCCTCACGGCTCTCAATAATCTGCACGTTGCTAAGGTTGATACCCTGGTCGCCCAGCTCCGTAGCAATACGGCCGATAATGCCGGGGTGATCGGGAACATCAATATGCAGATCGAACAGCGGAGTGATCATTCCCTTGCGCCGCTCAGGCAGCTGGCTGCGGAATTGATTCGCCTCCTGGAAGGCTGACTCGATCCCTGCACCATCCCCGCTCTCCAGCAGATGGATGAACGAAGACACCTCATCGTTCCAATCCTTCAGCAGCCGCAGCATCACAGAGCGGTTATTCAGCAGAATATCGCGCCAGATGATCGGATCGCTCGAAGCAATGCGGGTAATGTCACGGAAGCCCCCTGCAGCCAGCGTGCTGTACAAGGAGTCCGAATGGTCATATGCATGAATCTGATTCACCAGGGCTACCGCAATAATATGCGGCAGATGGCTGATCGCTCCAACAATCTCATCGTGGCGCTCCGGATCAAGCCGGACAATCTGCGCTCTAGTATGTAGCAGGAGCGACTCCAGAGCCTGGTATGCCGCTTCAGGTACGCCTGGAGGGGGCGTAAGCACGTAGTACGCATTCTCAAACAGTAAGGAGGAGGCTGCCTCTACGCCTGAACGCTCCGATCCGGCCATGGGATGGCCTCCGATGAAATGTACACCGGGAATATCCAGTGCAAGGGCACACGCGGCGATGCTAGCCTTGGTACTGCCGACATCTGTAATGATGCAGCCCGGCTTCAGCGGCAGCCTGCTTAACCGCTGAAGATAGTCCTCAAGCATGCCAACCGGCACACACAGAAAAATATAATCCGCATCCAGTGCAGCTTCCTCTAGTGATAATGTCGCCTGATCAACCACACCTCTGCTCACATATTTGGCAGCAGATTCAGGGCGGTGGGCATGGCCAACAACGGTCACCCCCTCCTTGCCTTTGAAGCAAAGGGCTAGTGAGCCGCCGATCAGGCCGACACCGAAAATTGCTATTTTTGTCGTCATGTTCTTAGTACTACCTGCCTTCTGTGGTATCGTCAATCCAGCTTCTGAGCCTTTTGCGGTTATGCGCGAACTTCCTGCTCCTTCAGCGCTTGCTCCAGAGCAGCTACGAAGGCTGTGTTCTGCTCGGTGGAGCCGATGGTCACCCGCAGATAGGTCGGATACCGGTGGAAGCCTGTTCTGACGATGATTCCTTGGCGCAGCAGCGTATCAAAGACTTCAGCGGCCGGTTTGCGTACATCCACCATAATGAAGTTGCCGTGGGCCGGGAACGACGTCAGCCCGAGACGCGTGAATTCCGCCTGGAGCTGCACAATCCCTGCACTGTTAAGCGTACGGCACTGCTGCACATATTCCTGATCGGAAAGTGCCGCCACTGCAGCCACCTGAGCCAGGCGGGTCGTATTGAACGGCTCACGCACCTGATTAATCAGGGAAATGACCTGCTGGCTGGCTACACCATAGCCGATACGGAGCGCAGCAAGACCATAGATCTTGGAAAAGGTACGAAGGACTACCAGATTAGGATATTTGTCAATCAGCTGAATACCGTCAGTGTAGCTGAGATCGGTCACATATTCGTAGTAGGCCTCATCCAGGACTACCATCACGCCGGCAGGTACTGCATCCAGGAACGAAATCAGAGCATCCTCAGGCACAATGGTACCGGTCGGATTGTTCGGATTACAGATCCAGACGATCTTGGTCCGGTCAGTAATCTTCGCCAGCATCGCATCCAGATCATGCGTTCCGTCCTTAAGCGGGACTTCTATGGTTACTGCCCCTTCTATATCGGCATTGCTCTTATATACAGAGAAGGTCTGATCGGCCATAATCGTCTCGTCCCCGGGCAGGAAGAAGGCACGGGCAATCAGAGCAATAATCTCATCCGATCCGCATCCGAAAATAATACGGTCGCCCGCCACGCCCAGGTGCTTAGCCAGCGCTGCCGTCAGCTCCGCGGCAGAGCCGTCCGGGTATAAAAAGAGGTTATCCAGCTCCGCTACAATAGCGGCCTTTGCACTTGGTGCAGCCCCGTAAGGGTTCTCGTTGGATGCCAGCTTAATGACTTCGCTTAAGCCCAGCTCCTTCTTGACTTCTTCAATTGGTTTCCCGGGCTTGTAGACAGGAAGGTCAACAATATTCGGTTTTGGATTCATGGGTGATCCTCGCTCTCCAAAAGTTAATTAGGTCTTAATTGTGCCACAAATTCACGAATTTGCAACAGTCCGGCGCTTCTCGTCTGCGGCTGGGACAGCAGGGGAATAACCTCCTCCACCTTGCGGACAATGGCGCTGCCCACTACTACCCCATCACAGATCTTGGCAAAACGGGATACCTGTTCTCCAGTGGAGATTCCGAATCCTACAGCAATCGGCAGGTCCGTAGACCGGCGGACGGACGCAATGAACTCATCTACTCCGCTGTGGAAGCTAGAGCGTTCCCCGGTTACACCGAGCGAGGATACGCAATAGACAAAGCCGCTGGCGCCGGATACAATCCGGGCAATCCGTTCGCTGGAGGTCGGGGCCACGAGCGGAATGAGATTCACTCCGGCGGCATGGCTGCGTGCACGCATGTCTTCTGATTCCTCAATCGGCAGGTCGGGTATAATCAGCCCGCTGATCTCATGGGTATTCAGCTCCGCAAAAAACGTATCCAGCCCCATCTGCAGCACCGGATTATAATACGTGAACAGGATGAACGGCAGCCCGCTGCCTGCCTGCCTTGCTTTCAGCGCCGTCTCCATACAGGTGCGCAGATGAACCTTGCTGCGAAGCGCTCTAGCGGACGCCCGCTGGATAACCGGACCGTCGGCAAGCGGATCGGAGTATGGAACACCAAGCTCCAGGATATCCGCTCCTGCTGCCTCCAGCTCGGCAATAATATCCAGCGTAGTCTCAAGATCAGGATCGCCTACGGTAAGGAACGGAATAAGGGCAGTACGGCCTTCCGCCTTGAGCCGGTTAAACGCCAGGTCCATCCGGTTCGTCGTTTCAGTTGTCATTGCTGCTCCGCCCCTTCCGTATAAGCCATAATGGATTCGACATCTTTGTCGCCGCGTCCCGACAGGCAGATCACCACAATATCATCCTTGGTCAGCGTCTTGCCAAGCTTCACCACATGGGCAATGGCATGAGCCGATTCCAGGGCGGGAATGATGCCCTCCGTCACGCAGAGCAGCTTCAGCGCATCCAGCGCTTCCGCATCGGTCACCGGCACGTACTGGGCACGGTGAATGTCCTTGAGATAAGAATGCTCTGGCCCAACGCCCGGATAATCGAGTCCGGCCGATATGGAATGGGCCTCAATGACCTGTCCATGCTCATCCTGCAGCAGATAGCTCATTGAGCCCTGGAACACGCCATGGCTTCCCTTGCTCATGGTTGCTGCATGGAAGGGTGTGTCTACGCCTTTACCGGCAGCTTCAACACCGATCATCCCCACCTGCTCATCCTCCATGAACGGATAGAACATGCCGATAGCATTGCTGCCTCCGCCTACTGCGGCAACCAGCAGATCCGGCAGACGCCCTTCGGCCTCAAGGATCTGGCGGCGGGTCTCATCCCCAATAATCCGCTGGAAGTTACGGACCATCATCGGATACGGATGGGGACCTACCGCAGACCCAAGCACGTAGAACGTATCTTCTACGTTACTCACCCAGTAGCGGAGTGCCTCATTCCCGGCATCCTTCAGCGTTCTGGAGCCGGAGGTCACCGGAATAACCTCTGCCCCGAGCAGCTTCATCCGGAAGACATTGAGCGCCTGGCGGCGGGTATCCTCTTCACCCATGAACACCTTGCATTCCATACCGAGCAAGGCGGCTACCGTAGCTGTAGCTACTCCGTGCTGGCCTGCGCCGGTTTCGGCAATCACCTTGGTTTTACCCATCATTTTGGCCAGGATGCCTTGTCCGATCGCGTTGTTGATTTTGTGGGCGCCTGTATGATTGAGGTCCTCCCGCTTCAGATAGATCTTGGCTTCGCCAAGCTGCTTACTTAGCCGCTCTGCATAATACAGCGGGGTCTCGCGGCCCGAATACTGCTTGAGCAGATAATCTATTTCCTCCTGAAAGGCCGGGTCTGCCGAGAATTTATTATAAGCCTCTTCCAGCTCAATCAGTGCAGTCATCAAGGTCTCAGGAACGAAGCGGCCTCCAAAAGAACCAAAACGTCCATTTTTGTCCGGTACTTGTATCATGATTGCTTCACCCTTTCTACGAAAGCTGTCATTTTAGCAATGTCTTTACTGCCGTTACTCTCTACTCCGCTGGAGACATCCACGCCATAAGGGGCGTATCCGTCCAGCAGCTCGTTCACATTGTCCGGATGCAAGCCTCCGGCTATAAATAAAGGCAGCGCATGCTTCGCCGCCGCTTGCTGGTATAAGGGGATCTGCTCCCAATCAAAGGTACGGCCCGTTCCGCCGCTGTCCTGCGGATCATAGGTATCCAGCAGCAGCGCATCAATAGTGCCTGCATAGCTGTCCAGCAGAGTCTGAACCTCATCCCCCGCATCAGACCTGCGTCCGGCAACCGAAAGGGCCTTCCAGACCTTAACCTGGGGAAAAGCCGCCTTGACCTCCGCACAGAACTGCGGACTCTCTTGTCCATGAAGCTGCACAACATCCAGCGGTACCGTTCTCAGCAGCTCTGCCAGCTCAGAGAGTCCGGGGTTAACGAATACGCCTACCGGGCGGGGCGCAGGCTCAGACTTCCAGTTGCCCAGCTCCGCAATCAGCTCCGCAGCCACACCCGCGGTAACTCTCCGGCGGCTGGGTGCAAACACCAAGCCCACATAATCGAGCGGCAAACTATTCATAGATTTTAGCACTTCAACGCCCTGAAGTCCACAGATTTTTACGAGAGGTTCAGTCACGCTGCACACGATCCTTCCCGGCTGGAAGCGGACCGAGCAGCTGATGGATTGCCTGCTCTACATCCGGCTGGCGCATCAGGTATTCTCCGACCAGCACACCGGTTGCCCGTGTCTTGCGGAGATACGCAATATCCTCCGGCCCGGTAATCCCGCTCTCGCTGATTACGGGAAGACCGGCTGGCAGCAAGGCTGCCAGCTCCTCCGTAGCGGAGAGCGATGTTTCGAACGTTTTGAGATTCCGGTTATTGATGCCCAGCAGAACCCCGGGATGTTCAGCCTTACCAGTAGACAATACCGTCTCCAGTTCAGTGCGGTCATGGACCTCAATCAGGATATCGAGCCCAAGCGCGGCAGCGGTGTCCGTGAACTCGGCGAGCTGCTGCGGGGTCAGAATGGCCGCAATCAGCAGAATGGCATCTGCACCAAGCAGCCGGGCCTCATAGATCTGCTTCTCATCGATAATGAAGTCCTTGCGCAGCAGCGGAAGCTGCACAGCCTCTCTTACCTGCTGGAGATACACGCCGCTGCCCTGAAAATAATCCTTGTCCGTCAGCACGGACAGGCAATCCGCGCCTCCCGCTTCGTAACCCCGGGCAATCGTCACCGGATCAAAATCGGCCCGGATCAGCCCCTTGGACGGTGAGGCCTTCTTCACTTCAGCGATCAGCCCCATCTCCCGGTTCCGGCGTTCAGTCAGGGCACTGCGGAAGCCTCTTGTAGCAGGCAAACCTGCAATGGAGCGCTCCGCCGCAGCGAGCGAGAATTGCACGCTTAACGCTTCTACCTCTTTCACTTTCGTGGCAACAATCCGGTCAAGATACATAATCAAGCTCCTTTGTCATCGCTTTTAACTGTTCCAGCTTGCGTAGAGCCGCTCCTGAATCCACAACCTCTCTGGCACGGTCCACGCCTTCCTTAAGTGTATCGGCAAGACCGGCGACATAGATGCAAGCTCCGGCATTCGCCAGTACGATATCACGGTACGGATTGATATTACCCTCCAGCACGGTAGTGATAATCGCCGCATTCTCTGCGGCATCCCCGCCCATTACATCCTCCAGCGGATGCTGGCTGAGGCCAAGCTCCTGCGGTGTAATTACGTAGGTGGTGACGACGCCCTGCTTCAGCTCGGAGACCTGCGTCGGTGCCGAGATGCTGATCTCATCCAGGCCGTCCAGGCTGCTGACAATCATCGCCCGCTTGGAGCCCAGCTCACCCAGGACCTTGGCCACCGTCTCTGTCTTGTTACGGTCGTAGATGCCCATCAGCTGCCGGTCTGCTCCGGCCGGATTGGTCAGCGGACCCAGCATATTGAAGACCGTCCGCACACCCAGCTCACGGCGGGGAGCAGCGGCATGCTTCATGGACGGATGATAGATTTGAGCGAACAGGAAGCAGATGCCGATACTATCCAGACATTGCCGCGCCTGCTCTGCATTCAGATGAATATTGACGCCAAGCGCCTCCAGCACATCTGCACTGCCCGCTCTGCCGGACGCCGAACGGTTGCCGTGCTTCGCCACTCTTACAGAAGCAGCAGAAGAGATGATCGCCGAAGCTGTGGAGATATTGAATTTATGAATGCCGGAGCCGCCCGTGCCGCAGGTATCCAGCAGCTGGCTCCGCTCAGTAAGCACCTGTGTGCCGAAGCCGCGCATTGCCTCTGCGAAGCCGGTGATTTCTTCAACGGTCTCCCCTTTGATCCGCAGTGCGGTCAGCAGCGCACCGATCTGCGCCGGTGAAGCTGCACCTTCCATAATCGTGCCCATAATCTCGCGGGCCTGCGTACGGGTAAGATCCTTTCCCTCGATTAAACCGGCAATTCCTGATTGTAGTAACTGGCTTGCGTCCATGGTGGATGTCCTCCTAAAAGTTTTAAGTTTTATGGAGCATTCTCTGCTCTTCTGATCTCGTCTCTGCTAATTCCCGGCTCACGGGGTATATTCGTACATATAATCCTGGTTAATGACCTGCTTTTCCTTCACCTCGGCGGGGAACATTGCTTCCGCCATACGGATGGCCTTCAGCATTCCTTTGGCCTTGTTCACCGTCTCCTCATATTCCTTCTCCGGCACTGAATCCCAGACGATTCCTGCTCCGGCCTGCACGTAAGCACGGCCCTTGCGGAAAATAATCGTGCGGATGGTGATGCAGGAATCCATGTTCCCGGAGAAGCCGAGATAGCCGATCGCTCCGGCATAAGCCCCGCGGGCTTCCCGCTCCAGCTCGGCAATAATCTCCATCGCCCGCAGCTTTGGCGCTCCCGATACCGTACCTGCCGGAAGGCAGGAGAGGAACGCATCGAAGAAATCCTTATCCTCAGCCAGCGTTCCGGTCACATTCGAGACTAGATGCATAACATGCGAGTATTTCTCGATCTCCATGAACGTATTGCATTTCACGCTGCCGAATTTCGAGACCCGGCCCAGATCATTGCGGCCCAGGTCGACCAGCATCAGATGCTCCGCACGTTCCTTCTCGTCCTCAAGCAGCTCTGCGGCGAGCTGATGATCCTCAGCCGCGCTCGCTCCGCGCGGCCGGGTTCCGGCAATCGGCCGGGTCTCCACCCGTCCGCCATCCACCTTGACCAGCGCTTCCGGCGAGGTGCCGACGATGATCTCCTCATCCATTTTCAGATAATACATGTAAGGAGAAGGATTCAGAATGCGCAGCATCCGGTACACATGCAGCGGAGAGACCTCGGTCTCGATATGCATCCGCTGTGACAGCACCACCTGGAAGATATCTCCGGCACGGATGTATTCTTTGGCCTGCTCTACGTTGCTTATATACTGCTCCTTCGTGAGATTCGAGTGAATCTCTCCCAGCTCGATATCCTGCGGAATGCTGCGGCGGTTGACGTTCTCCTTCGGGCCTTCCTTTTGCAGCTCCTCTGCCAGATTCACTAAGCGGTTGCTCAGTTCCTCGTAATTGGCCCGGATATCCGAATCCGTATCGCCATCCTTAATATGAAGATTACCCACCAGCAGGATCTGCTGCTTCACATGATCGAAGACGATAATGCGGTCACAGAACATAAAGCGGATATCATCCATATTCAGGTCATCTACCGCATGTGCGGACAGCTTCTCGTAATACTGCAGAAGATCGTAGCCGAAGAATCCGATGGCTCCGCCTGTGAACGGCGGCATGCCGTCCAGCTTGGGACTGCGGTAGGAACGGAGCAGCGCTTTCAGCTCCTCGACAGGTTTGCCGGACAGCTGTTTTTTCTCGCCGCCGACCTCCACCTGGATCTGCCCCTTTTTGCCGGAGATCATCAGGAACGGATCACTGCCGATAAAAGAATAACGCGCCCACTGAATGCCGCCCTCTACACTCTCCAGCAAAAATGCGCGGTCCTGCTCGGCAAACCGCTGGAACAGCCGGATCGGCGTTTCCATATCAGCCAGCAATCTTGTTACAACAGGGATCAGATTATATTCGCGCGACAGCGACACCACTTCTTCAATGCTCGGATTCGTCACTTGGGTAACCTCCTAGGGGGATAACGGATAGGGTCCGAAATACAGAAAAACCTCTACCGGAGTAGAGGTTTGTTGATAGTCAGTATGTGAATAAGCACCTGGGACCGGCATGAACAAAGCCGAATGCAAGAGATTCCTCCATGGATACAGGGATAGCGCAGATGCAACTTATCATAAGTTACGGCTATACAGGTATGCCAAAAAAGAACACTGACAATCAAGGGTCTGCTCTGCTATAGGTCCTACACTCAGCTCAACTATACTCTACTCTACTCATTCTAAACTCTGCTTTACTCGGCTAACTTCACTATACATGATGACGGTAGTCATTGACAACCCCGTAACTATAATTATTACTTGCTCTGTGAGAGATCCGGGCGAAGCCGCTGGGCTTCATTCAGATACACATGCCGGATATCGCGCTGGGATTTGTCGGTATTCACCTGCACCATCAGGCGGATGCAATTCGGCAGGCTGCCCTTCACAGGGATCTCCACGGAACACATCAGCGGAACCATCTCCCAGCCTTCAATCTCACGGATCGCCCGTGCCGGGAAGGTTGCATCCAGATCGGTGGTCATCGTAATCCACACACTGCAGATATCCTCTGCGATCACATCATTGCGCTCCACAATCTCCCTCAGCAGGATCACCGTTTCACGTAAAATTTCCGTCTCTTCATTCTGGGTTACGGTTGTTGCACCGCGTATGCCCCGGTTCACCATGGGCTCCCCTCCTTCTTAAGCTGGGCTATGACCTCTGATACATCGCTTGCCTGCACATCACTGATGATGCTAACTTCACCAATGGCCTCCGGCACGATAAAAGTCATTCGGCCTTCCTTGAATTTCTTGTCATGCATCATCGCATCCATCAGCTCTTCCCCGCTATACTGCGAAGGAAGCCGGGTGGGCAGTGACAGGGCGGTAAGCATGGATACAGTATCCTCGTAGATCTGTCTGTCCCGGCCCAGCTTCGCTGCGAGCAGAGCAGATCCGGCCATCCCGATGGCAATCGCCTCTCCATGCAGGAAGGTTCCATAGCCGCCGACAGCTTCGATAGCATGTCCGATGGTATGGCCCAGATTCAGAATCGCACGCTGCCCGTGCTCGCGCTCATCACCGCCGATTACGTCCGCCTTGATGGCACAACCGCGTTCCAGCGCATATCCCAGCGCCTCTGGATTCAATGCCAGCAGCTCATCCGCATGCTCACGGCACCAGTAAGCGAACTCACGGTCCAGGATCAGCCCGTGCTTGACCACCTCAGCCAGGCCTGAAGCGACCTGCCGGGGTGGAAGCGTAGTTAAGGTATCCAGATCATATACCACCATAGAAGGCTGATAAAAGGCGCCCAGCATATTCTTGGCCAGCGGATGGTTAACGGCCACTTTGCCGCCTACGCTGCTGTCATGGGCGAGAATGGTCGTTGGAATCTGCATGAACCCGATTCCCCGCATATAAGATGCGGCAACGAAGCCAGCCAGATCCCCAACGACTCCCCCGCCAAGCGCCAGCACGGCTGAGCTGCGGTCCAGACCGCCTTGAATGGCGGTGGTAATAACTTCTTCATAGACAGCTAGAGACTTCGAAGCTTCACCTGCCTGAATGACATGGCTGATTACCGTATATCCGCTGCTGCGGAGGGAGGCCTCCACCTGCTCCAGATACAGCGGCGCTACTTCCGTATCACTCACCACCAGCAGCGGGCTGCGCTGCGCGAACCCCGCTTCGGTACAGCGTTCACCGATACTCTGCAGCAGACCGCTGCCGATATAAATCGGATAAGAACGTTCGCCTAAGTCAACAGTAATGCTGCGCATCCTAGTAGCTCTCCAGCTGGGCCAGGTAATTATTATAGTTCGCGCGGATCTCTTCCAGAGAGTCCCCGCCGAATTTGTCCAGGAACGCCTTGGCAATCTCCCAGGCTACTACACTCTCCAGTACGACACAAGCTGCCGGAACGGCACAGGCATCTGAACGCTCCACCTGGGCTGTGAACGGCTCCTTCGTATCGATATCCACACTCTGCAGCGGCTTGTACAGCGTCGGGATCGGCTTCATTACCCCTCTGACGACCACTGGCATTCCATTGGTCATTCCGCCTTCGAACCCGCCCAGCCGGTTGCTCGCCCGGTAGTAACCCTTCGAGGCTTCATACATAATCTCGTCATGGACCTGTGAGCCGCGCAGCTTCCCGGCTTCGAAGCCGATTCCGATCTCCACGCCCTTGAAGGCATTGATCGACATCACGGCTCCGGCGATGGCACCATCCAGCTTGCGGTCGGACTGTACATAACTGCCAAGGCCAATAGGCAGACCTTCGACAATACATTCCACAATCCCGCCGATGGAGTCGCCTTCTTCCTTGATCTTGTCTATGTAAGCCTCCATCTTCTGCTCCGTCTCCTTGTCCACTACCCGCACAGAGGATTCTTCAGTCCGGGCAATCAACTCATCGATAGGCAGATCGTTAGCAGGTGCTTCAATCTCTCCGATCCGGATGACTTGTCCGGCAATCTTCACCCCGAAGGCTGCAAGCAGCTGACGGGCTACTCCGCCTACGGCTACTCTTGCGGCCGTCTCACGGGCGCTGGAGCGCTCCAGCACGTTACGCAGATCGGTATGATTATACTTAAGTCCGCCGTTCAGGTCCGCATGACCGGGACGCGGACGGTTCACCCGGCGCTTCTCTTCGTCACTGCCCGGAATCGGCTCAATGTTCATAATGTTCTTCCAGTGTGTCCAGTCCTTGTTCTCCACAATGAGCGCTACAGGAGCTCCGGTAGTATAGCCGTGGCGTACACCGCCGGCAATCTGGGCAGTATCCTTCTCAATCTGCATCCGGCGTCCACGGCCGTAGCCCTTCTGTCTCCGGTGCAGCTGGAAATTAAGTTCTTCAAAGTCAAGTGTTAAATTACTGGGCAATCCCTCAATAATGGCAGTAAGCTGGGGGCCGTGCGTTTCCCCCGCTGTTAAATAGCGCAAACTCATGCTGCGTTCCCCCTTCACACTTTTGGACTGTAAACCGCTAAAATGTTAAATGTCTTTGCTTATTATAGTATAGGCTCTCCGCTTTGACAAGAAAGCAATAGCCCGGCCCGCTGCTTCCCGCTGAACAAAACAAGCGCCGCTCCTGCTCTTTCGAGTAGAAGCGGCGCTGCTGTGCTCCCCGTTCAGGAGCCTGTCTCCAGAGCGTCGCTGCCGGGTGCCGGAAGACGGCTGCCGGTTCTGCCCTCTTCCGCAGTAAGCAGGCTCTGGAGCTGCAGCTCCTCGATGCCGAGAATCTGCCCGCATTCGCGGACGGTGAGGAACCCCCGCCGGTACGCGGTGATGACCTTGCTTTTGTCCATCTGGGTTAACGACCTTTCACTTGGCGTTAGGTTTCTTCCTACTTCCCAGTATCACTGAAAAGCGCCTAAAGTATACCTTGCACCAAGCGAGCCCCCATTAGACTAAAGCTATTTCTTGCGGTAAAAGAAGGTTTCGGTCGACTCGAAGCCATACTGCGCCGGTGTAAAGATCTGCTCCGTGCTGCCCACGAACAGATAGCCCCCCGGACGCAGACTGGCCGAGAATTTATGATACAGCTTATTCTTGGCTTCTTCGGTGAAGTAGATCATGACATTGCGGCAGATAATCAGATCGAAGCCTTCGTCGAATTTATCCAGCAGCAAATTCTGCTTGCGGAAATCAATATTCTTCTTCAGTCCTTCACTGACCTTGAAGACCGGTCCTTCCGGTGTGAAATACCGGTCTGCCACATCTTTGGGCACATCCTTCAGGGAGCGCTCCAGATAGATTCCCTGCTTGGCTTTGGCCAGCGCCCCGTCATCAATATCTGTAGCCAGAATCCCGGTCTGGGCCAGAATATTCTTGTCTGAAAGAATCATCGCCAGCGTATAAGGCTCTTCCCCCGTTGAACAGGCGGCACTCCATAGCTTCAGTCTGCGGCCGGAACGCTGAAGATCCGGGAGAATCACATCCCGCAGCACTTCCCAGCGGTTCGGATTCCGCCAGAATTCGGAGACATTGATCGTCATGCGGTCCAAAAACTCATAGAACAGAGCCTTGTCCTTCATCATGGCCGCATAGAATTCGTTAAAGGTATTATAGCCGTTCTTCATACGGAGCGTAGTCAGCCGCCGCTTCATCTGTGCTTCCTTATACTGTGCAAGGTCAATGCCGGTGCTTTGTTTGATATTATGAATAAATCCGGTGTAATCAGGGTCCGGGGTTAATGAGGATTCTTCACGTTCAGCCATAATAATTCTCCTGTCTCCTGCCCGGATTTTACATCCAGGCTGCGATGTCTTTATGATACTGTGCCAGCTCATCCGGAGCGAAGAAATTGGCGATCTCACGTGCTGCACTGTCCGGTGAATCCGATCCGTGAATCAGATTAAGCGGAGTATGGCTGGCATAATCCCCGCGGATGGTGCCCGGCAGAGCCTCACCGACCTTGGTTTTGCCGATCAGCAGACGCGATAACGCGATGACATCATCGCCTTCCCATACCATGGCGAACACAGGGCCGGAAGTGATGAAGCTTACCAGCTCCGGGAAAAAATCCTTGCCGTCATGCTCTGCATAATGCTTCTTAGCCTGCTCCTCAGTCACGGTAATCAGCTTGGCAGCGACCAGCTTGAATCCCTTGTCTTCCAGACGGGCGACGATGCGCCCGATCAGTCCGCGCTGTACACCATCCGGTTTGATCATCAGATACGTTTGTTCCATAGAGTCACTCTCCAATTTCCCTTATTCTAAATGAATGGGCTGTTTATGGTCTGATATTATCAGAAACCCCGGCATCTGTGAACGTAAATTTGCAGTTGAGCTCTTATATTTTCAATAAGCCCGGCCGGTCACGAAAAAGGCGATATCGCGCAAATTGCGCTTCGTCCGGTTGCTGGGCAGCTGCTCCAGTGCATCCAGTGCCTTGGCGATATAGCGCGAAGCTAACTCCTCCGCACGGGAAATTCCGTCGCCGGAGAGAATCAGATCGATCGCGCGGCCCACCCCGCTATTTCCTTCACGAATCGCTTCAAGCTCTTCAAGCAGGCGGCTGCGGAGCCGCTCATCCTGCAGACTGTAGATGACAGGCAGAGTAATGTTCCCCTGCCGCATATCGCTTCCGGGCGGCTTGCCAATTTGCTTCTCCGTTCCGGAGAGATCGAGCAGATCATCACGGATTTGAAACGCCATCCCAACGTTATATCCGTAATTATAGAGGAGCCTGGCTGTTCCCGGCTCCGCATCTGCAGCCAGAGCGCCAAGCTGACAGCTGACGGCAATCAGCAGCGCTGTCTTCCGGCGGATTCTCCGCAGGTAATGGCGCACGCTCTGTCCGCTGTTGAAGAAGTCGCGGATCTGCTCCATCTCTCCGATGGACATCTCTACCATCGCTTTGGAGAGAATCTGATGAATCAGGGGATTCTTCAGCCCTGAAGTCATTACAAGTGCCTTGGCATAAATATAGTCACCGGTATACATGGCGATCTTGTCGCCCCATTTCGCCTTGACGGTTGGCTCTCCCCGCCGGAGTTCCGCATCGTCAATGACATCATCGTGGACCAGCGAGGCGCTGTGAATCAGCTCCAGCGGAATAGCGACGCGCTTCAGCTTTTCGAGATCATAGGTCCCGAATTTGCCGCCCATCAGAACGAATACCGGCCGGAGCCGCTTGCCCCCTGCTCTCAGCAGATGCAGCGAGGTCTCGCTCAGCAGTTCATCATCCCCCTGGACACTGCGGTACAGCTCTTTCTCAATCTGATCCATATCTTTGTTCAGCAAGCCGAATATTTGCAGTCGCTTCATTCTTTCACCCGTGTCAGCAGATTGTGGCTCCAAAGCTCCATCTTCACTTCCTGCGGCAGCAGGCCCATTTCATAGGCATAGCGGAAATAGAGGTTCAGACCTTCCTGCTGCCTTTCCCCAAAGTCATAACATAAATTACGGAAGTAATCTCTCCAATAGGCGGCCGTGCCCCCGATCGTGCAGCAGGCTTCGTGAATTACCGGTCCCAGATCATTCAGGCCGCGTCTCTTGCTCCGCTCGAAGGCTTCGGCAATCTCGGCAATAGCCTCAGGATTCCGGGCCGCAGCCTTGCGGTTGACTGCCCATACAGCAAAGGTCATACTATGGCCGGTCCATTCCTTCCACAGCCCGCCCAGATCCGTCACTTCATAGCCCTGATCCTGCCAGGAGGCGCGAATGGCATGGTCACCGATCAGGAGTCCGGCATCCGCCTGCTGCATCATGGTGTTCAGATCGGGATCGCTGCTAATATACTCCGGGCTGGCCCCTAAGGCCTTATGCATCAGAATCTTCAGCAGATTGACCGAGGTAGCTGAGGTGTTCGTCACGGCTATCGTTCCGCTGCCAAGCTGCTGTAGCGGCTTTTTGGAGAAGAGAAATATCGACCGCACCGGACCGTCCGCGCTGACGGACAGACCTGGCAGCAGCAGCAGCCGGTCGCTGGATGCAGCGTAAGCAAAGGAGGATAAAGCCCCAACGTGAATATCTCCTGCTGCCATGCCCCGGTTAAGCACGGCAGGCACCTCACTCACCATTTCAGCAGGAAAGCTTAAAGCAGAGGGATCGAAATAATGATAGACCGGCCATGAATTGGTGTAGCTGATTTTGCCGATGACGGTGTGTTCCAGATCTGTCATCCTTCATCCCCCCATCTGCGAAATAAAGCATGCTCTATCCCGAAGCTGTCAAGCACCTTACCGACCATGAAATTAATCAGATCATCCATAGTGGCAGGACCGTAATAGAACGCTGGCATTGCCGGAATCAGCTTGACGCCCATCCGCGACAGCTTCAGCATATTCTCCAGGTGAATCGCATGCAGCGGTGTCTCCCGGGGCACCAGAACGAGCGGACGCCCTTCCTTCAGCATGACATCCGCAGCCCGCGTCATCAGATTATCCGAGCTGCCATGTGCTACTGCAGACAGTGTTCCCATCGAGCAGGGCATAATAATCATCCCCTCTGTCCGGAAGGAACCGCTGGCAATCGAAGCACCGATATCCTGTACCGGGTGATACAGAAGAGAACCGGGATAGCTGCCGAACTGCTCGTTCAGCAGGCCTTCCCGGTCAGTTACAGCATAACCCAGCTCCTCCTTGAAGACACGCCAGCCCGCATTACTGACAACCAGATGTACTGTATAATCGAGGGACAGGAGTGTCTCTGTCAGCCGGATGCCGTAGATCGCACCGCTCGCACCAGTAATGCCAACCACGAAGTTCTTTGGCTTATGTTCGGTCATTTGTAGAACTGCACCACCAGGTCAATCAGAGTAAAGGAAAAGACCACAATGCTAAGTACACCATTCATGGTGAAGAAGGCGGTCTGCAGCTTGCTTAGATCACCTGGAGACACAATGTAGTGCTCATAGAACAGTATAATGTAAGCAATCACCATGCCGGCCACATACCACCAGCTCAAATCGGTGATGAACAAGAGAGAGATGAAGCCCAGTGCTGTCAACAGGTGAAAGACCTTGGCAATCCCCAGCGCACGCGCCACCCCGAAGCGCACCGGAATCGAATACAGCCCTTCCTTGCGGTCGAAGTCCACATCCTGGCAGGAGTAGATGATATCAAAGCCTGCTGTCCAGAATACGATCGTGAAATAGAAGATCATAGCGGTCAAATCTACCGTTCCTGTAACCGCAACCCACCCGCCGAGAGGTGCAAGGGCAATCGTAAGCCCGAGAATCAGGTGGCAGGCCCAGGTAAAGCGTTTGGTGAAGGAATAGAGGACCAGCAGAAAAACAGCAATCGGCAGCAGCTTGGCTGACAGAGGATTGAGCTTGAAGGCTGCCCAGAACAGCAAAAAGAACGAGAACGCGATGAACAACGATACCTCTCCAACCTTCAGTAATCCTGCCGGAATGGCTCTTCCCGCTGTCCGGGGATTCTTCGCATCACTGATCCGGTCGATCAGCCGGTTAAGCCCCATGGCCGCGCTTCGTGCGCCGAACATGGCAACAACCACCCATCCGATCTGGCTCCAGGAGGGCAGTTCTCCAAACATGACTACCGAACCAAGCAAAGCCCCCATAAAAGCAAAGGGTAAAGCAAAAACTGTGTGCTCAAATTTAATCATTTGTAGAAAAATACCGATTTTCTTAAACATTACAGTTCTCCTTGAGTCCAAGATGTAACGCCGCGATGCCACCGTTCAAGGGGAACGATTCCACTTTTGTAAGTCCGGTATCCCGGAAGATCTCCTCTAATTGCTTCCTGTCCGGGAAGAGTGCCAGTGATTCAGGAAGCCATTTATATTGCTCATACCGCTTGGCGAACAGTCTGCCGAGCAGTGGAAGCACACGCTGGAAATAAAAATAATAAATACCTTTGAACGGCTGCTTCATCGGCTTCGACAGCTCCAGGCATACCACCATACCGCCGGGCTTCACCACGCGCTTCATCTCGCCCAGCACCTGAACGGGATCAGGCACATTACGGAGTCCAAAGCCGATCGTCGCGTAATCGAAGGAGTTATCACCGAACGGCAGCTCCATCGCATTCCCCTGAATCAGGGAGATCCGGTCCTGCAGTCCGCGCGCTTCCACCTTGCGCCGTCCCACCTCCAGCATGCCTGCGCTGAAGTCCAGCCCCATAACATTTCCGGTCTCGCTCGCATCCGCGAGGGCAATGCTCCAGTCGCAGGTACCGCAGCACAGGTCCACTGCCGAGTCCCCGCGCTTCATGCCCATCTTGCGCATGGTGAACTTCCGCCAGGCCTTATGGCGCCGGAAGCTCAGAATATCATTCATCAGATCATATTTGCCGGCAATGCTCTCAAATACCGAATGGACAAATTGCTCCTTCGGCTTCTCGCCTTGCGCGCCTGTTACGGTAGCTTTATCTACTGTCATTCTCTAACCCTCCACGGCAGCTTGTCCGGAAATTTTCATTTGCAGAAGCAGGCGGTCCAGTGCTGATCTAAGCTGACCCGCCAGTTCCTCGTCCCTGATGCTCTGCAATAACGACTGAATGGACGCAAGCGAACTATGCAGCTTGTCCGTCAGCAGTGTATCACATTTGCACCTCAGCTTCAGCTTCTGCCAGTCCTTGGGGTCCAGAGTCTGCCCCTTAAGCTGCTGACGCTCCTCTTCGGTCGCCGACTCCATCACTTTCCAGTAAGCATAGCCCGTAAGCGCACTTGCCGGAGCTGCCCCCCGGCGCAATTCCTGGGCTGCCGTCTCACACTGGCTGAATTCGGCGAGCAGCTTCTGCCAGATGTCTCTCAGGGACGCTTCAATCATTGGTGTAAAAGAAAGAAACAGCCTCATATTGAGCTGTACCGTGTGCTTCAAGTATTGTTCAGCCGGGACAAGCGTTCCGCTCATCTTGCCGTAAAGATTGGCCTTCATCACATTGAAATCAGCGATAGCCGTGCTGAGCGTGCCCACCATTTCAATCTGACCGTGCTTCGCAAGCAGATGGTAGAACCAGCTGCTGAAATAATCACCGGCCAGAACCTTCAGCTGGCGGGTGCGCATCATATCACCGCCGGGCTCTTCATGATTCCGGTCAATGCTCTCATGGGTATCCAGTCCAAGCTGGACGAGTCCGGTCACCAGGGTGAACAGCTCTCCCTGCTGGAAGTCTGCCCCCCGGCCTCTGCCGAGAAAAATATATAACAAATGACCCCGCCCGTCTGAGAACGGCGGCAGTTCCGTATGCCGCTGAATCATATCGTAGTCGGTGTAGGGTTTAGCCAGTTGCGGTATGCGGTACGGTTTCATTTTAGCCTCCGAAGCCATTGACGTTTGTCAAAATGATTTGTTCACAATCTTGTCTATTATATCACATGTTTTTTTGTCACGCACGAGTGAAGCCTTCTAGTTTCAATTACCCGGTTCAGGGATAAATGAACTGTTTTTTCCACAGCTCGCTTTCGCTAATGCGGAAGCCGTTCTTCAGGTAATCGGGAAGAGGCGAATTGCCTGCGTTCTCCAGCGCCTCCTGCAGCAGAGGGGTCCACTCGCTGCGGCGGAAATCCCCCGCAAGAAGCAGGCGGCGGGTATCCAGCCACTGATCCTCTGCCACCACACGCAGCAGCAGCTGGTCCACGTTCGAGGTCTCCTGAATCGCGAACCCGATTGCCAGAGCCATGTTGCGGTACAGTTCCTGAGGTTCATGGACATCACCGTTCACCTTGAGATCCAGCGACAATACCCCGTTCTCCCAGCCAGCCTTATCAATCATCAGACTCAGCGGAATCTCACTGAGCGCATCTACCAGATTGTCATTCTCCAGCACCAGGCCCTTCGGGCCTATAGTCTCTACTGCGCTATACTTGCTCTGGGCAGTTAGAACGTTGCCGGCCAGTTGCGGCAGCAGCAGGGTAGTAGCTGCACTAAGCAGCAACGCCGTTCCGATCAGCCAGCTCCGGTTCATAACATGCCCCCTTCTCATAGTTTCCGCTGCTATGCAGGATTATACGGCACCGCAGAGCGGCCCATATCTAGTTATATTTTGAAAAAAAGCAGGCTATGCCTGCTTTTCAGCTTTCACTCTCTAATTGTCCGTGTTTGCTCCAGATTTCAGCCTTGCCGCGGATTTTCATTGCTGAGGTGTGATCGGTGAATTGGGCAATGAGCACCTCGCCTTTGTCCAGCTTCTCCGTATGGTGAAACCGTGTGTCCAGCCCTCTGGTCAGCCCGATGACCTGAACACCGTTCTCCTTAGCCTTGACTACGATATAGTCGCTGCCGGACGGTGCAGGATTCACTTCATTCTTCTTCTCAGTCATTGTAATCCTCCTCAACGTTTATGAGCCTCTCAAAAACAAATGCCGCCTTGGAAGGCGGCATCGTTGGTATTCAAGGACTATGGGGCAGATATGTAGAAATCTTTATTTGATTCCGTCTTTCAGCGCTTTACCGGGTTTGAACGCCGGTACTTTGCTTGAAGGAATTTCGATTTCTTCACCAGTCTGCGGGTTGCGGCCTTTACGTGCGGAACGTTCACGCACTTCAAAGTTTCCGAAGCCAACCAGCTGAACCTTATCGCCGCTTTGCAGTGCACCTGTGATTGCTTCAAAAACGGCATCTACCGCTTTCGTAGCGTCTTTTTTGGGAAGTTCAGTTGCTTCTGTAACTACGTTGATCAAATCTGATTTATTCATGTCTTCTCACCTCCCTGGTTAAAAGTTCCGGTATCATACACTCTTTCCGTTTCAACGTAAAATATACGTGATAATCCCGTTTATTACTAGGGTACTGGCACCTCTCTTCTAGAAGCGCAACAAACTTATAGTAATACAGCCCAACCATAATATCAAGGCGTTCCTCAAAAAAGGAGCAGAAAGTAGCAATTTTCCTTTCATTCCGCTGCAATTGCGCAGTCTATTACTACCAGTTATGCCGTAAAAACGGAAGCTTTCCAGGGAGAATTCCCCTTTTCCACTCTAGCAGCATTGGACCCGGAAATAGCAAAAGAGCGGGAAATGCTCCCGCTCCAAAGGACAAGCTTATTTCATTTAGAGGATGATGGCAATCAGGCCGCCCGAGCCCTCGTTGATAATCCGGCCCAGCGTTTCCTGCAGCTTGTAGCGGGCATTGTCCGGCATCATCGCGATCTTGCCCTGAATGCCCTCGCGGACTATGGAATGCAGGGACCGGCCGAAGATGTCGGATTCCCAGATTTTGATCGGGTCATTCTCAAAGTCCTGCATCAGGTAACGGACCAGCTCTTCACTCTGTTTCTCTGTACCGATGATCGGCGAGAACTCTGACTCGACATCCACCCGGATCATATGGATCGACGGTGCCGTAGCCTTCAGCCGGACTCCGAAGCGGGAGCCTTGACGGATCAGCTCAGGTTCATCCAGCGCCATTTCGGCCAGCGAAGGTGCAGCGATGCCATACCCCGTGGTCTTAACCATTTCCAGCGCTTCCGAGAAGCGGTCATATTCACGCTTGGCGTGTGAGAAGTCCTGCATCAGCTGGAGCAGGTGATCCTTGCCGCGAATCTCGACCCCGACTACCTCCATCAGCACCTGATCATACAGCTCTTCGGGAGCATAGAGGTCGATCTCGGCTACCCCTTGGCCCATGTTCATGCCGCTGAGGCCTGCCCGGTCGATGAAATCATATTCGGTGAACTGGGAGACCAGGCGGTCCACATCACGCAGACGGCGGATATCCTTCACGGTATCGCGGACAGAATTCTCATAGCTGCTGCGCAGCCAGTGATTCTCGCCCAGCACCATCACCCAGCTCGGCAGATTAACATTAACTTCATGTACCGGGAATTCATACAGCACTTCACGCAGCACGCCGGTTACATCGTCCTCGGTCATATTCGCAGCGCTGAGCGTCATCACCGGAATATCATATTTGAGGGCAAGCTCACTGCGGAGCTGCTGGACTTCCTCACTGCGCGGCCGGGTGGAGTTGATGACCAGCACGAACGGCTTGCCGACCTCCTTCAGCTCTGCGATCACGCGCTCTTCGGAATCGACATACGAGCTCCGCGGAATCTCGGCAATCGTACCATCCGTAGTGACTACCACACCTAGAGTCGAGTGTTCCTGAATGACCTTGCGTGTCCCGATTTCAGCCGCTTCCTGGAAAGGAATAGGTTCCTCGAACCAAGGCGTCGAGATCATGCGCGGACCATTCTCATCCTCATACCCTTTTGCGCCTTCCACTGCATAGCCCACACAATCGACCAGCCGGACGTTAACCTCCAGGCCTTCGGCCACCTTAATCTGCACCGCATTGTTGGGTACGAATTTAGGCTCGGTAGTCATAATAGTTTTGCCTGCCGCACTTTGCGGCAGCTCGTCGACCGCTCTTACGCGGTCTGCTTCACTGGTGATGTTCGGCAGAACAATCGTTTCCATGAAGCGCTTAATGAATGTCGATTTCCCCGTGCGAACCGCGCCGACGACGCCAAGATAAATGTCTCCGCCGGTACGCTCGGCAATGTCCTTGAAAATATCCACTTTTTCCAAAAGAGATCCCCTCCTCATATTACTCCGAAGAAAAAATGCCTGAAGAGCATCGACTTCGCGTTCCGCCGGCAAACTGACCCTTGCAGGACAACCACCGGACTAAGCTTTGCCCGCCCGAAGCCTAGCTTACTTGCCTGAGGCGAAGCAAGGTTGCCCCGCGCTAAACTCCGAATGCTCGGACATGCATTTGGACTAGTATCATCATATGTATCCGTAACGGATTTATGACCAGCGTCCGCGCATTTTTGCATCTGAAATTTCGTGTACCCCATCTAGCTCGCCACTGCGTCAAGACACCCGGAAGTCTTCTCATCAAGTCTATGAGGGCGGCCTGCGGCCTAGAACTACTATCCTTCTGAGACTCCCCATAGCAAAATAGCAAAAAAGCAGCAATCCCCCACTCGGAGAACTGCTGCCATAATTCATAACAGTGTATTGCTATTCCTGCGGAGCCTGCGGGACCGGACGGCCGTCAACCCACAGATAAGGGAGTGACTTGACGGGAACATAATAAGAAGCCTGTGTAAGCTCCAGCCTCAGGTCACGCTCTGCCGCAGGCGCACTTCCGTTCTTATCGATGGCCGAGGAGATATCCGCGCCGTAATTCACATAGACCGTCCCGCTGCTATCCATCAGGAATTCTAGCGGCTGCCCCGAATATACGCTGCTTAGCTTGATCGTCCCGGTTCCAGCCCGCTTGGTATCAATGGACACAAGGCCCGGATACAGCTCCTCTCCTGCCGGAAGCTTCCCGCCGTGCGCAGACTTATAGAGGTTCACCTTACGCTGAATATCGTTGACCTTCTGCACGGTCACCAGGTCCATCAGCTTGACCTGAGGGTCCGTCTCCTCATCCAGCACCAGAAAATGGGCGCTGCCGCCCTTCTCAAACGCTGCCGCCGGAATCTCATCCAGGTATCCTTCCTGCTGCAGCTTATTCAGGTCAATTACGAATTTCTCGTATCTGGGCGTGGCCTGATCGCTGGTCAAGATCGGCAGCAGCCCCTTCTGCTCCTGATAATCATCGACCGCCGCCTGCACCCGCTTCACACTCTCGCGGTAACTGCTGCCGGGCTGCTGCTGCTCCCGGGGATACATGCAGCCGCTTAGAGACAAGAGCAGCAGAACAAGCAAAGGCAGCAGAATAGCAGACCTGTTCCGCCTCTGCCGGAGCTTCACCAGATGCATCGAGTCCATTTGCAGGTCTCCTCTCTGTTCGCTTACGGTTGCAAATGTGCCGGGAGTAGCCTTCACCATAAATCCTCCGTTTCGCCACGGCGCGCCGCTTCCAGCCTGCGGCGTACAGCCGCCTTCAGCGGGTCCTCGGGAATATACACCCTGACATCGCCCCATACGGCGGCCTGACAGGCCAGACGGACGCCTTCATCGAGCAGGCTGCCAAGCTTGCGCTTCTCCGCCTCCGCAGGAGGTCTGAGTGCCCCGGCCTCCGCACGCTCCACAGACACTTTGCACATCATGCACCCCGCCTTCCCCCCGCAGCGGGTAGGCAGGACAATTCCGGCTTTGCGCACAGCCTCCAGCAGCGATGTACCATGCTTGACAGAAGCTGTGCGTTGTTCCGGAAGGAAAGTGACCGTTATTTGTGATTTCGCATTCATCTTACAGCCTCCTTCCCTGCATTCAGGTTATATACGCATAGATTCAGTGATCCCCAGCAGCTCGTCCAGCCTAGGCTGGAGGCCGGCGGCTTCCAGATGATTCTCCTCAAAGAGCTGCTCCAATAGCGGCAGATGACCGGTTATATCCCGCTTAACCAGCTCAGCAATAGCCCGGCAGCGTTCTTCCCTGCCGCGCAGCAGATTGAAGATCAGCTCGTGGACAAGCGGCATCAGGGCCAGCTGTCCGCTCCCTTCGAGCGCATATATCGGAGCATAGGGCTGCAGCTTGCTGATATCCACTGAATATTGCCCGGAGCCGCCGCCGATCCTGAATCCCCCCACCAGCTCAACCTTCACCTCCCCGATGAAGTAGAGTCCGCGCAGAGAGTAACAGCCTCCGCTATAATCCTCTTCCGGCGCACAGACCGTGTATCTCAGCAGTGCCTGATGAAGCTGTGCGGCATCCTCCAGATCACAATAGAGGTCAATATCGCGCGGTGCAGCACTCAGCTGAACCCCGTGCAGCAGCAGACCACAGCTTCCCCCCAGCAACCACACCGGCGGCTTACCCGGCCCGATACAATCCAACTCCTCCGCAATACTGCCCAGTGCCGTCTCCAGCGCATAGGGAACTCCTGAACCGGCCATCAATCTACACACGCCCCATTCCTGTAAAATCAACTAACGATTCTGTCAGAAATACGTCTGCCTGATTATAATGTAAATGCTTACATAATTGAAGCGGCCCCGCCCAAAACTCCGATCAGCAGGATGACAAAAGCAATGACCGATAAAACAGCTCTAAGCAGTCCCTTCGTCTTGCTGCGTGCAAAAGTAATCAAAAAAACGGATAAGCCCATAATCAGTACCGCAATCAGAGACAGCCACATTTTTGTCATCGGGTCCATAGGTCATGCGCCTCCATTTCACTTTTCCCGGATTGCGACTATTATAGCGTGAAATCGGTCATTTTTTAAGTATTAATTTACAGATCAGCCCCTGCCGATGGAAAAAAAGAGCATCAACCACGGAATCAGCTTACCTTCCGGAGTTATGCCCAATCTGAAAAAGAGCCATCCCGGCAGGAATGGCCTTACTTCACGGATATGCTATTTTTTCAGCATCATTTTCATTAAAGACTCCATCGTACCGGAACCGGCGCCGCCTTTTTTAACAGCATTGACGATCTCCTGTACGGTAGCCTCGCTGACCGGCACTTTAGCCATAGCGGATACCTGTTTAATTAACTGGCGGAGCTGGGCTTCATTCTGTGTGGTGCCCGGCTTAACCGTACCGGCCAGCTTTTTGATGGCACCTTCCGAAATGTTTTTGCCCGTCTTCTTGTTGATGGCGTTCAAAGCATCCTTGGAAAAATCTCTGCTCACTGTTCATCCCTCCTCCGTCAATCCCCATTAACAACATATGAGATATTCAGGCAAAAGGTGAACGTGATCAGGAATGCCACTGCTCCCAGGTCTCCTGGGAAATAGCCTCCATCTCCGTCTTGCGGTCACGGCCCATCAGAGCTTCCACGGCATTACGCGGTGTTCTGCCCTTGAACAGCACATGATAAATCTGATCGGTAATCGGCATCTGTACGCCCAGCTTCAGCGAGATTGCATAAGCCACCTCCGTCGTCCGGATGCCTTCGACAACCATCCCCATCGAGTCCAGCACATCATTCAGCGGCTGGCCCTGGCCCAGCATAGAGCCCGCACGCCAGTTCCGGCTGTGCTGGCTCGTTGCCGTTACGACCAGGTCACCGAGTCCGGCAAGGCCGGAGAAGGTTAAGGGATTCGCTCCCATCTCCACACCGACCCGGGAGATCTCGGCCAGGCCGCGGGTAAGCAGCGCCGCCTTCGCGTTGTCCCCGAAGCCCAGCCCGTCGGACAGCCCTGCACCCAGCGCGATAATATTCTTCAGTGCACCAGCCAGCTCTACTCCCAGCTGATCCCTGTTGGTATACACACGGAAGTCATTGTTAATGAATAGCCCCTGTGCCGCCTTGGCACGGCCCTCATCCGGCGATGCCACTACGACCGTAGTCGGACAGAGCCGTACCACTTCTTCCGCATGGCTCGGCCCGGAGAGCACAACAATGTCACCTTCGCCGCAGCCCAGCTCTTCCGAGATCACTGTGGACATCCGCTTCATGGTCTCGGTCTCGAAGCCCTTCGTGGCGTGAATGCAGAGCATGTCTTCCTTCCAGAATGGCTTAAGGCTATGCGCCACCTGACGCATTCCGGAAGAAGGCGCGACAATGACTACCGCCTTCGAACCGGAGACAGCAGTCTCCATGTCCGTGGTGGCAATAATATTCCCGGGGAGCTTGATTCCCGGCAGGAAATGATGATTCGTATGTGTCTCATTAATCTCGGCAGCCTGCTCAGGCTTTCGCGTCCACAGATAAACCTCCGAGTGGTTAGCCGCCAGCACAGTAGCCAGCGCAGTTCCCCAACTGCCCGCGACCAGCACGGTTACTTTATCAGACAACGCGATTCCCCTCCTTGGCTTTGGAGCCGATTTTGTTCTCACGGCCCTGCGAGATCTTCACGATATTGCTGCGGTGACGCCAGAAGGCGAACACCACGATGATCAGACTTCCCCATAGCTCCGGGGTTGTATGCTCGGTGAACAGCAGAAACACCGGTGTAAGCGCCACAAAAATCAGCGAGCCCAGTGAGACGTATCGTGTAAGTACAATAGCGAGAATAGCAATCACACCGGCAATCAGGGCAGGCCAGAATACCAGCGTAGCCATCACGCCAATCGTTGTTGCAATCCCTTTTCCCCCGCGAAAGTGAAAATAGACCGGCCAGTTATGTCCGATGATGGCAGCGAGACCGCAGACCACTGCGACCCAGCTTCCCCATCCGCCGGCCCATGTGCCAAGCCAAACTGCGGCAATTCCCTTCAGTACGTCCAGAAACAGCACCAGTATGGCCGGTCCCTTCCCCATCACACGCAGCGTATTGGTCGCTCCCGCATTGCCGCTTCCATATTGGCGGATATCAATGCCCTTAAGCAGCCGGGCGAGCAATACACTGAAGCTGACGGAGCCAAGCAGATAGCTTATAACGATTACCAGAAGTTCAAACGCCACTACTCTTCTCCCCTAACCTTCGTTCTCGGATTTGCGCCGTGTAAAGAGGCGGATCGGTGTACCCTCGAAATTGAATGCTGCGCGGATCTTGTTCTCCAGATAACGCTCATAGGAGAAGTGCATCAGCGAAGGATCATTGACGAATACCACGATGGTGGGCGGCTTTACAGCAACCTGAGTTACATAGTTAATGCGCAGACGGCGGCCTTTGTCCGTAGGCGGAGGATTGATCGCCACGGCATCCGACACCACATCATTCACCAGATGGGTAGTAATCCGCAGGGCGTGCTGTTGGGCCACATGCTGTACGACAGGCAGCAGCTTCTGCAGACGCTGTTTGGTAAGCGCAGACAGGAATACCACCGGAGCATAGCTCATGAACAGGAAGTGATCGCGGATGGTGCGTTCGAAATTCTGCATCGTCTTGTCGTCTTTCTCAATGGCATCCCATTTGTTAACGACAAAGACGGAAGCCTTACCTGCATCATGGGCATACCCGGCAATGTGCTTGTCCTGGTCGATGATGCCTTCTTCACCGTTGATTACAACGAGTACAACATCAGCGCGCTCAATCGCCTTCATCGCTCTCATGACACTGTATTTCTCCGTGTTCTCATAGACCTTGCCGCGTTTGCGCATGCCCGCTGTATCGATCAGCACATAACGCTGGCCATCCCGTTCGAACGGCGTATCAATCGCATCGCGTGTAGTCCCTGCAACATCACTGACAATAACGCGTTCTTCACCCAGAATCGCATTAACCAGTGAAGATTTACCCACATTCGGACGTCCGATCAAGGCCACACGGATGACATCTTCATCATATTCCTCATCTACCTTATCGGGCAGGCGTTCGACAACCGCATCCAGCAGATCGCCGATGCCGGTTCCATGGCTTCCTGAAATGCCGATCGGATCACCAATTCCAAGGGTGTAAAATTCATAAATATCTTCGGTGCGCTTCATGTTATCGACTTTATTGATAGCCAGAACGATCGGCTTGCCGGAACGGAACAGAATCTGCGCCACTTCCTCATCCGAACTCGTGAGTCCGCTCTTCGCCTCGCACATGAAGACGATCACATCTGCTTCCTCAATCGCCAGCTCCGCCTGAACGCGGATGGATTTCAGAATAGCGTCTTCTCCGTCAATCTCAATCCCGCCAGTATCAATGACACTGAAGGATTTGCCGTTCCAGTCGGAGACTCCATATATCCGGTCACGTGTAATCCCCGGTTTATCTTCTACGATGGCCAGTCTATCGCCAATCAGCCGGTTAAAGATCGTCGACTTTCCGACGTTAGGCCTGCCGACAATGGCCACTACGGGTCTTGCCATATTCATTCCTCCTGTCTTCCTTACGTTACTCATCATAGCAAAAAACCTTACAATTGGCTAACCGTGAAAAGACAATCGGCGAACCCTCTGATCGAGGGCTCGCCGATTACTTTACCCGTTATGATGAGATAACAAAGGGATTAGTTGTTACCCTTGAATTTGTCCAGCTTGTCGCCGAAACGTTCAGCCAGTGTGAAGCTGAGGCCTTCGTTGCTGAGCGATACGTTAGGATTGTTCAGCACTTCTTTAGGCGCTCTGTCTCTGCTGTTGCTGCGTTCTGGTCTGGCCGAAGGAGCCGGAGCTTCTTCAGTTTCCTTGATGCTCAGGCTGACGCGCTTCTCGGATGGGTTGAAGTCAAGTACTTTCACTTGTACTTCCTGTCCTTCCTTGAGCACTTCGTGCGGAGTACCAATGTGCTTGTGAGAGATCTGGGAGATATGCACAAGGCCTTCAACGCCTGGCAGCAATTCAACGAATGCGCCGAAGTTTACAAGGCGTTTAACTTCGCCTGTAACTACATCGCCGATGTTGATCTGACCAGCTGCGGAATCCCAAGGACCCGGAGCAGCTGCTTTGATGCTGAGGCTGATTTTGCCCTTTTCAGGATCAACCTTAAGTACTTTAACACGAACCTTGTCGCCTTCGGATACTACATCGGATGGCTTCTCTACATGGTTCCAAGCGATCTCGGATACGTGAACCAGTCCGTCTACGCCGCCAACATCGACGAATGCGCCGAATTGAGTCAGGCGTTGAACCGTACCTTCGATGATTTGGCCTTCGGACAGCTCAGCCATAATCTTCTGCTTGTTCGCTTCGAATTCTTCCTCCAGAACTTCTTTGGCGGAGAGAATTACCTTGCTGTTCTCACGGTCAAGTTCTTTCACTTTGACACGCAGTGTGCGGCCCTTGTAGTCGCTGAAATCTTCAACGAAGTGACGCTCAACCATGGAAGCCGGGATGAAGCCGCGTGCGCCAACGTCAGCCACAAGGCCGCCTTTGACAACATCAGCTACAGTAACTTCGAAGGATTCCTGGGAAGCGAAATACTTCTCCAGATCTTCCCATGATTTCTCGCTGTCGATGGCACGCTTGGACAGCACCAGGCTCTCCTTGTTGTCGTTGATGCTGACAACCTTGCATTCCACTTCCTGGCCAACTTCTACCGCTGCTGCAGCATTGTCCAGCTGAACGGAAGACAATTCGCGAATAGGAATAACGCCGTCGTATTTATATCCAATGCTTACATAAGCTTGGTTATCTTCGATTTTGACGATTGTTCCTTTCACGGTATCGCCTTTTTTCAGAGAAATGATTTCCAGACCTTCCTGGCTTGTCACTTCTTCTTCATTGCTGGCAACAACTTCTGCAGATTCCGTTACAGCGGATTCTACAGCTTCTGTCCCTTCTACGGTCTCGTTATTCTCAACGTTATCCGCAGCTTCTTGATTCTTGATTTCTTCAGACATGTGATTACCCTCCTCGATTCAAAACCCCATTTATTTAAACCCGCGTAGAGCAGAGTTCAAAACAATCATTGCTTCGTTAAACCATTTCACTTTGTTGATTAGTATGTTCCAAAAAATAGCGGTTATGCTGTAATTTATAAGCTATTCACGGAAGCAGGAGATTTGGCTCCCGGACTTACCGCGAACTGGGCTTACCGGTACTGATCATTTCATGGATGCGTCCCATAATAACATCGGTTACAGCTTCCAGAGAATCACTTCCCGCACCTTCAAATGCGCTGAGATCAATGGGTGCCCCATATACAACAGTCATCCGGCGGAACGGCTTGTAGGACCCGATAATAGCTGCCGGTACAACGGCTGCGCCGCTGCGGAGCGCGAAGCTTGCCGCACCCTTCTTGGCTGAACCGGAATCGGAGTTCCGCGTTCCTTCCGGGAAGATGCCCATCACATGTCCGCTGCGAAGCGTATTGAGGGACGTCTTAATGGATTCTTTGCTTACGCCGCCACGTTTGACAGGAAAAGCGCCCAATTGCTTAATGAGCCAGCCCAGCACCGGAACATTAAATAATTCCGCCTTGGCCATATATCTTACTTGTCGCTTCAGCTTAATGCCGATCGTCATGGGATCAAGCAGGCTGATGTGGTTCGCGCAGAGCAGGACTCCACCCTCCTTCGGCACATTCTCTCTTCCCACAATCTTAAGCGGGAACAGTATGGCATAAATCATACGAAGCAAGGCCACGCAAATTGCATAAATCATAGATGATTTCTCTCCCCGTCAACATAGGTTCTGCAGTGGGAGACGATGGCTTCCACGGCCTGAAGGATATCCATATCCGTTGTATCGAGAAGTATAGCATCCTCGGCACGGCGCAGCGGTGAAATCTCCCGGCCTTCATCAAGCCGGTCCCGCGCTGCAATATCATGTTCAAGCTGCTGGAGAGTCACTGTTTCCGTATCCTTCAGTTCCTTGTAACGACGGAGAGCACGCTCCTCCACACTTGCCGTCATGAAAATCTTCACTTCGGCATCCGGCAGTACGGTTGTACCGATATCCCGGCCATCCATTACAACCCCCTTGCGGAGCGCCATCTGACGCTGCAAGTGACTGAGTCTGGATCTTACACCCTCAATCTTCGAATACTGCGACACCTGGCCGCTGACCTGAAGACTGCGGATATGCGGGGTCATGTCTTCCCCATTAATCAGCACTTTCTGCACATCTTTCTCCGGCAGAAGCTCAATCGCCATATTCTGGACCTTCCGGTCCACCAGCTCATGATTCTCTGCAGCTATGCCTTCACGAAGCATATACCAGGTGATTGCCCGGTACATGGCACCCGTGTCCACATAAATGTAAGACAGCTCCCGTGCTACCAATCGGGCTACAGTGCTCTTGCCTGCCCCGGCAGGTCCGTCGATGGCGACGTTAATTCGGTCGTTAGTATGTGTATCCTGCCTGTCCAACGGGGCATTCCTCCTCAAACACTCTTCCGCAGAAATACGCCTATCGACATATCTCTCTAGGAACTTGCTGATATTCTCAAGAAAAAAGCAGGCATTGCCTGCGACTTATAAAATTATACCACAGTTTGAACCCCAGTGCAAAATGACATTGAGGTTTTTTAGGGAGAAAAAAGCTGATTTAGGGCCCGTTTGAAGATTCCTGACAGGGAATCAGCGGTTGCGGAAATCGAATTGGCGTTCAAAGCAGTACCGGATAATTTTTTGCCGCTCCGTATCGGAAATGGCCGAGAATTTAACCATGACCAGATTCCGCCCGGTCTCCAGCGGTTTGATCCGTACAATCTCACCTTCGAAATTAACATGCTCAGTGCTTCCGTTCCGGTAGGAGACGAGCAGCCAGCAGGACAGCTTGTCTGCCACCCCTAATGTAATCTTGGCATCGCTTAAGAATGACGTTCCGCCGCCGCCGATATCCTCGGTGCGCACCAGAAACCGGCTGCCCAGAGCATCCTTAACGGCAAGCTCCAGCTCGGCATTGACGCGGAAGAAGCTGCGGCGCTGAATTTTGAAGATGGATTCTGCCTCGGGCTTGCGCAGCCGGACCATCCGGATGACATCTTCCTTGAATCCGAGCACATGAGTATTGAAGTAATTCTTGATGCCGCCCTCTGTGAGAAAATAGACCGACAGCTCGTCACCGACGAACAGCTTTTTAAGCCGGCCGTTGCTCTCCTGCATGGGAATTTCTATCAGGATGCTCTCGTCCTCCATATCAGCAATCCTTGCCCGGTACTGGATCTCAGACTCTGCCGCATCACTGGATGCGACCTGGAGGAATAGATATTCATTGATTTTGGGATACAAACCTGTCACCGCCGCTTGAGTTAGTAATAAATGCTAAACCGATTATAGCACGCCCCTTCATAGCCGGTCAGAATTATTATTAGGTATAAAAAAAAGACGCCCTCCGTTTCCGGAAATGCGTCTTCTGTATTATAGCGGGTATAGCGGAGCTTAGCCGTCCTCTATCTGTCCTGTGCCCCCGAGGAGGTGCGGATCTGTTCCACCGCTTCCTCATTGCCGTCAGCGGCATTCAGATAAATTCTGAACTGTGAGCCGTTTATTTTGCCGCCAAATTCATAGGTCAACAGCTCCACCGCATCCTCATTCTCGATCCAGGCCAGCCGGTTATACAGCTCCTTGAACTCCGGGTTAAGCATCGCTCTGGCTTCAGCCAGGGACAGCTTCGGCTTAGGCAGCACGCGCTTCTCCTTATGCTCATTCACATAGTCGCTTGCCTGAAACCCTACCGCTTCCCCTGTATCCAACCCGACACGAACCGTCATTTTCTCAGGATAGATCAGCACGCCGTCCTGGCTGCTGACGAAGGTCAGATTGCCCAGATTGTCATACCGGTCCGCACTGACTGCGGTCATGCCGTGATATCCCTTCTTCTCCAGGAACTTGCCCGCCTTCTCCACAGCTTGCTTCATGGATACTTTGGCCGGTCCAACCTCGCGGTTGTCATTGTAAGAGATCAGCAGTCCGCCTTCCGCTGTGAAGTCCATCGAAACCGGCTCTTTATGCTCTGCGGAAGTCACAGTAGCTGTATAAGAGGCCCACTCGGTTCCCTTCCCGTTCTCCTGAATCTTCACCTGTGCCTTCCCGCCGAGCCCGGCGAACTTCATCGCCTTGCCCTTGATTTGGTCAGCGGTAACCGGCTTGCCGCCCAGCTTTTTCACCGACCGCTTATCATAGATGCTTGCAACTGAAGGGCCGTAGTCCAGCTCCGGGTATGCCGCTACGCGTTTATCCACGGTTTTGAACCCGTCGATAATCGTATTGTCTTCAGCCTTCTGCTCTGTAGCCAGTGCAGTCTCTACATCCATCCAGCGCAGCTTTTTGCCGATGACCTTGTCCTGAACCTTCTGCAGGTCCCTGGAGATTTCAGACGAATTCTGGTAGAGCGTCTTCAGATTCGCCATCTCCCCCTCAGTCAGCGGCTTCTTGGTGAAGTCACGCACCGCAGCCTTGTAGGAGAAGTTAGCGATTTTGGAGAGAAACTCCTCTGTCTCACTGAACGGCAGCAGCGTCAGCGGCAGCTGGTTAATCTCGTTCTGCGCCTCGCTGGTGATCCGCCATACATTGACCAGTCCCTTGCGGTGCATTCCGTTAGAGGTAGTATTCACCGCAAGCGTATTGCCCAGCTCACCATGAAGCCGCTCCACATGGAAGGAGAGATCATGGAACGCGCGCTGATACTGATTCTCCGCCTTGATCAGAATCGAATTCTTCTCCTGATTCTCCTGATACCCCCAGACGAGCGCTCCAAGCAGCAAGAGTGCGGTAAGCGGGAACATTATGGCACTTAATCTTTTGTACATAGGTCCGCATAGCTCCTTTCAGTAGCTTATTGCCGTTAGTTTGACAATAACTGAGAAGTCTTATGCACTATTTCAAGAATCCGGTCTTCAGGCCCGTTCCTCAATCTCAAAGCCGCTTACACAGCTGCACAGACATTGCTTGAAGCCGGTCTGGACAACCCCTTGCTCCTTGTTCCCTCTTAATATGTAGGTTTCACCGCACTGCTTGCAGACAATCCGAACTTTTACTCGCAAAAAAAGACACCTCTCTCTCCTTTCTGGAATTCCTTGCCTTAAGGAACTGCCCTGTAGGATTAAGTGTGTCCATCTCGATTATAGGTTAACCTCTTCCTCGCGCTTCAAAAAGCGAAACGGAGAACGGCTGTTGGCCCGCGCTACCTTCCCCATGCCTCTATACCATAAAACCGCCATCAGGGGCACGATAAACCAGATCCAGTAGTTAGCTGTCGTGGCGATCAGAAAATCATAGATCCCATGCCACAGCCAGGGCAGGAGCAGTGAAATCAGCAGAATCTTCCGGGTCTTAACCCCGCCGGAGAACTTGGCTCTGCCCATATGGTAGCCCATAATCACGCCAAACATGGCATGTCCGGAGACTGGAAGCAGCGCCCTTAGAATCATGGTGCCGAATGAAGCATTGCTGTACCACGCATACATTACATTCTCTATTGTTGCGAAGCCGAGCGAAATCGCTACGGCATATAGTATTCCATCATAGGGCTCGTCAAATTCGGTATGATTGTAAATCATATGGTACAGCACAAACCACTTCAGGGCCTCTTCCACCCCGGCTGAGATCAGAAAAGAATCCACATAAGGACCACCGCCCAGCCCCAGCACAAGCCCCCTCTGGATAATCATCACCGGCAGCACGATCAACAGGCCAAGCAGGAACACCTTAAGCACCATATGGAGCGGTTCCTGATCATACTTGTCTTTCAGATAGAAAAAAGTCAGCAGCGCAAGTCCCGGTGCAACTGCTGACGAAATGACCGATAACAAAAGCACCGAATAGCCTCCCTTGCGCTTAAACCTAATCCCTGCTGAAGATGTTATGGAAGGAACCGTACCTTACCATACTCTCTTATTCCTGGCGTTTAAAATGATTGCACAGCGTCTGAATCGCGTTCTCCGCCATAACAGTCTTGCCGTATTCAGCCAGAACAGCCTGAGTGACCGGAGAGGAATCTCCGAATTCAGCGAGCACACCTACCAGCCCTGACAGTGCAGCCTCTTCAAACTCCTTCGGATCGAAGTAGAGGTACCATTTATCATTATAAGAATACAGTTGTCCTTGAGAAGTAATATTGCCGATTAGCACATGAGCCGCTTCCACCAGAACCTCGAAGTCGCGGAACGCATATACAATGGAGTCGCTTTGTTCAAGAGTAACTTCCATTTCGTAAATCTCTTCAGGCAATTCATCTTCCCCGGCCCCACCGTACTGATGGTGATCATATTTCCCCCGGGTCACAATAACGACCATGCCTTGCGCGGGCAATGCGAACACTTCCACGGCAAGCGGACCCGTAGCGTCAAAACCAAGCTCGCTGTATGCCTGATCCATCATTTCCGTAAAAAGGTCGTGCACCTTGGGAACCTCCTGCCACATATCTTCCTTCTGGATGCCCCGCTCGCTCAGGTCGTCAAAAGTGAGGAAAATCCGTATCTTATCTTGACTTAATCGCTCTATTCTCATGACAGGATCCTCCTTTTGCAAGCTCATTTAATATTAATGTATGATGAGTCCCGAGTAATGAGCCAAAAATGGTTACTATATATGTATGTTATCATTTTGAAGCTACAAATGCACGTAAATAAATATAGATTCAGCCCAATTTGCTGCCCATTATATGTAAAGCCATATTAAAAAAGAATCACTTTAGCGATGCCGGCATCGCCAAAATGATTCTGCAGCGGTTAAATCCGGTTACAAACCCGGTATGGCGGTATGAGTATCTTTGAGAATCTGCTCGACTTCATGCTTCACATCAGGGTTGCTGCGGATGAAATCCTTCAGCATGTTCAGATTTGATTCTTTGGACTTTAACGGGGAGTCCTCTTTATGATCGCCGCCGGATGCATGAGAGCCTGAATGTTCATGGCTGCTGCCTGCTGCTGTGCTGCCGAAGCCGGTCATAGCCATCCCCATAATTTTGTCCTTCGCCTTGTCACCCGCATTGTAGGAAGAACCATTCGAGTGCAGTAAGGCAGACATCATGGCGCTGCGTTTTTTGGACATAATCATACTGGCGGCTGCACCAATCAGCACCCCGCACAGAAATGACGAAGTATTCATATCTCCAACCTCCTTGTATGGTAAAATCATGCTTAGTGTTCGCGGAAAGGTAGCCGCTCATACAGCCAAACAACAAGAAAGCGAGATGAAAAAAGTGGGTAAAGCAACAATAACGCTGCTCCTGGCGGCTTGTCTGCTGTCAGCTTGCAGCAACAGCGGAAATAAAGGCAGTCAGGCAGCGGAAAAGACGCCGCAGCCTGCGGCAGCAACAGCCGCCGCGGAGACAGCCGCATCTCCTGCACCTGAGGTAACAGCCTCAGCTGCACCTGAGGCCACTGCATCACCGGAGGCCACGCCTGCGGCAGCCAGCGATGCGCAGGTGCCGCTGCTGTATCATATGAACAAGAATTATGACATTGTCCCGAATGATCCGGCAACGAACAAGAAGGTAGTCCTGCTGACCTTCGACGACGGGCCGAAGGAAGCGGAATTAATCAATCCGCTGATGGATACGCTGGACAAACACAAGGCCAAGGCGATCTTCTTCGTCAACGGCTACCGGGTGAAGGAGCATCCCGAGCTGCTGGAGCTGATCCACAAACGGGGCGGCGTACTCGGCAATCATAGCTGGGATCACATTGTGCTGAAGGACAAGCCGGAAGCCGAAGTGAAGAAGCAGATTGAAGATGTTCAGAAGATCGTTAAGGAAATTACCGGTGAGACCCCTCACTTCTTCCGTCCGCCGCACGGTGCCGGAGGTGACGTAGGCAAAAAAATCGCTGCTGCAAACGGCATGCTCTATATGACCTGGTCCAATGGCTCCCTGGACTGGGAGATGAAAGCCAAGGATGCGGATAAGACCGGCAAGCTGGTCAGCAATGTTACCGGTCAGCTCCATTCCGGCAGCAATATCCTAATGCATGAGCTGCCTTGGACGGTAGAGGCGCTTGACACTCTGTTGACTACGCTGGAGGGCAAGGGCTACAGCTTTGTAGACCCGCGCAGCATTGAGCTGAAGATGCGCTAAGCACTGAATTCGTCAAGTGGAAACGGTGCCGTCCTTTTAAGGACGGTACCGTTTCAGCAAGAAATAGAAGGATAAGTTATCGTGTGAAACATATAAATTCTTATATTTCAAAAAAAACGGTTGTCCCGCAAAATGTGGGCAGCCGTTTTTTTTGTGTTAAGTATCTATCTGATTACTCCCTGAGATCCTGAATGCCGCCCTCCGCAGCGCAGGGTCAGCACATGCATCTCAGCCGGACTGCGCCAGCGCAGCGGCAGGTGCGCGGTACCGAATCCCCGGCTGATCAGCATCTTCAGCGGCGGGAGAGCCGTATTATAGCTCCGGGGGATCTCATACATCCCCGCATTATACTGGCGGTAGAACTCATCGGTATGCCGGTGCCCGATCAAGGGCAGCACAACCTGGCCTCCATGGGTATGCCCGGCCAGAATCAGGTCAGCCGGAACCTCCTGCTGCCGGGACAGCCAGAGCGGATCATGCACGAGGATGATCCGGAAGGCATCCGCATCCGCTTCAGCTACGGCGGGCAGAGGCCCGTAGGCCTTTTTGCCGCCTTGCCTCGGGAAGTCCACCCCAGTAAGAATAAACTGCTCACCGTCCCGCTCAATGACGCAGTTCTCATCCACCAGCAGCCTGGCTCCGCTTCCCCGGATGATGTTATCCACCAGTGTAATGTTCGCCCGGTAATCATGATTGCCGTGAACGGCATACACAGGCGCAATGGAGGCGGCCAGTGTCATATTCTCCAGCAGACGTTCTATGGATGCGCCCTTCTCCGTCATATCACCGCCCAAGAAAACTGCGTCCACCTTCCCCCGCATCGGGCTCAGCATTGCCTCCGGCAGACGGCGGCGGTGAATATCCGTAATGAGCAGTATCCGGTAGCCGTCGAACACGGCAGGAAGCCGTTCCAGTACAATATCCTGATGATTCAACCGTTTCTTGAAGGCAGCAGCAACCATCAGGAGGCCCATACCCCCTGCTCCCACAAGACACACACCAAGCAGAATCAGGAGCACCGCAGTCAACTCCATAGGCTATCCAGATCCGGTGCCCCGTTAATTCCCCACCACAGGAGGAAGCCGAGCAGCATCAGAAATACGACAATCAGCGAATTGATGAACATTTTGCTGAAGCGGATTCGTTCTGACGGATAGCTCTCTGCACGTGATGGAGTCTGCTCCCCTTCCTGCTGTGCCGCCTCACGCTCCGGCCTTCCGGCGGCCCTGCGTCCGGATAAGCGTTCCTTTCTGGACAGTGTCCCTGCCACCGGTACCGGACTTCCCGCACGCTCTTCTGCTGCCACGGAAGCCGGCTGACGCTTGCCTGCTCTGGCCGGAGGCTGTTGTTCTCTCTTCTGCTGTTTCTGGCGGGACCTTACCCGGCTTAATTGTTCTGTCATGATACCCTCCTGTAACGAATAACCATACCGGAGAACAAATCTATAAGGAAATGGCACAATATAGGTGCCCACAGACTGCCCGAATGGATGTAAATAAGCCCAAGACCATAGCTGCTGAGGAAGACCCAGCCCGTTGGAATCCAGTGCCGCAGATAACGGACATGAATAACGGCAAACAGTATACTTGTCCAGTACGGCCCAAGGGAATGCTGGATCGCTCCGCGGAAGAGCAGCTCCTCACACACCGCAACCACCGCAGAAATGACCACAATATGCCACAGCGGCCGTTTGCCGAATAACAGCTCGTTGATTCCCCCGTCATCCATGCTGTCTTCAGGAACAATATGGGTTAGCAGGAAATCCACAGCGAGCATAATAACTGCCAGGCCAAGTCCCCAGTACACGAAATGTACACTATCCGGAAAATTTAATATGTGAATAGGATTTCTTTTCTGTAATAATATCCATATCAAACCGATAAATAAGGTAAGGCCCTGAGTAATGTACAGATTAATGAGTAACAGCTTGTCTGTTAACTGCTGTGGATCGGCCTTTTTAATTTTGATGTCACCCAATTTGAATTTTTTCATTATAACCTGCCTGTTCTATAAATGTTTTTACATAAGTTAATTTACCTATACGAAGGAGCACCTAATCATGAACAGCCGTACCTCCCGCACTCAAATGATGTACACACTAGGTTTTTTGTTTTTTCTAATATCCGCATTCGCTTCATTTTTCACGGGAGTCAAGGTTGGAGCTGACAAGACAGAAGCCAAGTATTCACAGCTGAAGGACCACCCAAGCGCCCAGGAATTCTCCGGCTCCTACCAGCAGCAGGATCTTGTCACCTTTTATCATAACGTATTTTTGCCCTACCGGGAATTCAAGCGCAATTGGAACGAACAGCTGGACGGTCTTGCCCGCAGCACGGATGCCCGCCAGAACGCGGCAACGCTGAAGAATCTGAGTATTCTGGCGGACAAGCAGTATGATAAGGTTACCCAGGATTCGCTCTTCACTAATTCACCGATGCTCTATGAATCTCAGCTCAATATTCTTAAGAGTCTCACACTCTTCTCCCAAGCCTCCGGCAAGGTGACGGCGGGTGCTTCCGGCGCAGAAGCCGCCAAAATGCTGAGAAGCGACAACTTCACAACCAGTGCCGTGAGATTCGGGCTGCTGGCCCAGAAGAACTTCTATGATTCCATGCTGAAATGGGGGTCGAAGACCCATTCGTCCATTCCGCAGCAGTCCGGCGAGCTGAAGACAATCTCTTTCATTCAGTGGAAAAAAATGCCGCTCTTGCTCAAGAACGCTTCCATCGCCGATATGATGCTGAACCGCGGCATCTATGCCGGATATGATCCGCAGGATATCACTGCCAAGATTGATGATATGATCTACTCCGGGACCGCCAGCTCGCTGAAGCTGAATAATGTTCAGTCCTCCGTCACTCTGCTCATCTCCACCGGTGCGGTGCAGGAGCAGGACTTCATCAAGTGGCGGGAACAATATTACGGCAAGGAGATCATGCCGCAGCTCCCTTTCTTCTACGAGTAAGACCAGTTATTGCATCATAACGAAAATTACGGCCCACTTCAAGGCGGACCCGCTCAGAAGAATCCTATTGACACACTTGGCATCACCATGTTACATTATGACAAATTAATCAAGCAAAACCGATGATGGAACAAAGATTACTTGCAGTCTTCAGAGAGCCGGTGGGTGGTGAGAACCGGTGACGGACATTAATCTTTAGCGCTCCTGAGATATTGTATTGAACACAAGAGTAGATACAATCGGATCACTCCGTTACCAGTGTGGCCTTTGCAGGCCAATGAGGCTGCCTCTTAACCGTCGCAGTGAATTAGGGTGGTACCACGACAACTCTCGTCCCTTACTACGGCAGTAGTATGGGGTTGGGAGTTTTTTTATTGCCATATCCCTAAGAATCTGGTACCTCTGCATGCTGTTTCTTTTATGCGACAGCGCGTTACCCTGGTGTCAATATGCTCTTTAGGCTCTCGTAAGTTCTGGTACTGCGGATTGCCTTACCCGGTGATCCTTGGCATATACAATAGCTTTCCCATTTGAAGGAGGACAAGAGACCATGTTTAAAGTATTAGTATCGGACCCGATCAGCGATCTGGGCATTCAGCAATTGATGGACGCAAGCGATGTGACTGTAGACAAGAAAACAGGACTAAGTGAAGATGAGCTAGTTGCAATCATTGGCGAATATGACGGCTTACTCGTTCGCAGCCAGACTACTGTAACGGACAAAATTATCGCAGCCGGTACTAATCTCAAGGTTATCGGCCGGGCCGGAGTCGGCGTGGACAACATCAAGCTGGAGTCCGCCACGCAGCGCGGTGTAGTTGTTATCAACGCTCCGGACGGCAACACCATTACGACCTGTGAACATGCTTTTGCCATGATGATGGCCTTGGCCCGTCATATTCCTCAAGCCTATGCGAAGACCATTTCCGGTGTATGGGACAGAAAGACCTTCCTCGGCGTCGAGCTGCGCGGCAAGACACTGGGCGTACTCGGCATGGGCCGGATCGGCAGCGAGGTGGCCAAGCGCGCCAAAGCCTTCGGCATGAGCATCCTGGCCTATGACCCGTTCCTGACGGCTGACCGTGCAGAGAAAATGGAAGTGAAGCTGGCTTCGGTAGACGACATTGTGCGCGGGGCAGACTTCATCACGGTTCACACACCGCTCACACCGGAGACCCGCCACATGATCTCCCGTCCGCAATTTGAAGTCATGAAAAAAGGCATGCGTATCATCAACTGTGCCCGCGGCGGTGTTATCGATGAAATGGCGCTCGTAGAAGCGATTGACAGCGGCATTGTGGCCGGCGCTGCATTCGACGTGTTCGAGAAGGAGCCGCCTGAAGCAGACCACCCGTTCCTTACAAATCCGAAGATTATCGTGACCCCGCATCTGGGTGCTTCGACGATTGAAGCCCAGGAGAACGTGGCGATCGATGTATCGGAGCAGGTCCTCCATATCCTGCGCAACGAACCGTTCATCAACGCGGTGAACATTCCGCCGGTTGCACCTAGCGTGATGAACAAGCTGCAGCCGTACTTCACCCTCGGCGAGAAGCTGGGCAGCTTCGCTACTCAGATTACAGACGGGGCGATCCGCGAGATCCATGTGGAGTATGCCGGTGATCTCTCGGATGTGGATACCCAGCCGCTTACCCGTTATGTCGTCAAAGGTGTGCTCACCCGCCACTTCGCCGGAGATGTGAACATCGTCAACTCGATGCATCTGGCGAAGACCCGTGACGTGAACGTAGTGGTGACCAAGGCTTCCAAAACCAAAGGCTTCACCAATCTCATCACGGTAACACTCAAGGCTGAGCATGATGAAGAGCGTCTGGTTGCCGGTACCCTGCTGCAGGGCTACGGCGAACGTATCGTTAAGGTCAACAAGTTCCCGGTCGATATTGCTCCTGAAGGCCATCAGCTGGTCATCTCGCATAACGATAAGCCGGGTATCATCGGACTCGTCGGTACTCTGCTTGGCGAGAACGGCGTCAATATCGCATCCATGCAGGTTGGCCGTACCATCATCGGCGGAGCCGCCATCATGCTCCTGACCGTTGATAAGGGTGTGCCGAAGGAGGTCCTGGTGAAGCTGGCCGGACTGCCGGAGATCAACACCGCTGAGGAGATCATTCTGCTCTAATTCTTATTTCTTCACAATAAAACACTCTTCGGGAGTGCAGGCCCCAGGCTGCGCACTTCCAAAGAGTGTTTTTGCATTCTGACTATGAAATTTGGTAGGCCGGCACCTGCCGGCCGTCGGTGTCCGTAAAGCCATATTTCCGTGCCAGGTCCCCTACCTTCTGTGGAACACCCGTCATGGATATCACTTCAGGATCAGCAGCAAGCGCTGCAACTGCCCGTCCGATATAGGCTGTTGATTCGGTGGTCCTCAGCCCCTCCTCCTCCTGCCAGTGTTCTTCATCTGTACCGAAGCTGTCCAGGACCAGCTCGGTCCGCATCCAGCCGGGAGAGACGGGGATCACTGCGATGCCGTCCGCAGCCACTTCTAGGGATAATCCGTAGGCCATGCGCACCAGCGCATTTTTGGACAGATCATAATAGAAGTTTCCGGTGTATTTATACTCATCCCAGAAGGTCGTATGAACGATTAATTTACCCGCCCCCGTTCCTTCGCTGCGCATTAGAGGTATAGCATAATAATTGGTCATTAACTGTGCCCGGACCCCGGCAGTGAACATATGATCCCAATGCTGCACCGGCTGCTCCCAGAACGGTTCATTCCCGATAGCGAGACTATTGCCGCCCCAGACGTTATTGACCAGAATATCCAGTCTGCCCTGCTCTGTGCTAATCTGCCGGATTACAGCTTCTGTCTCGCTATCATTCGTATGATCACAGCGGATCACGGCTCCGTCCCCGCCTAACCGGCGGATCTCAGCCAGCACCCCTTCAAGCGTTCTTGCGTGTGCCTGCGGCATACCGGCATTCCTGCCTGTAGTGTATACATAGGCGCCAGCCTTCGCCAGCTCCAGCGCAATGCCTCTGCCTGCCCCCCTGCTCCCTCCTGTTACCAATGCCACTTTCCCTTGCAAATTAGTCATTTGATCCGCTCCCTTTCGTCTATCATGCCCGGATTAGAAGATCATTTGCGTTAATCCGTACTCTTGTCTAATATATACCTTATACATGACAACCATTGACATATATAAATAATACATTTTAGGGAGGCAGCTGAATGAGAGCGGATCGCCTGATCACTATTGTTCAACTTTTACAGAGCCGCGGGAAAATCAGCTCCAAAGAGCTGGCACAAACGCTGGAGGTATCCGAACGCACGATCTTCCGGGATATGGAGGCGCTCAGCTTCTCCGGCATTCCTGTGCTGGCGGAGCGCGGCCGGGAAGGCGGCTGGAAGCTGGCGGAAGGCTACCGGAATTCGCTGAGCGGAATGAACACCAAGGAGATTGCCGCGCTGCTGGTGCCCGCTGATCCGGCGATTCTGCGCGCTCTGGGCATTCAGGAGGAATTCTCCTCGGCCGCCCGCAAGCTGCAGGCCGCTGCTACCAGGCAGCCCCTAACCCCCTTCAGCTTCCTCAGCCAGCGGATTCACATCGACGGAGCCGGGTGGCATTCCTCCGGGGAGACCTATCCCTGCCTACCCGCTTTGCAGGAAGCCTTATGGGAGAACCTCAGGGTGAGCATCACCTATCTGCGCGGGGAGGACGCTGCCGAGCGGCTGGTTGCACCGCTGGGACTGGTAGTCAAGCGCGGCGTCTGGTACTTGGTCGCGGGGCATGACAGCGAGCTGCGGACCTACCGGGTCTCCAGAATCACTGAGGCCAAAGTCACAAATGAGTCTTTTGAGCAGCCTGAGGATTTCGTCCTGTCTGAGTACTGGGAGACCTCCACCGCCGCGTTCAAGTCTGCCTTGCCCCGGTATCCCGCCAGCCTGCTTGTCAGGGACCACACGATGAAGGAGCTGCAGCGGGAACGATACGTCGCCCTGTTGCACCAGGAGCCTTCTGAGGCCCCTGGCTGGATCAGGGCCGAGGCCGAGTTCAACACGCCGGAGTCTGCGTGCCGGATCATCTTGTCCTTGGGTCAAGGCATCAAAGTGACCGCACCGCCTGAGCTTGCAGATACGGTTGCTTCGGCTCTGCGGGAAGCGGCAGCATTATACGATTTTTAATAATAGACCAAATGCACTAGTATCCCCTATAATATTACAATACACATTATTCTTTATAGGGGGACTTTACATTATGGACTGGATGAACAAGCTGCCGTTGAAACAAAAAATCGTCACCGGATGTTACTTGGTGGCCGCTTTATTCGCTGTCCCTGTCTTAATCACGCTAATCCTGATGGACAGGCTGCTCGTCGGCATTATTCTTGTCGCCGTCCTGGCAGCGCTGACATACCCGCTCGCGCGCTTCATTGAGAGAACGCTTACATCTTCATTTGAGGATATCTCCAATGTGACGCACACGATTGCCAAAGGCGACTTCACCAGCCGTGCCGACGAGAATGGCTCCATGGGCGACATTAGCCGCTCCTTCAACACCATGATTGACAAGCTCAAAAAAATCCTCACCGATGCCTCACAGATTACCCGTCAGGTTATGGACGCCAGCCGCGGGATTGAAGACAAGAATCAGAACCTGAAGTTTGTAATGGCTCAGGTGGCCTCCTCCTCCAATGAACTGGCTCTAGGTGCTAACGAAATCTCGGTGGATATCGCTGATATGACCGAATCGATCAAGGATATCGAAATCAAGGTCTCCAATTATACGAATTCCACCAAGGAAATGAATAGAAGGTCTGTACATACGCTGGAATTGGTAGAACAGGGACGGCAATCGGTGGATACCCAAGCCGAAGGCATGCGCAAGAACATCCAGGCTACCCAGAAGGTGGCGGATACGATTGAAGCCCTATCGCAGAACGCACGCGGCATTACGATGATAACCAAGACGATTACCGAAATTGCCGAACAGACTAATCTGCTGTCGCTCAATGCCTCTATTGAAGCTGCCCGCGCAGGCGAGCATGGCCGGGGATTCGCAGTTGTTGCCCAGGAGGTCCGTAAGCTGGCCGAGGAATCCACCGCTTCCACCAAAGAGGTGTTCGGACTGGTCCGCAGCATTGAAGCGGATATCAAGCAGGCCATCGATAATATCGCCATTAACGAAGAGGTAGTTCAGGTACAGAATGAGATGATAACAGAAACGGCTAACATCTTTGCTCAAATTGTGCATAGTGTCCAATACATAACCGAGCAGATCGCTTCCTTCTCCGCAGAGAGTGACCTTATGCTGGAGAGCGCACTCAAGATCTCCGGGGCAATCGAGAATATCTCAGCCATTACCCAGGAGACCGCCGCAGGGACCGAAGAGGTATCCGCAGCGATGAACGAACAGATTCACGCGCTGCAATCCGTGGCTGAGGAGACAGAGAAGATGACCTCCGCAGTCTTCAACCTGCAAAAAACAATTCATATTTTCAAATTCTAGCTCCGGCACAATGAGACACGCGCCTGCGGAAATACTGCGGGTGGTGTCTCTTTTTCTATGCAAAAATCAGATTGTTATGTAATATTCACAAATTGTTGAAATTGTGCATAAGGGTAAAAAATGTGTTTTGCACTTCTTTACTATAGTCGTTCTATTGTCATAGCTTGTCTATAAGTCAACAGCTCACATATCCGTTACTTAAGTCCTATCATTTAATTTTGCAATGCTGTATATCTAGCGAATTCTTAACATTTTGCAGTACCTCAGGATTGTAATGAGTCTTTGTGCTTACTCTCCATAATAAGGGCCCGAAATTTTCATTTGCATTTTAAGACTTTAGTCTTCCAGGGACAACCATTTTCAAAAGTTTGAAATTCCAAATATTTAGCCATTTCAACTCCTGAATATTCGCCAAATTCCGAGTTTCTTCTCACTGGGGTTATTGACAAAAGAGGAGCTAGGAATATATTGTAAAGGAAAATTCTCCAAAGATTGATTTATAACCGCATACCGGCAAAATTCACCGAAAGGGAATGACGCAAAGCCATGGATCTACAGTCTCATTTCTGAAGTGGGATCATGACAGCCAGGTTGCTGAAAAACTGTGAACGCCTTAGGTTTCGCGTTTGATTATGGTGATTCGTGCAACAGACCTGTGCTCCAATATTGAGTACAGGTTTTCTATTGCTGACTTATACAAATAACAACATGCGGGGTGGATGTTCTGAAGACAGTTGCAGATTATATGGCGGAAGCATTGCACAATCTGGGAGTCACTCATTCTTTTGGAATCATAGGCAAATCTATTTGCCCCATCGCTTTGAAAATGGTTGACTACGGCATAGAGTTCATCCCCGGCCGGCACGAATCCAGCTCCGGCTTCGCCGCTGGCGGTTATGCTCTGAAGACCGGCAGCCTCGGGGTAGCCTTCGGCACTTCCGGTCCGGGCGGAACGAATCTGCTCACCGCTGCAGCGCATGCCAAGGCCAATAATCTTCCCGTCCTCTTCATCACCGGCCATCAGTCCATCAAGGAGCTGGGCATTCCCCAATGCCAGGATTCCACTTCTTATCTGGCTGATTTGGCGGATATGTTCCGGCCGGCCACCCTCTTCAGCAAGCTTGTTGAACGCGGCGATCACTTCAGCACGATTTTCAACCATGCCCTATCCATCGCCCTCGGTGACCGGAAAGGTCCGGTCCATCTCTGCATTCCGTTTGATGTGCAGACAGAGCGGCTCGCGGAATGCCGGATTGTTCTGCCGGAGCGCGAGGGACTAGTCAGTTATCAGAACTATGACCGGGTCATCTCGGCGATTAATCAATCCGTCAGCCCTCTGATCATTGCCGGTAAAGGCGTCAACCGCTCCGGGGCCCATCAGGAACTGGTGCAGCTGGCCGAAACCTTCAACATTCCTGTAGTCACCTCTCCAGGCGGCAAAGGCGCCATAGCTTATGATCACCCGCTCTACCACGGTCCTGTCGGCGTCGGCGGCTCCCCGCACGGCGATGAATTGCTGAACAACAGCGACCTGTTCATTGTTCTGGGCTCCCGTCTCAGCGATATGACTATCTGTAACCTGAAGCCGGAGAATCATCCGCAGCAGCTGATCCAGTTCGATGTAGATCCAACCTTTGTCGGCAAAATACTCACCTCATCCACCATCGCTGTCGGCGGAGACTTAAGGGACAACCTGGCACTGTATCTTCAGAAGCTGGACCCCTCTGCGGTCACCAAGCATGAAATTAATATTTCCAATGATTACAATGACGAGCTGCCCGTGCTGGCGGGACTATCTCTGGCTTCGGTAATGAGCACGATGAGCGAACAAATCCCCTACAACAGCAGCGTGTTCGTAGATGACGGCAGCCATGGGTTCAATGCTGTGAAATGGTTCAATGTCCGCAGGCCCGGCAGCTTCATATTTGATGCCTACTTTGCCTGCATGGGCAATTCAATTGGCATGGCCATCGGCGCCAAGACTGCCTCTCCCGGAGAGACCGTCTTCTGTATAACCGGTGACGGCTGTTTTATGATGCTCGGTGCTGAAATAAACACGGCCGTTTGCAAGGATATTCCGGTGATTTTCATCGTGGTGAACAATATGCAGCTGGATATGGCGCTCAAGGGCATGGAGAAAACGACCGGCCGGATTGACGGTACGATCTTCGAGGTTCCGATGGATGCTGTGAAATTCGCCGAATCATTGGGAGCAGCCGGCTTCCGCTGTGAGACGCAGGAGGAGTTCGCCGCCGCAATCCGCGAGGCTATCGCGCTTAACAAGACCTCTGTCATTGAGCTGCTGACTGACCGTGATGAGATGCCTCCCACGGCTCACCGCACGCTGGATCTTACGTAAGGAAGCCGTATTCGCACACATTTTCTAACCTACTGTCAGGAGGTCAAAAGCATGAAGCAGAACATGAACAGCGGACTCGATCATTTCACTGATCTCTCAGGAGATTACGGGGCCAAAGCCCTGGCTCCGATCAAAGAGCATTTCCCGGAATTAGCCGAGTATATCATGGGCAACGCCTATGGTGATATTTTTCAGCGGACCACAATTGGCTCTGACTGGAAAGAGATCGCGGTGATCTCGTCTCTGATTACGATGGGGCAATATGAGCAGTTAGGGGTTCATTATGTAATGGCGCTCCGCGTTGGCATGACCATCGAGCAGATCAAGGGGGTGCTGCTGCATCTAACTCCTTGCGTCGGTGCCCCCCGGGTGATTTCAGCCTTTAATGTGCTGCTGGATACCCTGGAGGAGATCAAAGAAAAATCTTCATAAATCTACAATTTTCGACTTTTGATTGCACATTTCAGTATGATCTGGTTATAATGAAGGCAAAATATCCCAAATCCAATTGCGATTTTGTCGAATAGAGTCGCAGAAATGAGGTTTTGGAGGTATTACAAATTACACTTAGGGAGAGATCAACATGGGACAATTTATTTTGAAGACAGACACTGCGAAGAAAGTAATCAATATTGAGCTGGAGGGAACTTTTTCTAACGAGGACGGGCTCAAATCTATACAGGCTTACCAGCAGACCATTAACCCGATCAGCCCTGCTGAATATGCATTAGAGATCGACTGCCGCAAGTTGAATGTAACGGCTCCTGATGTTGTACCGCTGCTTGAAGGCTGCTTCATCATGTTCAAGGCTGACGGCTTCCAGAAAGTGAGTCTTACCCTTGAAAATAACCCGATCCTCAAAATGCAGCTGGCACGTCTGGGCCGCAAAGCCGGACTTGAGAACCTAGAGATCACTTCAACCGTACAAGCTTAACAATTACAATTTAAACTAAAATCCGCAGCATGAAACGCACATATTCATTCATTGTTCTGGCTGCTAACGCCGGAAGAGAGTTTTGTAAGAAGCAGATTCGTGAGAAGTATAGCTAACAAAACTTTAGGAGGTCTGTACTATGGCGGGGATTCGCATTAAGGACATTGATATCTACCATCCAGACAAAAGAATCGGCAATGAGTTTTTCATTCAGCATTTTGATGACAAAGGTATTGATATCCGCGGACTGCTGGCTACTCTGGGCCGTGAAAACCGCTACAGCATCGACAGCCCGGATGAGAACTCCCTGACAATGGCTTTTGAAGCCGCAAGTAATGTTCTGGAGAAGACCGGTCTTACCGGCCCTGACATTGACCTGATCGCTTATGCAAGCCAGACCCCTGAATATATATTTCCTACGAACTCATTGATGATTCACCGCCTGATTAACGGGGCTTCGCATACCATCTGTATTGACAGCAATGCCAACTGTGCCGGAATGACCGCCTCCGTTGAGCAGGTCAGCCGCCAGATGATGGCGAACCCGAGAATCCGCCGCGCTCTGGTCATCGGCTCTGATTACGTGGCGCCTCATGCGGACAAGAATGATCCGGTATATTACGCGAACTTCGGTGATGCCGCTGCGGCGGTCATTCTGGAGCGCGATGAGCATTCGGTCGGCTTCATTGACTCTATCTACCAGACAGACACCTGTGTGTACGGCAACTCTCTGTTCCCGGCAGAAGGCCTGGCTAAGCTCGGACGCACCGGTGTTGCCGCAGGAGAGTTCAATGTGAAGTTCATTCCGTTCGATGATTCCATCTGCGTGGACGCTGCTTCCGAATCGATTAACATTCTGCTGAGCAACAACGGGATTGCCCCTGAATCGGTTAAGGCCGCCTGCTTCTCACAGCTGTCTCTTCCGAACATCCAGGCTGTCTCCGGCAAAACCGGCATTAACCCTGAGGCCGCAGTCTACATAGGCGATGAGTTCGGCTATACCTCGACCAGCAGCCCGTTCATCGCCCTTCACAAAGCCGTCACTACCGGGCAGCTTGAACGCGGAGACAAGGTCCTGTTCTGGACCGTTGGCGCCGGATGGCAGAATGTCGCATTTGTAATGGAGTACTAATCATACTGTTCATATTGTTCCAGCGTAAAAAAACGGCCCGCAGCAGAGTCTCTGCCTACGGGCCGTTTTTGTTCTTATATTTAAAGTCTGCCTTCGTGCTTGCTCTCATGCTTCTCCCAGCCCATCGTACGCGACACAGCATCCTGCCAGGCGCCGTATCTGCGTTCCCGCTCTTCAGGCTCCATCTGCGGCGAGAATACCTTCTCAGCGGTGTTGAAGCTCTCCAGCTGCTCACGGGTCCATACCCCGGAGGTGAGTCCGGCGAGCAGCGCAGCACCAAGTGCCGTAGTCTCGGCATAGGTTGTACGTGTCACCTCGCTGCCCAGAATATCGGCCTGGAACTGCATTAGCAGATTGTTGCGCACCGCCCCCCCGTCCACTCTCAGGCCGGTGAGCGGCATGCCGGCGTCCTTCTGCATGGCATCGATGACATCACGGGACTGGAAGGCCAGGGATTCCAGCGTCGCCCTTACCAGGTGGGCAGAGGTGGTGCCCCGCGTCAAGCCGAATATGGCGCCACGCGCATACATATCCCAGTAAGGCGCACCCAGTCCGGTAAAGGCCGGTACCACCACAACCCCTTCACTCTCATCCACTTCGCTGGCCTTCTCTTCCGAGTCAGCGGGCGCAACAATCAGCCCCAGCCCCTCTTGCAGCCACTGTACAGCCGCTCCAGCTACGAACACACTGCCCTCCAGAGCATAATAGAGATCATCGCCCATGCCCCAGGCTACCGTGGTCAACAGGCCGTGACTGGATGCCACAGCTTCAGTGCCAGTATTCATGAGGATGAAGCAGCCTGTTCCATAGGTATTCTTGGCACTGCCGGCTTCCAGGCAGGTATGGCCAAAGAGTGCTGCCTGCTGATCTCCCAGCACCGACCGGATAGGAATCTCCAGACCGAACCACTGCTGGTTACAGAACCCGAAATCTCCGCCCGACATCCTCACCTCCGGCAGAATGGACGGCGGAATACGCAGCATGTCCATCAGCTCTTCATCCCACTGACGCTCATGCAGGTTATACATCATCGTTCTTGAAGCATTAGTAACGTCTGTAGCGTGAACAGCGCCTCCGGTCAGCTTCCAGATCAGCCAGGTGTCTATTGTCCCTGCCAGGAGCTCTCCCTTGGCTGCCCGGTCTCTTGCTCCCGGTACATGATCCAGAATCCACGCCAGCTTAGTCGCCGAGAAATACGCGTCAATGACCAGCCCCGTCTTGTCCGCAATGACTCCGGCCATCCCGCGTGACTTCAGCTCCTCACATTGATCTGCTGTCCGCCGGTCCTGCCAGACAATTGCCGGATAGATCGGCTCGCCTGTAATTTTATCCCAGATGAGTGCCGTCTCCCGCTGGTTGGTAATGCCGATAGCCGTTATGTGATCAGCCGGTTCGGAGCTTGCTGCAATGGCATCTCTGGCTGCTGCAAGCTGACTCTCCCAGATCTGCTCCGGGTCATGCTCAACCCAGCCCGGGCGGGGAAAGGATTGCTTGATCTCATATTGCCCCTGCGAGATCACTTCCGCCTCTGCATCAAAGAGAATTGCCCGTGAGCTGGTAGTACCTTGGTCCAAGGATAAGATCATAATGCCCAGCCTCCTGCAAGCCTTAGCTTGAAATATATGTTTCACGATGAACAATATTAATGTGGTGATTTCAACAAAAAGCACCTCTGCTCTCAGAGGCGCTGTCATGCATGGTCTTGGTTTACTGTTTTTCGACAGGAAGCCGCAGGGTAAATGTGGTGCCTTCTCCTAGCTTGCTGGAGGCATAAATACTGCCGTGATGCGATTCGACGATATTCTTCACGATCGCCAGCCCCAGCCCCGTACCGCCCGATTCTCCGCGCAGGCGGGCTTTATCTGCTTTGTAGAAGCGTTCGAAGATAAACGGCAGATCCTCGGGATTGATTCCGGCCCCCTGGTCTCTGATCGCGATCTCCACCAGACTTCTGCCTTCCAGTATTACTGTGCCTGCCAGAATGGAGATTCTCCGGTCAGCCGGAGTATGGCGGAAGGCATTATCCAGCAGATTGGTCAGCACCTGCTCCAGCTTGTCTTCATCGGCAGCCCCCAGCAGCAGTTTCTGCTCCGGCCGCTTCAGTTCAAGCATAATATCCCGCTCCTTGGCTCTGACGGAGAATTTGCGGTACACCCGCTCCAGCAATTCTCCCACATCGACCTGAGCTTTAAGCATATCCGTATGCCCTGCTTCCATTCGTGCCAAGTCCAGCAGATCCTTCACCAGACGGCCCATACGCAAGGATTCATCATGAATAACCTGAACCAGCTCACTGCTCTCCTCCGGTGAGGAGGCCATTCCGTCCAGCAGCGCTTCACTATAGCCCTGCATCATCGAGAGCGGGGTGCGGATCTCATGGGATACATTCGCCACGAAATCACGCCGCATCTTCTCCAGTCGCACCTCTTCCGTCACATCACGCAGAACAGCAACGGCGCCGCGCAGATGATCTTCGGAATAGAGCGGTGCCATGTGCACCGACCATACCCCCTGCCGGACATGGACATTGGAGCGCTGATCGCCCCCGTTCTCAAGGGTGCTGAGGAATAATGGACGCAGCGGCGGCGGGACCTCGCTGGAAGCAGAGGCCTTCGGAACAGGTCCGTTATCCTCTTCCTCCTCCCAGGCAAGATCACTCCACGTTTCGAGGAGGGTCTGGCCATGCGGATTGGTGAGGATGATCCGGCCTTCGATATCGAAGGTAATCACCGCATCGCTCATACTGCGCAGGACACTGGATAAATGCCCTTTTTCATTATTCAGACTGCGTATATTCTCTTCCAGCTCTTCTGCCATGTGGTTAAACGATGTGGCGAGCTGGCCGATCTCATCGCTCGTGACCAGGGTCAGTCTTGTTCCATATTCGCCGCGGCGGATGTCATTCGCTGCCTCAATAACCTGCTGCATCGGCTGAGTGATCTTCGTGAACAGGAACAGGGCAAAGAAGGTGGTCAGCGAGAACCCAATCATGCACGTATACATGAACAAGCGCTTGATTGCCCCGGAATTGGTGAAATTACTGTCGATGTAAGGCAGCAGGAACAGCCCGAGTGTAATGAGCACGACAGCAACCAGAAAGATAATCGTGATCCACAGCTTACCGACTAGGCTTCTCCAGAAGTTCACTTATTTAGGCACCTCAAGCTTATAGCCTACTCCCCACACCGTTGTAATCATCGCTGCCGATTCCGGGGATACCTTATTCAGTTTTTCACGGAGACGCTTGACATGGGTGTCCACGGTGCGCAGATCTCCGAAGAACTCGTAATTCCATACATCCTTCAGCAGTTCCTCACGCGAGAATACCTTGTCCGGTGAGATCGCCAGATAATGCAGCAGCTCGTATTCCTTGGGCGTCAGACTTACCTCTTGGCCCCCTGCGCTTACGCGGTGTGCATCATGCTCAATAATCAGGAACGGGAACACGATATTGTTGCTTGAATTACTCTCTTTGGACAAAAATGCTGTTGCGGAAGAACGGCGCATAATCGCCTTGACCCGGTAGATCACCTCGCGCGGGCTAAATGGCTTGACGACATAATCGTCTGCCCCCATCTCAAAGCCCTGAACCCGGTTGATCTCCTCGCCCTTAGCGGTAAGCATCAGGACCGGTGTGGATTTCACGCCTCTCAGCCTGGTCAGCACTTCTATCCCGTCAATACCCGGCAGCATCACATCCAGCAGAATCAGACCGTAGTCATTGGCGGTTGCTTTGCGCAGGGCGATTTCACCGTCCTCTGCCTCATCAATCTCATAGCCTTCTTTTTCAAGATACATTTTGAGCAGGCGGCGGATGCGTTCTTCGTCATCCACTACCAGAATTCTATTCAAGTGCTCAGCCATTTACACAACAACCCCTTCATCAATTACAGTAGAACGTCACCTTGGATCATACGCATGCCCGAAAGAAGCCTGAGCTTATCAGTCCGTTCCCGCATATGAATGAAGTCCGGCGATAACCAGGTTAACACCGACCAGGGTAAACATTACGATTAGAAAGCCGAGTACAGCGAGCCAAGCGGATTTGCGTCCCTGCCATCCGCGGGCCAGCCGCAAATGGAGATACGCACTGTAGAACAGCCAAGTGACGAGTGCCCAGACTTCCTTGGGGTCCCATCCCCAGAATCTGCCCCAAGCCACCTCAGCCCATATCATTGCAAAAATCAAAGCCCCCAGTGTGAAAATCGGGAACCCGATGGCGATTGCCCTGTAGGTAATCTCATCCAGGTCATTCTCGTCGATTCCATCAAGCACCGGATGAAGGGCCTTCCCAAGCGGCTTACGCACGGCCAGCCGAAGAATGCCATACAGTATCAGTCCGGATAGCAGTGACCAGATCACAGTGTTGAACTTGCGCCCTGCATTGACACCATTCATCCAGGAAGGCGCTTGAAACAAAGGCTTCTGAAGCCCAAGAAACGGCTGGAAGCTCTCAATTTCGCTATGGTACGGTGCCACAATCGGCGGCATTTTATAACTCACTTTCTCTATTGTACTATCTTCCTGCCCGGGGCTGTCAATCGTAACGTTCGAACGGACAAAAACAGATTCATAGCCCGCGCCGCGAAAGGCAAATACCGATCCAAGAAATCCAATTATAACAATGATCGAGAACAGAGTAAATTCGACCAGCCGCTGCTGCTTACGGTCACTGCGTTCCTTGCTGTCAAATTTCACTGTCCGCAGCAGATACATAAGTCCGGCAGCAAAGCCCACCGCGAAGAAGGACTCCCCGAGGGCTGCCAGCGTGACATGAATATTCAGATAGATCGATTTGAGTGAAGGAATAAGCGGCTGCACTTCCTGCGGAAATACCGCTGCATAGGCCATCACAACTATGGAGATCGGAACCGCGAATACCCCGAGAATTATCTTGCGGTAGATGGCAAAGATCACCGTAAAGGCAACCATCACCATCATCGATAGGAAGGTCATGAACTCATACATATTGCTGACCGGAATATGACCGGCCCCCATCCAGCGGGTAACGAAGTAGGCCAGATGGCAGATCAGCCCGAGTGAAGAGGTGATAAAAGCAATCCGCCCCCACCGTGCCGTATGCTCCTCCGGCTTCCTGCCCGACCATTTGCGGCCCATAATGGCAATGGTGAACAACATGAAGGCACCGCTGTATAAAAGAAATGCGGCTATAAAGACGTCACTGCTGAAATCGAGCAAGCTCATGCCATGCCTCCTCCGTTGTCCAATGATTTGTCATCGACTGTCATGTCTATCTGCTCCAGAATAGAAACGAGCTCACGGCGGAAGCCGAACCAGTTCTTGTTGGTATGGCCTCCAAGCACCAGCTGTCCGCCCTCAACGATCAGCCAAATGCGTCTGTGCTGCCAATAGAAGCCGAGAATCAGCCCCAGCATGACAATACCCGCACCAATCCAGACAAACGGCATTGCCCGGTCTACACGGATATTGAGATAGGTGGTGGATTCCGAGAAATCCACATCCGTCATACTGCCCACCTCAAGCTCCAGAAACCGTGTGCCGCCTCCAAGCTTGTCATTGATGGCCGACTGCTGGAAGCGCTCCTTGTCGACCTGCTTCGGGAAATAGAAATATTGCTGCCCCTCTGCCGGCAGATCCGGACCACGGATCAGGAAGAGAAACGCCGGAGCGTTCGGATAAGGGGAGGTAGAGACCGGACGGCCTTCCTCATTCAATCCGAAATCCATATACTTCTCCTTCAGCTCAAGGGTGTAGGGTCCCGCCTTGAAGCTGCGCTGCGGATTCTTCATATCCAGTCTGAACTTGCCGTAGCTCTCACCGGTTGAAGCATTGACGAGATCAGGCTGCACGGAACGCAGCACAGGCGTAAGATCATAGTCGAACTGATACGCTTTCATTCCTTGGTAGCTCAGCGGAGAATTCACCTGAATGTCGTGCCGGGCAACTTCCGCAAGCTGAGGCTCCTTGGAGGGATCGCTGCAATCCGCCGTACATTCATATAGAACCGCCTTAGTCTCGTAAAGCTTAGGGAGAACCTTCTTGCCCCGGAATTCCTCGGGCATCTCTTCTTCACTATAGAATTCTACTGTGAACTTCTCATTCTTCAGGTACATGCTGGTGTCCGGTATCCGTACTGCCTCTCCCTGCGGGAAGGCAAGATGCTGATCCATATTGAGACCCGGCAATCCTCTGGCGAGCACAGCAAGCAAAAATATAATCAGGCCAATATGTATTACATAAGGTCCCCAGCGGCTGAAACGGTGTTTCTCGGCCAGTAATGCCCCTCCCTCCGTCCGCACGCGGTATCCTTTCTTCTTAAGCGGCTGAACGATCCGTGCCACCCATTCCTCCGGCTCCCCCTCCACCTCTGTAATCAGCGTAAGCTTTTGACGGGTAAGGAACTGGCGGTGCTTGCGGACCTTCTGCCGGGTTAGCGCCTTGTAGAGCGGAAGCACGCGGTCCAGGCTGCAGATGACCAGAGAAGCTCCGATCATGACCAGCAGTGTCACGAACCACCAGGATTCATAGGTATGCGAAAGGCCGAGTCTATAATATATATTCCCGGCTGTTCCATACGTTTGTTCATAATAGGTTGAAGCGTCAATATTCAGAAAGGTGCTTTCTTGCGGAAAAATCGTACCGAGCATCGCACCGAGCAGTGTCAGCACAATCAGGTAGATGGCAATTTTGACTGAGGAAAAAAAGTTCCAGACCTTATCGATCACTCCCGGACTTACCCGTTGTGAACGGCGGGCTACCCCATCGTAGCGCATCTCCAGGTTCCCCGAGGCGTTCTCTTCCTTCTCATCCAGCGGCTTGCCGCAGGCTTCACAGAGAACCGTTCCTACCGGATTCTGGTGACCGCATTCACATTTGGTGTTGCTGATCAGCGGCTCACGCTTATTCATGGTTCCACCAGCTTCCCGATTTGCTCGTCAAGCGAGCTCAGATCCAGCTGGCCGATATGAATGCTGTCCACCCTGCCCTTTGTATTAATGAAGAAGGTGGTGGGCAGCGGGGAGACCCCGTAGCTGCGGACCGCGTCGCGTCCCTTATCCATCACAACCGGAAAATCAATATCCACGAGCTTCACGAAATTGTCCACCGTCATCTGATCCTCGCCCACATTCACGCCCAAGACTACAACACCCTGGTCCTTCCATTTCTCCCACTGTGCCTGGAGTGCAGGCATTTCCTTCACGCATGGTGCGCACCAGGAGCCCCAGAAGTTCAGCACAACCGACTTCCCTCTGAATTCCTCCAGCGTATGGGTCGCACCGTCCAGCCCAAGCAATTCAAAATTAGGCGCTTTCCCGCCTTCTTGCGGCTTGCCGTCCCCCCCGAACACAGAGGAGCTGATAGCATAACCCCCAAGCAGTACGATTAGAAATAGTATCACGATTTGGATTGGCTTCCTGGCTTTGCCCATACAGGGGTACCCCCTTCTGTGACGCAACTCATTACTTTAGTTGTAAGGTGTGAACATCCTATGAACATTATAACGAATATTGTCACAGTTTTAGGAGGGGAAATTGTGAACTTTATGTGTCTTTACGTGTCTGATTATCCCGAAGCATTCCCGCTTTGGCAATTTGCTGCAGATGATTGATCTCATCCTTGGTCAAATGGCGGTAGGAGCCGCGTTTGAGATTCTGGAGCAGGATATCCCCGAAGGAAATCCGCTTCAGCCGGATAACCGGATGTGATACGGCCTCGAACATCCGCCGGACCTGGCGGTTGCGGCCTTCATGGATGGTGATGCTGATTACCGCTTCCTTATTGGCTTCATCGATATCCTTGTATTCAACTTCCGCCGGAGCGGTCATGCCGTCCTCCAGCTTAATGCCGGCCTTCAGCTTGTCCAGCGCTGTGCCGTGCGGCACACCCTTGACCGTGGCCAGATACGTCTTCGGCACATGATGCTTCGGATGCGTGAGCAGGTTGGCAAACTCACCGTCATTCGTCAGCAGCAGCAGCCCTTCGGTATCGTAGTCCAAGCGGCCTACAGGGTATACGCGCTCTGTGATTCCTTTCAGGTAATCCGTTACTACCTTGCGGCCCTTGTCATCCGAGGCGCTTGTAATTACACCTTTGGGCTTGTTGAACATAATATAGATTTTATTCTCGCCCCGGATCAGTCTGCCCGAGACTTTAATAATATCGGTTGCGGGGTCCGCCTTCGTGCCAAGCGTAGTTACGAGTTCCCCGTTGACTTCCACTTTACCGGCCAAAATCATTTCTTCACATTTGCGTCTGGACGCAACACCTGCTTGCGCCAAAATTTTCTGTAATCTTTCCATTTTCGACTACTCACCTCAGGTTAATGATAACCATCAGAGGCATAAATCACAAGGTCATTCCACGGAAAAAATGCGCCGGGGCAAGTTTCGCTATGCGGCTCCACCGTAAGCGGCGACATTTGATAGCGCCCGGACAGCTCCAGTATAAGCTTCCCTGCCGCGAACAGCTGCTGCTGGCGCTCCGCCAGCTGGGGCAATTGCTCCGCCTCCCCATAGTTGCCCTCAAGGCATATATGAATATGCTCCGGGTCTGTCAGCAGCGGAGCCGCATAGACCGAGCCGTTCAGTCCGACCCAGAAGTCAAAGCCTTTGCCGTTAATAGACGGACAGCGGGAATGATGCAGAATAAAGCCTTTGTATTCCACCCTTGTCGTCCTCCCTCCGTATTGCTGAAATAGCATATGAAGTGGGGGGGCGGGCGGTGAGAAATGTTTGTTAAAATGTTTGGGGAGCGGGGTGGGAGCGGGGCCAAAGAGAATAAAAGCGTTGACTAATCGTAACCCCGAGGAATGTTTGGACTTCCGGCCACTGTTAAAGTTGGATTTCCTTGATTAGACTGCCCTGCGGCAGTAGAAATCCAACTTTAAAGGCGGACGCTAGCGCTCCTCCAGTTCCAAAATTCCTCTCCGTTACTCCGTCTACGCACGGGCAAACCTAATAACAATCAGTCCTCACCTCCCGGAAGGGGGGGAGGACTGTAGGGAAGACGCGGGACGAGCAAGCGGCTGCGGGGCAGCGCTTGGGAATCACAACCACTGGCGGCAGGTTGCCAGGGAAGTGATCAGGTGCATTTATACCCTTCATTTGCTCATCCGGCTAACTTTTGCTGAAATCAAGTGCATTAATACCCTTCATTCGCTCATCCGGCCAACTTTTGCTGAAATCAGGTGTACTTATACTCTTCATTCGCTCTCTCCTGAAGGCAACAATTGGATAAACGTATCGTAATTTATGAGTTTCGGGGATATTGGCTGAAACAGGTGGAAAAAGGGCATTTAATTTGTTTAATTTCAACACTTTGGCGAGAATGCGTATAATTAAGCGGCATTTTTCCAACTGTTGTCTTCACAGCGCTCATTCGTCTAGCAGCAGGTGGAGGAAATCCATCTATCAATCTACTGCTACCCGAACACCAGCAGACAAACGGCAATGGCAGCTATAAAGCCGACAACGTCCGAGAACAGGCCCACCTTCAGGGCATAGCGGCCGTTGCGGATGCCTACGGCGCCGAAATACACAGTAAGCACATACAGGGTGGTGTCTGTGCTGCCCTGTATAGTAGAAGCAATCATACCGATGAGAGAGTCCGGGCCGTGGACGCGGATCAGGTCTGTGGTATAGGCAAGTGATCCAGTGCCCGTCAGCGGGCGCAGGAGACCGAGCGGAAGCACCTCTGACGGAATGCCCAGCCCCTGCAGCAGAGGGCTTACAAAGCCCATGAGGAAGTCCAGCGCGCCGGACGCGCGGAACACACTGATCGCCACCAGCATACCGACCAGATGGGGGATAATTGCAATGGCGGTGCCGAACCCGTCCTTCGCACCCTCCACGAAAGATTCATAGACCGGAACCTTACGCGTGAAGGCATACAGCGGAATAAAGGTAACCATCACCGGAATCGCCCAGGCAGAGATCAGACTGATCAGTTGTAACACGGACGGTCACCCTTTCACCGAAGATTGTGGGAGTGCCCCGCTCCCGTTCGCCGGGCCTGTCCCGGTGTTGAGGACCGGCGGCGGTCCGGGCGGCCTGCGGAGCAGAGTCAGGCGGCGGAACAGCCTGTCCGCAGCAATCGCCGCCAGGGTCGCCACCGCCGTCGCCGCCAGAGTGGTTCCGACTATGGCCGCCGGGTCCGCGGATCCGTAATTCAGCCGGATCGCAATCAGGGTCGCCGGAATCAGGGTGATGCTGGCGGTATTCAGCGCAAGCAGGGTACACATGGCCGGCGTTGCGGTCTCCTTATCCGGGTTCAGTGTCTGCAGCTCCTGCATCGCCTTAATGCCCATCGGAGTGGCCGCATTCCCCAGACCCAGCAGGTTGGCGCTCATATTGGAGAGAATGTAGCCGATGGCGGGGTGCCCTTTGGGCACATCCGGGAACAGAAAGGAGACTACCGGACCCAGCACTCTGGAGATTTTCTTCAGCAGGTCGGCATCCTCCGCAATCCGCATAATGCCCAGCCAGAACACCAGCACACTGATCAGCCCGAAGCTGACAGTCACCCCGCTCTTCGCACCATCGAATACAGCGGCGGTGAATTCATTCATCCTTCCGTTAACTGCCGCAAAGCCAAACCCGATCAGAATCATCCCCAGCCAGATTCCATTTAACATGGGTATCCCCTCCCCCGCTTCATTTTTTATACTCTATCTTACCGAATGCTTTCGCTATTCCCCCGTGTGAAACAGCGCCCGCAGCGCACTGCCGAAGGCCTGCAGCCAGTTGCCCGCCGGGTAGGCGGAGGCACTCGCAGCGTTATATTTTTTCACATACGGCGAGGTCTCCGGCGGGAGCTGACCAGGCGTGTACACCGGAACCCGCCCGATCTCCTGATCCCCCAGCCGTAAAATAATCACACCTCTGAGCCCGAAGTTAACATCGCCCTCACTCCCGCTGGCATTTACACCTGCCCTGCCCGCACCCGCACTTACACTGGAACCAGCACCTGCGCTCCCCGTACCCGCAGCATTGCCATTCGCAGAAGTCTGCGGATCTGCACTAAGCACCAGCTTGTTGACGAGCCTTGCTTCCTCCCCCTGACCCAGCGGATAGGCGAAGGCCTTGCCGGTCACCAGACTGTAGCCTTTGACGGACTCGCCCCGCTCGACCAGCGTCTTCAGAGGATAATGGTTGAAGCCGAAGTCCAGCAGTGAGGCATGGTCGTTCCAGTCATTTCCGTCGTTCAGCGTAACGGCCACGAGCTGCTGCCCGTCCCTTGTAGCGGAGCTTACCAGGCAGCGCAGCGCTTTTTTGGTATACCCCGTCTTGACCCCATCCGCTCCTTCGTAGAGGCGCAGCATCTTATTCTTGTTGCTCCATTTATAGTCCCACTTCTCATAGGGATTGTCCGCTGTCTTCTCTTTGGTGGCTACGATCTCCTTGAACACCGGATTATGCATTGCATAGGCAGTCAATATGGCCAGATCATTTGCACTGGAAAAGTGGCCTTCTGCATCTAATCCGTGCGGATTGGCAAAATGCGTATTTTTCAAATTCAGCTCCTGCGCCTTGGCGTTCATCAGGTAGACGAACCCCTGCTCCGAACCGCCGACATGCTCGGCGATTGCCGTTGCCGCATCATTGCCGGAGCGCAGCATCAGTCCGTACAGCATATCCTTCAGCGTCATTTCCTCGCCCAGCTTCAGGTACAGGGAGGAGCCCTCCTTGGCAAAAGCATTTTTGCCGACCTTGACCTTCGACGTAATATCGCCGTTCTCTATCGCCACAAGGGCGGTCATAATTTTGGTCAGACTGGCAATCAGCATCGGTTCATCCCCGCGGCTGCTGTACAGAATTCTTCCGGATGTCACATCAATTAGCGCAGCCGCCCTCGCGTGCGTGGAAATCGAAAGGTTCTCCGCCCGGATGGCAGACACCGGCACCAGCGCAAGCAGCAGCGCACATAACAGTAAGGACAGCATAGATTTTCGGGTTAATGTCTTCATGTTCATCCTCCGGCTTCTTATCCGTTCCTTACGCAACGGTTCATCAGTCTTGCCTGGTTGTACAAGTGTATGCGGGGCATGGGGCAGGTATGTCCTATCCTCTATCATCCGGCAAAAAAGGGATACCACCTTCTAAGGTGATATCCCTGACCATCCATACTTTTCTTGAGTTCGCTGTACCCTAATGTGTTGACGAATGGTCAGACGAGCCGGACCCGGTCTCTACAACGGTTTTGGTTACCTTGGAGCCGGGAATGTCCGAAGCTTCGGGAACCATGCCGGGCTGGAACATATTCTGAATTTTGTCGAGCAGGTTAGGCGTGGCATCAATAATTTTCTCGAACAGATGAGTCTGATTATCCAGCGGCACAATATGTACCCCTTCCCTGCCAACGACTAGAAAAGCAATCGGACGAATAGACACACCGCCCCCGCTGCCGCCCCCGAAGGGAAGCATTTTGACACCGGACCCGCTGCTGTTCACGCCCGGACCATCATCCTCCACCCTGAAGTCACTGCCGCCTGCTGCGAAACCGAACGTCACCTTGCTAATTGGCAGAATGACGGTGCCATCGGGCGTTTCAACCGGATCTCCGACAATTGTATTTACATCAACCATGCCTTTAATATTCTCCATTGCGGTCTGCATGAGACCTTGAATCGGATGATCTGACATTGTTTGTCTCCTCCTCGAGTGTATATAAATGTACCTGCAGTATTTATCTTGCCCACTATAGATTGGAGTATGTAGATTATTTAGGAGCGTTCACGTCTGAGCAATTTCTTCCACCGGCCCAGACCGCCTTCCACCTTCGACACTCGGCGCAGCAGCAGAAGCCCTGCATAGAGCGCATATCCGGCGGACAGCTTGCCGCTGCAGACGGCTTCCGTTGCAAAAGAAGGCTGATCCCGGAAGACAGGAGCCACAAATATTCCCGGCTTATGCACCAGTCTGACCATGCGGGAGAGCACGCCGATCATCGTCCACTTCAGTCCCCATAAGGCCCCTACCGCCGTGGCGGTCGTTGCAGCCTCCCCCAGAGAGAAGTCCGTGGACCAGTCCAGCTTGGTGATCTGAATATGGGACAGGGTGTCTTTCAGCCATTTTTTCAATCCGCGGGTGGCATGTAACGCAGTACGTACATTCTTTAGCCATTGCGTCACAGATTCCTTATCGACCTGCCCTTCCTTCTCGCTATCCAGCTTCACCGGTGCGATTCCGCTTTTCTCCACCTTGAGCTTAATTCCCTGTTCGAGGCTCTGGAAGACCAGTGCAGGCACCTCATAATGAATTTTAACGAGGCCATATACAGCTTTGATGTCGAATTCGATGCGGTCATCCTTCCCCAGTCTTCGTACACGAAAGTGAAAATGAATCGATGACGCCAGAACCAGCAGGAACAGCAGAACAACGAGCAGCAGCAGGATTAAAGGTATTGCCAGCCATAACGTCACACGGTTAACCTCCAAGCAGACTTTAGAATAATAAACATGGAGCCTCTGGATTAGTATGGCAATTACGGCTGGATAACATTCGGTGATTTCGCTAACATCTCTATTATTTGCAAAAAAAATGCCGCTGCCCCGGCAGGGACAGCGGCATCACTATGAACAGCGGCAATACGCTGCGGTTATTCGACCTCATCGAAGGTCATCTGGCTGTCCAGCTTGCTGAACAGCAGTTGGGTCTCCTCTTCCAGTCCCTCCGAAGTGTCGAAGCTCGACGGCTCCGGCAGCTCCTTCAGGCTGGCCAGCCCGAAGCTGTCCAGGAAGGACTTGGTGGTGCCATACAGAATCGGACGCCCGACAGCCTCCGCCCGGCCCACCTCGTGGATCAGATCCTTGTTGCCCAGCGTGTGGATGGCCCGCTCGGATTTGACGCCCCGGATCTCCTCGATCTCCACTCTCGTGATCGGCTGGCGGTAAGCCACAATCGCGAGTGTCTCCAACGCCGCCTGGGACAGGGAGGATCTGGAGGGCGAATAAGCCAATCGCTCGAAATACTGCGCATGCTCCGGGAGTGTCGCCAGCCGGTAATTCCCGGCAATCTGGACCACCTGAAGACCCCGGCTCTGCGAGTGGTAGTCTTCTTTTAAATCATCCAGCGCTCTTGTCGCCAGATCGGGCCGCTGCTCGGTAATCTCGGCAATCTGCCGGACCGACAGGCCTTCATCCCCTGAGAGAAACAGCAGGCCTTCAATAATCGATTTCAGCGTGTTGTAGTCCACTGACATCCTCTCCTCCTCTCCACTCCATAACAATATCCTCAAATAATTTCTCCTGGTAGCAATAAATGGCCTTCATCTTCATCAGCTCCAGAATCGCCAGGAAGGTGGTGACAATCTCATGCCGGTCCATCTCCTCATGCAGCAGGGACGAGAACCGCATTCTGCCGCCGATCCCTTTGCGCTGGAGCGCTTCGGATACATCACGAATCCGGTCTTTGACCGAGATCTCATCCCTGGTAATCCGCTGGTATGAGGTACGCCGGGCAGCCTTGCTTAGCGCCTTGCGGAACGCAGCGATCAGATCGGCGGTATGCAGACCCTTCAGTGTATTGTCCGTCTGCGCAGGGACGAAGGGGCCAAGATCCTCCGGCTCCTTCGTAAAAATCAGGCTGCGCTCGCTCTCCATATCCAGCAGCTGCACCGCGATGCTCTTGAACTTACGGTATTCAATCAGTCGCTGCACCAGCTCCGCGCGCGGATCATAGCCGTCATCCTCATAATAATCGAAGTCCTCGATTTCAATGACGGGCGGCTTCGGCAGCAGCATTTTGCTCTTAATCGACAGGAGAGTGGCAGCCATCACCAGAAATTCACTCGTGATATCCAGCTCCAGCTCCTTCATTCCCTGTAGGAATTCCATATACTGCTCGGTGATCTCGCTGACCGGAATGTCCTGGATGTCGATTTCCGCCTTGTCAATCAGATGCAAGAGCAGATCGAGCGGACCTTCGAACGTCTCCAGCTTGTACAATACAGTCACGCGGTTTCCTCCAGCCCAAAAAAAGTAAAGTGCAGCGCCGCAAGGACGCTACACAAGTAGAAAGATCTATATTCATGCTTTCTTCTCATACCTATAAATAAGCACGATTTACGCTCTTTCGTCAAGAGGTGGTTTATTTGAACAGCTTATTCAGGTTAGCCATCTCAATCGCGGCAGTCGCTGCATCCCAGCCTTTATTGCCGGCTTTAGTCCCGGAACGCTCAATGGCCTGTTCAATATTCTCCGTTGTAACCACACCGAAAATAGTAGGAACACCGGTCTTAAGATTAATCGCTGCTACACCCTTAGCCACCTCGTTACACACATAATCATAGTGCGTTGTAGATCCGCGAATGACTGTGCCCAGCGTGATGACGGCGTCGTATTTGCCGCTTTCGGCCATTCTCTGGGCGATCAGCGGAATTTCGAATACGCCCGGTACCCAGGCCACATCCACTTCATCATCGGCAACGCCATGGCGCTTGAAGGCATCAAGTGCCCCGGAGAGCAGCTTGCTGGTAATGAACTCATTGAAACGTCCTACAACCACCCCATATTTCAAGCCCTCAGATACTAAATGTCCTTCAAAATAATTCGGCATGCTACTCATCAACCCTTCGTGTATAGGATAGGTAATCTATGATTAAATTTTGGTATTCTCATTCTGTTCGATCTTGTCAAAATTCAGCAGATGCCCAAGCTTCGCCTGCTTGGTATGAAGATAATTGGTATTGTCCTTATTCTCCGGCATCTGGATCGCTACGCGCTCCACCACCTCAAGTCCGTAGCCTTCCAGCCCCTTGATCTTGCGCGGATTGTTGGTCAGCAGCCGGATCTGGCGGATGCCGAGATCCTTAAGTATCTGTGCCCCGATACCATAATCCCGCAGATCCGCCGCGAAGCCCAGCTTCAGGTTGGCATCCACAGTATCCAGCCCTTCTTCCTGCAGCTTATAGGCGCGCAGCTTGTTAATCAAGCCAATGCCCCGGCCCTCCTGACGCATATAGAGGAGAACGCCCCGGCCGGCTTCTTCAATCTGGCGCAGCGCCGCTTCGAACTGCGGACCGCAGTCGCAGCGGTGCGAATGGAACACATCGCCGGTCAGGCACTCGGAATGCACACGCACGAGCACCGGCTCATCCCCGGAGATATCGCCTTTAACCAGGGCAACATGCTCCTTGTCGTCTACCTCATTCGTATAAGCGATGGTCTGAAAATCACCGAAATCCGTCGGCAGATTCACCGCTACCTCACGGGTAACCAGATGCTCCTTCTCATTACGGTAGTGAATAAGGTCCTTGATGCTGATCAGCTTAAGATCATGCTTCTTCGAGATTTCAATCAAATCAGGCAGGCGGGCCATAGTACCATCCACCTTCACCACTTCACAGATGACGCCTGCCGGGTAAGCCCCGCACATGCGGGCCAGATCGACAGCAGCCTCCGTATGCCCGGAACGCCGCAGGACTCCGCCCTTCTTGGCGATCAGCGGGAACATATGCCCCGGTCTGCGGAAGTCGGCCGGCTTGGCCTTGGGGTCCAGCATGGCCTTTATCGTCTGGGAGCGTTCACCGGCCGAGATGCCGGTCGTCGTATCCGCGTGGTCAATGGATACCGTGAACGCCGTACCATGGTTATCGGTATTCTGGGATACCATCGGGTGCAGGTCCAGCTCCTCTGCACGCTCCGCTGTGATCGGTACGCAGACCAGGCCGCGTCCTTCGGTAATCATGAAGTTAATGACTTCCGGAGTAGCCCGTTCCGCCAGAGCAACGAAGTCTCCCTCATTCTCGCGGTCCTCATCATCTACAACGATAACGACCTTACCGCGCATTAAGTCATAAATCGCATCTTCAATCGGGTCTAGAACACTGTCTTTATCAGCTTGCTGGCTCATACTACTGTCCTCCTAATGGCTATGCGCTTGCCTGACGGCCTGCCGCATGCCTGATCTATAGATTATACGAACCCGTTGGCCGCCAAAAAATCATGGCTGATCTTCGAGCTTCCTCCATCCTCTTCATTGCCCGCGCGCGAACCGTAATGGAGCAGATGGTCCACGTATTTACCGAGCACATCACATTCGATATTCACCCGGTCTCCCGCCCGCTTGTGGGCCAGCACCGTCTCTCCCAGCGTGTGCGGGATAATCGATACGGTGAAGGTTGCGGCTTCCGTCTTCACAACCGTAAGGCTGATGCCGTCTATCGTAATGGAGCCTTTGGGAATGATGAATTTGAACAGAGATTTGCGGTCCGGGGCAATCTCGAACACTACTGCATTCTGATCGCGCCTGACGCTGCGAATCTCACCGGTTCCATCCACATGTCCTTGGACAATATGCCCTCCGAAGCGTCCTCCGGCAGCCATGGCGCGTTCCAGATTCATTTTGGACCCGGTGCGCAGCTCCTTGAGCGTACTGTTGCGGTAGGTCTCGGGCATCACGTCAACGGTGAAATGATGGTCCCCGAGCGAGGTTGCCGTGAGACAGACTCCATTGACCGCCACACTGTCGCCGATCTTGAGATCTCCCATGATGAGCGAGGCGCCGATGTTCAGCACCATCATTTCCCCGCCGCTGGTAACGCTGCGCAGAACTCCTACCTCTTCAATCAAACCGGTAAACATACCATCCCTCCTCCCTGAATGTTCGGTTAATGCTGAGGAACCGGGGTGCCGCTGATACACACATTATCCCCGAGCACTTCCACTTCCAATCCTTCAAGCTGGATGGCATCACGCATCAGCTCCACACCCCCGAAGTCGAAGGTCCCCGCTGCTTCCGCGCCGCCGCCGACAATCTTGGGCGCGAAGAAGAGGACCACCCGGTCAACCAATCCTTCCGCAAGCATCGCTCCATTCAGCGTCCCGCCGCCTTCCAGCAGAATAGACCCAATCTCCATTTCACCGAGCGCAGCCATAGCGGCCTTCAGATCCACACGGGGACCAGTCCCGGCAGCAATTACCTGTACCCCTGCAGCCAGCAGCGCCGCTCTGCGGTCAGGATCGGCTGCTTCTGTCGTTACGACCACCGTAGGCGCGAGTCCATCCTTGACCACCGCGCTCTCCAGCGGAAGACGCAGCGAGGAGTCAATGATAATCCGCAGCGGATTCCGCCCGGGCACATTCAGTCTGGTCGTCAGCGAAGGGTTATCGGCAATCACCGTATTCACCCCGACCATAATCCCCTGATGGCGATGACGCAGGGTATGTACAATCTCCCGTGCCTCAGCATTCGAGATCCACTTACTGTCTCCGGTCCGGGTGGCGATTTTGCCGTCCAATGTGCTGGCGCTCTTGAGAGTTACGAACGGCTGCTTCGTCAAAATATACTTGATGAACTTCTCGTTCAGCCGCAGCGCCCGGCCCCGCAGCAGACCTACTTCAACATCAATTCCCTGCTCGCGCAGCATCGCAATCCCCCGGCCTGCCACCTGAGGATTGGGGTCCTCACAGGCGACAACTACTCTGGCCACCCCTTCGTCGATCAGACGCTGGCTGCATGGAGGCGTAATGCCGTAATGACTGCAAGGCTCCAGCGTAACGTAGGCTGTACTGCCTTGCGCTTTACCGGCTGCCATATTGAGCGCATGCACCTCGGCGTGTCCGGTCCCGCGCTGCAGATGCGTTCCAATCCCAATCATAGCGCCGTCCTTCACGACTACGCAGCCGACCACAGGATTAATTCCGGTCTGTCCCTGTGCCCGCTCCGCCATATCCAGCGCAAGGGACATGTAAAACTCATCATTCATCTTATCCATGTCTTGCCTCCTATCCCAAGGCTGTATTCTTCATGTGTACCAAACCATAAACAGAAAAACCCGTCTCAATCTCCAGGAGGAGTTCAAGACGGGATATACGAGAGGTGATCGCAGCAAAGAATATATGCGTAAATAAACGCCGGACCTCCATCATTGTGAAAGTTCGCACATAATATCCGAAAACACTGCTGCTCGGCCGCCTGTTGTAAGCACGGCGCGTGAATCTCTCCTTCTTCCATCCAGACTATACTGTCGGTCCCGGAATTACACCGGGTCCACCGTCCGTAGCAATATCATACGAAGCGGGTAGCGGACTAAGCATCAGAAGCGGCAATTATAAGCCAGTTCCAACAGCATCACCGCCGGTAGGGAATCACACCCTGCCCTGAAGGATTGATCTATTCAGTTCAATACCAAGTTACGCCTACAACAAAATTATCACTTCACTGCCGGAAATGCAAGTGTGCTTCGGAAATTTACTATATTTATGTAACCTAATTCCCTATCATACCTGTCAAATGCCTGTCTCACGCTGCTTGTCCGCTCTCAGCAGATCACGGATTTCCGTCAGCAGGACCACATCCGGTGCCGGAGCAGGTGTCTCCACAACCTCAACCTTGACGGTCTCCTTACGTCTGAACCGGGTACTCAGCTTCACCACCATGAAGATGGAGAAGGAAATAATGAAAAAGTCGACTACGGTCTGGAGGAACATACCATATTTCACCGCAACATCTCCTATGCCAAAGCTAAGTTCCTTCAGATCAATACCACCGCTGATCAGACCGATAAGCGGCATAATGATATCTCCCACCAGCGAGGTAACAATTTTGCCGAATGCCGCTCCAATGATTACGGCCACCGCCAGATCTAGTACATTGCCTTTCATAGCGAAGCTTTTGAATTCCTTCCACATGACGAACCATCCCTCCGAAACTTTGAATTTGAAATTATTATAGCATTTATAGTAATACATATAGCAACCTGCAAGTTGAAAAATGTATAAACGGTATATGGTTTGCGATATAGCCGCTTTATATGCGGAGTAGGATTAACGTATGCACTTGGATGGACGCTCCGCAAACGGACCGTTGTTCCACTCGCTGTGGTCGTAAGAATTTTTTTATTCCCCTGAGCGGTGAAAATCTGGAGACTGCTGATGCTTCCGAAGCGAGCTTTCCTGCGGAAAGCTTTCAGGCAACCGCTGCCGCTTTTCCGCGGGTCGTTCCGTCCGCTCCGCTGTTTAAGCGGGAGGCGAAATAACTAATATTCTAAAAAGCTCAAAATCCATTCACCTCAAAAGAACGATCTTAGTACGCTCAATTTTAGCATGGTCGAACTGACTCTGAATTAACGGAATGCAGCCCACATGAGCGAATGAGGTGCGAAAGTACACCTGAATTCATCAGAAGTGAGCAAAACGAGCGAATGAAGTGCATAAGTACCCCTGAATTCCCACGAATTGAGCAAAACGAGCGAATGAGGTGCATAAGTACACCTGAATTTATCAGAAGTGAGCAAAACGAGCAAATGTAGTTTATAACCAGAAGCACAAAGGAGCGTTTCTCCAATAAGGGAGAAACGCTCCTTTTTTCATATTCAGCTTCGAAGAAGATATAGGTTTTGTTGCCACTTATGGAATATTTACTTTTGGCACAGCTCCTGCTGTGACCCTATCCTGCTGCTCTAATTCAGCCTAATCCTGCTTGCGTGTTCTGCGGAATACCCGGCTGAGGATAAAGCCGCCCAGAATGAGGCCTGCACCCGTCAGGTAGATCGGCAGCGGGCTGTTCTCTCCGGTCTGCGGCAGTCTGCCGCTGCCGTCATTCGTACCCGAGACCGTCCCCTGCGGAACCGCATTGTCTTCAATATCCACTTCCGGATTGCCCAGCGGGATATTATCGTCGATTGGCGTCACCACTTCAGGCGCTGCCGGTCCTGGAGTCACAGTTGGTACCGGTGCAGATGGCTGCGGCGTTCCCGGCAAGCCTGGTCCTGCAGGAATCTGCGAATCATCGATAATAACTCCCGGTTCGAATGTGCCGGCTGGTGTTGGTGCCGGAGTAAATACCGGTCCTCCACCAGGCGATGTCGGAACAGGTGTAGCCTCTGGCCCCGTAGAATCTGTAGGCGCTGGCGATGGCACTGTAGTCGGAACTGTAGTCTCTACAGGTGTCTCGGTTGGCACCGGAGTTACAGTCGGCGTTGGTGTTACTGTCGGCGTTGGTGTTACTGTCGGCGTTGGTGTTACTGTCGGCGTTGGTGTCACTGTCGGCGTTGGCTGCTCCTCCAGCTTATTATACAGGGTAAGATTCAGTACGGCCGATGAGCCGATCGTCACCGGATGCTCCGTGGAATCAAGCACATAGCCTTGCGGTGCAACCGTTTCAATCAGGACATAGCTGCCCAGCCACAGATTGTTGAACGCGGCGATGCCTGCTGCATCTGTGGTGCGGGTATTCACCAGCACCCGGTCGCTTCCGTTCAGGCGGTATAGCTCATAGGTAGCTCCCGCAAGCGGTTTGGCAACATTACCTGCTTCCAGCTTGAAGACATTAAGCGTCCCTCTGACGCCGCTGCCTGTTCCCGAACCGCTGGATACTCCCACGATAATCTCCTTGGTTGTTTCCTTGGTGATAAGCTTAACGTTATTACCGCTGAAGCTTACAGAGTTGACCAGCTTATCACCAGTGTTCGCAACGATCAGCGACTGATATTCCAGCACATAAGCGGAATGGATATCACCAGGGAAGCTTAAGACGAAGGACTGCCTGCCCTGTGCATCGGCGCTGATCGTTAAGGTGTAATCCGTATCCTTCTGAAGTGCAGGTCCGCTCTTCGTCACTTCGCCGTTCACGGACGTAACCGTACGATAGAGCTGGAAGCTGTCCGGCAGCAGGATCTGATTCGTGCTTGGCACATCGGTGATTACGGCATCTTTTACATGGGACTGGGTACGGTTGATCGCAATGGTCCAGTTCAGCTTATCTCCATTCTGCGCACCGTCTTTGAACACATATTCGTCCCCATGCGGGATATCTACCGTAGCCTTCAAATCCTTGGAGACCTTCTTAGTGCCATCCAGCAGATTCGCTGTATTGGCTACCTTAGTTCCAATTAGCTGTCCGGCCAGGCTGGTCTTGAACACGATATAATAAGGCGAATTAATCGCTTTGCCAAAATCAACCCTCAGCTCATTGCCGCTTCCCACGCTATAGCTGAACTCATTGCCGTCCACCTCAGCGCCAGGACTATGGTCCCCATTCTTGGCAATATTCATTTTGTATACCTTAAGTGAGCCAGGCACCAGGGACTGTCCGTCACCCAGTACATCCGTCACAACAGGATCGGCAATGGATTTGCTGTTGTAATTAACGCCTACGGTCCAGGTCAGCTCTTTGGCAGAAGCATCATAGGCTCCCGATTTGAACCCGTTGTTCTTCACCTCGGAATTGGGAATGAACTTCCCGCTGGCTTCGGTCCACTGTGGCTTGTTCTGGCTGTCCTTCCAGTCAATCCGGGCCACGTTGATGAAATCATTCGTATTGCCGGTAAGCCAGTCATTGCTGAATTCCGTCTGATAACTAATGGTATAAGTACCTGTAACCGGTGCATTAAACTTCACCTGGAAGCCTTTATTAGGCTGAGCCGGTGAATCCACAAGCAGGGTATAAGCCGATGAAGGGATCACTGTGCCGGATAGAGTACGGACCACCAGAGAACCTGAGATGTATTTCTGTCCTCCCTGCGGGAAGCTGTCTGTAACTACCACTTCGTTCATTGGGTAATTGTCACCATTGAACGTGATTTTCCAGTCGGTCGTATGCTTGTTGTAATCCACCCCGGACAGATTCTTATAGATAATAATGGGCCGGATCAGTTGAGTAGCGTTGCTGCTATAGGTACTGTCAGAGACAGTGTTCGTGATCTTCGTATCTTTGAACACGCGGTCTGCAGCTTTGGTCGTATATTCGATCAGATAAGCCGATTTCACTGTATGCTTGAACTCCAGTCTGAATCCGTTGCCGGATTCGCTGCTGACTGGCGTTACTGTGTAATCACTGCCTGCATTAAGAGCCGTACCCTTAGTAGCTTCTCCGGCTGCATTCAGAGTAACCGGATAGATCCGCACCGAGTTCTCCAGGAGCACCTGGGAGCTGTTGAACACATCCGTCAACACCGCGTTCTCCGGGGAGACCGTCCGGTTATTGTAGTTGTATTCGATGGCCCAGTTGATGGTCTGGGTGCCCCAGTCATAACGGACGGCTTTTTTGTTAAGGCTGCCTCCGCGTTCAATGTCCACGGTATCCGAAGCGCTTACCGGGTCACGTCCATCTCCTGTGAAGGTTGCCGTGTTGGTGAAGCTGGACAAGTTGTCGCTTACTACCTGCGTGGTATAAGTGATACGATATGCCCCTGTTATCACAGGGTCTGTGAACTGAAGCTTCAGCGTCCCGCCGGAGACGCCGGCAGTATATTTGCTGCTGTCTATCAGCTGCCCTTGCGTAACTGTGCCGTCTAGCTGAACATTCAGCTGATAGACGGCAAGCGTAACCGTACTGTCCAGTGCCAGCCCGGCAGGAATCGGGTCGGTCACAGCCGCGCCGCTTACCGGCTCCAGTCTTTTGTTCACATCAACAGTCCAATCAATATGATCCGCGTTGAAGCCGCTGGAGATTCCCTTCTTGGTAATTGTCGAGCCTACAGTAGGCTTGAATGATACCGTAACCGTCTGGACACCCCCGTTCACCGGGAACAGAATCTGCTGGACGGTGCTGCCGCTGATCACTTTTTTGTCAAATTGGGTATTAATACGTAAGGTTCCCTGCACATTGGCATGACTCTCGATATAATCGTTGAACGTCATCACTACCTGATGCGTAGCCTGGCTCACTGTGAAGGTGCCTACCGCCCCGTCGTCCGATTCCAGTCCGCCCTGAATGTCATTGAAGAGCTGGAACTGCTCGGGAAGCTGGAAGGTGAAGCTGTCTCCCTGGCTATAGCCGTGGCCGTTAGGAAGCGACCAGGTATAGTCCAGCTTAACGGTCGAATCCACATCATACACACTGCCTGTCACCGTCTGTCCATCCGGACCATATACCGCCATGGATACACTGGTAATAATGTCCCGGTCCTGCTCAATAGCCGCCGCTGTTGCCTGTTTGGTGAAGCCCAGCCCTGAGACCAATTGCACAACCAACATGACCAGGACCACTGCCAGGCTTGTTCTTTTTTTCACCATTTCCCATAAGCCCCCGTTCTTTCAATTGAATGATTTGAAACATACCTGCTAAAAAGATGGCTGCTGAACGCACCGGTAAGGACACACTCCACCTGAAGTTTCGTTATGTATACGGGCTAAGAGTCCATCTTATGTAAATAAACTAGTAAACCTGACTTTTCTGCCCACAACAGACGATATATACTTATATCACCTAAGAGTAGAACTTTAGAATCAGAAATGGTTAAAATTAAAGAAAATATTATGCAACTCTTAATTCCGGACTCAAGGAGAGATTCCAAGTGAACCGAACTTTATTCTGGGACCGTGCCCGTGACAGCGATTTCGTCATGCTATCCGTCTCCCATCTCGTTGCCCTGGCTATTATTTCCTTATGCTGCTTGGCGCTCTTTGGTTCCCGCTTCGCCCTGCGCAGCCGGTCCGGCTTGCGGTTAGGTATACGCCTGCTGCTGATCCTGCTGCTGGCTGCTTCCGAGGGCGGCCTGCATGTCTGGTATCTGTCCCATCACAGCTGGAGCCGCAGTACATCCCTGCCGCTGGAACTATGCGGAATTACCCTGCTCCTGTCGATCGTGATGCTGCTAACGAGCAGCAGACTGCTGTACAGCTTTCTGTATTTTGCCGGAATCGGAGGTGCATTCATCGCCCTGCTTACGCCTAATCTGGTCTATCCGTTTCCTCATTTCCGCTTCCTGCTCTTCTTCATCGCCCACGGGTCGATCATACTTGCGTCTCTGTACATGACCTGGGTCGAAGGATATAAGCCCACCTGGCGCTCGCTGTTCTTCACCATGCTCTGCCTGAACCTTGTCGCTGCTTGTGTATACGCCGCCAATGTACTGCTGGACTCCAACTATATGTTCCTGATGCACAAGCCCAGCACGTTCTCGGTACTGGACTATTTCGGCCCTTATCCCTACTATCTGCTGGTTGAAGAAGGCTTTGCCTTCGTCATCTTCCTCCTGATGTTCCTGCTCTTCTTCAAGCTGCCGGAGCTGTACATGGCCCGCCGCGCCGCAGCCAGCCGGAAACTTGGCCGGTAAATGCAGAGGGGGAGATTCAGGGGCATTAGTGCCCTTCATTTCTGCCTCGCGCCGATTTTCTGCGGATTCAGGGGCACTTGTGTCCCTCATTTCTGCCTCGAGCCGATTTTCTGCAAGTTCAGGAGCATGTTAGTTAGACAAACGTATTTTGTTTCGGATGTTTTGAAGCTTTCTAGGAAATCCAACTGCTATGTTCAATTCCCCGCACGGCAAAAAGCACCCGGCTGGATAACCCAGCCGGGTGCTTCGGCGATGCCATAAAGAGGAGATCCTCCCCTATAGCATCTATGGAGTGCTTGTATTAAGCTTCTACAATTTCAACGGTCGTCATCTTGTCGCGGCCTTTGAAAGCGTCAACCAGATCCATGCCTTCAACCACTTTGCCGAATACTGTGTGTACTCCGTCCAGGTGCGGCTGTGGAGCATAAGCGATATAGAACTGGCTTCCGCCTGTGTTCTTGCCGGCATGGGCCATAGCCAGGGAGCCGCGCTCGTGCTTGTTCGGGTTGATCTCGCAGTTGATGGTGTATCCAGGACCGCCGGTGCCTGTACCGTTAGGGCAGCCGCCTTGTGCTACGAAGCCTGGAATCACGCGGTGGAACAACAATCCGTTGTAGAAGCCGTCTTTAGCCAGCTTCTCAAAGTTTGCTACTGTATTAGGCGCATCCTGATCGAACAAGTCGATCAGCACAACACCGCCGTTTTCGAGTGTAATTTTCGCTTGCTTAGCCATATGTAAATGACCCCTTTCGAAATGACAAATGTAGAACACGTTTATTAGTTTACTATGAAACGGGGCACAAAGCAAAGCAAGCGGGAAGTCTTCCCGCCTGCCGCTATAGCACAACCCGTATAGTCTTATTTCGTAACGGCCTGTTTGGCAATCCGTGCAGGCACGATATCATTGGCAACAATGTCCTGATGGGACTCACGGCGTACTACCAGATCGCTCTGCCCGTTCTGCACGAATACCACCGCCGGACGGCGGATACGGTTGTAGTTGCTGGCCATGGAGTAATTGTAAGCACCAGTGCAGGCCACAGCCAGCAGATCGCCGCTCTCCACCTTAGGCAGCTCAACGTCCCAGATCAGCATATCGCCGCTCTCGCAGCATTTGCCGGCGATGGATACCTTCTCCACGTTAGGCTCAGTCGCACGGCTTGCCAGCAGCGCTTCGTACTTGGATTCATACAGGGCCGGACGCGGATTATCGGTCATGCCGCCGTCAACGGCTACGTATTTGCGCACACCCGGAATCTCCTTGCTGGTTCCAACTGTGTACAGGGTCGTACCGGCATCCCCTACGATGCTGCGGCCCGGCTCCACCCAGATCTGCGGCAGTGAATCGTTAATGCCGGTGAAGTGGGTCTTCACAGCATCTGTGATGGCTGCGACATATTCGGATACCTGCAGCGGCGTATCGCCGTCCACATAACGGATTCCGAAGCCTCCGCCCAGGTTGACTACAGGGAAGCTGATTCCCAGCTCTTCCTTGACGGCACGGGTGAACTCAGCGATACGTTCAACAGCAAGCTGGAAGCCTTCGGTCTCAAAAATCTGCGACCCGATATGCGAATGCACCCCGAGCAGATTCAGATTAGTTAGGCTGTCAGCCAGGCTAACCGCTTCACGGGCCGAACCGTTGCCGATATCGAAGCCGAATTTGGAGTCGGTCTGTCCTGTGGAAGCGTAGGCATGATGGGCATGGGCTTCCACCCCGGGCGTCACGCGCAGCAGAATATTAACCGTCACTTCTCTGCGGGCGGCAATGGACTGAAGCAGGCGGAGCTCCACCAGATTATCGGCGACAAAGCAGCCAATCCCAGCATCGATCGCCATCTCAATCTCATCCGGTGTCTTATTATTGCCGTGGAAATGAATGCGTTCCGCCGGGAAACCGGCTTGCAGCGCAGTATACAGCTCTCCATCGGAGACCACATCCAGCGACAATCCTTCCTCATCCGCAAGCCGGCACATCGCCATCGTCGAGAACGCCTTGCTGGCATAAGCCACCTGGAACCCGAGACCGGAAGCTGTGAATGCCTCCATGTACTCGCGGCAGCGGCGGCGGACCAATTGCTCGTCCACTATATATAGCGGTGTTCCATATTCCGCCTTCAATTCGGTTACATCACATCCGCCGATCTCCAAATGCCCTGCATCATTGATTCGGCTCGTCCCGTGTAAAAACATTGCGCAGTCCTCCAATTTCTGTGGAATCATCCGATCCACCCTGTCTAGTATATGATTTGGGGCCCCGATGCGTTCCTGTAAAAGATGCTCAGAATACAAATCCGGCTTATTGCGGGGCTATTCAGTATACTCAGTATAACAGACAGAGGGAACACCGTTGAATGGACTTTTTTGCAGTTGATTTGTATTTTCCTACGACTTGCGCGGGGCGTCCTTATTCTCAGGCATCCTGGTGTTATCTCTTGTTTTGTTGAAGGATGGCCTTGTTTTGGAGCTGAGCACCGGCTGACGCAGAAGGATCTCCGCCATAGCTTTTGCATTAAATGGTATAAACGGCCACATGTATGGAGAGTTATACGAACGGTGTGTGGTTAGCAGCACCACCAGCAGTGTCGTCCCGATCATGAAGCCGGGGATGCCATAAGCAGCTACCGCCAGCAGCAGTGCAAGCCGGACAATCCGGTTAGCCAGCCCCAGCTCGTAGCTCGGCGTTGCAAACATCCCGATAGAGGCCACCGCCATATAGAGCACCACTTCATTGACAAAAAGCCCGGTCTGTACGGCGATATCACCGACCAGAATGGCAGCGATCAGCCCCATCGCGGAGCCGAGCGGGGTCGGTGTATGCACCGCAGCCATCCGCAGCAGGTCCACCCCCAGCTCAACGATCAGAAACTGGGCAATAAGCGGGAGATTGGCTGATTTTTGCGGACCGATGAAATCCAGCATGCCGGGCTTCAGCTCCGGATGAAGCACCATCAGCATCCACAGCGGGAGCAGGAACATCGACGCAAAGATCCCGATGAAGCGGACCCAGCGCAGATAGCTCCCCATAAAAGGGGTCTGGCGGTTCTCTTCCGCATGCTGGCAAAGATCAAAAAACGTCGTCGGCAGCACCATGACACTCGGTGAGGTATCGACAAAAACAACGACCCGGCCCTCCAGCAGATGAGAGGCAACAATATCCGGCCGTTCCGAATAACGGACCAGCGGATAGGGGTTCCAACCGCCGCCGACAATAGCCTCCTCCAGCTGCTTGTCTGCCAGGGGAATGCCGTCGAGATTGACGCTTTTCAGCTTGTCGGTAACAGCCTGCACCTGGGTCTTATCCACGATGTCATCAATGTAGGCCAGACAGACATCCGTCCGGGTCCGCCGTCCGATCTGGTGCATCTCCAGCTTCAGCCCCGGGTCGCGGATACGCCTTCTCACCAGGGCCACATTGCTCAGCAGCGTCTCTGTGAAGCCGTCGCGCGCTCCGCGGACCACCCGCTCAATCGACGGTTCATCCGGGCTTCGGGAAGGGTACGAACGGGTATCCATGATGATAGCCTGTGATTCCCCTTCAATGAAGAACGCACTCATGCCGGATAACACTTTGTTGATGCTCTCGCTGAACAGCTCGCCTTTCTCCACCTGAACATGGGGAATATATTCACTCATGAAGCTGGCGACGACATCGGTCGATACATTTTCAGGGGTCAGATAGGTCAGGCGCTTCAGAATTTCATCGATAATCGTATCCTTGGCGAAGCCGCTGATGCAGAGCAGTGCTGCGCGTTTTCCGCCGAAGGACATTTCCCTGAACACAATATCGAAGGATGAGCCCAGCCCAAGCACCTCGGTCAGTGTATTCTTGGCATCCGCAAGTGATTGCGGGATCTTGTCATTGCCTTGCCAATACGTAATCGACTGCTCCAGGGAGTCAGAGCGTTCATTGTCCCTTTTTTGCTGCATGGGGTCCTTGGGCTTGCTTGCAGAATCCGCTCCCTGACCGGCTTTGGCCTTCTTGGGGGCGGACTGCTTAGGTGCGGACTGCTTCGGCTGCTCTGGCTGACCAGTTTCCTGACTGTCCTCCTGATCCTCAGACTCTTCATCATCTCCAAATAATCTGGCAAAAAAGCCTTTATGGCTCTTATCCGGCGACTGCGCCCCCAGTTCGTCCGAGGTTTCCATGTCCTGTGACTTGTCTCTGCCGTCCTCACGGGCTCCATCTTCCAGGCCGGAATCCGCACCTGAATGTTCCGTCACTGAATGTTCCGTCCCTGCCTGCGCAGCTTCTGACTGCTCGGTTGTACCGGCTCCTTCAGCATCCGCTGATTCCGGGCCTGCAAAACCGGCGGAGGCAGAATCTCCGGCAAAATGCGCGTCCTGCTGCGAATGGTCATTTGTTTGGTCAGTTGCCTGGTCTCCCTTCCCGGATTCCGCAGACGCTTCCTCCGGCTGACCGGACTTACCCAGTTCATCCGCAGCTTCCATCTCCTGATTCGGTCCATCCGTATTGCCGGAGCCGTCCCCGGCCTGCTCCTCCGGCCCGGCATCGTCGCCGAACAGACTGCTGAAGAACCCTTTGATCCCTCCGCCGGACGATTCCTGATCGTCTCCGTTCCCGGATGCGGGATCGTCCTCGGTGCGGAACTCCTCCTCTGTAGCCGGAGCACTCTGAGCGCCGTCAGCCACACTTTCTCCAGACGCAGCATCTTTCCCGCTAACAGCCCCAGTGTCTCCAGGTGCAACATTCTTATCACCGCTTGCTTCATTGTCCCCAGACGCAGCACTCTGACCGCCGTCATCCTCACCTTCTCCAGCTGCTGCGTTCTTACCGCCGCTATCCTCCCCGCCGGTATTGGACGGAGCATCCAGGCCCGAAGGGCTCTCCTGCCCGCCCTCAATCGGGCGTGTCACCGCGCCCAGCTCCGCTGACGCCTCCAGCTCCTGCCCCTTGCTACTCTGGGACGCAGGCGCTTGCTCTTCCTGCTCTGGCGACTGCTGCCCCGTCACCGCGCCCAGCTCCTGACCCTTGCTACTCTGGGACGCTGCCGGTTGCTCTGCTTGCTCCGGTGACTTCTGCTCCGTGCTCTGCTCCGCAGAACGGTCTTTCTTTTTATCCGTCTCTACCGGATCACCGCTGTGAATATATCTCACTCCCTAGCCCCCTTTACTGTTGATAGACAAACCAGTCGAACAACGAGCCCGCCACCTTGCCGCATACCATCGCCATTAAGAGACCAAGCAGCAGATGGGTCATATGCAGACGTTTGGCCAGGATCGGCAGGACATTGAGCACCTCAGTCAGTGCCGCGGCCAGCATGCCGATGAATATGCCGTTGAACAGGCCGACCCCCAGCTCAATTAGCGGACCGGCCGCCATTTTCCAGTTCCAGAAGTCACTCACCGTCCCCAGCAGGGAACCGCCGACCATCGCTCCCTCATACCAGTGAACCTTGTCATAGGAGGAGGTGAGCTGTGCCAGCCGGGGAATGATATCCAGCACTACGAATAGCGCAATCACCCCTCCGCCCACTGCGATTCCCCCGGCAATCCCGAGCAGCAGATGAAGTCCAAGCGACAGCGGTGCCGTCATGCGCCCCCCTCCCGGCTGCCGGGTGCCTCGTCACTGCGGCGTTTCATTTTGCGGTACTCCTCGTTGATTACATATTGATCGATATTCTTCTGATACAGGAACATTTCCACCTCAAGGGGAGTCGGCTCCTCATTCCATTTCTTTTTGAACAAATGATTGAAAAAAATGACCATCCCAAGCCCGATGCCCAGCGAATAGGCAATCTGAAACAGATAAGGATGCTCGTCCCTGCGGCCGGTCAGCATCTCCACAATCCGGATCTGTACCTCCAGCATGCTGACATCGGCATGGAAATTCATAATCGTCAGCGCCGAGCCGAAGAACAGCAGCAGCCAGACCAGCACGAACAGGGCTATAGAAGGTTTAGCAGCCGTAGAGGGACCTTCAATCTGTACAATGGTGCGGCCTTCGCCAATCGGTTGGATCTCCGCATCAGGGTACACTTCCTGAATCCGGGGAATGACGGTCAGCAGATCAACCAGAATCAGATTGCCGTCACTCTCCTTCGGCTGAAGCACAAGCAGTGTATACAGCGGCTCCCGCCACTCTTGATCAGTGATCAGATAAGCGACATCGCGCAGCAGCACCCCCTTGCCCTTGGGCACCGTCACCCGGTTCTTAAGCTGGATATAGACGGCTGGAGCCGGGGAATCAGTGTTCATCTGCGGGGCCTCCTTAAGCTCAGGTGTGAAGCTGTCCTACGGCAAGAATAAGGGTAGTATGGGAAAAAAGGCTTATTTTTACTCTTCCCCTCTGTAATTCATCGTGATTAAGCAGGACCAGCGAAACTTTTCCTGCCTCAGGGCCGTCTATAGTTACAGTTATTTACACAGAAGGGATGGAAGTTCATATGAGAAAAGCACTGCACCACTCCTTACGGATGGTTCTCTCTGCATCAATGCTTCTGGCATTCGCAGCACCGCTCACAGCACATGCAGCCGAGAAGATCGAGGTATACGATTCCTATACCAGCAAAAGCTCCAACGTACAGCTATATTCTGTGAGCCAATTGGACGGGAACCAGTTCATCAATGCCGTCATTGCCCGGCAGCCGGACGGAACGTATGCCAAATGGCCGGAGGCCTTTCAACATTTCTGGAAGTATGACAGCGGGAACTTACAGTTGACGGGGATGGATGATCCGGAGCAAGCCTATGTATACGATACGCAGAGCCAGTCCATTGTACGCAAAAGTGAATACTCCTTCTCCCCTGACGGCCGCTGGGGTGTTCTTGAGCGTTCCCGTTATGAACGGCAGCCGGAGGGCTATGTCGCCAAATTTGGTGATCAGTATCTGAGAAACTCGGCGACCGGCAAGGTCTCCGTCTATTATTCTACTCAGTGGTACTACAGTGCACGGTGGATCAACCAGCATACGCTGCTTGAGAGCGGATATAATGAGACTGCCAAACAGAATGTGATCAGTACGTACGATCCGTCCACCGGGAAGCGGCAGGAGCTGCTGAAAGGGACCTTGAACAACTTGAACCTGTCGAAGGGACTGCTGCAATATGTCAAAAACGAGCCTAAGCGCCTCCCATGGATCTATAATCTGAAGGACGGATCGTCACGGCTGGTCAAGGACACCCGCGAGCTTGAAGCCTTGTTCCCTGCTCCTCCTTCCTCCAGACCCGAAGTTGCTTTTCCTAAAGATATGCTGCTGAAAGACTTGCCTGTCACGGACATGCCGATCACCTTAGCCTATGAACACAACCTGAATCTGGACGGAAAAAGTGTCGATGTATCCACCGTATTCACTAAGGGCGGACAAGAGTGGATACCGGTGAAGCCGCTTGCTGCGGCACTCGGCTGGAAGGTCGAAGTCATGAACCTTAGCGCAACCGGCGACCCTTCTGCGGCTTATATCTATAAAATCACAAACGGCAGCAATCACACGGTTCTTACACCTGTTAACAGCTTCAATTCGGCAAGCCGGCTGTATATCGCACCAGCGCAGCTTAAGGAGCTTGGGTACAAGAGCATCAAGATCACTCCATATCTGAAATAAAATCACTCCAGCGGCGGCACTCTTGCCTTGCGTCTGCAATACAACAAAGAGGATGTTCCCGGACGGCGCGGCCGTGTAGGAACATCCTCTTTGACTATGATGCGCTGGGTCCTGGGGTATGTCCCCTCAGACTGTAGCGCTATGAAGTTAATTCTGTTTGGCCGGCTGCAGCTGATCCCGCTGCTGACTGGAGATGAAGAAGAGTGCCGTCCAGATCAGCGCGAAGCCGACAATCTGCGGCAGGGTTACAAGCTGCTGATAGACCACCCAGTTAATCAAAATCCCTGTCATCGGGAAGCTGAGTTCGGCCAGTGTCGCTACCGAAGCTTTGGTCGTATTCAGTCCCTTGTAATAGAGCAGCATGCTGAGCAGTCCGGGGAGCAACGCCTGCAGCAGCAGGTTAACGGCAACTGCCGCCGAGCCGCTGACTCCGCCGCTCATCTGCCACGGGGCGCCTTCCATGCTTGTAATTACGAACAGCAGCGGGAGCGCCAGAATGAAGCGCAGTGAGGTTACGGTCTCATATTTCATCGAGCCCAGCAGATAGCGGCCCATAACTGTAGATCCGCCCCACAAAGCTGCAGCACCCAGCGCCATCAGGCTTCCTACACCCATGAAGCTGTTCACATGGCCGAAGGGAATCGTCCAGCCGAAGGTCAGCAGGTACGTTCCGGCCAGGGCAACGATAAGCAGCGGTGCGAAATGGCGCGGCAGGCGTTCTTTTAGAATAACAGCAGCAAGACCAATGGCGAACAAAGGCTGAAGCTTCTGGAGCAGCAGCACGGCATTGAAGTCTCCGCTGGATAGAGCTTTGGTGAACAGAATGGTCGCTACGGCTGAGCCGCCCCACGATACCACTAGCAGCGCTGCGGCCTGACGCAGACGTACACCCTTCAGCTCTGCGCGGTTACGCCACATTACCGGAGCGGCCACCAGGAAGAGCACAACATGCTCAAGCAGTACAATCTGGGAGGAAGTCAGGGATTTCAGCAGGATAATGCGGAACAGCGGGTCAACTCCCCATAAGGCCGCCCCCAGAACCACCAGCCAGAATCCGCTGCGCACCGGTGCGGTACGCACGCCTTGGGATGAAGCAGTTACATTACTCATCTTTCATTCTCCTTGTCGATACAAACCCTCGATAGAGACCAAAAACCCCCGAGTCTCCTGTGAACAGGACAAACATCGGGGGTTGTTATCAATAAAGACATACGGAATAGACCCGCCGCCTTTATCTTATGATCCTCTCCCATCCGGACTTTACCGTCGGCTCTGGATTGTCACCAGATCAGTCGCTTCCTCTTGTGAAAAGAGTAACGAGTCGCGGGCTTAGTTCTCACGAACATCACCGCCGGTCAGGAATTTCACCTTACCCCGAGAATCTTGTATTCTGTTATTATTTTCACAATCTCAGAATACCTCTGATTTTTGATTTCGTCCAGCTTTTTATGAAAATAATCATTATATTTCATTCAATAATCATTCAACCCAACATTACATTCTGTTAATTCAATTTGCGGGCCGCATCCAGGTTCTGGTTCGTTTGGCAGAAACGGCAGTGTGCGCTACACTATAGTATGAACATTGATCATCCCTAATATAGAGATTTTATGGAGGTTATCATGAAAAGAAGTATTCCGACCAATCTGCTGTATTCCATCCTAGCTCTGGCCGGCCTTGCCATCCTCGGCTTCATAGCTTATGTTATCGCCGCTTTTACAGGAGGAATGCTCTTCTATGGTCCGCTGGCCCTCGTGGTCGCTTCAGGGCTGGCTGTATTCTCCGTGCTCAGCATCTTTGGCCTGTTCAGCAGCAAGGTACGGCGGATGCTCCTGGCCGCTTTTGCCGGAATCTGTGTGCTGGCAGCCGCAGGCCATGAGATCAGACAAGCGTATGTGAACAGCCTGGCAGAAGTCAGAGAACCAGAGGTGAACCTGTACCAATACGCCCCCTTTGAGGCCAATACCAAGGCTGCTTCTCTCGATCATAAGGCATCCTATCAGCTTACGGAGCAAATGCCCCGTCTGGATGGCGCAACGGCACTGTATCCGCTATATTCCGCTTTTGTCCAGGCCGTGTATCCGCAGGATACCTATAACTCCAGCATTGAGCTGACCGGAAATGATCTCGTCCTGTGCACCAGCACTTCCGAGGCTTACAAGCGTCTGATCGCCGGGAATGCTGACATTATATTTGCCGCAGCCCCTTCGCTGGCCCAGACGAAGCAGGCGAAGCTGGCGGGCCGGGAGCTGAAGCTCACTCCGATCGGGCGCGAAGCGTTCGTCTTCTTCGTCAACAAGCGCAATCCGGTGGACAGCTTAACGGTAGATCAGATTAAGGATATCTATTCCGGCACGGTTACGAACTGGAAGGAGGTCGGCGGCAAGAAGGCGTCCATCCGGGCTTTTCAGCGGGAAGAGAACAGCGGCAGCCAGACCAAGCTGCAAAAAATCATGGAGGACCGCCAGCTGATGGCTCCCCCCAAGGAGAATGTGGCAGACGTCATGAGCGGCATTATCAGCCTGACCGCCAGCTACCGCAACTTCAATAACGCACTTGGATTCAGCTTCCTGTTCTACGCCTCACAGATGAATGCCAGCGATGAGATCAAGCTGCTGGCCATCGATCAGGTACCGCCTTCCAAGGAGACCATCCGCAGCGGCGATTACCCGCTCGCCGTCGAATTCTACGCCGTAACGGCCGGCAGCACCAACCCGAACATCGATCCGTTCCTGGACTGGATTCTGTCCGCCGAGGGCCAGGAGCTGGTTGAGAAGACCGGCTACACGCCGGTGAAATAAGCAGAACACCAGCATCCTAGCGGGGTAAGGGGATGCTGGTGCCTCATCGCTTTCTGATGGCATAATATACAGCCCGCACACCACCGCGTCCGTCCATTGTAATCGGTTTTTCGATTACATTCCCCCAACACACCCCGCGCCTGCCCATTGTAATCGGTTTTCCGATTACATTTGGCCACACACCGCCGCGCCTGCCCATTGTAATCGGTTTTCCGATTACATTTGGCCAACACACCCCGCGCCTGCCCATTGTATTCGCTTTTTCGCGTACATTCTAAAGTGTTCTCCCACTCATTCTGGCGCTCAGCCCAACTCTGGCCAATCTGAGAGTTTTATCTCTCACCGAACGCTTGTATAGAGCAGCATAGTTGCACTTTTTGCAGGATTTCTCTATGACTGTTACTGGCTGAGGGCTCATTGTTGCATCATTTGCAGGAATTATAGTGTATAGAGTAAGTCAGCGCTGGATTTGTTGCAATTCGTGCAAGATTTCAACATAAACCGTTCCTATCGAACAGGATTGCTGCAATTCGTGCAGGATTTCTCAATTAATGTTACTGGCTGTGGAGCAATGGACCCTTCCCTTATCGCAGCACCCATTGTATTCGCTTTTCCGCATACATTCGCCCGCATATCTCCGCACTTGCTCAATGCATTCGCTTTTACGCATACATTCGCCCGCATACAGGCAGCAGCCCTCCCGGGGGTCTTCCTCCGGCGAGGGCTGCTGCCTGTAAACTTATCCCAAGTAATGCTCAAAAATCCGTCTGCGCTTCTCCCCGTCCGGGTCATTCACCACAAGCGAGGATTGGTCAAATATCATCGTTGCCCGCGTCTTCGGCGTGTACTGCGGCCAATCCAGTCCCGGCGCTGCCGGATCTCCACTATGGGCGAAGGCAGTCCAGGCGGTCTGCATCGCCTCGGCCACTGCCTCCATCTCCGGCGTCACGCTCAGGCCGTACTGCTTGAGCAGCGGGAGGTTGTTGAAGACATACAGAATCTCCGCGCCGTGAATGGCCTTCTCCAGCAGCGGATGCCCAGCCACCGTCCAGTCAAAGCGGTACATCCAGACGGGGGCATGCCCTTGCTGCTTCTCCGCGAACGAAATCGAGCTGGCCCAGAAGAAGAGGTCAGTCAGCACCTCCGCCTGTCCTTCCCAGGTCTGGCTGTAATCGGAGGTCAGCTCGGAGAGGTCGTCCACTCCCATCAATTGCTCCAGCGCTTTGAGTGATTGCTCGAAGTTATCCGCCTTCTGCCCCTCGCGGAAGAACAGATTGCCTTCATGCAGATTCGTTCCGATCAGCACGGGAATGCCGCTGGCAGCTCCCGCTGCGATGGCCTGTACCGGCTCAACCGGCAAGGTGCCCGGCTCAACAACCGGCTGGAAAAACATATTCATCGAGTCTCCGGACAGCTTGTACGCCATCCGGCCTGCGGCTTCCATGATCTCTCCGGCCGTCAGCGTATGCAGAAGCTGCGTATCGCCGCCGGGCTGAAGGCCCAGCTCTGCCAGGAAAGCGGCGGCAATCTGCCCGCCCAGCTCCCCATTCAGCGTCTGCGCCGCGCCGCTCTCCATAATAGCCCTGGCGAACAGTCCCTTCGCCGCAGGCATCGCCAGCAGCGCGGCAATACTCATGCTCCCTGCCGACTCCCCGAAGACCGTGACTCGCGCCGGATCACCGCCGAAGGCAGCGATATTTTGCTGCACCCATTCCAGGGCAGCAATCTGATCCAGGAGACCCAGATTGCTGCCCAGTCCTCCGCCCAGCGGAGACAGATGCAGGAACCCGAGCGGACCCAGCCGGTAATTCACGGTAACCACCACGACCTTCCCGGAGACGGCCAGATTGCTGCCTTCGAACATCGGCTGGCTGCCTGCGCCGGTAACGAAGGTGCCGCCGTGAATCCACACCATCACCGGCAGCGCTTCGCTCTCCTCCGCCACCGCCGGGGACCAGACATTCAGATATAGACAATCTTCATCATAGATAGGGGTGGTGCCGCCGAACCGCGTCCCGCTGGTGCTGACCGGCTGCAGGCTGACCGGTCCGAACTTGACGGCCTCCCGCACGCCGCTCCAGGACTCCGGCGGCTGCGGTGCCCGGAAGCGCAGCTCTCCAAGCGGCGGGGCAGCGAACGGGATGCCGCGCCACACGTTCACGCCGTTTCCCGCTTCTCCCTTCAGTTGCCCATAAGCTGTATTCACCAGTTGTCCTTTCATTGCACTCATTCCTTTTCGCTTTATTCCTCAGTCTTTTCTTCGATGACTCTGTAGAGCCCGGAGCGGAAGCGGAACCACTGGAAGATATGGGTCATTACCACCTTAAGCACGGCGTAGCCCGGCACCGCAAGTATGATACCGAGTACACCGAACATTTTCCCGGCAAAAATAATCACAAAAATAATCGTAATCGGGTGGATCTTCAGCGATTTCCCCATAATTTGCGGCGAGATGAACTTCCCTTCAATCAGCTGGACGGCGGTCCAGACAATGACCATCTTCAGCAGCATAAACGGTGAGGTCACCATCGCTACAATCAGCGCAGGGGTAATTGCAATGGCCGGCCCCAGATAAGGAACTACAGCCGTACAAGCGGCAACGATCGCCAGAACCAGCGAATACTCCAGCCCGATAATCAGATACCCGATATAGAGCAGTGCTCCGATGCAGCAGCTGACAATAATCTGGCCGCGGATATACGATGCGATCTGATTGTTCATTTCCTGCATCACCATCCGGGACTGCGGCCGCAGCGCGGTAGGGATGAGTCTCATGAGATAGTCGGGCAATCTTTTGCCGTCGCGCAGGAGATAGAAAAGAATGAACGGTGTAGTCACTACAGCCAATACAATTTCGGTCAGTGTTCCCACGAAGCTGCCCACGCCGCTGACGGCATTATTCAGGAAAGTGGAAGCCCAGGTCGTCACCTTGCTGGTGATATCACTAAGGTCCGTGCCCACGCTCGACTGGATCTTATTGAACAATTCACTGCCCGTAAGCTGGAGGAATTCCTCCTGGATCTGCTCACTGTAGACGGGGAAGTTGTCAATCAGGCCCATGAGCTGGGTGCGGATGATCGGGATGACCATAAGCAGCACCAGAGTAATAATCCCCATAATAATCAGATACAGAATGACAATGCCATAGGCCCGCTTCACCCGGCTTCTCTTCTCCAGACGGTCCACCAGCGGATTCAGCAGATAATAGGCGATTCCTGAGAGCAGCAGCGGCGCTGCCACCGTATGCAGAAGCACAGACAGCGGCTTGAACACAAACGGAATCTTTGAGAATACGAGTATCGTTAAGCCCACCAGCAACGCAATCAGCAGACCTACCACAAACTTGTTGTTCAGAAAAAACTTCTTGAATTTATCCGGCCATACCTGCCGTCTATCCATATCCTGCCGCCCCCTAGCTGCAACTCTTACCTGTTAAGTGTGATTATTTGCACTATGTATAAGCATAGTAACCCTGTAGCTGCAAGTCAAATCAGGGTTGATCACCGCAAATAACAGCCATTGTTAATGTCAAAGGTGGCTCCGGTATAAGCTCTGGCTCTGCTGCTCAGCATAAAAATCACCGTATCGGCAACATCCTCCGCCAGCAGCGGTTCAGGATTTAACTGGTGCTCCCGGTATTCCTGCTGTCTCCAGGCGGGGATATGTCCCATCATCGGGGTGTCCGCCATCGTCGGGGCCACTGCATTTACGCGGATCAACGGGGCAAAATTCATTGCGCAGCTCTTGGTCAAGCCAAGAATAGCAGCCTTCGTTAGACCGTACACTGCATCGGAGCTGCCTTCCTGGCCGGAGACCGATGACATGTTAACGATGACGCCCTTCTGCTTCTGCTCCAGCAGCATCCGTCCGAAGGCCTGGGAGAAATAGACATACCCTTTGATGTTGATATCCATCACCCGGCTGATCTCCTCAGGCGTATACTTCAGCAGGCTGCGGCCCAGATAGATCCCTGCATTGTTAACCAGCCCGCTCACATCGGCATGCTCTTGCTGAAGGGCTGAGAAGAAGTGCTCCACCTCGCTGTAATCGGCTACATTCAGGCGGTAAGTATAGAGCTTATCCGAAGCAGCTTCGCGCTTCAGCTCCTCCAGACGCGGACCATCCAGGTCACAGCCAATGACCTCAGCTCCCGCCTCCAGACTATGTCTGACAATGGCCTTACCAATACCTGAAGCCGCACCGGTCACTATTAGTTTCATTCCTTGCAGCATTCTTAGACGTTCCTCCTTGTATTAGGCTTAATAATTACGGACTTACTGAAAGCGCAAATCAACAATACTTCCGGTCCGCTTGAAGCCCACCGACTGATAAACCTTGTTAGAATCAGGGTTCGCCGCATCGGCGTAGAGCATTGGCGTCACACCCTTGCTGAGCAGTTCGTCACATAGGGCAGCTACAGCCGCACTCGCATACCCATACTTGCGGAACTCACGCGGAGTGTAGACCTCATTGATTCGTGCATGTCTGGCAGACTGATGGGCCAGATTAACCATGGACACCGGCTGGTCCTTGTCGATCCACAGACGGAGCTTGCCAGACTCCATGACCGTCCCGGCATAGTCCAGATGATCCTCCGGCGCACTCTCCGTTCCGAAGCATTCCTGCACGAACCCAGCTAAATACCTGGCGATGAGCGGAATATCGCCTGGCTCCGCCTGCTGCAGCTTGCCGCTGACACCATGCGGCAGCTGCACCTGCGGGCAGTGATAGGCCTCCATCATCATCCGTACGTGGTGAGACTTGCCGATAAGCTTGCTGTACGCATCAGCGAACAGCCTCCCCGTCCCCGGCGTTCCGGTAACCCCCGGCAACTCGCGGTCCGCCAGCATTTCCGTCAGCTCCCGGACAAGGGAACGGCGCCTCTCTTCTTCCAGCTCCGGCGATAACCACAACCACGAGTTACGCCCTGGGGCATGGGCGAAAATCAGGTCATTCTCCTCCGTCTTCAGCCGCATGGACTCCTGATTCCCCGCGATCAGATGAATCAGGTTATATTCTACCTCCTCCTGCATGAACAGCCTGCTGTGCAGCACATCATCCTCCGGCCCAAAGCCTACAAACATTCCGCTTCCCCCTCTTAGACTTTTCTATCTATTGTAAAGCCCCCATTGGAAAAAATAAACAACCCGCAGCCGGAATTATTCCGTCAACGGGCTGTACTACGGCTCTTATGTTATTTCTTCTTCTTCCCTTTGGCACCCTTCGGGATCGCGGCCTTGAGGCCATCTTCGTAAGTGTAGAGCAAATTCTCTTCGAGCTTTTCTCCCTTCAGCACCTTGCGCACCAGACTTTTGGCCGTCTTAGGGGTAACATCCCTGTACCATACGCCTTCCGGGTAAGAGATCACGACACAGGCATCCGAGCATCTTCCGTTGCAGCGGGTTACTGTTGTATGTATCAGCGCGTCTGCCCCTTGCTTCGTAATCTCATCCTCGATCGCTTCCGCTACCTCTTCGCCCTTGTGCTTCTTGCAGTCACTTCCGTTACAGATCAGCAGATGGCTGACCGTTCCTTGCAGATTCCAGGTTGTCATGGCAGTTCCGCCCCCTTCAATACAACAATACCCAGCTTGTCTATAACCCTAAACTACCTTCCTTTTCGGGGATCGTCAATAGAAGGAAAGACTGTTATACTAACATTGAGAATGATTATCATCTAAGAAAAGAGTGACTTGAAACATGCAGACGCGAAATACCGGCAGTTCATGGCCTAATCCTCACAGCTTTTATATTCCGGTACGTGTAATGGCACTGGATCAAGCCTCCTTTAACGGGGACAATCCCACTCAGCCCTTCACCTCATTCCTGGTGGTGATCACCAGAGGAAGCGAAGTCATCGAGCTGGATGGCGAACGCATCCGTCTATCCGGCGGTCATATTCTGTGCAGTGACAGTTCGGTGGATATCAGGCTGCCCCGCAGCCATAAGCTGCAGGGTGTATGGATCGAATATGCGGCGATCTCCGGCAACATCCGGACGTTCAGCCCGCTGAACCATCGTCAGCCGGTCCGAAGCTGTCCGCCCCACGTAAGCACAATGGCTGTGCAGCTTCTTAGCGGCTGGAACCAGCCGGAGCAGCGGAAGCCGTTTGCCTTGCAAGCTCTGTTCACGGAGCTGCTCAGTGAGCTATATGACAGTTCAGCGGAGGACGCAGAGCCGCCCTCTCAGTGGATTGACCGTGTCCTGCAATATATAGAATCCCATTATAATGAAGATTTGACGAGAGAACAGGCTGCCGGGCTTGCCGGAATCACCCCGGAGCATTTCTCCCGGAGCTTCCGCAAGTTCACCGGACAGACCTTCAACCAATACATAACGCTGCTGCGCATCCGCAAGGCCCAGCAGCGTATCCTTACAGGAGCCCCGAATCTGAGTACGCTGGCGCTTGAGATCGGGTATAGCGAAGGAACTTATTTAAGCCGCAAATTCAAGCAGGTCGTAGGAATTTCGCCATCAGCCTATCACCGTAAGAGCAAATCCGTAGTCTCGCTGAACTTCAATCATACGGCCAGTCTCCATGCGCTCGAAGTCGTTCCCAGGCTGGGAGTCTATTCGGCCTGGATGGAGAGCCTGCAGCCCGTTCCTTCCAGGAAGAAGCTGCTGGATGAAGGAATCAGCTCCTCAGGTCTTTACGAACGTCTATCGTCCGCCCGGCCGGATGTTATTATCAGCTACTCCTTGCCTGACAAGAGCAAGCAGCTCCTGTCCGTCGCACCGGTGATCGAGATTCCCTTCATGCAAATGGACTGGCGGGAGCAATTCCGGCTGATTGCCGAGGTGACCGGGCGTCAGCCGCAGGCAGAGGCCTGGCTAAGCCTCTATGACTGGCATTGTTATCAAGCTAATCAGTTGCTTGACCGGCGGATCGGTGACCGGGGAACCGCCCTAGTCCTGGAGCTTGGCGCAGAGGCGGCCTACTGCTTCAGCAGCAGCTACGGCCGCGGGACGCAGATTCTGTATCATGATCTTGGCTTCCGCCCGCCGCTTGGCCTCATTGCAGAGGGACTGCTGGATAAGGGCTACCTGGAGATCGCCTTCCATAACATTGCCCGCTACCCCGCTGACCATATCTTCATTACCTCAAGCAGGGAGGCTGCTGAAGCGCTGGAGCCGCTGCAGAGCTTACTTCACCCTGTACACCAACATCATACCGATGATTCTCCAGGCGGAAGAATCTATTTCCTGAATCAGCCCTGCATGTTCTACGGCTTCGACCCCCTCTCCTCCGAAGCGCAATTGAAGGTCCTGGTGCAGGCGCTGACATCATAAATTTACATAGCCGGACATCACATTCAGCCATAGTCTAATCCGAGCAAACTCTGTAAAGTGTTACCTGAGAATGATAATCGTTCTACATTAAGGAGGCAACCTCTTGAAGATCCCGTATTTACGTTCACGCAACATCCACCTGAAGCATTGGATCATAGTAACTCTGCTTCTGGCATTGACTCTTATGGCCTCAGCTTGTGGAAACAACACCTCTACTACCAGCAGTGGTGCTGCTTCAGCTAATGCCACTGGAACACCCGATTCCACTCCTCAGCCGGAGAAGGCTGCTGCCACCACAGCTCCGGCTTTCCATACTGTGACAACTGTGAATGGAGATATTGAGGTGCCGGCAGCACCGCAGCGGATTGTGGCCGAGGAATATCTGGGCAGCTTGATTGCACTGGATACGATTCCGGTCGGTGCTCCGGGGCTTACACTGGAGAATGTGTACTTCAAGGAATTCCTGACAGGAGTCGCCGATACCGGCACATACGGTAAAATGTCACCGGAGAATATACTCGCGCTGAATCCCGACTTGATTATCTCAGGCAATGCAGACAGCTATGCCGCGCTCAGCCAGATTGCCCCAACGGTCATTGTGCCGTACGGTGATTTGAAGAATGCGCATGATGAGCTGACCTTTTTCGGCGAGCTGCTGGGCAAGGAGCAGGAGGCAGCAGCATGGCTGGCTGATTACGATAAACGGATTGCTGACGCCAAGGCCCGTGTGGATGCAGCCATTCCTGCCGGGGCCACCTTCAGCATTCTCGAGCATGCAGACAAATCCACCTGGGTCTATGGGGACAACTTCGGACGCGGAGGCCAGCCCATCTATCAGGCGCTGGGGCGCAAGCCTCCGGCTGGAGTGGCTGCTGAAATTATGGAGAAGCAGTGGGCTGAATTATCCGCCGAGACCCTGGGCAAGTATGCGGGTGATTATCTGGTCATCACCGACAATACCTGGACTGCTCAAGACTTCCAGGCAGACCCGATCTGGGGCAGCCTGCCGGCGGTCAAGAACGGGAAGATCTATGTATGGAAAGAAGAGCGCTCCTGGTATTATGATCCGATTGCCGTCCTGGCCCAGACGGAGGAGCTGGCCGATTGGCTGACCTCGATACCACAATAATAGAGTAATGATCAAGCTGCCTGAAGCCTTGAATGGCTTCAGGCAGCTTTTGGCGTTTACCCCATTCATTACTCGGAGATAATATCTGTAGCCCGCCTCGCCGGACACGGCAAAACATCCTGCGGTGCATAAGGAGACCCGCCATGAAGATTATCAGTATCTATGTCCTGTTCGCTGTTCTTACGCTTACGTTAATAGTCATCATTGATGTGATGACCGGTATCAGTCTGTCTGCCTCCATTCATTCGCTCGGGACCATCTTTGCCACAACTACACTGCAGGAAGGGATATGTATCACGATCTTCCTGCTCCTCCCCTTCATCCAGGTAGCCGTTCATGCTTCTAAGAAGCGTCAATCCCGCCGGAAACACTCATAATTCCTCTAACGGTACAAGCCGAACCTCCGCCGGACACGATGAATCAGCAGCAGCAGGATGGGAATCACCGCACAGAATACTGGCAGAATCGTCATCAGAAAGGTCTTCCCGTCATTCATATGCTCGGGATAATTCTGCGCGCTGACAAAAGAGCTGAACAGCATAATCACGCCTGCCGGAATAACCAGCCTGCTTGTATCGTTCACCTTGAACAGATCATTTGCTATCGCGACAGCAGCATAACAGTAGACGGTCAGCTTGAAGAATGCCCCGATAATCAGTGTAAGGACGACAAGGGCATCCAGCCGCTGGATGAAATTGGCCAAATTCACAAGCGTAATGGTCGTAAACATGGGAAAGGCGGTCCGGCTGTAGAGATTCTCTCCCAGCACCGCCATCTCAATGGCATGGGTGAAGCTCAGCAGGCAGGCGCTGACAATAATCGCTGCGATACCTGCTTTCTTGATTTTCCGGGATTTGTTGAAGTGGGGCAGAATGGTGGTGAAGCACATCAGCTCGCCGAACGGAAAGATCAGGATGCTGGGATAGGCTGATTTCAAGGCTTGCTTATAATCGCCCATATGAAGCGGAAACAGATTTCTGTACTCCACCAGCCCGGCTGAGATTACAGCGGCAATACAGATGCACCCCATAATGATCACGATCCACAGGACAATTTCGGCGGTTCTGGCGAACACTTCTATCCCTTTTCTCAGAATATACATCACAGCAATAATCATGATGGAATTAATAATCAGAATCGGGGTTTTGTCATAGGAGGCCGAGATCAGCAGATCCCCCGCCTCCCGCAGGTTTCTCGATCCGTTATAGAGAATTACCGGCAGAAACAGCAAACTTACCGGCCAGCCCAGCCATGGCCCTAGAATAGAACGCGTATAACCGCTTATAATCTGGTTCGGGAACTGAAGATAGAGATGTGCGAACACCAGATACAGCAGAATGCCTCCGGGGAGGGCAAACAGAATTGCGAGCCAGACCGCATGTCCGCTCTCCAGGCCAATAGGGACAAGCACGGCGGTTCCCAGCTCAAACAGAATGATCAATGCAAGCAGCTGGCTCGGGCCGATCACTTCTTTTTTCATAACAACAATCACCTGATTTCTGCGGTTAAGCCGATTATTTACCTTCGGGGATATAGGGTTTCAGACTCATGCCAGTGCTGCGGATGTAAGCCTTGATCTTAAGGTCCAGCCTTCCCTTCGCAAAGATTGGGCCCCAGTCCCCGTCCAGTGCCGCCCACTCCTGCGGATTCGTCCGTTTCAGCTCATTGCCGAAATTGAAAATATCACTCTCCAGCTGTTGCCCCTTCTGAAAAGCCTGCATGACGTCGATCCTCGTCTTCTTCTCCAGCCCCCGTTCAAGCTTCATGATTTCTTCCCGTTTGCTAAGATCCACGTAGCTATCCGTTTCATTGATGCCTCCCTCCTCCGCAATTGTCACATGAAAGACCGGAAGCCCGTCCTCCATCGTAGTCTTTACCTCCGTTCTGGAATAGATGATATTGACGGCAACGGACTCTTTTTTATCATCCGCATCAATATTAAGTACTGTTTCTTCTATCTGGTTAAGCAGCCACTCAGTTCCCCGTGCCTCGGAGTCCTTCATCCAATAGATCAGCTTCCCCTGCCTGAAGACCCCAAGCCCGTTCATCACTGTCTCAGTCAGGGTCTCCGACCCCTCCAGATTGCTTTTCTTCTTCCCTTCCTCAGCATTCCCCTTGATTTTCACAGCATTAATTGTCAGATCACCTTCTCCTGTAATAGCGTGAATGACATCGAATACGCTGATTGGCCGATTCTCCCCCCATACGCTGGAGGTATTCTGCGCTTTTTTGACCAGCCCCAGTGCCGGTAGACTCTCTACAGGAGTCAGCAGCTTCATGACAGAGGCGGCATCGCTGCCGCAGGCGACCAGTATTTCTGAATTGAGCCGCAGCTCATGGGACCGCTCGAAGATGTCGAAGATATCGTTAATCCCGTCCCGCGCCAAGGACTCTCCAAGCACAATAAGCTGGGTATGGGCAAAAAAAAGCTGGCGGGTCGCATGCTTTGACGCCCGCCGTAACGCACCGAACATGGTTTTATCGGTGGCAGATACCACTACTACAGCAGGCTTGCCGCTTCCTGGAGAGGTACTTGTCGATGTGGAAGACGGATTGACCAATTGAAAGGTTACCCGGTATTCATCGGTCTCCGGAACGAGATCCATCCCTATGCCGCTGACAACGGCCAGCTCGTTCAATTCCCGGCTGTTCCAGCAGCCGCCAAGCGGCAGGACCAGCACCGCTATAGCGATCAGGCGCAGCAGCCCCTTACCGTTCATCGGATTTCCTCCCGGCGGCCCTTTTCCCTGCGGGAGAGGCTGAAGAGCGCTTGCTGTTGTTGACCAGCCGCTTTCTGAGCCTCGTGAAGCTCTGCGGGGAGCGGATGAAGGTATCCTTCAGATTCCCCGGTACAAAGGGACCGATAGGAGTCATGTAAGGAACCCCGAGCGAACGCAGGCTGCATAGATGAGCAATCAGCATAATAGTGAATATGGCGATGCCATACAGCCCCATAAATGCGGCGATTGCCATGATGATAAACCGCAGCATGCGGATGGAGAGCGCCATGTTGAAGGCCGGTGTAGCAAAGCTCGAGATTCCTGTCAGCGAGACTACGATTACCATCGCCGGCGAGACGATCCCTGCCTGAACTGCTGCTGTCCCGAGCACCAGACCGCCGATGATGGAGACCGTCTGGCCGATGGGCGAAGGCATACGTACCCCTGCTTCCCGGATAATCTCGAAGGTAACCTCCATCAGAACCGCTTCAACAAAGGCAGGAAACGGCACCCCCTCCCGCTGTGACGCCAGATTGATCAGCAGCGGGGTTGGAATCATCTCCTGATGGAAGTTCAGCGCAGCGACGAAGATCGCCGGGCCATACATCGAAATGACCAGGCACACGAACCGGAGCATCCGGATCAGCGAGGAGATATCATACCGCTGGTAGTAATCCTCCACCGTATGAAAAAACATGAAGAAGGTGGTAGGGGCAATAAGGACAAACGGGGTACCGTCCACGAAGATCGCTATCCGTCCATCCAGCAGATTGGCTGCCACACTATCCGGGCGCTCCGTATTGAATATGGTGGGGAACGGGGAATATTTATTGTCCTCTATGATCTGTTCGATATATCCCGACTCCAGAATCATATCAACCTTAATCTCCTGAAGCTTGTCCTTGAACGCCTGAATCGTCTCTTCATCAGCAATGCCGCGGATATACATAATCGTGATATCCGTGTGGGTGACATCACCCAGCTTCATCGTTTCAGTCCAGAGGTCCGGGTTCTTGATGATTTTGCGGACCAGGGCAATATTCGTGCTGATGGTCTCCGTGAAGCTTTCTTTGGAGCCGCGGATGGCGACCTGGGTACCTGCCTCGGTAACAGCTCTGGCCTCTCCGCCGCAGGTGCTTCCACTGACGCCTCCCCCCACTCCGTTCACCAGAATAACCGTATCGCCCGAGAGCAGCGCCTCCAGCAGCCCGTTGATATCTGTAACCAGCTTCTCCTTGCCGATACTAAGGGCATTCTCTTTAATATAGCTGTACACTTCCTCCGGGGTTACCGCAAGCCGCGCACGGTCATTCAGAGCCTGAAAGGACATCACATGCGAGATATAGTCATCGACCATCACTCTGTCTGTTATGCCAGCGATATATACTGCAGCCACACGGGCTGTTCTATTAATTAATTCATAGGTGCGTATAACCAGATCGGGGCTGTTCCCGAGCCTTGCTTGAATGGTACTGATGTTGTCTTCCAGCTTAGGGGAGACCGGCGAATTTATATTCTCCATATCCGCACCTCCTGGCTCTTACTATTCGCCCGATATCCTATTTTTATACAGCATATGGAATGGGAACCAAGTAGAAACGGCTTTGCCGTCCTTTTAAAGGACGGTACCGTTTCAGCGAGAAATAGAAGGATAATTTAGCATGTGCAACATATAAATTCTTATATTTAAGCAGAAACAAGCTGTCCCGGTACGGAATAATCCGTGTAAGGGACAGCTTGTGCAGATATAGCTTATGACATAACGCAGGTACACTTGCTGGCATCACTGAAGTAGGAATGCTAGTGGTTATCTACTACGCCAAGCGCCTTGTTCTTCTCCTTGAACCGGTCATTATGGGAGGAGACGTAGGCTACCTTCTCAGCGGTAGGGTCCATGTACAGCTTCGCACTGTTCAGGGCAAGCACTGCGTCGGTGAATGTTCCGGCGATGAGCCTCACCTTGCTCTCATAATCCACGAAGTCCCCGGCAGCGAAAATACCCGGGAGATTGGTCTCCAGCTTCCCGCTGACGTTCGCACACCATTCTCCCATATCCAGCCCCCAGTCCTTCAGCGGACCGAAGTCGCTTCTCAGCCCGTGGTTGACAATGACGGCATCGACCTCAAGCTGCTCATGCTCTCCGGTCTGAATATGGCAGACGGTCACCTGATCGATCTGCTCTCCGTCACTGCTGTGCAGCTGGCTTACCGCACAAGGCACTCGCACATCCACCGAGGAGGCCTTCATCCGGGCAATATTCTTCTCATGCCCGCCGAACTGCTCCCGGCGGTGTACCACGGTTACACTGGCGGCAATCCCCTCCAGCTCATTCGCCCAGTCTACTGCCGAATCGCCGCCGCCCGAGATCAGCACCCGCTTGCCGCGGAAGGGCTCCAGCTCCTGTACCGTGTAGTGCAGGTTCGTAACCTCATAGCGGTCCGCTCCTTCAATCTCAAGCTTCGCCATCTGCAGAATACCGTATCCGATGGTGAGAATAACGGTACGGGTCCAGTGCTGCTCGCCTGTGGCTGAGGTCAGAATATACGTTCCGTCCTCTTGGCGGGCCTGGTGAACAATCTGCTGTCCGAATACAAGGGTAGGATCGAAGGTGCGTGCCTGCTCTGCCAGCTGGTCAATTAACTGGCGGCAGAGAATAGGTGTCACTCCTCCGACATCCCAGATCATTTTCTCAGGATAAATCAGCATTCTGCCGCCCAGCTCATCTTTCGCTTCAATCAGCTTGGTCTTCAGATCCCTCATTCCGCTATAGAACGCTGTATACATGCCTGCGGGGCCGCCGCCAATAATGGTCACATCGTATAATTCCATTGATTCATTCATTGATATCCCTCCAAGGTCTGGTTGTATTTAAGATTTGGTACGGGCCAGAAGATACAGAAAGTATGGAGCGCCGATGACAGCTACCACTATGCCGGTAGGAATCTCGGACGGCTGCAGAATCCGCCGCCCGATCGTATCCGCCGCAATGACAAGCAGCGCGCCGATCAGCGCGGAGGCGGGCAGCATCAGCTGATGCTTCGGTCCAACCAGCCGCCGTGCCAGATGCGGGCCGACCAGCCCGACGAAACCGATGCCGCCGCTGACCGCTACGCTGGAGGCCGCAAGGCCCACCGCTGCTGCCAGCAGGCGGAACTGCTCTCTGCTCACATTAGCTCCGAGTCCTGTCGCTGTCTGCTCGCCCAGATTAAGTACATTCATCACCCGTGCCTTGTAGATGACATAAGGCAGGAGAATCACGATCCAAGGCAGCAGGGACAAGACAAACTTCCAGCTTGTGCCCCAGATGCTGCCCGCCAGCCAGGTAGCCACGAACTGATACTTATCAGGGTCTAGGCGAAGCGTCAGCACGATCATCGCCGCGCTCATGCCTGCCGCCACTGCGACCCCGGTAAGCAGCAGCCGGATCGGGGAAATGCCCTGATGCCGCTTGTAGGCAAGACTGTAGATCAGAGCGGCAGTGCAGGCTGCCCCGGCAAAGGCTACCACAGGCAACAGATAGACCGGTGCCGCCGAGGTCGTAGGATAGAAGGAGATCAGCAGCATGACCATCAGTCCGGCTCCGGCATTAATGCCGAGAATACCCGGATCGGCCAGATCATTGCGGAAAACCCCCTGCATCACTGCGCCGGATACGGCAAGTGCGGTACCAATTAACAGAGAAATGACAATCCGCGGCAGGCGGAACTGGAACAGAATCAGCTCCTGCTTGTCCGTCCCCTTACCGAACAACGTATCCAGCAGCTCAAGCGGGGTAAGTCTTATGTATCCTGTATTTACACTTATAATGAACATGATCACAATCAGAACAGCCAGCACGGCGATCACCCTCAGGCCATGCTTACGCCTTGCATCTTCTGAAGAGATTATCTTATGGCTCTGCATCTTTACAGCTCCCTTCTTTCTTTTCGGGCCAGATACAGGAAGAACGGCACGCCAATCAGCGCTATAATCGCACCTACCGGCGTTTCATGCGGCGGATTGATCATCCGGGCCGTCAGATCGCCCCCGACCACCAGCAGCGCACCCAGCACCGCAGAGCAGGGAATAATCCAGCGGTAATCCACACCGACCAGATAGCGGGTCAGATGGGGAATGATCAGGCCGACAAACCCTACAGCTCCCACTACAGCTACCGAGGCTCCGGCCAGAATCAGAACAATTAGCGTACCCGCTAATTTCACCAGCCCTGTACGCTGTCCAAGCCCCTTGGCAATATCCTCACCCAGGCTGAGCATCGTAATCGAACGGGACAGCACAATGGCTCCGAGGATAGCCGCTATCACCCATGGAGACATGATCTGCAGCTGGAACCACTTCGTTCCGGCCAGACCGCCGGCATACCAGAAGGCGAGATCTTGTCCGATCCGGAAATACAGGGCGATGCCTTCACTTAGCGCTGAGAGCAGCGCACTGAGGGCAGCACCTGCCAATACAAGCCTGGCCGGGGTTAGCCCGCCCTTCGCCAGTGAGCCTACTCCATAGACAATTCCCGCTCCCGCTCCGGCGCCAACGAAGGAATAGAGAATAAGATACATGAACGGCAATCCCGGAAAAAAGGCAAAGCAGACCGCCAGCGCAAAGCCTGCGCCGGAGTTAATGCCCATCAGTCCCGAATCCGCCAGCGGATTGCGGGTCATCCCTTGCATAATAGCCCCTGCCACAGCGAGGCTGGCTCCCACCATTACACCGCCCAGCACACGCGGCAGTCTAAGCTCGCGGATGATCTGATGGTCGGTAATCTCGGGATTGAAATGAAAGACTGCGGTCCATACGACCGACAGCTTAATATCTGCGGCCCCGAACGATACGGATATAGCGATACCAAGCGCCAGCACAATAAGACCGCCTATAAGAATTAGTGTTGCCGCCCAAGGACGGGACCGCAGCTTGAGCCGCTTGGCCTTCTCATCCAGCCCGCTCCCGGACACTGCCTGTTGATTCATGAATGTCACCTGTTTCTTTGAAATTGATTCTCATTATCATTATAATATTGTAATGGAACAGGTCAAGGTTTGGCAATGGACAAAAAAATAAAATAAAACAGCCTATCCTCCCGGTTCCATCCTGTTAGAGATGTAGCTGGAGCATAGGCTGTCAGATTAGCTGGTAGTTGAGTTCTATACATTCTGAAGCGTACCGCCGAATATTTTGCGGATGTACCCTTGCAGCTTGCCGATATGCGGCACGAAGAAGCTTTTGTCATAGACGTAATTCGATTGGGTTACCAGCTGTGAATAGAGCAGGAAGAGGATGGCCGCAAGCTCCCGGTCAATCTGCCGCTCATGCTCCATCAGAGCATACGTCTCATCCAGTGCCTCATAGAGCTGAAGCATAGCTGCCTCATTAATGATCTTGCGCCGCAGAGGTACAAGAATATCTGTAGCAATAGCATCAATCCGCAGAATAACAGCTGCCAGTCTCTCGTTCACTCGATTCTCCTCCTGCAGTGGCTGAATGGTAGAGCGCTTGCTTATTACCATCCTATGTCTGCCGGACTCCTGGCATGCCTGGGCTGCGGAATCAGCTACCTCGTGTAATCCTCGTACTCGTCTCTCCTGTTCAGCTTGGAGTACATATATTCATCATTCTTCAGCTTATAGAGCTGGCCCATGGCACCAAAGATCAACAGCAGCACTACAATCAGACCATAGGCATAGCTAAACTGGTTGAAATAGAAGCACAATACAATGGCTGCAAAGGTCATAAGCAGCAGTGCAAGTGCGATCCGGCTCAAAATTCTCTTCATCAGGTTCCTCCGCAGAAATTTTAGCTAAATATATCATAATCTGCGGACGAATCCTGTCGAAAGCTGGCAGCTAGATCAATTTCGAAAGTACCGTTCCCGCCAGCAGCTCACCGAGCGTCTTATCGAGCGGCAGCGGCTTGTTACCCAGACAGGTGCGGAGCGCGGTCAGCAGCACACGGACATCATATTTGCTCGGATGGACGGGAATCACCTCTTTGTCCAGCGCGAGCAGATTGTAGACAGCCATCATTGCGGAGCGGACCGAATACTCCACGGTGAACACGCAGTCGTCCGGCACTTCGGCGAACTGGCCGAGGAAGGCCAGATTCACGCTGCCCTGCGGCACGACCTGCGGACGGTCACCAAGCACGCGCGGCATGAACTGTGCAGTGATATAAGGCATCATACAAGGGATGACGTTGGTGGTATGCTCCAGAATCTCGGGAATGCGGTCCGCAAGCCCCATATGGTAGCACAGTTCCTCCAGCAGCTCGCGTCCGGTGCAGTCGCTCATTTTTTTCTTAATATAGTCGCCTTCGGCATCCGGGAACAGGCCATACGCCCACAGCACCTTCACATTGTCCGGCTGGTTGATGAAATGCGGCTGCTTCGGTGCGGTCCAGGACATCATCCAGCTGGAATCTTTGATCGTCACCACGCCGCCCATGCCGGGAGCATCTCCCGTCAGCTCCAGCAGATAAGGGAATACAATCTCATCATCGGTAAAAGTCATCGTGAACGACAGCCATTTGGACTTGTCGATATCCCCGCAGAACACCTCGGGACGGCCGAAATCCGGAGATTTAGCAGCAAGCTTCTCCCATAGGCTCCAGCAGCCGCGCTCAGTCAGAGAGCGGTTCAGCACCGCCGGATGGTCCAGATCGCCAAGCGTAGAATTCTCTGTCATTGAGCCGTTCGTGACCATGACCAAATCCCCGCGCGTCACCGGAATGATCTTCGGCGAACCGTTCACAAGCACCTGAATCGCGGTTACAACCTTCTCATCCCCGTTGATATCAAGCTCCAGATCCGTGACCTGGTGCCCTTTGTCAAAATGAACGCCCTCACGCTCCAGCCACTTCATCAGCGGCAGGATCAGCGAGTCGAACTGGTTGTATTCAGTGTGCAGAATCCCCTTCAGCTGGTTCATCCCGGAGATCAGGTGCATGAACCGTTCCATGTAACGCTTGACTTCAACCACACTATGCCAGTTCTCGAAGGCGAACATGGAGCGCCAGAAATACCAGAAATTCGTCTCCAGGAAGCTCGGATCAAAAAACTGCTCAATTGTCACCGCGCCCAGTCTCTCTTCGGTAGCCAGCGTCAGCTTGCCTAATTGCAGGGCGTGTGCGGTTGAGAGTCCAAGTGAGGAGAAGTCGGCGGGGGTGCCTTGCTTTTCGACCAGACGGCAATGCGATTCAATCGGTTCTGCCAGGTTCAGCTCCCGGAATTCATCCAGTACCGTCCGGTCCGGATTGGTCAGGGAAGGGATGAAGCCGAACAGCTCCATGAAGCATTCGAAGTGCTCTTCAATCTCGCGTCCGCCCCGGGCGCTGTAGCCGTCCTTGGCATTACCCGCCCCGTCCATTGAACCGCCGTATATCGATGATTGCTCCAGAATATGAATATTCCGGCCGGGCATGTGCCCGTCACGGATCAGGAATGCCGCCGCCGACAGGGAGCCGATTCCTCCTCCGACGAGATATGCCTTGCGTGAAGCGATGCCTTCTTGTACCTGCGGATGAATTCTTTGATATGTACCCATGTGTCCTCTTCCTTCCTTGATCAGGGGATAAGTGCCTGCTAACTGCCTTCACTATACCCACCGTGAACCAGGGATTCTATGGACAGCCGGACGCAACTGTCTAGGGATTACACATCCGCAGGATATTGTGTCATTACTTCGCCGGATGCACCGCAGTCTGATAATGTTCTAGTCCCCGGGCAATGCATCCGTCCATAATCCTTGATACCTTATCCACCACTCCAGCCGGATCTGTATTTGCGCCTGCTCTGAGCCAGTGGATCACCTGTTCAAGGATGGCCAGTGTGTAGAAATCGGCTATATCCAGTCTGGCCTGCATTCTCACTGGCTCTGGGATCTGCTCCTGTCCAGGCCACGCCTGCCCGTCCAGCTCCTCCACTACGCTGATCATGACGCGGTAAATCACCCCGTACAGGAACTCTTCCAGATGCTCGCGCCCCAGCGAATGGAAGGTGTTCAGACAGATGGTTTTGTTATTTACGGTGTAACGCAGGACGCTTAAGAACCCTTGCTTCCAGCCCGCCCAGCAGCAGTATTGGTCCAGTCCTTCAATCACTTCTGACTTGTAGATCCAGCCGAGCAGCTGATAGATATCCTGAAAATGATTATAAAACGTATGGCGGGTCACCCCGCAATCCGCCGTAAGCTGCTGGATCGTTATTTTATTCAGCGGCCTTGTGAGCATTAGCTTCTTCAGGGACCGGGCTAACGCGTTCTTCGTTAAAAGGGAATTGGACATCTCTTCCTCCTGAGCATTCAGATTTGATATTCCAATTATAACCAATTGCGGGTTTGTTTTCACCCCGTCTGACTCAGAGCTCTTATTACTCCCGCTCGCCAAGCCGAACGGCATAGGTCTTATATCCGGCTTCGCTAATCTCCAGGCAATTCAATTGCTCCCCGTATACACAGCCGCCGTCGATGCCTATTTTGTCACCCAGCGGACTGAACCAGACGCCTGCCCCGTCCTGCAGATCTACCGTAGAGGTATGGCCGAATACAACCGTCTTCACCGTAGAAGTAACAGGATGATTGTAGAAAGGCTCCCGAATCCAGATAAAATCATACTCCCGCTGGGTCCGCCAGTCGGCAAGGGATGGATCAATGCCCGCATGAACGAACAGATGGGTCTCCGTCTCATAGTAATAGGGCAGCGAATTCAGGAAATCCAGGTGCTCCTTATACTCGGTGCGCATGAACTGCTTCATCTCCGTATAATCCCTCCAGCCTGAATCCGGGTGCAGCAGCACCGAATCCCTGCCTCCGCAATAGCTCAGCAGGGTGTGGAAGCCCCCGTTCGTAATCCAGTGGGTATCCCGCTTGTCATCCTCTCCCGCCAGCGCATCGCAGGCCATCTGATCATGGTTGCCCCGCAGCACAATAACCCCCTCCGCCTCGGCAAGCCGCTTCACCCGTTCCACGACCGCTCTGCTGTCCGGCCCCCTGTCCACATAATCGCCCAGCAGGATCAATTGATCCCTGGAGGGGTCATATTCCGCCCGGCGGAGCAGCAGATTGAATTCCTCTATGCAGCCGTGGATGTCACTGACCACTAATGTTCTGATGCCGCTCTCCTCCTTCTTCACTTGCAACTGTGTTTATCTGGAGTATTTATTATACTATATAGGCATGAGGCGCACTCATAAGGCATAAAGCGTACTCAATAACACAAAAAGAGGTTCACCCGCCAAGCATTCAGCTTAGCAGGGAAACCTCTTAGTTACATTCTATTCCTTCAGCGCGGATGAAGGGTGCTGTACAGGCCGTCCCGCAGTACGATCCCAGCGCCAAGGGAAGTCACGCCCCTTCAGATGCAGGCCGCCGTACCATTCATCGATACTTTGCAGCTGTAGCCGGTCGGATGCTCCGTTCAACACCTGCTCTCCCCATCCAGTCAGCGTAACGCTGCGGTGCAGGAATTCCGGTAACTCCCTGTAATCTGTCAGCTCTGTTGCACCATCGATCTCAAGCAGAGGCCTCTCCCCGGCTGTAAGTGTGCGCAGGACCTTCCAGTATTCCGTATCGCCCATGCCAAGCCGGTGCAACTCATCCGTAACCTGACGGAACAGCTTAAGCGGCGTATCCATACCGCCAGCTACAGCTTGGAGAGTGGTCTGTTCGACAATACCAAGTCCATTTTCTACGGAAGGCAGGCGGGAGAGATGGGCCATGAAGGCATCATAGGCAAAAGCAAGCGCGCCCCCCGCCAGCTCCTCCCGCTTCCCCGCAAGCAGATCCGCCAGCTCGCGGGGATCGGCAGCCGCGTATGCCTCCCACAGCAGGCTCCCCAGCTCCAGCTCCTTGCGGCCAATGTTCCGCCAGGTTCCCTGCAGGGTGCTAAGCTGGGCTTCCGTCAGCTGTCCCAGACCATGGAACCGCTGAATCCCGGGGAATTCTCCGATGCAGAGCAGGCTCAATTTCGTGTTGCCCAGCTTTTGCCCATTGAACCAGTGTAATAGATAGGCCAGCATACTCTGGTCAAACAGATCATGCTCGAACCACAGCACCACCTCATCATACTGGCGGAATCCGCTAATTCTGCGCTCCTGCTCCTCGCAGCCTGCCCGATATTCATCCGCCGGAATGCCCATCGTGGCCTGTAGCACCTCAGCCCGCAGCAGCCGATTCTGCTCTGCCGCCGGATCGGTGAAGACCGGCCCCGCCGAATAGATCTCTCTCCACACCAGCACCTCCCCCTGGACAATTCCCCGTTTCAGCTTATCTCCCACCGTATCACCATTCACAATATGCAGCATACGTGCTCCCCCTTCATGTAACAGATGAAATGCAGCAGCCAGATCGGCAACAGGTAAAGCGCCCTTCAGCTTGCGTCTGCCGTCATATAGCCTTTTCTTCAGCGTAGCGGCGGGAAGACCCAGATACACGGAAATCTCCTGAAGCGAATACCCGTAGAAGTAGAACAATTGCAGCGGTACCCGCAGCTTAGCGGACAATTCCGCCACTGACTTGTGCAGCACCTGTGTCCATTCCCGGTATTCAACAATCTCCTCCGCGCCGGGGGATGACCCGGCAACCTGCTCCGCTGCTTCCAGAGGCAATATTGTCTCTGTCTTGCGCCGCAGCAGCCGGTGGCATTGCCTGACCACGATCGTTTTGAACCATCCCGGGAACGCGGCCGGCTCTTGAAGGCTGCCAAGATTCATATATGCCTCCAGCAAGGCTTCCTGCACCGCGTCTTCCGCGAGCTGTACATCCCGGAGCATATCGTAGGCCACTACGTAAGCCATCCCCCGCACATGCCCGCTAAGCTCCCGGAAGGCTTCGGCATCGCCCTTCTGCGCTTGTTCAATCCACTGTTGCATCCGTCTACCGAACCTCATTTCTGTAAGTGTTTATCACGTTACATTACTAAGTGCCATCAAGGGAGAAAAAGGTTACAAATAAGGCTTAAGAAGAGATTTGTGAACACTCGTTATTAATAAAAGCGTCCCGCAAGTCGTGAACTGGCTGGCTGGAGCGCTTTTGTTAATTAAGCAATGAATTCGGGCGGAATATAGTCCGCGAGCCAAATATTATGATTTCCGTGGTAGAACTTGATTCCTTCCTGTGCGGCCCGCCCGGCATCGATGGTTAAGATTACAGGACTTGAATCCTTGCGCCCTCCCACCAGCTTGGCTGTAGCCGTATCCACCGAGAAATGAACATACTGCCTCTTCATTGGTTTCAGTCCTTCGTGCAGAATCGTCTCTACCCACTCCCTGGCTGTTCCGTGGTACAAAATAGGGGGCGGCGTTTCAGCCTGCTTGATTATTTTTTGCGGGACCGAGTGACCATACAGTGCCCTTATTCTGCCCTCCGCAAGCTCATGCCGCTGCTTATCCGATGCTGCGATCATTTTGTCCAGATCCTCTGCATCGACTGTTTCCCACTTCTTGTCCTGATGCAGCGCGTGGAGCAGCTGTTCAATATCCACCCACCCCTGTTCATCCAATTCCAGTTCATATTCCCACGGCGCATGACGCAGGGCGTAGGAGACCTCTTTGCTGAGCTTTGCATAATCCATCGGGTTTAGTCCTCCATAGTCATTTGGGATCATTAGTTAGTTGCCGCAATCATCGATTGTTACAAGTTTAGCCTAGTTTAGCATATGTGAAGCTTCAGGTATAACCATGCGCAAGAGCATCCGGGGTTCCATCGGCGGGTTCCCTCGGGGTGGGGCTCCATCTGAGGCTCCATCGGCTACGAAAGCGGACTGACATTCCGCTATTTCCGCTAATCCGGCGGACGGACTGACATTCCGCTATTTCCGCTAATCCGGCGGATATATGAAATACGCGGACTCAGAAGCCGTTATTGGGCTGGATTCCGCTTATTAGGTGCCGTACAGGCAGGATAACGGAATCTGTGTCCGGTTCAGCTCTAAAAAGAGACATTTGGGCCGAATAACGGAATCTGAGTCCACCACACACTTCTCAGCTATGCATTATAGAGCATTCTAGCTAAGCAGCTATCTCAGCACTGACCTTAAACTAATCGGGTCTCTGTATAGCTCAGGCAAGGGAGCCGTCGCGGTACAAAGATCGTGGCGGATGGGGCTGTGAGCGCACGCAAAAAGCCGCCCCTCTAGGGGCGGCCCCTTGCACCCGTCACTGTACATTACTTACCTAACCATGCTCCACACGGACCCTGCCGCTGGGCGGCCGGGCTTCCTGCCTGCTGCAATGCTCCTTGCTGTACCGGAGCACGCTGAGTTGTTACCGCAACCTACATGTTGCAACATACCCGCTGCAACCGATGCCACTCCGCAGTATACGCCACCCGCTGCTGCTTATCAGCGACGGCTGCACGAGGCGGGCTGCGCACCAGCCTTAACCCTTACTGCGCAATCTGCTCGCGGATGTTCGCGAGGATCTTCTTCTCCAGCCTCGACACCTGCACCTGCGAGATGCCGAGGCGGCTGGCGACTTCGGACTGGGTCTGATCGCGGTAATAGCGCAGATACACGATCAGACGCTCGCGCTCGGTTAGCGCACCGATGGCCTCATTCAAGGCCAGCTTATCGAACCAGCGCTCCTGCGACTCGTCGGCGATCTGGTCGATCAGCGTGATCGGATCGCCGTCGTTCTCGAAGACGGTCTCGTGGATCGAAGTCGGCGGCTTGTTGGCCTCCTGGGCGAAGACGATTTCTTCGGGCGTGACGCCCAGCGCTTCGGCCACTTCACCGATGGTCGGGAGGCGGTCGAGCGTTTTGGACATCTCATCCTTCATCTTGCGCACCTTGTTGGCCATCTCCTTCAGCGAGCGGCTGACCTTAAGCGTGCCGTCATCGCGGAGGAACCGCTGGATCTCACCGATAATCATCGGCACCGCATAGGTGGAGAACTTGACCTCATAGCTGAGGTCGAATTTATCAACGGACTTCAGCAGTCCGATACAGCCGATCTGGAACAAATCATCCGGTTCGTATCCGCGGTTCATAAACCGCTGCACCACCGACCAGACGAGGCGGATATTGCAGTTGACCAGCGTGTCGCGGGCCGTATGGTCCCCTGCTTGACTGAGCGCGATTAGACGTTTGACCTCCGCATCGTCCAAATAGGTCGGCGGAGCTTTTTTTGATTCTGCTTCCATGGCTCCAACCCCTAATTGTATAAAGCTTTTTTCGAGACGATGGTTTTCTTCATGGAGATTGAGGTTCCGCGTCCCGGTTCGCTGATAACCTCGAATTCATCCATGAAATTCTCCATAATGGTGAAGCCCATACCTGACCGCTCCAGCTCCGGCTTCGAGGTATACAGCGGCTGCTGGGCCAGCTCCAGATCCTCAATGCCCCGGCCCTTATCCTCAATCGTCAGGTGCACGGTCTCATTATCGAGTGAAGCGGATATACTGACAACGCCTGCGGGATCACTGTCATAACCGTGAATAATACAATTGGTGACGGCCTCCGAGACTACCGTCTTCAGGTCATTCAGCTCCTCCATCGTCGGATCGAGCCGGGAGACAAAGGCAGCCACTACCACACGCGCGAACGATTCATTCTCCGACAGCGCAGCAAACTGGACACTCATGAAGTTACGGGCTTCGCTACTAGTCATAACGCGACCTCCAAATCCGAGAGTGCAGCGCTCTCGTTGTCATATAGGGGCATGATTTTGAACAGGCCCGACATTTCCAGCAGGCGCTTCACTGGCGCTGTGGCATCGCAGACTGCCATTTTGCCGCCCTTACTGCGGATCAGCTTGTACCGCCCCAGAATCACTCCGAGACCCGAGCTGTCCATGAACTGCAGCTCCTTCAGACTCAGGATCAGATGCTCCACCTGGCCCCGCATAATTGCTTCATCCATATCCATACGTACATAATCGGCTGCGTGATGGTCCAGTTCTCCGGACAACCGGACAATCAGCACACCCCGGTGATGCTCCATCTCCACATGAGAATTCATGCTTGCCACTCTCCTCTTCGTTGCTTGGACAACCGCCCTGTAACAATTCTTTCCCCTACAAGGACAAGGTTTCTACACCGCAATTGAGGATTCCTGCCTCACGACAAAACTAGAAGAAAACCCCTAAGAACTTACACAAAGCCCCTAGTTCAATCTACAAAAAGGAACAAACAAGCTTGAACCGGCTGCGGCCTTAATCCTTCGTGAACATAGCGCCTGTTGCCCGCTTAAACAGCTTCCACCAGCCCGCCTTAGCGATTGGCTCGCCTGCCTTCAGCTCATATTCCTTCAGGACAGCGGTTCCCTGGTAAACCACCAGCTTGCCGACCGTCTGGCCTTCGGCCACCGGAGCCTTCACCTGCTCATTCAGCACAAGCTCGTGGCGGATGCCCTCCTGGGTCACTCCTTTGCGGAGCAGGACACTATAGTCTTCCTTCGCTACCAGCGGCAGCTGTGACTTCACGCCCTTCTCAATCCTTACCGTGCCGATGGTGTCGCCTTCCTTGTGAATCGTATGCAATTTATATTGGGAAAAGAGGTAGTCAAACATCGCCGAGACCTCGCTGTTGCGGGTCTTGGTATTCGGCTCGCCCAGCACAACCGCTACAGCGCGCAGACCGTCTCTGGCCGCCGTCGCGGACAGGCAGAATTTCGCCTCGGACGTATATCCCGTCTTCAGTCCATCCGCCCCCGTGTAGAACCGCACCAGCTTATTGGTGTTGACCAGCCAGAACGGCTTGGTGGAATCCTTGCGCAGGTAATCCTGATAAGAGCCGGTGTATTTGATAATCTGCTCATGCTTCAGCAGCTCCCGGCTAATGACGGCAATATCATGCGCGGAGGAATAATGATTCGCAGCCGGCAGGCCGTTACAGTTGGCAAAATGAGTATCCTTCAGGCCCAGGTCCTGCGCCTTCTGGTTCATGAGATCAACGAAGGCACTCTCCGAGCCGGCGATTTTCTCCGCCATCGCTACGGAAGCATCATTGCCGGAGGCCATCGCGATGCCCTTCAGCATATCGTCCACCGTCATTTCCTCACCCGGCTCTAAGAATATCTGCGAACCGCCCATCGATGCCGCATACTCGCTGGTCCGCACCTTGTCGGTCAGCTGCAGTCTGCCCTCGTCCAGCGCCTCCACGGTCAGCAGCATGGTCATAATCTTGGTGATACTGGCCGGCGGAAGTTTATCATGGCTGTTCTTCTCATAGATGACCGTGCCCGTGCTGGCATCCATAAGAATGGCAGAACGCGCCCCCGGTGCCAGCTCCGCAGCCGCCCCTCCGGCATTGCCGGAATTTGCGGTGCCTTTGGCTTTTTCCTCGGCCCAGGCTCCTGTAGCGCCTCCCAGAACCGACACAGCAATGCACAGCACAAGCGTTACATAACGAATTTTCCTCACAATGGTTCCCCTCCTGAACTTAACCTTCATTTCACAGGTACTGTGTTCCAGTTTCGTCAGAATGGCAGGAAATTATTCCATTTCAGCGCAGAAAAAAAGAAGCCTCCCAAGGTTCGTCACCGATCCTTAAGAGAACTTCTGCTCAGGTTAGATTGGATTAAATGGTCAGCTGACGCTTCTGGACACCGGACGGCTCCCGCCCTTATGCCCGAGATAGAGTCTGGAGAGTACCGGAGAGCGCACAGCCCACATGGCTACGAGCAGCGGCACGCCCACCCCGATCAGTGTAAAGGGGATCAGCCCGTAATCCGCGCCAAGCAGATATTTCAGGCTGTAATTCAGCGGCAGATGCAGGTACATGATCGCAATAGAGTTGCGGCCCAGGCTGCCCATCCAATCAAGCGGAACAAGCTGTACCAGCCGGTACACCCCGGCGCAAATGGTCAACGAGACCAGCAGCGGAACCGCGAGATCCAGCACCAGCGAGGTATACTCCTTGTATTTCATATTCAGGCTGTATTGAATGACACCCGTCCGCTCCAGCAGCAGTACAAGGCCGCATAACGGGAGCAGCACCAGGAGCGCCGAATAGCGGCGGATCAGCGCAGGGATCACCTGTTTGCCGTAGAAGCCAATGGCATAATAAGTGATGGCGAGCAGCGACACATCTATATTCCAGGGGAGGTTGAAGTTCTTGAGCGTGGTAAGAGAGATCACATGAGAGAGGAGGTAAGCAGAGGCAATAAGGAGAAATTGGATGCTGCGGGAATAACGGACGATATATCCGAACAGCAGCTGGGTGAACAGCAGGCAGGTGATGAACCAGAACACCCCGTAAGGACCCGTAAGCGACAATCCCCCGTAGAGCAGCCTCGCCACATTCTCTGCGAACCCCTTAAGATTCAGGTTGAACACTAGCAGCACTGCCGCAATCAGGAGTCCGTAGGCAAAATAAGGAGTCATCAGCCCCCGTGTCCGCTTCACCGCCCAGCGCAGATAACGTCCGGGTTCGACCGGCTTAAACAGCAGCCCGCTTAACATGAAGAACAAAGGCATCCGGAACCAGGACAAATAATGGTTCGCTGCCGCATCGCCCGAGTGGCCCATAACGACAAAAATAATACTGAATCCCTTGGCGGCATCAATCCATAATTCGCGTGGTTTATTCACTGTCTCCTCCCATCTCCTCCCATATCAGTTGTAATTTAAAGTAATTATAAAAGGGTTTGCTTTTATTTTCAAACTTCGATGAAACATTTCAGTGGTATTTCTGAAAGAATATTCCCTTAACAACGGAGCAGACTCTGTAAAAATAAGTCATTCTGCCTAGATGGGGGACGCTGTCCTATCCGGCCTACAAATAGGGCTAAAGTCCGGCGATGTTGCCGGTGACGTAGCGGGCAGGAAAAGCGGCAGGTAGGGTGCAGAAAGCAGGAGGCGGGAGGCCGAATGTAATCGGTTTTTCGATTACATTTAGACCACGCGCTTTCGCAGCGCCGAATGTGATCGGTTTTTCGATTACATTTGGACCACGCGCCTCCGTAGTGGCCGAATGTAATCGGTTTTTCGATTACATTTGGACCACGCGCCTCCGTAGCCCCGAATGTGATCGGTTTTTCGATTACATTTGGACCATGCGCCTCCGTAGCCCCGAATGTGATCGGTTTTTCGATTACATTTGGACCACGCGCCTCCGTAGCGCCGAATGTAATCGGTTTTTCGATTACATTTGGATCACGCGCCTCCACAGCGCCGAATGTGATCGGTTGTTCGATTTGGTACTGGAGGCGCTGATTAATGAGTACCAGGAGTGTTGATTGGAAGGTGGGGAGCGCTGAGCACTTAGTGCCGGAGGAAGCGTTAAGCTGGCGGAGTGTGGTTAGTCCGGAATTGAATTGCGTGGTTCGTGCGTTAGAATGGCGTAGCATCAGTAGCCTGGCATCAGTAGCCTGGCATCCAGCAAAAGCAAGGGCCACCCGCTGCCGGATGGCCCATAATATAGCTTAATACAGATGACAGGCCACCTGATGGCCTGAATCCAGCTCCCGCAGCAGCGGCGCTTCCGACTTGCAGCGGTCCATCGCATGCGGACAACGGGGGTGGAAGGCACAGCCCGTGGGCGGTGTCTCCGGGTTCGGAACATCCCCGGTCAGGACGATGCGCTGCTTTTTCAGTCCCGGATTCGGTACCGGAACGGCAGACATCAGCGCCTGCGTATAAGGATGCAGCGGCTTTGCAAAGAGCGCCTTCGTCGGCGCAAGCTCGACAATCCGCCCCAGGTACATGACCGCCACCCGGTCGCTGATGAACTTGACAACCGACAGGTCATGCGAAATGAACATATAAGTAAGGCCGTATTGCTCCTGCAGATCCTGCATCAGATTCAATACCTGAGCCTGGATGGAGACATCCAGTGCCGATACCGGCTCATCGCAGACAATGAACTTCGGATTCAGCGCAAGCGCACGGGCAATCCCGATCCGCTGCCGCTGGCCGCCGGAGAATTCATGGGGAAAACGGTGAGCCTGATAGGGGGACAGGCCCACCACCTCCATCAGCTGCTCGACCCTGCTTCGCAGCTCGCCGGCGGGAGCCGATCCGTGGGTACGGAGCGGTTCCTCCAGAATGCGCTGGACAGTCCAGCGGGGGTCGAGCGAAGCATAAGGGTCCTGGAACACCATTTGCATATCGGTACGAAACTTGCGGAGCTGCTCGGTATTCAGGCTGCGCACATCGGTTCCGGCGAACATAATCTCGCCTTCTGTCGGCTCAATCAGCCGCAGAATAGCCCGTCCGGTGGTCGACTTCCCGCAGCCGGATTCTCCGACCACCGCCAGCGTCTCTCCTTGCTCAACGGATAGGGTAATGCCGTCAACGGCTTTGACTGCACCGACCTGCTTAGAGAAGAAGCCTTTGCGGATCGGATAATGCTTTTTCAGATTACGGACTTCCAGTAATGTGGTCATAGAATCCCCTCCTGCTGCAGGATACAGCGGCATGTATGGCCCGGCTGCACTTCAAGCAGCTCCGGGAGCTGCTCCCGGCAGCGGTCCACCGCTACAGGACAACGCGGCGCGAACCGGCAGCCGGGCGGCAGACTGGCCGGATTCGGCACCTGCCCCGGAATCGAGCTGAGGCGTTCCTCATCCCCCGCCAGCTGGGGCAGGGAAGCCAGCAGCCCTTGCGTATACGGATGCAGCGGCTGGCTGTACAGAGTAGCCACATCTGTCTCCTCAACAATCTGACCCGCGTACATAATAACAACCCGGTCACACATCTCGGCAACGACTCCCAGATCATGTGTGATCATCAGGATCGACATGCCCTCATTCTTTTGCAGATCCCGCATCAGATCAAGGATCTGCGCCTGAATCGTCACATCCAGCGCTGTCGTCGGTTCATCGGCAATGAGCAACTGGGGACTACAGACCATCGCCATCGCAATCATTACCCGCTGCCGCATCCCGCCGGAGAGCTGATGGGCATACTGCTGGGCAATCTTCTCCGGGCGGGGAATTCCTACCTTGCGCAGCATCTCCACCGCCCGGGCGTCGGCTTCCTTCTTGCTCAGCTTCAGATGATAACGGGCGGATTCGGAGATCTGGCGCCCGATCTTGAACACCGGATTCAGCGAGGTCATCGGCTCCTGAAAAATCATTGCAATCCGGTTCCCCCGGATGCTCCGTACCTCTTTTACCGACATCTCCAGCATATCCTTGCCCTCAAAGCGGATTTGGCCGGAAGCAATCCGGCTGATCCGCTTAGGCAGCAGCTGCATGATGGAGAGTGAGGTGATGCTTTTGCCGCAGCCGGATTCACCGACAATGCCCAGCGTCTCTCCCTTGCGCACTGACAGACTGATGCCGTCCACCGCACGGATCGTACCCGCCGCTGTCTGGAACTCGGTGCATAGCCCTGATACCTCCAGCAGTTCTGTCATGATTGCATCTCCCCCAATAAAAACTCCCCACAAAGTGATGTTTTGCTTCGATGATTACTCAGGTACTTTGCGGGGGCCCCAAAAAAATCCCCACAAAGTGATGTTTTACTTCGATGATTACTCAGGTACTTTGCGGGGGCCCCAACTAATTATTCCTCTTCTTATTGCTCTTCTTCCACGCCCAGATATTTAAGCGCCGTCAAAGCATAGACCTTCGCACACTGGATAATCTGCCAGACGGGAGCCTTCTCGTTAAAATTATGAATCGTTGACAGCTCGGCCGGGCCATATTGCAGCACCGGAATGTTATGCTTGCGGAAATGGCGCGCATCGCTGGAGGCCCATTGCAGCACACCGTAGGCTTCTTCGCCGCTTACCTCACAGATACTCTCCACCAGATCCTTGACCACCGGCTCCTCATTAGAGGTCCAGTTGGCATTGCCCTGGAAGCCAAAGCCCTTGACCTCGGATTCAATGCCGGCTTCAAGCAGCAGGGAGCGGGCACGGTCCAGCACATCCCGGTAGTCTACCCCGAAGGGTACACGGGAATCGACCTGAATCGTGCAGCGGTCCGCCACTACGTTCACCTTGGTTCCGCCCTGGATCGTTCCGATGTTCACTGTCACATGGTCGAATACCTGATAGGCAAGGGAATCTCTTTCTTCGCTGCCTTTCACATACTCCTGCGAGATGCGGATAATCTCCCGGACTTCCTCGGGAATGTCCACTTTGATATCCCATAGCCGCTGTAAGGCTTCAATCCCTTTGGCTGCCTTCACAATCGCACTGTCTCCAACCACTGGCGACAGGCTGCCGTGACCCGGTGTGCCTTCGACGGTGAATTCGAACCAGCAGCTGCCCTTTTGCCCGATGGTCGGGTTCAGCGGGCCGGAAGGCTCGGCAATCACCGCAGCGGTTCCGGTAATCAGGCCGCGCTCCAGCACCCAGGGAACTCCAAGATGACCTCCGGTCTCTTCATCAGGCACGATCAGCAGGGACAGATCCCCTTGCAGCGGAACGCCCAGCTTCGACAGCAGTGCAGTGACGTAGATTAACCCGGCCAGCCCCGCTTTCATATCCGAAGCGCCTCTGCCCAGCAGATAGCCGTCCACAATATCGCCGCAGAACGGATCGAAATCCCAGCGCGAGCGGTCTCCCGCCGGAACGACATCGGTGTGTCCGCAGTAGATCAGTTTTTTACCGGTGCGCTCTTCTGCTCCTGCGCCCAGTGTGGACACCAGATTGAACATGGTTTCAGTCGCCGGATAGATCGAAGTATCGATCCCGGCTTCCTTCAGATAACTAATAATATAAGCGCTGATCTCCCGCGAATCTCCCGGCGGATTCTCCGAAGGGAATCGGATCAGCTCAGAGCACAGCGCAAGCAGCTCCTCCTGCCCGGCATCAATGGCCTCCAGTACCTTGCTTTTCCAGTCCGTCATGGGTTACGAATTCTCCTTTGTGACCCCGCTTCCCTGCATGCAGCAGGCACAGGGTCCTGTGAATTTGTGCAAAGAGGGACAAGCCTGGGGCCTGTCCGCTCTCTTTTAGCCAAACCTGCTTATTCTGTAATCGACAGCGGATAGAAACGGATCACTTCATCCGGGTAAAAGGCGTAGCCGCTGATCTTGTTGCTCATACCGACAATGCGGTTATATTCGTAGAGATACGCCCAAGGTGCTTCTGTCGTGATGATCTCCTGTGCCTGCTTGTAGAGCTCTGTGCGCTTCGCCGTATCTGTCTCCAGGTTCGCCTGCTCCCACAGCTTGTCTACTTCAGCGTTCTGGTAGTTGATATAGTTGGAAGAGCCCTTGCCGTACAGCAGGAAGCCGAGGTGGTAGCCGGGATCATTGACGAATGAAGTCCATTTAGAGATATAAGAGGTCAGATTATTGGTCTTCTGCTGCTCCAGGAACTGGGCACGGGCCAGCTTGTTGATCTTCATGTTGACTCCGATTTTGGCCAGCTCAGCCTGGATCAGGACCGCATCATCTTCCCAGTCATCGAAGCCGGAGCCCAGCGTGAAGTCGAAGTCAAAGCCTTTCTCGTAGCCTGCTTCCTTCAGCAGCGCCTTGGCCTTGTCCAGGTTGTACTCATACACATAGCCTGCATCGGTGAAGCCTGGTGTGTTGCTCGCTACCGCACTCTTCATCTGCTTGGCCTGGCCGTACATGACCCCGCTCAGCAGCTGATCGTAAGGAATTGCATAGTTGATCGCTTGACGGACTTTTACATTATCGAACGGCTTGACCTTGTTGTTCATGGCGAAGAACAGAATCCGGTTACTCGCATTGGAAGCGACCGTCAGCGCCGAATTGCTCTCCAGCGTGGATACATCCTTCGGAGGAATCTCAATCGCCATGTCTACATCGCCCTTACCCAGCAGCAGCACGCGGTTCGAGGCTTCCTTGGTGAACTTCAGAGTTACCTTGCCGAGGCTTGGCGCACCCTGCCAGTAGCTATCATTAGCGGTGAAAACAGCTTCAGTAGCCGGGTCCCACTTCGTAAGCTTGAACGGGCCGGAGCCGGCTGCATTCGTCTTCAGGTAGTCTGCACCCTGTGCTTCCACCGTCTTCTGGTCCACGATAGAGAAGGTGTACATCGCCAGAATCTGCAGGAAATTATGATTGGCATTCGTCAAGGTCACTTCAACAGTCGAAGGGTCTTTTACCGCAACCGATTTAATGGAAGCCATGCCGTAGAGGAAGCTGCCGGAGCTGGACTTCGCCACACGTTCAAAAGAATACGCCACCGCCTCGGCATCCACCGGATTGCCGCTCTGGAAGCTCACGCCGGATTTCAGCTTGAACGTATACACCGTGTTGTCAGCATTCACTTCCCAGCTCTCTGCGAGCATGGGCTTGATATCTTCGGTATTGGCGATGCTGGCGCCATTCTCGGTCTTGATGCCGTAGGTGACCAGCTGATCATAAGCGGCCAGCACAAGCGTATCGGAGGTCAGATCATTGGCTTCCGCCGGGTCGAGCGTGGTGCCGCCCTCGGAATAGGCCACCGTCAGGTTCTTTTTGACCGGGGCTGCGGTTGCTGCCGTATCTGTTCCCGCCGAAGTGGCAGCAGGGGTCTGCGGATTGGCGCTGCTGGCGCATCCGGCAAGCATGATTGAAAAAGCGACGAGTGTGGACAACAGTTTAACTTTTTTCATCGGTAATTCCTCCCTTTTCTATATCCTGCCTGCATAACAACTACTTGTGCTGCTGATGATTGTCTGCCGCCCTGCGTTCCAGCTGACATTAATCTATCTATCTTTATCAGGGATGGGGCAGCCTTGGGGGATTCCCCTGCTACGCCTCATTTCCCCGAACGCAACCGCGGGTCAAGCACATCCCGGAAGCCGTCTCCGAGTAAGTTGAAGCCTAAGATAGAGGTGGCAATGCCGAGGCCTGGAAAAGTAACCAGCCACCATTGCCCGGAAATGATATATTCCCGGCCTTCAGAGATCATCGCGCCCCATTCGGCAATCGGGGGTCTGACCCCCAGCCCCAGGAAGCTGAGACTGGACGCGGTCAGGATGGCGAAGCCCATCCCGAGCGTAGCCTGCACCATTAGCGGAGCCAGGGCATTCGGCAGAATGTGGCGGTACAGAATGACTCTATCCTTCACTCCAATGGCGCGGCTGGCCTCGATATACTCCTTCTCCCGCAGCGAGACCGTCTGGCCGAACATCAGCCGGGCGAATTCGGGAATGCCGACAATGCCGACGGCGATCATTGCGCTGCTGAGTCCGGCGCCTATCGAGGCCGCAATCGCCATCGACAATACCAGTGAAGGGAAGGAGAGCAATACATCCATGACCCGCATGATGATGGTTCCGGTCCGGCCGCCGTAGTAAGCGGCAATCCCGCCCAGCGGCATCCCGATCAGAAAGGAGATCGAGACCGCGATCAGGCCGGTCCAGATGCTGATCCGTGCGCCGTACAGCACCCGGCTGAGAATATCCCGGCCGAAGTTGTCGGTTCCGAACCAGTGGCTGCCGGAGGGCGGCTGCAGCTTGCTCGCCATATCCGTGACGAACGGATCATGCGGAGCCAGCCAAGGGGCGAAGATGGCTACCATAGTCCAGATCAGGATGAAGGTCAGCCCGATGGCCGCCAGGCGGTTGTGCAGCAGCAGAGATAATAGGGTCCGGGGCTTAGCCTGTGCGGGCTTCGCCGGGCTGCCCTGTGCTGAATGTGCTGCAGTGCTCACAAGCAATCTCCTCCTTTCACACAAGCTGTTCTATTCATAACGGATTCTCGGGTCGATGAACCCGTAGATCAGGTCGACCGCCAGGTTAATTCCGCAGTAGAGCACGGCACTGACCAGGGTGAACGCCTGGATCGGCGCGTAATCCGCCGCCAGTATGGAGTCGGTGACATAGCCGCCGATTCCCGGCCAGGAGAAGATGGTCTCCGTGATGACCGCACCGCCCATCAGGAAGCCGAACTGGAGTCCGAGCACCGTTAATGTAGGAATCAGCGCATTGACCAGCGCGTGCTTGTAGATGACAGCCGATTCCCGCAGCCCCTTGGCCCGGGCGGTGCGGACGAAGTCCTGATCGACCACCTCCAGCATGCTGGAGCGGGTCATCCGGGCGATGATCGCCATCGTGCCGGTACTGAGGCAGATCGCCGGAAGCAGCAGATGCGCGAGACTGCTTTTGAGTGCGGCGGTATCTGCGGAGAGCAGACTGTCCAGTACGTACAGCCCGGTGATATGCACCGGCGGGTTAAGATCCCCGCTGATCCGTCCCATTGGTGCCGGTGCCCAGCCCAGAATGGAGTAGAAGATATAGATGAACATCAGTCCGAGCCAGAAGATCGGCACACAAGCACCTATCAGGGAGAACACACGCGAGATGTGATCCAGCAGGGATTCCTTACGGGTAGCGGCCACAATGCCTACCGGAATGGCGATTAGAACGGCAATCAGGATGCTGGCCAGGGTCAGCTCAATCGTAGCCGGGAAGCGTGAGGCCAGATCGCTGGCGACCGAATGTCCCGTGTGATAGGCATAGCCGATATCGCCTTGCAGCAGCTGCCCGATGTAAGCGAAGAACTGGATATACAGCGGCTTGTCCAGCCCCATATCCTGGCGGATCTTGTTCACAATCTCCTCTGGAGCCTGCTCTCCGGCCAGCATAATCGCAGGATCGCCCGGCAGCACTCTCGACAGAATGAAGGTGATGACGATAATGCCGAGCAAGGCTGGAATCATCTGCAGAAGTCTTTTTAATGTATAAGCAAACAATGAATCAACCCCCTTACGACTTCGACTGCTGTGCCTCTGTGACGGAATTACGCTCTCATGTCAGGTAATGCGTGTATGCTTTGTCTTATTAAAGTGTTGAGCTAATTCTACATAGAATTTCACAGTCACTCTACGTCCCGTTCAGCTAAAAAAATGCACAACCGTTTGTCGATTGTGCACTATCAAGGACTATGAATGTTAGATTTACTCACACGACATTCCAGAAATCTTCCAAAGCGCCCTATTTTTCCTGGAGGTAGTAATAAATCAGGCACAAATGACAGACGAACTGCTCGCGCGGATCATTCAGATCGAAGCCGGTGATATCCCGAATCCGCTCCAACCGGTATTTGACGGAGTTGCGGTGGATATAGAGGCTGTTCGCTGTCTCAATCAGACTGCCCCGGCATTCCAGATAATGATAGAAGGTCAGCAGCATATTGCTGTCATGCTCCTGGTCGTATTGCAGCAGCTTGCCCAGCTTACGCTCGAACAGCCGCTCGAATCCGGGACCGCCAAGCCCCTCCAGCAGATGATAGACCTCCATCTCTTCATAGCGGGTGATCCCGCCGGGACCTTGTCCCAGCCTTCTGGAGATGGACAGCGCTTTGCGCGCCTCGTTATAGCTGGTGTGGATGTCCCACAAATATTCCGAGGTGCCGATACCGCAGCGGTAGCTGCTTAAGCCTTCGTTCTTGTCCTGCAGCCAGCCGCCCAGCGTCTTGTCCCACGGCTCCTCTGCGTCACCGCCCGGCGTGAACCTGCGCCCCTCCTGCGTAGGCAGGAACAGCACCGCCCGGCTCGAACGGTACTCTGCGTGCGGTGTGACCCCGCGCTTCTTGGCCTCCCGCTCCAGCAGCCGGTTCACCGTCTCCTCGCTCGGTGCCGTTTCCCCTTCGATGACGGCCACCTCCCACTTGTGCTCCGGGTTCATCCCGAGCTGGCGGGCCCGCCGCTGGACCTCATGTCTCGACGGCAGCGGCGGAGTCAGCAGCTCATCGATGAAGTTGCCGCGCAGCCGGAATTCCGTATCTTCAGCTACCTTACGCCGCATCAGTTCAAGGGCAAAAACAAGCCGGGCCTGCTCTATGCCCACCTCTTCCATATCATCGAGCCGCTCCTTGTGGACGAGCAGCCGGGCAACCGTCCGGCGGTCCACATGGATGTTCCAGCTCAGCGGTGCGGCGCTCTGCGCCCAGTCATAGTCTGCCGGTGAGGATACAATAATCTTCCGCTCCGTATCCACGAGTGCCACCGGGGCCTTAAGGAACTCCGCCACACTATCGCTGACCGCCTGAATGCCGCTGTTCTCCAGCACCATGGTGGTCAGCGTGCGGTAGACCTCCTCCGCCCGGCGCAGCAGCATCGCCTGCCGTCCCAGCAGCAGCTCCATCACCGGCTGGGTGATATCCGTGTACGGAATCTCGGGCGGGATCTCCACAATCGGCAGACCGCAGGCATTGCTGGCCTCGATGGCCCCCTGGGGGATCTCCTTCAGGAAACGGGCCGGCTTGATCGCCAGCGCCGCTGCCCCCAGGTTGTCGAGCGTGTAGATCACCTCGGTCAGCAGTGAAGGATCATGCCGGATTGAATAGGCTGTCGTCAGCAGCATCACCCCTTCGCTGATCCAGCCCTTCAGATCCGGAACCTCCATAATATCGACGAACCGCACCACCCGGTCCAGCCCCTGCTCCCCGCTGATGACCTTCGCTTTCCCAAGAACCGAGAGCTCCATTAGCTCCCGTAGCGTAATTCCTCGTGTATTCACCCTTCCGCCTCCCTTTGCTGTCTTCAGTATTTCATGATTTTTCCTGAAATATGCCATATCTCTGCCGCCAGCCACTTTTTGCGTTCCCGCTAGTTTATCAGAGATTCCCGCCGAGCCACAGGAAATTCGTATCCAGTTGGTGATATTTTCGGTGTGAAAACGCATTAGGAAGAAATTGGATGGTGGTGGATGCGACGGGAGCGGTTGCTGGGGGAAGGGGTTAGTAGCACTAGGGACAGAGATAGGGGCGTCAAATGGGAAGATGGTGAGAGAGGGAGGTAGGGAGGCGGGTCAGAGGGATTTATCCCTTTAATTATGCGCAGCGGGCGCGTTTCTCCGCATTCAGAGGGATTTATCCCTTTGATTTCGAGCTGCGGGCGCGTTTCGCCGGATTCGGAGGGATTTATCCCTTTGATTACCAGCGGCGAGCGCGTTTCGCCGAATTCAGAGGGATTTATCCCTTTGATTACGCGCGGCAGATGTATGCAGATATGTTACCTATGGCTAAGTGCTCTAACCAATTTAGTACTCTACACCTTCTGGCTATTTCCCATTCTATAGCGCTGCATCATACTCCCTATGTACCTGACCAACTATAATTCACCTGGTTACTCTCCTCACTAACTGTTCTATTCAGCACAGCTAACCACAACGATTCAACAGATCTTTAACTAACTGTTCCCTAATTTGTCTCCCCTCCCATTCACTGAACACATGAAATGCCAAATGTTACTCAAAAGATACTCATCCACGCCGCCCCACTCTCCTGCTTCCCCAAAGCTCTCCCCGCCAATACTCCCCTCATAGTCAATCTGCCGAATTCAGGGCACTTGTGCTCCTCCAATCCCTAAACAACAAATAAGCGTCCCCCGGCCTGAGCCAGGAGGAACGCTTTGAAAAGACCAGCTATTAGTTTGCCACACATTGATTTTCACGCATTATTTGCCACACATTGCCTACACACGTAGTCTGCCCCACACTTAGAGCAACAGCGAGTTTCAACAAATTGCAAAACCGTCCAACACAAGGCTAACTACGAGCGACGCACATCTCCCGCAGCAGATGCTCCTGCACCAGAGGCTGACGCAGCGACAGCAGCCCCGAGGCAAAGAATCGGATCGAACGCACGGATACCCAGCCGTTCTTCCAGTTCCGCTGCCAGTCCGATGGTGGCGAAGCCGGTGCACGCCAGCACCAGAACTTCCGCGCCGCGCTCCACGAGCCGGGCGGCACCGGCCAGCGCACCTGCCCGTCCGGCGGGCGTGCCCAGATCCAGCGTGGTCGTCACGCCGTCGGGGCGGTCCATGCCAATGTAAGCCCCTCCGAGAATGCTGCGGATGAGCGGCGGCACCTCTTCCAGAATCGTCAGCACGCCCACCCGGTTGCTGTAAGCCATAGCCATATGGGCCGCGCAGGAGCCTGCTCCCAGCACAGGAACAGCCACCGCCTCCCTGGCTTCTGCCAAGGCCGGATCAGCAGCACAGCTGATGCCGATTGCCGTGCAGCCCTGCTGCTCCAGTTCCCGCGCAAGTGAGATAATCTTCGGAATGGATTCCGCCTCTGTCTGCGCATCATACACTCCTTGAGGCTGATCCGGGATGCAGCGGCTCATCACCGGCAGACCGTACCGCCGCTCAATTAGATCCCCATGTAACTGAATTGCAGAGCTCTCCTGCAAAGTAATAACACGTATGATTCCAAGCATCCTGTCTCCCCCTGATCCGCTTGATTTAGATGCTGCAAAAGCATAACCAGCCGCCCTATTTCAGCCGTAAACAGCAATAGCAGCCGGAAATCCAAAGATTCACTACAGTGGCGATTGCGCCACCCGTCCAAATCTGTGGTGCGGCTTATTTAACCTTGCATTCAGCTGCTTCCATTCCGCTTACAGCAATTCCCCTGCCTGCATAATCAGCTTATCGTCGATGTACACATCCGGCTTCATGACTACAGCGTCAATATGTACGCCCGCCGCCACAACTCCGCCAAACGTATTATTGCTGCCAAAAGCCACATGGATCGTCCCGTACACCTTCTCATCCTCCAGCACCACACCTGTAATCCGGGCCTTGTTGTTGGTCCCAATGCCGAATTCGCCAAGCAGCCTGCCATCGCCATCGCCAAGCATGTCCAGCAGCTTGCCGCCATGCTCCCCGTCAGCATGGACCAGCCGTCCCTGCTCCACAGTCAGCACCATCGGGCCATCCAAGGCACCGATCCCTGCAACTGAACCATCCACCTTAATCTGGCCGCTAGCTGTGCCTTCCAGCGGCGCAATATAAGCTTCACCGGAGGGCAGATTGCCTGACTCGCCCGGATTTAGATATAATCCGGTGCTGAGAATACCATCCCGGCCGTCAATAGAGAAACTAAGAATCAGACCTTCCTTCTCTACACGCACCCGGCTGCCCGCAGACAACAGCGCAGCAACCTGCTCGGTCAGTGCCTTCACCTGCCCATAATCCGCAGTAATCGCCCCGTTGCTGAACATATCATCGGTGATTCCCGGCATCGTTGCCACCCGGGTTCCCGCTGCGGCTGCCTGCTTGCGCGCCGCTGTATGTGTCATCGAATGGGTCGTAATGCATACGGCCACATCCGCCTTAGCCATAGCTTCGGCAACCGGAGCCGGAGGCTCTTCCCCCGATCTGCTCCGCGGCTGCATGACCAGCAGCATCGATTCCGCTCCCAGCCGCTTGCCTGCCTCATAGACCGACTCAGCCAGATCACGCTTATCATCATCAGCTACTACGGCCAGCAGTTCTCCGCTGGCAACCCCGAGACAATCCTTAAGAACGTTCATACTAATTGCTATTCTTGCTTCACTCATCTTCATTTCCTCCCGAATTACACCATTTCTGCTACCAGCTTGCCCATCAGGGCATTGGACAGCACGGCGGGCACTCCTGCGGAGGCCGCCCACTGTCTATGCTGCTCCACATATCCCATACAGTCAAGCACTATCACGTCCGCATGATCCCGCAGACGCTCTGCTGCGGCGCGAAAATCCGCTTCCGTACCGGTATAAGGTGAAGCCGCTGCAAACGGCAGCCGCACTCCGGCTCCTGCGAATTTTTCAATCATTGCGTCCTCCTGCTCGGGCAAAGGTCCGATCAATCCCAGACGGCGCCCGTCCAGCATCGCCTGCACGACTGGAGGAATGATCCGGTCCGGCTCAATCAGATGGGCAGCAGACGTATGCAGTCCCGGAAAAACTCCCGTACACGCCAGCAGGATCGTCCGAATCCCAGCGGCTTCCATAGCATCAATCTTCCCTTGGAGAACGGACTGTATCCGCTCCCGTGAGATTACCGCAGCGGACCCGTCCGCCATGCGGGTGGTCAGCACATACTCTCCCGGCCCTGGACTGTAGAATTCACGCACCTGTTCAGCCGTGAACCCGTCCAGCACCCCGGACTGAACCAGTCCCGCCTTGCCTTCCAGATATTTCTCAATGATGGGCGCGACATCCTGCCTGGGTGCTTGCCCAATCGTAATCAGCCCGATATTCTTCATTCTTGTCCCTCCAGACGCTATGGGTTACAGCCAAGCTGTTGTGCTAATAGAGCAGGCGCTGAAGGAAGCTCAGCGCCTGACTGTAATCGTACATCTGTTATCCTGTTATTGAGAAGTGACTGCCGGTTTGCCCAGCGTCTGCAGTACGCTCATGGAGCCGTACAACTCAGTAATTTTGGCAAACTCCGCCTCGTTGTAGAAGGAACATGTCCCCTGCGTTACTTCCTTGGCCGTCTCGATAGCAAAACGCACCGCCTGAGCAATATCCACCTCATGACTGGCACCAGTACCGCAGCCCGGAACCATAGACTGGGCAGTAATCGCGAGACCCACCACCGGAGCAGAGGTAGCTACCGCAGGCTGAAGAATGGAATTGATATGATACAGCCCGTTGCCGTAAGGGGTAATATCCTGAGTCGTCACCGGAAAAGTAACCGGATACTGTCCTGTCGTCATCTCCTTGATCCGCAGCAAATCTTCGCTGACCCGCAGAATATAGCCTTCTTTAACGGTCGGCGAGATGGCGATCCCTTTGTGGTTAACCACACGGTTGCCTTTGGTCGTATCAATCGATAGAACCGCTTCCATCTCCGGCAGCACTTCATGCTCATTCATCTGCAGAATATCAACAGGGGAATCCATAAAATCCACCGGCTCGTGCGGCAGGGTCGGCGCATCCGGGCAAATATGGGTGGTCACCAGCACATCTCCCAGCAGCACATCCCCTTTGGTCTGCATGTCTGCCAGCTTCAGCGCAGAAGCAATCGCCGCTACCGCACCGTCTGCATCAGAGACCAGGCCAATCCGGCTCGGGCGCGCCCCGATCCCCCCTAGTCTGCCGACAATGCCGAACGTTGGTGCAGATCCGCCGCCAAGCTTGCCTTCGCTGCCCGGGATCGTGATTTTGACGAATTCTGTGCTGCCCTTCTCCCCTTCCACCTTCTGAATCTCAACCTTAACCGCAGGATATTCTGCGAATAACTGCTTGACCTGCTTACCGTTAACATAAGCGCTGTCCAGTGCGTTCAAGACTGTAATCGTTTGATGAAGTGCCATTCTAATTCCTCCCCGGATGCATGCTCATGTTTGTCATGTTTGCATTTATACTATCTCATCCGGCAAAATGTCCACAATGTACCGCCCTGCCAAACTGGAACAGCATTTCTTGTCCTTTGCAGATAAACCTTACGCGCAGAGTACACTCTTACGGCTTACCGCTAATGAATAAAGGTTAATTCTCCCAAGCAGCGAAATATAACAGGGTAATGGTGCTTATTTTCAGACAGGAGGTGCTTCATAGGATGAAGCCTGCACATCAGATTAATAAGGACAAGCTGGTCCAGATTATCAGTGAAGAGGCCCGGCGGACGGGGTTCTCAGGGGTCGTACAAGTGACGGAACGGGAGCATGTCCTTGCAGCCGCAGCTTTTGGTATAGCTAATATCGGGGACGTACGGCTCAACCAGGCCCACACCCGCTTCGCCATTGCTTCCGGCAGCAAACTATTTACCGCCATTGCGGTCTGCCAGCTCGCAGAGCAAGGTTTGTTTTCTTTTGACGCCAAAATACTGGACATCCTGCCGAAGCAGGAATTCCCATTGTTCGACCCAGCGATCACCGTGCATCAGCTATTGACTCACAGCTCGGGCATACCGGATTACTTCGATGAAGAAGAGATGGAGGATTTCACGGCACTGTGGAAGGAGACCCCGATGTACACGCTGAGGCGGCCTGGAGATTTCCTCCCGCTGTTCGCCGGACTTCCTATGAAATTCGTCCCAGGCGGGCGTTTTCACTATAACAATGCAGGATATATCATGCTTGCTATGCTCGTAGAAGCCATCAGCGGGCAACCGTTCACGGAATATGTAGAACAGTATATTTTTCTGCCTTGCGGGATGAAGGATTCCGGTTACTTCGCGCTTGATGCGCTTCCGGCCCACACCGCTCAGGGATACATCGACAGCAGCAATGGGAAAAAGACCAGCAACATCTACTCCATTCCGGTGGTCGGAGGCGGGGACGGAGGGGCATTTGTTACGGTGGCGGATATGCATAAGCTGTGGAGCGGCTTGCTTGAACACAAGCTGTTACAGGCAGAGACTACGGCTCTGCTGCTGACACCGCATATTTATGAGCGGAAGGACAGCTATTATGGTTATGGCGTGTGGATACAAGCCGGCCCCAGCGAAAAGGTGCTAAAGTACCATATCATGGGCTACGATCCCGGGATCAGCTTCCATTCCGCATACTATCCCGAACGCGGCCTAACGATTACTGCTCTCTGTAACAAGGGTAACGGGGCTTACACGATGATGTCTGCCACGGAGGGCCATCTGCCGGTGGGGTAGCGGTATAATCCCGTTTAGGGGTTACGGAGCATTATTCAACTGTCCTCAGATGCACTTATAGCCTTAGCTCAGTTTCTGGGCTAAGGCTCTTTACTTTAAATCTGCTGGATGGAATGGGATTAGGGTGTGAAAGTAACAATATTGAGATTTCGATTAATCACTGTTACTGAGGTTATATTTGTATCCGTGGTAACAATTGAACGCACTTGGTAGGATACAGAAGCTGTAGCCGGAGCTGTATCAACATAAGTGTCCGCAATAGGAAAACGTTGAGTTCCTGACGCATTTCCGCTACGGTTAAGGGTTCTTGTAGAGATCAGCGTTGCATCGCGGTAGATTCGAAGCTGAGCAACAAAGGACCAGTTGGACCCTGTAACAGCTTCCACTGATACAGCATAATCAATTTTCAGCTGCTGGGAGATGACTTCTGCCTGATTCACCGTAACGGCAACGACTTCTGTATTCAGTGGCGGATAGACGGCTATCGAACCAGCTGTATTGGTAAATGCCAGGGTAGGCGCACCCGTGGCTCCTGTTGCTCCCGTAGTCCCCGTTGTTCCTGTGACCCCGGTTGCCCCTGTTGCCCCTGTCGCTCCTGTTGCTCCTGTGACTCCTGTCGCTCCGGTTGTTCCCGTTACACCTGTGGTTCCAGTCTCGCCTGTCGCTCCTGTGACTCCTGTCACTCCGGTCGCTCCCGTTACACCTGTAGCTCCAGTCTCGCCCGTTGCTCCTGTGACTCCCGTTGCTCCGGTTGTTCCCGTAACTCCAGTAACTCCCGTCGCTCCCGTTACACCGGTGGCTCCCGTCTCGCCTGTTGCTCCTGTGACTCCTGTCGCTCCGGTTGTTCCCGTTACACCTGTAGCTCCAGTCTCGCCCGTTGCCCCTGTGACTCCCGTTGCTCCGGTTGTTCCCGTAACTCCCGTCGCTCCTGTTACACCGGTGGCTCCCGTCTCGCCCGTTGCTCCAGTAACTCCCGTCGCTCCCGTTACACCGGTGGCTCCGGTCTCGCCCGTCGCTCCTGTGACTCCGGTCGCTCCGGTTGTTCCCGTTACACCGGTGGCCCCAGTCTCGCCCGTCGCTCCTGTGACTCCGGTCGCTCCGGTTGTTCCCGTTACACCTGTGGTTCCAGTCTCGCCTGTCGCTCCTGTGACTCCTGTCGCTCCTGTGACTCCTGTGGCCCCGGTGGCTCCCGTAGTTCCCGTTGTACCTGTAAACCCTGTTGCCCCTGTCGTACCCGTGGTTCCGGTCTCGCCCGTTGCTCCGGTGGTTCCCGTTACACCTGTGATCCCGGTCCCACCCGTAGTTCCCGTAATTCCAGTTGCCCCGGTGGCTCCCGTGGCTCCCGTTACACCTGTGATCCCGGTCTCACCCGTTGCCCCCGTAATTCCAGTTGCCCCGGTTACTCCTGTAGCTCCAGTTGCTCCCGTTACACCCGTGATTCCGGTCTCACCCGTAGTTCCCGTAGCTCCAGTCGCTCCTGTTGCACCTGTGGTTCCGGTCTCTCCCGTCGCCCCCGTAATTCCAGTTGCTCCGGTGACTCCCGTTCCTCCCGTTACGCCTGTCGCCCCGGTGATTCCCGTTCCTCCCGTCACACCTGTCGCCCCGGTGACTCCCGTTCCTCCCGTCTCGCCCGTCGCTCCTGTAACTCCTGTAACTCCTGTTGCTCCGGTTGTTCCTGTAACTCCAGTAACTCCCGTCGCTCCAGTTACACCGGTGGCTCCCGTCTCGCCTGTTGCTCCTGTGACTCCTGTCGCTCCGGTTGTTCCCGTTACACCTGTAGCTCCAGTCTCGCCCGTTGCTCCTGTGACTCCAGTTGCTCCCGTTACGCCTGTCGCCCCGTTAACTCCTGTTCCTCCCGTTACGCCTGTCGCCCCGGTGTTTCCCGTTCCTCCCGTCACGCCTGTCGCCCCGGTGACTCCCGTTCCTCCCGTTACGCCTGTCGCCCCGGTAACTCCTGTTCCTCCAGCTACTCCTGTCGCCCCGGTGGCTCCAGTTACACCAGTCGCTCCCGTTACCCCTGTCACACCACCCCCTCCAGAATAACCTAGTAATTCTGCTGAGACTAGGCGATGAGGCGTAGTTAGCTGTCCTGAACTTCCTTTTCCCCATACAGATATTTCTGTGTTGTCTACTGCTCCGCCAGTGACTGTAAATACAAACTCAAAGGAATTAAGATTACTATAATAATTCTTTGAAAACACCGTATTAGGTAGAATCTCATCCTGGCTCAAGATAAATAATGTTCTGATTCCACTGAGATTGTAACCCTGAGTTAAGACTACTGCGTTTTGAGTTGCACTTTCATTCACGATGATTACAGTCGTTGATACCGTGGGTCTTGAGCCGTTAACGGCATTATTCTCAATAGGCCCCGTATTCCATTCAGCCATTATACGTCCTCCTACTCTATAAATTAGCTGCTCACTTCATCCACAACCTATCTATTCCTTCCATATGAATCCGGTAATAAATAGTATGTAGTCTATCATATTCATGCTAATTTCAATTGCGTATGCTGTTGACCCCAGTAATTCGGTGCATAGCCGGATTGCTACAAAAAAAACAAGCCGTACGCCAGCAACATGCTGATTCGTACGGCTTGTTTGTATAAACGTAGATTCCAAAGTATATTCCGTTCCGGTTAGTAACGCGTTACCCCCTCCTTGGTCACCAGCGCAAAAACCAGCGGCTGCGGCGGAACCGGCTGAGCGGAGATGCGGTAAGCCTCCAGCACTTTGGCTTCGGCCTCCAGCACCTTGCTCTCACTGGCATCGTTCACATGCAGCACTGCCAGAATATCGCCTGCGGCAACGGCGTCGCCGACCTTCAGCGATAGCTGAATGCCGACCGCCAGATCGATCACGGACTCCTTCGTCTCGCGTCCGGCACCGAGCAGCATCGCGGCCACACCGATCTCTTCGGCCTGGATACTCTCCACATAACCTGCCGTTGCCGCCTTCACTTCGATGAACTTGCGGGCGGACGGCAGCGTGTCCGGCGATTCAATCTGTGTGACATCGCCGCCTTGGGCAGACACCATCTGCTTGAATTTATCCAGCGCACTGCCGTCTTCGATATGAGACAGCAGCATGGAGCGTGCTTCTTCTTCGTCCTTCGCCTTGCCGCCAAGTACGAGCATCTGGCTGCCCAGGATCAGGCAGACCTCCTGCAGATCCTTCGGGCCGTGGCCGTTCAAGGTCTCGATGCCCTCCTTGATCTCCAGGGCATTGCCGATGCCGAAGCCCAGCGGCTGGTCCATATCGCTGATGACCGCAACCGTGTTGCGGCCAAGGTGAGTGCCGATATCTACCATCGCCTGGGCGAGCGCAATGGAATCTTCCAGCGTCTTCATGAATGCGCCGCTGCCGGTCTTCACATCCAGCACGATGGCGTCCGCGCCTGCGGCGATCTTCTTGCTCATGACGGAGCTGGCAATCAGCGGGATCGATTCCACCGTGGCTGTCACATCACGCAGGGCATACAGCTTCTTGTCCGCCGGCGTGATGTTGCCGGACTGGCCGATCACCGCCGCGCCAATCTCGCCCACCTGGGCGAAGAACCGTTCCCGGTCCATCTCTACCGAGAATCCCGTAATCGACTCCAGCTTATCCAGTGTGCCTCCGGTGTGGCCCAGGCCGCGCCCGGACATTTTGGCTACCGGAACTCCGGCAGCCGCGACCAGCGGTGCCAGCACAACTGTCGTCTTGTCGCCCACGCCTCCGGTAGAATGCTTGTCCACCTTGATGCCCGCAATCGGGCTAAGGTCCACCTGGTCGCCGGACATTGCCATCTCCAGGGTCAGGTCGCCGGTCTCCCGCGCGTTCATTCCGCGGAAATACACGGCCATTGCCCAGGCGGAAATTTGATAATCCGGGATTTCCCCTTTGCTGTAGCCTTGAATCAGAAATGCTATTTCTTCGCGGCTAAGCTCACCGCCGTCTCTTTTCTTCTGAATAAGATCAACAGCACGCATTAGATCTGTACCTCACGGACGAAGGAGCGCACCAGTCCGATGAATTTGGGCTTGGTCAGGTTCGCCACTTTTACCACCTGCTCATGGGTGAGCGGCTCCAGCTCATCGCCAATCGCCATGTCGGTGATACAGGTAATGCCGAGCACACGCAGCTTACTGTGACTGGCCACGATAACCTCCGGCACGGTGGACATTCCCACGGCATCGCCGCCGAGATAGGCCAGCATTTTCAGCTCAGCCGGGGTCTCATAAGTAGGGCCGCTGATGCCGGCATATACGCCTTCCTGCAGGACAAGTGCTTCACCGTCCACACCAGTAACTCCGCCTGCAAGCTTTTTGGCAAGCTGGATATATTCAGGGTCATAAGCACTGGACATATCAGGGAATCTTACGCCCAGCTCCGGATCATTCGGTCCGATCAGCGGGTTGTCGCCGGTCATATTGAGGTGGTCGGTAATCAGCATCAGGTCGCCTGCCTTGAACGCTCTGTTCATTCCGCCGCCTGCGTTGGTAATAACAAGGGTGCCGATGCCCAGCTTAGCCATTACATAGACCGGAAGAACTACCTTGCGCATCTCATAACCTTCATAGTAGTGAAAACGGCCCTGCATGATCATAACTTCCTTGCCTTCCAGCTTACCGATCACGAATCTTCCGGCATGGCCTTCTACCGTTGAATGGGGGAAATGCGGAATTTCTTCGTAAGGCAGGTAGACTGCATCTTCGATCTGATCGCCCAGGTCGCCAAGACCTGAACCCAGAATAAGACCGATTGCCGGTGTATAACCGCCGAATTTGGATTGAATAAATGCAGCGGCTTCCTGAACTTGAGTGCCGTATGGGACTGTTGTTGGTGTTGTCATAGGTTGATCCTCCCGGATATGAATTGTGTATTATAGGATGCGCTATAGCGTGAAGCAGAAACTACATTTTCGGTATAAAAGCCAGCACCAGCTTGAGGAACTGCTCGCGCACACGCTCGGCTGTCTCCATCACTTCTGCATGGTTCAGCGGCTGCGGCAGAATACCGGCAGCCATGTTGGTGATACAGGAAATGCCCAGCACTTCAATTCCGGCATGACGGGCAACGATGGTCTCGGATACGGTGGACATGCCTACGGCATCTGCTCCCTGGCGGCGCAGCATTACGATCTCAGCAGGGGTCTCATAGTTCGGTCCGAGCAGACCGGCGTATACACCTTCTTTGAACTCGAAATTCAGTCCCGCAGCAGCTTCCTTGGCGGCTGCAATCAGACGCGGGCTGTACGCCGAGGACATATCCGGGAACCGTACGCCCAGCGCATTGTCATTCGGTCCGCTCAGCGGGTTGCGTCCGGTCAGGTTCAGATGATCCGTGATCAGCATGAGATCGCCCGGTGTGTATTCAGTGTTGACGCCACCGGCAGCGTTGGTGACCAGCAGGCTGGTTACGCCCAGCTCCTTCATCACCCGTACCGGGAAGGCTGTAACCTCCGGGCCGTAGCCCTCATACATGTGGAAGCGTCCCTTCATCATGACCACGCGGCGGCCTTCGATCATGCCGATCAGCAGCTCACCTTCATGTCCTTCTACCGTGGACACCGGAAAATGAGGAATCTCATGATAAGGAATAACAACTTCATCTGTGATCAGATCCGCCAGAATGCCGAGCCCGGAGCCCAGGATCAGCCCGATTTCGGGGGCGACGGTGCATTTATCTTTGATATATACGGCGGCTTCTTGAATATGGTTAAGAGTCACACTGGTCATGGTTTGGTTTCCTCCAGAATTAGATTAGTTGAGCCAAAAAGCTTGTCCCGTACTTCGGAGCCTTCGCCCCGAAGTTATCGGCGATTGTCGCGGCCACATCCGAGAAGGTCTGGCGGATGCCCAGGCTGCCGGGAGTCTTGAATCTCGGACTGTAGACCAAGAGCGGCACATACTCACGCGTATGGTCCGTTCCGGCATGGATCGGGTCATTGCCATGGTCTGCGGAGATGATCAGCAGATCATCCTCACCGAGCGTACTGAGCAGCTCAGGCAGCGCCTGATCGAATACCTCCAGCGCACGGCCGTAGCCTTCCGGATCACGGCGGTGGCCGTACAGGGAATCGAAATCAACCAGATTGGTGAACAGGAAGCCTTCAAATGGCTTGCGTAGCTCATCAATGGTAATCTGGATGCCGTGCTCGTTGCTCTTGGTCGGATACGTTGCTGTGACGCCTTCGCCGGTGAAGATATCATTGATCTTACCCACAGCAATCACATCCTTGCCGATATCCTCCAGCGCATTCATCACCGTAGGCTCCGGCGGCTTCACCGCATAATCATGGCGGTTCGGTGTACGCACGAAATTCCCCGGCTCGCCGACATAAGGGCGGGCGATCACGCGGCCTACGGAGAACTCGGGAGCCATCGTCAGCTCACGGGCAATTTTACAGGCGCTGTACAGCTCCTCCAGAGGAATAATATCTTCATGTGCCGCAAGCTGGAACACGCTGTCCGCCGAGGTATAGACAATCCATGCCCCCGTCTTCATCTGTTCCTCGCCGTATTCCACAAGAATCTCCGTGCCGGAGGCCGGCTTGTTGCCGATGACCTTGCGTCCGGTAGCCGCTTCGAATTTCTCGATCAGCTCGGCCGGGAAGCCGTCAAAGTAAGTGTTAAAAGGAACCTCGATCTTCAGCCCCATCAGCTCCCAGTGGCCGGTCATCGTGTCCTTGCCTACAGATACCTCCTGCATTTTTCCGTAGTAGCCTGTAGGGGCGGATACCGGTTCAAGCGGTGGCAGCGGTGCGATATTCGCCAGCCCGAGCTGCTGCAGATTCGGAAGCTTAAGACCCGGAACCCGTTCCAGAATATGGCCCAGCGTATGGGAGCCTGTATCTCCGAAATTAGCGGCATCCGGCGCTTCACCGATACCTACACTGTCCAGAACAATAAATCCGATGCGTTTAAATGAGGACATTGCCGTCTTCACTCCTTTTATAGTTTGCCTAATCTTGTCGTCTGCTCTAAGCATGAAGAAACTCCGGGAGACCCTCTCCCGGGAGCGATTTCTTCAGTATGATTCCATCATAACTTTCTTACTCACAAAAAGCATCTTTTCGGCCCAATCCGATCCGCCCGCCCGTATCCCTAAGGTCCCTCATCCCTGTACAGCCAGCTATTTCGCCCGGGGATGATGATTCTCGTAGACCTCCTTCATATTCTTGCGGGCAATTCCGCTGTAGATCTGAGTGGTCGAACTATCGGAATGGCCCAGCATCTGCTGCACAGAGCGCAGGTCCGCCCCGCCTTCAAGCAGATGCGCAGCGAAGGAGTGGCGCAGAGTATGCGGTGTGATGTCCTGCTCAATCTGAGCTTCACGCGCGTATTTTTTGATGATTTTCCAAAAGCCCTGACGGGTCAGCCGTCCGCCCAGACTATTCAGGAACAGCGCAGGCTCCTCCCGGCTCGCACGCAGCAGCTTGTCCCGCATCCCCGAGGTATAACGAGCTACGCAATCAGCCGCAATCACGCCGATCGGGACCACCCGCTCCTTGCCGGAGGCGCCGCTGCAGCGTGCGAACCGCAAGGATGTGTTCACATCCTCCACATTCATCGAGATCAGCTCCGTCACACGGATACCCGTCGCATACAGCAGCTCCAGCATAGCCTTATCGCGCATCCCCTGGGGAGCAGCTTCATCCGGAGCCGCCAGCAGACGCTCGATCTCCGCAATGCTGAGAATGACCGGCGGCTTGTGAATCGGCTTCATGGCTTCCATATCCAGCGTTGGATCTTGGACAATCAGTCGTTCCTTCAGCAAAAAATGAAAATAGGCGCGCAGCGATACCGTATTCCGGTTCACCGTGGCTGCTGCCTTCCCTGCTCCGCGCAGGGCACCCAGATAGAGCATAATATGCGTTCTTCTAATATCTTCGGCCGCGTCCAGGCCCCGCTCTTCCGTAAACTCCAGAAACTGCGAAATATCCCGTCCATAGGATTCCAGCGTACTAGGAGACAATCCTTTGTCCCCGGACAAATACTGCATAAACGGCTGTAAGTATGACTTCATCAATTCACGCTCCTGTCAGACTCAGGCTGCTTCATGCGGCTTCGCAGCGGGTTGAGATCCAGCAGCCGGAACAGCGTTGTTCCATGACATGCTATAGATTGATTCGACATACTTCTCCCTTAATCCTGCAATCCGTCCCGTTACTCCCCGTACCAGTAAAAAAGGCGCAGGCGCTCCCCCGCACTTATCCCCTGTTCCCCATACTGGACATCCTGAAACGCCCGGACGGCGGTGCCTTCCGGAATCTCAACATTGCGGGCCGGACTGATCCATGCGCTGACCCAGCTCAAAACATAATACAGCACACAGCTTACCGCCACAAGCATCGTCATGAAATACAGCCGGCGCACCGTGCGGGGCAGAGAAATAATCATCCAGGCAGCCTCCTCAAAATGATATCAGCGTCTGCGTCAGCAGCCTGCACATGCTCCCCTTCTGCTGCGCCTGAGTAAGCGCGCGGCCGGACGGCGAATAGAAGGATAGCGGGCAAAAGGGTTGCGGGCAGAACTCGTCCTTCACTTTATGCGCCGGAGGGCCTTGTTATGTACGTTAAGTAATTTTTTGATCTTTGCGCATCCAGCCCAGTCCGGCCAAAGCAGCTCAGCCGAAATAGGTGCGCTAATGCACCCTATTTGCTGGCTTAGCCGACTTTGGCTGGGATCAGGTGCACTAATGCACCCCATTTGCTCATTTAGCCGACTTTGGCTGGAATCAGGGGCACTTGTGCTCTTCATTCGCTCATCTAGCCCGCATCTGCTGAATTCAGGGGCCCTTGTGCTCTTCATTACTCACCTTCAACTGCCCGTCCAGCACACTTTTAGCCAATTCAAAGGGGATTTATCCCCTTCATTTCCTCGTCCTGCCCACTTTCAGCGAATTCAAAGGGATTAATCCCCTTCATTTCCACTTCCAGCACGCTTTTAGCCAATTCAAAGGGATTTATCCCCTTCATTCCCTCGTCCTGCCCACTTTAGCCGAATTCAAAGGGATTTATCCCTTTCATCCCCCGCCGCAGCCCGCTTACCTACTCTCCAGGCAATCAAAAAGCTCCCCTCCAGCCATTCAGCCGGGGAGAGCTTGCGCGGTTCTTTTTCATCTGAAGATGAACTTAGGAAATTCGCAATGAAGCATTCATAAGTCCACATTCTATATACGCTTATTCGGGAGTATTGTCCTCTGCCGGATTCTTGTCCTTGCAGCGGTGGCATATTCCGTGAAAATCAAGTCTATGATCAACCACCGTGAAGTTGTATTCCTGCTCCAGCCGCTCTTCCAGCGGTCCGAGCCAATCCTCACGAATCTCATCCATCGTTCCGCACTGCACACAAATCAAATGATGGTGATGATGCTTCGCCGTATCCGTACGCAGATCATAGCGGGCCACACCGTCTCCGAAATTGATCTTCTCCACGACATGAAGCTCGCTAAGCAGTTCCAGGGTACGATACACGGTGGCAAGACCGATCTCAGGCGCCTTTTCTTTCACAAGCATGAATACATCTTCCGCACTTAAATGATCATCCTCGTTCTCCAGGAGAACTCTTAAGGTCGCTTCCCGTTGAGGTGTAAGCTTGTATCCTTGGGATTGTAGTTGTTGCTTAATCTTGTCTATTCGGGCTTCCATTGTCTGCCTCCCCCTTGGAAAATTACCACACCGGGCTTCAAGCCACTTCTTCCATTATAGGGGGATTTCCTTTGAGAAGTCAAACGGTTTTAGCATCTGGAGGGAGCTGACCCGCACGTTCACAAATACTCCATATTAGTAAAATATTCCACTCTCTCTCCGCAGCACCGGCGCCGATTCCCTGCCCCTGTCTGCTTCTCACTTTCACCCGGCTGACACCAGCAGCGGCGTCACCCAGCGCATCATCACCGGAGTCACGTAAGCCTCGAAGCCCGAGATTCCCATCACCAGCAGCGCCATCCCCAGGGAGAGCAGCGTGTACATCATGAACGGATGGGTGATCTGCGTGCGGCGCTGCTGTCCGAGCACACGGCTGCGGATCATCAGCAGGGAGAACCCGAGCGCAGCCGCACTGCATACCAGCAGCACCGGAATCAGCACCAGATTATGCGGAGCAACGGAGACCAGGGCGAACAGCATGCCGTGCCAGGAATATTGGCTGACCAGCGTGCCGACGGTGAAGCCGATCAGCACACCTTTGAGGAAATCCAGAATCAGAATGCCCGGGAGCCCGATTACAGACAAGCCAAGCACCCAGATCAGGCCGACCCACTTCAGATGAAAAGCGGCGATGCTCCAATATGAATCCTGCGCGTCAGGCAGTCCCTGCTGATCGACCGTCACGAAGAAGTTGCTTAAGTAATCGCCCAGCTCCTGCTGCTGATCCAGTGTTAGCGCACTGACGATAAGCGCTCCGAATACCACCCCGACCAGAAATAATACCGCGACAAAAATATAAAGAGGCGTCTGTTCCTTCACCATCAGCTTTAGACTGCGCACCCTGACATTCCCCTTTCCAGTCACATGTTACACCATATGAGGGAATGCCCTGATCTATGACTTGTCCTTAGCTCTTGACCACCTTGCCGTAGGTCCCGCCGCCTCCCGAGGAGAGGACGAGCTGCCCGCTGCGGGCCAGCACGATCAGCCCCGCCAGCTCTGCCCCCGCTACAGCGGCAAGCTCGGCTTCCGCAGCACGGTGCAGAATGTTCATCTCTGTGCCAAAAGCCTCCAGCAGCAGATTCAGCTTACGCTTGCCGAGGCCGGGAATGAACTCCAGCGGCACCTGGTAGTGGTACGGAGGCCGGTAATCCGGGACCTGCGGCTGCGAACGGTCGGCAATGTGCAGAATCCGGTCCAATACACCCTGGACCAGCTTCGGACTGCCGCAATACGGGCAGCGTTCTGAGGTGCTGTAGGCTTCGTCAATGATGCTGCCGCAGCCGCCGCAGTAGGTCCGGTGATATTTGCCCAGCCGGGGATTCAGCCCGAAGTTGGCGCTGACCCTGCGTCCTTCCGAGCGCTGGAGCGCAAGCTTCAGCTCCTCGAAGGAGGGCTCCTGCATCTCGATGACATTGTACTCTCGGCCGATTTTGCCGAGGGAATGGGCATCGGAATTGGTCAGGAAGCTGTAACGGTCAAGCTCCGAGATATATCCTGCCATCTCTGAATCCGCACTGAGACCCAGCTCCACGGCTGCGATGCGGTCCAAATCGAATAACTCCGCCATCCGCTCGGCCGCGCAGCCATAGAGCCCCTTGTGAGGCGTGAAAATATGGGCCGGGATCAGCAGCCCGCCCCGCCCGGTAATCTCGTCCTGAAGCACCCTTGAAGGGGCGTACAGGCGCTGTGAGCTGAGACTCACATTACGCATATGGGCGCTCATCCAGGTGCTGAAATCCTCCATCGTTCCAAGGTCCGGCATGAAGGCCAGGACATGGCACTCCCGCCGCCCGGGCTCACGGATCTCAATCTCGGTTCCCAGCAGGATCGTTGTCCCCCGGTACGCAATTCCGCCGCCTGCGGCTATCGTCATTTCACCGGAATCCAGCGCGGTATGAATATCACGCAGCACGCCCGGTGAGTGGCTGTCGATAATGCCGATCAGGCCAATCCCCTTGCGCTCCGCCGCTTCCCTGGCAATCCCTGCGAAGGTCAGATCACGGCTGCCGCTGATTTTGACCGCCTGGCCCTCCGAAGTCCGTCCGATATGCACATGCAGATCGCAGTAGACGCTGCTGAGCTCCTCCGCTAGTGCCATTGGCCTGTCAGCGTGTAAAGATGCCAGGCATAGACCGCCATCATCGTCTTGGCATCGGCAATACGTCCGTCCGCAATGTACTGGTAGGCTTCCTCCAGCGTCAGCTCGGAGACCTCCAGGAACTCATCCTCATCCAGTGCCATCTCGCCCGGCTGGGCATCCTCGGTCACATAGAGGTGAATGATCTCGTCGGCGAATCCGGGAGAGGTGTAGAACGACTTCAGCAGCTTCAGCCCTCCGCTATGAAATCCGGTCTCCTCCTGAAGCTCACGGCCCGCAGCCGCCAGCGGATCTTCTCCCTGATCCAGCTTCCCTGCCGGAATCTCCACCTCGGTACGGTGCATCGGCTGACGGTACTGCTCTACGACAAGCATTTTACCCTGATTCAGGGCCAGCACGGCTACAGCTCCAGGGTGCTTCACGACCTCGCGGGTTGCGGTGTTGCCGTCAGGAAGCCTTACGGTATCCACCTGAAGCGAAATAATGTGGCCTGCAAAAATCGGCTTCGTTGACAATGTTTCTTCATCCAATGCGGGGTTGCGGTTTATTTCATCTTTTTTCATAGATTTGTGGTCTCCTTTGGCATCGTTATGCATAGGGTGTATTATAGCAAACTTAAGAAGAAAGAAGGAATGCAGGCATGAATAACATCCTTGTCCAAGCAAGCTCATCCGCAGTTACAATGGTAGGTAAACCGGAACAGATTATGGCCGTAATGGCCGGGTGGATGAAGCAATACGGGCGCGATATGCCCCTGGCTTACATCCTGCTGCTCCAGGCAGATTCGCGGATCAAAGCTTCTAAGGCTGGATAATGCCGCTTCGTTCTTCCGGTCAGCGTCTATGATATTCCAGGGTATAAGAAGGAGCTGTCTCCCGGATCATCCCGGAAGCAGCTCCTTTATTGTTATTCATAAGCGGCAGGTGACCGCCTAAGTGGAAACGGCTTTGCCGTCTTTTTAAGGACGGTACCGTTTCAGCGAGAAATAGAAGGATAAGTTATCGTGTGCAACATATAACTTCTTATATTTTTAGCAAAAGCCTTGCCCTGGCCGGGTCCCTGCACAGCCTCTTATCGGCTTAGCCCTTCTGGCTCTCGGCCACAATGGCTACAACCAGACTGGCCACCTTGACGATGTCTGCAGCCTTGATCCGCTCCTTCGTGGTATGGATATCCTCGTAACCAACTGCCAGGTTCACAACCGGAACGTTCAGGCCGTTGAACACATTGGCATCACTGCCGCCGCCGGAAGCGAACAGGCGGGGGGTCAGGCCCTGCGCAGTGACCGCACGGGCCGCCAGTTGAACGACCGGATCACCCGCACCAAAGCTGAATGCCGGATAGATTGTCTCGCTGCGGAATTCACTCTGCGCCCCGTGTTCGCGTGCTGTTGTCTCCAGTGCCTCCCGCATGGAGGCCACCTGAAGGTCAACCTTCTCCTGCACAATACTGCGGGCCTCCGCATCCAGCTGCACATGGTCGCAGACCACATTCGTCGGCCCGCCGCCGGCGAACTTGCCGATATTCGCTGTCGTTTCGTTGTCGATCCGTCCCAGCTTCATGGCCGAAATAGCTTTGCTTGCTACCTGGATGGCGCTGATGCCGTCCTCCGGGTTCACGCCTGCATGGGCGGATTTGCCGAAGATCTGCATCGAGATCCGGGCCACGCCTGGTGCGGCGGTAGCAATAGCTCCCACTTCTCCGTTGGAATCCAGCGCGAAGCCCATATCTGCATCCAGATTCGCCGGGTCCATGGCTCGTGCGCCCATCAGCCCCGACTCTTCGCCTGCCGTGATGACGAACTGAATCTGGCCGTGCGGCAGCTTCTGCTCCTGAATCACCCGGATGGCCTCGAACAGGGCAGCCAGTCCTGCTTTGTCATCCGCCCCAAGAATGGTGCTGCCATCGCTTCGAATCCAGCCGTCTTCCCCAAGGGTTGGCTTGATCTTCTGGCCGGGCACCACGGTATCCATATGGCAGGTGAACAGCAGCTTCGGCGCGCTCACTCCGCTGTCCGCAGGCCAGGTCACGAACAGATTGCCGGCTCCGTGTCCCGTTCTCTCCTGCGAATCGTCTTCCACTGCGCTCAGCCCCAGGCTGCTGAACTTCTCCTTAAGCACATCGGCAATCTGCCGTTCATTCCGGGTCTCACTGTCAATCTGGACAAGCTCCATGAACTCATGGATCAATCGGTCTTCTGATATCATACGGACTTCCCTCTCTTTCTCAGATACGTTACAATGGTTGTACTGCGTTCAATTGTGGGCTCATGCTCATAACTTAAACTAATCTCAAAGGAGTCACTCATGCAACGACAAAAATGGTTTCGCATTATCATCTACATCATGCTGTTCGCTATGATCGCCTCTACGGTGCTGTTCGTCATCGAGCCGTTTTTGGCCGGTTAATCACGCTTAGCACTTAAGTAACAGCGTCCGGGTTCCCCGGGCGCTGTTTGGCTATACGGAAACTGCTCCAGGAAATAAGGCACCAATTCTTCAGCAACCGTCCCGATGTCAAAAGCGCGCCCCGTGCATTCCTCCAGCGAGGTCACTCCATATTCCGCAATACCGCAGGGGATAATGCCGGTGAAGCCGCTTTGCCCGATCCCGGCCGATACGTTGAAGGCGAAGCCATGACTGGTGACAAACCCCCGGCGGAATTTACACTTGTTGAACTTGACGCCGATTGCACAGATTTTCTCATCACCGACCCATACCCCGGTATACCCCTGCTTGCGGGTTCCCGTAATTCCATAGGCCTCCAGGTACGCAATAATCACCGACTCCAGCTTGCGCAGATAACCGTGCAGATCGACCTTGCCGTGCTCGCCCAGCTTCAAAAGCGGGTAACCGACCAGCTGGCCGGGCCCATGATATGTAATATCTCCCCCGCGGTCAATCTCAAACAGCGCAATGCCCTGCTGTCTGAGCTGTTCCCCGCTGAGGAGCAAATGCTCCGGATGATTCTGCGAACCGATGGTGTACGTGGGCGGATGCTGCAAAAGAATCAGTTGCTCGGAAGCGGTGCCCGCGTCAATCGCATGCACCGCTTCCTTTTGCAGCTCCCAGGCCGCCCCGTACTCCATCAGCGGAAGAATGGTAACTGTAAGTTTGCTTAGGTTCAGGTTCTCCATGATCGTAAGTTCCCCTTTGCTTCTCATTCTCCCTGTTCCAGGGGTCCGCAGCCGCCTTACTTAGTAGAGCTTCGTCTCCGGGGTGTAGCCTTCCACATTATCCTTCACGCGCTGCAGGAACCGTCCGCTGATGACTCCGTCCAGAATCCGGTGATCCAGCGACAGGCAGATATTCGCCATCGAACGAACGGCAATCATATCATTGATGACGACAGGCTTTTTGACAATGGATTCAAAAGTGAGAATCGCTGCCTGCGGATAGTTGATGATTGGATAAGACAGAATCGAGCCGAACGAACCGGTGTTGTTCACCGTGAACGTGCCGCCCTGCATATCATCCAGGCGCAGCTTGCCCTCCCGTGTCTTCAGTGCCAGTTCGTCGATCTCGCGGGCCAGCCCGGCGACATTCTTCTGATCGGCTTTTTTGATGACCGGCGTCATAACCGAATCCTCTGTGCCTACGGCCAGCGAGATGTTGATGTCGCGTTTGACGATGATTTTGTCCACGGCCCAGACGGAGTTCATGATCGGGTAATCCTTGATCGCACTAACCACAGCCTTCATCAAAAAAGCGAGATAAGTCAGGTTGATCCCTTCCTTGCGCTTGAACTCATCCTTCAGCTTGTTGCGCAGCACCACCAGATTGGTCACATCGACCTCGATCATCGTCCAGGCATGCGGGATCTCCGAGACGCTCTGGCGCATTCTGGTAGCAATCGTATTACGGATCGGCGTAACGTCGATCAGATACTCCGAGCTGCTGCCCCGTCCGCCTTCAATCTCAATCGTCGGAATCTTCGGCGATTCGCTGAGGTGCAGGCCGGAGTTGCGGACCGGCTGAAGTGCGTCCGGCACAGGCTGGAGCACAGGCTGCTGCGCTGCGGGTACAGCGGCAGCAGGAGCCGTGTCAGGCACGGGCGCTGCGGCAGGGGCTACAGCGGATGCCGGCGGCTGAACGGCGGCCGCACCGCTTGCAAGGAACGTGAGCACATCCTTGCGTGTGATACGTCCGCCCAGGCCGGTGCCCGGCACGGCCGCCAGGTTGATGCCGTGCTCGGCGGCCAGCGACTGCACAGCCGGAGAGTACCGGGCGCGCATTGGAGCTGCGGCGTCATAAGCCGCAGCGGGCACGGGCGGCCGCGCGGCGGCGTGGGCCGCCTGCGGGGCAGTGCCAGATGCCGCAGCCGGGGCAGCGGCAGGGGCTGGGGCGTCACCGGAAGCTGCCGGTGACGGGGCCGCAGCGGCTGGCGCGGCTGAGCCAGCCACAGCGATGCGGGCGATGATCTCGCCGACGCTGACCGTCTGGCCCTCCTCGGCCAGCAGCTCGACCAGCGTGCCGTCTACCGTTGCAGGCAGCTCCGCGTTCACCTTATCCGTAATCAGCTCGCAGATCGGCTCATATTGCTCTATCGAATCGCCCGGCTGCTTCAGCCATTTCCCGATGGTCGCCGATACCAGCGATTCAGCCAGCTGCGGCATAATTACATCCGTCAGCGTTGTATTGTCAGACATAATGTCACTCCTTAAAATTTTGTAAGCGTGGACTCCTCGAATTTGCTTCGTGCAAAACTGTCTTCGGAAGCACGCGCTTAGTTTTGTAAGCGTGGATTTCTTGAATTTGCTTTGCACAAAACTGGATTCTAAATCCAGCCATCAAATCCTGCACTTTATACAACATTCGCTCAAACAAATCTGCCCATAATCAAAAATGTTGCACAAAACGCAGCAATTCTCTTCATTCGGGCGGCTGAGCGGACATAATGTTGCATTTCCTGCAGCATTCTTCCCAGTCAAGCTGTATATTCCATATCCAAGTTGCACATTCTGCAACATTCTTGCCCGGGCCCGGGTCACGGTGTCCCGGAAGGATAAATTATTTAACTTAGTACTGCGCCAGACGCAGCATTTCAGCCTTGACCTTGTCCTTGCTGAGCAGGAAGAATTTCTCCATCGGCGGTGAGATCGGCATCGCCGGAACATCAGGTCCGCACAGGCGGAAGATCGGGGCATCGAGGTCGAACAGACAATGCTCGGCGATGATCGCCGCCACTTCAGCGCCGATGCCTCCGGTTTTGTTGTCCTCATGGACAATCAGCACCTTGCCGGTCTGCCGGACAGCAGCAATAATCGCCTCGTGGTCCAGCGGCTGGAGGGTACGCAGATCCAGGATATGTGCGGTGACGCCATGCTCCTTCTCCAGCTCCTCCGCTGCCTGCATCGCAAAATGCAGCGGCAGGCTATACCCGATCACCGTAATATCGCTGCCTTCACGCAGCAGATTCGCTTCACCAATCGGCACGGTGTAGTCGCCTTCGGGCACATCGCCCTTGATCAGCTTGTAGCATTTCTTGTTCTCGAAGAACAGCACCGGATCTGGATCACGGACAGCCGCCTTGAGCAGTCCCTTCGCATCTGCAGCCGAATAAGGGGCCACAATCTTAAGTCCCGGCGTGCCGAAGAAGATCGACTCCGGGCACTGCGAATGGTACAGCCCGCCGAAGATGCCGCCGCCGATCGGCGCACGGATGACGACCGGACAGTTCCAGTCATTATTGGAACGGTAGCGGATTTTGGCTGCTTCGCTGATAATCTGGTTCGTTGCGGGCAGCATGAAATCCGAGTACTGCATCTCTGCAATCGGCTTCATGCCGTACATCGCGGCACCGATGGCCACACCTGCAATGGCAGATTCCGCAAGCGGTGTGTCCAGCACCCGTTCTGCGCCGAACTGCTCCTGCAAGCCTTTGGTCGTTGTGAAGACGCCGCCCTTCACGCCGACATCCTCACCCAGCACGAACACTGACTCATCGCGCTCCATCTCTTCCTTCATCGCCAGCCGGATTGCATCGATATATTCCATCATCGCCATAGCTTAAGCGCCCCCCTTCAGGCCGGATTCATCGTAGACATGCAGCAGCGTATCTTCCGGTTTCGGGAACGGCGCATTCTCCGCGTAGGTTATAGCTTCTTTCAGTTCAAGATTATATTCGGCAGCCAGATCACGCTCCTGCTCGTCACTCCATAGACCGAGTCCGGTAAGATAGGTGCGGAACGCGGCGATGCCGTCTTTTTTCCAGTTCTCATCGACTTCCTCCTGCGTCCGGTAAGCCAGATCGTTATCCGAGGTGGAGTGCGGCGACAGGCGGTACATCATTGCTTCAATCAGGGTCGGGCCTTCTCCGGCCAGCGCCCGTTCGCGGGCTTCCTTCACCACGCGGTACACCTCCAGCGGATCATTGCCGTCCACCCGGATGCCGGGGAAACCGTAGCCAAGCGCACGGTCGCTGACCTTGCCGCCAAGCTGCTTGTGGGCAGGAATCGAGATCGCATACTGATTGTTCTGGCAAAAAATAATCATAGGCAGCTTATTCACACCGGCAAAGTTACACGCTTCATGGAAATCCCCCTGGTTGCTGGAGCCTTCCCCGAAGGTGACGAAGGAGACGAACTTCTTCTTCTGCATCTTCGCCGCCAGCGCGAAGCCTGCTGCATGCGGAACCTGGGTCGTGACCGGGCTGGAGCCCGTTACAATCCGCAGGCGCTTGCTGCCGAAGTGGCCTGGCATCTGCCGGCCGCCGCTGTTCGGATCTTCCGCCTTGGCGAACACGGACAGCATCAGCTCGCGCGTGGTCATTCCAACAGAGAGGACAAATGCATAATCCCGGTAATACGGAAGGAAATAGTCGTTCTCCCGGTCCAGTGCAAATGCCGCCGCAACCTGTGCCGCCTCCTGCCCGATGCCGGATACATGGAAATTGATCTTGCCCGCACGCTGTAACAACAGACTGCGTTCATCATATTTTCGTCCGAGCTGCATGAATCTGTACATATCGATAACCTGGCCGTCTGTGAGTCCAAGCTGCTTATGTCTGTTAACGGTGTCTACAGTACCTTGGGATTCCATATAAGAGGTACCTCCTTGAAAGTATTGCCGGCGCCAGCTTCCAGCCCCCGCTATCTCTAACCGGTTCAGGACGCGTCCGCCAGGCGGATTGACCTTAATATTATTATATATGCCCTGATCCTATCACCAGGTACTAAATTCATTATAATCGTTTTCCCGGCAAAAAGAAAAGCCAAAATCCCTCCGCCATGCAGAAGCACTGGAAACGAACAAATATAGCCGGTATGGAGCGATATTGGCGCAGTACGCGCCTTCCGCTCCCTCCGGCCTTCTTGTTAAGCTCTCTATCGCACGCTAGAATCCGATTGCTCTTCCATCTACCGCCAGCATCGCCTCGCCCAGAACCTCCGACAGTGTCGGATGGGCATGTACAGCCTCCCCGACCTCCCAAGGTGTGGCATCCAGGATCTGTGCCAGCGCCGCTTCACCGATCAGATCGGTCACATGCGGGCCGATCATCTGCACGCCGAGAATATCCCCGTTCTTCGCGTCCGCTACTACCTTCACGAAGCCGTCCTTCATGCCATAGACAATGGCTTTGCCGATCGCGGAGAACGGGAACTTCCCGGTCACCGTCTCACGGCCGAGCTGCTTCGCTTCCTGCTCCGTGTAGCCGACACTTGCCACTTCCGGCCGTGTATAGACACAGCGCGGAACCAGATGGGCTTCATACGGATGGAGCGCTTCACCGGCCAGATGGTTGACGGCACGGATGCCCTCATGACTGGCAGCATGAGCCAGCTGCAGTCCGCCGATACAATCGCCAATCGCATAGATATGCGGTTCACCCGTCTGCATATTGGCATTTACCGCAATGACACCTGTGTCGAAGCGGATATCTGTATTTTCAAGCCCGAGATTCTCAATATTCGCTACGCGTCCCACGGATACGAGCAGCTTGTCAGCCGACAGGCTCTGGCTCTGCTCCCCCTTGCGGGCTTCAATCGTAATTCCTGTCTCTGACACCGTGCAGGTCTCGGCATCCACCGTTGTTCCGGTGAGCACCCGGACTCCGCGTTTCTTCAGCAGGCGCAGCAGCTCGCGGGCCACCTCTTCGTCCTCCTGCGGCAAAAGCTGTCCGGCTGTCTCGACAACAGTCACCTGTACACCAAAATCAGCCAGCATCGATGCCCATTCCACACCGATCACTCCTCCGCCTACGATAATGATCGATTCCGGCAGCTCCGTAAGCGTCAGCGCTTCCTCACTGCTCAGAATTACCTTGCCGTCGGGCACAAGGCCCGGCAGAACGCGCGGGCGCGAGCCGGTAGCGATAATGAGATTCGTAGAGACCACGGTCTCCATCTCGCCATTCTCCAGCTCCACAGCCACTGCGCCGCTTCGGGGAGAGAAGATCGAAGGACCGATGATCCGGCCTTTGCCCTTCAGTACCTGAATCTTGTGCTTGCGCATCAGATACTGCACCCCTTGATGAAGCTGCTCCACTACTGCTTCCTTGCGCTGCTGTACTTTGGGGAATACCAGCTTAGTGCCCGTAGTCTCTATACCGTAGCTTTCGCTCTCGTTGATTTCAGCCAATACCTCTGCACTGCGCAGCAGTGATTTGCTGGGAATACAGCCGCGGTGCAGGCAGGTTCCGCCCAGCTTGTCCATTTCAATAACGATAACGGATTTGCCCAGCTGCGCAGCGCGGATCGCTGCTACATAACCGCCGGTGCCACCGCCAAGTATCGCTACATCACAGGTCATTGTCATGATATGTATCCTCCAGTCATTCCTCTTGAATTCAGTTCAATCTATTATATTGTACTCTCTTTCGGGAGTAATACAAAACCTACAAACGTCATGTATTCATGGACTTTTGCAGGTTAAAGCGTTATCATATGGGTGAATTCAAACGGCTGCGAAGAGGAGCGACTGTGATGAAACTGCTAATTTCACGCTTCATTGCCATCCTTATTCTGGTAATCCCCGGCCTCCTGGCCATGACGGGCTTCCTGATGATGAAAGATGATCTGTTCAATTATTTCGCCATGCATGGCGATGAGACTGCTATTCCCAAATTTGCGTGGCTGCATTTCGGCGGCGGACTGCTCTTATTCCTGGCGGGCATGACCTTCCTCGGCGGCTGGATTCTAACCCGAGACCGCAAAAAGAACTACGTAGGCCCCCGCTTCCGGGAGAAGCAGCAAACGCAGCAGCCCCCGTCCACCGAAGCCCGCTCCTAATCCTACAACTGAAACAGGGGATGTCTCAAGCCATGAACGAACCGGCTGCTGAAGCATCCCCTGTTGGTTATTGATCACCCGCTATGAGTTACCTGCTGGACACGCCCGCTCTCTCACTCAGCGCTCATTCACTCTCCAGCCGCTTCCTTGCTCCCCCGCACCAGCTCGCTGTAGAGGCCGCCCTGCTGAAGCAGCTCCTCGTGCGAGCCCTGCTGAAGCAGGCGTCCGCCCTCAAGCACCAGGATGCGGTCGGCCGCACGGATCGTGCCCAGCCGGTGAGCGATGACGAAGCTGGTCCTCCCGCGCATCAGCGCCTGGAGCCCTTCCTGAATCTTAATCTCAGTCACCGTATCGATGCTGCTTGTCGCCTCATCCAGCACCAGCATGGACGGATTCGCCAAAATTGCCCGGGCAATAGCCAAGAGTTGCTTCTGTCCCTGGCTGATGCCGCTGCCGTCCACAGACAGCATCCGGTCGTACCCATCTTGAAGTCTCATGATGAAGGCATGGGCATTGGCCAGCTTCGCGGCCTCCTCCACCTCTTCATCGGTTGCACCCAGCCGGCCGTAGCGGATATTATCGCGGATTGTGCCTTTGAACAGGAAGGAGTCCTGGAGGACGAAGGCCATATGGCTGCGCAGACTCTCGCGGGTGACCGTTGACAGCTCCCGCCCGTCCAGCGTAATACTGCCACGACTTGGGTCGTAGAAGCGGGACAGCAGGCCGATTAGCGTTGTTTTGCCGGCACCGGTAGGTCCAACCAGCGCAATCATCTCTCCGGGCTTCGCCTCGAACGTAATTCCCTGGAGCGTATCGGCGCCACCTTCATAAGAGAAGGACACATCCGTGAACTTTACGGCTCCCTCCACATGTTCCAGCTTCACCGCCTCGCCTTCATCCCGGGCCTCCGTCTCCTCATCCAACACCTCGAAAACGCGCTCCGCACCGGCGATAGCTGATAGCAAGGTATTCCACTGGTTCGCGAGATCATTCAGCGGCCGGGTGAACTGGCGGGCATATTCGGCAAAAGCAATAATAATCCCCACTGTCACCAGCCCGCGGATCGCCAGCAGCCCCCCGACTCCGGCCACGATGGCAAAGCTCAGATTGTTCAGACCATTCATCAGCTTGGGAATGAAGCCCGAAATCGATTGCGCCCAATACCCCGACAGCATAATCCGTCTATTACGCTCTCTGAAGCCGGTAATTACCCGCTCCTCCTGCGAGAAGGCTTTGATAATCCGCTGCCCGGACAAGGTCTCTTCAATGAACCCGTTCAGCTCCCCCATGTTCCGCTGCCGCTCCTTGAAGAGCGGGCCGGTACGCCGGGTAATCCAGCGCATGCCCAGCATCATCAGCGGCACCACAATGAAGGTTAGCAGCGTCAAGAGCGGACTGAGCCATAGCATTACGCCAACCGTTCCCACCAGCGTCAGGATACTGGAAAAAATCTGAATCGCCGAGCTGTTCAGCGTCGAGCTGATATTCTCGATATCATTGGTCAGACGGCTCATAATCTCTCCCTGCTGCCTGCGGTTGAAGAAGGAGATCGGCAGGCGGTGCAGGTGTGAGAACAGATCCGTCCGCATCCGGTAGACCGTCTCCTGGGCCACTTCGATCATCCAGACATTTTGCAGCCAGGAGACCAGGGAATTCAGCAGGTAGACGAGCGCCAGCACCAGCAGGAAGAGGCCCCACGTTCTTCCGCCCTCCCCGCCCAGATAGTCGTCCACTGCCCGGCTGATCAGGTAGGGTCCAAGGAGCGACAAAGCTGAGCTTAGTAGAACCATGAACAGCACCAGTAGCAGCTTTGTCCGGCGTTCAGCGAGATAAGTCCATATACGTCCTAATGTGCCAGACCAGTTCTTGGCCTTCGCCTTCGGCTTCCGGCTGCCCATCGCCCCGAAGACCTTGGCTTCGCCGTGGCCTACTTCCAGCTTCGGATAGCGGAACGGCTCAATGAGTGCTTTGAACATGCTGCCCCTCCCCTGTCTGCGATTGATAGATTTTGCGGTACAGCGCGGACTCATCCATTAGTTCGGAATGGGTCCCCTGCGCAATGAGCCGGCCTTCGTCCAGCAGCAGAATTAGATCCGCCGAAGCAGTGGAGCTAATTTTCTGTGTGATCAGGAAGGTCGTGCAGGACAACTTCTTCAGCTCTGCCAGCAAAAGCCCCTCCGTCACCGCATCAAGCGCACTGGTGCTGTCATCCAGAATCAGGATCGCCGGTCTGCGCACCAGCGCCCGTGCAATGCTCAGACGCTGCTTCTGCCCGCCCGACAGATTAACTCCGCGTTGCCCAAGGGCAGTATCGTAGCCCTGCGGCAGCCCGGCAACTGTGTCATGAATCTGCGCTGCCGCTGCTGCCTGCTCAATCTCTGCGTGACTCGCCGCTGCATTTCCCCAGGCTATATTCTCCCGGATCGAGCCGGTGAATAGCAGCACCTCCTGAGGTACATAGCCAATCGAGCCCCGTAAGGTCTGCATATCCATCTCCGTATGCTTCTGTCCGTCCACCAGGATGCTCCCGCTGCCGCATTCATACAGCCTGGGAATCAGCGTTACCAGAGAGGATTTGCCTGAGCCGGTCGCGCCCATAATCGCCACGCGTTCCCCCGGCTGCACCGTGAAGGAGATATCGTCAAGCACCTTAATATCACTGCCGGGATAGCTGAAGCTGACCCGCTGGAATTCAACCTTGCCTTGAACAGCTGACGCAAGACCTTCTCCAGAAGTCATACCCAGCTCGCCCGGGCCATCGCTTGCCGCCATCACTTCAGTGACCCGTCCCGAAGACGCCCGTGCGCGGGAGAAGCTGACCATAATCCAGGATAGCGCTGATAGCGCTCCCATCGTCCGCAGCGAGTAGTTAATGACAGCAACCGTCTGCCCCAGCGTCGCATCCCCTGCAGAGATCTCAATCCGCCCGAACCACAGCACAGCCAGAATCCCGGCATTGACGATGATCATTATGAACGGGGTTGAGGTCTCAGTAAGCCGCAGCGCAGCAATAGTCGATCTCATCAGCTCTCCGCTGAATGTTGCGAACCGTCCAATCTCATGGCCCATCCGCACAAATACACGGATCAGCCGGATTCCGGTCAAATTCTCCTGAATCACACCATTCACGCCGTCAAGCCGGCTCTGCACATTGCGGAACAGCTCGGACGCTCTGCGCATCAGCCAGATCATGAAAATCACCAAAAACGGTAGCGTCACGGTCAGCAGCAGCCCCAGCTTGATATGTACAACAAGCGCCATAATCACGCTTCCGATCACAACCAGCGGAATACGGGTCATGAACCGCAGCCCCATGAATATCGTATCCTGAATTTGTGTTACATCCCCGGTAAGGCGGGTGATCAGGGACGAGGTAGGGAAGCGGCTAAAAATATCGTAAGAGAACGACTGTACCTTTTCATACAGTTTGTCACGCAGGTCGAATGCGAACCCCTGACTGACATGCGACGCAAAAAAGGAGCTGAGTATTCCCGCCAGAAACGCCACAGCGGCACTCCCTACCAGCACCCCGCCCCACAGCCAGACGACAGCCGTGTCCTGTTGCCGGATACCGTCATCAATGATTTTGGAGATCAGCAGCGGCTGCGACAGCTCCACGGCCAGCTCAATCAGCATCATGACCAGCGCGGCAATGGCGGCGACCCGGTATTTTTTAAGAAAAGTCAACATTAGCTTCATCGAAGATACCCCATTTGCTTATTCGTAGAGCGCATCCCGCAGGCGGGTAGACATGGCAGAGCCTTGTCCCGACTTCAAAATGACCCGGCGCAGTGCCTTGTTGCTGCGGTTAAGCTCGGTGAGCTCGGCCAGCATGTCTTCCAGTAAATTCTCCGTACCCGGGATAAGCTCCCCCTTCTCCCGCAGCGCATTAATCCGTTCCTTATATTGCTCCAATTTCTCTGTCACCTGACTAACTTCCCTTCTGTTCACTATATTCTCCTGCTGAAGACACAATTGCGTTCATTATAGCACATCCCGGGCGGAAGCAATGTTTGCACTGGCTACTCCGGCCCCGAGTATGATACTCTAGAAAGGTCGATTTTTGGGTCGTGTTGCAGATTAGCTCAACAGTGAAAGGATAGATGGACGTGGCACAATTATTTTTCAGGTATGGAGCTATGAACAGCGGCAAATCCATTGAGATTCTCAAGGTTGCACATAATTATGAAGAGCAGGGCAAGTCGGTGCTCCTCTTCACACCTTCCATTGATAACCGGGATGAAGTGGGATACATCTCCTCCCGGATCGGACTGCGCAAGCAGGCCATTCCTATCGACGAGCAGACCGATATCTACAGCATTGTCAGCAGCAGTCTGCCGAAGCCGCACTGTGTACTGATAGACGAGTGCCAGTTCCTGAGCAAGGACTGCATCCTGCAGCTGGTGCGTATTGTGGATGAGCTGGACATTCCGGTGATGGCCTTCGGCCTCAAAAATGATTTCCAGAACAATCTGTTCGAAGGCAGCAAATATATGCTGATCTACGCCGACAAGATCGAAGAAATGAAGACCATCTGCTGGTTCTGCGCACGGAAAGCCACCATGGCGCTGCGGGTCGAGAACGGCAAGCCGGTATACAGCGGCAAACAGATACAGATCGGCGGCAATGAAGCCTATTACCCGGTCTGCCGTAAATGCCACAAGAATCCTCCATTGTAAAATACCCTAAAACAGAACATTAAAACGCACTCCAGCCCTCAACAGGCCAGAATGCGTTTTTTTGTGTTCCAGTCTATTGAACCGCTTGAAGCGCCCTGTGCTCATCCTCCTTGCGGACGAACAGATCATGCTGGATCGTAGCCTTCCCGCCGAAGTCAGCACGCCGTGTGGTCTCTCTCATTCCGCCATTAATCCGGGAACGGTGCGGGATGCCAGCTGCTGCAAGGCGGCTTTTGACCCGGAGATATTGTCCCTGATCGAACGTGGTGTACACTAATGTGCGCTCCCTCGGGACGAAGACATGCCAGATACCTCTAAGCAAGCCCACATGCGTCTCCTCCCTTTAGTTCAGATAACGTTCATGAAGAACCCGCAGATGATGCCGTTCATGTCCGATGATCAGAGCAATCTGCGCTCTAACCGACATCGCAATGCCATTGGAGCTGCCTGTACGGGTATAATCATTATCCACCAGACTGTCTACCAGCGCCAGGGTGGACTCCCGGACGATCCGGTAATGCGCAATCATCTCTTGCAGCGTGAAGCGGTCGAACGCCCCGGCAGCCGCATAATCATTCTCTTCATAGCCCGGCAGCGGCGCCTGTTCTCCCCTCGCAAAACAAAGCAAGCGGTAAGACATAATGCGGTCATTATCCGTCAGATGCCCTAGCATTTCCTTGATACTCCACTTCCCGGGGGCATAGCGGTAGGCCCCTTGCTCCTCTGTCAGCCCGCCGAGCAGAGCCAGTACCTCCTGAGTCTGCTCTCTTAGAATAACGCCCAGTGCTCCTTCCGGCGGCACCAGTGTAATATATCTGGACTGAAATTCGGTATACTCTCCTTGCGCAGGACGCTGATTCATGGTAAAAACCCCTCTCCAAACCAATTTTCAAGAAATATTTGCCGGATTGTGTCAAAACCTGTTGTTGTATCTTAGCCTATTATGTATAATATCACCAGGATTACAGATTTGTTAATCTATTTCCCGGGAGTGTAAGCATGCTGGATTTTGTGCTTTATATGGTGTTTTCAGTTTTAGAAACATCTGCAATGTTTTATTTGGCTTTCAAGGTTTTTAAAATTGATGTTTTTCTTGTGGAAATGATATTTGCTGCTACATTAATGGCATTTGTCTCGTTTGTTCTCCGTAATGATTATAAACTGATATTAACCGATGTATTCTTCCAATATTTATTGACCTTCTGCTTTATCTGGCTTTTATTTAGAATTCATATTTTTTATGCTGTTTCTATGACAGGACTGACATACCTTGCCTATATGTTCATACAATCCTCATGTTATCTCTTGATGAAATTAATAGGACTGTATCAAGTTGGGTTACCTTATACGTCAATAGCTGTATATCTCCTTCAATTTATTTCTGCAACCGGAGCTATAACTATTGGAACTTATATCGGCAAGAAGAAAAAAGGATTTGACTTCGTGCCTGACAAACAAAATGTCAAAGTTAAAATTGAACTACGTGAAATAAAAATTTTGATTCTAAGTGCACCCTCCTTAGTTTTTGTTATATTATTGGTGTTCCTAACAGAAAAATATTCGCAATATTTCTTCCTTATGCCCATGATTTATGCTGTTTTGCTCTATTCTTACCTATATCTTTCATATAAGAAGGATCGAACACACAATGAATTTATTAGCTAATAGAATTGCTATCACAATTAAAAATGCTAACCCCGAGGAAACTCATTCTGTCGAAGTCATGCAATACTCCCTCGGCATTATATTAAATACATTACTAATCATAGTAAGTACAGCAGTTATAGGCCTTATTGCCGGCCGTTTAACAGAATGTTTAACCTTTCTGTTAAGCTTCTGTATCCTTCGCCTCGCCTCTGGCGGATTTCATTTAAAAACAGCTATGGCTTGTAATATTGTCACTACTTTGTTAAGTACCCTACTACCCACTTTAATCACATTTTCAGAATTCGGCCTTTGGATGGCTAACTCAGCCAGTTTGCTTGTCATGATTTTATTCGCTCCAAACCCTGATAAAAACTCAAGAATTTCCGCTTCAATTTATCCTATTTTGAAGTTGGTTTCTATAGTAATGGTCTCATCTAATTTCTTTATTCAATCAACTGTGCTAGGATTGGCGTTTTTGGTCCAGTCATTAACAGTAATTCCCTGGTCAAGGAGGCAAACACATTGAGAAAATTTATCGCAAAGCAGCTTTCATCCGCTCTTGCCGGATCAGCGCGTTTCTTTGTTTCAATCATGAAGCCAGCGATTCACAGCCCGGAAGCGCCAAAAGAATTACGCAAGTAATTACACAAGGATGGGGAGTACATGCGTGTCTTACTAAACGACGGCTCTTCCCGCAGTATCCGGGAGGAGGAGATATTGTATTTCTCTAACCACAAGAATACGATATTCGTCCATACGAAAGAAGGCGAATTTGTTCTCCCTACCACTCTTTCCGATTTGTATGCAGCTTACGGAGGCATGGGCTTTGAACGTCTTGACCGCAGCAATGTAGTCAACATTGGCAATATTGACGGTTATGATCCGGAACGGAAGATTGTTCTGTTCAATCAAGGGGAACAATTTGCTACTGTATCGGAATCCAATGAAACACGTATCCGCAGATTTCTAGCTTCAAGGAAAAACGAATCACCGTTATAGAAAGTAAAAAAGCAGCGATCCTCCAATAAGAGGGTCGCTGCTTTTTTTACAGTCATATATGGCTAATTAAAACAAATTCAATCATTATCACATATTATCCAACTTATGTAAAGAAAAATTCAGAGGGCGAATCCCAGCAGACGGATTATATTCCAGATGGTACCATTTAGCTAGAAGCATATTATGAATATTGTGATTATCTTTCTCACCACTCTCAACCATGATGGAGGAATACAATGGAAACTTACTTTCATCCTTCTCCGCGCCCCTCATCACTTGAGCTATTGTCTGACGAACAATTAAAGAGCATCTACGAATTGGCGCTGGAAGCCAAGGCTTCACCGGATTTTATTCAGATTATCAGGAACGTTCTCACTACGCGGAATATCTCAAAAACCCAACATCATTAGAATGCGAAGCTCTCCATCCATAAGTTACACCTGCACAGACGACCAAAAACCATCCTCCATGTTAAACGGGGATGGTTTTTGGTGTGTAGCAACCTTTTGTCTACTCGATGATTTCGGTCTTGAACACGTTCTCCAGCTTACCGCCGAGGCGCTTTTTCAGGGGAACCTTGATGTCGCGTCCCAGCTCTTTGAAGAAGGTCTCTGCATCACATTTGACGTTCTGAGCCATGGCAATGACGGTTCCATCGGCAACGATATTCTGATTCACTTCAAGCGGTACATCTACTTCGATATCGTATTTTTTGGTCAGTGTCTTGATGTATCGTGCAAAAATCTCCAACAGCTCTTCGTTGTTGAAATTCTCGATCGCAGCTTTTCCTTTACTGGTAAACTTCATATTGATTCTCATGTTTCTTATCCCCTTTTCTGTCTAACCATTTGTAGTTTGTTTATGGATCAAGATGAATAGATGGCTGCAAGAAAGGGCAACATTATTCATTTTTGAAGCAAGCTAAGCCGGGCCCTTCATTACTTATATATGCCCTTGATCTGCTGCACTTTGAACTGGGTGAATTCCTTCAAGGCCTGAATAACCTGGTCCTGTTCGTCTTCCTTCAGCTCATAGATACCTTCACGCAACCATTCACCAAATAAGTACGCCTGGCGTCCCTGACGCGGCTGCCTGCGGAGACTGTCCAGACTTCCCTCGAATTTATCGTTCAGCACGTCGGTCAGGTTGTATTTCTCAATCTTCTCAATAACCATTCCTGCCCCATATTCCGTTTCATAAACGATGACCTCGTCAGAATCGAAGGAAACATATGACGTTTCTTTGTCTTCCTTCGCCCGGAATTCCTTCAGCTTGTTAAATGCCGTCTCGTAGATATAGTCCTGAGACTGATTATGCTGCGGCAGCTTGTATCCCTGCTTGAGTGTCTTGATATACTCGATATCAGGCATATAGTCGGCCAAATGATACATCCGGTTCTTGAGATCTCCTCCGAGGGCCTCAATGATCTTGTCGAGGTTATCCTTCAGCGGGATACTCTCTCCCCGTTCAATCTTGCTGAGCTGTGAATAGCTGATGCCGCTCTTCTCTTCCAGCCCCCTGAGGGTTAATCCGCGGGCCTTTCTGAAGTGCCGGATGAAATTCCCCAGCTCATCGGGGTAATTATCGAAATCGTTCATTTGAGCCACCTCTACCTATATCATAACACAAGACAACAATTTGTGTTTCATAATAACAATTGTTTGTGTAAAATCTTTGTTCCTGAACCGTAAAAACCAACACATCCATTTAATATATATGGAGTTAATCCCCATAAATGCAAGCTCACGTGATCCGATTTCCTTATTCTCTCAAAAACACCCCGATTTTATCCGATATACTCTAATGTAAACTTAATACCACAACTGGAGGAATGTTCATGTCTTACACAATGGAAGTCAATGTTGCAAAAAACCAGGTGATCGTTAGGGCCTACGGGTTGACTGAGAGTGACGTACCCGCATACATAGCAGATTTCGAAAATGCACTGAAGCAGCTGAAGCCGGGCTTCACCGGATTCACCGATGTGACGGGTTCCCCAACCGTGCTCTCCCCTGAAGTAGCCGCAATGCTCGCTCCCACCGGTGACCGCGCGATAGAAGCAGGGGTAGGAGGCTGGGTATACGTTGCAGATTCCCCGGTCTGGAAAATGCAAATGAAACGGCTGTTCGGCAAATTCGCCGTACATTACCCTACATATCAAGAAGCCGATGCTTACCTGAGCAGCCTGGGCAACCAGTCCGTTAATTAAGTAGGAGGAGGAAGTTCTCTTGTTACCCATCTCTTCAACTTCTTCTCCGGGTGTTATCCCCGTGACGGATTCGAATTCGATGCATGCGATTATCTCAAGCAGTATCACATATGACCGTAACAGGATCGACAGCAAGATTTCGGAGTTAGCTTCAGAATTGCGGGAAGACAGCAGTGCGCTGCACAGCACAATAATGTTCCAAGCTCACTCTCCCGGATTAAAGAGGACAGCGATGAGATCAATTCCTCCAACCCGGAAACCAGCACCGACCCTGCTCCAGATTCAACTTCGCTGGATATTCTGGTGTGACTGCACATGTAAAAACCGTTCCTTACCGGAACGGTTTTTACTTTGTTAACGGATTCACCACATATAATGACCCAGGTATTTTTTATTATTCCTTAATACCCCGGCCAAGGACGCCGCACACAATATAATATAGAGTCCCAGGAAAAGCGGCATGGACAGGACCGCCTTACGCTCAATAATTCCCATTCCAATAAAAGTCATCCCTAATATGAGATAGGGCAGGACCATCCCTCTTTGAAAAGAGGCCCGCTCCTCCTTACTCAAACCATCCCTAACGGATTGCCGAAGGAACACATCAAGTCCAAAAAAGTGACAAGCCGCTTGTGTGAGCATCCAGATCCCTAAAAGAATCTGCGCTATGATTTATACCACCTCCTTTGCTTATCCCTTCATTATAAACTAAAAAAGCCACTCGAATGAAGGAGTGGCTTGATTTGTTATTTATTCCGTTGACGAGCTTCACTAGCTTTGATATATAATATATTCCAGCAGTTTACAATATTCATCCTCATGATACCTTTGATTTTCGTTGTTCAATCCAATCCTTACTATATAGCTATTATCTCATTTGTTGTTCTCTATTCGCTTTTAACAGGCGTTTACAGATCACATGCAAGCCATGACGCAGACGTGGCCGTTACTCAATGGCGACTGTCTCAGGATCATCCTAGACAAATAGAACGTTACATCATAACCGACCACTGTATGGAGCCACATTGTTGCACTTCTTGCAGGATTCCCCTGAAATCTTACTGGCTGTGGAGTTAGGCCTCTACATCATCGCAGCAGCGCCGAATGTAATCGGTTTTTCGATTACATTTGGGCCACATGCCTCTGCCGCGCTCAATGTAATCGGTTTTTCGATTACATTTGAGCCACATGCCTCTGCCGCTCTCAATGTAATCGGTTTTTCGATTACATTTGGGCCACATGCCTCTGCCGCACTCAATGTAATCGGTTTTTCGATTACATTTGGGCCACATGCCCACGCAGCGCCGAATATCGTTGGCTTTTCGTGTATATCGGACCTGGCTTCAGTGAAACAAAATACCACTGGCTATTGGGGAATACGATTTCCCATTAGCCAGTGGTATTTATTGTTAAGCTATTCCTGCCCCTAACCCTTTCAAGACACCTTATGCTCAATGCGCAGCTTGTCGGCGACCATGGCAATAAATTCCGAGTTAGTTGGCTTGGATTTGGAGATATTAATCGTATAGCCGAACAGGTGGGAGATGCTGTCGATATTGCCACGGGTCCAGGCGACTTCAATCGCGTGACGGATGGCGCGTTCTACGCGGGAAGGCGTGGTCTTGAACTTCTCGGCAATAGCCGGATACAGCGTCTTGGTGATGGCACCAAGTATCTCAATGTTGTTATAGACCATGGTGATGGCTTCACGCAGGTATTGGTAGCCTTTGATATGCGCAGGGACGCCGATTTCATGAATGATTGAGGTAATATTCGCGTCCAGGTTCTTGCCCTTGGACAGCGGAACCACATTACTGGAAGATCTGGAAGAAGAATAGCCGGACATGCTTCCGGAAGTGCTCATGCTGCCCTGCGTGCCGACCAGCTGACGCACACGGTTCGCCAGAACCTCCATGTCAAACGGTTTCAGAATATAATAAGAGGCTCCAAGCTGAACGGCTCTCTGTGTAATGTTCTCCTGGCCAAAAGCGGTCAGCATAATGATCTTGGGCTGCGGGTTCAGATCCATATCACGCAGGCGTTCAAGAACGCCGAGGCCGTCCAGATGCGGCATAATGATATCAAGGATAAGGACATCGGGGATCTTGCGTGCTCCGCTGAGCATCTGAAGTACCTCTTCCCCATTGTAGGCAATGCCTGTCACTGTCATATCTTCTTGTTCAGTAATGTACTCGGCGAGCAAGTTCGTGAACTCCCTGTTATCATCGGCCAACAACACTTCAATATTCTGCACTGGCTGCTTCCTCCTTATATATCTGCTATTCAGAAAATATTTATCATCTTCTCTCCCTATAACTTTCGACATCACGTTTGAATATCCTTCTGTCGAAAATTATTTTTCTTTATTTTTTTTCGTCGTTGATTTATAATTAAATATTTTGTTTCACGTTTCGAGGATAATCGCTGCCCTTCGACAAAAAAATCTTAAGGCTAAACCGCCTTAAGATTGTATTGAAGCTCCTGATCCTGTTGAACCACACCGGAGTCCCTAAGCATCCACTCAATGAAGCAGCCATACCCTGACTTAGGATCATTGACGAACACATGGGTCACTGCACCGATTAGACGGCCGTTCTGGACAATCGGGCTACCGCTCATCCCCTGGACAATCCCCCCGGTCTTATCAAGCAGACGCGGGTCGGTGATGCGCAGCACCATGCCCTTAGTAGCAGGGGTCTGTTGACGGGCCACATGGATGATCTCTACGTTGAAGCGTTCGACCTGCTGACCATCGACGACAGTAAGAATCTGTGCGGGACCTTCCTTCACTTCCGAACTCATGGCTACCGGAATCGGCTCCTGATACAGGCTGTGCTCGGGATTACGGGTCATTTTACCGAAAATTCCGAAATCCGTGTTGCTCTCCACATTTCCGAGAACCTGGCTTTCTTTCAGAAAATGGGCCCGTTTCTCCCCCGGATCGCCATCCTGGCTCTTGGAGATTGAAGTGACGCTGGACTGCACGATATGGCCGCTGCCAACCACAATCGGCGTACCTGTGTTCATGTCAGTGATGACATGCCCAAGGGCCCCATACACCCCCTGCTTCGGGGCATAGAAAGTTAGGGTCCCTACACCTGCTGCGGAATCACGGATGTAGAGCCCGAGCCGCCACACCTTGTCTGTGCGGTCATACGCGGGCTTCAGCTGAGCCGTATGCTCTTTACCGCCGCGTTTGTAGACGATGCTTAAGGAATCATTGCTTTTGCCGGCCTGCTCGACCAGCCTTGCTACCTTCGATACCTCGTCCAGCTTCACCCCGTTGATGGAGATCATCAGATCGCCGGGCAGGATGCCGCTGTTCTCGCCGGGTGAAATCTTGGACTGCTCCGATACTTCAATCAGATGATGACCAACAACCAGCACGCCTGCCGACTTCACCTTCACGCCAATCGTCTGACCTCCGGGGATGACCTTAAGTTCATTCTCGGTTCCCTGTACCGCCCTAAGCGGCTGATGTTCAAGCGGTGCTGCGTGGATCTGTGAGGGTCCCGTTATGCCTGATAAACTGAGAAAGAAGGCAAATAAAAGGCCGGGCATTAACTTCCTGAGGTTAGGCTTCAATGGCTGTCACACTCCCTTTTGCTTCTTTCGCTTGACGAAAAAGGTGGTCGCCAATTGCGTACCTATAAGATAACCCTGCCCCCAGGCTTTTATTACTGTCAATCATTGTCCCGCTTAGCTTGCAGCTGCCTTGCTGGCCTCGGCCAGACCCAGCATCTCCTGTGCGTGATGCAATGTTTTTTCGGTAATTTCCACACCGCCCAGCATCCGGGCCAGCTCCATTACGCGGCCTTCAGCCGAGAGGGAGTCCACCTCGGTCATCGTGCGTCCGTCTTCGACTTTTTTGGCAATCAGGTATTGATGATCCGCCATACAGGCCACCTGTGGCAGGTGGGTAATGGAGAACACCTGGCAGGTGGAGGACAGCTTATACAGCTTGTCCGCGATGGACTGGGCTGCCCGCCCGCTAACCCCGGTATCCACCTCATCGAAGATAAGGACTGGAATCGCATCATGCCGTGCAAAAATACTCTTCATTGCCAGCATAATCCGCGACAGCTCTCCGCCGGAGGCGATCTTGCCCAGCGGACGCAGCGGCTCGCCGGGATTCGGGGAGATCATGAATTCAGCGCTGTCGATCCCCTGCCGGGTCAGACGGTACCGCCGTCCCTGATACTCCATGCCGCGCGGATCTTCGAGCGTCTCCATCTTCACCTGGAGTGAGGTCCGTTCCATCTGCAGATCCTTCAGCTCTCCCTCGACCTGTGAAGCAAGATCCGTCGCACACTGCCGCCGCGCTCCGCTCAGAGCTTCGGCTGACTCCATTAAGATATGAAGCAGGCCATCGCGTTTGGCCGTTAATTTCAGTATATATTCGTCTTTATTCTCCAGAAGATCCGTCTCCCGCTCAATCTGCTGATAATATTCCAGAATCTGCTCCACGCTATCCCCGTATTTGCGCTGCAGTCCGGTGATCAGATCCAGCCGGTTCTCAATATCCTCCAGCCGCGCCGGATTGAATTCAATCTCTTCACGGTAGTCGCGCAGCTGAAACGCCGCATCCTCCAGCTGGTAATAAGCCGACTGCAATTGCTCGAAGACTGCCCGCAGACCCTTCTCGTCATACCGCACCGCATCTTCAAGCCTGGAGATTACATTGCCAATGGACTCCAGCCCTTGCCTGTCATACAGCAGCTCGTATGCGCCGGATACTGAATCCATCATTTTCTCACTGTGGGATAGTTTTACCCGTTCTTCGGCAAGTAATTCATCTTCTCCCGGTTTTAGTCCCGCAGCAGAAATTTCCTCCAGCTGAAAACGGTACAAATCCAGCATCTGATACGCCTTTTGGCTGGATTCCTGAAGTTCCCGGAGTTCTTTTTCCACTTTGCCGAAGGCTGTATATTTCTCCTGATAATCCGCTTTGAGCGGTCCGATCACCGGTTCCCCATAGGTATCCAGCAACCCTAAGTGACGTTCAGCCTTCAGCAGGTTCTGATGCTCATGTTGTCCGTGAATATTGACCAGCTGTTCTCCGATTTCGCGCAGCATGCTCAGATTGACCATCTGGCCGTTCACGCGCGAGGTACTCTTGCCCTGGGAGGTAATCTCCCGGCGGATCACCAGATGCTCCTCACGCTCTGCCCCGATGCCCAGCCGCTCCAGCGTATCCCAGACCGGATGAGTTCCCGGCAGACTGAAAAGCGCTTCCATTTCGGCCTTCTCACACCCGTACCGGATGGAGTCAGCGGAACCGCGTCCCCCGGCAATGAGTGCGAGCGCATCGATGATAATTGATTTTCCGGCACCGGTCTCCCCTGTAAGCACATGGAATCCCGGATAAAAATGCACATCCACCGCCTCAACCACGGCCAGATTGCGTATAGACAATGTCTCTAACACGAATACAGCACCTCCGACATGATGATTGTCTGTCTGCCCGCAGGCTGAATTACGATATATAGCCCATAATTTGTGAAATGACGTCCTTGCTGTCCTCCGGCTGGCGGCAGATAATCAGAATGGTGTCGTCTCCGGAGATCGTACCCATAATTTGCGGCCAGTCGATATTGTCGATCAGCGCAGCCACGGAATTGGCCGTTCCCGGCAGACATTTCATGACCACAAGATTCGCGGAATAGTCGATTTGTACAAAGTTGTCCACCAGTACACGCTTCAGCTTCTGAGTCGGGTTGTAACGCTGGTCAGTGGGCAGAGAATACTTGTATCGACCGTCATCCATCGGCACCTTAATCAGCAACAGTTCCTTAATATCGCGGGATACGGTCGCCTGTGTTACTTGAAAGCCTGCTTCCCGTAGCGCCTCGACCAGATCATCCTGGGTTTCGATTTCCTTTTGCGAGATAATTTCTCTAATCTTGATATGCCTGTGTCCCTTCATTGTTGCCTCCCGTATTTATATAGTGCTTAACTGGATTCTCCGTCGTCCTTGCCGAAATTAATTACATGAATGTTGGAATTCACCGTATCCACATAGAGTACCCCGCTGCAATCAGGGTAGATCAGCAGATAGGGGAGGATGTAGTCACGGAGTCCGCTGCCGGTGAATTCAAGCTCCTTGCGGGGGCGGGACAGGATGACCAGATAGTAATGCTCCTCATTCCTGATGGCTACGTAATCAATGAACAGCCTGCTGTACATCGGTGCCCCATTCACCTGAAAAGACAGCGGGATCTTCAGCTTCCCGCCGATGACCTCGTACCCTGCATCTTCCAGCAGAGCGATGGACGGATGGGGCTGAATGACCTTGTTGATCGGCACCCGGTCCTTCATGAAGGAACCCGGGGACCCCTGCAGCCAGATATAGATTCTATAAAGGATAAAGATTGCCGCCGCCAGTCCTATAAGTGCCACTACAGCCTTGTCCGAGCTCGCCACTCCCATCACCTCGGTGAATCTATTCGCGTGCGGGCGGCTGAAATCCTGCTTCCGGCTGACAATCTGCCGCTAATTTCGGTTCGTGAAGACCTGTGAATTGTTATCTTGGCAGCAAAAGAAACTCATCTCTTCGATGAGTTTCCATGGCCCGCAGCGCTGAAGGTTGCATTCGCTTCCTTAATGACGGAGTCGGCAAGCGCGGCGAAATTATTCGGCTGTGCTTCAGCCGCAGAAGTCTGCTGCACTGAAGGCTGCTCCGCAGCCTCTGCAGGCAGCAGCTTCCAATGTACCAGAAATTCGATATTACCTTCCCCGCCGGTAATGGGGGAATATGTCAGTCCTGCAAGCGTGTAGCCCAGTTCGGCTGCCATGGTCAGTACGTTTACCAGCACCTCCCGGTGAACAGCCGGTTCGCGTACGACTCCAGACTTGCCCACCTTCTCGCGCCCGGCTTCGAACTGCGGCTTAATCAGCGCAGCGATATCAGCAGGACGGTTCAGCAGCGCCATAAGCGGCGGCAGGATGATTCTCAGTGAAATAAAGGAGACATCGATACTTGCAAAGTCAGGTACCGGTCCCTTCAAATCAGGCGGGGTCATGTAACGGAAGTTGGTCTGCTCCATTACGGTTACCCGCTCATCATTACGCAGGCTCCAGTCGAGCTGGTTATGTCCCACATCAATCGCGTACACATGGGCTGCACCGTTCTGAAGCGCACAATCGGTGAAGCCTCCTGTAGAGGAGCCGATATCCAGCATGTTGCGGCCGGTCAGCTCGATGCCGAACTGCCGCAAGGCCTTCTCAAGCTTCAAGCCGCCCCGGCTGACATACGGGTGCAGCGCTCCCTTGACTCTGAGGACAGAGCTGCGGAGCACCTTCATCCCCGGCTTTTCAATCCGTTCTTCGTTCGCAAGCACCAGGCCCGCCATAATGGCAGCCTTTGCCTTCTCCCGGCTGTCGTAGAAGCCTTGCTCCACCAACAGCACATCAATTCGTTCTTTAGGGTGTTCCATGTTCATCTCCCGATCACTTCGGTCCGCCCTCCGTCCCTGCCCTTAGGAGGTGGAGGTTGACTTATAGGTATAAGTGCTGAGCCCTTTCATTGACTTAATACGTGCGCACACGGCTTCAACGGTAAGCCCCGTCTCCTGCCGCTGCTCCTTGATGGACCCATGCTCGACGAAAATATCCGGCACGCCCATCAGGTGAACATGCGCATCATATATCTCCTGCTCTGCAAAGAACTCCAGCACCGCACTGCCAAGGCCGCCGGCCTGGCTCGCTTCTTCCAGCACCACCATACCCGTTCCGGCATGTGCCAGATCAAGCAGCATCGTGTTATCCAGCGGCTTCAAGAAGCGCGCATTGACTACACCGATCTGAATACCTTCACGCTTCAGTACTTCCGCCGCTTCTTCGGCCACATGAACCATCGGGCCGCAGGCAAGCACGGCATAATCCTCTCCGGGACGCAGACGTTCCCAGGTGCCGATAGGCAGACTGTGCAGCTCAGCATCCAAAGCCACCCCCGTGCCGTTAATCCGCGGATAACGGTAAGCAATCGGTCCTTCATTATAGTCCAGCGCCGTCTTCATCATGTGGCGCAGCTCATTCTCATCCTTCGGCATCATAAGCACCATGTTCGGGATATGACGCATAAACGCGATATCGTACACGCCCTGATGGGTCTCTCCGTCCGCACCGACGAAGCCCGCACGGTCGATGGCGAACATAACATTGGCATTATGGCGGCAAATGTCGTGAACAATCTGATCATAGGCGCGCTGCATGAAGGTGGAGTAGACGGCAAATACCGGCTTCATGCCTTCCATAGCCAAGGCCGCACATAAGGTGGCCGCATGCTGCTCCGCGATCCCGACATCAATCATCCGGTCCGGGAATTCCTTGGCAAACGGGAATAGTCCCGAGCCGCCCGGCATCGCCGGTGTTACGGCAACCAGCCGCTTATCCTGATGCCCCAGCTCAATTAACGTCTGTCCGAAGACTTCCGTATACATCGGATTGCCGACCGCTTGAAGCACCTGGCCGGATTCGATTTTGTAAGGGGAAATGCCATGCCATTTATAGGAATCGACTTCCGCCGGTTTGTAGCCCTTGCCTTTGGTGGTAAGAACATGCACCAGAACAGGCCCGGATACATTATCCGCCTGATGGAAGGTGTCGATCATCTTCTCCAGATCATGACCGTCTACGGGCCCCAAATAGGTAAATCCGAGTTCTTCGAACAGAACACCGGGTACCAGCATGTTCTTCAGGCCGTCCTTCACATTCTGCGCAGTCTTCGCCAGACGTCCGCCGATGGCCGGGATTTTCTTCAGCAGGCCTTCGACCTCGTCCTTAGCCCGCAGATAATGACGGTCCGAACGGATCTTGCTCAGATAGTTATGCATCGCCCCAACATTCGGCGCAATGGACATTTCATTGTCGTTCAGGATCACCATGAGCTTGCGGCGCTCATGCCCGATATGGTTCAGCGCTTCAAAAGCCATTCCGCCAGTGAGGGCGCCATCGCCGATAACGGCAATTACCTTATTGTCTTCACCCTTCAGATCACGGGCCATCGCCATGCCCATTGCCGCTGACAGAGAAGTGCTGCTGTGTCCGGCTTCCCAGACATCATGCTCACTCTCCGTACGTTTGACGAAGCCGCAGAGTCCGCCCTGCTTGCGCAGCGAGTCGAACCTGTCCTGACGGCCGGTCAATATCTTGTGGACATACGCTTGATGCCCTACATCATAGATCATCTTATCCCGGGGACTGTCATAGCAGTAATGCAGGGCCAGCGTGAGCTCCACGACTCCCAAATTGGATGCGAGATGTCCCCCTGTTACTGACAGCTTCTCGATCAGAAACTGGCGGATTTCCTCCGCAAGGGCAGCCAGTTCCCCGACTGATAAAGATTTTAGCTCCTGAGGATCATTTATTTGTGGAAGCAGCACGAGTATTCCCCGCTTTCCTAGATGTTGTTAAAATATAAACCCCATTATAACACAAACGAAACGGCTGCCGAAACACAGCCGTTTGCCGAATCTTCATTTAGTGGTCACGTGACATCAAATAATCTGCAATTTCCAGCAGCCGGGACGGGTCCTGGAACCCTCCCTTTAGGATCGCCAAATGCGCAGCAGCCGTAAGTTGCTTCACCTCTTCGCGCGAAGCTTCAAGGCCGATGAAATACGGATAGGTCACCTTCTGCTGCTTGATATCACTGCCGGTTTTTTTGCCCAGCTTGCTCTCATCACCGATGAGGTCCAGAATATCATCCTGAATCTGGAAGGCAAGGCCAATCTGTGTGCCGAACCGGCGCAGGGCCTCCAGCTGCCCCTCATTCGCACCGGCGATTCTGCCGCCCGCAAGCAAGGAGAAGATCATCAGATCGCCAGTCTTGTGCAGATGAATATACTGGAGCTGCTGCAGGTCGGTCATTCCCTGCTCGCCTTCCATATCGGCTACCTGACCGCCGACCATACCGCGCGGGCCTGCCATCTCAGCCAGATCCTCCACGATGGACAACACGCGCTCTGCCGGAACCCCATACTTACGGGAGGCTTGTACCACACTGTAGAACGCATGGGTCAGCAGCGAATCCCCGGCCAGAATGGCCATCGCTTCCCCGAAGACCTTATGGTTCGTCAGCTTGCCGCGCCGGTAATCATCATTATCCATCGCAGGAAGATCGTCATGAATCAGAGAATAGGTATGCACCATTTCAATCGCAGCTGCTACAGGCAGCGCAGCTTCGCGGCTGCCGCCCAGTGCTTCGCAGGCAGCGGTAACCAGCAGAGGCCGCAGGCGCTTACCACCAGCTTGCAGCGAGTATTCCATCGACTCTCTTAGGACCCCGGGGACGTCCCAATGCTCCGGTACGACCCCGCTTAGAGCAGCAGCAACCCAGCTGCTAATGTCAGCTATATACTGCTCCAGCGGTTCGCGGCCCTGCGGCCCCGCCGCCCCGCCGGATGGCTCAAGCTCAGAATGACTCATCGCTATCGCCTTCCAGCCGGCTGCCGAACGGCTTCTTCCGCAGTTCGCCATCCTCTACGGTGATCATCTCAATCTTGCGCTCTACCTGCTCCAGCTTGCTGCCGCATAGCTGCGAGAGCTTCATTCCCTGCTGGAATAAATCAATCGCTTTCTCCAGGGGAACGTCACCGTGTTCAAGCTCACGCACGATACCCTCCAGGCGCTCCATGGCTCCTTCAAAATCCAACTCAGCTTCCTTCGCCATTCGCTTTGCCATCCTCCTTCATTCCCCATACGTGGCAGTTTAGTTGTCCGTCATTAAGCTTTATGTTGACCACATCGCCAAGCTCTACTTCCTTCAGCGATTTGATTAAATGCTGTTCCTTCTCGTCATACACAAGGCTGTAGCCCCGTGACATGACCTTAAGCGGGCTGAGCGCATCCAGATGGCGCAGCTCTGCCCCGAACCGCGCGCGATTATCTGCAAGGCGCGCCTGCATAGCCGCCGTCAGCTCACGGGTGAGGCCATCCGTGCGCCGGCGGGCAGCGCTGACGCTGCTAAGCGGATGGAAGCGCTGCAGGCTCTGGTGCAGCAGCGCGCTGCGCCCCTGTGCGCGGCTGTGCCTTGACTCTGCTGCGCGGAGCAGGGCCGCGCGCAGCATGTCCAGCCGCTGCGCGTGCTGGGCCAGCTGCCGGCGGGGGCCGGCCAGCGCCAGCGAGCGCTGCAGCGCAGCGAGGCGTTCGCCGCCGCGCTGCGAGCGGCGCAGCAGCCCTTGGCGCAGCCGCTGCCGGGCCATGCGCAGCTGCCCGGCCAGCTCGGCTGCGCTCGGCACAGCGAGCTCCGCCGCTGCCGTAGGGGTGGCCGCCCGGAGATCGGCGGCGAAATCGGCGATCGTGAAGTCGGTCTCGTGGCCCACGGCCGAGATGACCGGAATCCTGGAGGCCGCTATCGCCCGGGCGACGGCCTCTTCATTGAAGGCCCACAGCTCCTCCAGGGAGCCGCCGCCGCGCCCGACAATCAGCACATCGGCCTCACCCATGGTGTTCAGGTTCTGAATGGCCTGTACAATAGACGGGCCAGCCCCCTTACCCTGCACTAGTACAGGGTAGAGCACAATCGCCACCTGCGGGTAGCGGCGCTGCAGAGTGATGATAATGTCCCTCACAGCCGCTCCTGTCGGGGAGGTCACAACCCCTATACAGCGCGGGAATTGCGGCAGCGGACGCTTGCGCTCCGCTGCGAACAGTCCTTCCTTCTCCAGCTTGCTCTTCAGCTGCTCGTATGCGAGATACAGACTGCCGATTCCGTCAGGCTGCATATGTGTCGCATAGAACTGGTATTGCCCGTCCCGTTCATATACGGTCACATTTCCTCTGGCGATGACCTTCGTGCCTTCCTTCGGCACGAACGGCAGCCGCGAGTTATGCGAGGCGAACATGATGGCTTTGATCCGGCTGCTCTCATCCTTTAGCGTGAAGTACATATGCCCGCTTCCGTGATGGGTGAAATTCGAGATTTCACCGCGAATCCATACATCGGACAGCAGCGTATCCGAATCCAGCTTCATGCGGATATATTTGTTAAGCTCCTTGATGGAGTAGATCTGCCGCTCTGCCGCCATAAGTCCGGCCTACTTCAGGCCGCGGAGGCGTTTGGCCGCGATCAGCGTGTTGCTCATCAGCATAGTGATCGTCATCGGTCCCACTCCGCCCGGCACCGGCGTAATGAACCCGGCTACTTCCCGGGCACTCTCATAATCCACATCCCCCGCAAGCTTGCCGGTATCCAGACGGTTCATGCCGACATCAATCACAATCGCCCCCGGCTTCACGAACGAAGCATCAATGAAGTTGGCCCGGCCAATCGCTACCACCAGGATATCAGCCTGACGGCTAAGCTCAGCCATATTCGCTGTGCGCGAGTGGCACATGGTTACTGTGGCATTCTCACGCTGTAACAGCAGGGATACAGGCTTGCCGACAATATTACTGCGGCCGATCACAACAGCATGCTTACCGGAGATGTCCGTACCGGTCCGCTTGATCAGTTCAATGACCCCGGCAGGCGTGCATGGGAGCAGACTGTCGTCCCCAATGACGAGGTTCCCCACATTGACCGGGTGGAAACCGTCCACATCCTTCTCTACCGAGATGGCGTCAATCACAGCCTTCTCCTCAATATGCTTCGGAAGCGGCAGCTGAACGAGAATGCCGTCAATATCGCTGCGGCCGTTCAGGTCTGCCACCAGTGCCAACAGCTCCTGCTGGGTGGTAGCGGCATCCAGCCGGTGCACCTCGGAATGGAAGCCCAGCTCAATACAGGACTTCTCCTTGTTGCGCACATAGACCTGGGAAGCCGGATCTTCGCCGACCAGAACGACAGCCAGACCCGGCTTCACGCCGCGCTCCGCTAGATCTGCAACCTCCCGGGCAATCCCGATCCGAATGTCGTCCGATACCTGTTTACCGCTGATAATCGCTGCTGTCATGTAAGTCTCTCCCCTATTGTCTATTGAAGGCTTATAAGCCTGTTACTGCCGCTTGCTGCTGAATCTGAACCGGTTCTGAAGCTGAACTACAGCTCCGCTCTAAGCGTGTCCACATCCTGAATCATCTTGCCGAGGACACCGTTCACGAATTTACCGGAATCCTCTGTGCCGAAATGCTTGGCCAGATCAATTGCCTCATTGACAGATACCTTGGCCGGCACATCGCTGGCGAAGATCATCTCGAAGGTCGCCAGACGCAGAATCTGACGGTCTACGCGTGACAGGCGGCTCATCTGCCAGCCCTTAAGATAATGCTCCAGCATATCGTCAATCGCCATTTTGTGCTCCCACACGCCGTTGACATGCGTAACTACATAGGCCTTCAGTTCGATCTCATCCGTAATGACGCGCTCGGTTTCGTTCTCATCCGCCGCTTCTTCAATCAGCATGTCAACCGCCTCGGTTACTTCAACATCATTCATTTCCATCTGATACAGGCTTTGTACAATAATTTCTCTCGCTAAACGTCTCTTCATGTGTTCCTCCTACGAACTAACTTTCATTCTTGTTTTGATTTTATATTTCAAAAAAAACCGCGCAGCCTTTCTTCCGCAGGTCAGCAACTCAAAGTAACGGGTTCCAGGCTTCCGGGAGAAAGACTATCGCGGTTCACTTGAAGGGACGCCAGCGCCCGGACAGCCGCTCTGCGATCTCCTGCCATTGAAACAGGGGACCCTGCGCGGTATCCTTTCGTTTGCCGAACGTATATCCAATGAACACTACCAGTGCAAAGAACAGCATATCCCAAAAACCGCTAATCAGATAAATCAATCCGAGAAAGACACCGAAGGCAACTCCGGTAATTCTACCCCCGTGACTTTCCCATACTTCTCTCCAGGACATCAGGGAAACTCACCTCTATTCCACTCGACTTTTGAAGCTTGGTGCCTGTGTGAGGTTAGCAATGTATACAGACACATCGGCAACCGGAATTCCGGTTGTCTCCTGCACGAAATCATGCACCTGGCGCTGTACATCTGTGGTAAGCAGCGGCAATGAATGCTCGCCGTCGACGACCGCCCGGATCATAATCTCAAGACCCGCCTGTGAGACACGGATGCGCGATTTCAGGTCGCGTATACCCTTCACTTTGCCCGCAGCCTTCAGACTCAGGTTCTCAATGGTCTCCATTGAGATCTGAATATCCCCGTATTCTGTACGCTGATCCACAGACGGCAGGGATGCGCGGTCGCGGCGCAGGGAGATGTAGAAGAAGCGGATGCTCAGCAGAAACAGAATGACCGCCACCGAGATTGCAGCAATATAGACCGCCGGTCCGTCCGAAATCTCATACTTGTCCGGGATGACACCGCTTAAGAGGAGGATGGCAGTTACAGATAGTATTCCAATGCTTAAGCTGTACAGGAACAGCAGAAGCCTGTCCAGAATTTTGGCCACGAGTCTCACAACCTCCTAAAATTAAGGTAAACCCTCGACGCACTGTCGGGGGTTTATGGAAGAACTGAACCCTTACTTCACGCGGATAACCGCATCCGTGTCCTCGCTCTTGTCAATGCTTGTATTGCTTTTGAACTGCACATCATGAATATGCACGTTCACTTCCACAACGGTCAGACCGGTCATGGTTTCGATGGAGCGCTTAACATTACGCTGAATTTCAGCAGCCACTTCCGGAAGACGGTAGCCGTATTCGATAATTACGGACACATCCACCGCAGCCTCGCGCTGTCCAACCTCAACCTTAACCCCTTTGGACAGGTTCTTGCGTCCGAGAAGCTCAACGATTCCGCCGGCGAAACCGCCGCTCATTCCGGCCACACCTTTCACCTCAACGGTTGCCAAACCGGCGATCACCTCGATCACCTCTGGAGCGATCTGGATTTCACCGATTTCCGTACGTTCAAATTCTGTCGGCAATGTACTCATTTTGGACTTCACACCTTTCCAGCAAGTAGGGGCACTTCAAGCGGGCAGTACGCCTCTTATTAAACATACTATATCATTTGACGAACTTTATGACAAACCATGAGAAGCCGTCCTAAACTTCATACTCCTCAAGGAACTTGATATCGAAGTTCCCGTCCAAAAACACCGGATGCTCCAGCAGTCTCTGATGAAATGAAATGGTGGTATGTATGCCCTCCACCGCAAATTCAGCCAGTGCACGCTTCATCTTCGCAACAGCCTCATCCCGGGTAGGTGCCCACACGATCAGCTTGGCAATCATGGAGTCATAAAAAGGTGAAATGGTATAGCCGGGGTACGCTGCGCTATCCACCCGTACGCCGAGTCCGCCCGGAGGCAGATAGAAGCCGATTTTGCCGGGAGACGGCATGAAATTACGTTCAGGGTCCTCCGCATTGATCCGGCACTCGATCGACCACCCGTTGATGACAATATCCTCCTGGGTGAAGGAGAGCGTGTTGCCTTCCGCCACAGAGATCATTTCCTTGATCAGATCCACTCCGGTAACCATTTCTGTCACGGGGTGCTCCACCTGGATACGGGTATTCATCTCCATGAAATAGAACTGGCCGTCAGGTCCGAGCAGGAATTCCAGGGTGCCCGCCCCCGAGTAATTAACCGCAAGCGCGGCACGTACAGCTGCTTGGCCCATTGCCTCACGGGTCTCCGGTGTCAGGATGGAGCAAGGTGCTTCCTCCACCAGCTTCTGGCGGCGGCGCTGCACAGAGCAGTCACGTTCGCCCAAATGGACTACGTTGCCGTGATTATCGGCGATGATCTGAATCTCCACATGCTTCATGCCGGTCAGGAATTTCTCCAGGTAGACCCCGGCATTGCCGAAGGCCTTCTGCGCCTCCTGCTGGGCTGCGGTAATCTGCTTCACCAGCGATTCTTCATCCTCGGCAATGCGGATGCCCTTGCCTCCGCCGCCTGCGGTAGCCTTGACGATGATTGGATACCCGATATCCCGGCCAAGCATCACCGCTTCTTCTATGTCGCCGACAAGCCCGTCGGAGCCCGGAATAATCGGAACCCCCGCCTGCTTCATCGTCTCCTTGGCTACGGCCTTGTCGCCCATCCGCGTAATCGCATCCGGTGAAGGGCCGATGAAGGTAATGTTACAGGATTCACAGATCTCGGCGAAATCCGCATTCTCGGCCAGGAAGCCATAGCCGGGATGAATAGCATCGCATTCCGTCAGCGTGGCAACGCTCATAATATTAGTAAAGTTCAGATAGCTGTCCTTGGCGGGCATCGGTCCGATACAGTACGCCTCATCTGCAAGTCGGACATGCAGGGAATCGCGGTCCGGCTCCGAATAGACAGCCACGGTGGCAATACCCAGCTCGCGGCAGGCCCGGATAATGCGGACCGCAATCTCGCCGCGGTTGGCAATCAACACTTTTTGAATGTTCATGCGTTTCCTCCCAAAGTTTAGCGAAGCTTGCAAGCTCCTCCTCATTCTCGCGGCAATTATTCCGCTCTCACCAGAAACAGCGGCTGGCCGTACTCCACCAGTTGGCCGTTCTCAACCAGGACAGAGACAATCTCGCCCTTCACTTCGGCCTCCAGCTCATTCATCAGCTTCATCGCTTCAATGATGCAGACCGTGGATTTCTCATTCACCCGGTCTCCGACATTAACAAAGGCAGGCGTCTCCGGTGAAGCGGCACTGTAGAAGGTCCCGACCATCGGCGAGACGATTTTATGTAATGCGCCTTCAGCGGAGGTTGCGGGCTGCTGCGCCGCAGCAGGAACTTCACTAACAGCCGGAGGGGCAATGATCTGCGGACTTTGCGGCTGCGGGGCTGGCGTAAAGGGGTAGGTATAAGGAGCCGCCTGAATTACTGTTCCTTCAGCTTCAGAGCGATCCGGTTTACGGATAGCCAGCTTCATACCTTCGCTTTCAATCTCCAGCTCGTGCACGGAGGAAGTCTGGTCCAGCAATTGAATCAATTCCTTAATCTCGCTTAACTTGAACATTGGGTAGTTCACTCCTTCAGCTTTCTCTCGAAGCCATTTTGGGACGCTGGCTGAGCAGGGTACGATATCCGTTCTGACAAGCTTACCCATAAGGCGGGTGTGCTCTGTAACTCTCTTGAATCGCTACCTTGTGTAACCGCTGCCTGCGTAATCTTCTTTTTCTATACATCGATAACTTTATGTATTATATCACAAACGCTAGAAATGGAAAGAGCCTGGGACGCGCCCGGGCTCTTTCGGCATTTTATTCTATTTTCCCTGATTATATTCAGCCGGCTTACTGCTCCGAGACGTATTGGACCTTAATCTTGTCCTGGGTAACGCTCAGTTCCTTCATTACAAAGTCCACGATGCCAACCGCCTGCTTCACATCCAGCTTATCGCTCAGCACCACGATCGTGTAGGCGTCACCGGATTCTTCTTTCACGATGGCCTCGCCGTATTTTTGTTGAAGCTTCTCTTCAATCCCGGTGATCTTGGACTCCTTCTCCTCCAGCTTGCTGAGCTGCTCCTGGGCTGCTGCATTCTCAGCCGGTGTCTTATCCATATCATTAATCAGCGCCAGCAGATCATTGTGATCCTTAAGGTTCTTTTGCTCGCGTTCATACAGGTAGTTCGTGAACAGGCTGCTTGCTGATACGCTCTGCGAAGCCACTTCATCCAGAATCGCCTCGTCGTCCTTCGCCGGAGTCTTGTCTGCAGCGGCTGACGTATCCTTGCTGTCTTTGCTGTCCTTGGTATCCTTAGTGTCCTTATTTTCCTTGGTATCCTTGCTGCCAGCCGTATCCTTGCCTTTATCAGCCGTAGCCGCCTTGTCCGTTGCAGCAGTTGTATCCATGGCAGTGTTGCTGCTGTCAGCAACCACACTGCTGTCATCTATCACGGCCGGAGTCGTACTGTCCTCGGTTGCCACTGTTGATGCCGCTTCATCCTTGGTGGTCTTGCTGCTGTCATCTACGGTTCCTACTGCAATTCCCTTGTCCGTGCTGACCTCTTTGATGACAAGTCCGCTGTCCAGCGTAGTTGCAGTTCCGCCGCCCGTTCCGTCTTTTATAGTATCCACCTGGATGCTGCCTGCGGTTTCTTTAGGGATGGGAGCCCCCGTATCTTCCGTGAACAGATAATATGCAGAGAGCACTACCATCAAACTGAGCATAGAAACCAGCCAAATCGTTTGTCTTTTGCCCTTCATTGTTTATACCTCCTATAATTTTGTTGCCAGCCCTCTTGTCGTCTCTGAGTCGTGTGTATCGTACAAGCCTCTTCTGTTAAAGCATATGCCGGGGTTGCCGGAGACATGCCTATTCCTGCTTGCGCGGGACAACAGAAATCCGGTAGACCGGTACGTTAAGCCCTTTTTCAACCGCCTGCTCAATCAGACTGCGCACGACCTTGTTCTCTGCCCCTTTGGCGACCACCAGCACTCCCCGTACCTGGGGCTTCACCCGCTTGGTGATGATCGGAGCCTCGTTCCCTGACTGGCTGTAAGTGACGATCTGGCCGTCCCTGGTGTACTGGGTGGTATGGCGTTTACCGCCGCTGGCATCCGTTTCTTCACTTTGCTGCTGCGAGTCGTTCATATTGCGCTGCACGATAATTTCCTCTGTGGAATCTACAGTGACCATGATATCCACAGTCCCGACCCCCACAATTTTCTCCAGAATCTCCTTGGTGCGGTTCTCCATCGCCAGTTCGATGCTGTCAAAAGAATTCGCGCTCCCGGCCTCCTGCTGCAGGACGGTCTGCGAGGTCCCGCTGTCCGGCGGTTCACGCCCCGTGTTCTCGTTGTCCAGCTTCTTCACATTCACGAAGGAGTTGAACAGCATGATCGCAACACCCAGCAGGCCGATAATGATCAGCCAGCGGAAGGTGTGGCTGCGCTTCGGGCTGCCGCTGCCGCCGCCTCCGGCCCACTGCTCCAGCTTTTTCAGCCAATTGCCCATTGATTGCCCGCCTCCTCTTATGATTTCACGGTACCGGCCCCGCTGCTCTGCACCTTGATCAGAGCGGGGTCCAGGTTCCAGTTCTGCTCCAGCAGCTTGATAATTGTTCCGGCTTCCTCCGCCAGGGTCTCCTTCACTCCTTCTGTGCCGTTCGCGGAAGAGGAGGACGCCGGAGCCGCACCTCCTGAGGAGGACGCTTCCTGCGCTTCCCCCTCTCCGCCGCTATCCTCCAGGCTGACCTGGACCGGCTCCACAGGGGTGATCTGTATCGGCCCGGATGACGGCGGGGCTACAGTGCCATTGCCCGGGACAGCACCTCCGGAGGCACTCTGCTCCGGCGGGAGAGCTACCATGACTGAGGAGATCAGCGGCACCTCCTCGCCCAGCGGCGCATTCGGATTCGGGCCCATAGCCAGGGCCACCGTCACCTTCACCCCGCCTAGCCCGGTGCTCCCGGCAATCTGGTCGCGCATCTGGCCGGCGATTTCCTCGGCAGCCAGCTTCAGGCTCTGGTCACGTGCTCCGGCAGCAAGCATCCGCCCGTCTGCCAGAATCTTGTCCAGCGAATCCGGTGCACCCTCCGCTCTGTTCAGCAGCCCCCCGCTTCTCTCCTGCTGCTGCATCGCCATGGTCAGCTCCTTGCTCGCATCCCCCTTCAGCAGAGAGATGATCGGGCTGAGCATCGTCAGCAGAACCAGCAGGCTGAGCACCAGCCTGGCGTAGCGTTCCATGGATTTACTGGGCAGGAGCATCTCCACGAATGCAGCCATCAGTACGACGAGAATCAGCTCATGGAGCCAACTGCTGAGCCAGGACATGGCGCACCTCCTTATCATTTCGTGCTATCGCATCATCACAGTCACATTGCCCGCGGTCAGCATAATGGTTACCGCCAGGAAGAACATCAGCGAGACGGCGGCCAGCGCCGCGAAGACATAAATCATGCTTTTGCCGATCGTCTGCAGGCAGGTCACGATCGGTGTCTCGCCCAGCGGCTGCATGACGGCTGCGGCCAGATTGTAGATCAGGGCGAGGATCAGGATTTTGATCGCCGGGAATGCGCACAGGAAGAGGATAATGATTACTCCCGACAGCCCGATGGCGTTCTTCACCAGCAGTGAGGCCGAGATGACCGTGTCCGTGGCATCCGCGAACATTTTACCGATCACCGGCACGAAATTCCCTGTAATATATTTGGCCGCGCGTATGGTCACTCCGTCTGTAACCGAGCTGGTAATCCCCCGGACAGAGATCACGCCGAGAAACACCGTCAGCAGCACCCCGAGCAGCCCGGCCCCGATATTGCGCAGCAGGTTGGCCAGATGGGTCAGCTTGTATTTCTCCGACATGGCGCTCACCAGATGCAGTACCGCCGAGAAGAACAGCAGCGGGAAGACCAGCGTATGAATCAGCGTGCCTACGGTATGGATCATGAATACGATCAGCGGGTGGGTCACAGACACCGTGACGATATTGCCCATCGAGGCCAGCAGCGCGAACAGCAGCGGAATCATGGCCATCATGAAATCGATCATCCGGTCGATGGCATCCTTGGCATAACCGATCGCGACATTGAAGCTGTTAACGGCGATGACCAGCACCACCATGTAGCAGAGCATATAAGCGATCTTACTGACGGATTTCCGTTCAAAAGCAGTCTGCAGCGTCTCCAGAATCATGCTCAGCACACTGATCATCACAATCGTGACCAGCAGCTTGCCGTTATAGAGCACCTCGTGCCACATGAAGTTCATCAGGCCGGACAATACGCTTTTGAAGCTTAAGCCCTTATCTCCCGGCAGCAGCATATCCATCAAGGAAGGCGTCCGGCCCTCCGGGAAAAATCCCCCGTAATCCTTCATCAGCTGGTCCCAGTAAGACTCCACTTTGTCCTTTGGCAGATGCTCCACCTGCCCCTTCACCCACTGGTCAACAGGAGACGTAGAGCCTCCGCTGCCGCCTGCAGCCGGGGACGAAGGAACCGGGGCTGTGCTTGCAGCATCTGCAACACTTGCAGAACTTGCGGCGCTTGCCGTGCTTCCACACAGCAGAAGCAGTTGGAGCACCAGCAGCAGGGCTGGCAGAAGCAGGAGAGCTTTTACCCCTTTTGGCGGCCGAAAAAACCTATGCTCCTGCATTCCCCTCACCTCCGCTTTACTCCAACTTGTCCGGCATATCCGCTGTATCAGGCTGGCAGCAGCTTCATGACGGTTTCAATAATAATGCTGATAATCGGAACAGCCAGCACCATGATCAGCACCTTGCCGGCCAGCTCAATCTTGGAAGCAATCGATTCCTGCCCGGCATCCCTCACAATCTGCGCCCCGAATTCCGCGATATAGGAGATGCCGATGATTTTGAACACGGTTTTGATATGGATCATTTCCATCCCGGAGGATTCCGCGACCCGCTCCAGCGTACCGAGAATCGTTCCGATCTTGCCGATCAGGAACAAGAATATGAGAATGCCGGCCGCAGTGGTGAGCAGGAAGGCAAATACCGGCTTTTGCTCCTTCAGGACGAGGATCAGGACCGTCGCCAAGATGCCAATTCCCACAATCTGAATGATTTCCATAACTTCAGCCTACTGAAAAAGAAAAATCGTTTTGATTTCCTGCAGCAGCCCATCCAGCATCCGGATGACCATGAACAGGACGATGATAAAGCCGACAATCGTTACCCAGTGGGCGATATCCTCTTTGCCCATCTGCTTAAGCACCGTGTGGATCATGGCGATAATGATGCCGATGCCGGCAATCTGAAAGATCGCGTTGACTTCAATATTCATTCCTGGCACCTCGCTAAAAGATCAAAATGACGATCAATGCTCCAAGCAGCAGCCCCAGGCTTTTGCTCACCTTCTCATACTTGCCCTGATCTTCTCTGGCCGCTGTCTCCTCCTGCTTCAATTGCTGTAAAGCCAGAGCAATATGCGTGCTCTGATTCGGCCGGTCACTGGTTCCAAGCGTGCAGCTGAGCTGCCGGATAATCTCCTTCTCCGTGCCCCGCAGCGATGCGCTGCTCCAGTGGGCTTCCACCGCCCGCCGGATGGCCTCTTCCGCACTGTAGTTATGCGGCGGATTCATCTCATCCGCCGCCGTAAGGAAGAAGGCCCGCAGCGGCTCCTTCGTCTGCAGCCCGATCCGGCGCAGCGCCTCCGGCAGCGGCGTGTAGCCGTACTGGATCTCGGTCTCCAGCCGCTGGAGCGCGGCAATCAAGGCCCGGATATGCCTCGGCCGGTCCGCATACTGGGCCGCCCGCTTGAAGCCGGCCAGTGTGCCGGCCAGCACAATCAGTACCGCGCCAAGGAGCTTAAACATGGCGGTCACCCCCTGACACCGGCTGCTCCTCCGGAGAGACCAACAGCAGCCCGCGCTTCTGGGCGTCCAGAATACGGAAGGACAAGCCGGAGGCTCCGCGGTGCAGAATCACATACCGCTCGAACATCCGGTGCTCCAGCAGCCCGCCGAGCCCGGGCCGCCGGGCCAGCTCGGACACTTCCTTGCCGTGCGCGGAAGCGACCACCGAGATTCCGGCGTGCAGCGCCTCGGTCACCGCCTCCGCGTCCTCCACGCGGCCGATTTCATCGGCGATCAGCACATCGGGCGACAGGGAGCGGATCATCATCATCATGCCTTCCGCCTTGGGGCAACCGTCCAGAATATCCGTGCGCGGCCCGACATCAAAAGCCGGAATTCCCCGGCGGCTGCCCGCAATCTCGGAGCGTTCGTCGACGATGCCGACCTTCAGCCCCGGCCGGCTGCCATCCCGGCCCCCGCTTGTACCTGCCGACAGCTGCCTGGCCAGATCGCGCAGCAGTGTGGTCTTGCCATGCTGCGGCGGGGACAGGATCAGCGTATGCATGACCCGCTGCCGCCCCCGGTCCAGCAGATAAGGCAGCACGCCGTCGGCGATGCCGTGCACCTCACGGGCAATCCGCACGTTGAAGCCGGTAATATCACGCAGATGCTCCACGCCGCCCCCGCTTAAGACCGTCCGGCCGCAGAGGCCGATCCGGTGTCCGCCCGGAATGGTGATGAAGCCCTTGCGCAGCTCCTCTTCCATCGTATAGAGGGAATGATTGCTGATGAGGTCCAGCAGCCGGTGCGTATCCTCCCGGTCCGGCCGGTACGCCTCGCCGGGTAGCTGGGTCAGGGTGCCGCCAGTACCGATGAAATGATACTTGCCGGAATAGTTGATCTCCAGCGGCCGTCCCTCACGGACGCGAATCTCCTCCACCTTGTCCAGGAGCGCAGCGGGGAGGCCGCCGAGCAGCGCTCTTACTTTTTCGGGAAACAACAGAAGCCAGTCATTTGCCATACCAGGTACCCCCAAGCTGTCCTCTACTAATAGCTTTATTTCATATTTATGCTTGTACTTATGCTTTATGCCTATCATCTATCATTTCTTGAGAATCCCGAATAAGAGAATAGCCACCCCGCAGCCAATCCAGCCTAGCTTGCCCCAGGACAGCTGCTCTGCCATCCCTGTAAGGCCGACAGCCGTGGTCAGAATGAGGATCGTAGGGCCGACAAGCGCCAGTCCCGAATTGACAGCCAGCGCCTTATCCACTTGGTTCAGCTTCAGCATAATCAAGGCCGCCGCAATCTCCACAGTGCCGGACAGCAGCCGCAGGCCAGACATCCAGCTTACATACTTGTCCAATGTTCTCAACTCCTTCGTTCAAATCTATGGATCGTACACATACCCTGCATATCAAACAAGCTGTTATCCATGGATATGCGGAAAGGGGCGACTTTAGACAAGAAGAAATGGGGATACTAGCGGAGAATTCAGGAGGTGTGAAAGAAATCATAGTGTTGCCCTCTATAAAAAAATATCATCGGTATGATAAAATTAATTTTGCCGTATCCAAAGATAACTGAGCAAAGAAGGGGATCACAGTCATGCAAGTTCGCAATTTCGTAGTACCGCTTGTATCAGGAACGATAGCCAGACAGGTAAAAGAGGTAGCTATTATTGTATTTTCAGCCTTTCTGGTAGCAGCAGGGCTCCGCCTGTTCCTGATTCCGCACCAATTGCTCAGCGGCGGTGTAGCCGGGACAGCTTCCATCATCGGGTATTTGACTCATCCCAAATTTATCTCGCTGTACTATTTCGCCATCAATCTCCCGATCCTGATCTGGGGCTTCGTCGCCGTGGGCAAAAAGTACATCTGTTATAGCATGCTGTCTGTACTGTGCACTACCTGGTTCCTCACCGTTATCCCTGTGGTGAAGCTCACCAAGGACCCGATCCTGGCCAGTATCTTCGGCGGGGTGATTATTGCGGGAGGGGTTGGCTTCTCGCTGCGGGCGGGCGGTTCTTCCGGGGGCTTCGACATTCTCGGCTCTATCATTACCCGTAAGCGGGATATTCCCATGGGCACCGTGTTGTTCGTCATGGACGGCCTGGTAATCTTAAGTCTGGGCTTCTTCAAAAGCTGGGATTCCGCGCTCTACGCGATGCTCTGTATCTTCGTCAAAAGCCGGGTGGTTGATATGATTCACATCCGCCATATCAAGCTGACCTGCTTCATCGTCACCAAGGAGCGCGAGAAAATGCTGAACCGGCTGACCAGCCTGCCGCACGGCATCACCGTTGTGAACGCAGAGGGTGGATACAGTCACGAGGGCAATACGATGCTGATGACCGTAACCACCCGCTATGAGCTGGCAGATCTGCGCAAGACGATTCTGGAGACCGATCCGAAATCTTTCGTTAACGTGCTGGAGACGGTAGAGATTATGGGCAGGTTCCGGCGGCTAAGCTAGCGAGTGCATGTTGGCGGGCCATTCCTAACTTATGTATGATGCAAAAAGAGTGCAGTTCTCCGCTTCGGCGGGGAACTGCACTCTTTTTGTTTTGCGTCTTTGTGTTAAGCATGATGGCACAATGTACTTGGTTATTCGCATACATTCAACCTTATAATCTGCGGCTTAGCGGCGGTCCTGTGGACCTCCAACGAAGGCTTGCTCTTGTGTATCCAGGTTATAGGCGGTATGCAGCGCCTGAATAATCTGCTGCAGGTTGCCGGATTCAATCACACAGGACACCTTGATCTCGGAGGTGCTGACCATCTTGATGCTCACGCCTTCATTCGAGATCACCTCGAACATTTTGGCGGCAACACCCGGGTGGCTGACCATTCCGGCGCCGACAATCGACACCTTGACCAGACTGTCCTCGGAAGTCACTTCACGGTAAGGCAATACGCTGTGCAGCCCCTCGATGACCTCCTTGGCCTTCACCAGATCGCCAAGCGCTACAGTGAAGGAGAAATCTGCCGTCTCGTTCTGTACTCCGCTCTGCACGATAATGTCAACATCCACGCCCTCATCGGCCAGCTTGCCGAATACCTGGGCGAGTACCCCCGGCACATCAGGAACTCCCAGAATACTGATCCGGGCCACATTCTTGTCATAGGCAATTCCGCTTACTACTACACCCTGCTCCATGCTTGCTTCCTCCTTCACCACAGTACCTTCATTATGGTTAAAGCTTGATCTTACGACCAGCTTCACTTGATATCGTTTGGCATATTCCACGGCACGCGGATGCAGCACAGCTGCCCCGAGATTCGCCAGCTCCAGCATCTCGTCGTAGGAGATTTCCTTCAGCTTGCGCGCCGTCTTCACAATACGCGGGTCAGTCGAGTAGATGCCGTCTACGTCAGTGTAGATCTCGCAGACATCCGCTTTGATCGCTGCGGCCAGCGCAACCGCTGTCGTATCCGAGCCTCCGCGGCCCAGGGTAGTGATCTCGCCATCCAGCGTCATGCCCTGGAAGCCGGCTACAATCACAATCTGCTCACGCTCCAGCGATTCCAGCACCCGGCGTGGAACAATCTCACTGATCCGTGCCCGGCCGTGGGTCTCATCAGTACGGAACCCGGCCTGCCAGCCTGTATAGGATACGGCATTCCGGCCGATTCCGTGAAGCGCAATCGACAGAAGCGCAACGGAGATCTGCTCTCCGGTAGTCATCAGCATATCCATCTCGCGTGCGGGGGGCTGACCGTTCAGCTGATTCGCCTGATCGATCAGATCATCTGTGGTATCTCCCATAGCGGAGACCACCACAACGCAGCGGTGTCCTTCATCCTGCTTGGCTGCGATACGCCCGGCGACCCGCTTCATACGTTCAATGTCGCCGACGGAGCTGCCCCCGAATTTCATGACATAAAGTGACAAAGTTCCATTCACTCCCTATTTCGCTCTAAAGTAGCTTAAATTTTGGTTAACGCTTTAACACAGTATAATACGAAAATCATAACATGCGTTAATGGTTTCACAAAATAATATGCCCATTTTTGAAGAACCCGGCCATAACCCCGAACCCGCCACGGCCTGCTCAGGCTCCATTCAGGGGCACTAGTGCTCCTCATTCGCTCATCCAGCCCGCTTCGGCCCAATTCAACAGCACTAGTGCTCCTCATTCGCTCATCCGGCCCGCTTCGGCCCAATTCTGGTGCACTAGTGCACCTCATTCGCTCATCCGGCCGCTTCAGCCCAATTCAACAGCATTTGTGCTCCTCATTACTCTCCTTCACGCCACATTCCGTCCCACCGTAGGCTTCCGTCAAAGGGATTTATCCCTTTGATTCCTAATGTGCTGCCCACTTTCTGCGAATCTGAGGGATTCATCCCTTTGATTTCCCGGTCCTGTCCACTTTTAGCTTAATCTAAGGGATTTATCCCTTTAATTCCCCCGTTTAGCTAACTTCCCGCTAAATCAGAGGGATTTATCCCTTTCATCCCTTTCATCCTTTTTATCCTTTTCATCCCCTTTCCCCATCACTTCTTCCCTCTCGGCCAGCTGCCACACAAGTGGAAACGGCCTTGCCATCCTTTTGAAGGACGGTATCGTTTCAGCGTAAATTGAAGGATAATTTATAGCTTGAAACATATAAGTTTATTTGCAAAAAAAGACCTCCGCCGCATCAAGCGGGGAGGCCCTCAAGTTACATCTGGAATCCAAAAAGGCTCCTACGCGCGGGAGATATATTTACCTTCGCGGGTATCGACCAGGAGAACATCTCCTTCATTGATGAACAGCGGTACCTGGACCGTATGACCGGTCTCCAGAACAGCCGCTTTGGTTGCGCCTTGAGCCGTGTTGCCCTTAACGCCAGGTTCGGTCTCGGTAACCTTCAGCTCTACGCTGGTCGGCAGGTTGATCCCGAGAATTTCGCCCTGATAGCTGACGATATTTACCGTCATGTTCTCTCTAAGGAAGTTAAGCTCCCATTCAAGCTGCTTGGCTGTCAATTCGAACTGGTCGTAAGTCTCGTTGTCCATGAACACATGCTCAGAGCCGCTTGCATACAGATACTGTACGCCACGGTTCTCGATGATGGCGCGGCCAATGGTTTCACCGGCACGGAATGTGCGTTCAACCGTATTGCCGTTACGCAGGTTCTTCAGCTTGGAGCGGACGAAGGCTGCGCCTTTACCCGGCTTCACGTGCTGGAAATCTAGGACGGTGAAGATGTCCCCTTCTACTTCTACGGTCAGGCCTGTCTTAAAATCGTTAACTGAAATCACAAAAAATCCCTCCTGGAATCCATAAATGAACTGAATGATAGTGTCTTACAGTACCAAATAATCCTTCGATGAATGTGTCAGCAGCGTGATGCCGCTCTCGGTAATGACAATATCATCTTCAATCCGAACGCCGCCAAGGCCCGAGAGATAGATTCCCGGCTCCACAGTGACAACCATCCCCGGCTGGATGACTTCATCCGCCAGCTTAGATAAGCGCGGCCATTCATGTACTTCCATCCCGAGACCATGGCCTGTGCTGTGGCCGAAGTATTCACCATACCCGTAGCGGGTGATGATATCACGGGCCAGGGCATCACACTCACGGCCGGTCATGCCGGGCTTGATATGCGCCAGCGTATGAAGCTGCGCTTCAAGCACAATATCGTAGATCTCCTTCAGCTTAGGGTCCGGTGATCCCAGAGCAATCGTACGGGTCACATCGGAGCAGTAACCGTCCAGGAGTGCGCCGAAATCGAAGGTGACGAATTCGTTGTTCCCGATAACCTTGCTGCTCGCTACACCATGCGGCATAGCTGAACGCTCACCGGAAGCGACGATCGTATCGAACGAAGACGAAGTTGCACCATGCGTACGCATGTAGAACTCCATTTCCAGATCGACATCGCGTTCTGTCATGCCCGGCTTGATCACATTCAGGATATGACTGAACGTGGCGTCTGCCAGATCGGCAGCCCGCTGCATAACAGCCAGCTCTTCCTCGTCCTTGAACATACGCAGGTTCTCAACAGCCTTCGATACCGGTACCATAGCTGCCGGGGCAAGAGCCTCCGCATAAGCGGTGTACGCACTGAAGGTCACATCATCCTGCTCGAAGCCGACACGGACTTGTCCGCCCTTCGGCAGCAGTTCCCGCACGGTGTCAATGAATTTCGAGTCATGCTGTACCACCTTGAGGCCATTCACCTGTTCCGAGGCCTGTGTCATATACCGGAAGTCCGTCAGCAGATAACTGTCATCACCGGTAACCAGTACATACCCGGAGGAGCCGGTGAACCCACTCAAATAGCGGCGGTTATATCCGCTGGTAATTAACATCGCATCCAGTCCCAGTTCCTGCAGAACCTTACGCAGCTTGGAGACGCGCTTGTTGCCCATTTTCATTCTCCTCTCGAAATAGCCACATTGTATTTTACCATAGCGGCAGGCCAACTGAGAAGTTTTTTCGAAGGGCCTAGGCTAGCTTCGTCTGCTGTTCGCGTTTGCGTTCATCCGTATACTCGATTGCCGCCGTATATCCGATGAATAATCCCCAGAGCAGGAAGAGGCAGAATTCGCTGATGACCGTGTTCCACGGCAGCTTGAACGGCGGCTGGAGCAGGAATAAGCGCGAGCATGCAAGGAATAGGACCGACCACCACAGCACCCCGTATATCATCCCAGGCCAAGGGCCGTTAAGTTTCCGGAAAATAAACACGTAGATCAAGGAAGCCAATACAGAGAGTACGATGAAGCATAAATAACCAAGCAGATGCCCGGCAGGGGTCAGCAGAAATTCATGCTTGAAAAAGGGTTCCGCCAAAAATCCCGGAATGACCTTGGTAAAGTGCAGAACATACATCAGCCAGTGCAATCCACCCCAGATTAAACCGGCGAAATAACCTAGTTCAATGGAGAAATAAAAAGGATTCGTCTGAACGTTTTTTTGCTTGCTTGAAGAACTCATAGAGCCGCCTCTCTTTCGGTATGGGGTTAATCCGGTTTCCACTCCGCTCTCTATGCCTAGTATGTACAGCTAACGGCAATCCAACTAGTAATGTGTTTAAAAATTAGTTACAATGTATTATATAAATCATATCAATATACGGGAAGGTGAATTGGTTGTCCCAGGAAACTCCCAGTTACGGCGGCCAAGCCGTCATCGAAGGCGTCATGTTCGGCGGCAAGCATGTCAACGTAACAGCAGTAAGACGAAAGAATCAGGAGATTACATTTTTGGAGGTGCCGAAGAGCGATAAGAGCTGGGTCCTTAAACTGCGCAAGATTCCGCTGCTTCGCGGCATTGTCAGTATTATAGATTCCAGCGCCAAAGGCTCGAAGCATCTGAACTATTCGGCAGAATCCTATGCCGAGGATGAGACGGAGCCGGAAGAGCTTGCCAAGCAGCAGGCGAAAGGCAAGGACAAGAAGAAGGACGAAGGCTGGAGCCTCGGAATGATCTTCGGCGTAGCTGTAATGGGGATTCTGTCTTTCCTGTTCGGCAAGCTGATTTTCACGCTGGTCCCGGTATTCGTAGAAGATTTTTTGTTCAAGAATGTATTTGACAACTATATTCTGCACAACCTTGTGGAAGGCGGCATCAAGCTGATTCTCCTGCTTGTCTATCTCTGGGCGATCTCACAGACGCCAGTAATCAAGCGGCTCTTCCAGTATCACGGAGCTGAGCACAAGGTCATCAGCGCCTTTGAAGCCGGTGAAGAGCTGACCGTAGCGAACGTACAGAAATACAGCCGTCTGCATTACCGCTGCGGAAGCAGCTTCATGATGCTGACGATTATCCTCGGTGTAATTATCTACTCGGTCGTCCCGTGGGATTCCCTGATGGAACGGGTGCTGCAGCGTATCGTTCTTTTGCCGGTGGTCATCGGAATCTCATTCGAGGTACTGAAGGGCACCAATGCGGTAAGAGATATTCCCGGCCTTAAGTATCTGGGGTACCCGGGCCTGTGGCTGCAGTTGCTGACTACCAAGGAGCCTAAGGACGATATGGTAGAGGTGTCGATCGCTTCCTTCAACCGGATGCGGGAGCTGGACGCTGCAATTGAAGCAAAAGGATATTCGGAGGCAAGTGTGTCAGGCGGCATTTTGGATCCTGCGAAAGGATGATTAGCCAATGATCAGACATGCTTTGATATTTTGGATCACGACAGCTCTTGCCGTATGGGGCCTGGTGGCAGATATTATGGCGCGCGGCCTGATGGCCCTGTCCATCTTTATCTTACCCCTGATTCTGTTGGGACTGTTGTATTACGCCTACAAGATAGCCCCCGGCAGAATGGGCGGCGGACCCGGACGTCCGCGCACCAAGGTTAAGCCTTCAGCCAAGACGATGTCCAAGGTTGCCGGCATCCGCAAGACCACTGGCTCACCCGGTAAGCGCAAAAGCTATCCCTTCCAGGTTATCGAAGGCAGTAAGGGTAAGAATGACGATCAGTTGCCCAAATATCACTGAATACTGAATTTGCGAAATAAAGCTGCAAAAGGCATCCCCGCGTTATTGAAATAACGTGGGGATGCCTTTTTTTGTTACCGCCTTAGAACGGCGGGCTGAAGGGGTGCCCTCCTGGTGTAGGACGGCGGTGCCGGACGATAGTTAGCGAAGAACTCTTCTCCGGCTGTGATGCCCGCCGTATACAAGGCGTCCGTCTGTGCCTGCGTGATATGAAACTCGGTGGTTGATATGCCCAGCGTAGGGATTTTGACCGTACGAACGAATTTATCCGTCTCAATATACCGTTCATCATGCGCGGAGAGCATCGTCTCCACCATCGCCTCCAGCATGCTGAACGGCCCCGTAATATGATGGGGCTGCGGAGTAGTCTTCCCAATCAGCTGATAGCCGATGGTTGGTGTCCTGCGCTGCGGTGAGAGGAAGCCGTCCTTCTTCTCATCGAACAGCCAGAGCGGGAAATTACTCAACACCCCGCCGTCCACCATATAGACCAGCTGCCCGCTGAACGATTTTCCTCTGGCCGCCTCTCCGGCCAGCCGCAGGATCACCGGATCGAAGAAGTACGGAATGCTGCAGCTCATCCGCACCGCCTTGGCAACTTCGAAGCGCTCAGGCTCGATCCCGTACAGCACCAGATCATCAGGCAGCACCACAATCCGCCCGTTGCTGATATCTGAGGTAATCACCCGCAGCTTGCCGCGCGGCAGATCCCGGAACGTAACTACCCCCTGCTCCAGCAGCAGGCCGCGAATCCATGCTTCCAGCGCCTCGCCGGAGTACAGCCCCTTCTTGAGCAGCACACGCAAGGCCGGTCCGACGAAGGCGGTGTTGTAGAGCGCTCCCCGCTTCAGGAAGGAGGTGAACGGCGTACGCCGGATAATCCGGCTCATGGTCTCACCGCTGTACCCCGCTGCCAGCAGCGAGGCAATGATCGAACCGGATGAGGTTCCTGCCACCCGCCCGAAGCTGCGGCCCGAGCGTTCTGTCGCCTCCACCGCACCTGCCAGAGCAACTCCTTTTACTCCCCCGCCTTCAAATACTGCATTAATCTCCATACATGGCAAACCCCCGTTCCATAGAATGTATTGTTATCTATGAGCACGGGGGACTATTCATGACTTAACTCTTGAAATAGAAGCTGAGCAGACTGGCCAGCCCGTACGGGTCACGGACGACAATATCATTCGCCCGGAACAGGATGCTGCCTGACACCTCATCGTATTTCTCATTATATTTGAGCTGGTTGATAATTTGATCTCCGCTCTGCCATTCCGCTGTTTGCTTGGGATCCCCAACCTTGTAGGAGGCCAGACCGATGTACAGCTTAACCTTCGTTCCCTTAACCTCGTTCACCCACCAGTCCACCAGCTTATCATAACGGGCGGCGCTGAAGGAGAGACTCCAATAGACCTGCGGAGCTACATAATCGATCCAGCCGTTTTGAATCCAGGTGCGCACATCCGCATACATATCATCATAGGCTGACACCCCTGCTGTAGTATCTGAGCCGGTGCTGTCCACCTTTTTGTTGCGCCATACCCCGAACGGGCTCACCCCGTAAGAGACGGACGGCTTCGCTGCATGAATCTCCTGCCCCAGCTGACGGATGAACTGATTGATATTATCCCTCCGCCAGTCGCCTTTGCTGGTAATCCCTTGTGTATTGAAGGTCTTGAAGGCCGTATCATCGGCAAAAGCTACATTGGACGGATAGAAGTAATCATCCAGATGTACTCCATCGATATCATACCCTCTGACCACCTCCATCACCGTGTCAATGATATGCTGCCGCGCTTCCGGAATCCCCGGATTTATGTACAGCTTGTTATCGGCCTTGACGATCCAGTCCGGATGAAGCTTGGCTACATGGTTGGGGGCCAGACTGCTGGTAGAAGCATCTGTGGTGGCCCGGAACGGATTGAACCAGGCATGCAGCTGCATCCCCCGGCTGTGGGCACTGTCAACCATATAGGCAAGCGGGTCATAGCCGGGCTCTTTTCCCTGTGTACCGCTAAGCACCTTGGACCAGGGAACGATCTGTGAAGGATAAAGCGCATCACCAGACGGTCTGACCTGAACGAATACACTATTGAATCCGGCTGCCTTCAGCTTGTCCAGCAGGCTGTCGAACTCCTTCTTCTGCTTGTCGGGATTGCCTGCCGAAGACGTTGAGGGCCAATCCAGATTATACACGGTAGATACCCAGGCGCCCTTCATCGCCTTTGCGGTCTTGGCACCAGGAATCGAAGGTACGGTTGGTGACGGTACCGTTGGTATTGGCACAGATGGCGTAGGTACAGTTGGTGTAGGCACTGACGGAACTGACGGCGTCACAGGTGTAGAAGGACCGCCGATTTCCATGCCGGAGTATAAGGAAATATGCTTCGTAGCCTGATCCCAGAGTACCTGCAGCCCAAGCTGCTCGCTTACAAAGCGAAGCGGTACCATCACCCGCCCCTGCGTGATCTGTACAGAAGTATCCAGACGGACGGCAGCACCGTTAACGATGGCGCTTGTTTTGCCGCTGGTCAGCTGCAGTACATTATTATCCTTGCTGATGGTTGCTGTCTTACTGGCCTGATCCCATTTCACACCGGCCCCCAGTCCCTGGCTAATCACCCCAGCAGGCACCATTGTAACATTAGTACGTGTAATATAAGGCGGCACATCCGGGTTCAGCGTCTCCCCATCCAGTTCAATGGTGATTTGCACAGCAGCTGCGCGCACACCCGGCGTCCACACGGGCAGACATAACATAATCACGAGCAGTCCTACGATCCATTTACGGTAATTCATAATTCCTCCCAGGTGTTGAAGTTGTATATAGACAAAAAAATAGCCCTCTCGTCCTTGGTTCAGGGAGAAGGCCGTTCTTTTGTAAACGGAAGCCTTCCTTAGGTGAAAAAGGAACGGTACCCGTTTTGACGTAAAAAAACTGGAAAGGTTGCGCTAATCAAACAAAAAAAGCCACGTTTATGAATCGCTGGCTATCTCATGGTGAATATCGTACAAGGTCTGCACACGCGCTTCATCCCGGCGGAAATATTCCACCAGCGTTTCGATCCGGGTGATGGAATCCCAGCTCAAGTGATGCTCAATGCCTTCAACATCCTTATAAATATGCTCTTGCTGTACCCCAATAATCCCGAGGAACTCCTCCAGCAGCTGATGGCGGTCCACAAGACGTTTCCCCACTTTTTTTCCTTTGCTTGTTAGGACAAGCCCACGATATTTCTCATAGATGAGATATTCGTCCTTATCCAGTTTTTGGATCATCTTGGTCACAGAGGAGGGATGGACTTCCAGCCCCTCGGCAATATCCGAGACCCGCGCATAACCCTTCTCGTCGATGAGCTTATATATGCGCTCCAAATAATCCTCCATGCTGGGTGTTGGCATTCTAGCTTACCTCTTTTCTATAATGAGCGTAACGGTGGGACCGGGCCTTGCTCTAACAATGATACATGCTTCTGCCGCTCCTTGGCAAGTCCTGCCGGTCAGCCGCTTGCCCGCTTAGTGATGTTTACCATGATTCCATTCGCCTGCGGATTGGCACAATAACGTTATCCTCATCCCTAAGGAGCGTGAAATTATGAGCTTAATCACACCCGAACGCCCTCCTGCCAAAAGAACGCGCAAGCCCACCGGCCTCTTCATCCCGGAGCTGGTGTTCTTTGAACCTGATGCGCTGAATTATCCCAAAGGGGAGCGGATTATGGAGTGGGTCAAGTCCCGCAATATTCCCTACCGCATGACCACCTCGCATAACCGGATTACCAATCTGCCGGGCGAGACGGAAGTCGAGCAATACAAAATCGCCAAACGGACGCTGGTGGTCGGCTTGCGCAAGACGCTCACTTTTGACCAGTCGAAGCCGTCTGCCGATTATGCGATTCCGATTGCCACCGGCTGCATGGGCCACTGCCATTATTGTTACCTGCAGACGACGCTGGGAGCGAAGCCCTACATCCGTGTCTATGTCAACACCGGGGACATCATCGATGCCGCCAAAAAATATATCACGGAGCGCTCCCCGGAAATCACGACATTCGAAGCGGCCTGTACCTCAGACCCGCTCGGCCTTGAGCATATTACCGGCTCGCTGACAGAACTGATCGAATTCATGGCGGAGGAGCCGCTCGGGCGGCTGCGCTTCGTGACCAAATACCAGCATGTCGAGCCGCTGCTTAAGCTGAAGCATAACGGCCATACCCGTGTACGCTTCAGCGTGAACGCCGATTATGTAATCAAGAACTTCGAACCGGCCACCTCACGCTTCGAGGAGCGGATTGAGGCCGCCGGACAGATCGCCCGTGCCGGGTATCCGCTGGGCTTCATCATTGCCCCTATCATCTGGCATGACGGCTGGGAAGAAGGCTACAGCGAGCTGCTGGAGAAGCTGGCGCATGCCCTGCCGCCGGAGATTGGCAAGGGGCTGACCTTTGAGATGATCCAGCACCGCTTCACCAAGACAGCTAAGACTGTCATCGAGAAGCGTTATCCGAAGTCGAAGCTGGAGATGGACATTGAGAAGCGCAAGAAGAAATGGGGCAAATGGGGACAGAACAAATACGTCTACCCGGACGAACAGCAAACCGCCCTGCGCGAATTCATCACAGAGCGGATTTTCGAATATTTTCCGGAAGCAGCTATTGATTATTTCACTTAAGTCACCTAATTAGAAAATCAGCCAGCGCGGCGTGATGCCCTGCAGCCAAATCGTAATGCGAAACATCTGGTCGGTGAACAGCAGGATGCCCATGAATACCATCAGCCCGCCGCCCAGCTTCATCAGCAGGTTGGAGTATTTCAGGATTTTGCGTGCTCCGCCCAGGAAAAAAGCCAATCCGAAGAACGGCAGGGCAAAGCCGATACTATATGCCGTAATCATCGTAAACCATGTTCCCGGATCACTGGCCGATAACGCAATTATAGCTGTTAGAATGGGACCTATGCAGGGCGACCAGCCTGCCGAGAACCCGATACCGAAGATAAAGGAGCCGAGGTACCCGGCAGGCTTCCATCTCAGCTCCAGCTTGCGTTCCCGGAGCAGAAACTGCGGCTGGAATACCCCCAGCAGGAAGAGTCCCATGACAATAATAAGAATCGCCGATAGTTGACGGATCAGATCCCGCTGCCCGTTGAAGAATTCACCGAACAACCCGGCTCCAAAGCCAAGCGTATAGAACACTGCCGAGAAGCCCAGAATGAACGCCAGCGTATGCGAGAGAGTCCGGAGACGGACCTCTTTGCTGTTGCTGCCGTTCTTCAGCTCCTGGACCGATAAGCCGGTAATATAAGATAGATAAGAAGGATAGAGCGGCAAGCAGCAAGGCGATATAAATGACGCCACTCCGGCGGCAAAAGCGATTCCTGCATTCAGGTTGGACACGGGCGCATCTCCTTCCATAGTCGGGGTCACTCGGGTCACTTCATGTAGCAACAGAACAGATACAATTATGTAGGTGGTGCAAAGGGCGGCCGGTTGTACGCTTATTTGTTAGGCTGGCAGCCCTTTTTTGCCGATGAGGGTTAGGGTCAATAGTGCAATTAACAGCAGAACAATCGTTGCTCCCGGAGCCAGATTCCATACTCCAGCAATGACCAGTCCGGAAGTGACAGCAATCTCGGCAATCGCCACGGACAAAATAACCGAGGACTTGAAGCTCCGGGACAGCAGCAGACTAATGGCTACAGGAATGGTCAACAGCGCAGAGACCAGCAGTGAGCCGACAATTTTGATCGCCGTACTGATCACCAAAGCCGTTAACACCGTAATCAGCATATTGAGCAGCTTCACCGGAAGTCCGCTGACACTGGCCGCATCCTCCTCGAAGCTGAGCAGGAAGAATTCCTTGAAGAATAAGGTTACGACGACCACAACTGCAATTGTAACGATTCCCACCACGACAAGATCGGTAGTATTGAGCGTATAGATGCTGCCGAACAGATAGCTCATTACATCTGCATTATACCCTTTGCCCAGGGTGAAAAAAAGTGAGGCCAGCGCTACACCGCCCGACATGATGATCGCAATGGACAGCTCGGCGTAGCTTTTGTAGGCTTTGCGCAGCTTCTCAATGGCAAATGAGGCCACGACTGCAAAGATCAGCCCCGCCCCCAGCGGGTAAAAGCCGGTCAGAAAGCCCAGCGCTACCCCGGCGATCGTAACATGCGCCAGCGTATCTCCGATCATGGACAGACGCCGCAGCACCAGAAAAACGCCGATCAGCGGCGCCGTAATGCCAATCATCAGCCCGCCGGCCAGCGCCCGCTGGAAAAAATCACTAAACAGGATTTCCAAGATGAATGTCTCCTACCTTTCAAATATAAACCTTTCATGCGAAAAGCTTTATCAAACCCTTTTTCAAACCCTTTTCGATCCCTCCCAAACCCTCCCTTCCCGAAGGGAGGGCCCCAAGGGCTCTGCCCTATGGACACCCGCTAAGTGCAATGGGCGTGGGAGGACCGATTTTTGCTGCTTAGGGACGTTGGTGGAAGGATCGCTTTGCCTCCCTGCGGGATACGCTTCACAGAAGACGGGATCTACTTACGTCACAAGATTAAGATCAAAAGACTAAGATCAAAAGATTAAGGTCAAAAGATTAAATGATCGTCCTATGTTGCATAATGGACGATCCAAAAACTGACTTAAGCGTCCTATGTTGTACAATGGACGATCCGAAAACTGACTTGGTCGTCCTATGTTGCACAATGGACGATCCGGACAGCACCCCACCCCTTAATTGCAGAACGTACAACAGAATCTTAACTTTTGAGCGGTTAATCGGGTTCTGTTGTATTTCGTACAATGGATATTGGCAGAAAGGCTGGAAAAAGGCCCATTTCAAAGAATCTAATGTACAAACTGCAACAGAACAGCAAAAAGGGCAGAAATTCGGGCAATCTACTGTACAAAATACAATAGGCTGCAGTTCTAGCATACCGTTTAATGATCAGGGTAACTATCCTCTTATCAGCCAATTTCAACGATCAGGATATCAGGACAACGTATGCTGCAAATTGTCGACGGCGCAGTTCTGCGCCTCGTGTGAATGGCGGCAGTAGAAATTAATCTTACCGTTCTTCTGGACTGGCTCGCTGCCCAGGTAATTCTTCATCATGTCGATATCATGCGAGACCATCAGGAAGGTCATATGGTGATGGGCATGCATATGCATGATCAGCTCGAAGAACCCGGCCTGGGTCTCGGCGTCAATACCGACGGTAGGCTCATCCAGAATCAGCAGATCCGGGTGGTTGATCAGCGCGCGGGCCAGAAAGACACGCTGCTGCTGGCCGCCGGACAGCTGGCCGACTCTTTTCTCGGCGATGTCCTGAATCCGCATGACCTCCAGCGCATCCTCACATTGCCGGTGCTGGGCCTTCGAGACCCGCCGGATCAGGTTCTTGTTGTTGTACAGACCTGACAAGACCACTTCGCGCACGGTTGCCGGGAACAGCGGGTTGAACGCATTCTTCTGCGGCACATAGCCAATCCGCTCCCAGTCCTTGAACCTCCGCACAGGCTGCCCGAATAATTTGATCTCTCCGCTGGTGGCAGGCAGCAGGCCGACGATCATCTTAAGCAGCGTAGTCTTACCCGCACCGTTAGAACCGAGGATGCCGAGGAAATCACGTTCTTTTACCGTATAATTCAGATTTGAGATCACTTTCTGTTCCCCGTAGGAGAAGGACAAATCCTGTATTTCGATCATATGCTGATGGCAGTCCAGGGATACCGGTTGCATGTGAAGTACCGCCTTTCACTTATACTTTCCTTATTATTGTAAGGCCAGAATGAGATTTTGCAAATTTTTCTCCATTAAGGTGAAATAGTTGTCCCCGTTCTTCTGCTGGGCCTCGGTCAATCCTTCTACCGGATTCAGTACCATCGTGGACACACCGGTCTCACTTGCCAGTGTCTTAGCCAGCTTATCAGATACAAGCTCCTCGAAGAAAATATAACGGATGCCCTCTGCCTTAACCAGCGCCGCCAGCTTCACCAGATCCTGACCGCGCGGCTCAGCGTCCGGCGACAGCCCCATAATGGCATGCTGGGACAGGCCGTAGTCCCGCGCCAGATACGAGAACGCCTGATGTGATACGACAATCTCCTTGTTAGGCAGCTTGCCCAGCTCTTCAGTGAACTTCAGATCCAGTGCGTTCAGGCGGCCGGTGAGCTTTTGATAACGCTCTTCATACCCTGCGGTATGCGCAGGATCAACGGCTTGAAGACTATCCTTGATATTCTTAGCCATCACAAGCGCTGACTTCGGGCTTACCCAGGTATGCGGGTCGGTGTGCAGGCTGTCGCCATGCCCGTCTGCTTCAGCCTCTTCACCTTCATGACCGTGATCATGCCCATCGTCTTCGTCGGTTGTAATCAGCTTCACCCCTTGGCTAACCTCTACAGACTTGGTTTTACTGTCACCATCGAGGCTCTTAAGGAAATTTGGGACCCAACCTTCCAGACCGGCTCCATTATAGAGGAACAGCTGCGCCTTGGAAGTACTTATGATATCCTGGCTGCGCGGTGTCCAGTCATGCGGCTCAACCCCTACTGGAAGCAGGTTGATTACATTGGCATCGGCGCCGCCGATTTCGGCAGTGAATTCATATATAGGATAAAAAGTAGTTATAACGTTCACTTTACCTTCAACAATGCTTCCGCTGCTCTTCGGCCCGCATGCCGCCAGCGACAGCGTAAGCAGCAGAACAGCAGCGAGCAGCAGCCCTTTTTGTAAGCTTTTAGTTACCATTTCTCTATCGACCCCTTAAATCGTAAAATTTACTATTAGAATTATAATAGTAATGCTTACGATAAGTCAACTCCGATCTGCATTTCGCCAGTCTGCAGGGCTTCCTGTGCACGGTTAACTCGGAGCAAAAAGAAGCAATCCCCGCTGCCTCTGGCCTGCGGGGATTGCTGTACGGTCACTATACGGATGCTCTTCGCATCCCTATTTCACAATTGCTCCGTTCGGCATGCTATCCGGCACGGTAGCAATGGTCAGCTGCTCGCCCTTGGAGGCGGCCAGGATCATGCCCTGGGACAGCTCACCGCGCAGCTTCACCGGCTTCAGGTTCACAATGCAGATCACCTTGCGGCCCACCAGCTCCTCCGGTGTGTAGAACTTCGCAATGCCGGATACCACCTGGCGCTGCTCGTAGCCAAGATCCAGCTGCAGCTTCAGCAGCTTATCCGCCTTCTTCACCGGCTCGCAGGCGATAACCTGGGCTACGCGCAACTCCGCCTTGGCGAAATCGTCGATGCCGATTTCTTCCTTATGCTCCTCTTCCTCCGGATCGGCAGCAGCCGCTTCCGGGGCCACAGCAGCCGCAGCAGCAGGCGTTGCCTCTGCAGCGGCCGGCTTCCCGGCTCCCATCGCTTCGGCGATGTACGCTACCTCCTGCGCCACATCCAGGCGCGGGAAGATCGGGTCGCCCTTCACCAGCCGGGTACCTGCTGGAATCAGGCCGAAGGATCTGCCGCTCTCCCACGTAGTCAGCTCGCCCGGCTGAATGCCCAGCTGCTCCCAGATCTTCGCCGGAGCGCCGGTCAGGAACGGCTGGAGCAGAATGGACGCGGTGCGCAGTCCCTCTACCAGATGCCGCATCACCGAAGCCAGCTCAGCGCTGCGGCTCTCGTCCTTCGCGAGCACCCAAGGCTGGGTCTCGTCAATGTACTTGTTCGTCCGGCTGATCAGCGCGCCGATCGCGGTCAGGGCAACGGAGAATTCCATCTTCTCCATCGCCTCTTCCACTTTGGCGTAAGTGTTCTGCACTACCGCCTCAAGCTCGCCGTCAAATGCGGTGACTTGCCCGGCGTATGCCGGAAGCTCCCCGCCGAAGTACTTCTCAACCATTGCGCCGGTCCGGTTCAGCAGGTTGCCAAGGTCATTGGCCAGATCATAGTTGATCCGGTCCACGAAGCTCTCCGGCGTGAAGGTGCCGTCCGAGCCAAAAGGAACCTCGCGCAGCAGATAATAACGCAGAGCATCCAGGCCGTAGCGGTCAATCAGCGTCACCGGATCAACCACATTGCCCTTGGATTTGGACATCTTGCCATCCTTCATCAGCAGCCAGCCGTGCGCAAATACCTTCTTCGGCAACGGTTCGCCGAGCGCCATCAGAATGATCGGCCAGTAGATCGTATGGAAGCGGACAATTTCCTTCCCGACGATGTGTACATCCGCAGGCCAGTACTTCTCGTACAGACTGCGGTCCTCCGAGCCATAGCCGAGAGCCGTGATGTAGTTGGTAAGCGCATCGATCCACACGTACACTACATGCTTCTCGTCGCCTTTTACCTTAACGCCCCAGTCAAAAGTCGTACGGGATACCGCCAGATCCTCCAGACCCGGCTTGATGAAGTTGTTAATCATCTCGTTCTTGCGGGATTCCGGCAGGATAAACTCCGGATTCTGCTCGTAGAACTTCAGCAGGCGGTCAGCATATTTGCTCATGCGGAAGAAGTAGCTTTCCTCCTTGACCAGCTCCACCGGATGACCGCTGTCAGGGCTTTTTCCGCCAATAATCTTGCCGTCAGCATCACGTTCAATATCCACCAGCTGGGTCTCGGTGTAGAAGGTCTCATCCGAAATACAGTACCAGCCTTCGTATTCCCCTTTGTAGATATCCCCCTGCTTCAGCAGACGGTCAAAAATATCCGCAACCACCTTCTTGTGGCGCTCCTCTGTGGTACGGATGAAATCATCATTCGAGATGTCCAGCTTCTTCCACAGATCCTTAATACCGACGACAATCCCGTCCACGAACTCCTGCGGGGTCTTCCCGGCCTTGCCGGCCTTCTCTTCAATCTTCTGCCCATGCTCGTCCGTCCCGGTCAGATAGCGCACCTCATAGCCGCGCAGCCGCTTGTAGCGGGCCATCGCATCACCGGCTACCGTGGAATACGCATGCCCGATATGCAGCTTGTCGCTCGGATAGTAGATCGGTGTTGTCAGATAAAAGGTTTTGTTCTCACTCATTACTTCATCATCCCTTCGTTATCCCTAATCGTCCATTTCACACAAAAAACTCCCGCCCCCATTATGGGGCGAGAGTAAACTCACGCGATACCACCCAACATTCCCCGGCTCCTCACAGAGCACAGGCTTCGTCAGTTCCTCAAGCGGAACTGTCCATTAACGCTGGAACACGCCGTGCGCTTACGCAGACCCCGGCTTCAGGCCTTCCGCTCGAACACAGTTCCTCCCGGACCATATTCAATCTGGCATCCCATACCGGCTCCCAGCAGCCCCGGCTCTCTGTAATGGTGTCCATATCTACTTATCCGTTCCTCGGAATATCACTTATTATTCAAAATATACCCATCCCGGCAGCCCGTGTCAAGTCGTATGCAGCGGCTTGTCCCCGGAGGGCTGTTCTTTGCGCGGCGGCACCGGGTCAAGGCCTCCCGGATGGAAGGGATGACAGCGGGCGATCCGCCTGGCAGCGAGCCATGAGCCCTTGAGTGGTCCATGGACCTCAATTGCCTCCAGCGCATAGGCCGAACAGGTCGGGTAGAACCGGCAGGTGGCGGGCTTGAGCGGCGAAATGAACTTGCGGTAGACCCGGATAGGAGCCTGTACCGTTCTTCGTAAGCTAGCCATATTCAGCGTCCCTCTTTGCTGCGGGCGGCCCCGGCCGGCTCTTCTACTCTTCCCTGCTCACAATCCTTGCAGTAGCCGAACACCTCGAATTTATGCTTGACCACCCGGAACTGATCCGGCGGATCGGTTAGATTCATCGGGCAGAATTGAATCGGGTACGTCTTCATACACTGCAGACAAATCATATGGTGATGATGGTGATCCTGACTGCAGCTTGCCTTGAATTTGACGCCTTCTTCAAATACAATCTGCTCCAGTACCCCCAGTTCCTCCATAACGCGCAGGTTACGGTAGACTGTATCGAAGCTCAGCCCGCTATACTTGCGGCCCATATGCTCATATACATCCTTCGCAGACAAATATCCCGTGTTCTCGCCGAATAATTTGGCAAGCGTCTTGCGCTGATCGGTGATTCGCAGCCCCTGCCCCGACATGGCTTCCAGGATTTGATCTGTCGACAGCATTCGCTCATCTCCCATAACATAGGTCGTTTGTGTTGCACTCTCTTTATAATGCCCCAAAAGCACTGCCCCGTCAATAAAAGCGCCTGTTGCCTGCCCTCATCGGCAGACTTGCGGCAGAATACAAAACGGCAGCCGCCCCCTCAGGAGCGCTGCCGTTTTGTATTCTAGAAGAAATTATTTTTTCGCCGGAAGCGGCGTGAAGACAAAGTTAACGGGCAGGTTGCTGCCGGAAGCAACGGTGAAGACCATCTCCACACGGCTTTCGTATTCACCGGTACGGTAGACTACGGCGTTCATGTCCGACTTATCTAATTTGCCCTTGTTCGGCAGATTTACAACCGTGCCGTTTACGAGGATGGATCCAAGGTACCCTCCCCCACGCGGGTTGAAGGTAATCAGCGTATTGGCTGCAACACGTTCCAATACAATTTTGTACAGAACCCCGAAGTTACCGGAGTTGGAAGCTGTTGTCCCGTTCATCGGATCAATGCCGTCCAGGTTCTTGTCATTGACGTTATCGCCCAAGATCAGCTTGGACTGTGAAGAGCCCACCAGATCGGTCACATTCATGATGCGTGTAGAATCCGGATAGGTTCCCCGGTTATGCACGCCGTCTCGGTCAAGAATCGGTAGAATTGGCAGTTCAGCAAGCGGATCTTTGGACTGCTCGACCATAACCACGTTGTATAGAACAGGATAATCACTATTCAGATCCGCACTGAGGGACATAACGTCCTTTGGCTTCATAGCCACTTTGTTCAGGTCTGTCATAATAGAAATGCTCTGTCCCGGCTGCAGGGTAATCTGCGATTGGGCAGAACCGGTAATCATGGAATTATAATATTTCTCAACCGATATCTTACCTGTATATTCCGGAGATACAACCGGACCGGCGATCCCCAGATACTGGGTAGTAATCGTAGTAGGATACAGGTTATTGTTCGTAGCGATCACATAGAGCTTCTGTCTTGTAGACATATTGTTCATATGATGCACAAGGAAGCGTGTGTTGCCTACAGAAGTCTCACGGTACAGTACACCTTCCGTATTAACGGTCTCCGGGCTGTTGCTGCGGATCAGGGTGTAGCCTTCGGACGACAGCGTATACGGCAGGTTAGGGAGCGCCGGGATCATCCCGCCGTCCATACTGATGATGTCCCCAGGAATGGTGAACAGCTTTGTTACTTCATCTTGTGTATACAGTTGTTCATTGGTGATTGTAATCATCTTCTCAAAAGTACTGCTAAGACCGTGCTTATCCGTAACCGTCAGTTGAATGGACAGCGGACCCGGGGTGAAATACGCCAGGGAACGATTGTTCCAGGTAACAGTCAGCTCTTCATTCTCGGGATCATAGCTGGTATCGGTCAGGATTACCGGCTCACCCATTTTGTATGCGTCCTTATCGGTCGTGAATTGCGCGACCGGCGGCTGATTCGGCTGCAGCACTTGGATAGTCACCGGATAAGGATCACTCCACATGTTGTTGGCATCCCGTACCGAATACATAACCGTATAGAAGCCCGGCTGATCATACATATCCCGCTTATTGTCACTCCAACGTTCTTCCACAATCGGCGTACCGTTCGGCGAAGAGCTGGAGGTCACATAAGTCACGATCGTTTCCCCGGCGTAGATTTCCTTCGGCTGAACCGTAAAGGAAGCTGTCGGCTTCGTATTCAGCGTAAGAATAACCCGCTTCTGAACATTGTCAACGGTGTAGGGAATTTTGAGTGCAGAGGTTATCGAGGTTAACGGTATCATGAAGGTGCCTTTGAACTGGTAAGCAGGACCCTTCATGGTAACCTTGGTACCATCGACTGTGTATATCTTGCTGTCTGTCTTGAACCGCATAATGCTAGTGCCCTTGGTTACAATAACTTCTTTGGTTTTGGCGTCATACGTGAAGGCAACGCCGACCATTTCCACCATTGCACGGATGGATACGTACGAGACGCCGTTCTTGACTGCCATCGGCTGATTGGCGGTGTAAGGCGTACCATTCTTGAACATCTTGTTGCTGTTCATCATCAGAATAAGCTGACCGCCACCTGCTGTAGAGGAAGTCATGCTTGGGGTTACAGGCGTGTCCGTTAACGGAGTAGCCGTAGGCACAGCGGCATCGGTTGGAACTGTGCCGTCCACAGGAGCAGCCGTTGCCCCTGGAACCTCAGTAGCGGCCGGAGCCGGAGTCTCTGTTACTGCCGGAATCCCTTGAACCGGTGATGCTGTAGGAACAGGTGCCGGTGTTGGGGTTGGAATCACTGTACCTGCTGGCGGCTCGGTAACAAGCGGCGGCAGCGGATCTGTTGACTCGGGCTGAAGCTGTGTTACCTCAGTGCCTGCCGCTGCGGCCACATTCCCGGTTGTTGTAGTCTGTGTGCTGACAGGCGCGGCCCAAGCCGGGATGGCTGCAGCGACTTGCGACACAGCCAATACTGCCACTAAAAACATTTTTTTGAAATTCATTGTACGACTCCTTCTGCTCCCATTGTAGTATATAAGGCAGGTATCTTCTTGGCTTTCTCTCCACCTTATATTTCCCGTAAAAACGGGAACCGCCCTCTTCAGGACGGCAGCATATTTTGCCACGTTCATTTTACAAAACATAGTATTAGACGCAAGGAACAACGAAAAGTTTCATTCTGTGTAAAGAAAGATCTATATAAATCCAATTATCGCCATTTTCAATGGGGTGACCCACCGATTCTATTATTCGACTGAATGCACTTAGCACATTTTTGCTTGCGATAAGTAATGGGCCTGCTGTCACCAGGAGAGTATAATAGTGTTACAGAAGGCATAAATTAGGATGATTGTTGACAAGAGATCGTGGTCGGGTCCTGATTAAAAACAGAGGGCTGTCCCGCAAAGCTATGAAACGGCTTTGCGGGACAGCCCTAATTACTGGAAAAGCAGACTTACTGTGCTTCAGCAGTCCGGTACTTGCTGCGGTATTCCTTCGGGGTCATTCCCGTCTGCTTCTGGAACACCTTGGTGAAATAACGCCGTTCCTGATAACCGACGCCCGAGCTGATGGCGGTGATGCTCTTATCGCTGCTGGCGAGCATGAATTTGGCAGCTTCAATCCGCTGCTGGGTGACATACTCCACGAAGGTCACCGCGAAGCGGTTCTTGAACAGCAGGCAGAAATAACTGCTGCTAATGCCAATCGTATTCGCCACCTCATCAATACCGAGATCTGTGTGCAGGCGCTCCGTAATGAATTGTGCGGCTTGATTCATCAGCTGCTCCGGTGTTTTTTTGACAGGCTCGTCAGCCGCAGGCACTTCCTGAAACAACGGGATGCTGTTGTACAATTTGTCCTTATACTGCCTGCTGCGAATCCGGGAGCCGATCTCCCGCACCTTATCGCCAAGCTCCCCGTAATGAATCGGCTTGCAGATATACTCCTTCACCCCGAGCCGGATCGCTTCACGCGCATAATCGAATTCCTGGTAGCCGCTGAGCAGCAGCACCTCGCTCGTAAGCCCCATCTCCCGCAGCTTGCCTATGAACGTCAGCCCATCCATCACCGGCATGCGGATATCGCAGAGCACCAGATCAGGCGGCGTTTCCTCGGCGATGCGCAGCGCCTCCATCCCGCTTCGTGCCAGCCCCGCAACCTCCATCCCCATGTCCTCCCAGGGCAGTACAGTATTGAGATTGCTCAGAATAGGCGCTTCATCGTCAACCAATAATACTTTTAGCATAATGGCCTTCCCCCTGCCCGTATTTCGGAATGACGCACTGGATGATCGTTCCTTCCCCAGGACTTGCACATATGAAAATCCCATATCTGTCGCCGTATTCAATCCGTATCCGGTCTGCGACACTGCGTACACCCAGCCCACGCCGCTCCAGATGAATGCCCTGCCCCGGCCTGCATGCCGGCTGCTGCTCTGCCGCATCATTCACCATATATTGGAACATAGACAGCTGGGACGGGGTCATCCCGATTCCGTTATCCTGTATCCGCAGCAGCAGATTCCCCCTGTCTTCCCACACCTTAACACTCACCAGACCCTTATACCCGATCCCCTCAAAACCATGCTGAATGCTGTTCTCCACCAGCGGCTGGAGCGTAAGCTTCAGAATCCCGCAGCCCAGCAGCTCTGCTGGAACCTCAAGCTCATAATCGAACAGGTCCTCGAAGCGGAACTTCTGGATATCCAGATAATTGCGCAGATGCTTAACCTCTTCCTCCAGCGTAATCTCATCCCTGTCCTGAATGCTGATCCGCAGAATACTCGCCAGCCGGTAGACCATCTCACTGACCTTGCGGCCTTCATTCTGCACAGCCAGCACATTGATCGACTCTAGCGTATTGAACAGAAAATGCGGCTTGATCTGCGCCTGCAGCACACGCATTTCTGCCTGATTCTTGCGCTGCTGCTCCACATGAACCCGGTTAAAGAGCGTGTTGATTTTGTCCATAAGATCATTGAAGCCTTTGGCCAGCAGCGTCATCTCATCGTTGCCCTTCTCCTCGACACGGGTAGTAAGGTCTCCGTCCTCCACCCGGCGCATGAAGCGCACGATCACAGCAATACCGCCTGTAATCCGGTTCATGAAGAACAGATTGAAGATGACAGCTCCCAGCAGACAGAGGAACATTACAATGACGAACCAGCGGGCGAATACCGTCACCTCATGAGACAACGTGTCCCAGGAAGTGACGGAGACCAGACTCCAGGGATATTCCTTGAGATGGTAGACCGACAGAATGCTTTTTTCACCGCCGAACTGTGTCTTGAAGCTCTGAAAACCGGGCTTAAACGTAATATCCTTCGTGGTAAAGCCGCGGAAATCCTGTCCATCCAGCTTCCTGTCCGGGTCCAGCAGAATCATCCCATCATCATTCACCAGCATGAAAGACACCTTCTGATTGGTGCCCCCGATCTTAAGATTGCGGAAAATCGACTCAAATTCCCAGTTCTTGATCTGCACGACCAGAATACCGATATTCTGAAAAAAGCTTAGCTCCTTGACGAGCCGGATCTGCGTAAATACAGCCTCCGTCCCGGTCAGCTCAGGATACTCATGCGGAGCCAGCCATTTTGGAACCCCGTTCAGCTTCATGACCTCCTGGTATAGCTCGCTGCGTTTGAACTTATCATAGGGCAGCGTGCGGAAGTTCTCCTTATTGAAGACCGATACAATCTCCGAGCTGCCTTTTCCGTTGAAGTTGTACAGGAAGGCATAGCTGATAGACGGATGATTATAGAGCAGACTGCGGAAATTGCGCTGGCTGGCATTCAGGCTGAGCTGCTCGGCGTCGGTTAGATCCTGCTTGGAGGGATCATCCGCGCTGAGCGCCATATGAAAGACCGAGGTGGCAATTCCGTTGTCTGTCACATTGTCCATATCCTTGAACACATTGGAAATGCTGTAGCTGATCGCTTTGAGCGAATATTCGGACTGCTGGCTGTATTTCTTCTCAATGGAATTATAAGTGACGAAGAACATAATCATGCCAAGAATGAACAGCGGAATGATAATCAGGCCTAAGAATGCCGTAAACAATTTGTAGCGCAGATTCATCGGCTGTTGCTCCTGACATGATTAATGTTATCCTTTTACACTGCCTGCGGTGACGCCTTCAATAATTTTCTCCTGCAGAACCGCATAGATCACGATGACCGGAACCACGCTGTAGACAATCCCCGCGGACATCTGTGCGTAATTCATCTGGTACTGATCGCGGAACTGGACCATCCCCACAGGAAGCGTCCGCAGCTCGTCATTGGAGAGGAAATAGTTGGCCAGCAGGAACTCATTCCAATTTCCCAGGAAATTAACAATGAATACGGTAACCATCGCCGGAACTGTCAAAGGTACAATAATTCTAGCAAATATACCCGGTGCCTTCAAGCCATCCATGACCGCCGCTTCTTCGATTTCACTGGGCAGCGAACGCATGAATGCCGCCAGAATAATAATCGTGAACGGGATTGCATTGGCAATGTAAGGAATAATCAGCGCCCAGTGGGTATTCAGAATATGCAGCTTGCGGACAATCGTATAGATGGGCAGCATCAGCGCGTTGTTCGGAATCAGCATTCCAATCAGGACTAGCGAGAACAGGATCTTGTTCCACTTCCCCTGGCGCATCCGCGTGACCGCGAAGGCGAACATGGAAGCCAGCAGAATAGACACAACAGAAGCCAGAACCGAAATATATAAGCTGTTGAAAAAATAAGTGCTGATCTTGGCATTCACCCAGGCTTCCACATAGTTGGACCATTCGAAGCTCTTCGGAATGCCGAACGGATTGAGGGCAATCGCATTGTTATCCTTCTTCACCGAGGAGAAGAGGACGAAGAGGAACGGGAACAGCACAATAACCAGATACCCGAGCAAGGCGATGTGCGGCAGACTTTTCTTCAGAGCGCGCGGCATCAGTATTCAATCCTTTCCGTACGGCGGGCAAACACCAGCTGGTAGAGGGCGGTTACCACGAGCGTGAACAAGAAAATCAGAACGGCGATCGTATTGCCGTACCCGTATTTGAAGTTGGTAATCGCATACTTGATCATATAGGTGGCCATGACCTCTGTTGAACCCGCCGGACCGCCCTTAGTCATTACAATGACGATATCGGCCGCCTTCATCGCACCGGCAATCGAGAGCATGATCACCACCGAGATAATGGGTACAATCAATGGCAAGGTGATGCGTGTAGCCCGCTGGAACCCCGTAGCGCCATCAATGGCCGCTGCTTCATCCAGCTCACCGGGAATGGATAGAATCGCCGCCAGCACCATCACAATATAGAATCCGGTCCACTGCCAGGCATTCGTAATCAGAATCGACAGCATGGCGAACCGTTCGTCCGACAGCCAGTAGATCGGCTCCACGCCGACAAGACTAAGTACTTTGTTGAATAATCCGATGTTCGGCTCGTAGATGAAGCCCCAGAGAATACCGATTACAGCCGTAGACATAATGGATGGCATGAACACTGCCGTCTTATATAGTCCCTTCAGCTTCTTCACATTGGCGATCAGTAAGGAGAAGAACACAATCAGCGGCACCTGTATACCTACAGAGAACAGAATGAACCAGCCGTTATTTTTGACAGAAACCCAGAAGCGCTGATCTCCCAGGGCTTTCTTGAAGTTGTCCACTCCGGCATATTTGACCGTATCGGATACCCCGTTCCAACTGGTGAAGCTGTAGTAGATCGAGCTGAAGATGGGATAGATGAAGAACATAATGAACAGAACCAGTGCCGGAATAACGAACAGAATGAACACCAGAGGATTTCTCAGTGCCTTATTCATGACTACCTCCATATTGCTTTTCTTTTGAAAAATGCACCCTGGAGCAAGCACCAGGGCACATGTACATGGGACGCACTTAAGGTTTGAACTCAAAGTATGGTCGTCACTGCGGTGAACATTTGGACATTCAGCCGCTGTTCTCCCCGGATTTCTAGTGCTTCTTATTCCACTGCAGCGTTGGCCTCTTCCTGAATCTTTTGCAGTGCAGCACCCATCTTCTCCGGAGTCGTCTGCCCGCCGATCAGGCTCTGAATCTGGATATTACTGATTTCAGTAGTGACATCAGCCTGCACCAGTGAGTCAAAGGCCGGGAAGGACGATTTGGAGCTGTTCAATACCGCGACAATCTCACTCATCAGATCATCCGTAATATTCTTGTTCAGCACCGCCTGATCGATCTTCATGGCAGGCAGGACTCCGTCCTCTACCAGACCGCGCAGCTGCATTTCTTCATTGAACATATTCTTAATGAAAGATTTCACGGCCGCAAGCTGCCGCTCATCTTCACCCGCTGATGCCGAGAAGCCATAACCGTTGTTCACATCCCGCATCAGTGCTGTCTGGTCACCCACTCCGCCTTCAACCGCCGGAATATTGAAGAAGCCGACCTTGCCGATCAGACCTTCGCCGGATTGCCCGGCTTTGAACACGGAAGACTTCCAGGTCCCGTCATACATCAGGATCGCTTCACCGCTGGTGAACTGGGTGGTATATTCAGCATACTCGAAGCCGAGCTCACCCTTCTTGAAGTAGCCTTTATCCACCCATTCCTTGTATTTCGCCAAGCCCTTGATTACGTTCGGATCACTCCACTTTGCTTCACCGGTAGCGAATTTCGCAGTCACATCCGGTCCGGCATAGCGGGACCAGAGATGATTGGCCAGCATCAGCGGTACCCAGCCTGCTTTGGAAGCACCAGCCATTGGCACTTTACCATCCGCTTTAATATCGGCCAGCTGCTGCTCCAGTTCAGCGAAGGTCGTTGGAGCCTTCCAGCCCTTGCTGTTATAGTATTCTTTATTATAGAAAAAGCCTTCTCCGGAGCCGCCGATCGGCAGGCCGTAGATTTTGCCTTCATAGGTGAACGGGTCCAGATTGGAGAACTTGTCTTTGATGCCTAATTCATCAAGAATTGGGGTCAGGTCCAGTAGCTTGCCTTCCTTGGCATAGATCTTGGAGTCCGGACTGCCGAACAGGTCGAAGATCTCCGGAGGGTTGCCGGCTGCCATCTCACCGCGCAGCTTCTCTTTACGGTTCACATCCGAATCTACTCCATCCAGCTTGAAGGTCAGCCCAGGCACATCCGCCTGCACTTTGCCCACTACATCCTCAAGAATAGCCAATCGTTTCTGCTTATCTGCCCCAACCTGGGTATGACGGACCGTCATCTCAAAAGGTTCAGCGCTGGCAGGTTCTTCTGTTGCAACAGCATTGGTTGCAGCGGCCTCATTCGTCGCAGCAGGCTCTGTCGTTGGAGACGCATTATTCTTGTTGCCTCCACAGCCAGCCAGCAGCGCCGAGCTAACGAACATCAGGGACAATAGCAGTGTTAGACTTTTTCTCATTACGGGTGACCCTCCCTATTTTATGAATTCCCTTACAACTCTAATTATAGAAAATCACTTTTGTATTCGTAAGGTTAAGATTTATCTTCAATAGGGATAAAATCCTCTAATGAAAGCGAATTCAGTCAGGTTTCCTGACATACAAAAAGCGAAACTCCTCAGAATAGAAGCTCCGCTTTCGATAGTTACTCTATTCAATTAGACCAATGCAGACTCTTTACGGCCCTCTTCAATCAGCCGGTACGCACGCTGCACTTCTTCATCGGAAGGTGACTCCACCCCTTCAAGCTCATAAGGACGGCCAAGCTCCTTCCATTTGTAGATCCCCATTACGTGATAAGGCAGGATTTCGAACTTCTCTACTCCATTTAAGGTGCCAATGAACCGTCCAAGATTCTGTAAATCCTCTTCTTTATTATGAATGCCGGGAACATAAACATGGCGAATCCACATTTTGCGGTTATTATCAGATAACCAGCGGGCCAGTTTCAAGGTACGGTCGTTGGATTTGCCCGTCAGCTTGATATGCGCTTCATCATCAATATGCTTCAGGTCCAAGAGTACCAGGTCGGTAACATCCAGCAGGTCGCTAATTTTCGATCCATCATTATAGCCGTTAGTATCAAGCGTGGTATGCAGATTCCAGCGTTTCTTCACCTCGGTGAACAATTGCTTCACAAATTGCGCCTGGAGTGTTGGTTCACCGCCGGATACGGTCAGGCCGCCGCCGGACGTTTTATAATAATTCAGGTAAGGCTCAATTTCCGCCAGTACTTCCTCAACGGTCATTTCTTTGCCTTCATTTAATTCCCATGTATCCGGGTTGTGGCAATACTGACACTTGAGCAGGCAGCCCTGCATAAAAAGCACGAAGCGGATACCCGGGCCATCCACCGTTCCAAACGTCTCCAAAGAGTGGATATGTCCTTTAAGCATGAGATGTCATCCTTTCAAAAAAACCTTAAAATTTTAACCACTTTCAGACAAGAGTGTACCGCCCTCTTGCAAGGGCGGCAGCTCTTCAGTTCATTTCAGTTCTTGTAGAACAAGAATGCTTCTTACATGGAATCGTGGAATGTACGGTTGATAACATCCATCTGTTGTTCACGGGTCAGCTTGATGAAGTTAACAGCATAGCCGGATACGCGAATGGTCAACTGTGGATAGTTCTCTGGGTGATCCATAGCGTCAAGCAGTTGCTCACGGTTAAACACGTTAACGTTCAAGTGCTGAGCATTATTGTGGAAATATCCGTCCATCATGAAGACCAGGTTGGACTTACGGGAATCTTCGTCTTTACCCAGCGCCTTAGGTACGATGGAGAAGGTATTCGAGATACCATCTTGTGCATCGGAGTAAGGAAGTTTGGCAACAGAGTTCAGGGATGCCAGGGCGCCCTTCTTGTCGCGTCCGTGCATTGGGTTAGCACCAGGAGCGAATGGTTCGCCTTTTTTACGTCCGTCAGGAGTAGTACCGGTCTTTTTACCATATACAACGTTCGAAGTGATTGTCAGTACCGATTGAGTCGGCACAGCATCACGATACGTTTTGTTTTTGCGGATCATCGACATGAAGGTTTCAACCAGTTCAACTGCGATGCTGTCAACAGCGTCGTCGTTGTTACCGTAGCAAGGGAATTCACCCTCAGTTTCAAAGTCGATTGCGATGCCTTCTTCGTTACGGATTGGCTTAACCTTAGCGTATTTGATTGCGCTTAGGGAGTCAGCAGCAACGGACAGTCCAGCGATACCGCAAGCCATCGTACGCAGAATGTCGCGGTCATGCAGCGCCATTTCGATACGTTCGTAGGAATATTTGTCATGCATATAGTGAATGATGTTCAGCGTATTGACATAAGTCTTAGCCAGCCATTCCATCATTGGTTTGAAACGTTTCATTACTTCATTGTAATCCAGGTATTCAGAAGTGATCGCAGGATATTCAGGACCTACCTGAACGCCGGATTTCTCATCTTTACCACCATTGATCGCATACAACAGAGCTTTAGCCAGGTTGGCACGGGCACCGAAGAACTGCATTTGCTTACCGATACGCATTGGGGATACGCAGCAGGCAATCGCATAATCTTCACCCCAGTATGGACGCATTACATCATCGTTCTCATATTGGATAGCGCTGGTCTCAATGGATACCTTGGCACAATATTTCTTGAAGCCTTCAGGAAGCTTCTCGGACCACAGTACTGTCAGGTTTGGTTCTGGAGCCGGTCCCAGATTGTACAGGGTATGCAGGAAGCGGAAGCTGTTCTTAGTTACGCGGGTTGTACCGTCTTCAGCCATACCACCGATGGATTCTGTTACCCAAGTAGGGTCACCGGAGAACAGATCGTTATAGTCAGGCGTACGCAGGAACTTCACGATACGCAGCTTCATTACGAAATGGTCAACGATTTCTTGAGCTTGCTCTTCAGTCAGAGTACCTTCTTCAATGTCACGTTGTACATAGATGTCCAGGAAGGAGGATACGCGTCCAAGGGACATTGCCGCACCATTCTGTTCTTTAACAGCTGCCAGATAACCGAAGTATACCCATTGTGTAGCTTCTTTGAAGTTGACAGCCGGTTTGGAGATGTCCATACCATGTGCTGCAGCCATTTGTTTCAGTTCGCCCAGAGCACGTATTTGCTCGGACAGCTCTTCACGCAGACGGATAACATCTTCTGTCATGGAGTCTACTTCAAGCTCAGTCAGTTGCTGCTTCTTGTCTTTAATCAGGAAATCAATACCATACAGAGCAATACGGCGATAGTCGCCGATGATACGTCCGCGGCCATAAGCATCAGGAAGGCCTGTGATTACGCCGGATTTACGCACCGCTCTCATATCTGGTGTATATGCATCAAATACGCCTTGGTTATGCGTTTTGCGGATGTTCGTGAACATGTCAACGATATTCTGCGGAAGCTCGAAGCCGTAAGCCTTAGTAGCATCGATCATCATCTTGATACCGCCGAACGGTTGGATGGAACGTCTGAAAGGCGCATCAGTCTGAACGCCGACAATCTGTTCCTTGTCCTTGTCAATGTAACCAGGAGCATGGGAAGTGATAGTGGAGACAGTATCGAGGGAAACGTCCCATACGCCGCCTCTTTCTCTTTCTTCCTTACTCAGCTGGGAGATAATCTTCCACAGTTCAGTAGTGTTGCTGGTAGGACCTACGAGGAAATCTTCATTTCCTTCATATGGCTTGATGTTCTTGGCAATAAAGTTATTAACGTCAACTTTCTTGGACCATGTGCCTTTTGTGAAATTTCTCCAGCCAGACTTAACCTCTTGTACTTCTTTTTCAATCACCGACATGCTAAATCCCTCCATTTATATTTAGTATATTTGTAGAGATCGCGGGCTTGAAGGTTAATCCCGTGTCTCGTGATCCCATGAGCTATGGTTGTTATAAAATTCACAATCGCATCTTCATAACCGGGACCGTTGTTTATATAAACATTTTAGTTTATTTTCTGAAAAAGGACTGTGACAAATATCACTCTTTCGGTGATATTTGTCACTTCCATCCAGTCCCATATTAACCTTTAACCTTATTCTTTGTCAGGCAACCGTTAATTAGTTATCGAATTTGCCATAGAATGCGTTGCGGTATACATCAGCAAGCTCGGATACCAGCGGCATTTTAGGGTTGGCAGTTGTACATTGGTCTTCAAATGCACGGTCAGCCAGATAGTCTACACGGGATTCGAAGTCCTTAGGATCGAAACCAAGAGCCGAGAAGGATTCTTCGATGCCGAGTTTTTTATTCATGTCGCGGATCGCATTGATCAGGCTGGTTACGCCTTCTTCGGTAGTGCGTGCTGGCAATCCCAGAATACGGGCAATTTCAGCATACCGTTCGTCAGCTACAAAGTGCGAATATTTAGGGAACGAAGCGAACTTCGTAGGCTTCTTGGCATTGTAACGGATAACATGCGGCATCAGGATTGCATTGGTGCGGCCGTGTGCGGTGTGATACTGTCCGCCCCATTTGTGCGCCAAGCTGTGGTTAATCCCCAGGAATGCATTGGCAAAGGCCATACCGGCAAGTGTCGATGCGTTGTGCATTTTCTCACGGGCCAGTTTGTCACCTTGCAGTGCGGATTTCTCCAGCCACTGGAATACCAGCTGAATAGCTTTGATTGCCAGACCATCGGAATAGTCACTGGCCATTACAGATACATAAGCTTCAATAGCATGTGTCAATACGTCCATACCTGTGTCGGCGACAGCCGTTTTAGGCAAGCTGTATACAAACTCAGGATCGATAATAGCTACGTCTGGAGTCAGCTCATAGTCAGCCAGCGGATACTTAGTATTGTTCCCTGTTGTTTTATCTGTGATAACTGCGAACGAGGTTACTTCGGAACCTGTACCGGAAGTTGTAGGAATCGCAACGAATTTCGCTTTGTTGCCGAGCTTAGGGAATTTGTATACCCGTTTACGGATATCCATGAACTTCTGCTTCAGACCGTTGAAGTCTGCATCCGGATGTTCGTAGAACAGCCACATGCCCTTGGCAGCATCCATCGGGGAACCGCCGCCGAGTGCGATAATGCAGTCCGGCTGGAATCTGTTCATCATAGCTGTACCTTTTTCCACTGTAGTAGTCGACGGATCAGGTTCAACTTCCGAGAATACTTCGATCGCTACAGGAGTCTGGCGTTGACGCAGATAGTGCTCAACTCTTTCTACATATCCCAGCTTCACCATTACAGGGTCAGTGATAATAGCTACGCGTGTAATATCAGGCATTTTGGCCAGGTACTGAGTGGACCCCTTCTCGAAGTAAATCTTGTCAGGTACTTTAAACCATTGCATATTCACGGTACGACGGTTCACCCTTTTCACGTTGATCAGATTGATGGCAGTCACGTTCTGCGATACCGAGTTGCGTCCATAAGATCCGCAGCCCAGTGTCAATGAAGGGATATTGGTGTTGTAAATATCGCCGATTGCGCCGTGTGTAGATGGCGAGTTGACGAGAATACGTCCGGTCTGCAGACGGTTGGAGAACTTCATGATGACTTCTTCATTATTGGAATGGATAGCCGAGCTGTGGCCCATGCCGCCAAATTCAACGACTTGAGCTGCGCGTTCGATACCCTGGTCAGCATTCTTCACTTTGTAGCAAGCCAGAACCGGGCTCAGCTTCTCAGCGGACAATGGATATTTAGTACCTACGCCTTCAAGCTCAGCTACCAGGATCTTCGTTCCGGCAGGAACCTGAATGCCGCACATTTCAGCGATCTTCACTGCGGATTGGCCAACGATAGCCGGGTTAACCGCACATTTCTCTACATTCATTGCGCCGCTGGTCAGCTTAGCTGCTTCTTCTTTGTTGACAAAGTAACAGCCGTTCGCAATCATTTTCTTCTTCACTTGATCGAAGATGGCTTCTTCAATAATGACTGCCTGCTCGGAAGCACAGATCATACCATTATCAAAAGTCTTCGACAGGATAAGGTCTGTTACAGCCTGATCGATATCAGCACTCTTCTCAATGAAGGCAGGCACGTTACCAGGACCTACGCCGAGTGCCGGCTTGCCGCAGCTGTAAGCTGCCTTGACCATTGCCGATCCGCCGGTTGCCAGAATCAGTGCAACGTCCGGATTGTTCATCAGTGCGTTTGTTTTGTCCATCGTAGGAAGCTCAATCCATTGGATGAAGTTCTCAGGTGCGCCGGCTGCTACGCCTGCATCATGCAGAATTTTGGCTGCTGCCGCACTGCACTCTTGCGCTGATGGGTGGAAACCGAATATAATAGGGTTACGTGTCTTAGCGGAAATCAAAGCTTTAAACATCGTGGTGGATGTTGGGTTGGTTACCGGTGTGATACCCATAATGATTCCGACTGGTTCAGCAATCTTCTGGAAGCTGTCATAAACGTTATCCTCAATAACGCCTACAGTCTTGTCGTACTTAATTCCGTGCCAGATATATTCAGTGGAGAAGATGTTCTTCGTAATTTTGTCTTCGTATACTCCGCGTCCTGTTTCTTCAACTGCCAGTTTTGCCAGGTACATATGCTTGTCGAGTCCGGCCAGCGCCATTGCATGAACGATTGTGTTTGTCTGCTCTTGATCCAGGCCCATGAACGCTTCGTGGGCTTTCTTTGCTTTATCCACCAAAACCTGAATATACTCTTCAGCGGTGGTTTGTTTCACTTGGGCGGCGACTTCGTTTTTAACTGCCATCTCCCTCGTCCTCCTGTCAATTTTTAGGTTGTTTCTTTCTATACATTTATCTTAGCACATCCTTTTCACCTTGTATAGTGAAATCTTTCACAAAGTTTAAAGTTTTTTTTGAGTTGTTTTCAAAGCGCTTTCATTCGATCATTAACCGGTATTTTTTCCATATTATATGTATTATTTAATTAATATTTGTCTATTCTGCGAACGCAATACGGTAGTCTGCAGCGTTGATGGCCCATCTTGCCTTGCAATGACGGTTGGGCTTCAGGAATTTTGCTCAAGAATGCCAAGCCGTCCCTTCGGTTCATCCGGTGCTCTTCTACAGACTCACTCTGACGGTGAATATAAATATAAATCTCAGCTAACAAGTGGAACCGGCTTTGCCGTCCTTTTAAAGGAGGGTAGCCCATTCTTCCCATTAACAAGCAGAATCATGCTCTGTAACGCATCCTATTCGGAAAAACACTGAGATAGCCTGATCAGGCCGGAAGCTTCCATCTTGGAAGCCTTTGATATACCCGCCTCCTATCCATTCGCTCATTTGCGGCTCCACCCAATGGCCGCTAATATCGCTCGCAGCAGAGGCTGTCCCATTAACAACCGCAGTTTTAACCACTGGAGTAGTTGCATCTGCTTCTGTAGATGAAACTATATCCGTAGGCGCACCTGCTTCTGTAGCCGCTGCCGCAGAAGCCTGCCCCGCCTGCCAAAGTCCCGGAGGGATCAACCCCGCCATCAGACTCACGATTAATAGCAAATGGAGCGCGTGCTTCTTTCCTTGTCTTCCTGAGGGCTTTTTCACTCCTATTCCCCCTTCATCACAGCTTGAAAGTATCAGACTGCGAACACCAAAAAACCGTGCAGCAGCACGGCTTCGCGGTTTTTTGGTGCATGAAATAAATAATTTGAGTGATTGGGACTGGGAGTCTCTTATATTGCCAAAAAGACACCTATTCTGCTGATTGCGGACTGAGCGGCCGTTATTGGGTCTGGACGAGCCGAACACAAGAGCAAATAAGTTAGTTAAGAGCACCTCAGTCCGCCGAGCGTGCAGAATAGCCCAAACGTCTGAAATAACGGCCTCCCAGTCCGCATGGATTGCTGTAACATCGATGATGTATGGCTGTGATAGGCAAAACTACTGAATACTACGTACGTACCCAAGACTATACAAAATAACCCCACAAAGCCATCCATGCCGCTGACGCGGCACCACAGAAGATGGAAATGGGGAAGTAAAGTTACTTCCAGGGTAGTGGAGCTTTAGCGTAGGTGTTGACTCAGGTACTTTGCGGGGCCCCAAAACATATAAATCTGAGCTTTCAAAAAAGGAGACAGCATCTCTGCTGTCTCCCGTCCCGTTCATCCTTCGCCCCGACTCTAGAGGGGCTTAAACTACTCCACCTTAATCGTATCGAAGAATTTCTGCTGAACCGTTGCGGCCGCTGCATCAAGCTGGGCCTTCGAGTCTGTGCCCTCCTTGGCGAACAGCTCCTGGATCACGTTGGACATCGTTGCATAATAGTCCTGAGTGTTGTACTGGGCTTCGGGCTTGCCGTCCAGCAGCGCCATGATTTCGGGACTATACTGATATACAATATCGTACTTGTCATAGACGGCCTTGGTCTTCTTGCCGAAGTCGGAATCGGCAGCATAGTAATCCAGAAGCGGCGGGATATAATATTTGCCGTCCGTTTTACGCTGGCTGATAATGGCGTCGAGCGCTTCCAGTCCTTTATCTGAGAAATAGTCGAAGGTAATATAACGGAAGGCCATCTCCTGTTCATCCTTGCTGGCATTCGGGTTGATGACCAGATAGTCGCCGCCGAGTACGCCGGTATGCTTGCCGCCCTTCTCTGCCGCTGGCATCGGATAGGTCAGCACATCCTCAGGCTTGAACCCGCCCTGGTTGAGCGCCTGTTCGATGACACCGTCAGACCCAGCCATAACCATCGCTGTGCGGCCCTGCTGGAAGGCGCCCACAGCATCCCCCCAGCCAAGCGCCCAATCCTGGGGAACCGCTTTGGCTTCCCATCTCAGCTTCTTGTAGAAATCCAGCGCTTTGATCCCGGCTTCGGAATTGAAGGTTGCCACTACCTTGCCGCCTTCAATCTTCTGAATCTCCCCGCCTGCTTCAAACAGGAAGTTGGTCCAGTTCCAGCCGGCTTCATTGCCTTTGCCCATCGGGGCAATCCCGGAGATACCTTTCTTGGGATCGGCCACTCCTTTGGCTGTGTTCAGCATGTCGTCCCAGGTCCAATCCATTGGAGGTACGGCTACACTTTTGTCATCGAGCATCTTCTTGTTGATCATTGTTGTAGTGACGTAACCCTTCTGCGTAACCCCATACACCTTGCCGTCAATGATGAACTGGTTCTGCAGCACAGGATTGATCTGATCCTTGAACTCATAGTTGTTCCACAGATCGGTGATGTCGGCAACCCAGCCCTTCTCAATCAGGAATTTGGCTTCGGTGGCATACGTGTTGAAGAAGGTAGGCGCTTCGTTCGCTGCCATCTTCACCCCGATCTCGCTTACATTATACTGCCAGTCGTCCTTGACGATCTCCACATTCGGATAGACTTCCTGGAACCGCTTGATTTTGTCATCCTCCTGCGCTCTCACCTCGGTCAGGTCCGGCGTAGGATAGTGGATTTTAATTGTTACCTTTCTCTGGGTGATATCGTCAGCCGGTGCTGCAGACGGAGTGGCTGACTCTTCGGCCGCCTGGGTTTCCGCTGGTGCAGGTGTCCCCTCCCCTCCATTGGCCGCGGGCTTGTTCCCGTTATTATTGCCGCCGCAGGCGGACAATAAGGTCCCCGTGACCAGGAGACAGGCGAATATGCTGGAAACTTTACGCATGGTAACTCCCCTTTTCCATATCATAATGAGCTTACAAGTTCATCTTAAAAGAGAAACCGGTTACAAACGAGGTGTATTTATATTCCCTTCATGTGCAGGTTTACGATCTCTGCCGGATCTTTTCCTTCCTGCCTAGCCTTTGACCGCTGACAATGAAACCCCGCGCATAATGAACTTCTGGAAGACCAGGAACACCAGGATCGGCGGCAGAGAGACAATGAACAGAATCGCAAATTTGATGTTCGTATTCAGCGCTTTTACATTGATAACGTACTTGTAGATGGCGGTAGCGAGCGTATACTTCTCCTCACTGTGCATAACCAGCGACGGCCAGAACCAGTCATTCCAGGCTGTGGAGAAGATGAAGATCGCCAGTGTTGCAAAAATCGGAATCGACAGCGGCACCGCGATGGTGAAGAAGCTTCTCGGCTCCGAGGCCCCGTCCATCCGCGCCGCTTCCAGAATCTCCGGATGAATCCCGTCAAAGAAATTCTTAAGCAGCAGGAAAAAGAACGTGTTCGCGCCTGCCGGCAGCCAGAAGGCCGCATATTGATTGAGCAGGCCCAGCTCCTTTAGATTAACAAAGTTCGGAATCATATAGCTCGTAGCCGGAATGAACAGGGTCATCAGGAAGAAAAAATAGAAGGCCTTGCGGTAAGGCACATGCATCCGTGAGATACTGAAGGACGCGAGTCCCAGCACAATTAAGGTAGCGACCATATTTCCTGCAAAAATATACAGGGTGTTCCGCAGAAACATGGCCAGATCGATATAATCCAGCGCATCCTTCAGATTGCCGAAATGCCATTCCTGCGGGAAAAAATGCGGCGGAAAGGAATTGACCTCGATATTCGACTTCAACCCGTTGAACATCGTCATGAGGATAGGATACAGCATGCTGAATATCATCAGGACAATGAACAGCACCATAATTCCGTATACCACCCTGTTGCTGGTTTTCTTAAGATCATGCTCCGAGAGAATCCCTCTGTCTGCGCTCTTCATCCTAGTTGTCCTCCTTGTTAAGCTTGAACTGAAGAATGCCCAAACCGCCCAGAACAACAAACATCAGCATCCCCAGCGCAGTCGCCGTACCATAATCCAGTCTGGTAAAAGCATACTTCACAATAAGCAGCGCATACGTCAGCGTAGCATTGTTCGGCCCTCCGTCCAGCAAGGCCATCTGCGACTGGTAGCCCTGAGAGGTGGCGATGACCTGAAGAATCAGCATCAGGAGGATCAGATTGCGCAGTGAAGGCAGGGTGATGTGGCGGATACGCGCCCATACTCCGGCTCCGTCAATCTCGGCGGCCTCATACCAGTCCCGGGGAATACTGAGCACCGCAGCAAGATAGATCAGCATCCCCGAGCCGAACTGCTGCCAGGTCTCCATGAAGACCAGCGAGATCATCGACCACCGGGTATCGGTCAGGAAGGCGATCTGCTCCGCTCCGGTGCTGCCGATGACCGCATTGATCGGTCCAACGGGATCATACAGCCAACGCCACAGCCCGTATAGGACTACAGCAGGCATGACATATGGCAAATACGCGGCAACGCGCACGAATCCGCCGAATTTCCGCAGCTCGGAGATGGCAATGGCAAAGGCAATCGGAACCCAGAAGCCGATCACCAGGCAGAGCAGCATATAGTACAGGGTGTTTTTGACAGCAATAAGTACATCGGGGTCGGTAAGCGCCCTGGCGTAATTGTCCAGGCCGGCGAAGGTATTCCCTTTGACGAAATCAACGGTGTAGAAGCTATACAGGAACCCTTTGAAGATAGGCACCCACATAAACATAATGAAGATAATCAAAGCGGGGACAAGAAACATCACGCCCCAATAATTCTTTTTCCAGCGGTTCTGCTTGTACGGCTTGTTCTCCAGCTCCGCTGGAAGGTGATCGTGTAACGCAGCAGACTGATTCATTCCGGCTCCCTCATTCCTGTCGTCTTTCAGCACTTTATGGGAAAGCGCCTCCTGTCTTCATTGTAGGAAATGAGGGCGAGACTTAACATGTCTATATCTATGGCAATCGTAAGCGTTCTTACTTCTTCAGTTCGCTGGGACTGAACCCAAAGTATTTTTTGAAAATTTTGCTAAAATGCTCCGGCGACTCGTATCCTACCCGCTCCGCAATCTCATACCGCCGCAGATCGGTGTTCAGAATCATCTCCCGGCTGTCCTCCATCCGCAGCTTAATGACATATTCCCACAGGTTATAGCCTGTATTCTTCTTGAACAAATAGCTCAGGTAATTGGGACTGACATGATTCTTCTTCGCTACTTCATGAATCGTCAGCCCCTTCTGGGCGTAATTCCCGTCAATGTACTCCTTCGCCTTCTGCACGATCAGATTGCTGTGCGTATGCAATTCCTCGGGCGACGGATCAGCAGCGTAGTTATTCCAGTTGAAATCCCCATAGTAGAACACATAATGATCGGCATGCTCGTTGTTCCAGAGGATCGCCTTCGAGGCTTGCCGGTTCAGCACATCCATGAAGCTCAGCCCCTTCAGAATCTGGCTGATGCCGATGACGGCCCGGAGCTGCAAATAGCGGTTAATATTGTAATGAAGGCTGCGGCCCAGCACCTCCAGCCGGCTCAGCTGGCCGGTGGACGGCTCCTCGTAGCTCTGCTCATCCCACTGGATGATTATGGTGATTTCCTGGTCCGGCGAATAGAAGGCGGTGGAATTCCACTCCTGATCCAACAGCTCCTTGGCAATATTCAAGGCGGCGTAGCGCAGCAGGCCATGATCACGGGTAGTGTACCTCTGCTCAGGCCGGTCTTGCGGCAGGGGGAGCCTGATTTTGATCACCGCAAAAAATGGTCCCTGCAGACTAAGCTCATCCAGCTTGCGCCGCTTCTCCTCTGTCCCCAGCACCGCCGCGGTCTCCGTAAGCAGACTATTCAGCAGCTCACTGTACTCGGGAAGCGGCTCCTCCAGGCGGAAGCGGTCCCCATTACCATCCATATATGTAGCCAGCTCCGGCGACGGTCTATTCATCTTCAGAACAACACTGCGCACCGAATCCAGGAACTGCTCACTGTTCAAGGGCTTGATCAGATAATCTCTCGCCCCCAGCCGGACGGCCATCTGGGCATACTGAAAGGTCTCATGCGCAGAGATGACGATCGTCTGCATCCAGGGCCTGGTCATTTTGGCATGCTGCATCAGTTCGATCCCGCTCATAGCCCCCATCTGGATATCGGTCACAAGCAGATCGATCTCCTCCATACGAATACAATCCAGTGCCTCATACCCGCTGCCGGCTGTATAGATATGGTCAATATCCAACCCGGAAGCAGCCAGCAGGCTGCTTAGTCCTTTGCAAATGAGCGGCTCATCATCAACAACCAGTATATTGAACACCGTACTCTCTCCTCTACTCTATAGTCTCTGACTTCGGAAGGATCACACTTACTATCGTGCCTCCGCGCTCGCGTGGTCCGTAGCTGATCCCGCAATCTCCGCCAAAATGCAGCTGCACACGCTGATGGATATTGCGGATACCGTAGCCGTTCACCGGGTTCGGGCTGTCGTCATGGAGAATCTGTTCGATAGCCTTATAATCGACCTGCTTATAGCCGTTATCCTCAATGGTAATCCGAATCCGGCTATCCTCCAGCACAGAGCTGATGATGATCTCGCCGTCCTCCTCCATATGCTTAACCCCGTGGATAATGGCATTCTCGATCAGGGGCTGCAGGGTGATCTTGGGAATCAGATTCCTGGTGGTCCCGGGAGCGATATTCCAGATAACGGCGAACACATAATCATGCCGGTGCTGCTGGAGCTTGATGTAGGCACTGGCATGTTCAAGCTCTTCTTCGAGCGTGATCAGCTCCCGGCCCCGGCTTAAGCTGATCTTCATCAGCTTGGATAATTCCTTGATCATTTCCGCGGATTCCACGTTGCCTTCGAGCGAGCTTTTCCAATAAATACTCTCCAGGGTATTGTATAGCAGATGCGGGTTGATCTGCTGATAGAGCAGCTGCAGCTGCGATTCCTTCTGCTTCAGCTCCATCTGGTATTTGTACATAATCAGGCTGTTGAGCCTGCGGGCCATATCATACGTGGCGGTAATCAGCACACTGACCTCATCGTTGCTTCCTCTGCGGGGAGTCTCGGGCACACGGTTGCCCGGCTCATACTTGCGTACAAAAAAAGCCAGCTTCTGCAAAGGGGTCATCAGCGAACGCCAGAAGTAGGTAATGATGATCAATCCGAACAGCGCGTAGGCCACCGTTATGTATTGAATAACGCGTTTCATTTCATTCTGCTGCTGGAGCAGGGATTTGACGGGCACCTTGTAGACCAGCTTTTGCTCAAAGGCATGATTGTTGTTCACCACGTAGATGAAGTCATCAGTGATAATATCCTCGGTTCCCTCCGGATCTCCCGCCTCCGAGCCGTCCGGCAGGACGATCACCTCTCCGGTTGAATTCGTGGTTGAGGCCAGTACACGGTTGTTCATATCCGTCAGATAGATTTCCCCGTCCGGCAGCGAGATCGACCTTAGCGATTCACCGATTTTCGATTCCATCTTGGTCACCACCAGCACGCCGAGCGTCCCTGCCCCCCGGTAGATATTATTGACGGCCCTGACATACGTAAGCGTCTTCAGATCTTCGGCCTGCGGGCTCAGCTTCTCGGCGAACATCAGGTATCCGCGGCCTTTCTGCTGTACCACCTGTTCGAACCAGTACGGCCGTTCCTCCTTGGAGAAAAAATAAACCCCCGCCTTCTTCACCTGCGGGAAATTGGGAGCGAAAAAGTAGTAGTTATCGGGATCATATACGTATAGCGAGTAGTAGATGCCGTCCCCCCGCTCCGCTCCCTGCGAATAGCTGCCGAGCAGCTTCTCGATGGTCTCATAACGTTCCACGCGCTCAAGCACTGTATCATCCCCGCTCATGTTGAGCTGCTGCAGGACCGGATTTTGGATGACGGTGGTCGTGATTTTGTTCACCGTATCGATGTCTCTGTTAATAATGGCGAGATTCTGCTTGTTCAGCTCCACATAGGCATTGGTCACATGGCGCTTCAAAATCTCCTCTGCCTTGTAGTTGCCGTAGCTGTTCAGAATCAGAATAGGCGTAATCATGATCAGGAACAGCAGAATCAACTGCTGCTTGACACTGAGCCTGACAATGGGTTTTACAAGCGTGGACAACACCCTGGATTCACCTCCAGTTCCAATAATACAAGTTCTTATATTTTAACAAACCTACAAGCGCTTACACAGGTTTATTTCCAAGTTCTTTATGTCCATTTGTATGGAGTTTTGCTATTGCATCAACCCAGAAACAAAAACCAGCCACAACACGGAGCTGCCGTGGTGACTGGTTTTTAGTGAATAGTACTTATAGCACGGACCTGGCAGCAGAAATTCAAGCTCTGGTATACCCTTGCAATTGCAGCCACGAGGCACAAGCATCCGTCCATGTCTTGGTGTGCAGCTCATCAGGGGCTAAGCCCAGACCGTGTACACCGTGCGCATAGATATGCAGATCGAATGGAACCTTATGACGGCTAAGCCCTGCGGCGAACAGCAGGCTGTTCTCTACCGGGACGTAATCATCATCAGAGGTATGCCAGAGGAACGTTGGCGGCGTGTCCGGGGTTACCTGGAACTCGCTGCTAAGCTTAAGCGACAGTTCTGCATCGGGAACAGCTCCCAGCAGATTCTCCTTCGAGCCCTGATGGGTCACCCCCTCGGTCATCGAGATAACCGGGTAACATAGAATCAGGCGGTCAGGACGGCTGGACAGCCGCTCCAATGGCTCCGGGTGATCAGGATTGCCCAGATCATAAGCTACCCCGGCGGTAGAAGCCAGATGTCCACCCGCCGAGAAGCCCAGAATGCCGAGCCGGTCCGGGTCAATGCCGAATTCGTCCGCACGGAAGCGGATCGTACGCAGCGCCCGTTGCGCATCCTGGAGCGCACTCGGATATTGATAAGGCGCTACACGGTAACGCAGTACGAAGGCAGAGATGCCCAGTGTATTCAGCCACTCCGCAACCGGACCGCCTTCATGGTCGGCACGCATCGCATACCCGCCTCCCGGACAGACCAGAACAGCGGCATTCCCTTTGCCTTCAACTAAATAAGGTGTGATCGCAGGCTGATCCTCTTGACTGGTTCCCAGCGCTCCAGGCACCCCTTCAGGCCATAGCAACAACGTTTCCATTATCATCCCTCAAGCTTTCCTTCTATAATAGAATAGATAATAGAGGAAAAAAGTTCCTCAAGAGCCATTCTATCAAGCTCTTACAATTCATGCAATGCGGATATCACCAGATCCGCTGCCTTCAGCAGCTCCGGCCGGCCAATCCCGACCACGTACATGCCGGCCGCCTTCCCGGCGGCTACTCCGGCCTCTGCATCCTCGAACACCACACAGTCCTGCGGCCCCAGCCCCAGCTCCCTGCAGGCGGTCAGGAAAACCTCAGGGTCCGGCTTCGCCCGCGAGACCTTGTTGCCGTCTACTACCGTATCGAACAGCCCCGCGATACTCAGCTTATCCAGTATGAATTCTGCATTCTTACTCGCAGAGCCAAGGGCGATAGCCACGCCGCGTGCTCTCAGCGCATTCAGATAGGCTCTGACACCGGGCAGCAGCTCCGATTCGTCCAGTCTGGAGATATATTCTACATAGAGGCGGTTCTTCTTCTCCGCCATCGCGAGCTTCTCTCCTTCGCCGAAGCTCAGACCGCCAATCTGAAGCAGAATATCAAGCGACCGCATCCGGCTGACGCCCTTCAGCTGCTCGTTGTCCTCCTCAGTGAACGGGAAGCCAAGCTCACCGGCGAGCGAGCGCCAGGCCAGATAGTGATATTTCGCCGTGTCTACAATCACGCCATCCAGATCGAAGATAGCGCCCTTCATATGCTCCAGCATCATGTCATGCTCCTCTCTGATTGGACTAAAGACGCTAACTCCAGGATTGCACCGGGCGGGCACAGCACCGCCTCCCCGCCGAATCCGGCGAAGCTTACCGCTTCGCTGTTGCCCGGCGCGGCCGTAACCGTTATCTCTTCGCGGCCGATCCGCAGCCGGAAGCTGCCTCCGCGCAGAATCACTGGCAGCTCGACTGCGGTCCAGCCTTGCGGCAGGGCTGGCTGGAGCCCGGCGGTCTCTCCGTCAAAGCTGAGGCCGGCATAGCCAAGCACTGCCGCCATCCATGCGCCGCCGTTCGCCGCCGGATGCGTTCCGCCAATATAGAGATCGCCGACATACTGCTTCGACTCACCGGTAAGATCTACGGTGGCAGTGCGCATAAAATACGGATATCCCCAGTCCGGCAAGCCGATATCCGCTGCAGCCAGCGCGTAGATACACGCACTGAGGCTGGAGCCATGCTCGGTTCGCGGCTCATAGAATTCCCAATTGGCCTGCTTCACTTCCCTGCTGAACCGGCTCTTGAACAGATGTAACATCAGCACCACATCGGCCTGCTTCAGGATTCTTGTGGTTGCAGCCAGCCCATTGCCTCCGCCCCAGTACTCATTCGGGTGGATGACCCGTGCCTTCAGCTCAGCCAGAGATACATCCTCCAGTTGCAGATAACGGTCGAATTGTTCAATCACCAGTGTATCCGGGTCCGGCTGCGGAACATAGAGCTGTGCCAGCATTGCAGTGAATTCATCCAGGAACGGCCCGTCTGCATAAGATTCAGCAAGACCGTTATACACGGCAGAATATTTGTCCTGCAACCGCTCAGCTGTCTGCAAGGCAATCTTCAGTGTCTCTTGAACCATGGCGCTCGTAAATACGTTATTATTCACACGTTCATGGTATTCATCTGGTCCGGTAACATCCAGCAGCTCATAACGCCGCTTCACAGGATTATAGTAAGCATAGGAATAGAAGAAACGCGCACATTCCCAGATGACTTCCGCCCCGCCGTCCGCCAGGATGCTGTCATCTCCAGTGAAGGTCACGTATCGCCAAAGTCCATGCACGACATCTGCACTGATATGAATCTGCTTATCGCGGAAATAGGTCCGCATGGGCCGCCCTGTAAATACATCGTTCACATTGAACAGGGTGCAGGCATCATCCCCCGTATCCTGACTCTCCCAGGCATAAAAAGCGCCTAAATATCCATACTCCGCTGCCTTCCGCCGCGCACCATCCAGCGTGTGGATACGGTACATCATCAGATTGCGGGCAATCCCAGGATCACTGTGCAGGAAAAAGGGCAGCATGAACATCTCCGTATCCCAGAATACCGCCCCCTTATAGACCTGCCCGGACAGGCCGCGCGCCGGAATCGAGACCTTCTCCGACTTCATCGGTGCAATGATCAGCAGCTGATACATACTGTACCGCAGCGCGAACTGCGCCTCTTCATCGCCTTCAATGACACAATCACTGCGTGACCATCGCTCCGCCCACTTGCGCCGGTGCGCCTCCAGCAGCCCGGCGTATCCTGTAGCGGCCGCTGCCTGGAGGGTCTGCACCGCCCGCTCATCCGGCCCGCCTTCGGCAGGATAGCCTTTCACATCGAGCCCCGTGTACACGGCTGCATATTTGTACCATGTATAAGTCTCACCTGCCCTGGCTTCTATAGAAAGATGGCGCAGCGCGGTCCCTCCATCCAGCTCGATAACAGCGTCAACCCGCTTCGGCTGTTCAGCCGTACCTAACGCTATAAGCTCCGCTACCGCCACCGGCAGCCCCAGCTCACCGGTGCATGCGGTTGACAGCAGCACCCCTCCGGCCGAGCGGCTCTGCTGCTCCAGCAGATGGGGGCCGTTAATATCCCACACCGCGCCATCGATTCCAGTCGTAATCTCGATCCGGCAATCGGCGGTACAGTGCAGAGTCCATCTGGCGGCCAGCAGGTGTAGCTGGTCCATGCTGGCGAACCGCTCTGCGGTCAGGGTCACCCTTCCGCCTCCCGGGATGCCGAACATTGTCTCCCGCCGGTGAATAGCAGCACGGAGATCCAGGCTCTGTGCATGAGCCAGCGGTTCGGACTCCAGCACACTAAGTTTGCAGCCGTTGGCACTGACTACCGTATACAGTCCATTCGGGGTGTTCACCGGCTCTCGCCATTTGCCGCCCGTCTGGTCATACACTCCTGCTAGCGTAACCGCTGCAAGCTGCTCCTTCCCGAACTCCTCCAGCACTCCCCGGAAGCCCATGTAGCCATTGCCGATCATATATTTGTTGCCGTTCGCCGTAATCCGCCCGGGTTCAAAGCTATGCTCGCTTACCGTCCAGTCCATTACACACCCATCCCTTCAGCAAGCGGAAGCTCGATCCCTGCTTCATCCACGGTCACCCGCTGATCATAGATCAGCACCTCCGCACTTCCGCCATTGACTGCCCTGAAGGAAACCGACTCTGCATTTACCTTAATGCCCAGCAATACTCCCCTGCACATCACCTGGAAGCTGTAGGCATTCCACTGCTGCGGCAGCACCGGCCGGAAGGACAGGCAATCTCCATCCGAGCGCATACCGCCGAAGCCGTATACAATGTTCATCCAGGCTGCGGCGATCGATGTGGTATGCAGCCCTTCCCGGGTATTCCGGTTATAGTTGTCCAGATCCAGACGCGTAGCGAACTCGAAGAATTGGTATGCTTCCTCCGGCTTGCCGAGTTCACTGGCCAGAATCGAGTGAATGGACGGAGAGAGCGAGGACTCATGAATACATCTCGGTTCATAATATTCGTAATTCGCCAGCTTTGCCTCACGGGAGAATTGCCCGTTATACAGGAACAGGAACATCAGCACATCCGGCTGCTTGATCATATCGTAACGGTACAGGCGATCATATGACCAGTTGGCATAGAGCGGGAACTCGGACACCGGAATGGAGTGAATGTCGAGATGCGGCATATCGAAGAAGCCGTCATGCTCCTCGTAAATGCCGCTGCCGGGATCGAACGGGATTTTCATATGGGCACTCTTGTGGTCCCAGTCGGCCAATTCCTCCTCGCGGAGCGCAGTAGCCGTTATAACCGCCGCATAATCCTCCGGCGTCTCCGCCTTCATTAGGGCTACCGTTTCAAGCGTATATTCGAATAACTTCTGGGCCATCAGATTGATGTAACAGTTATTGTTAACCATCAGCTGGAATTCGTCCGGCCCCATCACGCCGAAATATCCGTATTCCCCGGTGCGTTGACCCCACTGGCCGCGGGATGCGTAGAAACGGCTGATCTGAATCAGCATCTCGGCGCCTTTGCTGTAGAGAAATTCCAGGTCGCCGGTGTTCTTCACATAATGCCAGATGCCGTAGGCGACCGCCGTCCCGACATGAAGCTGCAGATTGGAGTGCTGCCACAGGTCACAGCTCTCTGATCCGTCTATTGTGGCAATCGGATAAAAAGCCCCCGCGCAATCCACCTCCTGCCCGCGCTGCAGCGCCTCCGGCAACGTCTTGTAGCGGAATTCCAGCAGACTGCGGGCCGCCTTGGGATTATTAAACAGATAGAATGGCAGACAGTAGGACTCGGTATCCCAGAAGGCAAGCCCCCGGTAAGCTTCACCGGTCAACCCTTTGGCACCGATGTTGTACCCGGGATGATCTCCGTGATAGGTCTGATACAGCTGAAAAATACAAAAACGGATGCCCTGCTGATTCTCCGGGTCGCCCTCAATCCGGATATCGCTGGCGGCCCAGATGCTGCTCCAATAGTCGGTCTGGTCGGCAAGCACCTCTTCCTCCGCCAGCCGGTCCGCCGCTGCTGCAAGCTCCATGCCTTTTGTCCAGAGACAGTCTGCTGCCTCTGAAGCATCACTGCCTGTCACATTGACCACCAGCTTCGTGAAGGAGGCTGGCTCACCTTCAGCCAGCATAAGCGAGAATTGCCGCCCGATATAGCGGTCCTCTTCCACAAGCTCCGTATGCAGCGCCTGCGGAGACTTCAGGACAAAGCCCGAATACAGCTGATTCCCGGTTGTCAGCGTACGGGCCATAATGGCAGTCACCGTACCCTCCTCTCCGCTGCGCAACTCCCTCCACATGCTCTGGCCGTGTTCCTCATGAGCCATGCCGAAATCAAGCCCTGTGCGAATATCTACTGTACCGTTGAAATTAAGCGGCGTGAACGTGATTTGCTGCAACCCCAGATGGGACAGAGTCATACTTACCAGCCGCGTGAAGCAGAGCTTCAGCTTTTTCCCGTCCGCCAGCTCCCAGATGAATTCCCGTCTGTAGGTCCCGGTTCGGAAATCCAGTCTGCGGGTGTACTTGTCAATACGGGAATGAGCCAGATCCAGCGGTTCACCATCCACCGAGATCCGGGTATGCAGCCAATCTACCGCATTCACCATATACCGCAGCGACCGGATAATGCCCTTATAGTGGTTGCCAACCTCCATCTGCTCATTCAGCCCATTGAAATAGCTGCCCGGCAAAGAATCCCCGCTGTAGCCCTCGTCTGCATACCCCCGTACTCCCATATACTCATTGCCCAGTGAAAAAATCGATTCTGAAGTCCGGTTTCGTTCCGGATCAAAGCCCTCCTCAATAATTGCCCATGGATCGACCTTCAGATAGGGATCTGCTACTTTTGCCATAATTGAAACTCTCCTTCGCTATGTGATGCTTGGGTCTGCTCCTCCGCTCACAGCGGAAACAACGGACACTTTAGTTCCAGAGTATCTCTAACCCCGCGCAGGACCAAGGTCAGCACGTAAGCGAGTTATGTGCATTTGTACGGACATCATTAACATGCGGGAAAACCAAAAAAAGCCGCCCCCTCCCTAGAACTATCCAGAACAGGGGGGAGCTGCTATAATATCCTATAACACAGGTAAAGGAACTCTTTTCAAGGAAAAAACGTAACCAATCTCACACAAATGAAGTGAAAATTATCACAATGTTAAAAATTCGACACTTTTATGCGAAAATAATTACCCATAAAGAGGAATTCCAAGGTATAATTAATTTAAAATTTACTGAAAAACTGAGGGAATAAAGGGGATGTCGATTATGATAAAGGAACATTATAATGTTATCGAAGCCCGCGGCAATACAAACTGTTTCTCCGAACAGAACTTTAACCGCCTGTTGGTCACCATGAAGGAACGTGTAGTCCCTGAAGGATCACACCTGTTCTGGGAAGGCGATTTCTCGGATAAACTGTTTTATATCAAGCGTGGACGTGTGAAATTAACCAAATCTACAGACGAAGGCAAGGAACTGATTCTGTATATGTATCAGGCAGGCGACATGGTCGGTCAGGCTGACCCTTTCTTCAGCACGAAGCACAGCTTCACAGCCGAAGTCATTGAAGAGAGTGAAGTCGGCGTGATTGAACAGAAGGATCTGGAGATTCTGATCTGCCAGCACTGCGACTTCGCCATCGACTTCATGAAGTGGATGGGGATTCATCACCGTCTCACACAGACGAAATTCCGCGATCTGATGATGTACGGCAAACCGGGCGCACTCTGCTCCACACTAATCCGTCTTGGCAACACCTATGGTGAGAAGACGGGCGACAGCATTCTGATCAACAAAAAAATCACGCATACAGATCTGTCCAACATGATCGGCGCTACCCGTGAGAGCGTTAACCGCATGCTGAGTGATCTGCGTAAAAAAGATGCAGTGGAGTATGAGAACGGCATGATTGTCATCAAAGATCTGGCGATGCTTCAAGAAATCTGCCACTGCGAACTATGTCCCAATGAAATTTGCCGAATTTAATTTCCTATCAATAATACCCTCTATTCACCTCATTGAAACATATCTGACCCAATAAATTTAATAGAGTGGTCAAGGCGCCCTCTCCGGCGTCTTTTTTTCTATCCCCCCTATCAGTAAGCTATACCGACACGGGATCTTATGAAATCGCCAGCATCAATTTGACTATAAATGAATTCCGCTGTATCCGCTACAGATATTTCAGTACCACCTTGGGGCAGAATGTCTTGTCTTACACGATAGGTCCCCATGCGTTCTCCGTCCAGCAGAGCGGTTGGGCACACAATGGTCCATTTCAGAGCCGATCGCTCCAGCAAGCGGTATGCTCGTTCATGTTCTTCTGCGGCACGGGTTGACCTGCGTTTAGACTCGCTGGATTGGTAACGCAGGAGTTCCGGGGAAAGCTCACTTTGAAGAATGCCCGCAGTTCCTACGGTAACAATGCGCTCTATCCCTTCCTCATACATGGCTCCGATGATAAAAGGCATGCTGTCTGTAAGCGTGGTTGTCCCAACGGTGTTCAATGCACTAATCACTACATCCTTTCCCTGCACTGCCCGGGCGACATCCTCTTGATTAAGCACATTACCTTGGAGGATCGTCAGGTTGGCATGGAAAGGCTGAACCTTCTCTGGCGTACGGACCAGCGCAGTCACATGATGTCCATCCTGAAGAGCATGGGTAACAATATGGCTCCCCACCCGGCCAGTGGCACCAAGAATCAATATATTCATATGAAAATAACCTCCTGAAGTGTATTATAGCAGGGATTGAGCGGCAAAAAAGCCCCGCAGCATGTAACAGCTGCGGGGCTTGGTACTGGAACTAGCTTGCTTTCTTAGTCTGAGGAGGAACAGATACTTTACGCGGAGTACGCACAGGTGAAATTAGCCAGTAAGCCATTCCGACAAAGACACCGCCGCCGATAATGTTGCCAAGCGTAACAGGAATCATGTTGTGAAACCAGCCGGCGATGCTCACTGTCTCTGGATGATTCGGCAGCAGCACAGCTACGCTGAGCAGCGTCATGTTCGCAACACTGTGTTCATAGCCGCTCGCGATGAAGGCGAACAGACACCACCAGATCAGGACCAGCTTCGCTGCTTCACTCTTGGCGCGGGAAGACATCCATAGCGCCAGGCAGACCAGCCAGTTACAGAGGATGCCGCGGAAGAACAGCTCCGAGAACGGAAGGCTCATCTTTTTGGCGGCGGCCGCGAAGATCAGATGCTCGGCAGGCGCTGCTTTGAAGAGGCCCGATCCCTGAATCAGCAGTGCCAGCACCACAGCACCGGCCACATTGCCGAGGAATACCAGAACCCAGTTCTTCACCGTGTCCCAGACTGTAGTTCTCCCGGCAAGCGTGCTTACCGTGAAGAACATATTATTACCTGTAAACAGCTCTGAGCCGGCGAATACAACCAAGGTCAAGGCAATCCCGAAGGAGGCTCCCATAATCAGCGGCTGGAACGGTGACTTGATCGCCGCCAGCGGTGCCCCCAGTGAGAAGATCAGAATAATACCAATACCCACATATGCTCCTGCCAGGAGGGCCGCCAAAAAATATTTGGGCAGGCTCTCATTCATTTTGTCGCGTTTCCCTACGGCTGTCTCTACGATATTCTCTACGCTCTGCGTAAACATATCCGCACCTGCTCTTCCTTTAATTTAGGTTTGCTACTCCTGCAGGCAGAGTGACCTTAACAACTCCGCCCTCTACTGTAACCGGATAGACTTCTGCCTGCCCACGGTCCGGTGCCTGAACCTCTCCCGTGCGAAGGTCGATCTTCCAGTCATGCAGCGGATCATATAAATAATAGCCTGATACGATTCCCTCCGCGAGCGGGCCGCCCTTCGGGTGGGGACTGTGGTTGCGGACCGCATAAATTGCGCCGTCCGATGTGCGGAATATCGCTAATTCGACTTCTCCTGCATGAACTACCCGGCCGATCTGCAGCATGAAATCTTCCACTGCGCCTATCGTGTATTCCCGATTGCTCCGTTCCATTATGCTCTCTCCCTCTCCCTTTAGACTATACCTGTGTCTCTTCGAACAGCGCGGTGCGGGTGTTTTTGTCATCCAGCATTTTCCGCCAAGGATCACTCACCTGGGCCAGGGCAAAGTCAATACGTGCCGCAAGCTCTTTACGGTTGTCGTCATTACCCATAACCACAGTCTGGATTTGCTCAAGACCCATACGCTCTACCCATTCGGAGGTTCTCTCCAGGTAGTTGCCGGTCTCACGGTAGTACTGGATGACAGCGGAGCAGACCTCAACCAGTTCCTCGTCGGTCTTCACCTTGCAGAAGGCATCTGCGATGCGCGGCTTAATCCCGCCGTTGCCGCCGATGAACACTTCCCAGCCGCCGTCATTGCCGACAATCCCGATATCCTTCGTGCACGATTCTGCACAGTTACGCGGACAGCCGTTAACCGCCATCTTGAACTTAGCCGGCATATCCAGCCGCTCATATTTACGCTCAAGCATAGCGCCCATGCCCATGGAATCCTGTGTGCCGAAGCGGCAGAACTGCGAACCTACGCAAGTTTTTACCGTACGCAGCGACTTGGCATAACCATAGCCGGACGGCATATCCAGCTCCTCCCACACCTTAGGTACATCTTCTTTTTTGACACCAATCAGGTCAAGACGTTGTCCGCCCGTTACCTTCACAACCTTCACATCATACTTCAGGGACACATCGGCAATCCGCTTCAAATCCTCAGGAGTGGTCACACCGCCATACATCCGCGGTATAACTGTATAAGTTCCGTCCTTCTGAATATTGGCGCTCATCCGTTCATTGACGAACCGGGATTCCTTCTCGTCCTCATGAGTGTCAGGGTAGATCATCCCCAGATAATAGTTCACTGCCGGGCGGCATTTGGAACAGCCTTCTGCCTGCTTCCAGTCCAGGACATGCATAACTTCCTTAGTAGTCCGGAGGCCTTTAGCCGTAATCTCGGCTACGATCTCATCCCGGCTTAGCGAGGTGCAGCTGCAGATTCCCTGCTTGGCGCTCTGCTGGAAGCTGTCTCCGAGAACGAATTGCAGAATCTGCTCCACCACTGGCTTACAGCCGCCGCAGGAGCGGGTTGCACCCGTGCAGGCTTTGATCTCATCCACCGTGGTGAAGCCATTCTCCGTAACAGCATCCACAATCGCTTTTTTGGTTACGCCGTTACAGCCGCAAACGATTTCTTCATCAGCCATCGCTTCAACGGACATCCCCTTCTTGGCTCCTCCTCCGCCGCAGCAGCTTGTGCCCATAACCTCATCATAGATTTCATCCGTCATCTCTGTGCTGTTTTTCACAAGCTTCTGCAGGCTGGCAGATTCCGTTACATCACCGAACAGAACAGCACCGACAATCACATTATCCTTAAGCAAAATCTTCTTGTAGGTTCGCTTCCATTCATCCTTGGCAGAAATAACGGTATGCTCCGGCGTTTCTGTGAATTCACCGGCGGAGAATACATCTACTCCGGAGATTTTGAGCTTGGTAGCTACAACTGAGCCTTCATAGCCCGGAGTCTGTACACCAGACAAATGCTTGGCGAGAACCATGCCCTGCTCAAATAGCGGTGCAACGAGTCCGTAGCAGGTTCCCCGGTGCTCTGTACATTCGCCGACAGAATACACATTTGCCATAGAAGTCTGCATATAATCGTCAACTACGATCCCGCGGTTAACTGTAATTCCGCTGTCCTTTGCAAGCTGGACATTCGGCTTAATTCCAACAGCCATCACTACAAACTCTGACGGCAGCACACTGCCATCACTGAAGCGTAGACCAGTAACCCGTTCTTCGCCGGTCAATTCAACTGTCTGCTTACCCATGGCGAATTTCACACCTTGCCGTGTAAGCTCTGCCTGCAGCATTGAAGAAGCGGTACGGTCCAGCTGGCGCTCCATCAGATCCTCCAGCAGATGCACAACGGTAACATCCATGCCCAGATTGACCAGGCCTTTCGCAGCTTCAAGACCCAGCAGTCCTCCGCCGATCACAGCCGCCGTGCGGTACTGCTTCGCCGCTGCCAGCATCGCATCGCAGTCCGCGATATCGCGGAACCCGACTACCCCATCCTTAGTACTGCCGGGTACGGGTAGAATGAAAGAATTCGAGCCTGTTGCAATAATTGCTTTATCGTAAGGAACCGCCAGTCCATTATCGGTCAATATCAGTTTGTTCTGTTCATCGATCCGGGTAACCGTTGTGCTGGTATGCAGTGTAATATGATTATCTTCATACCACCCGAGATCGTTGAGGATGATGTCTTCAATCGTTTTGCTGCCTTCAAGTACATAGGACAACATAATCCGGTTATAGTTGGGATGCGGCTCACTGCCGAAGACCGAAATATCATAAGCGCCGCCCAGCTTCAGAATCTGCTCAATAGTGCCTACTCCCGCCATGCCATTCCCAATCAGCACTAACTTTTCTCTTTCCGCTGCCACTGGTAGACCCTCCTTCAGAAACTCTGATTTCTTCAATAACTTTACCTGATAGAGAAATTATACTGTCCCCCATTCCATGGCAAGTGTGACCACAGTCACACCTTATGTGAATTTTTTCACACAAGTGAATATGATTGCTCCGTTCTTATATAGGACAACTTCTGGCGTGAATCCAATAGGAATATTATTCAAAAAAACGGATACCCATGCAGTTTAACACAGTTATCCGTTCACTTATTTCAGTACCAGAGAGATCTCCAGCTTGTCCTGCGGACTGAGCTTCATGTCCACTCCATTGCCGAGCAGCCCTTTATCGTTGACCTTCAGTCTCCATTCCTCGCTGCTGAGCGGGGTATAATCCATCACAGTAAGCACCGTCCGGTTATCTTCGGCAAGCCGGACCATACCGCTGTTCTTGAGCAGTCCCTTGACGGACATATCCTGCATAAAAGAAAGCACATGCGAATGTGTCAGCTCCGGCTGCTCGCTCCCCCCGTTCACCGTGACGATGACAGGCTGAAACATCTTTCCGGTTCCGGCAGGCCCTGCTGACATCGTAATGGCCGAACCCGGTTCCAGGGTCGTATTCAGCTCTTGAACCTTCTTGCCGTTTACCTGAATCTCCCAGCTCATATCCTGACCCAGGGAGACCTTATTTACTTCAAGAATATTAGGGCCATCCGCTGAAAATGTAACAACACCGCTCTTCTTGAACAGCTCTATTATTGAATTTCCAGGCACGTAAGCTTCGTTAAGCAATCTGGCCGAGCTTCCGGCCATTTCACTGTCACCCACCATGACTGAAAAGGTTAATCCCTGGCTTCCGTTACTGCTGCCGCCATTCCCTGATCCCAAGCCACAACCGCTTGCCGCGGTCAGCAAGAGCAGGCACAGCATTAAGCGCATCCATTTCGTGGACATTCCACGGCACCGCCTTCATATGTATTTTCCCGGACTCTTTAAGGATAACGCATAGAGGAAGGGTTCTCAAATCATTTCTGCCGGCAGAAAAAGTAAAAAGTCCCCGAAGGGACTTTTACCTTACAGCAGGTCCTATTGATAACGCAGGAACAGAATGTTGTTCTCCAGATGCACGTGCTCGAAGGTCATGCCTTCCAGTTCTTCAAGGCGGGCATATGTCAGTCGATAAGTCGTGCAGGCATGTGCAGGCGGTGTGTAGTCATTAGTTACTCTACGCAGCTCACGCAGAATCTCTCCGGCCCCGTCATGCTCTGCTTCCAGATTATGCAGCAGTCCGCGCAGCTCCGCAAGTCCTTCTTCAGTTGGATTCTGAGTGTAAGCCAGCATCTTAGGGAATTCGCTCTCTTCTTCCTTCGCCGTGTGCTGCAGCAGCTCTTCACGCAGCATATTGAACAGGCGGTGCATTTCTCCCAGATGCGGTGAATCCTCACCATGAACGCGGAATACCTTGGTTACATTTTGACTGATTAACGGAAGCTCTTCACGCAGATAACGGTGATGCTTGTTCACAATATAATTCACCAGCTCCTCTGAAGAAGCCTCGTTCCAGGCGGTGTCTTCTTCCAGAACGGGGTGCTGCTCCTGCAGCTTGTTCAGCTCCTGCACCATTGCTGCCGGGTCAAGACCCTTCTCGGCAGCGGCTTCAGCCAGCGGCTTTGCGCCTCCGCAGCAGAAATCGATCCGCTGTGCTTTGAAATAATCTGCTGCTTTGGGGAACTGCAGAACAATATCTCTGACCATTGCTTCCGGGGTGAACCCGGGATGAATTGTTGTATCGTTTAATTGATTGGACGCCATGTTGGCCCCTCCTCAGGTTAAAATGTAGGTTTGTGTTTCTTTTCACTTCTACACCTTATCACTGGCCTTAGGCGGAACTTGTGATTGTACGCACTGAATATAACAAATTTTAATGAACGTGAAATTTAAGTATTTCAATGTAAAATATACTAGACATTTTGTTTTATATATTTTACAATATGCGTGAGGTGAGGGAATGGGGAAAAACTTAAGGCTCAAAGCCTCCAGAGCGGCAAAAGACATGTCGCAAAAACAGCTCGCAGATGCCGTGGGGGTCACAAGGCAGACGATTATCGCGATTGAGAACGGTGATTACAACCCCACCCTGAGGCTGTGCATTGACATTTGTGTAACACTCGGGAAGACGCTGGATCAACTATTTTGGGAGGGAACGAAGGATGAACAGAACGAACCTGGATGAGAGACAACTGCAGAAGCGGCACAAGGCGGGGAATCAGGCATTTCTTTTGATGGCATTCTTATTGCTGGCAGACATGGGGCTGCAAAACTACGGAATGAAGTGGCTGGAGTATCCGCTCAGCAATTACGCAATTTTCATGCTGGGTGTAGGCTCCTATCTGGTAAGACTGATCTGGAGCGGTTCATATGTGGGACCGGGCGGCGGGCAGAACGGAGTGAACGGGAGAAGCATTGCGGGTGCAATTCTGGCCATAGTGGTGGCGGCCTGTATCCTTATCGTTACCTTCGTGAATCCAACCGCCGCCCAATCAGCAGCTGACAGCGGTGCGAACGGGAAAGTGATTCTGATCATTTCTGTTACAGCAGGACTGATCATCTTAAGCACTGTATACTTGATCCGGCGGAGGAATAACCGGGCGGAGTAGAGCGGTTAATATCAGGAAATCCAAACTGGGCGCTGGCCGGAAGTCCAAATGTTCACCGCAGCGACGGCCTGGCTTCAAGTTCAACTCTTTTTTTCGAGTTTCATCTTTTTTATTGAACCGTCGCCTGCATATAAGTCCGCTTGCCCTGCGCATCCTTCAGGTAGGGGCCAAGTCCGGCGAACCTTGAATGATCCACATATACACCCGTCATCCATCTGCCTTCGGTCAGGCCGCCGTTCCACTGCAGCACCAGATCGGGGGCAGAGATCCATTCCTGATACACCCTAATGTTCTTGTCCTTATATTCTTTGGCTGGTTTGTTCAATTCGCTCAGCGGCGCCGGGGTCAGATAGGTTGGCACGAAGTATACAGAGATTAGCTCCATATCCTCCTCACTTAGAAAAGCCTCCTCCCCCAAGTAAGGCTGAAGCAGCCGGGTGTTCTCGTACATAGACCAGATTACAGCTTGAAGTACCATGCTCTGGCTAATTCCATTATGAAAAGTAAAACGGCGCTGAGCATTTGAGCCATTCCCTCCCCTTGCCGTTACAGGCTCCAGACAATGACGCTCACAGCCGATGCATTTCCAGCCGGACGGGCCTTGAATCCATTTCTGAAACACACTCCCGCTGTCATTGTCCCCTTTATATAGCGAAGAAATGATCTCATATGGCACGCCGATCCATGCATCCCACAGAGAATCCGGGAGATGGTTATGAAGCATGAACAACACCTTGTCATAGATTAGCTGTACTTTAATCGAAGCAGTCTCCAGTTCGGCGACATCCTTTTTTCCATAGGTTATTTCCCGGGAAAACAAGGTGATGGTCATGGTCCTCGCCTCCTAAAAGTTGTGTAAGCCCTCCGCTTCCTTCCATCAGCATCGTCCAAAACACATCCTGTAAGCATCCGCGCTGCCATATAACCCTGGGCTTTTCCTACTTTTGTTAACGCTTCCACACATCCGTAATATTTAGTATGTTCTATTATATTACACAGGTGGGGCCTAAGTGCAAGGTTTATTTGGGCAAAATCCGCATAAATAAGCAGAACTGCATATGAAAAGCCCCTTACCCGGATACCGGACAAGAGGCTGTCATCAAATATATTACGGTACTGCTACTCCACCCAGCTCTCGGCCCAGGTCTGGATTTGCTGCATGACCGGCTCAAGCGCACGGCCCTTCACTGTTAATTCATACTCAATGCGCACCGGTGTCTCCGGGTACACATGCCGTACCAGAATGCCCTCGCATTCCAGATCCTTCATGCGCTCGGACAGCATCTTATCGCTCATTGACGGAATCAGTCCGGAAATATCCTTGAACCGCTTAGGGCCGCTCATCAAGGTCTGAATAATGAGTCCGTTCCAACGCTTGCCCAGAAACGAAAAAGCCGTCTCAAATCTCGGGCACATCGTCAATTGATGTTCTTCCATGGTTATCACCTCTCACTTATGAAGCTTACAATTAGTTAGTATATATAATTTTACCACATTTATTCTGGAATGAACATCGTTTGGCAAAAAAAAGTTCATTAACCACTAGTATTATATTTCCGCTCTCAATCCTTGGTGTCTTCTGCTTTGCGTCTTAGCTGGATGGCTTCTGTAACCACATAGGCAAGATCATCGTTGCTATATAGAGAGAGTACCCCCAGCACAGTATCATCGGAGATGAATCCGGCCTCCTCTGCGGATACCGTCAGGGCCAGCGCATTGGCCAGCGCCTGATTGCCCTCCTGCTGCGGATAAGCCTGCAGATACAAGGCATGCGGGTCCAGCTTGTTATTCACACACCACTGGGCAAATACGAGAATCATCATTTCCTCGTCCCGTTTATAGCTCTCGTTGATCCGCTCTTCCATCGACTTGTCGTAATCCTCCATGTTGTCCTCCTCTCTGCTGCGATTCTGACCGCTCAGCGGCTTAGTCTTGCTGCTAATTCATGGCTCGGCAATACAGCCGAAGCGGAAATGCCGCATTGCTCCGGTGTCGCTATATTGCTGAGATAATGGCTGACCGCTCCGCTGAAGCCTCTGCGCTCCAGTACGGTATCCCAGCTGCCAAAGTTCTGCGTGCGCGGCAACGAGCCCTGCTCATATAATATAACCCGTTCCATGTCGGTCACCTCAACCGATCTCCCATGTCCGTGCAGCTCCAGCTTCTCCAGATCGGCTCCGGCATCCCGGACCATGCTGTAATGGCCGGTGGTCCCGTTCTCCCAGCCCAGCATTCCCGAAGCCTGCAGAAGCCGCCCCTCCGCATCCGCCTTCAGGCTGCTATGCAGCAGCTCATAATCCCCGCCGGACAGCCAGAGCAGCAGATCCAGCATATGGATCAGGTCATCATGGATCGTCTCATGGCTGCTGCCCTGCTGCAGCTTCGTGCGGTGCTTGACTGCGGTGGATTGGCTGATGCCTCCGGCCTTATGCAGCCAAGATTTGGCTGCGGCATACATCGGGGCATAGCGGCGGTTGAAGCCCACCCCCAGCAGCAGCCCCTTGTTCTCAGCAAGCTCTGCCATCCGGCGGGATTCCTCCAGATCATAGGAGAGCGGCTTGTCCACATACACGGATACCCCATGCTCCAGGCAAGCGGTCACCAGCTCATAGTGCGTGGTTGTAGGACTATGTATGAACACAGCATCCAGATCCCAGGACAGCAGCTCCGTAAGCTCGGTTGTGCCCCGCTGAAGGCGATAAGCCTGAACTGCCCGCTCGACCGTAGCAGAGGAATGGCTGAGCACACCCACCACCTCGGCCTGATCATGCCGGGAGAGCAGCGGCAAATAGACTTTACGGGCAATATCGCCAATGCCGATCAGTGCCACTCTTTTGCGGACAGATAGTTTCATTAACAGCATCTCCCTTACATACTCGGGGGAATTTCTATTCCCTTATAGATGTATTATACCGTGACATGCTGCGGGAACAATGATCTTTGCTTCAATAATTGCTTTAATTGCTTTTTTTTCAGTATGATGAAATGGATGGAGTGAAGAAGGGGCATAGTATAATGAGAAAATGGCTAACAATTATTCTGTATGTTTCGTGCATAATCCTCGCGTTTATCTACAGGTATGAACTCTTGGCCTGGCTTAGAGAGGATCATCCTTTGTATTTGTCCATGCTCGCGGCCACAGTGCTGGCCTTGTTTCCGGTCCTGCCCTATAAGCTGATTATCGGTCTGTTCGGGTATGCATACGGAAGCTTCGCAGGAGCGTTAATCTGCTGGAGTGCTACCACAATAGCGGCAGCCCTTGTCTATGGAGCCGTTACATCCATGTTCCGGAGCAAATCAATGGCCTATCTAAGCAGAATTTCGGCGCTGGACAGATTTGTGTCCGCTGTGGAGCAGCGTCCTTTTGCATCCGTAGTGATTGCCCGGCTGGCACCGTTTATCCCGCAGATGGCTGTGAATATCTATGCCGGTGCCGCCGGACTGCCTTTCTGGAGCTATCTTGGAGCCACCGCGCTTGGCAAAATCCCCGGCATCGCCCTATACGCCTTCCTCGGAGGACAGATGTTCCAGCATCCGCGAAGTGCCTTTGTAGCTATAATCGTGTATATTGCCGTACTGGCTGTGGCCGGATTGTCCATGCGCCGCCGTCCTTCTGCGGGCCGCTAACACTTCAAGAATATCAGGCATGCTGGCAGTAAGCCTCTATTTGATTTATAATTAAATTGTGATCTATTTAATTGCATTCTACAGATGGAGGGATAACAATGAGTGAATTTCAAGCTGATTCTATAAATTTCAAGACCGAACAGGCCACCTTCGCCGGTGGATGCTTCTGGTGTATGGTATCCCCTTTTGAAGAGCTTCCCGGCATTGTCAAAATTATCTCCGGCTATACAGGCGGACATACTGTAAATCCGACCTACGAAGAGGTATGCTCGGAAATGACCGGACATGTTGAGGCGGTACAGATTACGTTCAATCCGGATATTTTCCCATATAGCAAGCTGCTTGAGCTGTTCTGGCAGCAGATTGACCCTACCGATGCCGGAGGGCAATTCCATGACCGCGGCACTTCTTACGGAACGGCCATCTTCACCCATTCGGAGGAGCAGCGCCAGCAGGCAGAGGCTTCCAAGGCGGCCCTTCAGGCCAGCGGACGCTTCTCTGCTCCCATTGTGACGCCTATTCTTCCGGCTAAGCCCTTCTACCCTGCCGAAGAATATCATCAGGGCTATCACCACAAGAATCCAGGCCATTACAAGCGTTACCGCAAGGGCTCGGGCCGGGAAGCATTCATCGAAGCCCACTGGACCCACAAGGAGGACCCGCAGAGCCTGAAGGAGCGCCTGACTCCGCTTCAATATGAGGTGACACAGAACAGCGCAACGGAATCTCCGTTCCGCAACGAATTCTGGGATCACCATGGGGACGGGATCTATGTGGATATTGTCTCCGGGGAGCCGCTGTTCAGCTCAGAAGACAAGTATGATTCCGGCTGCGGCTGGCCGAGCTTCACGCGTCCGATCCGGGACTATGCGGTCAAGGAGAAATCCGACCTCAGCCACCTGATGGTCCGCACTGAGGTACGCAGCAAGACAGCGGATTCCCACTTGGGCCATGTGTTCAATGACGGCCCTGGAGCGAATGGACTGCGGTACTGTATCAACTCGGCAGCTCTGCGCTTTGTTCCCAAAGAGGATCTGGAGAAGGAAGGCTACGGCGAGTACCGCGTGCTCTTCCAGCATGCTTAAGGCTGGAGATCCCGGCTTGCTTCAAGCTATAGCTTCCTATTTTGCATAACTTGCCTGTGGCCCGAATGTATGCTGTTTTTCACATATATTCGGGTCACTTGCCTGCGTACCTGTACAATGTATGTTGTTTTCCGCATACATTCGGGCCACACACCTGCGCATCAGCACAATGTATGCTGTTTTCCGCATACATTCGGGCCACACGCCCACGTTCGTGCACAATGTATGTTGTTTTCCGCATACATTCGGACCACACACCTACGTACGTGCACAATGTATGTTGTTTTCCGTATACATTCGGGCCATATAATTTCCTGAACAAAACAAAGCCTCCAGCCCGGAGTCACGGGTATGGAGGCTTTGTTCTACTTGTTTTACTTGTTCTGCTTATCCATATTCTCCTCTTCCGTTGCGGCTGGAACTACAGGTGCCGCTTCAGTATGAGGCTGCGGTTCCCGGTCCGGCAGCCGGTTGCCGCCTAGCCGCGCCTGTTCAAGATGCGCGGGTTGCCGCCGTTTGATGCTTTTCCGTAACCAGAGCACCAGCGCCACCACGACACCTGCTACCAGCAGGACGGGGAGTGCAGCCGCCAGTACAACAACAAGCCACTGGAACATCACAGACAACGCCTTCATGCTGCTCTTGAGCGCTTCGGAAGCTCGTTCACCCAGCGGCCCCTGGGCATTGGTCTTGGTAAGGGTAAGACTCTTCTCAGTCTGGTAGAGGCGAAGCTCGACTGTAGAGAACGATACGTTCTGATCGATATACCGCATTCTGCCCTTAATCTGTTCGATTTGCTCTTGGATTTCCCCAAGCTGGTTGGCGAACTGGACGAGATCGGCCGGTTTGGTCGCTTTTTTCATAAAATCAATATATTGTGCCTCCATCATTTGCTTCGCCTTAAGGCGTGACTCCAGGTCCACATATTCCTCCGACACATCCTGCCCCTGGATGCTTCTCTGGAGCTTCTCATGCTTAATCTTCTCCAGATTGTTCAGGAACGGAGAGAAGCCTGCCGCAGGCACTTTTAGGATAAAGGTTCCGCCCTGTTCATATTCAGACATATTCTCTGAGAATTCGATAATGTAGCCTCCGGCCAGAGTAACCATATTCCGCACTTCAGTCTGCGCTGCCCCATAGTCGCTTACCTCCATATTGAGGTTCGCCTTGTAGATCAGCTTCTTGTTCAGCCCTGCTACCACATCGGTGCCGGTGAATCCGGCAGAAGCATCTGTCCCTTGCCCACTATCCATCTTGGGGAGTGCCGAATTTCCCCCGCCGCCCTTCACCGCAGCCTGACCATTGTCAGCCATTGCCGTGTTAGCTAGACTATCCTCCTTAGCCTCTACCGCAGCAGGCGCACTTTCCGCTGATCCGTCTGATGCTGCTTCATTTCTGAACGCGCTTTCTGAATTCGCTGCCGAATCTGAATTGCCACTCGACGCGCCGCATCCCGTCAGAACCACGGCTACAACCACTAGATACAATAAGTAATGCAGACCCCATTTTCGCATGCTCATTCCTCCATAAAGTGTAATTGTATACTGCTTACGGTGTTTCAGCTTAGTCGGAGTACGGCCATTATCTCTATCGGTCCGTCCGTTCCGCACTTATCCCTCTTGACGTTCCAAAAGCTGGAAGGTTGCAGCCATTTACGGAAAATAACAAAAAAGACCATTTCGCGATAATTTGTTCTGCGTGGCCTTGTTTGCGTAATGTCTCTGTATTTGTTACAATTACGATGATAAAACGGCAAAAAAACACCAAAAACCCTATTCGCATAGAATAAGGTTATGGCGCTATTCGGACAAGCTCCACCTTGCCCGGGCAGCTGTATTGATTTCTTGCCGATTTATGTTGCCTACTACTACAAGAGGAGGTGAACCCTCATGGCAAAAGACGTATTGTGCGCAGTTAATTCTTGCACCTACTGGGCTGAAGAAAACAAATGCAACGCTGAATCCATCTTCGTTGCTTACCACAGCTCCAAGCAGCCTACACAATCTGAGGAAACAGATTGCAAAACCTTCGAAAGCAAATAATGAATGATTGCAGAATATGAAGGAGCCCTCCACAGGTTCCTTCTTTCTTTTCTCATTCTATCAAGAATGAGAATTATTATCAAGTGTTTCCTGCAAAAATAAAACCACTGCAACCGGAGACTGTACTCTCCCGCTTGCAGTGGTTTTTCTGTGCAACTCTGAGGATTTTAAACGGAACAGCCTCGTCTGTTAACGGGTCGCTGCGCTGTGCTGCTCTCTTACCAGGACCGCGGCCTTCACCATATTGCGCAGTGCGCCTGTGGTCTCTTCCCAGCCCCGTGTCTTCAGTCCGCAGTCGGGATTAATCCAGAACTGCTGGACATCCAGCACGCGCAGCGCACGTTCGATGGCCGAGGTCATCTCCTCTACCACCGGTACACGCGGACTATGGATATCATACACACCCAGTCCAATTCCCTTGTCGTATTCCTGCTCCTCGAAGCTGACGATCAACTCACCATGGCTGCGCGAGGTCTCAATGGAGATGACATCCGCATCCATCGCCGAGATCGAACCGATCATATCATTAAATTCACTGTAGCACATATGCGTATGCACCTGCGTGGTATCCTTGACATGATTCGTGGCGGTACGGAAGGATTTCACCGCCCAGTTCAGGTAATACTCATGATCTCTCGCCTTCAGCGGCAGACCTTCGCGGATCGCCGGCTCATCGACCTGAATCATCTCGATACCAGCCTCCTCGAGCGCGGATACCTCATGACGCAGGGCGAGGGCGATTTGTCCGGCCACCGCTTCCCGGCTGAGATCATCGCGGACAAAGGACCAGTTCAGGATCGTGACCGGTCCGGTCAGCATTCCTTTAACAGGCAGCTTCGTGAGTGACTGGGCATACACGCTCTCCTTCACAGTCATCGGCTCTATAAAGGCAACATCGGCATAGATTACCGGCGGCTTCACGCAGCGTGAGCCATACGACTGAACCCAGCCGCCTGCGGTGAACAGATAGCCGGCCAGCTTCTCGCCGAAGAATTCCACCATATCCGTACGCTCGAACTCTCCGTGTACCAGCACATCCAGACCAAGCTCCTCCTGAAGCGTAATCGCCTCGGCGATCTGCCGCTTGATGAACAAGTCATAACGCTCCTGGTTCCAGACACCCTTGCGCCATTTCAGACGGGCCTGGCGGACTTCAGCCGTCTGCGGGAAGCTGCCGATGGTCGTGGTCGGCAGCAGCGGCAGACGCCACTTCTCCTGCTGAACCTTGACACGCTCGGCGAACGGAAGGCTGCGGTGGTCCGGCAGCTGGGCAAGGGCACGCACCTGCTCCGCTACATCCTCACGCCCGCGCTCCGGTAAGGCACGGAATACGGCCAGCACCTCATGGCTGCGCTCCAGCTCGGCGGCATAACGCTCTCTACCTTCGTTCGCGGCTGCCGCAATCAGAACCAGCTCTGCCAGCTTCTCATTGGCGAACGCCAAGGCATTCTTGACCGCAGCCTTCAGCTTGACCTCACTCTCAACCGTTACAGGCACATGCAGCAGACTTGACGCTGGCTGGAGAATTAACTGTTCCTGAGGCACATAGCTCAGCAGCTTCGCTACCAGCTCCAGCTTGGCATCGGTATCGGCGCGCCAGATGTTGCGTCCGTCCAGGATACCGGCGCCGAGTGTCTTATCCTGCGGCCAGCCCAGGCGTGCAACCGACTCCAGATTCTTGCCGCCGTCATGGACGAAGTCAAGCCCCAGACCTTGCACAGGCAGTGCCAGCAATGCTTCAAGCGGCTCCGCAGCTTCGAAATAAGTCTGCAGCATCAGCTTCAGTCCTGGTACAGCAGCAGCAATCTCATTGTAAATGTTCTGGAGCAGTGCGGTATCCTCAGCCGTTAAGCCGGTAACGATTGCCGGCTCATCGATCTGTACCCAGGCTACTCCTTCAGCCTGTAGCTCCTGAAGCAGCTGTACATACAGCGGGAGGAAGCGTGCGGCAACGGCGGCGATGTCGGCTGCCGGGAAGCCCTTGGACAGCTTCAGGAAGGTATACAGTCCGACTATAACCGGCTTGCCCTCAATGCCTGCCCGCTCTTTGGCGAAGCGGTAGGCGGCCAGCGGCTTATTCGCTGTCAATACCGGGGTCAGGCTGCCGATTTCAGGAACAATGTAATGGTAGTTCGTATTGAACCATTTGGTCATCTCGCAGGCCGGGGCTTCTGCATTGCCGCGCGCCATGGCAAAATACAGATCAAGCGGAATCTCCCCGCCCTTATAACCGTAACGCGCCGGTACGATCCCGAACATGGCGGCGGTATCCAGCACATGGTCATATAAGGTGAAGTCGCCCACCGGGATCAGATCAATTCCGGCCTGCTGCTGGGTCTGCAAGTGCTGAAGCTGGATATCTTCCATCTGTGAGCGGAAGCTCTGCTCATCGATTTTGCCGGCCCAATAAGCCTCCAGTAATTTCTTCCATTCACGGTTCTTGCCGATTCTCGGATATCCGAGGCTGCTTGTCTTGATTCCTGTACTCATTGATGTCCACTCCCCTGTATAATTGTCTGCCCTTATGCCTGCAAGCCTTAATCTGATGCCATCTTACTGCACGCCTCCAGCGCCCCGCAACAGATTCCACGCAATCCGGCTATACAGATTCCCTATAGCAGAACGCCAAAAAAGCTGCACCCTCATAAAGGAGGAGCAGCTTAGACATGGAGTTCCGGCGAAATCAGAACCAGATCAGATAAACCACACCCGCAAGTACAATCCGGTAGATCGCGAAGGGCAGCAGCTTGATCCGGTTAATCAGCTTCAGGAAGAAACGCATCGATACCAGTGCGAATACGAAGGCGCTGATGAACCCGGCAATGAAGAACGGCAGGGCATCCAGCGTAAAATACTGCCAGTTCTTCAGCAGTGAAATCAGGCTCGCCCCGGCCATAATCGGCACCGCCATGATGAAGGTGAAGTCGGCTGCCGCACGGTGGCTCATGCCCAGCAGAACCCCGCCGGATATCGTCGACCCCGACCGCGAAAAACCCGGCCACAGGGAAATGCATTGGATCAATCCGACTGATAGCGCCTGCCTATATGTAATTTGATCCACACTCTCAGTCCGGGTATTCGCAGGCGCAAAACGGTCGGCACAGATCATAAATACGGCTCCTATCACCAGTCCGATCAGCACTGTGGATATCGAGAATAAATGTTCATCAATATAATCCTCGAACAGAAATCCGAATACACCTGCAGGTATCAGCCCTACGATCACCTGGCCCAGCTTCAGCCTGCCTTCTGCCGGAGCCTGCGGCTGACCTTCTGGGACTACAGTCAATTCCTTGCGGCTGAACCTCTTCAGTCCCAGCAGGTCAATGAACCGGTTGCGGAAAATGATGACGACTGCAAGTATGGAGCCCAGCTGAATGACTATCTTGAACGTATTCGCCGTATATTTACCCAGGAACTCCTGCGATTTAAGCCACATATCATCCACGATGATCATATGGCCTGTCGAGGATACCGGAGCAAATTCGGTCAGCCCTTCCACAATGCCCAGGATAATTGCTTTGATAATAGTCAGCAGCTCCATAACTAGCCCCCTAAATTGTTTTCATTATAATAGTTGTAAACTCGCACAGCTATTTCTGAAACTTACAGATACCATGCAATATTGCAGAGTCTAATCCATAACGCTGACTTGACAGACCGGAACGTACACCTTATATTTATATGCATGCGCATGCATTCATTATTTCAACAATTCCATTTACATCAAAGGAGCGAGACCCATGACAAAAGATCTGTTCACCCCCTATGAGTATAAAAGCTTAAAGCTGAAGAACCGGGTTGTCATGCCGCCCATGTGCCAATATTCAGTTACCAATAAAGATGGAATTGCTAACGACTGGCATTACAACCACTATGTCAGCCGTGCCGTCGGCGGTGCCGGACTAATTATTGTCGAGATGGCCGATGTGGAGCCGGATGGCCGGATTACCGATTATGATCTGGGGCTGTGGTCTGATGAACAGATCCCGGCGCTGGCGCGGATTGTGGAAGCCAGTCATGCCCATGGGGCCAAAATTGGAATTCAGGTGGCCCATGCCGGGCGTAAGGCGGAGGATGCCAGCGTCCCTGTCTCCGCTTCCGCTATTCCTTATGACGGCAAGTCCAAAACTCCTCATGCCCTGTCAACAGAAGAAGTTAAAGACATGGTCCAGAAATTCAAACGGGGCGTAGAGCGTGCGGTTCAGGCCGGGTTCGACACCATTGAGCTGCACGGCGCCCATGGCTATCTGATTCACCAGTTCCACTCGCCGCTGACCAATCAGCGGACTGACGAATACGGACAGGATCTGACCTTGTTCGGCCGGGAGGTTATCGCTGCCGCCAAGAGCGTTATGCCTGAGGATATGCCGCTGATCATGCGGATTTCCGCACGGGAATATGTGAAAGGCGGTTATGGCATCCAAGAGGGTCTGGAGATCAGCAGAGCTTATAAGGAAGCCGGGGCCGATATTTTCCATATCAGTTCAGGCGGTGAGGGAGCAGTTGACGCAGAGAATGGACCGGGCAACCATGCAGCCTATCAGTTGCCGCTGGCCAGAACGATCCGCCAGGAGCTGAACGTGCCGGTAATTGCTGTAGGACGGTTGGATGAAGCGCTGCTGGCCAATGCCGTAATCGGCAATGAAGAAGCTGACCTGGTGGCGGTAGGCCGGGGAATGCTGCGGAATCCTTACTGGACACTGGAAGCGGGTGTGACGCTGCGCCAAGACGCAGATGTGCCTAAGCAGTATGCCTTAGGATTCCCGCGTTAAGGACAATTCGTCAGCAGGTTGCCTATGGTGATGGTATACTTATAACAACTACTACTCATTACAGGTATACACCGGGAGGATGGAAGACATGACTAACCCCCCTTCGAATGATCTGATTAACAGCTGGGTATCGCTCTCTCTTATACAGACGAAGGTGGCCGCAGCCCTTGAAGCGAAGCTGACCGAGAACTATGAGCTATCGCTTAAGGAATTCTATGTTCTGCTGTTTCTGTCCGAAGCCCCTGAGAAAAAATTGAAGCTTCAGCAGCTGGAATCAATGGTCGGGCTTAGCCAGAGCGCTGTGTCTCGGCTGGTCAGCCGCTTCGAGGCCAAGGGCTGCGGAGCGCTTGAGCGCAAATCCTGCGAGACAGACCGCAGAAGCATTTATACTTCACTGACTGCCATTGGCCAGGACAAGGTTGACCGGGCGAAGCAGACCGTTAATGAAGTGCTGCAGGAAGCCTTTCCTGTAGACGACACGCAGCTGCTGCTGGAGCAGCTTATCCAGCTGAAGCAATCCTAGACCCGGGCAGCTGCCTGCCGGGGCAACCGCCGTCCCTCCCGAGGGGCGGCGGTTTTTTGTCTGAACCTCCCTCTCTCCCTGAGCATACATCATACTAATACGTAATTAAGAATAGCGGGGTGTATGAATGGTATTCTCTGTTATGCAGCTGGTCGGCGGCCTTATTCTGTCATTAGGCTGGATTCCGCAGATTGTGCAGATCCTCCGGACCCGTTCGGTTGCAGATCTCAGTCTGAAAGCTTACCTGCTGATGCTGCTCGGCATCCTTCTTATGGAGGCATATGCGGTTAACCTGGCGGCGCAAGGGGTCGGATTTGCTTTTCTGATCACCAATTCCTTATCACTAGCCGTTGTAACAACGGTAGTCCTGCTGATTATCCGCTACCGGACCCAAGGGTAACGTTGGTTTTAAAGGCTGCACCTCCGTCCTATCTGCGTTATACTTTCTGTAACAAAAGGATGTGGGAGGTACTGTAAATGAAGCAGAATAAATATGATGATGAGGGTTTCTTTGCGAATTACAGCCAGATGCCCCGCTCTACGGGCGGGCTGGAGGCTGCCGGAGAATGGGAGGTCTTCCGTACCCTGCTGCCTGATCTGACGGGCCAGCGGGTGCTTGATTTGGGCTGCGGCTTCGGCTGGCACTGCCGGTATGCCCGTGAGCAGGGGGCAGATTCCGTTGTAGGCATCGATCTTTCAGAGAATATGCTGGAGCGGGCCAGAGCGATGACTCATGATCCGCAGATTAAATATCAACGGCTGGCGATTGAGGATGCTGCTTTTGGTGCGGATGAATTCGATACCGTTATCAGCTCGCTGGCGATCCACTATATTGAAGATTTCGGCAGCCTCTGCCGCCAGGTCCGGCATTGTCTGAAGCCCGGGGGAGCCTTCGTCTTCTCTGTAGAGCATCCGATCTTCACCGCGCTCGCCGCGCAGGATTGGCATTACAGCCCGGACGGGGAGAAGCAGCACTGGCCCGTCGACAACTATCACTTGGAAGGCGTGCGGCAGGCTGACTTCCTCAATCATGTCGTCATGAAATACCACCGGAATGCTGCTACCTATATCAATACACTGATCCGTTCCGGCTTCACCTTGACCGGGATCTCCGAGCTGCAGCCGACTCCGGATATGCTGGAGCAGAATCCTGCCTGGCAGGAGGAGACCCGGCGTCCGATGTTTCTGCTGCTATCGGCAGTGAAGCGGTAGCTGTTATAGAATATACAGTATTAATGCAGACCAAACAGATATGCGAACTCAGGTGCAGACATGCGCAAAAAAAAGACCAGCCGGACGGTAGTCCGCTGACCTTTTATCATCCCCGTGGTTCACGGAGTTCACATTGCATTATTCACATTCACTGTGCCTTCCTGAGTCTTGGCAAGTGCGGACGGAATCTTAGGTGCCTGAACCAGCTTCCGTCTGCCCAGAGAGGTTGTAAAAGTGATTACATAACCGGCTACAACTACAGCCATCACCGTATACAGCGTTTCTCTTAACGGCATATAGAAGAGGGAAAAAGCCAGAACGATTACATCCATCAGGATAAATACGGTTCCTACCTTAATACCTTTCCATTCACTGATCAGCACGGACAAAATATCGTCCCCGCCGCTCGCCCCGCCGCCCAGCAGGACCATTCCTGCGCCCAGACCTGTCAATACCCCGGACAACAGCGCCGCAACCGGCAAGTTATCCTGCAGGTCAATAACCCAGCCGGAATAGCGTTCCATCAGCCCGTAGAATACCGTGAAGGCCACTACGGATATGAAGGTGTTCACTACGAATGACTTTCCTTTGAAAATGATTGCGATGATGAGTACCGGAATGTCCAAAATCAGGATGCTTAGTGATGGTGAAATCCCCAGTACATACTTGCCGAGCAGCGACAATCCTACGAATCCGCCTTCGGTCAAGTGGTTCTGATAATTAATGTGATAATACGTAAATGCAAGCAATAGTGTTCCGGTCAAAATAATCGCTAACCGGAGCGGCAAACTCATGCCACTGTCTTGTTTCCTCATTACTCGGTCTCCCCTTATCGTATATGGCGGCTAGACGTTCGTGCCGGTCTCTACGAGGGGATGTACGTGAGGAGGTGTTAGTCCTTCGCATACAATACTCCCTTCCCTTCGCAGAAGCGGCTTCGTCAATGAACAACGGTTCGCGCACATTCTACAGGGAAGCTAAGTATAAGACAGATCATAACGTTTCCAAATCGTCCTTTGGGGAATCGTCCTTCGGGGACACATGGTATCCTGATCCTTTCTTTAGTTTGATATGTTCTGAATAGATTATACCACGCGGAAGGGCCACTCTAAACAGTTTCCATCAAAAATAAGCAATCAGCCCTGATTTCTCAGCAGACGGTTGACCGTCTCGCGGCGGACGCCGATCAATTGTCCGATTTCTTCCTGTGTCAGCAGATCTGTAAGCTGTGCGCCATGAGAATATTCGGTCAGCCAGCGGGTCAGCAGAGCCATCCGCTCCCCCGGCGTCCCAACAGTGAGATGATCGAGCCTCGTCTGCATGAACCGCACCTTCTCCTGAAGCAAAAGGGCGATCTCCATCACCTTCTCAGGCTTCTCCCTCAGCTCCCGGTACCATTCTGCAGCCGGAATCAGCTCGACCTCACTTTTCATCATCGCCACTGCGGTTCCATGCGCCTCCTTCGGCGAAATGAGGGAATGATGCGGAACGGTCTCACCAGGATATAACAGGTTGAACAGTACCATGTTCCCGTTCTCATGCAGTCTCGTGACCTTGAACAGTCCGCTCTTCACCTTGAACAGGTTCTGGCCGCCGTCTCCCTGGCGGAATAAGACCTCACCTCTGTGCAGAATCATTTCGCATTCTCCTTTGCCTTCTCTGTATATATATTTTTAATTATACCGAAATAAGACACCAAAATGGAGGGGCAAGCGTAAAACAGCCATTATTCATGAGTTCAACGGTAAAGAAACCGCCCGGGGCAGAGAATGGTCTCTGCTCCCGGGCGGTGTCAGGGAAAGGTAAAATAGGTTATTTCGCTTCAATCGGCTTCTTCCAGAGCCCAAGGATCAGCCCGGAAATCACGGAGCCGATCAGCACAGATAACAGGAACAGCGCGGCATTGCTGGACAGGAAGGCTACGAACACACCGCCATGCGGTGCGGGAACGTTGAGGTTCCACAGCTGGGTAAGTCCGCCGGCTACGGCAGAGCCCAGGATACAGGAGGTAAGCACCCGCAACGGATCAGCCGCAGCGAATGGAATGGCTCCTTCGGTGATGAAGGATAAGCCCAGCACATAGTTGGTTACGCCGGATTTACGTTCGGTCTCCGTGAATTTATTCTTGAAGAATGAGGTGGCCAGAGCAATCGCCAGCGGAGGTACCATCCCTCCGGCCATGACTGCGGCCATCATCATTCCGTTCGTATTGCCACTGGATGTAAACACGCCGATAGCAAAGGTATAAGCTGCTTTGTTGAACGGGCCGCCCATATCAATAGCCATCATCCCGCCAAGCACCAAGCCCAGCAGAATCTTGTTACCGGTGCCCAGATTATTAAGCACATCGGTCAGTCCCCCATTGATCCAGCTGAACAACGGATCGAACAGGAAGAACATAATCGCACCGGTAATCAGCAGGCTGAATACAGGATAGAGCAGAATCGGCTTCAGTCCGTCCAGTGTGCGCGGCAGGCCCGAGAAGGCTCTGCGGAGCATAACCACAACGTAACCGGCCAGGAACCCTGCGGCCAGACCGCCGAGGAAGCCTGAATTGGAGTTAAGGGCCATTAGACCGCCGACCATACCCGGCATCAGTGCAGGCCGGTCGCCGATGCTCATCGCGATAAATCCGGCCAGGATCGGAATGAGGAAGTGGAAGGCCCCGTCACCGCCGCCGATGCTCTGCAGCAGCTTAACCAGCGGGTTGTCGGGGCTGGCCACCTGTTCAATCAGGAAGGAGATCGCCAGCAGAATGCCGCCGCCGACTACGAACGGCAGCATATGCGAGATGCCGTTCATCAGGTCTTTATAGATTTTGCTTCCAATAGAACCGGACTTCACAGGCGCAGAACCTTCTTCACTACGTCCAGAGCTGCGGTAGATAGGTGCATCCCCTGCTACTGCGATCCGGATCAGCTCCTCTGACTTGCGGATACCGTCGCTAACAGGACGCTGGAGCACAGGCTTACCGCTGAAGCGCTCCATCTCCACGTTCTTGTCGGCGGCAATAATGACCCCGCTGGCCCGGGCAATCTCGTCCGGTGTCAGCACATTCTGCGCACCCTCCGAGCCGTTGGTTTCGACGCGGATATTAACGCCCATCTCCTTGGCCTTCTTCTTGAGAGCGTCCTCAGCCATGAAGGTATGAGCGATTCCAGTAGGACATGCCGTTACAGCAACAACGAAGCTCTGTGAATCCGGGTTCCCGGTAATGATCCGTGCCGGTTCAGCTTGCGGTGCGGCAGCCTTCACTTCCGCTGCCTTGGCTTCCGCTTCCGCCTGAGCTTCAGCCTCCGCTTGCTTGGCATCGAATAAAGCAGACACCTCTGCAGGTGTCTTCGCACCCATGAGCTGTTCGATGAATTCGCTTTCAATGAGCAGCCTGGACAGTGCAGCGAGTGTTCGCAGGTGCATATTTCCAGCTCCGTCCGGCGCGGCGATCATGAAGAATATATGGGCCGGTGCTTCATCCAGGGAGGCAAAATCAATTCCGGCGCTGCTCTTCGCAAATACCACCGTTGCTTCCTTAACGGCCTTGGTCTTGGCATGCGGCATGGCAATGCCTCCGCCGATGCCCGTGCTGGACTGGGCTTCACGCTCCAGAATCTTCTCCTTGAACAGCTTCGCATCCGTGATACGGCCGCTGGCCGCGAGACTGGCAATCAGCTCGTCAATGGCCCCTTCCTTCGTGGTAGCCTGCAGCTCCATTATCATCGTTTCCTGTATCATCAAATCTGTAATTTTCATCAAATCTCAACTCCCCGAATGTACTTGAACCTCTTACCTCTGTTATTCATAGCTGAGATATGGCAATAAGCGGACGAAGCTCTTCAATCAATGTCTTGTCTGCCAGATCGTCGGAGAACGCTGTGGCACTTCCTGATGCCACACCGGCACGGAAGGCTTCAAGCACATTCCCTGTCAGCGATAAGGTGCCCACGAATCCGGCAATCATCGAATCTCCCGCACCTACTGAATTTCTCACCTGGCCCTTAGGAGCGCTGGCATGGTAGACCTCTTGCCCTGTAATGAACAATGCGCCTTCTCCAGCCATGGAGACCAGCACATGCTTAGCGCCGCCCGTAAGCAGCTTGCGTCCGTAAGTGATAATCTCCTCCCGGGTGCTGATCTGAACACCGAACAGCTCTGCCAGCTCATGGTGATTCGGCTTGACCAGCAGCGGTCCCTGGGATAAGGCATCCTGCAAGGCCTGCCCGGTTGTATCAATAACGAACTCCGCGCCCTTCTGCTTGCATACTGCAATCAGCCTGCTGTAGAAATCTCCGCCGAGCGAAGGTGGCGTGCTGCCTGACAGGATCACTATGTCACCCGGCTCCAGGGCTTCCAGCTTGTGCAGCAGCGAATCCGTCTCGGTCTCCGTAATGACTGGCCCGGCCCCGTTAATCTCCGTCTCCTGGCCGGCCTTAAGCTTGATATTGATCCGGGTATCGTCCGCAATAGGAACGAAGTCGCGGGATATCCCTTCCTGGCCCAGCCAAGTGTCAATATAGCCGCCGGTAAAGCCGCCAAGAAATCCGGTGGCCGTATTCTCCACGCCGAGCTGCTTCAGAACACGGGATACGTTAATTCCCTTCCCCCCGGGCAGCTTCATATCCCGCTTCATCCGGTTGAGTCCGCCTAATGTTAACTCTTCTACCTCCACGATATAATCGACGGAAGGATTGAGTGTCACCGTATAGATCATCATTCATCCCTCATTTATAATGTTTGTCTTCCCATCCCATCACACCAGTGTATAATCCACATCCAGCTTCTCAAGCTGCCTCCGGAAGCTATCCGGTATCCCGGTGTCCAGAATGCAGTGGTCTATCTCCTGCAAATCTGCAACCTTGCAGAAGGAGATCTGCCCGATCTTGCTATGGTCGGCCAGCAGGATCGTCTGCTTCGCTACAGCGATCATTTTGCGCTTCGTGGCCGCTTCCAGCATATTCGGCGTCGTAATCCCTTCGCGGATATCCAGCCCGTTGGTGCCGAGGAAAGCCTTATCCACCCTCACCATGTCCAGCGAACGTTCGGTCATCGGCCCGACAAAAGCCATAGTGTCCGGCCTTAGCATCCCGCCTGTAATGGACACCTCAATATGCCGGCAATCCTTCAGCTCATTCAGCGCCATGATCGAGTTGGTAATAACCTTGAGATTGCGGAACGGTTTCAGCGCCCGGGCAATCTGCAGGGTGGTGGTACCCCCGTCAAGGAGAATGGCATCGCCATCCTCTATCATCTCCACAGCCTTCCCGGCAATCCGCAGCTTCTCCTCCAGGAACCGGTCTTCCTTGTCCGGAACCGCGGCTTCAAAGTTCACACTCTGCAGGGACACCGCACCGCCATGCGTACGCTTCAGCAGCCGTGCTTCCTCCAGCTCCTTGAGATCCCGGCGGATAGTGGATTCCGAGACGGACAGCTCCTGGCCCAGCTCCTGAACCGAGGCTCTTGTATGCTTCTCGACAAACAGCAGAATCATCCGTTTGCGTTCTTCTTCAAACATGCATCTCACTCCTTAGGATGTGCAGCTACCCGCTGCCGGATTCCTATATATACAGTAACTACTGAATTTAAAGATAAGATGACTGGATTCAAATCACTCGTGACTGATGTTGACCATTTGTGCTCATTTATGATTGTAACAGCGTTTTCATGAACTGTAAAGAGGCTTTCTCTGCTTATTTTTCGCCACTAAATCATGAGTTTAGCCCTGACATTCCTGCCGTATTCACTTCTGCTGCAAGAATTGGAGCAATCCATGCTCATTTCAGCCCGCTACTATATCATCCTGTGCGGCAAATTACCTCCCGATTGCCTATTTCACAATGGCAGCGAGCGACATATTTATATTACATATGGGGAAAAGCGGGTGAACAGGAGATGGCCTATTACAATAACAACGGATATGGCAGCGCGGGCGGTAACGGCGGCAATGGCAGTAGCAGCGGCATTAACGGCCACGGAGGGGCGGGCAGCGAAGGCCCAGTAGAAACCGAGGAGCTCAGTGCAGAGGATTATGCGATTATTGCTGCCGGCTTCGGCGTTCTCGGGGAACTGTTCACTTTTTTCTCTCTGGTAAAAGCCAAGCAGGTAACCCAGGAAACAGGCGGAAAGGTAGGTCCGGTTATCGACCCGGTGCTGTTCGTACAGAACCGCAAAAAAAAAGCAGCCAGACGAAAGTCCCGCCGGCTGCGTTGAACGTTTATTTTGTCCCAACCCATCGCTTACTTCAAAGGAATGGCCTCATGCTTCGCAAATATCCCTTGCACCTTCTCCCTCAGCTCCTCTTCAGGCAGAAGGACAATAACAATAATATGCTCCAGATCAGCATGCTCCGCATACGCCTCCGCGTCCTCTTGCGGAATGCCCATCCCGATCAGGCTGACCGCAAGCCCGTCTGTCTCCAGATCTGCTCCCGCCAGCTTGCGGGCTGCCGGACCTGCTGCGACCGCTGAATCGGCCACCATATCCAGTCCTACCCCGAGTCCGCGGGCTGTGCCGAACAAGCCCTTATTCCCCTGCCCTGCCTCCACATCCCCGATTCCGGCATCCTGGCTGATCATCTCCAGCGTGTTCTTCTGCTTCGTCACGGCTGAGATATGCTTCGCCTTGATCCCGTTCTCCTTCAATTCCCCGATCGCCAGCACCGCATCACTCCGGTGTCCAAAAATCCCCAAAATCAATGTTGGCATGCGGCATCCCTCCTGTTACTGCGATATTACCACCCTGCCTGGCGGTTGAACCTGTCTTGTACCTTGCTGGCAACAGCGGCTCCGGCCGGTCGTGAATCAATCTCTTCTAATTCGGTTATAAAGATACGTATACATAAATATAAACATAACTTAAGAGATAGGGGGGACTGCCTATGCTTCAAAGCAAGTATTTCCGGACTTGCCTGGCCATTATCGCCTTTTTGACGATTCTGTACCTGGGCTCTAAGGTCATTTTTCTGTTCACACCGCTGGTATCTATCATTCAATTGCTGCTTGTACCGATGATGCTGTCGGGCTTCATGTATTATCTGCTGCGGCCGATCGTCAACTATCTGGGCACCAAAAATGTAAACCGCGGGCTGTCCGTGCTGCTGATCTATCTTGTGTTCGCCGGACTGTTCGTCCTATTCTGGGTACTGGTCTGGCCTACACTGCGTGAGCAGATCCAGAACTTCATTGACAATACGCCATATCTGGTCGAGGGTATACAGAATCAGTTCAACAAGCTCCAGAATGATCCGTCGCTCTCCCGCTTCTTCAAGGGTGATACAGATGTGACCACACGCCTGACGGAGTATCTGAACAATGTCATTACCTGGGTAACGAATTCAATGTCTAATCTGATCGCAGTGATCTCCAGTATTGTCGTGGTAATCGCCACCCTGCCGATCATTCTCTACTATATGCTGAAGGACGGCAATAAGCTGTCTCCGATTCTTCAGGGCCTGATCCCGAGAAAGTACCGCAAGGAAGGCCAAGAGATGTTCAAGGATATCGACTCTGCACTCAGCGGCTTCATCGTTACGCGCGTCCTGCTTAATGTGGTGCTTGGCATCTTGCTGTATATCGGATTTTTGCTGATCGGTCTGCCCTATTCCCTGCTGCTCGCCTTGATCTCCATTCCGCTGAATTTCATTCCTTATGTGGGCTCGCTGCTGGCGGCGGTTCCGGTTATTATCGTGGGGTTCATCGAATCGCCTTCACTCGCGATCTGGTCAGCCGTTGTTATTCTGATCGCGCAGCAGATTCAGGATAACGTGCTGTCCCCGGTCATCTACGGCAAGTCGCTGGATGTGCATCCGCTGACCACGGTGCTGCTTGTACTTGTGGGGGGCGACTTCTACGGCCTGATCGGCGTCCTCATTGCGCTTCCGGTCTATATGATTATCAAAATCATCTTCCTGCGCATTTACGAGATCATTGTCGCCGAACGGGTGGATCAACCCGTCCCTGAGCCCGGCGCTCCGCCAGGGATTGAGATCGAGATTGTCAAGGACGATCAGCTATAGTTGGACAAAAAGCCCTCCGGCGCAGATGATCTCCGCGCCGGAGGGCTTTTCAATGTACACACTTGGATGAATCTGGACTTCAGCCCCGGAGCGAACGGACCACGAAGATGTGGTTGCCCTTAGGCAGATTCTGCCCGTCGCGCAGCGTCACAGAGCCTTTGGTATGTGCGATGATCGTCGCATTGAACGCCACCAGCTGGTCTCCTTTCCAGACGGTAACCGCTGATTTGAAATAGACGGCATTATCAAACTGCAGGCGTTCTGTCATAATATATCCGACCGAATGGAGAACCGGGGGCAACGCTCTCTCTTTGGGAGCCAGAGCTTTGATGTATACAATATCGCGGAAAGGGACGGCAATCTCCTGATGCCCGATGACGGCTACCGAAGCTGCAAGATCCCATCTGCGCAGAACGCCTTTCATGATCGTATATGGCTGCTCGCCGCAGTACATAATGACCGGTCTGCCAACCCAATGCTTCATGGCTCCACGCCCTTCCCTGTGCCTGAACTACTTATACCTTCGGTATGGACCAGTCTATGCCCTTAAGCCCATGCTGCTCCAGATACTGGTTGGCCTGAGAGAAGGGGCGGCTGCCGAGAAATCCGCGGTGTGCAGAGAACGGGCTCGGGTGCGGAGACTGGATCACCTTATGTCTGCTGCGGTCCACGACCGCGCCCTTGAGCTGGGCATGACTGCCCCACAGGATGAATACCATCGGTTCTGTCCGCTCGTTCAGCTTCTCCATAATGGCATCCGTGAAGGTCTCCCAGCCCAGACCCTTATGTGAATTCGGCTGGCCCTCGCGTACTGTCAGCACTGCGTTAAGCATCAGCACACCCTCTTCCGCCCAGTGCAGCAGCGATCCGTGACCCGGCACCTCTACACCTAGATCACTATGCAGCTCCGCATAGATATTGCGGAGTGACGGCGGAATCCTTACACCCGGCTCGACCGAGAAGCTAAGGCCATGGGCCTGTCCTGCGCCGTGATACGGGTCCTGTCCAAGAATGACTACCCGGGTCTTACTGTAAGGCGTCAGCTTCAGCGCCGAGAACAGCTTGTCCTTCGGGGGATAGACTGTATACTGCTTGTACTCGCGTGCCAGAGCATAGCGCAATTCCTCAAAGTAAGGCTTCTGTGTCTCTTCCTGAAGCACTTCATCCCAATCGTTGCCAAACATCCTGTTCTCCTCCCAATTCCCCTGCTATTAGTATTGTTTCATTACCTGTTATTAACCAGAATAACAGGAACTTATTTGCGGCCATAGTCCGCTTTGATCTCGCCCCATGACTTCGTCTGCCATTTCAGCACCTTATTGTCATAGGTATGGCTCCGCAGCCAGCTCTCCGCCCGGTCAATCAGCTGCCAGATCTCCTCTGTGGAGGAATCCCGCGGCAAGGTCGTGGCCACCTTTTTCTGCTTGACCCATTTCATTGCATTGACAGAATCACTGTAGACCGTCTTGCTGCTGCCTTCCTTCTTAAGCAGAGCCAGCGCATGCACAATCGCAAGGAACTCTCCAAGGTTATTAGTCCCTTTGCGGATCGGGCCGCAGGAGAAGATCACATCCCCGGTCTGGGTATCCACGCCTTTGTATTCGACCGGTCCGGGATTGCCCCGGGTGCCTACATCCACGGAGATGCTGTCATAATCGATCTCCTCAGACGTCTCCACGCCAGCACTTCGGCTCCAAGACTTGCCTGACTTGCTTGTACCGGACGTCCCTGAAGCTGCCGCACCCGTTCCCCAGTTGCCCTTCCAGCCTGCCTTGTAGGCTGTCTCAGCAGCCGCCTTGCTCTCATAGGACTTATATTTCGCTCCGGTGTAATGATCCGTCTGCGCTTGGCATTCCGCCCATGTATTGTAGACTCCAGGCTTCTTACCTTCCCATACTACGTAGTATTTCTGCTTCGCCATTCCTGTTGCTCCCTCCTGCCGGTGTAACCTTAATCCAGATTCATATTGTAATGCATCCCGCGTTCATATTGAAGCCCGAATACACTCGAACGCCTGCTGATCCCGAATATATATTGGATAATTACCGGCAGGCGCGTTCATACTAATACGGCAGCTTAGTCCAGCACAGCAAGCGTAGTATCGGCAATGGTCTGGAGCTTGCTTGTATCCTGTGTTGCCTTGACCATAACCCGCAGACCTACCAGGGCATTATGCAGATAAGCAGCAAGCGCCGGGGCCGCATGCCGGGAGGATAGCTCTCCTGTCTCGTGACCGTGCAGGATTAGCCTCTCAATTAATCTCTCTGTATTCAAAAAAGCCTCATTCGCCCGGCCGGCAGCTTCCGGATCATGACCCGACAGCTCCACTGCCGTATTCACCAGCATGCAGCCCTTCGGCTCCTCTTCACTTCTGTGAATTGTGGCTTCGAATAATAGGCGGATAGCTGCCTTGGCGGAGGTGATACCCTCGATCCGGCTCTCCATCCGGGAGCTTATAAGGGATGCATAGCGCTCCAGCGCTTTTATATATAAGGTATGCTTGTCTCCAAAGGTGTCATACATGCTTCGCTTATGAATTCCCATACCGGTTACAAGATCCTGCATGGAGGTCTTCTCATAGCCCTGCTGCCAGAAAATCGTCATTGCCTTGAGCAATACATCATCAATGTCAAACTCTTTGCTTCGTGCCATGATCATGCTCCTTTCGCGGTCTATTTTACCATTTATAGAACGATCGGTAAATATTATTGTAGCAGTGTTAATTAAATCACATCCATTCCGCACCAATCATTCTATATTAATTTTAAGGAAAATCACATCAGCATTTCACACCCAAGGAGGTTATCACATGAGAAAAATCGCATTAATACTTGCGGCATTCACCCTGACCCTGCTCATCGGATGCGGCAACGCAAACAAAAATGCAGGCAACACTGGCACAGCAGCGAACACGGGCAATACGGCGGCTACGGCTGCGCCGGATGCAGTCACTTCGGCTTCGGTAGTCGATAACGGGGAAGCGTTCAAGAAGGCGATCAGCAAAGACGGCACCTGGATTGCGGCTACGCTGAAGGACCTGAGCTTCTCCGAGGAGCTTGTGCTCGACGGACAATTCATTCATAAGGAAGAGCCTGCCCGCAAAATCGCGCTCTATACCCAGGATGCTGATCACAACATCACGAACTCCTTCAAGCTCACCGCTCCGAAATTGACGATCCGCAGTGAGAATGCCCGGATTCAGGGAGGGACGTTTGTGGGTGATGTCTATGTGGAGGCTGACGGCTTCGCCGTCGTGAATGCCACCATTGAAGGCAATGTCTATTTCTCCGATGACAAATACCAGGCTACCTATTCCGCAGCAGATCAAGGGAAGGTAACCGGCGTCACTGAAGTGAAAAAATAATGCGGCAGGGTGCGGGGTGTTTCTTCGGGCAATCAGCCGGGGAGAACACCCTCTTTTTGCATTGTTACCCTGGAAAAGAGGTGCTGGCCTAATGAAATTCATCCGTAAATATGCTATCCTTCCTCTTCTGCTCCTGATGCTCTCCTCCTGCAACGGACAGGATGCGGCCGAGACAGAGCCGCAATACCGGATTCAGTCCGGTCATGATCTGAGTATCCTGACAACGAGCGATACCCATTATTTAGCGCAGGAGCTTAGAGATCTCGGGCCTGCCTTCCAGCAGTTTCTGGCTGCCGGTGACGGCAAGCAGCTCGGCTACAGCAAGGAGATGATGGAGGCTCTGGGCTATGATATCGGAATCCGCAAGCCGGATGTGGTGATTATCAGCGGAGATCTGAGCAACAACGGGGAAGAAGCCAGCCATAAGGAGCTGGCCGGACATCTGAAGCGCATTGAACAAGACACCGGAACCCGGATCTATGTGATCCCGGGCAATCATGATATCCGGAATCCCTGGGCCCGGAGCTTCCGCGATAAGCGCCAATACGCCACAGATTCCGTGAGCGCCACAGAATTCCGCAAAATCTATGGCAGCTTCGGCTATGATGAAGCCCTGCTGAGGGACGAGGATTCGCTCAGCTATCTGGCTGCCCCGTCGGAGGAGCTATGGCTGCTCATGCTGGATACTGCACAGTACGGGGACAATAAAGCGCTGGGCCATCCCCAGCTGGAGGGCCGGATCAGTGACCGGACCCTGGAATGGATCGCCGCCTGCGGCGCGAAGGCCGCTGCCGCAGGCGCGCAGCTCGTGACAGTCATGCATCACAGCCTGCTGGACCACAGTGAATTCATTCAGGAGGGCTTCACTGTAGAAGACCATGCCAAGGTTACAGATGCCTTGATGAAGAGCGGCGTGCAGACGGTTCTCAGCGGGCATATACACATTCAGGATATCAGTGAATACAGTCATGACGGGGAGCGCATCTATGACATCGCCAGCAGTGCTTTATCCGTTTATCCCCATCAATATGGAATCTTAACCTATTCCTCTGCCCGTCAGAGTCTGGATTACAGCACTGCAAGATTAGGGATGGATCAATGGGCAGCCGCCACCGGCAATACCGATCCGAACCTGCTGGGCTTCAGGGCTTACAGTGAAGCGAGTTTCCGCAAGCGGTCTGCCACCCGGAGTTATTCCCGTCTGGCTGAAGACCCCGCCTACGCCCGTTATACGGAGGCTGAGCTGAAGCAAATGGCTGACGTTGTCGGAAGGTTGAACGAGAACTACTTCGCAGGCTCTGCAAGTACGGGCAACGCTGCCGTGACCGCTACAGAAGGCTACCGGCTCTGGCAGGACGCCCCGGCAAGCTGGACGAGAAGCTATGTTCTGAAGATGGCCTTGCAGCAGCCGAAGAACAATCATGAGCTGCATGTCCAGTCTCCTCAGCAGTGATGTTTGAATAACTGGAAAAAGGTGTAAGATAGACAAGTATGCTTACACCTTTTGCTGAGGAGATGATGATCACCATGTTCACACGTATGGATGAGATTATGATTGAAATCCCGGACGTCGAGAAACCGGATCCTAATGCCGCAGCAGCCGTACAAGAGCTGCTCGGGGGCAAGTTCGGTGAAATGTCAACACTTAATAACTACTTGTACCAGTCCTTCAACTTCCGCTCCAAGGACAAGCTGAAGCCCTTCTACGACCTGGTGATGAGTATTACCGCCGAGGAGCTGGGCCATGTTGAACTGGTCTCCCACGCCGTGAACAAATGTCTTAGAGGTTCCACGGCCTATAAGAAACCCGATTCCACGCCTCTGGGGGATGTCAAAGACGCACGGCTGTCTTATCATTTCCTGGCAGGCGCACAAGGGGCCATGCCGTTCGATTCCATGGGCAATCCGTGGACCGGAGCCAATGTGTTCAACAGCGGTAATTTGGTTGAGGATCTGCTGCATAACTTCTTCCTAGAGTGTGGAGCCAGAACCCATAAAATGAAGGTCTACGAAATGACCGACCACCCTGCCGCCCGGGCGGTAGTCGGCTTCCTGCTTGTCCGTGGAGGTGTTCACGTAGTTGCTTATGCCAAGGCCCTGGAGATTGCCACAGGTGTCAATGTCACCAAGCTCGTGCCGATTCCTTCGCTGGACAATAAAGCATTCAACGAAGCCAGGAAGTATGAGGAAAAAGGTGTCCATACGAAGCTCTACACCTGGAGCGATAAGGATTTCAACTCGATTGACCAGATCTGGAAGGGCACGCACCCTGAGGACGGGCTTCCACTGGAGGTCATTCAGGGTGTACCGAAAGGCTTCCCTATCCCCGAAGCCCCGGAATCGAAGGAAGAATTCGCACCGGGCATCTCTGCCGAGGAATTCAAGGAGATTGCCAAACGGCTGAAAATGGCCGGGAATATTCACGACTAGCAGCCAGATCCAAGCCTATCCTAGCGAATAATAGCACCTATAAAGAAGCGGATGTCCCGGAAGCCATGAACTGGCTGCCGGAACATCCGCTTTGTTTGGGTATGGAGACTTGTATGATCTCCGCCTTATAACTCAGGCTCAAGCAGTAGTAGGGTATCGGCCACAGCCCGCCCATTCACAAGCAGCATAATCGTATGCTCACCGGGATAGTGCTTGCGTGTCGTCAGGTTGGCCCAGCGGTGGGTCCGGGTGCCGGAGAGTCTGGTGCCGCCGGGCACGGTTTTGTCGGATAGCAGAAACAGCTTGCGCGAGGTCTTACCGCCGGCCTTGACGAAGTTGATCCCATATTCAATACGGATGCGTACCGGACCGCCCTCCCGGATCGTCAGAGCGTATTGAAGCTCACAGTGCTCCCCGATCCGCAGTACAGCCGGGTCAGCAGCCAATGCAGCCGAGCTGACCAGCGGGGTGCCGCTCTCCTCCGGAGCATATCCGAACAGCTCCATGATCTCAGGGTCGGCCTTGCGGATCAGCGAGCGGCAGCCATGCCGCACAATCCAGTCTGTGTTCACGTTACTGCCCAGCCAGCGGCGGGCGGTGGCTATGACGATATCGGGGTGATCCTTCGCGATATCGTTCAGGTTGTTGGCTACACTTTTGCGCACATAGAGTGACGGGTCAGCCTTTAGCTTCTCCAGCAGCGGCAACAGCGGAGACGGGTCGCGCTTGAACACCGGCAGTGCCTGGCCCCAGGGCAGACGGGGACGGCTGCCCTCGCTGGCAAGCCGCCGCACATGCTCCCCCGGATGCTCCGCCCAGATCAGCATCTGCTCCATCATCCGCTGCGGATCACGCAGCAGGAACGGCCTGACGGCAAATTCCGCCGAGGACCTCTGGGTGAACCGCTCCAGCGCCTCCATCGACAGTTCCCAGTGCTCCCCGCTTCCGCCATACACCTCCACGAAATCCGGGAAGATCAGATACGGAAAGCCGACACAGTCCTTATCTATCGCATACAATATCTTCAGCGCTTCCTCATAGGCCGGGGGCAGGCAGCTGCCCAGCGTCTCTGTAATCCGCCGCATCCGCGCCTTCAGCTCCAGCTCCTCCCACGGCTCCTTCATCGCCTCCGCAACGAAGCGGCCTAGCTCGAACGAACCGTAGACGGCTTTAATTTTCATTCCCAGACTGTGCAGGAATTCTTGGTTGTACATTGCTTTCAGGGGTTCGGCCATTCTTGAATTCCTCCTGCTGATGTAATGGGATTCTCTTATGATGAGAGCATACCATACGAACCGGACAACCCTGTGTCAACTTTCAGCTGGATATATATACACAAAGTTTAGCCTATGTTCAAATCCGGCAGCCTGTCGTACAATAAGATTTAAGTTTTTTCCCGCTGACGATGAACTTATTCAATGAAAGGACTGGGACTTTTGCCACAGACACTTGTTAAAAATATTGATTTTTTCGTAGCCGCACTGTCACAGACCTTCGTATCCGCCCTCCAGCTTGACCCTGACGGAATGTACTCCCAGGTAGGCAGCGGAGTCGTTGAGAAATTCTCTGAGGAGTATGTCCGGCTGAAAAGATTCGACGGCACCACCTCACATTACGCCCGCGACATTACGAAATTCCAGCACAACCATGCCTGAGAAGGCTTCGGGTTTATCAACTAGAGGAAAACCGGCAGAGGAGAAGCAGCGCCCGCCTGTGATCCTCCATCCCTCTTCAAACGCAGACCCTGGACCTTGATCCGGGTCTGTTTTTGCGTTTACTTTTCACAAAATATTAACGTGTGCATTTCAATAAACTATTGACTTGACGTTGCTGGAGAACTAAACTGAAATCGTTAACAATTCCATGTACCCGGGGAGATCCTATGATTACCATCAAAGATATTGCCCGTGTTGCCGGTGTGTCCCATACTACCGTATCGAGGGCGCTGAACGGCAACCCGCTGATCAAGAAGGCCACCCGGGATAAGATTGAACGGATCGCCGCCGAAATGAATTATGTGCCGAATTACAGCGCCAAGAGCCTGGTCACCAAGAGATCATTCATCATCGGCCTGTTCTTCTCCAGTATTGAGCAGGGGACTTCCTCAAGCTTCCTGGTGGATGCGATCAAAGGCATTACGCATAGCCTCGATGAGAACTATAATCTGACGGTGAACGGGATCGACGGTGTCCAGCATTTCAGCAATATTCAGCCGCAGCGCTTCGACGGCATTCTGGTCATGAGCCAGAGCGATGAAGACAATGCCTTCATTTATCATGTGAAGAAGATGGGCATTCCGCTAGTGGTGCTTAACCGCCAGCTGGAGGACCCGGGCATCATGAACGTGGTGGCCAATGACCGTGAAGGCGTGAAGGAAGCAATTGACTATGCTGTGCAGCAGGGTCACCGCAAGCTGGCTATTATTGAAGGAAAGCCCGGCTTCAAGTCCTCAAGCGAACGCAAGCAGGGCTTCCTGGACAGTCTGATTGCAGGCCGGCTTCCGCTGAATCCCGATTATTTTGCCTCAGGAGATTATAGCATTGAGAGCGGATATGCCGCGATGAGCAAGCTGCTTAGCCTGGAGGACCGGCCTACGGCTGTGTTCTGCTCCAATGATGATATGGCGATTGGCGCCATGAATGCCTGTTATGCCCACAAGGTCAGGGTGCCGGAGCAGATCTCACTGATCGGCTTCGATGATATGATGTTCGCCCGCTATACGAATCCCGCCCTAACCACCGTCCGCAAGCCGATTGCCGAGATCAGTGAGCTGGGCATCGCTATGCTGATCCAGCTGCTTCAGCAGCCGGAGACCCCGCCGCAGCAGCTGTTCGTCAAGACTTCGCTGGTTGTACGGGATACGGTGGCCGCAGAATAACTCTACCAGAACCGCCGCTATTTTCTGCAGATACGGAGCCTTCCTGGAGAAGTGAAGGAATTCCGTATCTTGCTTAAAATAAAATGTTAACGTGTGCAATTTATCACTGTATTCTAAAGGAGATCATGACCACTATGACAAACCGTTTATCCAGAAGCACTCACCCGGAGCTAACCCTCCATCCTGAACGGATGATCCAGTTCGGCGAAGGCAACTTCATGCGTGCGTTCGTGGACTGGCAGCTGCAGCAAATGAACAATCAGGGTCTGTTCAACGGCAGCGCCGTCCTCATTCAGCCTATTGCGCAGGGCCCCGGAGGAGTAGCTGAATTGATGGCCGCTCAAGACAACCTGTACACTGTGCTGCTTAACGGCATTATGGACAACGAGACCGTCAATTCCCGCGAAATTATCGGCTCGGTCAGCCGGGTGATTAATCCATATACCGATTATGAAGCTTATCTCGCGCTCGCCGAGAATGATGATCTGGAGTTCATTACCTCCAATACTACCGAAGCCGGCATAGCCTATCTTCCAGGTGACCGCGCAGACGATGCTCCCCCTAAGAGCTTCCCTGGCAAGCTGACTGCGCTGCTCCACCGCCGCTTTGAGCTTGGCAAGAAAGGGTTCGTCATTATCCCCTGCGAGCTGATTGACCGTAACGGCGAGAAATTGCAGGAGATCGTAGAACGTTATGCGGCTGACTGGAACCTTGGCGCAGAATTCCTGCAATGGCTGAAGTCCGAGAATACTTTCTGCTGCAGTCTGGTAGACCGGATTGTTCCCGGTTATCCGCGTGACCAGGCTGCTGTCCTCGAAGCTGAGCTCGGCTATCTCGATAACGTGATGGTAACCGCAGAACCGTTCCTCTTCTGGGTCATTGAAGGGCCGGAATCTCTGGCAGAGCGCCTGCCGCTAGCTAAGGCCGGACTGAATGTCGTGGTGACACCGGATATGACGCCTTACCGCGAACGCAAGGTTCATCTGCTGAACGGACCGCATACTGCTATGGTTCCTCTGGGCCTGCTCGCCGGTCTTGAGACGGTTGAAGACGTCATGAACGACGGTACCTTCTCCCGTTTCGTGAAGCAGTTGATTGAAGAGGAGCTGATCCCGATGCTGGATCTGCCTGCTGAGCAGCTATTGTCCTACGCCGATGCCGTACAGGAGCGCTTCCGCAATCCGTTCATCCGCCATGAGCTGACCTCCATCTCGCTTAACAGCATTTCCAAATTCAAGGCCCGCCTGCTCCCGGTCCTGCTTCGCTACCAGCAGGAACGCGGCAAGCTTCCGGAGCGGATGACTCTCGCCTTCGCCGCCCTGCTGCTCAGCTACCGCGGAGACCGTATTCCCCGGCAGGACGGCGCAGAGGTACTCGCGGTGTTCGATCAGGCCTGGAGCCAGCCGGCCAGCTTCGTGAACACTATTCTTGCCGACACCAGCCTGTGGGGACAGGACCTGACCCGGCTGCCGGGGCTGGCTGATGCGGTTGCCGCCCATTTGCAGCAGCTGGAGCATGAAGATTCCCGCGCAGCATTACAGGAACTCGTCGGCTGAACCCGCTCGTTTGTATGAAGAAGTTCGGAGAAGTGTAGGCTTACAAACTTGGCATATGCTTCCGAAGCGAGTTTGTACGAAGAAGCTCAGGGAAGTGTATGCTTACAAACTTTTAGGAGGGTCAACATGAAGAACTTAATGAAAATGAACCCGAGAGATACGGTAGCTGTAGCCTTGAGGCCGATTGCTGCCGGAGAAGAACTGACGATAGACGGACTGACGGTTCAAGCCGCCCAGGAGATTCCGCAGGGTCATAAGATTGCCCTGACCGGCTTCAGCAGCGGAGATACGATTACCAAATACGGTTCCCCGATCGGTCATGCCACGGCACAAATTGCCGCAGGCGACTGGATTCATACGCATAACATCAAAACCAATCTGTCCGGCGAGGAAGAATACGAGTATGTGCCGGATGTCCATCCGGTAATCTATCCGCGCCGTGATTTGACCTTCCAGGGATACCGGCGGAGTAACGGTAAGGTGGGCATCCGTAATGATCTGTTCATTATTCCGACTGTGGGCTGTGTGAACGGCGTGGCTGAACAGATGCTTCAGGAATTCAAGGCTGAGCATCCCGATCTTGGCGGATTCGACAATCTGACCGTGCTGAAGCATCCTTATGGCTGCTCCCAGCTGGGCGATGACCACCGCATGACCCGCAGCATTCTGCTCGATGCCGTTAATCATCCCAATGCAGGCGGCGTACTCGTCTTCGGCCTGGGCTGCGAGAACAATATCGTCTCCGAGTTCCGCAGCATGCTGGGCGATTATGACGAATCCCGGGTTAAATTCCTGGTAGCCCAGGAGGTAGGCAATGAGCTGGAAGCAGGTCTTGTACTGCTGGAGGAGCTGTATGAAGCCGCTGCGAACGACGTTCGTGAGCCGGTTCCGCTCAGCGAGCTGAACATCGGGCTGAAATGCGGCGGATCTGACGGGTTCTCCGGCATCACAGCCAACCCGCTGCTGGGCGCATTCTCCGACTTCATTATCTCCCAGGGCGGAACCTCAGTGCTGACGGAAGTGCCGGAAATGTTCGGCGCAGAGAAGGTGCTGATGGCCCGCGCAGAGAGCAAGGAGGTCTATGATGATATCGTCTCGCTGATCAATAACTTCAAGCAATATTTCCTCTCTTACGGCGAGCCTGTCTATGAGAATCCGTCTCCGGGCAACAAGGCCGGCGGCATCAGCACGCTGGAGGACAAATCACTCGGCTGCACCCAGAAGGCAGGATCGTCACCAGTCGTGGATGTATTGCAGTATGGCGTGAAGCTGCGCAAAAAAGGGCTGAGCCTTTTGCAGGCTCCCGGCAACGATCTGGTCGCCGCCTCCGCGCTTGCCGCTTCAGATTGCCAGCTTGTGCTGTTCACAACGGGCCGCGGCACGCCGTTCGGCAGCTTTGTGCCAACGGTTAAGATAGCAACGAACAACGACCTTTTTGCCAAAAAAGGCCACTGGATGGACTTCAACGCCGGTCCCCTGCTGGAAACGCCGATGGCCGATGTGCTGGAAGAATTCATCACCTATATTATCGATGTCGCCAGCGGCCGGAAAACACGGAATGAGCAGAATGAAGTGCGTGAGCTGGCTATTTTCAAAACTGGCGTTACCTTGTAGAACTTATTCTATTTATCCTAATCCATTCAAAGGGAGATCCTATTCATGTTCCTAAACGAGGACTTCATGTTGTCCGGCGAAACAGCACGGCTACTCTTTCATAATCACGCCAAAACCATGCCCATAATCGATTACCACTGCCATCTGGACCCGCGCGAAATCTATGAGGACCAGCCATTTGAGAATCTGACCGCAGCCTGGCTGTACGGCGATCATTACAAATGGCGGCTGATGCGCGCGAACGGCGTGCCTGAATCGCATATTACCGGTGACGCCTCTGATTATGACAAGTTTCTGGCCTGGGCCCGTACACTGCCTAAGGCAGTTGGCAACCCGCTGTACAGTTGGACGCATCTGGAGCTCCGCCGTTTCTTCGGGGTAGAGGAGATGCTAAATGAAGCCACAGCGCCGGCCATCTGGGAGAAGGTCAACCGTAAGCTGGCTGAACCGGGCTTCACCCGGCGCGGACTGATCCGCAGCAGCGGTGTCAAAGTGATCTGCACCACCGATGATCCGGCAGATTCCCTGGAGTACCACAAGCTGCTGAGTGAGAGTGAGACTGCCTTCCAGGTGTTCCCGACCTTCCGTCCTGACAAGGCGCTGAACATCGATGCCGAAGGCTTCGCCGCCTGGACCCTTAAGCTGGAGTCGGCCTCCGGCCTGCCGGTCAAGAGCTATGCCGGGCTGCTGGAAGCCCTGCGTAACCGGGTCGCCTTCTTCCATGAGCAGGGCTGCCGCCTGTCGGACCATGCGCTGGATGTCCTGCGTTATGAAGCGGGTGAACCTGGAGCGGTTGAAGCTATTTTTGCCAAAAGAATGCAGGGCGCTACTCTGTCGCCGGAGGAAATCACCCGCTACCGCACAGAGCTGCTGACCGCGCTGATCGGCTTCTATCATGACAAAGACTGGACCATGCAGCTTCACCTGCATGCCTACCGCAACAACAATACGCCGATGTTCCAGCGGCTTGGACCGGATACCGGCTATGACGGCATCAACGATCTGCCGCTGACCACAGCGCTGTCGCAGCTGCTTGACCGGGCCGAGAGCGGCAGCGGCTTGCCGAAGACGATCCTCTACTCGCTGAATCCCGGCGACTACCCTGCCCTGCTGGCTCTGCTGGGCTGTTACCAAAAGGACACCCCCGGCAAGCTCCAGCTTGGCTCCGGCTGGTGGTACAACGATACCCGCAGCGGCATGCGCCAGCAGCTGACGCTGCTGGCCGAAGGCAGTCTGCTCGGCAACTTTGTCGGCATGCTGACCGATTCGCGCAGCTTCCTCTCCTATACCCGGCATGAATATTTCCGCCGCGTACTGTGCGGGCTGCTCGGTGAACTTGCCGAACGCGGGGAAGCGCCGGATGACCTCAGCGTCCTGGGGGCTATGGTCGAAGATATTTCTTACAATAACGCAGCCGGATATTTCGGGTTCCAGACGGCCGACAGCGGAGCCGGGGTCACCGTCTAATGGAGGCATGCTGAAGATGCCGACAATCTATATCGCCGGAGACTCTACCGCTGCCCAGAAGGGCGGCGGGGAATGGCCGATGGCCGGATGGGGCGAATACCTGCAGCAGTATGTCAGCCGGAAGGTGCGGATTGAGAACCGGGCCATCAACGGACGGAGCACACGCTCCTTCCTGGCTGAGGGCAGACTGGCAGACATGGAGCGGGATTTTCTCCCCGGAGACTTCCTCCTGATCCAGTTCGGCCATAATGACCAGAAGCTGGAGGACCCTCTCCGTTATACAGAACCGCATACCGATTACCGCGAGAATCTGAAGGTATTCATCGATTCCGCCCGCAGCCGGGACTGCTTCCCTGTGCTGCTGACATCGGTGAGCCGCCGCCGGTTCACCCCGGACGGTGAACCTGATCCGCTGGCCGTCGGACTTTATCCGCAGGTCATGCGGGAGGTTGGCGTGGAGACCGGAACGCCTCTGCTCGATGTTTTTGCCGCCTCCCAGCAGCTCTACCGCAGGCTGGGAACCGAAGCATCAGCCGGGCTGTTCATGCATCTGCCGCCGGGTGCCCGCCCTAACTACCCGGACGGCATTACGGATGACACACATTTCTCCAGATCCGGGGCGCAGCAGATTGCAGCGCTGGTAGCCAAGGCGCTCGCCCAGTGTGCGGAGCTGAAGCTGCTGCACCCGTATTTGAGGGTGTAGTTGGGGGATGTAGGCAAGGTAGCAGAAGCGCTCGCATAGTCTGCAGAGCTGAGGCAGCTGTACCCGTATCTGCTTGTGTAGGCGGGAGATGCAAACAATTGTGTCGTGCGAATTAAGTTGTGTATCAGTCTGTGGGGCATTGTAAACGTACTGCACATATTCGCCATGCTTACATGTTGCTTCAATCCTCATTCAGCATGACCAGGCCGCCTGTGACCACTTTTGGACATAGGCGGCCTGATTTGCGGGAATCTCCCCGCGGCGCTCCATGCGAACTCTTGTCCCAGAATACAAAGGAGGCTAACCCTATGACCGTTCCATTTCACTTGGGCGTCCGCGCCCATGACTTCAAGCGGTGTTCGCTGCCGCAATTAATAGATAAGCTGAAAGAGCATGACTTCCCGGCGATTCAGTTGGCGCTGCATAAGTCTTTTCCGGAGAGTGTGACCGAGCTTAGCTCATTGAGTCCGGGGACTGCTGCGTACTATGGCGATGCCTTCAGACAAGCGGGTATTAAGATTGCAGTCCTCGGCTGTTATGTGAACATTATAGATGCTGACCCTGCCAAGCGCATGCAGGCGCTGAGCGACTTCAACACTCATCTGCGGCTGGCCCGTGACTTCGGTGCGAGTCTGGTCGGCACGGAGACCGGCAGCGTAGGTCAGGGGTATACAACGGATAATTTCACGGAGGATGCTTTTGAACAAGTGGTTGAGTCCGTTAGTGCCATGGTTGCTGAGGCCGAACGCTTTGGAGTAACTGTAGGCATCGAGGCAGGCGTCAACCACCCGCTCTACACGGTCCCGTTAGCCCGGCGTCTGCTGGATACTGTGCCGTCTAATAACCTGCAAATTATACTGGATGCCGCGAATCTGATGACCCCGGACAATTACCTTCAGCAGGAGCAGATTGTGACAGAAGCGCTGGAGCTGCTGGGTGACCGGATCGCGGTTCTGCATCTGAAGGATTTCACGGTTAAGAACGGCGCCATCGACATCGTTCCTGCCGGACAAGGGATGCTGAACTTCGCCCCGCTGCTCCGCTACATGAAATATAAGCGCCCTCATATCCAGGGCCTGCTGGAGAGCACTCCTGAGGAACATCTCCAGACTAGTGCTCAGTTGCTGCGAAACATGTATAACGAGGTTTAACAAAAGTGCTCTGTGGATGGATGTTGGAAGGCTGGGAGGCTGGGTAAGAGATGCTCGATAATGGAGGTTGGATGAGAGATGATTAATGAGAGGTAATGAGTGAGGGATGAGGTAAGGACTTCGGCGAATTCAGGGGCATTAGTGCTCTTTATTTGCTCATTTGTCCTGCGTTTGCTGAATTCAAGTGCATTAGTGCTCTTCATTTACTCATTTCGCCCACGTTTGCTGGATTCAGAGGCATTAATGCTCTTCATTTGCTCATTTGTCCTGCGTTTGCTGGATTCAGGGGCATTAATGCTCTTCATTTGCTCCCACTGGGCTGCATCTGATTTACGCACCTTCATGACTGCCCAAAGTATTCAGTTTTTCACACACATTTGCTCCGCTTGCCTCACTGCCGCTCAGTGTATTCGGTTTTTAGCACACATTTGGTCCACGTGCCTTACTGAAGCTGTTTTTCGGTTTTTCACATACATTTACTCCACTCACCTTCGCGCCAGCGCATTACACCCCAACTTTGTACTCCCCTTATCCACGACAGACGCATATTACGATTACTGTACAGTACAAAAGTGCCCCGCCGTATCGATGCATGGGGTACTTGTGCTGCATTCTTGTGCTGTATTTCTGTGCATCAACGTACAGAGGGACGGATACAAGGTACGTATGAGTAAAAGAGAAACAAAGCAATGGAGCAATAAACATATAGCCTTCCCCCTACAAACTAACACCAATAATCTTGCACAAACTGCAGCTTCTCCCCCAACATATACACTCCATAGCTAGTATTGTTGTACAAAAAGCAGGATTTCTCCTCTACCCAAGCTGCCTAGCCTGCACATTCCTGCATTTCCTGCAACAATCCTCAGGCAGGCCCTGGTTTAGGGGGTGCCAGGTTGCATAATCTGCAACATTTGAGGGTATTCGCTCTATATGAGCGCTCCTCTAAATGAACGGTCTTCCAAACGAGCGGTCGACTAAGCTGCGCGCTATATGCATGGCAATAAGACCGCCCATAGCCTAACCGGGCGGTCCGTTGCTTGGTGCCGCTATTCCCCGGCCTCGGGGGAAATCACACCTTTTTTGAGAATAATATTCCCGTAGAGCGCTTCTTCCCCAGTAATTAGAATGGCGTAGCTGTGCTTGGAGCGGTCATAGAAGTCAAAACGCTCTTCATACTCCACCTGCACCGCAGGATCATGCCGGGTGAGAATCTCCTTGTACGTGTCCCATATCACCGGAACGGTGGGGTCCCCCTCCACTACGGCCATGAAGGCCGCCTGAGCCGGAGCATAATGATCCAGCGGGAGCAGCTCCAGGATCGCGTCAAGCAGCCGGGGGATGCCGATCCCGTCAGCCCGCAGCACCCGGGAATGCAGCGCATGTCCCGGATAATTGGCATCTGCCAGCACCAGCTCATCCCCGTGGCCCATCTCCATCAGGGTGCGGACAAGCTCGGGGGAGAGCAGTTTGGGTATTTTTTTGAGCATAGCTTTCGTCTCCTCTCCGGCCTCATTACATTCCGTAGAATGATCTCAGCGCCACAAGTTCCTCAATCCGGTGCGGCGGCAGCTCACGCTCTCCATCAATCATGCGGGTCAGTAAGGTCAGCTTCGCCGTATATTCAAGCCGCTCCATGTTCATATAAGCAGCCATTACATCCTTGCCCCAGGTCAGGGCTCCGTGGCTCTCCAGCAGCACAGCCGTCTTCTTGCCCAGGAAGGGAGTCAGCGAATCCGGGATCTCTTCGGTCGAAGGCGTCCCGTATACCGCCAGTGGAATGTCGCCCATGGCAATGACGGATTCCGGCATCATCATTTTGTCCAGAGCTTCCCCCTTGATGGCAAAAGCGGTAGCATACGGCGGATGCGCATGAACCACCCCGCCCATCTCCGGCAGCTCGTTGTAGATCTTCAGGTGCATCTTCACCTCCGTGGACGGCCGATAGCCCTCCGCTGCATCCAGGATCTCTCCCTGCAGATTGACTTTGACCAGCATATGCGGCTGCAGATAGCCTTTGCTGACTCCTGTAGGCGAAGTAATGACCTCGGTGGCTGACAGGCGGGCTGAGATATTACCGTCGTTGGCCGCGATGAAGTCTTTGTTGAACAGATTCCGGCCGATATCACAGATTAGGCGCCGTAGTTCTTCTTCGTGATTATTCATAATTGCCTCCTTGATTGCTGCTTGATTACTGTATGAAACTTGTCAGTTCTGATGTGTTAAAGAAGGCTGGTACCGCACGGTTGAGCAGGACCGGGCTGCCACGCTGCGGACCTCTGCGGGATCGACGGCTCCAAGCGCCGTCAATTGCACCAAAATGTTGCCGATCGCGCTCGCTTCTACCGGTCCGGCAATAACGTCTTTGCCGGTGGCATCCGCCGTCAGCTGGCACAGCAGCTTGTTCTGAATGCCGCCGCCGACCATGTGAATGCAGTGCACCGGACGGCCGGTGAGCGCCTCCAGCTCACGGATCGTATCCGCATAAGAGCGGGCCAGGCTCTCCAGAATCGAGTGGATGATCTCCGCCCGGGTCTGCGGCACCGGCTGTCCGGTGCGGATGCAGTAGGATTCAATCCGCAGCGGCATATCGCCCGGCGTGCTGAAGAGCGGATCGTTCGGGTCCAGCATGGCTATGCACGCCCCCTGCCGGTCCAGCTGCCCGGCAAGCTCGGCAGCTTCCTGATGGCTGAGCGGTTCCCCCGCTTCAGCCCAGCTCCGCTGGGTCTCCTGGAGCAGCCAGAGGCCGGTGATATTTTTCAGCAGCCGGTTGGTGCCGCGAAAGCAGCTCTCGTTAGTGAAGCCGCTGGCCCGGGCGGCATCGCTTAATACAGGCTCGGCCGTCTCCAGGCCGACCAGCGACCAGGTTCCGCAGCTGATGAATGCAGCGGATGGCAGCGGATTGCTGAATCCGCCGATCCGGTCTGGATCGCCAAAGCCAGGATCAGCGCAACCAGAATCGGCATTGCTGGACTCAGCGTAGCTAGAGCCGAAGCCGCCATACGGAATGGAGGCCACGGCTGAAGCCGTATCATGCGAGGCACCGGCGATGATCTTAAGAGGACCGCTGCCCAGCTCTTCCTGAAGTGCGGGCCGGAGTTCACCCAGCACCGTGCCTGCCGGAACCAGCCGGGGCAGCAGCGTAGCCGGCAGCTCCAGCCTGCGCAGCACTTCGGCTGAAGACGCTGTGGACTGCGGATTCAGCAGGCCGCTGGTGCTCCAGATGGTCTGCTCGGCCACCGCCACGCCGCTGAGCATATAATTGAACAGATCCGGCATCATCAGCAGCTGTCTGGCGGTTGTCCGCAGCTCCGGCTTCGCCATAAGGTCGGCAAATAATTGATAGACCGTATTAATCGGGCTGGACTGGTTGCCCGTCAGCTTGAATTGCTCTGCTGGAGGCAAGGCAGCCTCCAGTACTGAAGCGATGTCCGCCATCCGCTGATCCCTGTAATGATGCGGAGCATCCAGCAGCCCGCCCTGCTCATCCAGCAAGCCGTAGTCGACTCCCCAGGTATCGACGCTTAGAGAGTGCAGCGGGCCATACTTTGCCGCAGCCGCTGCAATCCCTTGCTTGATCTCCTCAAGCAGCCGCTGCACATCCCAGTGTAAATGTCCATTCACCTCTACCGGCCCGTTAGGGAAGCGGTGAATCTCTTCCACCATTACCTTCCCGTCCCCGTAGCTTCCCAGCATCACTCTGCCGGAGCTGGCTCCCAGATCGATGGCCAGCAGCCGGATTCCTTGGTTACCGGTTATCTCCATAGCTCTCGTACCTGCCTCTGTCATCTTCCCACCTCTTCACCTGGAGGATTAATAGAGCGGACCGAAGTTGCGGCAGGCTCTGTAATCGGCACTCTCCAGATTCTCCGTGCCGAACAGCGACCAGACGCGCGGACGGAAAATCCGCGCTTCCTCCACGTTATGCATACTGACCGGAATCCGCAGGATCGAGGCCAGCGTAATGAGATCCGCACCGATATGCCCGTAGCTGATCGCCCCGTGATTGGCGCCCCAATTGTTCATCACATCATAAACTGACTGGAAGGAGCCATGGCCTGTCAGCTTCGGGGCGAACCAGGTTGTCGGCCAGGTAGGGTCTGTCCGCTGGTCTAGCGTATCGTGGACCTCTGCCGGAAGCTCTACGGTGTAGCCCTCTACCAGCTGGAGGACAGGCCCCAGCCCCTTGACCAGATTGAGCCGGGCCATGGTGACCGGCATGCCGCCCCGGGTCAGATAGTCCGTCGAGAAGCCGCCCCCCCGGAAATATTCCTGGGAAGCCGGGCGGAACTGGGTCTGCGCGATACAGGCAGCCGCCTCTTCATCCGTGATGTCCCAGAACGGTTTGATTGCCGGCTTGCCGTCAATACTCTGCTCGCCGGTACCGTCCAGCGCAGCCGAGCCCGAATTAATCAGATGCAGCAGCCCGCCTGCCGCTGCTCCCTCCAGCTCATACCCGGTCACGCGCTTCACGGCCGCCGGACTCCAGAAGGTGCGCACATCGGCAAAAATCTGCGCCGTATTCGTCAGCAGATAATTGAACAGCATCGTCACCCCGTTCAGGCTGTCGTTCTCAGTGGCGACGATATAAGGCGCCCGTCTGCCGTTCCAGTCGAACGAAGAGTTCAGAATCGTCTCCATGAAGTCGCCGTTCGGGAAATGGTCGGTCCATTGCCGCTGGCCCTGGAAGCCGCCCAGCAGGGCATTGTGACCACTCGCTTCCTCCTCGAAGCCAAGCTTTGCAAGCTGCGGATTGCCGGTCATGAGATCACGGGCAATCAGCGTCATTTTGACAACCGTCTCCCACTGCTCTTCTTTAACCTCTTCACTGAGCTGCAGATGCTGCGGATTATTATCCGCCCCCACACGGCAGTTGTCCTTCACCCAGGCCAGCGCCCGCGCGAACTCCTCAGGATCATAGATCCCTTCCTCAAATCTGCGTACAAATTCAGACATATCGATATATTCATTGCGCATGCCGAGATATTCCTGGAAGAACTGCTCGTTCACAATGGAGCCGGCGATTCCCATCGACACAGAACCCATCGACAGATAGGACTTCCCCTTCATCAGAGCGGCTGCCAGCCCGGACCTCGCGAACTGCAGCAGCTTCACCTGAACATCCGCCGGGATTTCCTCGCTGCTGGATTCCTGGACATCCTCTCCGTAGATGCCGAAGGCCGGAATGCCTTTTTGCGCATAAGCAGACAGAACTGCCGCCAGATATACCGCCCCGGGGCGCTCCGTTCCATTGAATCCCCATACCGCATGCGGGATGGACGCATCCATATCCATCGTTTCCGATCCATAGCACCAGCACGGGGTGACTGTAATGGATACGCCCACACCTGCACCCGCGAACTTCTGCGCCGCCGCCGCAGCCTCCTTCACGCCGCCAATCGTAGAATCGGCAATGATACACTCTACCTGTGAACCATCCGGATACCTTACATTCTTCTGCAAAAATGCCGCCACACGCTGCGCCATGCCCATCGTCTGTGCCTCCAGCGATTCGCGCACCCCGCGTCTTCTGCCGTCAATCGTCGGCCGGATTCCAATCTTCGGATAATTTGCTGTCACTGCTGTTCCTCCCCGGAATCGTAAGTTGATAGTATGAGAACACACTGGAGCCATAGCTCCGATTAGTAAGCGCTACCAAATACAGCCTCTGCGGCCTGCACACATCTGTCTTTCATCGCCAACTAATCCATTTCTTCTACATCATAGAATCACTCACCTTCAAAGTCAACACTATTCCACACTTTAAATTTGGTTATTGTGTGGTTTTGTGTGATATAATTGCAGTGAACTGTGGAATTGTTTGTGTTTGTGGGATTTATGTTATGCAGCAGGTTATAGTAAACTGTACATAACTACATAACGTAAGGGTGGGCATGAGTATGAAGGCTTTTGAACGGCGGGATCTGGTCATTAATGAGCTCTACAGGCATAAGAAGGTTCACGTGGCGGATCTGGCGCAGAAATTCGGTGTATCGGAGGAGACGATCCGGCGCGATCTTGACCGGCTGGACAAGGAGGGCATTGCCAAGAAGAATTACGGCGGGGCGATTCTGAACGCTCACACCAACGAGGACCCCTCCTACTCACACAGGCATCAGGTCAACATTGAAGCGAAGCGGATGATTGCGGTAAGTCTGCTGGAGCTGATTAATGACGGGGACAGTGTGATGACGGACACCAGCACTACGGCTTTTGAAGGATTGCGGAGAATTGTGGAGGACAAAAAAAATCTGACCATCATCACCAATTCCCTGGCGGTATTGTCAGAATTCCAGCATTCCGGGCAAAAGCTTATCTCCACGGGGGGCCTGCTCGGGCCGGAGACCAGCTCTTTCGTAGGGCCTACGGCCTCGCAGACTATTCTGAAATATAATGTGGATGTGGCGATTTTCAGCTGCAAGGCACTCTCCATGACCGGCGGACTCTGCGATTCCAACGAAGCGGAGACCGAGCTTAAGGTGCTGATGCAGCAGCAGGCGAGCAAGGTAGTCCTTCTGGCTGACCATTCCAAGTTCGACCGGATCGCCTTCATCCGGCTGTTCAGCTTCGACAAGGTCGATTATATCGTCACCGATCAGCGGCCGTCCGGGGAATGGATCGAGTTCCTTGCCAAATATCAGGTCTCCCTGCTATACCCTGCTGATTCACAATAAGTCTTAACGTTGACGTTTAAAAGCCTGCGCCGACACGTACACGAACCGTTCCGCTCTGGCCATCATATGGAACTTCTGCTCCGGGAAGTGGCGGTACAGGTAATCCACGAAATAACCCGGATTCTCGGCATTGCCGGCGAACAGGTCATAATGCAGCGGAACTACGGTCTCAAAATCTGAGGTCGCTGCGAACTCCGCCGCTTCCCGGTAATTCATATTGCCGACGATATTGCGGCTGCCCCGGTAATAATCGCGTCCATTAATCGGCAGCAGCGCCAGATCGATCTTGCGGCTGCCAACCTCCTCAATCAGCTCAGGGAACAGCACGGTATCCCCTGCATGATAGAGTCTCACCCCGTTCAGCTCCAGGATATAGCCCACGTACTTAGGATGTCCCTGTTCATCGCGTTCAAGCTGTTCGTGCGCAGCTGCCACGGGAATGACCTTCAGCCCGCTTGCAGGCTCAGCTTCAGTGGCAGGTAAGGCAGCAGTCAGCTGATCCTTGCGGATGCCTAGCGCCTGCAGACGTTCCAGGCAGACCGCCGGAGCCATGAACTGCGCCTGCGGATTCAGTCCGGCAAGCACGGGGAGCGCCTCCTCATCCAGATGATCTGAATGGTCATGGGTAATCAGGCAGACCTCCATATTTGTAATTTCGCCAGGCCCCACCGGCGGCGGGAAAGTCCGGTCCGGGTTCGGGGATACATAAGGATCAATGTAGACGGTCACCCCCGCCCCCTTGACAATAACGCTGGCTTGTCCGAGGAACCAGACCGCCAGGCAGCCGTAAGGCACCTCAGTGCTGCGGATTTCTTCGATCAGTTCTTGTCCTGCTAATGGCATGATGGGTTACTCCCTTCCTCTTCTATCTCTCATTCATCATGGCTGGCTGATACATCTCTGTTTAGTTTATACCCGCGAGAAGGTAAATGGAAGCGCTTGTGATAATCCCTGCTTGTTACCGGTGACCATTGATGGGTACAATTAATAGATAGGTATCTCAACAACAGGACAGATAAAGGACAGGTGAAATGAATGCAGAATTACGGATTCGCAAGAGTCGCCGCCGCTTCCCCGGAACTCCGGGTGGCTGACTGCGTATTCAATGCAGACCAGATTATTGAAGCCATCAATACAGCCAGCGCCCAGGAGGTGGAGTACCTGGTACTCCCGGAGCTGTGCATCACCGGCTACAGCTGTGCGGATCTGTTCCTCCAGCCCCGGCTGCTGGAATCCGCGATGCAGGCGCTGCTGCGGATTACGGCCGCGACGGCAGAGCACCGGATGATTGTCATTGCCGGCCTGCCGGTCTCCATCAAAAGCAGGCTGTTTAACTGTGCCGCTGTGCTCCAGCAGGGCCGTATTCTCGGGATTGTGGTCAAGACCTGCATTCCCGGCTACAGCGAATTCTACGAGCCGCGCTGGTTCGCGGGAGCCGGCGAGCTGGAGGTGTCCGAGCTGCGGATCGGCGGATCGGCGGTGCCGGTCGGCAATGATTTGATTTTTGCCTGTGAGAGCGACGGGAATCTGTCGTTCGGTGTGGAGATCTGCGAGGATCTCTGGGTGCCGGTGCCGCCAAGCAGCCTGCTGGCCCAAGCCGGTGCGACGCTGCTGTTCAACCCGTCGGCCAGCAACGAGCTGGTCGGTAAGGCCGATTACCGCCGCCAGCTGGTCGGCGGCCAGTCCGCCTCCTGTGTGGCCGGTTATGTCTATGCCAGCTGTAATACCGGGGAATCGACAACAGACGTTGTCTTCGGCGGACATTCGCTGATCGCGGAGAACGGCCAGCTGCTGGCCGAATCGGAACGCTTCACTCATGAGAGCCGGATGATTACCGCCGACATTGACCTGCCGCGGCTGCAGTATTCCCGTACCGTGATGGGCACGTTCCGGGCAGGCAAGGGCGGACGCAATTACCGCGAGATTCTCTATACCGCGCCGCTTGGCAGCAGCACCCCACGGGAGCTGAAACGGAACGTAGGCGTCAATCCGTTCGTGCCGGGCAATCCGCTCCAGCGGGACGAACGCTGCCAGGAGATTCTCTCGATCCAGACCTCCGGCCTGATGAAGCGTATCCGCCACATCGGCACGAAGCAGGCTGTGATCGGCATCTCCGGCGGCCTCGACTCTACGCTTGCGCTGCTGGTTGCCGTGCGGGCTATGGAGCTGCTCGGACGTCCGGCCAGCGATGTGCTGGCGGTCACGATGCCGGGCTTCGGCACGACCAGCCGCACCTACGACAATGCTGTAGGCTTGATCAAGGCGCTTGGCGCCACGATGAAGGTCGTTGACATCAAGGCGGCCTGCCTCCAGCACTTCGCGGACATCGGCCACGACCCCGAGGTGCATGACCTGACTTACGAGAACGTACAAGCCCGCGAGCGTACCCAGATCCTGATGGATCTCGCCAACAAGAACGGCGGGATTGTCATCGGTACAGGCGACCTGTCCGAGCTGGCGCTGGGCTGGTGTACCTATAACGGCGACCATATGTCGATGTACAGCGTGAATTCGGGTATTCCGAAGACGCTGATCCAGTATGTTGTCGCCTGGTATGCAGACCATGAAGCCGACGAGACGGTGAACAAGTACCTCTACAGCATTATCGAGACCGGAATCAGCCCGGAGCTGCTGCCGCCTTCGGCAACCGGAGAGATCGTCCAGCTGACCGAGAATATCCTGGGGCCTTACATTGTGCATGACTTCTTCCTGTATTATATGCTGCGTACTGGCGCTTCTCCCGGCAAAATGCTCTATCTCGCCCAGCACGCCTTCGGCGGTGCTTATCCCAAGGAGCAGCTGACCGCCTGGCTGAAGGTGTTCGTCACCCGCTTCTTCACCCAGCAGTTCAAGCGCTCCTGCCTGCCGGACGGACCGAAGGTCGGTACGGTCAGCCTCTCGCCGCGCGGCGACTGGCGCATGCCAAGCGATGCTTCTGCCGCGCTCTGGCTGCAGGAAATCGAAGAATTGTAACTCCCGGCCGCAGTGACAAGGCCGAAGGCAAAAAGGCGTCCCCCATCATCGCAGGATGATCAGGGACGCCTCTTTTTTGTCAGCAAACAGCTTCACTCGTACCTATTATCAAGAATCAAGACTTCATCGCTGCCGAACGGGGTCTGAATCGTTACCGTCTCACCCGGACACGCCAGAATCAGCCCTCTGCCCATAGGCGACCAGAGTGAAATGCAGAATTCATCCAGCTCAGCTTCACCAGGAATTACAATCCGGTACGTATCCTTCAGCGTCTCCTGCCCGATACGCAGCGACACTCGGGAACCGACCAATACCATAGAACGTTCTAGCGCATCGTTGTCACCGGACAGAATCCGCTCCACCGTCTCCTGATAGCTTTTGATCATCGCCTGTACCTCTGCCCGCTCAGCCGGAGACTCCCATGTTCCCCTGTCCAGAATAGAGAATTTATGCTCATCGAGATAGACCAGCTGCTGCACCAGCTCTTCGCGCAAGGAAACGGTTCTGAGACTATGGCTCATAGTAGATTTCACCTACCTTCTTCATCAGGTCATGCTCGAAAATACGCTTGTTCCTGCTCATAGCCCTCAGTCCTCCTATATAAGAAAATAGATCCCGCGCAGGGACCTATTCTCTATGATAGCATCTTTCCTAGGAAAGACAATCTCATGTGCAGGGGATGGCGTGCTCCTGTTCAACGCTTCACAGAATCGGCAGATTTCCCGGACGCCACGGCAGCGGCCCGGCTGTACATATTCAGGTCCTGCAGCTTAATCAGCACCTTGCCGAACCGTCCGCCTTGGCGGATAACGACTTGCTGCTGCGGGTAGGCCGTGTGCAGATAGTCTGTAACTACCTTGCGGGTAGCCTCTCCCCCGTCCAGATGATGCAGCGGCAGCATTTCCATCACCTCAGCGGCTGCTGCTTCCAAGGTCAGCTCCTTGCTTTTCGCTTCTCGGGTAATAATCGTCTCATAGGAATAGCCCTTCAAATATAATAATTGCGTCAGATAAGCCATATCTGAGGACTCCGCATGAACCTCCCGGCCCGTCAGCAGCGGCAGCACTTCATTCATCAGACTATGCTCCTGCACACCTGCCGAGGTGCTGATATAGCAGTATTGCCGGGCACAGCTGATCACCTTCTCCGTGCTCTCCCAGTCGAACACCGCCGGACACATGGACACGAAGACCAGATCGAAGGCATTCAGCCAGCCGCGTGCGCTAATGTCTATATTCTCGAACGCTTCGTGCACCAGCTCCACCTGTCCGGGAGCCGCTCCGGCAGTGTTCTTCAGGAACAGCTCCGCTAAGGGAACATTAGGCTCTACTGCTGTAACCTTGGCCCCCCGCTCGATAAAAGGAACCGTGAACCCGCCCGAGGCTGCGCCCACATCGAGAACTGTCAACCCGTTAAAATCCACGCCCTGGCCTTCCATCCAGCCGATAATCCGCTCACTCCGGTCCCGCCCGGCACTGCTGAAGACCTCTTCATTGAACACCTCGGCTTTATGATCGAAGCTCGTGTGCGGGTTCATGCCCATCGCCTTGAACTTGTTAGCCATTGCCTTGGGATCTTCCTTCCAGGCCTTCTCCCATACGCTTGCATCGAATAATCCGTTATTCATTAATCATTCATCCTCTCTTATATACAGACTTAATAGACTTTGAATATCCATAATACATCCGGCAAAAACGGCCTTGACGCCCTTAGAGGGACGGCAGCCGTTTTTGGCGGGAACCACGCAGAACACAGCCCGGCAGCCGTTCTTGCGCCATGACCGTATTTGCTCAGCCAGTTCTTACTGCTGACATGCCCGCATCTTATCCGCCAGCTCTGACATCATCTTATTCCGCAGATAATCCTCCATCTGCCCTTCGGCCTTGACCATCTCCTGCTGAATCAGACACTGACTGGGATGGTCCAGCGTGCAGTCGAACAGCGACGCTGTGCCTTCAATGGCATGGATGATATCCAGGAACGAGATTTCGTCCCCCTTGCGCCGCAGACGATACCCGCCATTGGCCCCGGATGCGGATTCGATAAGCCCGGCCTTGACCAGCTTGGTCAGAATCTTGGACAAATACGTAGGCGATACATTCTGCCGCTCGGCAAGCTGCTGCACGCCCATCGGCTTATCGGGAGTGTGCGCCACCAGGAACAGCATCGTGTGCAGGGCGTAGTTCGTTGCTTTGGAGTATTTCATGTCTTATTCCACCTTACATAAGGACTATGTCTTTAATTGAAGACTTTATTTATCTATAATAGCGCTTATGTGGGAAGATTGCAAGGGGCAGGAGAGTGGAATGGGTGGAGGATTCTTTCCAGCACACAACAAAAAACAGAGCCCCTTACTCCCGTAGGCTCTGCTTTGCAGCATGATCAGTGGCTGAAACAGCCCCATCTACACTCCCCTTACTTCCGCAAAGGGTACTGGAATCTGTATTCCCCGGAGCCGAGCGTAACCTTCACCGCCTGTGCCATCTGCTCTGCGGAATGAATACCAGGGGTCTGCTCAAGCGGCTGTCCAGCCTCCATTCCCGTCTCCGATACTTCAGCCAGCAAGGCGTCCGGCAACAGTACCGTAGCCGAGGTATTCGGGGGAACCACGGCGGTCAGCCCGATTATCCCGGAGTCTATTGTCCATTCGGAACGGATCTTCCCGTACATGGATTCCAGACTGGCGGCAGCCGAGGTGAGTCCGCCTCCCGGATGCGGCTGGATCAGGAACTGCTTATAGCCCGGCCCTTCCTCTGTCTGTTCGATCCCGGCCACATAACGGTACAGGAAGTCTCCTACCGCCCCGTAAGCATAGTGGTTGAAGGAATTCATCTCCTTGCTCCAGAAGCTGCCGTCCACCTTAATTCCGTCCCAGTGCTCCCAGATCGTAGTTGCGCCGCGGGTAATCGGATACAGCCAGGACGGATAGTCCGTCTGGAGCAGCAGCTTGTAGGCGGCATCGTAACGGCCCGCTTCCGCCAGCACCAGAGTCAGATAAGGCGTGCCCACGAAGCCTGTCGTAAGATGATAATGGCTCGCTTCCAGCAGTTCGATAAGTCTTGCAACCGTGCGATCCTTGGCACTTCCTTCCACCAGACCGAACATCAAGGCCAGCACACAGGCTGTTTGGGTAGCCGGACCTTCCTCCCCCGCTGGCAGGATATACGCTTGGTTGAACGCATCCTTGACCCGGTGATGCAGCTGCGAGTACTTCTCCACATCTTCTGTCCGGCCCAGCACCTTCGCCGTTTTTGCCATTAACTGGACCGAATAAGCATAGAAGGCCGTTGCAATATAATTCCGATCCGTAGCCCCCACATGACTGTCCGCCTTGGCATCCAGACCCAGCCAATCTCCGAAGTGGACGCCGGTATTCCATAGGAACTCATCTGTCCCTTGGCGGCGGATATATTCCACCCAGCCCTGCATGCTGCTGTACTGCTGCTCCAGAATCCGCTTATCCCCATAGCACTGGTAGATCGTCCATGGACAGATGACCGCCGCATCGCCCCACGCCGCAGAGGAATGTGCCTCCTCCCCCAATATATGCGGAATCACGTATGGAACTCCTCCATCCTCCCGCTGATCCGCTGCCAAGTCCCCCAGCCATTTGCTGAAAAAGGGGGCCACATTCATCAGATACGCCGCCGTGCGGATGAACATCTGCGCGTCCCCGGTCCACCCTAGCCGTTCATCCCGTTGCGGACAGTCGGTCGGCACATCGACGAAATTGCCCTTTTGCCCCCACAGGATGTTGTGCTGGAGCTGATTCAGCAGTGGGTTCGAGCAGGTGAAGGTGCCGGTTGGCTCCATATCGGAATGCAGCACCACGCCTGTGAAGTCCTGCAGATCCAGCAGTTCCGGGAAGCCGATCAGCTGGACATACCGGAAGCCCTGGAAGGTAAACCGCGGCTGGAAGCTCTCCCTGCCCCCGCCTCGGGCGATATAAGTAACGGTCTGTCTGGCCGTCCGGAGGTTCTCGGTATACACATTGCCCGCCTGGTCCAGCACCTCGAAATGCCGCAACTGATATTCCTGACCCGCCGCGCCATCTACGGTGAACCGCAGCCAGCCGACCATATTCTGTCCGAGATCCAGCACAGTCTCCCCTGCCGGGGTGCGGATGAAGGCCGCAGGTGCCAATTCCTGGACTGCCCGGACCGGATCATTCTCCTGCGCAAGCAGAATATTCTTGGCATACGGAAGAATCTCCGCCGGTGTCCACAACGTGTCGTCATACCCCGGCAGGCTGAAGCCGTGCTGCGCCAGGCGGGCGTCATAGGTCTCGCCATGATACAGCTCCGACATCAGGATAGGGCCGGGTAAGATTTTCCACTGCGGGCCGGTTCCTATGATCTGCTCCGTGCCGTCCTCATAGGTGAGATGAAGCTGCATCAGCAGCGCTGTCCGGCTGCCATAGATATGCTTCCTGTGCTCCCAGCCGAGATTCCCTTTGTACCAGCCGTTCCCGAGCCAGGCACCCGCCGCATTGTCCCCAAGGGTGAGCAGCGGGGTCACATCATACGTCTGGTATTGCAGGCGGTGGCTGTAACTGGTCCATCCCGGATTGAGATAAGTGTCTCCTACCCGTGTTCCGTTCAGCTCCAGCTCATACAGCCCGAGACTGGTCACATAGATTCTGGCACGGGCGACCGGCCGGTCCACCTGGAAGCTTCCGCGCAGCAGCGGGCTTTGCTCTGCATCTTCCGCCAGACAGGCCAGCGGAGCCGTAATCCATTCTGCGGTCCACTCCTCCGGCGAGAGCAGCCCCATCTCCCACCAGGCCGCCACGGACCACTCCGTGGAACGATGGTGCTGATCCCATATTTTAACCCGGTAATAATAACGCGTCCTGGACTGCAGCTCCAGCTCCTTCAGCTCGATATGGACAGATTCACCCGACTCCACTCTGCCCGAGTCCCACCATACGCTCCCGAAATCCGCCGCGCCTGCCACCTGTAATTGATACGCCTGCTGCCTTACATCGCGCTCATCCGCCCGCAGCTGCCAGCTGATTCTTGGATTACGGATATCCAGTCCCAGCGGATTCTCCTGGTACTCCACTCGCGGTTTTTGAATAGCTATCATTGAATACACCTCGTCTTTTATAGGATTAATCCTGTATATATGACGCGCTTTCTATTACAATTATAGGATTCCGCATGGTTTGCATGACCTGCAATATGGACATTTCACGGGGGTAAAAAGGACTTTCTGGATCTGGAGGAGGGAATTGATGGATTCGGCCAACCATACGCTAAAAGGGGAGTATTTCTTCCGGGGCAATCTCCTGTTATATGTGAACCGCGCTACCGAGAGCTATGATCTTCCGCTTCACTCCCATGACTTCATGGAGCTGACCTTCGTGGCCGAGGGCAAAGGATTTCATTATATCGGCCAGAAGGCTCACCCGACAGGCAAGGGCCAGCTGCACTACATTCCTGTCGGTGTCTCCCATGTCTTCCGCCCGTCTTCACCCAGTTTAATGCGTGAGCCGCTTGTCGTGTACAATTGTTTGTTTAAGCCGGAGCTGCTGGACCGTCTTGCCCCCATGATTCAAGACCCGCTGATTGCCTCCTACCTGGAGCAGATCAGAGAACACCGGCTGCCTTCCTTCTCCGTGACGGACCTGAACGGCTCCATCGAGAGCCTGTTCCTCTCGCTTCACCGCGAGGTTCACCTGCCGCAAAGCGGATCGGACAGCTACCTGCTGACCTTGTTCGTTCAGCTTCTGATCAGTATCTACAGACTGAAGCATGATGAGGTTCAGTTTCCGCTGGGCAGGCAGACGCAGTTTTTGCAGATTCTGAATTACGTCCAGCTGAACTATGTGCAGGAGATTACCCTGACGCATCTGTCACGCAGCTTCGACTGGAGCGAACGGCATCTTCAGCGGCTGTTCAAGGCGCATACCGGGCAGACCTTCTACCGTTATCTCCAGAACGTGCGGATTCAGAAAAGCTGTCTGCTGCTGGTCCAGCAGCCCAAGACACCCGTACAGCTCATTGCAGAGCAGGTAGGATACCACGATCCGTCGACATTCACTCTGGTCTTCAAGCGGATCATCGGAACCACGCCGGGGAGTTACCGGCAGACGCCCGGAAGGACACATGGCGGAAGCGATGAGGCGGGAGGAATAACTTTGACGCAGAATGATTGATGTTATTGATAAATAGTGTTAGGCTATCAACGGTAAACTCCATTCCAGCTACACAGAAAGGTAGTCCTATGATTAAAGTTCAACACCTGTCCTTCTCCTTCCCGCAAAAAGAGCTCTACACTGACATTTCGTTTACGCTCGAAGAGGCGCAGCATTGCGCTTTTATCGGAACCAGCGGCAGCGGAAAAAGCACCCTGATCGACATTCTGATGGACCGGGACAGATATTTGTTCGACGGCAGCATTGAGATGGAGCCTGATTGCAGCATCGGGTATGTCAGCCAGTTCGCCAAGCCGGACCTGCCTGCCGACACTACCGTGTTTGAATATATAGCCGGACCCTTCATTAAGCTACAGGAGGAAATACAGCTCATCTGCACAGAGATGGAGACCTCGGAGGACATTGAGCCGCTGCTGGAGAAGTATCAACTGGCTCTGGACGCTTACGAGGCCTTGGGCGGAGATGATTACGAGAGCCTCATTCACAAAAAGCTGAATCTGGCGGACCTCATGAAGCGCAGGGACCTCAAGGTATCCGAGCTGAGCGGCGGGGAATTCAAGCTAGTTCAGGTCATGAAGGAAATGCTGAACCGTCCCGACTTCCTGATTATGGATGAGCCGGATGTATTCCTGGACTTCGAGAACCTGAATGCGCTCCGGCAGCTGATTAACTCCCATAAGGGAATTCTGCTGGTGGTTACGCACAACCGTTATCTGCTTAACCATTGTTTTAACAAAATCATTCACCTTGAGAACAAGGAGCTTCAGGAGTTCGACGGCCGGTATCTGGAATACAACCTCTCCCTGCTTCAGACCAAAATAGAGCTGCAGGAGCTGGCCCTCGCCGAACAGGAAGAGATTGAGCGCAACGAGAACATCATCGACAACCTCCGGGTCATCGCCACGTATAATTCAGAAGCCTCCAGAGGGAGAGCGCTCAAAGCCAGAGTGAAGTTCCAGGAAAGACTGGAGGCCCGCAGAATCAAAGCGCCGTTCGTGGACATTAAGCAGCCCCAGATTCATTTGGGAATGGTGCATGAGCCGCAGAACGCGGACGCTCCTGTAGTGACAGTCCAGGATTACCGGGCGGCCTTCGATGAGCTGCTGCTGGACAAGGTTAGCTTCGAGATGAATGCTGGTGATAAAGTCGCCCTGATCGGTCCGAACGGTACCGGCAAAACAACCCTGCTGCGCGATATCGCGCGGGGCCAGCACGACTCTATAACCCTGAGCCCGGAGGCTACGGTAGCTTATCTGTCCCAGCTTCAAGGCGAAGTGCTGACAGATTCGAACACCCTGCTCGAAGAATTCATCGAGGCCGGAATGGCTACGTATGATGAGATCCGCACCCACCTGGCATCCTATGGCTTTGAAGGCGAGATTGTGAACCAGAGAATAGCAGCCCTGTCCGGCGGCGAAAAAAATCTGCTGCAGCTGGCCAAGGTATCTGCTCTGAAGGCCAATGTCCTGCTGCTCGATGAGCCGACCAGCCATCTGGATACCTACACGCAAATCGCTCTGGACCAAGCCATCCAGGAGTATAAGGGCGCAATTCTTATGATCTCGCATGACTTCTATTCCGTGGTCAACGGGATGGATTATGTGCTGATTATTGACGATAAGACAATCCGCAAGATGACGATCAAGAAATTCAAGAAGATGATCTATGCCCTGCATTTCGATAAGGATTATCTGGAGCTGGAGCAGAAGAAGAAAGCGGCCGAGACCCGGGTAGAACTGGCGCTGAAGGATAACAATTTTGAGCTTGCCAAAAGTCTGGTCATCGAGTTGGAAGAGCTGATTAAGCGGATGTAAGTACACAGCGAACTGTAGTACATTAGAACACCTGGCGCCAGCTAATGTATGCTGTTTTCCGCATACGTTAGGGCTGTGCGCCTGCGCGCTAGCAAATGTGTGTTGTTTTCCGCATACATTCGCCCGTTGCGCCCGTGCACCAGCAAATGTATGCTGTTTTTCGCTTACATTTGGCCCGTGCGCCTGTGATTCAGCAAATGTATACTGTTTTCCGCATACATTCGCCGTTGCGCTTGCGCGCCAGCACAATGTATGCTGTTTTCGCTTACATTCGACCCGTGCGCCTGTGATCCAGCAAATGTATGCTGTTTTCCGCATATATTCGGTGCGACCCCCTTATCCCGGAGTCCTCCGTATCAAATCAGTACTTATCGTAGATATGCTCTTTATTTCGCTTTTTCTCTCGGCCAGAAGAAGCGGGAGCGGTCTTCTTGGGTCAGGACCCACTCCGCAAACGTAGCTGGCGGCATGTTCCGAAGGCTCGTATGCATTCTGCGGTTGTTGTAAAAGTCCATGTACCGGTCCACCGCTTCATAGGCCTCTTCGAACGTGTCGAATGCCTCTTTGCGGAACAAATCCCGGTCAATATTACTGTGGAACGATTCAATAAAAGCGTTTAAATCCGGCGTTCGAGGCGGAATGCGTTCATGGGTCATTTCCCAGCTTTCACACATGTCGCCAAACAGGTGGCTGACGAACTGTGGGCCGTTGTCGGTGCGGATCACCGGGCGTACGCTGCCAGGGGCGCAGTGTTGCTCCATGGCGCGTCCCAGCGTCTGGCAGGCGTGCTTGGCCTCACACGACGATCCGCGGTGGTAGCCGACGATGACACGGGTAAACACATCGATAATGCTCAGGACAAAGAAATGCCGGTCCCGGCCCGCCACGTACCCGTACTTAATGTCCATCTGCCAGAGCTGGCCTGCTCCGGTAATGACCCGGTTCTCCGGCAGCTTCCGGGGATGCTTAAAACGCTTGTGACGCTGCGGCTGCAGGATATCCAGCGCCTGACACAGCCGGTAACTTTTCTTGTGATTGAGCTTTAAACGGTGCTGGTTCCACAAGCACTTGGCCAGCAGTTTGTATCCGTACACGTGCTCTTCTCCAGCGATTAATTCCAGCAGCCATTCCTGGATTTCCTCGTCGCTAATTTTCGCTCCAGACTCGGTCAGAGAGTAGCCGGGTACGGGTCTTCCGCGCCCCTGGAGTACGGCCTGTGCATCCTGTGACTTGCGTTTCTTACGGTCGTAGTACGTGGACTCTGCGAGCCCGATGAGACGTAGTACCAACGCTGCGGAATATCCCTGCTTAATGAACATCTCGGCTACCTCGATTTTTTCGGATAAGCAGGGGTTGGCTTTTTTAGCAGTTCACGCAGAATCTCAATCTCTAACTCCTTTTCACCGAGCATCTTGACCGCCTTCTCATATTTCTGCTCGACCTCTACCAGGCGCTTCAGTTCCTCTACCTGCTCCTGGGGGTACGGATGATCTTGTTCTCCATGGGCTTCCCGGTAATCCCTCACCCACTGATTCACCGTGGACGGAGTCACCCCATACTTTCGGGCAACCACCGCCGCCTTAATGCCAGATAACACCTCTTGCGCTGCCTTCTCTCTTGTTCCTGTTAAGTGTCCCATACCGTTCATCCTCCTCCTATCTCTAGTCTACATTTTTGTGGGGGAGGACTCCAACTTCATTAGGGGGCTGTGGAGTATTAGGGCGGTGCGCCTGCGCGCTAGCAAATGTGTGTTGTTTTCCGCATACATTCGCGCCACAATTTCCTAAACAATAAAAAAAGGCCGCCAATTTCGGCAGGGTGTGTGAAAGCTCCCCTGCCGGAATGGCGGTCTTTTAGATGTGCCTTAACCTGCCTGGACGGGCAGATCAGACTTAAGCATTAGCCAAAAGTCAAATGAACCGTATGAATCTCATAAGGCTTGAAATCAAGCCGGATCGCTGAACCGTCTATGGCCTCTGTATTCAGCGGCCGCTCCATCAGATCGCGCAGCTGCCAGGAGGAGACGGTATAATCACTGCTGACACTCGCCGAGCAGCGTGTGCCGGTATACTCATGCAGCCGGACTATGCATCCGCTGCCGTCCTCGGCCAGCTTGACAGCATCGATGGCAATGTTCGGGGCATCGCAGGTAATTAAGGATTTGCCGCTTCCGGCAGTATAGGCTCCTTCCACAGCCAGGAGCGGCTGGTTCAACGCCCATGCTTCCTGTACCGTCCCCGCAGCCACCCAATCCCCTACATGCGGCAGCAGGGCATATGTGAAGTGATGCTCGCCCTGGTCCGCCAGCCGGTCGGGGCTGGTCGCCGATTTGATCAGCGACAGACGCATCGTATGATCCTTAATGTCATAGCCATATTTGCAGTCGTTCAGCAGACTGACTCCATAGCCCCGTTCTGACAGATCCGCCCACTGATGGCCCACGCTCTCGAACCGTGCATAATCCCAGCTTGTATTCCAGTGCGTCGGCCGCTTTACGTTGCCGAACTGGATATCGTAAGTCGCTTCCGTCGCCCGCACAGCTACCGGGAATGCCGTTTTCAGCAGCTGATGCTGCTCATGCCAGTCTACGTAAGTCTCGAAATCAATCCGCGCGCTTCCGGCGTACACCTTAACCTTTTGGATAATGGTAGAATCCATGTAGGTCCAGTTGAATTCCAGCACCGCCTGGAGCGGGCCGCATTCAGTCAGCTTGACGGAGCGCAGAGCGGTGATGACCTTCATTTTCTCCTGATAAAATAAATCAATATCCCACGCATCGAACATCTTCGGCTTATCCTCGAACACCTGCAGCACATTGCCGCATTCTCCCGGGGCCAGCACCTCGCGAGCGGCGCTGCGGTCGAAGACCCGGCTCAGCTGTCCGTCTGTGTTCCACTCCAGAATATAATAAGGAGTCGTAAGTGTGGAATCCTGCCAGCGGAACGGAATGGAGGGGTCTGGCTGAGCAGCTTCGGAACCGCCAGGCTCAGCGGCAACAATCACTGTACTGCCCAGCGCCGGAACCGCCGCTGTCTCCACCAGCCACTGCCCGCCGGAGCGTTGTGCGTTCAGCCGGTTGCCTTCGGCGTCTGTCCAGACAGCATTCTCTGCATCATGAGGCACAGTTGCCAGCCGGGGCGCGGTGAAGAAGGCGCTGTTGAACAGCGTGTATTCGGTGCGCAGCGGGGCCTCTGCCGGTGAGAGACCGGATTGCGGCGCAGGCGAACCCTCGGCAGACATAGATGCGAGACCGGCTTGCGCTGAAGGCGAATCTGCAGCAGGTCCAGATGCGAGACCGACAAGCCCCTCCGCAGCAGCCGCCCGTGCTGCCAGGCCGATCTGCTCTGCTTCCGCGTATTCTACGCGTGAGTCTTGATACACCTCATGAATGGAGGAACCGGGAATAATATCGTGGAACTGGTTGCGCAGAATGGTCTGCCAGCCTTCCAAAAGCGAATCCGCAGGATACTGGCTAAATTCGCCGCTCTCCGCCGCCCACAGCATCTGCAGCCATTCCGCTTCGCGGTAGAGGAGTTCCAGCTTGCGGTTCATTTTTTTGTTATAGGCCTGGCTGGTATAGGTTCCCCGGTGGTACTCCAGGTATAGCTCCCCGTCCCAGGTGTGCACATACTCCTCCGCCCTGTCTATCGTCTCATGAAGCCGCTCGAAGTACTCCGCTGCCCGGCCCGTCTTCACCTGGGGAAGACCCGGCATCGTATCCAGCCGCCGCCGCATCTCCAGCATCTCGCGGTTGACACCGCCGCCCCCGTCCCCGTAACCATAGGACAGCAGCAGCTCGCGGTTCAGGTTCTTGTCGCGGTACTGTTCCCAGATGCCCTGCACGGAGAAAGGCTCGATCAGGCCGTTATAGGTGTAATACCAGGCCCCCGATTCCGGGCCCTCCGGCGTCGTGATGAAATGGGTCAGCACCTCGCTGCCGTCAATTCCTCTCCACTGGAACGTATCATGCGGCATCCGGTTGTACTGGCTCCAGCTGATCTTGGTGGTCATGAAGGTGTCAATGCCCGACTTGCGCAGAATCTGCGGCAGCGCCCAGCTATACCCGAACACATCCGGCAGCCATAAGTATTTGCAGTCCACCCCGAACTCCTCGCGGAAAAACTTCGTCCCGTACAAAATCTGCCGTACCAGCGACTCGCCGCTCGTCAGATTGCAGTCCGCTTCCAGCCACATCGCCCCTCCGGCTTCCCAGCGGCCCTCTTCCACCCGTTCTTTAATCTCCTGATAGATCTCCGGGTAATCCTGCTTGATGTATGCATAGAGCTGAGGCTGGGTCTGAAGAAAAATGTACTCCGGAAACTCCTTCATCAGCCGCAGTACGGTGGAGAAGGAGCGGGCTGCTTTCTCTCGGGTGTGAGTTAAGCGCCATAACCAGGCCACATCAATGTGCGTATGGCCGATAGCGGTTACCGTCACTGGATGCTCCTGCTCCATCCGGGCGAGCGCCTCACGCAGCAGTGTTTCGGCTTCCTGAACCGAAGCATAGAACGCCGCGCTTCCAGGTCTGGACCAGTCCAGCCTGTTGAACGCCTTGTTCAAGGCGGCCAGCAGCTCATGCTTCTCGGTCCGGCTGTCCGAAAGCTGCTTAATGGTGCCAAGCGCCGCCCGCCCGGTGTAGTAGAGGTTGTCGGCGGACTCATCCAGATAGGCCAGCTCTGCCCGCTTGATCTTGTGCTCCTGCGGAATCAGCTGCCCGTCGCCGTTCAGGCCCGACCATAAGCGGAAGGTGAAATCCAGTTCCCGCCCGGCCGCGCCGTCTTCCAGGAATACCTCCTGATGGTTGGAGTCCACGCCCTGATAAGGCTTCCCGTCCAGATAGAGCAGCGATTCAAACCCGCTGTTATTCCCCCCGCCGGTGCGCCCGAAATCGAACAACCCGACCACACGTTTCCCCTGCCATTCGGCTGGAACGTTTACCTTGCGGTACAGCCACAGATAAGCATCATAGCCGGTCCAATACTCCCCGGTCCGCAGTTTCCTTCCCCCGTCAAGTGCAGGCGGATAAGCACCGTTAGCCCCTTCAAGATCCTCAGTAACCTGCCACTCAACTAACTCAATCCGCTCACGGTACCGGTACCCCTCGAGCTCTCTCAACCGCGCACCAAGCTTCTCTTCTGTCCAGAACATTAACATTCTCCTCTCATGTTATAACACGTGTTATCAAGCGGGCAAAAGTGGTGGGCGGGCTAGATCAGGTGCACTTATGCTCCTCATTTGCTCACCCAGCTCACTTTTGGCTAATTCAAGAGCACTAATGCCCCTCATTTGCTCACCTGGCCCACTTTCGGCTAATTCAAGAGCACTAATGCCCCTCATTTGCTCACCTAGCTCATTTTCGGCTAATTCAGGGGCACGAATGCTCTTCATTTGCTCACCTAAAATACCTCAAGTAGCATATCTAACCTAGTTCCAGCCGAGCCAAAGTGATTTATCCCTCTCATTTCAGCATCCGACCCATTTTCAGCCAACTCAAAGGGATTTATCCCTCTCATTTCCGCATCCGGCCCATTTTCAGCCAACTCAAAGGGATTTATCCCTCTCATATCAGCATTCAGCCTACTTCCAGCCAATTCAGAGGGATTTATCCCTCTGAATTTCCATATCCGATCCATCCAGCCCACCCGGCACACTCCACGCCACCAACCGCACTATCTCCAATACCTCCAGCAGCTAACATTTTAGTTTTACTTGCACCACAATCTACGAGCTTTCTCCCGCCCTTAACACAGCCGGAAGCCAGATTTTCTCCGCCTGACCAGCCTTGTTCCCGGTCCCGCCGCTCATGTTCCCGTTCGCGCCGCTCATCTGCTGAAGCAGGCAGCGTACGGCCTCTTCTCCCATACTTACATAGGGGATCTCTACGCAGCTTAAGGAGGGCAGGCTGAGCCGGTCGCCTTGAATCGTGTTGTCTGCTGCCATAATGCGCAGGTCTTCGCCGATCCGCAGGCCCAGCTTATGAGCAGCCCGGTACAGGTCGGGAATCGCGCTCGACCAGTTGACCAGGAGCGGCGCATTCGGCTGGCCGCTGCCCACCGTAAGCCTCTGGAGACAATCTGCCCACGCGCTGCCATGCTCCTCCAAACGAATGATCACCGGCTCCAGCCCGCGCGATGTGCACCAGCTTGCGTAGGCTTCCCGGCGGTTCCGCTCCGCCCAGTTATCCGTGTCAAGCGCATGATATACCTCCGCGTAGACCGGCCCAGGCTGCTGTGCTGTGCCTTCCCGCATCAAATAATTCATTGCGGTCTCTACACTGCCTGAATAATCAGCAAGTACAGAGTGTACACCCGGCACTTCCGCATACCCTTCCACGGAGACGTAGGGGACTCCGGCAGCGCTGACAAGGGACGCCCACTCCTCATCCTTGTAGCTGGTGTGGTCCAGGGTAACTATCCCGTCAATCTTCCGCTGGTGATACAATTCCAGCAGCTCGGCCCTGCCGCCCGCATTCCCCTTGGGGCGCGGGGAACAGAGCAGGATGTGATACCCGCCCAGTTCACACTCCCGCTGCATCCCTTCCAGCAGCCGGATGAACAGCGGATGGCGCGTATCCCCATAAGCGGCAAGCGTCATGCTTCTGCCCGTCTTCATGCTGCGCGCACCGGCATCCACATGATAATTCAGCTCACGGATGGCTTCCAGCACAGCCTCGCGCGTATCGGCTCCAACGCCAATGCCAGGCGTATCATTCAGCACCGCAGAGACTACGCTGCGGGACACACCTGCCCGTTTGGCTACATCGAAGCTGGTTATTCTTTTTTTGCTCATAATTCAGCACCTCAAGGAAAGTATAACACGTGTTATAAAACAAAGTATAGCGCTTTCTTATGGCGCTGGAAAAGCAAGTTAAGGCCGGAATATCCGCCCTCGCGTGAAACATATAAATTCTAGATTTCAAAAAAAAGCCCCGCAGCCCATGATCAACCTCATTCATGGCTACGGGGCAGATTATTATCGCTGCAGCTCCTGATCCTTTTGCTTCAGCAGGTCGGCGTATTCTTCCTTGTACTGTTCCAGCTTCTGCTTGAGCTCGGTATTGCCGGGACTCGTCTTCAGCTGGCTGCTGGTGGTCAGGATGTTAGTAACTACGGCATCGATCTTCTCGTCAATAATATCAATTTTGCTCTTGGCCGCAGTGATGGCAGGATCAGGGGTGCTAACCGGCGCAGGACCAACCAGTGAGCTCTTCTCGTCAGACAAAGGAGGCGCTGGCCGCCCTTTATCGTCCAGGCTGATTGTTTTACCCTTTACTGTCACTTGGAATCCGGCCAGTTCGCCGATGGCGCGCACGGGCGCATAGCTTTTGCCGTCAATAACAATAGCCGGATCGGCCAGCTTCTTCCCATACACATTTACCGTATACTCCGCCTGAATGGCCTTTCCTACCAGTGTTGCAGAAGCGCCCAGCGCCTGCGCACCCACCATCAGTATCGCTCCGGCAATGACGCCGGCAGCAATCTTTTTCATAAGAAATTCACTCCCTGTATAAGACTATGACTATTATTCTATCATTTTATTGCAGCGGGTGCTTCTCTCCGGCAGAAACAGGTTTCAGTTATTTTTTCCAAGTGAGATAAAAGCAGCTTAAGGATTGACAACATAGCTATTCCTCTCTATCATAATTAAATGATAATGATTATCATCATCATTAAAATACATACTCTCTAAAGGAGCATTGCACATGCCAAGCCTCAAAAAATTAATACTCCCGTTAACCCTGCTTCTCTTCACCTTGATCCTGGCCTCCTGCGGCAAGCCAGACAATGCAACAACTGCGTCAGCTCCTACACCCGCTGCCACAAGTCAATCCACTATAGCACCGGAGGCCAGCCAGGCGGCTGTCACGGAGGCGGCTGCAACACGGAAGTATACCGATTACAAGAAACGGGAGGTTGAGATTCCAACCCAGCCCCAGAAGATTGTGTATGTTGGCAGTAATCCGGGCGACCTGCTGGCGCTAGGCATCAAGCCGATAGGGGCTACGTTAAGCGTCATCGGTACACAGGTGGCTTACCCCGATCTGCTCGAAGGGATTGAAGATATCGGCTACCCTTTCTCCCCTGAGAAAATCCTTACCCTCTCACCCGACCTGATTATCTTCGACGACTGGGACGAGACCGGTATTGAATCTCTGAGCCAGATTGCTCCGACGGTGGTAGTTGGACTGGACGGCACCTTCCCGACGGAGGAGCGTGTCCGCCAGATCGCAGAATTATTCGGCATCACCGGACAGGCTGATACATGGTTCAACAATTATAAGACGAAGGTTGCCTCCGTGAAGCAGCAGCTCAATCTGACTGAAGGCGATACAGCCACCTCCCTGCTTGTACTTGGCTCCGAGCTGTACATTATGGGCGGCAAAGGTCTGAACGAAACGCTGTACGGACAGCTTGGCTTCAAGCCGGCAGAAGGCGTACAGAAGCTGGTCGATGCCAGTGAACGGTTCGTAACCATCTCCGACGAGGTGCTGCCGCAGTATATTGGAAAGCATATGTTCCTTCTTACCGACACCAGCAGCAAAACAGTTGCGAGACAAAACGCACTTATGGACAGCGGCTTGTGGAAGGCTATTCCCGCCGTCAAAGAAGGCCGCGTGTATACTCTTGACAGCAAATATAACTTCGACGACCCGATTACGCTGGATAGATTGCTGGATGAGATCGCGGGTATTTTCAAAGGTAAACAGTAATTAGAAAAATCGCGTCGACCGAATGTATTCGGTTTTCCGATTACATTTGGACCGCGCATTCTCATGCCATCGCATTGTAATCGGTTTTCCGTATACACTCCGCCAGGGCGATATTCCCTTGCTGCTTTCCAAAAAAGACTCAGGCTGTCCGGAAAATTCCGGCAGCCTGAGTCTTCATCTATACTAAACCACTACTTCCTCTTACCCGCCACCTTCACCGAAACCGCGCCCTTCGCGGCGATAGAGCAGGTCAGCAGCTCCTCCCCCTCCAGCCGCACAGACACGGTCTCTTCGGCTTCGCTGTCGTTGAACAGGACGGCGGCCAGCGAGCCGTCCGCGTTGCGGAAGGCAACCGAGCGCAGATGCTCCCGGCTGGCGTTAGAAGCCAGGCGCAGTGCCCCGGGACGGATCACCTTGCTGAAGTGTGCCAATGCGTAATAATCCAGGGTATAGGTCAGCTCCCGGGTCTGCTGGTTGACGGTCACTACCCCGCGGCAGGTGCTCTGGCCGAAGCCGGGCACGGTGGGGCCGTTCTGCTCATCTAAGGCCATATTCCATAGCACGAATGACTTGCTGTGATTCCGCAGAATCTCAATACCCGTGCGCATCACATTGGAGAAGGCTTGCTCGAACGGGGGAATCCATTCCCCGCCCGAGCCTTCGGTGAAATGCACCTCTGTATCCGGGTAAGCCGCCAGCACTTCCGACTGGGCTGACGGCGCACCGCCATACCAGTGCCAGGCCACACCGTCTACCTCCGCTTCCGCTCCCTTCAGCACAGACAGCGGATAATCCGGCCGGTCCCAGTTATGATCGTAGCAGAAGATTTTGGTGTCCAGCCCGTGCTCCTGGAAGGCAGGCTTCAGATAATCCCGGATGAACTCCCGCTGCTCCTCCGGCAGCATCAGCATGCTGGGGTAGTGCTGCGGTTCATAGAGCGGTTCGTTCTGCACAGTGACAGCATAGATAGGTAAGCCATGAGCGGCATAAGCCTGAATGAAGCGGACGAAATAATCCGCATACACCTGGTAGTGCTCCGGCTTCAGACTCCCTGCGATCATCGAGCCGCTGGTCTTCATCCAGCCCGGGGCGCTCCACGGCGAAGCCATCAGCTTAAGCTCAGGATTAAGCCTGAGTGCCTCCTGCACCAGCGGAATGATGTCCGCTTCATCATGGGCAATAGAGAATCCGGCTAATGCCGGATCGCTCCCGCCTTCAGGCATATCGTTATAGCTGTAAACCATTCTGGCATAATCCGATGCCCCCATGGGATTGCGCAGGAAGGACAAGCCGATGCCCTCCAGCGGATCGAACAGCTTCTGCATAACCTCCGTCCGCTGCCCGGCATCAAGCACCAGATGGATCAGGTAGGCGGCCGAGTCGGTGAAGGAAGCTCCGAAGCCATCCATCACCTGATACGTTTGACCGGCATCTATTTCAATGGTGGCAGTTAGCGCATCGGCCGGTAGCCGCGGCAGCTCTGCGGCCACTTGCTCCACAAACAGCTCATCCTCACCGTTAGAGTGGTACATGATAATTTCACGCATAGGTTATCCCTCCATCTTTTTATAGAAAAGGGCCCAAGCGGGCTCCTTCCATGTATCATGCTTACTTAATGCCCAGCTTCTCCTTGTTGGCCTTCATCTTCTCGCTGCGGACCTCGACAATCTTGTCCCAGTTGTTCTTATCCAGGAAGGCCTTGTGCTCCGCCAGAACACTGTCGAAGGTTGCATCGTCCTTCGCACGGATCATGCTGACCAGCGTAGTGTTCCAGTTCGTATTAATGGCCGTCTGGCCGCGGGCCTCCGGCGTTCCCTGATCCGGGTTAATGTTCTCCAGGATGAAGTGCGGCTTCAGCTTGCCTTTGCCCCATTCCTGCATCTGCTTGATCGACTCGGGGAAAGCGTCCTTGCTCAGCGCTTTGTGGCGGTCATGTCCGAAGAACATGAATTCGCCCATCCGGTAGTCCTTCTTGAACTTATCCGCATTATTAAGCTGCAGGTCTTTCACTTCCGGCAGCAGCTCAACTGTACTGTCCGGGTTCAATTTATACGTCACGCCTTCAACCCCGTAGTTCATCAGCTTCTGCCCTTCCTCGCTCAGCAGGTAGGTGAAGATTTGAATCGCTTTGGCCGGGTCCTTGCAATTCTTCGTAATGTAATTGATCATCCAGCCGGTAATCCCGGATTGATTGAGGGTCGGCTGATGCCCTACGGTGCTCTGCGGCCCGTCAACAGCCATATACTCCTTACCTGGATTGGCACTCATGAAAATCTGCAGATTGCCGCCCTGCTGAGGTGTACCGTCAAGCAGCATCGTTGCATATTTGCCGGATTTCACCTTTTCCTCAAAGCCGGTTCCGTCATCCGCGAAGCTGTCATCACTGATCGCCCCGTCCCGGTACACGGCATTCAGCGTCCGCAGCCAAGTCAGATAATCCTCATCCAGATTGCGGTTGTAGAACTTGCCGTCCTCCGTCTCCAGCGGAACGCCGATGAAATCCTGCAGCGCATCGCCGAGCGAGCCGGTCCCTTCTCCAATTGCGTTGAACCCGAAGGGAATCATGTCCGGGAACTTGGCCTTAATCTCACTCATTGACTTCCTGAAGGCCTCCGGGGTCCCGAAGTCAGGGCTGCCAAGCGTCTCATACACATCCTTGCGGATGACAAAAGCCGTCTTCGCCGGAATATTGCCGCTGTCATAATCCGCTTGGGTATTGGAATAGTTCGGATAACCGTAGGTTTTGCCGTCCTTCAGCTGGAACCAGTTCAGCGTGTCGGCAGCGGCCACCTTGTTGAAATACGGATCATACTTCTCCGCCAGCTCGTTCAGCGGAAGCGCCCAGGTGGCGGCCTTCTGCACAACCGGGGAATTGGAGTCGAAGATGGTCAGCAGATCCGGCATATCGCCGCCCGCGAAGAATGTATTCAGCTTCGTATCGTCCCCGGTAATGAACTTGATATTAATGTTCAGATCCTCTTTGATCTTCTTAGTGACTACATCCTTGCCGAAGTCCGTGTTCCACCAGTCCGCGTTCACATACCAGGTTAAGTCCGTAGGCTCCTCTTTCTTATCCAGCTGCCAGGCCGGAGTCTCCGGGTCTACCGTATACCGGCCTTCAAGTGATACCTCTACTTCCTTAGTGGAACCGCCGCCGGAGCTGCACCCTGCCGCCACCAGCATAGCTGCCATCAGGAGCAGCGCGGGCTTCAGTGTCTTTTTGCCGAGAACCTTAGTCATCTTGATCATCTTCGTGACCTCCTATAATGTAGTGAACCTCTTCTACTCCTTGACCGCTCCCAGCATCATGCCGGAGATGAAGTACCGCTGAAGAATGGGATACATCGCAACAATTGGCAGCGTAGTAATAACAATAGTCGCCAGCTGTACTCCTTTGGTGGTGGTCTCAATGACGACGGAGCCTCCGATATTCTGCATGGACTGGGTCTGCGACTGCACAATAATCTCATATAGCTTCATCTGCAGCGGGTAGAGCGCCTGATCGGTAATGTACAGCTTCGTGGTCATGAAGTCGTTCCATTGTCCCACCCCGTTGAACAGGGCGATGGTTGCCATCGCGGGCATGGAGAGCGGAATGAAGATTTTCAGGAAAATATGCCAATCGCCTGCGCCGTCAATCTTAGCCGACTCCTCCAGCGAATCCGGCACGTTACGGAAAAAGTTCATCAGAATCACCACATCGTAATAGCTGAATAATGCGGGGATAATGTAGACCCAGAAGGTGTTCAGCAGCCCGAGCGATTTGATCAGCAGATACGTCGGAATCATTCCGCCGGAGAAAAACATCGTGATCACACCCATCGCCACATACAGCTTGCGGCCTCGGATATATCTTTTGCTGAGCCCGTAGCCGATCATTGCGCAAAAGAACACGTGGGTGATCACCCCGATGAATGTCTTGGCGACCGAGACCACGAAGGATTGGCCGATCGTGCTGTCATTGAAGACCGCCCGGTAATTCTCCAGTGAGAATTCTTTGGACCAGAAAATGAATCCGCCTTCGGCAAGCGCCCTGCCCGAACTAAGGGAGGAGATAATGACGTTCCATAAGGGAACGAGGATAATAACCATGAAGCAGACCAACAACACCTTATTTACCGCATCAAAGATCCGGCTGTCGAGATCTTCCCGTATGACCTTCCGATTCACTCTAACGCCCCCTCTACAACACGGATTGATTATCGTTCAATTTACTGGTGACCTTGTTGGCCATAAGCAGCAGGATTACTGAAACAATGGAGACACCGAGGCCGACAGCCGTAGCATAAGAGAAATCGCCCTGCGTCATCCCCATCCGGTAGACATAGGAATTGATGACCTCTGCTTTCTCCCGGTTCTGCGAGTTCATCAAGACCAGCGTCTGATCCAGATTCGAGCCGAGTAAGCCGCTTACCGTAAGGATCAGGTTCAGGCTGATGATCGCCTTCATGTTCGGAAGGGTGATATTCCAGATCTGGCGCAGCCGTCCGGCTCCATCAATCCGGGCTGCTTCGTAGTAGGTGGGGTCGATCTTAGCCATAATGGCCAGATACAGAATCGTGCCCCATCCGGCTTCCTTCCAGATATCCGACAGCGTGGCAATCCACCAGTACTTGCCTGCATCCAGCAGGATGTTGGATGGCTTCGAGATCAGCCCGAGGTTCAGCAGCAGCTCATTGAACAAGCCGGAAGTAGAGAACCAGGTAATCAGCATCCCGCCCAGGACGATCCACGACAGGAAATGCGGCAGGTAGGAGATCGTCTGGACGAATTTTTTGAAGCGGCCCATGTTCAGCTCATAGATCATAATGGCGAGAATAATCGGAATGATGAACCCGATCCCAAGCTTCAGGAAGCTGATGCCCAGCGTATTGATAACAGCATCCCAGAAGTATTCGTCCGACAAAATAATCCTGAAGTTATCCAGTCCCACCCAGGGTGCAGTGGATAAGGTATCAATGACCGTGTAATTCTTAAAAGCAATGGTCAGCCCGTAGATGGGTATGTAGCAGAAAATAATCATAAAAATAATGCCTGGCAGCACCATCGACTGAATCTCCCACTGCCTCTTGTAATCGGTTACAAACTCTTTAATCCGCTGCCCCATGGGCTTCTTGGCGGACGGGGGTATTGCTGGCGGGATGGAAGCTGATGCAACAGACGCTGATGTTTTATTCATGATCTTGTCCCCCTCTCCATTGAGATATCCAGATGGTGCTAACATTGGTGCATAAATTAATAAAAACGTTTTTATTTTGGCGCAAAAAATCCCCCTCCTGTAAAATCAGTTTCACCCGCTGCCCTCTATCTGCGGTCCTTCCGCTCCAGCTTCACATGACTTGAGCCTCTTACGACAAGCTCGCCCTGCAGCTTCTGTGCCGCGCCCTGCTCCTTGTCCTGAATCATGCGGACCAAATGATCAATCGCCAGCATGCCCTGTCTTGCAATCTGATTCCTTACCGTCGTGAGCGGCGGCGAATAATAAGGTGCGATATCAATATCATCGAAGCCCATCACGCTGACATCCTGCGGCACTTCATAACCGTAGCTCTTGAGCGCTTGAATACAGCCCATTGCACTGATATCATTGCCGGCCAGGAAGGCGTCAGGGACTCGTGCGGGATGCAGACGGAGGTAAGACTTCACGGCATTATAGGTGCTGTCCTCCTCAAAATACCCCTGAAGGATAAAATCCTCCTCCACCGGAAGCTGGTATTCACGCAGCGCGGCCAGATAGCCTTCCTTCCGCTGCACGCTGTCAAACATCGTGTCCACGCCGGAGATATAGGCAATCCGCTTATGCCCCAGGCTGATTAAATACTTCGTAGCCTCATAGCCTGATTCATAGGAATCAAAGATAATGCTGCCCATTCCTTCATCCTCCAGCACCCTGTCCAGAAACACCGCCTTGATCTTGTCTTTCTTCATCGCGGCAATGTCCTGCTCGTCGATCCCCAGCTCCTCATAGATAATGACACCATCTACCCGTCTTCCGAGGATGTTGCTCATAATCACTTGTTTGTCCTTGGTGACAAATACATTCAGGCCATAGCCCATGCGGTCGCACTGACGGGACATGGATTCTACCAGCTTGTAGAAGTACGGACCGGACACACTTGTCGTGAAGAATCCCAGCATCTTCGTGGTCCCCGATTTCAGCAGCTTGCCGTTCAGATTCGGAACGTAATTCAGGCGCTGGGCCACCTTCAGAATATGGGCTTTGGTCTCCGGGCTCAGCACATCCACATCATTCAGGGCGTTGGAGACCGTTGAGATGGAGACCCCGGCTTCCCGTGCGACATCCTTGATCGTTATCTTAGCCATATCAATGTTCCTTTTTGATAAAAACGTTTTTATTGACTATAAAGTAACATGAAACCGCTTTAAATACAACACTTTTTCTCATGAGCTTGTCCTGCCACCTTTATACGCTTAATGATTACCTTGAATATCCACCCTTCCGGAGGGAGGGTATGTGGTTAAATTTATCTTATTTTACTATAAAGTACCGGGAGTTCGCTATGTCTTCTCACGCAGGCGGCTGAGGAGAAGACATAGCGGCCGATCAGCAGATGGGCGAACCCCCTGCGGTATTGATGTACTTGCTTTGCAGCCTGACTACTACACAGCCTAACGGCATTTCCGCTTCAGACCCAGCCCACGGTATCTCATGACCCTGCGGTACATAGATTTATCCTTCAGCTGATTAAAAATGTATGGATCAGGATTCATATTCACTTCAATAATCCACGGCTTCCGCGCGCGGTCCAGTCCGACGTCTACACCGAACTGCCGGTGGTGCGGATAAGTCTTTTTCAGCTGCTGCGCTATGCGTATGCCCAGCCGGTTCATTTCTCCCTTAAGCTGCACAAGCTGCTGCGCAGACAGATGGGTGGAGAGCAAATGCTCTACTGCGGTCGGTTTGCCGCCGCTGTGGTAATTGGTCACAATTTTGCGCGGATGCCCGAGCCGCCCGATAATTCCGGTAGCCTCCCATACACCCTTGGGACTGAGCTGCACCATCACCCGGATATCGAAGCGCCGCCCGTGATGCTTCAGCAGGTGGATGCCTTTTTGCAGCAGATAGCTCCTCTTGCCGATTCTTGCCGCCAGACTGTGATGAAAAGCCTCAAACGTAGCGAACCGGCGCACGGTCTCCTCATACTGATACATATATCCCTGCCGGTCCCTCCGCTCCGCGCGGATCACGCCCATGCCATACGTTCCCCGTTCCGGCTTGATATAGATCATTCCATAACCGTGCATCATCTGCTCCAGATTACGCCTGTTAAATCTCCGGGTATCGGGGATGAACGCCTTGATTGTCTCGTTCTTAAGCAGCAGTTGTGTCTTATACCATTTGCTCTGACCTGACTGAACCTTTTTAGCTGTCACTTATGCACTCTCCTGTCCGGGCTGGGAGTCAACACTTTTTTTTACATAAAAATACATATTCACTGCATCCTATGCCGGTGGAGGCGCCATGGAATATATCATTTGCCCCGTATGAAAAGATTAACTTGGTGCAGGATGATTGCCCTCTCCATCCCAGCTGCGCAGGCATACCCTAGTGAAGACGATCAAATGTCAATATATGTATGGAGATGAATCCATGTCCGTTGCTGCCGTAAGTGTAACCTCAAGCGCTCCGCCGATCGATGTCCTGATTCCTGCTATTGAAAAAGATCTCGCCACTCTCCCTTATGTGATTGATAGTCTTCGCCGTTATGTCCAGCACCCTATCAGCAATATTTACATTGTCTCGCCGGAGAATAGTAGAATCAGACAGCTGTGCTCCCGGAAAGCTTGCGTCTTTGTCAATGAAACCACCGTCCTGCCATTCACCAAAAAAGCGATCCGCTATTCCTCCTCCCGCTGGAACCGGTCAGGCTGGCTGTATCAGCAGCTGCTCAAGATGAACGGGGATCAGGTCTGCCGTGAGAAGTATTTCCTGGTCATTGATGCAGATACGGTGCTCATCCGTCCCCATCGCTTCCGTTCCGGCGGGAAAAGCATCTTCTATTGCCGCAGCTGGAGCCAGCCAGAGTATTTCCGCACCTACCGCAAGCTGCTCGGTGTACCTGCGCCTTCGCCCAAGTCGTTCGTGACCCACTATATGCTGTTCGAGTCCGCGAAGCTGGCCAGTCTCAAAAGAAAAATAGCAGCCCGGCACGGCATGTCCTGGCATGCGGCTATTCTGCACTCCATCAACAAGAAGCGGCAGTTCGGCTTCTCTGAATTTGAGACCTATGCCAACTACGTGTACAGCTTAAACCGCACCTCTGTGGTGCTCAAAAATGCCAATAATAAAGCGCTGAAGACCCCGGCGGGCTCATTGGGAAAAAAGCAGATAAGCAAGTATGCCCATACTTACCGTTCGCTCTCCTTCCATCAGCGCAAGGGATACTCCACTCCGGGCAAGCCTTAAGGAGGCAGGATATTGATGCATACTATTCTTCTGTGCGGCGGCTCCGGCCAGCGGCTGTGGCCCCTGTCCGGCAGCATCCGCTCCAAGATGTTCCTGCAGCTGCTGCCTGCACCAGGCGGGGGCACAGAATCCATGATCGGGCGGGTATGCCGTCAGCTCGCTCAGGCCGGGCTGGATGAATCCCTGTTGTTCGTAGCCCATCAGGAGCAGGTGGCTCTCACGCAGCGGCATACCGGGAGCAATTATCCGGTAATCGGAGAGCCATACAAGCGCGGGACCTTCACTGCTGCCGCGTTCGGCGCGCTGCACTTGCTTGCCGCCGGAAAGGCACAGCCGGAGGATATCATCTGCATCGCTCCGGCTGACATGTACGCGGATGATGATTTTTTCCGCCAGTTCCATCGATTCGAGGCCATTCTGGCCGATTCTGGGGCCGAACTCCTCCTGCTTGGAACGAGACCTTCATCTCCCTCAGAGCAATACGGCTATATCGTCCCGTCACAGGAGGACGCTGGCGGGTATGCTCCGGTATTATCTTTTGCTGAGAAGCCGGATAAGGTTAAAGCCCTGGAGCTGATGCGGGAGAAGGCCTTATGGAATTGCGGGGTATTCGCTGTGCGGCTGGGCTTCCTGCTGGAGCATCTGGAGAGGCTGGAGCTGCCTGTGGAATTGACAGCATTAACCGCACAGTATCCAGAGCTCCCGGTCCGCAGCTTCGACAAGGAAGTGGCAGAGCGCAGCACCAAAGCGGTTGTCGTAAGGCATGAAGGGGAATGGTCCGACCTGGGAAGCTGGGATACGCTGACGGCCCGGCTGCCGTCACAGGTCATTGGAGTAGGAGGGCTATGGGGAGAATGCGGAGACAGTTATCTTATTAACGAGCTGGAGGTGCCGCTGCATGTCATTGGGGTCTCCGGGATAGTCGCCATAGCCGGTCCCGAAGGCATTCTCATCGCAGATAAGAAGAACGCTAACATGATCAAGGAGATTCTGGCGGAGAATGAGCGGCGGCGGCAGGACTGCCCCTGATTAAAATAACCCCACAAAGTGAGGCTTTAGCTTCGATGATGACTCAGGTACTTTGCGGGGACCCCAAAACATATAAATCTTTTTAAAAAAACGCTACTGACAACTTTATGTCAGTAGCGTTACTATATTAGTCGCATTTATAGAACCCTGTGCTGTATACTGTTTTTCACATACATTCGGTCCGTGTGCCTGCTTGCGAGCATAATGTATACTGTTTTCCACATACATTCGGTTCGTGTGCCTGCTTGCGAGCACAATGTATACTGTTTTCCACATACATTCGGTCCGTGTGCCTGTTTGCGAGCATAATGTATGCTGTTTTCCACATACATTCGGTCCGTGTGTCGCTGTACCAGCCAATTGCTATTCGGTTCTAAGTTTCCGGAGCAAGTACAAAGAGATATCCCAAACGGCCTTCGCAGACGGTTCGGGATATCTCTAAACTATGCTAATTATAGGATTTGAAACACTGGCTGCTCCGGAATAAAGCGCACCGGCACCTCCGGGAACTGCCGGCTCAGCCGCTCTGCCAGCAGCTTCATTCCCGGCGCTTCGCTCTCGGCATGGCCGAGCATGATGAGTGCCCTGTCCTTGCCCTGCCGGACCGCGTCGCGGATATACTCAGGCACCTCCCATTCGAAGCCTTCACCGGCGATGACCAGATCAAGCGACTCCTGCTCATATATCGGGATGACCGTACTGCCGTTTCCCCGGAAACCCACCAGCACCCCCACCTTGGAGCATGTGGCAGAGAGGTTCCCGGCAACGCGTACATAGGGAATGTTCAGCTTCCGCTTCACATATGCAGCAGTCTCCGAGACGGTCATATCAGGAATAGTGAGGATCGATACCTCAGGCAGATGCCGCTCTATATATTGCTCCCACTCCAGCTCCCGTAGCAGCCCTTCCACGATTCCGTCCAGTGTATAGCGGTGTATCGTGTCATGGAAGCGGTAGATGCCTACCCCGCTGCTTGTAATCAGTGCAGACTTCTCCTGGTAGACGGAATCCTGCTCCCACTCGCTCCCGTGACCTTGGTGGCTATAAAATACACCTTCATGAGTGATTACCAGATTCGCGCCAAGCCGGACCGCCTGCTCCACCACATATTGCGAAGCGGCGAAGGCAGTCACGATTCCCTGCACTTCTGTTCCCGCAGCGTCCGGCGCAAGCTTATCCACCGTATTCGCGGGCAGCTGTACCCCTGCATTCAAGTGCTCCATCACATCACTGAAAGTCAGTGCCATGAGATCTTCTCCTCCTTGATGTTACCCGAATGAGTTCCCGGCACAGCCTGTCAAAAGACAGGACAGGGCCGTCAGGTACACAGATGCTCCCTTAGTAGATGGTCCGGCATAATGCATCTGCAATTCCGCTCTTGCGGTAGAAATACGTATTAATCTGGTCACGCCATTCCTTGGCATGAGCCGCCTGCCCCTTAAGGCGTTCCTCCACCTGAGTGTACAGGCCGTCTGCGATGCTGCCCTTCAGTCCGCTCCAGGCGTCCAGCAGCCCTTCAGCACGCTCTGCACCCTCGAAATGCGTATCGTAGATATGCTGGATCACGGTTTTGCCGGAATGCAGCACATGAGTGTATGGTACATGGTGGAAGAACAGCAGCAGCTCATCCGGGCATTCCTCCAGCGAATCATAACGCACAGCGTTGCTGCCCATGTACTGAGCGCTGTAGCCGGTACCGGTATTCACGGTACGGTCTACCCCGATGCCCTGATGATCGGCATAGTGGTAGGTGCCCCACATGGAATATTCATAGCCGTCCACATTCGGGCCGTAGTGATGCTCGGGATTGATCATCCAGCCTACGCCAAGCGGCGAGGTATAAGACTCATAGATCTCCCAGGAATCCAGCAGAATCCGGCTGATTACCCCGGCTACCGCGGTGTCCGCACCAAACGTCAAGGCGATCCATTCTTCCGCAATCTCTTCCGCGCTCAGCTCAGGATTCCAGGCCAGCCGGCCGAAGCCGTAGAGATTCGCCTGGGCCAGCAGATGGCCGGTCCAGTTCCGGTCATTGCCCACATTGGATACCGCCGCAATTCCGCTCAGGCGGTTGCCCCACAGCGATCCGTCAACGATCCGCTTCACCGGAGCCGGGCCGCCTTTGGCCTGCGTATCGAAATCCATAATCTCCTTCCACTGCGGAACGAGATAGCAGACATGACGCTGCTGTCCGGTATATTCCTGGGCGATCTGGAATTCGATCACATGGTTCGTCCGTTCCAGGGCGCCAAAGAGCGGAGAGACCGGCTCTCTGACCTGGAAATCCATCGGGCCGTTCTTGATCTGCAGAATGACGTTATCATGGAACTGGCCGTCCAGCGGCTTGAAATGGTCATAAGCCGCTCTGGCCCGGTCCGTCTTGCGGTCACGCCAGTCCTGCTTGCAGTTGTATACAAAACAGCGCCAGATGACGATACCGCCATAAGGCTCCAGGGCTTCCGCCAGCATGTTGGCCCCGTCTGCATGGTTCCGCCCGTAAGTGAACGGGCCGGGCCGGTTCTCCGAATCGGCCTTGACCACGAAGCCGCCGAAATCGGGAATAGCCGCATAGATGTCAGCCGCTCTCGTCTTCCACCATTCCCGTACACCTGCATCCAGCGGATCAGCCGTACCGACTTCTCCTTCATGCATAGGTCCGGCGAAGTTCACGCACAGGAACAGGCGGATGCCATAGATGCGGAAAATATCGGCGATTCCCGCCACATCCGGCAGATAGGTAGAGATAAACAGTGTCTCAAGTGCATGAACGTTAACATTATTGATCGCTATTGCGTTAATGCCGGCGGTAGACATCAGCCGCGCATAGTCTGTAATCCGGTCCATATCCTTCGTGAACTGATTATTCTCATACAGGAAGGATCTGCCGGAATAGCCGCGCTCCACACTGCCGTCGAAATTATCCCAATGATTAATTATCCGCAGCGAATTCAACGGATTCACTACTTCATCCAGATGCTCAATGTCCTTGCCGCTGGCGATCAGCCGCAGAAGATGGAAGACACCGTATAACACGCCTGCCTGGGAGGAAGCCCCTACAGCAATGCATTTACGGGACTGGCTGGTACGAATGGCGAATCCTTCCGGTCCCACAGCCTGGACCGTCTTGTCCTCGAACAAGCCCTGAATCAGCGGATGATCCCCCGCGAAGGTGCCGAAGGCCACACCGAATTCTTCCGGCTGCGGCTTGGAGACAGCCTCAAGGTCCAATAGCGAGGCAATGCCTCTTGTCCATTCCTGAAGTGCAGCCTGGATGGTCTCCCCGCCTTCTGTAACGGATACCGCTCCGCACCATTTCACATATTGCTTATATAGGGGGCCTTGTGGAAGCTTAGGATAGCTTAACCACGCATTGTATCCGCTGTCATATTGTGCAGCATACTCATTCCCGGATTGTTGTCTCATGTCCATATCTCCTCCGTATCCATCTTGTATACTAGATTTCATTCAGGTTCATCCTACCATGCAGCCGCAGCCCCGGAACATTGTCAAATCACGCTAATATTTACCCAAATCAAGCAGAATCCTGTATACTAAGAACAAGTGTACAGCTGGTACATACCTGTCACATGAACGCAAAGTATCAGGGGGCGATCCTATTGGTTGCAGCTTTTGAACCGCCGGTCCCGGGCCAAAGCCTTAGTGAAACTATCATCCCGGATGTGAAAACCACGCTCAACCTCTTCGGCATGCATCTGCGTAAGGTGAGCGGGGAATGGGATTATCCGCAGCACGCCCATCCCCAATATGAATTCAATTATGTGCTTGAAGGGGAGCAGCAGCTCACAGTTAACAACCACAGCTACCTCCAGCGCGCCGGGGATCTGGTCCTCTTGAGGCCGGGCGATATCCATTCCAGCCGCAGTGGAAACGGCGGGGCCTTCACCTATTTCTGCATCCATTTCGATATCGATGACAAGCTGTTCATTTCACTTCTCAGCCGGCTGAATCATGTATTGTTCACCTCAGAGAGCAATGTTGCCCATAGATTAGGACCGCTCCTCAGCAGGCTGGTGGAGATTTCCACCTCCGGCTCCGGCAGCATCACGATCTCCCAGCGCATGAGGCTGCAGTCCGCCGTCTTCGAGCTGTTCGCCCAGCTCTGGGAGGTCTTCTCCCTGGAGGCTGACAATTCCTCTCCGGGCACTTATGAGCGAATCGAGCTGGCCCACCAGATCCGCAGCCGCCTCCAGAGCCTGATCTACCAGCAGTTCAAGCAGGAGGTTCCCTATGACAGCCATTATGGCGTTGACGACATCGCCGCTGAGCTGGGGATCAGCCCCTCGCACTGCTACCGGGTCTTCCGCCAGGTATTCGGCCTCTCCCCACGCGTCTACCTCTCTGAGCAGATGCTGCATGAGGCCAAGGTACTGCTGGATGACCACAGTTTGACGGTCAGCCAGATCTCCGGCTTGCTCGGCTACCGCGATATCGCCCATTTCAGCAGACAGTTCAAGCGCTGGAGCGGCAAGTCGCCGCGGGAATACCGCGAGAGCAGGAGCTAGGCAGAGAGCGAAACCTGTACAGATTTATATTTAGTAAAAGCCTGCCTTCATCGTTGATGAGGGCGGGCTTTGTGCGCTATTGCGGGTGGGGCTTGATGAAGGCCCGCCCTATTTTTTGATATACGTGGCGAAATGCTCCTGGAGGTTCTTGGAGTCGATATCCGCCCGCAGATGATGGTGCAGCAGCTCGTCGATCCCCGCGGTGTCGCCCTGCACGATATAATCCAGAAGCTGCTGATGCTCCTGCTGAATCGCCGTCAGCTTCTCGTCCTTCAGCATATGCAGCTTGCGGTAGCGGATGTAGTGCACATTGAACTGCTGGAGCACGCCCCACAGGAACTCACGCCCGGCCAAGCCGAACATCGTGCGGTGGAACTGGTCATCCAAGTGCAGGAATACCTCCGCCCCCTCCGCCTGCTCGATACACTTCTGCTGCTGTGCAAGGTTGTCCCTTAGCTCATGCAGCCCTTTTAACGGGATATTCCCGGCCAGCGACTTCATAATCTCCTTCTCCAGCACATTGCGCAGATAGATAATCTGTTCCACGGACTCCAGGTCTATGTAGGATACGAGATTGCCTTTTTTGGGATAGATATCGACGTATTGCTCCAGGGACAGCTGCTTCAGCACATCACGGATCGGCGTCCGCGACAGCTGGAAGCGCTCGGACAGAGCCGTCTCACTGATCATCGCCCCCGGCTTCAGCTCAAGGGAGAGAATCTCCTGCTTGAGGTAGGCCATTATTTCTTTTTTGGAAGTCATGGAATAGACCAACTTTCTGTTCGGGATTGTTCTTCCCCCCATTATATAGAAAAGGGATATGAATTTCATTGACAAAGATGTACACATATTCTATGATCATTACGAATCGAACTTGTATACAAGATTATGCCACATGTAACGCTGGTTCTGTAAGGTCAATTGTCACAAGGCTTCGGATGGTTATCATTTGTATTTATGCTTATCTTACTTAAGGAGGAAAATGACAATGAATATGACTTGGAGATGGTACGGCGAGGGCAACGACAACATCACTCTTGACCACATCCGTCAAATCCCGGGCGTTATGGGCATCGTCTGGTCGCTGCACCACAAGGTGGCCGGTGAGGTCTGGGAAATGGAAGAAATCCAGAAGGTTGCCGATCAGATCACAGCCAAGGGCTTCAGTACAGCGGTTGTTGAAAGCGTCAACGTTCATGATGATATCAAAATCGGACTGCCGTCCCGCGACAAATACATCGACATCTATATCGATACAATCCGCAAGCTCGCCAAGGTTGGCGTGAAGGTCATCTGCTACAACTTCATGCCGGTGTTCGACTGGACCCGTACCGAGCTGTATAAGGAGCTGCCGGACGGATCGAACGCCCTCTTTTATGAAAAGGCTGCCATTACCGATAATCCGCGCGCAATGGTAGACCGCATCCTGAAGGGTGCCGGACAATTCACCATGCCGGGCTGGGAGCCGGAGCGGCTGGCTAAGCTGGATGAGCTGTTCGCGGCCTATGCTGACGTTACCGAGGATAAATTGTTCGACAATCTGAAGTATTTCCTGGAGCGCATCATTCCGGTGTGTGAAGAAGTGGATATCAAAATGGCCATTCACCCGGATGATCCGGCCTGGCCGATCTTCGGACTGCCGCGCATTATCCGCAGCCGCGATACGATCCGCCGCTTCCTGGACATGGTGGACAGCCCGTATAACGGCCTGACCTTCTGCACCGGCTCGCTCGGAACGAACCCGGAGAATGATCTGCCGGCAATGATCCGCGAGTTCAGTGACCGGATTTATTTTGCCCATATCCGCAATGTGAAGGTGTTCGACAATGGAGACTTTATTGAAGTATCCCACCGTGGCCGTGATGGCAGCGTAGATGTGGCAGAGGTTGTTAAGGCGTACCATGAGAGCGGCTTCACCGGTTATGTGCGTCCGGACCACGGCAGACATCTCTGGGGCGAGGAGAAAAATTGCCGTCCAGGCTATGGCCTCTATGACCGGGCGATGGGGATCATGTATCTGCTGGGCGTATGGGACAGCCTGGACAATGTTAAGGAGGCCAAGTAAATGCTGAGTCTGAACAGAAGCAGCATTGCTGATCGGGCAGCCTGGGAAGCCGCAGGGGTAGAGCTGCCAAAGTTCGATTTCGCAGCGGTCGCGCAGAATACGCTTGCGAAGCCGGAGTGGGTTCACTTCGGGGCGGGCAATATTTTCAGAGGCTTCGTGGCGAATGCGCACCAGAAGCTACTGGACAGCGGCAAGGCCGACACCGGCATTATCGCCGCCGAGACCTTCGACTTCGAGATGATTGACAAGGTCTACAAGCCTTATGACAACCTGACTCTCTTGGTGCTGATGAATGCGGCGGGCGACTTCCAGAAGCGGATCGTCAGTAGCATCGTCGAAGGCATCACTGCAGACAAGACCCGGGAAGCGGATTACAGCCGGTTGACTGAGATTTTCGAAAACCCCAGCCTGCAGATGGCGAGCTTCACGATTACGGAAAAAGGCTATTCCCTAACCGGTCCTGATGGACAGTACCTGGGCATTGTGCAGAAGGACATCGCCGGCGGGCCGGAGCATCCGGTTCATGCGATGAGCATCGTGGCTTCCTTCGCCTACAAGCGTTACCTGAAGGGCCAGTACCCGATGACCTTCGTCAGCATGGACAACTGCTCGCATAACGGCGACAAGCTGAAGCAGGGCATGGTCACCATCGCCAAGGAATGGGCCGCTAAGGGCCATGTGGAGGAAGGGTTCGTCGCTTATCTGGAGGATGAGCAGAAGATCACCTTCCCGCTGTCCATGATTGACAAAATCACCCCGCGCCCGTCCGAATCCGTCCAGGCGGCACTGCTGGAACAGGGCATCGGCGGTATGGATGTCATCGTCACCTCCAAGAACACGTATACCGCTCCCTTCGTTAATGCGGAGATCAGCGAGTATCTGGTCATTGAGGACAAATTCACGAACGGTCGTCCGGCGCTTGAAGCAGCCGGCGTGATCTTCACGGACCGCGACACGGTTAACAACGTGGAGACGATGAAGGTAACCACCTGCCTCAACCCGCTGCATACGGCGCTGGCGGTCACCGGCTGTCTGCTCGGCTACACGCTGATCGCCGACGAGATGCAGGATGCTACGCTTCGTAAGCTTGTCGAGACTATCGGCTACAAGGAAGGACTGCCTGTTGTTGTTGATCCGGGCATCCTGAGTCCGAAGCAATTCCTGGACGAGGTGCTGCAGGAACGGTTCGCCAACCCGTTCATCCCTGACACTCCGCAGCGGATTGCCACGGATACCTCGCAGAAGGTTGGCATCCGCTTCGGTGAGACGATCAAATCGTATATCCGGCGGGAAGATCTGGACCCGTCGCAGCTGACCGCCATACCGCTTGCTATCGCTGCCTGGTGCCGGTACTTGCTCGGCGTGAATGATGAAGGCGCTGCCTTCACGCTCAGCCCTGACCCGCTGCTGGAATCGCTGCAAGCGCGGCTTGCGGGGATTACGCTGGGCGCAGATGCGGCTACGGCCGCTGGCGTGCGCGCGGTGCTGGAGGACCAGGCCATCTTCGGCGTGGACCTGTACGCCGCCGGACTGGGCGGGACGATCGAGGCCATGTTCACCGAGATGCTGGCCGGTCCGGGCGCGGTCCGGGCTACGCTGGAGAAGTATACCGCCTGAGTTGTGGGCCGGGTGTGTGCGAACACGCGAACATAAGTAAAAAGGCTAGGCCCTCCTTGTTCAAGGAGGGCCTAGCCTTTTTTTGTGTGGTGAGTGTTGCAAGTATGGCCGGTGGCGGGGAAGATAGCGTATAAACCAGTCTGCGGCACCAATCACATTAGACTGCGGAGTTGGCCCGTGGTGGCGGCGAATTCAGGAGCACTTGTGCTCTTCATTTGCTCGTTTAGCCAACTTTCCCGGGATTCAGGAGCACTTGTGCTCTTCATTTGCTTAGTGGGCGCGCATCTGGATAAATCAGTGGGATTTATCCCTTTCATTTACTCCTGCCGCCTACTTTTGGCGAATTCAAAGGGATTTATCCCTTTCATTTACTCCTCCCGCCCATTTTTGGCGGATTCAAAGGGATTTATCCCTTTCATTTACTCCTCCCGCCCACTTTTGGCGAATTGAAAGGGATTTATCCCCTTCAATTGTTCATTCCCTTAGTTTCCCTTGTAGCCTTAGCTTCATTGAAGCATCATTTTCGATGCTCCAGCTATAAGCTGATACTACTCCTGCTCCAGATACTCAAAGTAATCAAAATCCGCCGGATGCAGCGTTCCGCTGAGGTCCTGGGCGCACATGCCGATGAAGGTGCCGGTAAACCGGATGTAGGCCGGGAAATCATCTGACAAATGATAGATTTCTAAGGCAGGGCCGATCATCTCCCAGGAGGATTCGCCAGCCTTGTAATAGAACTGGGCAAACTCGCCGTCGATGACGACCTTGAGTGCTACACTTCCTCCGGCAGGCAGCGGAACCTCGGGCGTCAGGGTGTCTTCATAGACCCCGTCCTTGGAGCGGATGAGTCCCAGTGTTCGGCCGAGGACTTCATCGTGCGTGATCCGCAGATAGAGGTAATCCTTCGTATCGTAATAGACAATCAGGCCGGCCATCTGCTGGAAATGCTCCGGTTCGAAGTCCACCGAGGTCTCAGCGCTGCACCGGAAGGCTTGCTGGCGCAGGGCGACCAGGCTCTGACGGTGCATGGAGCTCATCGATTCCTTGCCACGCAGGCGCAGGTATCCCGGACGTTCCTGAAGCGAGAGCCAGGACTCATCCGCAGGTACCCGCAGGGTGCTCCAGCGGACATCCAGCTGCGGAGCATCGAAATCATCACGCGGAGCGGCTGACGCAAAAGGATGCGCCGGAAGATCCGGGCCTTCCACCGTCAGCGACGGAGCATTCCCTCCACCAGACAGGGCCAGCCAGCCGTCTTCAGTAAATGTGGCGCGCTGAATTGCCGTCTCCCGGCCCAGGTTGCAGTACTTGTCCTTGACCGGACGGCCGCATAGATGGACCATGTACCATTCACCTGTCTGCGTCTCGACCAGGCTGGCATGGCCTGCTTTTTGCAGCGTAAGCTCGGGGTTGCCTGCAGAGGTCAGCAGCGGATTAATAGGCGCGGTCTCGTAAGGACCTTCAATCTGCTTTGCGCGGGCTACGGTCACCGCATGATCATACTGCGTACCGCCCTCAGCCGTAATCAGATAATACCAGCCGTCCTTGCGGTATAGGTGCGGGCCTTCAGTCAGCGCCAGCTCCGTTCCTTTATAGATCGGAGTAACCGGTCCAACCAGGCGCTGCTCTTCCGCCGAATATTCCTGGAGCACAATCCCGGCGAAGCTGTTACGGCCGGTGCGGTGATCCCACAGCATATTAACAAGCCATTTGCGCCCGTCCTCGTCATGGAACAGCGAAGGGTCGAAGCCGCTGCTATTCAGGTACACAGGCTCAGACCAGGGGCCTTCGATATTCTCCGCAGTCACCAGATAGTTAGGTGTATCCTTGAAGGCACCTTGGCGGCTTTTGACGTCGGTATAGATCAGATAAAAGAGTCCATTGTCGTACGTAAGGCAAGGTGCCCAGATGCCGCCGGAATCGGGGTCCCCCTCCATATTAAGCTGCGAGCTGCGGGTCAGCGCATAGGTCAGCGGCCGCCAGTTCACCAGATCGCGCGAATGATGAATCCGCACGCCGGGGAACCACTCGAAGGTAGAGGTGGCGATGTAATAGTCATCCCCTGCCCGGCAGATCGACGGGTCGGGATGAAATCCGCGCAGAATGGGATTATGAATCAGATTTCGGCTCATAGTTTCTCCTCCAATGCTTGCCGTCCTGCTTCCAGTAAGGCAATGATTTTGTCAGTGTCGTAGATACAGCCCTTCCAGGTTCCGCCGCTGGCTGCTTGAAGCGCAGCCCACAGCCGGGTATCCTCCGGCAGGCCCGGGTCAACCGCCAGGCCCGGATGAGGTGTCCGCGAAGCCAGAATCAGCGTCCCCGCATCCTTGGTCAGCGGCTCATCCCCCTCACCGACCAGATTCACGCTTCCTTCCAGATTCACAGTATCAATCCGCACCTCCACCCAGTCATTATCACGAAGCTTGCCAAGCGGGCCACCCGCCAGTGCTTCCGGCCCCATATGGCCGATGCAGGCACCTGTGGAGACGCCGGAGAAGCGGGCATCCGTGATCAGCGTGACATATTTGCCGTAAGGCAGATGCTTGAGCGCCGAGGTGAGCTGGTAAGTCTCCTCCATCCCGGTTCCGCTCGGTCCACGGCCGATGACGGCCAGAATATCCCCCGCTTGAACCATACCCAGCTTGATGCTGCGGATGGCGGCTCTCTCTGTGGTGAACACCTTCACTCGCCCGGTATGGCGATAGACGCCCTCGCTGTCCAGAACGGCAGGATCAATGGCTGCCGATTTGATAACTGCACCTTCGGGGCAAAGATTGCCGATAGGGAACGTCATAGTAGACGCCATGCCCTGGCGCTTGGCCTCTTCCGGGCTCATGATGACAGTATCCGGGTCCACACCGTCCGCTTCCAGTAACCGCTGCCGCAGATCAGTCCGCCGCTGCGAGCTCTCCCACCAGTCCAGATTCTCGCCCAGAGTCCGCCCGGTCACCGTCAGCACGGACTCGTCAATCAGTCCCAGCTTGCGCAGATGCAGCATGACCTCAGGAACACCACCTGCCAGAAACACCCGGATGGTCGGATGCGGCACGGGACCATTCGGCAGCACGCTGACGAGGCGCGGGACCATCCGGTTTACCCGGTTCCAGTCCTCAACGGTCGGAACCTTCAGCCCGGCGGCATGGGCAATGGCCGGCAGATGCAGCAGCAGATTCGTTGAGCCGCCGAAGGCAGCGTGCAGCACCATCGCGTTTTGTATCGACTTATCCGTAAGAATGTCGCTCATAACAATTCCGTGCTGATCCAGATGCTGAAGGGCCCGGGCCGACTGGCGGCCGATGTTCTTCCAGATCGGCTGCCCCGAAGGCGACAGGGCCGAGTGCGGCAGGGCCATGCCCAGCGCCTCGGCAATCACCTGGGCAGTCGCGGCGGTGCCGAGGAACTGACAGCCGCCGCCCGGCGTCGCACAGGCCCGGCAGCCGAGATCCGCAGCTTCTTCGAGGGACAGCTCTCCGTTGCTGTACCGTGCCCCGATGCTCTGTACCTTACCCGCGTCTTCTCCTTCCACCGGCGGCAGAGTTACGCCACCGGGCACAATAACTCCCGGCAGCTTGTGCATCCCGGCAAGGGCCAATAGCATAGCGGGCAGGCCTTTGTCGCAGGTAGCAACGCCAAGCACACCCTTACGGGTAGGGAGTGAACGAATCAGCCGCCGGAGCACGATGGCCGCATCATTACGGTAAGGCAGGGAATCGAACATGCCTGTGGTTCCCTGGGAACGGCCGTCACAGGGATCGCTGACATATCCGGCGAACGGAATCCCCTCATTCGCGGTAAGCTCCTCCGCAATCTCCTCCATCATGACGCCAATCTCCCAGTGACCGGTATGATAGCCGAGCGCCAGCGGAGTGCCGTCCTCGCGCCGGATGCCGCCCATCGTTCCTAGTATTAGGTATTGGGGCCGGTTCAGCAGCAGCGGATTCCAGCCCATCCCGGCGTTCTGGGTCATGCCAAAAATCTCTCCGCTCGGCGCATTCCGCAGCACCTCCCCGGTAATCGGCAACTGGCCCGCCGGTCCCTCCGCAGCGGTATGTACAGGTTCATTCTCAATGATGTCTTCCTTCATTAACTCTTGCACACTCAGTTTCACAGTAACCCCTTCTCTCCCTCAGTATGATTGAACTTGCCCTGATGCCTAAGCTAAGACAACGAGAGCTTTCCTGCAAGTAGGGTCACCTCCCGGATCGCTTCTTCCTGCTTCGCGGTGAAGGCATGCTGAAGCATCGAAGTGCTGACAGCGGCAACCGCCTTGCCTGCGGCATCCAGTACCGGCGCTGCCACACAGCTGATACCTTGGATAATCTCCTCCTGATCCAGCGCGTAGCCGGTCTTACGGATCGCTGCCAGAGCTGCTGTGAACTTAGACCAGTCTGTGAGCGTGCGGGCAGTGACCACAGGCAGCATTTTACCCGGATAACGCCGTTCCAGCTCTCCCTCCGGCAGTAGCGCCAGCATCATCTTGCCCATCGCCGTCGCATGTGCCGGAAACCGCATCCCGGGGCTGGACTCCAGCCTTACCAGGGACTGCCCCTCCTGCTTGGCCAGGTAAATAATCTCATCACGGTCCAGCACCGACAGCTGAAAGGTCTCCCCCACCACCCCGACACTCTGCGACGATTCTGTCAGGAACCGCTCTACCAGATTCAGATTCTGCTTAAGAGAATCATTGTAGACGGTATTATAGTAGGAGATCCCGGAACCAAGCACATACCTCTCGCCCGCATCCTTCACCACCCACCCCAGAGTCTCCATTGTGCGCAGCAGCGAGAACATCGAGCTTTTGTTAATGCCGGTCTCCTCGCAGAGATCTGTCATTTTGAGCGCTCCGGTCTGTCTTGAGATGGCCTTAAGAATCAGATCCGCCCGTTCCAATGCCGGAACCCAGTATTTCTGCTCCACACTCTATCCCCTCTCATAAATGCGTTGCTTAAGCTTAATCAGTTCACTATAATAATCTTATGTTTATAATAACAAACCAGGAGGCAAAAATAAAATGAAACTTAGCCGCCCCAACGCAGGTGTCTTTCCTCCCGTTCCGACAATTCTGGATTCTGCGGGGAAGTTCGACCGTGCCGGTATGAAGCTGCTGATCGACCGATTGATTGAGCAGGGGGTTCACGGAATGTTGTTCTTAGGAACCGCCGGAGAATTCACCCTGTTCACCGCAGAGCAGCGCGAAGAGATTGCAGAAGCATGCCTGGAGTATACGAATAGCCGCATCCCGGCCTGGATCGGCACCGGCAGCAACACGGTCGCTGAGACCCTGCGGTTGTCCCGCCATGCTGCTGAGCATGGAGCTACCGGCATCGTTATCATGAATCCGTATTACTACAAGCTGAGCGAAGAGGCTCTGTTCGCGCATTTTGCCGCTGTGCTGGAAGCCGTCGATGTGCCGCTCATGCTGTACAACTTCCCGGCTATGACCGGCCAGGACCTCAGTCCGGCCTTCGTTGCCCGCCTGGCCGCACATTATCCGAATGTACTGGGCATCAAGGATACCGTGGACCAGCTTAGCCATATCCGCCAGATGATCATGCAGGTTAAGGCGGTCAGTCCGGACTTCTCCGTCTTCTGCGGGTTCGATGAATACCTGCTGCCTACGCTGGCTGCGGGTGGAGACGGGGCAATTGCTGCCAGCGCCAACTTCGCGCCAGAGCTCATGCTGGGTGTGTACGACAGCTTCCAAAAGGGAGACTTGGCCGGAGTGCTCGCCTTCCAGAAGCGTCTGATTGAGATTCCGGCGCTGTATGCCATCGATGATCCGTTCGTTGCTTCTATTAAAGAAGCCGTCCGTCTGTCCGGCCTGCCGGTATCGACACACAGTCTGGCTTCGCCTGGGGTGTGGAGTGCGGAGCATGAGGATAGGCTGAAGCAGATTTTCAGCCGGGCGGGTATTGCCCAAGGGTAAGCGAAATTTATAGCGCGGACTCATCCATTCTTATTTTCAAGGTCAGCTCATCTTTGAAGGTCAGCCCATGATGGGCTGGCTTTTTTGGTGCAGGGCGGTACTTTGTACTGTTCCTATTACAGCCTCTTGCACAGCTTCTTGCACGGTTTCTTTTAAGATGCCGCATATGGTTCTTTGCATGACTCTCAGTGAGGTTCCTCCTTTCTTCGTTGTGAAGGTTGGTCTATAATTTTGTTCAGATGCACAATGAGTGATTGAGAGGCAAAATAGGGGCGGTTACCCGCTCAAGACGAGGAGGGAGTTCCGGTTGTTTCAGTTATCGGAGAAGCAGGCGCAGGAGATTGTCGACAAGATGATGATGGACATCCCCTATAACATCAACATCATGAACGATCAGGGGATCATTATCGGCAGCGGGCATAAGGCAAGGGTCGGCACCGTTCATCAGGGGGCTGTCGAGGCGCTGTCCACCGGGCACAGGGTCGAAGTCATGGAGGACGGGCGATATGAGAAAAAGGGCACCAACGAACCGATTGTCATCGGCAATACCCGCGTAGGTGTAATCGGAATCTCCGGCAGCCCGGAAGAAGTCCGGCCTTTCTGCAATATCGTGAGGACCACGGTATCGCTGCTCATTGAACAAAGAAACACGCTGGAGCATCTGGCCAGCGAAGCCAGCCGCAAGAAGGCTCTGCTGGAGATGCTTCTTGATCATCAGGGAGCGTACTCCCAGAAGCTGCGAAAAGAAGCCGCGGCCTATCAGATCGACCTTCTGCAGAAGACCACCGTGCTGTATCTCAAGCATGTGCGGCCGGAGCTGGATGAGGCGAAGCTGCTGTTCCTGCATCCGTCCTTCCAGCTCGACGGGGATACATGGGTAATCCTGGTCCAGAACCGGCCGGATTGCAGCCGGCTAATTGCCGAACTGCTGCATAGCCAGCCGCAGCTTCTGCTGGCTTCGGGCCGGCTGGAGGCCAGTATCGCAGAGGGCTACCGCCAGGCCAAAGCTGCCCTCGGCGTTCTTCTGGCACTCCGTCCTGCTGCGCAATCAATCCGCTACGAAGATGCGGAATTCCTGGTGAAGCTCAGCCAGTCGAGCCTGTCAGACAAACCCGGCACTACAATCAAGCTGGAGGATACCGCCGATCTGCTGGAGACGCTCCGCAGCTTCATCAACCACAATTGCAGCGTCTCGCAGACGGCTGAGCAGCTGAACATCCACCGCAACACGCTGCAATACCGCCTGAAGCGGATCGAGAGCATCACCGGCAAGGACCCGAGGAACCTGCTGCAGCTCTTCGAGCTTACACATGAGCTGCTGGCATTGTACAAGTAACGGTTGCTATACAAAAATAGCCCCGGGGAACCGTATCCCCGGGGCTATCTCTATGGCAGATAGCTATTCAGCCAGCTTCAGCAGCCTGGCGATGTTCTCACAGGTCCGCTCGACATTGGCGGGGCCGTCAGCCAGCAGCTTCTCCAGGCTCGAAGCGCCGGGAACGATGCCGAAGACGGCATCGATTCCTTCGGCGTAGAGCGTCTCGATTCCCTCGCCGATGTAACCGGCCAGGGCGATGACTTTTTTGCCGCTGGCCTTGGCGGTGCGGGCTACGCCGTACGGCGTTTTGCCGAACTTGGTCTGGAAGTCAATCCCGCCTTCACCCGTGAAGACGAAGTCCGCGTGCTCCAGATTCTGCTGAAGCCCTGTGTATTCAATCACAATCTCGATTCCCTTCTGCAGCGTGGCCTGTGTGAAGATCATCAGACCCGCGCCCAGTCCCCCCGCTGCTCCGGCTCCGGGAAGGTCGCGTACATCCTTGTGAAGCTGCTGCTTCACAACCGCCGCATAATGGGCCAGGTTGGCATCAAGCTGCTGCACCATATCGGGGGTGGCCCCTTTTTGCGGACCGAATACGGCTGAAGCCCCCTGCTCCCCGCAGAGCGGATTGGTCACATCGCAGGCAACGATGAGCTGAACCTGCTGCAGTCTCGCATCAAGCCCGCTAACATCTACACTAACCAGCCGTCCCAGGCTGCCGCCGCCGCGCGGAAGTAAATCCCCCGCTTCATCCAGGAATCGGGCGCCGAGCGCTTCGGCCATTCCGGCCCCGCCGTCATTGGTGGCACTTCCGCCGATGCCGATGATGATTTTGCGGATACCCCGGTTCAAACATTCCAGAATCAGCTCGCCCGTCCCGTAAGTTGTGGTGATCAGCGGATTGCGCTCAGCTTTGTCCACCAGTTGAATGCCGCTGGCCGAAGCCATCTCGATGGCCGCTGTCCGGCCGTCACCTAGAATGCCGAATTGCGCCATCACCGGCTGTCCCAGCGGGCCTGTAACTTCTAAATAATGAATCTCTCCGCCGGAAGCATCGACAAGGGACTGTACGGTTCCCTCCCCGCCGTCAGCCATCGGAACATGGATATAGGTTGCTTCTGGGTATATCTTGCGGAGCCCGGTCTCCATCGCTGTACATACTTCTTTCGCGGTCATGCTCTCCTTGAAGGAATCCGGCGCCAGCACAAAGGTTCTCTCTCTCATTTCCACACCTCATCTATATTATTGATCTTAGAGTAAAAATCCGTAAACCAGCGTAGCCACAATCGTCATCGTGCCGCCCACTATGGCCTCATACGGGATGAGCCCCATACGCTGCTTGATCGACATTTTCATGCTGTCCGCCGTCACATGGAAGTAAGTGCCCTGCGGCAGCGAGTCGATGACTGTAGCTCCGGTATGAACCATCACAGCCGCAGCCAGGGGAGCCGTGCCCATATTCAGGATGGCCTGCCCGAAGGAGCCGGTAGCGACAATAACACCTGTGGATGTTGATGCGGTAGCCGCAGCCATCAGTATCCCGGAGATCGGTGCCAGGAACGTCCCGGAAATCCCGGACAGCTCAATCAGATGCACCACCTGGGCGGACAGATCGGAAGCGGAGATCAGACCGGCGATGCCGCCTGCCCCGATTAGAATCAGGACGGTTGCGGTCATTTTGCTAAGGCCGGAAGATGTATATTGCAGCACCTTGTTGCCTTGTCCCATCGCCAGCATCCCGATAATCCCCGCCAGCGGCAGAATGTATAGCGCATCCACCTTAAGCTTGGTCAACGCTTCGATCCCGGAGATGGAGCCGATTGGATTAATCATGAGCAGAACGATGGCCACAAGCGGAGCCACAATAGCTCTGCTGAGCGGCGGGTAAGCGGCCGTATTCGCATTGTCCGTCCCGTTCGCAGCTTCCGCCGGGGTAACCATGACACCTTTTTTCTTCAGCAAAGTTGCTAAGATAACGGTTACAATTAATCCGCAGATTGCCGGGATTACACCTGCCAGCATGACATTGCTAAGATCAAGATCAAAGCCGCGCGCAGCAGCAATCGTATTCGGATTCGGTGAGATAATATTACCGGCCTTCCCCCCGCCCGACAAGGCCAGCAGCAGCGCCAGCTTCGAGATTTCCATTTTGTTGCCTACAGATAAAGCAATTGGAGCCACAATCAGCACCGCTACCGGGATGAATACGCCCATTGCCGTAATGACCATCGTGGCGAGCGCGAGGGCCAGAATGGCCTTGCTTCCGCCGAACTTTCGGACAATAGCCTGGGCTATGGCTTCTGCCGCACCCGACTCCATCATCACACCAGCCAGCACACCGGCGGCCAGCACCCGCAGCACCGTGCCCATTACACTTTGTGTACCGCTTACAAGAACACTAACAGTCTGTTCGAGATTGGCTCCGCCGATCAGCGCCCCTACAATGGCACCCAGGAACAGAGCGTAGACCGGATTTAATTTTCTAAGAATCAGAATAATGGCAATTGCCAGTCCTGCGAGCGCTCCATACCAACCAATGATTAATCCTTCCATTTCAAAGTTCCCCCTAACAACTTGTTGAACACGCTCTCATTATAAGGTCTCAGGGGAGGAAAAGAATATTGATGAACGGACGAAATGCATTGTGCAAGTGACCAACGGATTAGGGGTGATACGGATCATTGCTCCAAGATTGTAGTTAACAGCTTTTGCTGATTCCGGTACTCCAGCGGGCTTACGCCTTCGCTTTCTCTGAATACTCTATTAAAATTCTTGGTGTTCCCGAAGCCTGACCTACCGGCTATTTCATAGATTCTATCCTCCGTATCCCGCAGCAGCTCCTTCGCCTTATTGATCCGCAGCCGCTTCAGATAGCTTACAAAATTCTCTCCGGTGTAGTCCCGGAAAGCTTGGCTGAAATAGGAGTAGTTAAAAGACACTTTGCTTGAAACCATCATCATATTGATGTTATTCGAATAATTGTCGTGGATGTATTGCAGGGCACGTTCTATTCCCTCGTTCTCTTTCTGTACGGGTATGATACCTGAAGCAGGTGGCAGAAATGAATCTTCCACTGTAACCTCCGCTTGCTCACAGGCCGTATGACGCTCTTCCATACCGAGGTGAAGATTGCTTGCAGAAACGTTAAGCTCCTCTTCAATCCGCTCCAGCACTTCAGCTAATTCCTCACGAATGACCGGCTTGAGCAGATACTCATTCACTTCATAGCGGATAGCAGCTCTGGCATACGAGAAATCATCGTACCCGCTCACAATTACAATCGCCGGTCTGGGACTGAGCTCCTGAAGCTTCTTAATTAAGCCAATGCCATCCAGCTCGGGCATACGAATGTCCGTAATCAGAATTTCTATTTTCATTGACGCGATCATGTCCAGAGCCTCAAAGGCGTCACAAGCCAAGTGGATATCATAGCGCCCAGCAACCTCCCGCTCAATCATGGCCCGGAGCCCGCACCGGATATTCTTCTCATCATCTACAATCAGCAGCTGTCTCATAGGCTCTGCATTCCTCCTCTAACCGGTGTCAACAAAGGCAGCTTAACCCTCACTGTGGTATAACTTCTCTGCCTGCTCTCTACGCAAATTCCATAATCCTCCCCATAATGCAGCCGGATGCGCTGATTTACATTACGCAAGCCGATCCCGTTATGTCCTGTGCTATACTCGGCAGTCTCTTGTGTTAATTGATTGAATTCTTCGTCACTCATAATCAACTTGTGATTCAACTGCTGTAGGCCATCCACTGGAATTCCGATCCCGTTGTCAGTTACGTCTATGTAAAAGAAATGATCATCCGCATACGCATGCACATTGATTATCAGCCCGCCTCCCCTCATCAGAGAGGAATACATCCCGTGCTTCACCGCATTCTCAACGATGGGCTGCAGCGACATTTTCAATAATTCATGAGCATGGAATCTGTCTTCTGCATGAATCTGAACCTTAAGCTTCTCATCGTAACGGATGTTCATGATCGATATGTAATGCTGAATATGCTTCAACTCGTCTGCCAGCTGCACGGTATCGCCAGTCCATCTGAGATTGTAACGCATAATGCTGCCAAGAGAAGTGAGTGCATCCGATACAGTGTATTGGCCTTCAACCTCAGCGAGCATCTTCAAATTCTCCAGCGTGTTGTACAGGAAATGAGCATCGATCTGATTACGCAAGGCCTGAAGCTCCGCTTCTTTAGTGGCAGCGCTGCGCTGTACAGCTTCCGCAATCAAGCCATTAATGGTGCCTAGCATCTCCCTGAAGTGGCGAGCCAGCTCACCGATCTCATCACCACCCTGCACATCGATCTCTACATGGAAGTCACCGTTGCGGACCTTGTGCATCGACTCCCGTAAGACATGCAGCTTTTTCAGAACAATAGATTGAATCCAGTAAGTGACGACCGCAAGTACAACCAACAGCAGGATGATGAGCAGAATGACCTTATTTCTGGTGCTGACGAATGTAGAATAGGTGCCGTGCAGAGAGATGACGTTAACCAGATCCACATGTAAGCGGTCGATGGGTTCAAGGAGATACAGGAAATCTTCACCCCCTGCTGAAAATTGCAAGGATGCCTCACCTTCCTGCTTAACCTTAACGGCAGCCTTCAAGATTTGAGCTTGATTCAAACCTGGGAGCGGCTCCATACTGTTGGTGTACAATTTGCTTTGCTGATCTATAATGAAGAACCTTGAATCGCGTTCCCCGCTGTTGTTATACGCCTTGTCAAAAAGATCCTCAATCCGCATTTCAACTTTGACAATGCCAATATGTTGCTGGTTGGGCAGGTTAAGTCTGACCGCCAAGGCGACCATGGAGCTTGACCGTTCGTCCACCATTGTACTGCTATTCTCGAATATAGAATCCTCTGGCTGGATCTCCCATAAGGCATTATCCTTCTGATTCATCAATTTCGTGTACATGGGGCTGTCTTTAATCCGTTCTTCCTGATAAATAATCGGCCATAGCTCACTGACCCGCGGATTGTTGACGAAGAAACGGACACTCGCAATATTGGGATTATTAAACAACACGCTCTGTAAGTAATTTAACGAATAGTCCTGAAATTGCTTAATCTCATTCACTCCGGGCTCCACTTCAGCGGTCACATACTCCCCCAGACTCCTGTCTGAAATGAGCATAAAGAATGACTTTTCCATTACTTCAATCTTGCTCATGATCTCTTGTCTCTCGTTCTTGAGCTGATAGCGGTTCTCCTTAATAATGTCATTGACGGTATCCTGATAGAAACCAGCAAACAAATAGTTGGAGATCACAATGACCGGGACCAGAATAATGACGATATACGCCCCGATCAACTTCATATGAATGGATAAATCAGCAAACCACCTTTTCCACTTCCCTGCCGAGCTCCTGATGCTGGCCATCTCCTGCCCTCTTTTCCTCCAACTGTTCTAATATCATTATTATATTTCATTAGTTACCTCATCATAAGGCTTTAAAGTTCAGTCAGGGTTGCAGGATTTTAGGTATATTGCGTATAGGGAGGGAATGAGGTTGGGCTTTTTAAGATCAGGAAGGGGACAAAAAAATCCAACTATGGCTGAATGGCCGTGGTTGACTTGTGGGGATTTTGCAAAATCACATAAACAATAATTCACATGAGTTCGGCTTCTTTATAAGAGATCCTAAGCTTTTCAAATGGAAATTCCGAGAAATCTTCAATACTATTTACATATATAACTTCAATGTACATAGACCGCAATTAAGTTTATAACCTGACAAGCAGTATCTCCATCTAATCTGAAGATGAATTTCCGGATGTCTTTTATTTGATCTAACAAAGGCACAACTGAAGTTCAATTCTTAGTAGATAGAGTAGTGTGCATGTAGCTAAAAAACAGGTCAATCATGGTAGCATCTGACCATAATGACCTGTTTGATGTATCGGAATAGGGATATTTAGGTTAGTAAAACTTCATATGTGACTGGCACATTTTTCTAACATCCATTTCTTTGCTTCATCTGATTTCAACAAAATCGGCTTCTCCAACGTACCAATATTAATGCTTTTAATATGAGCTTCTTCTATAACCTTTAATATTTTTTAAAGTCACTCCGCTTAATAATGTTTCTTCAAATGTCGCTACACTTATATCTATATTTTCTAGTCTTGCCCCACTAAAATCCGTTAAGTAAAACGATACATTAATCAAATTACAATCTAGTAAACATGCATTTTTAAATATTGCTTCCCAACAATCACCTTTACTAAATCTACTGTTTTTAATGACGCAGTTGGTAAAATCCGTATATCTAAGATCTGATTTATAAAAATCACATTTATCTAAATATGCATTTTTAAATGTTGACGAGGCTAATAATGATGTGTGAAAATCAATATTTTCCAGTCTGAGATCATCAAAAGTACAATCAATCAAATATGCTTGTTCAAGCAATATATCGGATAAATCAATACTCCTTAAGTCCACTTCATCTAACTTTAACATTTCGCCTTCTTTACCTATTGTCTCAACCCACTTTTTATGCAAATCAAACTTCCTATTAAGATTCCCTTCCATTTTCCACATCCCACGTACATTGAAATAGTACTCCCATATCGCGACCTTCATAAATACCTGCATATGGAACAACAATTGACTTTAAAGCCCATAAACTTCAGAATAAACTTTAGAATCATAAATAGTTTTAGGATTTTTGTATTCTTCCCATTGATCAGTGAAATTTCCTTTTCCACCGTTAGCCGTGCTCATTCCGTCATATACAGGGAGCTTGTATTGGTGTCCTGACTCACTTGGCCGATCTTCGATAGCAGGCGCCTGACTTCATCTTCGTTAAATACTAGCTTTATTGATGCCATCTTCCCCCTTCCCGCCCTACACCCTACTTAACTGTAAGTTATGTTCACAAATTCATAGATCTACAATTCCTTAAAAAAATATGGAGTTCTAAGATGGTTAATTAACTCGGTTGTAAGATACTTTTTCTGGTATTGATCCAAATTTGTATTTATGATTAAATTATCATTCTCTTTCCTAAATAATTGATCTGTACCATTTTCCACAAACACCATATCAGGGTTAAAGGCCATCAAAATATTTCCGAAGATTCGAAATAAAATATCTAATCCTTCCTCGAATGATTTTCCAAATAATTGAATCCTGATTTCAGCATTTATTCCCAAACGATACTCTTCTCTTACATCATCAACACCAATAATATCCTCTGTTTCAATAAAAAGAGTGAAGTATTTACAGCTAAGAGTAGAAAAATTATCGTAACTAGTTACTTTATCTCCAACTCCACTGCACATAATGTCATAAATTGTTTTTTTCAGTATTTCCTGATCCAAATTTGAGACTAAGAATAAAGTACAATCCATTTCACTTCTAACCTCCAAATACTCTTATAATCTTTCCATCCTTCACTAGAATTAATTCTTCTAGTCTTTTTAAATCTCCATTCGGATTTGCCTTCCTTAATAATGTATTGATAATCTCGGTAACTTTTTCATTTGGAAAGTTGTCTAAGTTCAAAACAATTCTTGCAGACTGTTCCTTTGTCTTTTTTGCTATTTCATTAATTAGAGTTTTCACCTGTCCTTCTGGTTTTGGTGCATAGCAATCGAACACCTTACCTTCAATTAGAAAATCTGGATTCGATCCTTCCTTAATACCATGACCATTTCCACCCTCGATTTCATCTAACATCTTAATGTCATAGCCACTATCAGCCAAGAAATTGTCTGTATCATTTTGTTTCTTTATTCCATGAGAATCTCCTTCTCCGTAATTCCCTTTAGGTTTTCCGCCTGCCGGCAAAGAAGGCTCGGTCAGTTTAACCTTCCCAGTTCCACCCTCCAACCCATCCATATACCGCTGCTGCACCGGCGTCTTCGGCAAGGCTGGAGTATCGGGGATCTCTCCTATCTTGAACACAAACCCTTCCGGCGTCTGTACCACCGGGCCCAGATTCGGGAGCCTCTGCTTAATCCCTTGCAGGGCATCCTTCGCCGCTTGGCTGACGACGTCTTCTACCTCGCCTAGCACTTTCCCAACTTTACCTGCTTTGGTGACCTGGAATCCGGGGACGAGGATGGCGGCGACCGAGCCCAGCATTCTCGCCTTTTCTTCCGGGGTGCCTTCGTCAAACTGATGATACGCCATCTTGGCCGCTTCCACCAGCACTTCCGGGTGGTCAATCAGATATTGCGCTTGCTGCTTCATTTCTGTGGTGGTTTTGACCGGGTCCACAACTAGCTTGAAGGCAAAGGTTGCCGTATCCGCTACACCCATGACGACCTCTTTCACCAATCCTTCGGTAAAAGCCAGTACCACATCCCCCGACTGGCGAACCTTGCTCTCCCATTTCGTAGCCCGTATGTCTCCTCCAGCCACCCCAGATAACTGGTGTACATCGGGGTGAGATATTCATTCGGCACATAGACTTTGGCCTGATAAAAGTCCCAGGTGGTCTCATTTTCCTTGTTGTATGCGGTAATTGGCGTACCGTCCGGCAGCGTGAGCGGCGGCCCGTTCAACCGCCGCTGTGCTTCAATCTGTTCCAGCGCCTGCCGGGCAGCCGCTGCAAGCTGAATCTCCTGCCGCTTCGCTGCAAGCTGACTCCGCGCATACACTCCTGCGGCGGTCTTCTCCATTGCCAGCCGCAGGAGCAGTAAATATTCTTCGTTATGTAGTAAGGGGACCTTCTCCGCCGTAATTGACGGATCATACTCACAGGCGGTAACCGCTGGTTGCTTATAATGGGCGCTTAGATCCTTACCGGATTCATAGTAGATCTTGGCTACGCCTAGAGAAGCCAGCTTCTGCCGGCCTCTTCGGCCTTCGCATGAATAGCCTCCATCTGGGCCTGGTTTCCGAACGCCTGATACACCTTGAAGGCCATCTGAGCCTTGGCGATCTCATTGCGCGCCGCGAAGATATCGTTCAGCTTACTTTGTGCAGCGATACTTTCTACGGTCAGCAGGCCGGAGGTTTGAATGACATTCCTGAGTTGCTGCACCACCGGGTCTCTGCTGAGTTCATCTTTTCTGGGTAGAGCGGCAATCGAAGTGATGAGATTCGTCGCACTTCGCTGCACAAATTCAGGGATAGAGACTCGTCCAGCGGCTGATTGCAGTCCCAAGCTTCCGAAAGCAGCGAGCAAAAGATTAAATTGCCCCGTCAGCTTGTCTGCCTGCCGCTTATTCTCTTCCTGTAGCTCTGCTACGCCTCTCAAGGCAACCCGGATGATATCCTCTAATTTCTCCGCTTCTACGGTTAATTCATTGATCAGAACCTGCGCCTTGACCATATGATCACCCATGGGAATACCGCCCCAGCCACTGGACTGGCCCTTCAGTTGAAGGTACATCCGGTTGGTGTCCTGGCTCACCTCGCTGATCTTCCTTTGCAGGCGCCTGACTTCATCCTCGTTAAATACTAGCTTTGTTGATGCCATCTTCACCCTCCCGCCATACAAACTACTTAATTGTAAGTTATGTTATACAAATTCACTGAATCATAGATTTACAACCCTTGTAAAAATACGGAGTTCTAAATCTCAGCAACAGGCGCTCAGGCCGAATGTATGCCAATAACAGCATACATTTGCTAGCACCAAGGCAATCTGGCCCGAATGTATGCGAAAAACAGCATACATTTGCTAACGCACAGGCAATCGGCCCGAATGTATGCCAAAAACAGCATACATTTGCTAGCGCACAGGCGCTCGGGCCAAATGTATGCGGAAAACAACATACATTTGCTAGCATCAAGGCAATCCGGCCTGAATGTATGCGAAAAACAGCATACATTATTCAATCTGCTAAGTTGATTTTGATATTTCCCCATAACGATTCAATATTTATCCAATATTGATGTAAACATTCCTTTATCATCGGAATTCGGAGCCGTAAAGTTTATCAAAAAAATATTTTCATGACATATATTGGCTGACATTTTCGCGCTATACTCTATTGTAAGCGTTATTACAAATGTGCTAACGGAGGGGATTTCATTCGTGTATACCCGTATCATCACCTTCATGAACAACCTGAAGCTCAGGACCAAGCTCTTCCTCTCCTTCGGCAGTGTTGTCCTGATTCCGGTGCTTATTGTGGGGGTGTTCCTGACCAGTGAATTGCGGAATATGGCGATGAATAATGCGCTGAAGCAGATTACGGCGAATGTCGACCGTGTGAAAAAGCGGACCAGCGAGATGCTGAACGTTCCGGTGGATATCGTCTACCGTTTGTCCAATGACAGCCGGCTGGAGGAGGCCGCGAATCACCGGTACGAATCGGTCTATGATGTGGTGCAGGCCTACTGGGATTATCCCGACTTCCGGGATTTCGTCCGTCTGTACAAAGAGGTCTCCAGCATCCGGCTGTATATCGATAACCCGACAGTGCTTAACAACTGGGAATTCCTCCAGGCTGACGAAGCGGTTACCCGGGAGCCGTGGTACCAGCTCGCCCTCGCCCAGAAGGGACTGGCGTTCTGGAGTTACATTCCTGACAGCCGGAACGGCCAGTATTATCTCAGCCTGATCCGCAAGGTCGACTTCCTCAAGCAGCGCACAACCGGCGTGCTGGTCGTGAATGTCAATTCGGATCAGCTCAGCAGCATCCTGAAGCAGGAGACCTTCGAGACCTTTATCGTCGATGAGAACGATAATATTGTCGCCTCCAACCGGGCGGGTACTCTCGGCAAGTCGCTGCACGAAATCAACCTGGAGCCGCTGTCCACCCTTGCCGGGCATGGGCCTGCGGACATCACGATTGACGGGCAGTCCTTCAAAATGCTGATCGACGACTGGCATCCCGAGGGCAGCCTGAACAGTCTGCGGATCATCTCTATTTTCTCTGTAGAAAGTATTGTGAGTGAGCCCAACCGGATTATTTCCCTGGCTACTTCCGTCATTATCTCCTCCCTAATTCTTGCAATCATCCTAATCTACTACTTCTCCCGCCTGCTCACCGGGCGCATGCTGCATCTCAGCAAGCATATCTCCAAGGTCGCTTCCGGGAATCTGGAAGCCCGTCTTGTGATTGACGGCAAAGATGAGATCGGCCAGCTGGCCCGCCAGTTCAACCACATGGTCCGCAATGTCAACGACCTGATGAGCGAGGTGCAGGAGTCCAACCTACAGAAGAATGCCATCCTGCTGAAGCAGAATGAGATCAAATTCAAAATGATGGCCAGCCAGATCAATCCCCATTTCCTGTTCAATGCCCTGGAGTCGATCCGGATGAAGGCCCATACCCGCGGCCAGACCGATATTGCGCAGGTTGTCCGGCTGCTGGGCAAGATGATGCGCAAGAACCTGGAGGTCGGCGGAGGCAGAATCACCCTGCAAAGTGAGCTGGAGACCGTGAACTGCTACCTGGTTATCCAGAAATTCCGCTACAATGACCGGCTAGCCTACGAGCTGTATGTAGATCCGGCAGCGAATACCCTAAGGATTCCGCCGCTTATTATTCAGCCGCTGGTGGAGAATTGTGTCATTCACGGCCTGGAGGACCGGATGGACGGCGGAATGGTCCGGGTGGATATCCGGGTGGAGGAGGGCAGCCTTACGGTTCAGGTCTCCGATAACGGAACCGGAATCTCGCCGGCCCGGCTCGCAGAGCTGCGGCAGATGCTGGACAACAACGATGACTATGAGACCCACAGTATCGGAATGCGTAACATCCATCTGCGGCTGAAGCTGACCTATGGCCCGGAATGCGGCCTGGTTCTGGCCAGCCAGAGCGGATACGGCACACAGATCAGCTTCGCCATCCCTTTAAGGAGTGATTCCTATGTATAGTGTGTTGATTGTTGATGATGAATTGTCTATCCGCGAAGGACTTGCCACGCTGCTGGATTGGGAGAGCCTCGGCTACCGGGTGGTAGATACAGCTGCCAATGCAGTTGAAGCCCGGCATAAGGCGAAGCTGTATTCCCCGGATCTGATGATCGTGGATATCCGTATGCCCGGGAAGGACGGACTGGAGCTGATCGGCGAGCTGCGGGAGGATCACGAGGAGCTGCATATTCTTATATTGAGCGGCTACGCTGACTTCAGTTATGCCAAGCGTGCGATGTCTTACAATATCGATAACTACCTGCTTAAGCCGGTCGATGAGGAGGAATTGCAGCTGTATCTTACCGGCCTGGCCGCCGTACTGAATGCGCGGACGACGCACCGCAAGAATAATGAGGCTGTAAAAGTCTGGAGCCGGGAGATGCTGGTTCAGTCCCTGCTGATGGAGAGCAGTCTGCATCCCGCCCCGGCGCTGATGGAGTCGGCACTGGAAGCTGGACTGCTCTGGGATTCCTACCAGATCGTGCTGATCCGGCTCCTGCTGCAGGATCATGCGGACAACGGACCTTCCAGCAGCGTTAAGTCCCGGCTGACGTCCAGCTTCGAGGATAACCGCTGGGGCATCGTTTTCGCGCTCGATTCTTATCTCGGAGTGCTGCTGCAACCCTCTTACCAGAAGGAGCTGGTGAGTAAACGTATGGCCCAACAGATACGTGAAGCAGCTGCCGCAGAGGGACTGGAGTGCATCATCACCGCCGGGGATATGGTGGACAGTCTGAGGGAGCTGCCGGTCTCTCATCAGTCGGCGCTGGCGCGGATGAAGGATCACTTCTTCTATGATGAGCCGGGGATGATCGGCCCCGATTCCCTTAAGCTGAAGCAGGGGCTGCCTGCGAACCCCCAGGATACGGAGAACAGGCTCGCTCCCGTGATGGACCGCCTGTATTTCGCCCTGGATACCGGCAATCTGAGCGTAATCTCTGCCCTGATCCAGAAAGCAGGAGACCTCATGGCTGCTGCGGGATTATCCGAGATGGCGGTGAAATCCTACTATGTCCGGGCCGTCACCTCCATGTCCGGGAAGCTCTCCGTTCATTATAAGGAGCTTAGCACTGCGCAGAGCCGGATGGAGGAGCAGATTCAGCAGATCTACAGGCATACCTCCCTCCCTCAGCTCCAGCGCTATATCACAGGTCTGCTGGAGGAATACGCTGGCGGGATTATCCGCGACGATACGGATGTCCTCATGAAGCGGATGGTCGATCTGATTCACCGGCACTATGACGAGAATCTGAAGCTGGAGACGCTGGCCGACGTGTTCACCTATAGCAGTGCCTATCTTGGCAAGCTGTTCAAGAACACTATGGGCTGCTCCTTCAACACTTATCTGGATACGATCCGCATTGAGAAGGCCAAGGAGCTGCTGGACCAGGGCTGCAAAATCCATGAGGCAGCCAGCAGCGTCGGCTTCAGCGATGTCGATTATTTCCGTGAGAAGTTCAAAAAAATCGCAGGCATCTCTCCCTCCGCTTACCGGAGAAAGGAGCCGGAGAACGCCTTTTCAGAAAGCGCTTACGAAAAAGACTGATTTCCCCCTGTTTTTACACTTAAATCTTCGGGTGTTTCCCGGACTGACGGCAGATTATGATAAAGCTATATCGAAGGAGGGACATAAATGAAAGCGATTACCACTGCGATGAAGCCGGAGCCGAAGAAATCCTCCTCCAGCTTCTGGGGGAAATTCCGGCAGCAGAAATACCTCTATATGATGGCTGTTCCTTTTGTCCTCTGGGCCTTTGTCTTCAGTTATCTTCCGTTATGGGGGTGGATGATGGCTTTCCAGAAGTATAAGCCGGGCAAATCCTTTTTCGAGCAAAAATGGGTCGGCCTCCAGTACTTCCGGGAGCTGTTCCAGGATGAGCAATTCTTCAACGCCCTGCGCAATACGCTGGCCATGAGTATCATGGGACTGCTGGCAGGCTTTATCATTCCGATTATCTTCGCTATTCTGCTGAATGAGGTACGGCTGCAGGTGCTGAAGCGCTTCGTTCAGACGGTGTCGTATCTGCCGCACTTTGTGTCCTGGGTGGTTGCTGCCGGGATCATTACCAAGATGCTCTCCACAGACAACGGCGCAGTCAATGACCTGCTAATGGGCCTTCATATCATCAGTGAACCGATTCAGTTCATGGCCAAAGGCAATCTGTTCTGGGGCATTGTCACCGCATCGGATGTGTGGAAGGAGACGGGCTGGAACACCATTATCTATCTCGCCGCCATCTCGGGCATCGGGCCGGAGCTGTACGAGGCAGCCAGGGTGGACGGAGCGAGCCGGCTCCAGCAGGTACGTCATATCACTTTTCCGGGCATCCGGGGTACCATCGTGATCCTGCTGATTATGTCCATCGGCCATCTGATCAGCATCGGGTTCGAGAAGCAGTTCCTGCTCGGCAACAATCTGGTGCGTGACTACTCACAGACCCTTGACCTGTATGCGCTGAATTACGGGCTGGGAATGGGACGGTTCTCCTTCGGGACGGCGATTAATATTTTCAACTCCGTGGTGAGTGTGATTCTGCTCTTTACCGCCAACGGCATCTTCAAAAAAATAACCAAGGAAAGCATCATATAGGAGGCCCTTCATGATTAAAAAACTGGCTGCGGCCTCCTGGTCGGACCGCATCTTCGATTTGGTTGTCTATCTGGCGATTACGGTCGTTACTGTAGCTACGCTGTACCCTTTTCTGAACGTGCTGGCGATCTCCTTCAATGACTCGACGGACAGCATCAAGGGCGGGATTACGATCTACCCCCGGGTGTTCACCTTCAAGAATTATGAGACGATCTTCGCCTTCTCCGGCCTGATTACCGGGTTCAAAATTTCGGTGCTGCGGACGATTATCGGGACCCTGCTCGGACTGGTCAGTGCGTCCATGCTGGCCTTCACCTTAAGCCGGGTGGACTTCCAGGCCCGCAAGTTCGTCTCCACCTTCCTGGCACTGACGATGTATGTATCGGGAGGTCTGATCCCCTTTTATATTCTGATCAAGGATCTGCATATGATGGGCACCTTCGGCGTATATGTCCTGCCCGGTCTGGTGAGCGCCTTCAATGTGTTCGTGATCCGCTCCTTCATCGACGGTCTGCCTTACGCCCTGCAGGAATCCGCCAAGCTGGACGGAGCCAATGACTTCACCATCTACTGGCGTGTTATTCTGCCGCTGACCAAGCCTGCTCTGGCAACCATCGCCCTGTTCCTGGCCGTCGGCCAGTGGAATGCATGGATTGACACCTATCTGTATAACGGCTCGAAGGACTCGCTGACCACGCTGCAATTCGAGCTGATGAAGGTCATCCAGAGCACCACGACCAACGCGGATAATTTCCGCGGGCGCAATATGACTGAGGTCATGGCCCAAATCTCCCCGGAATCGGTCAAAATGGCAATCACCATTGTCGTCACCGTGCCTATTCTGGTGGTCTATCCGTTCCTGCAGCGCTATTTCGTCAAAGGCATGACGCTGGGTTCGGTTAAAAGCTAAGCTGCTTACTGGTATCTTCAGGCTGACGCCTGTGAATACAATATGATTCTACCAGACAAAGGGAGGGTTTCTATTCATGACAAGAAAGACGGCGAAACCGTATGTGGCGCTGATGGTGCTGACCTTGCTGCTCAGTGTGCTGGCAGGCTGCGGCGGAGGCAATAATAACGGCAACAAGAATACGGCTGAGAATACCGGGGCCAAGGCGACGAACAGCGGCAATGCCACGGCAACGGCTGAAGCTACGGCGGCGGCTGAGGACTTAAGTCCCCTGACACTATCCTTCTTCGCGGAAGACCCCAATCCGAACTGGAACAATATGAAGGATGAGGTCAGCACCGTCATTACGCAAAAGACCGGCGTGACTCTCGATGCCGAATTCGCTGTCGGTGATCCGCAGCAGAAGATTGCCCTCATTGCCGCCGGCGGGGAATACCCCGACATTATCTCGGCTAAAGGCGACATCGGTAAGCTGGTGGATGCCGGTGCAGTCCTGGATCTCACCGATCTGATCGATAAGCATGCTCCTAACATTAAGCGCGTACTCGGCGATAATCTCGCCCGGGCCAAGTATACGAACGAAGACCAATCGATCTACGCGATCCCGACCTGGGCAGCGGTGGATGAGAAGAAATTCGTAGCGGGCGGCGGCTTCGAGCTGCAGCACCGTGTCCTGAAGGAAGCCGGATATCCGGAGATTAAGACCGTCAAAGATTATGAGAACGTTATTAAGGCGTACCTGGATAAGCACCCTACCGATGAGAACGGCAATAAGAACATCGGGGTCTCGCTGAACGCAGACGACTGGCATATGTACATTTCCGTTACCAACCCTGCGGTAGCCACTACCGGCGGCTCCGATGACGGTGAATATTACATCGATCAGGAGACTCACGAAGCGATCTACCACTTCCGCCGTCCGGAGGAGAAGGAATATTTCCGCTGGCTGAACCACATGAACGATATCGGCCTGCTTGACAAGGAGAGCTTCGTGCAGAAATACGACCAGTATAAAGCCAAAGTGGCGACTGGACGTGTACTCGGCCTGATTGACCAAGACTGGGACTACAATGACGCGCAGCAGGCGCTCAAAGCCGCTGGCAAATTCGATCAGACGTACGGACACTATCCGGTCACTTTAACTGATGAATACAAGGAAACCAGCTTCTGGCCTACCGGCTTCATGGGCGGCTACGGGATCTCCATCTCCACCACTAACCCTGATCCGGTCCGCACCATCAAGTTCCTGGATTATCTGGCCTCCGATGAAGGCCAAATCCTGAACAACTGGGGAATCGAAGGCAAGCACTATAAAGTAGAGAACGGCAAACGCGTCGTTCCGCAGGAAGTCCAGGACCGCATCAACAATGACAATACCGCCTTCACTAAGGAAACCGGCATTGGCTTCTACTGGAATATGATGGTTCACTACGGCGACGGAGCCAAGGATTCCACCGGCAACTATTACACCAAAAACTTCCCTGAGCAGCTCGTGCTTGGCTATAGCGATGTAGAGAAGGAGACGCTGGCGGCTTACAAAGCTACGACCTGGAAGGACCTGTTCCCGAAAGAAGAAGAATTCAAGGAAAAAGCCTACGGCGCAGCCTGGAACATTTCGATTCCCGGTGAGGACGAAGTTTCCATTCTGGGCAATAAAATGAAGGATATTACCTGGAAGCGCATCCCGCAGGCCATTCTGGCCAAACCGGCTGAATTCGATAAAATCTGGGATGATTACATGGCCGATCTGGAAAAAGCCGGCGTTAAGAAAATGGAAGCTGGCTATACCAAGTATGTGCAGGACCGTGTGGAGCTGTGGACTAGCAAATAAGATTCCATAAACCTTGATGGAAAAATCTTAGTAATAGAGTAGTCGCCACTGCGGAGCTTTTGGACTTCCGGCCGCTGTTGTCTCCAGATTTCCTGATTTAGACCGCTGGTTGCGGTAGAAATCCGGAGACTGCTGATGCTTCCGAAGCTAGCTTTCCTGCGGAAAGCTTTCAGGCGGACGCTAACGCTCCTACAGTTCCAAAATCTCCTCCGCCGCTCCCTCCTATTTACTAAAGTTTGTAGTTCAACCTATATTTCATTGCAGAAGGGCACCCGTGCGGAATAGCACGGGTGTTGTTTGCTGCGTAATAAGGGTAGTTAGTAGCTCATCGGATCTAAATGCGTGAATATTACTTTAACTAATGGCTTGCTGAGGAGGTACCGTGCCGATTAGGGTGCGAGGGGTAGGCTTAATTGTAATTTGTACAACTAAATCGTCCGGTGTGCCACCAAATCTCCATTTAGATGTAGTTCGTGCAATTAAAATGCCCCTATACCTGGATTTTCGCCCATTCTAGCAGATTTAGTTGTATGGAATACAGTTAGGAGAGGAATGCCTTCCTTTTCACTGTTTTTAGATGTACGGAATACAACTATCACCGACTGGCTCGGTTCAAACGCAACTTCATACATTACTTTATTTATTGAATAAATTCACTTGTTTAGCTCTGATGCTCTATTAGTTATGCAGCTCGCGGTAAGTTTTGTTGATCATTTCGGTGTATATGGAAGGCGGGTATTCCTTCACCTGATCATAGGCGAACCCGGCCAGCCGCAGCGCCTCCTCCTTCATGCCCCGGCGCATATAGATCTGTGCCCGGTAAGCATAAGCTGTCAACAGGTTGCCGCGGTCAAGCGGGTGGTAGACCTGATTACCCGGCTCAGCCTTGGACAGGCAGATCAGCGCTTCATCGTCCTGGCCAAGATGATACCAGGCGATGCCAGACATGAGCTGAACGCTGGGCGCGTACTGTTCGTCCTCCAGCGGATACTGTTCCGCCAGTGCAAGAACCTTGCTGTATTCTCCTTTAGCTACCGCAAGTCTGATCTCTCCGATCACCACCAGCTTCAGTGAATCCTGAGATTCGGTGAATTCTGCGAATACTCTGGCCTTCTTCAAGGCCTCCTCTGCCGCCAAAGCCTCTCCTTCGGTCAGCGCCAGAATCCCGAGCACCCGGTACAGATGATCCGTCATATAGTAGATTCCCTCTTCCCGCGACACCTGAAGCGCCGCCGATGCAGCTTCACGGCTTCCCGCATAATCCCCCAAGGCAGACAAGCTAATGCTCTCGGCATAATGAAGATCGATTTCAAAGATAAAATCATTCCCCACCTTGTTAGCTTCGTACTCCCTGCGGACCCGGCGGATCAGCTCCAGCCCTTCGGCATATCTGCTCTGTGCGAAATTCAGGGCATAGGAAATATACTGCACCTTCGCCCGTTCCACAAATAAGCCGAAGCGCTCATAGATTAGCGCTGCACGCTCCAGCTCCGCTTCCCCGCCTCCGGCACCTGTATAGAAAAGGGAGCTTACATAGAACTCCAGCAGGCGTGCAGCATCAATCGTCATCGGAAGCGTATGCTCCGTGAGCGGCTGGAGCCGCTGGATGACCTCCCTATAATTCTTCGCCTTAAACTCGGCCTCCATCTCCCGGACAAGCGGAGCCAGCTCAGCCTCCTCCTCGCCTTCGAGGAAATAGCCCGGATCAACTCCCAGCCTGCCGGCCAGAACTTGCAAGCTGTTCATCGAGGGCAAGGCGCGTCCATTCTCGATTTGGCTCAGCATGCTCTTGGTCATATGGTCTCCGGCGAGGTCCGTCTGCGTAAGTCCCTTAGACTTGCGCAATTGCTTGACTTTCTCTCCAATAGTTTGTTTGGTGGTCATCTGCTTGCCAACTTTCCGGGTAGCTTTTCTTTTCAGTATAGCTTACCTATACCCTAAGAGAAAGCTGAAAATACGATAAAGTTAAATTAAATTAAACTTTTTATTGCATTCCTTAACTTTTACTCATACAATAAGTTTAATTAAATTTAACTTTCGATCAAAGGGAGTGCTATTATGTCTCAAATAACATCCGCAACCCATGATAAGGCAGCGACTAACCGTAACATATTCCTCTTCTTCGGCAGCAAGCTGATCTCTGTTCTCGGCTCCAGTATGTATACCTTCGTAGCTGGGCTGTACATTCTGAACGAGACTGGCTCAGGGAGCAGTTTCGCTGTTACACTGCTCTGCGGGCTGCTGCCCGGAATCCTGCTGTCCCCCTTCGCCGGTGTGCTCGCCGACAGAGTTAACCGCCGCAGGCTGCTGATCGGCTCGGACCTGGCCAGTGCCCTGATTATGTCCCTAGCCTTTCTGTTCGTCTCGCTGGAGGGATTGTTCCTATGGACTATCTATCTGTCGCTCATTCTATTATCTATCTGCTCTACCTTCTATAGTATCTCAGTCTCCTCCTCGATGATGATGCTTGTAGACAGCGGCTCCGTCCAGCGGGCCGGATCACTCAATCAGATTGCCGGATCGGCTGGTCACCTGCTGGCTCCGATTCTCGCCGGTCTTCTGTATGCCTTCCTTCCCCTTCAGGATTTCATGCTGCTGAACGCGGCTGGCTTCACCGTTTCGACCGTGATGGGCTGCATGCTGAGATACAAACCGATTTCACCTCTTCAAGTTGCCCTTGAATCTGCCGAAGCCGCAGACCCCCAGCCGCTCCGCGAACGTCTGGGCACTGCTGTTAACGGGTTCCGCACGAATCTGAAGGAAGGCTTCGCTTATGTGATCCGCCGTCCGGTCCTCCGCTCCCTGATGGGTATTGTGTTCTGGATTAATTTCTTCGTCGTCGCCCTGAATGTTGTGCTGCCCTATGTTGCAGTACAGACACTCGGACTCTCCTCGAAGCAATATGGAGTCCTCGAAGCAATGCTGGCGGCAGGCGTACTTCTGATGTCGCTGCTGCTTGCTGTACTTCCCCAGAGCAAGAGTCCAGTGAAGCCGATCCTCGGAGGCTTAAGCGCACTGGGAGTGTTATTCCTCGCGCTGGCAGTGCCGCTGCTGCTTGATTTCACCCCGAATGCCACCTTCCTTCTCTTCCTGCCGCTGCTGATCCTTATCGGCGTCATGATTATGGTCATTAACATTCCGGTTCAAGTCTATCTGCAGCAGACTACCGAGGAAGAGTACCGCGGACGCGTATTCGGTCTGGTAGAGGGCATCGCCGGTTCCATCGCTCCGCTCGGAATGCTGCTCTATGGCGTCCTTCTCGACCGGCTTCCCGGCTCACTCATTCTGCTCGTCTCCGGTGCAGCTATTCTGGCGGTCACCCTCGCCGGACGGAGAAGCCTCATCCGCAGCGGTGCCGCAGAGCAGACGGCGACTCAGGGGAAGACAGAGCAGGCGGGAGCCTGAATGTCTGAATTGACCATAGCTGGCAAGCTGTCCTATTGATACGCTTAACGCAGCAGAATTCATTCAAGGAGGCTGAACGCAATATGTACGCGCACCACAGACAGACACTGGAAAAGCTGGCGGAGAAGCTGGAGCAAGACCCTTCTTGTCTGGCGGCAATTACCAGCGGATCAGTAGCCAAGGGAACCGCCAGCGAGACCTCGGATGTGGATGTCCATCTGGTCTTCACCGATGAAGCCTATAAGGAATATGAGCGGAACGACAGGCTCTCCTATGTGGACCGCGAAGTCAGCACCTATGAAGGCGGATACGTCGATATCAAGGTAATTAACCGCCGGTTTCTGGAGCTTGCAGCCCGGCAGGCCAATGAGCCGACAAGGTATGCTTTTACTGGTGCAGAGGTGCTCTTCTCCAGAATCCCGGAGCTGGATGAGCTGGTGGCCCGGATTCCCGTCTATCCTGAGGAGAACCGCGAGCGCAATTTGCAGGACTTTTGCGCCCAGATCTATCTATTCGGGCTGTATTTCGCCAAAGAGGCGGCCCGGAAGGACGACGCCTACCTGCTCGCCCATACTGCCAGCAATCTGGTCTTCTTCAGCGGAAGAATGATCCTGGCTTATAACCGCATGCTTTTTCCAAGCCACAAGGGGCTGCTGGATGCCGTCGGTGCTGCGGAAGCCCAGCCGAAGAATTTCCATACGCTGGCAACAGAGCTGCTGCAGTCGCCCAGCGCAGATAAGAGTGTGCGCTTCGCCGCGAAGATGCTGGCATTCTATAATCACGGCCTGTCCTTCGAGCAGGCGCTGGGAATATATGTGCTGAACAACGAGCGCTCCTGGACAAAGCAGCCGCCTTCGTTGCAGAACCGATAAGACACAAGCAGCGACTCTCCGGTAACGGAAGTCGCTGCTTGTGCGTTTGGACTATTGGCGGGTTGCTTCACAGATAGACCCGTCGCTGCTGCGCCTCGGCCCAGATTCAGGAGCTCTTCATTTGTCATCCTGATTTAACATAGCCAAGTCCCTTTCTAAGCTAAGGCATCAAATTTCATAATCTGTTGCTTAACATACGTTTCGTGAATATCTGCTGGTTGTATTCATGGGAATATCGTACTACTATCATATCAAACAAGTGTTGCCTAAACAACTTGTGACTACTTCTTCAAAAAGAAAGGAATGGATATAACAATGAAAGCAATAGCTTTAACCGGCAGGATCACCTTGCTGTTATCCCGGAGAGTCTTTCCTTCGAAGAGACTGATGCCATACCTACGGTTACATTGACGGCCTGGCAAGCCCTGGTTGAGCATGGCAGACTTCAGCAGGGTCAGCGTATTCTTAAAAAGTGAGATGCAGCCTAAACGCGGGAAAATCGTGATTAAGAAATGAGGGGGAGATGAAGATGAGAGTAGATATATGGTTCGATTATACTTGTCCGTTTTGCTATATTGGGGAAAAAAAGTTTGAAGCCGCCTTGGAACAGTTTGATTACAAAAATGAGGTAGAAATCGTGCTCCACAGCTTTGAAATGGTACCTGGTTATTATCCGCAAGCAGGAGAATCGATTTACGAAACGGCTTCCAAACATGCAGGGATGAGTGTCTCCCAGGCAAAACATGCCTATATGCAGGTTACTGAAATGGCAAGAATGACAGGCCTCGATTATCGGTTTGATCAGACCGTGCCGGCAAACACCTTTAACGCACACCGCCTAACGCATTATGCGGCCGCCCATGGGAAAGCTTATGCGCTCTCGGAACGTATCTTCAGAGCCTATTTTACAGAAGGACTTAACATAAACGACCCTAGTACCCTTGCCTTACTGGCAGCAGAAGCAGGTCTGGATGGAACGAAATCACTGGCGGTCCTGGAGAGTAACCAATTCACAACAGAAGTGCAAAAGGATGAAAAAGATAGCCGCCTTGCCTCCGTACGGGGAATGCCGTATTTTCTGTTTAATGAAACGTATTCTGTATCGGGTGCCCGGGATCAATCAGTATTCAAAGAGGTGCTGGATCAGGCATGGTCCAAGGTGGAGACTGTATCCGATGATAATACCGAATCCGCCACCAGCCCCGGATGTCTGGATGGCTCCTGTCCTATCAGGTAATCATGCCACTAGCAGCGACTCTCCGGTCAGGGGGGCGCTGCTGTGGCGTTTGTTTCGGTCATCGTCGGTCTGCTTCACAGCTAAACCCGGCACCGCTGCGCCCCGGCCATGATCCGGGCTTGCAGCTGCACCCGTTCCCAGGTAGCGCCCAGGCCCTCGGCCCGTTGCCCGCTCATGATTGCCGCAAAAGCCTCCAGCTGGCCCACATAATAGTTCAGCGGTTCGAATTCGCATAGGGTGGTGCGGTTGTCCGGCAGATCATGCCGGATTTTGAGCTTGTAGAATCCCTTGATCGGCCGGAAGAAATCCGGAACCGTCAGCACGGTATGGTCGAAATACAGGGTATGCGAGGCCCGGTATGGCAGCTCGAAGGAAGTGACACACTCGGCCCTCAGCCCGTTCTTGTATTGCAGCGCCGCCTGAAAGGTCCAGTCACAGCCATCCGGCCCGTCAAAGGCCGACTCCGCCAGGATCTCCTCCGGCTCTAGACCGGCGAGCATCTGCACGAATTGCAGCCAATAGCAGCCCAGATCGGCAAAAGCCCCTCCGCCCTTCTCCCTGACACTCCGGTAATTTCCGGCATGTCCGTTCTTGGCAGGAACGGAGATTCGGGTGCTAATCCTGCGCAGCGCGCCGAATTCGCCCGAATCGACGATGCCCTTCAGCGCCTGCTGCCAGGGGTGACAGGCAATCATCAACCCCTCAGTGAGCTTCGGAGCCGCAGGGTTGTTCTTCGCCTGCCTTAATTGCTCCGCTTCTTCGGGATGGAGACAGATCGGCTTTTCCACCAAGACATGCTTGCCCGCATTCAAGGCCCGGATCGCCCACTGCGCATGAAGCTCATTGCTGAGCGCAATATATACTCCATCCAGCTCGTCTAGCTCCAGCAGCTCGTCCAGACTACCTGCCACATAGGGAATCCGGTATGCCTCGGCCATGGCCTCCGCTTTCGCCAAGGTGCGGTTGGCAATTGCCGCGACCTTCACCTTCTCCACTACCCGTGCCGGCTCCAGCATCGCTGGAACCGCAATATTTGAGGCGCCCAGAATACCGAGCTTATAGCTTGGCCCCTCTGCCACACTGCTCATATCTGAGCCAGCGCAGCATAGGTGTTCAAGTACAGCACATTGCATTTGGAGCAGGCCGGAGACAAGCCTTCGTCCATAATCCGCCGCAGCCGGTCATAACGCGCAGAATTCCATATGTCTGTCAGCGTCTGATCCTTCACATTGCCAATAGCCAGCTCCCCAAAAAATTTACAGGCGCTCACCATGCCATTCGGGGCAATATCCACCCGGGTACTGAGCGCCAGACATTTCGACGTACTGCGGGATTTCATCGGCTTGCCGGCCACAAAATCCTCAATCTCATCAAAATCGAGACCCGGCTGATAACGGATTCGGGTATTGTGCCAGGTATTGCTGTTAATCCGCTTCAGGTCTTCGGTCAGTCTGGTGATATTCTCCGGCTTGATATGGTATTTGAACGCGTGCCAGCTGCTCCGGTGATCCGGCGGAAGCTCAGCCAGCCACTGGAAGTGTTCATCATAGAAGCGGTCCATCGCAAAGCTGGTCTCCTCAGAGATATACCAGGGGAAGCAGAGCAGGACCAGATCGACGCCTTTTTGCTCAAAAAATTCCACCAGCTCATACAACCGGCCGATCATATTGTCATTAATCACATTGTGCACCGAGATCCGGCCGCGGAAGCGGCCTTGCTCGCGCAGCTCCAGCAAACGGTCAACGGCGTCGATGACCTTCTGGAACGAATTCTTGCCGCGCAGGAAATCATGCTCCTCCTGGAACCCCTCGATCGGGATCAGCAGCTCCAGATTGTCGGAGATTGCACACAGCTCCTCTTCAAACTTCGGAATCATATAGGCATTGGTACAGATCGTAGTATCCCGGGGGTGCTCCTTCAGCAGCTCCAGAATCTCCCTGGCCTGCCGGTGAAACAGCGGCTCCCCTCCCCATAAATACAGGCGGGACTGCGCTTCATCCGTCTCCTCCAGCAGCCTCTGGATCATTACCAGATCCATATCCAGATTCTGTTCAGCGGCATCCATATCATGATGGTAGCCGTCTTCATTCCATTGATAGCAATGCTTGCAGCGCAGATTACAGCGGTTGGTCAGCTTGAGGGACATAATCTCCGGCATCACCGTCTTGAAGCCGGGATCATGCTTACGTTCCCGGTGCGGGACCACCACATTCTTGATTGTACGTTTCAATGCCTCAAAGGACTGCTCGTCCAGGCTCACTCTACTGGTAGGCTGCATTAGCTTCTCCCTCCTGCTGTGGATAATTGTTCGGCATAGCTTGCCGCATAGTCCGGGTATTGACCGTTGGCGGCTCTGAGGTTGTCCGCCAGCTTGCGCAGTTCATCATCATCATATCCTGACATGGCCCACTCTCCATAAGTAATGCCGTAACCAAGCTTGACCCACAGATCACTGTTGATCTTCTCATGCGGGCCGAAGGGGTCCAGCAGCACAAGCGGTGTACCCGAAGCCAGCGAATCTATCAAAGCGCCGCCGCCCGGCTTGCTGATGACTGCGGATGCCTGCCGGATAACTCCGAACATCCCCTCCCCATAGCTCTGACAGGGCGGGAAATGCTCCGTCCGGTTACCGGTTACCTCTGCAAACGGCGGGAAGGTATACTGCCCGCTGCTGTCCTTCGTCCAGGTGCGCCACTGCGGATCATTCATATAATAACGTCTTCCATGGATAGCCTCGCCAATCTCCTGAATACTGTAAGCGGCGATATCCAGCTCGTACCCCGCCGACTCCAGCGCGTCAAACTTCTCACGGAAGGTTCCAATCCCCCAGCCGCCCCCATGAACGACCAGCCGCCCGTTCCTCGCCGCGGCAGGCAGTGCTTCCCCAGACCCGGCATCGATGCTGCACAGAATCTCCTGCTTCCCGGGATCATACAGGCTTACTTCATGATAGCCTTCCGCATAACCCGGATTCAGTTTGCGCAGATTTTTCCACGATGGCGACAGGCCGGCGTCAATATACAGCAGGTCAGCATACACGCTCACCCCCGCCAGCTCACGGTACTGGTCCATGATATGCACCCAGTGCCCGGACAAGACGATGAAATGCTGCCGTTCCTCATGCTTCCATTGCTGCAGCAGTTGTTCAACGGCTGCAGGGTCAAGGCTGCTTCTTATATCGGACGGTATTTTTTGTGAGGTCAGAGCTACGGCGAAGCTCTGCTGATACGCCCTGCGGCTGTTGTCTGTCTGTTCCTTTTTGCGCTCAGGCATTAAGCTCTCGAACACCTCAATCTCCGCCTGAAGACCCAGCGCGGTTAACTTGCGTTCCAGCAGCAGACCAGGGACATAGAAGCCGAGACCAAAGCCTGAGCATAGAATCGTCACGGTGTTATTCATTGGAGGGTTCCTTTCTTTATCGCAGGATAGTATAGCCTGTGCGCATGAGAGACTCGTCCAGCGTACGGATGAGCCTATGCTTGCTGTCTTCACTCCGGTAAGTCAGGGCCGCATACAGCTTGCCCTTCACGGAACCGGCAGTACGGGCGGGGTCCAGCGGCTGGAGCGCGCTTGAGGTCAAGGGCATCACACCTTCCCCTGTCTCCAGCGAGAACAAAATCCCCGTCTCCTCCATCCGCTCCAGCAGCTCCTCATAATGAACCTTGCCCAAAGCCGCCAGCGGCACCTGAATCAGGCAGGTGTGCACACCCTCCTGCTTGAACCGGCGGTCCACATGATGCTTAATCAGACTCATCGACTTGCGGGCATTGATCTCTACCAGAGGCGCCAGGCTTCCGTCACGCAGCAGCATGGAATCGACACATACCTCCCCGTAATATCCGTCAGCGTACAGCTCCCGGCCTATGCTGTGCATAGTCTCCCAGTAGCCTTCCTTCTCCAGCTTGTCCAGCAGAGACGGCTGCGGGGAGTGGGATTCTCCGAAGGCGAAGCCCTGATTCACCAGCTGCTGAACGGACAACAGGGTGATCCGGCCTTCCGGATCAATCTGAAACTGGCAGGAGAAGTCTGTCTCCCGGTCCAGCAGCGGCTCGAGGACAAACCGGATTCTTTTCCCCTGATTACGGCTCGACTCCAGATGCCCGGCCATCCGGCGCAGCATACGCTCTGAATCCACCAGCTGATTCCCTTTACCGGATACCCCATACTCGTCCTTGATCAGAAAAGCTCCCTTCTCCAGCAGCACTTGTCCCGACTGCAGCAGCTCCTCCATACTGTGGACCACTACCGCAATATTCGGCAGCCCCAGCCGGCCCCGCATCGCCGTAGAATAGCTCTTGGTATTCACCGCCCGTACAATCTCTTCATTAGGCAACGTGGGCAAAAGCTTGTACCGGCTAACCGCCTCCTGTGTCCCGGGAAGCACAGCAAAGGGCTCCAGCAGCGCTCCTTCCGGTATTAAGCGGTCCGGCTCCTGCCCGGCTTCCATCCGGCCCAGCAGTTCAAATACATTCAGCGCCGCCTGTGCGGGAACAGACGCCTCTGCCTCCAGACTGAGCGTATCCATATTGGTGCTGAAGGCATAACCGAGCGATTGCAGATAGTCATATTGTGCCCGGTTCATCCCCTGGCGGGTTAAGAGAACATCGCCGCTCCCGCAAAAGACAAACAGCATCTCATCCATCGCCTGCACGATAGCCAGTGCCTTCGTATCGGGAATGGCCGGCAAGGAGGCCAGATCCTCCTCCCGCCAGTACCGCTCCGACTCCAGGCTGCCGCAGTGCACAGCATTCCTCATTGTACGGCAAGCCCGGCGACATAAGCGGAGAACCGGTCCACTGATTTCAGGTGCTCCAGATCAAAGGTATCGAAATCTACCTCTATATTGAATTCATCCTCGACTCTCAGAATAAAATTAATGATCTGCAGGGAGTCAAGTGCGGCGTCCAGGGTCAGGTCAGAAGCTCCGCTGAGCGTCTGAAGCAAGCCTGGTTCCTCCTTGATTTCGGCGATAATCTCAATGACTTTCTGCTGCATGTGTCTACCCCTTTCAGGTTGCATAATTGGAATGAATAGCATGAATATACCAAATTTTAAGTTGTTAATATATGGTTGAATGCGCCAAAATATTGAGATATACTAGGATGGATTCCAGTTGCCAACATAAGGAAGCAGGAAACGGAGGTTTGTTAATGGAAGCTTTTCCGCTATTTACGGGGGACTATGTATTCGACTCCTGTTCACCCGTACAAATGCTCCTGACTCAAAAAACGGTCACTTCCGTACGTCATCAGCACGACTTTGTAGAGCTGGCCTACGTGGTTCAAGGGACAGGCATTCATCTGGCAGGTGAGGATAAAATGCAGGTGACGCAGGGGGATGTGCTAGTGATTCCGCCGGGGGTGTCCCATGTCTTTCATCCGCAGGATCTGAGCGGTACCGAGCCGCTGCTGATCCTGGATTGTATGCTCAGGCCCGGGCTTGACAGTGTGCTCAGAGAGCTGCAGGGTCCCTTGTCCGAAGAGGCCCTCTTGCCGCTGCTGAAGCTGCTGGAGGTGCGGCAATGGTTCGGATACAGGGAGAAGAATAAGGAAATTCTCTTCCTGCTCGGGCGGCTGCAGGGGATGCTGAACTCTGGCCTGCTCATGGATGAGCAGCGGCTATACCCGCCGCTGCTGGAGCTGGCGAAGCTGATTATGCCCGCTGCAGACCTTCCCTTCGCCGAACGCCCGGGAACCCAGTACGACCCGCTGCATGATGTCCTCTTATATATGATCAGTAACTATAATGAGCGGATCACGCTGAATGAGATGAGCCGCCAGCTTGCGATGAGCTCCCGCCAGTTCCAGCGGCTGCTCAAGAATAAGACCGGCAGGTCCTACATCCAGATCTTCCAGGAGATCCGGATGAAATACAGCTGCCTCCTGCTCCTGTTCACGAAGCTTGGCGTCCAGTCCGTGGCCCTTGAGGTCGGCATTTATGACATGAAATATTTCTACCGGCTCTTCCGCGAATTCAGCGGCATGACTCCCGCTTCTTACCGCGACCGGCTGCACAGCCACTTCTGCTCGGCGAAGGAGATGATAAGCAGTGTTGAACATTGCTCCTGTTAAGAGTACCCTGTACCCTAAGCTGCGCAGCTGCATTGATGATTGCATCCAGTCTGTAGCGCAGTGGCAGGGACTTGATAGCAAAGGCATGTACGGCGATGCCTGGCAGATGTACCTGGATGAGCCGCATGCCCCGGACCAGCCGCTGATTGAGCGGATACGTCTGCCCCGGATCAATACCGGCTACCTGTCTGCGTACCATGGCCTTACCTTCACATATATCGAACGGACTGGACCGGCAACGGATCGAAGCTACATGCTTGACTTGCTGGAGAATCAGCTGTCCGCAGGCATGCCGGTTCTGGTCGGCTTCGACTCCTATGACTGTCCCTGGTGTGTAGCCTACCGCAGGCTGCATACGAGCCATGCCTGTCTTGCCGTAGGTCTGGACCGGGAGAAGAACCTGATCTATCTGACAGACGCTTACTATGGAAGGGAACTTGAGACGGTGGATTTCAGCATCCTAGAAGGGGCCTGTCATTTCTACGCCTTATTCGGGCGGTGCGAAACCTCCCGTTCCTGCTCAGACTGGCAGACTATCCTCCAAGAGGTGCTCACCAGCCCTGCCCAACAGATTCGGCCGGATCAGGTGGGCGTCCAGCTCAGAGCGTATGCCCAGGCTTATCTTGAGACCGGGATACAGCCTGATAATACAGCTGAAGCCAGTTCAGCCTTCAAGATCTACGCCAACGCGCTGCCGATCAGCCGAATCCGGTTCAGCCAGTTTCTGCAGCTGCTGGAGCGCGAAGGCCCGGCGCCTGCTCTATCCCGGGCGGCTGAAGGCTACCGTCAGGCAGGCGAGAAGTGGGATCTGGTCAATCAGTTCATGATTAAGGGAATGTGCTCGGGCAACAAGCCCGCCGCACGGGTGAAGCTGCACAGGAATATGTGCGAGATTATCCGCCTGGAGGAGCAGCTTCTGGAGGAACTGGCAGATTTGACGATGACGACGCAGCCTGGCAGATAGGCCCTCTACCCTGCAACACAAATAGAGCAGCGGCCCCCAACCGGGAACCGCTGCTCTGCTCTTTTAATCAAACTATCCTGCTATTTGCGCACCGAGAGGACGAACCGCTCCAGCGCGCTTATATCCGTAATGCTCTGATTGCAGCCCTGATTATCCATACATACATACTGGCCTACGGAAGCAAAATTATCTGCCGCCGCCAGCTCCGGCTTGGTCTTGACAGTCAGGAAGGCAAGCTCCTGCTGCCGGTTGCAGAACAGGCAGTAGCCCTTCTTGTGCACAGGCAGCATCCGGCCTTCCACACCAATGAACTGCCCTTCATGCGGATAGACGATGAACAGCTTGTTCGTGGCAATGTCCGCCCAGGCCAGATAAGTGACATAACGGAAATCAAAACACTGCAGATCAGGCAGCTTCATCTTTTTATTCTTGGGAAACAGCTTCTGAATCTGCTTCAGCGTAATCGGCGGAAACGGCTCCAGATAAGGCTCCAGCCCGCTGGTATACTGCTGAAAGTCCTCGGCCTTCTCGAAGGTGGAGATTGCCCGCAGCATCTGCTCCTGCCCCTCGGTCAGTGAAGCAAAGGCTCCCGTCACGTTGAGCTCGGCGCTGTATCTTACGGTCTCCAGGACACGCCGGTCCGCTACCGAACGCAGTGTTTTCAGCACAAAATCCGCTTGTTTCTTAATATAATTATATTGATGGTTTCTAATAAATGTTGTTTTCACAGCTCTTCAGCCCCTTATTATTATTGATTAATGCAATAAGGTGCAGAGCCTGCGATTAGAAACGATAATATCTGTTTGGGCGATCAAGATTGTCCTGCCGCACCCCACGCAAAGTATCGCCCCGGATCAGGCTCTGCATGAGGACTCCCTAGCTAATGAGCAATTCGTTGCCATCCGTGTAACCCCCTATCAAACTAACCTGTCAAAAGTATAGCAGGAAATTATGGACGGAACAATTCCATTTTCCTGCCTGTTCCTCAAGGTACTTTGATAGAGCTATTCTATAACAGGAGTGCCCGGTTTATTTAATAATCATAACGCCCCAAGCATCAAGTGTAAGTTCTTCATCCTGCCCCACCGCATCGCCGGACAACAGCTCCTGACCCGCCTCATGCGGATATTTGAAGCTGAGCGGCTGGGCTGAGTAGTTGTAGTAGTAACGGATAGCGCGGCCCTGGCGGTTCACGCCGGACTTCACGATGAGCGGGAACGACAGCTGCTGGTCCGCTCCCCATAACCCGGCTATCTGGAGCGTATCGCGCAGGATCTCCGCAAGTGCGGCAGGTCCGGTCATACAACCAATGTAGGTAGCTGTTCCTTCACCGAAGGTATTACGGGTGACAGCAGCATATTCGCCCCACTGGGGATGATCGTAGCTGGCCAGCATCTCCGCTGAACCGGGAACAATCATCTCCATCCAGGTGTGGACGGTGTGAACGCCTGCTTCGGCTCCCTTAGGGAACAGCTTGCCGGTAAGTCCCGTCACCGCATTCGGCGTGGCAAAATGACTGTAAGCAATCCCGCAGGCCTCTTGAATGATTCCAGGCTGCGCCGTATGACGAACCTTCACCTGTTCATCGGTGAACCCGCTCTTGAAGGAATAGACCACATGGCCGCCGCTGCGGACGTAATCATTTAACTGCCGGAGCGCTTCATCGGAGACGGCGTACAGCGCAGGAACCACGACAAGCTCATACTCGCCGAGGCGCGGGCTTCCCGGCTGGATGAAATCGCAGGCGATGTTCATCTTATAGAGCTCATCATACATCCAGCGGACTACATCATTATAGATCAATCCGCCGGGCAGCTTGAACCATTCGATGGCGGACAGCGCTTCATTGCTGACCATCACAGCCACCTTGCTGGTCTTCTTCAGTCCGATAAGCTGATCGCTTAACCGCTTGAAGTCCGCACCGATAGTCTGGGCTTCCTTATATACCGGATTCGGCAGGAAATCATGACTGAGCAAGCCCTTCCAGTAGGTCTCGAAGGAATTATGAATCGAATGCCAATGCCAGTAGGCGACCATCGAAGCGCCTGAGCCCAGATGGCTGAACGCCAGCTGCCGCAGCTGTCCCGGATACGGCGTCCACTCGGGGAACGCTTGCGCCTGGGTCTCCAGCACGAAGTAGTTATCCTGCTTCAGCGAGCGGGTCATATCTCCTCCGAAGGCAATCTCTGCACCTGTAAGCTGATCCTGGGACGGGTGATAAATATCTGTACCGGCAATGTCAAAGGGCTGCGAAGCCGCAAAATGATCCACCGAAGGCTGAACGCCGAACGAATACCCCCGCCACTCGAAATCGAAATTATGGGTGGTGAATTGCCCCGGCTGCTTATACTCATTCACAATTCCGACCTGCCACGCCAGGAACTCATTCACCAGTCCCCGCTGGAACCGGGCGAATTCAGCCCCCAAGCTGCCGTTGATTGTGCCTACCATGGACGGGAAGTCCTCCCAGCTGTCGATCCGGTTACTCCAGTAGTCCAGACCGAACTGGTGGTTGATGGCTTCGGGCGTTCCGTAGGTCTCCCTCATGTATTTGACGAATCTAAGCTGGACGTTCGGTCCGGCTGTCTCATAATGCTTGGTCTCATTATCGATCTGGTATCCGATGACTGCCGGATGCTTATGTACCACAGCCATCAGCTTGCGGATAATCCGCTCCGAGTAGAACAGATACGCCGGACTAGTGATATCCATAATCTGTCTGGCGCCATATTTGCCTTCCCCTTTCACAGTCACGGCCAGCACCTCCGGGTGCTCCTTGACCATCCAGGCCGGCACCGCATAGGTAGGTGTTCCCACAATGACATGAATGCCGGCCTCATGCATCGCATCCAGCACTCTCTGTACAGAAGAGAAGTCGAATACCCCGTTCTGCGGCTCATGCGTGCTCCAGGTGGATTCGGCAATCCGGACGGTATTAATGCCCGCATCCTTCATCATTTGGATGTCCTGCGTAAGACGGTCATAAGGCATATATTCATCATAATAAGCAACGCCGTATAACAAGTGATCCATTATAATCCTCCTAAGAGTATTGATAGCGTATAATTCTCTTCGTAAAACTGACTTCGGGAGCATACGCTAAAAGTTTTGATAATTTGAGTTTAGCCTTTTACCGCACCCGCTGTCACGCCCTTGGTAATCTGTTCATTGAAAATGGCGTAGATGACAATGGCCGGGATCGATGTCAGCACCATGACCGCAAATTGTGAGCCGTAGTCTGAAGAATACTGGCCGGCGAAGTTCATGACCGAGAAGGGCAGCGTCTTCAGCGCATCTTTACTGAGGAAGGTCGATGCCATAATGAATTCATTCCAGCAGTTCAGGAACGTTGTAACAATGACCGTAACCAGTGCAGGCGCGGTAAGCGGTGCAATGATCTGGAAGACAATCCGGTAAATATTCGCGCCGTCAACTACAGCGGACTCTTCCATTGCTTTTGGAATGCTCCGCATGAAGCCTGTCAGGATGAAGGTTCCCAGCGGTACAGACACTGCGGTGTATGGCAGAATCAGCCCCAGATAGGAATTCGTCAAGCCCAGCGCCTTGAAGATCGCAAAGTTAGGCAGGAGGGTCGCATGAATCGGAATCATAATCCCCAGCAGGATAATGGTGAAGAAGATGGGGCGCAGCTTCCACTGCATACGGGTAAAGGCATAGCCCAGCGTAAGGGACAGAATCACTGTTAACAGAATGGTTACCGAGGTAACGAAGGTACTGTTAATGAAGTAGCGCAGGAATTTACCGTCCACCCATGCATTGATATAGTTCTGCCACTGGGGATCACTCGGCCATTTCAGGACGCTGGAGGAGTAAAACTCATTGCTGCTTAAGAATGAGAAATCAATCAGCCAGATGAGCGGAAACAGCTGGACCAGGGCGACGATCAGGAAGAACACCCATAGTATGGTTTTTGTGCTTTTTGTCATGGTGATTCCTCCTTAGAATTCCGTCGCATCACTGCGGGTCAGTTTGTTGCTGATATAGGTGGCAAGCAGGCAGACAATGATAAACAGAATCGAGATGGCGTTGGCATAACCATATTGGCTGGCCGAGAACGCCTTGTTATAGAGATACACGGCCAGGAATTGGGTGGAATCGCCGGGACCGCCGTTGGTGGTCAGGAACACGGTTTCCATCTGTTTCAAGGCGGTAATCATAGCCAAAGTAATCTGCACCGTAATAACCGGTGACAGCAGCGGAACTGTAATCCGCCAGTGTAATCGGAAGCCGGAGGCTCCGTCCAGTGAAGCGGCTTCATACAAATCATCGGGAATGCCTTTGAGTCCTGCATAATAGAACAGCAATCCCCAGCCGAAGCCGGCCCAGATCAGAATGAACAGCATGGAGATCAGCGCGGTGCTGCTATCCCCCAGCCAGGCATGCTTTAGCATTCCAAGCCCCAGGGAATCGAGCATTTTGTTGAAGGCGCCGAAGGTAGGGTCCAGCAGGGACAGCCACATCTTTGAAATAACGACTACAGAAATGACACATGGGATGAAGAAAATCGTTCTGAACCACTTCTCTGCCTTACCGCCCAGGCGGTCCAGCATAATGGCAAAAAAGATGGCAATCGGATGTTGGATCAGGATAAAGCCCAAACCAAGCAGTACGGCATTTCTAAGTGCCAGCCAGAACCGTGAATCGTGGAGCAGCAGCTGCGTATAGTTGGCGAATCCGATGAATGCCGAGGGCGTACCCGGAGACAGGGTGTCTCTGAACGAGTAATACGCGCTGAGTACGATCGGCACGAGAAAGGTCAGGGCGAATAGGAGAATCCCCGGAAAGACGAACAGAAAGATTGCCATTTTGTTGTTAAATACTTTTTGCATGGAACTCCAACTCCATCCTTAAGATTAGAGAGGGGCAAGATTGCTTCCCGCCCCGTCTCCTTTCACTCTCTATAGTGGTGATCTGTTATCTGTGTTTGTGATCTGTTATTGTGTTTCCGCAGCCTTTTGAAGATCGGCCAGCAGCTGCTCAGGTGTTGTTCCGCCGGCGAAGAACTTGCCGAAGGCATTCTGTGCATCATCCTTGAACTTAGGTGTACCCGAGTCGAGGGCGATAGAACCCGCTGTGCTGGTAGCCCCTGTCAGAACCTCAGTCAGTTGCTTCTGCAGCTCGCTCTCTTTGCCGGTAAGCTCATATTTCTGTGCCGGTACAGCTGCTCCGGTATCCCATACAATCTTGGCCCATTGATCGGCGGACATCATATAGTCGAAGAACTTCTTGGCTTCTTCAGGATGCTTCGAGCTGCTCACCAGTGAATATCCGCCGCCGTTCCAGGCCAGAAGATCGGTATCCTTGCCTTTGCCGCCTTCGACAACCGGGAATTTCAGTACATTCACATTGTTGCGGAAGTCTTCCGGCAGCTTGTCATTCGTTGCCATCCCTGCTTCCCAAGAGCCCATGTACCACATGGCAGCCCGGCCTTGCGTGAACAGGTTCTGGGATGCGCCGTAGTCCGCTGTCATGAACGATTCCTGGAACAGCTTGGTGTCTCTGGCCTGGGCCAGCAGCTCAGCAGCTTTGGTGAAATTCTCATCACCAGTGAAATTCTTCTTCTTCGCTACCGCATCCAGCATCAGGTTCTGATCGCCGGTGAGGCGTACGACAAGGTCCTGGAAGAAGGCTGCGAAGCTCCACAGGTCCTTACCGTTCATCGACATCGGCTCAATGCCTTTGGCGCGGAACTGCTTGCCCGCTTCCAGCAACTCGGCGTAGGTGGTAGGAATCTTGATGCCGTTGTCATCGAACAGCTTTTTGTTATAATAGATCACTTCATAGTCACTGTTGCGGGGCAAGCCATACAGCTTATCATTGAAGGTGAATGATTTGTACACGCCCGGCAGGAATTTAAAAGTATCGCCTTCGTATTCCTTAGGGTCCAGCTCTTTCACGTAGCCGGCTTGTACCAGCGTATTCAGCTCTGCTCCGCCGTGAACCATGGTCACATCCAGCGCTTCGTTGGAGGCCATGTACGCCTTTAGCTTGTTTTTGAACGGCTCCTCGGCCAGGGTCTCGATATCGATCTTGACATTGGGATTCGCTTTGATATAGTTGTCGATTACCATTTGCTCTGCCAGCCCCTGGCCGGATTTACGGTCGGGAAGATTCGAGAACAGACGCAGCGTCACTTCCTTGTCCGCAGAGCCTGTTGTACCGCCGTTCGTGCTGCTGCCTGCATTATTGTTCTTGTCATTGCCGCCTCCGCATGCGCTAAGCACCGCGACTGCCGCAAGGGCCGTAACCAGCAGTATATTACGTGTGGATTTTGAATTCATAACCATGTCAATTCCCCCTATTTGTTATGGATCGTGGGTTGCTTTCTTTGTTTCTGAACACATCGTACCAGAGCATCAGAGTCAGGGTCAGTAGAGAAAAAGAGAGTAATGTTGAAAATTGTCGACTTCGTTTGTCAGCTCCCTTGTGTATATTCGGCATTGCGCATAAGATAAAAAACAAAAAGGTTAGTGATCCTGTGCTGCGCTACTACTTGAATATGAACCTGCGATACAAGATAACCATTCTGATCTTCCTGCTGATCACCGGGGTGGCCTGCACGCTGGGCGCTTACTCCTATAAGATCTCCAAGCAGCAGATTATCAATAAGGTGAGCAATTCCAACCAGAGTGTGCTCAAGCAGATTGACAGTAATCTCGCCCGTATGCAAAAGACGTTAGCCGACTGGGTCACGGTATTCAGCCTCGCTCCAGTCGTTCAGGACACGCTGCGGAGCAATACTTCGGATTCGGCGAAGATTGAGAACCAGCTCTATAACGGACCCACCGCGTCGATCATGAACCAGATGCTGGTAACCGGAAGCTTCGATTATCTGGCTCTCTACGGCAGCCTGTCCGAGCCGCTGTTTCAGGTTGCCACCGATGACAGCAGCGGTGCGTATAGTCTGAGCAAAATTACCTCAAATGATACTTATAAACAGACCGTTGCCTTAAACGGTGCCTCCTACTGGTTCCCGCTGACAGAAGAGAACAATGTATTCATTCAGAGCAACCGCAATGACAAGCTCGGCATGACCCGGATTATCCGTGATATTGTGAACGGGAACCGGATCGGCTTCGTGTTCGTCGGCATTAATCTGGAGACCATCCGCCGAACCTATCTGACGAATCTGTATGACAAGGATCACGGCATCCTCATTCTGAGTGAACAGGGCACACAGCTGTTGTCGGCAGGCAAAGAGACCTACAGTCCCGAAGCCGCAAAGTTCGTGATGAAGCAGGCCAAGGCCGGTATCCGCTCCGGCAACACTATCGTCAGCCTGGAGGGCAAGGATACGCTGCTGAATTACAACATCAACCAGGATGGCTGGATCACTCTGTACAGTGTTCCGCTCTCTTCGCTGACCGGGGAGCTGAATTCCATCAAATCCGCAGTGCTCGTTATGGTATTAGCCAGCCTGGTGCTTAGTATCCCTCTGCTCATGTTCTTCTCCTCCTTCCTGACAGCGCCGATCAAGACGCTGCTGCTGTCCATGCGGCGCTTCCAGAACGGGCAGTTCGACGAGAAGGTGGAGATCAAATATTGGGATGAGATCGGCCAGCTCAGCCGGGGCTACAATAATATGGTCGGCAACATCAAGGCGCTTGTGGACGATGCCTATCTGCTGAAGATGAAGGAGCAGGAAGCGGAGCTGAAGGCGCTGCAATCCCAGATTAACCCCCATTTTCTCTACAACATGCTCGACACGATCTTCTGGGAAGCGGAGGCGGCAGGACAGGACAAGATCAGTGAGATGGTCATCAACCTCTCCCGGCTGTTCCGCTTAAGTCTGAACCAGGGCAAGAGCTTCACCAGCGTAGCCAAGGAAAAAGAGCTGATTGAGCTGTATCTGTCGCTCCAGAAGATGCGGTTCCAGGAATCTCTCGAGTATGTGATCGACATTCCTGAGGAGCTGTACACCTATGTCATCCTGAAGCTCAGCCTGCAGCCGTTCATTGAGAACGCGCTGATCCACGGCATTGAACGCAAGCGCGGCGGCGGACGGGTAAGCATCAGCGGACAGCGTACCGGAGATCAGCTGAGGTTCGTGATTGAGGATAACGGGGGCGGGATGAGCAGCGAGACGCTGCAAAAGATTCTTGCCATGCCTGACGAGACAGATGTGTACACTGCCCGGGATGTCGGCGGCTATGCGGTGCAGAATGTACAGGCACGGCTGAAGCATTTTTATAAAGGTGACTATGCCTTGAACTATACCAGTGTTCCCGGAGAGGGCACGCGTGTGGAGATCGTAGTACCGGTGATCGTAAATGACTTGCAAGAATAGACACAGCCGGGCGGATAGACAATACAAATACAAATCGGAGGGGATGGTCCCTTGTATAATATGATTATTGTGGATGATGAGGAGCGCGCACGGGTAGGCATCACCACCCTGATTGACTGGCAGTCGCACGGCATCCATATTGCAGGCGAAGCCAGAGACGGCCTGGAGGCACTTGAACTTCTGGATACCTATGCCGTCGATATCATGCTAACGGATATCCGGATGCCGCAAATGGACGGACTGGAGTTAATCAAGGTTGTCTCTGAGAAATACCCCAGCGTCAAATCGGTCATCATGAGCGGATACGATGATTTCGCCTATGCCCAGCAAGCCATAAGATCCGGGGTCAGCAATTATCTGCTGAAGCCGAGCCGCCGGCAGGAGATTCTGAGCACTGTTCTGGCCATCACGGAGCAGATTCAGTCGGAGAAGCTGGAGATTACTTCGCTTGAGCATCTGCGGCAAGGCTTCCGGGAGAGTCTGCCCCTGCTGAAGGAGAAGACGTTAAGCCAGCTCATTCTCACCGAGAGTCCCTCGTATTCCAGGCTGCTGGTTAATCTGAAGATGAACCAGCTGGTTTTCCCCTATCTTCTGTATGGCATCATTCTGCTGCGGATCGACAATTTCCAGCTGCTGCATGAGAAGTATATGCATGAGGATACGGAGCTGCTGAAGTACGGGCTGAAGAATATTTGCGAGGAGTCGCTGCCGGAGACAGTGCTATGTGTTGCCTTCGAGCATCAGGACGACATTGTGCTAATCCTCAATATGGACGAGCTGCCGGATCAGGAGGAATTAAGCGGTTATATCCGGATTATTCAGGAGAATATCGCCAGCTTCTTGAAGTTCACTGTATCCGCCGGGATCGGAAGTATCGACAAGAATATTGAGCATCTGCGCCACTCCTTCGTGGAGGCCTGCCAGGCCCTGAATACCACCAACTACACCGGCATTGCCAAAATCGTGGAGTACAGCGGAGAATTCGATGCCGAGTCCTCTCAATCCTCCTATCCCCTGCATGAGGAGCAGGAGGTGCTGAAGGCGGTACGCGGCGGTTCTCCCGGGGACATTGCCGATAAGCTCACGCTTTTCAATGTAGCCCTGCAGCCCGAGACAGTCTCCAGGGACCAGGTGATTAAGTCAAGCTTCGCCCTGTTCTTCGCCCTGTATAAATTATGTATTGAGAACAATGTCAATGTAAATAAAGTCTTTGGGCAAAATCTGACCGAGCTGATCCATGTCCTGTCCCGCTCCAGTCTGGATAACTTGTTCCAGTCGCTGCTGGAGACGGCCCAGCGGGTCAGTGAGCATCTGACGTCCAAGAAGAACAGCAACAAGCTGCTCGAAGCGGCCAAGAGCTATATCGGGGAGCACTTCATGAAGGATATCAACCGCGAGATCGTCGCCAGGGAGATCTATATTACCCCCGGATATTTAAGCCTGCTGTTCAAGCAGCAGCTTAAGATCAGCTTCATCGATTATCTGCACAAGGTCCGCATCGAGCATGCCTGCCAGCTATTCAAAGATCCCGGAATGCGGATCGAGGATATTGCGCTGCAGTCCGGGTATAATGATACGAAATATTTCTATCAGGTGTTCAAAAAGTATAAAGGTCTCACGCCCAATCAGTTCCGCAGCAATACGGAGTGAGGGAATTGTGAGTACAGTCGGTCCACTCTTTGCACCGGATAATTCACACGGGTGCAGAGGCTTGTGGCGGGTTTGTTTGGGTTGAGGTTGGATTACGCACTCAGTCCAATTGTGATCGGTTTTTCGATTACATTCGGTCCACACGCCGCTCCCAGTCCAATTGTGATCGGTTTTTCGATTACATTTGGCCCACGCGCCGCTCCCAGTCCAATTGTGATCGGTTTTTCGATTACATTTGGCCCACGCGCCGCTCTCAGTCCAATTGTGATCGGTTTTTTAACATACATTTTTGTCCGTTAGCCTTGAAAGGCCAGCAGCCTCTCCAATTGGAGAAGCTGCTGGCCTGCTTGCGTGATGGCGCTATGAAACCGATGTTGTGCTATTGCACCGGAATGCTGAGCTCTGTTCCGCCAGAGGTGACCACCGTAATACGCTCTACGGCGAACTTGACCTTCAGCAAGACGTCAGGGGCCTGCTCCAGAAATTGACCGGGAGTGAGTCCCCCTCCCATTGGCGTAATCGCCGAAGGGTCGCCGTACACAGCCGAGGCCAGCCAGTGAACTCCAGGCTCCAGTGATGCCGTCAAGGTAGGCAGCACTGTCCGGGGATGAAGCAGGTTCGTGTTGGCATTCGGCGAGATTAGCTGAGCCTTCGTATAACCCTTTAGCCCTTGGATGGCGCTTGTGCCCCATGGAGTCGCTGCCGCCGCCTTCAACTCGTCCAGTTGCTGCACAAGCTCCGTCTCCTGTCCCAGCGCGAAGCCTCCCTCGGCAACATCCAGCGCCCGGCCCGTCTCAATCCGGTGGATGCGGATATGCCAGGGTAGTCCCGCCACCACCCAGGTGCGCACTTCAACGTCTGCCCACGGCTGCCAGACAGACCGCAGCACATTGTCTATGATCTCCGTCTCCCGGTTCCGGCGCCGTACCCGGTACAGATTGTCCCCGCTTTCGCTGAGTGCCAGCATGGAGTCATAAGCTCCTTGCGCTAATCCCCATTCCGCGCGGGGCACGCTGAAGCCGAAGCCGGTGGAATAGACGAATTTCTCGTATTTGGCTGAGGTATGCGTATGCTCATTGGTAGATAGATGCCCGCTGTTGAAGGCGGCCATATGACCGGAAGCCGGTTCGCGGACCAGGACAAGATGCGGCGGTTGCTGCACACTTACCGCCGGAAGCTCCGGCAGCGGCAGCTCCGGTTCGCTCCAGAACGGATGCTCCGCGCCGAGGGCAAGCGGCAGGAACGTCTTCAGCGCCCAGTAGGGCGAACCGGGAGCATTATAATTCTCTGCCATGACCAGATTCGGATAGGTGTATCCGATGGTCAGCACACCCGCCGCATCGAAGATGGGCTGGCGGAACCACCAGCGCAGATTACGCAGGATGATACCTTTGACCACTCCGGCAGGGAAGCCCTCCACCTCTGCATACGCCAGGGCGCTCCAGAATGCAGACTGGGCGAACCGGTAAGCCAGACTGCGGCCGTAGGGAAGCGCAGCGCCGTCCGGGGCGAACCAGCCGATGAATTCAGCGGCGAACAGCCGGGCGCGTTCTTTGAACAAACGGGAACGCTCCGGGTCTTCCCGTTCCATCAGCTTCGCATACAGCAGCGAATAGTAATGGATGGCGAAGGGCCCGTAATAATCACAGTGTCCGTTAACGCCGTCGCTGTACCAGCCTTCCCCCAGATAGAACGCATCCATCCGCGTCAGGTTCCTCTCCAGCTGCACAACATCATAAGGCCTTCCTACCGAGCGGAAGCCGACATTCACCAGCACATTGAAGAACAGCCAGTTACAGTCGTAGCATGGGCGGGAATTGATCTGGTTCAGCCAGTTGTATAGATGCTCCTGCTCCTGCGGAGCAAGCGGCGCCCAGATCTGCTCCGGCACAGCCGCCAGCGCGAAGCCGAAGGCGGCCATCTCGACCAGCCGCTGATCATAGTCCCTTACATCGCCCCAATACTCCTCATGTGCCGGATCGGTGCCGTGACGGATGCCGTCCAGTACAGTGGCCCATAGCCTACTTTCCCCGCCTCCGGCGAGCAGCGGAATCATTCCCCAGAGTACCCGGGAGAAGCCCTCCATTCCGGCGGTGGCTGCCGGATAGCTCGCTCCCGTAATCCCGATCTCAAGTCTGGCGCTGCCTCTGCTATAGAGCGGCCGAAGCGGCTCTGTCAGCTGGTCAAGGGCAGCCAGCAGGTCTTCCCGAGTCTTTAGCGGATTGCTCTGAATTGCCAGATTGCCTGTCGCCTGGCCGCCTGTTCCCGGATTTCCAATTACCGGAGTCATGTTATTGTTCGTCATTGTCATACTCCTCCTACTCCCAATAGAACGGGCCTGCTCCCTTGATCCGGGCCAGTGTCTCAACATAGAAGAAATCTCCGTAGATCAGCGGCACATCGATGTTCCGGTCCTCAGGATAATTGCTGGTGCCGTGAAGCAGCAGCCCCTGTTCGCCGGGATTGTCCCAAGTTCCATAATTGCGGTAGAGAGATTCCGTAATTCTAAGCGCCCCGTTCCGGTAGACATGAGCCTCTGATTCCTCCACCAGCCCGGCCAGCAGCAACAGACCGCTTGCCGCGCAGGAACCGGCAGAAGTATCGCGGATCTCCCCAACATCACCGGGAGCACGGAAATCCCACTGCGGCACCTGATCCTCCGGCAGCCGGGTCAGGAAGAAATGCGCAACCTGCTTGGACGCATGCAGGTAGCTCAGCTTGCCGGTATGATGATAGGCCAGCGCCAGCCCGTATAATGCCCAAGCCGCGCCGCGCGACCAGGCCGATTCCGGCGCATAGCCCTGTCCGCCCAGCTTCTCTGCCACTTCGCCCGTCTCCGGGTTAAAGTTGACAATATGATAGACGGAGCCGTCCGGCCGGATAAAATGCTCCAGCACTGTATCCATATGTGCCTCCGCAATATGCCGGTAACGCGGATCTCCGGTGACTTCTGAGGCCCAGAACAGCAGGCTGGTGTTCATGCTGCAGTCGATAATGGCGACCCCGCTGTTGTCCTCGCCTTCCCTCCAGGGATTCCAGGCCCGGATGTAACGGCCCTTGAGGTTGAAACGGGCGGCCAGATAGTTGGCGGCCTTCAGTCCGCGGACCCGTGATTCTTCTCTGCCTGTCAGCTTGTAATTGGCGACGCTGGTCAGCAGCCACATGAAGCCAAGGTCATGGTCCAGCTTCACATAGCCGTCCAGCACCTCATCTAGCCGCTCCTCGCAGCGCTCGGCTACCGCTTTCAGACTCTCATCGCCGCTCCCGGCGTAGAGCTGCCAGAGCAGGCCCGGCCAGAAGCCGGCAGTCCACCAGCTCGGCACTTCCAGCACATACTTGCCGCCTTGACTGGCATGCGGGAACTCCGCCCCGATGCTGATACTGTTCGTTCTCGTCTTCTCCAGCGCCTTACTCCAAGCCTCATCGACCCAGGTCTGATCTATGGTTCTGTTCATTTGAATCCCGCCTTTATGTGAATGTTGTACCCGTGCCGTGCGTCTTATATAAACTCAAAAGTAAACACCAATACGCCCTCTGACCCGGGCTGGAGAACCTGGAAGTCCAGACTATGCCACACCGTGTCCTGGCCATAATGGTTCTGGTACACATGTGCGGTAATCTCCGGCCGGACGATCTGCGGATCATAGGTTACCTGAACACCGTTCCCTTCAGCAGCTCCCGGGAGTAATACGCACCCTGGACCTAGCAGCTCCGGTCTGCGCCACGTTACGAACCGTTCCGTCCAGCTTGCCGGAGCTCCGTCATACCGGTAAGTATCTGTCAGCTCCAGACGGGGCAGCTCCTCCTTATGCCAGACCAGCGAACGGACCAGGGATTGCAGTCCGGCTACCGGGTACGCCCGGGCCAGCTCCAGCGTCAGCTCATCCTTCGCCTTTGCAGCCGATGCATGCAGCACCGTAGCCTGGAACTCCCGTCCAGCTCCCTGGAACTGGCCGTCAATAATCGGCACGCTATGTCCCTGCGACCCGTTGCAGTCATAGCCGTAACGGCCGGTCCCGAAATAGTCCGCCGTATACTCTCCGCTGCCCAGATCGGCCGCGACAATCTCCCCCCGGCCGCTCAGAATAAATTGGCCCAGGTCATTATGGTTATGCGGCTCGTCGTTATGGCCGCCCTTGGCGGCGAAGCCGAACTCGCCCGCAGCGCAGACATGCCGCGATACGAGCCAAGCGGCATCAGGAAGATAGCTGCTGCCTGCCTCCCAGGACTCCTTTTCCTTCCCGGCCCTTGTCCAGATCAGATTGCGCAGCGCCGGAGCGAAACGGCTGCAGTGATCCTCCGTGAACGGGGCGCGCAGCGCAGACGGCGGGCGCAGGACATCGGGATAGACGTCCGCCAGATAATGGGAGAGTCCCATATGCACCCGTACCCGGGGGACGGAGTCGGAGAAATTGGCTACATAGCTGCCGTCAATGAAGCATTGCTGCTGGAAGCGGGCGATCTGTGCCACCTTCTCGTGGTTGAACCAGTCCAGCTTGCCTCCGCTTCTTGAACGGAGCAAATCACTGTAATAAGTGAAATAGCCGAACCCGTAATTCCAGTAGCCCAGCCCCTCCTGGCAGGCCCCGTCTTCCCCAAAGCCCTGCAGATAATAATTCATGCTGCTCTCTGTCTTCAGTAGAATCTCCGCCAGCCTATCCTTGTCCTTCACAAGGAGCAGTGCAGCTGCACCTACAGAACCCGCACAGACCGCCGCCCAATTGTGAGTGGAGGTCTCCCAGAAATAAGGGCCATGCGCGAGGAACGGCTGAAAGATTCTATGCTCCACCTCACTGCGTATCCGGGAGCGGAGCAGCAGCGGGAGACGTTCCCCGAGCAGCAGCAGACATTCGCTTAAGGTAAAGCCTGTCTCGGAGGAGAACAGATCGATATGCCTGTTGATCTCAGCAGCATCATGCTTCTCAGGAAGATGAGCGGGAACACACCACGTGTACTCATCGCAGATCGCCCATAGAATATTTGTAAGCTGCTCCAGCGCTGCTTCGTTCTCCGGCTCCAGCAGACTAAGGAACACATACGTATTCAGCCTTCTTCTCCGTTCAAAATAAGGCCGCTCATATTCCAGTCTCGACCCCGTCTGCCGGAAAAGGGTAAACAAACTATACGGCAACAGCGGTATTGGCTGCCCTTCCAGCCGCTGAGCTTCTGCACGAATCTCACTGATACCGGCCTGCAGCACTTCAGAAGATGCCGCCTCACTCCAAAAAGCAGCCGAATCCCCCCGCGGATAATATAGGCTGAGATCTGCCGGCTTCATGTTCTCTACGATTGTCTTAAGTTCCTGTATGTTCATGCCTGAGCTTCCTCTCTTATTCAGTCTGTCTCTATCCCTTATTCCAAAGCATGGTCCCGCATCACGTTCTCGCCGTCTGCGATTCTCCGTGCCGTCCATTTCATGTCCCCGCCCGACCAGAAGGAGTCAGCAGGAGGCAGGCCCAGCGGCAGAAAAACAGCAGCGCACAGATACAGACTGCCCGTATTAATGTAGCTCTCGGCCAGCTCCGGCTGATAGCCGTAGATCCCCGGCTGCAGCCAGCCGTTCTCATCCAGCGTGCCCGGGTATTGCATAATCCGGCTAATAACTGCGGTCAAAGCGCAGCGCACCTGGGCCGGAGGCAGCGAGTCTTCCAAGAAATCCTGGAGCGCCGCCTGCGACAGCAGCTGAAATGCCCCGAACCGGTAGACAATCGAACGCCCGAGGAACGGATACGTCCCGTCCGGAGCGATGCTGCGCTCCAGCACGGATGCATATCTCTGCGCCCGCTGCAGGACCAAGGGTCTAAGCCGGGCATACTCCTCATTCTCCTGTTCAAAAAGGGTAACAACATCCAACAGCATCGGCTGAATAACAAAACTGTTGTAGTAATCCCAGTGGAACTCCTTCCCGTCTCCATAGACTCCGTCACCCTTGTACCAGTCCATGAACATGTGGACCGCATAACCCACCCGCATCCGGTCATAATCCGGGTCGCCCAGCAGATATAAGGCTGCTTCCACCATCGCACTGAACAGCAGCCAGTTGCTGCCGCTGGGAGTGGTCCGCCGCGTCTGCTTCAGCGCCACAATCAGATTACCTTTGACCCGTGCGTCCAGCCGGGCTGTAACCGCTTTCGGTGCACGCACCAGCGCATGGGCCAGAAATGCCGCATCGACCAGCGGCTGGCCTTCGGTCTTGAATTCCATATAGTCAGGCGACTGCGGATCAACCGCCGCATCAATCGCTTCCAGCATCAGCCCGGCATAACGGGCTCTTAAGCACTCTTCTTCACCCTCAAGCCCTTGAAGCTCCAGCCAGGGAGCCATCCCGCAGGCCAGCCTCGCAAAAGCTTCCAAATGCGCAAACTGGCTGCGCCCGCTATGAAACTCCGCAGGTAACCGCTCTTTCAGTTTCCGTGCAGCGAGCGCCTCCAGAACCGGTGTTCCAATCTGCAGCATCGTATCCAGCCAGTATTTACGCTGTTCTATCCCACTCATCCCTAGTTCCACCCTCTCAGGTATTCTTCTTCTCTAGTGTATTGTGGTATTATTGCAATGTCTTTGCGAATAATGATGATTTATTGCGTATGTTGTGATCAACAAGAAAGGGGCTGTGACTATTGAAGCATGCCCGGTATTACGAAACGTTCGACGGCGACATTTTGGCCGGTATCGGCAATTCTCCGATCTCTCCGACGAGGGATTTCCATATCCATGACCACTATGAAATTTTCCTGTTCCTGGGCGGCAGCGTGAACGGCTTCGTGGACCAGTACAGCTATCCGCTGGAGCGCGGCGACGTTCTGTTATTCAACAATCATGAGATTCATAAAATCATCAACCGCTCCCCCGAGCCTTATGAGCGGCTGACCATTCATTTCAAAGCACCACTGGTCTATCCGTTCTGTACGGCGACTACGAATCTGCTGGCCTGCTTCCAGAACCGCCAGCCCGGGGAGAATAACCTGGCCCGGATGGAGGAGCCGCTGCTCTCGGAGTATACCGCCCTCTCCTCCCAGCTGATTGCAGCCTTGGAGCGTAAGCAGTACGGCAGCGAGGTGCTTGCCCTGACGTATCTCATTCAAATTCTGGTGCTGATCAACGAGCTATACAGCCGCACCCGTGCCGCCGTTCCCAGCATTATCTCCTCCCATATTCAATCTGCGATGAGCTATATCGACAACCACCTGCACCTGAATCTGTCGCTGGATCACATCGCCGGGGAGCTGAATCTGGATAAATATTATCTCAGCCATCTGTTCAAGCAGCAGACCGGAGGCACCATCTACCGCTATGTCCTGCTCAAAAAGATTGCGTTATCCAAACAGCTCCTGTCCGCCGGCAACTCCGTGTCCGATACCTGCTACCTGTCCGGCTTCAATGATTATGCCAACTTCATCCGCACCTTCAAGAACATCACGGGCATCCCGCCGGGAAAATACGGCAAATAAAAACGGCAGCGCCTATCCTCAGCGCTACCGTCTCAGGAACAAAATGCCTATGGCATCCCCATTGTGGTCGGTTTTTCGACCTTATCCGGCTCGCACGTCTCTACCGCACCGAATGTAGTCGGTTTTTCGACCTTATCCGGCCCACTCGTCTCTACCGCACCGAATGTAGTCGGTTTTTCGACCTTATCCGGCCCACTCGTCTCTGCCGCACCAAATGTAGTCGGTTTTTCGACCTTATCCGGCCCACTCGTCTCTGCCGCACCAAATGTAGTCGGTTTTTCGACCACATTTGGCCCAGATGACCATGCGCTGTACATGTGTTCAGTGAAATCAGCGAAGTCATTCCTATGACTGATCCAGAACATAGTCATCCTGCCGATGCGAGCTTTCCAGTTGAAAGCTTTCAGGCGGTCGCTACCGTCACCGTTCCCCTCCCCTATACTCCGTAGGGCTTACGCCCGTATACTCCTTGAATACCTTGGAGAAATAGTGCTGGTCGCCGAAGGACAGCAGCTCCGACAGCTCCTTCACCTTCATCTCCGGCCTGAGCGTGATCAGCCGGCAGGCTTCGGCTATCTTCAGCCGCATGCTGTAATGCACAAAGGTCTGGTGCGAGTACCGCTTGAAGATCCGGCTGACATAGGAAGGGCTTACGTGGAACTTAAGCGCGACTTCCGTAATGGAGAGCGGAGCGTAGAGCTGCTCCTGCAAATATTGCTCCAGCTGCCGGAACAGCTCCTCGCTGCTCTTAGACCTCTGCTGCCCAGGTGAGAGCAATCCCTCCGGTAATCCTGTTCTGCTGCCCTCCTGCTCCTGCAGATGGGCGACCAGCCGCTGCATCACTTCAGCAAGCTGCTGCCGCTCCACGGGCTTCAGCAGATAATCGAACACCTGCAGATTCAGCGCCTTACGCGTATACTCGAAATCGCTGTACCCGCTGATCAGCACCGCCTTGAGCGCCGGATTCACCAGCCTGCACTCCCCGATCAGCGCAAGTCCGTCCAGCTTAGGCATACGGATATCGGTCAGCAGGATGTCCACCGGGTTAGCCTTGATGTATTCCAGGGCATCCAGCCCGTTCGGTGCAGTGGCAGCGATGCGGACTGGCAGCTCCATGGACTGCATAAGAGCCTCGATATTCCGCAGAATCGGCTTACTGTCCTCTGCAATGATAGCGGTATACATAGCTGTTCCTCCCCCGGTTCTAGTAGAAGTCTTTACTCATAGATGCGATAATCTGGACCGTGGCACCCTTTTCGCCGCCCAAGTGGTTGTAGATGTTGAAGAACAGCCGGTTCCTGTACATCAGCTTCAGCCGGTTCACCGTATTCACAATCCCCATATTGCCAATCCCTGAGGTATCATGCCTAAGCTCGTTAACCCCGGAATCGGAGCTCTCAATGTTATCCAGAATGTCCCTGATCCTGCCCGGAGCGAAGCCTTCTCCGTTATCCCGGATTTCGATGGCCCACAGGCCGTTATACACCTTCACCCGCACCTCAATCCTCCAAGGAGGGTCCGTATTCTTGAAAGCATGCTCGATACAATTCTCCACGAACGGCTGGATCACCAGCCGGGGCAGCTCAATCCGCTCAAGCCCTCCGTCCCCGTCAATCTCCCACTCCAGATCGTCCTCGAAATTATGCTGAATCAGGGACAAATAATGCCGGGTATGCTTCAGCTCCTCCGTCAACGCCACATGCTGATAAGGGGAGGACACAATATAACGCAGGCTGTCCGAGAGATGCTTGCACATTTCGGTCACCACGCTATTCTTCCCTTCCTGGGCGGCAATACTGATCAGATACAGGACATTGTGGATAAAATGGGGCGCGATCTGAGCCTGCAAGGCGGAATTCCGCGACTTCACTTCTTCGTGCAGCGCAAGCTTTTCCCGTTCGATAGATTCCTGTAACCGCTCCAGCAGCTCCTGAAAAGCGCTATTCAGTTGAATCAGCTCATTGTTGTGGGTACGCGGGCCCGCCTTCATATTCAGGTTGCTGTAGTTCATCCGCAGAATCTGGCTGCGCAGCTTACGGATCGGAAGCAGCAGGTTCCGGGTCGAGAAGTAGATGAAGATGAACGAGAACAGAATCAGCGCGGTAATCAGCAGAATAGAGATGTATTTCACCGAATTGACCGGGCCCAGCACCACATTCCTGGGATTCACCACATAAGTGGTCCAGCCTGTCTCGGCAGAGCGGTGGTAAGCCACATAGTTCTGGCCGCTGCTCAGATAGATTCCGTTAGCTGCTGCAGATTCAGAGGGAGACGCTGCGAATTCGGGGACCTTCTCCCCTTCCCGCAGTGCCGGAGAACTGGAGACCAGCCGCTGGTCCTGATCCATAATATAGACCTTGCCGCCCGCCAGTCCCGCAGCAGATCTGTTCAAGTACCGCTGGTCGAGCTGCACCGCCAGATAGCCGAACACCTGACCATTCTGGTTCCTGATCGCCCGCACAAAAGAGATGGCATCCGCCCCCTGCCGGTACAAAGCGTAACCGCTTGCATTCCAGGTCGGCAGCTGGCTGCTCTCTTCCAGGAACGGCCTTAGCGACGCCGGGCTATCCGCATATCCGATATAAGAGGCCACCCGCTCCCCGGTCAGATCGTAGATCATCATATCCTCAATGTTCAGACTCGGTCCGAGTGCCTGGAACATGATGTCCTTCAGCCTGCGGCTGCGGGTCAGCCCTTCAAGGGTAAGCTGTGAGTAATCACCTGCGGACAGGAGGGTGAATACCTCTTTGTTCGACAGAATCCGCTGGGAGAGCTGGTTCTGGTTATTGATATAGAGGTTCAGCTGATCGCTGACCTGGACAGCCGCCAGCTTCATTTCGTTCTCTGTCTTGTCCTTGAGCGGCTGGATCACCATATAATTCACGTAGACCAGGAAGCAGCCCAGCACAATCAGCAGGAGCAGCATGAAGGTGAAGAAGAACTTCGTTTGCAGACTGGCCTGAACCCTGCCCTTGCGTAGTCTCTCGTAAAAAGTAGCCAAGCTAAAGCCCCCCTGAACCTTAGGATGCTGCCTACTTTACAACCAATCGGGCGAAATGACAAGCCGTCCCGGAGTTCAGAATATTACACAGAAAGTGTCAAGTACAAACATGTACCTTGCGCTGTCCTCATTCTATAATGGGCAATGTAAACGGATTCAGTTCACAGAAAATTCACTACGGGGGCGATCACATGAGTAAGCGAATGAAGAAAATCGCAACAGGCCTGCTCGCTGGAATCATGACCTTAACGCTGGCGGCGTGCGGCTCTGACAATTCAGGCAAGGGTAATGCTGCGGCAACGGACAGCGGGAGCGGTAACAGCGGCGGCAGCAGCACCGGCAAAAAGGTAACCATTGAGCTGGCCATCTCCAAAAGCTCGCAGGATTCGGCGTTCGTAGCCCAGGATGTGCTAGATGAGTTCGAACAGAAAACCAATATCAAAGTGAATCTGCAGCTGCTTCCGGCAGAGCAGACCGCCACCGTACTGCAGACCAAGCTGGCCGTTGACGAGGTGCCCGATCTGATTCAATACAATCTCGCCAGTGCGACTACGGACCTGAATCTGGAGCGCAATTTCGAGATTCTCGATAACGAGCCTTGGGTAAGCCGCCTGCTGAATAAGGATGTGCTCTCGGCTTACGATCATGTCTACAGCTTCCATTACAGCCAGGATACCGGGATGCAAGGCGTCGTCTACAACAAGGATATTTTCAAAGATCTGGGGCTTGAGATTCCAAAGAATTACGAAGAATTCCTGGCCGTCTGCGAGAAAATCAAGGCCAGCGGCATTACGCCGGTCTTCATGCCGTTCAAGGATAACTGGGCGGCGAATATCTGGCCGGCGGCTGCTTTTGCCGACTGGGCTGCCAAGAATGAGCCGTCCCTGTTCGAGGACATTAATGCCGGCCGCAAGAAGTGGTCCGATGTTCCCGAGTTCGCTACCTTCCTCGATCAGCAGTATGAGGTCTACAAGAAAGGCTACACCAACACCGACATTCTCAGCGACAGCTACGATATGGCGGTAGGCAAATTCCTGAACAAGGAAACGGCGATGATGTTCATGGGCGACTGGCTTATTGTAAATGTGGCCGAGAAGGATCCGAATGTGCATCTGGGCCTGTTCGCCATCCCGTCTTCTGAAGACGCAAATCTCGGTGCCAGCCCGCTGGGCGGCCAGCTGTTCATCCCTAAGAAAGCCAAACATATGGATGAAGCGAAGAAATTCCTGGAGTTCCTCGCCAGCAAAGAGGTTGCCCAGAAAATGGTCGACAGTCAGGGCTCCGTCTCCAACTTCAGCGATGTGACGACACCGAAGCTCCCGGACTACAAGCAAGAGATTGTCGATCAATATATTACGCCTAAAAAGACTACGCTGACCACCGATGCCTACATGATCGTGGACCGCAGCGAGCTGTACCGTCTGCTTCAGGATGAATTCGCCGGCGGCCTGGACGCCAAGGGTGTGCTCAAGGCCTGGGACGAGAAATTCAGCCAGCTGATGAAGGATAAAGGCGTGGAAGGCTTCTAATCCACTATTCAATCTGATTACCATACCGCAGGCAGAATAAAGTCCGCTCGGGCTTTATTCTGTCCTGGGCTATATAGGAGTGTGAAGAAATGAATGTAACCAAGAAGCTGTACTCATATTACCTGATTTGGCCTGCACTGCTGATCTATTCTATCTTCTTCGTGCTGCCGGCGCTGATCGGACTCTTCTATTCCTTCACGGACTGGCGGCTGGACCGGGAAGCGATCAAGTTCATCGGCTGGGACAACTTTGAGCGGATTTTCACGGATAGAACCCTATTGCTTGCGATGAAAAACACAGCGATCTTCGCCATCGTTACCGTCTTAGGCAAAAACCTGCTCGGAATCGCGCTGGCGGTCGGCTTGAACATGAAGCTAAAATCCAAAAACCTGCTGCGGGCGATTTTTTACTCTCCGTCGATCCTGAGCGTTTTGGTTATTAGCATTGTGTTCACGCCGATGCTGCGCTCCGACGGGACGATTAACCGCATCTTCGAAGCAGTGGGACTGCCTTCGCTGAGCCAGGCCTGGCTGACCAATCCGGCGCTGGTCATCTGGACCGTGGCATTTGTGTCCATCTGGCAGCATACCGGCTTCCAGATGGCCATCTATTTGGCCGGGCTCCAGTCGATCTCCAAGGAATATTATGAAGCCGCAACCATCGACGGGGCAGGCTCCTGGCGCAGCTTCCGCAGCATCACGATTCCGCTGCTGCTCCCTGCGATTAACATCAATCTGATGCTGACGTTGATCGGCGGCCTCAAGGTATTCTCCGAGGTCTTCGTGCTCACCGGCGGGGGGCCGGGCAATGCCTCCCAGGTGGTCGGCACGATCATCCTCCGCTCCTTCGGTGAAGGCAGCTGGGGGCTGGGCACTGCCGTCAACACCCTGCTGTTCGCAGCCGTAACGGTCATCGCCATTCCACTGCTGATCTTCATGCGGCGTAAGGAGGTATCGGAATAATGAGCTTTTCCCGTAAAATGGCTTGGCGCAACTATCTGGTTGAAGGCTTCCTGATTCTGGCCTCGCTGCTGATCATCCTGCCGCTGCTGATTATGCTGTTCGGCAGCTTCATGACCAGCTCCGAGGTGCTGAAGTTCTCGCTGCGGCTCCCGGAGGAGTGGAAATTCTCCAACTATACGACCGTTTTCAAGGAAGGCGGTCTGGGACGGGCGTTCCTGAACGGGATGCTGATTACCGGCGTCTCGTCCATCCTGAACATCTTCACCTCGTCAGCGGCCTCCTTCATTCTCGTACGCCGCGAGACCAAGTGGTCGAATTTCCTGTACATGTTCTTCTTCATGGGTCTGATCGCGCCGATGTCCACCATCACCACGATCCGTGTCGTGCAGTGGATGGGCTTCTACGGCAGCATCACCAGCGTCATTCTGATCTACGCCTCGCTTAACACAGCGTTCAGCGTGTTTCTGTACAGCGGATTCATCCGGTCTATTCCGAAGGCGCTGGATGAGGTCGCTTTTCTGGAGGGGGCGAACACATTCGATGTGTTCTTCAAGATCGTGACCCCGCTGATCGTTCCGGTGAACGCCACCGTAGCGATTATGGTCTTCATGTCTGTCTGGAACGACATTACCATTCCGCTCTACTTCCTGACGGACAGCTCGGACTGGACGATGCCGCTCTCGGTGTACAATTTCTACGGCAAGTACAGCCGGGACTGGAATCTGATCTTCGCAGACCTGGTGTTAACTTCCCTTCCCGTGCTAATCCTCTATATCTTCTGTCAAAAGTACATTGTTAGCGGACTTACAGCGGGAGCGGTGAAGGGGTAACCCTTGCCCTTTTTGTGGCTTTGTTGGACGAATGGATTATTCGGGCCGGAGATTTCGGACATACCCTACAGCAGACAACCTGATGCGGCATCCGGGAGATCCGGCGCGCCTGCCCATCCGGTTGTCCGTCCGCCGGGCCCGGCGAGTCCATGAGCCAGAAGCACATGAAAGGGGTTTTTAATTATGAATACGAAAATAGCAAACCACAGAAGAAGTCTAGCATCAAATATTAATCCTTACGTGTTTGCGAGTTATGAACTTTCCTATTATTTTGGCTACGTCGCTGTCATTGATCCTGTATACAATAAGGTCACCAAACGGATTCCGGTGGGCCTTAACCCTGGTCCTATGTGTTTGAATCCAAGTGAGGATAAGCTTTATGTAGTAAATACGGGCAATGATTCGGTCACTATCATTGATGCATATAACTTTAACGTTATCAAAACCCTTCACATTGGCTCTTCGTCCACCTCTAGCGCTCCTGTTGCTATCTTCGCTGCTGCTAACGTGAACAAAGTCTATGTAGCCCATTCGGGTGACAGGGCCGTTACAATTATTGACTCCGTCACAGATACGGTTATTAAACAAGTGAATTTGCCTAGCGGAAGCGGCTACCCTTTTGCCTTTGCCGGTAAGGTGAACAGTCTCTTTGTCTTTGTTGCATGTAAGTCTAAAGATAATGATAAAGGCAAGGTTGTCGCCATTTCCGTTGACGATGATACCCTCCATCCCGTTGGGGATGATACTCCGCTTGAATTTGACGGGACCCACAACCCCTTGACCGTGTACCCAGGCGGAGTGGAGCTGGTCACACTTGGGCCGACGGGCATGTTGACTCATTTTGAACCACTTACAATGGGTCCGTCCAAAACTTCAAGTATGCTGGACAATACGGTATCCGGGATCTATCTGGATAACAATATGTTATTTTGCACCTCGCGGGAAGATAGAGCCTATCTGAAAAAATTCAACAACCTGTTCATGGACCAGCAAGGAAACATCACCCATGATCAATTCACAGAAATCCCCAGTTACAAAGGCCAGGATAAAATCCGTGTTTCAAGTGATCAAAGTACTATTTGCATCACCATAAAGCCCACCACTTTCCCGACAGGCGGTCTGCAAATTTACGATGTAAACGCTGCTAGCTCACGGTTTGTTCCGCTCCCTTATGTCGGTGATTTAGCACTTTATGATTTCATCATTGCCTATGTAGGACAACTGACTTCGATTCAACCAATTGATTTGGGAGATCCAAGTAATCCCATTCCTGCTATTCCGATTGGCACAAGTCTCTCAGACCGCGTCAACGTGAAGAACATTATCTCCGGTTATAGCAATCAGTCCTTGTAATGCACATTTAATATAAAAATCGAGCTCTCTTCAAGTCGAAACGGACTTGAGGACAGCTCTTTTTTGAAGCATATGAAAGGGGATTTCATAATGAATACGAATACGGCAAACCGCAGAAGCAAACGATCATCAGGTAATCCTTACGTGTTTGTGAGTTATGATACCAGCTATAATGCGGGCTATGTTGCTGTCGTTGATTCTAGACAGAACGAGCTCATCCAACGAATTCCGGTAGGCATAAAGCCCGGGCCTATGTGCTTGAATTACCAGGAGGATAAGCTTTACGTAGTGAATATCGATCAGGATTTTATCACTGTCATTGATGCGTATGGCTTTAAAACAATCAAAACGGTTCACATTGGCGGCCCCTCTGCCAAAAGCGCACCTGTTGCTATCTTCGCTGCTGCTAAAATGAACAAAGTCTATGTAGCCCATTCTGGTGACAGGGCCGTTACAATTATTGACTCCGTCAAGGATGAGGTTATTAAGCAAGTGGATTTGCCTAGCGGAAGTGGCTACCCTTTTGCCTTTGCGGGTCATCCAAATAGCAATTATGTCTTTGTTGCATGCAGAGCTAAAGATAATGATAATGGTAATGTTTTTGCCATTTCCTATCTGGATGATAGTGTTTATCCGGTTGGAGATGGAATTGAGCTTACCTTTGACGGCAGCCGCAATCCTCTGACCGTTCGTCCCGATGGGCACACCCAAGTCACGTTTGGACCTGATGGTATGCTTACCTATTTTGACAATGATTCAATTGGTCGCTCTAATACGTCAAGTCTGCTGGACAATACGGTATCCGGGATCTACACGGACAAACAAATATTATTCTGCACCATGCGTACAGACAAAAACTATCTGAAAGTCATTAATAATCTGGCCATTAATAAAAATGGAATCGTCACCTATAAGAGTTTTGCGGATTTCTCCAGCTACAAAGGTCAGGATAAAATTCGTCTTTCACGGACGCAAGCCTACATTGGCATTACCGTTCAACCTACTGATTCTCCAAGGGGTGGCGTGCAAATTATTGATTTAAATGAAGGCTTCTCCCATTTAGTTGAGCTTGATTATGTCGGTGATTTAGCGTTCCTCGATGATTCCACGGCCTATGTAGGAGAAGTGACCTCGATAACTCCGATTGATCTGGCGACGGCCACAGCCCTGCCTGGTATATTTCTTGGCACAAACTTCATGGATCTCTTCACTGTCAAGAATATTGTTATTGGTTATAGCAATCAATCCTAATACATGATCTTGAATATACGCAGAGCAGCGGTTCTCCGGATATCGGAGAACCGCTGCTCTGTTCTGACTTAAATCCTTCGTTGAAGTTACATATGTCCCAGCAGGTTAGCGAGAACCTGCGCACTCTCGGCACGGGTCATGGACGCCTGCGGCGCGAATTGCTGATTGCCGCGCCCACGGATCAGGCCTGTCTGTTCGGCGGTAACGGCTGCATTCTTCGCCCAATCACGAATCAGGGCAGCATCGCTGAACAGGCTGGATGCCATGTCAACCGTCTGGCCTCCTGACAGATTAGCACTGGCCCCGCTTCCCGGCAGGATCGCATACGCACGGACCATCATGACCGCCATCTCCTCGCGGGTAATAAGTTCATTCGGAGCAAAAGCGTCCTTGCTGCGTCCAAGCACAATGCCTGCTTCATTCACAGCGGCAACCGCGTCAGCGTACCAGGCCTTGGCATCCACATCCGTGAAGGCCGAGGTGGCTGGGCTTGCCGCCTTAAGGCCAAGCGCACGGGTAATCATCGCGGCGAATTGCGCTCTGGTCACCTCTCCCTGCGGATCGAAGCGGTCACCCGGCATCCCTTCGATAATATGCTTCGCAGTCATGGACTTAATGACAGCACTTGCCCAGTGGCTGCTGCTGACATCGGTGAAGCTCTTATCATACTCCAGTACAGCGTACTCGCTGAAATGCTGCACATCAGCAGCAATCTTACGATTACTATCTACCAGCTTACCGCCCACATACTCCACTGCTCCGCTGGCAGCGATATGGTAGACCCCAAGCAGGTCACGGTTCGCCTTAGAATCTACTATGAAGGTCACAGTCAGCGGCTTGGCAAACGCCGTCACCGGTACGGAGCTTCCGTCCGCCGCTACAACCTCCAGGCTGAAGCTGATAACCTCGCTTGCCGTTGTCAACCGCACAGTTCCGTTGACAGCCAGATTATTCATCCGCTGCTGCAGGCTGTCAGCGTCTGACTTCACCGCAGATAGCCTGATGGTGGCTCCCTCCGATTGAGCTCCATCTATAGCAATGGTATTCAGGATGCTCTTAAGAGCGTCCGGGCTTAGATCAACTGCAACCGTATTCCAGGCAAGACGTAAGGTATTCGTACCTGTCATGTCTGTTACTACTTGCGGAAGCAGCACGGATTCAATTGCGTCCGTAAGCTGAACGGTTACGATTCCATCTGTCGGAGCCTTGAAATCATCCTGGTGAAGCACCTTCTCCGTCTGTGGAGAAGGGGACGGAGTTACCGCCGGCTTCGGTGATGGTGTTACAACCGGTGCCGGTATCCATACCGTTTCATTCGTTGGAGCAGGTGTGGCTGACGGTTCCGGCGCTGGTGTTGGCGTCGGAGTCGGAGTTGGCTGCTCCACCGGGGGCTGCTCCTCTTCGCTTACCGTCACCGTTCTTGTCACTTCTACGGCTGCGTTGCCGGCGGTATCACTGACGTTATAATGGAAGGTATATTCACCCGCTTGCGCCGTATCCAGCTCCGTCAAGTTGTAGACATCACTGGTCACGGTGGTCACGATGCGGTCCGTGATGTCCCTGTCCTGATCGTCATAAGCGGTAGCTCCCGCATCGGTGTATTCCGCACCCAACGATAGCTTCACTTCCGCATCACCCGTCAGCGTAATAACCGGCGGTACCGTATCCGGTTCCGGCAGCGTGATTGTTCCGCTGGCCGAGCTGTCTGCTCTTGCTTCCCCCTTACTCAGCGTTACCGAGAAGGTGAAGCTGCCTTCAGCTTCCTCAGTGGCTGCCTGGAAGGAAGACATGGTAATGTCACCAAGGGTAACCCCGGTATCACTGAAGCCCGGCAATCCGCTAATGGTTTGCGCCAGCCAGGTACGGACAGCCTCTTCACTAATCGCTTGCGCCAGCTTGACGCTGTAAGCTGCTCCTTCAATGATACTCTTCGCCTCAAGTACAGCCTGTTCATTGGCCGCGCTGGCCATATCCTTCGCCACAGCCAGATAGCTGATCAGCGAAGCCTGGCTGAACGTATTGTTCACCGAATATTTCACCGTACCGCTGACCGGCAGCGTGAAATCATGTTGAACCAGCACTCCGCCCAGGCCAGCAACCAATCCGGTCTTCACCGTCTCGCTCACGGTCTGGCCCCCGGCATCAACAAAGCTAAGTGTAATATCCATGGTCCGGCTGGCATTATTCCACCAATCCAGATGATAAGAAGTAATCGTGTATTTACCTGCACTCAGAGGCAGGTTGTAGACCAGCGGCGTATTCTTCGTATTCGAGCTGTACACGCCGGTCTGGGCTTTATTGGTGGTGACTACATCACCGCCCAGCCCTTTGACACTGTAGTTAGCGCCCGTATTCGTATGTCCCCATACCGTATCTCCTGTGGACAATTGATCCGCCTTGTCATTCAGCAGCCTGTCGCTCGCAAGATCCTTGACCGCTGAATACGGCGGAGTGTCGCCATCCCCGGTAACACCCATGTCCAGGAAGTACACCAGTCCCTCAGGAACCACTTCCACATAAGCAATGGTCTTCAGGCTTCCATAGGTGCCCGTGACCGCTACCCGTTCATACGGAGTATCGAAGCTGACCGCATCGAGATTCCATTTCACCGCCACCTGTGTGGTCGTACCGTCTGCAAGTGTGGCCTCTACCATGGCTGGAAGCTCCGGCAGTTTCCCTGCATAGGAGGCCCTATCGGGAATGGATGCAAGCTCTCTTACATCTCCCAGCAGCAGCAGATTCAGGGCGGAAGACAGACGTTCTACAAGCTGCGTTGCCCCTTCCTGGTCCAGCCGGTAGAGAACCGGATCATTCAGCGCTGCCTGGGCGGTATCCAGTGCATTCGTGAACATCTTCCAGTCCTTCTTCGGGTAACTGTCTTCCCTGCTGACCGTAAGCGCCGCACTCACCGCCTGCTGAAGCCCCGCTGTATCCGGGTTGCCTGCGCCTTCCCCGCCAATGACGGCTACGGAATCCACAGCGAGGGTTCCGCTATGCACCTTGATCTGAACGGTATGCTCACCGTATTTCAGTCCGCGGAGTGTGAAGGTCTGGTACAGCTCCTTCGCAACACCCGCAGTACCTGAAACTACCAGCATCTCGCCGTCTACCACAGCTTCCAGCTTGGCGGAGCCGTCGTTCGGCCCCAGAATATCAAGGCCCGTACCGGTAAAAGTATACTTCAGCACCGCACCGGCCCCTTGGCTGGTTGAGAGGGAACGCTGATAGACATACATGCCTTTTCCATTCTCATGGGCCCAATCGCCTTCATAGACCAGCTTCGTCCCCGGGACTTCTGCCAGATCCGTCATCTCCAGATTATCCAGCTGCTCGGCATAGTAAGGGGTATATCCGTCTACCTTCTCCACCTTCAGATTATCGAAGCGGGTATGATAGAAGCCGCTGGCGAGCTGCACGCGCCCTGAGAGCTTCGGATTCGGATCGGTATAGGAGGCAAGCTCAACCTGATCCAAGTAGGCAGTGACCGTATCCCCAGCCACCTGAATAGCAATGTTATGCCACGCATCATGTGCCGTATTGAAATCAGGAATCTTCACCCCGCCGGAGCCGGTAGCTGCGTTGCCGCTGGCCACCACAGTCCCGCTGGACAGCAGCTGCCAACCGCCGTCGAACCAGAACTTGAGCGCATAAGGGGTGCCGTTAATCGTCTGCGGCCCGCCCTGGTATCTGGCTCCAATCGCTGCGTAATTATTGCCTCCATAAGTGCTATTCTGTTCAAAAGACACATCGGCGCTGGCCTTATAATTAGTCCAGCGGTAATCCCCGATGGCCGTGACCGGGTCGCCGCCGTTCCAGGCACCGCCTACTCCGGTGGTCGTCTGGTCCAGCTGCTGCCGCAGCACATAGTTATCCGTACCATCAATCAGATAGCCCTCGAACGCACCGTTGAGGTCCTGCGTATAACGCGGCATAACGCTATACGGGCCGCCGCGCGAGCTGACATAGCTCTGCTCACCGGTAATCTGTCCGCCCTCTCCGATCACAGGAACGCTCCGGTCTCCATAATTGAAATCATCACCGTACAGGATCTGATCCTCCGTATTCTGCACAGACCCGGTAGCATCGGTATCCAGCACGGTGCGTTCCCCCTCCACCGGGAGCGGTGTGCTGAACCCTTCCTTATTACGGTTATCCAGCGTGGTGACAGTGACAATGGAGAACGGCTTCACACGGATGGTATACACACCGCTGCCGTCTGCCTGAACATCCCCAAGAGACTTCATATAATTGCTGTTAAAAGCCTGACCTGTCTCCGCGCCGCGCGTCTCCCACATCTCCAGAGATGGATTACCGGTATAGGCCATGTTGACGGCCTGAAGCTTGTAGATCTTCTCTGTCTCGCTGTCATTGATGATCACCGTCGAGAAATCCTGTTTGTCTGGTGAAGCCAGGGTCATATAGCTCGGAGTCCCGTTGCGCCCGCTTACCGGGTTGGTGCCGGCTGCTCCGGTGTAGCTCGCCTGGGGAATCGCCCTCCAGATGCCTGCCGTATTGTCTTCGTTCTCCCAACCAGTCTTGGCGAACCCGTTAAAATGCTTCAGAACCAGCAGTCCCGCATCATAATGAATGAAGCCCGACCACGGGTCGCGTGCGCTGACCAGCTCCTTAAACGAATACTGCCCGCCTTCATAGAAGGAGCCGATCGCCGGCTGATAGATGAAATGCGTCCGGCGCGAATTTACAAAGCCCTTAATGATGGTATTGCCCATCTCCAGCGGCCCGCCGGTGCCGCCGATCCCCGTCCCGGGCTTAGAAGGGTCCTTCATATTATTGTGCGGACGGAAGGCCGAGTTACTGAAGGTAGCCTGGGCTTCACTATTCCAGATCTCCTTGTCGAATTCATCCGCCAGCCGCTTGAAATTGCCCTTGCTGTCGTCATCGGTGTTGTAATGATACCCGGCAGCGGCTACCGCTTCGCGCAGGGACAGGTCATTCACCAGCGCATCGCCGAAGGAGCCGATGCCGACTTCATCGGAAATCACCAGCTTAATGCTGTGATACAGCTCCTTCTCCTGCTCATCCTTGAAGTCTGACGTATCTGATTTGACTCTCTCGCCGTACTCCTTCGTCCAGGCCAGATCCGGCGCGTGCTCATTGATATGAGGATTCACATAATCCACCATATAGCCGTATTCGCGGTAAGCGGCCAGAATAGTCTTCTTATACCAGGTATAAATCTTGTCGTTATTGTCCGCCCACGCCGGAGCATTCCAGCGCAGGAAGCTCACCTTAACCGCCGGATTGACGGCCTTCGCATCGGCCGCCAGCTGGAAGCCGGGATGCCGGGCTACATTGGCCTCCTCATCCTCCGTGCGCATCGTTGAAGGGTCGGGACCGGTAGAGTTATTTCGGTCATTGCCCATCTCGATTTTGACATGGTCGATTAAGGGGCGGTCGCCCCCGAACAGGATCTGGAGCAGCTGCGCATAAGCCTCCGGCTGCTCAGACTTATAGTCCATCAGCAGCGCGCTGGTACTGTTGCCGCTCAGCACGCCGAACCCCTTGAAGGTCAGCCCGTTCACATTACCGTCCTTGATGTCCTTGCCGTCCAGCTGAATTCTGACCGTGGAGGCAGCCGTCTCGCGGGCATTGTCTAACTTCTGCTTAATCGCGCCCTTGGCAACAGCGAACCAGCTAAGGATCGGCTTCTCCCCGCTGACATAGGCATAGGTCAATGTCATGGGACTGCTGGTGTCAATATCTCCGGGAACGGTAAATTCGCCGGAGATGAACTTCGTCTTGTTCGTGTTGAACGGTGTAAAAGAGATCGTCTGGGCGACTCCTGCCGTATTCACATATTCCAGCCGGGGCTGAATGGCCCGGTCACGGGTGCCGTACCAGTCATAGAAACCGCTGCTAAGGGTATATACCCCGGATTGAAGCGCTTTCAATTTATAGATAATGTCATTGCTGGCCGGGTCCGCCCGCAGCCCCACGACCCATAGACTTGGATCAGTGGCCGGATCGGTCAGATTCCCGTTCTTGGAATTTTTCACTTTATGGATGGAATCATCAAAGCCCCAGTCCGTGGTCCCCGCCACATACTTCTGGTCCGGCGACGGGTTAAGCAGTTCAGTGCCAGTCAATGCTCTGACCGCTTCGTACAGCGGCGAGCCAGACGGTCCGTTGCCAAAGGAATCGCCCCCTCTGCCGCTGTCCACGAAGTAGACCAGCGGACTGTCCGCCGGCGGAATGACTTCCACACTTGCGGTAACCGGGCTGCCATTCGCGGTACCGGTAACTGATACCGTATCATACGGCACATCGAAGGTGTCTTCTCCGATATTCCAGCTCACCGCCGCAGCCTGCTCTCCAATACGGATGCTGGCTGGCAGTGTGGTCCCTGCTGCCGACTTCGCGCCCATATAAGCCGCTGCGTAGACCGGATCAGCGGCAGCCGCAGCGGCTGCAGGCACCCCTAGTGCAGGGAACATTCCGGCTACGAGTGCAGTCGATAACAGCACAGAGCATAGCCTTTTCTTAACACGGTTCTTTCTATTCACTATCTCATCTCCTCGTGTATAAAAATACCTGGCAGACTGCAAAAGCTGCAACTGCCAGGCTGTTACTCAACTAACCTCAATCCGCTACCCCTTAATTCCCGAAGCAGCAACGCCCTGCACAAAGTACTTCTGAAGCGCCAGGAACACAATCACTACCGGAATGATCGACACCACACTGGCTGCCATAATCAAGCCATACTCCGCCGAATACTGTGAGATGAACATCCGCAGGCCGATCTGAATGGTTTTGAGCTTCGTATCGGTCAGATAAATCATTGGCCCGAGGAAATCATTCCAGGTGGCGACGAAAGTGAAGATCGTCAGTGTGGACAGCGCAGGCTTGGACAGCGGAAGCATAATTCTCGCCCAAATTCCGTATTCGCTGAGTCCGTCGATTCTTGCGGCTTCACATAATTCATCAGGTACGCCCTGATAAAACTGGCGCATCATGAACACCCCGAAGGCCGAGAAGGCTTGCAGCAGAATGATGGCCAGGTGGGTATTGTTCAAGCCCATATAGCGCATCAGAATGAACTGCGGCACCATGTAAGCCTGCCAAGGAATCGCAATCGTCGCGATGTATCCCAAGAAGATCACATTTTTGCCTCTAAAATGCAGCTTGGAGAAAGCATACGCTGCGAAGCTGGAAGTCAGCAGCTGCAGGATCGTAACAATTATGGATAATTTCGCTGTATTGTAGATGAAGCGCCCGAGCGGAATCCGGGTCCAGATATCCTGGAAATTCTCCCAGCGCGGATTCGCCGGAATCCACTGCATCGGGAAGGAGAAGACATCCTTGTTCAGCTTGAGCGAAGACGACAGCATCCAGATATACGGCACCAGCATCGCCAGCACGGTCAGAATTAACAGGGCATATACAAGCACCATTAAGCTGATTTTAAGTCCTTTACTTTTACCAACCATATCTTATAGATCCCCCTATTGTCCGTATTTCTTCTCGCCGCGGAACTGGACGATGGTAATGCCGAGTACCAGCAGAAAGAGTACAATCGCCATGGCACTGGCATATCCGTAATCAAGCGAGCGGAACGCCGTGTTGTAAATCTGATAGACCATGACCCGAGTAGCATTGTTGAGCTGGTTATCCGCGCCGGCGAACAGGTTGATGAAGATATCGTAGACCTTGAACGAGTTGATGACCAGAATCATCAGGACAAAGAAGGTGGTTGGTGCCAGCTGCGGCACAGTTACGTTACGGAATCTTCTCCACGGGCCTGCGCCGTCCAGCTCAGCAGCCTCATACAGCTCCGGGTTAATCCCCTGGAGGCCGGCCAGATAGATGACCATGTAATAGCCCATATTTTTCCACACTGTGAAAAGCACTACCGTAAACATCGCCCACTGCTTATCCGCCGCCCAGCGGGGCAGGTCCTCCAGCGGAATGCCAGTAATCGTATGCAGAATGTTGTTCACCGGACCCATGGTCGGGCTGAAGATGAAGTTCCATACCGCAGCAACCGCGACCAGCGAAGCCACATATGGGAAGAAGAAGACCGTTCTCATGAAATTACGGCCCATAATCTTCTGATTGAGCAGAATCGCCAGCGCCAGCGCCACGATCATGGTCAGCGGCACGACACCGATGGTGTAGACAATCGTGTTCCACAAGGCTTTGTGGAAGGTGGTATCCGAGATCAGCCGGGAGAAGTTGTCCAGCCCGATGAACTTCATCGGATTGGCCCCGTCCCATTTCACAAACGCCAGAATAAAGGCAAAAATCATCGGTACCAGGGTGAACAGGGCAAATCCGATAAAGTTCGGCGCAATAAAGCTATACGCGACCAGGTTATCCCGGAGTCCGCGCGACAACCGGCTTTTTGGGCTCTTATTTGTACGCAATATGGTTTCGTTCTGCATTCGTTCTCCTCCAAACCTTATCTAACATCCCTGCAAAGTGGGAATTATTTCGAAGCCTGTTCATGTGAGTGTCGTGATGTCCTCTATTTATATGGAAGGCGGGCCCCCGCCCGCCCTTCCTTCAGGACACTAACGTTACACGTTCACCTTAATTGTTCAAAAGCTGCCCTACCCGGTCATTCATATCCTTCAAGCCTTCATCGATCGTAGCATTCTTGGTCATGATGTTGTCATGCGCTTCATTCAGAATAACCTCAATGTCCGCACTCTTCTCATGAATCGGCATTTCCAGATAAGTCTGAACGGTATTCAGTGCAGCCTTACTGTTCTCGTCTGACGGGAAGCCGTCGATGGAGGTGATGGAATTGATAACTTCGTCATTCTTGATCGCAGGAATCGTACCGGTAGAAGCGATCACCTTGGCGCCTTCCGCACCCGTTACGAAGTTCATGAAATCAAGGGCAGCTTCCTTATGCTTAGACTTCTGGTTAACGGCCAGGGAAGTAATCGTTCCCAGAGTCGTTCCGGCTTCTACGCCTTCAGGATGAGGATACTTCACGATGCCCCATTCCTTCGACTGGGATTCGCCGCTCTTCACCTTCTCAATCTGGGTGGCAATGAACCAGCTGCCCATGTTCATCATCGCAACAGAGTTGTTGTAGAATACGCCGGAGTAATGCGTGCTGGAGGTCTTCAGGGTAGCGTAATCCATAACGATGCCATCTTCCTGCTCCTTCAGAATCCGCTCATAGGTAGGCTTCAGGAAGTCATAGTTGCCGCCGACCACAGTGTTCTTGCCGTCCAGAATGCCGAACAGTTGAACCGCGCTGCGCCAGGTGTGGTAGTGTGCGCCGTATACTTTTTCCGAGCCGCTGCCGGAGGTCATCTTGCGGGCCAGCTCATCATATTGGTCGAAGGTCATATCGTTGGTCGGATAATCCACGCCCGCTTTGTCGAACAAGGCTTTGTTGTAGTAGATCACCCAGAAGTCACTGCGGAACGGAAGCGCATACACCTCGCCGTTCACTTCAATCTGCTCCACCGTACCGCCATACACCGAAGGATCGATGGATTTGTCACCCATGTAGGTCTTCAGCGGCTCCAGGTGATTCTGCTTCACAAGGTTTGAGTAGCCCGGAATGTCTTTGATCGTCAGGACGTCCAGATCTGCCCCGCCCGAGAGCTGTGTGCTGAGCATGGTCATATAGTCGGTGGAGCCAAGATCCACATACTCAATAGTTACGTTCGGATGTGCAGCCTTGTAAGCATCGATCAGCGGTTTGTAGTAGGCAGTCGCTTCCCAGTCCCACAGCGCCCATTTCAGTGTTACCGGCTCCTGGCTTGGTTCGGAGGAAGCGGTTGCAGCGTTGCCCGAAGCGGGTGCGGCCGTGGCAGCAGCGTCTTTCGTATTGTTATTGCCGGAGCATCCGGCCAGCAGGCTCACAGAGAGCGCAGTGGCCAGGGTCATGCCGTAGAATCTTTTCAAGTTCATGTAAGTATCCCCTTTATCTTCTGATGGTCTATCGATAACCGGTGCATTTGCTTACCCGGCCTTAGTTCAAATTGTAAGCCTTTTCAGATCCGATGGGGATGCAAAATCAAACACAGTTCATTCACTATTCTGTGCTCTTCTCCGCACGGCCTGCCCCAAACCTGTAATTTCTTATCCGAAACCTGTAAAATTCTCAGCTTCTCCCCCTGACTCTATATTGAAACGCAGGAATATGCTATGGTAGTTGAAAACGCTTTATATATCCTCACCTGTATAAGATGCACTTAAGAGTTTAACTTGAAGCTACATCGTCACTGCGGTGAACATTTGGACTTCCGGCCGCTGTTGTCCCCAGTTTTCTTGATTTAAACCGCTAATCGCGGTAGAAATCCGGTGACAAAGGCGGTCGCTATCGCTCCTCCAGTTCCAAATTTCCCCTCCGCTTCTTTTGCTTTTTTGTTTATTTCTTTAGTGCCTCTTATATATCCTAAAGGAGTGTTCACCACGGTAAGAAAATCTACTATTAAAAGCCGCATTATTCTGCTCATGACCGCCTTTGCGCTGCTGATAGCGACGCTGCTGTCATGGTTCAGCTACGAACTCATTACCTATTATCAGCGGAAAACAACGATCCAGGCGACGGAATTCAACCTCCAGCTCGTCTCCCATATTATTGAACAGGATCTGATTGATCTGACTACGCTGGCGATGACCAGCAGCACTAACTCGTCTACGAACACCCTGCTTACCGAATATTTCGGGTCGGCGGAGGCCAGCCCCAAGCAGGCGCTGAATGTGTTCAACGCGATGCAGGACGATGTGCGGATCAACCGTTCCTATAGCTATGTACGCCGCCTGATTGCCACGGATAACAGCGGAAAGTTCCTGCAGGTGGAGAATTTCGGCACCTCCGTTCCGCTTACCATCCATAATATCGGTCAAGTCACCGGTCTGACGAATGAGGCCGAAGAGCAATGGGACCGGGTCATTAAAGATCCTCTCTCCAATTCCTACGGCATTCCCTTTGTGTTCCCGATCTATGGCCGGGGGGCTACCCGGGTGGGCACCGTCTACCTGCTCGCGAATACCTCCGTCATTACGGACAAGCTGAAGGGCTATGCCCTGCCGGAGCATTCCCGGCTGCTCCTCACACTCGGCGAGCATCATTATCAGCTTAACGGAGATCAGGTCAAAGCCATTGAAGAGCCGTATGAGCCGGTAGCCTATACCAGTGACAAGCCTGTCGGCCCGGGTACCGAGCTGTCCATGGTGAAATTGCAGGATGATCGGGAAAGGCATATCGTGGTATCGTATCCGGTACGCAGCGGTGTCATGCTCTCGCAGACCTTATCGAACGACCAGTTCGCTCCCCGGAGCAATATATGGATTCTCGTCCTGCTCGGTGTCTGTCTGCTCGTGCTTGTCTTAAGCGCGATCATTACGCTGTATTTGACCCGCACGATCAGCCTGCCGGTGGAGAAGCTGAAGAAGCGCATGGACAAGATTGCCCAGGGCAACTTCCTGCTGGACTCGGGTATTGAATGGAACAGCGAGCTGGGCGATGTCGGCCGGGGCATTAACCGCCTGTCCCAGGATATCGTGGCCCTCATGGACAGCCGGCTCGCAGACGAGAAGCAGAAGCAGGAGCTGGAGTACCGGATGCTCCAGAATCAGATTAATCCGCACTTCCTGTATAATACCCTGAATTCAATCAAATGGATGGCTACAATCCAGAACGCCACCGGCATTGCAGAGATGACGACCTCCCTGTCCCGGCTGCTCCGCAGCATCGCCAAGGACAACCGGCGGCTGATGCCGCTGAAGGATGAGCTGAGCCTGCTGGATGATTATTTCCTGATTCAGAAATACCGGTACGGCAGCACGGTTACCATGGTCACAGAGATTGAAGAGGAAGCGCTGCTCGCCGGGCTTATTCCCCGCTTCACCCTCCAGCCGCTGGTCGAGAACGCGATCTTCCACGGCATCGAGCCCAAAGGCCGGGGCGATATTGTGGTCCGGGTCACGAAGAGCGGCTTCGCGGATCTGCTCATCACGATCGAGGACAACGGGGTCGGGATGAAGGAGGAGCAGATCTCCACCATCCTAACCGTTCCCGGGGACGAGGCTAAGGGAATGCTGGAGAATATCGGGCTGCGCAGTGTGAACGAGCGGCTGCAGCTTGCTTTTGGCGGGGAGTACGGCTTGTCGATTGAGAGCGAGGTCGGCCGTTACACCAGGATGAAGCTGCTGCTGCCCTTCCGGCAGAGAGAATAGCCCCCGGCGCCCTGCAAACTGAGCAAGGATGTGATGAGCTTGATCAAATTATTAATCGCAGATGATGAAGCCCTGGTCTGCATCGGACTCCAGTCCATGCTGAAATGGGAGCAATATAACATTGAAATCGTCGGCATCGCCCACAACGGTGCGCAGGAGGAAGAGATGATCGACACCCTCCGCCCGGACATCGTAATCAGCGATATCAAAATGCCGATTAAAAGCGGCCTCGAGGTTGCCGGCTCGGTCCGCCGCAAGTACGGGCGGCTTCCGCTGTTCATCATGCTGACCAGCTACGAGGAATTCCAGTATGCGCGCGGAGCGATTGAGGTCCAGGCCACCGATTACCTGGTGAAGCTGGAGCTGACCCCGGAGGCGCTGGGCGAATCGATCCGCCGGGCCATTAGTATCCTGGAGGAGTATCAGACGATAGAGAGCTATCCGAAGCTGGTCCACCGCGGCAATCTCCAGGCCCAGCGGGATAAATTCTTCATCCGGCTGTTAAGCGGCCTGTTCGAGAACAAGAACCAGTATCTGCTGCAAAAGGAGGATCTGGAGGTGGACCTCTCCGCGCCGGCCTATCTGGTCTGCACCTGCCGCATTCTCGGACCGGACACCGTCCCGCCGCGCGGGGATAAGCTGGTGGCCTTATGCTCAAGCACGGTACAGATGGCGAAGGATACGCTCTCTTCGCTTAGCGCCTGCTATGTAACCAGTCTGGATCTGCGCAACTTCGCGCTGATTCTGCCGGTTGCGGGACCTGATCCGCAGCTCTGGATGCCTGACATTCAGAAGCAACTGGCGGATATGGCTTCCGTGCTGCATAATTATTTCAACGTGACCATTATCGGGGCGATCGGCTTCGCGGCGGAAGATCCGTTTTTGCTGCAGGGGAGCTATCTAGCTGCCCGGAAGGCGCTGCCCGCCGCCGTGAAGGAGCGCTCCTTCGTCTTCTTCACGGAAGGCGAAGCCCCGCTGCAGGAGCAGCTTCTGTTTGACTTCTCGGAGTCTCGGCTGGAGATCCGCAGAGCTTTTGAAGAAATGGATACCCGCGCCCTGCACAGTATTATCTCCCGGATGATCGAGAGCTTCGACGGACGGGACGACCTGCTCGTTCCCGCCACCGATGCTGCCTGCAACATTCTGTATATGGCGACCTCCCTGCTAGCGGACGGCGAGAACATGGTGGAGCAGATCTTCGAACAGGAGCCGGAGGGTTACCGGGCGATCTACCAGATGCATACGATTGAGGAGATTATCGTCTGGCTCGTCCAGTTCCGGGACGGCTGCGTCCGGATGCTCGCCACCCGCAGACAGAGCTATAAGGAGCAGGTGGTGAAGAATGTCCAGGAGTATATCAAAAGAAATCTCGGCACCAAGCTCTCGCTTCATCAGGTGGCGGATGTGTTCAACTTCAGCCCCAACTACCTGAGCCACCTGTTCTCCAAGGTCGCCAAAGTGAACTATGTTGAGTATATCACAGAGACCAAAATCAACGCCGCCAAGGAGATGATGGTCCGCGGCGAAGGCCGGATCTACGAAATCTCCCAGAAGCTCGGCTATGAGAGCGCCTTCTATTTCAGCAAGGTATTCAAGAAGGTCACCGGGCTCTCCCCCCGGGATTATATGCAGCAGATTGAGGGGAATGCGGGAGGAGAGTAACGAAGGGAATAAGAGTAATGAAGGGAATAAACGAAGGAAGAAATTAAACGAAGCATGAAAGGAAGGAAAGGCAAATGAACCAAGGACAAATCGTATTTCTAAACGGAGTGACCAGCTCCGGCAAAACCTCAATCGTCGAAGCCATACAAGCGAGATCACCGGAATTCTTTTATGTGGTAGCCAATGATCTCTTCGAAGAGACGATCGGGGAACGCTACCTGCGTGAAGATTACTGGAAGTATCTTAGCGAAGCGATTATCATGATGTATCATACCGCCAAACTATTCTCGGATCATGGCAAGCATGTGCTGATTGACGGCATTATCGTGGAACGTCCCGGACTTGCGCCTCATTATGAGAAGGTAAAGGAGATTTTCAGCGGATACCCGCTATCCATTATTGAAGTATTCTGTCCTCTGGACATCTGCCGCCAGCGCAACCTTGCCCGGGAGCACCGGAGTGAAGACCAGTCGGAGGAGCAGCACAAGCTGATGGCCCGGGACATCGGGTATGGCTTCAAGGTGAACACGCATGAGAACACTTCTGAAGAGTGTGCGGATCTGATTGTGGGACATTTGTTCGGTGAGCATGCTGTAGGGTGATAGGGATGAGATAACTTTATTTGCTCGAAAAAAATGGACGAGGCTGCCTAAATAGGCTGCCTTTTTTTATTTGCGTACAAACGGAATAGTAGGCTGTGACATAGCTGTCTCCAAAGAGCAAGGGCTGAACAACAAAGCAAGACCTGTTGGGGGCTTGTTTGGGGCTTGTTCCAAACTCCTCCTAGGCTTACTTGGCATCTGGCGGACTGATATGACGCTATAACGCGAAAAAACCAACTTTTCTTATGTTTGCGGACTCAGGAGCGCCTATTTGACCATTTGCAGCTATAAATGAGGAGTAATAGGTTAGTTAACGGCCACTGAGTCCGCCCGGCCTGCCTAACCGTGTAATTTGGTGCTGATAAGGGCCTTCCAGTCCGCGAGGATGTTGGGGCGGGGCTAGGCGATGGGCGATGAGTGATGGGCGATGAGTGATGGGCGATGAGTGATGGGCGATGGGCGATGAGTGGTGGGCGATGAGCGATGGGCGATGAGTGGCGGGCGATGAGCGATGGGCGATGAGCGATGGGCGATGAGTGGCGGGCGATGAGCGATGGGCGATGGGCCGTACGACGAAATAGTGACGGGGTTATACGACGATAAGGCGGTACGTAGATGGGGCGGCGGCGATGAGGCGATGAGGCGATGAGGCGATACGGCGGTGCTCCTGCGTCCAATCCCCTCCCATGTAAGCGCTCGTCAAAATCTGCTTGAAAGAACTCCAAAGGGATGATAGGATTAAGGTGAAGATTTAGTAAATTTATTAACTAAAAAGGCGTGATCAGCTTGGCAACGATTAAAGATATCGCCCGGGAGGCCGGCGTATCAGCCGCAACCGTATCCAGAGTGCTAAATAACGACCTGTCCCTGGCTGTCAGCGAGGAGACGCGCAGCCGCGTATTCACCGTGGCCGGGCAGCTGGGCTACAAGCCCTCACGGGTACGGCAACTGAAGCGGGAGAATGAGCTGGGCAGCAAGACCGTCACGCTTCTGCTCTGGTGTTCAGCCGAAGAGGAACGGGACGACCCTTATTACGGCTCCATCCGGCGCGGCGTGGAGCTGCGCTGTGAGGAGCTGGGCATCCGGCTGGGCCAGACGCTGCGCGGACACAGCACGCCAGCCCCGCTCCGGCCCGCCGGTGACGGGCTTATCGTAGTCGGCGGAAGCTTCCAGCCGGGAGAGCTTGCGAAGCTGCACCAGGATACAAGCACCACGGTGCTTGTCGATCATTACTCGGAGCGCCCGGAATACGACTCCGTGCGGACCCATTTCCGGCAGGCTGTCGATCAGGCGCTGGGCCATCTGCTGGAGCTGGGTCACCGCGAGATCGCCTTCATCGGAGGCGGCAGCGGAGAGGAACGCCGCAGGCATCATTACACCCGGATCATGCAGAGCCAGGGCTGTTATGATCCGGCGCTGATCCGCACGGGAAGCTGGACCAGTGCTGACGGCTACCGGATGATGAGCGAGCTGCTGGCAGGTGTAAAGCGGCCTACGGCCTGCTTCGCCGCCAGTGATCCGCTGGCGGTCGGCGCCCTGCGTGCCCTGCATGATTACGGGATACAGGTGCCTGCCGGGATGGCTGTCGTCGGCTTCGATGATATCGAGATGGCAGCCTATGTTCAGCCTCCACTGACAACGGTCCGCGCCTACCCCGAGCAGATGGGCAAAGCAGCAGTTCAATTACTTGCCGAGCGGTTCGAAGGACGCGAAGCTCCTTCGCATACGATGATCGGCACGAAGCTGATTGTCCGCGAGACCAGCGGCGGGATAGCGGATTAGCCGCAGCCCGGTTTCACAGCAATCGCAGATTGCCTTTTCCAAGATATCCGCAGAAGTCCCGCTCAAGCTGGTCCAGATATTCAGACCTTATCCCAACATACAAGGAGTGTTAAGATCATGAACATTTTTGCAGATGAATCGCAAGGGTTGTTTCACCTTCAGTCCAAAGACACCAGCTACATCATCCAACTGGTAGAGGGTTACCCTGCCCATGTCTACTGGGGCGCACGGCTCCGTCATGATGACAGTCTGGCCGGAGCACTGGAGCTGCGTGAACGCGCCTCCTTCTCGCCAACCCCGCTGCCGCAAAAGCCCGCCCTCTCGCTGGATGCACTCCCGCAGGAGTATCCGCAGTATGGTACAAGTGATTTTCGCCGGCCGGCTTATCAGGTTCAGCTTGCAGACGGCACGCGGATCTCAGAGCTGCAATATGCAGGCTATGTAATCACGCCGGGCAAGCCGGCACTGGACGGACTGCCTGCGGTCTATGCAGAGAGCGAAGCAGAAGCCCTCACGCTTGAGCTCACCCTGAAGGATGATTACGCCGGTCTGACGGTCAGACTGCTCTATACGGTGTTCGCTGACCATCAGGCGGTTACCCGCTCTGTACGTTTCGAGCATAACGGTGAAGCCCCGTTCCGGCTGGAGCAGGCGCTTAGCGCATCGGTGGATTTTGCCGATTCTGCCTATGACACCCTACACCTGAGCGGCGCATGGGCCAGAGAACGCCATGTCCAGCGCCACCCGCTTAACCCCGGGGCCGCGCTGTCTCTGGAGAGCCGCCGCGGATCAAGCAGCCATCAGGTCAATCCTTTCCTCGCGCTTCTGCGCCCGGGTGCAGATGAAGACCAGGGTGATGTCTATGGCTTCAGCCTCGTCTACAGCGGCAGCTTCAGCGCTACTGCTGAGGTGGAGCAGTTCGGACAGACCCGTGTAAGCATCGGGATTAATCCGTTCGACTTCTCCTGGCTGCTGGAGCCGGGCCAATCCTTCCAGACCCCGGAGGCCGTGCTTGTCTATTCCAGCGAAGGCATCGGCGGCATGTCGCGCACCTATCACCGGCTGTACCGGACCCGGCTCTGCCGCGGTGTTCACCGTGATCAGGCCCGGCCGATTCTGGTCAACAACTGGGAGGCGACTTACTTCGACTTCAATGCGGACAAAATCGCAACCATCGCCAAAGCAGCAGGCCCGCTCGGCATTGAGCTATTCGTCCTTGACGACGGCTGGTTCGGCAGACGCGATAAGGACAACAGCTCGCTCGGCGACTGGTTCGAGGACCGCCGCAAGCTGCCTGAAGGTCTGGCGGATCTGGCAGACCGGGTCAATAAGGAAGGCGTACAGTTCGGTCTATGGGTAGAGCCGGAGATGGTTTCGCCGGATAGTGAGCTATACCGCAAGCACCCGGACTGGTGCCTGCATGCCGAGGGACGCCGCCGCACGGAAGGCCGCAACCAGCTGATCCTGGATCTCTCCCGCCCGGAGGTATGTGACTATCTGTATGAGACGCTAAGCGCGGTCTTTTCCAGTGCCCCGATCCGCTATATCAAGTGGGACATGAACCGTAACATGACCGAGATTGCATCAGTGAAGGCCGCCCCGGAGCGGCAAAAAGAAACCACCCACCGCTATATGCTCGGCCTGTATAATCTGCTGGAACGCCTGACCTCGCGCTTCCCTGACATTCTGTTCGAGAGCTGCTCCGGCGGCGGCGGCCGGTTCGATCCGGGCATGCTGTTCTATATGCCGCAGACCTGGACCAGCGACAACACCGATGCGGTGGAGCGCCTGGCGATTCAGTACGGCACTAGCATCGTCTATCCGGCCAGCAGCATGGGCGCGCATGTATCTGACGTTCCGAACCATCAGGTAGACCGCATTACTTCCCTCGCTACGCGCGGCGATGTGGCGATGAGCGGTAACTTCGGCTACGAGCTGGACCTCACCAGGTTCACCGAAGCCGAGAAGGACCTGGCCGCCCGGCAGATTGCCCAGTACAAGGAAATCCGCAAACTGGTGCAGCAAGGGGATATGTACCGTCTGCTAAGTCCGTTCGAGGGCAGCGGTGAGACCGCCTGGATGTTCGTCAGCGAGGACAAGACCGAGGCCTTCGTCGCTTACTTCCGTGTACTCGCGAGACCTAATCCGCCAATCTCGCGCCTTACGCTCAAGGGACTGAATCCGGAGCTGGATTACGTCATCGAGACCGGGGCTGCCGGCAGCAACGAGCATGTCCACGGCGGCGCTGAAGCTGCTGCGGCAGCTGGAGGCGATAGCTCCGGTCCGTTCCAGACGGCCTTTGACGGTACACCGCTCGGCGGCGACCGCCTGATGCGCATCGGCCTTGTAGTCTCCGACCTGCGCGGAGATTACGCAAGCTGCACTTACCGCCTGAGAGCGGTGCAGCGCTGATCTACAGCTTGCTTTTCATTATAAGGCTGCTGCTTCGTACAGCTTCGTACTGCTTAAGGCATACCACAGGCGTCAGCCTCCTTTTGGAGATTGACGCCTGTTTTTTTGGTGGAGAGATGCAGTCAGGAAGGCGGCTTTGCTGCCGGTTCATTAACTACTTACTACCTCCCCCTATTCCTCATCTACTCCTGTCCATGTTCATGATCCCGGCCAAATAACCCGCTGAGCGCCTCTGTTACGTCCATGCCGGTAAGTGTCTTGGTCAGCTCAGGCACCTGGGCCATGATTTTGGCGATATCGCCGGTAATTTTGTTCACGCCAGAGGAAGCGCCGTCCTGAGAGATGACCGTGATCTTGTCTACCTTGGCTAGCGGGGAGGCGATTTTCTCAGCCAGCTCCGGCAGGATTTTCAGAAATTCCACGGTCAGGGCAGCTTGAGTGAACTGTTTGTACGCCTCAGCCTTCTTCTGTAGTGCTCCCGCTTCCGCCGCTCCGGCGAGCTGTACGATCTCTGCATTCGCCTTCCCTTTTGCCAGCTCCGCCTCTGCTGTTGCCAGTCCGCGCTTGGTTGTGGTAGCTGCCTCGGCTTCCGCCTCCAGAATCTGCCGCTGCTTGGCGGCTTCTGCTCTCATGATCGTCGCCTGATTCTCCGCCTGGGCAGGCTTGATTACCGTCGCCTCCAGCTCCTTCTGCTTCAGCTCGACCTCAATCTCCCGGACTGTGCGGTTGGCTTCGGCCTCCATCTGAGTGATTTTCACCTGTTCCGTAACCAGTGACTGCTTGATCTTGTTCTGCTGCAATTCGTACGCCAGATCCGCTTGCGCCTTCTTCACCTCGGTCTCCAGCTTGAAATCCGCCTGCTTAATATTCAGCTCCTTCTCGAACAGGGATTCCTTCGCACGGGCGGCGGTTCCCGCTTCTATGGTCGCCTGATGGGCATTGGCTTTGGCAATGGAGGATTCCTTCTCCGCTTCGGCCTGCTTGATCTGAATGTCGCGTTCGGCTTCGGCCTTGGCAATACTGGCGTCGCGGCGGATACGCTCAATCTCGGGCACCCCCATATTGTCGATGTACCCTTTGTCGTCGGTAATCTTCTTGATGGTGAAGCTGACCACCTCCAGCCCCATTTTGTCGAGATCCTCTGAGCAGGTCTCCCGCATCTTGCTGTTGATTTCGTCTGGGGTCTTGAGTATGGATTCTACACTGAGCTGGCCGATGAGGCCGCGCAGATGACCCTCCACCGAATGCAAAATAATCGTCTCACGGTCCTCTTCCGGCCGGTCAATGAACTGTTCACTGGCAGTGAGAATCGCGGTTGGATCGCTTTTAATCTTAATTTGGGCGACTGCCTCCAGGTTCAGCTTGATGCCTTGACGAGAGAACATGGCCTGCGCCGGGATAACATCGAAGCTCATCAGCATCATGGAGATGGTTTTATTGTTCTGAAAGCCGGGGATGACGAACGTCCCGCCGCCCTGAACCACTCTTTTGCCGCCGAGACCGTATACGATCATGGCCTGATTGGGCGGAACCTTTTTATACGCGGTCACAATACTGGTTAACGCCAGCAGAATCACTACAACAATAGCTCCGGTTACATATAAAATTAACATTTGCTCCGACACTCCCCGTTAGTTATGTTCCATTTCCCGTTCGAACAGAGTGACCGCTGCGATCCCCTTATCCGTCTTCACAATAATCACCCGGTCGCCCCGCAGCAGCTGCTGGCCGGATTCCGCCCGCACGCCGATGGAGCGCATGGTCCCGTGCAGCACATACTTCATCTCTCCCACAGCCCCATCCGCTGCGGCGATGCTGATATACCCGAGCTGGCCGGCCGGATCATAATCCAGTTCACTCATACTGCTGTCATACCGGGTCATCACCCGTGCCAGCACGGTGTAGAGCAGAATGCCCGGCAGCAGGGCAATCAAAGTACAGACCAGCACTACGGCAAGCAATTGCATCCCGCTGTAATTGACAAGCATATACCCCGTGCCGCCCCAGACGGTGACAAACACCATCAACGGAAGAATCGGCAGGAAGCCCGGTCCACCCGCATCCCCGCCCCCGACATGCAGGTGGCCTGCCAGACCATGTCCATGAATGCTGCCGCTGAGGATAAGCAGGAGGCCCACCCAGAAGCAGACGATAAATACAGTAACGATGGTAACCCCTCCTTTCAATGTAATGTGATGATGCATTAGCTGACTATTTGGGTGATGCGGAAACAGACTAATGTGGTACATACAAGACTAATTCGTATTTAAATTGACTAATTAATGTTGTTATATGATTTAATTGTGCTTCTCTCCGTCACTATTTCCTTTAATTTTCACTTTAGGCTGCTTGGTTAGTAGGGGCTGAGACGCAACTTGGCATTGCCGGGATTCAGGTGCACTTGTGCTCTTCATTTGCTCGTTTAGCCAACATTGCCGGGATTCAGGTGCACTTGTGCTCTTCATCCTCCCACTTTCCTCTGCATTTGAGGGATTAATCCCTCTCATTTCCACCTCCAGCCCATTTTCAGCGCAATCTGAGGGATTAATCCCTCTCATTTCCGCATCCAGCCCATTTTCAGCGCAATTAGTGGGATTTATCCCTTTCCTGCACAACAAAAAGACCACAGCAGCAGCAGGGCTCTCCGTGGTCGGTTAATCGATCATGGCGCTCATCCTCTCTCTTCGAGGCTTACGGGGTTAGCTGACGGATTCGGACAGCGAGATTGCCCTACCTCACCAGAGCCATAGTAGCACGCTGGCAAGGATTCACCCCGGGTACTCAGCAGCCCATCCTTAAGCCGCCTGCACCAGTTGGTTCCCCCGTTCCCGTTACGGAATTCAGCCATTTCAAGAACAGTGTCATTTCATTCGGTTGTTGATTGAATCTTACGCCTGCAGCCATTTAATGTAAAACCTCACGGATGACAAAAGAAGCCAAAATTGCTGTCCCTTCGCGAATGAAGGCGCATTCTTCAGCTCTGCTCTTATCCGCCCGGGGATTTGCTCGCGCTATCGTCTGTTTACACCAACATTACTCATCCTCTCACTTACTCACCTACTCACTTACTCACCTAGTCATCTACTCATCTACTCATCTACTCACCTACTCACCTACTCACCTACTCACCTACTCACCTACTCACCTACTCACCTACTCACCTACTCACCTACTCATCTACTCACCTACTCATCTACTCACCTACTCATCTACGTACCTACGCACTTACTCGCCTACTCCACCATTTCTCATTATCCTCACAATGACTTCCTCCTAACTCATCCCTCATCCCCCACCTTTTTTCTCCAGCTCATTATTACAAATTTAAAACATTCACATTTCCGTCACTCGATGCTCATTGTGCAATCTTTCCCTTTGAGCAATAATAGAATCTATAGATTCTATAGCGCCTTTAACTTTTGAAGAAAGGAGGAACGTTGAAATTTGAATTCGAAACTGAATTTGCGGGACAAAAAAAAGGAAGCCACCTCCTACGCCTTAGCCGTAGCGGCCTTCGAGCTTGCGCTTGAGCATGGCATGGACGGCTTCATTGTCGACGATGTTGTTCAGAAGGCCGGGTATTCCCGGCGGACTTTTGCGAATTACTTCTCCTGTAAAGAAGAGGCAGTCGCTGCCTACTTCATTGGCATTATTGCTGTCCAAGAGAAAGAGGAAGAAAATAACCCGCTGGCTGCTCTGCCGCCCGATGCTACACCGCTCGATGCCCTGTACAATCTGCTGAAGCTGCAATTCACCTCGGAGTTCCTGCATAAGCTGCGGCAGTTCGTCTCCCTGGCGAATCAGTATCCGTCTCTGGAGCCTTACATTCTCAATGTCTTTCGGCATTTGCAGATCACCGCCCAGGACACGCTGGAGCAGTTCACCCGTGGACGGTATGCCGATGGATATACCCACCTGCTGGTAGGTGCTGTCTATGGGGCCTTCGTGCCTATCTTGGACGGACGGCTGAATGTCATGCTGCCAGGCGAACAGCTGAGTGAAGGCTCCGATGCCATGCTGTTTGAACAATACCTGAATTCCATGTTTGCTTATTTACGCAACGGCTTCTAAATTCACAGATAAAGAGGAGAAACCATTACATGTCTACCTTTCTATACCGCTTAGGAAAATCTGCTTATGCCAAGCCTTGGGCCTTCATTGCAGTCTGGATCATTGTACTCGGAGTTGTAGGCACCCTGATTGGAGTCAACGGCATTCAATCCAGCTCTGAGATGAAAATTGAAGGCACTGAGTCGCAAAAAGTGCTGGATAAGCTGACAAAAGAGCTGCCCGCTGCTGCCGGAGGGCAGGCAAGCATCGCCTTCACTGCTCCGGAAGGAGAACGTCTCGATACGCCTGAGCGTACTGCGCTGCTCCTGAAGGCCATTAATGATGTGTACAACATGGAATATGTCATCAACCCTATGGAGCTGGCAGCCCAAGCGGCTGCGGCGGCCCAGGGCGCCGGTGCTGACCCTTCCGCCGCTGATCCTTCTGCCGCCGCGGGCCAGGGCGCTGCCGCCGATCCTTCCGCCGCTGCCGATCCTTCCGCTGCGGCCGGCCAAGCTGCCGCCGACCCTTCCGCCGCTGCCGGCCAAGCCGCCGCCGCCGATCCTTCCGCCGCTGCGGGCCAGGGCGCTGCCGCTCAGGCAGCCCCGTTCGGCCCGCTGATGGCCGACGGGATGCCGGTTCCCGGCGTGATGCTGTCGGCTGACGGCAGCATTGCCCTGTTCCAGTTCCAGTTCACCGTTCAGCAGACATCTCTGCCATCGGATGTGCCGGATAATATCATCGATACCGTAGCCGAGGTCGAACAGTCCGGTTCAGGCATTACGGCGATTCCAAGCGACTCGCTCAAAAGCATGCCGGCCATCGGCTCCACAGAAGCGATCGGCGTGGCCGTTGCTGCCGTCGTATTGTTCCTGACACTGGGCTCAGTCGTAGCCGCAGGCCTGCCGCTGCTGACCGCGCTTCTCGGAGTCGGCATTAGCGTCGGAGGTGCGTTTGCCCTCGGCAGCCTGATCCAGATGAACGATATTACACCGGTTCTTGCCGTGATGATCGGTCTCGCCGTAGGGATCGACTACTCGCTGTTCATTGTGAACCGGCAACGCCGTCTGATCCTGGATGAGAAATTAAGCGCAGCGGAAGCAGCCAGCCGTGCTCTGGGCACCGCAGGCAGTGCTGTATTCTTCGCGGGTCTGACCGTTATTATCGCCCTGTGCGGCATGCTCGTCATTGGCATCGGCTTCTTATCGACAATGGCACTTGTGGCTGCGGCCAGTGTTCTGATCAACGTCCTGCTGGCCTTATCCCTGCTGCCTGCGCTGCTCGGACTGGTCGGTGAACGGATCGTAACTGCCAAAGCCCGGACCAAGCACAGCACCGCAGCCAAAAAATCACAGCACAGCTTCTCCCATCGCTGGGCGAATGCCACAGTGAAATACCGCTGGGCCATCATTGTACTCGTAGTGCTGGTGCTTGGCACAGCCGCAATTCCGGTGACCAAGATGGAGCTGGGTATTCCATCCGGCGCCTCGGCGAACCTGGATACTCCGGCCCGCCAGAGCTATGATGTCATCTCCAAAGGATTCGGCGAAGGCTTCAACGGCCCGCTGCTGCTGGTCGCTGAGACGAAGAATCCGTCTGAGAAGATCTCCATGCCAGTCCTGGGCAAGCTGGTTCAGGAGCTGCAAATGCACGATAATGTGACCCTAGTCTCTCCGCTTGGTGTCAGTCCCACCGGCGATATCGCTATTATCAGCCTAATTCCGAAGACGGGTCCCACTGACACCGCAACGAGAGATCTGGTGCAGGAGCTGCGCGATCCGAATTCCGCTCTGACCACCGGCAACAATATCAATCTTGGCGTGACCGGCTTCACCGCCATCAATATTGATATGTCCTCCAAGCTGTCCGATGCCTTCCCTGTATACATCGGGATCATCGTAATCCTGTCGCTGATCATTCTACTGCTGGTGTTCCGGTCGATTATCGTGCCAATCAAAGCGACCGTCGGCTTCGTGCTAAGTATTCTTGCCACCTTCGGCGTGACCACCGCCGTCTATCAATGGGGCTGGCTGCATTCGCTGTTCGGCTTCGATACCGGCGGACCGCTGCTCAGCTTCATGCCAATCCTGGTTACCGGTATTCTGTACGGACTCGCCATGGATTATCAGGTCTTCCTGGTCAGCTCCATGCGTGAAGCCTATGTCCACGGCCGCCATGGCAAGGACAGTGTCGTTCACGGCTATGATCTGGCCAGCCGGGTCGTACTGGCCGCAGGTGTGATTATGGTATCCGTCTTCGCAGGCTTCATCTTCGCCCCGGATGCGATGATTAAGCAGATCGGCTTCGCACTGGCCTTCGGCATCCTGATCGATGCCTTCATTGTCCGGATGACGCTGGTTCCGGCCGTCATGGCCGTCTTCGGCGACAAAGCCTGGTGGCTGCCGAAATGGCTGGACCGCCTGCTGCCGAATCTCGATGTCGAAGGCGATAAGCTGATCGCCAAGCTGAATGCCGAGAGCGGACACAACAAGTAGAAACGGCTTTGCCGTCCTAATAAGGACGGTACCGTTTCAGCGAGAAATAGAAGGATAAATTATCGTGTAAAACATATAAATTCTTCTATTTGCACTACATCTCCACGGAATAACGGACGGCACTCCCGCCGTTCTCCCTGTACAAATAGAGCCTGCGGCTTCGTCCGCAGGCTCTATTTTGATATAATGGCTATCATTGAATTCATATCCTAAGGAGGCATACCCATGAACATCATAGAACTGGACCTTGCTCAGAATCAGCAGGAAATCTCCAGGCTCCTGGAGGAACACAGCCGCCGCATGGACAGCAGCATTCCGCCTTATCAACGTGAGGTAATCTCCCTCGCCGCTTACGAGAACGGTATCTTCGTTGGCGGCATTACCGGGGAACTGGTCTGGAATATCCTGAACGTGCACTTACTGGCCGTTGATCCCGGATACAGGGGGCATGGACTCGGCGGAACTCTGCTGAAGGAGCTGGAAGCCAGAGCAGCGGGGCGCGGCTGTAAGGTTAGCGAATTGACAACGATGAGCTGGCAGGCACCGCATTTTTATCAGAAGCAGGGGTATGAGATCTTCGGTGAAATCAAGGACTGTCCGAATGAAGGCCAGACGAAATATTATCTTCAGAAAAAATTGCAGCCGTAACCCCCCACTCCTATGCAGAAACGGTACCTCCTTGTAACAAGGACAGTACCGTTTCTGTTAGCTATATAAGGAGGATAATTCAAGCCACACTGAAAATAACATGCTTCCCGGCAGCCGCTGCCCTCCGGTAAAAGTCCAGAAGTCCGGTAAACTCACTTGTCACCTGCTGCCTTAGCGCCTCTTCAATGTCACCTGTCTCCAGCGTATCTAAATCCACCTGCTGCATCGCTGCAATAATATCTTCCAGTTCATCCTGCTCCGTGCACGCGAAGAACCCGTCCTCCTCTTCCACCTCAAACACATGGACGCCGACAACCGCTTCACTTAACGGATCGCCTTCGATAGGCTCACTGGCTGAGACTCCGGTTAGCGCGAGATGCAGTTCCTCCCACAGCTTGTCGATATCGTAGTGTTCACTCCCGCCTTCAATCAGCTTCTCCAGCGTATCCATCAGCTCCGCCCCGTCCATCTCCATCATCCGCTCCAGCGTATCCTCATCCACCATCACGTATTGGCCCAGCATCCCCATCTGTCATTCCTCCTTTTATAGGTACGGCTGCATCACCAGTCTTCTTACAGAATAGGTGACAGCAGCCGGGAAATCCCCTCTTTCAGCTTAATTACCAGCGAGCGCTGCGCATAACGCTCCACGGTCAGCTCCGAGCACAGTTTGACATCATTCAGGAAAATGTCCTGGAGCTGTTCGGCAATCGCCCGGTCATACACAATGGCATTGACTTCGAAGTTCAGCCGGAAGCTGCGTGAATCAATATTCATCGTCCCGACAGAGGCAACCTCCCCGTCTGCGACAATCGTTTTGGCGTGCAGGAAGCCGTTCTCGTAGAGCAGGATTTTGGCCCCGTAATTCAGCAGATCTCCGGCATACGCCCAGGTGGCCCAATACACGAACGGATGGTCAGGCTTGTTAGGGATCATGATCTGCAGATCCACCCCGGAGAGCAGGGCGATTTTGCAGGCATCCATGAAGCTTGTGTCCGGTATGAAGTAAGGGGTCTGGATATACACGCTCTCCTTGGCTGACAGAATCAGCTTAATATACATGTTCTTAAGATGCTCCGTCGACGAATTGGGGCCGCTGGTAATGATCTGGACCGGGCTTGTCCCTGTATGCTGCTCCATGTTGAAGACGAATTCCCCGTAATCTCCGCGCTCATGCTTCCCGGCCTGATGCCAGTCGAGGATGAATCTGCCCTGGATATGGCTGACGGCGTTACCGGTAATCCGGAGATGAGTGTCCCGCCAATAGCCGAACTTCGGAACCTGCCCCAGATACTCATCCCCCACGTTGAACCCGCCGATATAGGCAATGCTTCCGTCAATAATGCACAGCTTGCGGTGATTCCTGTTGTTGATCCGGAAGTTCAGCGGCTTGATCAGGGACGGGAAGAACACTTCAACCTCGCCCCCTGCTGCACGCAACTCTCTGAAAAAATGCCGCGAAATCCGCTTCGATCCCACCTCATCATATAACAGCCGCACCTTCACCCCTTCCCGCGCCTTTCGGGTTAATTCATCCCTCAGCTGCTTGCCCAGAGCGTCCGGCTGAATGATGTAGTACTGAATATTGATCTCTGCGCGGGCTGAGCGGATATCCTCGAACAACGCGGCGAACTTCTGGTGGCCGTCACTGTAAATGACAATATCATTATCGTTAGATAACAAGCCGTGCGACGAGCGGATATTCATGTTGATGAGCTGGGCATAGTTCTGCAGCAGCTGCGACCTGTCATCCGCCCCTTCCGCAAAAGCTGCCAGCTGCTTGTCCGCTTCAGCCTGGACATATTCCTGCTCTTCGATGAAGAGCTTGTAGAAATTCTTCTTTTTGAGATTGCGCCCGAAAAAGATATACAAGACAAATCCCAGAATCGGGATGAAAAACAGCACCATCAGCCAGGCCCAGGTATACCCGGCCTCCCTGCGCTCAATGAACAGAAAGCCCAGGGCCAGAATGATGTTAATGAGGGTGACGACTGTGGTTAGACTTGCAAACTCCATGCTCTTTCCCCTTTCCTCTCTGTCTCTCTCTGCTGCCTAAAAGTCCTCCAGCACCTTGGACCTGTCGCCATGAATCCTGTCCAGGTGCTCCTCTCCCCAGTAGCATAACAGGTCCAGCGCGGGCTTCAGCCCCCAGCCGTAGGCCGTCAGCTCATACTCCACTCTGGGTGGAATCTCCTGATAGATGGTCCGCGAGATAATCTCATCGTTCTCCAGGCCTCTTAACTGGGCGGTCAGCACTTTCTGGGTGATGCCCGGAATGAGCCGCAGCAGCTCGGAGGTACGCTTCTGTCCGGTCATCAGATGGTAGATAATTAACGGCTTCCACTTGCCGCCCATCACTTCGAGCGCCGCCTCCACGCCGACTCTATACTTTTTGGGAACGCTATCGTCACTCTGTTCAGTCATTGCTTCTGCCTCCGTTATGTAGGGTACCTCAATGTTCCTATGGAACATACACCTTCCTATAGAACAGCAAAGTGCGTACTTCCGCATTATTTTATTCCTGTATATAATAGCATCAGCCAAGGAACATGGCTACAAACCTGCTGTTAAGAAAGGTAGTGAAGATACCAGCATGAGCATATTAATCGTCGTATCACACCCGAGACAGGATTCCCTGACCTTCCAGGCTGCCCGCCGTTTCGCAGAGGGGCTTACCGCAGCCGGACACGGCTATGAGATATTGGATTTACATGGGATTGGGTTTGACCCTGTTCTGCAAGGAATGGAGGAACTCCATATGACCGCAGGTGAACAGGAACAGCCCTATTCTCCTGAATTAGAGCGGGAAATGGAGCGGTTGCGGCAGCATGACGGCCTGGCATTTGTGTTTCCGCTGTGGTGGTGGCATCTGCCGGCCATGCTGAAGGGGTATATCGACCGGGTGGTGAACAACAGGGTTGCCTACGGTACAAATAATCTGCATGGTTATCGTGCACTGTGGCTGGCGCTGGCAGGCGTAACAGAGGCGCAGATGAAAAAGCGCAGCTATGATGAAGCAACCGCCCGTCTGCTTAACGTGGGAATTGCCGATTATTGCGGAATCACGGACTCCAGAGTAGAATTCCTCTACGATACTGCGAGTTCCGCACCCGGACACCGTGAGGCGTTGCTGGAACAGGCCTATCAGGCGGGATTACATTATGGCAAGGGGGAAAACTGACAAATCGCAGGAATAAGGGAGATCACAGAGTCACATTAAATTCATTCACATAAACGGCGTTGCCCGTCACTTCTATAGTATTGCCGTTGTCCGACACGGACACTCTGACTCTGCCGTCCCTGCCGATCTCTTGGCCCTGCTCGATCAGCAGCTCGAAGGAGGGGGCTTGTCCGCCGATGTACCTGGAATAATAAGCCCCCATCACCCCAGAGGCTGTGCCTGTAACCGGGTCCTCAATAGTCCCTGAGAAGGGGGAGGAGAAATGGCGAGCGTGCATATGTGCCTCTGGATCATTCGTCTCCAGGCAGAACGGGTGAATGGACGAGCGGGGCATCTCCTTCAGCACCTCTGGAAACCGCTTGTTGTCAGGCTGCATCCGGGTGAAGGCATCAAGGCTTGTAATCGGGACCAGTAAGGTCCACGTTCCAGTGCTGCCGTACATGGTCGGCAGGGTCTGATCAATATCACCGGGCTCAAGGCCGAGCGGGCGGGCCAGGTCCTCAAGTGATCCTTTAAAAGCTTCAAACTGCGGACTGGCCTGCCTCATCGTCATATAGAGTTCGCCGCTATCTTCTGTGATGCGGATGGGCAAGACTCCTGCCTTGGTCTCGATGGTTAACTCTTTTTTGTCCCCCAGCATCCCCTTGGTCTTCAGGGCATACAACAATGCCATGGTCCCGTGACCGCAGAGATTCATCTCATGCCCCGGGGTGAAATAACGGATTCTGAGATCCGCCTGGTTGGATTTTAACGGAAACGCCGTCTCATTGAAACCCACCTTCGCTGTAATCTCCTGCATTTGCTGCTCTGTAAGACCCTCGCTGTCCAAGACAACCCCTGCCGGGTTCCCTTTGTTCGGAATACTGCTGAATGCATCGTAATGATAGACTTTGATGTTCTGCACACCTGCACCGCCTGTCTTTTTTGAGTATTATGTTAGCATAAATTAATAGAATGTGAATTTAAGATATTTAGGCATTATGATTATCCCGCAGAAATTCTACAGTCAGCGCAGAGAACTTCTCAGGTTCTTCTATAAAAGGCAGGTGGCGGCCGTCCGGGAATATTATTTTCGTGGAACGTCTGATGCCTTTGTGCAGAATTTCTGCGGTCTCTCTATTGTATGGGTGGTCCAATGCGCCAATGAGGATAAGAACTGGTTGAGCAATCTCCGCTAATCTATGAATGGCATAAGGCTTAGGGACGCGCGATAGGCTTGGAGGGAACCGACAAAAGTTGCCGGGATTCCGCACATTGTCTATCGTTTTCTGTCTGGCCTTTTCTTTTGTTGCCGCAGGGAAGTAATAGTCCCAATAAGAATTAGCGATAAAATGGTCAATAGCTTGTTCAGCACCCTTCAGCCTGACCTGAATATGCTGTTTGATCCCCTGCCATAGCATCCTGGCGGGATAGCTGCGGCCGCTGACCGAAGGGGCTGCCAGAATGAGGCGGTCCACATAGCCTGGATAGACCAGCGTGAAATCGGTGGCTACGCTGCCGCCCAGGGATGAACCAACTAGAGTTACTTTTGTGAGGCCAAGGGTGTCCAGCAGCAGCTTCAGGTCCTCTACATGAGAGAACGAAGCGCGGGGAGTGTCCGAATGTCCGTAGCCCCGCAGATCATAGCCGATAACATCGTAGCTGGTGGAGAACCTCTCCATCTGCTCCTCCCATATCCGGTGGTCATTATAATTGCCATGGATAAATACGATCGTTTCGCCGCTGCCTCTGCGCTGATGGAACAACACTCCGCCTTCAACCTCTATGTATCCCGGACTCAACAACCACCCTTCGCCCCGTCCCTTCATAGCAGATCTGCCTTGTGCAGACTGTCTTCAATGATCGACCGCAGCACCTCAGAGACGGAATAGTCACCTCTGCCGCAGCTACGGTCAATTTCATTCCAAACTTCCTGCGGCAACGTCAGCGAGATTTTGCGCGTAACACCGATTGGTTTGCGGCCGGCACCTCTGCGTGCCCCGCCCTGTTTGCTTACCTTATTCACGCCGGTTGACACTTGGTTATCCTCCATCATTTATCACCCGCCATTATCATTACACATCGTGATGCCATGTTCAATTTATGCTACCTTAATCAAAACGCATACACCCGGTGCATGGATGCTATGCGTGCCCAATGTGGTCGGTTTTTCGATTACATTTGGACCACGCACCTCCGACACGCCCAATGTGTTCGGTTTTTCGATTACATTTGGACCACGCACCTCCGACACGCCCAATGTGTTCGGTTTTTCGATGACATACAAAAAAAACAGCAACGAACCTCGCCCTAAAGCGGACGATATCCGTTGCTGCAATCATAAAAAGCTATACGATTTGTCTATTCTGTTGTCTACTCAGCCAAGCCATTTATTCAGCCATCTACTCAGCCGCATCTTGCTTCCCCAGCCAAGCCAGCTCCGCCATCGCCCGCAGCGGGCCGCGAATGCCTGCGGCCACTTCCGCTTCGGTCTGTGCTTCCGGCTTGTCGCTCCAGATGGAGAAGGTGGTGCCAACCAGTTCGCACGGGTAGGCTCCCGTGTATTCCTGTTTGGCTTCACCGGTGCGGTTCGGGAACAGTCCGGGATGCCAGGAGGCGCGGATTTTCTCGGCTGTCGGATAAGTGTAGCCTGCATGTTCGCCCAGCACGTAATACAAGTAGCCGTCGTTGTAGTTGATCACCTGATGCCCCTTGGCGAGGATGTCCTCCACCGGGGCCATCATCGGGTGCCACTTCGTCCAATATGTGATCTGAATAGACGGCTTGGGCGCGACCCGCTGGGTCTGATCCGCACGGTAGAGGCCGTCATTCCAGGCGCGGACCGTCCAGCCCTTCGACTCCAGATGCTCAGCGACCTCATTCAGGTAATCAATGTACGTGTCCACACCCGTGCCGCCGCTTATGTTCAGCACATTCTGAGCATACTCCGCGAGCTGCGGATACTTATCGAACTCCGCAAAGTTGATGAATTCATCCCCGCCGATATGAAAAAAGCGGCTGCCCGCAAACAACTCGGCGTATTCGTCAATCAAACCCAGCACGAACCGGCGGGCTGCCGGATTCGTAATATCCAGCGCACCCGGGGCCGGGTTGCCTGCTGCATCCTTGAGCAGCCACTCTGGGTGCGTCCGGAGGGCCTGTCCCAGATGCCCCGGTGAATCCAATGAAGGGATGATATCCACATGATAACGCTGTGCCTCAAGGATAATCGCCTTCATCACCTGCTTGGTTAAAGCTTGCTCCGACACCATCTCAGGATGGCTCTCGCTCATCAGCCGGAAGCCCTCATTCTCGGAGAAATGCAGCTGCAATGTATTGAGCCGAAGCCGGGACATTTCTCTGATCCGCTCCGTAATCCAATCCTCGCTGTAGAACTTGCGGCCGATGTCAATATGCAGCGCCCGCTCAGGCATTACGGGATAATCGGTCACTCTACCATAAGGAACGAAGCCGTCTGCCGCCAGTCTCTGCAACAGCGTCCGCAGACCATACATCAACGCACGTTCACTTGATGCGGTGATCTTCGCATAACGTCCGATGTCAATGACGTAAGTTTCCTGACTGTCCAAGTCTCCCGAAGCTTCATCACCCGTCAGTTCAATGACGATATCGCCCGAAGCAGGTGTCTCCGTTTCTCCATGAACAACAGGGATGATCCTGTCAGCAGGTGTCAGAATACCCGCGTATTCCCCCAGAACAATGAAGACCGTTTCGTTCAGAACACTGTTATTATCCGATCTGGCATTGTCCACAATCCGGGTTTTGGACCCGGCAGACAGCCGCCATTGTCCCCCGGATGCCGCCGCAATCTGCTGCTGTACACTGGTGAGCGGGCCGTTATTGGAGGTGCGCCGCTCTAATGGTTCATTCTTATCCATATCCATACCTCCCACCTCTCCCTTCTTCGCGTGGATCAGCGCAGCCGGAGGCCGACCGTTGTAATCTGATGTCCGCCAAGCGGCAGCTTGAGCGAAGCATCTCCTTCAGTCTGAAGCTCTTCACCTTCTGCTTCCAGCACATTCGAAGTATAGAAGGCAGCAACCGGCAGCGCGGATTCTAGCTCCAGCTCGCAAGGCTCAGCCGTCAGGTTGAACCAGCGGAGCAACACATCGCCGCGTTCCTTGTTCAGCTTCATAGAGGAGAAGGCAGCGGTCTCGCCACTCCAGCGGACAGCCGAATACACGGCGGGAATCGTTCCTGCATGAAACTCTGCCTGCGCGCAGGTCCACGGAATCTGGAACTGGTAAGCAGCAGCGGCAGCACCGGAGGTTACAACGTCCCCGCTATGCGGCAGAAGCAGCATGTCTGCGGTCTGTTCCCCCAGGCACTGGGCTTCCGGTGTAGGGAACCAGCCCCAGTCGCCCATCTCGCCGACACTGCGGAGCAATGTCACGGCGATGGTATTGCGTCCGTCCCGCAGAATCTCGTATTCGTGTAGTCCGAGATTAGCGACTGTCAGGCCTGCATTCTCCCCGGCAACATCCACGAAGCACTGCTGATGCTGCGCATTGCTCGGATTCTGCCATTCCGGTGCCGGCTCATTCGGACGTTCCGCCAGCTCGAACATCGAATCAACACTGTGCGAGGCTGCAGCCAGATCCGCCGGGAAAAGCATCCGCAGACGGTGGTCTTTAGCCGTGTTATCTATGAAGCTCTTTACTTCCAATCCCTTGCCGTTGCGCTCCAATCTCAAGACCGTCCGCAGCTTAAGGGTAACAGTAGCCGCACTACGCTTAGCCTGCCGTTCCGGGTAATAGACCAGTGCCCGCTGCTCTTCTTCCAGCAGGGCATCGGCCGAAGCCGGGATCTCCCAGGCATGGGCGATTTCGATGGAAGCGCGGTATGGCGTATCTTCAATGACAGCGATCTGCGCGTCAAGCCCCAGAGTCGTCAGCGGTACTTCACCCGCAGGCTGTCTGTACATATATTCATTCCCGATGTCACCAGTATTCTCGTAGACACCGAGGTCTCGGTAGACTTTGCCGCTAGGCTTATGCTCCAGCGTGAAGGAACCGTCAGCCATAACCTCGACCCGCAGCGTATCGTTCTCCAGTACGCGTGCGCCTTGAACCAGCGAAGCCGTGACGGAAGCCACAGCTTGCAGGTTCCCCTCCGAAGCGCTTCCGGCAGCATCGGCTTCCGACGCAGCCGCCCCAACAGGGCGAACCCAGGCATAGGTGCGCAGCCCCAGGGCAGGCACATCCGCCGCCTCGAAGGTCAGCCGCACCTTGCGGCAGCTATACGGCTGGCGGAAGCGGTCATCCGGCAGGTCGTAGCCGAAGGACAGGCCGAGATCCTCCACCGTACAAGGAACCGGCTGGCCTTGTTCATCGACCAGTACCCGTCCGGCCAGCTCCACAGCCTTCATCAGCCGGGCATTCTCTTCAAGAGGCAGCCCGTCGCGCAGATACTGGCGGGCAGCATCCAGCTCAACGGTCACCGTACCGGTGCGGCTCCAGCCGCTGGTATTCGTCACCACGAGCGGAAGCGCCTCTTCGCCGTAAGCGGCGAAGCCGGAGGTGTCGACCGCTGCGGTGATCGCCTGCATACTATCCGCCACGATGCCTTCGGCCGTGTGATAGCTCTTGTCGAAGCGGGTGACCAACTCGCGGTGCACCTCATCCACGCTGCAGCCGCAGATGGAATCATGTGGATGGTTCTGCAGCAGCGTCTTCCACGCATAATCCAGCAGATGCTGCGGATACTCGCCGCCATGCAGCTTGGCGATAACCGCCAGCGGCTCGGCCACCTTTTCCAGCATGGCCTGGCCGCGCTGGTTGAGCTGCTTCAGGTATACCCGGGCGGAAGCGGTATTAACCAGCGTTCCCCAGCCGTCCGTGCGCTGGCTCCGCAGTTCGCCCTTCACCGTGGACAGGCTGCGGCCAGCCAATGAAGCTTCCACTGCCTTGATGTACTCCGGGAAGTTCGAGTGAACGAAGGCGACCTCCGGGTGCAGCTTCTCTGCCGTGCGGATCGCCTCCGGCAAGTCGGTCTGCAGCGGCTGGTGATCGCAGCCGTTCATGAACAGCAGCTGATCAGTCGCTGCGTACTGCCGGGCATCGCCCAGCTTGCGCTCCCAGAAGCGGCTGGCCTCCTCAAGCTCGACCGGAACTTCATTCCCGTTGGAATACCAGTTGGCGAAGAGGATGCCCAGCACCTGCGAGCCGTCCGGCCCTTCCCAGACCAGCTCCGAGAACGAGGATTCATAGCCGTCATCGGAGACCATATTGTTGAAGCCCGTCGGCTTCACGCCGCGCCCGAAGAAGGCGTTGGTAATACCGGCCTGCTGCATAAGCTGCGGAATCTGTCCGGTCAGGCCAAAGGTGTCCGGGAAATAACCGATTTTGGACACTTCCCCATAGACTGCCGCATCCTGATGTCCCAGCTGTAAGTTACGCACATTGGCTTCCGGGCTGGTCAGGAATGCATCCTGCAGAATATACCAAGGGCCGATGAAGATCCGTCCCTCCCGGATATGCCGTACCAGCCGCTCCCGGTTCTCCGGACGGACCTGCAGATAATCCTCGATGATAATCGTCTGCCCGTCGAAGAAAAAGCTGCGGAAGTCCGGGTTCTGCTCCAGCGTGTCCAGAAGTGTATCCACGAGCTGAATCAGCCGGATGTGATGGCGCTCATAAGGCAGATACCATTCCCGGTCCCAGTGCGTATGCGAGATAATATGTGCCGTCTGTTGTTTGGTCATAACCAGTTACCCCTCAATCTCCAGCGGATATTCATCCATATAGCTGATCAGCTCATCCACCGTCGTGAAGGCCAGCCCCGTCACCGTATCCGCACAGCCGTAGTAGATGGCAATCCGTCCGGTAGCCGCATCGGTCAGTGCCGCGCAAGGGAACGTCACGTTCGGCACATCGCCCACACATTCATATAGCTCTTCCGGGCCGAGGATGTAGTTGCGCGAACGCGCTTTTACCTTCCAAGGCTGATCCAGATCCAGCAGCGCTACCCCCATGCGGTAGACGAACCCGTTGCAGGTGTTGATAACGCCGTGATAGATCAGCAGCCAGCCCTTGTCCGTTTCAATCGGAATCGGTCCAGGACCAATCTTCTTGGACTGCCACGCCGAAGCGTCACCGTCAACCGTACCCATCACATAGCGGTGCTTGCCCCAGAAGGTCAGGTCAGGACTCTCACTGTAAAAAATATCGCCAAACGGCGTATGCCCGGTATCACTCGGACGGCTGAGCATTGCATAGTTGCCGCCGATCTTGCGCGGAAGCAGCACCCCGTTCCGGTTATACGGCAGGAAGGCATTTTCCAGCTGGTGGAAGGTTTTGAAATCGAATGTATACGCCAGTCCAATTGTTGGGCCGTGGTAGCCGTTGCACCAGGACACATAATACCGGTCGTCGATCTTGCAGACACGCGGATCATAGCGGTATTCGCGCTTGGTGATCTCTTCATCGCCCTCGAATACGATCGGCTCGTGGTTGATCTTCCAGTTCACGCCGTCTTCACTGAAGCCCGCGAAGATATCCATGCTGACCGACCGCGAATCACAGCGGAACACCCCTGCGAAGCCGCCTTCAAACGGAATGACTGCCGAGTTGAACACACTGTTCGAGTTCGGAATGGCGTTGCGCGGAATGATCGGGTTGGCGGAATATCTCCATACCGGCGAATTCGTGCCCTCAGGCTTCTCCTGCCAAGGGATGTTCGGTAGTGCTTCTCCAATAATTGTACTCATGATCAGGTCTCCTTTATCTGTGAAAAATATTTAAATTGAACTTATGATTTTCATGTTATGGATTAGCCGTGACTCCAGAGAAGTTTTGGACTTCCGGCCACTGTTGTATGCAGATTTCTTGATTTTATACCGCTATTCGCGGTGGAAATCCGCATACAAAGGCGGACGCTATCGCTCCTCCAGTTCCAAAATTCCCCTCCGCCACTTTTCCTTAAACTTTAATGTTTTAGTTCAATATTTAGAGAATGCCTTCCTTCAGTGCCCGCAGGATCAACTGCGAGAACAGGCTGTTCGACCAGGCGAACCACTTGCGGGTGAACACAGACGGATCGTCGGCGTGGAAGCCTTCATGCATATAGCCGGTGTCAGCATCGGTCGCTTCCAGCATGGCGATCACCGCCAGCCGTTCTTCCTTGCTGTCAGCCGTGATGCCCTGCATCGACAAGGCCATATGCCAGATATAGCCGGGAGGGGTGTGCGGACTCCCGATTCCTTTTGCAGCCTTGCCCTCGAAGTAGAACGGATTCTCCTTGCTTAGTGCGAAGCGTCTCGTATTCTGGTAGACCGGATCGTCATTGTTCAGATAGCCCAGGTACGGAATGGACATCAGGCCCGGCGTTCCGGCATCATCCATCAGACTGTAATTGCCATAACCGTCGGTCTCATAGGCGTAGATCGGCCCGAATTCCGGGTGGCGGTAGGTGCCGTACAGCTTGATGCCGTGATCGACCTCCTGCTCCAGTTCTTTCAGCTCAGCCAGGAAATCCAGGTCCCGGAAGACCCACTCGGCAAAATCCTGCATCTGCCGCAGCGCCACCACGGCGAACATGTTCCCCGGGATGTTGTAATGGAAGTCACAGGCATCATCGCTGGAACGGAAGCCGGACCAGATCATGCCAGTGTAATTCACAGGCATCCCTAAGCCGCCGTTACGGATGGAATCCTCCATAATCCCGTTGTTCCGGGTGAAGCGGTAAGGGGACTCTTCCGCATGATGCTGCTCGCGCTTGAACAGATCGGTGATGACGCGGAGCATTTTTTTGAAATCAGAGGTGAAGAAATCGGTCTGTTTCGTCTCTTCCCAGTAAGCATGGGCCAGCCGGATCACAAAGCACAGCGAGTCGATTTCGAATTTGCGCTCCCACACCCAAGGCGACATCTCCGTCACATCTGCGGCGTTCCAGTGCCAGTCGTTGGCCGATTCATTGAACGCGTTGGCGTAAGGATCGATCAGCACATACTCCGTATGGCGCTTGATCAGCCCGCCGATAATCCGCTGCAGGTCAGCATCTTCCGCGGCAAAAGGCACATAATGAATGACCTGCTCCACCGAATCGCGCAGCCAGCAAGCAGGAATATCCCCCGTAATGACAAAGGTAGTTCCGTCATCTAGCAGCTTTGTAGTGGTCTCTAGTGTATTCGGGAAGCAGTTGCGGAACAGCCGCTGCAGCTTAGGCCGGTGGGCCAGCTTCGCTTCGGCGTCGGCCAGCACGGCCTGAATGGATGACGGCAGCGTTAGCTCCGGCATCTCGATGCGGGGAAGTCTGAATTGTTCCAAGGTAGTAGTCTCCTTATCGCTTGATCTATAGTTTAGAAGCTGAATTTCTTGATGGGAGTGAGAGTTGAGATTGGCTTAATTGGACCTTACGCTCAGCCCCCATTTGTTTCTATTCAGCATGAATAATCTTAATCGTCTTTATCTCAAACGGATGGAAGTCTAGCGTCAGTACGCCGTCTTCATCCGGCAGCAGCTCGGTCTCTTCCTCTAGCGCATTGGACAGATAGATACCAGCGTGCGGCAGCGGCCAGCTGATCCGCACGGTCTCGCGTCCACCGGCGGATTCATACAGCCGCAGGATGCTGCCGCGTCCGTCTTCCGCCAGCTTGACGGTATCGAGCACCACTTGCTTCCCTTCATAAGGAAGGAAGGAGCCGGTCGACGGATGCTGCCCTGCACTTGCCTCGCAGCCTACCGCGTAGGATGCGTGATTCAGCTCAGCGGCCTTGCGCTGGGTATGGGCTGAACGCCAGTCTCCGGTATGCGGGTAGAGCGAATAGGTGAATTCATGCTCTCCCTGATCGGCCGAATGATCCGGCCAGCGCGGTGCGCGCAGCAGGGACAGACGGATGGTGCTGCCCTGCGTGTCATAGCCGTATTTACAGTCGTTCAGCAGGCTGACGCCATAATCATGCTCCGACACATCGGCATACCGGTGCCCGCAGACCTCGTACTGTGCCTGCTCCCAGCTGGTGTTGCGGTGCGTGGTCCGCTCCAGTGCGCCGAACGGAATCTCATACGTCGCCTTGCTGGTCACTACATCAATCGGGAAGCCAACCTTCAGCAGTTTGTGGGCTTCGTGCCACTGGACCTGTGTCTTGAAGTCGATCCGCTTGTCGGTGTGGTACAGGATCAGCTCCTGCTGGATTTCCGATTGGCCTAGACTCCAGCGGAAGAACAATACATCGCAGACAGGACCTGTGGACAGCAGCCGCTTCTCCAGCAGGACCGCCGCTCCGGCAGGTTGCTCCTCATAACGGCTGTCGATATCCCAGGCATCCCAGAGAATCGGACGGTCATGGAAGAAATGCAGCCGGTTCAGCGCTTCCCCGGACTTCACAATCTCGCGCCCGGCTTCCTTATCGTACAGGCTGATGATCTCGCCCAGCCCGTTGAACTGGAGCCGGTAATAGCCGGTCTCCCAGCGATTCTCGAATGCAGCTGCGGCTGCCGCAGAGATGGAGTTGTTGCCTGCATCCGATGCATCCGCCCCCTGCTTCTCTTCCCGCAGCCACACGGTTGCATACCCGAATGCCGGAACCTCCGGCACCCGTACACGAAGCACTGTTTGCTTTCCTGCTGTAGTCAGCTCTGCCGGAAGCTGTGTTCCGTTTCCGTCATAGACGGCCGGAGCAGTGAGCTTCAATCCGGCGGCAACCTCAAGCTCGGCTACCATATCCCGGGTCCAGCCCAGTCCGTTCAGGATGACATAAGGCTGCCCCTCTCCACGGGTATCAATATCCGATACAGCGGCCTCCATCACGGACTTCAGGCTGCTCTCCCCAAGGACGAAGATATTCTTGTATTCCTTGTCCGAAGTCTCATAGACCTCAGGAATCGACGAGCCGGGGATAATATCATGGAACTGGTTCAGTAGAATCATCTTCCAGCCTTCATGCAGGGCTTCCCCTACCTCTTCCCTCCGCTGCGGTGTCAGCCCGTGTCCAGCCAGCGTCTGCCATAGCTCAGCTTCCCGGTACAGAATCTCGGCCTTGCGGTTATTGCGCTTGTTCCGTGCATGGGTCGTATAGGTCCCCCGGTGCAGCTCAAGGTATAGATCGCCCTGCCAGACCGGCAGCTCAGGTGCAGCCTGCTCGATGCCTGCGAAGAAATCTGCCGCCGTGCTGTAGCTAGAGGCAGGTTGACCTACCATAAGCTCTGAACGCGACAGGTATTCCAGCATCTCCCGCGTCACGCCGCCGCCGCCGTCCCCGTGTCCGTAGAGCAGCATTTGTTCGCTGTGAACGGCTTTTTGGCGGTAGGATTGCCAGTGCTCATGGATATCCTTCGGCAGCGTATTCTCATTCACGCCATGGTTCATATAGGATAATAGCGCTGTCCCGTCGATTCCGACCCAGTGGAACAGATCATACGGGAACAGGTTCGTGTCATTCCATCCAAGCTTCGTGGTCATGAAGTAACGGACCTTGCCGTGCTTCAGGATCTGCGGCAGAGAGGCACAGTAGCCGAAGGTGTCCGGCAGCCATTCAATCTCGGATTGCTGGCCGAACTCCTCCTGGTAGAAGCGCTGTCCGTACAGCATCTGCCGCATCAGCGATTCCCCGCTCGGAATATTCAGATCGGGCTCTACCCACATGCCGCCGACCAGCTCCCACCGGCCTTCCTGAATCCGTGCCTTCACCTTCGCGTACAGCTCAGGATCATTGTCCTTCAGATAAGCGAACAGCTGCGGCTGGCTCTGGGCATAGCGGTATTCCGGGTACTCCTCCATCAGAGCATGTACCGTCGAGAAGGTCCGGCTGGTCTTGCGCACCGTCTCCCGGGTAGGCCATAACCAGGCAATGTCGATATGCGACTGCCCGATCATATGAATGAAGCCCTCGCTGTTGCCGCCGATGGCCTTCACTTTTGCCGCCAGCTCCTGCTCAATCGCCTCTATCCCCTTGCCAGCCTGCGAAACGTCAGTCCCCAAATTCACATAAGCATCCATCGCCTGATGCAGCGCCTCCAGCATGCGGATACGCCGGAAATCCTGCTCCGGCAACAGCAGCATCGAATCCCGGATGACGGTCACTGTGTACATCAGCGACTGTACAGGCAGATTCACTCTGACCAGCGCTGCGGTGATGGACCGGACCGGCGGCTGAATGACCGCCTGCTTATTCAGCGGATCATCCGGCTCAGGGATCGGATCATAGAGCTCAATCTCAATCTCAGGGTGTCTGCCGCCCGTCTCCGGATTCAGGGAAGCATAGGTATGATTGCGGTCAATCCCCTGTTGCGAGGCTCCGTTCACACGCAGCAGCCCTTCGCCGCCGGAGTGGAAGATCAGCCCGGTGTCCGCGTCGGTCCAGTCCGCCGGGATATCCAGGGTGGTGCGGAAGTAATAAGTGGTGCCTTGCACGCTCGGAAACAACCCGAACGATTCGCTGCCCAAATAAGGCTGTGCTTCGTCATAGTGGCCCGGCTGCCGGTAGATGGTGGAGAAGACCTGCCAGTCATCAAGCACCCGGTATTCCAGCCACTGCTGCTGTGAACATTCCCGAATGAACCGGTTAATGCGTTCGATGTTTATCTGCTCCATCTTTAGTCCTCCATGACCGCAAGATCAGTATCCAGCGTATCGTTCACATTCCTGCCGACACCGATGCGGAAGCTTCCCGGCTCGACCACCAGCTTGTAGTCCGTCCCGATATAGCTCAAATGCTCTGCATTCAGTGTGAAGCTCACCTTCTGCTTCTCTCCCGGCTCCAGTACGATTTTGCGGAAGCCCTTGAGTTCCTTGGCCGGTCTAGTCACCTTGCTGACCAGATCGGAAATATATAGCTGCACGACCTCCGCACCGCTGCGGGAGCCTGTATTCTCCACTTCCACTGTAACCTCAGCCGTTCCGTCAGTCCCGATCACCGCAGGCTCGACCTGTAGTCCGCTATAGCTGAATTCGGTGTAGCTGAGTCCGAAGCCAAACGGATAACGCGGCTGCGAATTCCCTTCCAGATAGCGTACTCCCCGGGAACGTTTGCCTAAGTAATACACTGGCAGTTGTCCTACATCCTCAGGGAGGGAGAGAGTCAGCCTGCCGGACGGATTGACATCGCCGAACAGAATATCTGCAATGGCGTGGCCGCCTTCCTGCCCTGGATACCATGCTTCGAGAATGGCATCTGCCTGCTCATCGATCCAAGGTTCAGCAATGGGACGCCCGTTGATATACACGACGACTACCGGCTTACCGAGTGCCTTCAGCTCCTTCATCAGCTCCAGCTGAACACCGGACAGATGAAGCGACATGCGGTCGATGCCTTCACCGCAGTCCATATCGCTAAGCGCATTCTCCGTGACCTTCGAGGCTCCGGTCCGCAGATCGATGCTGCCTTCACCGAAGTCACGGGCGCTCGAACCGCCCAGGGCGAGCACAATGATATCCGCTTCGCTTGCTACCTTACGCGCCAGCTCGAAGCCCTCGGTAGAGCTGTCCTTGATCCGGCAGCCCGGCGCATAACCTACGCGCTCCGGCTGCCCGGCAAGCTTGGCGCGTATTCCGGCCAACACTGTAACCACACGGTCACGCGGCTGCGGAGAGGTGTAATCGCCAAGCTGATTGTAGCCGATGTCCGCGTTCGGCCCGATAACCGCAACCCTCCCCTTGTCCTTAGACAGCGGAAGCACCCCGTTATTCTTCAGCAGCACAATTCCCTCTGCCGCCACGCTGCGCGCCAGCCCGGCGTGCTCTGCACTGCCGATTACCTGCTCTGCCACATCGGGATCGGCATACGGCTGTTCAAACAGGCCCAGCCGGAACTTCAGCTCCAGCACACGCGCCGCCGCCTGATCCACCAGCTTCTCATCGAGCCGCCCGGAGCGCAGCGCCGCAAGCAGATATCCGCCGAACATAACGCCGGACATCTCCATATCAATCCCGGCGGAGAGCGCCTGCACCGCTGCATCCTCCCCGCTGTCTGCCGTATCATGGCCCGAGGCCAGCATATCGATCGCACCGCAATCGGTAATGACCATGCCGCCAAAGCCCCACTCGCCGCGCAGAATATCCTCCAGCAGCTCCTGATTGGTGGTGCAAGGCACGCCGTCAATCTCGTTATAGGCTGGCATAATGGAGACCGCTCCCGCTTCCACCGCTTTGCGGAACGGGTACATATCGACTTCCAGCAGCTCGCGCTTGCCGATATGCGCCGGACCGGCATTCCGGCCGCCCTCTGAGCTGCCATAGGCTACGAAGTGCTTGAGGGTTGCGCCCACACTGGACGCGCTGTCCAGCCGGTCGCCCTGTAGTCCTTCTACAGAAGCTACGGCATATTCGCCGATGAGATACGGGTCTTCCCCGAAGCATTCCTCGGTCCGGCCCCAGCGCGGATCACGTACCACATCCAGCACAGGGGAATAGGTCACGGCTCCGCCCTGCGCCCGGGTCTCACGCGCTACTGCCCGGGACATCTCCCGGTAGAGGTCCACATTCCAGGTGCTGCCGATCAGCAGCGGAACCGGGAATACCGTGGCCCCGATGGCCATGTGTCCATGCGAGCATTCCTCACCGATCAGGAGAGGAATACCAAGTCTCGAATGCTCCAGCGCATAACGCTGAATCGAATTCACAGCCTCTGCTCCGGCCCGTGCATCCAGCCCGCTCTCCAGCGTAACTCCTGTCCAGGGATCGGCCCGCAGGGTTCCGTATAATGCGCCGACGCCGCCTTCGCGGATCTGGCGCTTGAAATCTTCGGTCAGTTCTATTGTTCCATCTGTATGATTATAGGTCTGCCATCCGAACAGCTGCACCAGCTGGCCGACCTTCTCTTCCGGCGTCATCAGCCCGAGCAGATGCTCTGTCCGCTCCTTGACGGGCTGTGTACGGTCTCTATATAACATCCTGGCTCCACCCTCTCTCCCTTTGTTCTCTATAAAATACATTTAAGATTTCGATTCAAAGTATGGTCGTCACTGCGGTGAACATTTGGACTTTCGGTCGCTGTTGTCCCCAAATTTCTTGATTTAAACCGCTGTTCGCGGTGGAAATCCGGTGACAAAGGCGAACGCTACCGCTCCTACAGTTCCAAATTTCCCCTCCGCTCCTTCTTACTTTTCATTAATATCTTTAAAAATTTATATAGAAGCCTACTCCTTAACCGCACCCACAGTAAGACCCTGAATGAAGTAACGCTGGAAGAACGGATACGCGAAGATAATCGGACCGGTTGCCAGCACCACCATCGCCATACGCGAGGTATCCTGCGGCATGGAGCGGAGCGCCTCCAGACTCAGCGAGCTGTTCTGGGAATTCTGCAGAATGAACTGCATACTGGTCTCGATCCGCATCAGCATCGACTGCAGCGGCACCAGATTCGGATTGTCAATATAGAGCAGCGCGTTGAACCAGTCATTCCAGTACCCCAGGGTGCTGAACAGACCAATCGTAGCGAGACCCGGCAAGGACAGCGGCAGCACAATGCCGAGGAAGGTGCGGAACTCTCCGGCGCCGTCGATTTTGGCCGATTCGATCAGCGCATCCGGCACACTGGTAATATAAAAGGTACGCAGAATCATAATGTAAAAAGCATTCACCGCCAGCGGCAGCACCAGCGCCCAAATGCTGTCCTTCAGGCCCAGCATCTGTGTTACCACAATATAGGTCGGAACCAGCCCGCCGTTAAACAGCATGGTGAAAAAGGAAAAAAACGCGAAGAAATTGCGGTATTTGAAGCTTTTACGTGAAATGGCATAGGCATAAAGTGAAATGATAAGCAGGCTGACAATCGTACCGATGACGGTTACAGCAATCGTCACCCCGTAGGAACGGAGCAGCGTGTCCCCTGAGCTAAATACATATTTGTAGGCTTCCAGACTCCATTTGGCCGGGATTAACCGATATCCGTCCCGCGCAAGCGCCCCTTCGTCCGTGAACGAGATGAGGACAACGAACAGGAACGGGAAGATACACAGGATGGCAAAGCCTCCGGCGATACAGTTGAAGATGGTATTGAGCACCGGCGACAGCCGATGGAAATCGCGCGATTTCGCAGCGTTAGCAGACATTTGGATGACCTCACTTTCCTTCTTTTTCCCTAGAATAATGCACTGTCCTTATCGAATTTGCGCACGATGTAATTGGAGGTTAGAACCAGCACGAACCCGACCACTGATTGATACAAGCCCGCAGCCGTACTCATTCCGATCTCGCCGGTAGTCTTGAGTCCACGGTATACATACGTATCGATAACGTTGGTCACGCTGTAGAGCGTCCCCGAATCTCTCGGCACCTGATAGAACAGCCCGAAGTCCGCATAGAAAATCTTCCCGATCGCAAGCAGCGTCATGATGATAATGATCGGCTTCAGCATCGGCAGCGTGATACTGCGGATCTGCTGGAGCTTGCTGGCCCCGTCGATCATCGCCGCTTCGTAGAGGGACTTGTCGATACCCATAATCGCGGCTAGATAGACCACGCTGTTATAGCCGACGGCCTTCCATAGGAATACGAATATAATAATGAACGGCCAGTATTTCGATTCCGAGTACCAGGAGATATTACTGCCGAACATGGAGTTAAGCAGGCCACGCTCCGAGCTCAGGAAGCTGAACGCAAAGTATCCCACAACTACCCACGACAGAAAATACGGCAGGAACATGCCTGTCTGATAGAATTTGGCCAGTTTCTTATTGGCAATCTCGGACAGCACCACCGCCAACAGCACTGACAGAATCAGGCCCAGGCCGATGAAGGCTATGTTATATAAAAGAGTATTACGTGTGATCAGATAGGCATCATTGGTGCTGAACAGAAACTTGAAATTATCCCAGCCGACCCACTTGCTGTTGATGATGCTGGCCCAGAAGCCATCCCGGCTGAACCGGTACTGCTTAAACGCAATGACCGTACCCACCATCGGCAGGTAAGAGAAGAATAAAAACCACAGTGTGCCCGGCAGAACCATAAACAGCAGCACTTTATTTCTCAATATATCCTTGGCGGACTTTCCTATTTTCCCCATACTTCTAGTTCCTCCTATGCCGGAAAATTCTTATATTTACAAAAAAGATCGGGCCAAGTCTAATCACCCGCCCGATCCTCTAATAGAATGCTACTTATTATTCGCTGCTTTCCAGGCGTCGATCTGTGATTGAGCTTCGGCAATGATTTTATCCAGACCGGCAGCCTTCAATTTCTCGTTAGCCTTGGTCAGGTACTCTTCCGAATCTACAGATCCGGTCATCAGCGGTGCCCAGAATTCTTCCTTCACGTTCTGAACAGCAGCGATTTCATTCGTTACCTTGGAGGTATCGAAGTTGAAGCCGAGCAGCGGTGCGTTGATACCGGCATCATTAAATTTCTTGAATTCTTCCCATTTGTTCTCAGGGTCGCCTTCATTCAGATAGTTGATCATGATGTTACCCAGGGAGAAGGTAGGCATATCGTAGTTCTTCGCATCCGGGAGGTTCTTGATCATGTTGTCGCTGATCTTCTCGTAATGCACGCCTTCGATCCCGGAGTCAATCATGTTGCGCAGCTTAGGATCCGTGTTAAGCAGGTTCAGGAATTCCATCGCTTTCTCAGGATACGCGGAGTTAGCAGAAATCGCCTGCATGGAGCCCATTACGGACCAGTTGTAGATATAAGGCTGACTGGCTGGTGTGGACACGACTGGATACCCGTAGCTTGCGGACCACAGATTGTCGGCCATCGGCTGGGTGGATGCACGGTCAGTGAACCATTTGCCGGCTTTGTACAAGTCATCTACCGATGAGGTAGTCGCAACTTCAGGGGAGATGTAACCTGCCTGATAGAATTTGCGGACGGTCTTAAGCGCTTCCTTGATCTCTGGAGTTTCCAGGATGTTGACCACTTTGTAGTCCTTGGTGTCCAGATAGACAGCCATCGGCATCTTCTCAATCACATAGTCAAAAGGCATAATCGGCATGAAGTCCTTGACCATTGCGTAAGGAGTGACTCCAGGCTCGTTTTCCTTGATGGTTTTGAGCAGCGGCTCCAGATCCGCCATCGTCTTCACGCTGGTCATATCCAGCTTGTATTTGTCGAGCAGCTCTTTGTTGAAGCGGAAGACCTCTTGAGCCGGAAGCTCTTTGTTCGCAGGAATCGCATAGTTGTGGCCGTCTACCTTGGAGCCTTCCAGGAAGGCCGGATCAATTGTATCCACAATGCCCTTGCCCTGATTCTTCAGCAGATCATCGATCTGCAGGAAGGCACCCTTACGTGCATTCTGCACATAATCGAAGGCCCAGGAGGAGGTGAACAGGATATCCATCGGCTCACCGGAAGCCGCCATAACCTGCATTTTTTGCGTATAGTCCCCGAAGTCGAGCATTTTGATATCCAGTGTTGCGTTGATTTTCTCTAGTGTGTATTTATTGACTTCTGTGAGCACCTTGTCCATATCTTTCTGCGGCGGCCCGATTGTGTACCAGATCAGTTCTACTGGCTTTTCGGTAGCCTCCGAGGCTTTGTTGCCGCCTGAAGCTGCTTCTCCGCCTGCATTGTTCTTACTGTTTCCCCCGCACGCCGTTAGCGCCAGTGAAACGGTTAAAAGCGTTGTCAACAACAAGGAGAAGTGTTTCTTTTTCTTACTCATTTGCCGTACCCCCTTTTAATTAGCTGTCTGGTCTTTCAGGCTTACCGGATCTTTCCGGCTGCTGCTTTCCTTGAGCTATACCTTAACTTTATAAGATGAAAGCAGTTTCAAATAGAAGAGAAACTATAGTTTTTCAGGTATGAAATAAAGAAAATAAGCTTACCCGCAAAGGCAGGTTATTGATCTTTTACAAGGGCTGTAATGTTCTGGTCCCGTGATGCGCAGGGAGGACTGCCTCACAGCAGCCCCTTGAATTCCGTCGGCGAGATGCCTACATATTTCTTAAATTGCTTGTAGAAATATCCCATTTCCCAGTATCCCACATTCCTTGCGATTTCATGCACCTTCAGATTCGTTGAGCGGAGCTGCTCCTTGGCCTTATCGATCCGGTAGCGGTTCATATACTCGGCAAACGATTCGCCGGTCGTCTTGTGAAACAGCTGTCCCAGATACACCGGATGAATGTTGAACATGAAGCCCAGCTTCTTCAGCGACAGATCCTCACTGTACGATTTCGCGATATAATTCAGCACCTGGTTCACCACCGGACTCTTCAGCTCCCGGTCCAGCAGCCCGATGATGCCTGCCGAGGTCTGGCGGAGCGCAGCAGACAGAGCAGGCAGCGAATTCGCCCGGCGGATCGCCGTCAAGCCCTCGGCAATACACTCCCGCTCCGTCTCACTGCGGATATCCTTGATCAGTACCCGGAAGAACAGAATCCATTCCAGCGAGATCTCCTCCAGCATCGCTGGTGTTAACCCGTCCATACTTGGGGCTGCAAAATATAGCTCCAGCTGCTCCGACAGCCCCGCCACATTCTTGGACATAATGAGCTTAGCGTAATCGCTCCAGTCTGCGGGCAGGACCGACCCCAGATCCTCTTTCCGGTCCCTCAGCTGCTCATAATAGATACTGCTGCGCTCCGGGTGAATCTCCAGGAACTCCTGTGCCTGCTTCGCCTGCTCATAGCTTGCGGGAGCGGCGTCCACCCCGTACACAGGCGAGCCCACTGCCGACCGCAGCTTCTCACCGCCGGTGCATAAGCCGTTAATCTCCTCCAGCATGAACGCCATCTCCGCCGCACCGGCGGAGGCTTCTTCATAGTTATGTATCAGCACCAGATCATTGTCGGAATCCCAGAACATGAAGAACGAAGCCTCTGCGCCGATGCGGTCGGCCACCCTCTTCCTGAAGTCCTCCGTTGCAGACTCTACCTGCAGGAGCGCAACCTGCACATAACGGCTGCTGAGCGGCAGACCGATCAGATTCAGCCGTTCGGAGCGCTCCTGCGGATCAATCTGCCCCCGCAGCCAGCGCAGCAGCACATTATCCTTCAGCACGGAATTCGTATATTCCCACCACTGCATATCCTGCCTGGAGACATTCAGCTTCTCCACAATCGTCTCCAGCGTCTGCTGGAATTCCTCCAGATTAATCGGCTTCAGCAGATAATTCTCGATTCCGAGCGACAGGCCTTCCTTCACATACATGAATTCATCGAAGCCGCTCAGCACCACCACCTTCATGTCCGGGCGAAATTCCCGGACGGCGCGGATCAGCTCAAGACCGGTCATCACCGGCATGGAGATATCGGTAATCAGAATATCGGCGGGATTCTCCCGCAGCTGCCCCAGTGCCTCCTGCCCGTTCTCGGCCTGCCCAACAATCGTGAGGCCCAGTTCCTCCCAATTGAGAATATCCTGCAATCCGCTCAGAATGAACGGCTCATCATCCACAATAAACACCTTATACATCTGCGTTCTCCTCCTTCAGCGGGTATGGAAAAGTAATCGTAACCTCTGTTCCGCTGCCTTCCTCACTCTCCAGCTCTACGCCGTAGGGCTTGCCGTACATCAGTCTCAGCCGCTCATGAATACTGCGCAGCCCGAACGACTCGGACCCGGACATTTCGCCGTGATCCTCCAGCACCTCACGGAGCCGGGCCAGCCGCTCCTCTGCAATCCCCTTGCCGTTATCCGTAACCTTGACCCGGATATTCTCCGGCTCCGCTGTGATCACAATACGGATCACATTATCAGTCTGCCCTGTCCGCATGCCGTGCAGAACATAGTTTTCAATGACCGGCTGCAGCGACATTTTGAGTACAGGAAGCTCTTCCAGCTCCGGGCTGCATTCGATGGTATAAGCGAATCGGTCCTTGTACCGGATACGGAATAATTCCAAATACAGGCGGCAGGCCTCCAGCTCATCCTTGAACGTATATTTCAGCTTCGGACGGACGTACGATTTGAACAGCATGGACAGGCTGTAGATCATTTCCCCCACATCCTTCGCCCCGCTCGAAATCGCCCGCATCCGGATAACTTCTAATGTATTATACAGAAAATGCGGATTCACCCTGGCTTCCAGCGTAGCGATCTCCGTATGCTTCTGCTTGATTTCCGCCTTATAGACCTGGTCGATATATTGGTTCAGTTCATCCAGCATGCTGTTGAAGCTCTTGGCAATCTGCCCTAACTCATCTTCCTTGCCGTCCACAATCCGGGTGTTCAGATCCCCGTTCTTGACTTTGCGTGTGAAGCGGATAATGCGGTGGGTCCGTTTGGCAAAATTAGAAATGAACATCGCCGGCAGCAGCACGGCAAACAGAATACAGACGAGTGCGATGGACACAATGGTGCTCCGCGCACTGCTGTAGGTCTCGGCCAGCTCCTTCTTCGAGATCAGGCTGACCACCGTATACCCCGCCTGACTCTGCGTCTGGCTGGTGACAACCATTCCATCCACGGTAACCTCCTCGCCGGCGTTCATTCCCTGCAGCTTCGGCAGCTTCCGGCCATATCCCTTCCCTGAGGAATCGAAGATGACTTCATTCTGGGCCGAGAGCACGAGGAGGTCGCCTTTGAAGTCCTGCTTATAATTATTCATGGCCTGCCAGATGGCCTCGGAATCGAAGTAGACCAGCAGCTGGCCGATATTGAGCAGCGAGGACTTATTATTGATGGGTATTTTCACAGAGAACAGCGGGGCTGCCGGCATCCCTATGCTTTTCAGCACCCAGATATTCGGAACAGAGACGACACTCTCCTCACCCAGCACCATCGAATCGGGGACAAAAGAATGCGCCGCATTGGTCGAGATCCGCTCGAACTGCCGGCGGTTGTCGTAATAATACATCACCTGCTGGTTGGCGCTGTACAGGATCAGGCCGCGGATGTCGGGATCATCGTCAATCTTGTTCTGGAAATACTGGATGGCGTTCGAAGCGGACTGTTCCCCCAGCAGAAAACGGTCCAGCCGGTGCTCAATATAATCGCTTAAGGGATTCTCCAGCAGGAAGGTCGTGTTACTGGCCAGACTCGCGTCCCTGTACACATCACGGAGCATATCCTGAACAGATTGATATTTGTTCTCCACATAATTGCTGACGCTCTCCATGCTCTTGCGCTGGATATCCATCTGGCGCTGCACTGCCGAATCCGAGATTAGCATCAGCACCAGAATGGAGAAGGCGATAATGGTGGCTATGAAGATACAGGACACGATCAGCGTGAAGCGCAGGAACATATTGTCTTTAAAATACTTGCGGTACAGCGAAAGGCTTCGCATCATTCACCTCCTAACATACTTGATAGCCCTGCAGGCACGGCTAGCCGGTATACACAAGAAGCGCTCCCCCCTGCTAATTTTGCCAGAGGGTGAGCGCTTTGTGTATGTTGTGCAGAATGGGCGGTACTTATTCCCTACCCGCGCCTTACGGCGTTGGTTGGCCTTTAAGGTATACAGGCTGCGACTTGTTGCCGCTGTAATCCTCCATGACCACGGTAACTGTTGCTGCGGTAGAGGTGAAGCTTAGCGCAGCTTTGGTTGTGCGGCCGCGGATAATCATCGGCTTCATGCCCGCAGCACCGGACAGATAGGTGACCGGGAACGACCGGTTCTGGCCGTCTTCATTAATGTACATATACCGCCAGTCCCGGGTGCTTGGCATCGGCAGGTTCAGCGTATTGCCGTTCCAGGACCAGTTCTCTGCATAAGGCTCGGACACCTTATCGGTGAACGTTCCGTTATAGGTTATTTTATCGGTATTTCCGGCTTGAACGGTAACCGTATACTCATCTCCGTTAACGGGCATATCCTGGAACAGCGCTGAGGTTGCCCCCTGCGGCACAGTCAATTCCTTAGATACCGGCTGCGGCGTGGTAGTCCAGTTCACCGACTTCACCGTAACCTTGATACTGCCCTGAGCGGCGGCGGGATTCGTCCACTTCACCAGGAAGTCCCCATTCGCAGCGGATTCGGCGGTCACCTTGGATACCGCAGCATTCAGATCGAAGGACAGCGTGGCCGCATCGCCCTCCAGCCCGTCTGCACCTACTGCCGCCACCTTCAGCACGCCGGATTTGGCCGGAAGCTTCTTGATATAGAAGGTCTCATCATATTTCCCGCCCACATAGATATCATTCACGTAGACATTGTACTGCTTCACCTTGGAATAATCGGTGTCCATGCTCCACTTCACGATCATCTCATCCGTGCCCGGCAGCGCCTGGGCAATGGAGAGACCGGCAGGAGCCGATGGTCTTACCGCCGAGCCGTCATGAATCCGCAGCTGGCCGATGTTCATCTGGTAATTGGCTGCTGTAGTGGCTCCAGGGGCGAACACCAACCCGAAAGCCGCGATCTCCCGTCCGGCATAAGCGCCCAGATTAAGCTCGGCTGTGGTCCAGCCCGTGGTATGCTTCCCGCTATTCGCAACAGGAATCTTCACAACCTGGGAAGGCTGGTCACGGAAGATGAGGCCCGCACTCAGGACAGAGCCATCATCGGCAGACGGCTTATTGTATACGATGGACAGCTTGGAACCAGCCTTAACGGCAAGATCGCTCTTGTAGAGACGCAGGAAGTTCTCGCTGTTCAGATTCCCGCTCACTGCCAGCGAGCTGCCGCCGTTGTAACCGCCAAGCTGCTGGTAGTTCATGCGCGAATTGGCGGTCTGGTCATAATCCGGACCATAATCGAAGTCCACCTTCAGGCGGTTGCCTGTGGTGTCCTGCCACCATTGCCAGGTGACCGGAACATCCTGAAGGCTCATATTGGACCACTCCGCTGCACTGGATACCGCTCCATCCTTGTAATAGGAGAGGCCGTGGCCGGTATTGAAGCTGGTATAGAAGTTAGAATCCTTCACCACCGAGCGCTCAGCAATGACCGAAGCGATCCCCGGCCAGTAGCGGGTATCAGCATATACGTCAGCTGCCGTATTGGAGGAGGATACCGCTGTGTTCTTCGGATTCACCTGCGGCCCTGACCACCATAGCTGCTCGCGCAGGTTCGTCATCCATTGGTAGCTGTTATCCGTGCGCTTCGAGACCGGCCAGGACTGATTCATATCCTCATCCAGACCAGCATGGACAAAATCCGCGCCCAGTGTCGCCAGGCTGGTCCGTGGAATTCCCCCGGACAGCTTGCTGCTCAGCGCTGAGCCCTGCACGCTTTTGAAGCGGTCGCGTCCGGCTTCAAGGCCCGCGAAGCCGGTCTCAAACAGATTGTAGCTCGTCCCTTGAGCTGTGTTGAAGCTATTCAGATAATTGGCAGCCGCAGTGATCTGGGAGCTGCCCATGCCATAATCGAAGAAAAACGAATTCGAGACCGGCTTGTGGGCCGCTTTATCGTAGAGCATGGAGATATTATTGTTATTGAAGGTTCTGGCAAAGACATTGGCTCCTGTTGCGGTATTCAGAGAATCATACCACTGTACATACAGCCCGCCATCCTGCAGCGCTTTCATAAAAGCAATATAATCAGGAAGATCCGCTGGCGCCACATTCGGATTCTGCTCCTCCTGATTCAGGAAGTACCCGTCATACCCGAAGTATTCGGCCATTTCAATCATTTTCTCAGCTACCGGGAACTTGCCGTTCGCGTCCTTCACAATCATCTGCTTATAAGTCTGCTGCCCCCGGTCATTGTTCGAGAAGAAGACCCCGGCTAGTGACATAACCCCATTCTTGTGGGCGGCATCGGTATAGGCCGGATTGGGAATATTCAGCATACCGAACTCGAACCATTTCTGCTGCCAGTCGGACTGGGCCAGATCGTCGTAGTATTCCGGCGGTGTATAAGCTGTCGCTGTTCCATGCCAGTAGGAATAATAGTCAATGTACTGCCAGAAGTTGAAGTGATACTGGGCGAACTTGTTGGTGTACGGGGCATTCTCGATAAAAGCATTGCCATAATCGCCCGCAACATTCATCATCTGCACCGCCGGATTCAGCGCCGGATTGGCCTGAGTCTGCTGAAAAGGTGCAATCCGCTGCTGTAAGGGAACCCGGGAGCGCAGCAACGCCGCGTCCTGATCTCTCTGCGGACTCCAGTCCGCAATGTGCTGGCTGGTATAGCCGTGTACGCTGGGCTGATTCGCACCGTGTGCGCTTTCGCCTTTGAACGGCCAGGTGTCTCCGGCCATGGCTGTCTGCGGCAGCAGGGTCACCAGCAGCGCTGTGCCTAATACCGCTGAAGTCAGCTTACGAATTCTGTGTGTCCGGGATGTAACTACCATTGTTCACTCTCCTCATTTTTCAGATTGATGAGAACGCATTCATAATAACCGGCTTCTTGCTCAACGAAAGGGTCACACTAACTACTCACCACTAACCAATTCACAATAAATTCCAGTTTGCTCCTATTTATTGTTCATCCAACCTTACTATATAGCAGCTCTTCCCTGCTCTAATAGAAGCCAAATTAAAGATTTGCTGGTCAAATTAAAGGAAAAGTAGGGTGAATCGAACTGCAAATGATTAGTTCGTTTTTTAATGCCTGAAAACTTTAAATTGCAAAAAAATAGAGACAAAGTGACTTCCTTATACTAAAAAGCAGTTATACAACCTACTTTTTCACTAAAGGAAGATCTCAATTGTCTCATGTATTTCAAACTCATTTTTCTTCATTTTCAGTAATATATAATAACCATTTATCAATATGGTCTTTTAAATAAAAGTGCTTTCCATTTAATTCTCCATAAGGAATGAATTTAAACCTGTCATAAAAAGATAACTTACTTTTCGCCTCATTTTCTTGATTAATGATTTTTTTTAGATCATCATTCGTTATTCGCAGATACGCTGCAAGTTCATCATCATTCATTACATTTTTATTACCATCGTATAAACTCCTGGTCTCTCCAGAAACCGATGTAGGTCTCCATCCATCTGCAAGTATGTAAGCACCAACTATCAATGATAAGCCGATTATAAAAGCACTTACGATATAACCAAGGTTACTTTTCAAATAATACACCTCCTCACCATTTGTTACTGCAGATAGTTTTCCAGACATTGAGAATAGATCAACAATTTTCAAAAAATATGAACCTGTTGTAGATTTGAATACAAGAATAGAATTTGTAGATCCTACCCTTTCTCAATCAAATGGTTCTGCAACTAATAGGGCAGGTGATAGAAGGGTCTATGTTAGTAGCTCAATTGGCATTGGCTCCTCTCAAATCACTGGTTATGATGTTGGTCCTATACATAAGCAGACATTTTTACTTAGTGTACTGAAAGGAAAGGTTTTACAAATGTCCTCTTCTAAATCCGTAAGTGGTACATTATCTATAAGCGGAACGTATAATCAAAACGTTCTAAATCTAATAAAGACAACCTTTACGGGTTCTGCTAGTGGAACTGTTTCTAAAACATGGAGCACTACTGAAACTTGGTCTGGTCCACCTGAAAGCAGTTCTTATACTACTCGCAATTACTACGGTGCTATCAACTATGACCAATACAATTCTACATGTGTTCAATACGATTTTTATGACGTCTATTTAGGCAATACTTACCTTGGTAGAGAAACAGAAACAAAGTACTATTATGTAAATGGTTTCAAGGTTCCTAAGCCAATAGAATATGTTGTTGATACTAATTATTAATAGAAAGACTAAAGAGGCTATCTCATAAGTAGACTTCTACAAAAGAAAATAGCTCATACTATTCAAGTAGTAGTAAACAATCAGCAGGGCATCTATTCTCTCGTTATTAGAGAATAGATGCCCTTCGTTTTTAGTCATTACGGCTAGCTTTAGTACATTACGGGCAAGTGAACGCCAACATGCCATCCACAAAGTAATGTTTCAGAGATACGCATTTTTCGTCAGCCTGACTGAAGTACGGCAGTAAATAGCGTTTCGATGAAACTTCTCATCTGTTAGGAACGGAACCGATTAAGGGGGCGGAAGTCGGGATGTTGCCATCCAACCAGCCACATGAATGGGATGTTCTCTCGCACGGCTTTAGTGATTTGACAGGAGGAACTGATTCGCAGAGTATAAGCGTAAATCATGACTTTAGTAAGCAACTAAACTTGGTTAAAAAAGAATTTAGATCCAATTCCCGCTTAAACAGTGGAGAGAACGGGCTGATTGCCGCACGCCTCCGCTGCCGCCATTGTGTTCACTTTTCCGCATACATCCGGCCCACACGCCCCGCGCCAGCACATTGTAATCGGTTTTCCGACTACATTCAGCCCACATACTCTGCATCTGCCAAATGTAATCGGTTTTCCGATTACATTTGGCCCACACACCCTGCGCCAGCACATTGTAATCGGTTTTCCGATTACATTCAGCCCACATACTCTGCATCTGCAAAATGTAGTCGGTTTTCCGATTACATTCAGCCCGTGCGCCCCGCGCCTGCACATTGTAATCGGTTTTTCGATTACATCCGGTCCACGCACCATTGCCACGCCAAAAAGCAGCCCCGTTAGGAGCTGCCTCATGTTTGTCTCATATGTTACTTACCTTCATTACATATTTCCGCCAGCTTACTCCGCATCCGGATAAGGGTTGATACTCTGGATCGTGCCGTCTTCGTTGTACTTCAGCTCGGTGTACTTCACGCAGCGCTTGTGATTGACGCCTTCGGACAGGGAGCTGTCGTGATAGAACAGATACCACTTGTCTTCCACTTGTACAATGGAGTGGTGAGTCGTCCAACCGATAACCGGAGAGAGAATCTCGCCCTTGAACGTGAACGGTCCCATCGGGCTCTTGCCGATCGCATACACGAGCTTATGCGTGGTTCCTGTGGAGTAGGACAGGTAGTAATCGCCGTTATATTTGTGCATCCATGGGCCTTCAAAATATCTGCGTTCCTCATCCCCGGCCAGAATCGGGTTCCCGTCTTCATCAACAATCGAGATCTCGGCAGGCTTGCCCTGGAAGGACAGCATATCATCGCTAAGCAGCGCAACTTGCGGCCCAAGCGCCGGCTGGTCGGCAGCCGGTCCTTCTGCATCCGCTACGAAGCTGCCGGTCTGCCACTTCTCCAGCTGGCCGCCCCAGAGCCCGCCGAAGTAGACATACGCCTGATTGTCGTCATCCACCAGCACGGCCGGGTCAATACTGAAGCTGCCTTCCATATAATTCGGCTGCGGAGTGAACGGGCCTGCCGGAGACTCCGACGTTGCCACACCCAGGCGGAAGATTCCTTCATGGTCACGGGCCGGGAAGAATAGATAGTAGGTGTTATTCTTGTACGCTGCGTCTGGTGCCCAGAGCTGCTTGGAAGCCCATGGAATATCTCTCACATGCAGCGCTTCGCCGTGATCGACCACCGGGGAATCGAAGCTGTCCATCGAGAGAACATGGTAATCTTCCATTTTATACTGGTCGCCGTTATCATTGCTCGGCTCGTCATGATCCAGATCGTGGGAAGGATAGATATAGATTTTGCCTTCATAGACATGGGCGGACGGGTCCGCTGTATAGATGTGAGTTACGATCGGTTGATTAGGCTTAGGGGGTTGTTGCTGAGTCATAAGGCATCTCCTTTGATATTGGAATAATAGAATCCTTCATAATAAGCAGGGCTGGCATTCTCTGTGCCGTTGCCCGAGGCATGTACGCCCAGGCAGACACCCGTGAAGCCGCCGTTGACCTCCGGGGACAGGACCGATACATGAACCGTCTCCGGCACTTCATGCCAGGACACGCCATCTGCCGAATAGGAGCAGTGGTAGTGATGACCGTCGCAGCGGAGGCGAAGCTGAACGGCACCTTGACCGCTTACCTCGTACTGGTGAATCTGCCGCTCCTCACCGTTCTTGACTACAAGCTCCATCACCCGGCGTCCGCTGCGGCAAGCAAGTCCCCAGAAAAGATATCCACGGTTGTTAAGCCGCGCAGCCAGCCCGGCATGCTCGCCTTCGGTCACCGGCGTGAAGTCAAGGCTGACGCCGGTCTCCATCCGGTGATGCTGCTGGCGGAGGCACGCGAACACGGCCGGCGCTTCATCGTCCAGCGTGTAAGCATTCCCACGCACGGTGAGACTGCCTTCGCGCTCGGTCCAGGAATAACGCTCCGCTTCATAGGCGCGGAGGAAGGCCCACTCCGGCCCGAAGCCGTCCCCTGGCGTAAAGCGCAGCACCCGGTCCTCCAGGCTGGACTCGTCCGCAGCTATAACGGTGCCTTCATTATTGTCAATCATCGGCCAGCCGTCCTCCGTCCAGGTGACCGGAGCCAGGAAGGTCTCCCGGCCCAGCGGGGAATACTGGCCTTCTACCGGGCGCATGCCCAGGAAGACCGCCCACCACTGACCGGACGTATCCTCCACCAGATCGGCATGTCCAAGGCATTGGACCGGGTGGTCCTTCAGTCCCCGGTGGGTCAGGATCGGTTCCGGCTTGTCCTCGAACGGGCCGTAAGGGCTGCTGCTGCGGGCAATTATCTCGCGGTGATCGCCGGCGGTGCCGCCGGAGGCGGTCATCAGGTAGTAGATGCCCTTGATCTTGTACAGATGCGGACCTTCGACCCACGGGCCGTCATCTCCGCTCCAGATGTTAACCGGCTCCGACAGCACTTCGCCGGACAGCGGATCAATCTCATACTGGATAATGTGCGATTCATAGCCTGCCCCGTTCTGCACCGTGACATAGGCGCGCCCGTCATCATCGAAGAACAGGGATGGATCAATGCCCCCGTGCGGCAGCAGAATCGGATCAGACCAGGGGCCCTCAGGCTTGTCCGCAGTCACATAGAAATTGCCGATGCCTCTGACATCGGTTGTAATCATGTAGAATCGCCCGTCATGATAGCGGATGGTGGCAGCGTAGATCCCCGACGAGCTCTTGGTGGTCCGCAGATCCAGCTGGGACTGGCGGGTCAGCACATGCCCTATCGGGGTCCAGTCGATCAGATCCCTGCTATGGAAGATAGGCACACCCGGAAAATATTCAAAGGTACTGTTAATCAGATAAAAATCTTCATTCACACGGACCACACTGGGGTCCGGATAATACCCGGCAATCACGGGATTCCGCACATTCATGGAATGCATCATACCCTCCTCTGGAATGAAAGCAAGCGTTTACAATCGCTAGTGTTATTGTACAAGCCCGGATTAAGCTTTCCTATGCGCAGACTAAAGGATTTCCCCCGAAAAAATGTACAATTTCCGCATACATCCGATTGTACTGGAAATAAGCACCGTTTGCTCGTCATTTTGCTTGAGGAAATGGTCATTTTTTGCGGATTTTTATAACAGACCTCTCCGCACAGCAAAAAGCCGCCCCCCCAGCGATATTCTGCTTGAGGGACGGCCCTAGTCTTGCTTATAAAGTACTTATGTGATGCTTGTACTTACGGATTAATCAGGTTCGATTGGATCAGCAGTCTGCGGATAGCCGCTGATGCTTCGGAACGGGTAATATTCTCATTCGGTGCAAGACGCTGCTCGTCTCTGCCCAGAATAATGCCGGCCGACAGATTCAGCTTCACATTGGCAACCGCCCAGCCCGCTACCGATGCGGAATCGGCGAAGGACTTCAGCAGCTGCTGAACCTGCGCTTCGCTGCGCGAAGCTTTCAGCTCCGTAATGCTCATCGCTCTGCTGACAATCGCCATCGCTTCCTGTCTGGAGATGTTGTTGCCTGGTCTGAACGTTCCGTCCGGATATCCGGTGATCAGGCCGTTCTCCACCGCAACCTGAAGCTCCAGTCCGTACCATCCGCTTGCGGAGACATCGCTGAACCTAACCTGCTGCTCCCCATGCGTAACAATACCGAGCGCTCTTGCCAACATAGCTGTGAATTCAGACCGCGTGATCGCCCGCTGCGGTTCAAATACAGCTTCCTTCGTGCCGCTTGCTACCAGTCTTGAGCCCATATCATTTACATCCGGCTTGCTCCAGTGCTTCGCCACGTCCGGGAATTCGAGCGGATTCCAGATCAGGCCGAATTCGCCGCTCTCCAGGCTGTTGATCGTAGCGTAGTAGCGACCGTCCTTAACGGTTACATAAGTCGGTTGATGATAGATTTTACCATCCCGGTACAGTACGCCAGTTGTAATCTTCATATTGGCAGGCACTTGAAGCTCGTACTTCGCCCAGCCATGGCTGGTTACCGGTACAGTCTGCCCCTGGTACTTCGCCTGGATGGAGAAGTTAGCCAGTGTGCCGACCGTCTGCGCATTCCGCAGCCCTGCGGCTAGCTTGAATCCTTCGAGACTGTCCGGAGTGGACTCCGCCAACCCTGCAGTGATGACAATATCATTCACATTCACATTTCCGTGACCGAACTGCTTGCTGATCTCAGCGAGATCAATGGCAGCCGGGTCAATTTTAACCGTACCCAGCTTCGATTCGATTACAATTTCACTGCCCTTTTTCTGCAATTCCTTCAATTGCTCAGCAGTCCATTCAACAGTGGTGGAAGGAACCGTCTCACCTTTGACTGAAGGAGCAGCTGTTGGCGCTGCTGTTGGTGCGGGTTCCGTTGGTTTAACCGGCTCCGCAGCCTTGTCTGTAATCCGTACAATCTGGAAGGTGCTGAATTTGTTAATCTGAATCTCCAGCGCTACAGGCTCGCCGCCCGAATTATACACAATTGCTGGAGTGTAGACTGTAATCTCGCCATCGCTGTGCTCAACGTATACCCGCAAGCTGTCCAGGAAGGCATCACGCACCCCGGAGCTTTGCAGCGGAATCTGATCCGCGAACTCGGTTAACGGCAGTTGAATCATAGTATTGATCTTGCTGTAGTTCGTCTCAATCTCGCGAGGCGCCCCCAGATTCTGAAGCGTCTTGTCACTGGCAAGCGCCAGTTTGGAGGTACCGTTCAGGATCGCATTGCTCTGAACATTCGCCTTCAGCTGCGGATTCTTCACCGGTACAATCCGGAAATACAGGTCGGTAGTGCTCGCATCAAGCTGCGCCAGGCTGTCTGCATCCAGATGGATGGAACCAAGAGCAGTGACAATATCCAGTGAAGCCTTGCGTCCGGCAAGAATCGATACGGCTGTTGATGGAATCTCAACTGCAATCTCGTCCGCACGTGCAGCCGGATCGTCCACATGGGTGATGGTTACACTCCGGTTGGCGGCATCCGGGTCATTCGGATTCACGCCTTCCACAAGGTCGTACACTTCGTTCTCATCAATCACAATGGTGTCGATCTTCGTTCCGTTTGACAGGTTCGTTCTGAGAATCGTCACACCCTGCTCCAGCGGATTGCCTTCATTCGGGGTAGACAGTCCGGCTTGTCTGGACGTTGCCTCACGGACGGCACCTTCCTTGACTACGCCTTTCGCCTTCACAATCAGCAGGTATTGCTTCACTGCGCTCTTGCCGCCACGGGTGAAGGTTGCAGTCAGAATGACATTCGTATCCTGGGCCGGAAGGGTTACATTGCCCTTGGCCTGATCCCCATCCTGCTGAACGGCGATCACCGAAGGCACACTTGAGGTCCAGGTAATCTTCGTATCGTATTTACCGGTCTGAAGCAACAGGAAGGCTTCCGTAACACTCTCCCAGGTATCTCCCTCAGCGAAGGTTGCCGCAGGATGAATTCCTGTAGTTCTGGCAGCTTCGTCTGCCGCCTCCTGGTCACTGAGTTTTTTGATAACAATTGTAAAAGTCTTAACCAGCGTCTCGCCCGGACGGTCCGGGTCAGCCAGCTTCACGGTAAGCTCTACCGTCACATCCTCTTCATCCGGCCCTGGTCTCTTGACCCGTCCGGTATTCGTCAGAACATCCGGCTTGTTCGAAGTCCAGGTCAGGACTGAGCCGGTGTCGCCTGTCTTCGGCAAGAAGAGGTTACGGGTCACAGATTCCTCGGAATCTCCAGGTGCATAACCAATCTTGACATTGACTTCATCCTGAGGAAGGTCAACGGTGGCCGTTCCTTTGACCGTAATGTAGAAGTCCTGCTCCCGGAAGAAGCCTTCCTTCGCAACACGCGCTGTCAGTCGTACTACTGTATCCTTCAGCGGACGCTGAACCTCACCAGTGCTGCTGACAATATCGCTGCGATGGCTTGTCCATACGACCTCGGAATCATAGTAGCCCTTGGAGATCAGCTCAACGTCTTGCGTTACGCTCTTGGCTGTATCCTGTCCTTTGTAGCCGATTCTCAGCAGCTTCATAGCTTCATCTAGCTGATCGTCGATGCTCTGACGCTTAGGCTTAACAGTTACTATGAACTCTTTCTGATAGGTCACACTTCCTTTGGTTACTGTTGCTGTCAGGGTAACCTTCTGGTCTCCGTCAGCATAACCGGGGCGCTTCACATCACCGTCCGGAGTAATAACCGATTCCTCGGAAGAGGTCCAGGTAATCCTGCTGCCATTGGTACCTTCGGCAATCAAATCAAGATCCGTCAGGACCTGTTCCTGCTTCTCGTTATCTTCCCGAATCATGTCCCAGTCCAGCTTAGCCAAGGTCTCGTTTACAGATTCCTCGTCTGTCATCGGGTGCTTGATAACTGTGAGCACGAAGGATTTGGTCTCTACCTTATCCCCCTTGCGGATGACCGCAGTCAAGGTTACCGCCTGGTCTCCCTTCGAATAGGAAGGTGCCGTTACGGTGCCGTCTATATCGATTACCCCTTCATCGGAAGAAGTCCAGGTAATCGTGCTGCCATTCGTCCCATTCTTCGGCAAATACACATCAGAAGTTACGGATTCCTGCTTTACATTCTCCTCACGGATCGTATTCCAGGTGAGCAGTTCCGCATCTTCTGCTACCGACTGTTCGTTGGTTCCCGCCTGCTTTTTGACAATCAGTTCGAAGGTCTTCGTCAGCTCGAAAGTCCCATTCTTCAGCACCGCTGTCAATGTAACCGGCTGATCGCCTTTATTGAACGGTGGTCTTGTTACCGTACCGTCTGCAGCAACAGCCGTTCCATTGCTGGAGGTCCAGGTAATCGTGCTGCCGCCCGCTCCTTTTAACGGTAGATTCAATCCCGTAGATACGGAGGTCTGCTCAAGATTGTCCTTACGGATCATATCCCAGGTTAAGGCTTCCATATCGCGGTTTACCAGCACACCTGCACCGGGTAACTGCAGATCAATATTATTGGAGGTCATCGGCTTAACCCCGTCTACGATAATAGAAGGATCTACTGTGACTGAAGCAAAGGCAGAAGCCTCGTACTTTCCAGCCGCCTGACCGGTGAAATGAATTTCAAGTACAGTGCTGCTAATCCGCACCACGTTGAAGCTTAAGCCTTCAGGCATATTATTGACGCTTACGCCGCCTTCAACCTCTTCTGTGAATGCGCCGTTGCGCAGGGTTACCGTCAGCGTCTCTGCTGCTGAGCCGTCACCTGCATCATGAATCACATCAGGAGACGCCGTAATCGCTGCAGGCGGAGAACGGAACAGAATAGCAAAGGTTCCCGATGGAATACCCGCTACCGTAACCTCTGCCCGGTCTACGCTGTCAGCAGTCTTGTGGCTGGCAGCCTGTCCGGCAATGGCGATCGTAATTTGATTCGGGCTGTCCATCGTAATCTTGCCTGGTGTCAGGCCCGGCGGCCAATTCAACGCTTCGATGGCATCCACAGCCGACTCATCAAAAGAACCGTTCTTCAGTTCCAGTACAAGCGAATCCCCAATCGTGCCGTCGTTCTGCTCAGATTCATAGAGCAGTGGTGTTTTGACTACCAGATAAGGCTCTTTATCCAGGAAGTCGAATTTGAAAGTGTTCGTGCTGAGAGCTGCCGGACTGCCCTCAAGCTTACCGGAGGCTACGGTCACATAAGCTCCATAGACATCGCTTGTCACCGTTGCTGCACCGGTGAATTTGACCTCCAGCTCCGTATCGGAGACTCGGGTCACTTCCGTCCCAAGTCCGGCCGGCAGACCATGAATCAACACATCTTCTGCACCAACCGTTTTGGCGAACTTGCCGCCGGTCAACGTCACGCCAAGCGTCTCGGTGATCTCACCTGTGCCGTAGATGGCTTCGGATACAATCCCTTTGTTCACACTAAGCGTGGCAGGGTCTCTGAACGTTACACTGAAGGTCTTGGTCGTCAGACCGGATGAGATCCCCCGCAGATTCTCTTTATCAACTGTAACGGACAGGTTCTTCGTGGTCGCATCCTTGCCGTGTTCAACCGCTGTACCGGTCAACGTGAAGTTAAGCTCCGTATCACTCAGCCGGGTTACGGCGAAGTCAAGCCCTTCCGGCAGATTGTTGATGCGGATATGGCTTGGATCAATCGGTTCAACTAAGGTCGCACCGACAATTTTCACCTTCTGGTTGCCGACAACCGTTCCATCATTCGCCTTAGCTTCTACCAGCTCGGTGCTGGCGCCTTCATCCAGCTCGATGTCTGAAATGACTTCACTGAAATCCCGCTCATCCAGACTTGTGTAATAGGTGAATGTCTTGCTCGCATGCGGAGCCAGCGTCCCGGAATCCCAGGTCATGGTAATCCCCGCATCCGCCTTGACTTCCACGTTCTTCGCCTTCGGAGTGTTATAAGCTTCCAAGGCATAGGGGTTAGTATTTGTAAACCCGAAGACGGAAGCTTTAGCCCGCAGATCACTGGAATAGAAGAAGATAGGGGCTCTCGAATTAAAAGCCTTATACAGCGGATCAGTATCAGCAATCGTACTCGCCTTCACGACAGCTGCGCGATCTTCCTCGATTGTGTGAGTCACAATATTTGAGGTGACATATGCCCCTCCTTGATCCACCGTATTATCCGGGTCCATCGTGCGCATATACCGCGCCCCGTCCCAATTCCCATCGGTAAGATTGGTAAGGGTCACATCATTACGGTAGAATTTCTGGTTCTCCTCGAAGCTGATTACCTGCTTAATCTCCATAGTGTCAGTCCATGTGGATACTGTTGTCGCACTCAGAATCCCTTTATCCGTCTGTGAGGTATTTACTACTGTGGTCGGCATCTCCCACGAGTGCATCTGCGCCGAATTGGACTTCGCATATGTATTGTCACCGATCTGGTAGCCTACCGCGAACCGTTCTTCAGGGGTACCCGGCAAATAATAATCGACCGGCAGGTCCTTGCCTGTGCCATAGCCATCATGATCTGCACTCATTCCCAGGTACGGTCTGGAATTCGTTCCACGGAAGTTAGCGGGCTTACTGCCCAACGTACCGAAATTCCCCCAGTTGCTTATCCCCAGTTCAATGAATTTGCCTCCCAGGAAAAGCTCTGTCCCACCTTCTCCGCCATAGGCAGCCCGTGCTCCCCAATCTGCTGAATCTGCATGTACCGCAAGGGGTGCAGGAAACATAGACAGAATCATTGTGGGCACCATTAGCAGTGCTAGCAGCTTCTTACGCTTCATTGTCTCACTCCATTCTTAGTAATTGAAATGCAAGCTTATACATATAGAACCAAATCATTCTCACAAAATTCTCACAAATGATCGAAAAATGTCGATAACACAGGCAAAAAGTCAAAAAAAGAAGCAGAGCACACGATTATTCGTGAATACCCTGCCTTATAGCGCTTTATTTCAGTTACGATCATGACTGCTCTTCCGTCCAGCCTTTCCCTGACCGTTCACCGCCTAACCCTTCTGGCGAAATCCACAAACTGAAACTTATCCAGCCGGTGCCGGGATTCGGTGTATTGGAACAGCACGGTATTCTCCAGATACACATAGTTCCGCACCACGACAATATGCTGGTATTGCTTCAGGTCCAGCAGACGCTGATCCTCCCCGGTCACGGGCTCAACGGAGATCAGCTTTTTGGCATAACTGATCTTCAGACCCAGCTCCGCCTCCAGATATTCATAAATAGAGCCTTCTGCGATCTCTTTGCTGAGGAAGGGAACGATATCGGACCGGAAATAGTCCTTGTCCAGAATAATCCGCTCGGCTTCAATCTCTCTGGCGCGGATGACCTTCCATACCGGCGTCTCTTCAGCGAGGTGCAGCTGCCGGGCCAGCAGGGAGCCTGCCGGCTCCAGGACCGTCTCTTCTACCAGTGTCCGCGAGGGAACCCCAAGCGTCCCGGTCAGCTCCTGGAATGAGATCAGCCCGGTTACGGGAAAATCCATCCGCGTCATATCCAGCACGAACGAGCCCCTGCCTTTGATTTTGTTAATATAGCCCTCGCGGAACAAAAGATTCAGCGCCTTGCGCACCGTCTCCCGCGAGGTCTTATAAGCCTCCGCCAGCTCACTCTCAGAGGGCAGCTTGGTTCCGGGCGCGAGCTGGCCGGATTGGATACGGCTGCTGTATTCCGTATAGATCTGCAAAAATATATTCTCTCTCATCGAACATCACCGCCCTAAATTGTAGAAAAACAGCCCCGCAGGGCTGTCCTCCATTCCTTATATTGCATGTCTGATCCGCACGGGTCAACCCTTAAGATGAACAGTTAGAATACGGGTCTGCTTCGCTGTGGCCGGTCCGCTCTGCTCCTCAATCCGCTCCACCATCTCCTGCCCGGCAGGGATGATTATTGGAGTAATTAAAGGATACCCGGCGGCGCGGATAGCCTCCATATCGAATTCCAGCAGAAGCTCGCCAGCCCGTACCTTATCTCCGATCTGCTTCGTTGTGGTGAACCCTTCGCCTTTGAGCGACACGGTGTTAATCCCGACATGGATCAGCACCTGGACTCCGCTGGCATGCTCCAGAATCAGCGCGTGCTTACTCTTAATCACGTGGGCTACTGTAGCATCGAAGGGAGCATAGACCTTGCCTTCGGAAGGTTCAATCGCAATCCCATCCCCCATCTGCCGCTCAGCAAAAGCGGGATCAGGAACCTGCTCTAGCGGTACCGCCGTTCCATTAAGCGGTGACGCCAGCTCCAGGATATTCACCGGCTCCTGCTCCTGCGAGCCTTGTACGGAGCTGCGGCTGCTTAGCTCAGGGGCTGTAACAGAAGAATCGGCTGCTGTTACGCCTGCTGTTGCTTGCGCTTTGTTCAGTGCACGCTGTGCAACCGCCCGGCCATACAGCACGGTGGCCGCAAACGGTACGATCAGCACGATCGCCATCCCGATGAAGAACACACCCCACTGGTTAGGGAAGATCGACAGGAAGCCGGGAATTCCCCCTACCCCAATGGATGTAGCCCGGATCTGATTCACAGTGAGCAGCACACCGCCTATCGCGGAGCCGATCATCCCGAAGATGAACGGATAGCGGTAGCGGATATTCACCCCGAAGATGGCCGGCTCGGTAACGCCGAGGAAGGCCGAGACGGAGGAGGTCACAGCCAGACCCTTGGTCTTCTGCTCTCTGACCACGAACATCATCGCCAGTGCTGCCGCACCCTGGGCAATATTGGAGAGTGCCAGCATTGGCCAGAGGAAGGTGCTTTTCTCGCTTCCGATCAGCTGGACGTCAACGGCCAGGAAGGTGTGATGCATGCCTGTAATGACCAGGAGCGAGTAGAATCCGCCGTAAATTAATCCGCCGAGTATGGCAAAATGATCGAAGATATACACCAGGCCGGAGGTGATGGCATTGGCAATGCCGAACGTAACCGGCCCGATGATGGTGAAGGCCAGGAAGCCTGTAATCAGCAGCGTCACCGGTGCCACCACCAGCAGCTTGACGGAATCATGGACGCGCTTGTCCAGGAACTTCTCAATTCTGGCAAGGATATAGGCCGATACCAGGACCGGCAGCACCTGTCCCTGATAACCGATCCGCTCCAGATGCCAGCCGAACAGATTCCAGGTTGGAACCGTACCTTCCGTAGAAGCGTTAGCATAGCTGTAAGCACTTAATAAGTCTGGATGCACCAGAATCAGACCCAGCACAATCCCGAGCAGCGGGCTGCCCCCGAAGCGGGTCACGGCGGCCCAGCCGATCAGTGCGGGCAAGAATGTAAATGCCGTACTGGCAATTGTATTAATGATAGCAGCAATGTCCTTCCACTGCGGATAGACATCGACCAGCGAATCGCTGAAGAATATCCCCGGGCCGGTCAGCAGGTTATTGATCCCCAGCAGCAGACCCGCAGTAACGATGGCCGGAAGAATGGGAATGAAGATATCGGCCAGTGTCTTGATGATCCGCTGAAGCGGATTCAGGTTCCGGGCTGCGGCTGATTTCACCTGATCCTTGGAGGAACGGGCACCGCCGGTCAGCTGAATCATCTCATCATATACTTTATCTACAATGCCCGGTCCAATAACAATCTGGAATTGCCCCTGGGAAGAGAACTGCCCTTTCACTAGGTCATTTGCGTCCAGCGCCGAAGCATCCACTTTACTCTCGTCATAGAGCGAGAATCTCAGCCGCGTTACGCAGTGCGTAGCTACCTCAATGTTCTCCTTGCCGCCCACTGCCCGGACGATCTCTTCAACATTTTTGCGGTTTATAGACATATTGTCACTCCTCGCATAGTTGATGAAGGCATAGTAGCCCTCTCAGATTTTAACGTACATTCACGCAATTTCGGTCTCTTCTAGTTCCGGCTGACTAGCCACAGATATGAAGCATACGGGCGAAGCTGAAGCTCTTGCGTAAGTGCAGGATGCTCTCCGGTATTGCCAATCAGGAGCTTCCCCTTCCCCTTAGCGCTTAAGTCCGCCCAGTGATCATCCGGAAGCCGGAACATCATCTCTTTGCTGCTGAAGTTCGAGACCACGACAAGCGCCTCATGATCTCCGGTCCGTGCATAAGCGAACACCTCGGGATGTCCTTCGTCCAGCCTGCGGTATAGCCCGTCTACGAAAATAGCGTGCGATTTGCGCAGAGCGATCAGCTTGCGGTAGTGATGGAAGATCGAATCCGGCTGCTCCAGCGCCTGACGCACATTGATGTCTGCGTACCGCTCATCCACTTTTAGCCAAGGAGTTCCGGTGGTGAAGCCTGCATTCGAACTGTCATCCCACTGCATCGGCGTACGGGAGTTGTCCCTTGAACGTTCCTGGAGGATCGCGAGCGCCTCCCCGGGACTTGCACCCTGCTCACACAGAATCCGGTACATATTCAGCGACTCAATATCACGGAACTCTTCAATACCCTTCCACTTGGGATTCGGCATCCCGATCTCTTCTCCCTGATAGACATAGGGTGTACCCTGTAATCCGTGCAGTGTGGTCGCCAGCAGCTTGGCGCTCTCCTCGCGGTACGCAGTGTCGTCTGTGAACCGGGAGAGCGCGCGGGGCTGATCGTGATTGTTGAAAAATAAAGCGTTCCAGCCCCCGCCCTCCTGCATCCCGGTCTGCCACTCGCTGAACAGCCGCTTGAGTGCTTCGAAATCGTAAGGCATCAGCTCCCACTTCCGGCCGTTCGGATAATCCACCTTCAGATGATGGAAGTTGAAGGTCATTGAGAACTCCCGCCGCTCAGGATTGGAATAACGGATGCACTGCTCAAGTGTGGTAGAGGACATCTCACCGACCGTGATCAGCTCATGCGGGCCAAACACCTCATCGTACATCGCCCGGATGTATTCGTGGACCCGTGGACCGTCTGTGTAGTACTTCCGCCCGTCGCCCGGCGGCACACTCCCGTCATCATCCGGGAAGCGCTGGTCCTTGGAGATCAGATTGATGACATCCATCCGAAATCCATCCACACCCTTACGGGCCCAGAACAGCATCATCTGGTTCACCGCGCTGCGGACCTCTTCGTTCTCCCAGTTCAGATCCGCCTGTGTCTTGTCGAACAGAGTAAGATAATATTGGCCTGACGCCTCATCGAACTGCCAGGCGGGACCTCCGAACTTCGACTGCCAATTGTTCGGTACTCCCCCGCCTGGCGCCGGGTCCTTCCAGATATAATAATCGCGGTACGGATTGTCCCGGCTGGAGATCGCCTGCTTGAACCACTCATGCTCTGTCGAGGTATGGTTGACTACGATATCTGTCATCAGCTTCATACCGCGCCGGTGCAGCTCCGCTACCAGCTCGTCGAAGTCCTCCATCGTGCCGAATTCCGGGTTAATCCGCTCATAATCCGCCACATCGTAACCGTTATCATGTCCGGGCGAGACATAGACCGGCTGGAGCCAGACAATATCAATCCCCAGCTCCTGCAAATAATCCAGCTTCTCCGTCAGGCCTCTGATATCACCGGTTCCGTTCCCTGTCGTATCCTTGAAGCTCTTCGGATATACCTGATACACTGTGGACCGCCGCCACCATTCCGCTGGCCGGGCCTTACTCTCTTGATTCAAATGAAGCACCTCCATGAATAACTTGTTGAGATACATTAAACTTGTATATACAAGTTCAAACAGAGGGAGACCTCACAAAAAAACAGCGCCCCTCCCCGCAACTGGGGACAGAACGCTGCCTGTTAAATGCTATCTATTACCTTTACACTCTTTGCTTCTTCGCTTATTCGCGCTACTTTTCGCTATGATTAGCTGCTTTCTGCTACTCCAAATATCCCTTAATCAGTCCCGGAGCCAGCGGCTTCGGCTGGTCGCAGGTGGTGGTCAGCTCGGCATAGCGCTTCGAATCGGAGCTGGTGTGGAAGGCGTGCATGATCTCCAGCACATGATTGGCCAGCTCGCCGTTAGCACGCGGGGTCTCTCCGGTCTGGGTGCAGCGGGCCATATCTGCCACACCAATTCCCCGGCTGTTGCCTTCATAGCTGTGCACCACCGGAATCTCCTTGAATTCTGCGCTATGCGCCGGACGCAGGAGGATCGGGCCGCCGAAGGTGTTCGGGTCCGGCACAATCAGGGTGCCCAGCGAGCCGTAGATCTCGATGCGCGGCAGTGTGCTGTGCCAGACATCGAAGCTGGTAATCATCGTGGCAACAGCACCGCTGGCGAACTGAATCGTTCCGGCCACATGCGTAGGGACTTCAACCTCCACCACCTTGCCGAACTTCTTCTCGCTGGTGATCGTCCGTGTAGGGAACGAGGTCTTGGTCATGCCGCATACCGTAGTCGCCGGGCCCAGCAAGGATACCAGTGCCGTCAGATAATACGGTCCCATATCGAACATCGGGCCGCCGCCGGCCTGGTAATAGAACTCTGGGTCCGGATGCCAGCTCTCATGTCCGTGGCAGAGCATGAATGCCGTTGCCGCCACCGGCTCTCCGATATATCCGTCCGCGATCAGCTTGGCGCAGGTCTGTAGTCCCGCTCCAAGGAAGGTGTCCGGCGCGCAGCCGATGAACAATCCTTTTTCCTTAGCCAGCTCCACCAGCTCAGTCCCATGCTCAAGCGAGAGCGACAGCGGCTTTTCCACATACACATGCTTGCCTGACAGCAGCGCTTGCTTACACACTTCGAAGTGGTAATTCGGCGTGGTCAGATTTACGACAATCTCAATCTCCTCCGAAGCCAGCAGCTCCGCTGTCGTCCACACATTCGGAACCCCGTACTGCTCTGCGGCCTGCTGCGCCCGCTCCAGATTAAGATCCGAACAGGCATAGACCTCCGTATTCTTGAACATTCCCGTCAAATTCTCAAAATAAATGCTGCTGATATTCCCGCAGCCGACAATCCCAATTTTTACTTTACGCACACTGTTTCCCACCTTGTCCTTCGTTTATTTGGCTGCCCACAAGAAGCCCCGGCGCATCAGTTCCTTGGCCTCCGGGATATCGAACACATCCGCATGATGTCCAAGCGCGTTATAGAATACCTTGCCCTGGCCCCATTTCTTCGTATAGACTACCGGCATCGTGATGACACCATTGGCCGAATGCTCGCCTTCACTCATCACAAATGTGGTAGTAGCCAGTACATTCACCGCCGGATCGACATGAAGATAATACTGCTCCGACTTCACCATAAAGTCCTGCATGCCTTCCACAATCGGGCTGGAGCCGGATTTCACGATGTTCACTTCATAATCCACTCCATCATTGAAGGGATGTGCCACCCATTGTGATCCGGTCAAAAATTGCCATTCCGTATTGGTACGGAAGGAGTCGCACATCCCGCCGTGACAGCCTGCGATGCCTACGCCGGAAGCCACAGCTGCCAGAACCGCCGAGCACTGCTCCCCCTTGATTTCGCCCATGGTCCAGACCGGTACAATCAGGTTCAGCGCCTTCAGCGCCTCCGCATTATTGAAGCTGTCCAGCGTATCCGAGACTTCAACCTCGAAGCCTTCATTCGTAAGGATATCTGCAAAAATCGCAGCAACCTCGTTCGGTTCATGCCCGTCCCATCCACCTTTTACAATCAATGCCTTCTTTGCCATATCAAGTTCTCCTTTTTGTCCTATTTATTTAAGTTTGGGTTATAGATTGATTTAGATCAGGTCTTCCTGAAGAAATTGTAATCTATCCGCGCCGTTTCTGCTCGTCATTTTGCTTGTGGGAATGGTCATTTTTTGCTAAATTTAAGACTGCATTATGCGAATAGCAGCAAATCACTGAAACCGCTTCCTGACGGACTGCCGGGAGGACGAGAACAGGAGTAAACATGAGAGCGTTTCACGAGAACCGGACGTACGGCTATGCGTTTCCCTTCACTGCCTTTGTGAGCCGGAATATTAATTTCCTCGCCCACTGGCACAATGATCTGGAGATTGTCTATGTCCTGGAGGGTTCGATACGAATGGGCATTAATTCCGAGACACGCGTGCTGACCGCCGGGGATCTGGCCGTATGCAGCAGCGGAGATATCCATTATTATGACAGCAAGAACAGCGAGTCCAAGCTGCTGATGATTATTTTCAATCCTTCACTGATCGGATATCCGGCAGGCTGGCCTCTGAATAAGCGGCTGATGTCTCCTTTTCTGGACCAGAGCCAGTCTGCTTCAGACCAAATTAACCCCCGCCTGTCTGCAATTATGCAGGAGCTGCTGGAGGAGTATCTGGAGAAGCCCCCGCATCATGAACAACTGGTGACCGGCCTGCTGCACGAACTATGTGCGCTGATTCTGCGGCAGATGCCGCTGGATATCGTAAATCCGCATAAGGATAAGCGGCGCATTACCAATATGAAGATTATGCAGGAGGTGCTGGAGTACCTGGATGTCCATTACATGCACCCTATCACCCTGGCCGATGCCGCCCGGCATGCCAATATGAGCTTGTTTTACTTCTCCCGCTTCTTTAAAAGCATCACAGGCATGAGCTACGTGGCGTACCTGAACAGCATCCGCGTCAACCAGGCGGAACGGCTGCTGCTGGGCACCGACAAAAGCATTCTGGATATCGCGCTGGAATGCGGCTTCACCAATATCCGCACCTTCAACCGGGTGTTCAAGCAGGTCAAGCTGCGGACGCCGAGTGAGCTGCGTTAGCATTGTGCTGCCGCTTTTCCAGAGGATTGGCGAAATATCGGATACGCATAGGTTGTTACCGTCTCAGCGGGGAATTTCCAGGAATATGATGAAAGAACCCTACATCAAGGAGGCTAACCTATTGTCAAATCCCAATATTCCTAACATCAGCCCCACGATAAACTTAACCAGGGACGATGTCATTAATCTGCTGTTATCCTCCATTGCTATGGAGGAGCTGGCACTTGCCCATATCATTAACGCCGAAGGCGAGAAAGTCCAATTTGCATTGGGTACGCTGTCAGGAATCAGCGGTCCTCCCAGCCAAGTATGAAGACGAATTGCAACTTCTCATATTTGTAAATTATATAAAATATTACTCTATAACCAAAAGTTAAGGAAGCCAACAAGTAATAGTCGGCTTCCTTATTTATACTACTTATCATTAAAAGATAGGCCCTTATCTATTTCGTCAAAGTTCTTCGAAGAATACGATGGGTTAAACGAAAAGAAGGAGGTTATGGTATTGTCGAACCCCAATATTCCCAACATCACCCCCACGGTTGCATTATCGAGGGATGATGTCGTCAATTTGTTATTCTCTTCCATTGCCATGGAGGAGCTTGGACTAGCCCATATCATTAACGCTGAAGGTGAGAAAATCCAGTACGCCTTGGGCACACTTCCAGGGCTCACCGGCCCTCCTGCCACACTTGCACAGTTGCTGGAGATCAATGACAGCGCCCGGTCCTTGCTGAATACGATCTCCCGTCAGGAGATGCTGCTGGATTCCAGGCTGACAACCGCCGCCAATATTCCGACACTGGTTGGACCTACTGGAGCTCCCGGTCCTACCGGAGCTGCTGGTGCTGTCACCAGCGTTAATGGACAGACCGGAGATGTCGTACTGGATGCCGAAGACGGTGTCTTCCCTATTAACAATGATGAACCTTCCGGCAGTCTGCTGAGAAGCTTCAACCAGCCCGGCGTCTACAGCTCGGCTCATGCCGATGGTAATGCCCCCCTCGACAGTCCAGATGTCCCCCATAAGGATGTGTGGACCATTTATGTCTCCCGCGTCGACAATTACGTTCAGCAGCTCTATATTTCCAATCCAGCGCTCTATTACCGCAGTAGCCAGGATGGCGGTGCCACGTATCCGCTAGGATGGATTCCCATCGGTGAACAAGGGCCCACGGGGCCGACGGGGGCTGGTGTTACCGGATTTACCGGGATGACTGGAGAGACTGGGGCCACGGGGCTTACTGGAGAGACCGGAGCCACGGGGCTCACCGGAGAGACTGGGGCCACGGGGCTCACTGGAGAGACCGGAGCCACGGGACTTACCGGGGAGACCGGAGCCACGGGACTTAGCGGGGAGACTGGGGCCACGGGACTCACTGGGGAGACCGGAGCCACGGGACTTACCGGGGAGACTGGGGCCACGGGGCTCACTGGAGAGACCGGAGCCACGGGGCTCACTGGGGAGACCGGAGCCACGGGGCTTACCGGAGAGACCGGAGCCACGGGACTTACCGGGGAGACCGGGGCCACGGGACTCACTGGGGAGACTGGAGCCACGGGACTTACCGGAGAGACTGGAGCCACGGGACTCACCGGCGCCACGGGACTTACCGGAGCCACGGGCTTGACGGGCGTTACCGGTGTTACCGGCTTAACGGGCGTCACTGGGCTCACCGGCGTCACCGGGCTCACCGGCGTTACCGGAGCTACCGGTACAATGCAATTCCCCAAAGTATATGTTGGCTGCAACGGTGGGCAGTTCGTATATTCCATTAATGCACTTACCAATCAAGTGATCGCTTCCTGGCCTCTTAACCAACCTGGTACGGGTTTAAGAACGGGTTATGGTGCAGCAATTGATACACTTCGTCACAAGCTTTTCTACTCGGATGGATTCAGTGTCGTCAAAGTAGATACACTGACAGATCAGATAGAAACCTATTATCCGGTAGGTGCCCAACCACGCGGCATGTCGATTAACACGATTACCAATACACTTTATGTCACAAATTGGAGTACAAACAGCGTTAACATTTGGTCTATCGACGTTGATTCAGGTACAGTAAGCACGATTACGGTTGGAACAGCGGCCAATGCACAGCCTATACAGGCTGAGGTTGATCCTTTCACGAACAGGGTGTATACCTTACAAGATGCAGTACCTGCACTTACCGTTTACGATGTCAGCACCAGTGCCATTATTCAAACCATTCCATTGGCAGGCTCCAGACCTCATGGCCTTGTGGTAGACCCGTTCCGAAATAAACTTTGGATAACCTATAACGGCTCTAACTATGTTAATTCGTATGATCTCTCCTCAAATATGTTTGAATCCAACATCACAATTGCCAGTAGTACTAGTAATATATCTGCAAATCTGATCACTAATCGGTTGTACGCCACTGGCAATGTAGTCTATGTAATTGATGGAGATAGCCGGACGGTGATCACAGCGATTAGTACAGGCGGCAACTCAAATGAACTACCTGCCGTTAACCCTTATACGACCCTTATTGCAAAATTTCCAGTGAAATCCGTATATCTCCCTGTAGGTCAAAGAAATTATGTGGCCTTTATCGATCAAACAACGAATACTCTAGTTTCTACAATCTTAGTGTCACAAACCCCGCTTTGGAGTGCCATAGATCCTTTTGAGGATTAGATGGGAAAATATATAACAGAAAGAGGTAACTACAGAAGTAATCAAACTTCTTAGCTGCCTCTTTTTGTTATTTATACGCCTGTCATAACAACTTCTTCGCTTACATCTGCACCGAAACGTGAAGCCTGAATAGGCTTATATTAATCATTAATTATGTTGCTGACTCAGCAGGTATCCTGAAACAAAATCCAAATATACAGACAGGAAGTGATAAAGGAATGGCTTTTTTATCAACAGGACCTATCGAAAATAACCCGGTAAGCGGACTAAGGCCCTCTCAGCAGGTTACTGTTAAAATCGTTAACCGCAGCGTTGACTCGGCTTCCTCAATATCCATTCAAGGTTATTATCTAAACGCGGGAACAAGGGTTATGTATGTTAGCGAAATACTCCCTATTGCAGAAAATCAAGTCATTACGAAAAATTATTACGCAGATTTTAATGGTTTTGAATTTACATTTGTTGTACCTGACAATCTCGCTGACATGAATGATCCTGTTCAAGTTTCGGTATGGGGCAAGAGCAGTACAGGTCAGTTGGTAACCGCACACCGACTAGTGTCTGAAGAACTGCTTGGAGAAAACAATGGCGGAGAGGCAGGGGCTACTGGAGCCACAGGAGTGACCGGGCCTGCTGGAGAGCGAGGTCCCCAGGGTCCGACAGGGCCCGCCGGTTCCGGGCAAGGGGCTACAGGCCACACGGGGCCTACTGGCACTACAGGCATCGGGCTCCCCGGACCTACTGGCACTACCGGCGCCGGTCTTCCCGGCCCTACCGGCACTACCGGTATCGGGCTCCCCGGACCTACTGGCACCACCGGGGCCGGTCTTCCCGGGCCTACCGGCACTACCGGTATTGGGCTCCCCGGACCTACTGGCACCACCGGGGCCGGTCTTCCCGGCCCTACCGGCACTACAGGCATCGGGCTCCCCGGACCTACTGGCACTACCGGCGCCGGTCTTCCCGGCCCTACCGGCACTACCGGTATCGGACTCCCCGGACCTACCGGTACCACCGGCGCCGGTCTTCCCGGCCCTACCGGCACTACAGGCATCGGAATCCCCGGACCTACTGGCACTACCGGCGCCGGTCTTCCCGGCCCTACCGGCACTACCGGTATCGGACTCCCCGGACCTACCGGTACCACCGGGGCCGGACCGAGGGGCGCTACTGGACTCACAGGCGTTACCGGTCTCACCGGTCTCACTGGTCTCACCGGGCACACGGGAGTGACCGGACAGACCGGTACAATGCAATTTCCCAAAGTTTATGCTGGCACCAATACTGGGCAGCGTGTATACTCCATCAATGCACTTACCAATCAAGTGATTGCTTCCTGGCCTCTTAACCAACCAGGTACGGGTTTAAACACAGGTTATGGTGCAGCAATTGATACATTTCGTCACAAGCTTTTCTACTCGGATCATTTCAGTGTCGTCAAAGTAGATACATTGACAGATCAGATAGAAACCTATTATCCGGTAGGTGCCCAACCACGCGGCATGTCCATTAACACAATTACTAATACACTTTATGTTACAAATTGGAGTACAAACAGCGTTAACATTTGGTCTATCGACATTGATTCAGGTACAGTAAGCACGATTACGGTTGGAACAGCCGCTAATGCACAGCCTATCCAGGCTAAGGTTGACCCCTTCACTAACCGAGTGTACACATTACAAGATGTAGTACCTGCACTTACCGTTTATGATGTCAGCACCAGTGCCATTATTCAAACCATTCCACTAACAGGCTCTAGACCTCATGGCCTTGTGGTAGACCCGTTCCGAAATAAACTTTGGATAACCTATAGCGGCGCTAACTATGTTAATTCATATGATCTCTCCACGAATACGTTCGAGACCAATATTACAATTGCAAGTAGTATCAGTAATATATCTGCAAATCTAGTCTCTAATCATTTGTTCGCCACTGGAAATGCAGTCTACGTAATTGATGGAGACAGCAGAACTGTGATTGCAACGATTAATACAGGCAACACCGGAAATGAACTACCTGCCGTTAACCCTTATACGACTCTTGTTGGAGAATATCCTGCGAATTCCGTATATGTCCCTGTGGCTGGGAGTAATTTTGTGGCTGTTATCGATCAAAAAACGAATACTCTGGTTTCTACAATTTTAGTGTCAGCAGTCCCGCTTTGGAGTGCCATAGATCCTTTTATGAATTAAAACAGGGGAAGGAATTACTTGAGGAACATATACTCCTCACTAGGAGGATCAGGATGATATCCATTAGTTTGTGTATGATTGTCAAAAACGAGGCACTCACCCTTAATAACTGTCTGGAATCGGTCAAGGGCATCCCTGATGAAATCATCATCGTGGATACAGGCTCAACGGATCAGACCAGGGAGATCGCCAAGGCATGGACGGATCAGGTATATGACTTTCCATGGACGGATGATTTCTCCGCAGCGCGCAACGCTTCCTTTCAATATGCCACGAGGCAATACATTCTCTGGTTAGATGCGGACGATATCCTGCTGCCCGAGCAGCGGTCGAAGCTGCTGCAGTTAAAGGAGACGTTAGCCGATCACGTGGATGCCGTAAGCATGGCCTATGAAATCCCTCAGCAGAAAGACCGCGGAGTGGTAAGCTACACAGTTCGTACACGGCTGGTGAAGCGTGACAAAAACTTCCGCTGGCAAGGCGTAGTGCATGAGGATCTTGCAACCGACCAGCATTATCATTATCTCCCCTCCGACATTAAGGTAACGCATACGAAATCCATCAGCGGGACAGGGGCAAGTCCCTCACGCCGCAACCTGGATATTTATGAACGCCATTTAGCCAGAGGCTATGAGCTTACCATCTCGGAGCGATTCCACTATGCAAGAGAGTGCCATCTGCACCATTTGTATGACCAGGCCATCGAATCCTACGAGTTATGCATGAACCACCCCGATGTCACGCTGGAGAATCAGATCTTTGCAATGCATAAGCTTGCAACTTGTTATGTCCAGGCGGGCCAGCCGCACAAGGAGCTGGAGTTGACGCTGAAAGCGCTGGCCAAGGATGTCCCCTACCCTGCCTTCAGTTGCCGGATGGGGGAACACTTCCTGAAGCAAGGCCATATTGAAGCCGCCATTCATTGGTACAGCACGGCCTATCTTCATCCGTTGCAGGAACGTTACAATGCTTCTGTCGTGGATACAGCCTATCAAACATGGCTTCCCCATGAACAGTTGGCCATGTGCTATGAGCTGCTTGGCGATGCCAAGCAAGCCGGTACCCACAGGCAATGGGCCGAATTTCACAAGATGGGGATTGCGGGGAAAATCCTATAAAACCAGTATCTAACAGAATCCCACCACACGTTCGTACTTGGCAGCAAGTCTACTTCCTGCCCGTACGGACTCTTTTCGTTATACGATGTATATCATTCTGCAATATACCTTGCCATTTCACCGCAAACTAACTACAATACACTTATTACAAGTCTTTTAATAACATCATTAGAATTATCCGGGAGGAGAACCCCGCTATGGCCCAGCCGTCTCATAACACACAACTGGTCAAGAAAATCAATGTAGAACTGGTGAAAAATGCGTTGCGCACCTCCGGCACCGGCACCAAAGCATCCGTCGCAGGACAGACACGGCTAAGCGTGGCTACCTGTGGCACCATTCTGAATGAACTGGTCCAGACCGGTGAAATTCTGGAGCTGGGCTGGGAGGAATCCAGCGGCGGCAGACCGGCAAGGAAATATCAGTTCAATGCAGATTACTCTTCTATTATCTGTATGATTGTGCGTGCAGAGGGCGGCCGGCAATCCATTACCTGTGCGCTTGCCAATCTGAACGGTGAAATCATAGAGGAAGCCGTTAAGGATTATGACGAGATTACTCCAGATACCCTCGGAGAGTGGCTGGATGAGATGATTGCGGACCGTCTGAATGTGCAGGCAATCGGCATCGGCATTCCGGGGGTAGTACAGCAGGACCGGATAGGAATCTGCGATGTCCCCGCGCTTGCAGAGCAGCCGCTCGGACTTTTTCTGAAGGAACGCTATAAAGAGGTAGAGATCATCATTGAGAATGATATGAATCTGACGGTGTACGGCTTGTACCAGAAGCTTCTCCTGGACGAAGAGAGTCATTTTGCCGTGCTGACCTTCCCCAAGAATCATTACCCGGGGGCCGGCTTCATGGTGAACGGACGTTTGCTTAACGGCAACAGCTTTTTTAGCGGCGAGGTCTCTTACCTGCCTTACGGTATCCCCCGAGAAGAACAGCTCCGGCTGCTCCAGGGTGCAGGCGATCCCCGCAAGCTGGCCGTACATGCACTGGTGTCGATCATCAGCATCATCAACCCGGCCACCATTGTTATCACAGGCGATAATATCTTGCCGGAGATGCTGGAAGATCTGCGCAGCGGATGCCTGGACATTATTCCGCCCGAACATATGCCTGAGCTTATTATTCAGCGGGATACCCGGCAAGAGTACATGAGCGGACTGATTACCACAACCACGGAAAGCCTGAATTACCGGTTCCACCTGGTTGAACGAAAGTAAGGCAAATCTATTTTATTATCATCCAGGAGGCTATTTACTGTGAAAGCTCAATCCGGCAATTCTGCCAGCGCACCAGGCAACAAACGTAACACCGTCTATATCATGCAGCTCGTGACAATCTTTCTGGGCTTTGTCGTCTTTGGCATCTCAGAGAATATTAAAGGGCCCGCCATTCCGCGGATTCAGCTCTCGTTCAATCTGGATGAAGGCCAGCTCGGCACCCTGCTCTCGCTGAACGCGCTGGGTTATCTGATCGCCTGCTCCTTCACCGCTGTGCTTGTCCGCAAATGGGGGATCAAGGCGGTCACTATTATTTCATTTGCTTCCATGGTCCTCTCGGGGGTACTGATCTACCTGTCGCACAGCTATCCGCTGTTTGCTTCGTCCTACTTCCTGATGTATATAGGGAACGGGATGCTGGAGATCGGACTGGCGATTCTGGGGGCACGTATTTTCGTCAAAAACACGGGGATGATGATGAACCTCTCCCACTTCTTCTATGGATTAAGCTCAACCGTGGCGCCGCTTCTCGCTACCGGAGTCATGTCGATGAGCGTGTTCGGACATCTGCTGGACTGGCGGGGGATGTATCTGGTCATGCTGTCGCTCTGTCTGCTGCCGATTCTCTCGGCGCTGCGCAGCACATTTCCCGGAGATGATCTTCCGCAGGAGGACCGCACCTCCTTCCGCACGCTGACGCGTGATCCCGCGCTCTGGATGATGGTGATGATCCTGTCCTTCGGCGTGGTCTCGGAGCTGGCGGTGGGCGGCTGGCTGGTTAACTTTCTGGAAAAAGCCTATGCCTGGGACACCGTCCGGGCCTCCGGCCTGCTCTCTGCATTCTTCCTGGTGTTCTCTCTCGGCCGGCTTTTGCTCGGCGCGCTGACAGACCGGATCGGCTTCGTGCTCTCGCTGATTATCTTCTCCTGCTTCTCGGCGGTCTGCACCTTCGCCGCCCTGGCTGGCGGGGAGCGTCTCGCCTTTCTGTTCGCCCTCTCCGGGGCCGGGATTGCTATTATCTATCCTACGGTTATGGCGTTCATCGCCCGCCGGTACCCGAACGGGAGCGACACCGCTATTACCTTCGTGGTGACCCTGATGGGCCTCGGCAGCGTTATCGGCAACTACATTATCGGCTGGGTGATTGAAGCCGTCAAAGCATTCTACGGCTCCACCACCCAGCTTGGCCTACTCCGTGGGCTCCAGGCGGGGTACGGCTTTATCGGCTTATGCGCCGCCGTCTGCTCCCTGTCTGGCATCGTGCTGTATGTGTATTTGAAGCGGCGGCGGGAGTTGATCTGAGAGATTGGAATAAGCCTCATCCGCTATAGTATTTATTCTCTTTATGTCTTGGTTACCGTTAAAATCGATAACCGCAGCGCGAGCTCGGCTTACTGAAATGGAATCGACCTCTAAATTCGCACCAAACCGGAGAATCCGAATATTACTATAGTAATCATTAAGTATGCTGCTGACTGGAGTGTTTCCGTTTATGTGTGCAGACTCGGCATACAATACCGGGCGCATACTTGAACGAAATCTAAGTATACGGATAGGAAGTGACCCAATAATGGCCTTTTTATCAACTGGACCGATCGAAAATAACCCGGTTAACGGAGTGAGGCCTACTCAGCAGGTTACCGTTAAAATTGATAACCGCAGCGTTGATTCGGCTTCCTCAGTATCCATTCAAGGGTATTATTTAAACGCAGGAACCAGAGTCCTGTACGTTAGCGAAGTAGTCCAAATTGCAACAAATCAAGTCATTACTAAGAATTATTACGCTGATTTTAATGGTTTTGAATTTATCTTTGTCACACCTGCAAATATGACTGAATTGAGCGATTTCATTCAAATCTCGGTGTGGGGCAAGAGCAGTACAGGTCAACTGGTAAGCGCACACCGGTTGGTGTCTGAAGAACTGCTTGGACAAAATACCGGCGGAGGGAAAGGGACGACTGGAGCAACGGGGCCGACCGGAATGACGGGGCTTCGCGGTGTAACAGGACCGACCGGTCCAGGGGCGGCAACAGGGCCGACCGGAGTGACGGGGCTTCGCGGTGTAACAGGACCGACTGGTCCAGGGGCAGGGGCAACGGGGCCGACCGGAGTGACGGGGCTTCGCGGTGTAACAGGACCGACCGGTCCAGGGGCAGGGGCAACGGGGCCGACCGGAATAACGGGACCGACTGGTTCAGGGGGAGGGGCAACGGGGGGTACTGGTTCTACAGGAGTTACTGGCGCTACCGGTGTGACCGGAGCTACTGGAGCTACTGGTGTTACCGGAGCTACTGGCGCTACCGGGGCTACTGGTGATACTGGAGCTACCGGTGTTACCGGAGCTACTGGCGTTACTGGCGTTACTGGACTCACGGGCGTTACCGGACTCACAGGCGTTACCGGGCTCACGGGCGTCACCGGACTCACAGGCGTTACCGGGCTCACGGGCGTCACCGGACCAAATATTTTGGCCACTAATGGACGATTTGTACCGGTTAACAACACACAAGTAAATGATGGCGTCACGATTAACATACCGTTCAGTACGGTATTTGCTCAGGGGATTACCCTTGGAGGTACCGGTGGTAACACAAGCATAATAATACAAGAAACAGGCATTTATTTTGTTGCCTACAACATTCGATTGTTCATTAGTGATGTCGCTGCAAGTGCAGATGTTATAACTGTTCTACCTACCTTGGACGGTATAATTGCCCCCTTCCCCTCCTATTTGTATAAAGCAGGCGGAGGAACTGCAGGACCTGGCGGCCTGGCGTTGGCGGCCAGTGGTCTGATAAATGTAACTACGGCTAACTCTGAACTTGTTTTCCCAATCACTGCAACAGGAATTGGGACGTTAAACTTGCAAATCACAGGACAAAATTACAGTAATGTAAGCATATTTAAAATTCCTGAATAATAGTGCTGGAAAATGAGCAAAAGCAGGGTGCCTTTAATCCGATTAAATAATCGCAAAGGTGCCCAGCTTTTTAATAATCATGAAGCCGCCTAGACCTGACAGTGTTATTTTTCACATCCTACGCCTGCCTCTTACAAATACCCCTTAAGATTATTCAGCACCACCGCGTACCCGTTAGCATACATATGAACGCCATCCATCGTGTACTCTTCCTTCAGATTCCCTTCGGCGTCCATCAGTCCCTCATTCACATTAATGAACTCATAGCCGTGCCTGACCGCCAGCTCCTCCACGGCCCGGTTCGCTTCCAGTAGTGCCGCATTGGTTCTCGTTCTGAAGTAGTTCGCCCGCAGCTCCTCATCCATTCCGGGGAAGTCAGCCTTGGCGTTCACAGGATAATAAGCCATGACATACACCTTGCACTCAGGCAGCCTTGCGCCAATCCGGGTGAGGATCTCATCATAATTCGCAAGCAGATTCCCGAGCTCATATTCACCATCCGCTGAACTGATGTCGTTCGTGCCGATATTAATGAACAGCCGCGAAGGCGCAAGCTCTAGCACACATACCTCCAGCGCTTCGAGCAATTCCCGGGTCACATAGCCCGCAATCCCGCGGTTATAGATGATGGTCCGCTTCTCCAGCGTCTGCTGCAATTCATTCACCGGAAAAAACTCCATCAGTGAGGAGCCCGCCAGTACGGTCTGCCCCTGTAGCGCCAAATTGTTCAGGATGCTGTACTTCTTCACCTTCTCTTCTTTCTCCTCCTGCATTTGCTTCTCCCACATGGCGTCAAGCTCTTCCTCAGTCATTCTAAATCCCTCCGTTTCTGCGGCTCTGTTATTCTACTATTGTTATCCTTTATCTATCAGCTTGCAACCCTTGCCTAATTTTGTCTAAAATATGTAAATTGTTCTCATTAAAAGGATTTTGTTCTATGCACACGTGTTCTGAATAGGCTAGATATCGGGTGCCATCAGAGGTGCACATCTGGCTGGCATGCCACAAGGGACCGGTGCGCCGGACCTCATTCTACAGTTGAAGGGCGGAATGTTTTTGAAAAAGGTAGTTGGCTTGCTCCTGTCGGTTGCTCTGTTGTCTTCGTTCTATGTCGCCAGTCCCCCCAAGGTATCTGCCGCAACGCCCATTGTGGTGAACTCGACGATTGTCGTACCGGCCGGACAGACGTATGACGGCAGCGGCCAGACGTTTGTCGCCAATCCCAGTACGCTAGGAGACGGCAGCCAGGCAGAGAACCAGAAGCCCATCTTCCGGCTGGAAAAGAATGCTACACTCAAAAATGTAATTATCGGCGCTCCCGGCGCAGACGGGGTACACTGTTACGGGAATGCGACCATCTCCAATGTGACCTGGCAGGATGTCGGCGAGGATGCCCTGACACTGAAGGCTTCCGGCACCATCAATATTACAGGCGGAGGTGCGTACAAAGCCTACGATAAAGTGTTTCAGGCGAACGCTGCGGGCACGATCAATATCAAGAACTTCAAAGCGAATGACATCGGCAAGCTGGCCCGCCAGAACGGCGGCACCTCCTACACCGTGAATTTCACTTTGGACAACTCGGACATCTCCAATGTCAAGGACTCCATCTTCCGGACAGACAGCAGCAGCAGCGCTGCGCGGATCACCAATACCCGCTACCGCAATGTGCCCACCCTCTTCAAGGGTTATGCCTCGGGCAAGACCAGCCAATCGGGCAATACACAATATTGAAGGTAGCGAAGTAGGAAAACTGGCGTAAACACAGCAGTCTGAAGTTTACCGCATATAACTGTTATCTGAAACCGTCTTCATTCCGGCTCCACCGGGATGTAGGCGGTTTGGCCGTTCAAGCGGACAGCCAAGCACGTATGAACACGCTCAGCTCCGGGCCGGAGGAGATAGATTTATTTTGGACACATCTGCCTCTCTCAACTCTCTCAACTCTATCGACATAAGCTCACATCCTATGCTATTATGATAACCTGATAACGTATTAACGAACTAAAGCAATGGATGCGGCAGGCAATCTACTAGGGGGATTAGAGAGATGAAGAGACAGGGAATATGGGTTCTACTCGTAATTATGGCACTTGCAGTGGTCACTGGCTGCTCCAGTTCAGGCGGTAAGGACGGGAAGCTGGTGATCGGCATCGACGACAAGTTCGCACCGATGGGCTTCCGGGATGATAACAATGAGCTTGTCGGCTTCGATATCGATTATGCGAAAGCCGCTGCCGCGAAGATGGGCCGGGAGGTTACCTTCCAGCCGATTGACTGGTCCGCGAAGGAGTCTGAGCTGAACAGCGGGCGGATTGATATGATCTGGAACGGATACACCATCACGGATGAGCGCAAGGACAAGGTGTTATTCACGAAGCCTTATCTGGAGAATAGTCAGGTGGTCGTTGTGCTGGCGGATTCAGCACTTGCGAAGCTTAAGGATCTGGCCGGTAAAGAAATCGGACTTCAGAGCCTCTCCTCTGCCGCCGATGCCCTGGATGCGAATCCGATCAAGGCCGAGCTTGGCGGCGTGTCTGAATTCACCGATAATGTGCTGGCGCTGACCGACCTGAAGTCGGGCCGTCTGGACGGGGTGGTCATCGATGAGGTGGTTGCCAGATATTACATAGCCAAGGAGCCGGATACGTACAAGCTGATGGAAGAATCGCTGGCCCCTGAGCAATATGGTATCGGCATTAAGAAAGGTAATGAAGCTCTGCTGGATGAGCTGCAGAAGGCGCTGGATGAGCTGAGCAGTGACGGAACAGCCGCCGACATTTCAACCAAGTGGTTCGGAGAGAATAAGGTATTGAACTAGATGCTATCGTTTAGGAGCCGGGTGTAGACATGGATATCGATTATATTATTAGAATCTCCGGACCGATGCTGGAAGGCGCCCGGACTACGGTGCTGCTGTTCCTGATCGTGATCGTGCTGTCCATTCCGCTCGGGATGGTCGTCACGCTGATGGCCAAAAGCACGTTAAAGCCGCTAGCCTGGATCGCACACACCTATATTTACGTCATGCGCGGAACGCCGCTCTTGCTGCAATTGTTCTTCTTCTGCTTCGGCCTGCCGCAGATTCCCGTAATCGGGGAATATCTGGTTATGGACCGTTTTGTAGCGGCGAGCCTGGGCTTTATCCTGAATTACGGCGCTTATTTCGCCGAAATCTTCCGGGGCGGACTGCTCTCAATCGATAAAGGCCAGCATGAGGCGGCCAAGGTGCTTGGGCTTAGCCGTTGGCAGACACTGCGCAAGGTCATTCTCGCTCAGATGTTCCGCGTGGCGCTGCCTGCGGTTGCTAATGAGTCCATCACGCTGGTCAAGGATACCGCTCTGCTGTATGCCGTGGCGGTGCCGGAGCTGCTGAATTTCGCCAAGACGGCGGTGAACCGTGATTTCACCGTCACGCCTTTTGTCGTAGCGGGCGTTATTTATCTGCTGATGACCCTGGTGCTGACCTTGTTCTTCAAGCTGCTGGAGAAACGTTTCAAATTTGAGTAGAAGGGCTGTATCGCTATGAGTAGCATGATTGAAGTACGGCAATTGAAGAAGGACTTCGGCAGCCTCAGTGTGCTGAATCAGATAAGCTTTGATGTGAAGCCCGGCGAAGTCGTTGCGGTGATCGGACCCTCGGGCTCCGGCAAAAGCACCATGCTGCGCAGCCTCGTACATCTGGAGGAAGTCACCGGCGGCAGCATCTCGATCTGCGGGAAAACGCTTGTTGAGAACGGACGCTACGCCAGTACGGCGGCGATTAGAGACATCACCTCAAGCATGGGGATGGTGTTCCAGCATTTCAATCTGTTTCCGCATCTCAGTGTGCGGGACAACCTGGAGCTTGCCCCGCGCACACTGAAGCGGGAGAGTGTGCAGCAGATCACGGCCAAGAGCCGGGAGCTGCTTGCCAAGGTAGGCCTGGCTGACAAAGCCGACGTCTACCCCTCTACGCTGTCAGGCGGGCAAAAGCAGCGGGTTGCTATTGCCCGGGCAATGATGCTCAGCCCGGACATTCTCCTGTTCGATGAGCCGACCTCGGCACTTGATCCTGAATTAACCGGCGAGGTGCTGCGCGTCATCCGCCAGCTGGCCGAGGAGAACATGACGATGATGATCGTCACCCATGAGATGAGCTTCGCCCGTGATGTCGCGGACCGCGTCTTCTTCATGGACAACGGGGACATTGCCGAATCCGGCACCCCGGAGGAGATCTTCGGCAATGCGAAGTTGGAGCGGACGCGGACGTTTTTGATGCGGGAGTAGCTGTGAGTAGAGCTTAACAGCTTGAGTAGTGCGTTGCAGCTTTGCGGCTGAAGCCTCATGCTGGTCCGAACACAGAGCGGCTACCCTTCTGCTCATGGTGATTCTAATTGAAGAAGGTCTATCCCAGCCATATGATGGCTTTTGGGATAGACCTTTTTTGGGATTCAGATCAGTATGCGGTTGTATCGGATGTATACCCACAGCTCAGAACGCAGCGTGTGAAGCAAATGGATTTAGTTCATCTAATTTCGCGCTACAGACACACTTTCAGAGATTAGTTGGATAAACAACACTTACTGGGGCCGACTTTCGGTGAATCCTTAGAATTGGGCAGATTAGATGTACTTTTCCACCTACTCCCCCGTAACCGTCCATTCCGCGCGAAATAAGTGCCTTTTTTCCAACTCTGCCCCGAGGCCGGCCCAGCTCCAGTCTTACTTCAACCTACTCGCTCTTACTTCATCCAACCTTGCTCTTACTTCACCCAACCTCGCTCTTACTTCACCCAACTCGCACTTTCTCTACCTCATTCAAGCGCTAATCGGCACTTAATCTGCCTTATTCAATTACTACCTACTCCCCCGCTTCCGCAGAAGATACTGTGCCCTCGGGCACCGGCTCCGCCGGTCCCATGGGCGCTGGCGGCTCCTCATCCCAGCGCTTGCGGATGAAAAGCTGATACAGCTTGACTGTTATGATTTTGAGCATCATGTAGACCGGAATAATAACCAGGATACCGATGATTCCGCCGAAATCGCCGCCGGCCAGAACGAGAATAATGGTGGTCAGCGGGTGGATATCCATGCTTTTGCCGAAGATATAAGGGGCCACCAGGTTATCCTGAATCTGCTGCGCAACGAGCACGACCACAATCGACAAGACCGCCGTAGACGGGGACTCGATCAGACCGATAATGAAGATCGGCACAGTAGACAGAATGGCCCCGATAAAAGGGATAAAATTCATCAGCACCGCCACCAGCGTCAGCAGCAGCGCATACGGCAGGCCGATAATCAGGAACCCGATGTACATGAGCACGCCGAGCGCCAGATTGACCAGCACTCTGCCGACGATGAAGCTGCCCATCACGTTGTCAATCTCGGCAACCACCCCGGCGCCTTCCTCATGATAGCGTCTCGGGAAAAAGCTCACGAGCTTATCGCCGAACTTCCCGCCCTCCTTTAGCATGTAGAACAACAGGATCGGAAAGGTGAACAGCACAATCGCAAAATTAGAGACAAAAGAGAACAGCCCGGACACATAGCCCGTTGCCAGCGAAAAGCCTGTATTTAAATAGCCTATCAATTGGCTGGACAGGTTCATATTCTCGGGAAGCAGTCCTGACAGCAATTCAGTGTTCTCCAGCTTGCTAAGCTGCTCCCCTACTGCCCTCAGCACACCCGGCATATTGTTGACCAGGTTCAGCAGCTGACTTTGCAGCGAAGGCCAGACCCCTACTGTGAAGCCCAGTAACAGCATAGCAATGACCAGATAGACCAGCAGGATCGCCAGCGTCCGCTTCATTTTGCGGGAGGACAGGAAGTCAATCAGGGGCCGAAGCAGATAATAGAAGAAGACGGCGAGCATTAACGGCACCATCACAACCTTGAACAACGAGATAATGGGGGTAAAAATAAAGTCTACCAGTGAGCTGACATAGATAATGCCCAGCACCAGCAGCACGGCAATACACACGCGGATAAACAAATTCAATTTGGCCATAGTGGACTCCCGTTCTTATATTTTAAGCAGCGTTTCTTATTCACTTAAATATAGCCGGGGATTCTTAATTCAGACTAAACCAAGTCTAAAGATAAGCTAAAGATTGGGTCTTCAGGCAGTCTATCCGTTTTTAAAAATCATCCTAACGGATGAATAAGATTACCTTTGCGCGAACACAATGTATGCTGTTTTTGATATACATTCAGGCCATATGCCTGCTTACGAACACAATGTATGCTGTTTTCCATATACATTCAGGCTATATGCCGCTATACCAGCCCATTCTATTCGGTTGTAGCATACATTATCCAGACTTCAGGCCTTGGCTCTGATTATCCGATAGTCTTGACCACATTACCTTCCTGGTCTTTGATATAGGTTTTGCGGATCTGCACCTTCAATCCTTTGGCGGCAGACAACCGGAGCTCCCCTTCCTTAGGCTGGAGCTTCTCCTCCAGCTCCAGGACCGCCTCTTCCGTCAAGCCGAGGCTGACAAAGTCCTCGTTGACCACACTCTCGTTATCGGGTCTGCGCTCCAGCATCACCTGCAGCTTCTTGCTGGTCAGGGTCAGCGGCTTCCCTTTCAGCAGACGGCCGCGCAGCAGCTTGGCTATAGTCGGTGCCTGCCTTGCGCCTATGGTCAGGACAGCAGGTGCTGTGCCGATCAGGCGGCTTTTGCCCGGCTCATAATCCAGTTCATCCACATACAGAATGCCCGTCTGCGACCCGTCACGCTCGATGCCCTGACGTACCGCCTCCTGGATGACAGGAAGCCGGAGCAGCGAATCCCGGTCAAGATCGGTGATATAGAGAGGGAGCACCTCCTGGCTGGCCTCCAGGAAGGCATTGGTATTCCAGGAAATCATCGCTTCCAGCTCGTCCGCTGTGATTCCTACCATCTGCAGGAATTCCACACGGCCGTTCGGCGTATCCACAGCTGGAAGCTCCGGGTCATCGGTGAACGCCAGCGCCGTCAGCAGGGTATCAGCCCCGAGGCATATGGGGCCATTGGCATCCAGATGATGGCCGGAAGCAAAGATATTGCCGCTGGAGAATACATATCTGGCCATGTTTTGCAGCAGATTGATTGCCCAGGCTGGAGGCTCCTGCTCGCCGCTACTACGCGCCAGACGGAAGGTCAGCTCGAAGCCGTAGCCGCTGTATTCAAGGTCTTCAGACTCCTTCTCATACAGCTCGGAGAACCCGAAGGTTACGAAATGCCAATGCGGGTATGGCTGCTCGGCTGCATAGGCGCTGATTCCGTTCAGCGGGTCATTCCCCCCCAGGCTATAGGGCAGCATTGCAGCATAATGCTTAGGTTCCTGTTGTCCGTATATCCCTGTCATCTGTTTCTCTATCGCATCCCAGCCGATAGCTTCCACTTCATGCTCACTCATCTCTTTCCCTCCGATATCAGATTTATGTACAACCGGGTACTTCCATATCCGGCCCAGAATCTCCCGTTCATTACCCCATTTGCAGGGACCCCAAAACATACAAATTAACCCCACAAAGTGGGGCTTTGGCTTCGATGATGACTCAGATACTTTGCGGGGACCCCAAAACATACAAAATAACCCCACAAAGTGGGGCTTTGGCTTCGATGATGACTCAGATACTTTGCGGGGACCCCAAAAGATACACAAACGGCAAGCTCATCTGACGAGCTTGCCGTTTGTGTATCTTCATTAATATTAATATAGGAATCAGTTAATGCCGACGAGCAGGTTCTTGCGGGCTACGCCGCTCTTGGCTGCCGCTTCGGCTACAGCCATGCGGATTCTCTCTACTACCCGCGGATCGAAGGCGTCTGGGATAATGTATTTCTCATGCAGCTCAGACGGGTCAATCACGGAGGAGATCGCCTCTGCAGCCGCCAGCTTCATGTCTTCATTGATATCCGTAGCTTCACAATCCAGCGCCCCTCTAAATATCCCAGGGAAGCACAGTACATTGTTAATCTGGTTCGGATAGTCGGAACGGCCGGTCGCCATGACTCTTACATGCGGCGCAGCAATGGCGGGATCAATCTCCGGCATCGGGTTCGCCATAGCGAAGACAATCGGGTCGGTGGCCATGTTCAGCACATCTTCCAGCTTCAGCACATCCGGTGCAGAGACTCCGATGAAGACATCCGCGCCTTTGATCACATCGGACAGACTACCGATTTCTAGATAAGGGTTCGTAATCTGGGCAAAATCGCTCCAATGGCTGCGCTCATAATCCGCCAACCGGTTAATCGCGCCCTCCCGGTCCACGCCGATCAGGTTCACCGCTCCGGCATGCAGCAGCATTTTGGAGACGGAGATGCCTGCTGCACCGATGCCGTTGACCACGATTTTGACATCCTTAATATCCTTGCCGCATACCTTGAGTGCGTTCAGCAATCCGGCAGTTACGACAATTGCCGTACCATGCTGGTCATCATGGAAGACCGGAATGTCCAGCTCGGCTCTTAGTCTGGCTTCAATCTCGAAGCAGCGCGGAGAGGAAATGTCCTCCAGGTTAATGCCGCCGAACGTCGGGGCAAGCGCTTTTACAATCGCAATAATCTCTTCGGTATCCTTGGTGTCCAGGCATATCGGCACGGCGTCTACGTCTGCGAACTGCTTGAACAGCGCTGCCTTACCTTCCATAACCGGCATGGCCGCCTTCGGCCCGATATCGCCAAGCCCCAGTACAGCCGTGCCATCGGATACGACAGCTACGGTATTCTTCTTCGTGGTTAGCTCATAAGCCTGGGACTGATCGTCGGCAATCGCCTGACAGACCTTCGCCACACCCGGCGTGTAGACTTTGGACAGGTCGTCTTTGCACAGAATCGGATGCTTCAGGGTAGTTTCAAGCTTACCGCCTTTATGCAGCAACATAATTTCTTCTAATAGTTCCATATTAATTCCTCCATTCAACTGGTTCACCGTTTGTTACATCCCTCTCGGATCTTTCTATATATAGCGGAGCTTCCTGCATCCGAACCTTTCCAGGCCCGGGTGCAGCCCCGTCAACTATGCGTTTCATATGCTCCTGTAGTCATTCTCCGCGATAATGAATGGATTGGCAATACAAAAGCTGACATCTGCAAATTGTCCATGATTTAGACACGATTGAAGGCGATTTCATGTGATTCATGCGAATCGGCTAGTGCTGGTGCGCCTCGCTTAGCCGCCCCATACTGCTATGAGCAGCGTGGCCACAACCACCGTAATAGCTCCACCGATACGTGTAGAAATCTGTGCGAATGGCATCAGCTCCATACGTCCGGAGGCCGACAGAATCGCTACATCGCCAGTTCCTCCTAGACCGCCGCGGCACCCGGTAACAATCGCTGCTTCGACCGGATACATGTTGACCCATTTGCCGGTAAAATAGCCAGTGATCGTCATCGCCACAATCACTGTAGCGCAGACAATAATATAAGGAAGTGAGATCAGGGCCGCGACATCCTTCAGCGGAATGTACAGCATCCCCAGGCCGACCATGAGCGGCCAGGTTAACGTGCCAGACACAAGCTTGTAGAGCTGATAAGCACCCTGCTCGATTTTGGACGGGAGCAGCTTGGAAATCTTCAATAGTGCCGCTGCGAAGATCATCAGGATCGGACCCGGAATGCCGACAAACGGCGACAGCAGGTGTCCGGTGATGAACAATCCGCAGGCGAACAGCAGGCCCGCGCCCATCAGCAGGAAGTCCGGCTTCGCGCTGTCATACGTGCTGCCCGCCAGCTTCTGGCCATCCTTCGATTTCACCAGGACACCGTTCCCGGTAATGGACGGATTTTTGTCAGCCATCCGCTTGAGCAGGCCCGCTCCGATAATCGCAAACACGTTGCCGATCACCGCCGCCGGAATCATCTGGGCCACATAGGAACCGGATTCCCCGCCGAGGATCTGCGAGAACGCGATGGACAGCGGGAGAATGCCTTCCCCAACGCCGCCGCCGATAATAGGCACAACGATGTAGAACAACGTCCGGTGTGCGCTATAGCCGAGCAGCATCCCTACGCCCATCCCCGCAGCGACTGCAGCGATCGTTCCGGCCATCATCGGAATGAAAATACGGATGAAGCCGTTAATCAGCGTGGTCCGGTTCATCCCTGTAATACTTCCGGCTACCAGAATCGAGATGTACAGGTAGAGGAAGTTCGATGTCTTCATCAGCGTGTTGACTGATTCGAGCACCGAAGGGTCGAGCACATTCCAGAACACCAGGAACGATGGGATCATTAGCGAGAGGATCGCGGGACCGCCGATATTTTTCAGAATCGGAAGCTTGAAGCCCAGATCACTGAGCAGCACCCCCAGGACAATAATTACTGCAAAGCCGCCGATCATGTCGTTTGGCAGTTCACCAAGCACAGAAGCCGCAAAAATAATGAGTGCAAATACCACGTAGAGCGGGAGCGGAATAACGCCTACCTTTAAATGCAGAACCTTCTGGACGAAGCCCTGTTCTCCTTGCTTCAGTACAACAGGCTGCTGTTCCGGTACCGAAAGTGGGGGTTGAATTGCTTTTTGCATGTTAACCTTACCTCCTTAACTCTTTTACAAATTCATCATAGCTGCTTTGAAAGCGCTTTTGTTTTTATGAAAGTAATAAAGGGGTTTTGTAAATTATTAAAGTAAGCGCTATCAGGATAGAGGTAGGAGTGAGGGCGGGGGGATTGACGGGGAGTAGTAGAGCACTCTACATGGTCGAATTTGATTATAGGTGCTGGGGAGGAAGTATGCTGGAGTTCCGGCGGGTCAGAGGCTGGTAGTATCATGGGAAGGCAGGTAACATTAGTTAGTATGGGAGCTTAATACGTAGTCTGATTAATTCAGGTGCACTTGTGCTCCTCATTTGAGCTTACCGCTGACTTTTGCCTAATTCAGGTGCACTTGTGCTCCTCATTTGCGCTTACCGCTGGCGTTTGGCTAATTCAGGTGCACTTGTGCTCTTCATTTGCGCTTACCGCTGACTTTTGCCTAATTCAGGTGCACTTGTGCTCCTCATTTGCGCCTATCGCCGACTTTTGCCTAATTCAGGTGCACTTGTGCTCCTCATTTGCGCTTACCGCTGACTTTTGGCTAATTCAGGTGCACTTGTGCTCCTCATTTGCGCTTACCGCTGACTTTTGGCTAATTCAGGTGCACTTGTGCTCCTCATTTGCGCCTATCGCCGACTTTTGCTGGGATTCAAAGGGATTTATCCCTTCCATTTCAGCATCCAGCCCACTTTCGGCCAATTCAAAGGGATTTATCCCTTCCATTTCAGCATCCAGCCCACTTTCAGCCAATTCAAAGGGATTTATCCCTTCCATTTCAGCATCCAGCCCACTTTCAGCCAATTCAAAGGGATTTATCCCTTTCCTTTCGGCTCCCAGCCCACTTTCAGCCCCCAACCCACTTTCTGCCCCCAACCCACTTCCGCTGTCTGCACAACACAAAAAGCCCCGCCGCAGGATGCGCGGCAGGAGCTCCAGAACTAGTTAGTTGGACTTAAATATACTTAGTAATCAAACTCTTGCCGTTCGGAGCGAGCCGGTATTTCTGCACCGGGCGGCCGATGCTGCCGTAGACAAGATCCATCTCCAGCACGCCCATCTCAGTCAGCCCGATCAGGTATTTGCCGGCGGAGACGCGGGAGATGCCGGATACCGCCGAGATATCCTCAGCGGAGAACAGCTCGCTGCCGCAGGCCTCCACGGCACGCCAGATGGTCTGGAGCGTCTGCCGGGTGAAGCCCTTCGCCAGCTCCTGCGAAGATGTCCGCTCCTGCTTGAATCTCGCCAGCCTGTCCAGCTCCGACTGGTTCAGCCGCTCCTGGCTGCGGAACAGCTTATTCTGCTCCCGGTATCCGTTCAGGGCGGCCCGGAGCCTAGCGAACTCAAACGGCTTGATCAAGTAGTCCACTGCCCCGTTCTGCAGCGCTTCCTGAATGCTCTCCTTGTCGCTCGCCGCCGAGATGACGATGACATCGATCTTCACGCCCCTGCGCCGGATCTCGGACAGCAGCTCCAGTCCGTTGCTCTCCTTCATGTAAATATCCAGCAGGATCAGGTCATAGGCCTGCTTCTCCAGCATACTCAGCACTTCTTCCGCCGAGCTGGCCCAGCCATCGGCTCGGAAGCCTTCCACCTGCTGCACATAGAACTTGTTCATCTCCGACACCATCGGATCATCTTCAACAATAAGTACTTTGATCATAATGGCTGATCACCACTCTTCATGGGCTTTCCACCCTTTTCATTTAATTATCTTCACTTTTCATTAATTATCTTCACTTTTCATTAATTATCTTCACTTTTCATTAATTATCTTCACTTTTCATTAATTATCTTCACTTTTCATTCATTATCTTTACTCTTCATCATTCTCATAGGCTTCAGCCATTAGCATCACCCTTCGCTCTATAAGGGATCTGCACCGTGAATTCGGTACCTTCCCCCTCCCGGCTGTCATATATAATCGTTCCGCCCAGCTTGACTATGCTTCGCCGCACCAGATACAGTCCTACGCCCCGATCGCCGCCTTTGGTCGAATAGCCCTGTTCAAACAGGCGGACTCCATTCTCCGCAGATATGCCTGTCCCGTTATCACTAACCTGGAGAGTAATCTGGTTGTCCTTATACCGGAATCCAATCTCGATCTGCTTGGTGTCAGCACCTTGGAGCGCTTCCAGCGCATTGTCCAGCAGGTTGCCCGTAATCGTCACCAGTTCCCGCGCCACCTGGTGATCCGCCGCTTCAGGCAGTATACCCTCATCCCGGATCACCAGCCGCACGTCGGCCTCCCTGATTCTGCTGAGCTTGCCGAGCAGGAATCCGACCATCACCGGGTCTTTGACCTGCCGGACCACCGAGTCTGCCTCGGTCTGGATATTCTGTACAATATCCGTGAGATACTCCTCAAGCCGGTCGTATCTGCGCATAGTATTCAGCCCCATAATGACATGGAGCTTGTTCATGAACTCATGGGTCTGGGCACGCAGCGCCTCGGCGTACAGGGAGATACCGGATAGCCGCTCCATCAGAATACTGATCTCCGTCTTGTCCCGGAATGTGGCAATTGCCCCTTCGATGATCCCGTTCACCCGGACCGGAACCACATTCACCAGCAGCGTAATGCCGCTCTGCTCCACTTCCTTATCCTGCAAGGCTTCCCCAGTCTCCAGCACCTTCTCCATCCGCAGCAGCGGCCAGAATTGCCCGGCTTGTCTGCCTACCGGCTCCTGGTTCAAGCCGACGCTGCCCATCAGCCTCCGGGCCTCGGCATTCACCAGGGTGATCCGCGATTCCTTATCGACGGCCAGAATCCCCTCCTTGGTCGATTGCAGCATGGCGCTGCGCTCCTCCAGCAATTTGGCGATTTCTCCCGGCTCCATGCCGAACATCATCCGCTTGATTTTGCGGGCGAGCAGGATGGCACCGAATATCCCCATCAGCCCGCCGACCAGAATGCCCGAGTAGATAATCCAGCGGTTCTGCTGTACGGCGGAACGGACACTGCCCAGCGATATGCCTACAGCGACTGCCCCCACCTGCTTGCCGTCAGCGGCAAAGATCGGTGAGAACGCTCTCACAGAATAACCGAGCGAGCCCTCAGCCACGGATATAGTCTCCTTGCCGTGCAGCGCATCCGTCTCATCCCCGCCCATGAAGTGCTTGCCGATCAGGGCCGGATCAGGGTGGGAACGGCGAATGCCTGCCATATCCATCACTACCACGAATTGAACGTCATTGATAGCGCTGATATCCATAGCATAACGCTGGATGCTGCCGGAATCCGGCTCAGCAAGCAGTCCGTCCACCACCCCCGGCGTGCGGGAGACCGTGCGGGCAATGGTGATGGCCTTGTTTTCCAGAGAAGCGCGGGCCTCTTCGGAGAATCTCATGCCGAACATCACATACACAATCAGCAGCACCAGCACAACAATCAGGCAGATCATCAGGGTGATGGTGGTCTGAAGGCGTAATCTTTTTGTACCAATTCTCACAATGCTCCACCTTCAGGAAATTTTTCTCGATTATAACGCAAAAGCACTCAAAGCGCGATAATCACAATTCAAAGTAATTCGGCTAAGACTCCGTAATCACCGACTGGTTCCGCCCTCTGCTTTTCGCCAGATACAAGGCCTGATCCGCCTTCATAAGCAGTCCCGTAAGGTCGGCGGCATGTGATGGATAGTGGGCAATTCCCTGTGAAATCGTCAGCTGTGCCGCAATCGGCGCCTGGCTCCGTTCAACCGCAAGACGGATTCGCTCAGCAGCACTGAGAGCTTCCGCAGGTGTAGTCCGGGCCAACAGAATAACGAATTCCTCCCCGCCATAGCGGTAACAGACATCATCCGGGCGAAGCGAGGTTACAATGACCCGGACGACATGCTTCAGAACTTCATCGCCCAGATTATGGCCGTACGTGTCATTGACCTGCTTGAACTTATCAATATCCAGCAGCACCAGTGAAAAGGGTACACCAGAGCTAATCCGCTGGCTGATCGTCTGCTCCAGAGACCTGCGATTCATCAGACCGGTCAGCACATCCGTCTCGGCTTCATGGGTCAGTTGCTCGGTCTGCTGCCGGATATTGGCCAGGGCAAGCGACACCCCGTCTGTCAGTAAATACGCCTCCCGGCTCCAATAGCGCTTCGCTTCCTGCAATTCTATCTGTTCCGTGCCCATTCGGCTCACGACATCTGCCAGATAGACGAAGGGACGCGCAAACTTGCGCGCCAGCAGAATAACGCCCAGCAGCAGCAGAATGAACGGTATGGAGGAAAACCCGATCAGGGTACGGAAATGCCCGATCAGCTCCTGATGAATCTGGCTAATCGGGGAGACAACCACAATGCCCCAGCCATTGGCAGGCACACTGGAGTAACCCGCCAGCATCTCGATGCCCCGGGTGTTCGTAACAGGCCGTTCTCCGCTTTGCTTAATCATCAGCTGCTGCACAACCTCATTACTGCTGACATCTGTGCCGATCCGCACTTTATCCGGGTGATAGACCAGATGCCCTTCAGAATCCACAATATAATAATAAGCCCCCGAATCATCCTCCTGCCCATTGTCAAAAATCTCAGACAGCACGTTATTCTCCTGAAGATAGATGGTGCCGCTAAGAATTCCGGCATAAGTACCCGCAGCATCGAAGATGGGCTGGCTCAAAAATACGATTAACCGCTTGGTATTGGCCGTCAAATAAGGGGAAGAAATATAAGGCTTGCGGAGTGCTAAGGCTTCCTTGCTATTCTCTGAGGTGATGTGCTTGCCTGTGGTCCCTATGCTGGCAGGTGAGACATTGCGGACGAGTCCGCTGGCGTCAACCACGGTGATGGAATTGAAGAAATTGCTGCTGCTGCGCATCAGATCCAGAGAATCATTCACTTGCTGCGGCGGCACAGCTTCTATGTCAGACAGCCTGGCGGCATTGTATTCTAGAGTCCCGTGCATGGACTGAAATAAGGAATCCATCGTCTTGGACATACGGTCAGCATTGAGGTAATTCAGATGAAGCGTGGTCTCCATTAAGGAGCGCTTCTTGGACTCATACGAACCGAGCAGAAGAATACTCGAAGTTAGCAGAACCACCAGCGTTACCAGACCTGTGAGCAGCGTGGTCAGACTCAGCTTTTGACTGTGACGAAGCGTGCGCTTCAACCTAATATACAAACCCGCAATCCTCCTTGGAGCAAAAAACGCAATGATATATTTATCATACCGCAAATACTGATAATGTTCGACAGCGGATTTATGGCAGAACAGGCGGCACATCTATCCCGGACATAGCAGAATAAGCCCGCAGCAGCGAGGCTTATCTTCAAGCAGTTATTCAAGTTCTCAGGTTCACCCTACGCCTGCAAAATCTCATCCACCCGTGCCGATGCACCCTCCCAGGAGGTCATCAACGGAAAAGAGTATTGCTCCCGTACCCTCAGATTCCACGGATGCGGAATACAGAGTACCTTCTTCCCTGCCTGAACAGCGGGCAGCAGATTATGCGGGCCGTCATCAATCAGCAGATCGTAGCCGATCAGATGCTTCCGCTTGCAGGTAAAGAAATTGTCGGCCGGGATATACGGCATATGCTTTTGCAGCCAGTTCCATTTCTCCAGCACCGTCTTCGGGACAGCGGCCGTCACAATAATAACGTCATAGGCGTTGTGCAGCTTCTCCATCTCTTCCACCACATATTCGTCGAACAGCTCCAGCTCCTCGTAGAGACCCGGTCTGCCGAAGAAAAGATCCATGGTGCTGTCCGGATGGCGCAGATGGTCCGTGTTCCAATCCATCATATCTTCATAGCGAAGCGGATGTGTAGGAAACTCAATGTTATTGTGGTATATCGCACGCTTCACGAGATGACAGATGGTATCATCCATATCGACGGCGATGATCGGTTTGCGCATTGAATCTCCTCCATGTACATTTTCATTCATTATAGGCAACCGGGCAATGGGTGTCCAGACGGCACATAAAAAAGCACATGCCTCCTTCACAGGGACACATGCTTTCCTGCCTGTTCATATCCACTCATTTCCCGTTATCTCCGCGACCGTCCCTTGAACAGGTTGATCACGAACAGGACCGCTGCGACAAACAGCAGAAGATGAATCATGTTGCCCATGAAATTAAAGATGAGGCCTAACAGCCATACCACCACTACAAGTCCGATTAATCCCCACAGCATAAGCTTACCGCCTTTCTCTTCCGGTTTTATTTGTTTGTACTTTACCCTTGCGGAGGGGAATTTAAACGGCTAGTCCGGCAGATCCGGCTGTGGAGACAGCTGTTTTCCCAGGTTTTAGGACATTGCTTAATTGCGGGACAGGCTGTTATACTGTTTTTAAATAATACAATTGTATTGTAAAAAAGGAGACGAACCTATCCCCATGACCCACTCTTCAAGTCATCCGAAACCTGCTGCGCCGAAACTGCGAAGCAGGCTGCTTAAGCTGCTGCTTATTCTTGTATCAACCGTCCTATTAATCATAGGATCCGGGTTCATATATGAAGCCATTTCCGCAAGCTCCGCCCGTAAAAGCTATCCTGCACCGGGTCAACTGGTGGATGCCGGTGGCTATAACCTGCATATTCGCCAGTTAGGAGCAGGAGCCCCTACTATTATTCTGGAAGCAGGCAGCGGTGAAACCAGCCTGTCGTGGAGAGATATTCCTGAACAGTTAGCAGAACAGGCTACCGTGGTCACTTATGATAGGGCCGGGTATGCCTGGAGTGAGCAGGCCGATTCGGAACGCTCGGGCGCCAATATTGTGCGTGAACTGCACACGGCACTGAAGAATGCAGACATTCCCGGCCCCTACTTGATGGTCGGCCACTCTCTCGGCGGCATGTATGCCCGGCTGTTCACTCAGACTTACCCGGACGAAGTAACCGGGCTGGTACTGATTGATGCCAGACCCGAGAATGACGACCTGGAGACGAAGCCGATTCTGGCCGCCGAGAATATTGCCGGCAACCCCAGCGCTTCCCTGCTGAGCCTGCTCAAGCGATCCGGTGTGCTGCGGCTATTCCAGGATCAGCTACTAGCAGGGCTCGTTGCGCCACAAGACCGCGGGGCGTTCATTAACGTTATTTCCACGCCAAGTTATTTTGCCGCCAAGGAGCAGGAAGCAGCATTAGCTGTCTCCACCGAGGATGCGGTCCGCGGGCAGAACTTCGGCTCGCTGCCAGTCAAGGTCATCGCCCGCGGCTTGCCTCAGGACTATGCTTCCTTCGGAGTCTCCGAAGATGCGGGCCGGCGGCTGGAAGCGATCTGGCAGGAAGGCCAGCGGAGCATGCTGAACCTGTCTTCCAACAGTGAACTTATAGTCGCCGAGAAAAGCGGGCATATGATCATTCATGATCAGCCGGAGCTGGTCGTCCAGACGATTCTCGGTATGCTCGCCGCAGGGAAGTGATCTTGATTGCAGCACATTGCATGCAGCATGACATTTCAAGCTGCATTCATTATGGGTACATCGGCTTGATTACATTCCAGTTGGCATGCATAGACAAGGTTACCGGGGAACAGCCCTTGGGCATCAGAATGCCAAGCCCATAGCTATGCTCGAATTGTACTGCATAGTACTGCTTCTGAAGATCTTCCCACAGGCGGTGCACGCCGAAGTCGTCTTGCATAGCCGCAATATCATGGAACAGAATAACACCTTGATCCGCCAGCTTCGGCAGCCAGGACTCATAATCATGCTTAACCGCCTCATAGGTGTGAAGGCCGTCAATATGCAGCAAGTCGATGCTTCGGTCTGCAAATTGAAGCAATGCCTCGTCGAAGGTCATTCGCAGCAGATGGGAGATCCCGGGGTAATAGGTGGCCGACGAGGATTGCACGGATTGGTAACAGGATTCATCGTACAGTCCCGAATGCTGGTCGCCCAGCCACGTATCGACTGCGTAACATTCCGTTGCAAGCCCATGATCCTTGACAGACTGACAGAAGGCGAAGTGAGAAGCTCCATAATAAGTTCCTAACTCCACTACCCGGTTCGGCTGTATATGACGGACCAAGTCATAGCCGAATCTGCGGTGCCCTTCCCAAGCGGTATTCAGATGTGTCCCCCGCTCATCCGTCTCAAACACAGGTCTGCTGCTGCTCCATACCGTCATGTACACTCCCCCCGACCCAAGAGATATACGTTAGTGTATTCGGAGCGAGTAGGATTGGCTTGGATATCTGTAACCTCCAAATCCGATAAATTTTCAGATTGTCCGGATTGCGCACTAAATAAAAGCGGTACAAACCCAAGACTCATTCGTGAATGAGCTTGCAGGTTGTACCGCTTATTTTCGGTTTCTATACAATTAGTGCAATAGCTTACTTCTCCAACTGGTACACCTGTGTGACGATCTTGTAGCCGCCTACAGGCTGCTCCGCTGCCGCAAGCTTCGAGACACGGCGCTCCAGCACATCACTCTCATAGACAGCCTCTGCCCCGAAGGCAGGCTGAACCTTGAGTTCAGCCGGTTCGCCGCCCAGGTTGTACCAGCGGGCCACGAGATCGCCCGTCTCCTCTGCCATCTTGAGGGTCGAGAAGGCCAGCGGCGAAGCACTGGAGTTCCAGCTTAACCACTGCCCCGATACCGGCAGGGTCACTCCGCCTGAATGCGGACGTCCATTCACGGCCGGAACACGTGTAGCAGGACCTTGGGTCTGAAGGACCGTCCACGGAATCTGGTACTGGTAAGCTTGGGCATAAGCACCGGATACCGCTCCGTCACCTGTATAAGGGATGATCGCGTATTCTACGGATTGCTGGCCCAGGCACTGTGCCTCCGGCGTCTCGAACACACCCCAGTCTCCGAGTTCAGAGGACGAGCGCAGCAGGGTTACTGCAATGGTGTTCTTGCCGTCCAGCAGTACCTCGTATTCATTCAGGCCCTTGTTCGCAACCGCAAGCCCATGGACTCCGTCCGCTACGCTGACGAAGACCTGCTGATGCTGGGCATTACTCGGATTGATCCACTCTGCCGCAGGCCGGTTATTACGTCTGGCCACCTCGAACACGGAGTCAGCATAGTGGTGGTCCGCTTCAAGCCCTGTAGGGAACAAGGCTCTGAGCCGCTGATCCTTGGCCTGATTATTGAAGCTGGTGCTTACCTGCAGCATTCTGCTTCCAGCTTCCAGTGTATAGTGTGTGGTCAGCACAAGCGGAACCATCTGAGCCGAACGCTGGGCTGTGCGCTCCGTGAACGGTACCATCTGCTGCTTCTCGGTAAGGAAAGTCTCGTCTGCACTGGCCGGAACCTCCCAGCGCAGCACCGTCTGCATCACCACACGCGACGGGGACTGCTCCTTGATTGAAATCTCAGCTGTCAAGCCTTCGGTGGTCAGCACCTCGCTGCCTTCCGGCTGACGGTACACATACTCATTGCCGATATCCCCGGTGTTCTCATAGGCATTCAATCCGGCATAGACCGCACCTGATTGCTTGTCTGTAACAGTCACGGTACCGTTGTCCGCAACCGCAACGATCAGCTTGGCATTCTCCATGGTATGGCCCTGGACATGTACACTATCCAGCACGGCTGCTTCCGCACCGGCGGCAGCGGCAGCGGGAACCATAGCATACGTACGGTACCCAAGCGCAGCCACCTCCGCTGCCGGGAAGCTCATCCGCACCTTACGCGCCATATAAGGCTGGCGGAAGCGGTCCTTGGGCAGCTCATACCCGAAGTGAACCCCGAGATCCTCAATCTGGGCCGGATAGACTTTACCCTCTTCGTCCATAACCTGCCATTCGCCCAGGGGCTCCTGCTTCAGCTCCCGTGCAAGCCCCTGCGGGGTTGGGCCTTGAGGGAAATATCTCTTCGCCGTAATCAGCTCCACCGTCACCGTTCCGGTTCTGGACCAGCCGCTGGTATTAAATACGGTGAACGGAACGGCTTCCGGTCCCCATGCCGCTACCGAAGAGACATCAATGGCTTCAGTAAGCGCAGCCGCGCTCTGGGCGGCAATCGCCTCAGCCATCTGGCTGCTCTTGGCGAACCGGGTCACCATCTCGCGGTGCACCTCATCCACGCTGCAGCCGCAGATGCTGTCATGCGGGTGATTCTGCATGAGCGTCTTCCACGCATAGGTCAGCAGCGCATGCGGATAGGCCTGTACCCCGGCCAGCGCAGCGAACGCCGCCAATGGCTCAGCCACCTTTTCCAGCAAGGTCTGGCCGGATTGGTTCAATTGCTTCAGATACACCCGCGATGAGGCTGTGTTTACCAGTGTGCCCCATCCATCCGTATGCTGGCTGCGCAGCTCCCCTTCCACCGTCACCAGATCGCCTGGAAGATTGTCTTCCAGCGCCTTCAGGTACTCGTCGAAATTGGAATGCACGAACTCCACATCGGGATACAGGCTGGAGGCGGTGCGGATGGCCTCCGACAGATCGGTCTGAATCGGCTGATGATCGCAGCCGTTCATGAACAGCAGATGCGGAGTAGAAGCGAACTTCTCGGCGTCTGCGAGATTCTTGTCCCAGTATGCCTTGGCGGCAACCGGGTCTGCCGGAACCTCCATGCCGTTGCAGTACCAGTTGGCGAACAGCACACCCAGCACCTCGGAACCGTCCGGGGAACGCCAGACCATCTCGGAATAAGGAGACTCGTAGGTATCGTTCTCGCTGACTTCATTATTGAAGCCTGTCGGCTTCACGCCGCGTCCGAAGATGGCATTCGTAATTCCAGCCTGCTGGAGAATCTGCGGCGCCTGGCCCATATTGCCGAAGGAATCGGGGAAATATCCGGTTTTGGAGATGATCCCGAACGGTCTCGCATCCATATGCCCGATCAGCAGGTTGCGCAGATTTGCTTCCCCGCTGGTCAGGAACTCGTCCTGAAGCACGTACCACGGACCGAAATGAATGCGTCCTTCCCGGATATAGCGGTCCAGCCGCTCTCTCTGCTCCGGGCGGACCTGGAGATAATCCTCGCGGATGATGGTCTGTCCGTCCAGGTGAAAATAGCGGTAATCCGGATCTTGATCCAGCGTATCGAGCAGCTTATCCATCAGTTCAATCAATAGCAGATGATGATGTTCATAAGGCATATACCATTCACGGTCCCAGTGCGTATGCGAAATGATATGTGCGGTTTTTTTATTAACTATGTTGTTGTCTATGTTGTTAGCCATCTAGGTAACCCTCCATTATCCCTTATCCTTTTGTCGCTCCGCCCATGCTGAACCCCTTGGACATATACCGCTGGGAGAACATATACAGCACTACGGAAGGCATCGTGTAGAGCAGTGAGAAGGCAGCGAGTCTGCCATATTCGACCATACCATGGCTGCCGAAGAATTGATAGATTGTGACAGAGGCCGGCAGCTTCTCCGGTGTCTGGAGCAGGATGTACGGCACGAAGAAGTTCCCCCAGCTGCCCGAGAAGGTAAAGATCGCAATCGTCGCGATACCCGGAAGCATGAGCGGGGCCACGATTCTCCGGAGTCCGCCCCAGACGGAGGCCCCGTCAATCCATGCTGCTTCCTCCAGATCGATCGGCACGGAGTCCATGAAGCTCTTCATCATCCAGATCCCGTAGGGCAGGGAGGAGGATGTGAGGAAGAGCATGGTCGCGAAGATTGAGTTCTGCAATTTGAAGAACAGGAACATCTGAAATACCGGAACCATAACCGCCGTAATCGGCAGAGCCGTCATGAAGAGGATGCTGAGCAGGAAGCTTTTTTTGAAGCGCATCTCATAACGGGATAACGGGTATGCAGCCAGTACGGATGCAATAACAACAAGGGTTGCCTGCCCTCCGGAGAGAATGATCCCTACGCCGAACGAGCGCAGATTGCCGCTGTCTCCGAGCACTGCCGAGAAGTTATCGAGTGTAAAATTAGGGAATCTAATACCCTGCTGGGCATTTGTATCAAACGAAGCGAGCAGAATCCAGAATAACGGCAGCAGGAAGCAGAGTCCCAGAACCACCAGAATCCCGTATTGGATATTACGTTGAAGCCTATGCTTGACCACAGTGATGCACCTCCTTCAGGGTTAGACCTTGACTTTCATAGATTTCATATAGAACAAGCTTGCAACAATTCCGATCACCAGCAGCACGAGCGAGATCGCGGTGCCGTATCCGAACTGATAATTGACGAAGGCCTGGTTGTACATAAATACCGGTAAGGTCTGAGTGGCCGTTCCCGGTCCCCCTCCGGTCATGGTATAGATCAGTGTGAATACGCCCAGTGTCTGGAGCGTGACAAGCATCATGTTGGTGACGATCGAGCCTTTTACCATAGGAATGGTGATGTAACTAAGAATCTTGAAGTTGCTCGCTCCATCAATCGTGGCGGCCTCCTCAATATCCTTGGGAATCTCATCCAGTGCGGATTGATAAACCATCATCGAGAACGCTGTGCCGTGCCAGATGTTGGCAATGATGACACTCACCATCGGGAAGCTGAACAGCCAGGAGACCGGGCTAATGCCAAACCAGCCGATGATCTGATTAAGGGACCCGTTATCACTGAAGAACGCTACCATACAGAAGGCGACAACGATCTCCGGTGTAACCCAGCCCGCAATGACGATAATGCCGATGATCCGGCGGAAGGTTACATTCTTCTCTTTCATTAGCAGGGCCAGAATGAAGCCGAGCACGACCTGCCCGATGACCGCTGAGAAAATCAGGAACACCAGGGTTCTCCAGACGCTGATCCGGAAATCCGGGTCCTGGAACATGTTCGTGAAGTTCTGGAAGCCGATGAATTGCAGGTTACGGGCAGCACTCCCCGTCAGAGCCATATTGGTAAAGGCAAAGCAAATGGTCAAAATAATCGGTACGATAAAGAATATCAGCAGCAGCAAGACAGAAGGCGTCAGAAATAAAAATGCGCCCCGCGACTTCCTTTTCATAGGTCACTCCCCCTCCAAATCCGAAAGAGGAGAATGGCTTCTCCTCTGCGTTCGAATTCTCAAATCCACTATTTGACTTCTACTTTATCTTCGCCAAGCGAGCGGGTAACATTATCCTTCAGCTGCTTCACAGCATCTTCCGGCGACAGCTTGCCTGAAGCAATGCTCTCTACAATACTCTGAAGCTGCGCAGATACGGTTGCATACTGATCATTGGCCGGGCGGAATTTCGCTACTTCCAGTAAGGCTTGCGCCTCCGCTGTATACGTACGGTCTGTATAGCCTGCTACGTCCACCGAATCATTACGCGGGCTCAGGTTGCCCTCTGCCACTACCCGTCCTGTTGCATTCTCCTGATTCATCAGGAACTCCAGGAACTTCCACGCTGCTTCCTTATTCTGCGATTGTGCCGGAATCGACCAGGCCCAGCCGCCGGACATGGTGATGGCTCCAGGCTCTTGACCGTTCTGCGTCGGGAATGGAGCGAAGCCCATCTTGTCTGCTACATTCTCAATCGGTGCTGCGCCGTTCTCGAACCAGGTGGAGCCGGCCCAGCTTCCGTCTACGGCCATCGCCAGCTTGCCCTGCGGGAACAGCTGCTGGAAGGCAATGCTGCCGGCTTGTCCGTTAAGTGCTACCTGCATCGAAGGGCCTGTCTTATCTACATTGAACAATTGATTAATGAATTTGAAGGAATCAAGGAGTCCGGGGCTGCTTACGACCCATTTCTTAGTTTCATCGTTATAGAGGGTGTCGTTCGTGCCGTACAGAAGCATCTCCAGCGTCTGCATCGTTACGCCTTCTCCGCTCGATTTGCCCACGATCATATTCAGCGGGGTTACGCTCGGCAGCTTATCCTTGATGGTACGTGCGGCTTCCAGCACCTCATCCCAATTAGCAGGCTTGAACGGCACCGGTAAGCCCGCTTGCGCCAGCAGCTCTTTGTTGTACCAGATACCGCGTGTATCCGAGGTTGCAGGTACGCCGTAGATTTTGCCGTCTTCACCGGTCACACCGGCTTTGAGGTTCTCAATGAATTTGTCCTTCCAGTCACTCCAGCCCGCAACCTGCGTATCCAGCGGCTCCAGGTATCCGGCTGCGGCATCCGATTTGATGATTGAGGTATCTTCGGCTACGATATCCGGCGCTGTATCGGGCGACTTCATCTGCAGGACGATCTTGGAGGTGTAGTCCCCTTCGCTGGCCAGCACCGGAGCAATCTTGATCTTGATATCCGGGTTGTCCGTTTCGAACTTTTCAATCAGTCCCGATTCAAAATACTTGGTTAATGTATCCTCGGAGCCCGACGAACGGAAGGTAATGGTGACCTCCTTCTTCCCTTCGGCTGCGCCCGAACCGGAATTCGAATTGCCGCTTGAACAGGCCGTTGTCAACAGAAGAAGAGAAGCCATAGCCGCAGTCATCGAAACTTTGAATTTATTCATTTTCATTTGTCTTTGCCCCTTTTGGTTGTAGTTTCATAACGCTTTCATAAAAGCTTCGAAAAGAACGGACAAGCCGTCTTTTCTACTACACAATCCGGTCTACTTCACTACCCGTAATCCGCAATAATCCATAATCAGTTCGCTGAACAGCATATTCGACCAGGAGAACCATGGACGGGTGAATGCTGCGGCATCGTTGACAGAGAAGCCTTCATGAGTCAGGCCTGTGCCGCCATCTGTGTCCTGAATCAGCTGGAGTAAGCGTTCTTTCTCGCTGCGTTCCGGTGACGTAAGTCCTTGCATAGACAAGGCGATGTGCCAGATGTAACCTTCCGGGGTATGCGGACTGCCGATGCCTTCCGCAACCTGCCCTTTATAGTAATAAGGATTATCCTCGCTGAGGATAAATCTCCGGGTATTGCGGTACACCTCGTCATTCTCGTCCGTGTAGCCGAGGTAAGGCAAGGACAGCAGGCTTGGAACATTGGCGTCATCCATAAGATTGTAGTGACCTAGCCCGTCCGTCTCATAAGCATAGATTCTCCCATAGACCGGATGATTATAGATGCCATGCTCCTGAATCCCCTGATTAATCTCCTGCCCCAGCTTCTGCGCCGCTGCCGCAAGCTCCTGATCCCCGTAGATCTCACGGGCAATCTCTTCCAGATATCGCAGGACAACGACAGCGAACATATTGGACGGCACCAGATAGCCATACTCACAGCAATCATCGCTTGGCCGGAAGCCTGACCAGGTCATCCCGGTATAAGCGGTTTCGCTGCCTTTGCCTTCACGGGTCAATGTATCGGTGAGCGGTGCATCCAGGCGCTGGAACGTATATGGGGAATCTGTCTCGTGATGCTGCTCCACTCTCCACAGCTTGATGATTTCAAGCGCGGCCTTGCGGAAGGTCTCGTCAAACTGCGTGACGCAGCCGCTGTTCTTCCAGAGCAGATAACTGAGCTGAATCGGATACGCCAGCGAATCAATCTCATATTTGCGTTCCCAGATCCACGGGTTCATAGCGGTAAGATCCGATTGATGTCCGTGGCCGTTCGCCTCTTCATTGAAGGCATTGGCATACGGATCAAGCAGAACATAATTCATCTGCCGCTTCACAAGACCTGCAATCATCGCTTCCATGTTAGAATCTTCTGCGGCAAGCAGCAGATACGGCCGAACCTGGGCAGCGGAATCACGCAGCCACATAGCTGGTATATCACCTGTTATAACGAAGGTGGTGCCATCCGCTTTCTGCGAAATGGTGGTGCCAATGGTATTGATCATGCAGTCCTCGAACATCTTGGCCAGCTTGGAAGAGTCTGGCAACTCCCCTTGTACCTTGCCGATCAAATCATATACAGACTTCGGAATTTCATTCTGTAGCTTCACGGGTGTATGTTGCACCTCCAAATGGTATATATCAGTATTTCAAACGCTTTCATCATAGTAAACAAATAATAATAATATGTCAATATATTAATGGTATATTTATAGAATATAATGCGCTATTGGTATATTATATTTGGCTCACACGCCCTAGTGTCGCCCATTCTGAGCGCAACAAAAAAAGCCTTCGCGACGAAGGCTAATTCATTTCCGTTATGATTATAGCGGCCTCTTGCAGTAAGATTATTGCTTGCGGACCGGTGCTGTTGACTTGCCCTTAATCAACTCGGCCGGTAAAAGAATCCGGGAAATCGGCTGCTCGTTCACATGCATAGTGAATACATTCTCATACGCCTGCTTGCCGATACTGAACTGATTCTGGCGCATATGCGTCACTCTACAGCCTTCATAGGACTCCGGGCTGTCGAAGCAAATCAGGGACAAGTCTTCGGGAATCCGCAGTCCCAGCTTGCCCGCCGCCTCTTCGACCAGCAACGCGATACTATATTCGGCTGCGAACAGCGCGGTGATCTGAGGATATTTCCGCAGATGCTCTACCAGCTTGTCTACATCGCTAATACGGGCCTCCGGGTCAAATACATTCGGCATAGTAGACGTGATCGTCTCCATCCATAATTCACGGTTCGCCAGCAGATTATGCTCCATGTGAGCTTCGAGAATACCATCGATCCGTTCCTCTATTGCGGTTGTATTTGCTGGCGGAGGCGCGAGAAATCCGATATGGCGGTGCCCAAGCCCGAAGAGATAGTGTGTAGCTTCCTTGGCCGCCTGAATATTATCAGTACTCACAGAAGAGGCGGGAATCCCCTTTAGATACCGGTCAATCATGACAAACGGGAATTTCTGGATGACCAGCTTCAGGATCTCGGCACTGAAATATTCGCCTTGCGCCGGGAAGATAATCAGCCCGTCCACCCCAAGCCCCAAGAGCTGTTGAATCGCCTGTTCCTCCAGCTCGGGAATCCCGAACGACCGCCGCACAATCAGAAATGCGTCATTCTCCCGCGAAGCTTCTTCCATGCCGTAGATCAGCTCTGTGCCGTACATATCACTGAAGTGTGTAATCACCAGTCCGATGATCCGTTTCTTGCCTGTGGTCCGGACCGTCTGCTGGCTGTCAAACGGTTTCATGATCAGCGAGTTCGCATCGGCTACGAAGGAGCCTCTGCCTGGCTGACGGACGATTAGATGTTCATCAGCCAGCATTTTCAGTGCTTTCTTGGAGGTAATCCGGCTCACCCCAAATTCACTGCACAGTTCTTTTTCTGAGGGAACCCGCTCCCCCGCTTTATATTCATGATTCGTAATTCGCTCACGCAGCGTATGAAATATCATTTCGTACATCGGCTTCGAGCCTGAGTCATTGGCCATATCAAGCACCTCCATTACCGCTTTCTCTTGGAAAGACACAACCTAATATACCATGTTATATTAGTAATGTGAAGCATACGGATAAAAGGAGCGCCTGAGAATTGTTGCAATTATTGCAGGAATCCTCTATACCTATTACTGGCTGAAGTGGAATGTTGCATGAATTGCATAAATTTCTGTGATTAGAGCAAGTTTGCGCTGGATTTGTTGCATTTTGTGCAGGATTTCAGCATAGACCGCTTCAATAGGGCAGGATTGTTGCATTTCATGCAGAATTTCTCAACAATTGTTATTGGCTGTGAAGCCTAGAGCCCATCGCTCATCGTGGCAGCACCCACTGTATTCAGTTTTTGCTTGTAATACACGTTTCCAATAAAAGAAAAATAAGGAGCGCCTCATATGGGGCACTCCTTCAACCATAAAAGCATACAACCCCTACCGGACACGCTGGCGTAGCGGGCTTCCCTTCTTCGCCTTGAATGAATTCCGCTCTGTCCGGCCTTCCCCTTCGGCATCGTCCTTACTGGGCGTTACCGCGAAGAAGGACAGCAAGCCGCCTACGGCCCCGACGCCCGCCATGGTGAAGAACAAGGTCCAATGTCCCCGGTTCATCAAGAGGGACACCACCGGCGGGCCGAGCGCGACCCCGATGAATCTCATGCTGCTGTAGAGGGAAGTTATCGTGCCCCGGTTCTCCTTCTCGATGCCTTCGGTAATCAGTGCATCCATACAGGGCAGAACCACTCCGATCCCGATTCCGCTTAGACTCAGGAACCCGACCATGTAATAGATGTTCTCGCTGAAGCCCGTAATCAGCGTGGCAGCAGTCAGTAAGGCCATGCCGCCGAAGCCGAGCCATTTCATGAGCGGCTTGTTTTTGCCGATGATCTTGCCGCTTCCGTAAGAGGCCAGACATAGCAAAGCAAGCGGAATAGCCAGAACGAAGCCTTTGTAGGCCCCATGCAGGTTATATCTCGATTCGAGGATCTCAGATAAGTAGAACAGCACCCCGAAGGTGGCGAACATGCAGATGCCCCCGATGGCGAAGATGGCGTACAGCCAGCGGCCCTTCTCAAGCAATACGTTTTTAATGCCGCCCAGGAATTCCTTAAGACTGGTCTTCTCCGCCTCCTCCTTAGGCTTCTTGACCAGGAAGATCACTAGAATGCAAGAGATCAGGCACAGGACAGGAATGGCGATAAAAGGCGCATACCATAGCAGCATCCCCAGATAAGCTCCAAGGATCGGGCTGACCACTTTCCCGAAGGTATTGGAGGTTTCAATAATCCCGAGCCCCTTGCTCACCTCCTTCTCGTCCTTGAACAGATCGCCCACGAATGGAATGACGATGGGAAAAGCGCCTGCGGCACCGATCCCCTGGACGAAACGTCCGGCAAGAATGATCCAGTACGCGCTCACTCCTGTGAAGAACCAGGCAGCGGCGACACATCCGGCTCCGCCCAGGGCGGCCAGGATCAGGCTGGGCAGAATTACTTTTTTTCGCCCGAAGCGATCTGATAAATAGCCGGCGATGGGAATCATCAGGATGGCGATCAGGCCATAGACAGTGATGATCATACTGACCTCAAAAGCGCTCACCCCAAGCTCCTTCGAGATCTGCGGCAGGATCGGCAACAACATTGAATTACCCAGTGTCATAATCAGCGGGATGGAGGAGAGCGCAATTAGTGCCCCTTTTGTACCTTTTCCCCCTTGGGACTCTTCGGACCCGTTCATGGACGAACCACCTTCTTTTAGTTTCGCATCCTGCTTATTGTCGGTCTAACGGCTGTATTTATACCCAGGAATGATCCAGCTGATGATTACCTAACTTCACATCTGCTTATTATGGAATGACAGTCAGCCTTTTATCCGTGTCAACAAATTTACAACCTTGCTCTGTAATATCTCTGTTTCCTCCAGGACATGCTACCCCTTGTTCAAATCCAACCGCAAAGGAGCTTGATTACTTATGACAGGAATTCTAGGCGGCAACCCCAAAGATGAGCCGATGCATTATGGAGAGATTTTTACGGTGTGGGAGGCTTCAATGGCTGCCAAGGGCGCCTTATCGTCTTACAGAGCATACATGTATCATGCCGGAGATAGTGACCTGAAGAAAATCATCGCCTCTATGATCGACCAGGCGGAGCTGGAGATCAGCGAATGCGACTCGCTGCTGGCTGAGCAGGGCATTGCTGCTGCCCCGGCACTGCCAAACCGGCCTGAAGCGAGACTGGAGGATATTCCGGTTGGCGCACGGTTCACGGACCCTGAGATTGCAGCCATGGTTGCAGCCACTCTGGCGGTTGGACTGGTGGCGTGCAGCCAGGCGATGGGGATGTCTATCCGTGAGGATATCGGCGCATTGTTCGCCAAATATCATCTCACCAAGGCAGCTATCGGTGTGAAGAATCTGCATCTGCTGAAGAAAAAAGGCTGGCTGGTTCCCCCGCCGCTGCTCGTCAAGAGACCGGAACCGGTCCACGCGTAAAGCAGCCGGTTACAGCATCTGATACAGCAAGAGGCCCGCGATTCTTCGCGGGCCTTCTTCAGGTCTGGTTGTCCTATTCTCCCATCCTGTGGAATAAGCTATCTATATAGAATAAAGGAGGAGGACATCATTAACATTTTCATAGGTTATATGGTGCTGGGATTATCCCTGTCAGCGCCTATCGGCCCTATTAATGCTGCCCAATTGGACAAGGGGCTGCGCGGAGGCTTCATGCCGGCTTGGGTAGTGGGCCTCGGAGCCATCAGCGCCGATATTATCTACATGCTACTGGTATATCTGGGGATGATTCATCTGCTGGATGCTCCGTTCGTCAAGGCCTTTCTGTGGCTATTCGGCTTCTTCGTGCTGGTCTATACCGGTATCGAGAGCATCCAGCATTCTGGGCAGATTGCAGCCGCAGACACGAGAGGCAGTGGGGTCTCCCTGTCCAAATCGTTCGTGTCGGGCTTCCTCATGTCGCTGTTCAATCCCCTCTCCATCCTGTTCTGGCTCGGAATCTACGGCTCCATCTTGGCCAAAGCAGTTAACGAATACCCGATGCAGCAGCTCCTGATCTACAGCGGCGCCATTGTTCTCGGCATACTGCTCTGGGATGTGACCATGGCGGCAGCCTCCAGCATGTTCCGCTCCTTCCTGACTTCGCGGGTGCTGAAGTCGATCTCCGTCCTGTCCGGCCTATCGCTGGTAGGCTTCGGCTTCTATTTCGGGATTCAGGCAGCCCGGCTGCTGTTCTTTCATTAGATTTTGTTCTTCCGCAGCCGAATGCCCTTGATCCGGAAGCCGGGGCCTCCCGGCAACGAGTGGAAGCTTCCTGTATGCGCTTCCTTACGCTGTTCCTTGTCCGCTGCCTCCTGCCCGTGCTTGCTGCGGTAATGCTGGACTATCCAGTCGCTTAGCGCTATCAAGGCTACAATCAAGAGACTGATATAGAAGCCCGGGCGGCTGAGCTTATGGAACAGAGTGCCGGTGACTGCAGCCAGAATCAGCACCAGCCCGCTCCAGCGCTTCACACCGCCAAGCAGACTTGGCCCCAGCAGCTTGGCCGAGGAGAGCAGGATGAAGGCCCAGTTATAGAGAATCATCAGCCCGGCGGCGGTGGTGATGTATTCGTACACTTTTCCCGGCAGCAGCAAGGCCATAATTACAGCCCCCGTCAGACCGCCCGCGATCAGGCACAGCGCCAGCAGCGGATACTTGTCCTTCCATTTCTTCGCGAACACCATAGGCGCATCCCCCTCCTGGGCCAGCGTAAGCATCATCGAGGTAATGGCATACAGTGACGCAGTCATCGTAGAGAAGCCGGCAATAATCAGCACCCCGTTGAACAAATGCGGTATGAACGCGAGATGATCACTGCGCAGAGCCAGCACAAAGGGACTCTCCTTGGGGTTAAAAGCGCTAAGCGGCACCATAATCACCGCAAGTCCAATGGACAAAATATACACAGACGCCAGCCCCAGCAGCATCACCTTTCCCGCCTTCGGCGCTTCCTCCGGCTTCTCCAGCCGGTAAGACATAATACCCAGCACCTCAATCCCGCCATAGGCATAGAACGCGAAAATGAAGGCGGACCATAACCCGATGCCGCCGGACGGGAACAACGCCTTATAGCTCATAGGCACCTTCGGCTGAAATTTGGCACCGCCAATCCAGCCCGCTAGCAGCGCAGCCGCAATTACCAGGAACATAAGAATAGCCGCCACCTTGATGACGGCCAGCACGTTCTCCACCCGGTCGAAGCCCTTGTTGCCGAAGAATACAATCCCGAGAGCGACCAGCGCATACCCCGCTGCAAAAATCCACATCGGTACGTCCGGGAACCAGAACCGCGAGAAAATCGACAGCGCCGTAAGCTGGCTGCCCATAATCAGCAGCTCTGAGAACCAGTATAACCAGCCGCTGCCGAACCCGGCCCAACTGCCGAACGCCTGCTTGGCATAGGAGCGGAAGGAGCCTTGCTCCGGCTGCGCCGCCGTCATACGCGCCAGCGCATCGAAGACCGCATAGGTTCCCGCCGCCGCCAGCAGGTACACCAGCAGCACCGCCGGCCCGCCCATCGAAATCGCCAGGCCCGACCCGAGGAAATACCCCGTGCCAATCGTCCCCGCTATGCCCAGCAGGCTAAGCTGCCACCACTTCAGTTTCTTGTCATTCCCCGTTGATCCAGAAGTCTGCTTCATGAACTCCGTCCTTATCTTGTCAGAATTAGAGAGGTCTCTCAGGCTCTATAATTCCCTGCGGGCGGGGATTCATGAATTTAGTTTTCGGGCCAGATGCCCGTAACCGGTCTGGATGCTCTGTAATGAGGTGTAACGGGGCTGATAGCCTATTTCAGCAGCGCGGTCATTTAGCGAATAATAATTATTTTTGGAGCCGGTAATGGAGTTGTAGGAAGGGCTATCTTGGATTTCATACTTCAGTCCATGGTACTCTGCGAAGTAGTCCAGAATCTCGAATTTCGCCGCTGGCTTCAGAGAATATACATCATAGGCCTCATTCCGTACCTCTCCCTGCATACATAGCTTGATCAACTCGACCAAGTCCGCCGGGTGGACGTAATCTCTGACGATGTTGTCGGCTGAGGTGTACAGAATCTCTCCCGTCTGAAGGTGATGAATGATGTCAGTCAGCAGATACCTGGAATCCAAATCAATGAACGCGCTAAAAAAGCCGAAGATCCGCAAGTCCACAATACCGTATTGGCCCAGACTTCTGTGCTTGGCCTCCATGTTCAGCTTGGTGATCCCGTAAAATTCCTGGGCAGACAGATGGTTAGGATCAAGCTTAAGCCACTTCCCGTCTATAGCCGGCTGATCAAATTCAGATCCGTATACCGCCCCGCTGCTCAGATTGATGTATATAGCCGCCGGATTCTTATGCAGATAGTCCAGAATCAGATTGTCGTATTGCTCGGTGATCTGAAAGACCTGGAACGGATACTGCATAAGGTCACGTGGATTACCAATCCCTACTCCGTTAATTACCACATCATAGTCCGCTGCGTGAGCAAATTCATTGTATTTACAGAGCTTGACACGCTCCTGAAGCTGATTCTCTGTCAGGAAAAGGGTCATCCTGTCCCTGGACCGTGAGAATAAATACAGCTCATATTCCTGCAGTACTGCAAGACCGAGAATTAGATTTTTAGAAATATGGCCTGTGGCTCCTAGTAAGGCGATCTTTATCTTCATAATGTTTACATAGCAGCCCCTTTCCGGTTTACGCTCTTCAATAACCAAGTTATTCACAGCCATGCCCATTTATACGGTATTTCGGACCGGCAAGTCCAGTAGGTCTCGCTTGTCCAGGTGAAAGGACCACGAAGCAACCAGAAATCCATATAAAGAAGCAGGCAGTTGCAACCTTCCAACTGCCTGCTTCTTTATTATTCTTTCTTATACCTTGTCTCTTCGAGCACCTGATGTAATTCGCTTCTTTTGCCCAGCAAGACCTGATTCCCAGGCAAGTAAGCCAAGGCCTGCTCATTATGCCGGTAGGCCTGCTGCCATTCTCCGGCGGCGGCGAAGCAGCGGCTGACCAGGACATGAGGCAGCCAGGTGTAACAGGCCTGGGAGACCGGGCGTTCTCCCGGAGGCGCAGTCTGCCGGTCAATTGCCTGGAGATACCAGTAGATTGCACTCTCCCATTCCCGGCGCTCCTCGAAGAATCCGGCTACAGTGCAGCAGACATCCGCCTGGGGCAGCCCGAAGCCGAAAGAGCGGAAGAGGCTATTCAGCCTGAGCTCCGCTTCACCTAGCTCCCGGTAACATTCTGATAACCGCAGACAACCTGTAATCCTTTCCTCCTTGCAGCCGCTAGGCTCGCGCAATAACTGTTCATAGGAAGCAGCAGCAGCTTGATAGTCCCGGGCATCGAAGCATTCATTCGCATAGTGGAAGAGCAGCCTTCCTTCAGCCATGCCCTCCTCAACGATCCAGCGCTTTAGAATCTTCAGGTTGCGCACCGTATGAACAGTGGACGGACGATGGTCAATGTAGATGTCCGTGTTCATAGCGGAGCTTGCTCCAATAACCAACTCCTCATGAACCCGTCCCTGCCAGCGGAAAAGTCCGCGCCTCACAACACGGGGACGGCACTCCGGATACACTGGTACAACTGGGGGAGCAGGTTGGGAAGACTGCGGAGATAGCCGGGTTCCCATCCGGATTACATCCACCCCCTCCTGTTCCTGCGCAAGCTGCTGCTTCAGCCTGGCCAGCTTCTCAGCTTCCGGCGCACTCAGCAGTTCATCCGCATCCATCCAGATGACATAAGGCATCGTCGCCTGCTCGAAGGAATAGTTGCGGGCGGCTGCAAAATCCTCATCCCACGGATAAGTGAACACCTTCTCTGTATACCAGCCTGCAACAGTGACTGTTCTGTCTGTTGATCCCGTATCCACAATAATGATCTCATCCATCAGGTCTCTGACCGAGTCCAGACAACGTCCTAACACAGCTTCTTCGTTCTTCACAATCATACACAGACTGAACAGACCTTCCTGTTCCGCTTCCATCTCCCCGCCTCCTGAGAATGATCCAATATACAAAAGAAGCCATCCCTTAAAGGATGGCTCATAAACTGCTGATAAGTGAAGCCGATCCATTCTAGGATCAGGTTAATCTGTGGACAGACCATACAACACCTGCATTGGTAGCCCCTAGGTCTACATCAAGCGCCACTCCATTAGACTGATAGATGAGAATGATCACATCACCTGCTGTAAGCTCCACTTCACCTGCCAGGGTGACTGTTCCGCTTCTTAGAAGCGTTCTGAGGGTTAAAGTTCCTCCGATAGCCACATCAAGTACCGGTAATAATCCCGTCACAAGATCTGTAACTGGAGCTGGTGTAGTTCTTTGTACCACTAAAGACGGATTCGCTGCCGGGTCTAAAGCAGCGGCAATGGATGCGTCAAAAGCAAAGTTGATAGTTGCTTCAATAGAATATCTTCCTGTCTCTGGAACGGTATATTCCCCCAAAGCCTGGTCGAATGCCGCATTGCCGTAATAAGGTGCTGTTTCTTCCCAACCAACAAAAGTTGCTGTGGTTCCAGTCACCAAGGTTGGCAAGAATACAGAGAAGCCTTCAGTTGCCAATATGGGACCGGTCGTTCCTGTAACTCCTGTCATTCCTGTAAGCCCTGTAACTCCTGTAAGCCCTGTAACTCCCGTAAGCCCTGTAATTCCCGTAAGTCCTGTAACTCCCGTGAGCCCTGTGACTCCCGTAGGCCCTGTGACCCCCGTAAGCCCTGTGACTCCCGTAGGCCCTGTGACTCCCGTAGGCCCTGTGACCCCCGTAAGTCCTGTGACCCCCGTAAGCCCTGTGGCTCCCGTTTCCCCAGTAAGACCCGTGACTCCGGTAACTCCTGTAAGACCTGTGTCTCCCCGAGCTCCTCCTCCGGGCCCTGTGGTTCCTTGAGGACCTTGAACTCCCGTGGTCCCTGTAGGTCCAGGGGCTCCTGTCGTTCCTGTAGGTCCTGGGGCTCCTGTAGGTCCAGTAGCTCCAGATTCTCCTCCACCCGGCCCGGTAGGTCCAGTAGGTCCTGCTGGTCCAGCTTCTCCTGGCGACCCTGGTAATCCTGACGGTCCTCTCTCTCCTGCCGGCCCTGTAGGTCCCGCCGGTCCTGTTGCTCCGCCGCCGCCGCCTTTGTCTGCACCTAACAATTCTTCCGATACTAACCGGTGTGCGGTGACCAATTGTCCCGATGAATTCTTGCCCCATAGCGAAATCTGCACCGGCTCAACTTCCTCCGATGAATTCGGTGAGGTAATAAATGTGAATTCATATGCATTGACGTCTGCGTAGTAATTCTTCGTAACGACCTGATTCGCTGCAATGTTGAGTAATTCGCTTACGTACATCACTCGCGTTCCTCCGGTCAATTGATAACCCTGAATGGTGAGTGAGTAAGCCGAAGTCTGGCTGCGGTTATCAATTTTGACAGTAACCTGCTGAGTAGGTCTGACTCCGTTCACAGGGTTATTCTCAATAGGTCCTGTTGATAAAAAAGCCATTACATGGTCACATCCTTACAGATTTGGATTTCATTCCAGTATGCGCTGTGAATCATGCCAAATCCGCATGATCAGCGGACCCTCCCGTCAGCAGCATACTTAATGATTAATATAGTAGTATTCATCTATACAGGTTTGGTGTGGACTTAGTGGATGGTCTCGATAGAATAGGCTTCCTCCCCATCCGCCAAATCTTCTCTGCTCTGTGAATACCACTATATGCGCCAAGTCTGGAATGTGTCCGTCAGATCAAGTTGAAATATCCGTTTCGTCCACGAGATCGATTTGCATGATCTTTTTTAATTCCTCCCTGTCCAGGTAAGGATACATGTCCTCAATCGGCCGGTTCACCACCAGCTTGGGATAGACATTGGTATCCTTATCCAGCTTTACCTCAAGGAAAGCCGGCCCATCCACACTCAGGAACTGATTAAGCTGATGCATATCAGCCATCGTATTCATAGTATAAGCCGGGAGCTTATACGCTCTAACAATATCAATGAACGAAGGATTGGGATTCACCGTCGATTGTTGTCTGCCTGCGAAATATAAATCCTGGAATTGCCTGACCATGCCAAGCGAGCTATTATTCATAACGACGATTTTGATGGGCAGATTCAGCCGGACCACCGTATCAAGCTCCTGTATATTTAGTTGAAATCCTCCGTCTCCTGCAATCACAAGCGTCTCCTGTCCTGTGGCCAGACAGGCGCCGATAGCAGCCGGTAAGGCAAAGCCCATGGCCCCCATCCCGCCGGAATTAAGCAACCTTTGATGTCCGGACAGCCTGAAGGATTGCGATGCCCACATCTGATGCTGGCCCACATCTAGACATACCGTATGGAAGTTCTCTGATCTGGAGGACAACAGCTCCATGAACCGGTTCGGTTCAATTTCATCAGCCTGCGGAGTGAAGGAATAGGTAGGATATTGCTTCTTAAGTAGTGTAATATAGTCTAACCATGCAGTAATATCAGGCTTGCTAAATACAGCTAATGCATCATTCATCCTCTCGAGAAATACATTCAGACTGGAGTGAACAGCTAGGCTTACGCTAACTTTGCTGTTAAGCTCGTTAGAATCAATATCTACATGGATCAAGTCAGCGCCGCGCCCGAAGGTATCCGGTCTGGTTCCGGTCTGTCTGGTATCCAGCCTTGAGCCGAGAATAAGTAACAAGTCACAATTCGCCAGGATCAGATTGCTGTAACGGTTGCCGTATGACCCGATCAGACCTGTATATAACCGGTGGTCATGGGGGATGACATCCAATCCCATTAATGAAGTAACAACGGGGATTCCGGTCAGCTCAATGAACCGGGATAATGACGCTGCGGAGTTACCGGCCCTCACTCCCCCGCCCGCCAGTATCAGCGGCCTCTTGGCTGCCTCAAGCCGTTTCAGGACATCTGCAACAACGGCTGCGTCTAAGTCGCCATCATCTTGCATAAGCTCCTGATATTCAACACTATCATAGAAGCTGGCCAGCGTATCAGGTTCCACCTCTGCCCGCTGAAGATTCATCGGAAGATCCAGAAGCACCGGGCCGGGCCGGCCGCTTTGCGCGAGCGCCACAGCCTTTTCCAGCTCATACCTGATCTGATCCGGCTTAGTAACCATGACTGCATATTTGGTTAACGGCTGCGCGACACTGACAATATCCGTTTCCTGGAATCCTATTTGCCGGACCGGACGGTCGAATTTATACTCATATGTGTTTACTTGACCCGTGATGAATAAGCAAGGAACGGAGTCGAAGTAGCAACTGCCTATACCGGTCAACAGATTCAAGGCTCCCGGTCCGCTAGTAGCCATAGCTACACCCAGCTTCCCGTTCATTCTCGCATAGGCCTCCGCTGCGAATGCGCCTGCTTGTTCATGACGGACAGAGACACACTCGATGTCCTCTCTAACCGAGACGGAATCGAGCAAATGGACAATCGCCCCGCCAATGAACTCGAAGACATGGGAGACACCTTGCTGCTTGAGATAATCAATGACATAATCAGATATCTTCAAGTTAACTCCTCCTCCATGGACCTTGTCCGCCCGCAGTAAGTGATTCTTCAGCAATGGTGTTCAGATATTGTCCGTAGGCCAGCTTGCGCAGCGGCCTTGCCAGCTCCAGAAGCTGCTCTCTGGTAATGTAGCCTTTAATGAAAGCAATCTCTTCAATGCAAGCCACGTACAGGCCTTGCCGCTTCTGGAGCGTCTCCACCAGATTGGCTGCCTCCAGCAATGAATCCGGCGTCCCGGTATCCAGCCAGGCCATTCCCCGGCCGAACAGCTCCACATTCAATTGGCCTCTGTTTAAATACTCCCGGTTAACATCTGTAATCTCGATTTCACCACGCCGTGAGGGCTGGATATGTCTTGCGATCTCAACGACCTGGCGGTCGTAGAAGTATAAGCCCGGCACTGCATAATGGGAACGGGGATACAGGGGCTTCTCCTCCAGCGCAACCGCCTTGCCCATGCTGTCAAATTCAACAACACCATAAGCCGAAGGATCTTGTACCCGGCAGCCGAAGATCGTGGCACCCTCCCGCCGCTGGACAGCCCGCTCCAGAATGGAGCTGAAGCTCTGTCCATAGAAGATGTTGTCGCCCAGAATCATGCACACATGATCTGTACCAATAAATTCTTCTCCGATCAGGAACGCTTCGGCAAGTCCGCGCGGCTGCTCCTGCACTGCATACTGGAAGGAGAGGCCAAGCTGTTCGCCGTTGCCCAGAAGATCCTGGAACAGCCGGATGTCTCTCCCGGTGGAGATAATTAGGATATCCCGGATGCCTGCCAGCATCAATACAGACAGCGGATAATAGATCATTGGCTTGTCGTATACCGGCAGAATCTGCTTGGAGATCGACTTCGTCAGCGGATGCAGTCTCGTCCCCGAGCCGCCCGCCAGAATAATGCCTTTCATCCGTCCACCCTCCGGTTCTAATCATTTCTGAAGACAATCCCCGCGGTTTCAGGAACCACAGGGATTGGTCTAAGCACTTGTCGTGCAGTTTTATTTACTCTGCGTTTTGTAGGCTCCGCTAGTGAGGGTATAGAATAGCGGATGATTAGAAGGTTCAGGCGGAAGGTCAAAGGTTCTCATGGAGCGATCCTGCATGCTTATTGAGTAAATATGCTCAGTTCCAATTGCAATGACAAAACGGCTGTCCCTTGTGAAACTAATTCCACCCTGTATGATGGATTCCGGTATTGAAATAAATGATTCTCCTAAAAATGTTCTGGGCTCAATGAGAGTTATCCCCTGGATACTCTGAACACAAAGCATTGAACCATCAGGAGACAGGGCCAGAGCAACCGCATCAACGTTAATAGAGATTGCTGCAACTGACGAATCGGGATTTACAACAGTGATTAAAGAAAAATTGGGCGGGACGTCTGGATCGACATGGTTGGTTATTACTAATGTACTTCCATTATTTAGCTCTACAATACCCCAGGTAGGTAGAGTCGACCCCACGAACCGGGTCCCGTTGTCGCTAAAGTTTCCCACCTTCGAGTAGGCATAAGCGACATTTTGTAGACTGGGTGTTAATCGTACCTCGCTACTGTCCTGTGATACCACTAGAGGGTTCGAAATGCCTAAATACTTTGCAGGCTGAACATCATAGGCTCCACTGAAAATATTCTCGGTAAGCTCCCCTGTAGCAATCCGATAGGCATAAACCTCACCAGTGTAGACATAGAAGAAGACGTATCTGCTGTCGGGAGACGCAGCCGAGAAGAGCACATTCGAGTGCAGGGTGAGCGTTCTGACCGGATCTCTTTTCACCACGTCATAGATCTGCACCTGGGGACTGGCTTCATCCGAGATGAAGAGATAGTGCTCGTCAGGCGTCAACAACAGGTCATTTGCCTGCATTCCCTGATTCAGATCAATGCCCCATTCCACCTTCTGTGCGTATGCGTTGAACTGGTATAATCGGTCTTGGACCGCGAAGTAGATACTGCTGCCCCTCGATGAAGCGTAAGCCGCTGTCAGCGGGAACATGATGTTAGGGTCCATAGTGACCGAATGGGTTGGACCGACCAGAGCATTTAAGGTCTGGACCCCGCCCGCAGCCAGGAAATAAACTTCTTCATCCTGGATATAGGGTGTCCCGCTTCCCACAACCTCTGCTGCCAGATACCGGTTCTCCACGGTCAGCGAGAAGTTGGCCGGTACAGAAAAGTTTATTTGTACTTGAACCGAATAGACTCCCGCTCCGGCATCAGGGGTATGCGTCAGGCTGAACGGGAATTGCACACTCGCTCTTTCGCCGGGATCGGCTGCACCGCTCCCATAACCTTGAACAATGGACCGGAAGTCAAACCACTGAATCACTATACCTTTATAGAGAACATAAATAGAGAGAGGGATTCGTACGGCTGTTGCAAGCGGGAGATAGGAGACTCGGAGATTCCCCTGTAGTTGTACGCGTTGTCCGTCCTCAATCTGCAAAAAGTTCAGGTTGAGAACCGTTAGTGAAGCATTGCTTAATACTAGTGGATTGTTAAGGTATTGGTATGCAGGAGGTGGCACGGGCTCTCCCGTCGCCCCAGTTGCACCTGTGGCTCCTGGCGGACCCGCCGGGCCTTTACCGCCAGTTCCTGTCGGCCCCAGTGCGCCCTCTGAACCCTCCGGTCCCTGCGCACCTCGCGTTCCTTGTACGCTGTACCCCGTAGTGCCTGTTACAGCTACGCCGGTTGCACCCGTAGGGCCGATTCCGTTGTTTCCCGTCTCCCCGGTCGGACCAGTCGGACCATAGCCTACTGGGCCAGTGACAACCGCGGGAGGACCCGGTGTGCCTGTATCTCCTGTCTGCCCGGTCGCTCCGTAGCCTGTTGCCCCTGTCACGCCCTTCTTACCAGGATCGCCGCCATCGCCCATCCGCCCCTGGGTACCGGTTGTTCCTGTCGGGCCGGTTGGGCCGGTCAGTCCTGCCGCAGCTCTACCTGTATTCACAGATGCGATCCCTGCAACAGCTCTGCCTATAGATGGATCTGCTTTGACGTTAATGTAGCTGACGACCCGGGCTCGGATCGTGTAGGCATACGTTCCCGGGTACGCCGCATGGTTGACCGTCACCTGCATTGTTCTAACGGTCTCCTCCGTTCCGGTATGGGACAGTGTGACCAATTGAGTCTGCAGGACATTGCCGGAGAGCATTGTTTCCAATTCTACCCGCAGCAAGGATGGACCGGAAGTGACTCCCTGGAAGACGACAGGAATCTGGAACGTGACATGCGCCTGGGGCTGTGCTGCAACAATGTCAAGAGTCTCCGCCAGGTGAACAGCCGGTCCTGGTGCTCCCAAGGGGAGAGGTATTAGATTCGACATAACTTCACCGCCTTTAAGATTTTCCACAACATCAGATGCTATCAGGAATTACCGTGGATGTTATTACACTTTGGAAGAGTTGAACTAAGTTCCATCCGTCTTGTTCATCACCTGTATACAACAGAGTTAAAGTCAGAGTAGTCGGTGGCCCATCATACATCACAATAAACGGGGAATTCTGAAATATTCCAGAATAGCCAGTTCCTTGCTGTTTTTGGAAATAATCAGCGTACTGATATAATGTATTTCCAGCAGTATCAGTAAGTTTGAAGCCTATTCGGAGTCCAGAATTAGTTGGTCCAGGTATACTCTTAAAATAAGATAACTTTACTATCCCTTCTACCTGACAACTCCCGCTTCCAGGATCAACCGGGAGAGACACAAGCGTTGTAGGGGTATTAAGAGCCACTTCCAAAGCACCGACAGAAACTCTGTAAGTCAATGTTGGAATAAACGCTTCATTCGCTGGTGTACCTGTAGCTCCTATGGGACCCTCGGGTCCGGCTTCACCCTGCTCACCGCTTCCCCCGGACGGATCCCCTGTGGGGCCTGTGGGGCCTGTCGGACCGTCGGGTCCTGTATCCCCTATAATTCCTAGTCCGGTGGCTCCCATGGCCCCTACACCTGTAAGTCCGGTCGCTCCTGTAATCCCCATTCCCGCTGCCCCGGTCGTTCCAGTGGGGCCAGCGAATCCTCCTGCATAACCGGTTTCCCCTGTTGGACCGGTGGGGCCGGTTAGGCCGGTCGGGCCGGTAGCTGAGAATCCAGCCGCTCCCCTTCCCCCTAAGCCTCCAGGTATTCCGGTGCTTCCAGTGAGGCCAGTAGGTCCTGTAGGTCCTTGGGGGCCTATGGGGCCGTTGAATATGACAGGCCCCGGCCCCGTCCGGATCAACGGGGAGCCGACCCGGATATCCGAAGCGATATTCTGAACATGGAGCAGCTTCATTATCAGCTCGTATTGATGAATGCCTGCGGGCAGTTCATCACTGAATCTGACCATGGCTTCAGTCTGTATCCATCCGGCAGACAAGGCTGTGGATTCAACCGACACATCACGGGTTTCGACTAACGCATTTGCCCTCCATAGTTCAACATTCAAGTGTAGATGATAATAGCCGGTGGACTGGATATCCAGCAGCAGAGGAATCGATAACTGCACTTCCGCAGATGGATACGGCTGTTCTACATCCGTCCGGATATCCGTAAGCACCAGTTCTTTGCCGCTTTCAAGGGGAAGCGACGAATAGATGTTCATATATGTTCAACTCCTTTATTTCTCAGATGCTTGTTACACTGACGCGGCTTTTATGAATAGATATCATTAATTTCCTTTGAGGAATACCTTCGCGGTTGCACTAAATGATTTATAGCTGATGGTTGTATTGGTAGACAGATTCGTAACCTCCACATACAATTGATAGTTATGAACACCCGGTGACGGATTCTCATCTACTGCATAGAAGGATAATGATTGTTCAGAAGGAATTGAATTATACGGTGGATTATTCAAATAATCGTAAGAAATACTCCATACTTGATCACCAGTGTCTGGAATTGTCTGACCATCTCGTCTCACCAAATAAGAAATAGCGTTGTTATAATTATGATTAGATGGATTTCCGTAGCTGATTTGGAAGGTACCTGCTACAACTACACATTGATCGGTCGAGGTTATCAGTACCGACGGGAGTTGGCCTACGATGTTCCCCTCAATAGGACTGCTCGACAGCAGAGTATCACTCACAACGATCGGTAAGGCTCGGCTGGGTCCGGTTATCCCTGTGGGACCGGTTGGACCCGTATCCCCGGTAGCCCCTGAACCAGGACCTGTAGGTCCCGTCACGCCCCTTGCTCCCGTCGTCCCTGTCGGTCCCTGCGGACCATATCCGGTCATCCCGGTGGCTCCAATTCCAGTCATTCCGGTTGCACCTGTGGGCCCTACCCCGTCAGGTCCTGTAACACCCGTTGCCCCCGTTACGCTCCCCGCTCCAGTTGCCACAACCACACCAGTCGGTCCAGTGGGGCCCTTAGGACCCTTCACCCCTTGTATGCCAGGACCAGTTGTTCCTGTCGGTCCAGTGCTGCCAGTCGGACCTTTAGGTCCCTTCGTACCCCGTGGACCTTGCGTACCCGTTGGCCCTGTCGGACCCACCTCCTCCTCGTCCGCCGCCACTCCTTGGACGGAGACTGCTGGGCGTCCGGCCAGCGGATTCGCCGCAATATTCTGTGAAGACAGAATCTGCAGCTCCAATTCAAAGAACTGCCCGCCCTGGCCGAAGCTGCCTGTAATCCTTGCATTCACATCCGCAATGAGTGCTTCCCCAGCATTGCCGCTGCCGATAAAGGGCTCGGTAAGGGTATAAATGATCTTTCCGTCTTTCAGCACCGATAGCCCGACGATCAAATGATAATTACCGGGCGCGGCGGGCTGGAACGACAGAGGCACACTAAAATCAATTTGGAAGAACGGATGACTCTCCTCCAGCAATATCGGACTTGCCATCCGGATTGCCGGTCCCGGACTTCCCAGTTGCACTGGAATTAATGATGACATATGGACACAACCCTTCTTTCACTTTATATTTGCTTGCCATTTGCGAACGGCAGTACTATTTAAACAACACCCCCAATACCAGTTTATGCTGCCTATAGATTGTCCAAGTCCATGATATGCAGAATATTTCATAGACCTCTCGGAGATCTGGCAACACCTAATATTCTATGCTTGTGAATCAGTCTGGCTTGGACAATTATCCTAATATTTCCAAAGAGGCCAATCCTCTCTCTGTTCTGAAACTTTTAGACGCGTCAAAGCGCCAGAATTCATTCTGGCGCTCGTTATACATTGATATTTTAATTAATCCTGATCAGTTGAATATTGGCAGAGAAGGTACCGTTTTCTCCTACAGGTTCAGTAGCATTTTCATTAACTAATCCCACAAACTGTGGTATACCTGTAGTTCCAATGATACCGCCCCCTGCCACAGTTGCAATTGTGCCTGCGCCCAATGCCGAAGTTGCTTGTGAACCAGGAACAGGAGCAATAAGAGCTTCACCTGCATCATAGGTGTACAATTGGAAGCTCATTGGTTCAGCGAAAACTTTCCCGCCAGTGACAAAGTATTGGACCAGAACTGTAGAATTGAGAGGTAGTGGAAAGTACTGATTTGAATCTGGATTCAAAATAATACTTCCGTCACTCGGCCCAGTAGAGGTCCAAGTCACCGCTTCGGGAAAAGCGCCAACTTGATCTGCTGTAGATCCAGCAGAAGCAAACTCTGCGAAGAAGGCCAGACCGGTTAAGCCAGTCATACCAGTCATACCAGTCATGCCGGTCATCCCGGTTAGACCGGTTACCCCAGTCAATCCAGTCAGACCCGTTAAACCGGTCAGACCCGTCATCCCGGTCTCTCCCGTCTCTCCAGTTAGACCGGTTACTCCCGTCATCCCGGTCTCTCCCGTTAAACCGGTCATCCCGGTCTCTCCCGTCTCTCCGGTTAGACCGGTTACTCCGGTCATCCCGGTCTCCCCCGTTAAGCCGGTCATCCCGGTCTCTCCCGTCTCTCCGGTTAGCCCCGTTAGACCGGTTACCCCAGTCAATCCGGTCAGACCCGTTAAGCCAGTCTCTCCCGTTTGACCGGTTATTCCCATTGCACCTTGGAGGCCCTGAATTCCCTGATCGCCTTGAGGACCTGGAGGCCCCCCGGGATTACCCGTAGCCCCTGTTGCGCCAGTAGGCCCTACCATTATGGAGGCATTGAGGACTGTCTCCAGCTTGTTGGTGAGAATGAATTCCTTCTTGACAATGTCCCGCATCATATTTCTTACACTATCGTTCATAGCTAATACATCGCCTATAGTCGCTTCAGGAGCTGTAATTCCAGGTAATGTACCCAGGATATATTGCAGCTTCTCCCCTTCGGCATTGATAATGTGGCTGAGTCCCAATTCTTCCATCGCAATGGAGGACAGCAGCAGGTTAACAGCATCATCCCTGGCAATGCTTATGGTTGGGGTGATGTTTGGCAGGTTCGCCTGAGACATGAGATCAACTCCTCTATTTTAGGTTGGGTTAGAGCAATTTAATAATGGATATCGAGCCTGTAATATCGCTAATTTCAGCGGGACCAGCATTAAACAAGAGTAGAGAATTAACTGTGGAAGCAGTAACGGTCGGAAAAATACTGCCCCCCACTGCCAGATTTGAAGTAGCTCCAACAGGCACCGAATTATTGGATATCGCTTCACTTGCTGGAATCGTGACACCGTTAAGAGCAAGGGCAATGCTCATACTTGCCCCTGTCGCAGCAATAGCATTTACTGCATAATGAACATAGTATGTGGCCGGTTCCAGACTAGCTCCAGCACCGTTATTCTGCAGAAAGTAACCGCCACCTGGGTTGATGGAGATAGCTGTTCCAGTGAAATAACCATTATCATTAAAGAGTATTGGACCACGTGCTCCTATCGGACCTGCTTCAGCACCATTGAAATAAGCCAACCACCGGTCATGAGCAGGCTCTCCTGTACCCCCGGTTGCTCCGGTCATTCCAGTCAATCCGGTCACTCCAGTTAGACCCGTGAGGCCAGTTAATCCTGTCTCTCCGGTTTGCCCTGTAACACCAGTTACCCCTGTAACTCCAGTCAGACCTGTGAGGCCAGTCAATCCTGCCTCTCCGGTTTGCCCTGTCATACCAGTTACCCCTGTAACTCCAGTCAGGCCCGTGAGGCCAGTTGCTCCCGTCTCTCCGGTTTGCCCGGTAACACCCGTTACCCCTGTCACTCCAGTCAGGCCTGTGAGGCCAGTTGCTCCCGTCTCTCCTGTAACTCCTGTTATGCCCGTAATACCACTAATTCCAGTGAAGCCGGTTGGACCATCGTCTCCAGTCTCGCCTGCTGGACCCGGCAGTCCTCGTGGACCTATCGGTCCCTCGTCTGGTCCTGTTACGCCTGTGGCTCCAGTACCGCCATAATCAACCGGTGCGGCAAGCAGACTCTCTAACTGGCTGGTCTGCAGCCAGGCGCTTTTGACCGTTTCCCCCAGCATACTACGGATACTATCAGTGATATCCTGAATATTAGAGATATTCACCACCGGAGCAGTTACTCCAGGAAGAGTGCCAAGCGCGTATTGCATCTTCTCCCCTTCTGCATTAATTACATGGCTAAGCCCTAACTCTTCCATGGCGATGGCTGCCATCATCATGTTGATGGCATCGCTACGGGTGAGTGTAATGGTAGGTGTAATGTTAGGCAGATTAGCTTGAGACAAATCAATCCTCTCCTTCCTTGATTAGAATAGTCCATCATATGCCGCTTTGAATGATTGGTTCAGCAATTCGTCCTGACTATGTAAGAAAAAACAATCTTTTTTTGCTCTACACATACACATGCATGAAGACCAGCCTGCAGCAGGCTGGTCTTCATGGGAGGCAAAAAATTAATGATCACAATTTATAAAAAGATCATAACAACTGGACTATGGTAACTTTAGCTACGTAGAACCCGCCTTCTTGTACTCCAATAATATTAGTAGTTACAGAAGTGCCTTCGTACATAAGTGCCAGTTGAATCGTCGCCGGCACAAAAGTCGCTAAAATATGAGTTCCATACAGATAAGTGGCAACCGTATTTATTGAAGCGAAAACTTGTGTTACATTGTCAAATGCACCATTAACAATCAATTCCAGACCGGCTGCTTTGGTATCAGTGGATTTAACATTAGCTTGATACAGAATCAAGTAGCTTCCGGGCTCTACCGTGAACACATCTGTATCATCAGATTGTGGTCCTATAGAATTCCCAGTAGTGGATTGTAAATCTATAGTAAAGTTCGGGATCGGGAAATGATCACTTGTTGCTTCAATACCCGCTCCATAGTACAAAAACTGAGCGTAGCTCTCGGATAAAACACCAGTCGCTCCCGTCTGACCTGTTGCTCCCGTTAACCCAGTGAGTCCTGTTACTCCTGTAACACCGGTGACACCGGTTACTCCAGTCACTCCTGTCTGACCTGTTGCTCCCGTTTCCCCCGTAAGTCCCGTCGCTCCGGTCAGACCTGTCACACCTGTCTGCCCTGTATCCCCCGGTCTACCTGAACCTCCTCGTATTCCTCCGCTGCCTTGAGGACCTCTTGCACCCGTTGTTCCCGTTGGGCCAGTTGTTCCTGTTTGACCTGTCGGACCTGTTAACCCTGTTTGGCCTATAACTGTACCAGTAAGCCCTGGTGGACCAGTCGTACCTGTAAGACCCGTCGCACCCGTCCCACCTGTCAGTCCCGTCGCTCCAGTTTCACCAGTCAGACCTGTTGCTCCGGTCTCTCCTGTGAGTCCCGTCGCTCCAGTCTCTCCGGTCAGACCTGTTGCTCCAGTTTCTCCCGTGAGTCCTGTCGCTCCGGTTTCTCCCGTGAGTCCTGTTGCTCCCGTCTCACCAGTCAGACCTGTGGCTCCAGTTTCTCCTGTCAGACCTGTCGCTCCCGTTTCTCCGGTCAGCCCCGTCGCTCCGGTCTCTCCTGTCAGACCCGTCGCTCCCGTTTCACCTGTCAGTCCTGTCGCTCCGGTCTCTCCCGTCAGCCCTGTTGCTCCCGTCTCACCAGTCAGACCTGTGGCTCCGGTCTCTCCTGTCAGACCCGTTGCTCCGGTCTCTCCTGTCAGACCCGTCGCTCCCGTCTCACCTGTGAGCCCCGTCGCTCCGGTCTCTCCGGTGAGTCCCGTTGCTCCGGTCTCTCCTGTAAGCCCTGTCGCTCCCGTGGCTCCCGTTTCTCCGGTCAGTCCTGTCGCTCCAGTCTCTCCAGTCAGACCTGTTGCTCCGGTTTCTCCCGTGAGACCTGTTGCTCCGGTCTCTCCGGTGAGTCCCGTTGCTCCCGTCTCTCCTGTGAGCCCTGTCGCTCCAGTTTCTCCGGTCAGTCCCGTTGCTCCCGTCTCACCTGTGAGTCCCGTGGCTCCCGTCTCACCCGTGAGTCCTGTCGCTCCCGTCTCTCCGGTTAGCCCTGTCGCTCCGGTCTCTCCCGTGAGCCCTGTTGCTCCAGTCTCTCCCGTGAGCCCTGTTGCTCCAGTCTCTCCGGTCAGACCTGTTGCTCCGGTCTCTCCTGTCAGACCCGTCGCTCCCGTCTCACCAGTCAGCCCTGTTGCTCCCGTTTCCCCAGTCAGCCCTGTTGCTCCCGTCTCACCTGTGAGACCCGTTGCTCCAGTCTCTCCGGTCAGACCTGTCGCTCCGGTTTCTCCCGTGAGACCTGTTGCCCCGGTCTCTCCGGTGAGTCCCGTTGCTCCCGTCTCTCCTGTGAGCCCTGTCGCTCCAGTTTCTCCGGTCAGTCCCGTTGCTCCCGTCTCACCTGTGAGTCCCGTGGCTCCCGTCTCACCCGTGAGTCCTGTCGCTCCAGTCTCTCCGGTTAGCCCTGTCGCTCCGGTCTCTCCCGTGAGCCCTGTTGCTCCAGTCTCTCCCGTGAGCCCTGTTGCTCCAGTCTCTCCGGTCAGACCTGTTGCTCCCGTTTCGCCCGTCAGCCCTGTCGCTCCGGTTTCACCCGTGAGCCCCGTCGCTCCCGTCTCTCCCGTCAGTCCCGTCGCTCCAGTCTCTCCCGTCAGACCCGTCAGACCCGTCGCTCCCGTTTCTCCCGTGAGCCCTGTTGCTCCCGTTTCTCCCGTGAGCCCTGTTGCTCCCGTCTCTCCCGTCAGCCCTGTCGCTCCAGTTTCTCCCGTCAGTCCCGTAGCTCCGGTCTCTCCCGTCAGACCCGTCGCTCCAGTCTCTCCGGTCAGACCCGTCGCTCCCGTTTCTCCCGTGAGCCCCGTCGCTCCAGTCTCTCCGGTCAGCCCTGTCGCTCCCGTCTCACCCGTAAGCCCCGTCGCTCCGGTTTCTCCGGTCAGCCCTGTCGCTCCGGTCTCTCCCGTGAGCCCTGTTGCTCCCGTCTCTCCTGTCAGTCCTGTTGCGCCCGTCTCTCCTGTCAGCCCTGTTGCGCCCGTCTCTCCTGTCAGCCCTGTTGCGCCCGTTTCGCCTGTCAGTCCTGTCGCTCCAGTCTCTCCGGTCAGCCCTGTCGCTCCAGTCTCTCCCGTGAGCCCTGTTGCTCCCGTCTCTCCAGTCAGCCCCGTCGCTCCGGTTTCTCCGGTCAGTCCTGTCGCTCCGGTCTCTCCGGTCAGACCCGTGGCTCCCGTCTCTCCTGTCAGTCCTGTTGCGCCCGTTTCGCCTGTCAGTCCTGTCGCTCCCGTCTCTCCGGTCAGACCCGTGGCTCCAGTCTCTCCCGTCAGACCCGTCGCTCCGGTCCCTCCCGTCAGACCCGTCGCTCCCGTTTCACCGGTGAGTCCTGTCGCTCCCGTCTCTCCGGTCAGACCCGTCGCTCCCGTTTCTCCCGTGAGCCCTGTTGCTCCCGTCTCTCCAGTCAGCCCTGTCGCTCCAGTTTCTCCCGTCAGTCCCGTGGCTCCGGTCTCTCCCGTCAGACCCGTGGCTCCAGTCTCTCCCGTCAGACCCGTCGCTCCAGTTTCTCCCGTGAGCCCCGTCGCTCCCGTTTCTCCCGTGAGCCCCGTCGCTCCAGTCTCTCCGGTCAGCCCTGTCGCTCCCGTCTCTCCCGTGAGCCCTGTCGCTCCCGTCTCACCCGTAAGCCCTGTCGCTCCGGTCTCTCCCGTGAGCCCCGTCGCTCCGGTTTCTCCGGTCAGCCCTGTCGCTCCCGTCTCACCCGTAAGCCCAGTCGCTCCGGTTTCTCCGGTCAGCCCTGTCGCTCCGGTCTCTCCCGTGAGCCCTGTTGCTCCCGTCTCTCCTGTCAGTCCTGTTGCGCCCGTCTCTCCCGTCAGACCCGTTGCGCCCGTTTCGCCTGTGAGTCCCGTTGCTCCAGTCTCTCCCGTCAGTCCTGTCGCTCCAGTCTCTCCCGTCAGACCCGTCGCTCCAGTTTCTCCCGTGAGCCCTGTCGCTCCAGTCTCTCCCGTGAGCCCTGTCGCTCCCGTCTCTCCCGTGAGCCCTGTTGCGCCCGTTTCTCCTGTCAGACCTGTTGCTCCGGTTTCTCCCGTAAGTCCCGTTGCTCCGGTCTCTCCCGTCAGACCCGTCGCTCCGGTCTCTCCCGTCAGCCCCGTCGCTCCGGTCTCTCCCGTCAGACCCGTCGCTCCGGTCTCTCCCGTCAGACCTGTTGCTCCAGTCTCTCCTGTCAGACCTGTTGCTCCAGTCTCTCCCGTGAGCCCTGTTGCTCCGGTTTCTCCCGTAAGTCCCGTCGCTCCAGTCTCTCCGGTCAGCCCTGTCGCTCCAGTCTCTCCAGTGAGCCCTGTTGCTCCCGTCTCCCCCGTGAGCCCTGTTGCTCCCGTCTCTCCCGTGAGCCCTGTTGCTCCGGTTTCTCCGGTCAGCCCTGTCGCTCCGGTCTCTCCGGTCAGACCCGTTGCTCCCGTCTCTCCCGTGAGCCCTGTCGCTCCGGTCTCTCCGGTCAGACCCGTTGCTCCCGTCTCTCCAGTCAGACCCGTTGCTCCGGTTTCACCCGTCAGCCCTGTTGCGCCCGTTTCCCCGGTCAGCCCTGTCACTCCGGTTTCTCCCGTCAGCCCCGTTGCTCCCGTCTCTCCGGTCAGCCCCGTTGCTCCCGTCTCACCTGTGAGCCCCGTCGCTCCGGTCTCTCCGGTGAGTCCCGTTGCTCCCGTTTCACCGGTCAGCCCCGTTGCTCCCGTCTCTCCAGTCAGACCCGTTGCTCCGGTTTCACCCGTCAGCCCTGTTGCGCCCGTTTCTCCCGTGAGGCCTGTTGCTCCAGTCTCTCCCGTGAGTCCCGTAGCCCCAGTCTCTCCGGTGAGTCCCGTTGCTCCCGTCTCTCCTGTGAGCCCTGTTGCTCCAGTCTCTCCGGTCAGACCTGTTGCTCCGGTCTCTCCTGTCAGACCCGTCGCTCCCGTCTCACCAGTCAGCCCTGTTGCTCCCGTTTCCCCAGTCAGCCCTGTTGCTCCCGTCTCACCTGTGAGACCCGTTGCTCCAGTCTCTCCCGTCAGACCCGTCGCTCCCGTCTCTCCCGTCAGCCCCGTCGCTCCGGTCTCTCCCGTCAGACCCGTCGCTCCAGTCTCTCCAGTGAGCCCTGTTGCTCCCGTCTCTCCCGTGAGCCCTGTTGCTCCCGTCTCTCCCGTAAGCCCCGTCGCTCCGGTTTCTCCGGTCAGCCCTGTCGCTCCAGTCTCTCCGGTCAGCCCCGTCGCTCCGGTTTCACCCGTGAGCCCTGTTGCCCCAGTCTCACCCGTGAGTCCTGTTGCTCCCGTCTCTCCCGTAAGTCCCGTTGCTCCCGTCTCTCCTGTCAGCCCTGTCGCTCCCGTTTCGCCCGTCAGCCCTGTCGCTCCGGTTTCACCCGTGAGCCCCGTCGCTCCCGTTTCTCCCGTAAGCCCCGTCGCTCCGGTCTCTCCCGTCAGACCCGTCGCTCCGGTCTCTCCCGTCAGACCCGTCGCTCCGGTCTCTCCGGTGAGCCCTGTCGCTCCCGTTTCTCCCGTGAGCCCTGTTGCTCCAGTCTCTCCCGTGAGTCCTGTCGCTCCCGTCTCTCCCGTGAGCCCTGTTGCTCCGGTTTCTCCCGTAAGCCCCGTAGCTCCAGTCTCTCCTGTCAGACCCGTGGCTCCGGTTTCTCCCGTGAGCCCTGTTGCTCCAGTCTCTCCCGTGAGTCCTGTCGCTCCCGTCTCTCCCGTGAGCCCTGTTGCTCCCGTCTCTCCGGTCAGACCCGTCGCTCCAGTCTCTCCCGTCAGACCCGTGGCTCCCGTTTCACCGGTGAGTCCTGTCGCTCCCGTTTCTCCGGTCAGACCCGTCGCTCCCGTTTCTCCGGTCAGCCCTGTCGCTCCGGTCTCTCCGGTCAGACCCGTCGCTCCCGTTTCTCCGGTCAGACCCGTCGCTCCCGTTTCTCCCGTGAGCCCTGTTGCTCCCGTCTCTCCGGTCAGCCCTGTCGCTCCCGTCTCACCCGTGAGTCCTGTCGCTCCCGTCTCTCCGGTTAGCCCTGTCGCTCCGGTCTCTCCCGTGAGCCCTGTTGCTCCAGTCTCTCCGGTCAGACCTGTTGCTCCGGTCTCTCCTGTCAGACCCGTCGCTCCAGTCTCTCCGGTGAGTCCCGTCGCTCCGGTTTCACCCGTGAGCCCTGTTGCCCCAGTCTCACCCGTGAGCCCTGTTGCCCCAGTCTCACCCGTGAATCCTGTTGCTCCCGTCTCTCCCGTAAGTCCCGTTGCTCCCGTCTCTCCTGTCAGCCCTGTCGCTCCCGTTTCGCCCGTCAGCCCTGTCGCTCCGGTTTCACCCGTGAGCCCCGTCGCTCCCGTTTCTCCCGTAAGCCCCGTCGCTCCGGTCTCTCCCGTCAGACCCGTCGCTCCGGTCTCTCCGGTCAGACCCGTCGCTCCCGTTTCTCCCGTGAGCCCTGTTGCTCCCGTCTCTCCGGTCTCTCCCGTGAGCCCCGTCGCTCCGGTTTCTCCGGTCAGCCCTGTCGCTCCCGTTTCTCCCGTGAGCCCTGTTGCTCCCGTCTCTCCTGTCAGCCCTGTTGCGCCCGTTTCTCCTGTCAGACCTGTTGCTCCAGTCTCTCCCGTGAGCCCTGTTGCTCCCGTCTCACCCGTAAGCCCCGTCGCTCCGGTTTCTCCGGTCAGCCCCGTTGCTCCGGTCTCTCCCGTCAGACCCGTAGCTCCAGTCTCTCCGGTCAGACCCGTCGCTCCCGTTTCTCCCGTGAGCCCTGTTGCTCCCGTCTCTCCGGTCTCTCCCGTGAGCCCCGTCGCTCCGGTTTCTCCGGTCAGCCCTGTCGCTCCCGTTTCTCCCGTGAGCCCTGTTGCTCCCGTCTCTCCTGTCAGCCCTGTTGCGCCCGTTTCTCCTGTCAGACCTGTTGCTCCAGTCTCTCCCGTGAGCCCTGTTGCTCCCGTCTCACCCGTAAGCCCCGTCGCTCCGGTTTCTCCGGTCAGCCCCGTTGCTCCGGTCTCTCCCGTCAGACCCGTAGCTCCAGTCTCTCCGGTCAGCCCTGTCGCTCCCGTCTCTCCCGTGAGCCCTGTTGCTCCCGTCTCTCCGGTCAGACCCGTCGCTCCGGTTTCTCCCGTAAGTCCCGTGGCTCCAGTCTCTCCCGTCAGTCCCGTTGCTCCGGTCTCTCCTGTCAGCCCCGTTGCTCCAGTCTCTCCGGTGAGCCCTGTCGCTCCCGTCTCACCCGTCAGACCCGTCGCTCCCGTCTCACCCGTGAGTCCCGTCGCTCCCGTCTCTCCGGTCAGACCCGTCGCTCCGGTCTCTCCCGTCAGCCCCGTGGCTCCAGTCTCTCCCGTCAGACCTGTGGCTCCCGTTTCCCCGGTCAGCCCTGTGGCTCCGGTCTCTCCCGTGAGACCTGTTGCTCCAGTCTCTCCGGTCAGGCCTGTTGCCCCGGTCTCTCCCGTCAGCCCCGTCGCTCCGGTCAGTCCTGTGGCTCCGGTCTCTCCCGTCAGCCCTGTTGCCCCAGTCTCTCCCGTGAGTCCTGTGGCTCCGGTTTCTCCCGTGAGTCCTGTTGCTCCCGTCTCACCAGTCAGACCCGTTGCCCCAGTCTCTCCCGTGAGTCCTGTGGCTCCCGTTTCCCCGGTCAGTCCTGTGGCTCCGGTCTCTCCCGTGAGTCCCGTTGCCCCGGTCTCTCCCGTCAGCCCCGTCGATCCCGTTTCACCCGTGAGCCCCGTCTCTCCGGTCAGTCCTGTTGCGCCCGTTTCCCCGGTCAGCCCCGTTGCTCCCGTCTCTCCCGTGAGTCCTGTTGCTCCCGTTTCACCGGTCAGCCCCGTTGCTCCAGTCTCTCCAGTCAGACCCGTTGCTCCGGTCTCTCCGGTCAGCCCCGTCGCTCCGGTCTCTCCCGTCAGACCTGTCTCTCCAGTTTCCCCGGTCAGCCCTGTGGCTCCCGTCTCTCCCGTCAGCCCTGTCTCTCCTGTCAGACCTGTTGCCCCAGTCTCTCCCGTGAGTCCTGTTGCTCCAGTCTCTCCGGTCAGCCCTGTCGCTCCAGTCTCTCCCGTCAGACCCGTGGCTCCGGTCTCTCCGGTCAGACCTGTTGCTCCCGTTTCCCCGGTCAGCCCCGTCGCTCCGGTCTCTCCCGTCAGACCTGTCGCTCCAGTTTCCCCGGTCAGCCCTGTGGCTCCCGTCTCTCCCGTCAGCCCTGTCTCTCCTGTCAGACCTGTTGCCCCAGTCTCTCCCGTGAGTCCTGTTGCTCCAGTCTCTCCTGTCAGTCCTGTGGCTCCGGTCTCTCCAGTCAGTCCCGTCGCTCCGGTTTCTCCGGTCAGCCCTGTCGCTCCAGTCTCTCCCGTCAGACCCGTGGCTCCGGTCTCTCCGGTCAGCCCTGTTGCTCCCGTTTCCCCGGTCAGCCCTGTTGCTCCCGTTTCCCCGGTCAGCCCTGTTGCTCCCGTTTCCCCGGTCAGCCCTGTTGCCCCGGTTTCTCCCGTCAGCCCTGTTGCTCCAGTCTCTCCCGTAAGCCCTGTCGCTCCCGTCTCACCCGTGAGCCCTGTTGCTCCGGTCACTCCTGTCAGTCCCGTTACTCCCGTTTCACCAGTGAGCCCCGTTGCTCCCGTTAGTCCAGTCGATCCGGTACCTCCTGAAAATCCCACGTTACCTCTACTACCCTGATTCCCTCTAGCGCCAGTTGTACCTGTAGGCCCTGTAGCCCCGGTTGTTCCTGTTGGTCCTGTACCCATTAGTTGTCAACTCCTCGCTGTTACGGAAATGCAATTCACAAAAAACCTAATATTATCCATTTTTATCAAGAAATTAAGAAACGGGTACTCATCCTCAGACAAGGAAGGTATCCGTTTCTTAATTTTATTTAATTGAGCGGGAGTAGATTTTTATAATTAGTTCAAGGCAAAAATAGTTACTTGACCCCAAATATTACCACCGGCCGGGGCATTTGGAATATCCGCTGTTACATTAGTACCAGCTCCAAGAAGCCATAACTGCATATATACATTTCCGTAACCACTGGTATCTACAAGCAACACTGCAGACACTGGACTCACAGGATTAGTTGTATCAGGCACCTCAACTCCAACATAATAATTAAAAGAATCAACAGAATAGCTGCTAGGATCATCGTAACTTAGTGCTACTCCAATCGCCGGTGCAGCACTACTCGTATAGGCAACATTAATGTTGAATGAGATATGGTAGAAATGCCCTCCAGGCAAAGTAAATGTATTGTTATCACTAGGGTCAGGGCCAAGCGTAATCGAATTTTCCGGATCAACATGTTGCGCGTTGAAATATCCGATAGGAGTATCAGGATTATCACCATACGTGTCTCCATTGATTACATATGTTCCGAAAATAGAAGTGATTGATCCTGTAATTCCAGTCATACCTGTCATACCTGTAATTCCTGTAAGCCCCGTGACCCCTGTAAGACCAGTATGTCCTGTGTGTCCCGTTAACCCTGTATGTCCAGTAAACCCTGCTCCTGTTGTTCCCGTGACTCCTGTCATACCCGTTAATCCCGTACTGCCTGCACCCGTCGTTCCCGTGACCCCTGTCATGCCCGTGAATCCCGTACTGCCTGCTCCCGTTGTTCCCGTCACCCCTGTCATGCCCGTGAATCCCGTACTGCCTGCTCCCGTTGTTCCGGTTACTCCCGTCATCCCTGTTAATCCCGTATTCCCCGGGGTACTTGCTCCCGTCGTTCCCGTCACCCCTGTCATGCCCGTTAATCCCGTATTCCCTGTGTTGCCTGCTCCCGTCGTTCCCGTAACTCCTGTCAGACCCGTATATCCTGTCGGACCTGTTGTTCCTGGTGCACCAGGCAACCCTCGAGTACCTGGACCCCCTCTTACTCCCCCGGTCCCTGGATTGCCCTTTGGCCCCGTTGTTCCCGTTGGTCCTGTCGGTCCAGTTGTTCCTGTTGGTCCTACTGGCATGATTATTTATCCCCTTTCAGCACTTAATTTCAATTTTCTTCTATTCTTGAAGGCTTCCGAAGCACAAGGGCAATCTCGCTGTTCTCCTTGAAGCTTTCAGGGAACGCGATAAACTCTCCGCTGATTGGATTACACCCAAGAATCGTCTCCTGTGCTGCCAGACGATTTCTCTTAACCTTCCAGTATGCCTGTTCTACTTCACCTTCTTGTAAGCATAGATTAAGAGACAGCATAGAATGCAGACTGGCTTGTGAACTCTTCATTGCAGCTAATGCTTCCCAGTCCTCTCCATCCAGTTCCTCGTAGGGATTCAGCCAAAGTACATAAGGGGATGTCAATAGCTCTTCTATCCTCGCCCAGAGCTTAGACGGTTCTTCCTCAGAGGGGAGAGTAAGAACCGTCGCCCCCAATTCACCAGCAAGCTTATTAGCGTCCTCTTCTATTCCAGCGTCGATCACAATCCACTGATCTGCGAACGGCTGCCAGTTGGCTGCCCACTTCCGCACAGCCGAGAACGGACCATCTTCCTTGCATAGCAATGTGATTACAGACCAGGAATTCTCCGGAGTTGTGTTGCAACGAAGGGAGCTTTTCTGCGGAGAAAGTGAAGAAATACTACAGTTACCCGAAGTAACATCTCCCACCGCCCGTAATTCTTCTTCCAGTTGCGATAGCTTCTCCGCCGCTTCTGTGAATGAAGGGGAATACTCCAGCGCCCTGCGGTACCAGATGCCGGCTTCACCGGACATACCGCGCAGCTCATAACAATTCCCGATATAATAGCAGGGGTAGAAGGTTCCCGCACCTTTGAGAACCATATAATGAAGAGCATTCTCTCCAAGCGTCAGACAATGCTCGAAAGCGGAGATCGCAGCCTCTACCTGGCCGATATGCATTAGAATGCAGCCCTTATACAGATGCAGGTCCACATAATCCGGGTAGAGGCTGATGGCCTTGTCAATGCCGGGCCAACCTTCCTTGAAGCTGCCCATCGCCACCAGACAGCCATACTTGAGCTTGTAAAAAAGCGACGGCGGCAATCTTGTCTGCCCCAGCGAAGCGGCAATGGCCAGATTAACCTGCTGGAAGGCCAGTGCATACTTCCCCACCCGCTGATATTCACTTGCTATATGGTAAAGACTCCACGGATCGGGGTTCGGATTATCTGTCACGGCCTCCTGCAGCAGCTTCAGATTGCGTTCATGTTTGGACTTCAGGGACGTTACGGATTGCAGATAGCCATAATGGAACAGCCGGACCGGAAGCTGGAACGGAGTGCTGGTATCTTCCCGGGTATACGTCTCGGGCCAACTTAATTGTTCATGAATGCCCCCAGTGAAGTGAACTCCCTCTCCGTTACGGAACAGACGGCACTGGGACAGCCGGTAAGCTTCATCTGCCTGAGGCCGGAACGGACCATTGAAATGGATCGTTTCCACAGAGGCCAGCTTGTGTTCCTGAAGAGTGCTCACCATTCGAAGCTTCAGCGCATCATTCACAGCGAGCTCTTCATCTGCATCCATCCACAGTATCCATTCCCCTGTTGCATGACGGAGGCTATAATTGCGGGCTTCCGCGAAGCTCTCCTTCCAGGGAAATTGAAGAATGGTTGCGCCGAAGCCGCAGGCAATGTCCATCGTCCTGTCACGGGAGCCTGTATCCACGACAATGATCTCATCTACCCCTTCGCGCACACTCGACAGGCAGCGCGCGATCCAGGGTTCTTCATCTTTGACGATCATGCACAGGGAGATCAGTGGGACGCTCGCCCTCGCTGTGTTCTGCCATAACGGGACTGCCTCCTTCCATAATGGATTTACCGGACTATGCGGACGAATCCGGTCAGGTGATTATACACATTGATTGACATCACCTCTTAACCTTATGACGGTTTCTGCCCGCATAGAACATTGTCGGATAAAGTCGGACAATCTAAATATGAAATCCTTGGGCGTTATCGGCATCAATCGCCGGGAATGTATTCCTTCCGTTTTTCATGGTCCGACGCTGGAAGCAAATGCTTCAGATGATCTGCAGCATCTTTACGGGCAACCAGAATGCCCCCGGGACCCGCCGCTACGATCACATCATCCAGCCCGACAAGTATGACCGGAACATCCAGCTCGTTGACAATCTGGCAATTCAAGGAGTCCGCACTGATGTGGCCCCATCCCAGAACCGAGGAGGCCAATTCTTCAGAGAGCGTGTTCCAGGTCCCCAAGTCCTTCCATCCGTCGTGATAGGGAACACAGATCAGACGGCTGTTGCCTTCCAGCACCTCCACATCGAAGCTGCTCTTGGGAAGGCGATGGTATTGCCTCTGCAGCTCTGCATAATCCATCGGGAAGCCAGCTGCTTCCAGCCGATTGAGCTGGTCTCTTAGCCGGAATGCGAAGATGCCGCAATTCCACATCGCCTGCTGCTCTAGCAGTGCCTCTGCCTCCTGCCTGTCTGGCTTCTCCACGAAGCAATCGACCTGTACATAGGCCGGATTTTCCAGCTTCCCTGGTGTAGCAGCGGTGGGAAGAGCCGGAACAATATACCCGTATTTTCCTGACGGACCATCCGGCTTTGCTCCAAGCAAGGCGATTTCCGCACCGGATTGCCGGAGTGCCTGATCGAGCTCTGTCAACTTGAAGAAGAAATCGTCGTTCACGTAAGCATCCACGGGCAGCACAATGACCGTCTCCTCCGGGGAAATCTTCTCCACCGAGTATAGATAGGCCGAAGCGAGGCTCACTGCCGGAAAGGTATCTCTGCGCCGTGGTTCAATGATGACCTTCGGAGCCGTTCGGAGCTGCTTGCGGATTAGCGTCTCTTGTCCGCTTGACGTTGCAATATAGACTTCATGACCGAGTCCCGCAGCTGATAACTGCCGCCAGATCCGCTGAAGCATGGACTCTCGTCCGCCTCCCGGAGCAGGCAGCACCTGAAGGAACTGCTTGCTCCGGATACTGCTGGAGAGCGGCCATAGCCGTGTGCCGGAACCGCCGGATAGAAGCACCAGCTTCATGGTTCATTCCTCCCTTCCTTTACTGGAAGTCGTCTGCAGTAAGATTGACTGCATTGAATTGCTCTTCGGTATCGCAAAAGGTCAACTTTCCGTTCTTTGTACGAGTATCCAGATATTGAGGTATTCCCGCTTTTCTCAAGCCGTCGCTCATGATGACATATTCATAGCGGTCGGTGCCATCGTCATACCGAACATGCTCCAGAATTTCACGACGCATCAGATAGGTGCAATGAATGACGTCAACCTGTACCAGACCTTTCACGTTCTGATACAAGTAATAGAAATACAAATCGTTGCTCTTGAAGTAACCATCTTCGTGCACCATATTATGATAGTTGGAATACAGACTGAGCGGAGCCTCTGCCACAGCAAGCAGTGGCCCGACAACTGGAAGATTCGTAGATAGCAGGCTCTCCATCGTATCTGAAGCAATAAAATTGTCGCAATCTGCAACAAAATAATGGGTGTTTCTTGATTTAGCCCATTCGATGGACTCTTGACGCAGCCTGCCGATTACTCTTAAGCGTTCATAAGTCCATTCATGCGGAGCATAGTCCTGTACAGGCTCTTCCACATCGCTGGTATTCAGATACACCTCATTGTATCTCTCGCCCACCCGTTCGACCCATTCTCTAAGAATCTCTTCGGTCCGGTCATTGTTGTTGTTGGTCCGAATGTACAATTTGATCCTTGAAGCCGGATAGGTCTGCCGCTCTATAAGTTCCAGATAGAGCGGCAGCACATGCGCCTTGTCCTTAGCTAATATAGCAACCGTTACCAGATCGTGTTCCATGATATCCCTCCAGTTAATAATGTTCTTTGCCGCCTTATATTTCTATTGCCTGGACGCAGCAGTCTCACGATCTCCGGCTGTTAACCGGGTGCTGATGGTAGCTTGGCTGATAATTCCGAAGAATGGACTTTGTCTTGGCTGCTCAATATCCTCCGGGTAGAGCCTTCCGCTATCCTGTCTGATCATATAACGGGCACCTTCTCCACAGCGCAGAGAGACCACTTGATATTGATGGAATAAGGACAGCTTCAGCCCATTGAATCTCCGGCGCTCATCCGCCGTGAGGATATCGCCTTCCTGCAGCCAGAGAATATAGGGCTCGGTTGCCATATGACAGATCCATTCCCGCAGCATTCGCACATCAGGCTCCCCTTTTACAGTGTAGACCTGCCGTGTATAGCGGGCTGCAGTTTGTGCAATGCGTTCATTGCCGGATGGGTTCAACACAATCATTTGTTCCGTTCCCCCTGCAAATGAAGCCAGCGTCTCTTCCAGTGCAGCCTCGTCGCCGGATGCAATAATTCCTGCGCATACCCCCACGGGTGGAGCGTAGATAATGCTATGGATATCCACCCCCCATTTCCGGAAAGCTTTCTGCTTGTTCTGCTGAAGAAGTGTAGTAAGATCGAAGGAAGGATCCTGCCCCATACTGGCATGACCGATATGGTGAATGAAGGAATCCAAGGCAACCAGCAGCTTATAGCCATGCTGGAGTGCCCGCAGGCATAGATCGTCATCTTCATAATTCCCCTGGCCATACCGTTCATCGAACCAGCCAATCTCAGACAGAACACTGCGTTTAACCAGCAAACAGAAGCCGATCAGGCGCCTGACCTCTTGCACTTGACCGCGCTTCGACTCACAGTACTCTGCCGCGAATGCCTCCATATCCTTGAGTTCACTATAAGTTACTGGTACAAGCTGATGTCCGCTAATGTAATTCGTAACAGGTCCTGCCATACCTACACTGCTATCGCTATTCAATGCATGAAGCATAGGCGCCAGCCATCCGGGAGGAACTACGGTATCATTGTTAAGGAACAGAATCGTTTCGCCTTCCGCCAACTCTCCTCCCTGATTGCAGCCTTTGGCAAATCCCAGGTTCTCCTGATTCTCAATCAGCTTCAGTTCAGGATAATGCGCCTTCAGGAATTGCACCGTATCATCACTAGAGCCGTTGTCAACGATAATGATCTCATGCTCCTCGGGTGTATTTCGCTTGATGCTCTCCAGACATTGAATCGTTAAGGGCAACTGATTAAGGGTGAGAATAATAATACTAGTCTTCACTGGACCAACTCCTTTTGTTCTTCAGGGACGTAGACATTAACCTCTACATGTTTATCCCCCAGCAACTTCGTATAGTAATCCCGGTTATATATGGCACTTGGATTCTCCGGATAGTGTCCGAAAGAAATTTCATTGCAAAAGTCAGCATAGGTGTGGTCACCCAGCTTATCGTAGCAGACACAGAGCTGCAGATTCGGAAGCCACGTACTTGCAGAATAAATCTCCGTTCCCGGTTCACTGATCTTAGGGAGAGATGGAGCAAGCTTGAACCAGTAGACTGCTTGTTCGTATTGCTCTAATTCCATGTAATAAAAGCCTATTCTACAGCACACATCCGGGCGGGGGAGATTGTAGTCAAACGTACGGCACAGGGCCAGGAGCTGCTCCTGCTTGTTCCCCAGCGCCCCATGGCCGTCTGCCAGCCTCAAGCAGGCCTGAATATTATCCTCTATCCAACCCTCGCCTTCGGACAAGAAGCGCTCATAGTTCTCCACCGCCTCACGATAGAAGCCATGATCGTATAGTTCATTGGAGTAATAGATCCGGTCTCTGGCAGTGAACGGCCTGCCTTCAGCTATCATTTTGCGGTAGATATCAAGGTTACGCTGCGTATATTCCTTGTCTTTCTTATGTGTAACACTTACATCACTCTCAAGCACCGGGGGTGTGACTTCGATATATTCATGAACAGCCCCGGTCCACCGGAACCCGCAGTCGCGTCTGATCAGACGGTTGCGTCTGAAGCTGTAGAGCGACTTCCCATGCTCATCCGTTATGAGAATATAAGACATGGATACGGCATGATATTCAGAAGTCATTGTAGCCTTCAGCGTCTTGAACCGCTCCCGGTCGATCTCCTCAATGACATCATCTGCATCCAGCCACATGATATACTCACAGGCTGCTTGGGCGAATGCATAATTGCGGGCGGCTGCGAAATCATCGATCCACTCGAAATCATAGATTGTGGCGCCATATTCAGCCGCTATCTCTTTGGTACGGTCTGTCGAGCCGGTATCCACGATGATGATCTCATCCATAATATCCGCGACCGATGACAGGCATCGTCCCAGGCTCTTCTCTTCATTGCGAACAATCATACACAAGCTGATGGTCGGCAAGTCTTCTCCTCCTTATTGCAGATTCTGAATATCCGGACTTACCGGATTTCTCGTATATATATATGCCGGTCATGCCGGATCATTCGGCCAGATTTGCCCGCATGAATTCCATTCCGGTTCATAAGCTAGTACAGACACCCCTGCAAAGGATCTTGTGACCAAGATTGAAGGAGGAGCATATGCATACGATCCCCCCCTCGCTATACTATCGTTTTTACCGTTATGGCCGCGGCTGCAGGATTGCCTCAGACGGTGTGTTATCGTTGCCAGAGCAGACGGCAATCGGCACTGGCGTAATGGTGCGGGAGGGCTACCGGTGGGAGATTCCCTCTCCCTCCAAGGACGGCTCACCCCGCATCTTAATCGGAGACCACTGTGAATGCAGCCGGTTCCTGACGATCACTGCAACGAACAAGGTAGAGCTGAAAGCGGATGTGATCACAGGTCCGCATGTGTATATTAATGACGCCAGGAAAAATTGGGAGAAGGGAGGTAACCCTTCTGACACGTTAATAATCGGTGAAGGCTCATGGATCGGAGCACACTCCTCTATTCTGGGCCCTGTGAAGATTGGCAAAGGCTGTGTAGTCGGTGCAGGCAGCGTAGTTCTTCGGGATGTGCCGGATTACTGTGTTGTTGCCGGCAACCCTGCTGAATTTCGCCGCATCTATGAGCCGTCCAGCGGAGAGTGGATCAGGGTAGATAGCGAGGCGGAGGCCCGAAGGGTATTGGAACGCAGAAGCAGGGAACCACTGCTATCCATTTGCATACCCGGACGGAATCAGGCTGTAGAGCTAAGACGCTGTCTGGAGTCGATTTATGCACAGATGGATGATGATGGATTAATCGAGGTCTGCGTCCTGGACGATGCTTCGTCCGAGGAGACCGCAGAGGTGGGGCACCACTATGGACAACTGTACCGAAGCTTCCGGTATCACCGCGACCCAGATCTTGCAGCAGGAGGCTCTCTTGCAAGTCAAGCTGCTGATAGGGGGCGCGGGAAATTCATTATGCTGCATGAGCCGGGAGACTCCTTCATGCCTAACACTCTTCTTCCTTTTCTGAACGTGCTGCATACTCATCCTGACTGTGCGATCATCCTGATTCAGCCCGTGTTCATCCGCAGCACTCCACAGCCTGAACAGCTGAAGGGACTATCTGAATTTGTCAGGCTTACATCATCCTATTCGTCCCCTCCTCTCCCTGTTGTTCTGAACCGAAAGGATTGGGAGCGTACTGCCGATTCTGTACAAGCCACAAATTTTCTGGACCCATGGGTATCCCGGCAACATGCACTATTGCAATTGAATCCGCAGTTCTGCCTGTGCCGGTATACCATGACCGAAGCCGGGCGGCACATCGGATCAGCTCCGTAATTACGGCTATTGCCAAAAAAAATGATCTTTGACCATTCACTGAATATATATAGACTAGGAACAGGCAGAGATCTCAAGTGTAAACTTCGGGTCCATGAAGTCCGGTAAATGAAAGGGACGCCTGGTACTGAGGACAAAGGAGAGGATGTCAGCGACATGGATGAACGTAAAATTTGTTTTATCATGTGTGTGAATAATGAGGAATTAGCGGAACGCAGCCAAAAAAATCTTAAGCAACTACTCAAACCGGATGGATTCACCGTAGATCTGCAAATCGTCAGGAATGCCTCCGGCCTGGCAGCGGGGTACGATCAGGCCATGCGCCAGTCAGATGCCAAGTATAAGGTGTATATTCATCAGGATGTCCATATCCTAAATCCCCATTTTCTTGAAGACATCGTCCGGCTGTTCTCCCGTTATCCGTCACTCGGCATGTTAGGAACCGTTGGCGCTAAGACGCTTCCGTCTTCCGGTATATGGCAGGACGCCTCACAGAAGTTCGGTAAAGTGATTGATAGCCATACAGGCGCACTTCAGCCTCTTGAACTGATGCAGCCAGCGGACGAATATGAAACGGTGGAGACACTCAGCGGACTGCTGATGGCAACACAGTACGACCTTCCTTGGCGCAAGGATTTGTTCACCGGTTGGCACTTCTATGACGCTTCACACAGTCAGGAATTCATCAGCAGCGGCTATGAAGTAGGGGTTCCCAAGCAGCCTCTGCCCTGGTGTCTGCATAACTGCGGTATCCCGGACCGAACCCCTGCTATTGAGAAGGCCCGGCACATTTTCCTTGAATATTACGGCTACGGCAAACACCATGGCCAGCACCGGTTCCACCGGCTCGGCAGCGGCTGCAGCATTCATCCATCCTGCGAATTGTCGGGTACGGTCGGAATTGCTCTGGGCAATGAAGTCAAGCTGCAGGCAGATTGCTGTCTTACGCTCCCTTACAATAATATTGTCAGCGAACCGCGCATCCAGATTGGTGCCGGAAGCGAGATCGGACGCCGGTGCAGCCTGTCCGCAGTCAACCGGTTAGTTATTGGCGCCCAGGTCGCCATATCAACTAATGTGCATATATCCGATCACAATCCTGCTTATGAGAATATTCATCTGCCCGTCATGAAGCAGGGGGTGAGCTCCTGGAGTCATACTGTGACCATCGGCTCCGGAAGCTGGATTGGAGCGAACACCATCATTGCCGGTCAGGTATCCATCGGTAAGGGCTGTGTCATAGGCGCGGGGTCAGTCGTTGTATCCGGCACGGTAATTCCTGACTACTGTGTAGCTGCGGGTACACCTGCCAGAGTAATCAAGCAATTTGATCCCGACTCCCGGAAGTGGCTGAAGACTAATGGATCGCCCAGCGAGGAAGCTGAGCGTCACGCTATAGAGACTGTTTCGCAACCGCTTATAAGTATTTGTATCCCTGCCTATAACTGCGAACAAGAGCTCGATCTTTGCCTGAAGAGTATTTACAGCCAGAATGCCAGAACGGAAGATTTCGAGGTCATTATATCTGATGATGCTTCCACAGATAACACGGAAGAACTGGTGCGGAAGGGTCAGGAAATTTATTCCAACCTCCGCTATTACCGTAATGACAAGCACGAAGGGGCAGACAGCAATATCCTGAAATGTGCCGGTTATGCCAGGGGAGAATTCATCAAGCTGCATAGCGGCGAGGATTACTGGCTTCAAGGCTCACTGGAAGACTTATGCAACCTGATCGAACAGAACCGGGACTGCAGTCTGCTCTTCCTTGATATCCTTAGTAACACCGGATCCGTGAACCGGGGAACAGGAATCAGCAAGTATATTGAACACGTCTCAATCTACAGTACATTTTTATCGGGAATCATTATGCGCAGGAAGGAATTTGAAGAGATTGCCGCGCCTGAGCTTTTCATTCGTTCGAATCTGATTCAGGTCCATCTGGAGCTCTCCATTCTGGAGATTAACCCGGATTATTGTGTGTATCACCGCAAGCTGCTGGCCAGCAGCGACAAAGTCGCAGGAGGATACAGCTTCGCCCAGACCTTCATTAATACTTACCTGGATATTCTTAATTACTTCCTTGACAAGGGATTGGATGCAGCCGTACTGGCAGCCGAGAAGAAGCACATCGCCCATACCTTTCTGCTCTGGTGGTACAACTATATGCTAGAGAAGAATCTTGAGCAGCTACAGCCCGGAGATTTCGCTCAGATCTTTGTTGCAGCGTATCAGGATGAATCCTATTATCCTGAACTTCATGAGCGGTTGCACCGGATTCAGAGCAAGCATCTGAAAATTTGAAGCAAGTTGAAACGGCTTTGTCGTCCTTTTAAAGGACAATACCGTTTCAGTAAAAATTCTTATTTTTCAATATAACCGCCGGGCAAGCCGCCTCAGACTTGTCCGGTCCATCAGAAAGGAGACATCAGGACATGGAAAGCATCAGCTCCGAATTTCAACAACGCTTCAGTACCTTCGGACCCGGCAGTCTGATCGTGCTTAAGACCGATATCAACTGTCCGGAGAAAGTCGCTATCGGCCGTAATGTGCTTATTCAGGAGAATAGCTGGTTCACGGTTGTTCATCCCGGCCAGGGGGAGCCGCCCGCCATTTCCATTGGGGACGGCTGCAGTTGCAGCCGCAATCTGATCATTACTGCTGCGAACAGTGTCATTCTTGAAGAGAATGTCATCGTCGGTCCCGATGTCTACATTGCCGACACTGACCATCAGTACCGCCAAGTCGGTATTCCCATCCGTGACCAGTGGATTACCTCCAGCAGCCAGCAGGTGCGAATCGGTGCCGGCAGTGAGCTCGGCGCCCACTGCGTCATTGTGGGCAACGTGACGATTGGCAGGGGCTGCAGAGTCACACCTAACAGTGTAATCACGCGTGATTTGCCGGACTTCTGTATCGCAGCGGGCAATCCCGCCAGAGTGGTGGATGCCTATGATCCCGAAGCGGGAATATGGAAACTTCCCGAAGAGGGCAGACGTTGAAGGCGGTTGCGTCTCATATACTATAGTTGATATAAAAGTGAATTTCGTTCGCCAGCAAATGCACATTATCCAATTATTTTCTGTACCTTACAGGGAACGCTTAAGGTTGGACGAGGTTCTAATCCCCACATAGTCAACGGGCGGCTGTATATTCATAGTTTGCATACTCTTCGGCTGCCGTTCTACCGCCTTCTTGGGTTGCTGCCGCTCCACTGCCTTCTTCGGCTGCTGCCGCTCCACTGCCTTCTTCGGCTGCGGCGGCTCCACTGCCTTCTTCAGCTGCGGCGGCTCCACTGCCTTCTTCGGCTGCGGCTGAAGCGCAGGCTTCAGTTGTTGCCGCTGCTGCCGCTTGCGTTCGCTGGCTGCGCGTACTCCTACTGTCTGCCCACGCTTCTTGTGGGACGTCCGTTTGCGCGTGGCCTGCGCGGAACGCCGCTGGATGAACCGGACGGACTTACCTGTATTATAGAGATACTTGCCCCCGGATACGTATGCATCCGCAGGACGAATGGTCTGCTTGATAACGGTGGAAACCGGCTCCCTATGCTCTGGTTCTTGCCTTTCAGTCTCCTGGCCTGTGGACTGAGCCCGTTCAAGCAGCCGTTCTGTCTCACGCATGAACAGCGCCAGTTCATCGTCCGCATTGACTGAGAGCCGCAGACAAGCCTGCTTCAGCTGCTCCATCTGTCCCATTGTTTTATGAATCGCCTGCACCAATAGCTCATCCTCCGATTTCCTGGCTTCAGCCTTCATACCCGTTCACCTCTCGCACCAGCCGTCTGCTGGTTTCCAGTGTCCGGCAGATCATGGCCTGATGCTGGGCCAGGGCCGTGATGATTCTGGTCACCGCCTCCTGCAGGGCGTCAAGCCCCCCCATCTCTAATTCTTCCTCCCAGCCGTACTCATCGTCATACATATATTCCAGCTTGCGGATTTCAACCGCGATCAGAGCCGAGACCGCTTCTTCCTCCAGCGCCGCAGCCAGAATAATCGCTTTGGTCAACCGTTCCCGCTGTAGCATAGCTTCATCCCCCCGCTTTGATTTAGTTACTGTTATATATATGTGCTTTTGAGTTGTCCCTATCACCATGCGTCCCAGGTATATCGGATTTGGCGGATTTCAGAGAATTAACAGGAATAGGACAATCTGTGCCTGAAGTATACATAGCTATGACCAGACAATAAAGCGCAAAGCAACCTTTCATGTTTTGGAGGAGATCTGCATGTCAATGCCCCACATCCCCAATATAACCCCCGATATCTCGCTTACGCGGGAGGAAAGCATCTCTCTCCTGCTCACCTCCATCGCGATCAACGAGATGTCCTTGTCTCATATTATCAATGCAGAAGCGGAAGCGATGCAGGCCTTCGTGCTATCTAATCCCGGGAACATGAACTTTCTCAACATGATCCAGTTAAATAATACAACCGCCAGATTGCTCGAAGAGATTACCAAAGGCCAGTGGCTTAGTCTAAGCAAAATGGACCGGATTCTGCGTTTGTTGAGTGACTCTGGTGCCTTGTCGGCACGATTACTGGAAGAAGAACTAACTACTGAGATTGAGGAAGATGAGGAATAGCAGGTAACTGCCATTCTTCAGCAAGACCGGACACAACAACATATTGAGGGTAGCGGCACAGCCGGAAGGAACCTGATGCTATGTACAAGGCAATGTCATGTTTGCTGCTTGTTCTGGCAGCTGAAACCCTCAATCTAATCAGATACAACAGATACGCTGGCGCATAGAGATGGACAAGCCCTGGTCATATCAGGTGCCGCCCCCCCTAGTCTCCCTGCCTTTTCCTACTGCACCTTCCAGTGATTCAAATGATCCGCAATCCGGATCAGCTCATTGGCAAGCGAGGAGAGGGAAGCCACAAGCTGCTGCTGTCTGTCTGGCTCCTGGGCCTCGGCCATACCGCTTTCCATTCGCTCTGGTACGGGAAGCTCTTGTTCACTTTTGCTGTACATGGGGAATCCCTCCTCGATCAGCAGGCGCACAATGGTGCTTAGATGATAGCGTTCCATGCGCAGCTCACTGATTCTTTTTAACAGTTTCAGAGTTTCATAGGGATAGAGCACCTGATCTCCTTGCCGGGTCCCCGGTACGAAGTAAGAGAAATATTCCAGCCATCTCTTGACTGTAGTCGGAGGCAATTTCGATAAATTAATGATTTCCAGTTGGGTGTAATGGCGTACCATAACATCGCTCCTCTATTTTAGGTGGACTTATTTACTTTAATGGTATTCATGTGCCTCGCAATAAATGTGTAAAAATACCTATTTCTATAATTATCGTCCCGCAAAATAAATAGACAGGCCCGTTCCGGAGAACGTTGCCTGTCTATTATGCTGCCTTGAAGGCGGCAGATTGCCTGCTTAAGAAACTTTAAACAATTCGCTGAAGGAATCGCCAAGCAGCTCTTTATAATATTTCCGGTTATGCAGCATACTTGGGTGTGTAGGATAATAGAATAGAGCTGTCTCATTATGGTAATTAGCCTTCATGTACTGACCCAGACGGTCATAGCATACACATAATTGCAGATGCGGCACCCAGGTGGTAGAGGTCATATCCTGCAGCCCCAGGGTAGCCCGCCGCGGCAGTGAAATCGCCTGTTCGAACCAGTAGATGGCCCGCTGATAATCGCCGTCCTGCAGAAATTCCTCACCCAGCCGGCAGCAGAATTCGGAACGGGGGATATCATAATTAAGGGTACGGTAGAGTGCCTTCCTCTTTTCTTCCTTGTTCTTCAGATGTCCGTGGCATTCCGCCATCTTCAGACAGGCCTGATAGTTATCCTCAACCCAGCCCTGGCCGGTCTGCAGGAACTTCTCGTAGTATTCCAGCGCTTCTTCGTAAATGGCATGATCCCGGAGCTCATTCGCGAAATAGTAGAGATCGCGCGGCGAGAAGTTTTCTCCCTTGGCCAGACGTCCACGGTAGATGTTCAGGTTGCGGTCTGTATGAACCTTATCCTTCTTATGGGTAACGCAGACCTCACTGTCAAAGGTATATCCGGCAACCGCCAGGTACTCATGCACCGGTCCGATCCACTGGAAGCCGCAGTCCCGGCGGACCAGCCGGTTGCGTCTAAGACTTGAGGTCACTTTGCCTTCGCTGTCGAAGGCCAGATTGTAGGGCATGGTCACAGACTGATACTGCGGCGACAATGTCTCCTTCAGCTTCTTGAAGCGTACCCGGTCGATTTCCTCAATGGTATCGTCCGCGTCCAGCCAGAGAATATACTCCTTCGTTGCCTTGCTGAAGGCTTCGTTACGGGCTGCCGCGAAATTGTCAATCCATTCAAAATCATAGATTACTGCACCATATTCTGCAGCAATCTCCTTGGTCCGGTCCGTGGAGCCCGTATCGACAATGACAATTTCGTCGACAATATCCTTCACACAATCCAGGCAGCGGCCCAGACCATTCTCTTCATTGCGCACGATCATACATAGACTGATTGTTATCATTAGTGCCCTCCTATAAGTTCAGTGTCATATATTCGCTAATCTGCTGCTCGCTGATGTTCCGCATATCCTGCCCTGCATCCAGCGCTTTGTGCCAATCCACCGTCTTCTGCAGAGCCTGCTCAACACTCCAGCGGGAGCGCCAGCCCAGCAGACGGCGGGCCTTGGTACTGTCAAGCTGCAGTTCACCAGCCTCATGCAGTCCGGAGATACCAGCGATATCAATGCCTGCTCCCTCTCCCCAGAGCGCTGCAAGACGGACGGCCACCTTCTCGACACTATGGACGCTCTGCTCCTCCGGGCCGAAATTCCAGGCGGCGGCATACTCCGCCCCCTCCTGCACCAGCTTCTCGGCCAGTAGCAGATAGCCGCTAAGCGGCTCCAGCACATGCTGCCAGGGGCGCGTCGCCGCCGGGTTGCGCAGCAGCGGCCTCAAGCCAGCAGCGAATGACCGCAGGCAGTCCGGTACCAGCCGGTCCAGGGAATCATCGCCGCCCCCGATGACATTGCCTGCCCTGGCGGTAGCGACAGCAACGCCATGCTCGGCGTAGCGGGCCGGATGGAAATAGCTGTTGCGGTAAGCCTGTGTCACCAATTCAGAACATGCCTTGCTGGATGAGTAAGGATCATAACCGCCCAGCGGATCAGTCTCACGGTAGCCCCAGATCCATTCCCGGTTGTCATAGCATTTATCTGTTGTAACATTGACGACGGCTTTGACTGAGATGCCGGAATCAACTGCACTTGCGACCGCCTCCAGCAAATTCACCGTTCCCATGACGTTCACCTCGAAGGTGTCGGCAGGGAACTGGTAAGAGGTACGAACCAGCGGCTGGGCAGCCAGATGGAAGACCACCTCCGGGGCCGCTTCCCGCAGCGCCGCATCCAAACGCTGCCGGTTCCGCACATCCCCCCAGACCGTATGAACTTCCGGCGCAGCTCCGATCAGCGGGAAGAGCTTAGGTTCATCCCGGTCCCAGGCATAACCGCTCACACTTGCGCCCAGCATCGTCAGCCACTTGGTGATCCAGCTTCCCTTGAAGCCGGTATGCCCGGTCACGAAGACATGCCGCCCTTTCCAGAATGCTGCCCCTGTCAGTTCGCGCTCATCCATGGGAGACCTCCCTCCCGCCACAGCTCCTCCAGATAACGCTTGTCACGGAGCGTATCCATTGGCTGCCAGAAACCGTGGTGCTTGTAGGCCCTCAACTCATCCCTCGCGGCCAGCTCGCGGAGCGGCTCCTGCTCCCAGATCGTGCTGTCGCCCTCAATCAGGGAGAACACCTCTGGCTGAAGAATGAAGAAGCCGCCATTCACCCAACCTTCGTCGCCTTTGGGCTTCTCCACGAAGCCGATTACTCTGTCATCCTCTGTAATATCCAATGCTCCGAAACGGCCTACCGGCTGTACAGCGGTAACTGTCGCTAATTTTCCGTGAGAGCGGTGGAAGTCCAGCAACTCCTGTATGTTGACATCCGCAATACCGTCTCCATAAGTCAGCATGAACGGTTCATTGCCGGTGTATTTGTGGACTTGCCGGATTCTTCCGCCAGTCATCGCCTCCCTGCCCGTATCCGCGAGTGTTACCTTCCAATTCCGCTGCTGACGGTTATGGCGGGTCATTTGATTGCCGTTGCCGAAATCGAACGAAACATCGGAGCTCTGCAGGTAGAAATCGGCAAAATATTTCTTGATGACATGCCCCAAATACCCCAAACAAATAACAAAATCATCGAAGCCGTATGAGGCATAATGCTCCATAATATGCACAAGCAGCGGCTTATCGCCGATCTCAATCATCGGCTTGGGCTTCACATCAGTCTCTTCACTGATACGGGTCCCGTAGCCCCCGGCCAGAATGACTACCTTCATCTTTTTACCTCCTTACCTTTCAGCAAGCCCAGCAATACCTCCGCAGTATAATCCAGCATCTCCGTCGAAAGTCCCGGATAGATTCCCACCCAGAACGTATCGTTCATGATCCGGTCCGTCTGGGTCAACGGTGCGGCCAAGCGGTGCGCTACAGCGGAATACGCAGGCTGCTTGAGCAGGTTACCGGCGAACAAGAGCCGGGTGCCAATCCGTGCTTCCTCCAGCTTGCGTACAAGTTCATTGCGTGAGAGGGGGGACTCCTCCCTCACGGTCAGCGGGAAGCCGAACCAGCTCGGATCACTGCGCGGCGTTGCCTGCGGGAGAATAAGCCATTCCTCCGCAGGCTTCAGCGCAGCCTTCAGATAGTCAAAGTTACGTCTGCGTGCCGTATGGAACCCCTCCAGCTTATCCAGTTGGGACACTCCAATGGCTGCCTGCATATCGGTAGCTTTCAGATTGTAGCCGATGTGGCTATACGTATATTTGTGGTCGTATCCGGCAGGCAGCTCGCCCTTGGTCCAGTCAAACCGCTTGCCGCAGGTATTGTCGGTTCCCGGCTGGCACCAGCAGTCCCTGCCCCAGTCACGGAGCGATTCGACAATTTTCTTCAAGCGGGCACCCGAGGTCAGCACTGCGCCTCCCTCTCCCATGGTTAAATGATGCGCCGGAAAAAAACTGACCGTAGCCAGATCGCCGAAGGAACCGGCCGGCCTACCTTCATACATGGACCCGACAGCATCACAGGTGTCCTCAATCAGCCACAGCCCATGCCGGTCCGTAAATGCCTTAACACTGGCCAGATCGAAGGGATTACCAAGTGTATGTGCCAGCATGACCGCTCTGGTACGCGGACTCAGTGCCTCATCGAGCTGTGCCGTATTTATATTGTAGGTAGGCAGCTCCACATCCACGAACACCGGAATCAGGCCATGCTGAATCAACGGATTGACCGTGGTCGGAAAGCCTGCGGCTACTGTGATTACCTCATCGCCCGGCCGTAGCCGCCGTTCACCGAGCAGCGGCGAGGTAAGTGCTGCGACGGCAAGCAGATTCGCACTGGACCCCGAGTTAACCAGCAGGGTATGCTTCCTCTCCATAATCTGAGAGAACCTCCGCTCGAATTCGCCAGTATATCTGCCGGCAGTCAGGTGGAAATCAAGTGAAGCATCCACCAGACTGATCAATTCTTCGCCATCGAACACCTTGCCGCTGACCGGCACGTAATCGCGTCCAGGCACAAAGGACCGGCCGGGCCAACGGATATCGTAATATTCTCCTGTCAGCTTCAGAATTTGCTCACGCAAGGTTGCAGCTTCTGTGGGCAAAAGCTCCCCTCCTTTACACAAATGGTTTTCATTTAGGTGGATTTGTCGGACTTGGTACATCATTTATATGCAGCCGGGTGGGTAAATACGATTAGAATTAAATGGAATTTAAATTCCATTTTTGTTCAGTTCTTGTCTATGAGGGTTCTCTATAATGGGCTTGACTTGAAATGAACCGTTATGGAGGGATGCACATATGGGAAGACTGAGAGCCGTCAACGAAAGAAAATGCACGAAAGAGGACTGCAACAGACGGCATTATGCGAAAGGGTTATGCAAGCAGCACTATTGGCCCGCCTGGAAAGCAGGACAAAAGAACGAGACGGAATCACAGCCCCGGCGCCAGAATCTTTCGTGAATTTTTCGCACAGACCTCTGTTAATCGTTCAATAATTTATTTAATTTTTATGCAGGTGCTTCCTCGCCTCTGTCGAAATCTTTAATTTATGATGAATAAAAATTCCAGATATTATCTAAAACATCTGACCTTAGTGGTTATATATATCTCCCTGCTGTTAGGTATGCAAAGGGTCTGGCAGCAGATTTTTGCATTGCCGGAGCAGCCCAGTGCGGATGCAGGCGTGCTTGATCTGCGCGGCTGGACCTTCAAGCATGCCCATTCGCTTGTCCTTGACGGGACATGGGACTTCTATCCGAACCGTCTGGTCAGCGAAAGGGATATCCGCTCCGGCACGGCTGGGGCTGCCGTGCCTGTAGAGGTACCCGGCAACTGGAAGGAAACGATGTCTGGTTCCTCCCTGGGCTATGGTACTTATGCCCTGCGGATTCTGGTCGATCAGCCACTGGATGAACCCTATAGCTTCTGGACCCAGCAGATTCAGGCCTCATCCCGGATTGAGGTCAACGGCCGTGTCCTGCAGACCATGGGACAGCCGGCTGCTGACAAGGAGCTGTATCTGCCCAAGGCAGTTCCCTCTACCGTTCACTACCTCTTGCCTGAAGGGACACAAGAGATGTTTGTTCTGGTTCAAGCCGCCAATTTCGATCATAAGGAGAAAGGCGGAATCTCCTATTCCATCCGTCTCGGCGCGCAATCCTCCATTATCAAAGAGCGGTGGTATTCCTCTGCTTTTCAATTGACCACCATTGTTATTCTCCTCCTTCATGCGCTGTACGTCTTCATTCTGTATCTGCTGTCCCAGAAGAACTGGCCCCTGCTGCTGTTTGCCCTTATGCTGGTCGCAATCGCTGTCTCTGTTGGCACAGATAATGATCTTCTGTTATATATTGTGCTGCCGCTTGGCTATAGCTGGGGGATCAAGCTCAAGATGCTGTCTTATCTATGGATGGTCTATTTCATGCTGCTGCTGACTTACAGGTTCTATGGAACCCCGGCGTCCGGCCGCGTATTTAAGATGTATAGCTTCCTTCTTGCGCTGTACACGCTTGTCCTGTCTGTATTGCCTATACACATCGCCTTAACCCATGCCTTACTATTCTTCAATCTGCTATATATGATTCCGCCCTGCTGGATGTTCGTTGTCTTCGCAAGGATGGTCTATGAGCGCAAAAAAGATGTCGCCTTCCTGACCTTCACCGCCTGCTGTCTAATCTCGGGTGTGGTCTGGGGAGCTACCGTGAATAATTATCACAAGAACCTTCCGTTCTATCCGATTGATATTCTTGCTGCAATCATTGGATTCTCCTCCTATGCCCTGAAGCAATATATCCGGCAGTCCAACGAGAATAGGCTGCTCTATGAACAGCTGCTGCAAGCGGACAAGCAGAAGGACCGGTTCCTGATGAATACCTCGCATGAGCTGCGGACTCCGCTGCACGGCATGATGAGCATTGCCCAATCGGAATACGACAAGAAGCGGGCAGCCTCTCCGGAAGAAGACCCCGGAGACCTGGAGCTAATGGTACGGATCGGGCGCCAAATGTCACAGCTGCTGGATGATCTGCTGGATCTCACTCTGCTGCGGGAGAACCGGATGATCCTCCATCCTGCCCCGCTGTCCATTCATACCATCGCCGCCGGAGTGATGGACATGCTCCGTTACTTAACGGACGGCAAGAAGCTGACACTTCATGTAAGCGCATCCGCTTCGCTGCCGCGTGTGTGGGCCGATGAGAAGCGGCTGATTCAGATCCTCTTCAATTTGGTACATAATGCAGTGAAGTGGACAGAGAACGGCAGCATCCTTGTGACTGCCGAAGAAACGGACGGGCAGCTGCAGGTCAGCGTGGCCGACACCGGTGCGGGGATGGAGGAAGAAGCTCTCGCACGCATCTTCCTCCCCTACGAACAGACTGGCGGACAGGACAATGGCGGCCTGGGTCTGGGTCTTAGCATTACCCGGCAGCTGGTGGAGCTGCACGGAGGCAGCCTGACCGTGGAGTCCAGGCTCGGGGAAGGCTCGGTCTTCCGCTTCTCCCTGCCGCTGGCGCACGAAGCCTTCTGTATAGATGAGCGGTTCGGCAGAGCAGAAGCAGTGGACACAGTGGAAGCCCTGGTTACTGCATCCACCGACTGGAGTATCCGTCTGCGTAATAAGGAAGAAGAGCCATTCCTGGCGGGGGTACCGCCGTCCCCCTCCGGCTTCGATACGGATGAAGCCGTACTGAAGATTCTGGCCGTTGACGATGATCCCGTTAATCTGCGGGTGCTCTCGACCATTTTGCATGAAGATATCTATCAGCTTACCTCTGTGTTAAGCGGGCAGGAAGCCTTGATCCGGCTGGAGGAAGAATCGTGGGATCTCTTGATTACCGATGTGATGATGCCCGGGATGTCCGGCTATGAGCTGACCCGCCGGGTAAGGGAGCGGTTTCCGGCGTCGGAGCTGCCAGTGCTGCTGCTGACGGCGCGGGCTATGCGTGAGGAGATCTACTACGGATTTCAGCAGGGGGCGAATGATTATGTGACCAAGCCGGTAGACAGCCTGGAACTCAAATACCGGGTGACCGGGCTGGCGCGGCTGAAGCAGACCATCTACCACAGCCTGCGGCTGGAGATCGCTTACCTTCAAGCGCAGATCCGTCCTCACTTCCTGTTCAATGCCCTGAACTCCATCGCCACACTCAGCACCATTGATATCTGCCAGATGCAGCAGATGATCGAGGCCTTCTCCGCCTATCTGCGTTCAAGCTTCGACCTGATGAATACCGGCACATTGGTTCATTTGAAGCAGGAGCTGTCGTTAGTGGAAGCCTATTTATACATTGAGCAGGTGCGGTTCGGCGAGCGGCTGGAGGTCAAGTGGGAGCGGAATGATACCGGACTGCTGCGGGTTCCCCCGCTGATCTTGCAGCCGCTGGTCGAGAATGCCGTCCGTCACGGGCTGCTCAGTCTTATAGAAGGCGGCATACTGACTATCCGCATTGAAGAGGAGGAAGAGCAGGTCCGGCTTACGGTGCAGGACAATGGCAAAGGTATGGAGCAGGCGCAGATTGACCGCTTGCTGACGAAACACAAAGACAAACACTCCGGTATCGGAATATGGAACACGAACCGGAGGCTGATTGAACGCTACGGGCGAGGCTTGTCCATTCAGAGCCGCCCCGGCTTTGGAACCACCGTCTCCTTCATAATTCCCGTCCGGCGTGCGGAGTGACCCCCTTGCTCCAGCCGCTATAACTTGTACAAGGAGGTGCTACAATGCTTCGGGTAGTGCTGATCGATGATGAACGACTCGCCCTGATTCAGCTGGAAGCAACGCTCAAGGCGCTGGGCTCGACCATTGTAACGGCAACCTATACCAATCCCCTGCGGGCCTTAAGCGAAGCGTCCGGCTGGGAGGCAGATATTATCTTTCTCGATATTGATATGCCGGGAATGAACGGCATGGAGGTTGCGAAGCAGCTTGAGGAGTGCTGTCCCGGCTCAGCCGTTGTATTCGTCTCCGCCCATAACAGCTTCGCGCTGGAAGCCTTCGAGGTCAGTGCGCAGGATTACCTGCTGAAGCCGGTCCCCAGGGAACGGCTGAGCCGGACCCTTCAGCGGATAAGCAGCCGGAAAGTCAACCAGGAGCAGACGGACAAGCTAGACACACTGCTGATCCGCTGCTTCAATGCCATCCAGTTCGAACGGGGAGGCGTTCCAATCCGTGATTTCCGCTGGCGGACCTCCAAAGCCCAGGAGCTGTTCGCCTTCCTGCTCTATCATCATGACCGGATCGTCGTCAAAGACAAGCTGGTCGAGCTGCTCTGGCCCGAGGCCTCGTTCAAGCGTGCCTCTACCCACCTGTATACGGCCATCTACCAGATCAGGCAATCGCTAAAACGGGCGGACATCGGCCTTGTAATCAGCAATGCAAGCGTGGGCGAAGGGTATATGCTGGAGACCGGCGACGCACAGATCGATGCGGTGCTGTGGGAGGAAGGTGTCGTCTCACTGGACCCGGTGAATGATTATAACGCCGCGGAGCATGAGGAGCTGCTGAAGCTCTATACCGGTGATTACCTGGGGGATTATGAATATCTGTGGGCCGAGAGTGAGCGGCAGCGGCTGAGGAACCTCTCCCTGCAGCATGCCACGGAGCTGGCCGATTATTATACCGTCAAGGATAACATCACCAAGGCGGTTAACACCTATCAGCGGATTGTGGAGCTGCATCCCTACCACGAGCCGGCTTACCTGGCGCTCATGGAATTCTATAACCGGCTGGGCGAGCTGAGCATTGTACAGGAGCAATATGAGAAGCTCCGCAGCCTGCTCTGGCGGGACCTGAAGCTCACCCCGTCCGCGAAGGTTGAGCGCTGGTATGCAAACTGGAAGCGTTTATACACTTGATTCCGTGCCGGAACTTCGGCGATAACAGAATCCATACAAAAACGGTATGCCGCCCCCCGGTCAGGGGTTAGGCATACCGTTTCTTGTTGCACCCGCAGCTTCCATTATAGCGGCAGGACCTGCGCATGCACGCTGTCCCGTCCTTTCAGTGAAAAGCTGCAGGATATGCGAATCCGCTGACATAACCGGTGTACACTGATTCTCGTGCAGTAGCTACCCATGCCAAACGGACCCTCACTCTTTCAATGTACCCGTTATAAAAAAGTTAAAACGCTCTGGCGCAAGGTTTAGAAATTCATGTAGACCACTGTGTAATCGGGAAAACCCTCCATCCATTTCACTATAGTCTTCGGCAACTTGCTGGTGCCCGGAACATTGGTATAGAACCGCACGAAGGTCTCGGGAACCTCATCCGAATCCGAGGCTTCATCCGAATCGAGCGCAGCCGCCCAGAAATGTCCCTGCTTATCATACATGATAATGGCTTCCGTAAGGGTGAACAGCCCTCTTACGCCGCCCTCTACCACTTTTGCCCCCTTACCGTCGAGATCCTTCGGCTCATTCAGCAGCTGCATGCTGTACAGGAACAGATCATAATCTTCCCCTACCAGCTTACGGAAGGCCTTATCATCTGCGGCTGTCTTGAAGACACCGGTATCCCGCAGCGTGTAGACGGTCTCTTGAGGGTCTCTTGTATAGTGGCCGGTATAGGTTACATTCGCCCCGGCGGAATATACCGGTGAAGGGCTGGTAACATACAAATTGCCGTTCAGCAGATAGAAAAAGACCACGGAACCGTCCTCTTCCTTGTAGACGGCCATCCGTTTGCGGACTACTGCCGACTCTTCATACAGCTGGCCGGAATGAGCTCCATCATAGGCATCCACCGAGAAGACCAGCTTGTCGCTCTTCACGTTGCTGAATTCAACATAAGATCCGAAGAAGGGCGAATAAGACTCCATATACCATTCCCCGCTCCAGTCCGCTGCGGCCGGCACCTTGGCGCTGGCTGCGGCGGTAGCCGTCAATGCCTCTACCGGAAGCTGGCGGGTGCCGTCCGGGTTACTCCACACTCCGGCGAAGCCGGTGCCGGGAATCCACCAGCCCTCGAAATGGCCGGTTTCCTTACCCTTCGCATCATATTCATACATATTTGCGTATTTGCCGCTGACTGTACCGGTGAGCCTGATGGTCTTCTTGTATTTATCATAATAATAACTTCCGGTCAGCTTCCCGCCGCTCTCCACCTTAATGGACATATGAATCGGCAGATTACCGTTGATGGCGCCGGTCAGCGGCACCAGCCCGTTCGTGGCCAGACTCTGGGCGGGTGAAGCCGCAGCGGCTACCGTCCCGGACGGCGCAGCCTTCGCCCCGGCGGGTGCAGCCGGTGCCCCCTGCGGCATCAGAATGGCAGGCAGCAGCAGCGCAGCCGCCAGCAGGGTACTGATTTTACGGATAATTCTCACTATAACCCCTCCCTTTCGCAACCATCTATAACAGCTATGTTACACTGTATGCCATCAATTACCCTTTTACAAGCAGGTAGAAAATAGCCCCGCTATATTTATTGCACGTATAATTTCCCCAATCACAGGCTGAGGATATCACATACCCGTCTCATTCGCGCAGCAGGCATTCTGATGCTGTAGGCGCTGGAACGATAGTAACTGCATTTTGTACAATGGAATGCTGTAAAAAAGGCTTCAAAATAGAATCTATTGTATTCGGTACAATTGAATGTTGAACAAAGGCCTTTTTTCAGCCAAAACACAACATTCCACTGTATGAAATACAATAGAATCTCATTTTGCAGTCAGATATGCCTTTTCTATTGCAGGAAATACAATCAGTTACTTAAATTTAAAAGTAGAAGTCGGCTACGGATGCGGTATCAGCTTAATATTAGCTCAACGTTCATGCTCAGCTTTAACATCCCTGAGGTTCAATATTATAGTTTTAAAGCTATTTTCAGAAGATACATTACCAACCTTAGGGTAATTCTATATATACCAAAATTCACGTAGGAGATGATCCGTATGTCAGAACACAATTCGGTAAGCCGTGAGCCGGACGAATCTATAATGAAGCTCAGCTTCCAGGCTGATGGCCTGCTGCCGAACAACCCGGAGCTTCCGGTCCTGCTGTATAAAGGTGTTCTCCGGGACCACCCGGAAGACACCGAACAGATCTTCAATGCCAACGGCTGGCTGAACAGCTGGGTGAATGGCGTCTTCCCCTACCACCATTATCACAGCAACGCGCATGAAGTGCTGGGCGTGATCTCCGGCAGCGCCAGCCTCCAGCTTGGCGGAGATGCCGGATACACCGCCAGCGTGGAGGCCGGTGACGTTGTGGTGCTGCCTGCCGGGACAGCACACAAGAAGCTCACGGCTTCTCCGGACTTCCGCATCGCCGGCGCTTATCCCGGCGGCATGGACTATAACACCCGCCGGGCGGACCCGGATGACTTCGCTGCGGCGCTCCCCGAGATCCGCGAAGTTCCGCTGCCGGAGCGTGATCCCGTATACGGCGAGGCTGGGCCGCTGCTGCGGCTGTGGAAGTAGCAGCAGTGCAGTGCCTGAGCCATATGCTTAAACAGCGGAGCGGGCGGAACGACCCGCGTACAAGCGTAGCGTTCGCCTTGGTCTCCGGATGTTCACCGCTCCGCTTTTGCCGTCCAGGGATTAACTTATGCGTTTGGCTCCTGATCCGCTCATTCCGCTGGACAATACTATATAATGTTGTGTACAAATATCTGCTTAGGCATGGAGCCGGAAGTGAAGGGGGACTCTTGGATGTATCGGGTAGCGGTATGCGAGGATGAAGAACAGCAGCGGGAGCTGGTGAAGAGGATACTGGTCGGCTTATCCGTCAAGACGGATACCGAATTTGAAATCGAGCTGTTTCCTTCGGGAGAGGACTTAATCTCCCACTATGGACGGGGCGGAGCCCCCTTCCATATCCTGATTCTGGATGTGGAGATGGGCGGCATGAACGGGATTCAGACGGCGCACCGGCTGAGAAGCCGGAAGCATTTTGACGAACAGATTATCTTCCTGACCAGCTACCCTGAATATATGGTGGAGAGCTTCGACGTGATTACCTTCCAGTATCTGATCAAGCCCGTCGCCCCGCAGCTCCTGGAGGAGAAAATTCTGAAGCTCTGTGATTACTTCCAGGCCCAGGATAAGAAGTTCATGGTCATTAAGTCCGGGTATGAGGAGGTCGTCTTGCGGCATGATGATATCATCGGCATTGAGGCGGCCAAGAGTCTGACCGTCAAGAGCAAGCTGAATGTAATTACCACCACGGGAATCTATGAGACCAGAGGAATTATTGCAGAGTACGCTTCAGCACTGCGGGACAGCCATTTCCTGCACATCCACCGTTCGATTATTATCAATCTGCTGCATGTCCACAAGTTCGCAGGCGGCTCCGTGCTGATGTCGGGCGGGCAGGAGTTCCCCATCGGCCGGTCCAAAATCAAAGAGGTTAAGGACTTCTACACCAAATTCATGATCATGAAGGGCAGCTCCTATGACTCACTATAATCTGACCCTTGTCGTCTGTGTGGTGCTGGTGATGTGCTTTCAGACCCAATTCTTCTTTGCCTCCGTATTTGATAAGTCCGCCAGGAAGCCTAACCGGATCATTTATTTCCTCATCTACGGGGTGCTCTGCTTCCTCTACCTGGTAAGCCCGCTGTCCCCTCTATTCTCCTCCGGCGTAGCCCTGCTGATGATCTTCAGTATGGCGCAAGCCTATAAGGTGGAGATGAAGACGCAGGTGATCTTCTCCATGCTGTACGCTGTGCTGATGACGGTGGTCAGCTTTATGTCGCTGTATATTTTCTCAATGATAGATTCGGTAGATTACACCAGCATGGACGGGGGTACGGGGATTGACCGGCCGGCCTTCATCAAGGGGCTGATCCTGAGCTGCATTATTATGTTCCCGGTGATTCAGATCATCCGGCTGATCTCCAAACGCCGAAGCGTCTCCCTGCCCTACCGGTATTATGTGATGTTCCTGCTCGTCCCGCTCATCAGCACCTATCAGATCAACGTTCTTACCGTTAACAGCACGAAGGATTTCTACTACTTTTTTGCGATTCTCGGCTTCCTGTTCCTGAATGTGATGATTGTCTATATCTTCGATACTATTACCGACAAGTTCCAGTTCATGCATGAGAACGCCCAGCTCCAGCACCAGATGAACTATCAGGACGCCAACTATGAGAAGACGGTGCACAGCTTCAAGTCGATTAAAAGAATCATCCACGATACCCATCAGCAGTTCCTCTACATTGAAGAGTGTATCCGGCGGGATGATCCGGCGGCCGCTCTTGCGCATATCAAGCTTACGCAGAATAAAGTAGAGGATGCCTACCAGCGGGTCAACACCGGCCATCTGGCGGTGGATGCGCTGGTCACGAACACACTGAATATCGGACAAGCGAACGGCATCCGCATCGATACCCGGCTCAAGCTGCTGCCTGGTGAGCTTCACATCGACCGTTATGACCTGTGCGTCGTGCTGGGCAACATGCTGGACAATGCCATTGAAGCCTCCAAAAAAGTACGGCTGGCCGAGGACCGCTACATTCTGATCCAGATGCACTCCAGTGAATCCGCGCTGTTCATCCGCATCCTGAATCATACCGCCCCGGAGACTACCTCTTTGCAGAGCCGGAAGCCGGACCCGGAATACCATGGTATCGGTCTAACCAATATCTCCAGAATCTGCGAGAAGTACGGCGGCAATATGACGATTGAGGCCGGGCATCGGGAATTCAACAATATGGTGGTCCTCCCCTTCTCGCGCGAAGTTTCTATATAAAATGCGCTTAAGGGATCGTAATCCGCGTTTCAGGGTTATTCGGGCCACGCTCCTCTCTTCTGCCTGTATGATAACTTCAGGAAGATTACCTAAGAGACACAAGAGGAGGAATTCAAGATGAACAAGTTAACTTCAGTCGTAATTGCTGCCATGTTAGTAATCCCCGCAGCCCCGGCTGCCGCTCAGGAGAAGGAGAGCCCGGTGCAGGAAACGGCCCGTCTGCTGGGCTCGAAGATCGTATCCGATTACGGGGTAAGCGGCATGCAGTATGCGATTAGGGATCAAGGTGCCATTACGGTATCGGGAGGCTTCGGTGTATCTGATAAGGCAGCCGGGACTCCCATCACGAAGGATACCATGTTCGGCATCGGCTCCGTCAGCAAAATGCATGTCTCCGCAGCCACGATGATGCTTGCCGAAGATCAGGTCATTGACATCGATAAGCCGCTGACTACGTATCTGCCGCAATTCAAAATGGCCGATGAGCGCTATAAGAAGATTACGCCGCGCATGTTAATGAACCATTCCTCGGGCCTGTACGGCAGCCACTACGGGAACAGTATTCTGATGGATGATGCCGATACTCAGAATCATGATGACCTGCTGACAAGGCTTCAGTCTGAGCGGCTCAAATCTGATCCCGGCGCCTATTCCGTATATTGCAATGACGGCTTTCAACTGCTGGAGCTGATGATTGAGCAGGTGACCGGCAGCAGCTATACTGAGTTCCTGGATCAGCACATGAGCACTCCGCTGAAGCTAAGCTCCACCAAGACGCCGCTGGACACCTTTAACCGGCAGCAGCTCGCCAAGACCTACTTCCCTGGTCTAACGCAGGCAATGCCTGCCGAGAATGCCAATATCCTTGGAGCAGGCGGCCTCTATTCCACAGCCGAAGATCTGACCACATTCGCCGAGATGCTCAGCGGCAAGCACCCGGATGTTCTGTCGAAAGCCTCCGCTACAGCGATGCAGCAGCCTGAATACAAGAATGGGCTCTGGGTGCCTGAAGAGAGAAACAGCTTCAATTACGGTCTGGGCTGGGATGCCGTAGATCTGGCACCATTCGGTGATTACGGAATCAAGGCCTTATCCAAAGGCGGAGATACCATCATGTATCACGCTGACCTGATTACCCTGCCGGAATCCGATATATCCATCGCGGTGCTCTCGTCGGGCGGAAGCTCAATCTATAACACCATTTTCGCTACCAATGTGCTGCTGGCCTACCTGAAGGACACCGGGAAGATTAATAAGATTCTGCCGGAAGCCACCTTCACTTCTCCGGTCAAAGCGGCTATGCCTGCCGAGCTGGGAGCCTATTCGGGATTATACGGTACTGTCGGCGCAACCACTGCCATAACCATTAAGGACGGAGCGCTCAACCTGCCTGAGCTGGAGGGCGGACTCATTCCTGCGCAGAAGTATATTTATACCGGCAAGGGACAGTTCACGAGCCCGGACGGCAGTGCAGCCGTAAGCTTCGATAAGCAGAAGAACGGCAAAACCTATCTGAAGCTGAACACGCACTTGACTATCCCCGGTATCGGTCAAATGCTGATGGTCACATATGAGTACCAGAAGCTGGATGCAAATCCCCTGAATGCTTCTACGAAGCAGGCCTGGGCGCAGAGAGACGGGAAGCATTACTACGCTGTGGATGAGAAAATTAATTCCTTCTTCTACCTCTCCCCTTCCATCTTGACGAAGACTGTTAAGGTTGAACAGGGCTACGCCACCGGAACGCGGATTGTGGACGAGAACACTGCCGTCAATGCGGCTGAAATTCCGGTTATGAACGGCAGAGACGCCTTCGATTTGACCTTTTCCAAGCAGAACGGTGCCGAATATTTAACCATCGACGGCAATGCTTATATCAGCGGCGATGCCGTGAAGCCGATCTATGGAGGACCGGCCTCGACCAGCACCGTTCCTGCGGGCGGCCAGAGCGTATGGTTCAAGATCGACAAGAAGGCCGCCGGCAAAACCATGACCGTTACGGCTCCCCCAAGCGGCGGATACGTTGTCTATGATGCGGACGGAATGATCGTAAGCCACTCAAAAGTTAGAAAAACCCCTTCAGTCAAGTTGCCGCAAGGCGGAATGGCCGTCTTCGGCGGGCAGGCGGGCGATGTGTTCAGGATTGAACTGAGATAACGCTTTCAACTTTTCATCCACCATTTCTCTCTTTTCCCAAACTTGCTTAATGGTATACAGGTGTGTTTTAATGTTATCAAATTGAATAATACTCTTATCCAGAGTTCGGTGGAGGGCTTCGCCCGATGATACCGCTGTGACCGTCATGCCAGAAGCATATTAGGCACAGCACTAGAGGCATCCCGGATGCCTTGCAAAGATGAGAGGGTGCTGACAGTTGATGAGACTGCCCCCTTTAAATAGGGGGCTTTTTGTTTGAGAAGGGAGAGAAACGCATGACAGAATGGATTACGGAGTTTATACTTTTTTTCAAAGATTTGTCGTATGCCGGAATCATGATCGCCTTATCCTTTGAATTTGTGCCTGCTGAAATCGTGCTTCCGCTTGCCGGATATTGGGTGTATCTGGGGGATATGAAGCTTCTGCTGACCATTCTGGCCGGTACGGTCGGTGGCACCCTCGGTCCGCTAACATTGTATGCCCTTGGCCGGTTCGGCGGAAGACCCATGGTGGACAAGTACGGGAAGTACCTGTTCATCCGCCCGCATCACCTGGAAGCATCTGACCGTTTTTTTGAGAAATACGGCAGCGGTGTGGCCTTCTACGGGCGCTTCATTCCGGGCGTAAGAACTCTCATCTCCATCCCCTGCGGGATCGCCAAGATGAATGTGTTCAAATTCAGTCTCTATACGTTCCTGGCCATGCTGCCGATTACGGCAATCTATGTCTATTTGGGCTACAAGCTGGGTTCGCAGTGGGAGCATGTGGATGAGATCGTCAAGCCTTACATTCTGCCGTTGGCCACTCTGTTCCTGTTAGGGTTCGGGCTGTACGTCCTGTCCAAGCGGTACCGCAGACGGCAGGCTTAATCCACATTATTTGCAGTTCAAATTCAGGAGGAAATCATGGAAAACTGGTACAATTGGCTAAAATACTTACTGTTAGGCCTCGTACAGGGGGTGACGGAACCGATTCCCGTCTCCTCCAGCGGGCATTTAATCATTGCCCAGCGGCTGCTTGGCGTGAAGCAGAATGGACTCTCTTTTGAAATCTTAACCAATACGGCCTCATTGATCGCCATCTGTTTTATTTTCCGCAAAGATATCATGGACTTAATCACAGGGTTCTTCCGTTATCTGAAGACGCGCGATACGAAGTACCGGTCCGAATTCATGTTCTGCATCTACATCGTTATCGGCACAATCCCTGCAGCGGTTGCTGCCGTATTCTTCAAGGATACGATCGAACGCGTCTTCACCTCTGTACATACCGTATCCATCAGCTTACTTGTTACAGGGGTTGCCCTCTGGCTGATCCGCAATCTGCGCGGCCAGAAAAGAGACGGCAACCTCAAAATGAAGGATGCCATTATCGTCGGGCTGGCTCAGGCCGTAGCACTGATTCCCGGGATCAGCCGTTCCGGCTCAACCGTGATTGCCTCGATTGCCGTCGGGATGAAGCAGGAGACCGCACTCAAATTCTCCTTCATGCTGTACATTCCCATCAGTATCGGAGGCCTGATTCTCGGCGCATCCGATATCGCGAATGATCCGAACCGTTCAGCGCTGGCGATGCCTTACCTGATCGCCTTCCTCACCACGCTGGTCGCCACTTACTTCGCCATGCGCTGGTTCATCGGTATTATGGCGAAGGGCAATCTGATCTACTTTTCATACTATTGCTTCGTGGTTGGTACGCTGCTGCTGATCTTCTTGTAACAGGAACATGCCGGGGAGATGAAGGAGCTGGAAGGTACCGCCTCCCTGCTCCTTCATCTCCCCTTCTCATTTAACGGATTCCCTTACTGTTTGCTCCAAGGCAACAGAATGGGATGTTCATCAAGAATGGACTGATATTGCTCCTTCCAGCCGTACTTGCCGTCCGGGTCCAGTTGCATATACCGTATATACTTCTCCAGCCGGAATTCCAGCTTTGACCAGCCAAGATGCTTCAGGCGCAGGTTGCTCAGCTGATGGGGCAATTCCCAAATATTCTCTGGCAGCCGCCCGGAGTGTTGCGGGAGATTATTCCAGAGGTAGGTGAAGTCTTTGCGGTAGCGGACCAGGAACGGCCGGTATCTCAGGTGGGCCCGCCAGTACTTATCCTCGCGGTAATGGTTGTCATCCCAGAAATCGTAAAGGCGGAAGCAGAATAGGTCGCAGTTCTCCGTTCTCAGCAAGGAGTCCACTTCTTCGGCAAAGCCGGGTTCAAATATCTCATCCCCATCCAGATTAAGAATCCATTCCGGCCCAGTCGCAACCACCGCCTCCCACTGCTGTTTACGCAGCTCGGATTCATTGTTGAAGCGGGAGACCGGATTATGAATCAGCTTAAGCGGAATTCCCTTAAGAACCTCCTTGACTAATTCCGCTGTGTCATCTGTGCTGCCATCATCGATAATAACGGCCTCGTCGATATATTTGCGGTGCTCCTCCAGAATCTGCCGCAGGAACCTTGTGGCTTCATTCTTAACTATCATCGTTAGAGTCAGCTTGGGCCGGCGCGAGGCCGCTGCCGGGGTGACAACATGTTCCGCATCGCTCCGCTCTGGCTCTCCATCATTCCTTTTCCCAATATGCTCACTTGGCTCCGTCTCAGGCATTGCCGTTGACTGCCGTACGAACTCCTCAACTTTATCAAGATCACTGTCTCTGTATATATGCAAAGCCGGATAATGGGTATCTACGAAGAGAGGAATATCAAGTGCCGCTGCACGGATACAGAAATGGCGATCCTCTCCCCAATACGAGAGATTACGGATTTTCTTGTAACTAACACCAGACTTGATGGCCTGGATGCTGATTAAGGTGCAGGCGCCAAGTCCACCGACTTCATAAATTCCCGGTTCCTCCATCTTCAGCAGAAATGTATGAAGGCGGCGCTTGATCTCTTCAGGTGAGAGTTTTTCTCCCGGTAACGCTTCCCATTGGTTATACTCATCATGCATCCATACCTGCGGCTGGGACAATTTGCCCGGCTCCCATTGGGTCCAGAACACTTCAGAGATAATGTCCTTGCCTGAACTAAGCAACTGCTCCAGTGTACTCGGATGAAGAATGAGATCGGAATCAATCAGAAACAGATAATCATAGCCGAAAGCTTCCGCATGCCGGATCATCTGATTTTTGAACTCGGCCACCTTCCAGACAAGGCTAATACGCCAGGCATGGGCATTGTCATCGCGTATATAGTCATCATGGTAGCCAGAGGATTCCAGAATGACTGTTCTCCCGCTTTGGGCGAACTGCTGCAGAAGTTCACTGGAGGCTTCATCCCGATTATCATCAATCAGATAGTAATGCAATTCAATATTGTTAAGGTTCAGGCGCTGCAAAGAATTCAGAAAATGCTGCAAAATTTCCGGTTTTTGATGGATCGGACTGCCCAGCAAGACCCGTTTTATCTTCTGATTCATTTAGGCTCACCCCAGAATAATAGCAACATTAATAGAACACCCCTTAGATTTGAAAATAATTGATATAACTTAATGTATTAAGTGAAGTATCTAGATAAGCCTATTTTCCTTAAAAACAACCTTCAGAGCAGCCGGGTAACACGACAAAAACACCCCTTAGAATCAATTGATCCTAAGGGGTGTTCTCCGTTAAGCCTATTATTTAGTGCCCATCAGTATCTTCGCATACGGCGAATCGATCGGGATCATGATGACCGGCTCATTCTTCAGCGTGGTCACATAACTCTGCAATGTGCGGTAGAAGCTATAGAACTCAGGAGATTTGCCATAGGCCAGGTTGTAGATTTTGGCGGCTTCCCCTTCGCCTTCGGCGATAATCTTCTTAGAGTCGGCTTCCGCCTGGGCCATCAGCTCCCGGGAGGCGCGGTCCGCCTTGGAGGTGATTTTCTTGGACTCCTCATCCCCTTCAGACAGGTAACGCGCAGCAATAGACTGGCGGTCCGAGATCATCCGGTTGTACACGCTCTGCTTGTTCTCTTCCGGCAGGTCGGTACGCTTGATCCGTACGTCAATGACTTCAATGCCGTAGTTATCACGGGACAACGCGTCACTTACATCCTTGGTAATCTCATCGTTAATATTACCCCGGCCGGTATCCTCACTGATGATATTCTCATAATTGATCTCCGACAGCTTGCGTCGCACCGAGTTATAGACGGCTTCATCGATACGCTGGACCCCGCCGCTGACCGATTGAACGGTTCTCAGGAACTGCGAGGCGTTGGTGATTCTCCAGACGGTATAATTATCGACCACAATCGGCTTCTGGTCCTTGGTCAGAATGCTGGTCGGCGAGCTCTCGTACGTCATCTGATACTTGGGCAGCTCCGAGACATTCTCGACAAAAGGCAGCTTGAACTTCAGCCCCGGCTCCTCCACCGCACGCATCGCTTCACCGAAACGCAGGACAACCTTATATTCCCCTTCCTTCACAATATACATAGAGCCGGCCAGCAGAATAATCAGGACGATAGAGGAAATTAATAGGATGATCGGGTTTCTTTTCACTTGGCATCTCCTCCTTGCGGTGCGGGTGAGGCAGGCGGATTCGTCGCGGCTGGAGCTGAGGTGTTCTCCTTGGAACTGCGCATCAGCTCATTCAGCGGCAGATAGTTCACCGTATCACTGTTCGAGTTGGTAATGAAGATCTTGGCGTTAGGCAGAATCGTCTCCAGGGTCTCCAGAACCAGCCGGCTCTCGGTGACACTCTTATTATTCGCATATTCGGCAAAAATCGCATTAAACCGCGCCACATCCCCCTGCGCATTCAGGATACGCGACTTCTTCTCGCCTTCGGCCCGCTCCAGCAGGGCCTGCGCTTCACCGCGCGCCTTCGGAATGATATCGTTCTCATACTTCTTAGCGTTGTTGATCTTCGTATTCTTCTCTTCACGGGCGTTCGTCACCTCGCGGAAAGCTTCCTCCACCTGGCCGCTTGGCGGCTCAATATCCTGGAACTTGATATCGATGATCTGAATGCCGGTGTTGTATTTCTTCTGCAGATCCACCAGCAGCACACGGACCTTATCCTGAATGACCGTCTTTCCGTCGGTAATCGCATAGTCCAGCTTCTCGGAACCAATGACCGCACGGATCGAGGAGCTGGCCGAGTTGCGCAAGAATTGCTCAGGGTCATCAATGTTATACAGATAATCACGGATATTGCTGATCTTCCACTGGACTACAGCGTCGGCAGAGACGATGTTCTCATCACCTGTAATCATCATGGCTTCTTCATCCACGGGCACAGATCCTCCAGCTTCCTGGCGGTACCCGATATGAATCCGCTGGGTCAATTCCGCAGGCACGGTAATTACATCCTGGATGGGATAGGGCCATTTGAAATGAAGCCCGGCTGAGCTCTCACTCGTATACTTGCCGAAGGTCAGAATAGCCGCACGTTCCTGCTCCTGCACCGTATAGAATGAGGTAGCGCCGATATACAAGAGTACAGCTGCTGCGGCTACCCCCACTCCTATCCTCTTGTACATACCCGGCTTCAACTTCGGCAGCTTGAACCCTGGGATATTATCGCCATTCTGGTTCATGAAATTCAAGATGCATCGCTCCTTTTGGCGTATTTTAGTCGTATTAAAGGTATATATACGGATACAAAACAAAAAAGTCGCAAAAATTGCGACTTTAATGAAGGTAGCTGAATATTGCTGCGATTCTCGCGGGTTTGCATGACCCTAGAATATTGTTCACGGTCTCGCGTGAAGTGATTGAACAGATGACGCTGCTCTATGGTTAGACTATAATCAGAAGAATCAAGTGACCACGGGCTCCGTAGACCCTTTGCAATTAGATAATGTCCCAGGAGGTCGGCAGCCATGAACGCCCGTATTGCAAATCGAATCAAAATCGCTCCAGGCTTCTGGACGAGCCTGAGAGGAATCGGGATAGAACCCATTGACGTTGCGCGCCAAGCTGGTCTACCAATGACCGTAATTAACGGACCGGACGTCTCAACCGCTCAATATTATGCCATCTGGCAAGCTTATTCCGAATTATCCGTGGACGTAGCTGCGGGAATAGTCAAGCTAGCGACCTCGTACGAGACAGCACACTATCCGCCAGCCGTCTTGGCGACCTTTCACGCTCTCGACTTCCGGGATGCACTGAACCGGATGGTGCGCTATAAGCAGATGTGCCCTCCAGAAAGCTTGCGCATTCGGGAAGAAGGCAGTCAGTGCTTGATTGAATTAGAGTGGCAGCATCCGGAACAGCCCGGACCTCCGGTGCTTGTCGGCATCACGCTCGCCTATCTGCTTGAGCTTGGGCGCCGGGGAACCGGACATTACCTGAGCGCTTGTTCCGTCGAATTCGTCCATCCCATAGGCGACGTTCAGGCTCTTGAGGATTATTTCGGCTGCCGGGTGAAGACGGGAACGGACCGCAACCGGCTAATATTGAACCGGGACGATCTGAATCGTCCCTTCGTATCGTACAACGAAGAACTTCTCGACATCCTGACTCCCGCCTTGGACCGTTCGCTGGCTGAACATAACGGCAGGCGCACGATTATCGACCATGTCAAATGGATTCTGTTGCGTTGCCTGACGCGAGGACGAATTGACATTCATACCGTTGCCGGTGAGCTGGGGATGAGCGGCCGCACGCTGCAGCGCCGGCTGACAGACGAGGGGGCAAGCTTTACACAACTGATATCGCAGACCCGGCACGAGCAAGCGCTTGTCTATCTGGCAGACATGTCGCTAGAGATCAAAGAGGTCGCCTTCCTTGTAGGCTACGAGGACCAGAATTCATTCTATCGTGCGTTCCGCTCATGGGAAGGGGAGACACCTGCCAATTGGCGCACCGCGCAAGAATATCGGCGTCCCCCGCTAGTTACCGATTAGGCGAAATGAGATAATATTATCCCTATCTTAAATACAAGGAGTGCAGACAGATGGATATGGGATTGAAGAATAAGACAGCATTAGTAACAGGTTCTACCAAGGGGATCGGTAAAGCGATAGCTATTGAGCTTGCCAGAGAAGGCGCTCATGTACTCATAAATGGCAGGAACAACGATGACGCTACGCGCACTGCCGCAGAGCTCCAGGCAAAATTCCCGCAGACCCGTCCTCAGCATGCTGCGGCCGATCTCACCGATTCGCAGCAGAGAGAAGCTCTATTCGCGAAATTCCCTCACATCGATATTCTCGTCAACAACATGGGCATCTATGAGATTATGTCTTATGACGACGCAGACGATGCCGTATGGGAGAAATATATCCGCACGAATGTGCTCGCCGCCAACAGCCTTACCAAGTTCTATCTGCCCTCAATGCTGAGCCGCGGATACGGCCGCGTCATCTTTATCGCTAGCGAGGAAGCCGTTATGCCTTCCGGACAGATGCCTCAGTATGCTGTGACCAAATCCATGCTGCTGTCGTTATCCAAGAGCTTGTCCAAGCTGACCCGCGGCACCGAGGTTACCGTCAACACGATCCTGCCGGGTCCGACCCTCTCCGAGAACGTGCGACAGATTATCGGGAGCATTTATCCGGACGAAGAAATGACATTCGAGGCTAAAGAAAAGGACTTTATGGCGAAGAATTTGCCCCAATCCGAAATTGAGCGTTTTATCAGACCTTCCGAGATCGGATGCCTGGCCGCTTTCCTCTGCAGCCCGATGGCCTCAGCGTTCAAGGGCTCTCCCATCCGCATGGACGGAGGAATGGTACCGACCCTATATTAGTATTTTTGAGGCATCGGCTGAAATCATCCCCAATGAAAAACCCCCGGAAGCGAACGCTTCCGAGGGTTTTGATTATGGAACTAATCTGACTTTCCAGATTTGTTGCGGAAATAATTATGCAGAAACTCCTTGGCCCGCTCGGACTTCGGATGGTTGAACACCTGGTCCGGCGTCCCTTCCTCCACGATTTTTCCTTTGTCCAAGAAAAGTACCTTATTCGCTACTTCATATACAAAGCTCATCTCATGCGAGACGAGAATCATCGTCTGACCTGTGGCGGCGGTCTTCTTGATCGTCTGCAGCACCTCGCCGACCAGCTCAGGGTCAAGCGCCGAGGTGGGCTCGTCCAGGAGCAGCAGCTTCGGATTCATCGCCAGGGCGCGGGCAATGCCGACCCGCTGCTGCTGGCCGCCGGACAGATGCTTCGGATAATAATGCGCCCGGTCCGCAAGACCTACCTGCTCCAGCTGCTTCTGTGCAATCTGCGCGGCCTCGCGGTCGTTCATCCGCTTCACAATCTTGAGGCCTTCCTTGACATTATCCAGCGCCGTCCGGTGCTGGAACAGATTAAATTGCTGGAAGACCATCGCCGTCTGCTTCCGCAGCTCCAGCCGCTGCTTGTTCGTGATCGTGCTGAAATCGACCTTGAAGCCTTCGAGATCAAGCATCCCCTGATCCGCCTGCTCCAGGCAGTTGAGCGCACGCAGGAAGGTGGACTTACCTGCACCGGACGAACCGATCAAGGCTACGACATCGCCCTTCTCAATCTCCACCGACAGATCATCCAGAATCAGATTGCCGTGAAAGGACTTGGATAAATGGCTTACCTTAATCATCAGATCTCTCTCCTTCCCCAAGAGAACCAGCCGCGGTTCATGGCCCCGGCAGCGGAGTCCGGAATGGAGAATCTTCGCTCCAGGAATCTCAGAAGCTGCTCAATCAGAATCGTCATGACCCAGTAGATGATCGCCAGCGCAAGATACACCTCGAAGAAGCGGAAGTTGCTGCCGGAGATGATTTTACCCTTGGCTGTCATTTCGATCACACCCGCAACGAAGGCCAGGGAGGTCCCCTTGAGCAGTCCGATCAGGGCATTGCCCAGCGGCGGTATCGCCACCACCAGCGCCTGCGGAACGATGACCCTTCTGAGCACCTGAAGATACGTCATCCCCAGGGATTCAGCGGCCTCAATCTGGCCCTTGTTGACCGATTGCAGCGCAGCACGGATCGTCTCCGAGTTGTACGCCGCTTCATTGAATGCGAAGGTGACCAGTACGAAGATCATCGCCGGAATGGCATTGATATTATAATCCGTCCCGTACTGCTGATTAATGAATTTGAGTAACAACGGAATTCCGTTATAGGTCAGATACAGCTGCACAATGATCGGCGTTCCCCGGATGAACGAGATGAAGACTGTGACTAGCTGGCTTAGCACGGGAATCCGGCGCATACGGATAATGGCGAACAACAGAGCAAACACAAGGCCAACGATCATCGAGATGACCGTAATCTGCAGACTCACAGGAAGGACCTCTAACAGGCGAGGAATCGCTGAGAACACCGCGTGAATATCAAAAATCTCTCCCATGCAGACTTACTTCCTTCCACGTTCAATTTACAGGGCGACGCTCTAACACGGTCTGACAGTCAACCGTCTGCCCTCATAGATAATTTCAGTATGATACCGTTCGTTGCTTACCGCATTAAGCCGCTCCACCAGGGAAGCCGCAGCTTCATCTGAAGCCAGGACCGGAAGCCCGCGCTTCGTCACCGTCTCATGAGTGAGTCTAAGATCAATCGGAATCAGCTCATAGCTGAACCGTTTGTCCTCCAAACTCAGATCGAACATAACCAGGAAGTTCTCCGAGAACTTGCGGTCGCTGTAGAAGCCCTGCCAGTTCCCTTCGCTGTCCTTGGTTCTGTTCTTGTGCAGGGTAGATGGAGCTTCATTCTCGGCATACCCGTAGGCGGTGAACATCTCGGGAGATACAATCGACTCTCCGGCCTCGAACTCCATGAACAGACTGCCTATGTTATAAAAAATAGGCTGGCCCTTATACAGCTCCACCCCTCTAGTGAAGTGGGCTCCATGTCCGAAGACACAGCTCGCCCCGGCATCCACCGCACCCCGCGCGAAGGTCTCAATGAACTCTGCGGGATAATCGGAGTACCAGTTCTCATTCTCCCCTTCATGGGTGTGCAGGCTGACAAAGACATAATCACTGCGCTCCGCCGCATCCTGGATGCTGCGGTAGATTTCCTGCTGATCCTGCTCATGCGCTGCTGTCTTGACACGGGACTGTTCTCCCTTTTCAAAGGTTAAATAGCCTTCAAAAAACGAACCGAATTCATAGTAATTCTCCGATTTGCTCTTGAAGGTCTCAATCCGCTTGCCTTCCTCCATGCTGGAGGCGATGCCGATGCGTTCACTGATCTCCTTCAAGGTGCTGAAGTCCTGATCATTCACGACATACGTCCGCGACCAGCGCAGCGGGTTGACTCCCGGACGGGCCGGAACGCCATTCCCCGGATTCGAAGCAGCGAACACCTCGCTTCTCGTCACATCGATAGTGATGATGGCAATCCGCCCGTCAGGCGTATCCACGAACACCGGCTTACGCGCTTCATGCAGGCTCATGCCCACTCCAAGCGGGGTTAGACCACGGGCTTCCGCCTCTTCGATCGTATCCACAAGACCCTGGGTCCCGTAGTCCCCCGTATGATTATTCGCAAAGCTCACATAACGGATATTGAGCTTCCCGAATTCGTCCAGCGCCTTGGGGCGCACACTGGTCTGGTAGCCGCGGCCTGCCGCCGGAGCGGTATTCAGGCGCGGAGTCACAAACTCTGCATTGGTAAAAGCTTCATCGGCTCCTTGCAGCAAAGTCAGCAGCTCCGGGTCCATCGTCTTATCTAAATTACTGCTGGAGAATAATGCATCTCCCGAGACTAGAAATTTCATGCGCTCACCTTCCTTCGGTTACTCCATTAGCTCTTTCTTAGGCAAATAGTCGCCGCCAAGCTGCTCTTGGCTAATCTTCAGCAGGGTGCCGTCTGCATACATTTCCTTGATTCTCTTGTTAACGGTATCCAGCAGGGAGCTGTCCGCAGACTTGGAGAGCAGGATATAAGACCCTGGATCGCTATTCTCTGTAGAGAAAGCAACTACTTTCAAGTTGGTCAACCCATGCTCCTTGATGGCCTTCTCGGCAGAGACACGGGAAATGATGCGCACATCGTATTTGCCGGCTTCAATACCTTCGAACTGCTTCACGAAATTCTCGTCAGTGTAGATAATCTCTGCTTTGGCATCCGGGTTCGCTTCATTATAATTCTCCAGCAGTGTGGCACCGGAGTTGCCTACTTCTGTTACGGCTTTATAGCCCTTCAGGTCTTCTACCGCCTTAAGGGTGTTATCGTCCTTGCGGACTACGAATACATTCGCATTCTCGATAATCGGGAGAGAGAAATTGTATTTACCGCGTCTCTCGGGGTTGGAGCTGAAATTGTTCGCCCCCAGCTGGAAACGGCCATTATCCAGGCCGGTCAGAATCCCTTCGAATTCAATCGCCTGAACCTCTAGCTTATATTCCGGAAGGTCCTTGAAGATCGCCTTCATTACTTCCACATCGTAGCCTGTCAACTGTCCGTCCTTCTCGTAGCTAAAAGGGTTACTGACACCGCTGGTAGCGGCTGTAATCGTCTTCTGGCCCGCGCTGCCGCTGTTCTGTTCTCCGCTTGCGGCCTCATTCTTGTTCCCGCAGCCCGCAATCAGAGCGCCCAGCATCAAGACAATAATCCCCGACACCCACTTCTTCTTCATTATAATCTCTTCCCCCTCGTCTGATCACGGAACATACATTATGTCCAATAAATCATAGTCATTTAGTCTGGAATTATTATGTCACGGGGTAAATAGAGTGTCAAGGTAAACGGGTAAAGGATTTGACGAATGGTGGCGAATAGAGTCGATTGGAGGCTAAGCCTCCAGCATAATATATGTATCCCCCAGGCGGCTGGGGAGTATTCCCCAGATGTTTCTCACAAATGAAACACGCAGTAGTCATGCGTATCGTCTCTTTCTATTCGGATAGTTGTTTAAAACATCCACAACGTCCAGCAAATCCGGTATTTTTCGGTACACTCATCATACTTTAGGAATCGGCCCCATATGCATTAAAAGACAGCTTAACGGGTACGAAGCCAGACCTGAAGGATGGAAGGAGAATCTGCCTTGACCTTAAATATACCGCTTGAATTCGCTGAGCGATTTGCTCAGCTTGGAAGCAACACTTACATCGGGCAAGGGGGCGTAATTGAGTCTCCAGAGCTAATATCTATAGGCAATAATGTTTCTGTTGAAGCTCCGCACTATATCAAGACAGCAGCTACAGACCAACAGCTTCCTCATGAGGGTCCAGTTATCTGTATAGGAGACGGATGTCAGATAAACAGAGGGGTACAGATCACAGCTTCCCCCAAGATTATCTTAGAGCCAAATGTTCTTATCTATTCCAATGTTCAAATGGAAGGTGAAATCGCCATTGGCGAAGGCTCCTGGATCGGAGCAAACTGCTGCCTATATGGGAGTATACGCATTGGCGCAGGGAGCGTAGTTAAAGCAAACAGCATGGTCATGGACAATGTTCCCGACTACTGCGTGGTTTCAGGTAATCCCGCATCGATTGTGCAGGTCTATGAGACTGCCTCCGGCAGCTGGGTGGATGTGTCTGATCATGACCAAGCCCAGGCCGTTCTTACTGCCCGAAGCCGTCTCCCCCTGTTATCTATCTGCATCCCGACTTACAACCGCGCGCCTTATCTGGACACCTGCCTTCATTCAATTTACTCACAGATCGGGAATAACGAACTGATCGAAGTAGTGGTATCCGATAATGCCTCTACAGATGCCACACCAGATGTCATAGACAAGTATATGGCCCTTTACTCCAATATGAGAGCAGTTCGAAATGACACTAATGTTGGTGCAGACCCTAATATTTATTTTGTTTTAACATTGGGAAGAGGGAAATTTGTGAAAATGCATGGAGATGATGATTATTTTCTCCCCGGCAAGATCATGCCCCTCCTTCATGTACTGCACAGTCATCCGGAATGCGGAGTCATTCATATAAGTATAATAAACGGAAATGGGCCTCCCCGCTTAGACTCTGGGATTAGCAATTTCCTGGCCGCCACCACTCTTTATGCAGCGTTTATCAGTTCAGTTGTTTTAAGGCGTGAGGATTTGGAGAAGATCGAGAATCCCGCACTATTTATAGCTTCTAAATTCAATCAATTATATCTGCAATATTCCATATTAAAGGATAACCCGAACTTCTGCATCATGTACGATAGTATGTTCAGTTATGGCGGTGCTTACAATCCTAAATACAGTTTTGCTGAAGTGTTCTTCAACGGTTATCCATCTATCCTAAGCCACTTCTTGAGCTCTGGCTTAACTGCTGAAGATATTGCCAGAGAGAAAAGACAAACTCTCTATCATTACACCATACCATGGCTACGGAATAATAAAGCAACTGTGACCACTGATGAATTTGAAGGAATCTATACAAAATACTATCACGAAGAACCCTATTATGAGGATGGCTTAGCCATCATGAAAGCAATACGCCAATCATAACTCATATTTCAGAAAGGAAGTTCTTATGTCACACTCCTTAAAGTCTGAAACAGTATCCAGCTTCTATTACTATGGCAACAATACAGAGATCGCTGCCAACGGACAACTCAAGCATCCCGAACTCATTCTGATTGGTGATAGGGTAACCATTAAGGAAGATTACTCCATACAGCCTGAAGCACCAGCTTCTTTGCCTCTACCCAAAATTATTATCGGGGATGATTGCAAATGTGAACAAGGGCTCACTCTTTATGCCATCAACCGTATTGAGATTAAATCTAATGTCACGATAGGCTCTAATGTTAGTATATCGGATGCCAGACAGGAGTACCGCCAGATTGGAATCCCGGTAATGGCACAAGGATGGATGGACAGCGCCGGAGAGGTTATCATCGGGGAAGGAACGCAAATTGGAGAGGGAACGGTTATTGCAGGTAATATCCGAATAGGCAAGCATAGCGTGATCTATCCGGGAAGTGTCATTGAACAAGATCTTCCGGATTATTGTGTGGCAGGAGGGTCCCCCGCACAGATTCAGCAGCATCAACCAATTGTACCCCCTATCTCACCGGATGCTACTCCGCTTCTCTCCATTTGTATTCCAACCTATAACCGTGCAGCCAACCTTGATCTATGCCTTTCCTCCATATTCAGCCAATTACAGGACGATAGCCGGGTTGAAGTCATTGTCTGTGACAATGCCTCTACAGACGCCACCCCTCAGGTGATCGCACGTTATGCCAGCCGCTATCCAAGACTGAAATCATTCAGAAACAGTTCGAATATCGGGGGGGACCGCAATATATATCTTGTAGCTCAATTAGCGAAGGGGACGTTTCTAAAATGGCAGGGCGATGATGATTATTGTGTGGAGCATTCCATCCCCTCCCTGCTTGAGGTCATCCATAATCATACAGAGTGCGGAATTATATATTTGAATGTTCATAATCATGATGGCCAGGTTTATACTGCAAAAGGCGCACCGGCCTATCTTCGAGCCTCAGGTATTATGTGTACTTTTATTTCCGGCATCATTTTGAGAAGAGAGGATTTTGAACAAATCGAAGAACCCTTCCGGTATATCGATTCATCGCTGAATCAAGCTTACATGCAATATGAGATATTAACCAGAAATCCTCACTTTTGCGTGGTTAACCGGAGAGTGTTCGATTTTTCCGAGAATCCTCCTGCAGGATACAATTTCGGTGAAGTCGTTTTTAGTAATTATCAGACAATTTTGAGTCATTTTATTGGCAAAGGTTTGACCGCAGAGGACGTCCGGGAAGAGAAACGAAATTCTCTCTTTAATTACATTCTCGGTTGGTATTGGGGAATCATGCGTGATCACGCCCCTGTTTTTACCGATGACTTTGAGGATCTCTTTAGAGAATTTTATGGAGATGAGTCCTATTTCGAAGATGTCCTGCTGCAAATTGTAAGTATAAAAGCTCTGGCACAAAGCTAAGGAGGGATTTAGTATGCATAAACCGGATACACTTCAGGCAAACCATAAGCCAGATTCACAGGAATCTCAGATGTCCAATTTAATGAATTACGCCAACTTTCTATATAATCAGAAAAATTATGAGAATGCCGCTGTATTTTATGAAAAGTTTCTTTTGGAAGCAAAGACGTTGAATGAAGAAACCTATGAGGCCTACGGGAGACTCTCGGATTGTTACGTTGCTGCCGGGGATGTGAATAAAGCCTTGTTAGCAGCTTTCCAATCCTTTACTTATGGAATTCCCCACCCCGTGATCTGTTACAAAATCGGTGCTGCATTCATGCAGAAAGGTCAAGTGAACCTAGCAATTTTTTGGTTTGATATGGCTACAAAAGAAACGATAGTAAATGGGCACATTAACTATGATGCCTCTTTTGTAAACTGGCTACCCCATTTACAATTGTGTGTATGCTATGAATTGCTCGGTGAACATGAGAAAGCCTATCATCATCACAAATTAGCTCAAAAACATTTTCCCGATCATCCAAGTATAGTGTACAATCAAAAGTATTTTGAATCGTTGTTCTACAGAAGCGAAGATTCCTCTTCGAAGGCTCACCCAGAGGCTGAAGTATTGGGGGGAAACGACACAGATTCCATAGATATCAACTCCGAAATACTGAATACAGAACAAAACGATGTAATTTTCACAGGAGAACGGGTTGTCATTAACGATGCCGTCAAGAAGAATCATGGAGATGTGCTTGAGGAGCACCTGAACAGATACAGATTAGCCCAAAAGTTCGTCAACGATAAACGGGTGCTGGATGCGGCCTGCGGGGCAGGGTATGGCAGTAAAATGCTGCAGGTGGCCGGAGCAAGTCATGTCCTTGGCGTAGATATCGATGAAGCCAGCTTGGCCAATGCGCGCAAAACATACGGTCATGATCAAATTGATTATGCGTACGGAAATGTTAATAAGCTTGAGCTTGAAGACAAAAGCTTTGAAGTCGTTGTTTCCTTTGAGACCATTGAGCACATTGATGACGGCAGCATTTGGATTAAAGAATCCGCCAGGCTTCTCAAGGATGACGGAATCTTTATTGTCTCTACCCCTAACCGCGGCATAGCGAACCCTGCGGGCTATTTTGTGGACCCGCCAAGAAATCATTATCATAAATATGAGTATACGACTGTTGAGCTTGTGGGGGAGCTGCTGAAGGAATATGATGTTCTGGAGCTGTACGGGCAAACCTTCGTCTCGGATTATTCCGCCTTCCAGACCCAGGTTGTCAGAAATGCGAGAGCGATGCCTCCTACGACCACGCCTTATGACAATCCCGTTATTAATGCGTATGAGCTAATGGATCTCGGAAAAGTAAAAGATATGAATCCTTTGTATGTAGTGGCTGTGTGCAGAAAAAAACGTGCTCTCCCCGGCGAATAAATAGGATGGGATTGAACGCAGGATCGGCCAATGGCCGGTCCTGTTTGTAATGTTGCCAGTGCCATACTGAAAAATAATTAAACCCTGCTTGACTTCGTGTAACACGAAGGCGTTAGGCTCATCATATCACCAAATCATCCTAAGGAGGACAAAACAATGCAAACTGTAACCTTGAACAATGGAGTAAAAATGCCGCTGCTCGGCTTCGGTGTCTATCAGATTCCAGATGCTGAAGAATGTGAGAATGCGGTGTATGAAGCACTGACCGCAGGCTATCGCCTGATCGATACGGCTGCCGGTTATCTGAATGAAGAGGCGGTAGGCCGTGCCATTAAGCGAAGCGGCGTACCCCGCGAAGAGCTGTTCATCACCACCAAGCTATGGATTCAGGATGCCGGATACAAAAGTACCAAGCTCGCCTTCGCCAAGTCCCTGAAGAAGCTGCAGCTGGACTACTTAGATCTGTATCTCATTCACCAGCCGTTCGGCGACTATTACGGAGCTTGGCGGGCTATGGAGGAGCTGTATCACGATAGCAAAATCAGAGCCATCGGGGTCAGCAACTTCCTGCCTGACCGCCTGATGGACCTCATCGTCCATAACGAGATTGTGCCTGCCGTCAATCAGGTGGAGACGCATCCGTTCCTTCAGCAGACGGATAACGCTGCTTTTATGAAGGAACAAGGTGTGCAGATTGAATCATGGGGACCATTCGCTGAAGGACGCAACAACTTGTTCAGCAATGAAGTGTTATCAGGGATTGCTGCTAAGCATAACAAATCCGTCGCCCAGGTTGTGCTGCGCTGGCTGATCCAGCGTGATATCGTGGCGATTCCGAAGTCCGTGCGTACAGCGCGGATCGCCGAGAACTTCGATATTTTTGATTTTGCGCTGAGTGCAGACGATATGGCTCAGATTGCTGCACTCGATACGGGCGAGAGCCTGTTCTTCTCCCACCGGGACCCGGAAATCGCCAAGCGGCTGGGTAACTGGAGGGTTGAGCTGTAAAAGCTCCATCATATCTCAGCAGCACAAGGCCCATGCATAATCGCATGGGCTTCTTTATCTATTATGGATTCCGTACAAATCTCACCGCATCGGCGGCAACATACCCGCTCGTTCCATTATTACGGATGGTTACACTTCCAGAGGTACCTGCCGTGAAGGAATAGGTACCGATCAGATTCCAGATTCCGCCGTTCGCAGTCTGGTCTACATTCAGTATTGCCGTCCCTCCGGTATGAGCGACTTCCAGCGGAATTGCAGTGGACCGGTTGAAGTGCTGCGGCCACATCATATAGACACTGTAGGTAGCCGTAGCGGGTAAGTCGGGGGTAAAAGTTACACTTTTGCTTCCCTTGCCGTTGTTGTCATCATGCAGATAATTGATCCCGTAGCGGTCGGTCTGCACCGCTGCTGTCTTCCAGCTCCCGGTCTTCAGCACCCCGGTGGTGTCGTTATTGTCCACAATAATCTCTTCTCCTGGAAGAGTCGGAGGCGTACCGCTGTCCAGCTCGAAGGAAGCCTTGAACGTCTTGCCCTTGGCTGCGCTGACATTTACCGATAAACGGATCTTCGGGCTTAACTGAGTAACCGTAATCCCTGAATCAGCCGTATATCCGCTTGCTGAACGGTCCAGCTCCACTTCGATCACGCCGGTAGCCGCCTGTGTCGGATCGCTGAGAGACAGCTCCAGGGTATCACCTGTTTCTCTGGTCATGACCGACGCCTTCTTGTTGACGGTAATCAGATCAGCTGAGCTTGTGCCATCCTCCCAGAAGTTCGCGCCGATGATGCCCAGCCCCCGCTCCCGTACCGCTTGCACACCGGAGGTATGCGCCAGCACTTCAATATCTGGAGCAGCAGCGTAGGCAGCCACTTGCGGAGCCGACTTCCCCGGAAGCAGTACATACTGATATTCTCCGCCCTGCGGATTCACCCCATGATCCAGCCAAAAGGTCATATAGTTGCGGGTAACCGGAGTGGACGGCGTGACCGGCCGGGGGTTGATCTGCTTCCAGTTGCCGGTTCTGGCCTCTCTCTTCATGGCAAGCGGGACCGTCTGCGGAAAATAATATCCGGTATCCGTACCCGCCGTGCTGCCGGACAGATGAGCCCATTCTACCTGGTCCAGCGTCCCTGACCCGCCCAAGGCGGAAGGCTGCACGGTACCATTGACGGTAAGTGTATTGCTGCCTGCCGTATTCAGCTTCCGGTTCTCGACAATCGTCTCCACGGGGATATTGTCCGAGCTGCTGATACCTGCCCCAAGTGCCACGATTTCATCGTCGAACATGAACCATGATTTTCTCGCGTTAAGATCATGATCCCCGTACTTCAGCTCCATGCCGGAGACGCCGTACAGATTCTGCATATCGGTGCCGCCGGTCCACTGTTTGGTGCTGGTATGACTGCCGGAAGAGGTCTGTGACAGTATCGTTGTTCCCGGCAGACGGTAATTATCCACGGTCGGCCAGTAATCTCCGCTGTATTGACCAAGATCACTGTTGTATAAGCTGGTCATTCCGGCGGAGGTATACCAGGCTTTGGCGTTCTCGCTGTTGATCGCTTCATAGCTGCCGATCCGGCTGGAATACATCGCCAGTCCGAAGCTATAGCCCGGCCGGTGCTGGACTGCCCGGTCCATCGCCGCGAACTGCTTGTAGCCGATCAGCTCTGCCGCAGGCTCTACCGCCGGGTCACTGGTAATGCTTTTGGCGAGAACAATAGCCGGAACCGGGGCATCTTCGTAAAAGGACTTGAAGGTATCCGACAGAATCCAGCCCTTCAGCATCCGCTTAAAATCACTTGCTTGCGCAGGCGGCGCAAACCGGGATAAGCTCAAAATGCCCTGCATCACCCGATGACCCGCATCGTGATCCTGGCTGTAATGCCTGGAGATCTCTCTGCCGCGGACCATGTCCATAATTGCGCCCTTGTACATCACCGGCTGATAAGCGTTATACACCCATTCCCATACATTGGACTGCTTGGGATCGGTCACCTGCCAGGGCGAGCCATGAAGCATCCCCATCAGATCACTGACAGCCAGCAGCAAGTCAATGCCATAACCTCCGGTGTAGGGAATGTTGTTATGCTGAAGGAATGAACCATCCCGGTAAAAGCCGTCCCCGCTGAGCGTATAATTGAAGACGGAGGACAACCCGTCACGGGCGGCGGCGACCTTGGTGGCATCTTTGACCAGGATGCCCCGTTCGCCTACCACCATCGCTTTCCAGGTGCGGTTAGCTCCGGTCAGGGTAACAGCGGGCGAGAAGCGTTCCACGGCCGTCATATAATCTGTGACTTGTGCCGGGGTTAAGGAATCATACACCAGCACCGTTATATCGTTAAGCTGCAAAGGAATACCGATTTGCCAATCCCACCAGTTACTCGTTCCGCTGGCTACCGGCGTTACCCCCTCATGGTATCTGGTGGCGTACATATAATCGAGTGCAGCCACGATATCGCCTCCAAGCAGGCTGTCTCCATAGAGAGAGGTACCGGAAGTAGCGTAGGCGAGCGCCATAGTCTTCAGCCGTTCATAAGTCACCCGGATATGAATGGAATTCCCGGTCCCGGGATTATCGCTCCACAGAGAGGTGCGTCCCGCTGCGGTGTTCATCGTCTGCCAATAACCGTTCGCCTCATTCGTCAGCTTGGTTAGGGCTGCGGCAATATCAGGGTCTGCAGTATCCAGAGAGCTGCCCCCTGTAAGCAGGACTTTCCGGTTCTCCCGCATCCCGTCGAACGCATCGGCAGCGCGGGCACGTTCCGCTGCTCCGCCAATCCCGCTGACCGACAACAGCAATGCCAGAATTATGAGACAGCCTTTGGTCAGGATTCTCCTCATTCGGTATCCCTCCTTTTAATTAAGCGCTTTCAATTGTACTGATGAACAAGCCGCACGCTCTGCGGCCTGCGGCATACCTGCCTAATACATTTCATAGATCAGCTCAGGGTCCAGCTCCCTGTCAGAGTCAAACGCTGCATAGATACATAACCGGCCCGCCGGCGTATCTCCGGCATCGTAGCCGATGCGGAAGGATCCGTCAACAGCGAAGTTCAACTCGGCCAGCTCCAGCTCATTCACATCTTCATCCGGATGAGCCCCGGCAATCTGCTGCAATACGCGGTCAAGCAGCTTGTCCAGTTCCCCCCATACCTTTTGAATCTGGGAGTTCAAATGCTCCGCATCCGTCTTGGTCTTAACCTCCACGGTCACGGGAAGCTCATCGCCCGAATAGGAAAAAGTTGCGCTATAGCATGTGAAGGTATTATCATATCGCAAGGTTCCGACACCCTCCACCTCATGATCGGGCTGGGTGATAAGATTATTGGCGTAATCCAGCTCCACTAGCTGCGGATTATGGCTCGTATCCAGTGCCGTCAGCTTGTTCTCCGAGCAATAGAGCTTAGTCAACTGCTTATTGTGGCTGAGGTCCAGACCCGTAAGATGATTATTGAAGCAACGCAGGCTTGTTAGAGCCGGTTGGTTACTGATATTCAAGCTGGTTAAATGATTATGATTGCAGCGGATTTCCACAAGCTCCGTACACTCTGCGATATTCAGAGTAATGATATAGTTACTGCTGCAATCGAGCTGCTGAAGTGCTGTATTCTGCTCAAGGTTCAGTTCATGCAGCGAGTTATAACTGCAATGCAGTACTTGGAGGTGAGGATTGCTGCTTAAGTCCAATCTGGATAACATATTCTCCTGACATTCCAGCTTCTCCAGCATGGTGTTCCGGCTGAGGTCCAGCGTACGGAGGCTGTTCCGGCTGCAATCCAGCTCCCGAAGCGCCGTGAAATGTCCGATTCCTTGAAGACTTGAGCATTCATGGCCTGCAAGCTCCAGTGTGGTCACGGTGTCAATGTCACTTTTGAGAATCGTTTCACGGCCACCACAGAAGGTGTCTTTTACAAACTGCCTGAATCGTTCATCTGTGAAATCATCGGTAATCTGAATCTGCATGGTTCTTCCCCCTCTAAGATCGATGGGATTATTCTACCATATCCGCCGTAGCCCTTCACTTCATAGAGAGATTGCCCGGAATGCTCAGCACCCGAACTCCGCATGGAACGAAGCTCCCCCGGCACCGTCAGGGTCGAACCGCAGTTTTACCTTGCCCGCTTCAGCCTGTTGCACGATAATCCGCTCTGACATGCTAACAACCCGGGGAACGGGTTCCCCCTTGCCGGTCTCTGCTCTGGCTCCGATACGATTGCCCATCTCGATCTCAATCTCCACCGGACGGCGCTGCTTCTGAGTCGGATCGGCCACCGCCAGGCTCCAGCCAGCCGGGTGCTTGCGCATAATGACAGTAGCCTGACTGCTGCAAGCAATTCCCCCGCTTCTATACCATCCCGTCTGCCAGAAATGCACGGCTGTGATTCCCCGTTCCGAGTCTTCAACCGCATGGGCTTGACTGCTGCATTCTACAATCCGCAGGCTCGGTGACTCAGCCAAGCTTGCCGTTGCCCCCATACTGTACCCTGGCAGCAGCACATAGGCATACTGCGCGCCTTGCGGCGCTGCTCCGTGATCGAACCAGATCGTCTGGTAGGACCGTTCCAAGCGCTGAGCTGATCCTGCGGCATTTATTGCCTTCCAGCTCCCTTGGCGGTGTTCGCGCAGAGCATATACCATGCTTTTTAGAGGAAAAAAGATCCCGATACCCGCTCCCTCCGTGCTCCCGCTCATATGCATCCACTTAGGCTGAAGTATCTCCGTGTGCCCGGCGGTCCGGCAGATCTCCATTCCGTCTGCTGTAATCACATCGTCCCCGTCCGGGCTGCACTTCCGGTTCTCTATGATCGTCTCCACCGCAGCCGGACTGCGGCTCTGAATATCCGAGCCTAAGCATACGATCCTGTCTCCCAACAAGAACCAGCTGATCCGCCCGGTCAGTCCGCCGGATTCATGAACTACATCCTCCAGTTCCATGGCAATGGCTCCATACTTGTTGTGAAGTACCGCTCCGCCAACGAAATCCCGGCTGCTTAAGCGGCCTGCTCCCGCTCCATCCTCCAGCAAAGTCTTCGTCACCGTAGTTCCGGGCAGCCGGTAGGGGTCAACCGTCGGCCAGTATCCGCCTGAATATTGTCCGAGGTCACTATTATATAGAAGAGTCATGCCATACGAAGTGTACCAGCCCTTCAGATTCTCGTCATTAATAGATTCATAGCTGTACATCCGGCTGGAGAACATGCTGATCGAGTAGAGGAATCCCGGACCCCGCAGCACCGCCCGATCCATGTGGGCAAACAGCTTGCAGCAGGTCTCCTCCGGGGCGGTCGGTATGCGTTCATCAGCCAGCAAAGCTATGGCCTGAGCGGCTGTATCGGGCGGTGCTCCAGCGATATAAGGTTTATACGTATCTGCCATGATCCAGCCTTTGGCTTTGGAGAATAGCCGGATCTGCTCCGGCTCCTCCAATATCCGCGAGAAGCGCAAGCAGGCGGTGATGACGGAATGTCCGCTCTCATGGTTCTGGGACTCCTCCCGCGAAATTTCCCGGCCGCTCACCATATCCGGTATAGATCCCTTGAACATCAGCGGCATGAAAGATTCCTCAATCCACCGGGCTGTCATCTCCTGTGCTGCGGCAGGCAATGCCCAGGGGGCATCGTGAAGCCATACCATCAGACGGATGAGGTCCTGAAGCAGTGATACTCCGTACCCGCCCGTATACGCATAGTTGTCATGCTGGATGAAGGAGCCGTCCTCATAAAAGCCATCCCCTTCACTTGCATAGGTGAACAGGGGAAGCAGCGCATTGCGGGCGGCGGACAGCCCCTCTCCGTCTTGCCGGATCACCGCAGCAAGAGCGGACGCTGTAACTTTCCAGACCAGATTCGCTCCGGTACACGGCTGGGCCTCCGCCGCGAACCAGCGGGCATGAACCGCCGGATCTCCCACATATTTGTCTATGGGGAGCAGAAGACGCCCAACCCATGCGGCATCCAGCGCTTCCCCCATAAGCAGCAGCGTCTCCAGCAGGGCAATCGGCACACCGATCTCCCAGAACCACCAGTTTCCATATGGCGGGCAAGACTCGTTGTATCTGTGCGTATACAGCCATTCCAGACCATAGGTAATCTGATCCTGTAATGCCCCATCCTTGTAGCAGGGACATCCGGGAGATTTCAGCGCGATAGCCATCTCTCTTAATCTGCTGATAATCATCAGCGTATCCGCAGCATTCTCGGCCCACGGAATATCTGCCCAGAGCAGCTCCTGCTGATAGAGCATTGTCCTCTGTGCATCGCGGACCCGCTTCAGCGACTCAGGCGACACCGTAGACCCGGCGACCGATTGCTGCCATTTGCCGGCTAAGCTCCGCATGGTAACCACCTCCTTGCACCGGCTAGTACTGCATCCGATTTAAAATAGTGGAACAGAAAGAATTGCCCTTCAAATTACATATTTTTAAATAGATGGTTGTCATTTGGGTGGCGTTTGGCTTGGCGTAACGGACTGAGGTGCTCTTATCCGGGAAGAAAGCCGTCACTTGGGCGATTAGCGGACCGCAAGGACCTTATCCCCTGTCATTCAGCTCCAAAGCGTCTCGCAGAAAGACGATAAGGTCCACTGAGTCCGTTCCGCTGCAAAAGGTGGCGTTCTCGTCGGGATAAGGTCTCTTCGGTCCGTTAGATTTTTGGGGATGATAGGGTTTCATTACACGAACCCCTGAGTTTCACAAGTTTATTCACCCTTTAAAATCTGACACTGTACTAGTCCAATCTATGTGCTATGTGCGCTGCTGCCGCTCCGCCAGCGGCGAAGGCGGAACCCTTTTGCCCCACTCTCCGGCATCTGAACTAAGCACCAGTACAAGGGTGCCGCCGCCCGCAATCTCTTCATGGCGGACCCAGGCCCGGTCCAGGGTCTTCCCGTTCAGAGCAGCAGAGTGGATATACCTGCTGCCGGACCCGTCAGCTTCGCCTTGAACCTCAATCGTCAGCGGCACTTCATTCCCCTTCGCTCCCAGCAACAGAGTCGTCCGTTGGAACAACGGTGGTACAAGGAAGTAGAGGTCCTGGCCCATCAAGGGATAGAGTCCCATTGCCGAGCAGATGAAGAAGGCGCTCTGGCAGCCCATATCCTCGTTATCGCCCAGCCCGTCACGTTCAGCCCGGAAGTACTTCTCCAGACATTCGCGCACCCGGTCCGCCGCCCGGTCCGGCCTGCCTGCATAAATATAAAGATAAGGAATATGCAGCATTGTTTCCTTGGAGTTATAGAAGCCCCCGTCAAAAAAATAATCCAAATGCCGGACAAAGGCCTCCGCTCCCCCGTGCCGCTCCACCAGTCCATGGAAGTCATGATGCGTGCTGAATGACCATTGCAGACCGGTGCCCTCATAAAAGTACGGATCATTCCAGGAATCCGGCAGGCAGGATTCAGGGTCAAAGGAACTCACCCACTCCCCGTCCGGCCGCCGTGGCGCGAAGGACCGCAGGTCCTCCCGCCACAGATTCCACAGTTTCTGCGAGCTGCCATAGTACTCTTCGGCGGTCTCCTCCTGCCCAAACTCCTCAGCCAGACGGCCGATGCACCAGTCCTGATAAGCGTATTCCATATGGCGGGAGACACAGTTCTTCTTCACATCCGTGGACAAGTAGCCTAAGGAGTGGTAATCCTGCAGATGACGGCCGTAGAGCCAGGTGTCCGGGGACTGCACCTCATTATTCCTGCGCATCTGCTTCAGGGCCTTCGCATAGTCAATCCCCTCCAGCTTCTTCAGCGCCGCTTCACAGAACAGAATATCGGCGGAGCTTCCGCCTTGAATCATCGCGCTATGCCCCATGATCCAGGCGTCCGGCAGCCAGCCGGTATGATCTGCAATGTCCAGCAGACAATTCAGTATGTCCGCTTCCAGCTGCGGATCAAGCAGAGTAATCAGCGAGTTGGCATTCCTGACACTGTCCCAGAGCGCATAGAGATCGGTAAAATGCCGTACCCCCGATTCCCAGGCGAAGTTCTCATCGTCTACGCCCAGATCACTGGGCATACAAAACAGGCGGGTCATCAGGGTGTAGAACAGCCGGGTATGCTCCAGGCTTCCCCCTTCCACCATGACTCTGCTCAGCTTATCCTCCCAGATGCTTCCGGCTGCCTCACGGAGATCATCGAAGCCGGTAGAGGCTTCCCGGTCCACACTGGCTCTGGCTTTGCCTACACTTACATAAGAGATGCCTGTCTTAGCCGTCAGCGTTCCGCAGGCTCCGAAGCTCAGTGAAGCCTGGCAATGGGGCCCATCCACAGAGAAGCCTGAGCGTACCCCGCCCGCGTCCTTCAGCAGCACATTCTGTATCGGCTGGTCGAAACGGATATAGAAATAGACGGAATAAGGGAACTCATGCCCCCAGCCCCCGCGCAGATCGGAGCGGCCGGCAAGCTCATAGGCAGACAACACCTCAATATAACCGCCCGTTGAAAGTCCGGTTGTCTTCCCGGGCTCATCCCCGCCCACCTGGATAACCGCCCCGCCGTCAATCAGCAGTCCCGCCGGTTCATCAGCCGGATAAGTATACCGGTGGATTCCGGTACGCATCGTGCTGGTTAGTTCAGCCCGGATAGCCACCGGAAGCAGCTTCACACGGTAATAGCCTGCTTCGGCATGTTCCTCCTCCTTCGTATAAGGGTCAATATGGAACCGGGGCAATCCTGTATACGGCGTGAAGCCGACATTGCCGTACCGCCCGCCGCCCCCGGTCCCGCTGACATGCGTATGGCTGAACCGGATAATCGGCCGCGAGCTGTCGTAGCCGTGGGATAGCTGGGGCGGCAGGGTATCCGGGCCCAGGCGGACAATGCTGTTCGGCAGATAAGGCCCGCAGAGGCAGTTATTCTCCCCATCCACGCCTATAAATGGATCTACGTATTCCACTCTTCTTGTCACTCTATGCTGAACCTCCCTTTCAGAACTGAAATCCTTTGCATTACCAAAAGATTTCCCGCTCTCCTTTCAGCTTCAGCAGCGCCTCCAGGAAGAAGTAATCCCCGTAGATGATCGGAATCTCCACTTCCGCATTCGCCGGGAAGCTGCCCGTGCCCTTGGTAATCAATGCTTCCTCCGCCGGGTCCACCGGCGCATAATGGCGGAACAGCGATTCCGTGATGGCAGCTCCGAGCTGCCGGTAGTGTGCGGACGCTTCGCCTTCCAGCAGCCCGGCGATTTCCAGCATCCCGCTGGCTGCACAGGCTGCCGCCGTTGAGTCCTTGGCCCATAGCTGATCTGCCGGGGCGCGGAAATCCCACGGCGGCACCAGATCCTCCGGCAAATGTGCGGCGAAATAATCCGCTGCTGCTCTGGCAGCATTCAAGAAACGAATGTCCCCCGTATAACGGAACCCGATTGCAAACCCGTAGATCGCCCAGGCCGATCCCCGCGACCAGGCGGAATCCGGGCTATATCCTTGTCCACCCAGCGCCTCGATCCGCTCACCCGTCTCAGGATCGAAACGGACGATATGATGCACCGAGCCGTCCTCGCGGATGAATTCCCGCAGCGCCATCTCCGAATGGGCGACAGCAATGTGCCGGTAACGAGGGTCCTGCAGCTCTTCGCTGGCCCAGTAGAGCAAGCCCAGATTCATCATGCAATCGATAATCGCCAAGCCTTCACTGCCTTCATGCAGCCAGGCCCGGATGAAATTGCCCTTCAGGTTGAACCGGCTGGCTAAATGGCTGGCCGCGATCAGCCCTCTTCTGCGGGACAGCCGGCCCCCGGTCAGCTTATAATCAGCCACTGCCGACGGGCTCCAGAGGAAGCCGTTATCGTGGTGGAGCTGTTCATACTCCTGAAGCGGTACATCCAGCTGCTCCTCGCAGCGCTCGGCAATGCTCCGGTATTCCTCATCGCCTGTGGCCCGGTAAGCCAGCCAGAGGATTCCCGGCCAGAATCCGTTGGTCCAGCAGTCCAGGTCACGCGCATCATATTTCCCGCCGTAGGAGGCATTCGGGAAGGTAGCACCGATTCTCCCCCGGGTACAGCTCAATTTGCTCTGGGCATAGTCCCAGGCCTCGTTAATCCAAGTCTCCATTGTCAATTCTCTCCGTTTCTTTTGTACAGTAAGAAGACAGGACGTCTTCATCGAACAGACCTCCTGCCCTCCTCTACCGTCAACTATTGTGCTGCCTTCCAGGCATCAATCTGCGCCTGCAATTCAGTCTTGACCTTCTCGATCCCAGCCTTCTTTAACTTCTCGTTACGTTCCTCCAGCATCTTGGCCGGGTCAGGAATCGCACCCGTGCTGGCCGCCCGGTATTCGCCAATGACCGAGGTAAGCTGGGTAATCTCATTCTTCACCGGCGTTTCATCGAACACGAAGCCTAACAGCGGAGAGCGCTTCGCTTCATCATTGAATGTCTTCCAGCTTGTATACAGATCATCGGGCTGGCCCGGCTTGAGATAATTAAGCAACTGGTTGCCGATGACCCAGAAGAGCGCCGTACTGCCATACCCGGAATCGGCAATCGGCTCAATCCGGTTCTCGCCGACCTTCTTGTAATGGGTGCCTTCGATACCGTTAACGAACAGGTTCACAGCATAAGGATCTGTATGCAGTGCATTCAGGACCATCATGGCCCGCTCCGGGTCCTTGGAGGTGCGGGAGATGGAGAACATCGATCCGGCCGCCAGATCCGTGGTCACGATAGGCTCTTCAATCACCTTGGACACGAAATCATATTTATTGTCCGAGGCGATTTTCAGCTCAATATCCGCGCCCGGCTTCCAGACCGCCTGCTGCATCCAGATCTTGCCCTGCTTGCGCAAGTCCCCGATCTCAGTGGTTGTAGTTGCAGCATCACTGTTGATGTAGCCCTTCTCGTAATAACTCCGGTTCAGCTCATACTCCGCTTTGGCAATCGCGGAAATCTCGGGATCAATCACTGACTTAATCTGGATGTTATCCGTATTCGTATAATCGTATAAGAACAATGGAATCTTGTTCGGTGTCGGTCCGATGGCGCGGAAGTTCGAGCGGGTCTCATACATCATGCCTTCGCCCGATTCCTTGATGAAGTCCAGAATCAGCTCCGGCTCCTTCTCCTTCAGCAGCTTGAACCAGGGTTCGAAGTCTGACATCGTTTTGATGTCCTCAACCGGGATATTATACTTGTCGACGATATCCTTACGGTACGTGTAGGCCTTGCCCTGGGTAATCTCTTTGTTGGTCGGAATGCCGTACAATTTGCCTTTGTAGCGCGGGGCCTCCAGATAGATCGGATTCAGGTTCTCTGTGATGCCCTGCCCATACTTGGCCAGCAGATCATCCAGATCCAGGAAGGCGCCCTTGGCTACATTGCCGAAGAAATTCAGCCAGGACGCGGTAAACACCAGATCCATCGGCTCCCCGGCGTTCAGCATCAGCTCGGTCTTCTGCTTGTATTCGCTGGAGGCGATGGGCTGAAGATCGACCGTAGCATTGAACTTCTCTTTGAAATACTCGCTGAGCTTGGCTTCAACCACCGCATCATCCCGCTGCGGCGCACCGAAGTAGATAATGGACACCTCGTAAGGCTTCAGTGATGCTGTCCCGCCGGCAGGCTCCGCGCTGCTTGCACTGTTCGTAGCTGCTGCTCCGCTGGAAGCCTCCGGCTTGGCAGCCCCCCCGTTATTGCCGCCGGAGCATCCCTGCAGGGCCAGTGCAAGAACCAGAACCGTTGCAGGAACCAGTGATCTGGCTCTTTTTAACTTTTTCATATGAACCCTCCTGTATGATCATGCTTATATAGAACGGCAGCAGACAATGCTGATTGCCGGTTCCACCACGCTTAACCCTTCACTGCCCCTACCGTCAGTCCCTTGACAAAATACTTCTGAAAGAACGGATACGCCACCAGAATCGGCCCCATCCCGATCACCGCCATCGCCATCTGCAGCGATTCATTCGGAAGATTCTTCATCATGCCCGGATTCTGGGCGGCCAGCTCCACATTGCTGCGCAGATACTGCACATCGTTCAGGACACGCATCATCAGATATTGCAGCGGATATTTGTCCTCGCTGGTGATGTACAGGAGCGCATTAAACCAGTCATTCCAGTAGCCGATCGTACTGAACAAGGCCATGGTCGCCAGCACCGGCAGCGAGAGCGGCAGCACAATCCGCAGGAAGATTCTCAGCTCACCCGCACCGTCAATCCGCGCCGATTCAATCACCGCCGGATGAATGGTGGTCTGGAAGAAGGTCCGCATAATAATGACGTTGAACGGCACGATCAGCATCGGCAGAATCAAGGCCATATAGGTATCCTTGATATGCAGCGCCTGGGTATAAATCAGATACCTGCTGACCATCCCGCCGTTGAACAGCATGGTGAAGAACAGGAAGAACGTAAACACGTTACGGAACGGATAATCTGCCCGGGAAATGGGATAGGCATACAAGGCCATGAGCAGCACACTAAGTGCTGTGCCGATCACCGTTATGGTGAAGCTCACGCGGTAGCCCGACACAATCGTCACCCAATCCTTAAAAATCATCTCATAAGCAATGAACGACCACTTCTCCGGAAGGAAGCTGTACCCCTGCGTCAGAATCGACTGTCCGTCTGTGAAGGAGACAATGATCACAAGCAGAACAGGCAGAAAGCACAGAAGGGAGAGAATGACGAAGGCCAGGTTTAGAAGTACGTTGGAAACGGCCGAATTGCCGCCGGGGGAATAACTGGAGTTGCTGTTCATGAGGGTTCTCCCTTCTTCATTAGAATAGTGCCTGTTCACGGTCGATTCTCCGGACGATACTGTTCGTCGCAATGACCATGATGAATCCGACAACAGATTGCACAAGCGCCGTGGCCGAGGACATGCCGATATCGTTCAATTGCATCAAGGCGCGGTAGACATACGTATCCACGGTATCCGTTACGGGGTACAGCGCCCCAGAATTCATAGGCACTTGGAAGAACAGCCCGAAGTCGGAGCTGAAGATGCTGCCCATCGACAGAATCGTCATAATAATAATGACCGGCCGGATAAAAGGGAGCGTGATATGCATAATCTGCTTCCACTTGGAAGCCCCGTCGATCAGCGCCGCCTCATAATATTCCGGATCAATGCCGGCAATCGCCGCGATATAGATGACCGCCCCGAAGCCTGCGTGCTTCCAGGCATTGACGAATACAAGAATGTACGGCCAATACTCCTTCTCCGAATACCAGAAGACCGGGTCCTGCCCGAAGGCCTTGAGGATCGTTGCATTAATGAAGCCGTGATCCGGCTGGAGGAAAGCGTATACAAGATAGCTCACCACCACCATCGACAGGAAGTGCGGCAGGATGATGAAGCTCTGGTACACTTTCGCCAGCAGCCGCCGCCGGATCTCGTTGATGGCTACTGCAATCGACACCGACAGCACCAGGTTCAGGATCATGAAGGTCAGGCTGTACAGCAGCGTGTTGCGCACAATCCGCCACATATCCCCCGAAGAGAACAGGAAGCTGAAGTTATCCAGTCCCACCCAGGGGCTGCCCCAGATCCCGTCCATATAATTCACATTTTTAAAAGCAATAAATATGCCGAACATCGGCAGATAGCTGTGGGCCAGCAGCACAAGCACCGCCGGCAGCAGCATCAGCGTCAGCGCCTTGTACTTCCACAGGGCATGGATGAATCTTGAGAATCCAGTGGCTCTACTCATGGTCCATTACTCCTTTCATGGACTTATTATAGAACCATCTGCCCCCCGCTTCGATGATGCATTCCCGTAGAACTGTGATCTTTTATTAGTCCGTTCCTAACGGTTCTGGCCCCCTCCGTCGCAAAGGCAACGTAATCACCGCCCGTGTCCACCCGTCCCCGCTCCGCTCATAAGCCAGCCCGTAAGCCTCCCCGTAATGGAGCCGGATGCGCTGATGCACGTTCCTGATCCCGTATCCTTTCACACTCTGCTCTTCTTCCAGAATGGCCTTAAGCTCCTCCAGATCTACCTGCAGATGCCCGTTATCCTCTACGGTGAAGCGCAGAATCCCATCTTCCTGCACCGCCGAGACCCGGATTTCTCCTTCTCCATCCATGCCGCGCACGCCGTGAAGAATGGCATTCTCAATCAGCGGCTGAATGATCACCTTGGGCGTCTCGAAGTCCCGCAGGGCATCGTCAATCTGCCACCGGACCTCGAAGGTATCCGGGTAACGCTTGGTCTGGAGCCGGGTGTACGCCTGTGCGTGCTCCAGTTCCTCACCTACCGTAATCATCTTCCGCCCCCGGCTGAGGCCGATCCGCAGCAGCATCGACAGGTCGCGGACCATTTCGCCGACCTCGGTATTGCCGCTGTCCAGCGCATACCAATAGATCGAGTCGAGGGTGTTGTACAGATAATGCGGGGTAATCTGGGACTGGAGCATGAGCAGCTCATATTCCTTCTGCTTCAGCTGCATCCCGTAATTCTCTTCAATCGAATGGTCCAGCCTGCGGGTCATTCTGACGAAGGAGCCTTGCAGAATACCGAATTCGTCCTGGCGCAGCGGCTCCTCGGATAGTAGCAGCTTTTTGCCAGGCTCATAGATCTTCATCACCGAGACCAGCTCGACCACCGGCTTGACCACAAGTCTTACCATATAGAGGACAAAGGTCAGGACGAACGCCAAGAAAATGAACGAGATCACCACCAGCAGCCGCTGAAACCAGATGAGCTTGCCGGTGATGGATTCTAACGGGATTTTGTACAATAATCGGGTGTGGAATCTGGAGCTGTCCGAGTAGGCATACAGCCATTCCTCTCCGCCCTCTTGCGCAAAGATATAGCCATAAGGGACATCCGGTTCGAGGTGCTTGCCAAGCTCGCCGGGGTTAAGGCCGCCTGAGCCAGTGGACATCAGCAGCTCCCCACTGGTATTGAACAGGAATGCCCCGGCAGCGGCGGGCAGCTCCACCGAGACCATGTCACGGGTCAGCATGACCTCTATCTTGTTGACGGCCAGCAGGCCGATCACCTCATTATAATTACGGGGATTCAGAATACTGCGCATGAAGGAGATGGTGGTCTCACCGCTCCCGGACGGCATGACGCGCAGCGCCCCTGCGCCGCTGACATCCATCAGACTGACGTTAGGATCAGGCAAGCCGCCGCTGAACCCATCCAGGTATTTAAAGCCTTTGGTTTTGTAGGACAGATCGAACGGCGTCGCCCTGCGCTCAATGTTTTTCATATATATGGCATATTCCGTCCCTCCGGTAGACCAGCTGTCCAGAATATTATCGGCCTGCCGGATCTCATTCAACGTATCAATTCCGGTCCAGAAGCTGTATCCTTCCGGGTTGCTGAAGAACTGGCTGTCGAGCAGCGTTATCGTCCGGTCGTTCACCGCAGACAGGGTCTTATCAATCGTGACATGATTCTGCTTGACCAGTTGCAGGGTCGTACTGCCGACCTCCTCCTTGATGGTGTTCAGCGCCACATAAGCAGAGACCCAGCCCACCACGATAAAAGGCAGCACGATGCACAGCAGGAACGCCAAAATGACCTTATGCTTCAGTCTGAGTCTCAGCCGCTGTTTCAGCCTCTTCTTAAGCTTCTGCTTCAGCCCGTTCCCCTCCTCTGGCCTGCTTGCGGAATTCCGCCGGGGTCAGGCCCAGCACCCGCTTGAACATCCGGCTGAAATGCTCCGGTGATTCATACCCTACCGCATAAGCAACCTCGTACCGCTTCTTGTCTGTAGTCGCCATAAGCTGCTTGGCCTCCTCCATCCGCAGGGCGGTCACATAATCCCACAGATTCATCCGCATCTCGCGCTTGAAAATATATCCCAGATGGGCCGCACTGAAGTGGACCTCCTCGGAAATATCCTGGATTTTGAGCGCCGGGTTGCGGTAGTTGCTCTGAATATAGCTGGTAATCCTTGAGATGACGCTCGGTGCCGCTGCCTCAGACTCCTGCGCCGTTAACCCTGTATCCGGCTGCTGCCCCCGGTTCAGATGCTCCTGCCTGGCGAAATCGCCATAATAGAACACCTGATGCCCGGGATGAACGCTATTCCAGCCGGCAGCCGTATCCGCCTCCTCCAGCAGCCCGGGAAGGGTGGCGATGCCTTCGCCCAGGGTGCTGAGTCCGATAACCGCCTCCGTATTCAGATGCCTCTTCAGATTCATCGCAATCATCTGCCCGATCATCTGAATCTGCGAGTGTACGCTGACCCGGGGATCGTCCCTATCCTCAGCGGATAGCTGGATGAGGCTGATGATGGAATGGCCGAAGCCGTTGAAGGTAACGCCATTCCACTCCGCCAGCGTCTCGTTCATAATATTGAGCGCCGCATATTTCAATAATTTACGGTCCTGCAGCGTTACCTGCTGGCTGCTGAAGCCGGCCCGGCTGTAATCGATGCGGATGGAGATCACTCCGTAAAAGGGACCGTGCAGCAGGCCCCCCAGCTCACCGGTGATCTGCTCCATATCCTGCGGCGTCAGATTCCGCTCGGTCACCAGCTCCATTAGCCATTCATCGCGCCGCTCCTGCCTGCGGATGGAAGTAGGCTCCGGCTGCGGACTTGTGTCCAGCAGCTCCTTCCGGGTTAACGCATTGCGGACCACCCGGAGCAGTTCAGTCCGCTCTACCGGCTTCACCAGGTAATCCCTGGCCCCGAGCCGGAGCGATTTTTTGGCAAAATCAAATTTCTCATGGGCCGATATCACAATCACCGGAACATTCCACTGCTCCATATAAATGTTCTCCATTAATTCGATGCCGCTCATCCGGCCCATCTGGATGTCGGTCAGCACCAGATCGAACTGGTCCATCCGCAAATAATCAATTGCTTCGAACCCGTTCACGGCAGTCTCCACCGCAGTAATGTTCATATCCGAGGATAACAGGAAGTTCCGGATTCCCGCGCTCACTCTCGGCTCATCATCTACTACAAGAATTTTGTACATGCTGTTCCCCCCTATGATGCTGCATGGTTGCCTCATGCATTGTAGTCCTTGGTATCACCTTACACTCGCTGTAAATCACCGTAGATGATCTTTTTCATGTTTTGTGTGATCTATATCAGGAACCCTTGCAGCCGGAAGCTTCGTAATTTGTCTCTTCAAGGACAGCAAGCCGTTACAGCCCTATTATAGATCACAGATTTCCGGCAATTCATCATCGATTAGTGAGGGTAACTCTTTTATGCTTCTTTTGCAAGCGTTTTCATATAAAAAGAGAGGAGCGCCGGGTTAACGATATTCTATCATGAGGAGGTTCTAAGATGTTCACCAGAAGCCCAATGCCTGCGAGTCTTAAAAAGGTATTCTCTGTAAGCCTCAGCCTGTTGTTAATTCTATGTACGGTTGCTCTGGCTCCCCGGCCTGCCGCTGCTGCGGTTTCCCCCTTGCCCGGCCCTGCGCACCCGCTCCTGTACGATAATTTCGCCGGTGGCGGACTCTTCAAACAGAACTGGACGAACTGGTTCAATCAGAGCGGCGGCAGCGGAACCTTCGCCAAGACAACGGACGGTTCCCGTACGATCGGCAAGTTCACACAGACCCCGGCCTCGGCCTCTTCCTGGGCCAAATTTCAGCCGATGAACGAGACCTTCGATCTCTCCGGCTACCGTTATATGAACCTGTCCCTGAACAATGGCGGCTATGCCCAGTCTCTTGTCCGGGTTGTCATCAGCGACGGCATTACCAATTACAATCTGACCGGAGGGTATGTGCCTGCCACGGCGGCCTGGACCAGCCTGCAGTTTGACCTGGATGCCCTCTCCCCCAAGATTCAGAAGAAGAAGGTCAAGCTGGAGCTCTGGCTCAGACAGGCGGGCGGCACCTACGGGGAAATGTGGGTAGACGACATCACGTTCACCACAGCCGCAAGCGGCAGCGCCCCCCAGTTAAGCCGGGCAGGGATGACCGCCAATACGGACGGCAGCTACAACCAGAATACGGATTTTACCTTTGAAGCCGTCTACACCGACGCAGATAACGAAGCCCCCTTTGCGGTTCAGGTTATTATCGATGATACCGCCTATGCTATGCGTGAATCCGACCCGGCGGATGGTACCTATACGGACGGCAAAAAATACAGCTTCCTGACGAAGCTCCCGGCAGGCGCTCATACCTACTATTTCCGCACCACCGATACGACCTCCGACGAAGTCGCCACCAGTGTCCAGACGCTGGATGTTGTTCAAGCCTCCTCCGTGATCGATATTGCTGTGAGCCAGGCCGGATACAGTGCGGATGATATTAAGAATGCGAAGTTCATCTCGGACACCACGGTCACAGATGCCACTTATGAAATACTGGACGGAACTAACGTAGTCTACTCGGGCACGATGACCTATGAAGGGCTGCACTGGAATAAGCATGTCTACGCTATCGGCTTCAGCCCGCTCACAGATTCCGGGAACTATAGAGTGCGGAGTAATGAGGTGTATTCTTATCCTTTTGAGATCGCTCCGAACCTGTGGGATCAATACAAGGATGAGATGACAGCCTTCTACCGGCTGCTGCGCGCCTCCGTGGCGACCAGCGATGCTTATCCTGCGGGATACAGCAGTGTAGCGCCTTCGGCCAAGCTCTACCACGGGGCCGGCCATCTGGATGATGCACAGTCTGCGGACGGCCTGACCCATTATGATCTGACCGGAAGCTGGTATGACGCCGGGGATTATGGGAAATACGGCGGCAACCAGTGGGTCGGCGCGGAGATTGCCCTGGCTTATATCCGTTATGCTGACCATGACAGTGTGAAGTACGATAACGACAGCAACGGGATTCCTGACCTGGTGGACGAAGCCGTCTTCGGCAGCGAATACCTGATTAAGTTCGCGGATCAGCTCGGCGGAGAGATGTATAATCTCAGGAACAACGCCTCATTCGTCCATCCCGAGAAATCCACCGACAATATCTCCGGCACCGCCGATGACCGCAAGCTGACGGACCTGAGCGTCGGCGGTTCGGCCAAGTCAGCGGGCACACTGGCTGCTACCGCACGGGCGATCCGCACAGCGATTGACCAAGGGGATATCGCCTCCGCTCAGCTTGCGAAGCTTACAGAATTCGCTGAACAATGTGAGAGCGCGGCGGTAATCTTTTATGAATATGTGGTTGCCCATCCTGACGGACCGATCGGCTCTTATTCTACGAGGGGTGGGATTCCCAATTCCAAGCTGCTGGCGGATGTTGAGCTCTACCTGCTGACCGGTGAAGCCAAGTACAAGAATGCTGCTACAGCTACCATTAACGCGCTGACTCTGGGCGACATCTCTTCCACCAACTACTGGGATATGAGTCCAATGTCCATGGCTGAATTCTATCCGGTTGCCGATGCTGCCACACAATCTCATATTCATAGCCTGCTCAAGGGGCAAGCGGATTACTTCCTCTCCATGGCCGATGATACCCCGTATGGGGTGCTGAACCAGTTCAAAAACTTCGGGGTGAACGAGCCCCACGCCTCTTACCTCGGCGATCTGCTGCGGTACTATGAATTGTTCGGTGATCCGGCGGCGCTGCAAGGGGTCCTGAAAGGGATGTACTGGCTGTTCGGAGAGAATCCGTGGAATATCAGCTGGGTCTCCGGCATCGGCACCCATCATGTGATGTTCCCGCATACCCGCTACAATGAAGAATCCAATACGCCTGGAGACACCGGCATTATCCTTCCGGGAGCCATGGTCAGCGGGCCTAATATGAAGGACCCCAAGAACAAAAGCAGCGTAAGTCCGTGGTATCAGGACCGTTCGCTCTACCTGGATGATACGAACCAGTGGCGGTATAACGAGTTCAGCATCAGCATTCAGGCCGGATTGTTCTATACCGTTATGGGCTTGAGCGCTACTCCGGGGACAGGTGCGGATATTGCCGCGGTGCCGCCGGCCTTACCGATCCTCTCTCCTGTGATTGGAGAATGGGTACGGGGAGAAGTTACCGTGTTTGCCCAAGCCGGGGATTCACTGAGCGAAGTTCAATATGCGGCAACCGGCTTGCCTTATCAGCCAATGACGGTCTCCGGTGACGTGTATTCCACCGTGAGCGGGGCCGTCTACGCTGCGGTTATTGATGAGAGCCAATCCTTGCCTTATACGAACCGGAGAGTGGATGTCCGCGCCAAAGATCCTTCCGGCGGGTACACCTACAGCTCCACACATTACACCGTGGCCCCGGCTCTGCCGGACCCTTCCAATCCGCTGCTCTATGATGATTTCGGAGGCGGCGGCTTCTGGGGAGGTTCAGCGGCCAATACCACCTGGGTCAACTGGTATAACCAGAACGGCGGCACAGGAACATTCACCAAGGTAAGCGCAGACGGACGTACCGCTGGACAGTTCGCCCAGATACCGGCGAATGTGAACTCTGCGGCGAAGTTCCAGCCGTGGAACGATGTGGTCGATCTCAGCGGCTATCAATATCTGAATATTACGCTGAAGAATCCTGCCTCACCTGACCTAAGAACACGGATTGAGCTGAGTGACGGCAAGCGAACCTATAATCTGACCGGAGGCTGGGCCCAGGTTCCGTCCGACTGGAGTGACCTGCAATTCAATCTGAATGCCCTGACCCCGGCCATAGATAAAAAGGCAGTGAAGATGTCCATCTGGCTGAAGCAGGATACTGTCACTCCAGGTCAAATGCTGGTTGACGAGATTAAAGCCACTAATAAAGTCAGCGGAAGCGCGCCCACCCTGACCGCAGGCGGCTTAAATCACACTACCGGCACCACGCAGACAGATTATACGTTCACTGTCACTTATACGGATGCCGATAATCAGGCACCTTTTGCCATGGAGCTGATTCTGGACGGTGTCGTCCGCACCATGCAGCCCGCCAATCCAAGTGACAATAATTATGTGGACGGCCGAATCTATCAATACAGCGCCAAGCTGCCCCCGGGCCAGCATTCCTACTACTTCCACACTACAGATACCTTCACCGATGCGGTAAGCACCGGGGTGCAAAGTGGTCCTGGGGTTAGTGAAGAGCTGTAAAATAAGTGAGGGACAAAAAGAATAGTGAAGGACAATGAGAAGAGCCTTAAGAGTAGTGTAGAGCTGTAAGATTAGTGTAGAGCCATACGATTAGTGAAAAGCCATAAGGTTAGTGTAGAGCTACACGATTAGTGTATAGCCACACGATTAGCAAGGAGCTACACGATTAGTGTATAGCCATATGCATGCTCCGCTCCTCCAAGGAAGGGAGGCTGTGAAGCTGCGAGTTTGAAGGCGAAATTTAGAAAGGGTATACTACTGTCATGTACAGCGGTGCAGTCTGACAGCACAGTTACCAGGGTGCATCGCTGTAACATCGCGGCTGTCACAGCTACAACCCGCAGATTGTTGGCAAGATGACGGGGGCTGGGGTGATAGCGGATGAATGGAGGGAGATCTACGATGAGTGATGAGAATATGATGTGGCTGGCGATTGACGATCCGCTGGCAATTTCGGCGGTGCAGGCGATTCGTACCGGCGATGTGCCGGGATTGACACAATTGCTGGCTAGTAACCCGGGGTTGGCTACAGCCCGGATTGTTGGAACTGAAGAGGGGCGTGCAAGTAACGAAGGCAGTGGGGAGACTGGCGATGCTGAAGCTAGCAGCGTGAACAGTGCCAATGCTAATAGCGAAGACCCTGGGGCAAACGGCGTGAACTCTGGCGGTGGCACTAATCGCGGGCTGTCACGCGCGCTGCTGCATATAGCCACCGATTGGCCGGGGCATTATCCCAACAATGCAGCGGTGGTCACTGCGCTGATTGAAGCCGGGGCCGAGGTGAATGCGCAGTTCAGCGGGCCGCATAGCGAAACGCCGCTGCATTGGGCAGCAAGCTGTGACGATGTCGAGGTGCTGGACCTGCTGCTCGATGCCGGTGCCGACATCGAGGCCCCCGGCGCAGTCATCGCTGGCGGGACCCCGCTGGACGACGCCGTAGCATTCGCTCAGTGGCAGGCGGCGCAGCGGCTGGTGGAGCGCGGTGCGCAGCCTGCGCTATGGCACGCGGCGGCGCTCGGTCTGCTTGATGCGATGGAGGCACACTTCACCGGACATCCGCTCCCGCGCCGCTACCCTTGGGGCGCAAGCTCCGCTTCAGCAGCACCAGACGAGGTTAACGTCGCGTTCTGGTGCGCCTGCCACGGCGGACAGCGTGCCGCCGCCGAATTCCTGCTCGCCCAAGGAGCCGAGCTGAGTTGGCCTTCCCCATGGGACGGCCTCACTCCCCTTGACGTGGCGAAGCGCAGCCATGCCACTGAACTGGCAGCATGGCTTGAGAGCCTGGGTGCCCAGTCCGCCCATCTGTAAGTAGTGCGGGTGCATCAATGCTCCACAATCCGCCGGATGGATTACATTCGGCGGATTCAAGGGCACTTATGCACCTCATTCCCGCTCCACGCCCACTTTCACCCTCACCAAAGGGATTTATCCCTCTCATTTCCTCATTCTGCCCACCTCCACCTTCACCAAGGGGATTTATCCCTCTCATCTCCTCATCTACTCATCTAGCCCCATGCCTGCCCTTATACGGATTGGCAGCCTATAACGAAACAGGACCGGCCCAAGGCCGGTCCTGTCATTGTTTATCCCGGAAGCTGCCCATCGGGACAGCCTCCCTCCAACCACCTTTAGCTTACTTCCCTCCGTCCCCAGCCTGCTGCGACAGCTTGGCGACGATCTGGTCGATCGGGTTCGTGAACAACGCATACAGGATGGCGGCGTTCTCCTTTTTGCTCAGCGCGGCTCTGGACTTGTAGTCCACAGCGCCCTTGGCATCAGGTTTGAAGTCCGGTCCGTACAGGCCCAAGGCAACGGCCATCTTCACGGCCGGAACAGCCCATTTATCCGTAGTGCCGGACAGCTTCACGTTCTGGAACAGCTTATCCGGGTACTTCGCACTGTACATTCTCCAGATCATGACTGCCGCCTCCTGACGGGAGATCACCCGGTCCGGCTGGAATTTTCCATTGGCCGTTCCTTCAATCATTCCCAGCTCAACGGCCTGCTGAATGAAAGCAGCATCGGGATGGCCCTGCAGATCCGGGAAGGCCAGCTTCTCCGTCGAACTTCCCTTAAGTCCGCTGCTCTCCATCATCAGCCGCACATACTGGGCGCGCGTAATGCCCGCCTCAGGCTGGAAGCTCAGCGTGGCATCATTCGGCAGATACCCCAGCGACTGGAGCATCTTCACCGGAGCTGCATAAGGATGGCTCGCGGGAACATCGGCATAACCGACGCCATCCGGCCCTTTTTGCCCGTAGCTGAACGGATTGAGGTAAGGCTCCTTGAGATAAGCACTTCCTCCGTCATCCTTCATGGTGAAGCCCGTTAACTTGCCGGTCAGCTCATCCGTGAACAGATTATCATCTACCTGGATCAGCTTGCGGGAACCCAGAAAAGCATCGTTAATCATTAGCGCACCATTCTGCACAGAGACTGTAGTCACAAGACTCTTGATACGGAGATCCGCATAGTAGCCAGTGAATGCCTTCAGCGCATCAGCGCTCATTGGCTTATAAGCATCCAGCTTCACCGGTGCGGCGTATTGCGGGAAGAACGTTTGGATAAAGGCCGGATAGAACTGCTCCCGCAGTGCACTCTGCTGATTATAGGCAATGAACACCCCGGTGTTCTGCTCGGGGATTAGAACCATATACGTGCTGAACCCGATTAAATCACCAGCCTTGGTAATGATTTTGGAGCTGCTGCCGGCTCCCGGAAGCTGTAAAGGTGCTTCAAAGCCGTAGGTGTTATTCGGCAGCAAAGGATGAATCGCGGAGCGGTATTCCTCCATAGATTGTACTGTGTCTTCCTTAAGAACACGGTTATTGTCAATCGCACCTCCGTTCAGAAAAGCCGTCATGAACCTCCCAACATCATCGCCAGTAGACAGCATGCCGCCTTGAGGCATCACGGTTGGCGTCACATTGTACAGAACGACCTCTTTGCCCGTAGCATCATAAGCAGTAGCAAGATTGTCCTTCAGCTTCCCTTCCAGCAGGAAGCCGCTTGAATCCATCTTCAGCGGGGCGAATACATGCTGCTGCATATAATCCTCATACGGCATGCCGCTGGCCTTCTCCACCACCAGACCGAGCAGCATCGAAGCGAAGTTGTCATACATGTAGGAAGTGCCCGGCTCACGCACCACCGGCGGCATATGCTTCACCACATAATCCTCAATCGACACCTTGGTGGTGAAATCTTCATTAATATCCTCCGGCAGCGGGTCCTGGATACGGAAGCCGGTGGTGTGAGTCAGCAGATCCGCAACCGTTACCGGAACGCCGAAGGGATTGTCGAAGTCCATCTTGCCGGTATAGGTTTGAAAATCCGCCTTCAAATCGAGCTTGCCCTGCTCCACTAGCTGCATGGCAGCAGTGGCGGTGAAGGTTTTGGAGACGGAGGCCATGCGGAAGACAGTCTTGTCAGGGTCTACCTTGCTTTTGGCAGCCTTGTCTGCGTATCCGAAGCCTTCCTTCACTACAGTCTTGCCGTCCTTAACCACTACAACTACCGCACCGGCAAGCTGTGCCTGCACATCCTTCGAGCTGAAGAACGGCTTAAGGAAGGCATCCACATTCTCGGCGGTCAGGGGTTTGCCCGCCCCAGCGGCGGCAGCCGGAGCGGCCGGAGAAGCAGGGGGAACGGCGGCCTGAACAGCCGGAGCCGTCAGTGTCAGAACCAGTGCAGCCGATAACACAGTCCTCGTCCAAAAGGCAGAGCGGGTACGTAACCATGACAAATTCATTCAATTCACTCCATTTCCATAGGATATAGGCATAGTAGTTAATACGCCTGATCCTGGAAATTGGTTCAACTAATTCCGCAACACCTCTTCCATCTTCTTCAGCTTTCTGTAAATCACCGACCGGTCTACGTTCAGGCGCTTGGCTGCCTCGGTCCCGTTCCCGGCACAGTCCTGCAGCACTTTTTTGATATAATGGCCCTCCGCTACGGCAGTGAAATCCTTCAGGGTGGAGAGCTGGTGCTTATTCTTCTCAATAAAATGGTCGAGGGAGAACCAGTCGCCGATCTGCTCTTCCTCTTGCATACTCTGGCCCACATGCCCGGTTACAACCAGTCTCTCGATGTAATTCCTTAGCTCTCTCACGTTCCCATGCCAAGGCTCGTTCAGCATCTTGTCGAACTCTTCGGCACTGAGCACATATTTCTTGCCGTACATTTCATTGAAGCTGGCGATGAAGCTGGAGATTAACCCTACCAGATCCAGCTTGCGGTTGCGCAGCGGCGGGATATGAATCGGAATCACATTAATCCGGTAATACAGATCTTCGCGGAACAGCCCCTTCTTAACCAGACTCCACAGATCCCGGTTGGTGGCTGCGATCACGCGGCAATGGACCGGAATATTTGTAATCCCGCCCACGCGTCTCACTTCATTATTTTCAAGCACCCGCAATAACTTGGCCTGCATCTCCATCGGCAAATCGGCAATCTCATCAAGGAACAGCACGCCGCCATTCGCAATTTCGATCATTCCGGCCTTGACCTCCGTCTGTCCCTCAAGCACGCCCTTCTCGTACCCGAACAATTCATATTCAAAAAGAGCCGGAGCAATCGCAGCGCAGTTAATCGGAATGAACGGCCCCTTCCACTTCTCGCTCTTCAGATGGATGTACTTGGCGATCACCTCTTTGCCCGTCCCGGACTCGCCGTAGATCAGCACCTTGCTGTCATAAGACGCAATCTGGTTACAGACCTTGATAATCTGCTTCATCGCCAGACTCTCAGCCACGATCCCCTTCTTCTTCTCCGCCGCCATACCGCCTAACTGCTTATGGATCTGCTGGGCGACAGGCACATTTGCTTCATAATAGTTCTGCTCCTGGCTGAATTCATTGGAGGTGGTAACGACCAGCTGTACCTCCCCGTCCTTGTCCAGAATAGGAATCGCTGACGAAAAGACATGGAAGCCTCTGGAGGTATTGACGGTCCGGGATACCTTCTGCTTAGTCGCGATAGCCTCCATCGTGATGGAATGGCCGTAGTAGCCCGCCTTTACCAGATCCTGGACGTTAGCCTTAAGCAGCTCCTCCAGATGGATACCGATGGTTAGCGCGGTGAATTCATTGGAAATCAGGATATTCCCGTTCTGATCGGTAACAAATAACGTAGACGGATATTCTTCCACGAATTCGTCGATTGAGGGTTTATGGGTGTTTTTGTTTTTTTTGGTCACATTCATCAGTCCTAACCCATGAGATTAACGCTTACATTCCACCTAGACAAAAAGCCAAACCGCATCATTATATAAATGATACCATTTGGCTAATGGTTAGCAAAACCTTAATTAGGCATGTGCTACAGCTTCAAAGGTTACTTTGCCCATCTTGTCCATGACTTCCTGCGCCTCAGCGAACATGGTGGTGATCATCTCTTCCACGGTGGTAATCTTGTTGACCATCCCGCAGATCTGTCCGGCCATCACGGAGCCGGTATCGGTATCTCCTTCAAACACAGCTCTGCGCAGCGAGCCCAGGCTTAAGCTCTCCAGCTCCTCACGCGATGCCTTCTCATTCTCCATTCTGAGGAATTCGGCAATCATGCTGTTCTTGATGCTTCTTACCGGACCGCCAAGGCTGCGGCCAGTTACGGTTGTGCTGGTATCATCGGCGTTGATGACCGCCAGCTTGAAGTTCTCGTGTGTCGGGCATTCCACAGTCGCGAGGAACCGGGTTCCCACCTGAACACCCTGTGCTCCGAGGGCAAAAGCAGCGGCAATCCCGCGTCCATCGGCAATTCCGCCGGCCCCGATTACCGGAATCGATACCGCGCTGGCGACTTGCGGCAGTAGGGCCATCGTCGTAGTTTCACCTACATGTCCGCCTGCTTCAGTACCTTCAGCAACAATGGCGTCAACTCCGAGAGCTTCCATCTTCTTGGCGATTTTGACCGAAGGGACTACCGGAATCACGATAATGCCATGTTCCTTCAGAAGCGGCATATAAGGAGCTGGTGTGCCTGCGCCTGTAGTTACGATCTTCACGCCTTCTTCAATAATAACCTGGATCAGCTCAGGGATATTGTTCATCATCAGCATCAGGTTAACGGCAAACGGCTTATCGGTGCTTGCTTTGGCCTTGCGGATCTCGTCACGGAGACGGTCGGCAGTGAAGCCGCCGGAGCCGATGATGCCCAGCCCGCCAGCGTTGGATACAGCGCCTACCAGCGGAGACACGGCAATCTGAGCCATACCGCCCTGGAAAATCGGATATTTAATTCCTAACAGTTGTGTAATCGACATTATAATTACCTCCGTATATAAATTAATGTTGTATATTTGAACTTCCGGCCGCTCCTTAAGCCGCCTTAACCACTTCCGGCTCGGGCTTCTGCTTGTTCTCCATCGCTTTGTAGACGAAGGTTAAGGCGAAGCCGACCAGGGAGATGACCAGCGCGATGTAAAAAGCATTCGTGAAGTTGCCGTCATTGGCTGCCGCTACACTGCCGGCAATTCTCGGTCCGAAGAATGCGGCTCCCGAGTAGCCGATGAAGGTGACACCATAATTCACGCCGTAATATTTCATGCCGAATTTCTCACCGACAATGGACGGGAAGATGCCCATTGTTCCGCCGAAGCACAGGCCGATTCCGGCAATGGCGACAGCGAATCCGGCGACAGAAGAGGATAAAGCAATGGTGAGCATCATCGCTGCAATGACCAGATAGATCATGAGCAGGCATTTCACGCGGCCGATTCTATCGGATACCGCACCCCAGAACACGCGGCCGAGACAGTTGCTCAGCGAGTACAGGCTGACGTACAGGGCTGCGGCGGCTGCGGTTAAGCCGAACATTTTTTGACCGATTACCGATGCATTCGCGGTTACCATCATACCAGACAGGGCACCGATCAGGAACAGGCAGGCAATTACATAGAATAGTGGCTTCTTGATCATCTCGTTCCATGGTACATTCACTCCCGCCTTGGCTGCTCCGGTTACCGGAGGGGTCCAGCCTTCAGGAGCATAACCGGCTGGGGCAGGTTTGACGAGCAAGCCAAGCCCTAGAATAATCACCAGGAAAGCAACACCGAGTGTAATTAAGGCAGACTGTACGCCACCACTGGTGATCAGCGCATTAGCGATAGGAGCGATAGCGATGGTGCCGCCGCCATAACCGGCTGTAACGATCCCCGCTGCCAGCCCTCTTTTATCCGGAAAGAGCTTGACGCTATTCCCAATGGTCGAGGAATACACGATTCCCTGGCCAATCCCGGTAATGACACCATAAGTGATATACAGCATCCAAGGTGCAGTAGCCAGCCCTGAGAGAATGAATCCAATCCCGAACATCGCCCCGCCGATGAAGACCGCCTTCTTAGCGCCCCCTTTATCCACAAGCTTACCGCCTAGGATCATCGGAATCGGGGAAATCGCTGCATTAATGGTAAAAGCAATCATAATATCCGGCATGCTCACGCTGAAAACCTTCGTTAATGGCAGTGCAAAAATACTAAAAGCATAAATCGCGCCTACACAGATGTTAATAATAGTTGAGGCAATGAGTATCCTCCAGCGGTTCAATTCTACGTTCATGATCTCATCTCTTTTCTGATATGTTTTATGAGTGCAGCTTGCTAATGCTTACACTTCCTGCAGCACCCGGTCCTTGTTCTTGTCGGCGATAATTGACTTCAGCATGCCCCAGTTCTCTTGGAACATAGCCGCGTCCATTTCCTTCAGGTCTGGTGAAATAACCGGCTTGAAGTCCATCTGATCCAGAATCTCTGTCTGCAGGTCGATGCCTGGTGCAATTTCGGTTAAGGTCATTTTCCCGTTCAGCAGTTCAAAGACAGCGCGTTCCGTAACATACACAACCGGCTGCTGTACCTTGGCGGCATAAGATCCGCTGAAGGTGATCTGCTGTACCTTTGAGATGAATTTCTTGGCTTTGCCCTCTTGAATGATGTGCAGCTTGCCGTTCTCTACCTTGATCTGCAGCCCGCCCGCTGTAAAAGTACCCGCGAACACCAGCTTCTTCGCCGCCTGAGAGATATTGATGAATCCGCCGCAGCCTGCTACCCGTGTACCGAATTTGCTGACATTCACGTTACCCGACTCATCCGTCTGGGCCAGGCCAAGGACCGACAGGTCAATGCCGCCGCCGTCATAGAAGTCAAACTGGGCATCATGATCGACAATCGCCTCGGAGTTGTACGCATGGCCGAAGTCCTTCAGCCCTGCGGGAACCCCGCCGATCGAGCCTGCCTCTGTCGTCAGAATCAGCTGGTCGTCCACGCCCTCTTCAGCAGCGATGTTCGCCACATTCACCGGAATGCCCACGCCCAGATTCAGAATGGTATTCGGCTGAAGCTCTACAGCTGTGCGGCGGGAGATGATTTTGCGTTCATCCAGTGGCAGAACCTCAATTGAATCTACCGGTACTTTGACATGGCCCGAGAACGCCGGATTATACTGCGTATTCTCGGTCTGGTAATGATTCTCCGGGGTGGACACGACGAGGTAATCTACCAGAATGCCCGGAACCTTCACATCCTTGGGATTCAAGGTTCCATTCTTGGCCACGGTCTCTACCTGAGCGATCACGATACCGCCAGAGTTGCGGACGGCCTGGGCGATCGGCAGCACCTCCATGTGCAGGCCTTCTTTTTCAAGGGTGAGGTTACCGTTCTCGTCTGCCACGGTGCCACGGATCAGGGCGATCTGAATCGGGAAGGTCTTGTAGAACAGCCACTCTTCGCCTTCTAATTCAATCACCTTCACAATGTCTTCCTTCGTGGACGGTGACATCTTACCGCCCTCAACGCGCGGGTCAACGAAGGTCTCCATGCCCACCTTGGTGATCACGCCCGGACGCTTGGCCGCAATCTCGCGGTAGAGCTGGGTAATGACACCCTGAGGCAGGTTATAGGCTTCGCATTTATCCTCTTCAATCAGCTTGGCTAGTCCCGGGGAAGCGATGGCGATACCGCCAATCCAGCGTTTGATGAGGCCTTCATGTCCCAAGTGGCTCATGCCCTTATCCCGGCGGTTGCCGACGGCGCTGGCATGCATCACCGTCAGATTCTTCGGTTGTCCGGTCTGCATGAAGCGCTCTTCAATGGCGATCCCCATCTCTTCTGCCCAGCAGGATAATCCGAATCCGCTCGCTGCTACGGTGTCCCCGTCCTTGATGAGTTCCGCTGCTTTGGCGGCTGAAATTACTTTGCTCATTTCATTTGCTCCTCTTTATGTGAATTATTTCACTACACTTGTTAAAAAAAATAATGGCCCTTCTGTGTGTCTCATTCTTGCTGATCTGGGAGACTAAATTTCCTTGTGAAATTTTTCTCAAGGCCATCGTAATACAGAATAAAGGACCGGTCAATAGCTCCAAAATGCCTTGAATTCAAGACATTTTTCTGTTGCTTTTTTGCGACTGGCTTGGCGGACTGCACAGAATGTTGGGGAGCTGTTCTCTTAATTCAAGCCTACTTAGGTTTGAACTCAAAGCTTGGTCGTCGCTGCGCTGAACGTTTGGACTTCCGGCCGTTGTTATATTTAGATTTCCTGATTGGAACCGCTCTTTATATTTTCAGCATTCCCGCGGGACCCGCCAGTCGCAAAATAACAACACTATTTTCTCCAGCCAGGTTGGATGGATATTAAATCCAGCGGTCCAAGGCATATCCTGTCCTGCGGATCTGACAAAGGGTTGGAGATGTGACTTCAAGATATTGTAGCGCAGCCAAAAAAAATAAAATATTTTTCTTATGGGAGGGTTATTGCAGATTTGCAACAGCCAATCAGGGTAAAACCGGTTCAAAAAAGAGCCGAAAGGGTTGTACACTTTTGCTTGCATATGTTATATTCTGGACAATTTTAGTTAGAGGGGGATGCTGTCATGATGCATTCAGTCACACAGGCGATTGTTCAGGGAGAAACATCGCTTGGGATTGAGTTCGGGTCCACGCGAATTAAGGCGGTGCTGATCGATCACCAGTTCGAAACGATCGCCTCCGGCACCTATGAATGGGAGAATCAATTCAGTAATGGTTACTGGACCTACGAGCTAAGTGAGGTGGTTCAAGGGCTGCAAGCAGCCTACCAGCAATTACAGCAGGCGGTTCAGCAGACCTATGGCGTCACACTGCAAACCGTCGGCTCTATAGGCTGCTCGGCCATGATGCAGGGGTATATTGCGCTGGACCAGGCGGGAGAGCTGCTTGTTCCATTCCGTACCTGGCGCAATGCTACAACAAGCGTTGCTGCTGCGGAGCTAAGCGGAATATTCCAGTTCAAAATTCCGGAGCGCTGGAGTATCGCCCACTTGTATCAGGCTATTTTGAATGGTGAAGAGCATGTGGCCAGAATAGATTATCTTACGACGCTATCGGGTTACGTTCACTTGCTGCTGACGGGCCGCAGGGCTCTCGGGATCGGGGATGCCTCCGGGATGTTCCCCATCGACGAAGCAACAAAGCAGTACAATGAAGAGATGGTGAAGCAGTTCACCACTCTAACTTCCGGCAGGGGTTATTCATGGAAGCTGCAAGATATCCTGCCTACAGTGTATACAGCCGGTATGAATGCCGGAAATCTCAGTGAAGCAGGTGCCCGGCTGATCGACCCGACAGGCCGTTTGCAGGCCGGTATTCCGCTGTGCCCGCCGGAGGGCGATGCCGGAACAGGCATGGTGGCTACAGGCAGCGTCAGGAAACGCACCGGCAATATTTCGGTAGGGACATCGGTATTTGCTATGTTTGTGCTGGAGCAGAATCTAAGTGCGGTCCACTCTGAGATTGATATTGTGAATACACCGGAAGGCAGCCCGGTTGCTATGGTTCTTGCCAATAACTGCTCCAGCGATCTGAATGCCTGGGTCGGCTTGTTCCGTGAATTCTATGAGGCCATGGGCCTTAAGCCCGACATGGACCAGTTATTCAGCGTCCTGCTGAACCAGGCACTGGAAGCGGATGCGGATGGCGGCGGGTTGCTGAGCTACGGTTACTATTCTGGCGAGAACATCACCGGAATTGCCGAAGGGCGTCCGCTATTCGTTCGTTCGCCGCAGAGCCGGTTCACTCTGGCTAACTTCATGAGGGTGCATCTGTATAGCGCTTTCGCTGCGTTAAGACTCGGGATGGAGATTCTGACCGGGCAGGAACGGGTAACTATTGACCGTATTTCAGCACATGGCGGATTGTTCCGCACCCCGCAGGTCGGTCAGCGGATCTGTGCGGCTGCACTGAATGTTCCGGTCTCAGTCCTGTCAACGGCCGGTGAAGGCGGCGCATGGGGAATAGCCATTCTGGCCTCTTATATGAAGCATAAGGAGCCGAACGAGAGCCTGGCGGATTACTTGAGCTCTAAGGTATTCTGTAACATGGAAGGACAGGAGATATCGCCTGACCCTACTGATGTGGAGGGCTTTGCCCTCTATATGGAGCGTTACACCGGGGGGCTGCCCATCGAGCAGGCGGCGGCAGAGCATTTACTGGAGAACCGGAAGAGAGGAGAATCTCTATGATGAATAATAAAATGCTGTTTGCTGCATTGCTGGCGCTCGTGCTGCTGGCTGCGCCCACTCCCTTTGCTTACGCTAAGGCACCGGATGCCAAAGCACTGCTCAAGCAAAAGTTCCCTGGAGAAACGGTACGGTTGCTGAAGACCGCAGACCTGAATAACGATCAGAAGAAGGAGAGCTTCCTGCTCACCGAGTCGGGCAATTTATATCTGGTTAACTCCAAGGGTGTAGTGGTGTTAATTGATAAGCAGATTATGGAGTTCGAAGAGGATGAAGCGGATATGCATATCTTTGCCGTCTCACCTACGGAGAAGCAACTGGCGGTTACCGTGGATTATCTGCCCTCGAACACCCAAGTCTCGGTCTACCGCCTGAACTATGGCACTCTGACCAAGAAGCTTCAGTTCATGGGCGATCAGGGAGCTGAGATCGATAAGAAGGGGCGCCTGCACCAATACTGGAAGGACTACAAAGACGAGGGAGGCGGCTGGGACCTGGCAGAGGGGATCTTCACCTGGGACGCCAAGGCGGGCAAGTACAGAGCTACGGGCAATTACGTCTTGCAGTAGTATAAAAAGCAGCCATCCTCCCGGTAGCGGGGGATGGCTGCTTTTGGTTTATGCCGGGCTTGCGGCATATCCGGGCTGGGCGAGGCCCAGCATCATTTGCCTTTGATTCTGCGGGATCTGCGCGGCATCATTTGCCTTTGATTCTGCGGGATCTGCGCGGCATCCTTTGTCTTTGATTCTGCACGATCTGCCCAGCGGACTGAGAGGCGCTTATTCCGCCAAAAAGCCGCTTTTTGCGCAAGTAACGGACTCCAGGGCCCTAATTGGTGGGAATTCCGCCGATTAACATTAGTTAGCGGGCGAATAAGTGCATCTCAGTCCGGCAGACGGCGCAAAGTAGGCTTTTCCCAGAAATAACGGCCCTCCAGTCCGTCCGCCAGTTACAGACCCCAGAGGGTGGGACGATAGAGGCATGTTGGCGGAACAGCGACAGGAGCAGTGAAACAGTGGCGGAACAATGGCGAAACAGCGGAACGCCAGTGGAACAATACCCCGTTCACTCTGACTCAGCATCCGCCCAACGTCTCACAAATACACAAACGGCTCCTTTGCATCCACGAAGGTAACCGGAACCCCGTCCACCAGCGGGGCCAGCCACTCCGCCATATACTTCATGCCCCACTCCTCGGAGCGTTCGTGACCGATCACGATCATCGCCTTGTTCATGCCCAGCATGGCCGCATCATTAATGTAAGCACATAAGGTCCACTCCGTAATGTCGCCGCAGACCATCACATCCAGATTCTTCTCCTGCATCAGCTCCATCGGCATCTGCTCCCGGCCGAGGCCCAGACTGCCGCCGCCGACAAGGATGCCAATACGGGAGCAGGCCGCTGCCGGATCGCCGACGATCTGGATCACCTTCATCCCCAGACGTTCCTTCAGGAAGCCTGCCAGATCGCCGACCGTCGTCTCCTCGATCAGATACCCCCAGGCGTCCTTATCGTCCAGCTTCTTGTCCGCCCAATCCAGCTCCTTCAGCAGTCCGTCATAGATCCGGTCCGTATCTGCCAGATGCATATGGTCATGGAAGCGCCAGATCGTAATGCCGTGCTCCTCGATCAGCCTTTTTTTCGCCAGATATACCGGGTCCTGCTGCAGCCAGTCCAGTGTATCTTTGCCGGTATAGTAGGTCGGCTCGTGGGTGATAATCAGGTTGGCGCGAGCCGCAATGGCTTCCTTGATGACCTCCACCGTCGCCATGAACGTTGTGACAATCCCCGTAACCTCCATCTCTTCACTGCCGCTCGCCAGCACATCACAGGTCTGCTCCAGCCTCCGTCCCCCGCAGCAATCGAGCAGAATCCGGTCAATCACCTCTTGCACTTTCATACGCCCATCTCCTTTTCGTTAACCTTTGACAGCACCGATCACTACGCCACGGGTCAGATATTTCTGCATGAACGGCAGGACGAACAGCACCGGCACAATACCAAGCACCGCCATCGCCATCCGCACCGCTGTACTTGGCAAAGAGACCGTGTCGGCTCCGAGCACACTCCCGGCCTGGCCGGAATTGAGGAACTGGATGTTGCTCATGAGCTGCATCAGCAGATTCTGAATACCGTACAATTGCGGCTTAGATACAAAATATAACGCATTGATCCAGTCATTCCAATAGGCCAGGCCCATGAACATCCCGACCGTTGCCATGACCGGCATGGACAGCGGAAGCATGATGCGGAAGAAGGTCCGCAGCTCCGAGGCACCATCGATCTGTGCGGCTTCGATAATCTCCAGCGGCACATTATTCTTGAAGTAGTTACGGACCAGCAGGACGTTGAACCCGTTCGCCAGCAGATTGGGCAGGATCAGCGCCCATAGCGTGTTTTTGATATGGAAATACTGGGTCCACATGATGTACGAAGGCACAATCCCCCCGCTGAACAGCATGGTGAAGAACACGACAAAGGCCAGCGTATTGTGATATTTGAAATCAGACCGCGACATCGGGTAAGCCAGCATGCTTGTTATAAGCAGTCCGATGGCGGTTCCCAGGATCGTCACCAGAAAGGATACCCCGTAGGCTCTGATGAAAATGTACGCCGAGGACTTAATGTACCGGTACGCGTCTAGACTTAGATGCTCCGGGAAAAAGCTGTACCCGTTGCGGATTAGGGTCGTCTCCTCCGTGAACGAAGCAATCACAATCAGCAGGAAGGGTAAAAAAGCAAAAACCGTCAGCAGGATCATCACGACCGCAGAAAATACCGTAAACGCCCGTTCTCCTCTTGTTTGGATCATCTGAATTTCCTCCTAGAACAATGCGTTTTCTGGATTGACCTTCTTGACGATGGCATTGACCGTAAGCACAAGCGCAAAACCGACCAGCGACTGATATAGACCGGCGGCGGCCGACATTCCGATATCATTGAGCTGCATCAAGGCGCGGTAGACATACGTATCAATCGTCTGGGTAGTGCTGTACAGCGCACCGGAGTTCATAGGCACCTGATAGAACAAGCCGAAGTCGGAGTTGAAAATCCGGCCCATCGACATCAGCACCAGCACAATAATGGTCGGCTTCAGCAGCGGCAGGGTAATCATGCGGATCTGCTTCAGCTTCCCGGCTCCGTCGATTTTGGCCGACTCATAGATGCTCTTGTCAATTCCGGCAATCGAGGCAAAATAAACAATCGATCCGTAGCCTGCCGTCTTCCAGATCTGTATAAGAACCAGCAGGTACGGCCAGTACTTCGCCTCCGAATACCAGTTGATCTCCGGTAGGCCGAGCGGCCGCAGAATCGAATGGTTCACGAACCCGCTGTCGGCATTCAGAAAAGCGAAGACGAGCAGCGAGAGCACGATCATCGAGATCAGGTTCGGCAGAATCAGCCCGGTCATGAACAGCTTCGAATACAGCTTATTCAGCAGCTCCGACATCAGAATGGCAATGATAATGGAGACTATAGTTCCAAGCGCGATAAAGGCCAGATTGTACAGCAGCGTGTTACGGGTCATAATCCAGGCGTCACTGGTCTGGAAGAGAAAGGTGAAGTTCTTGAAGCCGATCCAGTCGCTGCCGAAGATGCCCTTCGCATAATTGACATCCTTGAAGGCGATGAACACCCCGAACATGGGGAAATAGCTGTTAATGAGAAAATACAGCAGGCCTGGGCCCGCGAGTATGAGGAGCGGCAATGTTTTTTTGAGCGGCTTGGATGGGGACTTGCGTCTGGCAGTCATGCCGGTTCACCTCCATGGCCGGGGGCAGAGCCTTAGTTACCGCTCCGCCCACAGCGCATTCATATAATGATTATTGCTGTTGCGCGGCAAGCCACGCATCCAGTTGCTGCTGCTTGCTGTCAATAATAGCCTGCGCACCGGCATCCTTCAGCGCACTGATGAATTTCGGGATGATGGTCTCCGGGTCCACCGATCCGCTGACGAGTGCAGGCAGGAACTGGCTGACCACGTTATTCACAGCGCTAATCTGCGTCTTCACTTGACCCTGGTCGAAGATGAAGCCGAAATATGGCGATCTTGCGGTATCCTTATTCTCCTTCAGCTTCAACTCGACATCCGACCAGTCAATTCCCTCCAGCTGATACTGGAGCGATTCGGAGCCTACGATCCCTGAGCTGAGCATGGCTGTATAAGGCACCGTATTCGCGTCCATGCCTTCCGGGAATTTCACATGATGCTCATCTACCTTGAGGTAATCCTCCCCTTCGATTCCGAAGAGAATGGTGTTAATCAGCTCTTTGTCGGTGTAGAGCAGGTTCAAGAACTTCACCGCGGCCTCCGTCTCTTTCGAGGTGCTGGAGACCATCCAGGTTACGGAGTTCACCGCACTGGTATCGAAATAGAACGGGGCGATGCGCTTCGTCTCAATATTTTTGCCGACCTGCGCACTCAGCTGCTTGCCAACCTCCATGCCGCTGTAGCCGCCCAGGAAAGAGAAGCCGCGCCCGGAGGACACCATCTCCATGGCTGTAATGGTTGTGGTTGCGGTATCCTTCTGCAGATACCCGGCCTCGAACCAGTCTCTCATCATTTGAATTCCGTTCTTGAAGACATCCGATTCGTAGAAGTTAACGACCTTGCCGTTGTCACCGATCACGACACCGACTCCGGTCGTATCGGTCAGATAATCCACCTTGCTCGCACCCTTCATCCAGTTCACAAGTCCCGTATCTGTCGGATTCACGTTGATCGGGCCAAAGGGAACCACATCCGGCAGCTTCTGCTTCACCGCACCGAACACGGCTGGCAGATCCTCTGCCGATTGGATGGAGTCTGCTGCTACGCCCGCCTCTGCGAGCATATCCGCGTTGTAGATAATATTGGTCGGCAGCGCCATCCCTTTATTCACCGGAATGCCGTAGATATGGCCGTCCATCGTGGTGGTTTTGAGAATATCCGGGCCGAAATCCTTATCCAGAATGGCTGTCAGCTCTTTGCCGTGTTCAGGAAGCAGCTCTTCGAGCGGGGCCACCTGGCTCTTGGATACATAGTTGGAGAATTGTCCGAGGGTGGTGAAGACATCCATCTTCTCCCCGCTCTGGAGCGCGAGATTGACCTTCTGGGCGTAATCTGCCGGGCCGAAGAGACGGAAGTCCACCTTCACCCCGATCTTCTCCGTTGTGATAGCGTTGATCGCATTCGTTACCTTGCTGAGATCATCGGGAATCCGGTTGAAGGAGGGCAGCGCGAATACAATCTCAGCCACCTTGGCCTTAGCTTCCGTATCCCCGGAATTCTTGGACGATGTATTGGAATTGCCGCCGCAGGCGGAGAGCAGCGAACCGCAGATTACCATAGACAGCAGCAGTGAACCTAACCCCTTTTTCTTCATTATCATCATGCCTCCTGTTCTGTATTTACACTCTCATTGTACCGGCCCTGGAGGGGGGCGGGCTTTCAATAATACGGGCTGTTTTTATAAAAACCCGCACTAGGCGGGTGGTGAGGATTCTCGGCTCTGCATTGCTAATTAGTTCTCTGGGGGACGGCGGCAGAACGCCCGGCCTTGGCAAAGAAACAAGTGGAAAAACGTATTCTAATTTCTCCATTTCTTATAAAGTTACCTCAACAAGTGGAAAAACAGCATCTAATATTAGCATTTTCTCTGCTTTGCCGGAATTATGTATACTTAAGTGTTGTTTATCCAACTATTCCTCCGTCAGTGTTCATACGTTCGGCAACAGGTGTATAAAATCCAACTAAATTCTGCGCAGGAGCAACCTTCTCCTAGTTCCCTTAACATAGTTTCCAGCACCTCCAGTCAGTCAACCAGCAGGATGCTGCGCACCTTAGGCACGATACCTGCCTGCTCAGCAAGAAGCCCCGCCTCCGGTAGGAGAAGCGGAGCTTCGTAATGGTCATCATCATGGAGCAGATTTGTGCCTCAAGCGGTAGGCTGCCGGGGTTTCGCCTGTCCATTTTTTGAATACGGTGGAGAAATAGGAGAGGGTATCGAAGCCGGTATCTAAGGCAATCTCCCCGATGCTCGCCGTGCTTTCGACCAGCCTCTGCTTCGCCGCTCTGATCCGGCAGTCGTTCAGGTACTCCTTCACAGTCTGGCCGGTCCCGTTCTTGAATACCTTGGCCAGATAATCCGCGGTCAGGTATACGCTGGCTGCAACATCCTCCCGGCTCAGATCCTGGGTATAGTGCTCCTGAATGAACCGCTTGGCCCGCTCGACCACCCCTTCGGACTGCAGCACCTCCTTGATGGAATCGAGCGTCTTGTCCGTCAGCGCCTGCGCCCATTTCATGAAGTCGAACACGCTGCTCTCGGCATCCTGGGCCAATTGCTGGCTGAGCTCGCCCTCGAAGAGGCGGTGCGCCTGAATATGGTGCCGCGCGAGCAGCGAATAGACCACCTGAAGCAGGTCCTCGCGGATCGAATGGAGCGTGGCCGCATCCAGCTTATTCAGACTCGTCAGCAGCTCCAGTTCTTTCTTGAGCCGGTTCACAATCTGCGCTTTCTCCTGCTGGACGAACAGCAGAGTGAACAGCTCCGTATCCAGAGTGTAGCGCTCGGTCAGATCCACATGGAAGGGCTTATTGGGCAAATGCAGCTTGCCACGGAAAATAATATTTGACTCGTCCGCCTGCTCCAGCTCTGTCTTAAGCTGCGCCAGGCGGGAGATCGCCGCAGGCTCACTGAAGTAACAAGTAGCCGTACATTTCAGATACTGCCTGGACAGCCGGATGATCTCTCCGGCGCCCGCCTCCAGCTCCTTCATATCCGCCGGACTCTCGGCAATGATTGCATTGTAGAATACTTTATCGGCCTGATAGGCAATCATCCGTCCGCTGCCCACCCGGCTGCTGAGAATTTCAGAGACCAGGTTCGAGAGGGCGTAATGGAAGATGCTCTCATCCCATTCCCGTTCAATCTGGGAGCGGGGAACGCTTACCAGCAGCAGCCTATACTCCGCATGCACCTGAACGGCCAGCTCCCGCTTCTGTACCTCACTCTGGATTAGCTCACGCCGGGGAGAGATCGTCGCCGTCAGCACATCGCTCCAGAAGGTGCGTTCCATCAGATCCTGGTTCTTCAGCCACGCATGGCCCAGCTTGCTGTATTCGCCTAGCATGATTTTGTTCTTCAACCTATCCATAGACTTACGCAGCGCCGCTTCCAGCTCCTGCTTGTCCAGCGGCTTGACCAGATACGAGTCGGCGTCATACGAGATCGCCTTGGAGGCGAAGGTGAAGCTCTCATGACAGGTCAGGAAGATGAATCCGCCTTCATAATGACGGTCTCTGGCCCACTTGATCATATCTATGCCCGACCCGCGCGGCATTTCAATATCGCAAATCATCAGATCCGGCTCGCCGTTCTCGAATAGTTGCTTCGCATCCTGTATATTATGAGCGGTGAGCACTTCCGTAATTCCGAATTCCTCCCAATTCACAATGCCGCGCAGCGCTTCAATTGTAGGAATATCATCGTCAATCAGCATACAACGCATATTATCCTCCCTCTAAGCCGGGCTGGCTCCATTCCGTTGGCTTCACAGGAATCCACAGCTCAACCCTCGCACCTGTAGACCCGATATTCGACAGCTTTAGCAGATCCTCCCGTTTGTAGAGCAGTCTGAGGGTCTTGCGGATATTGGCAATGCCCACTCTGCCGCCATCCTCTCCTGCCTCTTCTCGTTCCGGCTGATCCAGCCACTCCGAAGTGAAGCCTGCCCCGTTATCTTCTATTACAATGCTGACAAATGAACTATCGTCCCGCCGCTCCATCCGCACTCTGATGAAAATAGACAGCAGCTCCTGAACGAACATGGCATGCTTGAACGTATTCTCCACAAAGGTCTGAATCATGAACTGCGGAATCGGCACCTGCCGCGCTTCCTCCTGCATCTCGATCATGAAAAAAATCTGCTCAGGATAACGGATCTCCTGCATCCGGATATAATTCTCAGTATGCCGGATCTCCTCCTCCATCGTCACTTCCATCAGCCCCCCTCGGAACATATACCGGAGATGCTCGGAGAGGCAGTGGATCAGCCGGCGGATCTCCTCATTTTTATTCTGATAGGTTAGGCTCGTAATCGTTGAGATCGCATTCAGGAAAAAATGGGGCCGGATCTGCATCTGCAGATACTTGATCTCGGCGCGGCTGATCTCGATCTGTTCTTCATAGGACTGGATCTTCAGATCCTTGATCTCACTGACCATGGACTCCAGCGCATGGAACAGCTTCAGGAATTCCAGCGAGTAGGGGGTATTCTGCGGAATCTGATATTCCAGCTGCCCCTGCTCGACTGCCTTCGCTGCCTTCACCAGCTCCAGAATCGGCCTCAGTACATCCCTCGTCAGGAATCTCAGCACCAGCGGCACCACGATAACCGAGAGAATCGCGAGCAGGACGATCCCCCATTGAATCAGCTTCAGGCCCGTGAACAGGCTACCCTTGGTAACCATTTGGGTCATCTGTCCGAACTCGCCGATCGGTTCAGATACAATCAGGTACTCCCGCTTATACTGCCTGCTTAAGCTCTCAAGCGTCGTCTCTCCCTCCTGCAGAGAGATATTACTCGCTGCCAGTATAGTTCCCTTAGAATCACTCAGCACATACCGGTTCTGATCATTCCCTCCCCTGTCGACCATGGCCAGCAGCGTGTCCGCTTTCACCAGCGTTCCGAAGCTGACTCCTGAATACGAAATATATTTGAACAAGTAAGACTCGCCGCGGATCTGGAAGACCTTCCATTCGCCGCTATGTTCTGCCGGAGCCGTACTGAATGTATGCATATTTATAAAATCCACCAGAGCCAGCTTATCCTCCGATTGAATCCGGCGGTTGAACTGCTCCAGCACCAGCTCATCCGAGAGCCTGATGAACATGCCGTCGCTCGAATTATCGCCTGCTATTTTGGCTTGCAGACTATTTTTGAGCTGCTGGACCCTGAAATACCGGCTGTTCTCATCCATCCCCGCCGAATTCACCGCAGCATCCACGTTATGGTCGAACACCTCAATGAGGTCCTTGGAGAAATTGTTGAAGTTATTATGAATATTGGCCTGATAGAGGGCCAGTGTATTACGCGAGCTAGTCAGAGCATTGCTCCGCACTACCTCCAGGGAGTAGATGTTACTCAGAACAAGGATGGACAGCAGGATCGCAAGAATCACTGTCATCTGCAACGAAAATTTGAACACGATACTGTTGGTTCGGATCATCCCCGCCTCTTCCTTTCCCCGGAATTCAGCACGCCCCTGAGCCGATACCTTCTGTCGGACCCAGGGGCGTATAAGTATGCAATTTGCGGTTATATTGATTATGATTAAAAGTTTCTCTTTTTGGGGATGGGCGTGACTCCAGAGAATGTTTGGCCCTCCGGCCGCTGCCCATCCCCAGATTTCTTGATTACACCGCTTTTCGCGGTAGAAATCCGGTGACAGCTGATGCTTCCGAAGCGAGCTTTCCTACGGAAAGCTTTCAGGCGGACGCTACCGCTCCTACAGTTCCAAAATTCTCCTCCGCCACTTTTCCCTGTCAATTTTATAAAGTTAATCTATATAGCTAGTTTGCTGGTTAACCGCCCAGTCCAGCGCAGCTTCGATATGCTTATCCCAGTACGCCCAGTTATGGTCGCCAGGGCCTTCTTCATAGTAATGGGCAGCCTGCACGCTGTCCAGGAACTGATGGAACCGGCGGTTCACATCCAGCAGCATATCCTCGGTTCCGCACGCCATATACAGCTCCGGCAGGGCAAGTCCCTGCACCCTCACATCACGCACCAGCTGCTCGGGGTCCTTGTCGCTGCCGAGCAGCTTACTCAGATCGCCGAAGACGCTGGCATAGTAGGAATAACTGGCAATTCCGTCTTTATAGTCTGGGGCAATATTGGCTACTCTATACGGAATTAAGGCCGAGGATAAGGCAATGATCCGGCCGAAGCGCTCCGCGTATTTCAGACCGTTGCGGATCGCACCGTATCCGCCCATCGATAAGCCGCCGATCCAGGTATCCTCTCTGGCTGCTGATAGCGGGAACAGCTTACGGGTGAAGTCTACCAGCTCTCTGCCGATATACTCACCGTAATATTCTTCCCTAAGCTCATCATTGACATAGAAGCGGTTCTCTCCGGCCGGCATGAATACTGCCACCTGATGCCTGTCCGCCAGCTCTCTGATCCTTGAGAAGTTCAGCCAGTCGTTCTGGCTGCCGGAGAAGCCGTGCAGCAGATAGAGCGATCTCAAGGGCTGGCCCGACCAGGCCGGCAATCCCCAGCCCTCCGGCAGATCCACCGGCAATATGGCCTGGATCGTGACCTCCCGCTTCAGACTCGCCGAGAACAGGCTGATTTGCATTGTAGCCATCATCATTCCCCCTTAACGAATTAGAATCAGACCCAGTATACCGCTTCTTGTCCCTGCTGATCTATATATTCGATAACAGTCTTATAATTCTGCAGGTTAATGTGCAGCCGGCAATATGCTGTTCCTTGCTCCCACATCAGCCTGATTTCATCCGCCTCTGCCTCCAGCACCCGGAAGGTTCCATTGAAGGCGCTATACTCATTGCGGAAGCGGATCAGCTTCATCAGCCGCTGCACAACCTCGCGCTGTGATTCGGCTTCAATCTCCTCCAGCGTATAGTTATGGCGGTTGATCTCCCGTCCTTCGCCTGTCAGGGCCACCTGCTCCAGATCATTACGGCCAGCCAGCAGGCCTACATAATAGACCTGCGGAATACCCGGCGCGAAGAATTGAATCGCTCTGGCTGCCAGATACGCATCGTCATCCTCATTCAGTACACTGTAGTACGTGCAGCGGATCTGATGGACATCGAAGCCATCCGGCGCTTTATGCTCCTCGGACAGAATCAGACTCAGGTTCGCCCCGCGCTCCACGCAGAGATCCACCAGCTCCCGCGCTTCCTTCGTATCGATCAGATCATCCAGATCCGGCTTCACCGGAACACCGTCATGACAGTCCAGCATCGTGAACTGCTGATGCGGGCGGGTCCGCAGATAGTCGTACAGCGCCGTATTGGATCTGCCGGTAAGCGCCTCAAGCACGCGGTAAGGCAGAATGAAATCATAGATCCAGCAGCCGTACTCCGATAGCTTGGTCTGGATACTGTGGTGTGCATGCACCTCGGGCAGCAGCTCTAGATCCAGCGAATCCGCCATCTCCTTGATCCAATCCAGGAATTCATAAATCTCCGGCTCCACATAAAAACAACTGGTGCCCAGCTTCTTGATCACGTACCCGACCGCATCCAGCCGGACGATCTTGACATTCTGCTCTTTGAAGTTCAGGAAGAACTGCCGCAGCAGGTCGCGGGTAAGCGGAGAATGGACATCCAGATCAATCTGCTCGGAAGGGTCGGTTTTGCCAAAAGTGGTCCAGACCTTCTCCTCCTCCCCTCCGGAGGTTGTGAAGGTAGAATACGGCAACGGCCGCCGCAGGAACATCTTCTTGATATCCGCACGCACAGGCTCGCCATTCTCCCAAATCTTGTCCAGGGTGATGAACAGATCCGCATATTCAGAAGCCCGGCCATGCTTCAGGAAGTCCTGGAAATACGGCGATTGCCTGGAGATATGATTGACCATCAGATCCACCAGCACATCGAATTCTTCCCCGATGCTGCGAATATCCTCCCAGGTGCCGAATTCCGGCTCGATCTCAAGATACGTCAGCGGCGCAAAGCCGCGGTCCCCGGAGGAAGGAAAAGGCGGAAGGATGTGAATCCCCCCGGCAAACAGTCCGGCGAAAGGACCGCGAAGTACCTGATGCAGCTGCTTCAGGTCTCCGCCCAGCGAATCGGGATAGGTAATTAACTGCACTTGATTCTTCAGTGTCATTTCAGAGCCTCCTACAGGTTGAATTCTTGCTTAATGGTCTCCAGCGCAGGCAGATCCACTACCGCACCCGTGAATTTCAGTTTGTACGCGCTGACGGCAAACCCAAGCTCCAGCGCCTCTTCGAGCGTATACCCTTTAATAACAGCCGTATAGAAGCCGGACCAGAAGGCATCTCCTGCTCCAGTCGTATCTTCAATTTGCGTAGCCTTGGTGGCAAACGACTTCGTTTCGCTGCCGGTGGAGACGAGTGCCCCATCCTTGCCCAGCGTCAGAATGACCAGCTTCGCACCAAGCGCAAGGAATCTGGCGATCTGCTCCTCCGGCGTGCCGGGTCCGAACAGACGCTCGGCGTCATCCTCGGAAGGCTTGATGATATCCACCTGCGGGATGATGCTTTTGACATAGGCTACGCCGTCTTCTCCCTTCTGCCAAATTGAGGGATGATAGTTGGGATCGAAGCCGATCAGCACCTTATGCTTCCTCGCCGTCCTGATCACCCGCTCTACCGCCCTACGGGACGGGTTCCTTGAGATCGGCCAGCACGAGAAGTGGACAATGCTGGAATGAATCAAGGCTTGCTCCAGCGCCTCATTGTACTCAAGCCGGTAATCCGCCGCACGGTAAAAGATCGGAACCGGCGTAGCCTGACTCTTCGTTATCACCACCATACTGGTAGAATCATCGACCTGCTGGATGCCGCTTGTCGCCATTCCGGCGCTCTGCAGCCGGTTCATCAAGTAGTTGCCAAGGCTATCCCTGCCTACCGCCGAAGCCACATGCGACCGGATGCCCAGCTTCCCTGCATTAATGGCAATATTCGAAGGCGATCCGCCAAAATACCGGGTATATCCATCACATACCGTGTCCTCGCCATACTCATTGGAGATCATATCCACGAGCAGCTCGCCCACTGTTAACACATCGTTCGCCTGATCTTCAAACCGTATTGTCTCTCCGAGTCTAAACACCCGCACTCCCCCTTGGCACTCCAATATCCTTGCGTCCTATTCATTCTATGGGTTCTGTGTACGCAATACTTTCAAAAACCCGTCCTCTTTTTACAATTTAAGAGTTCAAGGCTCTTGCTAAGGCATGGATATAGCCTTCTCTGGCTCTGCGGGCGACCTCGGCTGCAGGAACAACATGCTCAAAGCCATGATAGCCCCCAGGGTAGAGATGAAATTCCACTTCTACACCGGCCTGTGCCAGCCGGGCCACATAGTCAATCGTCTCATCCCGGAACGGGTCGAGCTGTCCGACACAGGTATAGGCGGGCGGAAGCCCCGCCAGTTGATCCGCACGGCCGGGTGCCGCATACGGGGAGGTGTCAGCGCCCCCGGCAGGACCGCCCAGGTACATCTCCCAAGCTACCAGATTGTTCGCCCGGTTCCACACCGCAGGGTGAGTTACCTCATAACTGGAAGGTGTAATGTTGCGGTCGTCCAGCATCGGATACAGCGGAAGCTGGAAGCAGAGGGCAGGACCTCCCTTATCTCTAGCCATCAGGGCCAAGGCAGCCGCCAGACCGCCGCCCGCACTCGCGCCGCCTACGGCAATCCGGGCCCCGTCAATCTGGAGATCATTCCCCGGATCTGCAAGCCACACCAATGCCGCGAAGCTGTCTTCCACCGCTGCCGGGTACGGATGCTCCGGGGCAAGGCGGTAATCGGGCGACACGACAACACAGTTAGCCGCGAGGACAAAGCTCTCGCATAACGCATCATCGCCGCTCGGCTGGCCCAGAATATAGCCGCCCCCATGAGTCCATAGCAGGGCAGGCAGCTTATGCTTACTCCGCTTCGCCGGTTCATAGATTCTGATCCGCACCGGCCCGGAACCGGCAATCAGGACCCGCTCCGTAATGCGGACGCAGTCTGACGGTTCAGCAGGCAACGGGACCATATTCCGGGCTGCGGCCAGATCCCCCGGCAAATGCAGCGGCGGCAATCCGGCCATCCCCTCTCTTAACTCCGGGGCCACGCGGTGAATGAAATTCATCTATATTCCCTCCATATCGTTCGAATGTGAATGAATCCTGTGTGCTTCAAGTGGTCCCCTTCTCCGCTAACCGGACGGGAAGAATGGTCTCCAGCGGGACCGGCTCGCCGGCGATCTGCTGAAGCAGATATTGAACGGCCAGCTCGCCCATTTTCTTAATCGGCTGTACGATGGTAGTCAGATCCTCCGCATCCAGGGCGGCAATTCCGTCATAGCCTACGACCTTGACTTGACCGGGCACAGCTCTGCCCAGCCTTCTGCACTGCTTCAGCACCTGCAATGCCAGCATATCACTGCTCGCGAATACGCCGTCCAGCTCAGGACGCTCCTCAAAAAGACTGCTGACCAGCTTCTCGTAATCCTTATACTTGAATCCATTCAGATCGGTTTGCCTTACGGTGTACGCAACATCTTGCCCTTTGACCTGCTCCAGGAAGGCGTCATGCCTTTGCTTGGCCAGCAGATTAAGGCGCAGATTCCCGCTAAGATAGGCGATGCTCCGGCATTTTTTGCGCAGCAGCAGCCGGGTGGCCAGCACTCCCCCCTGATAGTTATCCGAGGCAATGAACGGGATCGACTTAGAGATCTGGCGGTCCAGCGACACCAGCGGCAGGTTGATCGACTTGTAATCGTTCACGCTCATCGTATGGCTGCCCATGATGATGCCGTCAACCCGGCTAGCCCGCAGCAGATCGATGTACTCTTTCTCTTTTTTCTTGTGATGCAGGGAATTGCACAGCATCAGCTTATAGCCTTGTTCATAAGCATAGGCCTCAATATGCTTGGTTACCTCCCCGAAGAACGGATGGGAGATATCCGGCAGAATCAGGCCGATAATATTGGACTTCTTACGCAGCAAGGAACGTGCCACCTCACTCGGATGATAATTCAGCTCCTCCATGGCATCGTTCACCTTTTGCTTCAGACTCTCACTGAGGTATCCCCGGTTATTAAGCACTCGGGAGACGGTAGTGACGGAGACGCCGACCTTCTCGGCAACATCTTTGATGGTTACAGCCATCCGTACCTCCTGACCCGGGTCAGCCTACTTCCTCCGTTCAGCGGAACAGGGCAAGGTTCTATGTTAACCGGTTGATATAATAGGGCAGCAGCAGCGGGTAATTGTATTTCCTGCAACAGAAAACGCATAGCTGACCGTAAAATGAGATTCTATTGTATTTCATACATTGGAATATCGTGTTTCGGGAGAAAATGGGCCTTTTTCCAACATTCAATTGTACGGAGTACAATAGATTCTATTTTAAAGCCTTTTTTGCAGCATTCTATTGTACAGAGGGCAGTTGCTATCGTTCCAGCGCCTACAGCTTCCGAAGAACTGCTGAGCGAATATTCACTATACTAACTCTGATGCTCTACTAAGGCAGACGCTGGCAGGAAAACTGCCAGTCCGGGGTATCAGGTCGTGCCGCGCTCCACAGCCGTTACCGGAAACGTATTCACCATCGTCACCGCCTGGCCCTCGATCTGCCGGACCGCCAGCTCCATAATGGCTTCGCTCATCTCCTGAATCGGCTGCCGGACCGTGCTTAGACGCGGTGAGATCATGGAGGCGAGCTGCACATCATCATAGCCCACAATGCGCATTGCGGAAGGAATCTCCTTGCCGAGCAGGTTGCAGGCATGAATGACCTCGGCGGCAATCACATCACTGCTGGCAAATACGCCGTCAATCTCAGGATGCTCCTGGAGGTAGGCGGCAATGGCAGTGTCCCCTCCGGTATAGCTTCCCTCTTCAACCTCCAGCTGCAAGTACAGCGGCGCAAGTCCAGCGCGCTTCATCTCCTCTTCGTACCCCTGCCTTCTCAGACCGGCCAGCATGAAGTGATGCTGGGGACCATCGATCCCCCGCTGGATATAGACCGTGTGCCGGCAGCCCTGGCCGGTTAATAACCGGGCAGCCAGCCGGCCACCCTCCAGATTATCCGAGGTGACCACGGGGATGTCCTCCGAGATTACACGGTCGAAGGAGACGATCGGCAGGTCCAGGTGCAGATAATGCTGCACATCCAGCACGGCACTGCCCATGATGATGGCATCGACCTGGTTTTTTTTGAGCATCTCGATATAATCTACTTCCTTGGAGACGTTGCGGTTGGAATTGCAGAGCAGCAGCTTGTAGCCCTTAAGGTCTGCATAATATTCGAGATAGGCGGTCAGCTCGGCAAAAAAAGGATGGGAAATCGCCGGGATGATCAGCCCGATCATATTGGATTTTTTGCGGAACAGGGCCCGGGCCATTTCATTCGGCTGATAATTCATTTCCTTCATCACCCGGTAGACCTTCTCCTTCGTCTTGTCACTGATATACCCTCTATTGTTAAGGACTCTGGACACTGTATTCACAGAAAGTCCTGCCTGCTTTGCGACGTCTTTCAGATTCGCCATAGGAACCACCTTGCTTTTTAGTTCCAATTATAGAGGAAGTTCGCATGGATTTCAGCTATATACGCGTAATCGTCACTGCGGTGAAGATTTGGACTTCCTCGCTTCCCTTATTTCAGCGCCCCTTCCGTGATCCCCTTGATGATCTGTTTTTGCAGGAACAGGTAGATGATCAGCACGGGAATTATTGTCATAATTAGCCCGGCCATCAGCGGCGCGTAGTCCACAGAATAGGAGGAGAAGAAGGTATACGTGGACAGCGGCAGGGTCTTCTGATCCGGCGACAGCAGCACGAGACTGGGCAGAAGATAGTCATTCCAGATCCAGAGCACATCGAGCACCAGCAGGGTGACGAATACCGGCTTCAGCAAGGGCAGCACAATACTGAAAAAGGTACGCAGCGTGGTGCTTCCTTCGATAAACGCCGATTCTTCCAGCTCATAAGGAATCCCTTTGATAAAGCCGTGGAACGTGAAGACGCCAAACGGCACTCCGAAGCCGAGATACATGAACAGCAGCGTCAGCTTGGTATTCAGCAGCCCCATATTCCCGTACAGCATCACCATGGGAATCATCAGCACCTGGAAGGGCAGAGCCATAGAGGCCAGCATGAGGAAGAAGAAGATGGAGTTCACCTTCCATTTGTAGCGCACGAACAAGTACCCGGTCATCGCCGAGAAAATAATAATGATTGTGACGGAAATCCCCGTAATGATCAGCGAGTTCATGAACCCCTGCATAAAATCCATATTGTCAAAGGCGCTGGCGTAGTTCTTGAAATTAATCGTTGTCGGCAGTGACAGCGGGCTCTCGAAGAATTGCTGGGTGGTCTTGAAGGAGTTCATAATAATCAGCAGGAACGGTGTTAAAAAGGCGAACAGCAGCAGGTATAAGAATCCTGTCCGGAGGCCCGGGAGGATGCGCCGGTTAGCATTCATTAAGATTCCACCTCCAGCTTCTTCAGCAGATAGGATTGCGTCAACGCGATAATCGCTACGACAGCGAACAGAACAACTGCCTCTGCCTGGCCGACACCGTATTGATTGGACAGGAAGGCTTTTTGCACGATATGGTAGGTGGCCAGCTCCGTTGAATTGAACGGTCCGCCCTTGGTTAAGGCCAGGTTGATGTCATACGTTAAGAAGGACCGGGACAGGGAGATGAAAATACAGATGACGATTGCAGGAACCGTCAGCGGCAGAATAATTCTGCGGATCACCGAAGTCCGCCCTGCCCCGTCGATGTTTGCCGCCTCCAGCACATCATTCGGAACGCCTGTGAAGCCCGCGATATAAATGATCATCAGATACCCGACCAGCTGCCAGGCGGTCGCAATAATCAGCGCCCAGAATGCCGTCCCCGTATTCGTCAGCCATGAGGTCTGAAACAGCTCCCAGCCGTATTTAGCGCCAAGGTAAGGCAGCACTTGTGAGAAAAGCGTCTGCCACAGGTAGCCGAGTACGATCCCTCCGACCAGATTGGGTGTGAAGAACCCTGTGCGCAGCCATTGCTCCCCTCTCCCGCCTCTCGTCAGGGCGAGCGCGATGAAGAAGGCGAACACATTGGCAATCACCACAGTGAAGAAGACGTACTTCAGGGTGAACCACAGCTGCTGAAGGAACACCTTATCCCTGAATACCTCCAGATAATTCGTGAAGCCGATCAGGCTGCTGTCGCCTGTACGGACATCCCAGTTCGTGAAGGTCAAATATAAGCCGACGATGAACGGTATGATCACAACGGCGGCAAAAGCGAAGATAGAGGGACCTCCGAAGACCAAGAATGTCCCCGCATTCTTCAGTGATAGCTTTTTGTTCATAGTGCTGCCCCCTTTCCTCTTAACAGGCTGAACTGGAGAATGTCCGGTTCAGCCTGTTCTTTTAGCACAAACGAAGAGATTGTCTATTTCCCTGCATACGATTTCCAGTAATCCTGAACCTCCTGCGCAAGCCCCTGGCGGTCGATATTGCCTACCAGATACTTCTGCATCGCAGCTCCGGTCTTGGCCCAGTAATCCTGCGGCAGGTAATTGATGACACCGATGTTGATAATCTTCCCTTGCTTCACGTATTCACTGACGGCGTTGGACATGATGTTCGTGCTCTTCGCCTTAAGATCCTTATACGGCATGGACAGCCCCATATCGCTAATAATGGCCTTCTGCCCGTCCTCGCTGCTGACCATCCATTCGATGAACGCTTTGGCGGCTTCCTGCTGCTCCGGCGTAGACTTCGAATCATCGATGGCGAACAGCTTAGGCTCGCTGTAGGCGACTTGCGTGTTGCCGAAGTCCTCCGGGTTATTGCTGACCGGCAGCGGCAGGATACCGAAGTCGGTATCGCGGCCTTCCAGCGTTCCGATGACCGCCCAGCTCCAGTCCCCCATGAAGTAGAAGGCCGCAGCCCCCTTAGCGAAATCCGCGCTGTCGCGGTTATAATCGGCAACGAGCGGGTCGCTCTTGCGTGCGTTGTACTTTTTCAGCAGATCGAAGGTATCCATCAATCCGGTGAACTGCGGATTCTCCGTCAGCTTCACCTGCCCGTTCTTCAGCTCCTCCACGAACTTCCGGTTGTCCTCCACCTTCTGCGACTGCAGGGAATAGGTCAACCCCAGATAGTGGGCACCGAGCGACCAGTCTGCTCCATGAAGCATGACCGGCGCTTTGCCGGAGGCTTCAATTTTCTTGAAAACCGCCTCCAGATCATCACGGGTCTTCACCGATGCAGGATCAAAGGCACCGCCGATACCCTCTTCTACCGCACGCTTGTTGTACAGCAGACCGTAGCCTTGGGCCGTCCAGGGAATACCCAGGAATTGTCCGTCCAGCAACGCGCCGTCGATGGCTCCCGGATTGGTGAGGGCCTCATACTTCGCCTTCTCCGGCTCTAAATCCAGGAAATCATCCTTATATTGAAGTATGGTGCCTGCATCCAGATTCACGATTGTCGCCGGATTGCCGGAGGCCAGCAGGGATTGGAACTTCTCAAGCTGCGCGCCGCCGATCGGTGTAGGAATCAGTTCAATCGTCACCTGCGGATTCTGCTCATGATACTTCTTGAACAGCTCCTCGAATACGGTATTGACTTCTGCAGAGGTATTGAAGAAGGTGAGCTTAACATCCTTGGCGGCTTGCTCTGCTGCTGGCGTCTCTCCCTTTTCTTCCTTAACAGCACCGTTTGCCGAATTCCCCTTGGAGCAGCCTGCGAGTAATCCGGTGACCACCGTCAGAGCGATAGCGAAGCTTGCAGCTTTTCTCAATTTCAAATGAATTCCCCCCGTACTTTTGATTGTTTTGAATGCGCATACATTTCAGATACAGCTTTATGATAACCGGTTAACATATTTATGTCAATCGGTTATCATATTTAAATTTTAGCTAATAAAATCCGCCACACGCGCCGCTCCCAGCCCAATTGTAATCGGTTTTTCGATTACATTCGGCTCACGCGCCGCTCCCAGCCCAATTGCGGTGCGACCCCCTTATCCCGGAGTCCTCCGTATCAAATCGGTACTTGTCGTAGAAATGCTCTTTATTTCGCTTTTTCTCTCGGCCAGAAGAAGCGGGAGCGGTCTTCTTGGGTCAGGACCCACTCCGCAAACGTAGCTGGCGGCATGTTCCGAAGGCTCGTATGCATTCTGCGGTTGTTGTAAAAGTCCATGTACCGGTCCACCGCTTCATAGGCCTCTTCGAACGTGTCGAATGCCTCTTTGCGGAACAAATCCCGATCGATATTACTGTGGAACGATTCAATAAAAGCGTTTAAATCCGGCGTTCGAGGCGGAATGCGTTCATGGGTCATTTCCCAGCTTTCACACATGTCGCCAAACAGGTGGCTGACAAACTGTGGGCCGTTGTCGGTGCGGATCACCGGGCGTGCGCTGTCAGGGGCGCAGTGTTGCTCCATGGCGCGTCCCAGCGTCTGGCAGGCGTGCTTGGCCTCACACGACGATCCGCGGTGGTAGCCGACGATGACACGGGTAAACACATCGATAATGCTCAGGACAAAGAAATGCCGGTCGCGGCCCGCCACGTACCCGTACTTAATGTCCATTTGCCAGAGCTGGCCTGCTCCGGTAATGACCCGGTTCTCCGGCAGCTTCCGGGGATGCTTAAAACGCTTGTGACGCTGCGGCTGCAGGATATCCAGCGCCTGACACAGCCGGTAACTTTTCTTGTGATTGAGCTTTAAACGGTGCTGGTTCCACAAGCACTTGGCCAGCAGTTTGTATCCGTACACGTGCTCTTCTCCAGCAATTAATTCCAGCAGCCATTCCTGGATTTCCTCGTCGCTAATCTTCGCTCCAGACTCGGTCAGAGAGTAGCCGGGTACGGGTCTTCCGCGCCCCTGGAGTACGGCCTGTGCATCCTGTGACTTGCGTTTCTTACGGTCGTAGTACGTGGACTCTGCGAGCCCGATGAGACGTAGTACCAACGCTGCGGAATATCCCTGCTTAATGAACATCTCGGCTACCTCGATTTTTTCGGATAAGCAGGGGTTGGCTTTTTTAGCAGTTCACGCAGAATCTCAATCTCTAACTCCTTTTCACCAAGCATCTTGACCGCCTTCTCATATTTCTGCTCGACCTCTACCAGGCGCTTCAGTTCCTCTACCTGCTCCTGGGGGTACGGATGATCTTGTTCTCCATGGGCTTCCCGGTAATCCCTCACCCACTGATTCACCGTGGACGGAGTCACCCCATACTTTCGGGCAACCACCGCCGCCTTAATGCCAGATAACACCTCTTGCGCTGCCTTCTCTCTTGTTCCTGTTAAGTGTCCCATACCGTTCATCCTCCTCCTATCTCTAGTCTACATTTTTGTGGGGGAGGACTCCAACTTCATTAGGGGGCTGTGGAGATTGTAATCGGTTTTTCGATTACATTCGGCCCACACGCCGCTCCCAGCCCAATTGTAATCGGTTTTCCGATTACATTTGCCCCACGCGCCACGTCCAGCCCAATTGTAATCGGTTTTTCGATTACATTCGGCCCACACGCCGCTCCCAGCCCAATTGTAATCGGTTTTTCGATTACATTCGGCTCACGCGCCGCTCCCAGCCCAATTGTAATCGGTTTTTCGATTACATTCGGCTCACGCGCCGCTCCCAGCCCAATTGTAATCGGTTTTTCGATTACATTCGGCCCACACGCCACGTCCAGCCCAATTGTAATCGGTTTTCCGATTACATTTGCCCCACGCGCCACGTCCAGCCCAATTGTAATCGGTTTTCCGCATACATCCGACAAAAAAAGGCCTCGGCCCAAATGAGCCGAAACCTCTGATAGTACGGAACGGGACCCTACATCAGCCTACAGCTTCCCCCGGTAATCCTGCGGCGTCATGCCGAACTGCTCCTTGAACACTTTGATAAAATATTGGCTGTTGGCGTAGCCGAGCTGCTCGGAGATCTCATAGATCTTCAGCTCGGAGTTACGGAGGCTCGCTACGGCCTGCTCCATCTTCATATTCAGGATATACTCGCTGATGCTGATCCCGCTGACCTGCTTGAACAGTCTGGAGACATATGCCGGATGCAGCGAGACCGCGTCCGCTACGAATTGCTGGCTGGCCTCCGCCAGATTAGCTGCGATACAGCTCTGCATCTCCTTGACGATGCCCATCCGGTTATTCTGTGTATCCCGTTCGAGCTTGCCCTGCAAGGTATCCACCAGCGCTTCTCCCCAGCTGATCAGCTGGGACACGGAACGGAAAAGAGTCTTATCCAGCAGCTCCCGCCCGACCAGATCGGACAGCAAGCTATGATTCTTATGGGCAATATAGTGAAAGGAGCCGAGAATCATGGTGCGGATCTCCTCAATGTATTCTTCGTTATAGGCCGGCAGATTGTTGCTGAATTCCTTCATCTGCTGCAGCCGTTCCTTATACCCCTGCCACTGGCCGGTCTCCAGCAGATGCATCAGTGTGGGGGAAGCATATAAGTCCTTGAGCGGCTGGACCGGCGAACTCTTCTGCTGATCCGTCAAGGAGATGAAATAGCCCTTGTCATTGCCCACTTGCTGCCTTAATGCCGACTGGGAGTCCTCATACATGGCGCGGAGATCCAGCGGGAATTCGCCCGGGTAGGACAGAATGACCGAGATTCCGCCATTCAGATATTCATTCACACTGCTGTGCAGCTGATGGGTATTATGGGTTAGCTGCTTCAGGATCTTGCCTTGGTCAACCGCCCCCGCTTCATTGCTCTTCACAATAAACACCAGGTTCTCGTAAGCATCCCGGCCATGCCACATCTCGAAGCCCGGGCCCAGCAGCTCGCAGGCGATGTTGGTCACCGCGTATTCAAAGAGTAATTGGCTATCCAGCCCGAAGTTCGTGAAATGCTCCTCCAGACGGATCAGAATCAGGAAGACCCGGTCGTTCAGCTGAAAATCAATCTGATAACCGCTCAGCTTCTCCTTCAGCCGTTCCTGCGGATAGGATTTGCCCTGAATCAGCTCGGCCAGCAGCTTGTCCTTCAGCGCCGGAAGATGCTCACGGAAGGCCAGCATGGCCTGCTCATAGGAGGCCGTCCGGTCAAGCTCCTTCTTGATGGTCTTAATCGTGCTTTCCAGAGCCGTCCGCAGCTTCTGGTGATCCAGCGGCTTAACGAGATACTCTACCACGCCATACTGAAGAGCTTCACGGGCATATTCGAATTCGGCATAGCCGGTCAGCAGAATACACTTGATTCTCCGGTGGGTCCGCTGTACCTGCTTCACCAGCTCCAGCCCGCTCATCCCGGGCATAGCAATGTCCGTAATGACGATATCGACCGGATTTTGCCCGATCATCTGCATGGCCTGGGCGCCGGAGTAGGCTTTATATACTTTTTCAATTCCGAAGTCCTGCCATGGAAAAGCAAGCTCCAGATCATCTACGACATATTGTTCATCATCTACCAGCAGAATTTGCAGAATGGGGTTCTCCCTCCTTTTCAATACGAATCCGGTAACAGGTGCCTTCGGACAGCACGGAGTCTACGGATAACCCCGAGTCCTTGCCAAAATACAGGCGCAGCCGCTGATTCACATTCCTTAGCCCGGTTCCGAGCTGTTCATTGCTGATGATATTGTCCTCGATATGGCGGCGGACCGCGCCAAGCCGTTCCTCCGTCATGCCGATTCCGTTATCCTTCACGGTAATCAGCAGATACGAAGCATCTTCCTTGGCGGCAACCGAGATAATGCCGGGCTTCAGGCTCGGTTCAATGCCATGCTTAATGCAGTTCTCCACCAGCGGCTGCAGAATCATCCTTGGCAACCGGTATCTGCCCGCCTCTGCCGTGACACCGAACTCGAAGGTGATTTCTCTTTTGCGCAGATGGACCATATGCAGATAATGCTCGACGAAATCCAGTTCATCCTGAAGCGTAGAATCCAGCTGTTCAATCTTGTGAATATACCGGCAGTAGGAAGCCAGATGCAGCGTCATCGCGGTAACCGCATGATAATCCTCAATGCTTGCTTTGCTCTGAATGAAATTCAGGCAGTTATAGAGAAAATGCGGATTAATCTGTGCCTGATACTGCTTCAGCTTCGCTTCCTTTACTTCAATCTCTCCCAGCAGTACCTGCTCGATCAGTGTCTGGGTATTCTCCGCCATCCGGTTAAAGGAATTGCCGAGCACCTTGAACTCATTGACCTGCAGATCGACGGCACGGCTGGAAAAGTCGCCCCGGTCGAACCGGTCAATCGCCTTGCGCAGCATGATCACAGGCTTCTGAACCTGCTTGCGGAGCAGCAGAGTGTAGAACATAATACCAACCAGCACTACCAGTACCGCATACAGGAACAGCCGGTTATTGCGGTTAATCGGTTCGATATACTGGCGCTTGGGATAGGCGTCTATAAAATATAGATCCAGCATGTCCGACTTCATATAGTTAATCTGGTACTCTGTACGGTTCTCTGTAGCGGAGATGGTCCCCCTGTTCCCGCTGATCCGGGGACTGATCGACTGTAACAGCTGCTGCGGAAATGCTTCCCCCGGCTGAATAAAGGCCTGCTCAGAGGCATCATATAGCAGCGGCATACCGGAGACATACTGATCCATCATTTTCACCAGATTATCCAGAGAAATCCTGACTTCAATTAACAGCGAGCTGATATGACTGCGCATAATGTTGGAGTAATATCCCTTGCCTTCCTTATCCATGTGCAGCACCCAGCGGTTCCGCGCCTGCTCCGGGGGGCTGAAGGTGCTGAAGGAGAAGGAGGAATCTGAGGATACCGTCTCTTTCTCATCCTCATAGTACAGAATCACTGTATTCTTCCAGGAGGTGGAGGCCGTGTTCAGGGCCAGCTTATCGATGATGGTCAGCTTCATCTCATATTTGGAATATTGATCCCCGAACTTCAGAATATAAGGATATCCACGCACAGACTGGTCCTGTGACAAAGTAATGGTATTTGTCAGCACCTGTTCAAATTGCGTGGATAGCTGGGAGGTCATGAATTCAACCTCATACATTTTATTTTTTCTCAGCTCATTCTGAATGTCCTTCACGTTCAGCCGGTAGATGAGCCAAAACGCACCTACAATGATCAGCAGCATCAGCATCAGGACAAACGACAGCCACTGAAAGATAGACAGTCGATATTTCACATTGCCCTCCTCCGAATGAAAGGACGGCCTAGGGGCCGCCCTTGTTCTTTAACTCTTTATTTCTGCAGGGATTGATACCATTCATTGACCTCAGTGGTCACTTTGTCGCCGCCTGTAGTTTTCCATTTCTCTACAAAGGTATCGAATTCGTCTACCGGTGCTTTGTCATAAATAATTTTGTTCAGAATTTCCTTCTCCAGCTTCTCCAGCATATCTCCGCGGGCGAGCTGAGTTTCAGTAGGTGTACCTGTGAACATCTCAGGCATTACACTGTCCTTCTGGTCGATGATGATCTTGGCTGCTAAGATCTGCTCAGGAATACGCTCGGACAGATTCTTCTCATACTGGTTAGCAGGCTCAGCGCCGCCGGCCAGCTTGGCCAGTGTATTCATCATCAGGTTAGGAATAATAGCTCCATCATAAGTCAGAGTGTAACGGATCGCATCCACCCAGCCGCCTGGAATCTTATCCGTATCCTGCTCTTTCAGGACGGTTCCGTCTTCAGCGATATCATAGTCATAGCCTTTGGCAAAGCCGTTCACGAAGGTTGTGCTGTCCGGGTTAGCCCAGTTATCAAACAGATAGTTCTGGTAGACGAAGAATGCGTCTTTATGCTCCATATCCTTGTTGATCAATACAGCACCGGAGGCGATCTTCGTGCCGTGTCTGCCTACCTTGCCGTCCGGGCCTGCCGGAAGCGGATAAGCCTTATGCACTGCACCTGGAACGTTCTTCTGCAGATCCGGCAGCGGCCAGCCTGTCATCCAATAAGGGCCGACAATGATACCGGATTTGCCTGCTGTAAAAGCTTCTGTTGCTTTGTTCTCATCATACAGACCGGATTCGGAGGAGATGTAGCCTGCCTTCATCCACTTCTGCATCGTTGCCAGACCTTGCTTCATCTCCGGCTGAACAGAACCGTAAGCGAGCTGGTTGTCCGCTGTCTTGTTCCACTGGTTAGGCATCGCGCCGAACATCCCGAAGACCCATCCGGCTTCCGACATCCATGTGTTCAGGTTGTTTTTGAAGCCTACAGCCAGTCCCGTTGTATCCTTCTTGCCGTTGCCGTCAGGGTCCTGGTTCGTGAACGCATCGAGGACGGTTTCCAGCTCAGCCAGATTCGTCGGAGCCTTAAGATTCAATTTCTTCAGCCAATCCTCACGGATATACATAACCGGATCATTATTATAAGCGTTTTCCAAAATCGGGATACCCATCCGCTTGCCGTCTCTCATGTAGGGATTCCACACGGTTGGCTCTTCAGCCATCGCTTTTTTGTAGATATCGGAAGCATATTTGTCGAACAATTCGCCCGCATCGGTGAACTGGCCGCTGTCAATCAGATCGGAGATCAGGGAAGGGCTGCCGCGGAAGGAGATGATATCCGGCATTTTCTCACCTGAGGTCAGCATCAGGCGCAGCTTGGTTTCATAGGCGTTGTTCTGGTCACTTACGGTCCAGAGATACTTGATGTCAATGCCCAGCGTATCCTTGGCCCATTTGGTGTGCACGTTATTTTCAATATTTTCGCCATTCTTGAATTTCAGGCTGCTTGCGATGGGAAATACGGTTGAAATGGTTACCGGCTCTGTATATTTACCATTCTCAAAGGGAGCCGAATACATCGCGTCTTCGCTTGCCGCCGGCTTGTTGTCCCCTTCTGCCTTCTTGTTGTCAGCATTGCCGCCGCATCCGGCCAGCAAGCTGCCCAGCATGACTGTGGATAACACTGCTGCCGCAGAAAATTTCATTTTCTTTATCATTTAATCTTGCACCCCTTTAATTAAAATTTAATCATATTAATTATTTGAGTCAATCTTTTTTAGCTTCCAGCGCGTGCATCACCCCCTTTAAATAGGAAGGACGGCTATTCCTTAACCGCCCCGAGGACAATTCCCTTCACGAAGAAACGCTGCAGGAATGGATACACGATGAGGATTGGTGCCATTCCGATGAAGATCTGAGCGGCTTTGACCGTTCTTTGTGAGATATTCTCCAGATCCTCCGGCCGTACGGTCACCTTACTGAAGTCCTGCTGAACAATGACCGACTGCAGGAAGGTCGCCAGCGGATAATTGCGGTGATCCGTCATATAGAGCAGGCCGTCGAACCAAGAATTCCAGTGACCGACAATCGTGAACAGCGACAGTGTGGCAATGGCCGGCATGGATACCGGAAGATATACGCTGAACAGTGTTCTGAAATGACCTGCGCCGTCGATGAAGGCGGCTTCTTCCATTTCTTTGGGCACGGCCCGGAAGAAGTTAAGCAGCAGAATGATATTCCATACCGAGACAGCTCCCGGCAGAATCAGTACCCACAAAGAGTTCATCAGGTGCAGCTTCTGGATCAGAATGTACATCGGCACCAGACCGCCGCTGAACAGCATGGTGAAGACCAGCAGCCAGATATACAGGTTCCGGCGTCTGAACCGGGCGTTCTCTTTGGACAGTGCATAGGCAGCCAGAATGACGATCCCCATGCTAAAAGCAGTTCCCAGCACCGTGCGCTGCAGCGTCACCCAGATGGACCGGGTGAAATTCTCATTGGCTACGGTCTTGGTATAGGCGTCCACTGTGAAATCTACCGGCCACAGACCAACCAAGTTGGCATTAGCTGCCGATTTCCCGCTGAACGATACAGCAAGGACGTGAATCAGCGGGACAACACACATGATCGAAACTGCGATCATCAGGATATAGTTGAACACGGTGAAGATGCGGTAAGGTTTTGTTTTATGATACATGCCAGATTGGCCTCCATTCTAGAAAATACGGTAGTTAGCAAATTTATACGATAGGCGGTAAGCTGTTACGATCAAGACAAAGCTGACAACGGATTTGAACAATCCGACCGCCGTGGAGAAGCTGAACTTACCGTCAACAATTCCTAGTCTGTAGACAAATGTATCGATGATGTCCCCTTTATCGAAGACAAGCGCGTTATACAGGTTGAAGATCTGGTCGAAACCTCCGTTAAGCACGTTACCCAGCGCCAGTGTTCCTACCACGATGGTAATCGGCAGCATGGCCGGCATCGTAATCGACCAGGTCTGCTGCCAGCGTCCTGCTCCGTCAACCTCAGCAGCTTCATAGAGTGCCGGGTTAATTCCCGCCAGGGAGGCCAGGAAGACGATGGTGTTGAAGCCGAACTCTTTCCAGACATCACTCACTACTACGACAAACCGGAACCAGTTCCCGTCACCCAGGAAGAAAATCGGCTGGATGCCGAATACACTGACCAGTACCTGGTTGATCAGACCGCCGTCTCTGGCCAGCAGGTCGGAGAGGATACCGCCCAGGATCACCCATGACAGGAAGTGGGGCATATAGACAATGGTTTGTACCATTTTTTTGAACGCCATCTTGCGGATCTCATTCAGCAGCAGTGCGAATAAGAAGGGAACGATCAGGTTGGCGAGCATTTTCAGCCCGGCAATAATCAGTGTGTTCCAGATGATCTGAACGTTCTCGGGAATACTGAACAGATATTCAAAATGTTCCAGCCCCACCCACTTGGAAGCGCTAAAGCCTAAGCCCGGCTTGTAATTCTTGAAGGCAATCGCAAGTCCTGTCATTGGAATGTAGGCGAAGATCACGGTTAGGATCAATGCCGGCAGAACCATCAGATCGAGGCTAAGCGTCGATTTCCATTTCGATTTTTTCCGGGGACTCCCCGCATTTACATCCAGTTTCTCGCCTTTTACGCTGGCTGGCGTAACCAAGTTTTTCATGCTTCTGCTCCCCTTTGCTGGTCAACGTGTATCCGTTTACTTTGTTTATAAATTAATAATACCTAGCCGGACATGACAGATACATGATAAATACAGAGCATTGATAACAAAATGATAACCACAGGCAGTTTTGAACGTAGCATTACGGTGGCACTTGGATGGACGCTCCGCGAACGAAACGTTGTTACAATCGCTGTGGTCTCCGCTGTTTAAGCGGGGGCAATATTTACTGCAAAAGAACAAACCTTTACGAAGCTATCCACTAACCATGACATGGCGGATTGTAGCTTAGATTAGGTTCAAACAACTTCAAACAGCCATGAGAAACTTCGGCAATTCTGAGGTACCCCGGCAACATTGAGTAGCTTCTAGTTACGCCGCCCAAACGATGGTTGCGATGGCGTAAAGTAAGTTGTGTACCACAATTTGGAGCCTAGCCAGGCACCAAAAAAGTAGGGTATCCTCGGGTTTACCACAACACCAAGAAGGAGCCCTACTCGATGACTATTGTACCCGAACATATGCTAAATAATCTATTTGAAAAACTTGTTAAAGACTTCATGAAAGAGAATATGGAATCGCTCCTGCGTGCCGAAATCCAAGGGTTTATGTCGAGTGAAGAAGCCGGTGCCAGCAATAGCCGTAACGGATACTATACACGGGATCTGCATACGAGATACGGCCATATCGAGGATCTTCAGGTTCCCCGGGACCGCCAGGGTCTCTTTCAAACTCAGATGTTTGAACCCTACCAACGGCGGGAGGGCTGGCTGGAAGAAGCGGTGATCCAGATGTATAAATCCGGCATGGGAACCCGGGACGTGGCCCGATTTATTGAAAGCATGTTCGGCAGCCATTACTCGCCCACCACCATCAGTAACATCACCGCTACGGTGCTGGAGGATATCCACCAGTGGCAGAAACGTCCGCTGAGCAAACGCTACTCTGTGATCTACCTGGATGGGCTTACGTGAAGCTTAAACGGGGCACGGTCCGGGGCGAAGTCGTCTATTTTGCCATGGGAATCGACGAAGAAGGTCAGCGTCAAATCCTGGGGTTCTACGTAGGGGGTCAAGAGAGCTCGAATGGCTGGCGGGAGGTGCTCAAAGATCTGTACGCACGCGGGGCCCAGGAAGTGCTGCTCGGTGTATTTGACGGACTGCCGGGGCTCGATGCGGCCTTTAAAGAAACCTACCCGCAGGCGGATGTGCAGCATTGTGTGGTGCACAAAGTACGAGCCACGTTACCCAAAATCCGTGTGGAGCACAAAACCGATGTGATTAAGGCCCTGAAGACCGTGTATGATGCACCAGATGAGGTCGTGGCCCGGGCGAACTTTGACACGGTGAAAGCGAAGTGGAATGCGTTATACCCGAAGGAAATGCGGTCTTGGGAGGAGCAGCTTTCGACGTTACTGACGTTCTACAAGTACCCGGAACCGATGCGTAAAGCGATTTACACGTCCAATCCCATTGAGCGAATGAACAAGGAAATCCGCAAACGTCTGAAGCCGATGAACAGCCTGACCAACATGGATGCGGCAGAAAAAATCGTGTATCTGGAGATGTTAGGCTACAACGAAAGGTTTGGGCAGCGAGTCACCCCTGGCTTTGGGGTGGACACGGTGAAAAAGAAGCTCAGCCAGCTCTATGAAGCCCGCTACCCTTCGTTGCCCACAGTCGTAGAAGAGTAGCCAATGAATCCAATTTCTGGGGGTCGGGGTTCCCCCTCCCCCCAGAAACACTACACCCCCAACCCGTAACCCCGGGGAGGTACTTCTACTCATTTACACAAACTTCTTGACGCTACCATGGTTGCACAGCCTACTACAGAATTAGTTGGAAAAACGAATCTTAATTTAGCCGTTTTGGAGCTTTTGAGGAAATTAGGTGGATTTATGCTATTTATTTTCGAGTAAATCTTCTTTTTGTTCTGGCCCCGGCGTAACAAGTGCCTTTTTTCCAACTGTTGTCCCGCTAGGTCAATTCCGCGCGCGAACAAGTGTCCAAAATCCAACTATTTCCTGGCATAGAAGTCGGTTATCCGCCCGCTCCAAAGCGTCATTCTCCACCCATCGATTTTCGCCCGCCCGGATGGCACACTCCCTCCCATCACAAAAAGCAGCGGCCCCCCTCATCGGGAGAACCGCTGCTCGCTGAAGGCTATATACTTGCTGAGGCTAATCTACTAATTCGCTAATCTACGGGTTGAGACCGATTATCCGGTACACTACCACCGCAGCCTGCTCCTTGGTCATCTGGGCCATCGGCAGGAAGTTGCCGTTCTGTGCGCCTTGGATGACTCCGGCAGCCTGTAGCTTCTCTATAGCGCCTGAAGCTTCCGCGCTCAGCTGGTTCAGATCTTTGAATTCTGGAACCGCTGCTGGATCGGCCTTCAACTTGATCTGCTCCAGCTGGATGAGCCGGTTCAGCATGACTGCCATTTCTTGACGGCTGAGTGTATCGCTCGGACTGTAGAGCCCGTCTGCTCTACCTTTTACAATACCTAAGGCTCCAGCAATGTTGATAGCCTCGGCAAACGGGGAATCCTTACTGACATCCTTGAAGCCTGGAGCGGCTGCTCCAGCTTGGAGGTCAAAAGCATCGACCAGCAGCTGGGCAAATTCCGCCCGGTTCATCAACACCCCTGTCTCATAGGAAGCCTCTGCTCCCAGAGGAAGTATCCCGCTTGCAGCCAGAGCTTCAACGCTCTCGGCAGCCCATTTGCTGCCCTTGTGATCCGGCAGCTTCACTGTGGCCGCCGCATATTGTCCAAGCTCCTTAGTCTTGAAGGAGACATAGCCTGTCGCCGGATCATATTGACGATCCTTCACAACTGCAAGCTTACCATTCTCCAGCACCTGATAGACCGCAAGCTGGTGCGCCCGCTCGCCTGACTTAAGCTCATAAGGCAGCAGCAGGGTAAGCGCAGCAGCGTCCACCGCTGTGTTCTTGGCTCCACGGATCGCAAGCGAGAAGTCCAGTACAGCCGCTCCATCCAAGCGGGTCTTCACTGCTGCCGGCCATCCGTCCTGGCCCACACGCTTAACTTGAAGCTGAAGAACATCCCCAGCCTGCGTATCCTGTAATTTCAGCAGCTGTGTGTTCAGGCTCAGCACTGCCCCGAAGCCGCTCTCAATACGAATCTCCTTAATCTTCGGCTGTGCAGCTAGACTCTGAAGCGGAAGCCCCAGCTGCAGCGCTTGGGTCCCTGAGGCAGGCTTGACGGCAATCTTCAGAATGCCGCTGTCCAGCGACTGAAGAACAGCCTGATTTACTGCATCCGGCGCGAGGTCCACATTCAGGATTCCCGCCTTATCCGGGGAAGTCTGAACGGTCAGCTTGCCATCTGCGAAGACCGCTGCCGGAGCCGGTGATTTCACAGATGGTGCCGAGCCTGGCGATGGAGACGAAGAAGTCCCATCTGTAGGGGTTGGCGGTGCCGCCTCAGGCAGCGCAAAGGTCAAAATCCCGAAGTTTGCGGTATCCCGCCACGTATCCTCTCCCCTGTCATTCCATTTACTCGTACTGCGGGTGCCGTCGCCCCGGTCATCATTGATCTGGAGATCGAGCCCGATGGAGCTTCCCGCCGCCCCCTTGATCGTGCCGAAATTGATCTTAGCTTCGACGCGGTACCCGGTGTCCGTATGGACTACCGCGCTGGTCAATCTGCTATCCGAGGCTCCTCCGCCAAAGGACGCCACATTATTAATGTTAATCCGGTATTGGCCGTCATCCCCCTCATAATACGGGGTTCTGCTGAAATTCTCATCGATGAAGATCTCCACGGAGTCCTGGTCCCATGGATTCGCGGCATCCGCCTTCAGCAAGGCGTCCTTCACATCAATGATCAGATAGAGGCTGTCCTCCGTCCACATCGATCTGGCTTCTGCGGTGGTACTGTAAGGCGCGGCAGACATTGTCACCTGAAAAGGCCTCGCCTTCTCCCACTCCGCATCCATCTGTCCGTCGATCTTCACCTGACCCTTCAGCGATTCCGCTGAATTAGGCATGGCAGAGAGTCGCAGAACTCCGTAATGACTGGTATCATTGTCCTGGGACCGGCTTCTATCATTCCAGTAGGCAGGAACAGAGTCGGGAACACCGGCGTCACTGACACGGATATCAAGACCCAGCTCCGCGTCTGCGGCACCCTTGACGGTTACGAGCGGAATTCTTGCTTCAATGACATAACCGCCCTCGCGTTCTGTGCTGGTGAAGCTGACTCCTTCGGTCCCGGAGCCCGAACGCGGCAAGCTGATCTTGCGGTCATCCGGCTGATACGCCGTAGTCTTCCCATTGTTCTCATCCAGGAAAAGCTCAACCTTGTCTTCCGCATTCCGGCTGGCATCGGTAACGTCTACCTTCACATACAGGTTATCGGTATCCCACAGCGTATGAACCTTGGCAGTTACTGTACTGCCCTGTTCCAGCGGAACCCCTGCTGTTTTGCTCCACAGGGCTTTCCCGGCTGCGCCTGCCTGAGGCGTACCCTCAAGCGCCACGGCTACATTGTGAATGGCCGGCAGCTTGGACGGGTCCACTGCCCCCCAGAATGCAGGCTTGGCCTTCAGCTGCTCATCGAACAGCATGGCATGGTTGTTGTAGCTTTTCTCATCCTGCACGCCCCAAATGGAGACCGAGGAGATCGTGTCCTTGTACTTCTTGTAGAGCTCGAACAGATCATTATAGCGTTTGCCCTGCCGCGCAGCGATATCTGCTGGCAGCGGTGAAGAAGGGCTAATGCCCGAATCTACGTCCAGCTCAGTGATTTGAATGTCCAGATCAAGCTGCGAGAATTGCTGAATCGTCTTTTCAATCTCCGAAATGGATGGGGAGAACAGTCCGTGATGCGACTGGAGGCCCACGCCGTCAATCAGATTCTTCGCCTTGAGCGTCTTCAGCAGCTTGTAGATATGCTCACGCTTTTCCGGTACCTCTGTGTAATAATCATTGTAATAGAGCTTCGCTTCCGGGTCCGCCGCACGGGCGAATTCAAATACCTTCTCGATATAGTCCGGACCAATCAGGTTATACCAGGGGGACAGTCTCATCCCGTCCGGGCCGCCGCCATTGTCGGCAATCGCTTCGTTCACTACATCCCAGGCATAGATTTTGCCTTTATAGCGGTGCATAACGGTCTCGATATAACTCTGTAGACGCGTAAGCAGCAGCTCTCTGCTTGCCTGCTGGCCGTCAGGACCTGTGAACATCCACTCGGCAGCATCCACATGCCACAGCAATGCGTGTCCGCGAAGTCCCATACCGTTCTCCTGGGCAAAATTCACATATTTATCCGCCCCGTCGAACACATAAGTGCCCTCGGAAGGAGCCAGGAATTTGGGCTTCATTTCATAGGTAGCTGTAATGCTGTTGAAATGCTTCTTCAGCAGCTCCCCATAGACCCCTTCCATTTGCCAAGAGTACGCAGCAGCACCAATAGCGAAATCGTTCGCATAGATGTCTTTTAGCGCAGGGATATCCTGTTCAATGCTCATCTCAGGCGCAGGTTCAATAACTACATCATCTACATAAAAAGATAACGTATCCACAGTCTCCTCTGTAATATAAGGAGTCTCCACGAACAGGTTCACCTCAGACGGCTGGTCGCTGTACTGGAAAGTCCCCTTCAGCAGATGCCATTGATCCCACTGATCCGCCTTAATATCAACCTTATCGATCGCATTCCAGCTCTCGGAGCCGGCCTTCTTATACACTGTCATTTGCAGGCTTTTGTCGGCCTCCGGCTTCTCCTTCAGGCGCACATACAGCGAGAACTGGTAGCTCTTGCCCGGCCGCAGATGCTCCTTCACACTCAGGCTTGGCCCATGGAAGCTACGATCTCTTCCTTCGACCAGCATACTGTGAGTTCCGGTATTAGCCGTATCCTGACTCACCGACAACGATTCCGGGCCAATCCGGTTCTTCCAGCCCTGAAGCGTTCCGTCTTCAAAATCCGTGCGCAGCCCTTCCTCCCCTTCCGGGACTTCAGCCGCTGCGGTGGTAATCTTGATATCATCCACGTAGAATGCGGTTCCTGCTGCGGCTTCTGCATAAATCTCCGTGAAGCCTACCTTATCGCCTGTAATAAAAGTACCTTCCAGATACGTCCATTCCCCGGACCCCTTCGCTCCGCTAAGTTCCGCTACAAGCGTCCAGTCCTCTTTTTCGCCGATTTTGGTATGTACCGTGAGTTTGACCGGCGCCGGAGATTTCACCCATGCTCCCACAGTGTAGGCTGTGTCCGGAGTCATGTGGTCCGTCAGAACCTGATTAGGCCCTTCCCAATCCTTGGTCCGTCCATCTACGTACAGACTGTAAGAGCCTCCATGATAGACCTCCTTCGTTACTGTAAGCTGTTCGTCGCCCTTCTTGGTCCAGCCCTGTGCGGTGCCGTCCTCAAAGTCCGAAGCAAGGACAACTGCCGGATCTCCCTCATCCGCAGCATAGGCCGGTGTCCGCATCGGCAGCACCGAAGCCGCCAGGACGACCAGCGCCAGCCCTAGGCTCATCATTCGTTTACGCTTGAGCATCTGTACCCTCCTAAGAATCTTCTTTATAAAGCGCTTACAGATTGAATTATAGCGGATTGGAAATCGTTTACAAATAACAATTTGATAGGATTGATAACAAAATGATAATAAGAGCGGAGAAAAACCCGCCATAGTCACCCCCGGCTCCTTCCCCCTTGCACCAGCACGGCAACATCCGGCGCAATGTGATCGGTTTTTCGATTACATTTGAACCACACACCACCATCCGGCGCAATGTAATCGGTTTTTCGATTACATTTGGTCCGCACGGCACCATCCGGCGCAAGGTAATCGGTTTTTCGATTACATTTGGTCCGCACGGCACCATCCGGCGCAATGTAGTCGGTTTTTCGATTACATTTGGTCCGCACAGCACCATCCGGCGCAAGGTGATCGGTTTTTCGATTACATTTGATCCGCGCGGCACCATCCGGCGCAATGTGATCGGTTTTTCGATTACATTTGGTCCACGGACCTACGTCTCACCCATTGTGTTCGGTATTTCGCATACATTTGGCCCGCGCACCTACCCAAACAACGCAAAAACAGCACGCTCCACAATCTGAAGCGTGCTGCAATTTGCATAACTGTTGTTCACTCTGTCTTATCTGCTAAGCATACCGTACCACAACACGTTCCCCCGCCTGCATCTCAATACTCACCAGGCCGTCCGAATCCGGCTCCAGCAATAGCCGGTCTTCTCCGCGCGTAATCTCCAGAGGGCGCTCTGCCAGCACCCGGCAGACTCCCCCAAGATGAGCAGTAACCTCCGCTTGCCCGAGAACGCCAGCGCTCCAGGTCAGGTTCACTTCATAGCCGCCCCGGGCCCGCAGGCCCTTCACCCGGCCTTCGCCCCAGCTTGAAGGCAAGGCTGGCAGAAACTCCAGATACCCTTGATGCGATTGCAGCAGCATCTCGGCAATTCCGGCTGTAGCTGCGAAGTTCCCGTCAATCTGGAACGGCGGATGGGCGTCGAACAGGTTCGGGTAGACGCCGCCGCGTTCATTGTTAACGGCCTCCGGCTGAACTAGTGTCAGCAGGTTAGTGATCAGCTGCTTGGCGCGGTCACCTTCCTTGAATCTGGCCCATAGGCCAATTTTCCAGCCCAGGCTCCAGCCAGTTCCGCCGTCCCCGCGAATCTCCAGCGACGTTCTGGCCGCTTCGAACAGCTCAGGCGCCAGCGCCGCAGTGACCGATCTTCCCGGGTAGACTCCGACCAGATGGGAGACATGGCGGTGATGCACATCCTCATCCTCCATATCCGCCGACCACTCCTGCAGCCGGCCTCCGGCACCAATCTTGAGTGGCAGCAACCGCGCGCGGGCGGCTACCAGCTCAGCCGCGAATTCGCCGTCCAGCTCAAGCAAGCCGGCAGCAAGACTGCAGTTCGTGAACAGCTCCGCGATCAGCGACAGATCCATGGTTGCCGCTTCGCTGACGGCATACTTCTTGTCGCCGTCTACGATTTTGTGCTCAGGAGAGGTCGATGGTGAGGTAATCAGGTACCCCTCCGGGTTCTCGATCAGCCAGTCCAGGCAGAACAAGGCCGCTTCCTTCATTACCGGATATGCGGTCTCCCGAAGATAGGACAGATCGCCGCTGAAGGCATAATGCTCCCACAGATGCTGGGTAAGCCATACCCCGCCCATCGCCCAGGATGCCCAGACCGGGTCTCCGTCGCCGTAGCCGCCAACGGGAGCCGACTGCGCCCAGAGATCGGCATTATGATGGGCTACCCAGCCGCGCGCGCCATAGTTAATCCGGGCCGTCTCACTGCCGCCAGCCGCCAGCCTCCGGGTATAGTCAATCAGCGGCTGATGCAGCTCGGACAGATTGGTGACCTCTGCTGGCCAATAATTCATCTCCGCATTGATATTCAGTGTGTAATTGCTGCTCCACGGCGCCCGGGTATCCTGGTTCCAGATGCCCTGGAGGTTCGCCGGCTGTGTGCCGGGACGGGAGCTGGCAATCAGCAGATAACGGCCGTAATGGAACAGAAGCTCTACCAGCCCCGGATCATTGCTGCCGTAGGCGGCAATTCTCTGATCCGTCGGCATGCCCTCTGGAGCCAGGCTCTCTCCCAGATGCAGCTCTACCCGGTCAAACAGCTCCCGGTGATCGTCAACATGACGGCCCAGCAGCCCGGCATAAGGCTCACCAATGATCCGCTGTACAGCCCCAGCTGTCTGCTGACTTACATCATAATCCGCCTTCACTGTGCCGGACTCCGCATCGAAGGAGGTTGCCGCGCTGAAGTATAGAACCGCTTCCGTTGCGCCGGTAACCTGGATACCGTCTGCACTTGCTTCCAGACGGCCTCCAGTCTGGACCGCAGCCAGACGGCCGTGGAACTTCAGACTCCGCGGGGACTCTCCGCCGTAACGGACCGGCTGATCGACTTCGTAATAATTCGGCGCCACATATTCAGGAGCATGTCCGCTAATCGTGTATTGCTCTCCGTCTGCTTCCGAACGGTGACGGAGCGGACTGTCCAGCTTCGCCCGGAAGCTGAGGCGGTGCTCCTCGCTGGCCGTTAAGCGGACAATGATCGCCTGGTCCGGGTGAGAGGCGAAGACTTCCCGGGTATACCGGACACCGCCGATTACATAGGAGACGGTACCAACACCCGTGGACAAGTCCAGCTTCCGGCTATATTCCCCGTCTATGGTCTGCCCGTGCTCCATCGTAAGCAGCAGATCGCCGAACGGCAGGTAGGACTGGGCGTAGGGGCCCATCATTTTTTTGCATAGTTCATCCGCTTCTTCATTTCTGCCTTCTGCAATCAGCGCCCGAACCTTAGGAAGAACCTCACGGGCTCCCGGATTATTCCAGTCTGTCTTGTACCCGGACCACAGCGTGTCCTCATTCAGCGCCAGACGCTCCTTCTCAATGCCGCCAAAAATCATGGCTCCCAGCCGTCCGTTCCCGACTGGAAGCGCCTCCACCCAAAAAGTGGCAGGGGTATTAAATGAAATATTCATTGCGCAGCTTACCTCCATACACCTTAATTTCTAATCTGGCTGAACCCTTCCATCCTGATAAATCCTGATAACCCTTTCATTATATAGGCATCTGTCAGGAAAGACGAATCCGCAGAGTATACTCAAGCGGAGTAATGAGCGTTATGATGACTTTCTGGCAGCCTTCGGGATAGCTCATCCCGCGGATATCGGCCAGGTGATGCTCATGACAGCCCTGCTCAAGCTCCATCCAATCCTCCCCGGAGCTGTAACGCAGCGTCCCGGCGGTCCAGAAGGATGTCTCGCTCATACCCGGTACCGGCGTCAGCGCGGAGCCTTCGAGTCTGCCCTCGCTGCCGAAGAGCAGGACAATCTGGGTCAGCACATCTGCCGGGGACGGCGCTGAGTAGTGCAAATCCCAGCCTGCTTCCCACTCGCTTACCTTCACGCAGACACTGCTGGTCTGGTTATGAGTAAGCGGCCGCTCGCTATGAGGCAGCAGATACCACGGGCTGGTAGGCAAGCCGGTGCGCGGAGGCAGCTTATCTGCGGGAATAGTGCCATAGTAGCCCTTATCGGCAGCAGACTCCAGTTGGAATCCGTCCGCTGTCTCTGTCAGTGAATCCATCGTAATCTGTCCCGGCCCGAAGCTTGAAGCCAGCTGAACCCCCAGCAGCCTTGCCCGGCCATGCCGCAGCGAGAACAGCGAGGAAGCCTCGGTCATCACGCTTACACTGGTCTCTCCGCTGCGTACCCGGGCAACCGGTGCGCCGAATTCCGTATGCTGCTTGCTGTGGCGGACAGGCCCGCCGTAGCCGTCCTGACCGATCCGGCCGATCAGCTCCTGACGGTTGAATGCACCATCTATTACCTTGCGGTAGCTGTCCGGCAGGTCTCCCGGCGCGACTGAGGCCGCCTGCATCTGCGGATAGAGCAGGAATCCCAGCATAATCTGATTGGGCAGCGAGCCCGGATGCATCACCGAGCGGCTTGCCAGCTCCGCAAGAGCTGCGAATTCCGGGTCGCGGTCCTGCTCTGCCATCAGCTGATAGCACAGATAATAGTCAGCCAGCGAGTAGACGCTGCCGAAATCCTGCCGCCCCGAATAATCGGTGACCACCTCACCGTCCGGGTGAACCAGATATTTCATCATCCGCAGATTCTGGCGGACCGGCTCCAGCAGCTCAGGGCGGTTCAGATCCTGCGCGGCGTAATAGAGCATAATGTCACTGACCGTATTGTAGATTCCGTTACTCCGCTCCGTCCATTCGCCGTCCGGCGTAATGTCCATCCCCTCTTGAAGCCATTCTCCGGCTCTTGCCTGCAGCTCCTCCAGGGCAAAAATCCGGTATAAAGACCCCAGCGCGGCAGTCAGCACCCAGCGGTGATTCGGGGTATGCACACCCCCGGTCAGCATCGCCGGAATCGTCCGTTCCAGGAAGACTCTTATCTGATCCGTTACCGGCTTCAGCGGCGGCCAGCTCTGCCGCTCCAGCAGCGTGAGGATATTGGCTAATCCGACCACCACGAACGCCGTATCCGGCGGGGAATGATAATTCGTCCAGCCCGGCGAGATCGTGCCGTCCTCATGCTGGAACCGCAGCATGAACGCCATCCCCTCATGCAGCTGCTCCAGCAGTACTATATCCCGGTAATACCGGGACTGCTCATTCACCAGCGCAGCCGCCCATGCCGCCAGATACTGGGCCGTGCCGGTGTGATTCGGCCAGGCTACGCCGCTCAGCGGATCACGCACACCCCCGAAGTACCGGCTCTCCCGGTCATTAATCTGCAGCTCCATGGATTCCTGTGTCCATTTGTCATTAATGTCCGTTATCTTCTTGAACATCTGTCTGCTCACCCTTTCACCGCCCCGGTCATCACACCGGAGACGAAGTATCTTTGCAGCCATGGATAGACGAGTAGAATAGGCACTGTGGCGAACACTACAGTAGCCGCCTTCAGACTCTCCGGCACAACCGTGCTGATCGCATTCCCCTCCATTCTCATCATATCGGTAACCTGGCTGTTCTGGATCATATGATAGAGCTTAAGCTGGAGCGGATACAGCTCCGGCTTCGTGATATACATCAGCGTATCCTGGAATCCGTTCCATCTGCCGACGGCATAGAACAAGCTTAGGGTAGCAAGCACCGGCATGGATAACGGCAGAATGATACGGATTAGCGTCCCGAACTGGCTGCTGCCGTCGATCTCAGCGGACTCCTTGAGCGCGTCCGGAATACCGGCCAGAAAAGAAATCAGGATAATCATATAGAAGGGGCTGATCAGACCGGGCAGCACCAGCGCCCAGATCGTATTCAGCAAATGCAGCTCCCGTGTCAGAATATACTCTGGAATAATACCGCCGCTGAAGAACATGGTGACGACAATGATGAACATGAAGATTTTACGGCCCTTCAGATCCTTCTTCGACAGGGCGTAGCCCGCCGCAACCGTCATCATCATGCACAGCGCTGTGAACAGCACCGTCAGGAATATCGTGAAGACCAGCGAGCGGATCATCGCGGCATCACCGAACACTTTTTTATACGCCTCAATATTGAAGTCCATAGGGAATAAAGTCACTTTGCCCGAAGCAATCGGGACCGTTCCGCTGAAGGATACAGCGAGAATATGCACGAACGGAATCAGACATGCCAGCACCGATAAGGTCAAGCAGATCACAATCCATGTATCAAACGCCTTGTTAGCTGCTCTTTCATTCATAATGTACACTCCCGATCCAAAGGTTGATTATAGGATGCTCTCGTCTGTAAGCTTCTTGGAAATATAGTTCGCTGCCAGCAGGAATAGAAGTCCGACCACCGCCTGGAACAACCCAACCACCGTAGCCAGCGTATACTGCCCCGATTCCAGACCGATCCGGTAGACAAAGGTACTCAGCACATCCGAGTATTCCATAACCGCAAGGTTACCGATCACGAACGGCCGCTCGAAGCCAATCGAGATCATGTTGCCCAGATTAATGATCAAGAGCGTAACAATCGTCGGCTTGATTCCCGGGATCGTAATATGCAGAATGCGCTTGATTCTTCCGGCCCCATCGACCTCCGCCGCTTCGAACAGCTCTTTATTGATGCCCGCGAGTGCCGCCAGATAGAGAATCGTCCCCCAGCCTGCGCTCTGCCAGACACCGGTCAGCAGGTAGGTGATCAGCCAATAATTTTTGTCAGAGAGAAAAGGAATGGCATCCAGCCCCAGGCTCGTTAACAGGTTGTTAATCATCCCCGACTGCTGGCCGAAGAGCTGGTACACGATCCCGCCGATGATTACCCAGGAAATAAAATGCGGAATATACAGAATCGTCTGAGACAGCTTCTTGAACCAGACCACCTTCAGCTCAAACAGCATGATCGCAATAATTAAAGGGGCGGGAAAAGAGACGATCAGATCCAGAACGTTCAGCATCAACGTGTTGCGTAAGGTTATATAAAAGTCCTGATTCGCAAATACCTCGCGGAATCCGTCAAGACCAATCCATTCACTGCCACCGATGCCTTTGAAAAAGTTGAAGTCCTTGAACGCAATCTGCACTCCATACATTGGACCGTACTTGAAAATAATAAAGAACAGGATGGGTAAGACCAGCAATGCGTACATCTGCCAATTTCTGCGGAAATAACGGGTGTATCCCACAACGATTCCTCCTCCACTATGCCATGAGGCTGTAAGGGGAAGCAGCCAAGACCGGCGGCCCTGCCGCTCCCCCTCCCTCACAGACCGCTAATTCAATTATTTCTGCTCGCTGTAGGCAGCCTTGCGTTCATCCAGAATGGCCTGTCCGCCGCTCGACATGTAGTCCTTCAGCATACTCTCATAGGTGACTTCGAATTCGCCTGGGGAGACCATTGTAGATTTGACCATCAACTGCTTGATTTTATCGCTAAGTGTCGTGCCGTATTTGCTCTCTGCCTCAATCGGACGGCTGGTGAACACCGGCTCAATCGGGTTAGTGGTGGAAATCGTCAGTGATTTCGCGATGATGTCCTGATACTGGGTGCGGAAGCTCTTCACGAAGGCTTCATTATTCTTCTCCTGGCTCTCAAAAATCCGTCCGTTCGCGATAATCCCGATATCCCCGCCGCCTGACAGCTTGTTGGAGGATTCGACAGACATATCCGGAATGGAGACCGGCACGCCGCCTTCCAGCGTGTAATGCTCGCCTTCAATCCCGTTCTGGATATATTGCAGGTGGCCATCTGTAGCCATCCAGTCCAGATACTTAATAGCTTCCACCGCATGCTTGCTGGACTTCGGAATCATAATGTACATTCCGTTCGGAGCAGATACCGGCTTAGCCGTCTTTCCCTCGCTGTTCGTGAACGGATCAATGGCGCTCAGTACAGCCTTCGGGTTATTCTTCGTCATAACATCATAAGCACCGTCAGGGTAGAAGATCGCATCGTTATCATCGCTGAATGCGCCCACAAGCCCGTTCCCGATATTCTGCGTAAGGGTCTCTTTATTCTCGTCCAGGGCAAAATCCTTGCTGATCAGCCCTTCGTTATACAGCTTGTTCATATATTGAATGGCATCCTTGAATCCAGGCAGCAGAATCGGGTAGTCGCGGGAGCTCAGGTTCTGTGTAAGCTCGAAGCGCTCCTGCTCACTGACCGGCTTAATGAAGGACCAGACCAGCGAATCATACTGCGCCGCAGCAATCGTCATGCCCAGCGGAATCACCTTGCCGCCGGTTTCACCCGGATCTTTGGTCTTGAAGGCGGTCAGTGTATTGTACAGCTCCTCTGAGGTAGCCGGAACGGGAAGCCCCAGCTTATCCAGCCAGTCTTGACGGATGAAGGAAGCATATTTACCTACGGTAGAACGTTTGGCGGGAATGCTATACTGGACGCCATCGTATTGACCGTAGCGCAGAGTATCCTCGCCAAGGAACTTGGTCAGGTTCTGGCCGTGTTCCTTCAGCAGCGGAGTCAGATCCGTCAGCCCGCCCTGCTCGGCATATTTATTGAAAGTCCCGGAGTCATAGGTGAAGACGATATCAGGAACATCGGTTCCGCTGGCCATCAGGACATTAAGCTTGGTCACTTCTTCCGAGCGGGGGATAGGGACGAATTCCACATCGATATTGTTCGCCTTACCGAAATTCTCTTTCACATAATTGGTGAGGAAATTGTCGGATGCCGTAACACCGGCCGGCGCATTGCCACGGTCAAAAATTTCAATCTTCAAGCTGCCGGCTGGTGCTTCACCGTTGCCGCTTGCTTCATTAGAATCTTTAGACGAGCATGCAGACAATACCATGGATGACATAAGAACCGCTGAGAGACCGAGCGCCAACTTTCTTTTACCGTTATCATTTGTCATATTTCCTGTCACCTATCCCTTTCGATTTCTGATTTCAATCAGCCTGTTGTCTCTGTATGATGCTTACGGCTTGACCATGTGATGAATTATTACATCGTTTGCGGAATTCGACAATATACATGTTTCTTATTGAATTTTCATGAAAAAACCAATGAAATCGCAGCATTTTTCATTCCTAATATACAATTATCGTAGAAATCCTTCACGAAAATTGTATCCACAAACCTAAATACCTAACTTATATATAACTTATTATGTTATGTATTTGTCATCCATTGCCCCATATCTCCCCCAGCAATTAAAAAAAGCGCAAACCCGGAATCAGCGGAAGCCGGATTTACGCAGTGCCTATTCATCTTTATGGAGCTTTAATTTGCGGTAATCCCCCGGGGTCATGCCCGTAATCCGTTTGAAGACCCGTCCGAAGGTAATGGAATTAGCATATCCAATCTGCAGAGCAATATCCTGTATGCTCTCTGAAGTCGTATCCAGCAGTTCCTTGGCCTTCATCAGCCGCAGCTCTGCGAGAAAGTCCACGAACTTCATATTGAACTCTTCCTTGAACAGGTAGCTGGCGTATTTCGCAGAGATCTGGAACCGTTCGCTCAGATGATTCAAGGAGAGATCAGGATTCGCATAATGCTCTTCAATATAATGCTTAACCTCGGTAATCATTACCCGGTGGCTCTTCAGCTCATTGACCGACACATAGACATGGTAGGTTTCATTCAGCCAGCCGGTCAGCAGCTCCCGGATCTCTTCAAGATCGGTACTGCCCCGGATGCGTTCCCGCAGACCGCCGGTCCATGCTGCCGCAAGCTGACGGTCCAGCGTCTCCGCTATGCCCTTAAGCTCCTGCTCCAGCGCCTGAAGCAGCACTTCCAGCAGCATATAGATCTCTTCGTCTTTCAGGCGGTCCTTGCGGAAGGAATCGAAGATTTCGTCCAGCCGGATTCGCCAGTTCTCGCCCGATAGGCGGAATTCACGGACAAGCTGGGTGAAGCTTCCGAAGTATTTGTAGCTCTGTAGTCCGGATTCGTCCTGCTGATCCATCTGCACTGCCGCAATCTCTGTCCCCAAGGCCAGCCTGTGACTCAGTACCTCAGCCGCAGCCGCGTAAGAATTCCGGATCTCCCGCCAGTCCCGGACGACCGTACCCACTCCGAAGGTCAGAGATACCCGCAGATTATCCATAATCCAGCGGTGGCAGTCTCTTGCCAGCTCCAGCATCGTATCGCTGTCATCCTTCACCGGCTGGAACCGGAGGCCAATAATCATCCCCAGCCGCTCCCCGCTTATCCATTCGGCCCAAGCCTGAAGCTGCTTATCTGCCATCAGGTCCCCCAGTACATTGGTTAAGGCGAATTTCAGCAGGTTCTGATCCTGAGCAGGCAGCGCACGCCAGTCCTTCTCCCGGTTCAGCTCGGCTGCGAATACAACGAAGGCTTCGAACTCCCTAGTGCCCTCAAAAGGGTCCAGCGACTCCAGCCGCTCTGCCGCATCCTCCAGCCGCTGCCCGCTGAGGAAATCCTGGAACAGCTCCCGTCGCTGAATGACCAGATTCTCGTAGCGTTCCCGCTCATAGTCGGTAGTGATCTGCACCAGCCGGTCCAGTGCGTTATGCATCAGGGCCAGCTCATCGGAAGCCACAGCAGGCGCGGCATGCTGGGCCGCAGGCTGGAGTCCTTGAATCCGCACCATCAGTTGATGGATAGGCCGGTAATTCCGCCGGGTGATGTAGATGATATACACTACGCCCAGCGCAATCGTCAGCAGCCCGAGAATGAAACAGACGTAGGAGATCACCGAGATCCAGTCGAATAAGCGCCCGGCCCGCAGCCCGCTCTCGAAGGTCCAGCCGAGATCCTTCGCCTCGACCTTCGAGAGCGTTCTGTTATTCCCGCCGTCTGCGGCTGGAGCAGAATCATAGACCGGTGTCCCCGAGACATCCTTGATCCGCAGGAAGGACAGGTCTCCACTCGTCAAGCTGTCCACCAGACGCTGTATGCGGTACACACTGACATTAATAACAATATAACCGTCGGAGCCCCAAGGAATCGGCAGCCTGCTGGCCAGGCTGATCACCGGCCGTAAGTCCTGAGAGTTCCTGGGCTGAACCATCCGTACAGCGCTCCACCCCTGCTGCTGCTTATTCGCGGAGAGGCGCTGCAAATATTCTGCCTCCAGCCCCTGGCCCTGTCCCGGATTCACGTATCCGCTCTGGCCCAGCATCAGCTTGTCCTTGTTACGGTAGACATAGATTGAATCAATGAGGCTGAAGCGTTCAGATAGACGGTTCATACTCTGCACAATTTCATATGAGCTGCCTGCCGGTGATTCCGTACCGGAGGGCGCATCCAAGAAGTCATTATAAGAATAGTTATTTCCGATCTCCTGCAGCACCCCCAGCTCTATATCATTCAAGGTCCGCTCCACCGTATCCGCCACATAGCTGGTGGATATGTAATTAGCCTTCTGCGTCTCGCTGCGGGACAGCTCCGTAATGACCATGAAGGCCAGGAAGATTAGAACAGTGACTACAAGCAGGAAGACAGGGAAGTATGAGAATAGCATCCGACTATACCAACTGCGCTTCATAGAGCTTCCCCCTTCTTCTTATTCAGACTGCTGCTGCCTATGTGAAATGGTCTTGACTCTGTACAGCAGCAATGCACCTAACGCGGCGCTCACCGTACAGGAGAAATACATCAGCCCCGGGCCGCCGGTCTCCAGCAGATACCCGTTCAGCAGGTTACCGGCAATGCCGCCAAGACCGACAAACACCATATTGAACAGGCTTTGTCCTGTGGCTTGCAGCTCTTTGCCCGTAATAGAGGCCACATATTCCACAGCTGCAATGTAAAAGAAACCAAACGACATGCCGTGCAGTGTCTGGACACCTATCATAACACCGGGAACAGGAATGAGCCATTGGATCGCCCAGCGGAGCATGTAGACAACGGAGGCCAGCATCAATGTTTTCTCATAGCCATACTTCTTCAGGACTCTTGCGGCCACGAGCATTGCCGGAACGCTGGTAATGGAAGCAATCATCAGGGCGATGCCTGACCATGCGAAGCTCCCGCCCGCCATCTGGAAGGTCAGGACAAAGAAAGAGTTGAAGGCCGTAAGTGTCTGGTTCACCAGAAAACAGCCGGCGAGAAACAGCAGAAAGACCCGGTTGCCCAGCAGCTGCCTGATTCCGCTGGTGAAGGTTACATGCTGCGTCTGCCGCTCCACATTCACCGGGATGGTAATCACGAGCAGAAGGGCAAGCAGGTTGAAGATCAGGAAGGGAATCCATAGCTCTGCAACTCCCATCCAGTTCAGATACAGTCCGCCGAAATACCCTCCCAGCGCTGTGCCGATACTGCCGAACAGGCGGATGGTGCCAAACGAGGTACCTGCGGCTGAAGCTGCATTCACTGCATAAGAGTCGGCAATCGGCGTCTGGGTACTCTGAAAAATCGTATACAAGCTGTATACAAGTACAATGACGACAAGCCATTTTACATTGTAGAGATAGACTATGGTGCCGGGAACAATCAGGGTAAGCATCAGTACCAGTCTTGTTCGTTGATAGCGGTCCACCAAAATTCCCCATAACGGCTGAAACAGAATCGCCAGCAAGGTGCCGAATGCCATCATCACTCCAATTCTCTGGCTCGTCATGCCCTGATGAACCAGAAGGGAGGTGACATACGGGTTGAAGCTGCCCCCGGCCAGACCTGTGAACAGATACAGCCCGCGCATCTTCAGCAGGACCTCGCTCTCCTTGCTGCCTACAGAGAATCTCATTATACTTGTTCCGCGTCTCATATTCATACCCTCAATTCTGCCCGGTTCCTGCGTTCAGCCTGCTTCGGGCCGCGGCCGCAGCACCTATCGCTCCCGCCTGATTACCAAGCACCGCCTGCCGGATCAATAAAGATTGTTCAGGTGTATACCGGCTGACCCGCGCTGCAACCTCCTGCACATAGCCCGGGTTCTTCTCCACGACACCACCGCCCAGAATCACCAGCTCCAGATCCAGCGTAATCGCAATATTCTTGACCGCCGCCGCCATCTGTTCATACGCATGATCCAGCAGCGCAAGTGCGGTCTCATCCTGCTGCTGCGCCGCTGCAAATACATGCTCCGCCCGGACCGCATCGCCCTGCGCCAGCTCCCGGATCAATGAACTGCTATTATTCCCGTGCAGCCTAGCCGCTGCTTTCGCCCCGATACCCGTGCCGGATACCTCCATCTCAAACGGGCCAAACTCACTGTACTCCGGATCGGCAGCAGCATGAACCGCTCCCGGCTCAACGATGAGATAGCCGATCTCACCCGCAGCGAAGCTGGCTCCCCGGTAGAGCTGGCCGTTCAGGAACAAGGCGCTGCCCACCCCCGTGCCGACCGTGATCATAATGAAATGCTCAGACCCGGCAGCCGAGCCTGCTGCATACTCGCCCATAGCCGCCATATTCACATCATTGTCCAGCACCACCAGTCCGGGATAATAAGCTGCAATTACCGGACGGATATCCGCGGTTGCAGGCCAATTGAGCGCCGGTGCGCTAGTCAATGTACCCGTGCGCTCATTCATGACTCCCGGGAACCCGATGCCTACTCCCTTCAGAGAAGCGAGCTTAGTACCGTTACGCTTGCATAGCTGCTCCAGTTCGGCGAATAACCAGCGGAAGAACACCCCCGGCTCCCGGCTCAGCTGCGTCTCCACCTTGTACTGTTCAAGCACCGTTCCTTCTTCATCCGTCAGGCATAGCAGTGTTTTGGTTCCGCCCACATCAATTCCGGCAGTTAACATATTCATCTAGGATTCCCCCGTCATTCTATTTAATATAAGCTTATACTTCTCATGCCCGCATCTCACGAAAAGCCAATTGGACCGCGGTCTGCACCGCTCCAAGCACCACATCCTTGTCCCCGTGGCTGGACGCAGCCAGCCGGGGCTTCCGGTGAAGCCCGCCCAGCCGGGATTCCAGCCTCTCCAGCAGGATCTCCCCATGGCTGCCCAGTTCGCCTCCAAGGACCACTGTCGTTGGAGCCATCACGGTACAAATACTGCCTACCGCCTCTGCAAGCAGATTGCAATAGGCCTCGATAATAGCAAGTGCAAGAGGCTCACCTCTGCGCACTTCATCCCATATCTGCTCCACCGGTCCTCCCGGTATGGACAGCAGATACGCTGAATCACCTGAACTTGTGTGTTCTTTTGCCATCCGGTTAGCCAGCTGCCTTAATCCGTCTGTAGATAGTACATCCTCCAGCCTGCCCGCGCTCAGCATCAGATTGGCTAGTTCCCCTGCACCGCCGCCAAGCCCCCGGTAGATCTCCCCGTGGATAATGAAGCCGCCCCCGGTTCCTGCGCCTATGGAGAAGTACAGGAGAGAGCCGCTTGCCTCCATCCCCGAAGAGGTATACTCTGCCAGCGCCGCGAGGTTGACATCATTCTCCGTCACGACAGGCACGGGGAACAGCTGGGCCAGATTAGTCCTTGCGAGCACCCCTTCACACCCGCGCAGCGGGGCAACCAGGTCAGATACGCTGCCATCTGCCGGGTCCACTACGCCTGGAATCCCGAAGGCCGCGGCCCGCAGCTTCTCCCGGGAGATCCCGGAATCCGCAAGCAGTCCCTCTATGCTCTGCACCAGAAAGTCGTGACACACCGCCTCTGTCAGCCCGCTCTCCGGCATAGACAGCTGCTTGTAATAGCAGATTTCTCCGCTCATATCCGCAAGCGCTATCCGCAGGCTGCTTCCTCCCACCTCTGCCCCTAGGGTATAGAAGCATTTCGGGTTGAATTCCACTAGAGTCGCTTTACGGCCCTGAGTGTTCTCCGCTCTGCCGGTCTCTCTGACCAGTCCGCGTTCTATAAGATGAGCAATGGCTGAGGATACCGTAGGCTTGCTTAGGCCGGTATACCGGCTAAGATCCGCTCTGGATTGCGGTCCGCCGCCGATGATCCGGTCCAGAATCAGAAATTCATTCAGATTGCGCATGACCTTGGGGGTCCCGGCCGTTTGAATTTTCACGATTCATACTCCGTTCTATACATAGTTAATTAAGTTTACTAACTTAATATACAGTCTAATATACAATCTTTCGGGTGATTTATCCAGACCCTATCACCCCATAAAATGCAAAATCCCCGATCCTCCTGCGGACCGGGAATGCGTGCCAGGCTAATTCAGCATTTTCTCCATATGCAGCACTTTGTGGAAGCCGGCCTGCGAGGAGAATAACCGGGTATTCTGCACCTTGAAGGTCCGGAAGCCCACCCGCTCATACAGCTTCTTCGCCAGCGGATTGGTATCGACAACCTCCAGCAGCACCTTACTGCGGTCCGCCTCCCGGGACCACGCGAAGACAGCCTCCAGCAGCCGGGTTCCGATTCCCAGCCCTCTGGCCTGCTCAGACACAACAAGCGGATCAATATGCACTGCATTTGAGGGGGTATTGCCATGAAGCAGGCGGAAGATGCCATAAGCTGCATAGCGCCAAGCGCCGCCGAGCAGCCCGAAGGTCTGCCTAAGTGAACGGTAATTCAGTGTCATGAAGAAGCCAACGCCCGTCTCCAGACCGGCAAAGCCTACGACCCTTCCTTCATACACCGCATACAGGGCCTTGTCATAATGCAGACAGCGGCTCAGCACGTCCACAATCTCCTGCTCTTTACGGGAGAAGATCCATATTCCGCTGAATTTCAAGGTAAAAGCCTGATAAAACAGCCTGGCGACTTCGCGTTTCTGTTCCTCATCCAAGCGGCTCACGATCTCTACTTGCAGTGTTGACATACAAATTCCTCCTTATTGTTCCGTTCCAGATTCTACCGTCTTGGTGAACGTGCCCTCTTCACGGTTACCTGCCGTCCCCATGCCCTGTTCCGCTGAAGCCTTGGAGGACTGTAGTAACCAGCAGCTTCGGAGCATCATTCTTCGCAAGATTACCCTTCTGAAACTCCTGCCAGGCAACGAACAACAGATTATACATGACCGTTATGATCCAGTGGGCGGTCATTCCGGTATTCAGCAGACCGCGTGCCTGCCAGCCCTCCACCGCTTCCCGCAGCGGCTGCTTGATCCGTGCTTCCTCGGCTACAATATGCGGATTCTCGTCCACGGAGGCGGCGCTGCTGAGAAAAGACACCTTACCACCCAAGGGAATCAGCACCTCGAACACTTCCGTCAGGAATGGGAGCATATCGTGCTCCTCTGCGGTAACGCCTCCAAGCGCTTCTTCCACCAGCCCGATCGCATTCAGCGCCAGCGCATCCAGCAGCAGCTCTCTGGTGGAGAAATAACGGTGCAGCGTCGCAATGCCGATCCCTGCGTGATCCGCGATCTCCTGTAGAGTAGCCGTCGGCTTGAGCGCCAGCAGCTCCGTCGATGCATCCAGAATGGCCTTCCGTTTGTTATCTTTAACACTAGTTTTCATGAATATAGGCCTGCCTCTGCTGTAGGATGAGTGATAGTTTTGTCAACTTAATGATACTAAATTAATTAAAATGATATGTCTATCTATCATTTTAGTTTATTTTATACCGGGAGGTTGGTGGTGTCAAACTTCCAATGCGCGTTAGCCAAAGGTTAACTGTAATTCATACAACTAAAATGAACAATTCAGGCTCTATGGGCGGTTTAATGCAGTTAACTCAGCTTATCCGGGTTTTAGGCTACTTTTAGCTGTACGGAATACAATTAAACTGACTCCTGGAAAAAGAAGGGGAGACGGCAACCTCCCGTCTCCCCCATATTCCTTTTATTTGATCTTGCGAGCACTACTTTCGCCCACCTTACCTTACCCCGCATTCCATCCGCAGCACATGGAACGACTTCGGCTCCAGTGTATAAACCATCCGGCTTGCGGTCTCAATCGGCACACGCTTAGGCGCGATGTTGCGCGGAGCCTCAATCGAGTTCACTTCCGTCTCCTCGCCCTGCATCACATAGGCTTCGCCGCTTCCGGTCAAGGACAGCGCAGTCTCCAGCTCCACCTGAACGGTACGGTCCTGCGTGTTCACCAGCTTCACATAAAGGATCTGCTGCTCCTCATCATAAGATACAGTGTAAGGAATCTCCTCCTGGTCATGTACCGTCTGCAGTACCTTCGTTCCCATCAGCGTACTGTACAGTTGCTGCACATAGTAGCTTGGCGTGCCGTAGCTGTTCTCACCATCGAACCAGATCATGTCCGGCGACCACTGGGCGTAGCCAAGTCTGGCGAACAACGGTGCATAAGAGGCCAGCACGACGATATCAGCGTTGCGCTCAAGGCCCGTCAGGAATGCGGCTTCGGCCAGCGCAGCGCCCCAGCTGTTGAAGTGCGGCGAATTCATCCCGTTGCCATAATGGCCTGCGTACTCCCCGGCGAATACCTTGATATCCCGCGGATACTTATCATAGAAATGCACATTCTCGCACAGCCATTCCGGCTTCACATAATAATGCTCATCGACCGCATAGACGAAATTCGGATTGCCCGCAGCACGCTTCCGGTAATATTCCCACGCCCGGGTGTAGTTATCTGAGCTGACATCCGGCCCGGCAGAGCCGATTAGCTGCACAGCCGGGTACGCTGCATGAATCGCCTGCTCGAACAGATCGTACCTGGTGAAAAAGTCCGCATGCTCCGTCTCCCACTGTTCATTGCCGATCCCGATCATCTCCAGACCAAATGGTTCCGGGTGCCCCATCTCACTCCGCAGTCGTCCCCACGGTGAATCCACCGGTCCGTTGGCGAATTCCAGCAAGTCCAGCGCATCCTGGATATACTCCTGGAAATCATCATCATGTACGCCCACATGCTCAGTAGACTGGAACTGGCAGGCCAGCCCGACATTCAGCACCGGAATCGGCCGCGCTCCCAGGTATTCACACAGCAGAAAATACTCATAGAACCCGATTCCCAGGCTCTGATTATAATGGCTGTACTCGCTCGTGTACTGATTCTCTTCATTATTCCCGTGCAGCGCCCAGCGGCTGCTGTTATTCTTGCGTTGTTCGGCGGCGCCCACACTCCGCTTCCATTGGTAACGGTTCTCCAGGTTATAGCCCTCAACAATACATCCACCCGGGAAGCGCAGGAAGCCCGGCTTCATCTCTTCCAGCAGCCCGACCAGATCCCGGCGGAACAGACCCAGCGCCGCATCGGAGGGAATCATGGAAATAAAGTCGAAGCAGACCGTGCCCGGCGCATCCAACCGGATGACGAAATCCCCATACGATACAGCCTCATTGCTGCTAAGCTGCGCCGTATAGCGTGTCCACTCTTCCCCTACCGCTGAGGTGATGACAGCCTGCGCCATAACTGTACCGCTTGTCTCAACTGAAACTTCAATGCCCCCTGCGTACCCCTCCGCTCTGGCATAGAAGGATACCTCATACGTAAGTCCCGGCTTCAGAGACACACCATCATAGGCCTTATTGGTAAAAGCGTTCTGCGTCTCCCCGGCGGTAAACGCCAGATAATGGGGATTGACCTCATTCTGCGGATGCTCCGTCTCAATCTTCAGGGTGGCCCCGCTGGCTTCTGCCGGATATGCTGTCCAGCCATAGAGACCGTCATGGCTCTCGCTGTAGCTCCCCCTGTCGCCCTGCGCCTTCATGAATTCAAAGGAACGGTTCTCAATCATCTCGGCATGCAGCCCGCCGTCCAGCCCGTAGTTGATATCCTCGAAGAAGAGCCCTATCATCCCCTTGGTGATCGGCACACCGGATTTATCTGTGATTTGTAGTTTCATTTATAAGACCTCACTTAGAAAAGAGTAATAAAAAACTAAACGCACTTAAAGAGTTTGACTGGAAGCGCTATCGTCACTGCGGTGAACATTTGGACTTCCGGTCGCTGCCCTTCTGCAGATTTCTTGATTGTATACCGCTGTTCGCGGTGGAAATCCGCAGACAAAGGCGAACGCTGCCGCTCCTCCAGTTCCAAATTCCCCCTCCGTTTCTTTACGCTTTTTGCTAAATCTCTTAAGTGCTTCTTATTATTAGCCGCCTACAAATATGAAATAACCTCAGACGTAATGCTGCTGTCGTAACGGTCGGAGATGCCGAAGTCCATCTTTTTATACGTCCACGCGGCCCGCCCGATCTTGTACTGCTCGAACACTCCATGCACATCCCGGTACCAGTTCACCACGCCCTGCGACGGGGCTTGTTCAATGACTCCATATTCCCCGCAGTACAGATACACATTCCGCTCCGCTGCCACATCGATGGCGTTCTGAATCAAGCTGGTCATGTACGCCGGACCCATCTCTTGGATACCTTCGGCATGAAGCCCGGAGCCAAAAGCACCAATGGCCGCCGAAGTGCTGCGGTAGTTCGCAAGGTCACCCGGATACTCCATACTGCTCTTAGGCATCTGTTCCACCCAAGCCGCACGCTGGTGTGTGAACAGGAACGGCTCATAGAAGTGGAACGTGTACACGATATTCTCGTCATAGGGCTGATCGAGCAGCTCCAGCGTATGCACACTGTTCCACTGGATACCACCGATAACGATTTTGGTCTCCGGGGCGTGCTTGCGTATCTCGGCAATTGTCCGGTGGGCCAGTGCGTTCCAGCGGCTGCTGTCCTGCTCCACAATCTCATTCAACAATTCAAAAGCCACAGTATCCTTATAACTGGCATACCGGCTGGCAATTGCCTTCCACAGATTCAGGAACCGCTCCTGGAGCGCCGGATCATCGAACAGGGAATTCTCGGCCACGCTGTTGAAGGAGAAGCCGGGCGTTTTATGCAGATCAATAATGAGATTCAGCCCATGGGCAGCACACCAGCGGATGCAATTGTCGATATGCTTGAAACCGGCGTAAGTTTCAGCATTCCCCGTATCCTCTATCACTTCATAATCCACAGGAAGCCGGACATGGTCCAGACCCCAGGAGGCAATCGTCTCGATATCCTTCTCCGTAATGAAGCTCTCATAATGGGCATGCTGATACGGACACTGGGACAGCCAGCCTCCAAGATTCACCCCTCTGGTATAACCCGTCCATTCTTTCATCACGATCATCCTCTCCGGCCTCAGCCTGCATTGTAAGCTCTTACTGCTACCTGTCTTAAGCATAGATAAACCCTGGCCGCAGAACAATTACACATCGTGCGTAAGTACTAACTTATTGTGCAATCCTCATTTACAAAGGGCACTCTAAGCTTCTACAATAGACCTATCTGCTGCGCAGGAGGCTTCTATGAACATACACAATATCGGCTACAACCACAGCCATGACGCGGACTTCATCATTAACCGGCCCCAGGGCTCGGGCGACCATATGCTATTGCTGCTGAAAACCCCGGCCATCTTCACTTTGGAGGGAGAGAGCCGGGTCACCGGACCGGATTCCTTTATCCTATATAGCGAGCACACCCCCCAGCTCTACCGGGCGCATGGGCCGCAGTTCACTAATGACTGGTTCCATTTCCGGCTGGACAACCCGGGGGATGAAGCGCTGCTGGACCGGCTGGCGATCCCCAGGGATGAAGTGATCCCGATTGGCGATCTGAACGAGCTGTCGATCATCATTAACCATTTGTGCTATGAGGCTTATTCCGAGAACCCGCATAAGGACGAGACGATTGAATTATATCTGCGGCTATTCTTCATTAAGCTCAGCAACCGGATTCATTCGACCCAGAAGGAAGTCGGCAACACGCACTACAACAAGATGTCCATTATCCGCACCAAAATCTACAACCAGCCCTTCCTCAACTGGACGATAGATGGACTATCCCACGAGCTGACCATGAGCCGTTCCTGCTTCCAGCACCTATATAAAGACTACTTCGGCGTAAGCCCGATGGCCGACGTCATTGCCAGCCGGATCGAACATGCCAAGTACCTGCTCACCACCACAGACATCTCTGTCAAAAAAATCGCCGAAATGAGCGGCTACGCCAGCGAGATCCACTTCATGCGCCAGTTCAAGCAGCAGACAGGGCGGACGCCGTCACAGTACAGGGAACTCGTAACATAGCTTTACAAGAACCTTAGCTTCAATGTTCTAATTTCATATGGCGTAATTTCTGTTTCATAACGCTGACCGCAGGAAGGGCTTCCAACCGGATGCTCCATCAGATCACACTCCTGCCAGACCGCATCCGGCCATTCTGTGCTCAAGACCACTGTCCCGCGGCGCCCGGTGAATTCATGCAATCTGATAATGACCGCATCGCCCTCCTCTGCCAGTTTCACAGCATCCACCATAATATGATCGCAGTCGATTTGCAGAAATCCCTGTCTGGAGAGCTCGGATGCTCCGGCGGCGTACTGTAGAGGGTCGTTCAGATCCCAGGCCTCCTGTACGGTACAGCCCTCGATCCAGTCCCCCTCATGCGGCAGCAATGCATATGTGAATATATGCCTTCCCTGATCTGCCTGCGGATCGGGAACCATAGCCGATTTGACCAGCGTAAGACGCATCACAGCATCCTTAATGTCGTATCCGTACTTGCAATCATTCAGCAGACTGACTCCATAACCCCGTTCAGATAAATCTGCCCATTGATGACCCACCGTCTCGAATCTGGCAGCATCCCAACTGGTATTCCAATGTGTAGGCCGCGACACATTCCCGAACTGGATATCATAGGTAGCTTCCACAGCACGGATCTGCACCGGAAAAGCTACCTTCAAGAGACGCCGCTGCTCATGCCAGTCCAGCTCCGTCTCCCAATCGATCCGGCGGCTGCGGGTATATACAATCATTCTTTGTTCTATCCTTGAGTTTTTGTACATCCAGCAGAAATGAATGACGGCGCGAAGCGGCCCTGACTCCAGCAGTGTGACCGCTTCAAGCCCGGTAACCGTCTCCATTTTTTCTGTATAAAAGATATCGATGTCCCAGGCTTCATGTCGGCTTTTGGGCTTATCCTCAAACGTCTGCAAAACGTTGCCGCATTGTCCGGGTTCAAGTACAGTGCGCCCGCACTGGCGGTCGTAGAGCAGCGTAATCTGACCGGATTCATTCCACTCTATATCGTAAAACGGAGTTGTTATTCCGTTTGTCTTCCAGTTAAACGGATCATGATCCGCTATTACAGACACTGCCGTCTCTGGTGCTGCTGCAGTCCAGGTAACGTAATCAAGCGCAGGCAACGCTTCCGCATATACCAGCAGGTTCCCGTCATGGGTACGCTGGGTAAGCAGGCGGGCACCTGCCGAATCATTCCAGCAGGTATGGAGCTCCGAAACCTCCCCTCCTTCGCCTTGCTTTAGGCAGACCAGCCCGTCCCTTGCCCATGATGCACTGTTAAGCACGGTAACCGCCTTGCCCGCAGCTGGAGGAAGAATGAATGCTGCGGCCGCTCTCCGCCAGACCTCCGAAGCCAGCCTCTCGGCTGTCTCGTATTCTGCCCGGCTATCTTCGTACACTTCCCGGATGGAGGAGCCTGGGATGATATCATGAAATTGATTTCGCAGCACAATGGTCCAGATATCTGCGATAGTGCCTGCAGGATAAGCTGCCGGCGCTTTGCCTTGGGCATAGGCCAGTACACTCAGCCATTCGGTTCTGCGCAGCATAAGCTCCAGCTTGCGGTTCATCCGTTTGTTATGCGCCTGACTCGTGTAAGTCCCCCTGTGCAGCTCCAGATATAATTCGCCGTCCCATACATGAATATATTGCTCCGATTCCTCCAGCCTCTGTTCCAGCTCCCGGAAATAATCATCTGCCCGTCCTGTAGTCACATTAGGCATCCCCGGAATCTCGTCCAGCCTGCGGCGCATCTCCAGCATTTCACGGTTTACTCCGCCACCGCCGTCCCCATATCCGTAGGCAAGCAGCAAGGTCTGGTTCAGCGCCTTATCCTGATAGCTCTCCCAGATTCCCTGCACACTATCCGCCGTAATCGAACCATTGTACGTATAATAAAAAGCGCCCTCGCTCGCCCCCGAATCGGGGGTCGTGATGAAGTGCGTTGTTATCTCTGTCCCGTCTATTCCCCGCCACTTGAACGTATCATGCGGCATCCGGTTGTACTGGTTCCAACTGATTTTCGTCGTCATAAAGGCCTCTATGCCGGACTTTTTCAAGATTTGCGGAAGAGCCCAGCTGTATCCAAATACATCAGGGAGCCACAGATATTTGCATTCCACCCCAAATTCCTTTTGAAAAAAACGTGTTCCATAGAGTAATTGCCGTACCAGCGATTCACCAGAGGTCAGATTACAGTCGGCTTCCAGCCACATCCCGCCCCCTGCCTCCCAACGGCCCTCTGCCACCCTTTGCTTTATTTCCTGATAGATCTGCGGATAATCTTCCTTGATATATTCATAGAGCTGCGGCATGGTCTGCAAGAATACATACTCCGGATACTGCTCCATCAGCCGCAGCACTGTGGAGAAGGAACGGGCCGCCTTGTCCCGTGTATGCTTCAGCCTCCACAGCCAGGCGACATCGATATGCGTATGCCCAATACACTGAACCGTGACTGCACTATGCTTGGGCAACGCGGCGAGACCTGCCCGCAGCAGGGTTAAGGCTTTTCCGGCAGAGGTATAGAAGCTTTCCGCTCCCGGTTCTGACCAGTCCAACGCTCTGAAAGCCTGATCCAGCAGCTGCAGCAGGGCATGACGTTCGGCCTGATGATCAGCCATTGAAGCGGCCGCACCCAGACAAGCCTTCCCCGTATAATAGAGGTCATCCGCAGCCTCATCAAGCACAGACAGCTCTGCCCGGCTAAGCTGGTGCTCCATTACCGCATCCGGCTGATAGCCGCCAAGTCCTGACCACATTCTCAAGTGCAGCGCAGCTGATGTTCCGCATAATCCATCCGGGAGCCTCACTTCACCATGATTACTGTCTACCCCCTGGTATGGGCTTCCGTTCAGGAACATCAGCGATTCGAATCCGCTGTTATTCCCGCCGCCGCTCGTTCCCAGCTCAAAGCGTGCCACCACTGTTTTCCCCAGCCATTGCGCCGGAATGTCCACATTAGCGGCCAGCCAGTAGTATTCGTCCCTGCCCTTCCACCTGTCTCCAAGCGTAACAGGAATCCATTCACCGGACTCATCAGGGTATGCACCAGCGCTTCCAGCCGTATCCCGCTTCATTAATAGCCCTTTCATTTCTCTTCTCTCTCTGTACCGGAGATCCTCCAGCTCAGCAATCCTGGCCCCCAGCTTCTCCACAGTCCACCACATGGCCACTCCTCCATATTCTAATGTAACTTCCCCGTAATCAAGCGGTGACTGCGGTGAATATCCGCCGCCGAACAGGCCGCCTTTAATTCATATACCTTCAACGTTGCTGCTTCAATAGCCTTCAGATAGAAGTCGAAGGATTGCGGATCATTACTGTGCACATACGGACACCAATGATCCGAGAGCCCTAACGTTTCATGAATATGAACCCCATAGATATAAGGCAACAGCTCCTCCAGCTCCTTTGCATTGGAATACAAGCCCATCCGGTCCATCATAGTGGCATGTCCAATGTCATACCATAGACGAACCGGACTTCCCTTTAAGCTGTCACAAATGGCTTTAGCCTCACTTAAGGTTGGAATCTGGTAGCAGCGGGAACGGGTCTCGATGCCGATTGTGACCTGCCAGCCCTTCTTGGCCACATATTCACTGACCTCTTCCAGACTGCCGCGAATCCGTTCACAATAAGCAGGACTATGCTGCTCACGAACATCAGCCATCTGTCTCCATAACCTCTGATACTCCGGCGAGCCCTGTCCATACTCCTGATATAGCTGCTTAAGCTCATGATCAATATTGTAGTCAAAGGGAACCTCACCCGGATGCACGACAACCGCCTTCGCACCATAGCGGCGGGCATACTCAACCGATGTGATCAGCAGCTCCACAGCACGCCGCCGCTTGGATTCATCCGTATAGCCAAGCATCAGTGAATCTGTATCATAATCCTTATCACTCACATACGGAAATACATTATGCACGCTCGATATACTGATTTCACCGCTGTCTATCATCGGTTCAATACTGCTGAGAAGCTCTCTGGTCACATTATAATTCAATTCCACATGCCGGAAGCCTAATTCCTTAATCTCTTCAATTAATCTGCGTCCACTCTGTTGTTGCTTAATATTCCAGCAGGTAGAGAACGAATAATCGCCCTTATCCTCCATAGCTCAGACTCCTTTCTGTGCACAACTCTTGTAAAAAGAGAAATCCGCCAAAAGTCCAGGCGGATTTCCATAATGCGGTTAGCTGTCCTGCATCTTTATTTACTGGCCGTCTCATTATAATTAGCTGTGAATTCTTCAATGATCTGATCTCCGCCGCTACTCCGCCATTTAGCAATCGCGTCTTCCCAGCCTTTGTCATCCAGCTCGCCCAGCACGTACCGGACCTGGGCATCTGTAATGGCTTTTCTGAGCTCGCTTCCTTTATCGGTGTTTGTTGCTGAGATCAGCCCGGCGCTATAATCAATAACTGCAATGCCGCTGTTACTAATAATGGTGTTCTTCACCTTCGCTTCAATCTCAGTCTCTTTCGGTGTTATACCGGCATAGGGGTCATCCCATTTGAAATTTTTCCAGTCTCCGCTGCCGCTGGAGCCGGCAATAATAACCGCCTGATTGTCTTCCACAGTGTAGTCCGTGCCTTCTACGCCGTACATTAACAGACTTTGAAGCGGTTCTTCGCCCAATTGATCCAGGAAGGCAATAATCTGTTTGAGCTTCCCTTCATCCGGTACACTGGATTTTGGAATGGCGAGAATATTGTCATAACCGAGAGTGGCTCTAGCCCGCTCGCCTTGCGGACCCTCGAAATTCTGGGCAATATCTACTACTACAGCAGGGTTTTGCTTCATTAAATCTGTATGCCGGACGATAGCGTCATCCAGCACAGCGAAATAGATACCCGCTTTTTCCTGATTGAAATACTCATATTTCTTGGCAATCGGGAAATCTGCGCCGATCAGCTTCTCATCAATCATTTTCTTGTACAGATCCAGCGAAGCCTTGAAATCAGGATACATGAAATCCGGAATAATCTTGCCGTCCTTCAGTCCCCAGCCATTGGCACCCCCGGAGTATACAGCCAGCTGCTTCAGAAGCTCCATCGTACTGTCTTCCTGAATTCCAAAGGTATCGTTCTTGCCATTCTGGTCCGGGTCATTCTCGGTAAACGCTTTCGCAATCGTATAGATATCATCCACTGACTTCGGAGGCTGCAGCCCCAGCTGATCCAGCCAGTCCTTACGGAAGATCATCCCGTATCGGGCCAGCACACGCTCCCGGGGAATCCCAAAGAGTTGGCCGTCAATCGTAGCATTGTTCTTGCTTACTTCTGACATATTCTTCAGATTCTTCGTATCCTTCAGGTACGGGGCAAGATCCCAGAATACACCGGCATTCTGCGCCTGCAGCATGGCTGATTCTTTGTTTCTGCGGATCAGCAGCAGGTCAGGCATGGTTCCGGCTGCAATGGTAGCACTAACCTTGTCATCGTAGCTTGAAGCAGGCACCCAGGTGATATCCAGCTTGGTATGGGTCTCTTCCTGAATTTTTTGCAGAATCGGGCTGTCATTCTTCGGCGGCTCCGCCAATTGTTGAATCATCATAACACTCAGCTCAAGCGGCTTCTCTTCATTTGTATTTACCGCAGCAGAGGTAGTCTCCTTATTGCCGCAGGCAGCCAGCATCGAGATGGACATACTGGCAATACCGGCTACGGCGATCCATTTTTTAGTCTTCGTAAATGATGTGATCATATCTCTTGTCCCCTTTTCTTAATCAAGTCTATTATCCTTTTACAGAACCCAGCAGTGCCCCTTTAGCAAAATGCTTCTGCAAGAACGGATATACCAGCAAAATCGGCAGTGTGGATAAGACAATTACGGCCATCTTGATCGTCTCGGCAGGAGGTGCAACATAATCGCTTCCAAACTGAGTGGAGTCCCCTATCCCTCCTTGTGATAATATTACGATTTGACGCAGCCACACTTGAATGGGCCATAAGGCATTATCGTTTATATAAAGCACCGCATTAAAGTAAGAGTTCCAGTGTCCCACTGCATAGAACAAGGTAAGTGAGGCCAGAACAGGTGCGGACAGCGGCAGCACAATACGGAACAGAATGCCAGGGTCGCTTGCGCCGTCAATACGTGCAGCCTCCTCAAGGCCTTCCGGGAGCTGCTGGAAAAAGTTGCGCATAATGATCAGATTAAAGGCACTGATGAGTCCAGGGATAATAAGTGAAGCGGTACTATCCAGGAGCCCCGTCCAGCGCACCATCATATAGGTAGGAATCATTCCTCCGCTGAACAGCATGGAGAATACTACCAGACGCATTACAAGCTTGGTTCCAGCTACATCCTTCTGGGCCAGCGGGTATGCCAGCAGCGCCGTAAAGAACAGATTACATAATGTCCCTGCTACGGTTATAAATACGGATACGCCCAGACTGGAGAGGATAATGTCCGTGGACAGAATATACCGGTAGCCTTCAAGCGAGAACTTGGTCGGAAACAGAACAAATCCTCCTTTAATCAACTCTTCCGGTGCGGTAAACGATGCTACCAGAATATAAATGAAGGGCAGCACGCATACGAGGGCAACGATCAATAGCAATGTATAATTGATACCATCCACTAATCTGCCCGTCAGGGATTGTTCCTTCATGATGATCTCCTCCTTATGGATGGCTTAATAGATTCCATCTTCCCCGAATTTTTTGGACAGCCAGTTGGAGCCTACGACAAGCACCAGTCCCACTGTGGACTTGAATACCCCTACAGCAGTGCTGTAGCTTAATTTACCTTGCGAGATCCCCATACTGTACACATAGGTATCGAACACTTCACCCACCTCGCGGTTCATGGCATTGACCATCAGGAAGATTTGTTCAAACCCTGTATCCATGAAATGCCCCAGACGGAGGATCAGTAGAATAATAATGGTGCTGCGGATAGCCGGCAGAGTAATATGCCACATTTGACGCCAACGGCTGGCTCCATCGATTTTGGCCGCTTCATATAAACCCGGGTCCACCCCTGCAAGCGCTGCCAAAAAAATAATCGTCCCCCAGCCTGTTTCCTTCCACATGACCTGTGATGTAATGACCGTGCGGAACCATTCTTTGCTCAGCAGGAAGTTAACCGGCTCCCGCCCGGCACTCTCCAGCAAAGAGTTGAAGATGCCCCCCTGAGAGGATAAGAACAGGAAGCTGATTCCAGCCACCACTACCCATGATACAAAGTGGGGAATATAGATTAGCGTCTGCACAATACGCTTGTACGATTCCTTCCGTACCTCATTAAGCATAAGTGAGATAATGATCGGAAGCGGGAAGAAAAACACAATATTATAAGTTGCCAGTATAAAAGTATTGCGGAATAGCATCCAGAAGGTCTCATCCTGGAAAAACGTCGCATAATGCTTGACTCCAACCCATTTACTCCCCAGCATTCCGAGGAACGGCTGATAATCCTGAAAAGAAATCAATATTCCCCACATTGGCATATATTTGTATACGATAAAGAATAACAATCCCGGCAGCATCATGAGATAGAACCAATAATGCTTTTTAAGACGACGTACCATTCTCAGCCGTTTCGTGGATCTCAGCGGCTGATTGTTTAAGGAAACAGCTTGCATGTGTATATCCCTTCCTTCTTGCATTCATTGTGGGAGGCTTCCAAGTGATAGCTTAACCTTATTCGCTCAGGGGATAGCCGTCTACAATCCCAAGAGCAGATAACATAGATAATAATCATTAGGGAAGCTTAACGGGCTTCTTCGCTACCTGATGACACCTGCTGCATTCAGCCGCACAGGCCTACGGGCACCACCTCATAACAGCTCCAGTTCAACCGTATGATCGAATGGTGTCAGCCAGTTCAGCGACAGCGACAGGCAATTCTCCGGCAACCGGTCATTACGGATGACACCTACCAGATGTTCCTGCGCCCCTGCTCCGATCCTTATGGCGAAGTCTCCTGCCTGATAAATGGCTGAACCTTGGGTCAGGAAATAATGGCCTGGCGCTGCCCCGGGCTGCAGACCTTCTCCCGTCAATACACCCCTGCTGTCCAGTACAAAGGTCAATTGGGTGAACAAATCCTCTGCCTGATCCGAACGAATACGGATGGACCACACCTTTCCGCTGCGCTTCACCTCTGATATAAGCCGGTGCGTCTGCAGATGGGTCATGGGCCGCCGTTCATGCGGCAGCAGATACCAGGGACTGTATGCTCCCTGTTTCCCGGTATGGGCAGGAAGATATTCTGTGGGTATGGGACCGTTATAACCTTTCTCCATAGTGCTGCTAAGTGTATAACCCTGCTGCTGCTCCAATTGTTCGAACTGGACAATCCCCGGCAAAAAAGCCGTTGTCAGCTTGGTCCCCAGTACATGTGCATCTCCGTGTCTCAAGGCAAAGAAAGAGGAATTGCGGGTCATCACGGTTACGCTAGTCAGCCCGTCCCTGTACCGGACTATGGGAGAACCAAAGGCAGTATGGGCAGAGCTATGTAAAAGGGTTGCCGGCCCGCCTTGATTCCGCATGCGCTGCAAATCCTCGTCTGCAGGATGTGCTTCATTGATAATCGCTTCGTAGTGTACCGGAAGCTCCTTACGGAGGATACCCTTTAGCCCGATCTGCGGATAGAGCAGACAGGTCATAAGCCCGTGATTATTCACGCTGCCCGGTTCCTGTGCCGCCTCCGCAGCCGCGTCTGCCAGTGCGGCAAATGTACCGTCATTGTCCTCCCACGCCATAAGCCGGGAAATGGCATAATAAGCGGACAGATCATTCTTCACCCCAAAGTCTTGACGTCCTGAATATTCAGTCACTATATCTCCGTTAGGATGGATCAGCAGAGTCATCATCCGCAAATTACGGCGGACAGGATCGAGGAGCAGCGGACGATGCAGTGTGGCTGCTGCATGATACAGCATGATATTACTCACCGCATTATAAATACCGTTACTCCGTTCCGTCCATTCCCCGTCAGCGGTCATGTCTATCCCTTCTGCCAGCCAGCAATCGGCACGATCTGCAAGCCGCGGATCACCAGACCGTTCATAGAGCAGCCCTAATGCGGCGGCAAGCACCCAGCGGTGATTCGGCGTATGGCCGCCGCCAGTCAGCCGCTCCAGAAATTGCTCAAGCAGTAACCGCACTGTCTTAGTCTCCGGGTGTGACCCGCGCTCCAGCAGCCGGCAAATCTGTGCTAGTCCAACGACTACGAAGCCGGTGTCCGGCGGGGAATGATAATTCGTCGAGCCCAGTGTAATCGTTCCATCTTCATGCTGGGCGCGGACAATGAAGCGGGCGAGGCATTCCATTCGCTGCAACAGCCCGGCACTTCCGCAGAACCGGGAATCCGGGTTCACATAAGAGGCTGCCCAGGTCGCCATTACAGCAGCACTTCCGCCGTGATTCGGCCTTGGGATTCCCGTATTGGAATCCATTATGCCTCCTATGTATTTGCTGAGTGGATCTTCTACTTGTGCACCCATACTTGTCTGCGTATACCGTTCATTAATGTCCAGCAGTTTTCTGTATGAAGACTCTTCTCTGTAGTTCATATCTGTAACTCACCTGCCTTCGTGTTCTTGTCCTTAATATAAAAACAAAACCTGCTAACCGTATACAATCTCCCGGGCAGGAGCTGTAACGAAGAGCAGGTTATAATCTTTATGGCAGATGAATAATGAACGGAACGGCACTTGTTGTCCATGTACGGAACGGCTCAAGTTGAACGATATTTTTTCCGGTATTCTCCCGGCGTCATATTCTCCATCTTACGGAAATACCGGATATAGTTCTGTGCATTCTGATAGCCAATTTTGGCTGCAATCTCAGCAATCTTCATCTCGGTCTCCAGCAGCCAGCACTTCGACTGGTTCAACCGGTAAAGGGATAAATACTCACTAAAGTTTGCACCCGTCTCTTTACGGAATACGGTCTTCAGATAGTTCGGGTGGTAGTTAAGCCGGGCCGCGCAGACCTCCAGAGTCAATTCGGTCATAAATTCATTATGAATAATATCTTTCATCTGACCAGAAATATTCTGGTTGCGGGCCTCCCATTTCTTCCCCAGCACGAGCACCATGGGCTCCATCACACACTTCATGAACCAATCCTCAGTCTCCTGCAGCGTCTTCATCCGGAAGAGCTGTTCAAACAGCTCTTGCTCATTATCTGTAGGTACAGGGAAGGCTTCCCCCGTATTCTGAACCTCCCTTACGAGGTTAGCCAGCAGACGGAATAACATCATCTGATATTCGCGGTGAAGGATATTTTGCCGGAGCATGGTGGTCAGGAATTCATGCAGCAGTTGCCCGGCTTTGTTCAGATCAGGGAATAGCAGCGCTTCAATTAACTGCTTCTCAAGCCATTCCGGATAGATAATATGCGCCCGGCTGTCCGGCAACACATCCTCAACATGAAGAATGGATTCCTCTCCAAACCGGATTCTATATTTCAAGGCTTCAAGGCTTTCATTATACGCTTGAGCCGCTCTTGTTAATTTCGAATGGAGGCGGCTGATTCCGAGGCTTACTTGCAGCCCCAGGATTTCTTTTACCGTAGATTGAATCGCCTCCGCCCATATGTACATCTCATGCTTGGCGGCATCCGTGTCCTCATGCTGTGTGCCCACGAGCGTAATCTGCTTGCCTTGGTGCACTACAGGCTCAAGTCTTATCGATGAAGGGATAATCTCGGCTGCAATATTGGATACGGCGAACATGAGCAGATCCCGGTCCTTATCCTGAAATCTGGTTTCATTAAAGGTGTCAATTTGTACGGTTATCACACCATACGGACCCAAATCCTGCGTGCTGTAGTAATGCTTCACTTGCTCCTCTATCACCCGGTTTCCCAATTCGCCAAGGATAAGCTTGCGGACAAACAGCTCTTTGAGCTGCTTCTGCTGGCCTTGCATCTTATCCAAAAGCTGTAGCTGTGACGACTTAAGCGACTGGATCCGTTCCCCGATCAGCTTAAGCTCATCCCTCTGCGTTACGGGCTTAAGATTATCCCCTTCAATGGCCGCCTCAAATATACTGCGGATCGGTGAATATATCCGGCGGGAGCCCATAAATGACAATGCAAATAACAGGACAAGCATGACCGTGCCAATCGTTAGCGTATACCAGCCGATGGCCCGCGACTCTGCCGTAATCTGCTCTATGGAGAAGAGCGAGATATAGGTCCAATCGTTGAATGTAGACTTCCTGTAGGTCATCCCCACTGCTCCGGTCGAAGCATTGTCCAGTTCCACATAGCCCTCCCTCAAATCCGAAAGGCCAGCCCGCTGCGTCAGCTCCCGGATCGTTTGTTCCGGAAAAGGAATCCCTGACACATCCGTAAGGGGACGCAGTGCCGCATCGATAATAAAGGTATAGCCATTTCCGCTGCCTGGAAGCAGCTTCTGTAAGGTGGAGGCCGGTATAATCGCTTCCAGCAGGCCATCAGGATTTTCTTCTATATTAAGCGGCAGCTTCTTGACAATCCTTACATTATCGCCCGATTCATCCGTAATCCAGAAGGCAGATCCCGGCAGCTGCGCCATTTGGTTGGGCATACTCAGCTCAGCCGCTGTTGGTGCTCCAGTATAGCCGCTGTTATCCAGTATCCAGTTCCCCCGGAGGCTGGTTAGCCGGACATCCCGGATCCCCATCTCGTAAGATTGAAGCCTCCGCAAGCCTTGTGCCATATCATTAATAAGCGGATAATCCATCGGGACGAGCTCTGTACGCAAGGCTTGCGTGAGATTGGTGCTGCTAATGAACTGGATCATAGAGCTATTAATGATTTGCAGTAACTGTTCCACCTTGAGCTCGGTTTGAGCCATAACCTGAATATTCCCTTGGATGACCTTATCCTGAATAATCGCCCTAGCTTTCCCGTACGATAACATTCCCAGAAAAATCACCGGTAGAGTAACAAGCACCATGCTGAACAGCAGCAATTTACGTAAGTATTTCGAATGTCGCATGACAAGCCCTCACTCGCCTCATGGATTATTGGTCATCCCCATTATTAAAGCGCATTCATAAAAACCGGGAATAGCATTCAGGCACAGACCGTTCCACAGCCCGGGTATAGATAGTTATTAGGTTAGACGTAATCACAGTTCCTGTCGATAATCATTAGAGCAGATAAATGGCGAATCAAAGCCATTCCAGAAATTCAAGACGATTCCCAAATGGTTCGTTGATATAGAAACGCCTAACTCCTTCATCCGCCCTTGCTTCATCATCCGTAACTTGAATATGATGCTGCAACAGATGCTCACGCAACTCATTCAAGGGCTGCACATGAAATGCCGGATGCGCTTTGGTAGCGGGAACAAAATCCCGCTGCACCCCGATATGTACCTGATGCTTCCCGCATTGGAACCATACCCCGCCCCGCTTTTGCAGCAGCTCGGGTTTGGGGATCTCCGCCCAGCCTAACAACCCATTGAAGAATCTCCGGGCCTCAGCTTCACAACCCTCAGGGGCTGCCAGTTGTACATGATCCAGACCATAATAATTGTAGGCCATCCATCTTCCTCCTTGATAGTTTCACCTGATGAAACTTGATTTCATAATATAATTATATATTATAGTAATTCACAATATAAATCCATAACATAACCCCACAAAGTGATGACTCAGGTACTTTGTGGGGACCCCAAATCATACATATTCTTGGAACAAAATGCCTGCGGCATCGCCATTGTGGTCGGTTTTTCGACCTTATCCCGCCCACGCACCTCTGCCTCACCGAATGTAGTCGGTTTTTCGACCTTATCCCACCCACGCGCCTCTGCCGCACCGAATGTAGTCGGTTTTTCGACCTTATCCCGCCCACGCGCCTCTGCCGCACCGAATGTAGTCGGTTTTTCGACCTTATCCGGCCAATACGCCTCTGTCGTGCCAAATGTAGTCGGTTTTTCGACCTTATCCGGCCCATGCGCCTCTGCCGCACCGAATGTAGTCGGTTTTTCGACCTTATCCGGCCCAAGCACCTCTGCCGTACCGAATGTAGTCGGTTTTTCGACCTTATCCGGCCCAAAAGACCTCTTGCTGTCCATGTGTTCGATGAAATCAGCGAAGTCATTCCTTATCCATAAAAAACAGCCCGCCAAAAGCGGACTGCTCTAAACTCTTATAATAGCTTTAATTTAAATCTTATACAACGTAACCTCATAGTCTGCAAAAACCTTCCCGATCATCTCCTCCACTACACTCCACTCCCCGTTCGCCAGTCCGCAGCCAATGTTATACGGGAGCGCCACAGACAGACCCTTGGCCTGTGCTTCAGTCTTCAGTGTGGTTAATGCTCGCTCCAGCGCAGCATAATCCGTATACCGGGTTTTGCTCCTTCCATAGTTAAGCTGGCCGAACAGATTCGCCGTGTACTTCTCACCCGTCTGCACCAGCTGGCAGTGCCCAAGCAGCCCGTCAGGCGTGTGCTGGTCACAGTATTTTTTATACTCAGGATATAAGTTCGGATAACGATCCCGCAGGATCTTCGCAATCCCCGACCCCATCACTCCCTGACAATTCACCTGATGTCCCAGTATATCTTCACTGGCTTCCATCATATCTCCATTCACTAACCGGATGCTCATAATTCTCTCCTTGTTGTTACGACTTGGGTGTTTGGTTACCTTTTAAAATCCCATAATGTCTCGGAGCTTGTCCGCTGTCTCCAGCACAAAGTTATCTACTTCCGCTTCCTTCATATAAACAGGTTCATATTCTATAGACACTTCTGTGTTGCAATAAAAGTGAATGATATTCTGTATTTGTTTAAAGGTCTGGCCTTCAGGAAAGAACGGTAAGTATTCGGGATATTGCTGAATATGTTGCACATCGCTCCAAAACACATGATCGCCATGCAGCTTCAAATATTTGAAGTCCAGCCAGTACCAGTCCCGCTTCACCAGCTGATTGTACTCGGGAGTACCTTTTACCGCTTGATGTACTGGCTCCTCCTGCTTGCTCTTGGTTAACTTAATCCATTCGACATCCGTTATAAGATGACAGTAATACCCCCAATAATAGGAACCTGCATTAGAAGTAGGCTGAACATCCTTCAATGCATACTGCTCCCGGAACAGCTCTGGCTGAATCCCCTGTCCATCCTTAAAGTGGGTAACACTCTTAGGTATACGTTGAAATGGACCAAGACTCCCCTCACCATCAACGATCCCGCAGTCAGGGCCAATATTCCCTACCAAAAAGTCTACCTTGGATACCGGAACCCCCGCCTTCATCAATGCTTCAGCTATTCTAAAATGAGTAACCCATGTAGCCATATAGCATTCCTCCTGAGACTAACTATACTCCTGTAGTTTGCACTTTCAAGTTTGGTATGTTAGAACCTGCACAATGTATTCGGTTTTTCGCATACATTTGCTCCTCTCACCCTCACAGCTGTACATTGTATGTTGTTTTCCGCATACATTTACTCCGCTCACCCCCGCAGTTGCACATTGTATGTTGTTTTTTGCATACATTTGTTCCGCTCACCCCCGCAGTTGCACATTGTATGTTGTTTTCCACATACATTTGCTCCGATCACCTCCGCAGTTGCACATTGTATGTTGTTTTCCACATACATTTGCTCCGATCACCTCCGCAGTTGCACATTGTATGTTGTTTTCCGCATACATTTGCTCCGAGGATTCGGTTCGCGAGCTTCACAGAGCCTAATCAGTGGGAGAAGAGGATTGCGGTTTTATTCCGGCACAAGGCGCTGAAATCGTAAATAAAAATGACTGTGCCGGAATGGGCAGCAGTCATTTTATATAGTAGTGTTGTTAGACTTATACGGTCAAACTCATAAAGAACTTATTTCAAGCTCTGCCGGCGATAGTCCTGGAGTGACCGCAGTGACCTTAATCGTTCCGGAGACGGCTCCGGCCCGGATATAGGCCAGCAGCTTGCCGTGATGGGTACTTCTTGTATGGAAACGGTAAGGCTCCAGATCCTGCACATTTCCATTCTCTAATCCCAGCAATTCACCTGCTCCCTCTACGGTCACCGTGACAGGAACATCCGCGCCATAGACCTCAATGCCCGCCGAATCCACAATGTCGAGCTCCACATGAACGATATCCCGAAGGTTGGCCCGCAGCTGCAGGGTATCGGCTGTCAGCCTTAGCTGCTCCGGTGCCGCCGCCGTGTGCAGCTCCCGTTTGACCGTTCGGCCCTGTTCGTCTGTCCCCGTTAAAAGCAGCGTTCCCGGTTCAAAATTCACTTCCCAGCTCAGCAGCAGCTCCCCGCTCTCATCAGGACGTCCTCCCCCCAGCAGCTTACCATTAAGGTACAGCTCCGCAGCCGCCAGATTGGTATACCCGTCAACGATCAACCGCTCGCCCGGCTCCCAGTTCCAGCTTGGCCCGCCGCCTGACCGGCCACCGGTGTCAGACATTCCTGGTTCACCTGCCCTGCGGACCGCGAGATAAGCCATCGGCATATCACTCCACAGGCTCTGGCGATAGTAATAGCTTGGTTTCGGGAAACCGGCAAGATCCATGAACCCTGCCTGCGCGGCCCGGATCGGCCAGCCATGCGCTTCTCCCAGATAGTCGATTCCAGTCCATATAAACTGTGCGCAGATATCGGGATGATCGCGGACCGCCAGCCACTCCTGCAGTCCCGGAGAATTCTCGCTGCCGTAGAGCACACGATTTGGATAAGAGCTCCGATCCTTTTCATATAAAGATTCCCTGTAATTATAGCCGACCACATCGAGCGTATCGGAATAACCGATCAGATTAGCTAGTTCAGGATAAGCCAGCGCTGCCGTTACTGGCCGTGTCTTGTCACAGGCCTTCACAGCCTGCACCAGCTTTCCGGCTATGACGGCAAGACGTTCAGCATTCGGCTTGTTCGGATCATATACACGTTCTGCAGCAGGCTTGTTGGCATCATTGTTGCCGGTCATTGTCTGGAAGGAAGGGTGACAATAAGGATCATTAGGATAGTCTACCTCATTGCCAATACTCCACAGAATAATAGAAGGATGATTTCGGTCGCGCAGCACCATCTCCTGAATATCCGCAATGCCCCAGTCCGGGAAATCCTCATAATAGCCGAAGTGCTTGGGAGGATATACATTATGTCCGGTAGACCACTTGTTCTTGACACCCTCCCATTCATCAAAAGCTTCGTCCATCACCATAAATCCCATTTGATCGCATAAATCCAGGAGAACTGGAGCTGGCGGGTTATGGCTCATACGGATGGCATTGCAGCCCATTTCCTTAAGGTAGCGCAGCCGTCTGCCCCAGACATCGCCAGGAACGGCAGCGCCGAGGCAACCGGCGTCATGATGCACACAGACTCCCTTGATCTTAAGAGCCTCTCCATTCAGCTTGAACCCTTCTGCCGGATCGAAATGAATACTCCGGAGGCCGACGGGAGTGCGGACCTCATCCACCGTTGCCCCCTCCCAGATAATCTCAGTAAGCAGCGTATACATGTTGGGGGCTTCCGGCGACCAGAGCTTCGGTTCCTTCACTTGAATGACCTGCTGACTGCATTCCGCAGCGCCCGCCGACGGCAGCAGCTCAAATGAGGTTCCCGAATCCATGCCCTCCTCATCCAAAAGAGTATGACGTACACCAATCTCTGCCGGTTCTCCTGTTTCGTTCAACATCCGGGTCTCTACCTGCAGCTCCGCCCATTCCCGGCCAATGTCAGCTGTCGAGGCAAAAACACCGTACTGCGCAACATGAATGTCATCCGTAAAGGTCAGATAGACATCACGGTAGATCCCTGAACCGGTGTACCAGCGGGAGTCTGCTGTCTCCGCATGGTTCACCTTTACCGCAATGGTATTCCCGGCTCCGCCATACGCCAGCAGATCCGTGATTTCATAAGTGAACGTGCTATAACCATAAGGACGTTTGCCTAAATAATAGCTGTTTACCCAGACCTGTGAATGGTTGTAGACGCCCTCAAAGGTAAGGTACGCACGTTTCCCCTCCAGCCGGTCCGGCAACACAATATGCTTGCGGTACCAGCCGGTTCCGCCGGGCAGATATCCGCTGCCGCTGGAATAATCCCTGGAAAAATCAGCCTCGATGGCCCAGTCATGCGGAAGTGTGACTCCACGCCAATCTTTGTCGTCATATCCCTTGTACCATGCTTCGGGTACATCCCCGCAATTGAAACACCACTCGGCATTAAGCCATATCTTGCTTCTGGACTCGTTCATGCACTTCTCCTTTATTCGGGCCTAAGATTTTCCTTTAGTTTGAATTTTTTAGTTCAATCTATATCGCCGTTTATTTCGCAGCTTCCATTTTTTGCTTGAACGCATCCAGCTGCTTCTGCAATTCAGCCTTGACTTTATCGTATCCGGCAGTCTTGATTTTGGCTCTGAACTCCTCCACTGCTTTGGCAGGATCACTTACCTTCCCGAAGTTGATAGCCGGTCCAAGCTCCCCGGCCACCTGCGAGATCGCAGTCAATTCACTCTCTACAGGCGTTTTGTCAAAGACAAACTGGCCGTAAGGATACGGAATTTTGATTTTGTCGTATTCATCATAGAGTGTGCCGATTTCACTCCACACCGTTTCGCTCGGGATTTCGAATTTATCCACTCGTCCGCCCCAGAAATCTGCATAAAAGCTGTCAGAAGCTTCGTTGTAGTTGGCCGGCAGTGTTCTTTTTCCATCCTTAATCTCGTATTGCACGCCTTCGATACCATAGTTGATCAGGTGATAGATTTCCTCGTTGTTGCGGATCAAATCATACGCCATCAGCGCCCGCTCCGGATTTTTGCTATGCGCGCCCAAGGAGGTACCTCCGTGTGTAATTGACAGCTCCATGAGATTCTTACCGCCGGTCCGGTTGAACGGGAACATCTGCAGCTCGGAGCCTGGTTCTGCTTTGTCCATCTCTACACGCAGCGTGGAGAAGGTTTGGGTGTGATGCTGGTCCAGACCGGATAACCCGGCTTTGAGAGCTATACGGTTGTCATTTTTGTTATTGAGCGCATCCTCGCGCCAGAATCCTTTATCGGCCCATTCTTTCATCAGCTTGGCATAATTCAGGAAGAGATCGCTGAAGATGGGCTCAGCTACAGTATATTTCTCATCGTTCGATTGCGCTGTAAATACTGGCATGTAGCCTGTAGAGATCGGGAGGTCCAGGTTATCCGTATAGGACTGAATATAGCCGCCCCATGTCACCGCACCGGAAGCCATATCCCATGGAATAACATCCGGCTTGTTGTCTTTGATATATTGCAGATACTGGCCGATTTCTTCCCAATTCTTGATCGGTTCGCCCAGCCCAGCCTCCTTCGCCCAGTCGCCGCGGTAGAAGAATCCATGATTGACCCATTGCGTGTAATCGTTCTCAGGAATCAGCACAATTTTGCCGTTGTAGCGGCTCTCGTTCCAATCCTCCTCCGGTACGGATTTCCAGGTTTCCGGTGCATGCCTCGGCAGCAGCTCATCCAGATTCATGAAGGCACCCCGCTGCGCATTGGCCCAGGTATCCAGCCAATCCGTGCCGATGGTGATCAAATCAACCGCCTCCCCGGAGGCCAGCAGCAGGTTATATTTGGTCTGCCAATCGGCCCATTCGACCCATTTCCATTCCAGCTCGGCATTGATTTTTTCCTTCATAATTTCATTGACCTTGGCCAGCACCTTTTCGAATTGCCCATTCTTCGGCTTATCGCCCAGGACCACATAACTGACCTTTACGAACTTGGAGGTGTCCGGCGCCGAGCTGTCTTGCTTTCCATTGTCATTCGTCGTCTTAGCCCCATTGTTAGCCGCATTATTCCCGCCGCCGCAGGCGGCCAGTGTAAACAGTAAGAGGAACGTCAACAACATGCATGATGCTTTTTTGATCCCCATTCTTGTACAACCTCCCTGTATTTAATGTACTCTATGTGAGAAGGCATGATGGCCTTGGCACATCGTTGCAGTAGAATTGAAGGGTCTGGAAGATCAGCCCTTTACGGCCCCTACGGTGATACCCTTAATAAAGTAGCGCTGTACGAACGGGTAGAACAAAATGACAGGGCCCGTGGCCACTACGGCTGTCGCCATCTTCATGGACTCAAGTGGCACATCGCGAAGCTGCACATTCGAGGAGGCAGCGGAATTGCGGACAAAATCGGCGCTGGTGATCACGTTATACAGAAACAGCTGCAAGGTGCGGTATTTCATATCCGGCGACAGAAACAGCATGGAGTTATACCATTCGTTCCAGTAACCCAAGGCGATGAACAGCCCGATGGTGGCCAGGGCGGGCGTGGTCATCGGCAGAATCAGCCGGAGGAAAATTCTAAAATCACCCGCTCCGTCGATCTTCGCCGATTCGGTAATAGCATGAGGAATAGAGCGGACGAAGCTTTTCATCATAATGATCAAGAACGGACTTAGCAGACCAGGAAGCAGAACCGCCAGATAGTTATCTTTTAAATGAAGATACTGGGTGATTAACAGGTAGAACGGCACCAGACCTCCAGAGAACAGTGTAGTGAAGTAAATGAAGAAAGAGATTTTGTTGCGGTACATGAAGTCCGGCCGCTGCAGCGCATATCCCGTCATAGCCACCAGCAGGAGGCCAACCGCCGTACCTACGATAGTCATAACAATCGTTACTATATAGGAGCCGATGATCAGATCGGGATTCTCAAATACAATTTTATAAGCGAACAGACTGAATTCTTTGGGCCAGAAGTTGAAGCCGGAGAGCTTAATGGCCGATTCGGAGGTGAAGGAGGTCCCCAGCACCAGCAAGAACGGCAACAGGCAGCAGAGGGCAAAGAAGCCGATAAACAGATATCCAATCCACCGGACGACAAGTCCGCTGGCGTCGGTTTTTTTGTGTGCGCTTACAAAAGTCTCATCCATGGGCAAGTCCTCCTAAAAAAGTGAATTGTCAGGCGATACCTTTTTGACCAGCCAGTTCGCAGATAATACAACGATGAATCCGAACAAGGATTGATACAGGCTGACCGCACTCCCCATCGAGAAGTTGAAGTTGGTCATCAGCGAGCGGAATACATAGGTCTCGATAATATCCGTAGAGGCGTATAACGCTGTGTTGTTAGCCCCCACCAGATTGAAGAATAATCCGAAGTTCCCCTTAAGAATTCCGCCAAGCGAGAACAGCAGCAGAATGATGAAGGTCGGCTTGAGCCAAGGCAGTACGATATACCGGATACGCTGAAAAGCATTGGCTCCATCGATCTCCGAAGCCTCCACAATCTCACTGTCCAGCCCCATAATGGCGGCAAAATACACAATAGAGCCATATCCGGTGCTCTGCCATAAGTACGTAATGACTATGATAAAAGGCCACGCCCCCGGGCTCGAGTAAGCCTTCACCGGATCCAGTCCCAAGGAGTGCAGGACCGAATTCAAAATGCCATAATCATAACTCAGAATGTTGTAGGCGATGAGGCCGATCAGAACGGCGGATACGAAATACGGCAGGAACATCATGGTCTGGGATACTTTCTTGAACCATTTGGACCGCATCTCGTTCAGCAGCACAGCGACCGTAATCTGAAGCATGTTGCCGAGGAGGATAAACGCGATGTTATAAGCGATGGTATTGAACGTCAGGCGCCACAGGTCACCCGTCATGACAAGGAACCGGAAATTCTCCAGCCCGGCAAAGGCGCTTCCGAAGATGCCGTCAGAATAGTTGTACTTGATAAACGCCAGATACAGCCCAGGCATAGGCATATAGGAAAAGATAAGAAAAAACGCTACAGCCGGAAAGCACATCAGCAGCAATGTCTTGTTGTTCTTAAAACGTTTCCAGCGGCCGCGCTTGGGTTTGGTATACCTCTTCTCTGTCAATTGGGCAGGTGAAGCAGTGGACATAAGACCCCTCCTTAATTGATTAGATAGCAGCTACCGGCTGTAAAATTTATGAAACCCATTTCACAAGAAAATAAAAAAATGAAACCTGTTATTCATCCTGTCTCTCTTCTTCTCGCAAATTTCCCAGGGAGTTTCCTTGTTCATTCAGCAAGTAATCGGATTATAGGTGAAATGGGTTTCATTAAAAAATAAAATGTAAGGGCTTTCTTCAACAGAATAAGCCCTCGTTATTTCAAAGTCAACTATTAATTTATGTTCACGGATCAATTATTTCCGGGGAGGTGCCGTCGTCTGGCGTACCCTTAGCTCGGGAATAACCGAATGTAAACGGGACACCTGTTTGCCGGCGATCAGCTTATGCAGCATGTCTGCCGCCAGACGGCCAATCTCGCTGGCCATCAGCGAAACCGTAGTCAGCTCAGGAATGCTGAACGACGCAAACGGAATATCATCATAACCGACGATGGACAATTCCGCCGGCACGGCAAGCCCCGCCCGGTCAGCCGCTTTCAGTGCGCCGATGGCCACCAGGTCGTTCATACACATGATCGCTGTCGGCCGGTCCGGCAACTTCAGCACCTGCTCTGCAAACTTAAAGCCCATGTTGACAGAGAATCCCCCTTGGACCATCCATTCCTTGCGGACCTCCAGACCGTTGTTTCGCATGGCTGTCCGGAAGCCTTGAAGCCGCTGCTGCGTATTGGACATATGCAAGAAACCGCCAATGACGGCGATATCCCGGTGTCCAAGATCGATTAAATGCTGTGCAGCCAGCTCCGCTCCCAGCCTCTGGTCGACCGCCACCCGGTGAATCTTCGTGTTGGGCAGATTCCCGTTAATCATCAGCACCGGAACACGTTTGGCCGCTTCCTCTACCTCCCGCACCAGCGCCGCATCCGGCTTGGACAAATCCAGCCTGCCGCCAATCATCACAATGCCATCGACCTGCTTCTCCATCAATATCCCCAGATACTGTGATTCCCGTTCATACTGGAGGTCAGTCTCCTCATCTGAAGAAACGGTATCGCACAAAAAACAGGTGTAGCCCAGTTTTCTCGTCTCCCGGTCAAAGCTGGCCAGCACCTCCGGAAAAAACGGGTTGGTGATATCCGGCAGGATGAACCCGATCATCCCGGTTTCTTTGCGGATCAGGCTTCGCGCAAGCGCATTGGGCTGGAACTGGTGCTTGTCGATCAGCGCAGTAATCCGCTCCCTCGTTTCTTTTTTGACCGGGGCGGTATTATTAAGCACTCTGGATACGGTGGCAACCGAGACGTTGGCTTCCCTGGCGATATCATATACGGTAACGGGTTTCATTCTGTTCCCTCTCTTCGCCCATCGGCAATAACTGGTTTTGGCTTCATCTTATCGTCTAGCTCTGTATTAGTAAACCATTTATTCCTATTCCGCTCAGGGGGCGGGGAAAGTGTATGCTGAATGTGGTCGCCAATTTCAATGTTGGCTTCACAATAATGTAATCGGTTTCATTGAAAAAAACTGCCGGGAACCTCCCGACAGCCTAAGTACTCTCATATTCACTCCCCTCCTCCATCTACAGCGTAGAATAATAGATAAGATTGAGGCTGTTATACACGATATGCACCACAACTCCCGGCCAGATAGAGCCGGTCTTGCGGAACAGGTATGCTACCAGAACGCCGACCATGAATGCGTCTAACAGGATCACGGTGAATCCATGAACCACGCCGAAGATGGCAGCACTGCCTACGATTCCGGCCCATGGGCCATAACGGTTCAGTGCATTGGCAATGACGCCGCGGAATACAAATTCCTCGCTGAGCGGCGTGAGGATGGCCCCGGTGATAAGCAGAATAAACATGGAGAGCGGACCGCCTTGCGCTGCCGTCTGGAAGTCCGCCTGGGTGTTGATCTCGGTAATAAAGTGATAATAGATTCCTTCGATCACAAAACATCCCCCGAACGCGGCAATCCCGATGACGACCGCCACCAGCAGCCATTTCCGCTCCGTCCTCCGAAACCCGAAAGCACGTAAATTGCGAATCCGCAGGGCATAGGCGGCGAACAAAGCCAGGAAGCCAATCAGACCATTGCCCGCGCCTCCGATATTAATCCGCAAAATGGCTTGCTCATCAGGAATTTGAAGCATCCAGACCCCAAGGATTACGACGCCGATCATATAGAGGGACAGTGCAGTTAGGATCTCCGGCCAGCCGGGCCGGGTGTGAGGTTGTTCAGACAGAGATGGACTGCTCATTGCCATTCCCCCGATCGTGACCTTTTTTACTCATGCTATTTTCCTCCTACTCTTCTCATCGAAGCTCAAATTTACTGCTTAGACCTATCCTACCAACCCCACCGGAACAGAACTTAAACGAACCGCTGAATTTTGGCTTAATTTTGTGCCCGCTGTTTAGGTTCTGTTAAGATAAATATGCTATTTTGAACAAGGGTGACAAAATGCCAATTCTATCCGATATTAAAATCGCTATCATTGACGACGAGCCTTCGATCATTACCATGCTGCAAATGGTGCTTCGCCGCGAAGGTTTTCAACAACTGTACGGGGCTTCCACTTGTACTGAAGCTATCAGCCTGGTGCAACGCGTGGTCCCCGATATTGTCCTGCTTGACATTATGCTTCCTGACGGCAGCGGACTGGAGCTCTGCTCCAAGATCCGCGAATACGGGAATCCTTATATCCTGTTCCTGACAGCCAAGGCCACTGATCTCGATATCCTAAAAGGCTTTGCCATGGGCGGGGATGATTATATCACCAAGCCCTTCAACCCTCTGGAGGTAGCCGCAAGAATTCAAGCGCGTATACGCCGGTTGGAGCCGGAAGCTCTGGCGTCTGCTGCTGCGAAGGTTCCCGATGAGGGAATTTACCGGTTCGGCCGCTTCACCCTCAACGAGGCGGAGGGCGAGCTGACCGTAGAGGGACAACCCGTTCCTTGCCCTGCACAGGTCTTCCAGTTATTACTGCACTTCTGCCGGCATCCCGGAATTGTTTTCTCCAAAACCCAGCTCTACGACAAGGTCTGGGGCATCAACGGCCAGGGCGATGATTCGACCGTGATGGTGCATATCCGCCGCATCCGGGAGCGGATCGAACTCGATCCCGGCGATCCGAAGCTGCTGCTTACAGTACGCGGTCTCGGCTACAAGCTGGTGAAGGAGCCGGAGGAACGATGAAAATCCAGCAACGTATGGCCTTCCACTTCACGTATCAGTTGATTTTCTATGCGCTGGCGATTGTGACCATTGCCTTGGCTGCCTGCATCATGTTCTTCCAGAACATGACCAGCAATGAGATCCGACGGAACTTTCCGGTTGGCGTCCTGGAGCAGATTGCCCAAGAAGCCCAGTACAAAGACGGGAAGCTTCATATCTTCTCCCAGTGGAACAAGCTTATCGAGGAGAAAGGGATGTGGCTGCAGGTGGTAAATGCAGAAGGAGAGGTCGTCTACAGCATTAACACAGCACCCTATCCTGCACTGCCTGCCTCCTACTCCACCGCTCATTTGCTCGATATTCAAGAGACACGGAGACTGGGGTCTTATGCTGTGCAGACGCAACTGAATTTCTCGTTCCAGGACCCGCTGCTATATGTGCTCGGCTATCCAACTCCTGATCTTGACCAGCTCACGGCTTGGTTCAACGCTTATGGACAGAAAGGCTTGGTGAGGAGTGAGGCGGTTCCCCTCTTGGAACAGCAGCTTCGGGAGACTGGCAGTTATCTGCAAGTGATCGATTCTAAGAGTAACACTGTACAAGGCATTGGCGATCAAACGTATGTAGACAAGGCATACCGGCCGCTCGACATTCTGGCCATCCAGCAGTCTCCGGACAACTATGACGCGGGTATTGTAGCCCACCGGGACGAGCCGAGCGGGATGACCTGGATCGTCTACACGCCCCATGCAGCGGGACTCCCTCTGAAGCATCCTGTATTGGAGAACGTAACGCCGAGACTCATCTGGATTGCAGTACTGATCCTGATTCTCGCGCTGTCGATCTCCATCTGGCATGGCTACCGCTACGGGCGGCCCCTGATTCTGTTCGCTGGCTGGTTCGAACGTATGGGCCAAGGACAATACGACGAGGTGCTGACCGCCAAAGATAAGCGCAAGGTATTCCGCCGGAATGGCACCATGCGAACCCGCAACAGGCTCTATCAGGAAGTGATTCAAGCCTTCTATCAGATGACTCATCAATTGGCTCAGATCGAGCGGGACCGCAAGAGGCTGGAGAAGGAGCAGGCGGAGTGGATGTCAGGGATATCCCATGATCTGCGCACCCCTCTGGCCACGATTCAAGGCTACGGATATATGCTAGAGAAGCTGCCTGAGCAATGGAGCCAAGAGGAAATGCGGGTCATGGGTGCGACCATCCGGGAAAAAGGGGATTATATGCTGGAGCTGATCTCCGACTTCTCCCTGATCCATCAGCTCAAGCAGAGCGACTCCATCATGGTGCGCCGGGAGACCGATCTGGCAGAATTGGTGCGCTGCGCCGTATTGAAGTACGTCAACGATGCCACCATGTCTGAGTATCGGTTCCAATACACCGGGGAAGAGGATTCCCTGCTCATACAGGCAGATGCCACCTGGTTACAGCGCCTGATGGACAATCTGCTGTCCAATGCCGTCAAGCATAATCCGCCCGGCACAACCATTACCGTCACTCTTACCCGGGTCAATGACAAAGCTTGCATACGGGTACTCGATAATGGCAAAGGAATGGACGAGGAAACACTGCATCATCTGTTCAACCGCTACTACCGCGGAACCAATACCGAGGAATCTACAGACGGCTCCGGGCTCGGGATGAGCATCGCTAAGACCATCGTCGAAGCACACGGCGGAGAAATTAAGGTACATTCGACAATTGGGCGGGGTACGGAATTTGAGATTGTTTTGCCGTGCTGAGGGAAACAAAAAGGGTTCCAGTTCTAATGAACTGGAGCCCTTGTTCCCGTTAAGGCTGAATACTAACCTTTGTCGCGTACCACTTCCCGGATTTCAATTTCAGTGTTAGCTGAACAGGTTCTCTGAATCCAAAATCATCATCATCATATTTCTGAGTCACATATACTTTTGCACCTGCGAAGTAGTGCAGCGGCAATACAAAACCGATGTGATGAACGCTTGAATTGTACTCAAAAGCATCAGATGTCATCCCGCGTTCAACAGGATTACTTTTGCTGTATACTGATGGACTCATGTAGTTCATATCAGCGTCCTTCCTCATCGCTTCTTCTAATATGATCTTGGTATCATGCGATATCCATGCCCCAAACGAGATGTAGGTAATAATAAATAGAAGAATGAATGAAAGGAGTACGATTCTCTTTTTCATGGGTACCTCCTTTTAAAAACCATATTTCCATCGCTCTGTAGAGTATACTACGTGGATTTAACAGCTTACATCTTTTATTGTTGAACACAAAGTATTCTATCGATGAAGGAGATGAGCAAGTGGAAAGTATCCTAGAGAGCCTGTACCACGGCAACTTGCATCCCGATGAAAATGTCATACCCGATGACCCTCAGTACTCTATTTTAAGAAAAAGAACATCTGAGATCATAGAGGTTTGGAAGGGACGGCTTTCAGCAGAGCAATTCGACGAATTAGAAGCACTGTTAGACTTGTATGGTCAAACTCATGGCATGGAGTTGGCGGCTAGTTTTAAGTATGGCTTTCGCCTGGGGGCGGGGATTGTGGTAGAGGTTTTGATCGGGGAGGAGGGGCTTGCTGGTCGGTTGAGTGCATTTCCAGACAAAGCTGAGAGTAGTTAACAGGATATTGGCCGCCAGAATCCGACGCATTTAAAGTCAGATTTCCATTATAAATCCATCCCTGTTTCCTCACACTTTTATACTCATTTCAATCCTGCTTCTCCTTATCAGATCTATGATCTAGCAAAAAATCCAGCCACAGAACATGACTGGATTTTTATTTTATTGTAATTGATTAATTAATGTGGGCCTTTGGTTGCTACGGGCCACCAATCCGCATCACTTACAACTGTCATTGTAATGTTCCCTTTATAGGATGCTCCTGGACCTCCAATAGAACCAGGCGTAAGTCTGTGACCTACATGAACACCTCTAGGAATTCTATACATACCGTTATCTTCAATGTAAGCGTGTATATCTGCCCCACCTTTGGTGTTATGGTCGGAATCAATATGTGTGTTAAAATCCACTACTACTGTACCATCTGGAGCTTTCAGATCTTCCCCATAGTTTTTTCCACCAGTGCCTGGATCACGATGGAAATCCCAACTTGCAGTTGCTTCGTGAAGCTTACTTTGATCAAAATCAGATTTATCCGGGAAGCCTGGAACTTTATCACTCACTTCAATCAACCTCCTTATTAGTTAAATGCAAATGTAGTATTTATTTTAAAATGTGAATTTATTCACATTAACTGATGAGTTATTTCAAAAAAAGCAAATTAACGGACAGACAGCCCGCTTTTCTTGCAAGAAAGCTAATCTAACGTGACAATCTGTCATAATACCTTGCCTGACTTTATCCAGATATATAATTTCTATTGTTTAGCCGGTTCTCATCCTCATGACCAATCTTCCCAAAAATTCAAAATGAACATTCGTTTGTTTTTAACTCAAACGAATGTTCTCTAATTAATCCTGATTATATGCGTTAACTCCCATAATTATGTACTTTTAATGTCTTCAATCTATATATCCCAAATATAAGAATTAATGTTTAGACGAATTACATTTTTCGTCTTAGGATAGTCAAGCAACATGAATACATATTTTCCAATGAAAGGAGAAATGAAACTATCAGTTCGTCGGATACATAAGATGGTTATAGAAATAACTTAAGAAAAACATTATGTGAGGAGATTAATATGAAAAAAATCGTTATGTTCCTAACAATATTCATGTGCTTTGCAGCAACTACTGCATTTGCTTCTCCATCAATTACTGGTTTACAATTTGATGGAACAGTATACAGTGGCACCACTACTGTTCGCAATTACGACACTAATGAGCTCATTGCATCTGAGCCTATTAATGTAAGTTCAATCAAGCTACAAGGTGCAGGAGGATCATACACTGGTAGTAACGGTTCTCCTAATGTAGTTAATGTAAGCATTATTGCTGATTCTGGGACTTATCAAATAGGTACCGTGGGATACAATAATGTAATATCAGTGGGTTCGTATCAAAATATCAATAAAATAATATTAACTGGTACTAATAGAGCAAGTTCTGTTAATGTCTTAATAACTATAACACCGGCGGAAACATCAACGCCAACGCCTATACCAACGGCCACACCAACACCAACATCAACGGTTGCACCAGAGCCCACACCAACCTTTACTCCAACACCAGCATTGAAACCAACTCTTGATGCTAATATTGCTCCAGAAAAAATCGGTCTAGGCAAGGAGTTCACGGCAGATATATCACTAAAAAACGTGAAGGATATTTATGCTGAAGACTTTGAAGTGAAGTATGACAAAGAGCATTTGCAATATCTCGGGTTTGAAGAGGTAACCGGTTATAAAGTATACAATAAACCTGTTGATCAAAACGGTGCTGTCCGCTTTGTAGTAGCAAGTCAGGGTGAAGAATACGGCATCAACGAAGATACCGTTGTCGTAAAACTCAAGTTTAAGGCCAAAGCCAAAGGGACTGCAGTTGTCGATGCAACTAAAGCGAGGATTGCAGATACCGAAGAGGAATATGACCTGGAGAAAGATAACTGCTTGGAAGACAGTGTCATTATTGAGGCAATTGACGTTAACAAGTCTGGTACATATACCCTGGTTGACCTCGCAATCGATGCCAGGTACTTCAAGTATTTCGCCCCCGATGTTGATCCGGTTAAGTATAATGCTCAACAAGCCGGTGATGAATATGTGAATGATGATGACTTGCTTTTTATTGTTGATCAGATTTTAAATAATCCGGATTACTTGCCTAATACCTAAAGAACGATAAGAAAATGTATATGAGGGGTGTAATAATTGAGAAAGTTAAAACTAATGTTAGCTTTAGTGTTAATGTTTGCTGCTTTGCCTGTACAAGGTGCTTTTGCAAGTGTTGGTTCAGGTACAGTATATATTGATTTTGGTAGTAATGGACAAGATATAGCTAATTTTAAATTCACCGGTACAGGTACTGGAACAGATCTAAAATTTTTTGATATTAATGGGAAGCTATTTTTCGGTACTCCAGTTGGTTCGCCTGTGCCTTTAAGTGGTAGTTTTATAAATGCGCATTCGATATATGTTATGCGATATATGCAAGTAACACTTAATGCGGGAGCTACTCTTACAGATGTGTCGTGGACTAGCTCAACAGGAAGCACTGGAAACACTACAAACATTTCGACTACCAACCCCTTTCTAGACCCATCGCCGACACCAACGGCAACACCGACAGCTACGCCTGCACCAACAGTTCATCCTACACCTGTTCCTTCACCGACAGCTACTCCGGAGCCTACAGCAACGCCAACGCCTTCAGCAACGCCAAAGCCAACTGCAACACCAGAACAACCATCGAGTGATCGAGCGCTGCTTACAGTTACGTTTATCAACGGGACCGAAAAGGAATACGACCTTCCAATCGCTGAAGTTGAAGCATTCGTAATCTGGTATGATGCCCGTGATGCAGGCAGAGGCCCAGGCTGGTTTGCAATTGATAAGCACACGAATAACAAAGGCTCTTTCAAAAAACGTAAAGATTATGTAGTTTACGACAAAATCCTAACCTTTGAAGTAAGCGAGTATACAAGACCTGAATAATCCTTACCAGCACTTACCTCCTCTATCCAAAGTAGCCAAGAGCTAAAATTGGATAGAGGAGTTTTTTGTTTGAACACGCAATTTTATGATTATCATAAAGATCTTTATTTTGGGAGGTGGATTATATGTGTGGAAGATTTACTATAACTGTCACCCTGGAAGAAACTGATTACGCATTACCTGATCGATGACAGCAAGATAGCTATACTGAAACCAAACTATAATGTCGCACCTATGTATAACATCCCAGCTGTGATCGCCACTGATGATGGCAAACGTCTTGGGGAGCTTCGTTGGGGGCTTGTGCGGTTTGGTCCAGGGATGATAAGGTCGGCAGCAGGATGATTAATGCTCGAGCTGAGACAGACCGTTGCGCAGAAGCCTGCTTTCAAACGTTTGTTGAAATCCAAGCGCTGCATCATACCAGCGGATGGATTTTACGAGTGGAAAAAGGACGGTTTACCAAACAGCCTACCGAATTTTAATGAGTGATGGCAACATATCCTTTTCCGGATTGTATGACACATGGGAATATCCGGAAGGCAAGAAAATCAGCACATGTACCATCATCCCCACAACCCCAAACAGTTTGATGGCTGATACATGACCGTAGCCAGTGATCCTCCGGTCGGAGGATCAGGCCGATTGGCTGGAAAGAGATTATGACGATGTCAAATCCTATTAAAGCTGCTGAGGCCATATGATGCATCAAAAATGCGGTCTTATAAAGTCCCCTCGACTGTAGGTAATACGCGAAATAACTCTGAAGAATTGCTTGAGGATATCAGATAAAAACAAACCAGACGGGCATGTGCCTGACGGGTTTGTTTAAGTAGGCTCTGAATTTAAATCTATCTCGTCTAAACCAGCTTCCGGCGATCTTTATTTAATTTTTTCAGCAAATTCAGTAATTGGTAAACTCCCGTAAATACCAATTCGTTTAATTTGGTAATTCCCTTCAGAATCATTAGTGCTAATATATTTGCCATCATCAGTTGTAACCGCATATAAGTAGCCAGTATTTTTTATGGTATCAATAACATTTGAATTGTACCCACCTACTGGATATGCCATTACGTTGACAGGCTTATTCGTTATCGCAAATATTTTTTGTGCTGATGTAATATACTCCAGGCCTTCATTTACATCTGTTCTTCGAAGATCCACATGGTTATAAGTATGACTTTGAAACGAAATAATACCGCTATCGCTCATGGTTTTCATTTGACTAACAGACAAATAATTAACATTTGGATTATCAATATACGAGCCTATCATAAAAATTGTAGCTTTTGGATTGAAAGAACTCGTTTGCATTCCCTGTAATATTTGATATGCCTGCATATTATTAGCGTAACCATCATCAAGCGTTATAATGATGGGCTTCTCATAATTTTTATAGTTAGCAATTTGATCAAAAGTTAACATGGTATATCCATTATCTTTAAGGTACTGCATCTGTTGTTCGAAATCCGTTGCCGATACAGCCCCAGTACTGGGATCACCAATTTCATGGTACATCAAAACAGGAACCTGTTTTGCAAATATATTAATCTTAACCTGACCAAGTAGAATTGAAGTTCCATCCACTAACTCACCATAAACAATTACATGATAAATTCCATCTCGATTGCTGAAGTCTGAAATATTGACCGTTGAATTCCAACGATTATTTACATTATCATATGTCATATCGTACCACTTAGAATTATCTATTCCATCTTCATCTTTCCAAACAGCAAAATAAGCGCTTGTCATATTAGGGTTAATCTTATATGCATATACAGGAAATGAATCCCCTTTAATGGTTTCGTTACTAGAAGTTGCAGGGTTTACATTAACTTTCGTATTTGAAATGAGATTGTTTGATCCGTCTGCATTAGTCTTAAATATATTCATTTGATATTCGCCAATCTTATAATCAAAATTTTGAATATCGATATTATCTACATACTGACCACTAGAGTCCTTTGTCATTCCAAACCATTTTGCTGTATCTATTCCATCTTCAGTTCTCCAGACAGCATAAAATACCCCTTGAACATTTGGTAAATCTCTCGCATATAGATTAAAATTAGATTTATATGTATTTGTTTCACTAGTCATAACATCTAAATAATTCACCTTAAGCTCACCAAGAAAGTGCTCTGCCTTCACGCTCGTTTGTCCTGGATAATTCGTAATCCCATTTTGATAAACAGTTATTGTGTATTCACCTGGGGCGTTAGAAAAATCGCTAAAATATACTTTTGAAGACCAGCGATATACATTACTATTATCTTTTTGCATAGAGTACCATTTCGCCGAATTTGACCCTTCCGAGGTTTTGTAAACAGCAAAATAAGGACCAGTATCAATAGAATTATCCGCCTTATGCCACCCCATATACCATATATCACTCGCGGATACTTCAAAATAATCTTTTGTTGTATTGGCACTATCAACAACTAGTTTTCCATTACTAGTAATAGTATTTACTTGGGCATGTGCTGAAAATGAAAATATACTCATACAAAACGTTAGTAATAAAAAAGACAAGCATATTCTTTTTGACATAATATAATTCCTCCCCAAGTTAAGAAAACAAATTCAGCAAAAACAGATGTAACTAACATTATATTTGTAATGGAACATTATGTATATGTAGGCAAGGAATTTTTTCCTTCATGCAAAAAAACACCCTGCCATTACTGACAGGGTTAAATATGAGAAAAGGTTATTCTGCTGAATATTCATCCACACTGAACGTGAGGATCTTATCAAAGATTACATAATCTTTACGGGCGCTAAAGGGCCCTTTATTATTGTTATGTTTGGTGATCGCGTACTTGGCTGGTCCTGTTCCAGCATCTCTTGCATCATACCAATTCAAGAAAGCACTGACCTCTTCAGCCGAAAGATCATATTCTTTATCAATACCAGTTGTTAGTGTAATAGTAAGTATAGCACGTTCTCCTAAAGATTCTGGATCGGGCTGATTAACCTTTTGCGGGGTAGCTGATGCTTCATTTGAATTCAGACTTTCACTACTTCCGTCCGTTGCTGATACTACGTAATAATAAGTCATACCATTGATAACAGTATTATCCGTGTATGAGTCACCTGTAACATTGGGAGCGATTGAAGTGTATGGTCCTCCTGTATCGGTAGCACGCTTTACATTGTAACCAGTTGCACCTGTAACAGGTGACCAAGAGAGATCAACCATCTTATTTTTCCCAACTGCAACTAGATTTAATGGAGCCTCTTGTTTAGAGCCGATCAGTTCCATCTCAGCTACCATAATACAATAGCTGTTATTTCCAATATTATTTATCAATTGGACTCTCCAATATCTGTAACTACCAGTTGGTTTCCATACAAATTCTTGAATAGTATCATTTCCTAGTGCGCTACCTGAATATTGCTTTTCCCAGTTAGAATTATCATTTGAGGCTTGCACAACAAAATCCTTCATATCATATTCATATGATAGATCAGCCTTATACTTCAACTTTGAAATGGATTGTTCCTTACCAAAATCAACAGCTATCCATTAAGTTTTTTGTCGCATTAGTAGAAAATCCTGCATTATTTTCGATCCAAACATTATCAAATGCTTTCTCAGGGCCAAAGTTCCGGGTATCGCCCGGTCTATTCCAAACACTACTTGCCGAAAACGCAGAATTTGGTAACCCATCTGTTAAGTCTACTTCTCCAGTAGCATCAGCAAACGCATGGTTTTGAAATACAAACATTGATAGTACCAAAGAAAGAGAAATTATCGTCTTAATCATTACACTTTTCCAACGTTTCAAAAAATCCATCTCCTTTAATATGTATGCATCAAGCCTACACCAAATAAAGGCGAACAAACAGTCTGTTTATCTACAGAAATTTACAATACACTTAAGAGTTCTTGAGGTAAAATGTGGAATCGAACAAGATATCAGCCATCAATAATGCACGAAATTAGGACATTGGTAAATTGAAAGGAGTTTATAATGGCAATAATTTCAGAACTAAAGAATGTTCATGTTTTTGCTGAAGGAGATGTGACCGGAGATTTCTGCGAATCCTTAGTTCTAGACATTGGTCCTGCAGATGTCTCTGGTGCTGATCAATTCTATGCTACAGTTGGGACTGCTCAAGGGATCGCGGATTTTCTTAGTACCAGACCATTTATAATTTGCAGAGGATTTGTGGTAGTTCCTGAATTCAACTTAAATGCCATTAAAGATTGTATTCAAGTTAGAATTTCGGAATGTGCTAAGGATGACTGGGAACAAACTGCATTGTCAATTAACAGGCTTTTTCCTTGGGAGTATGATGAAATGAAGAACTACAAACATTTTTCGCAAAATTAATAAAAGAATTGTACCCGTGAGCACTTTTTATTTAGTGTTTAATGTAAAATGCATAGTATATTCCCTATTATTCTGATAGACTATTTTTGCTAATTATTATCAGATTAAGGGGCTGTTCATGATGATGTTATTTATTTGGGGATTTATTGTAGTGCTCATTATCGGTATTGTTTTTGCAGCAAAAAAAGGAATTAAACAAGGGAATGAGCTAAAAGAACAAACCAAAAGTATCGGAGCGTTACAGGGGGTATTCGCAAAACATGTGGAGGGACTTGGCATTGGAAGTGTCGAGTGCAAGATTTTTAGATTTTCTGATCGAGTACTTATTGACTCAAGCAGACAAAGATTTGAAATCTATCTGACGCAATTCAGAGCAGCTGAAGTTAAAAGTATGCAAGAATTGATCGATAAAAGTAAAAGTGTTGTGGGGCGTGCAATGATTGGAACGCTTCTTGTACCTGGGTTAGGAACAATTGTCGGTGGAATGTCCGGAATAGGAAATAAAGAGAAAACTAGTCACTATATGATATTTAACTTTATAGATGCTCATGGTGAGTTGTCAGCTGTAACTTTTCAAGACACATTTGCATTTGGTATGAAGGATTTCTGCCAAGGCTTAAATAATTCTCTGCCGAACGACGAGGCCAGTGTCGTAAGACTTTAACTAATAGCCCGCCGACCAGCTAAGATTGACGGGCTTCTGCCTCCCCTTCGTTACAATTGGGAGAGGTTTTCCCATGTTCCCTGGTGGTTTTTTTGGTATGTCCTCAACACAATCTAATTATCAACTATTTCCTCCAATCATTCGCACCGTTTATGTTCGTTTCCCCCATATCCATACTCATCGCTTCTCTCTCGTTACAATGGGCTTATTTCATTATAAATTTTGTGTGCTATAGGCATATGCCGTGATGGATATGGGTTGTAGTCCATAGACTGTTGACGAGATAGTAATTGAGGAGGTTACCCCATGGAAACGAGTTATCAACAAGTTGCCTGGAATTGTATGAATAAGTATGTCGGTATTACTACAAGTGATGGTCAGTCTCACGACGGGTTTATTGCTCAAATCGATCAGAACAACGTTATACTTGCCATTCCCACAAATGAAATGATGGGCCAGATGAACGGAATGCCTGCTAACGCAACAGCCTACAGACAATTCGGATACTATCCGGGATTCTACCCGCGCCGCCGCTTTTATCCAAGACCGATTCCCTTTGGTGCCATTACAGCTTTATACTTGCTTCCATTTTTTATTTAATAATGATTAAGGAATTCGTTATTGCATGGGCATCCGCCCAGTTCTTTAAGTGGGCATTAGCATAGGATGATGTATAACCATTTGGGAGGTAACAAAGTGCTGAATAATCAAATGTATCCCATGCAGCAACAAATGCCGCAAGCAATCATGGTCTATCCTATTGATCCCTACGTAGTCGAAACCTTAATGTCTGTAAAAGGTAAACAGGTATTGCTCGAAACCACTCGCGGAGGGATTAGCGGCTGCTTAGTGGAAGTCAAGCCAGACCACGTTGTATTGGATATCAGGGGCCAGAAATTTTTCGTACGAATCTGTGAGATTGTCTGGATCATGCCAGAATAGTTTTTGTGAGGGAGCTACGAGAGTAGCTCTTTTTTTGATAGATAAGAATCTATAAGTTTTGGGGTCCCCGCAAAGTACCTGAGTCATCACCTACGCTAAAGCCCCACTTTGTGGGGTTGTTTTGCATACAGCAGTTGTTCATGCGGCAACAAGGTTGACGGGGGTTCTGTTATTAGCTTTTCACAATCCTATGTTAAAATAAGGTACGCGAATAACAAGGGAGATTTAACATGTTGAACATTACATAGATCTAAAGATAAAGCTTTTACAGGAGGAACTGTATGTTTGACCTTAATGATTATTTGCAAAAAGAGCTTGCAGAGCTCGTGGATCGGCATACTCATATAGATGGTCCCCACTCTACATTAATTTCGTCCCTCAGCTTTTCCCGTTGTTCTATTCCTTACCATTCTACCGAGACTGAACCTCCCTACAAGCTTAACAACCCTTCACTATGCATCGTCGTTCAAGGTCTCAAGGACATAGTCATTGGTAAAGAGCGCTTCAGATATGGCCCACCACACTACCTTGTAGCCTCTATGGATTTGCCGATCATTGCCGAAGTGCTGGAAGCAACGCCCGAAGTGCCCAACTTAACCTGTAAAATTGAATTTACGCCCGGCCATATTTTAGAGCTGGTAAGCGATGATGCACTTAAGGCGAACTCCAAGGGTTCATCCAGACGCGGTATGAATGTTGGCAAATTGGATATTCCCCTGTTAGATGCTGTTGTGAGGCTGGTTCGGCTGCTGGATACACCTGAAGATATTCCTGGTCTGGCGCCGCTTTTCGCCAAAGAAATTCTATACAAGGTACTGCACGGTGAACACGGTGACTCCTTAAGACAAATTGTAACGGAGGGAAGTCCTAGCGTTTATATTAAAAACGCAATCGAGCACATTCTGAATCATTATCAGGATTCATTCCGCATTGAGGATCTGGCGCAACTTGCGAAGATGAGCGTTCCGTCGTTCCATAGGCATTTCAAGGAAATCACCGGCATGAGCCCGATTCAATTTCAAAAACAGCTAAGGCTTCAGGAAGCCCGCCGCCTCTTACTATCCGGATCAGAGAACGCAGCAGATGCTGCTTATCAGGTGGGTTATGAAAGTCCGACGCAATTCAGCCGGGAGTACTCCAGGATGTTTGGCGCTCCACCCAAAGAGGATATGAAGAAGTTTAAAAGTCGTCCGTAATAGGATTAGGCAACTTTTTGAGCGGATTGGAGTACCGGGGGTTTGGGCATTCGCTGTATATTATGAATACCTTCAATAAGGTTCAACAAGAATAAAATTTATTCAGGAGGTATTTATGCAATATATTAAGCTAGGCCACTCCGGTCTCGAAGTTTCACCGGTCTGCATCGGCTGTATGGGCTTTGGAGATCCCCACAGTGGTTACCCTGGTTGGGCGCTGGGCGAGGAAGGCAGCCGCCTTGTGATTAGACACGCACTTGAGGCAGGCATCAACTTCTTCGATACCGCTAATCTGTATTCGCACGGAACCAGCGAGGAGAGCCTCGGCAGAGCGCTCAAGGATTACGCTACACGGGAGAACGTCGTCATTGCCACCAAGCTGGGAGCTCCCATGCGTTCAGGACCTAACTCATTCGGGCTCTCACGCAAAGCGATTATGACGGAAATTGACCACAGCTTGCGACGTCTTGGAACGGATTATATCGACCTGTACCAGATTCATCGGGCGGACCCTTTTACCCCTTGGGAAGAGACACTTGAAGCCCTTCATGATCTCGTAAAAATGGGCAAAGTGCGCTATTTGGGCGCCTCCACCATGAGGTCTTGGCAGTTCGCAAAGGCGCTGCATCTCCAGAAGGAGAACGGTTGGGCCCGCTTCATCTCCATGCAACACAACTACAACCTGATCGCCCGCGAGGAAGAGAACGAAATGATCCCGCTCTGTGCCGACGAAGGGCTTCAGACCCTGGTCTTCAGTCCGCTATCGCGGGGCGTCCTTGCCCGGCCTTGGGGTACACAAACGCCCCGCTCCGAGACCGAAACCGGTGCTGCCCAATACTATCAGGCAACTGCCGCATCCGACCAAAAGATTGTGGAAGCCATCGGTCAAGTTGCAAAGGAACGTGGAGTTAGCCGCGCCGAAATCTCACTCGCCTGGCTGTACCGCAACCCCGTCGTAGCCGCCCCCATCGTGGGAGCGCTCAAAACCAGCCATATTGACGATGCGATAAAAGCCCTCTCGATCAAGCTATCCGACGAAGAAGCGGCAAGGCTGGAAGCTGCTTACACCCCTCGCATCGACGTAAACGTGAGAAATTCCGACCCGAAATCGATTGCCCGTATGGCCGCAACTGTTGGGCATGAGGTTGCGATTCCGGGTGGGGGGAAGTGAAATGAACGGAGTAAGAGGCCCATGCGGGGTTGCATGGGCCTCTTTAACTAACGTAACAACTTTACCCTCTCAATATTTAGTGAACAATAAAATTAGATCTCTAAATTCACAATTCTTTTAAATCCAAATGATTCAATTAAAGCTTGTTCTTCAGTTTTTAATTTTGGAACTGCCCAAACTATTGAATATTTAGCTCTTGTATTAGCGACATAGCCTATTCTTCCAGATTCAAGCTCTTTTTCAAGCCAATGTTTCCAATGACTGCCGCTGCTATTTCCTGAGTTTCGACGGTTTGAGACAACCATTACGCTCTCAAAGTCTTTACCTTTGGCCGAATGAATGGTGTTTATCGGTACCATAATTAAATTGTCTTTTGAATTAAGAATAGTAATTTTATTTTTAGCTGATCCAGATGGGGTTCTTAATTTTGATAAAGTTTTAAAAACCCTCTTCTCAGTATCAAAATCAGCTAGTGACTGATAAGCTTTTTCTAATATTGGCAAAAAACAAGCATTATAATTCTTATACCAAGTGGAATATTCGATATCTCCAACATTAATTAAACAATCATTGGCTGCACATTCTTCTAAGAAATTCTTCAAAAAAATTCTCCATTGAAACGCAGATTCGATTGCATTTGGACAATAATAATTCTTCTTTGTCTTAGCTCCTCCAAACCACTTATGCATCTGTTTACCCCCAAGTTCTAATGCTAGCAATCGAGATTTTGGAGTATTCTCAAGCCAAAGTTGTAATGCATCTATTATAAAATGTTTGCTTCCTATTAGATTTATTTCAAGTTCTTGTTTCAAAACTTGTTGTCTAACCAAAATAGCGGATTTTTCATGAGAAATATTTACTCCATTTAAAAACTCCAGGTATTGTTCTGTTATCACTGATAAATCGCTGTACTCCAGATAACTAATACTCCTTTCACCTACCTTATCAACCCCATGACCACGGATAGGTAACGTTATACCCATCAATCTATTCGATAGCTCAACTATTGAATGGCAGCTTCTAAAATTGTCTGTCAAACGATACTTATCAAAGTCAGATAGAAAAACTTTTGTTGTTTCAGGATTGGCATTTTTAAACTCGTATATAGATTGGTTAAGATCTCCAATGAAATGAAGAATTGTACCCGCCTTTTTAAACTCATCGAGAATATTTATTTCTACCCATGATAAATCTTGGCATTCATCAACAAGAATAATTGGAAAGCGAGAAGCAAGAAGTTCAGTTATCTTCGAATCTTTTCTCAAGATGTTAAGTGCTATGTTATTAATGTCTTCAAAATTAGCAAAGCCATCCTCATAGAAGCTATTTTTCACTTTAGCTAACTGACCTTTTATGTAATCATATCCTAATGCCGTATTATTTCCCGATTTCACTCTATATTCATTAATAAATTTTTGAAATTCAATTGAATTATAAAGATCTTTTAGTGAAGTTTTTTGATTCTCTGATTGATGCAAAATAACATCATTAATTTGATAATCAAAATAAATTTGATTTGCATAGTAGTCATGACGACCTGCATTATTATTTGTATAGGGAAGTTTATATTTTTTTAACCAATGATTATCAAATACTTCTAAATTTTTATCCACTAATCTGTACGATTTATCACCACTCTGGTTTTTATGTTTAAAAAATTTGTAGCCAAAATTTTGCGAAATAAAACCATGTATGAAAGCTGATAATGTACCAATAAAATGAGGAAACATTGAGCTTGAACCCGAGAATTTTACAACCCGCTCCTTAATAGTATCTGTAGCTTCATTGGTAAACGTAAGTACAGCAATTCCTTTATTTCTCATATTCCATTTACATATTTCATAGGCAGTTTTCATTCCAACAACTTCAGTTTTTCCGCTTCCTGCACAGGCTTCTAAGAATACATTTTTATTAATAGGAGAAAGGACATATTGTAACTGTTGTTCCGTCTTTTCTCTTACCTTATTTTGAATTATTGATGTAAAACTGTCTGTTTCCTTATTATTTTTGCACAAAATACTTATAATTTCTTGCTCCATTTCTAGCCTATTCATCAATTTCAGTACCCCCGATTGCCCAATTAATAGCTTTTTTTATATACCCAGGAATTCTAATGAGGCTACTAATTTCGGAATAAACTTCAATAAGATTTGACGTGGAGCCATCAGTCTTGTCCATACAACTTCTTATTTGCTCTTCTAAAGAATCAGCTAGTTTCTGTGCAAAAACTCCTTTGCCAACCTCATCAGCATCAATATGCGTAAAAATAAATTCAGCATCATTTCTTAATAACTCTTCGTCATCAGAATACTGGTTATTCCTTGCAATAATAGTTTTGCAATATGCTTTAACAGATCCATCTTTTGACCATACATCGTGGAGAACATTAGCCAATTGACGCGTGTTTTTTTCAATTGCTAAGTCATACTCAAATGTTTTTAAAGGAGAGTGGTATAATCGGCCCCACTTACCCATATTAATTTCATCTACTAATTGTAAAGCGATATTTGCTCCTATAGGTGAGTCACTTGGAAGGGGATAAACATCCTCTGCCATAGTTACCGGATCACCATTTTTATCACTCTTCATTACTCCATTTTTATCATATACAATTACCTTAATCTTTGGCGGATCATTATCAGTGATTCCAGCACAATATATTGGTATATGCGATTGGCTTGTAGCTTCTTTGAAATTTGAAAAAAGTCTCATAAAATGCTTAAAGTTAATACCATTAATATTCACTACTGATACTCCAGCCTCTTCCAAGGAATTAGGTAACATATTATTGATACCACCATCTAGAGCTTTTTTATTATGCTCTGCTAATACTATTTTAGCGAACGTAGGTAGAAGCATCGCTTCACTTATTCCCTCTACAAGAATGACTCCCTTGGAAAATAGTAAAGCCGATTTCGTCACGTCTAGCCATCTATTAATATAACTTTTACTTTCTCCTAGATTTATCTCCTTTAATGCAGTTGCTATGATTCTATTCTCTTTATAAGCAACATGAATCAAATTGTCAGTATCAACGGAAGAAGCTAGGACCGGAGAATGTGTTGTAATTACAACTTGTAAATTTTCAATTTTTCGAGTAAGCTCTTCCAAATATTTAATGAATTTAACTTGAAGTTGTGGATGAAGATGCGCTTCAGGCTCCTCTATAAGTAATACTGTCATCATATTATTGTCTTTTAGTAGCTCAAGTTCCGCAAAAACAGTGGCTATGTATAACAAGTTATTATATCCCAAACTGTTGATTGAAATATCCCTAAATTTTTCGGGATTGTTTTCCTTGATTCCCGGAAAGAAAACCATTTTTATGCTCTCTACAATTTTATTAAAGGTTGTTTCAGCAAACTGCAAGTTAATGCTCTGTCCAAGTCTTTGACCTAATGATTCTTCTAATTTGGTATTAATGTTCTTCTTAGCCATTTCAATCTCATTATAATTCTTATCGGCATTACTTGTTATTTGCTCATTAAAACCTTTGACACTCCTTACAAGTTCATCTTTATTATCACCATATTGTTTTTTTAATAATTGTGCCAACCTTGATCTTTTTCCATTAACTAGCTTTTCCTCAGCATCTCGAAGTGGAGGTAAGTATATGCAGTCAATACAATCAAATGTCTCCTCTTCAAAAATGCTTGATTTTGAAGCGCCACCCCATATTTCTTTTTTATAGTATCCTTTTCTGTTCGGATTGGCGCTAACTTCAAAATGTAGTTGTGCGTTAAAATCAGCATCACACCATGATAGAAAAGTAACTTGTTCGTCCGAATTGAGGGATTCGATTTTTAGGTCAATTCTAATTTCTGAAGCTGAGAAGTCTTTTTCTAATGAAACATAAAAATCATCCTCATCAATATTCAAATATGAGAACTCATTTTCTCGTAAGATGAGCCGTAGAGCATTTATGATTGTGGTCTTTCCTGAGCCGTTTTCACCAACTAGAATATTGAGCCCTTTTTGTAATTTAATAACCGACTTACTCTTTGAATTTTTATAACCTGTAACATCTAAGTTAGATATGTACATATATTAATATCTCCTTTCTATTGATACAAAAATCTCATTCCAAATACGCCTAAATTTATAATTCGACAAGAATTCTCAAACCCCCTCCATAAAACCCTAAAATTAGCATATAATTCATTATTTAAAATTTTAATTTGATAATAACTATGATTCTTAATACAACAAAAGGCTTACTAGCCTATTACTTTGACTTACTATTCCTTTACCTTCCAACCTTCAAAAAGCTTCGGTGAAGCCAACCTTGTTCCAAATTCATCTATGAAATAAACAAACACTCTATCATCACCTGTTATTACGTACTTGTAATCTAATACTACTTGCGAAATTAAATTTCCGTATGATTCAACAAACCGTTCTTTCTGAAAATCTTGAGAGTTATACCATGAATCTGAAACCGTAACGTCAATCTGACTCCAACTGTTATCACGTGGTTTTATTTTCAGAATTGCGCCGTCCGCCTGCTTGTATATTTCTTTCAGCTTAGCTGCCATTTTTTCAGCGTTTTGTTTCAAACGGTCAAATGTATATACGACTTTATTATTATTATCTACCACTTTATAGACTATGTAGTTTGTACGCCCTTCGTTATAGGTTAGGCTCGCTACAGCGCCTGAAATGGTTCGAGCTGTTTCTTTAGTAACTTGCTTTTGGGCCTGGTTAAGGATGATTTTAATTGTCCTATCTTCATCCGATATTAAATAGTAGTTAATCAGAGGATACCAAGACGTTTCGCTGAAATTGTATTCCATTTCATTTTGTAGTGTACTTGGAGTGAACAACGGAATGCCTTCACTAGTGTTCTTCACTTCTGTTTCAGGTGACTTCATGCCGTTGGTACCAAAATAAATGCCCAGGAGTATTACCGCTAGCACACCAAATAGCGAAACCCCTTTTCCACTATTACTTTTCATGTTCACTCTCCTAAACCATCATTTAAACAGTGTAAGTATTATTTAAAATATTCTTTCCAATTATTATATTTCCTGCATATGGAATTAGGCTCAATCATTTTGACTTACAAAAAAGCAAACAAAAAAAGAGCACCCCAAGGCACCCTTTTACTCCCTCAATTAACTCCCTACTCCCCCGGCACATACTCAACCAACTCCGACAGCTTACACTGGAACGTATCGCATAACCTGACCAGCGTCTCCAGCTTAACAGTCTCCAAGTCGGTCTCCCGATACAGTTTGTTAATCGAATTCCGGCTCAGGCCTGATTTCTCCATCAGCCCGGTGATGTCGTCGATCCGGTGTTTGGCCATTAGGATTCTTAAGTTGCTTCTCAACATGAGGCTTAACTCCCCTCCAGTTAGTATGTATGTATTAGAGATGCTCCACCTTCCATTATCCTTATAGAGTGAAATTTTAACTTTACAATATCACCCGCGGGGTTATATAATAACCTTATAAGGTTAACGACAGGGAGGTCTCTGGTGTGTATAAATCTTTAGAAGCTTTAACCGATCCCTTAATTCGTATCCGGCTGGAAGGGATGTACCGGGAACTGCTGGTTACGGATGCTGCGTATAACATGCTGCTGCAAGAGAGTGTTCATTACTTCCACCAGCTTAGGAACGCCCTACCCGAGGACCAGCAGGATGCTGCTTTCCAGTATGAAGATACACAACTCTCCATTCAAGCCATTACAGAACGCTCCATCTACCTGCAAGGCTTCAAGGATGCGCTCTATCTCTCCAATGAGCTGCGGAGTTCCTCTACTGCTTAATTCTATCTTAAGCGTACATTTCCCTGTTTCTGTGCTGTATGCTTTACACTGCTTCTATCCTGCAAGCAGTTTCTAACCTATAAGTATAGAAAAGGCGCATTCAGTTGAATGCGCCTTTCTCTATTAATATTAGTGCCGAGGACGGGGGTCGAACCCGTACGGTGGTCACCCACCGCAGGATTTTAAGTCCTGTGCGTCTGCCTGTTCCGCCACCCCGGCATGTTGTGTGCGCGTTATACGCGACAAGAAATATAATATCATGTATCCGGGGGATACGCAATTCCTTTTTCCAAATTTTCTTCTGCATAAGCAGCAAATAGCCCGCTCAGCCGAGACTGACACGGGCTTTACTGCTTGGCGCTGCTGTTCCTTACTCGCAGAACTGCGGTGCCCTGCTCCGGCTAGTGGCGGTCGCGCTCGCCGGTTCTGCTGCGCATGCCTGCAAGGCCGAGGAGGCCGACCAGACCGAGCCAGCCCCAGTTGGAGCGGTTGCCGTTGTTGGTGGCTGTGGTGGTGGTGCTCTGTGCCCGGTAGCGGCCCGTTGTATTGTCGTTGGACAGCGGGGAGACGGAGCTGTTGTCGCCGGTACGGATTTTGTCCTTCATGATGGATTCGGTCTTATGCATGGAATCTCTGGTCTCGTTCATCATGGTATTGCCCCGGCTGTCCATCATCCGGTCATCCATATTGCGCATGTTCATGTTGCCCATCCGGCCGTCTGTTGTTGTGCTGTTCATGCCCGGAGCGGAGGTGCTCATAACGCCTGGAGTGGTTGTCATCATACCGCCAGGTGCTGCGGAGATGTCACTTGCTCCGAGCAGACTCATGGACAGGACCGTACCGCAGGCAAGACTTGTGATCAGCTTGTTCAAAATGTTGTGCCCCCTTCATGGATGTGGTTAATCGCTGATAATTTCCCCATCCGGGACAGCATCTATGCAGAGAAGTTATTCCTTCACAATGTTCACGGTCTTGCTGGACGCATTATACGTGACCTTGGCTCCAAGTGCTTCCGCAATCGCTCGTACAGGCGCATAGGTTACCGCCTCGTCCATGACGCCGGTCGTCAGCTTCTTACCGTTGAGCGTAATATTTACCGGGATATCCTTGTTCACCTCTGGCTCACCTCCGGTTATACGGCTTAGTGCGGCTGCACTCTGCTGGGCAGTAGGCCGTCTGCCTGCCTTCAGGTCCTGAATGCTAAGGCCGAAGCTCATCTGCAGATGAGCGTAATCCTTGAAGGAGGTCCAGTCCCCGCCCCATTCGAATCCCAGCTTCTTCCCCTCCTGCGCCACCTCTTGCCAGTCTGCCACCTTATCGCCATCCCCGTCACGATTCATATCCCAGGACACATTCCTGCCATCCGGCAGGAGCAGCGCAAAGTCTATTGCCAGTCCGTAATTATGGTAGCTGTCGCCTCCCCGGGCATTGGTTACTATGTCGCCCTTCTTGGTTCTCCCTTGAGCATATAGCTCATTCTGCTGCGCTATCGTGCGCATGCCCTGCGTAATGAGGATTGGCACCCCCCGGTTATAACTGCGTCTTATCAGCTCGTTCGCCCCGGCCAGTACGGCCGGATGCAGCTTCGTAAGCCTTGCGGCCGACTTCTGCTTGACCTGCTCCAAAGTAAGCATCTACTCACCCCCTGGTATAATAAATGCCCGCTTAGGCCAGGTTGCTTGCACCAATGACCGTTTTTTTCACAAAATAAGCTGTGCAGCGTCCTATCTCTCCGGATGAACTGTGCATCTACAGGCCAGAATAAGAAGATAGACCGTAAGTCAGGTCATTCAAACGAAAAGGGGGATGAACATGGAGATACACAGCGACAGCTACAGAATTGCCCCGCTTAGCGATCAGGAGGATGTGGTCGAAGTGATCCGCCAGGCGGAATCGGAGATTGCCCGGATGACCGGAAATCCGGAGGTCACGCTGATTGCCTATGAGAAGACGGACGGACACCGCAGCAAGTAAAATCTGTCAGACAATATAAGCCTCCACAATGTCATCTACCAGCAGCCACTTCCATTCCTCCGCCCACTGCAGCTTGAATTCACGCGAGTGGGTGTGGATGGAGGTCACGAATCCGCTCAGCTTCACCTGCTCCAGAGGACCATACAGCACCAGCGTTACCCGTACATGACTACGCAGCGATAAGGCCAGCGTATGCTCAATCTCCTCCAGCTTCTCCTCATCCAGCACCGGCCTCAGGCTATGCCAGGTCTCCCGCTGCTCTCTCCCTATTCGCCCGATCTGCTCCGGAAGCACCCTCCCGCTGTACTCACGTTGACGGTTTCCTTCAAGCTTCTTGCTCATTCGCCGTTCCTCCTCTTCTTCGCACAGAACATATGTTTGTATTATATCTGCGCTTCAGCAGGTTAGGCAAGCAGAAATATTTAGGTATACCCCCATAGCAAAAAGACGCCCACAGTCATGCTGTACAGCGTCTTCCTTTGAACCCCTTTGTGCATAACAAGTCTTGTCTCTGCTTATTTCACTGACGAAGTCCCTGCGCTTCCGGTACCCGGTTCCTGCTTGGCATCTGTGCCTGCATCTGACACAGTTCCTGGTACGGGTTGCTCCGTCTCAATTAGTCCGGCGGCTTCTCTGGCTTCATTCAGCTTGGAGATGCCATAGAGCATGGCTACGTCCGCCTGCTGATTCATCTCATTGAATTCCTCGGCGGTCACATCGGGCGATACTGCGCTCTTGGAAGCCTTCTCCTTAATCTGATAGGCACTCTTGAAAGCAATCACCGAATCTCTAAGCAGCTTCTCGATCGTATCCGGCAAGCCGCCCGCAATCTTGATATCGTTCACATGATCTGCAAGCTCGGAGGCGGTATCCTGGAAGCTGTCTACAGCCTTCTGGAATTCTTTGTCTGTCGCTTGTCCGGTGGAATAAGAGGTGAATGTGGTGTTGAAGTTCTCTAGCGAGGATTTGCCCATTTCGTCGAATTTCGACATTTCATTGTAAAAGTTCTGTACCGTCTCCTGCACCGCTTCCGGGGAAGCCGGTTCGGTGCTGTTATTGCCGCAGGCACTGAGGATCATGACGGCCATTAGCAGTCCTGTAAGTAAAGCTTGTCTCATAGTTAATATCCCTCCACTTAACAGAATAATATCGTTTTTTGTTAAGTGCAAATGAAATTAATGTAAAAGTCGGCGTAATGAAACATATGTCAGAAGTTAAGCGTATTCATAGGGAGAAATGGCGATCAATAACCATTTGATGACTGGCAATTCCTGTTATACTATAATGAATTTATCCGTTCAAGGAGAGGAAGATCTATCATGGCTTATTGCACAACATGTGGTGCGGAATACAAGCAAGGCGCCAAATTCTGCGGGGAATGCGGGGCAAGCACAGAAGAGGCCGGTTCTCCGGCAACAGCACGCCGTCCGGCGTCTGGCCATAGCTCCGGTCCCGAACAAGAATTATGGCAGGGCAAGCCTGCCGGCATCTCCGACCGTCTCAAGGGGCTGATCGGGCTGAATACCACCAAATATACGATTACGTCCCAGCGGATTATGGTGAAGAGCGGGCTGATCGGCAAGGATGTCGAAGAAATCGAGCTGCTGCGGGTCAATGATTTCTCCGTCACCCAGTCGGTTATGCAGCGTATGCTGGGCATCGGGACGCTGATCATTTTATCGGATGATGCTTCATCTCCACAGCTCCCCTTCTATAGAATCCGTAAGGTTCAGTCTGTTAAGGATATCCTGCGCCAAGCCGTCCGTGATGAGAAAATCGCCAACAACATCAGCTACCGCGAGCATATCTGACGCTTCGTTACACTCTGTTATGGAAGGTAGAGGGCTCCTGCCGGAATTACGCCTTTGGCCTGGCTGGGGCTCTCCCACATCAGTACCGCCCGCGCATCCCCCTGGTTCTCATAGTACTCCACCTTCAGCTCATGCAGCTTCCCCGCAATCAGACTCACAGTGCCTTGCCGCTCCTGCCCGCTCTGCTTGATCCAGCTGTCAATAATCAGCTTCCCGTCGATCCATATCCGGATTCCGTCATCTGAATACGAATAGATCGTGTAGGTCTCACTATAGGCAGCGCTTATCCGGCCGCTCCAGCGTACCGAGAACAGATCTGCGTGAACAGCCGGATCGGGCGCTGCCTGTCTCCAGGCGAAGTTAATATTGGCATCTGTCCGGGTGAGGGCAGGCGTGCCGGTAAGCGTAATATTGTTGTAATACTGCCCATAGAGGCCCGGTTTGGGGAGTACCCCTCCTGAAGAAGCATACGCCGCCGCTTTGGCCGAATAGTCGTCTCTGGAGAATACGGCACTATTTTTCATAAAAGCCTGAATCACTGCATCCTTATTGCGCTCGTACAGCATCTTGCCCCAGGTCATCTGGAAGCTCCATTTGTTCTGCGTGCCTGCCAGCACAGCTGGCGGTGGAAGCTCCCCGTTCTCACCGATGGCGATCAGCTTGCCGCGCCCCAGGTCCCAGAGCGTATCATGATGGATTGCCTTGTAATCCCCCTCGAAAATATCCGCCGCCAGCACATCCACTCTGCCGCTGCCCGGATAATACTTCGCCGGCTCCTCACTATTCTTGTTCTTGGCATTCGGACTCCACACCCACAGCAGATTGTGCAGCTGATGATAGACGGTATACCGCTCGAACATGATCTCCCAGAGGGTCACGAAGGAGGATTTCTGCCCCCACCAGAACCAGCCGCCGTTCATCTCATGGTATGGTCTCCAGAGGACGGGGACACCGGCATCATTCAGTTTTTTCAGGAAAACAGCTACCTTATCCAGCTCGGCAATCATCGCCGTATACTCGGGTGTTCCCGGTGTGATGTACTTGCTGAAATTAGCTTCGCTGAGGCTCATGGAGACATTCGTCCAGGCTGGTGCCGTACCCGGCAGGTTGGCATGATAGGTCATCGCTACGATGCCCCCGGCCTTGTGCCAGCGGATCGCACTGTCCGTTACGCCCTGACGCTGACTGCTGATGAGCTTCTCCGTCTGGCCGCTAATTGGCCCCATCTCATAGCCGTGCAGTCCGGCATAGGTACCCGCCGTATTCTTCAGCTTGTTGTTGATATCATCCGGACTCTCCAGGTAATCATGCTGGCCGCTGATCATTCCCTGGCCCTGCAGCCAGTACAGCGTCTCCAGCAGCTTCCGTGCGGGCGCCCCCAGCTCCGCGTCAGCGGGAGACATCTGTATTTTGCGAAAAGCCGCTTGCCACTGCACATCACCAATCAGCCGCGAGGCCGAATCCAGCAGGTCCCTGAGGTTGCGCTGTTCCACATTTTCCACCATCCTTTTCCTTGTGTTTGTACATATTATGACGAATTATGGAACTTCAGCACGGCTGCTGCACAGAATTCGGGCTGTCCCAATCGGTTATTCTTACGCTATACTATTCAGGGCACAGGCATTATACCCATACCCACATCCAAGGGAGCAGATATGAAAGCCAAAAAATCCATCATCAGTCTCATCATTATCGCCCTGCTCAGTCTGTCCGCCTACCTGCTGGAAGAAAACGGGCAATGGCTGCCGCAGACACCTTCCGGTCATTCTTCGGAGGTCGTGAAGCTGAAGTTCCCGGCAGACCGCTACCCGGAGACCGCGAGGCACATCCAGAAGGCCATCCGTAAGGGAGAATCAGCCATCTGCACGATCAACCGCAAGGATGCGGAGGAGAACCGCAAGGCGTCGCTGAAGGGAGTTCCCACGAAGAAAGGCTATGACCGGGACGAATGGCCGATGGCCATGTGTGAGGAAGGCGGAGCCGGGGCCCATATTGAGTACATAACCCCCAGTGATAACCGCGGAGCGGGAAGCTGGGTCGGCAATCAGCTGGAGACGTTCGCAGACGGTACGCGCGTAGAGTTTATTTTCAAGTAAGCCGGCATTGTGGGGGATGTTATTCAATTTCACTGCGATAAAGCGTAGAATGAAATGGGATAATATAACTTTGATGGAGAGCCGCATGTGTTCTATATCTGTTATCGGGGCAAACGGCTGTACGGCCCTATGTCCGAAGCTGAAGCCTTACAGGAATGGTTCGCGCTTGCAGGAACAATTAAGGAGCTCTATATCATTGAAACGGATGCAGCTACAGGCAGAATCAAACGCCAGATCGGGCCAACAGTCCGTAAAAATAACAGGAAAAAGAAATAGCCCTATCCGGCACAGGCCGGACAGGGCTACACTGGCTATAGGCTGTTCTAGAACAAGCAGGCTTTTGTGATGATAACCAGCAGGATGAACAGAACCAGAATTGCACCTGTCGAAGTCCAAGGGCTTACTACCGGAACGATTGGAGGTCCCTGATTCACTCCACCTACGTTATTTCCACAACCGCAACCATACTCTGCTCCCATGATTAATTCCTCCTCTTGAATATTGAATACAGCACAGAATATGTGGAATTCCGCTCCCTTGCATGGGCCAATTGGCAAAGAAATACCATTCACCTAACGGACAGGCGTCCAGTGGTCGATATAGAGTATGAAGCAATAGCTTCACAACATATGGAGGAGGAATGCCGGATGGATATTGCTGCATTATCCGTAGTGATGAGCCAGTCATCCTTACAGCAGGCCGCAGGGCTGCAGGTGATGAGCCTTGCCAAGGAGCAGGCGCAGAGCGGTGCCCAGGATATGATTCAGATGCTGAGTCAGGCCACGCACCCCACCTTGGGAAAAACACTTGATATTCGGGCGTAATTCCTTTATGCTTACATACACAGGAACACCAGTTCCATATTTCAGCCGGTGAAGAGTGCGCGCTGAACTGCTGCTTAGCCCTTACGGGCTTTTCTTTTGGCCAATAATACGAACATACGATCTTATATATGGGGTGATTGATTATGCAAGGCTATTATCAGATGACCGCATTGGAGAAATGGACAGAGGATCTATACCAGCGTATTGGTGTCCGCAAGCCGTCCGACATCTCCATTGATTACATAGCGAAGCGGCTTAATATCTGGGTGCACTATCTGGATGTCCGCAGTAAGGCGATTGAGGCTACAGCCGGAATGTACAGCATGTTCATCGACAACCGGCTCCCTCCCGAGCTGCAGCGGCTGGAATTCCTCCATGAGCTGTGTCATCTGCTGCGGCATGCCGGTAAGTCTACACTTATGCCCGGAGAGTTCACTCAGGCGCAGAGAGATGAATCCGACCGGTTCATCCTGTATGCCTCCATGCCCTATACCATGATCTCCGAGAAGACGCTGCCCGAACTTCGTGAGGATGCCGTTGCCGAGCTGGCTGTAGCATTCCAGGTGCCAATCCCCCTCGCGCTCCAGCGGATCGACCAGATCCAGAGACGGATTTTCCAGGGTCAATTAATGGCTGTTATGGAACGTAACGAAGACAGAAATATCATCCACAGACATATTCGCTAAGCGCTGCGGGGATAATACAGACTATAAATCAGAACACGAGATTCTACTGTAAAGGGGATCAAGATCAACGTGGAAGCCTTGAAAGTCATTCAATTATTGCTGACTCACCCTGAATACAGCGTGGATGCCGTTCATCCTGAAATTCCGGATTTTGTGGGTATCGAGACGATTGAAGTGGACCACGAGACCCAGACCTTCTCCATCCTGCTGCAGGAGCCTAAGGAATACGGCTGAGTGCTGAGCCTCCTGAGCGGATCACACCAGAGGCCCATTACAGGATGACAATTACATAGAACAGTCCTGCTAGCACGAAGCGGTACAGCGCGAACCACTCCAGGCGGAGCCGCTTGATCAGCTTGATGAACGTGACCACTGCAATCATGGCTACGAGGAAGGACGTCACGAACCCGATCAGCATCAGGGTCAGTGAATCTGAATTCAGCAGATCCCGGCTGTCATAGAGGTCCAGAAGGCTGGCTCCGAACATTACCGGTACTGAGATCAGGAAGGTGAAGTCCGCAGCGGCTTTCTGGCTGGTTCCCAGCAGGAGGCCCCCTGAGATCGTCGAGCCGGATCTGGAGAACCCGGGCCATAGCGCTAAGCACTGGAACAGCCCGATGCCAAAGGCTTGCGTATAGTTAAGACCGTCCACCGTCTCTGACGTAACGGTTCTCCTGCTGCGTGCAGCGAAGATCATCAACAGGCCACCGGCAATCAGACCAATCAGGACCGGCTTAGGGCCGAATAACTGGCTCTTGATCGTATCTTTGAAGAGCAGATACACCACCAGTGCCGGAACCATAGCCAGGATCATGTGGATGGCATTCAGTCCCTTGCTCTTGGAGAAATCCAACTTCAGCATATTCATCCCGATGTTCACATACTTTTTCCAATACAGCAGCAATACGGCCATTACCGCACCCAGCTGGATTACGATTTTGAAGGTAACCGCAGCCTCCCCCTCGAACTTCAGCAGATCCCCTGCCAGGATAAGGTGCCCGGTAGACGAGACCGGCAAGAATTCAGTCAACCCCTCAATAATCCCTAATAGTATTGCTTTGATAGCTTCAGTCACTGGTGAATAGCCCCTTTCGGAAGTAAATCAATATATTTCCAGTATAAGAGGCGCAGATAGAATTCCCCATCGAATGAGCTAACAATATGGGGGTTGATGTGACATAAGTGTCACGTGGGGCTGGAAGAATTCTGCGTTGTTAATTTGAAGCTGCATCCAGAAATATGCAACTTCATGCAATGGGCTTTCGTAAATGGAGAAAGGAGCTGGTAAAAATGGTTGTTATTTTCGCTGTTCTCTTCGTATTGATTGCAGTATTGAATATCTTCTTCCCGGCCATGGGCTGGCATATGCGTTACGGCTGGATGGTCAAAGGCGACTCCGGGCCCAGCGAGGCTTATCTTATGATGAGCAGAATCACCAGCGTGATCGTTCTTATTCTCTTTTTCTTGTTCTTTTTGCCTTCTATGTTTGGTTAATTCCCTAATAAGCATTAAAAATCAAATATTGAAATTTAGTCGAACACGCGGGCCACAAAATGGCCCGTTTTTCATTAGTAAAAACTTATATATAATTGCATTTTAATAATAATCCTTACAAAGTCCTAGGACATATTATTCAAATCCAATTAAAAATCAACAAACGACATTAACCTCCAATATATGACAAAAAATATCATTAAAAACCATACTTATTACTTATATACATATAAATCCATTTAATCTATTATTACTTATGTAACACACAAAATACTCATTTTGGAGGTTTGAAGTATGAAAAAGAAACTTTTGGTTGGCCTTTTAACCGTTACAGCTTGTTTCGCTTTAGGCTCCACCTCTTTTGCAGCAACTGCATCCATCCAGACTCCTGATCTTCCCGCAGTATCTACTCTAAACAAGGTTACTCCACAAGATGTGAGTGCCAAGGCTAGTTTTGAACAAATTATTGTTCACATGAATTCAGGATATTGGAAGTATCTCCCCGGATCACTTGAACTAATTTTTAATGATGGGGCTATTGTATTGTATGAAGATGGATGGGTTCAAGCTGTTCAATATGGAGCCTCAACTATATTTTCATATGATGAATTCGGAAACATAACTGCATATACTATTTTAGTAGATAGAAATTAAAACTAGCTCTTCTTTAAGGCAGAACGTACATAAGAAAAGGAGCCGCCGACGCTTCCCTATCGGCAACCCCTTTTCTTATTTTCTTTTAAAATCCTTATTCCAGTTTAAAGTTAATTTCTGAAGGCTAACGGGTCTGTGCCAACTTCTACCATTGGTCTCCCATTCCTTGACCGCTTGCAAATAAGGTTTGTAAAATCTCCAATCGCTTATATCCCACGAACAATAAATTTTTCGATAGAATTTACCATAAGGAATACCTCGGGAGTATCTTCGCACAGCCTTGCTTGCCTGTCATTTCGTCCAGGGATTTGCCTGATCTTTACTTACGGGTGTTTTCTTAACGCTTCTAGTCAACTCAGCTCTAACCTCCTTCAGGGAAGCTAGAGACCGTCCAGTAACTTCATTGTTTCACCCCTTGATCAAGTCATACACAGATTATATTTCATCTTCTTTAATTTTCACAAGGTAAGGTTTACGCAGCAAATTATATTTGTAAGCCATAAAATACGACTCCTTTTCCTTCAAAAAAAGCTTTTCTATTCTTCCAACCGCAGCAGTACCTCCGCTTACGAAAAAATAATAAAAAATACATATGATCAGAATAATCACTGTTAAATTAACGATTTTTCTCTGGTTCATAATTCCTCCTTAATTGGGATAATGGAAACCTAAAGATCAGCTTGAAAGCGAAACATGCTGATTCTATATTGTATAATTATAAAATAATGTATATGAAAGGTGAAATAATGAAGAACAGTACTAAATGGTTTGTTTACATATGTTGGTTCGGGGCTCTTGCTATTAATATTCGGTTGTTAATACGATCAATTTCAAACAATGAGCCTGCATTCTCTAATGTAGTAGGTGTAATTTTATTGGTAATTGCTATTATTAGCATACATTTCAGTGAGAAAGCTAAAGAACAAGAGAATGGAAGTAACAAGCTTTAAAAAAATTTTAAGAAGTTCATGAACATAGTTATTGAGCATTTGCAAAAGCTATAAAATAAACCCGCCTGGCTTAATGCCAGACGAGTTTATTGTTTGAAAGTGTTTGAGAACATATATAATAGGCCCTCTAAAAACACAAAAAATCATCCTAAGGCGCTTAATTAAATTTTTCAACTAACAATTTCTTAATTCCATCAAGTAAGGGTAATTTCTCACCTGAACCATTGAAACTAGGCAATGAATCCCGGATATCATCAATTTCCTCTTCGCTAATATCAACACAGCGGCCTTGAATCAATATCCTCCAAACCAAAGGATATTCATTTATAAGTTCTACATTAGGTTTTAGTCCTTGTCGATCTCTTAGTTCAACCATAAGTGAGTTCAAAGCAGTAGTTATATTTACTCTTTTCTCAACATGAACATCAAATGCTTTTTTTATTTTCTCCCCCCAATCATCCATTACACTCACCTCCCTTCGACATCACATTTCGACATCTAGAAGTATCTTCCTTCCGACCCTTCCTTCTGGAACAAAACCGTGCAATTCTTAACGCCTCTATAAACAGTCTTTGCACTACTCAATGTCTATATGTGCATCAGTCGTTCTTACGACTCTCAGATTAATAGTTTCAGGAGGGTACCATATCGTGCTTAATAATTTGAGTAATAATTAACCAAATAGATGATTCGAAGCCAAACAGTTCTATTATATGGATAAATGTACTTCGTTTGCAAATCTGTTAGCAAGGTTGGGAAACTACCCTGAACAAAGTAAAACCCCCTTGCTAGGCAAGGGGGTTAAGTGAAGTGGGCCCTACAGGACTCGAACCTGTGACCAATCGGTTATGAGCCGACCGCTCTAACCAACTGAGCTAAGGGCCCGGACTAGGATATCCGTATTATACGAGTGCTGTCCGGTGTAATAAGGTAATTGCGGGGGCAGGATTTGAACCTGCGGCCTTCGGGTTATGAGCCCGACGAGCTACCGGGCTGCTCCACCCCGCGTCAGTTAATAATTATTTAAACAGCGACAATAGATAATATACAATATAGCCATGCATTAAGTCAAGGATGATTTTGGATTTTCTGTCTAAGGCAGAAAACGCACACCATAACGGCCCTTGCGCGAACGGTATATTTCCACAAAACTCGGATCATGATAGCCATAGATCCAGCCGTCCTGCTCCAGTCTTTTGGCAAGGCAGCCCGCTTGAAATCTGGTCCTGAACAACTTGGCAAAATAGATCCAATTCATGATACCCTCTTCTCCTTCATCGCAATAATATATGTCCCGGTGCTATTTATCATGCCCAGTTTTGCAAGAAAATTAGAGGATAGCTTGGCGGAGAAGATGGCAATTTCTGCCCGTATGCTTAGGTTACTGGTTGAAGAATAACGCAGGCATGGAGCAGATTACAGGGGATATGGAGTATAACAAATGAGTTGAAAACAAGGTGGTGGGCAATGGAACGAATGTGATGAGAGTAGCGGTCACATTCTTCACTGGAGCAAGACATGATGAGATTGGTTAGTAACGCATGGATATTGGAGTATGCAGCTAATTAGGGGCTGTGGAGATAACAAGCAGTTGAGATGATTACAGTTGGATTTTGTACACTTGCTTGGGCGGAAATCGCCTCTTCAAAAGAAATAAGTGGATTTAGGTCATCTAGTTCACGCCGTATCTGCGTTATTGTCCATTTCGGGTCTCAACAAGTGTATTTTTTCCAACTAGAGCATCCAGAAGTGTGCTGAGCCATTGAATAGATGCTGTTTTTCCACTTCTTTTCCTGACTGTCCAAAAACTAATTATTAGCACAAAATAACCCCACAAAGTGCGACTTTAGCTTCGATGATGACTCAGGTACTTTGCGGGGACCCCAAAACATATTAATTCTAAAAAGCCCAGCCCCCCCGGTAAAGGAGGACAAGGCTTCTTCTACGCATTTTCTAAGCTTTACGTTTACGCTCTACGTTTACGCTTTACGTATTCTCAACATTCTCCACGCACCATCTTCCATCCTCAGGGTCCTCTACAGCCCTACACGCCGAAGGCGGCAGGGTCCTGGCGCCAGGATTGCAGCAGCGCTACATCGCTCTCTGCGATCTTGCCTTGGGCCAGCGCCACATTAATCAGCGTGCTGTAGTTGGACAAGCTCTGGAGCGGAAGCTCAGCAGCGGCGAAGGCCTCTACGGCGCGGTCCAGCTCGTAGCTGAAGATGGCCAGCACGGCCAGCGGGAGGCCGCCTGCTTCCTGTACGGCCTGTGCGGCCTTGATGGAACTGCCGCCGGTGGAGATCAGGTCCTCGATCACGACGACCTTCTGGCCGGGCGCGATCAGTCCTTCGATCTGGTTCTGCTTGCCGTGGCCTTTGGCCTTGTCCCGGATGTAAGCCATCGGGAGACCGAGCTTATCGGCCACCCAGGCCGCATGCGGGATACCGGCGGTTGCTGTCCCGGCAATCACCTCTGCGTCCGGGTAGCTGGTTCTGATCAGCTCTGCGAAGGCCTCCGCAATGTAATTGCGGACTGCCGGGAAGGCCATGGTCAGACGGTTGTCGCAATAGATCGGCGATTTGATGCCGGAGGTCCAGGTGAACGGCTCCTGCGGGCGCAGGGCTACGGCTCCGATCTCCAGCAGATGACTTGCGACCTGTTCACTTCGATTCTCTAATTTGCTCATGCTTGGCTCATCTCCTCAATAATAGATAGTGCTGCCGCACGCGGATCTGCCGCGGCTGTAATCGGCCGGCCCACTACCAGGTAGTGGCTGCCTTGGCGAATAGCCTGTCCGGGCGTCATGACCCGGGACTGATCGTCCAGTGACGCACCAGCGGGCCGGATGCCCGGGGTAACCGTGCGGAACTCGGTTCCGCACGCTTCAGCAATCACCACGGATTCCTGCGGGGATGCTACCACTCCATGCAAGCCTGCTTCCGCTGCCAGCTTGGCGTATCGCACCACTGCATCGGTCACTGTTCCGGCTATGCCGATTTCGCGGTTCATCACTTCCTGGCTAGTGCTGGTAAGCTGGGTTACTGCAATGATCAGCGGCATGTGCAGCGATGGCTTCAGGCTGACCGCCTGAGCCGCTCCTTCCACCGCAGCCGCCATCATGGCTGCGCCCCCGGCGGCATGTACGTTGAACATGTCCACGCCCAGCCCGGTTAGGCTCTCAGCACCACCCCGGACCGTGTTGGGGATATCGTGCATTTTGACATCAAGGAATACCGAATATCCGCGCTCCTTCAGCTCCCGGATGAAGTCAGGACCGGCCGCATAGAACAGCTGCATGCCCACCTTCATATAGCAAGGGATACCTTCGAGCTGTTCGATCAGCGCCCGCGCCTGGTCTGCATTCGGGTAATCCAGGGCAACCATCAGCCGTCCGGCCATTTCATTCCACTTCTCAATCTGTCCGACATTCTCGTGCCCGTGCTGCTGCTCTGCTGCTGTCCGTTCCATTCGCCAACCTTCTTTCTTAGTTATCGTATCCAGCACCTTCGATATTAAGGTCCCGGGCATAGGGGAACGGTCTGCGTTAACGCAAACCGTTCCTGTAGCAGCCTGTTACAGCTGCCTCACCCTCTATCTTATTGTCCGACAAAAGCAGGCATCGACTGGGACGAGAAGTTAATCGTCTGCAGCATTCTCAGCAGCGCCGTTACCGTATCGAGCGAGGTCATACATACGACACCGTTCTCTACCGCTTCACGGCGGATGCGGAATCCGTCACGCTCAGGCGTTTTGCCCTTGGTCAGTGTATTGAAGACGAAGTTCGCTTGACCGCCGCGGATCAGATCCAGAATAGTCGGCTCGCCCTCATCCAGCTTGTTAACGTTCATCACGTTCAGCCCCGCCTGCTCCAGCGCCGCTGCTGTACCGCCGGTAGCGATGATTTTGTAGCCCATGGCATGGAAGCCCTTCATCAGTTCAACCGCTTCAGCCTTGTCTTTGTCGGCTACGGTTACGATGATTGCTCCGGTAGCTGGAATCTTCATTCCTGCACCGATCAGGCCTTTGTAGAGCGCCTTGGCATACAGCTTGTCGCGGCCCATGACTTCACCGGTAGATTTCATCTCCGGTCCGAGCGTAGGCTCCACTCTGCGCAGCTTGGCAAAAGAGAACACCGGCACTTTTACCGACACATAATCGCTCTCCGGCCACAGACCTTCAGTGTACCCGTCTTCCTTCAGCTTGCCGCCCAGAATGATCTTGGTCGCCAGGTTCGCCATCGGAATACCGGTTACCTTGCTAAGGAACGGAACCGTACGCGAGGAGCGCGGGTTGACCTCAATCACATACACTTCATTCTGATAAATGACGAACTGGATGTTCACTAGACCGATGGTCTTGAGCTCCTTGGCAATCTTGATGGTGATCTCAGCAATCTTCTGCTTCAGACCTTCATCCAGATATTGCGGCGGGTAGACTGCGATGGAGTCGCCGGAGTGAACCCCTGCGCGTTCCACATGCTCCATGATGCCCGGAATGACAACTGTCTCTCCGTCACAGATGGCATCCACTTCCACTTCCTTGCCCAGCATATAGCGGTCGATCAGCACCGGATGCTCCGGATTTACTTTTACCGCTTCAACCATGTAGCTCAGCAGCTCGGTGTCGTTGTAGACAATCTCCATAGCACGTCCGCCCAGGACATACGATGGACGAACCAGCACCGGATAACCAAGCGATTGCGCGGTTTCGACGGCTTCATCAATGTTGATTACGGTCTTGCCTTTAGGTTGTGCGATATCCAGACGGGCCAGCAGCGCTTCGAACTTCTTGCGGTTCTCAGCTTCATCGATGCTCGCCAGGCTGGTACCCAGAATATTCACACCCGCAGCAGCAAGCGGTGCAGCCAGGTTAATCGCGGTCTGTCCGCCGAATTGTACGATGACTCCGATCGGATTCTCCTGGGCAATCACGTTCATGACATCCTCGAAGAACAGCGGCTCAAAGTACAGACGGTCCGAGGTATTGAAATCCGTCGAGACGGTCTCTGGATTATTATTGATAATTACAGCTTCATAGCCGGCCTTCTGAATCGCCCACACCGCATGCACTGTGGAGTAGTCAAATTCAATCCCCTGGCCGATACGGATCGGGCCGGAGCCGAGGACAATGACCTTCTGCTTGTCGGAATGAATGACCTCATTCTCCGTCTCATAGGTCGAGTAGTAATATGGTGTAGTGGCCTCAAATTCAGCGGCGCAGGTATCGACCATTTTGAATACCGGAACCAGACCCTGCTGCAGACGCAGCACACGTACCTCTGACTCCTTGGTGAATGCTCCGCCTGGACGGCCTTCGGCACGGATCTCGGCAATTGCCCGGTCTGTGAATCCCTTGCGCTTGGCCTGATACAGCGTCTCAGCAGACAAGGTCTCTTCGGCACGGATCTCTTCCTCGAAGCTCACAAGCCCCTCGATCTTGGAGAGGAACCACCAGTCCACATTCGTAATATCCTGAATCTCCTGCAGCTCATAGCCCCGGCGGAAGGCTTCCGCGATCAGGAACAGGCGCTCATCATCCGGCTTGGCAAGTCTATAGCGCAGCACACTCTCTTCAAGCAGCTCCGCTCCCGGCAGACGGAAACGGTGGACACCGATCTCCAGCGACCGGATCGCCTTGTGAATCGACTCTTCAAAAGTCCGGCCAATCGCCATGACCTCTCCGGTCGCCTTCATCTGCGTTCCCAGCTTGCGGTTCGCCGAGATGAATTTGTCGAACGGCCAGCGCGGGATCTTGCTGACGATATAGTCCAGCGTAGGCTCGAAGCAAGCATACGTCTGGCCGGTTACCGGGTTGACGATTTCATCCAGCGTATAGCCGAGGGCAATCTTGGCCGCCATTTTGGCAATCGGATAACCGGTCGCCTTCGATGCCAGCGCCGAGGAGCGGCTGACACGCGGATTCACTTCAATAACGTAATATTGGTAGCTCTGCGGGTCCAGGGCGAACTGTACGTTACAGCCGCCTTCAATATTCAGCGCGCGGATAATCTTCAGGGAAGCGCTGCGCAGCATCTGATATTCACGGTCGGACAGCGTCTGGCTCGGCGCCACAACGATACTGTCGCCCGTATGTACGCCAACCGGATCAAAGTTCTCCATGTTGCAGACTACAATACAGTTGTCATTCGCATCGCGCATAACCTCATATTCGACTTCCTTCATGCCGGCGATACTCTTCTCGACCAGACATTGGCCGATCGGGCTGTAACGGATACCCGCCTTAACGGTCTCGCGCAGCTCTTCTTCGTTGTCGCAGATCCCGCCGCCGGTTCCGCCCAGCGTGTAGGCCGGACGAACGATCAGCGGATAGCCGATTCCTGCGGCGAAGCCAAGCGCTTCTTCCACACTCGTAATAATCGCACTCTCCGGCACAGGCTGTTCCAGCTCGCGCATCAGCTCGCGGAACAAATCGCGGTCTTCTGCTTTCTCGATGGATTCGAGCTGTGTGCCCAGCAGCTTCACTTTCTCTTGCTCCAGGACACCGGCACGGGCCAGCTCTACGGCCATGTTCAGGCCGGTCTGTCCGCCGAGTGTAGGCAGCAGCCCGTCCGGGCGCTCCTGACGGATAATGCCGGTTACGAAATCAAGTGTAATTGGTTCAATGTATACTTTGTCAGCCATATTGGTATCAGTCATAATCGTTGCCGGGTTGCTGTTGATCAGCACGACCTCGACGCCCTCTTCCTTAAGGGCTTGGCAGGCCTGTGTGCCTGCATAGTCGAATTCGGCAGCTTGACCAATAACGATCGGACCGGAGCCGATAACCAGAATTTTTTTGAGTTTGTTGTTCTTAGGCATGTTATAGAGCTCCTTTCACGGCTTCAAGCTGGGGTGCGGATGATTTCGGTGCCGTGATTCTGGCATTCGCCGCAAGCTGTGCCTGGCGCGATCCGGCCGGCCGCTGCGCCTTGTGGTCTGCGATCAGCTGCAGGAAACGGTCGAACAGATAACTGCTGTCATGCGGTCCCGGCGCCGCTTCCGGATGGTACTGCACCGAAAAAGCGGGGTAGCGGGTATGCTTCAGTCCTTCAACGGTCTTGTCATTGTTATTGATATGGGTAACTTCCAGGTCTGTGCTGGCAATCGATTCCTCGTTCACGGTGTAGCCATGGTTCTGGGAGGTGATGAAGCAGCGTCCGCTCTCCAGCTCCTTCACCGGATGGTTCCCGCCGCGATGGCCGAACTTAAGCTTCTCTGTATCAGCGCCGCAGGCCAGTGCGAACAGCTGGTGTCCCAGGCAGATGCCGAAGATCGGGTATTCGCCGAGCAGCTCGGAGATGGTCTGTACCGCATAAGGTACATCCTTCGGGTCCCCAGGGCCGTTCGAGAGCTGAATGCCATCCGGGTTCAAGCGGCGGATCTCGTCTGCAGTGACATCATGAGGCACAACCACCACATCACAGCCGCGGTTGTTCAGTTCACGCAGGATACCTGTCTTCGCGCCGTAATCGACCAGCACGATGCGTTCTTTGGTGCCCGGGCTGCTGTAGGCTGCTGTCGTAGAGGTACGGGCCACCTGATTGCGCAGCTCCTCAATAGTAGTGTCACCCATCATCTCCATTAATTCTTCCACACGCTTGTTAGAAGTGGTGAGGATCGCCTTCATGGTGCCGTAGTGGCGGATAATCCGGGTAAGCATACGGGTATCAATCTCGCTGATGCCGGGAATATCATATTCCTTCAGCAGATCGTCTACACTGTATTCAGCACGCCAGTTGCTGGGTACGGATTCGTGGCGCCGCACAACAAAGCCGTGTACAAAAGGGCGCACGGACTCGAAATCATCACGGGTAATGCCGTAATTCCCGATCAGCGGATACGTCATGGTGACGATCTGGCCGCAGTACGAAGGGTCCGATAGTACCTCCTGATAGCCTGTAATTCCTGTGTTAAAAACAACCTCGCCCGTTTTCTCGCCTTCCGCGCCAAATGCGGTGCCTGTAAACAGTGTTCCGTCCTGAAGCAGCAATCTCGCCTGCATGCCTTCCACTCCTTCTTGTTTCTGTAGTCTGATTCTTATGTCACAGCCATGCAGCCGGGCTGCATGGGCTACTGCTTACTTCTGTTAAGCCTCACTCCATACGGCTCTGCCGTCTACCCAGGTCTTCACCGGCCAGCCCTTAAGCTTCCATCCGGTAAAAGGTGTATTGCGGCCCTTGCTCGCAAACGTTGCAGGGTCTACTTCCTTCTCTTCATTCAAATCAATCAGGGTCAGATCGGCAGGCGCCCCTACTGCAAGGCTGCCTGTATTCAGTCTGAACACCCGGGCCGGATCAGCGGTCATCCGCTGCACCAGCAGGGACAGATCCCATTTGCCTGTGGCCACAAAAGTGGTATACAGCAGCGGGAAGGCCGTCTCAAAGCCGGTGATGCCAAACGGTGCAAGCTGCATGCCCTTGGCTTTCTCTTCTTCGCTGTGCGGGGCATGGTCGGTCACGATGATATCCAGCGTGCCGTCCAGCAGCCCTTCGATGCAGGCTTCCACGTCGCGGCGGGAGCGCAGCGGCGGGTTCATTTTCCAATTGGCGTCCATGCCAGGAATATCTTCCTCCGAGAGCAGCAGATGATGCGGGCACACCTCGGCGGTTACCTTAATGCCGATTTGCTTCGCCTGGCGGATCAGCCGGACCGATTGCTCAGTGCTGACATGGCACACATGATAGTGGACACCCGTTGCTTCAGACAGCAGAATGTCACGGCCTACATGAATGGCTTCCGACTCATTCGGAATTCCCTTCAGGCCATGCTTGTCGGCAAAAGTGCCTTCGGCTACCGGCGCTCCTTCCACCAGCGAGTTATCCTCACAGTGGGCAATCACCGGCATATCCAGTTCCTTCGCCAGCTTCATCGCATCCTTCATCATCTGCGCACTCTGCACGCCTACGCCGTCATCGGTGAAGCCGATCGCTCCCGCTTCCTTCAGTGCCGCAAAATCCGTCAGCTCGCGTCCCAGCTCATTCTTGGTAATGGCCGCGTAAGGCAGCACCTTCACAAGCCCCGCTTCGCGTGCCTTATCCTTCACCAGCTGTACGATCTCTGCACTGTCAGTTACCGGGCGTGTGTTCGGCATGCAGGCAATCGTGGTGAATCCGCCCTTGGCCGCCGAGCGCGCCCCCGTCTCAATGGTTTCCTTATGCTCGAAGCCCGGCTCACGCAGGTGCACATGCATATCGATCAGTCCCGGTATCAGCAGCTTGCCTTCCGCTTCAACGGTCTCTCCGGCTTCTTCTACCGCCTCGGCGGCATCCTGAATCTTCGAGATAACTCCGTCCTGCACAACAATATGCTTGCGCTCCAGCACGCCTTCTTCGTTCAGTACACTGGCATTTTTGATGATCACGGTTATGATTCTCCTTTGTGCCTTCCGGCCGCAGCCGTAAGCTCTGTAGTTATTATATAATAAAAATTCATCTTTGTGTATATTTATTAATGCTCTTATGTGAGGTTTTTTTGGTTGCCGTTCTGCTACTGCAAAGCCCGCTCCATGACCGCCATCCGTACCGGCACTCCGTTCGCCATCTGCGGGAAAATCCGGGACTGGCTGCTCTCCACTACCGCATCGTCGATCTCCACATTGCGGTTCACCGGTGCCGGATGCATGATAATCGTTGCCGGGTCCAGCCTGGAAGCCCGTTCCTCGGTCAGTCCGAAGTGCTCCCTGTACTGCTCAGCCGATAAAATAATGCCTGAAGCATGCCGCTCCAGTTGCACTCTCAGCATCATGACCACATCCGCTTTCAGCGCTTCTTCCATAGACACGTATGGAGCGTAGGCCGCAAGCTCAGGAGCCTGCATATTCACAGGGGCGCAGAACTGCACGCTTGCCCCCATTTTGGTGAGTGCCCAGAGGTTGGACCGTGCTACCCGGCTGTGCATAATATCCCCGATAATCGAGACCTTCAGGCCCTTCAGTCCGCCAAAATGCTTGCGCATCGTGTACAGGTCCAGCAGCGCCTGCGTCGGATGCTCGTTGTTGCCGTCCCCGGCATTGATCAGCGGAACGCCTACCTTCTCGGCAAGCTGCTGCAGCACCCCGGCAGGCTTCAGCCGGACGACTCCGGCATCGATACCCATTGACTCCAGTGTGCGCACTGTATCGTAGATGGACTCGCCCTTCTCCACACTGGAGGCCGCAGCCGTGAAGTTCAGTACTTGTACACCCAGACGTTTCTCAGCCATTTCGAAGGAAAAGCGGGTTCTGGTACTATTCTCGAAGAACATATTGGCAACAAAATGTGCTCTCAGCACCGGCGTGAGCTTCTCACTCTGATGATCCCAGTAAGCTGTTCTGTCTAACAGCTGGTTAATCTCCGACTCCGCCAGCTCCTTCATCCCCAGCAGACTGCGTTCCTTCACTTTGGTTGCCGTCATCATTGTTATCGTTCCTCCCGGTTTGAAATAATGTACACTTCGTCCTTGCCGTCATACTCGCTCAGGGACACTTCAATCTGCTCATGCCTGGAGGTGGGTACGTTCTTGCCGATATAGTCGGGGCGGATCGGCAGCTCCCGGTGGCCGCGGTCAGCCAGTACAGCCAGCTGGATCATCCGGGGCCTTCCGCAATCCATCAGTGCATCCATTGCCGCGCGGATCGTTCTTCCGGTGTACAGTACATCGTCGAACAGGATTACTTTCTTATCCCGGGTGCCGCTGGTGCCCGGAGGCAGGATCAGATTGCTGTTCACAACCGCCTTGTCCATCGCTTCCCGGTTGTCCCCGCCGCCTTCGCGGTCATCGCGGTAATGAGTAATGTCCAGCTCCCCGTAAGGGATGTCCACGCCCTCAATTTCCTTAATGCGCTCCGCGATCCGCTGAGCCAGGTAGATCCCCCGGGTCCGGATGCCGACCAGCAGGCAATTCTCGATACCCTTGTTTTTCTCCAAAATCTCATGTGCAATGCGTGACAGTGCCCGGCGAATCGCCGTTTCGTCCATAATGACATTTTTTCCAGTAACCATGCTCTTTGCCATCCTCCTGCTTGATCGCCTGTTCAAGTTCCCCGGATAAACTAAAAAACTCCTTGCCCAAAGCAGGCAAGGAGTGAAATCCGCAGATTCAAAAAGATGGCGTGTCCGCGCGCATAAAGAGGCACTCCGTACTCATACGGATTCCTGCTTTCTTACGCGAACCTCGATTCACGTTACCTTGCCAGCCTCACGGGACTGAATTAAAGGCGCTATTCAACTATAGGGAATTATGACAGATGGACGGGGGGATGTCAAATTTTCTTCACAGGACGGTTTAGGGGAGGGCGCAGCTGCGGTGATTTTGGACTTTCGGCCGCTGTTGTCCCCAGATTGATTTGAATTAACCGCTTAGCGGATTAAATCCGGAGACAAAGGCGAACGCTGCCGCTCTTCTACAGTTCCAAAATCTCCTCCGCCGCTTCCACCTAAACGGTGCAAGAGATTTGACATCCCCCCTTGGGGGAGAGGCAGGCAGAGGGGGGCACTATGGCGCTGCGCTGATCGTGCGGATTACACAACTGCGGAATGCAGAAATTGCACTAATGGCACAAGACAACGCATCAGCGGCAATATGCCGGCTCATTTAAAAAAAGTAACCGCCACAATCAAACTTAGGAACAACACGGGGATACCGTAGACAATCATGTATCCTATATATTTCACGGGTACGGGAAGGCTGGTGAGATCCACTCGCCGTAAAGGCCCCCCGCCTTCGATCAGCTGCTGAGGCAGCAATTGTTCATCAATATAACCGGCACTGTCTTCAGCAATATCAGCTTTCTTATATGTTTCAGCATGTGTGGGTGTTGTGTTCATCTTCTCTCTCCTAATGGAAATGTAATGTCGTACGAAATCCAATAGCCTAAGAGTCTGATTATTAGCCCTCATAATTATACCATTTTTTTACATGAGCGATCTACCCTGATTTCGTTCCAGCCCCTGCTCTGTTATGATAAAACTGGAATGGAACTGGAGGCGAATACAATCATGAACATGGAGCTTATTACTATAGAAGAGTGGGATGAAGCGTGGTGGGGGCGGATGGAGCGGATCTACCATGAGGCTTTTCCGAGCGGGGCTAAGACCAAGGGAATTCTGCGCAGTATGCTGAACCGGGGGATTGGTTACTTACATGCGGGGGTGCATCAGGGGACGGTTGTTGCGATGGCTGTTACCGGTGTAGTGGGGCAAGCTGCGGACAAGATCCTGATTATTGATTACTTGGCAGTAGATAAGCTATTGCGCGGGGAGGGTACGGGGACCTGGATGCTGGAGCAGATCAAAGCTTGGGCGGTGCAGGAACATGGCATCCGGGGAGTCATCATCGAAGCGGAATCGGGGCCTACGGCGTCGCACAAGGAACGTATTCATTTCTGGGAGCGGAACGGGTTCGTCTTGACCTCCTATGTGCATCAATATCGAATGGTACCGGAGCCTTATCAGGCGATGATACTGCCACTGGGTGGATCAGGGAATGTGCCGGATGATGGTGAAGCGCTGTTTCGGTACATTAATGCTTTCCATCGGGTGGCTTACCGGAAAGGGTAGGCTGCACTGATGCTTTACTAATGCTCTGATGTTACACATTATGCAGGAATTCTTCCGCTCCTGTGTGCTGCCGGGCCAATTGTTGCAGTTTTTGCAGGATTCATGCCAGATATTAATCATCACCGAATGGATTGTTGCAAAAAGTGCAGGATATGTGTGTTCGAGCTTGGTTTGAGCGGTGCGAGGCTGCATTTTGTGCAACAATTCGAGCCGGGCTGAGCGGGAGTCCGCTATGTAGATAGACGCGCACCACAAAAAAGCCGCCGCAGATTTCTCCGCAGCGGCTTCTTCGTTATCTACATTTTAGAATTCAAATTCAACGTCGCTCAGACGTCTTTGGATTTCGGAGATGACACGCTTCTCCTCTTCCTCGCCCTTGGCGACGAAGGTGACGGAGAAACGCACGAACGCGCCGGCATCATCCCAAGGCACGGTGGAGATGAGCTTCTCGCGGATCAGGAACTGTGAGAAATCCTCGCCGGATTCGAAGCGGCGTCCGCCCTTGACGCCTTTTGGCGCAGCTACATAGAGGAAGAAGGAGCCCTTCGGCTTCTCGGCCTTGAAGCCCAGGCTGTTCAGCGCATCCACCAGCATGTTGTGGCGGCGGGAGTATTTGGCGGCAATCGCTTCGGTAATCTCAGGATGAGAGAGACCGAACGCGGCAGCTTTTTGAATCGCGATGAACTGGCCGGAATCATTGTTGTCCTTCACATCACTGAACGCCTTCACGATCAGCGGGTTGCCGGCCACGAAGCCGATTCTCCAACCGGTCATGTTGTAGGACTTGGACAGGGAGTGCAGCTCCACGCCGACATCCTTGGCACCAGGTACGGACAGGAAGCTCAGCGGCTTCACGCCGTCATACGTCAATGCAGCATAAGGAGCGTCATGGATGACGACTACATCATATTTTTTGGCCCAGGCTACCACTTCAGTGAAGAACTCAGGTGTGGCACTTGCACCCGTAGGGTTGTTCGGATAGTTGAGGTAGAGCAGCTTCGCCTTGCGGGCAACCTCTTCAGGAATGGAGTTCAGGTCAGGCAGGAAGTTGTTCTCCTTCTTCAGCTCCACGGAGTAGACTTGTCCTCCCAGATACTTGGTATGGGTGCCCAGCACCGGATAGCCCGGAATGGTCATGATCGTGATATCGCCCGGATTAATGAATACGGATGGTAGCATAGCCAGCGCAGGCTTCGAGCCGATGGAATGCACGATTTCCGTTACAGGGTCAATTCCGTCCACCTGAAAAACTTCCTTAAGGTACACAGCCGCTGCGTCCTTGAATTCAGGAATACCGTTATCGGAGTAGCCGCGGTTCTCTTCCTTGGCCGCTTCCAGCGCAAGTCTGGACACGATGCCTTCATCTGCCATTTCGTCCGGCTCGCCGACGCCCATGTCGATCAGTTCAATGTTCGGAAAATCCTGCTTCGCCGAGGCTTTGGCGCGTTTGATTTTCTCGAATTTGTAGATGGAGGTGTCCTTGCCGTATCCTTCGCCGCCGATGCGGTCTGCAAAATTCGTCTGAATGAATGTAGCCTGATATTGTTCAATACTCATAATCTTCTACTCATCTCCTGGGCCTATGTTGTGAATCTATGCTCTAAATATGACGCAAATCCGGCCGCTGTACCATGGATTTATAATCTATTGATTTGTACTTATCTGCTGCGCAGCGTAAATAGAAGTTCTTCCATATCCGCCGGAATCGGCGCGCTGAACTCCTTGTATTCGCCTGTGGAAGGATGTACAAAACCCAGTACCGCTGCATGCAGGGCTTGTCCGTTCATGGTAGTTCCCTTGCTGCGCCCGTAGATTGGATCACCCACCAGCGGATGGCCGATGAACTTCATGTGAACACGGATCTGATGCGTGCGCCCTGTCTCAAGCTGCAGCTCCAGCAGTGTGCAGTCACCAAACCGCTCCAGCACGGTAAAATGCGTCACGGAGCGCTTGCTGTTCTTCTCGGTTACGGTATACAGCTTGCGGTCATGCGGATCACGGCCGATAGGAGCATCTACGGTTCCCTTGTCATGAGACAGATTGCCGTGCACCACTGCGATATAGCGGCGGGTCACACTGTGCTCCTTAAGCTGGGCGGACAGCGAAGCATGACTGGCATCATTCTTAGCTGCCATAATCAGACCGGAGGTATCCTTGTCGATCCGGTGGACAATGCCTGGACGAATCTCGCCGTTAATGCCGGACAGATCCTTGCAATGATACATCAGCGCATTGACCAAAGTGCCGGAGGGATGCCCCACTGCCGGATGCACAACCATGCCGCGCACCTTGTTCACCACAATCACATCGCTGTCCTCATAAGCCACTTCAATCGGAATATCCTGTGCGATCAGATCCGTAACCTCGGGTTCCGGCACCGTAACGGTTACCTTATCGCCTTCATTCAGCTTATAGTTCGCTTTGACCGGCGCGCCGTTGACCACGACATGGCCACTGCTGATCCATAGCTGAACCTGGGAGCGTGAAATCTCGTCTTCCATGGCCTCTGTAACGTATTTATCAATCCGCTCCCGCGCATTGTCCTCGGCAACGATCCATTCGGTGACGTCTCTTCCTTCCTCGAGGGCGCCAGAATCCGCCAGCTCTTTGACGTCTTTGTTCAAATCATTCATTCCCTTCTTTGACTTCCTGTGATTCCTTCACCTCGGTGACTTCCTGTTCGCCCTTCACTTCCAGCAGCGTGTCCAGAATAATCAGACCCACCCCGACCACAATACAGGAATCGGCCACGTTAAAGATCGGGAACGTATAGCTTCCGAAATTGAACATGAGGAAATCCACAACCTCACCGTTAAGAATCCGGTCCAGGAAGTTGCCGACTGCTCCGCCAAGAACAAGTGCCAGCGCGGTAGGCAGCAGCTTGCGGGTCTTGCGGGTTTTGTTCAGATACCAGACGATTCCGCATACAACGATTACTGTAATCACAATGAAGAACCACTGCTGCCCCTCCAGAATTCCAAAGGCGGCTCCACGATTGCGGTGCGACGTAATAATGAAGAAATCCTTGATTACCGGAATTTGCTCTGCGAGCTCCAGCCGGGTGGCAATCAGATATTTGGTACCCTGGTCAATCAGAAATACAATTAGCGCAATCAGAAAGTACACCACAGAAGTTGTCACTCCGTTCTTATTTTTCCCGCGGCTTCGCGGTACGAATACTGTATAAAGACTTGTATATTGTAGCACAGGCCTCAAGAACCCGTCTATTGCATGACCTGGCAAACCGGTTAAGGCAGGGCACTATTTGCCAGCGCTAAAAAAGGGCCCCGGAGGCCAAGCTATCCGTAGAAGCGGAAACGGTTTTGCCTTCCTTTTAAAGGACGGTACCGTTTCAGCGATTAGCTACCGAAAGGAGCTCACAGCAATGAGCCATCTGACACCACAGCAGCTCTCCGGGCTGCGTACTACTCTCCAGCAGCAGCAGGAGGATATTAAGCACAGGTTGAAGAGCAGCGGACAATACGGACTACAGGAGGCGATGCGGGACAACACTGGAGAGCTGTCCGAAATCGACAACCATCCCGGTGATGCCGCCACAGAGCTGTATAACCGTTCCATGGATATCTCCCTGCTGGAGCGCGATGAGCATGAGCTGGACGATATTGAATCCGCCCTGCGGGCAATGGACGAAGGAACGTACGGCATCTGTATCGCCAGCGGTGAACCCATTCCTTATGAGCGGCTGGCCGCCCTTCCCTCCACCCGCTACACGAAAGAGCATGCTCCCCGCCAGAGCGCTCCATTCACCCGTCCGGCCGAGGAGGAGCTGCTGTCTCCGCCGTTTGGCCGCACCAGTCTGGATGAGCGGGATGACCAGAATGGCTTCGATGGCGAGGATGCCTGGCAGATCGTAGAGAGCTGGGGCAATTCAGATTCGCCTGCGATGGCTGAAGGCAGCAACATCGGCTCCTACAATGATATGGAGATCGAAGCGGACGAAACCGAGGGCTTCGTGGAGCCCTGGGAGAATTTCGTAGCCACCGACATTTCCGGCAATCATCTGATGATTATCAAGGGCAACAGCTACCGCCATTACATGGATGACGAGGAAGGCGACTACCTGCTGGACCCGACCCGAAAAGAGCGGAAGTAGCAGAGCTTGCACAGCAAATAAGCACAAACCATGCCCAGCTAATGCTTGGCAATGGTTAGGAACGATCCGATGAAGAGAAAACCCCACCAATGTGGGGTTATTTCAGGTTCAGCCGCACTTAGAACGTCTTCAGCTCCAGCTGATGCTGGACAATCCGCACAATGTCCGCGATATAGTCGCCGATAATCGGCAGATTGAGCGCGCCCAGCACCTGAAGCACATAAATAATCGTCGCCGCAAAAAAAGTGAATCCAAGCGCAATCCCCAGCCCCCTGGCTACTCCGGAGAGGATGTTCAGCCAGATCAGCCGGAAGGGGGAATACAGTAGCTCGGTATATTCCGAGATCCGTGACTTCTCCATCTGCTGGGCCAGACTCGTGGTCATCCGGTACAGGGCGTTCAGCTTCTCTTCCGGGGGAAGATCGGCCGGATCAACGGCTCTGTCCGTGGTTCTGATCGAAATTCTGCCCGGCTCTTCCGGCTCTTCCGGCTGCTCCGCAGGATTCTTCCCCTCTTTCCATCCCCCCATGCCCCTGCACCTCCTGTTGTCTATACGCCGCAAAACAAACGAGCCCGGTCAAAGAGAATTCTCTCTTTAAGCACAGGGCTCGTCATTTGCATTCTAACCCGTGGAAACTTTTCCTTTGCGGCTAGTATATGCCATACAGGGACAAGTAATACAGGTAATGCGCGGCCGCTCCAGAGTTAAGCGCCGATATGAATACCGAAGCTCTTGCCGCCGGCATCCACTGTCTCATAGGTATAATCTCCGTCAAAATCCACCGTAGTCAACAGTACATTCTCACGCAGCACATGCTCGAATGCGGTCACCGCCGCCTTCAGCTCGTCATCGACATGCAGGGTCAGGGCAATGCGCTTGTCAATCGGCAGATCCAGACGTTTACGGTAATCCTGCACAGCACGTACGACTTCGCGCACCCAGCCTTCCTGTACCAGCTCCGGTGTGATTTCTGTGTTCAAGGCCACTGTCAGTCCATAGCCGGAAGCGGAAGCAAAGCCAGGTTTGGCCTGCTTCTCAACCAGCAGCTCCTCGGACGTAATCTGCAGCTCTTCTCCGTCCGGTGACACGATGGCGATAACGCCTTCTTGTACCGCTTTGCGGGTAGCGTCACTGTCCATCGCTTTGAGGAAGCCTTGCAGGAAGCCGACGCTCTTGCCGTATTTCTTGCCTGCCACCTTCAGGTTCAGCTTCAGGGTGAAGTCTACGAAGCCGCTGTCGCTGTGCTCGATGACGATATTTTTGACGTTGATCTCTTCTTTGATCAGCTCTTCATAATCCGCCACGTTAAAGTTGTCAGGCGTGGACGCAATCAGCTCAGACAACGGCTGGCGGTTCTTGATGCCGCTCTCGTTGCGGACGTTACGGGCCAGCTCAACGATGCCGCGGGCGTACTCCATATCTTTTTCCAGGGCAAGGTCGATCAGGTTCTCGTCCGCTGCCGGATAGTCTGCCAGATGTACACTCTCTCCGCCGCCCAGGTTCGTGAAGATATCCTCGGACAGCATCGGGGTAAATGGAGCCATCAGCTTGGCTGTGGTTAACAGGACATGCGTAAGGGTGCGGTAAGCATCCAGCTTCTCTTCGCCCAGCCCGCTGCCCCAGAACCGGTCACGGGAACGGCGGATGTACCAGTTGCTCAGCTCATCCACGAAATTCTCAATGGCCTTGGAGGTGTTCACGAAGTCATTCACGGCCAGCCCTTTATCCACCAGCACGATCAGGCTGTTCAGACGGGACAGAATCCAGCGGTCGAGCTTATGCTCAGATACCTTGAACGGGTGATCCGCAGGATCATAGCCGTCGATTCCGGCATACAGCGTAAGGAAAGCATGCGTGTTCACCAGAGTGTCCACTACCTTGGACTTCGTCTCCCCGACCAGCCCCCGCGAGAACCGCTTGTTGTTCCACGGCGCACTGTCAGACAGAATGGCCCAGCGGAAGGCATCCGTGCCGTATTCGTTCATGATCTCCCATGGGTCAATGACATTGCCTTTGGATTTGGACATCTTTTGGCCGTTCTCATCGAAAATATGTCCGTGGGCGATAACCGCCTTGTATGGTGCCTTACCCGTGAACAGGGTCGATACCGCCAGCAGGCTGTAGAACCAGCCGCGCGTCTGGTCGATCCCTTCGCAGATCATATCCGCCGGATACTGGTCCTCGAACCGGTCTTGATTCTCGAACGGATAATGACTCTGGGCGAACGGCATCGAGCCGCTGTCGAACCAGACGTCGATCACTTCCGGGGTGCGGACCATGACGGCACCTTCGCTGAACGGGCTGCGCAGCTGGATATTATCCACGTACGGCTTATGCAGCTCGATATCTTCAGCGACCTCGCCGACGGCCATCGCTCTCAGCTCGGCGATGCTGTGCGGCGCAAATTCCTTGCCGGTCTCCTGGCAGACCCATACGTTAAGCGGCGTCCCCCAGTAGCGGTTACGGCTGATATTCCAGTCCACCAGCTCCTCCAGGAACTTGCCGAAGCGGCCTTCGCGCACATGGTCCGGGTACCAATCTACACTGTTATTGTTGGCAATCAGCTGATCCTTGATCGCTGTTGTCTGGATGAACCAGCTGTCTGTTGCATAATAGAGCAGCGGGGTGTCGCAGCGCCAGCAGAACGGATAACTGTGCTCGTATTTCTCCTTGTGGTAGAGCAGTCCGCGTTCAGACAGCACCTTCACGATATCCAGGTCACAATCCTTCACGAACCGTCCGGCAAAATCACTCACTACATCCGTGTATTTCCCGGAAGCATCTACTACATTCACGAAGCTGATCCCATTCTCGCGGCAGCTCTTATAGTCGTCTTCCCCGTGTGCCGGAGCCATATGTACGATCCCGGTACCGCTGGAATCTGTTACAAAAGAGGCTCCGACAATCACATTATGCTTCTCCGCCTTGATATAACCGAACGGCGGTGTATAGCTCTGGCCGATAAAGTCAGCGCCAGTGTGTGTAGACAGAATGGTGTACTCGCCCTTCAGCACTTCGTCCACCAGGTTCTTCGCCAGTACATACACGCCGTCTTCCTGCTGCGCACGTACATATTCCATAGCCGGATTCATCGCCAGCGCCATATGCGCCGGAAGCGTCCAAGGCGTGGTCGTCCAAGCCAGCACATAGTCGCCGCTGCCGTCCAGCTTGAACTTGGCGGTAGCACTCAGATCCTTAACGGTCTTATACCCCTGGGCAACTTCATGGGAGCTGAGGGTCGTCTGGCAGCTCGGGCAGTAAGGGCTAACGCGGTGACCGCGGTACATCAGGCCTTTCTCATGCACCGTAGCCAGGATGTTCCACACGCTCTCGATATACGTATTGTCCAGCGTTACATATGGATGATCCAGATCCGTCCAGTAGCCGATCGCTTCTGTGAATTCCCGCCACTGCTTCTCATAGCCGAATACACTTTCCTTACATTCCTTGATGAACTTCTCGACGCCGTATTCTTCGATATCCTGCTTGCCGGAGATGCCGAGCTTCTTCTGCACCCCGAGCTCTACCGGCAGGCCGTGCGTATCCCAGCCCGCTTTGCGGATGACGCGGAAGCCCTTCATGGTCTGGTAGCGGCCGATAAAATCCTTGATAACCCGGCCCAGCACGTGCCCGATATGCGGCACCCCGTTAGCCGTCGGCGGCCCTTCATAGAACACATAGTTCGGGCGTCCCTCACGGTTCTCCATCGAGCGGCGGAACGTGTCCTCCTCGCTCCACTTTTTCAAGATCCGGACATCTCTGGCCCGGGCTTTTTCTTTGACGTCTACCTTATGCATGATGGTCAATCCCTTCGTTTAGTCTTAAACCTTATTCGGATTACATCCGAGCCTTCTTCTTTTAAAAAGATTTTAAAACTTTAAAAATTTTCGATCCCTCCCAAACCCTCCCTTCGCCAAGGGAGGGCCCCAAGGGCTCTGCCCTCTGGACACCCGAAATCAGTGCATAGCGCGAGGAGCAGGGTCTGTGGACGGGAAGGATTACTTCGGCGGAATCCTCGGCCCTTCTTAGGCTGCCCTGACGGGTACGCCTGCGGGGCCTTAACTGCGCTAGGGCACCGGGCTTGCCCGGGGTCCTTGCCGTTTGCTCTCGGGCGCCTGGCCCGCGAACCCGGAGGGCAGCACTGGCCGGGGGCTTGCCGTTGGCTCTTGGGCCACCCGGCCCGCGAACCCGGAGGGCAGCACTGGACGGGGGCTTGCCGTTGGCTCTTGGGCCTCCCGGCCCGCGAACCCGGAGGGCAGCACTGGACGGGGGGCTTGCCGTTAACTCTTGGGCCTCCCGGCCCGCGAACCCGGAGGGCAGCACTGGACGGGGGCTTGCCGTTGGCTCTTGGGCTCCCGGCCCGCGAACCCGGAGGGCAGCACTGGACGGGGGGCTTGCCGTTGGCTCTTGGGCTCCCGGCCCGCGATCCCGGAGGGCAGCTTCTTGGACGGGGGGCTTACCGTTGGCTCTTGGACCACCCGGCCCGCGAACCCGGAGGGCAGCACTGGACGGGGGCTTGCCGTTGGCTCTTGGGCCACCCGGCCCGCGAACCCGGAGGGCAGCTTCTTGGACGGGGGGCTTGCCGTTCGTTCTTGGGCCTCCCGGCCCGCGAACCCGGAGGGCAGCACTGGCCGGGCTGCGCAGTTAGCGCTGTTAAGGCCCCGCAGGCGTACCCGCTAGGGTAGCCTAAGAAGGGCCGGTCCTACGCCGAACAAATTTTCCCCCTTCCGCGGACGCCTCTCCAACCTCGATGCACTTGTTGCGGGTGTCCAGAGGGCGGCCAGCCCTTGGGGTCCCCCTTGGAAGGGGGATTTAGGGGGATAAAAAAATAAATAAACGCCGCCCCGCCCCCAAAGGGGCGAGACGACGCTCGCGATACCACCCTAATTTGCACTGCACGCACATCCTAAGGGGTGTGGATTCAGTACAATCTCAGTCCGCAGGCAATAGACAACCTTGCGGGTCCGGGATAACGTCCGGCAGACGGCGGAGCCTACACACGTATACACGCTTCAGCTTAGCTTCTAGGGGAGGATCTTCGGGTAAGGCGTGAACGATCGGCTCGCAGCAAGCACCGACTCTCTGGAGAACGTTACCTTATCGTACTTGTCCCGTCATCGAATTTGGATTCAATGGATACAGATATGTTCTAGTTATAGACGTTTTCGCCCCAATTGTCAAGGCGGATTACAGCAGCAGGTCCCAGCTCAGCGGGGTGCCGGCGGGCAGACCGGTTCTCAAGCGTTTGCCGATGAGCAGATCATAATATTTGGGCGCGAGGCCGTAGCCGGGACGGATGACTCTGATGTTATCCGCAGTGAGCAGGTCTCCGGCCTTGATATCCTTGGAGGTATAGACAGACCGTCTGAACTGCAGGGATTTCTCTTCTTCGGGGGTGGGGCCGATGGAGACGCCGCCGAGTGCCCTCCAGGCTGTATCTGTCTCCCGGACCAGGGAAGCGAACTCTGCCGGCTCCAGAGAGAAGGCAGCATCCACTCCGCCTTCCGCACGGTTCAGGGTGAAATGCTTTTCGATCACGGTACTGCCCAGCGCCACGCTTGCTACTGCTGCCCCTACGCCCAGGGTATGGTCAGACAGGCCCACCTGAGCACGGAAGACGTCGCGCAGATACGGAATGGTGTTAAGGTTGGTATTCTCGGGCGAAGCCGGATAGCTGCTGGTGCATTTGAGCAGTATATACTCCTGGCAGCCTGCCCCGGTAATGGTGTGGACAGCCTGTTCAATATCGCCAAGCGAGGCCATCCCGGTGGAAATGATCATTGGCTTCCCTTTGGAGGCCACCTTCCGCAATAAGGGAATATCATTATTTTCAAAGGAAGCGATCTTGTAGCAGTCGACGCCGAGCGTCTCCAGGAATTCGAGCGAGGACTCATCAAACGGGGTGCTGAACGGAATCATCCCGAGTGCCCTGCACAAAGCAAAGATAGGCTCATGCCACTCCCAAGGCGTATATGCCTCAGCATACAGCTCATACAGCGATTTCCCCTTCCACAGTCCGTTCGATTCCCCAATCATGAACTCCTTAGTCCGTAGATTAAGCGTCATAGTATCTGGCGTATAGGTCTGGATTTTGAACGCATGAGCGCCAGCCCGGGCAGCGGCCTTAACGATTTCGAGCGCACGGTCCAGGGACTTATTATGATTACCGGACATCTCCGCGATAACAAAAGGCGGATGCCCGCTGCCGATGGTACGTTTACCGATCCTGATTTCCTTCATGGCCTGTCGTTGCCTCCTCTGTCAGCCGTAGCCTGCGGCTCTCCCATGGCTCCCGGAACAGGGCCATCAAGACCACATCCACAGGCTGATGATTTCTGATCCGTTGCCTGCACAGCCTGCCTTCCTCTACGAAGCCTAGTTTACGGTGATAGGACAAGCTCCGCTGATTAAAATCCAGGATTTGCGCGCATACCTTACTTAGCTGCTCTACCTGAAAAATATGCTCCAGCGCCAAGATTCCCATCATGGTACCGGAGCCGGGGGGACAGCTCTTATCCCCTATATAAAAGCCCCATTCACAGGTCTTGTGGACCCTGTCGATCTGCGAGAACTGCACGAAGCCCGCCGGTGTGTCCAGATAGTAACAGATCCGGACGACCCGGCTGGTATCCTCCGCTATGGCATGCATCCAGCTAAGATGCTCTTCCAGCGGAATCATCCCGTCATGATTCATATAGGGCCGGATGTGATCGGCATTGCGCCATTCCCATATTAGCCGGCTATGCTCCTCGCTCAGCTTCTCAAGCCTGTATTCCCTTAGGTCTGCCATAGTCCCCTCCCATAATCCTGTCTATGACCTCATCCCATTTATCCTCGCCCATCAGGAGGAGCGCCTGCTCTGACATGGCCCGTACCCCCGCCGGGTCAGCCAGCATAGCCTTAAGCCCCTGCTCAATCTCTTGGGCAGTCACCTCACTACTCTTCCCCAGGCTTAATGCAGCCCCCTTCGCATGAACCAAGGCCGTGATCTCCCGCTGATTATCCGCCGTAATAATGCACAGCGAAGGGAGGCCCAGGTAACAGCGTTCCCAGGTCGTACTTCCGCCTGCTCCGATGGAGAGACCCGCCTTCTGCATCAAGTCAGCCATGTAATCAATCTGACAATGGAAGCTGGCCTGCGGCATCGTGTCACATAACGCTGCGATGTCATCCTTGCGGCGGTTCATTCCGCCTGCTACGACATCCAGCTTCAGGTTAGCGAAGGCGGGACTTTGCAGGGCCTGCAAGGTTTTGAGAGTCTCCCCCGTAGGATCGGTGCCGCCAAAAAACACCAGAACCCGGCTTATACTTCCGTCCCGTTCAGCCAGCCCCCGCTTAGCCGCGCGGAATTCCGGCCGGAGCAGTGTATAGCAGGTGCCTGTCAATTTCGTGCAGTAAGCGGGAATCAGCCCCTGATAACGGTCCCTGGCAGCGGCAGGATTGGGGTCCAGCAGCAGATCACACTCATGCGGGCGGTCCGCCAGATCGTCGATGGCTACTATCTTCTTCACTTTCCCCTGTACCCATGTCTCCCACCGCTTATCAATCCCGTAATGGTCGATAATGAGGCAATCCGCAGGAGCAGGAGCAGCCGCCTCCAGCCGCTGCACCGTCTCCATGGCATCGGTCCGCCAATCCACCTGAAGCCAGAATGCGGCGTACGACGGATCATCCGGCGGCGGCAGCAACTCCACCGCATAGCCCTGGCCTCTGATATAGTCGGCCAGATTCCCCGGCAGCTCACGGCAAATGAACGTGATCTGCCCGCCTCTGGCGGCAAGCCCGCCTGCAAGTGTCAGGCAGCGCATGATATGGCCCGTGCCCATAGAATACGAGGAATCGGCCCGAATCCATATATTCATTCGATTAGCTGCTGTGCTTACCATGCGGTCCAGCCTCCGTCAACAGAGATATTCTCACCTGTAACATAGCTTGAGGCGGCGGAAGCCAGGAATACCATCACTCCCTTCAAATCTTCAGGAGTGCCGATCCTGCCCAGCGGATTCTTCCTTTCCAGCTGCCGGATGAACTGCGGATCGGCAGCTTGAACCGCTGCATTAGGAAAGGGCCCGGGCGATACCGTATTCGCTCTGATTCCATGTTGCCCGAAGTGGCAGGCAATGTAACGGGTAAACTGGCCTATCGCTGCTTTACCGGCTCCGTAATTAGCGGGATTATCCATCCCGCTGTCTCCGTAGACCTCCGGGTTAGGCGAGACCAGCCCGTACATCGAGGAGACGTTAATGATGGAGCCTCTCTTTTGCTCAACCATATAGGGCAGGACCGCTTTGACACATCTGAAGGTTCCATTGATCGTCCCGTCCAGCCCGGTCAGCCACTGCTCTTCACTCATGTCCGCCAGCTTGGCCGCTGAACTGAACGCAGCATTATTGACTAAGATATCTATGGTACCGGCCGCTTCAGCGATGCTCTGAATACATTCTCTGACTGATGCTTCCTGCCGGATATCCATCGCCTTGCCGAAGCAGGCTGCTCCGGTGGTGCGGGCAATGGCCTCCGCAGCCTCCTTGCAGCGCTGCCCGTTCGAGCTGACCAGATAGACTGCCGCGCCTGCCTCAGCCAGCCCCTCCGCTATGGCAGTGCCCAGATAACCGGCACCTCCGGTCACCACCGCTGCCTTGCCTTGCAGATTAAATAATTCTTGAAGAGTATGCATCTTGTTAATTCCACCTCCTGGGGTCAATGATCTCTACAGGAATATCCGCAAAGGATTCACCAAGCGTCTGTCTCACCGCCCGGCTTAGAGGAGGCAATGCCATCATCCGCAGATTCTCCTGCACCTGCTCCACCGTCTCGCAGCCAATCACCAGCCCGGATATCCCCGGAAGATCCCTTACATAGAGGAAACACAGCTCTTTAACCGGTATCCCGGTTTCCTTGCTGTATCTGATTAATCGTAACAACGGCTGCTCCGCTTGCTTCAGCCCAGCCGGAAGCTGCTCCGGTGCCATCAGCAGCAGGCCTTGCAGATAGACGCTGCGGACGAAGATTTCTGTTCCCTTCCGGGCGAACTGCTCCAGCATTCCATTAACGAGCCATCTCTGATCCAGGACATTCAGCGGAATTTGAATGCTGTCCAGCCCCTCCAAGCGCATAAAATCCGCAACATCCTCCGCATCATACACAGATACACCGATTCTGCGGATTAATTGCTGCCGCTTCAGCTCCTGCAGCACTCGCAGAATTTCGCCGCCCTGGTAAGTCATATCGAGCGGATCATGCAAGAGACAAGCGTCCAGCGCAGAACACTTCAGCCGGTCCAGGGAAGCATGCACGGAAGAGGTGACGAACCTCCTCCGCGCTTCCTCCGTGTGCAGCCGCAGCCGCTGGACGGAAGGGAGCTTCGTCACAATCTGCGGCCGGCTCTGCGGATCTGCACCTTCCAGGCAATCTCCGATGATAGACTCACTGTCCCCGTATCCCGGCGCGGTATCCAAATAACCGATCCCTGAGGAGAGGGCATATCGGAGCAGTTCGTTCCTCTGTTGCACAGAGGAGTTCGCAGCTGCATTCGCAATCCCGTAATTTCCGCCCAGCTGGGCCGTCCCCAGCACAAGGCCCGCTTTGTTTATCATCATCCGATGCCTCGCTAACGTTATAATTTCTTGTTCAGGGTGGTTGCTGCATTCAGCTCCTTGACCAGCTCCGTATCATCCCGCCATTTCACACGAATGCCCCGGTTGTGCTCGGCCACCTCAGGGTGTTCCTGAAGGAATGCCTTCAATTCTTCGAAGAATAGCGGTCTTGCCCCCACATCCAGTGCCTGATAGACCGTCTCGAACAGCTCCAGATCCTGAATCTCATCCATGGTCAACCGCCACTCAGGATGCACCCACTCCCCAGGAAGATCCACTGCATTGATCTTGAAGAGATGCGGATTGTTGAAAAAGTAAAAGGACAGATATTCCGCATGCGTAAGCGGATTGGAATAGTGCAGCAGCCTTCTCAGCGCTTCAACGGTAAAAACATCCCCGACCGTCCCCATGGTCGACTCCTTGGCGTAGGTGAAGTCTGCACCGCTTGCCAGATGCCGGTCTATCAGAAGCTGAAGCATCTCCGGGGAAATAGCCGGATTGTCGCCGGTCACCCGGACCACGATATCCGCCTGGGCCGCTTCTGCCACGCTCAGCATTCTTGCAGCCACATTGTCCGGGTCGCCGGTGACCACCTTCACCTGATCGTTCAGGGTGAACGCCGTAAGCGGCTGGTCGTCCGGCAGATCCGAGGTGGCCAGCACCACCTCATAGCCGCCCGGCACAGCCAGACAATTCATCAGGCATCTTTCGATGGCCGCAATGCCGTGAATCTCGCGCAGCGCCTTGCGGCGGAGCCGGGTGGATTTCAATCTGCAGATGACAGCAATGCAGATTTTGGGTGCTTTTACCTTCCCGGGCGTGAGGGGTGTGTTCGCAGGAATGGCTGAGGTGGCAATCATAGGAAATGGTATGGAAGCCTTGCTTGCCATGAGGGCATCCGGCATAGATGAACGTTTATAGCATATGTTCTCAGGCGTGATCATTTCACCCGGGCGCAGCTCTCTGCGGGAGACGATCCTCAGAGAGGAATCCTCCAGATACCTTCTTTCCGATTCCTTAATTTCGAGACTGCCCTGTACACACTCTGCCCGGCGCAGCTTCTTCACCATCCGCCCGAATTCCTCCGGCTCAAGCGCGGAATAATAGTCAATGCCTTTCTCCGCACGGTTCAAGGTAATGTGCTTCTCAATGACACTCGCCCCCAGCAGATAGGCATAGACCGGAAGATCAACCGCCATTTCATGATCAGCATCCTCATGGTCTGCGAAGCCCACCTCCAGCTGATAGGTCTGCTTGAGATGGGCGATACGGCTCAGATTGGAATCCTCTGTCCGGGTCGGATAGCCCTGGAAGCCGTGCATAAGCACGATTGGACCTTTGAAATGGCTGCGGATGTAGGATAATTGGGAGTCCATCTCTTCCTCCAGCCAGCCGCTTACGCCGATGAGTAAGGGCTTATTGAACCTGTGCAGGGCTAGAGTCAAGGGCAGCGACTGGAGTACGGTTGTGGGTAATTTCAAGCCGTCTACCTGCGATTCAAGCTCCGCGAGCAGCCCGACACTCCATTCATCATAGAGATCCACCCAGACCTCCAGCCCCTCAGCCTTGGCAAGCTGGACAGCCTCCGCCCATTGCTGCTTGCCGATGAACAAATCGATATACGTCTGATAATGGATGAAATCCGGCACCGCCAGGCTGTCGTAATGGAACCATTGAAATTTCACCCCGTCAGCGCCGCTGCGTGCGGCTGCGAGGATCAGCTCCCGCAGCCGGCGGGGGTCGCCCCAATGGGCATTGGCAATTTCGGCAATCACCTTCACTTTGCCCACATTAATCCCCTCCCTTCTCTATTTTTATTTGGAGTAGTGGCGGATCACCTTCTTGACCGCTGCGACCACATCCATCACATCTTCAGCTTCCATGCCCGCATATAGCGGGAGTGTAATGAATTCCTCATAGCAGCTTTCAGCGACCGGACAGATTCCCTTGCGGAACCCCAAGCTTTCGTAGTACGGGTGCAGATAGGCAGGGATGTAGTGGACGTTTACGCCGATGTTCTCCTTTTGCAGCGCCTGAAAGACCGTCTTCCTGGTAGCCGTCAGCTTAGAGAGCTGAAGTCTGACAATGAACAGATGCCAGCTCGACTCCGACTCTGGAAGCTGGTGCGGAAGAATGAGCTCCTCGGTGGCGCTCAGCTCTTGCAGATACAAGGCGGCAAGCTGCTTGCGCTTCTCGATGAAGCTCCCGATTCTGCGTAACTGGGAGATGCCAAGTGAAGTCTGTATATCTGTGATCCGGTAGTTGTAGCCGAGGAACTGCATCTCATAATACCAGGGTCCGTGATTCTCCCTTAACTTGCGCTCATCCCTGGTGATGCCGTGGGTGCGGAACTGCAGCAGCTTCTCGTAATACACCGGGTTATTTGTAGTGATCATTCCGCCTTCTCCCGTTGTTATATGCTTTACCGGATGAAAGCTGAACATAGTCATGTCCCCGATCGCCCCAATGCTTGTATTCTTATATCTCGCACCAAGCGCATGGGCGGCATCCTCAATCACGATCAAATTATGCTCCCTTGCAATCTGCAGGATCTCATCAAGCTGTGCCGGCTGACCCGTGAAATGGACGGGAATAATCGCTTTCGTTCTAGCAGTAATTCTCTCCCTGATCCGCTGCGGATCAAGATTATATGTCCGCGGATCGATATCGGCGAATACCGGTACGCCCCCCTGATACAGCACACAGTTCGCAGTAGCGGCAAACGTCATGGGAGTCGTAATCACCTCATCTCCTTCGCCGATCCCGGCGGCATAACAGGCCCCGTGCAGTGCCGCAGTTCCGCTGGAGAAGGCCACCGCATATTTTGCCCCGGTAAACGCTGCGATCTCTGCTTCGAATTGCTCAATGGCCGGGCCGCTGGTCAAATAATCACTTTGCAGCACCTTGACCACGGACTCAATATCCTCGTCATCGATCATCTGTCTCCCATACGGCAAGTAGTGGGCACGTACAGGCTTCCCGCCGTCAATGGCCAGTTTGCTTTTACTCATGATTGGTTCGGCTCCTTTCGGTGAAAGGTCTCAAGAATCCATTGCTCTGTCTGCCGGATGCCCTCTTGGATGGTAACCTTAGGTGTCCAGGACAATTGCTTCTCTGCCTTGTTGTAATTGCATAAGAGCTTCTGAATCTCACTCTGCGGGTGAATATGGGGAACATGCTGGACCGGTGCCTGCCCGTCTGCAATCAGCTCGGCCAATTGATTGACGGTGATATCCTCACCCGTGCCTGCATTAACAATTTCTCCATGCAGCTTGTCGCTGTAGCCAGCCTCCACTACGAAATCTGCACAGTCCAAGACATATAATAGATCCCGTGACTGGGTGCCGTCCCCGTAGATATTCAGCGGCTGGCCTTTTAATTTGCTGTGGATGAAGATCGCCACAACGCCGCCTTCGCCGCCGGTTTTCTGATAGGGACCATACGTGTTAAACGGCCTTACGACGACCACCGGCAGATCATAAGCATGGAAATAGGATAGTACCATGTTCTCCGCAGCGATCTTGGCCCCGGCATAGGGAGAGGCTGGCTTGACAGGAGATTGCTCGTCAATTCCCTGTTCATCCGCCGCCCGGGCGTAGACCATGCAGGTACTCATGAAGACCATCTTCACCTGCTGCTTGCGGCATTCCTCGAGCAGATAGAAGGTGGCCAGTGTATCATTGTTGAACGTGGTCTCAGGATCATCTATGCTGTCTTGCACATTAATACTTGCTGCCAGATGGTAGCACAGGTCGAAGGAGGTCTCACGGAAAAGCTTTTTCAAGGCTTCTCTGTCCTTGAGATCCATGATCTGCACCTTCTGTAAATACTCATGATCTTCATACTCCTTCAGATTATCCAGCGATGAATTCGCCAGATTATCGACGACCCATACCCTTTGTCCATCCTTTAACAAACGTCCGACTACCCATCTGCCGATGAAGCCGGCACCTCCGGTTACGAGTATATTCATAGTAGCCTCCATTAGATTAGATTTTGTTCCGATGCCAGCTTCTTGACCTGCTCCTTCGTCAGCGGGATCTCTCTTTCGGAGCTGTAGGTGCCCGGCTTCGGCCTGCTTGCTTCCCGGTAGGACTGCGGTGCAGCATAGGGGGAAGGGACAATGTATACATCCTGTAATTCAAAAGCGCTTAGGGATTCCTCGTGGGTCATCAGTTCTTCATATCTCTTCTCGCCCGGCTTCAGGCCGATCTCCAGGATCTTCACTGCAGTCGGGAGGGTCCCATATTTCTTCGGCGCCTCCTCGGCTACAACCTCAGCCAGATCCTTCAGCCTGATCACCGGCATCTTCAGAATAAAAGTCTCACCACCCTTCGCCAGCTGCAGGGACTGAACGGTCAGCCGGGTTGCCTGCTCCAGCGTCATCATGAACCTTGTCATGGACAGATCTGTTACGGTGATCGCCCTGCCTTCTCTCGCCTGCTTCACAAACAAGGGAATGACAGACCCTCTGGAGCCCATCACATTCCCGAACCGTACGGTGCAGAACACCGTTTGGCCGGAGCCGCCTGAGGTGACGGCAGAGGAAATCAGCTTCTCCGCAGACAGCTTGGTGGCTCCGTAGTTGTTGGTCGGTGAAATGGCTTTATCTGTGCTTGTAAAAACGACCTTGCATACCTTCTGCTGCTTCGCTGCCTGAATCACGTTATGAGTGCCGATAATGTTTGTAAGTACAGCCTCGAACGGGTTATATTCACAGAAGGATACATGCTTCATAGCAGCTGTATGGAACACATAATCTATCCCCTCCATTGCAGCCAGCACACGGTCATAATCCCGGACATCTCCGATCAGGTAGCTAAGTCTTGCGTTCCCTTGCAGCTCATCCTGCAGCTCGAACTGCTTATACTCGTCTCTGCTGAGAATCCGGATGATCTCTGGCTCCTGCTTCAGAAGGAGCTTTGCAATACTTTTTCCGATGGTGCCGGTACCGCCGATAATCAGAATCCTTTTATTCCGGAAGAACATGCTCTCCACCTCCCGCTTCATCGGTTCCCGCTTCCATGGATCAGGCGGTCCATGAGATCCGCAAGCGCTTTGCCGGAGTCAGGAATCTGATAGGCTTGCTGCAAGAATTTCTCTTTTACAGTCTTGTAGTTTGTTTTCTCTACATTGCTGGAATAATAGCGGGCGATGATGCGGGTTAAGTCCGACGGTTCTGTTTGAATATAGCGGTCAAGGGCATCATAGTAATCATATTCACGGTTAGCCTGAATGAATTTGTAGACAAATACAGGCTTATCGAACAAAAGACCTTCAAGGGCAACCGTGGAGAGGGTGGCGACCACAGCATCCGATTTCATAATCAGCTCACGGGTGTCTGCCTTGCGGTCGGTAACCACATGAACATTGCTATATTCTTCTTCGTACTCGGTATACAGCGAAATCAGCTTCTTGGACAGCTCCCAGGGATGGGGCTTGATGATCAGCTGAAACTGCGGATGTGAGGCCAATTGGGTGAGCAGGGTGCGGATCTTGTATTCATCCAGCGTCGGTCCGGTAGCGATTAGTAAGGTGATTTTATGAGGATCAAGCTGGTAGGTTTCTCTAAAAGACTCTGTAGACGTAACCTTCGAAGTAAAGATATCATCGTAACGGGCATGGCCGGTAATCATGATCCGCCCGGCTTCAAGCCCTCTGCGCACGTACCAATCCTGTTCATATTGCCCGTAGATTGCGATATGGCTGGAGAATACAGGAATGAAGGCTTCCTCTCCCATCAGAATTCCGTGCTGCAGACATACGCTGGGAATCCCCTTGATCCCTGCAACGACAGCAAGCGCCCGGCTGGCTACATCTTCTGTCGTACCTACCATTACAGCCGCTACCGGCAGGTCATCGTAGAGATTAAACACCATTTCGATAGTATCTACAATGGAAGGAATCCGGCTTAGGAAGGTCTGGGTAAAAAAATCATTGCTGAACGCAGGATGTCCTTCGGCCTTCGCAAAAAGGTCAGCAGCGCGCCGGACCAGCTCTTCCGAAGCAGCTTTGGTGTCCTGCTTGTAGCCCAGGCTATATACATTGGGGATTCCATACAGCTCGGTGGCTCTGGAGCGGGACAGAATCATTGCTGAATCTCCGCTGAAATGCTCGCTGATCGTTTTCTCCGACATTCTGATATAGTCCAGATTAATCAGTATTTTGCCCTTCAGATTGGACTTTACAGGCTGATAGAGCGGCGCAACCTCATTTTCAAAGAAAGGCTGAATCTGGTGCTGCTCATGAATACCGGAATGCTCCAGCTTCAGCTTAAAATCGCTGCTCCCCATCTCGCTCCTAAGCTCATCGTTGATTTGTTGATAGAAGTTCGTCATCAGGGCCAATGGGATATTCCTGTACTTCAGCTCCTGCGCAGCATGGATAAATTCACTATAGAGCGACCAGTAATTGGACAGATAGATGGACAATCCGTTTTCCCTCCTCGTGGTACCTTTCTAGGCAGAGATTTTATTTCTTTTGCTGCTGGATGAACTTTAGCTCTTCCCTAAGCTCCTTGCAGGTCCGCTGCGGAGGAAGCATCTGAATGAACTGGCTCTTCTCCTGATGCTGCAATTGATAGTGAATCGACAGCTCGGTGATATAGTTATCATCCAGAACCTCATCTACAGGGTGGAAGTCCCAGAATTGGTTCAAACGCCAGAAGAACCTGCCGTCACCTATTCGATAGAACTCCGGATTCTCATCCCAGTAAGACCCGAACTTGTCATGAATGACCGGAAGAATGGAGCTTCTGTGCAGGATGGAGCAATGATCGATGACGCAAGGGGCCACCGAAACAATTTTTTTGGCGGGTCTTAGCTGGCTGCGGGTCACTTCATCCTGTTCATTCAAGTAGTTGACCAGCGATGCAGAGTAGGCAATCATGACTTCGGGATTCTCCTCCAGATAGTCCACCATATGCTCAAGTCTAGTATTTCTGTAACGGTTATCATCGGTGGCATAGGAAATATACTCCCCCTGTGCTTGAGCGAGGGCTTGATTGATCAGCGCGGAGTATCTGACCTTTTCCACTCTCTGCTGCAGGGTTTCCGTATCGCTTCTGAAGAATTTTATTCTCTTATCCTTGAGATAGGGCTCAATCACTTTCAGAGTTTCTTCATTCGAGTTATCATCCATCAGGTAGAATTCAAAGTCTGTGAGCGTCTGATTGAGAATGGATTCAATGGACTTTGCGACATATGCGGCCTTATTGTAGCTGGTCATGACGATCGTTACTTTTGGCAATCGAATACCTCCCTCGCTGTTTACTTGCTATCATATGTATCCTTCTTCGAAACGGTATAGGTTAGAAGACTAAATTTTCAAATGGAGGACAGAATAGCGGACTTAGTCTATGGGCAAACCTGAATAAACGCCCGGCAGATTAACTGCGGAGCGTCTATCAGGTCCGGTGAATCCGTCTATCAGGCTTGCACGTTCCTTAACAAATCATGTATCCGGTGTTCAAAGGTATGGGCTGCCAGCACCTGCTGCCTCGCTGCTTCAGCGATCCGTTTGCGCTCATCGTCATGGACCATGTAGTAATGAACCTTCTGCAGCAAATCATGCTTATCCTGATAAGAAACCACCTGAGTGGCCTCGTCAAACTGATGGCGGAGCCCGCTTTTATAATCGGTAAGCTGAAACGCTTCACAGCTGGCCGCATCAAAGGTACGGTTGTTGATGCTTGTGGCGATAATCCCTGCCCGGTTACGGTTGTACTTCTCAGCCGAAGGGCGGTGAATATTCAGCACAATCTTCGCCCCGTTGTAGTAACTCGCAGCCGTCTCCGGCGGGACCCAGGCATTCACCAGCTCCACATTGCGCTTAGCGCCATGCTTCCATTCATGATAGTACCGCCCCCACCCCCGCCCCACCAGTTGGATGCGATAGGCTGTGCCTGCAAGTAAGGCCTCTATAAGCTCAATCCGGTTACTGTAAGGCACGCCTACTAAGCAGATATCACTTCTATACTCCTCGGATACATCAGCAGGGTGAAACAGATTAGGGTCTGTACCCAGCGGCAGATGAGAGACCCGGGGATGCCCCAAAGCCCGATAATGCTCTGCTGCAGCCAGGTCAATGGTGAAAATATAATCAAAATAACCAATCAGCGGAGCCGTCCAATCCATGTAATAAGGGTCCTCTGTCATCCACACTGCCGACTTCACCCCGGATTGTCTGATGCACTGCAGCACAGGCTCCGGAATCTTCAGACCGGCCATAAGCAGAATCAGCTCCGGCTGCCATAAATGCTGTTTAAGCTTCAATTCATTCAACACACTGCCAGGCTGTAAAGCTCTGCAATGATGCCCCTCCTTCTGCAAAGTCTCTGCTATACGCTGTTCAAAGAAAGAATAGACACCCTGAAAACCTGAGGTTATAAATAGGATATTCATAGCTATCACCACCATAAGTCCGATATTTTTCCAGTCCATAGGATGTTGTCTCTAACATAATATTCACTCCAAACATAGGATGGAACTATGCCAGAATATGGAGGTGAAAAAATGCCGCATACCCTAGTAGAATTTGCCCGGAGTGTCAGTAGCAATCTATCATTTGGACCTACCATACCAATCGACGGGACCCAACGCCTGATTTTAGAATTCGGTATGGCTGTTCCTTCTGCTCCAAGCAATTACGTTGAGCTCACTACAACGGTTGGCTGGTTGGTTACGAACGTGTTTGCTACACCGCCCGTTCAGCCCACTATCCTGCTTGAATTACTTGTGGATGGAATCCTCGTAGGCAGTGCTGAACAATCCGCCATTCCGGCGGATGAAGATGAGACGGTTCGAATGACGACCATGTTCCAGACCATCCTTACCGATCTTCCTGAAGGCTATTATGCGTTTCAAGTCTTTGCCTCCAACCTGGAGGATCTTCAAGGCGAAATTAATCTGAGTGGCCCTATCCATATTACAGGAAAAGTGATCGTTCCCGTGTAGAATACACGCAAAAAAACTCCTTATCAGAGGTCTTGATTGACCTGCTGCTAAGGAGTTTTTGTGTATTGATAAAGGGTACAAGCTAACCGTCATCTTAGGCTCAGAGCGCGTTCTCGCTAACCTCACGGCTCTCCAGCGCATTCCAGTCATCCTGGGACAGCAGTTCCAGCTGGGCTTCCAGCAGTGTCCGGAACCGGGTTCGGTAGATCGAAGCCTGCTTGCGCAGCTCCTCGGTCTCAATCGCCACCTTGCGGGATTTGGACAACGCTTCATTGATAATCCGGTCGGCGTTCTTCTCTGCTTCCTTGAGGATCAGCTGGGATTCCTTCTTGGAGTTATTCTTGACATCATCCGCAGCCTCCTGGGCTACAAGAATGGTCTTGGACAGACTCTCTTCAATATTGACGAAATGATCCAGGCGTTCCTGAAGGGTTAACAACTGGTTGTGCAGTTCCTTATTCTCCCGGATCACGCTCTCGTAATCCTTAATCACCTGATCCAGAAATTCATTGACCTCATCTTCGTCATAACCGCGGATTCTCCGGGAGAATTCCTTGTTATGTATGTCGAGCGGTGTTAATGGCATGCTGTGCACCTCCTAGAAATTTCGGTGAAGATTATAGATGAAAGACAATTACCGGCGCACGGCCTGCTAAGTGTCCATATTTCCCTGAGATTATCAATTTCGACAAGCACAGCTGTAATCCTGCAAAGACTTCAGACAAATTTGCCTACCAAAATCCGGTAACGGCCCTTCTTCGTCAAGCTGCCGATCTCCAGCACCTTGAACCGTCCGAAGCCCTGGATCGAGACCATGTCCCCGTCCTTCAGCGGACAGGACGGATCTTCCTCGACCTTCCAGTTCACCCGGACGCGCCCGGCCTTGATCGGGGCCAGAATCTTGCTCCGGCTCAGCCGCGTGACATCCGCTGCAATCCCGTCAAGCCGCAGGGATGCCACCGTGAACTCCATTGCCTCCAGCTTCGCTTCACTGCTGCGCAGGCCGGATAACGGCAGGATCTCCGTACTGACGTTAACCCGATGGACACCGGTCAAATGAATGGACAGATAATCCGCGATGTCAGCAGCCACCACTACGTGGCAGCCGTCTTCCAGCACATGAATATCGCCGATCTTGCCTCTTTTGATACCTAGTCCCAGGATTGCTCCCATATAATCCCCATGTTCCAGCGATAGAAATTTCTGTTCACCTGAGGTGATCGCCAGCACGCTTAGTTCCATATCCTCATCCGTAAGGTCACGATAATCCGGAGCCAGCATTGCCCGCTTCCGCTCGGCATCCGAAGAACCGCCCTCCCAGCGCACAATCACATCAGGGTGGCGGTTCACCAGACTTTGCAGAATATAGCACTGACGGGGGTCCAGAAATTCGGTCAGCTTCGTCTCATGATACTCCCCGGCATTCGAGACCCACTCCCAGGCCTTGTCCACAAACGGCCGTTCATCCGGGTGGAAATGCCCGTAGATTTCATTCTTCATCGGACTCAGCCGAAGACCGAGGCTACGATAGAGTGCAGACCGACTGCGGCAAAGCGCAGCATGATAATCGCGACAATCGGGGAGATATCCAGCGTGCCAAACAATGGAGGGATAATCCTCCGGAACGGTGCCAGATACGGCTCCACCAGCTTGCCCAGCAGCTCGCCGATAAAATTCTCACGCAGATTCGGCAACCAGGACATCAGAATGTATACGAGGATCATGTAATAGTAAATCTGAAATAGGATGTCTATAATTGAAGATATTTCATTCAAACCCTGCTCACCTCATTCGGTTGTAGTCTTGCTCGTCACCCAGGATCTCGGTAATGGAGCCTTGGATCTCCACGGTGTCCGGTGTGCACATAAATATATTGCCCCCAATTTTGGATATTCCTCCACCCAGAGCATAAACAGTTCCGCTGAGAAAATCGATAATCCGCATCGCCTGGTCATTGCGCACCCGTTGCAGGTTAATTACTACCGTGCGGTGTGAACGCAAATGGTCGGCAATCTCCTGCGCCTCGTCATACGAGCGCGGCTCGTAGAGCACAACCTTCACATTTTTTTGGGAATGAATGCTGACGACGTTGGCCCTCTGATTCTTGCGTGTTTCTACAGGGGCGGGTTCGTATTCATCCTCATCACGGGAGATTTGCTCCCGTTCCACAACTTCCTCTTCCTCCTGCAAGCCCAAGAAACTCATAAATCGGTTCATCACGCCCATCATTCTCCCTCCTCATGACCTACTAATACCGTTCCCAGACGAACCCGGGTGGCTCCTTCCTGTATCGCCACTTCAAAGTCATTCGACATGCCCATCGACAGCTCTTGTATTGGCTCAGGTGTCAAACCCAACAGATTCAAGCGGTCACGCAGCTCGCGGAGTCCGCGGAATACCGGCCGGGTCGCCTCGGGGTCTTCCTCGTGAGGGGCCATCGTCATCAGGCCGACGACCTTCACCCGGTCAAGCGGAGTGATCTCCCGCAGGAAGTCCTCCACCGCTTCCGGCGCCAGGCCGAACTTGGTATCCTCGCCCGAAATATTCACCTGCAGGAACACCTTCACAGCAAGTCCGGCAGCTTCTGCCTTCTTATGCAGCTCCCTGGCCAGCGACAGCCGGTCCAGAGAGTGAATATATTGAAATTTACCGATAACGTCCTTCACCTTGTTCGTCTGCAGATGCCCGATAAAGTGCCAGATCCCCTTGTGTCCAAGCGCATTCCATTTCGGCTCCGCATCCTGCCAGCGGCTCTCGGCAATCTCCTCAAGCCCTGCTTCCAATACAGCAGATACCGTATTCAGTGATACGTATTTCGTTACCGCAATCACCTTGACTTCACTGGCATCCCGGCCGCTGGCCGCGCAGGCCCGTGCGACACGTTCCCGGGTAGTGGCTATTCGTTCTTGTAGCGAGGCCAAAATTTCAACTCTCCTTTATTCCGATCCAGCTCGTCATTCTCCCAGTGACCCCGTTTTCCTTCCGGTACGAAAAGAACAGATCACTGTTACAGCTTGTACACCAAGTTGTACATTCGATATGAGTCGGCAATATTCCTGCTTTTATCATAATGCGTTGGTTCAATTCTTTCAAGTTCAGCAGCATTTTGCTGCTGTCCGTCTCCGATGGTCTATATAAAGCCTGCGCGCCTTCCGCCGCATCCGGCAGGTTCAGCCCGGCCTCCAGCCGGCGGACAGGGTCCATGACGTAATCATCCACCTCATAGCAGCAATCTCCAATAGAAGGCCCTATAGCAGCCTGTATGTCCTCCGGGCGGCTCCCGTACGTCTGTCCCATACGATCCACCATCGCTGCCGCGATTTGGGCCACGGTTCCCTTCCAGCCCGCATGCGCCAGCCCAACCACCTGCTTCAGCGGATCATGGAAGAACAGCGGCACACAGTCGGCATAAAAAGAAGTCAACAGCACTCCGGGCACATTCGTCAGCAGCCCGTCTGTGGCCTGAAAGGCAGAGGCCCGGTCCAGGCTGCCCCGGCCGCGTTCCTGTTCTGTAACGATGGCGATCTCTTTGCCATGGGTCTGTTCCCCGCAGGTCCAGTCAGCCAGCCGGAAACCCAGACTAGCAGCCAGCAGGCTGCGGTTGGCCAGCACATCCGCCGGATCATCGCCTACATGAAAAGCACAATTGAAGCTGTCATACGGGACTTTGCCGCTGCCGCCTGCCCTGCCGGTGAAGCCTGCTGTAATGCTTGTATACGGCTCACGCCAGGGCTCCAGATGCAGCAGCATTGGCGCTGCGCCACTCTGCATAAACGGTTCCATCTCTTCACCTCCGCTTAAGTGTACCACACTCAGCCCCACAAAATATTCCCCACAAAGTGAAGTAACGCTTCGAAGCCTATTCAGGTACTTTGCGGGGACCCCGAAAAACCTCCTTGCAAACCTGCTCCTATGACTTTACCCATATCGGCAGAAAAAAGACGCACCCCATTAATAAGTGCGCCGTTCACTGCGTTCCGGCCGTTCCAGGTACATCATCTCGCGGTCCTCCTGTCCCTGCATCATGCGGGGCTCCTCCAGCTTCACGAGCACGACATCCGCACCGATCTTCACGATATTCCGCCACGGAATGACCAGATCGGCACCGCCGCCGAACAGCCCCATGAACCGGGTATACCCCGGGACGATCACAGCGTCAATGACGCCTCTGCGCAAATCCAGCTCCAGGTCGCTGATCTGGCCCAGCCGTTTGCCGTCAACAATATTGATTACATCTTTGGTTTGGAAATCGGAGATTTTCATCTTTTTACCCGAAGCTGACGTTTCCTCAATCATCCTGCCACCCCTGTACGTTCAGACCTATAGCTTCAGTATATGTCCATAGGGCTTGGCCGCATGACTGTATTCCAGAGTCTCATCACCCCGGACATATAAAAGGATACCCCGCTGGCTGCGATGTGCCGCCATCCGGAATATCCTCCGCTCATTTATAGACTGTGGTCAAGACTTTACATGCTTTTGCATTTGCTGGATCGCTGATTTCTCAAGCCGCGAGACCTGGGCCTGTGAGATGCCAATCTCGTCAGCGACCTCCATCTGGGTCTTGCCTTCGAAGAAGCGCATGGACAGAATGCGTTTCTCGCGCTGACCCAGCCGCTGCATGGCCTCCCGGAGCGCAATCTCCTCAATCCAGGAGACATCCTTGTTCTTGTCGTCACTGATCTGATCCATCACATAGATCGGGTCCCCGCCGTCATGATAGATCGGCTCAAACAGGGATACCGGGTCCTGGATCGCATCAAGCGCGAAGACAACATCCTCCTTCGGAACGCCGAGCGCTTCGGATATTTCGAAGATCGTCGGCTCCCGCGAATTCTGGTTCGTCAGGCTGTCACGCACCTGCAGCGCCTTATAGGCAATGTCGCGCAAGGAGCGGGATACCCGGATCGGGTTGTTGTCGCGCAAGTAGCGGCGGATCTCTCCGATGATCATCGGCACCGCATAGGTGGAGAACTTGACATTTTGCGATAAATCGAAATTATCGATGGCTTTCATGAGTCCGATGCAGCCTACCTGAAACAGATCATCCACGAACTCTCCACGATTATTGAACCTTTGAATCACGCTTAGCACAAGCCTGAGGTTGCCATTTACCAATTTCTCTCTGGCGGATCGCTCGCCCTGCTGCTGCAGCGAAGTGAACAATGCCCGCATTTCCACGTTCGTGAGAACAGGCAGCTTGGCGGTGTCCACACCGCAAATCTCGACTTTATTTCGGGTCATGATGATTAACCTCCCAAGGAGAAACATTACTGTACATTATCTCCCCGGTCCGGCATTTTATTCCTCAGCTTTCATCACTTACACCATCTTGTTGAACTCCTTGCGCAGCCGCTTGATAATTCGTTTCTCCAGGCGGGAAATATAGGATTGCGAGATGCCCAGCAGATCGGCCACATCCTTTTGCGTTTTTTCTTCGCCGCCCCGCAGCCCGAACCGCAGCTCCATAATCAGCCGTTCCCGCTCGCTGAGCTTCTCCAGCGCCTTCTGCAGAAGCTTGCGGTCCACCTGCTCCTCGATGTTGCGGTAGATCGTATCGTTCTCTGTGCCCAGCACATCCGAGAGCAGCAGCTCGTTGCCGTCCCAGTCAATATTCAGCGGTTCATCAAAAGAAACCTCGCTTCTGGTCTTGCTGTTACGCCGCAGATACATCAGAATTTCATTCTCAATGCAGCGTGAGGCGTAGGTAGCGAGTTTGATTTTTTTCTCCGGATCAAAGGTGTTGACCGCCTTAATCAGTCCGATCGCACCAATGGACACCAGATCCTCAATGTTAATGCCGGTGTTCTCGAATTTCCGGGCGATGTAAACCACCAGCCGCAGGTTGCGCTCAATCAGCATAGCCCGGACCGCCGCATCTCCGCTGGAGAGACGCTGGAGCAGGAATTCCTCCTCCTCGCATGTCAGCGGCGGCGGCAACGCCTCACTTCCCCCAATATAATAAATCTCCTGGCTCTTCAGACCGAGCAGAAACAGCATGCGGTAATACTGCAGTTGCAGCACAAGCTTGAATTTGACCATTATTGTTCCTCCTATAGGTTACTTAGCCCATCACCTTGTCAGCCGGCGCTTCTGGAGCACTCTCTTTATGGGTCAGGTCAGGATGTATGACCGCCCGGTACGCGCCGTCTCCCGACAGTGTCCCGCCATCCAGCCCGATGAGTACCCTTGTGCTGCAAAAGGTATCACCGCCAAGCACTATACTCACCTTATCCGGCTTCAGCGCGAGCATGAAGGATGCCCCGCGGTTGACGCCCCTGTACGGCACCAGCCGCACTCTGTCCTGCCAGGCGAACGACTGCCCGTCCGTTTCCAGTACAAGTGTATCTGCACCCGTCTGGGTCAGCCTTCCTTTCCAGGAAGCCGGCAAATGGCCCTCCCACAGCGAGGCTTCCATCACCATGACCGGAATCCTCGTCAGCGGATCACTGAGCCGGTTCCCGGTATCCAGCAGTCCGGGACAGGTAACCGACACTCCGTCAATCTCCACTGTCACTTCCCCGATATAGGAGTCCAGCTGCTCTCTGTGCCGGCGGGAGGACTGGATCAGCTTGAAGAGCAGCAGCACCAGCGGAAGCAGGGCAAGCACGAACCAGAAACCGATCTTCAGCCGGTAAGCTTGGCCTCCCGATGAGGTGAAGATCATGCCCTTCCAGAGGTCACCAGAGCTTTGCAGCAGATAATGAACGCCTATGATCCCTCCCGCCGCCGCAAAATTAATGATATAAAACGCCCCAAATGCCCGAAGATAGCTTTGCAGACTTCTAAATCCAAAGGCTATCCAGATCATCAAAACCGATAACCCGAATTTGATGAGAAAGGTATACAGAAAGGACAGCTCCGGTACGAACATCATGACGACATAGAGTGCACCCGCCAGCGCTGAGAGAGTCAGGCGCCACCAGGATACCTTGTGCTTCACCAGCCAGCTTGTCAGCCACAGCAGGACTCCGTCGATCAGCAGATTGGCGGCAAAAATCAAGTCAATATAGACAACCATCGCTCTCACCTGCCTGCAAGCGGATATCTATCCGGAGGCCTCGGTGCAGGCTCTCTTTTTAGACGATAAGATTAGTATAGAAACTCCCGTATCCAAAGTCTGTCTAAACATGGGGGGCGTTCTTGCAGTTTTTTTGTCGGTTTATGGGCATTGAGAGGAACATCAGTGCACAACACAAAAGCCAGTCCTAAGCGGCTGGCTTCATGAGAAACGTATTTAGTTATTGATAGATTTCAGCTCTTCTTCGGAGAGTCCGGTTGCTTTCTGCACTGAAGCACGATCCATTCCCATCGTCAGGAGATTCTTTGCTATTACCCGCTTGGCCTCCAGTTCACCCGCCGCAGTCCCCTTGACGAAGCCTTCTCTAAGCGCACCTTCCCGCTGTGAGGCTTCGTCCATCAGAACCTTCTGGCGGTCCTCATATTTACGGCGGGCTTCTGAATCCTGGCTCAGAAATTCCAGCGTCTCCATCGCCTTCTTCAAGGCTGGCTCATTCATTTGCAGCACCTCCCATTCAGAGTAGTTGATCCCTTTCAGGAACAGCAGCCAGTTCACAAGGCCGCCTTCGCCGGGCTTAACCGGTTGGTTCAGCTTGGGCAGCTCCAGGAAATGAATCTCGATATCGTCTGTCAGCCGCGCTCCGCTGCTGTCCTCCCGCAAATGAAATACACTATGTGTATGTTCATTAGGGAGCACCTTGTAATTCAGAATGTTAATCGTCACGCATTTCTTAAGCTCGGTATATTTCCCGCTGACCTGAAGCTGCCCGGCATAACGCTTGCTCCAATAATACAGCGTCCGTTTCTCAATATCATATTTGTTGAACAGCTGCATCTCAATGTTAATCAGCTTTCCGTCCACCGTCTTGGCCCATATATCAAATATCGCCTGCTTATCCAGCGGATCATCCTTATCTGTATATGGATTGAGCAGCACCACTTCCTCCAGCGGAAGATCGCCCGCATCCAAGAATATCTGGTTCAGAAAAGCGAGCAGTACATCCTTGTTGCCCTCGCTTGCAAAAATCCGCTTAAATACAAAATCCACCCGGGGGTCCAGCATTTCCATGGTATCGTCTCCCGTTATCGTTATTATACAGCCTGAAAAACAAAAAAACACCATACCCCGCAGTTCAAAGCTGCGTGATACGGTGCTTCCGTAACAGTCTATCCTATTAATCGCTATTCATGGCTCTTAATCATTATTGCCGCGTGTCCGGTTGCGCAGGAAGGTCGGAATATCCAGCTGATCAGAGCTTGTCTGATTCCCGAACGGACGAAGATTCTCACTCTTGCTCTTATTATCAGCAGCCGGCTCGCTGTTTGCCGCAGGACGGCGTACAGGAGCTATTGGAGAAGGCTTGTGTTCAAAGCCTGTCGCAATAACAGTAACCTTGATCTCGTCCTTCATGCTCTCTTCGATAATGGCACCGAAGATCATATTCACTTCAGGGTCCGAAGCCGAGGTAACAATCTCTGCAGCTTCATTCACTTCGTACAGGGAGAGGTTAGAGCCGCCTGTAATATTCATAATGACGCCGCGTGCTCCTTCGATGGAGGTTTCAAGCAGCGGGCTCATAATCGCCTTGCGGGCCGCCTCAGACGCCCGGTTCTCGCCGGTAGCAATCCCGATGCCCATAAGCGCTGAGCCGCGCTCCGTCATAATCGTCTTCACATCGGCAAAGTCAAGGTTGATCAAGCCGGGAACCTGAATAAGGTCGGAGATGCCTTGTACCGCCTGCCGGAGTACATTGTCCGCTTCACGGAACGCTTCCAGCATCGGAGTTTTCTTATCCACAATTTCCAGGAGGCGGTCATTCGGAATCACAATCAGCGTATCAACCTTTTCCTTGAGCGCTTCGATTCCAAGCTCTGCCTGGTTGGCACGTTTTCTGCCTTCAAAAGTGAACGGGCGGGTCACGACGCCTACCGTCAATGCTCCGCATTCTCTGGCGATTTCGGCAATGACAGGCGCTGCGCCTGTTCCGGTACCGCCGCCCATCCCTGCGGTAACGAAGACCATGTCTGCGCCCTTCAGCGTATTCGAGATCAGATCGCGGGATTCCTCTGCCGCCTTCTTGCCGACCTCAGGATTCGCTCCTGCGCCAAGTCCGCGGGTCAATTTATCCCCGATTTGTAATTTATGCTCCGATTTGGCCATATGCAGCGCTTGGGCGTCTGTATTAACCGTGATGAACTCAACACCCTGAACGCCATTTTCAATCATCCGGTTCACAGCGTTGCTTCCGCCGCCGCCGACGCCGATGACTTTTATTTGCGCCAAGCTCTCCATTTCAAAATCAAATTCCAACATATTGTTTCCATCTCCCCCTCGAGTAGTGCTTGGATGGCCAATCCAAGTATATCTGGATTACACTTATATGAACTCGCTAAACATATTCTTTAGTCGTTCCACCAGACCCGGCTTCTTGGAAGAATCCTGGACCGGCGCTGCGCTCTGCTTGCTGCGGTTAACGGTCTTCTTGTTGGCACTTCCGCCGCTGCTGCGTCCGCGGTAGTTGCGTACCACATTATGAAGGATGCCTACACCGCCGGTGAAGCCGGGGTCACGCACTCCGATATAATCCGGCACTGCGATCCGTACAGAGGCTGCCAGCTCGTTCTGGGCTACCTTAAGCACCCCAGGCATCGAAACTGTACCACCCGTAAGTATATAACCTCCCGGAAGCTCCGTATAACCAAGCCGCTTCACTTCCTGACGGATCAGGTGGAAGATTTCCTGGACTCTCGGCTCGATAATCGCTGCCAGATCCTCCTGGTTGAATTCCTTCTCCACATTGCTGCCGATACGCAGGACCTTGAAGACGACCTCCGAAGCGGCATCATCGATCCAGGCACAGCCGTATTTCAGCTTGACCTTCTCGGCCTGGTCGGTAAGTGTCCGAAGTCCGTACGCAATATCATTGGTTATGAATTCTCCTCCGATCGGAATCGTGGAGGTTGCACTAAGGGAACCTTCTTCATATACGGCTATCGTGGCTTGTCCGGCACCGATATCCACCAGTACAGCCCCCATTGATTTCTCATCTTTGGAGAGCGCTAATCCGCCAGCCCCGAGAGACATAAGGACAAGATCTTTAACCTTCAGACCTGATTTCTCCACGCAGCGGAGCAGATTATGTATGGGGGTCTTGGCACCGGTGATGATCGTAGCCTCCACTTCCAGGCGGACGCCGATCATTCCGCGCGGGTCCTGAATGCCTTCAAGGCCGTCGACGATGTACTGCTTGGCGACAACATCAATGACCTCGCGTTCCGGCGGAAGTGCAATAACCTCCGCTGCCTTGATTACGCGGTCGATGTCATCTTCGCCGATCTCACGGTCCTCATTCTGAACGGCAACTACGCCGTGGCTGGATTGCAGGCCGATATGGTTGCCGGATATCCCGACATACACCTCGGATATTTGAATACCGACCATTTGCTCCGCATGCTCTACGGCACTCCTGATCGATTGCACAGTCTGATCGATGTCTACAATCGCACCCTTGCGTATCCCTTCCGAATCCGCAGATCCAACGCCAATAATATTGAAGGTTCCACTAGTAACTTCCCCGATTATTGCCCGAACTTTGGATGTACCGATGTCCAAACTAACAATGATGTCATTGTTGCTCAAGCCCTATGGCACCTCCTGTTATAATCATAGTAAACAAGCTTTTGATCCCGGTCGCGGGAAACATCTCTGTACATATTCAACATCCCTAATCCTTTCCCTCTTTTTTCAACAAATTTTTTGAGAGGAATAATATGACAAGGTCTTCACGTGCAGGCAGGCACCCTCCGCTTAGCGGGATCAGCACCTGACATTCAAAGAATAAAAACAAGAGAACAGCAGCTATATCCTGGATTGCATCTCAAAAAATCCGCAGAAAAAAGAGGGATATTGCTTATTACCCGTAAAACAGATTGTAGCATTTTTTCCGCCCTATTAGTAGGGACTATTTACTCTTGTACATCTGCGTCTTCCCCGGTGTCCCCGGCTTCAGTATGGAATGGAACATAGGAATCCGCCTCCAGCATTTTGATCAGTCCCGGCTCCTCCGTCTGAATCACCTGATTCAAATAGCCTACTTTATCCTTCAGCAATGAAATGGCAGTTATGACCTCAAAGCGTGAACGTGTGTAGAGCTTGATCCGGTCCGGAAATGACAGCGTCGGGGAAGGTACAATCTCGGATATATCACTGGTCAGCTCGTTCGGAATTCCGGCCAGCGCCTGGCATAGCTTGGTCTTGTAAGGATCGTCAGCCTTCCAGTTAGTCAATATCGGCTTCTCTACAGCAATTCCGGTATCCGTCACAGAGACGGCGGCCCCGCTTGACAGAATGGCTTCCAGCACGCCTGTCTGGTCCAGTTCATAAGCAACCGCCGGGTACTCCTTCACAATGATCGTAACCACACCGGGGAACTTCTTGCTGACCTGCGCCTCCTGAACTGTATTCAGCTCCTCCAGCGCCTTCCCCACGGAATCTCCAGAGACGGCGAAGAACTGTCCTCCGATCTTCAGGCCGCTTGCTGCCAGCAGCTGCTCACGGGACGTATATTTATCCCCCTGCATCTCAATGGCTGTAATCTTGCTGATCGATGAACGGAAGAAGATTACAGCCAGCAGCGCAGTAAACAGCAGTGCCAGAATGATAATAATTTTACGGTTTTTTCTCTTGCTAGGCTTGTCCTCTTTCAAAAGAGGTATTCGCGTTTTTGGCATTCTCATATCTCCGTAATAAGGCCCTGTCTCCTTCCTCACGGCTTCGCCGAAGGAGACAGGGAGCTTTAATTGGCCAGATCCAGCGGGTCAGGCACCGGCACCTTGCGGCTAATGCGCGCGCCCAGCTTTTGAAACAGTAATTCGATGCCGTCATATCCCCGGTCAATATGATGCGCCTGCTCTACAACAGTTGTTCCCTGAGCAGCCAGTCCGGCGATTACAAGGGCAGCTCCGGCCCGCAGGTCAGTGGCCTCAACCGTGGCTCCATACAACCGCTGAACGCCGCGTATGAAGGCCCTGCTCAAGTCAATAGAGATATCGGCTCCCATCCGGGCCATCTCCTCCACATGCTTGAAGCGCCCCTCGAAAACCGTCTCCTTGATTACACTGAATCCGTCCGCCAGGGACAATAGAACCATAACCTGGGATTGCAGGTCCGTAGGAAAAGACGGATACGGAGAGGTAACAATACGATCAACCGCACGGGGGCGTCCCATACAGCTGATATTAATTATATCATTGCACACTGTAATTTGAACACCGGCGCGCCTCAGGATGTGGATCAGGGAGGTCAAATGTCCTGCATTGGTGTGGGTCAGCGTGACATTTCCCCGCGTGGCGGCAGCGGCAATCATCACAGTTCCGGCAACAATCCGGTCGGGGATCACCTCATAGCTGCAGGCATGGAGCTTGCGGACACCCTGAATGGTGATCGTATCGGTCCCTGCGCCGATAATTTGTGCCCCCATCGCATTGAGGAAGTTCTGCAAATCCTGGATTTCCGGCTCTCTCGCTGCCCCGGAGATAGTAGTCGTGCCCTCGGCCATGGCGGCGGCCATCATGATATTCTCCGTGGCACCCACGCTCGGATAATCCAGATGAATATCACAGCCTCTCAAGCTGGCAGCCCGGCAGCAGATCCGGCCGCCCGTCTCCTCAATCTCTGCCCCGAGCAGCTTGAGGCCCTGCAGGTGGAGGTCGATCTTGCGCTCACCGATAGCACAGCCTCCCGGCTGATAGATCGTCACTTCCCCGAACTTGGCCAAAAGCGGGCCCATCAGGAATATGGAGGATCTCATCTGCCGCATCAAGTCCTCCGGAACATGAGAGGTCAGGAGAAAGGATGTATCGACGGTAACCGTCTCCTCTTCATGCACTGTCCTGCAGCCCAGCCGCTGCAGAATATGCAGCATCGTTTCGATGTCCAGCAGCTTCGGCACATTATGCAGTGAGTGAACTCCTTCGGCCAGCAGGCTGGCTGCCAGAATCGGCAGTGCCGCATTCTTTGCTCCATGGATACGTATGGTGCCTGACAGGGGGGTTCCACCCTCAATCACCAATTTGTCCAATGTATCACCTCCGAGATTACCGCTCACCCACCGTAAGCACTTCCTGGCCCCGCTGTCCTGCGTAATGGGACGGAACGGATTCCGTCTCCAAGGCTCAGACATCAAGAAGCGCTCTGGGTGATTGTCACGATTATAGGATCATCCTATGTTCGGAGTCCCGTGTGTGTGACAATGTAAGCCCGGATTCTAGCGTTTACGTCCTGCAGCCAGCCTGCGCAGCTCGCTGACTACCAGGGAGGCGGAATCTCTTTTGCCTAGGCGCCTTGAGGCCTCCGACATGCTATGGCGCAGCGTATCCGCTCCGATGATCTTCTGAACGGCTGTGAACAGCGCCTCGCCGCTTAAGTCCTTCTCCAGCACCACCACTGCCGCACCTTCAGCTTCCAGTGCTCTGGCATTGGCTTCCTGATGGTTGTTCGTTACATTAGGAGACGGAATGAGGACAGAGGGTATGCCAAGCGCGGTAATCTCTGCCAGAAAAGAGGCGCCTGCCCGGTTCACGATCAGGGAAGTGCAGGCCAGCACCTCAGGCATATTGTGAACATAAGGGAGGATATGCAGCCAGTTCGGAATACCGCCGAGCTGCTCGCGTACCGCTTTGCGGGTATCCTCAAAGTAGGACTCTCCGGTCACATACACATAGTGAACACCATTACCCTTACCCACAAATGGCGCCATTTCAATCATGGCGCGGTTAATCGCCTTGGCTCCCCCGCTTCCTCCGACAACCAGCACCACCGTGCTTCCTTCGGGAATGCCGAGTGAAGCGAAGCCGCGCTGCGGGTTCGCCGTCATGACCGTAGTGGCCCGGGGATTACCCGTATAAATTACATTCTTGGCCCCTGGAAAAGCCGGTTCTGTACCTTCAAAGCTAACCGCGACCGTACTGGCATACCGGCTGAGAAAACGGTTGGTCAGTCCCGGAATCGCATTCTGTTCATGGATCAGCGTCGGAATACCGAGCCGGGAGGCAGCATACACAACAGGCCCGCAGACATACCCTCCGGTACCGACAACCACATCAGGCTTGAACTCGCGCAGCATGGCCTTGGAGGCTTTGACCCCCTTCAGGAACCGCATAACCGTCTTCACATTATCCATCGACAGCTTGCGGCGGAAGCCTGTAATATCAATGGACTGGAAAGGCAGGTTCTCCTGGGGAACCAGCTTGCTCTCCAGACCCCGCTTGCCTCCGATATATAGGAAGACAGAATCCGCATCTTCGGATTCCAGTTGTCTGGCTACGGCTACGGCAGGATAGATATGTCCTCCCGTGCCGCCGCCGCTAAGTACAATACGCATGTCTTTCACCTCGCATAACGGGATAAATTAAGCAGAATGCCAAGAGCTGTGAGCATCAGGGTGAGTGATGAGCCGCCATAGCTGATCAGCGGAAGCGTGATGCCGGTTACCGGAATCAGACCGATCACCACACCGATGTTGATGACCACCTGAACCGCGACCATACATACTATGCCTACAGCAAGATAACTGCCGAAGCGGTCCGGCAGGCTCATGGCTACCTTCATTCCGCGCCAGATCAGCAGCAGGAACAGCAGCAGCACAGCAAGCCCCCCGATGAACCCCAGCTCCTCGGCCAATATAGAGAAAATAAAATCAGTCTGCGGCTCCGGGACGTAGCTGTATTTTTGCCGGCTCATCCCGAAGCCCAGTCCGCCCAGCCCGCCGGGGCCCACCGCATAGAGTGACTGGATGATCTGATAACCCGCACCCAGCGGATCGGACCAGGGGTCCAGAAAGGCGGTAATCCGCTGCAGCCGGTAAGGCGCAGCGGCAATGAGTCCGGCGAACCCGGCCAGCCCCAGCGCACCGAGGGAGAGCAGATGCTTCATCCGCGCCCCCGCTGTGAAGACCATCATCATGGCCGCGCCGAACATGACAGTGCCTGTACCGAGATCCGGCTGCAGCATAATCAGTGCGAACGCAGAGCCGATCAGCGCAAGCGGCGGAAGCAGCCCGCGCATGAAGCTGGAGATGTCATACTCCTCGGTTCCAAGCCACTTGGCCAGGAAGAGGATCATCCCCATCTTCATGAATTCCGAGGGCTGAATACCGAAGGAACTGATGCCGAGCCAGCTGCGTGCACCGCCGCGCACCACGCCGATGCCGGGGATCAGCACCAGCACCAGCAGGGCGAAGCACACGAGCAGGAGCGGCCGGGCGAACCTTTTCAGCACCAGATAATCGGTGTTCGCTGTAATGAACATCGCGATGAGGCCGAGACCTGCGAACAGCATCTGTCTTTTGACAAAATAAAACGAATCGCCATAATTGCGGAAGCCCAGAACGGACCCGGCACTGTATACCATTACCATACCGATAGCCAGCAAAGCCAGTATCGGAAGCAGCAGCCAGATATCGGGCGCATGACGGGATTTGTTCATCAGGAGCACACCTCTTGCATCCGTAGTAGGGGCTTATCCACCCCCCTACTTAAAGGTTATGCACCGCCTCTTTAAAAATACGCCCGCGCTCCTCATAGGAGGTAAACATATCCCAGCTGGCACAGGCAGGGGACAGGAGAACTACATCCCCGGCTTCCGCCAGGGCCGAAGCCTCCCGCACAGCCTGCTCCAGCACAGCAGCGGCACTCTCCCCATTATCGACGGAGATGACCGTCTTTACTCCTGCCAGCCGGGCTACAGCCGCCAGCTTGTCCCGGGTCTGCCCAAGCGCCACCAGGGCTTTGACATTCTCCCCGAGGACAGGCAGCAGCTCCATATAATCCGAGCCGCGGTCCAAGCCCCCGGCAATAAGAATGAGCGGCTTCCGGAAGGAAGCCAGCGCCATAGAGGTAGCTTTGGAATTGGTAGCCTTGGAATTGTTATAATAGGCGGCCCCTGCCTTGTCTGTTACATACTCCAGCCTGTGCTCCACCCCGCGGAAGGAAGCCAGCACCGGGCCCAGCACCGCCGGGTCTGCCCCTGCGGCAATAGCAATGCCGCAGGCAGCCAGCGCATTCCCCACATTGAAGCGGCCGGGAAGTCCGATAGAATCGACATCAGCAATTTCGGTCTCGCTCCCGGTGTAATCGCGGTAGATAATGACCCGCTTCAGCTCGTCATCCGTGTCCGCCACGTAGGACGGGCGGACGAAGATGCCCTGCACCAGCTCCTCGTTCATGGAGAAGGGCAGAATGCCCGCCTTCAAATAGGGCACCAGCTCGCGGCAGACCGGATCATCCCAGTTCAGCACAGCAGTATCCTCCGGTCCCTGATTGGCGAACAGCTTGGATTTGGAGGCTACATAATCCTCCATGCCTCCATGGTAGTCCAGGTGGGTCTCCGCGACATTCAGCAAGGCAGCAATCTTGGGCCGGAACGCTTCCGTGCCCTTCAGCTGGAAGCTGCTTAGCTCGACCACCATCCAGTTGTCCGCGTCAGCCTCCTGTGCGGCCTGAGAGAGCGGCGTTCCTATGTTCCCGGCCACAATGGGCCGCATCCCCGCTGCCTCCAGCATATGGCCCACCCAGGTCGTTGTGGTCGTCTTGCCGTTAGAGCCGGTGATACCGATCATCGGGGCAGCGCAGAGGTGATACGCGACCTCTACCTCGGTCACCACTTCAATCCCCAGCTCCAGCGCCTGCTGTACCGGAGCAACCGAATAGGGAATCCCCGGATTCTTGACAACCAGCTCCACACCCTCGTGGATCAAGCTGTCCGGATGCCCGCCGCATATAACAGAAATTCCCAAAGATTCCAGTTCGGAAGCTTCGGGACTCTGATCTCTTTCCTTTTTATCATTCACCGTCACCACAGCGCCGTGTTCATGCAGCACCTTGGCCACCTGGACGCCGCTTTTAGCGAGCCCTAGGACAACCACCTCTTGACCACGGTACAGATCCGGATGTTTCATTCGTTACAACCCCTTGATGAGATATAGTCCAGCTGCCGCCAGCACAAGGCCCACCGCCCAGAAGGAGACGACTACACGCCACTCCGACCAGCCGCCCAGCTCAAAGTGATGATGGATCGGGCTCATTCTGAATACCCGTTTGCCGCGTGTCTTAAACGAAGCGACCTGAATAATTACGGACAGCATTTCAACCACGAAGACTCCGCCGATCACCACAAAGAGCAGCTCGGTCTTGGTGACAATAGCAATCGCGCCAACCGCCCCGCCGATCCCGAAGGAGCCGAAATCGCCCATGAACACCTTGGCAGGATGGGCATTGAATACGAGAAAGCCAAGCACTGCGCCAATCATCGCAGCCGCACAGACACCAGCGGCAATCGAGGTTGCCTGCATGGCTACCACCGCGAAGGCAGCGAGCGCAATCGCGCTTACGCCTGACAGCAGACCATCCACGCCGTCCGTGAAGTTAACAGCATTCGTGACCGCCATCATCATCAACACAATGAAAGGATAATAGAACCAGGGGCCCCAGTCGAAGCTGAAGGAGGTTCCCGGAACGCTGATATTCGTATGATGTCCGGCCGAGATCAGCAGAACGCTGAGCACGACGCCGACCAGCAGCTGGCCCAGCAGCTTCTGCCGCGCCGTAAGGCCGAGGGAGCGCTTGAACACAATTTTGATATAATCATCCAGGAATCCAATGAGGCCATAGCCCAGCGTAGCAGCCAGCAGTACATAGAAATCCGAATTAATGACCGAGAATTTCAGAAAAGACAGCGTGAACGCGACCATGATGATTACGCCGCCCATGGTAGGGGTTCCCGCCTTTTTCAGATGGGTCTGGGGCCCGTCGTCACGAACCTGCTGCCCCAGCTTAAGCCGGCGCAGCAGCGGTATGATCAGCGGAGCGGCAATGACCGCAAGGATAAAGGACACAGCAATAGTCAGCAGAAGTAATTGATAATCCATGGGTACACCCCTCCTTTAATTAGCATTCGCTTCAGAATGTTCTTTCAAGCGCTTCAGCACTTCCTCCAGCCGCATCCCTCTGGATGCTTTGAACAACACAACATCGTCATTGCCGCACTTCGCATTCAAGGCATCGATCAAGGCTTCTTTATCCGTAAAAGCAAAGATATGCCCGGCCTCGAACCGCTCTGAGGCCGCCGCCGCAAGCTGCGCCGACAGCGGGCCGAAGGTGAATACAATATCCGTAAGCGCCGGATCGAGATAGCTGCCGATCTGCCTGTGGAACTCCAGCTCCTCCGGCCCGAGTTCCAGCATGTCCCCCAGCACCGCGATTCTGCGGCCGCTGCATTTCATGGACTGCAGCACATCAATCGCCGCTCTCATGGAGGTGGGACTGGCATTATAGGCATCATTCAGCAGAACCAGTCCGCTGGCCGCCTGAACAACCTCAATCCGCATTCCAGTCAGCTTGAGGCCGCTTAGTCCTTCTGCCATATTCTCATCCGTCACCTTATAGTGACGCGCCACTGCAAGCGCAGCAAGCGCATTAATTACATTGTGCTGTCCGGGCAGCGGAAGGGTAAAGGCCCGCTCCCCATGCCGCCGCGAGGTGAAGGTCATCCCCCCGCTGTGAGTCATCAGGCCGGTCGGATAATCATCATTGTCAGCCGACTGCCCGAAGCGGAAGGTCTGTAGCCCTTCAGGCGTGCGGAAGCCTGGCTCTGCCAGAACCTCGGCAAGCAGCGGCTCATCCCCGTTATAGATCAGCAGCCCGCCCGGCTGAAGTCCGTCCACAATCTCAAGCTTCGCTCTGGCAATCTCCTTGCGGGAGCCAAGCTGGAGCAGATGGGATTCGCCGACATTGGTAATCACCGCTACGTCAGGAGAAGCGAGCAGAGACAAGAGGGCGATCTCTCCCCGTGAGCTCATGCCCATCTCCAGCACAGCGATCTCCACATCGCTGTCCATGGAGAGAATCGTAAGCGGCAGTCCGATATGATTGTTGAAGTTCCCTTGGGTCTTGTGCACCTTATACTGCACTTCCAGCAGTGCTGTAATCATATCCTTGGTTGTCGTCTTGCCGTTGCTTCCCGTTACGGCAACCACCTGGGGGGCCACCTCAGCCAAATAGGCGGAGGACAGCTTTTGCAGTGCCGCTAAAGTGTCCTCTACCAGAATAATTCCGCCGCCTGCGGGTGCAGGCCCCTTATCCCTCTGCCAGAGGGTAGCGGCAGCTCCCGCCGCCAGTGAAGCGGCCGCATAGTGATGGCCGTCGAAGTTCTCTCCAACCAGCGGGACGAACAGGCAGTCCGCCGATATTTTGCGCGAGTCGGTTACGACTCCCTGAATCTCTATATCCTTAGCTTCGGATGAGGACAGCTCTCCTCCGCACATTTCCGCGACATTATGCAATGTTCTAATAATCAATAGCTTCGGCCCCTTATCACTTCTTTAGCAACGATGCGGTCATCGAAATCATGAACGACTCCCTTGATCAGCTGATAGGTCTCATGACCTTTCCCCGCAATCAATACTACATCGCCGGGGCTTGCCATTTCAATAGCTTTTGTGATGGCTTCCCGCCGGTCCGGAATCATCTCATAGCGCCCGCGCTCCACACCATCCTCACGCAGGCCGGCCTCAATATCGGCCAGAATCTGCAGCGGGTCCTCCGTCCGCGGGTTGTCAGAGGTGACCAGCACATGGTCGCTGTATTTCGCAGCAATCTTGCCCATGAGCGGCCGTTTGGTCGTATCGCGGTCCCCGCCGCAGCCGAAGACCGTGAGGACCTTGCCTGCTGCAAATTCACATACCGCCTTCAGCACATTCTCCAGACCGTCTGGCGTATGCGCATAGTCAACGATGACTGCGAAATCCTGCCCGGCATCGACCGATTCGACACGGCCGTCCACGCCGGAAACCGACTCCAGGCTGGCCTTGATGTCCGCAAGCGGCACATCCTCAAGCAGTGCGGCTGTAATAGCCGCAAGCGCATTATAGACGTTGAACTTGCCGACCATGCGAAGCGAAATATCCGTCTCACCCTTAAACGTCTCCACGTGGAAAAAAGTTCCTTTGGCGGTGATCGATATTTGCGATGCCCGGACATTGGCAGCCTTGTCGATACCATATGTAATGACCTCCGCTGCGGTCTGGGCGGCAAAATAGGCGCTGGCTTCATCGTCGGCATTCAGCACAGCATATTTGCGTTCTTCCTTCCAAGGGGAGATCACGTTGCCGAGCCGTGAGAAGAACAAGCCCTTCACTGCGCGGTACTCCTCCATCGTATGGTGGTAATCCAGGTGATCCTGGGTCAAATTCGTAAAGATCGCGGTGCGGTAGTCGGTCCCCTTTACCCGGCCCTGCTGGAGCGCATGGGAGGAGACTTCCATTACACAGCACTGTACACCCTTAAGCGCCATCTGATTCAGGCTGCGCTGAAGCTCCAGCGATTCCTGTGTCGTACCGGACATCGGATAGCTCTGACCGTCATACCGCATCTGGATCGTACCAATCAGGCCAGTCTTCACCCCATGATCCTGCATGATCCGTTCAATCAGATAGGTGGTGGTTGTCTTGCCGTTGGTACCAGTGATGCCGATCAGCTTCATCCGGCTGCTCGGTGAACCGAAGAAGGCATTGGACAGCACAGACATGGCATACCGGCAGTCATCCACCACGATCTGCGGCAGGTCAATGTCCAGCTTCCGTTCGCAGACCAGAGCAGCCGCGCCTTTGGCGGCAGCCTGAGGTGCGTAATCATGTCCGTCCACTGTATGTCCGGGCAGACAGATGAACAAATCGCCCGGACCCACCTTGCGTGAATCGGCCTGCAAATCCGAAATTTCTATGTCTCCGTCCCCGTATAGACGGGCAGCCGCCAGACAAGAAGAGAGTTCTTTAATTAACATACCTATCCCTCACTCTGCATAAAATCCTTATATTTTGGGTAAATTATCCATCTTAATAAATTGTACCTGTAAGTTTTTCAGTATATAACAAAGCTTAAGGCTCACTTGGCGTTCCCATGTAAATCCGGATGGTGGAGCCCTGCTGCACTCTTGCCCCAGGCTTAGGAGCCTGATTGATCACGGTGTTGCCGGTGCCGGAACGGACCAGCATGAAATTCATATTCAGATCCTCATAGATATCCTGAACAGTTGCCCCCGTAAGATCAGGGACCGTCACTATGGGAGTCTCTCCGTATTTATAGGTTCTCGGCAGCTGATCCTTACGCTCCGGAACCTTCAGATACAGAAGAGAATCCTCAAGAATATTCTGGACAATCGGAGCGGCAACTACACCCCCGAATTGAATTCCCTTCGGGTTATCGACTGCCGTATAGACTACGATCTGCGGATCATCCGCCGGCGCAAAGCCGATAAAGGATACGATATGCTCTGTAGGAGAATAACGGCCGTTGATTACCTTCTGTGCTGTCCCTGTCTTGCCGCCCACACGGTAGCCGTCAATAAATGCCGGCCGGCCTGTGCCTTTGGCAACTACGCTCTCAAGGGCAGCCCGCACTTTCTTCGAGGTCTCCTCCGAGATCACCTGCCGCACTTCCTCCGGCTCGGTCTCAGAGACAACGTTCCCGGTATCCGGGTTAATCCAGGCTTTGGCCACATGCGGAGTATACAGCTTGCCGCCGTTGATGGCTGCCGATACCGCAGCAATCTGCTGAATCGGCGTGACGGACACCCCCTGGCCGAATGCCGTGGTCGCCAGCTCCACCGGACCAACCTGGGCGGGCTTGAACAGAATTCCATTCGCTTCACCGTTCAGATCGATGCCTGTCTTGCTCCCGAAGCCGAAATCACGGATGTACTTGAACAGCGTATCCTTACCCAGACGCTGCCCCAAGGCAACGAACCCCGGGTTGCAGGAGTTCTCGACCACTTCAAGGAAGGTCTGACTTCCGTGACCGCCCTTCTTCCAGCAGCGCAGCTTAGCACCGCCGACTTCAATGTAACCCGGATCGAAAAAATGCTCATGCTGCAGATCTACCTTCCCCTCCTCCAATGCCGCAGCCAGCGTGATGATCTTGAAGGTGGAACCTGGCTCATACGTCATCCAGATCGGAAGATTACGGTTATATACCTCAGCATCGTATTCCTGGTAGCTCCCCGGCTCATACCCCGGCCGGCTCGCCATCGCCAGAATTTCGCCATTGCGGGGGTCCATGGCAATAGACCAGGCGCCCTGCGCCTGATATTTCACCATGGCCTGATCCAGCTCGCGTTCCATAATGGATTGAATCTGCTTGTCGATGGTCAGCTGCAGGCTAAGTCCATCCTGCGGCTGCGTGTACTTCTCGGAGGACCCGGGCATCAGCCGGCCTCCCGCATCGGAGAGATAGGAGATATTGCCCGCGCTCCCCTGAAGCAGCTTATCATAGATGCTCTCAATTCCGGTAATCCCCTGATTGTCGATTCCGGTGAAGCCCAGAATATGTGCGGCCAGATCCCCGAAGGGATAATACCGTTTGTTGTCCTCAGCGACAACGATGCCCGGCAGCTGCAAATTACGGATGCTCGCGGCAAGCTCCATCGTAATTTTGCGGCCGCCGGGCTGCAGTTTCACTGAGGCCTTCTTTTGGGTCAGCAGCTGGGTTAGCTTCTCCTCGGTCATGCCGAGCAGCGGAGCTAGCTGCTTCGCGGTCTGTTCCTTCTCTTTCACCTGTACAGGAATGGCATAAATCGTCGGTGAGCTGATGTTATAAGCCAGCGCCACACCCTCCCTGTCCAGAATCTCGCCGCGTTTGGCGGTGAAGGGGATATTCCGCCGCCATAAATCCTCGGCCTTCTCGCTCAGCTTCTCGCCTTGGGTTAACTGTACATAGGCAAGACGCACAGCCAGCGCGCCGAACAACACGGCCAGTCCCAGCAGCGTCCACAGCATTCTCCGCCGGCTAACGACTTTTGATACCTTCACTCTGTTCTCCCCGCTTTCGTTCATAGACATGATCTCTTACCTTCATGACTATTCGGGACAAACAGGGGTTAGAACAAGCCTATATGTTTGCTACTTAGCAGCTTCATCCTTATCGGCATCACCGGCTAAGGCAACAGGTATATTCTCGCCATACTCATTAAGCGGGCTAAGCGTCAGCGCAACCTGGGTTTTACCTTTATTCTTGGTCTGCGTCTGCTCTGTGACATAACCTTCTCCATTGACGGAGATCCCCACCTTCAGCAGGTTCAGAATCTCCAGCGCATCGCGCAGTGACTGCCCGCGCAGATCCGGAAGCGTCACATTCTCTCCCTGCTCACTTAACAGATAGATGCGCTGCCCGGCGGTCAGTGCGGTGCCCTTCTCAGGGTACTGGCTGACTACATCCGCCCCTTGGCCCACAGCTTCGAAATCAAAGCCCTGATTAATGAGCAGCTGTCTTGCCGCTTTCACCGTCTTGCCGGTCAGATCCGGCGCTTTGCGCTGGACCACAGCCTCGGCTTTCACCGTCTTCTTGTCAGCAGGGCCTGTGACATCGCCTGCTTTGGGCACGCCCATATAAGGAAGCGCCTGGGAGACGATATCCTTGAAGACCGGACCCGCAGCAGCGCCGCCACCGGCCGCATCAGCAGGCTCGTCAATGATGACGAAGACTGCGATCTTCGGGTCATTAGCCGGTGCATAGCCAAGGAAGGAGGAGCGAACCTTGTCGCGGTCATACCCGCCCTTACCGTCTGGCTTAATCGCCGTACCTGTCTTGCCGGCCACGCGATATCCCTCAATGTAAGCATGCCGGCCGGTTCCGTGCTGCTGATCTGCCACTACCTGCTCCAGATAGCTGCTCGTCTCTCTTGCACTTGCTTCGGAGAGTACCTGCCGTACAACCTCAGGCTGAGTAACTGTGGTCTTGCCGGTGTTCGGATCGGTAACCTCCTTCACTACATGCGGCACCAGCAGCTTGCCGCCGTTCGCAATGGCTGCGACGGCTGTGAGTTGCTGAATCGGGGTCACCAGCAGCTTCCCGTGTCCATAGGCAAGCGTCGCATTCTCTACCGCCCTGCTTGGATCAGGGTTGACAATTCCCGTAACCTCTCCCGGGAGGTCAATGCCTGTCTTTTCCGTGAACCCGAAATCTGTGATATACTGCAGCAGCTTCTCCTTGCCCAGCATCTCATAGCCAAGCTTTACGAACGCAACGTTACTCGACCGCTTAACCCCTTCAAGGAAACTAATCGTTCCGTAACCGGCTCTGTTCATATCATAGATTGGCTTGCTGTATCCCTTGATCCGGACAGAACCGGACTGGAAGGTGGCATTCGGATTGAACAGCTTCTCCTGCACGGCACCCGCCAGCGGTACAATCTTGAACGTAGAACCCGGCTCGAATCTCGTCATAATAGCATGGTTATAGAAGCCGGCTGCATCCTGATTAAGATCATAGTATTCATTCGGGTTAAAAGTAGGCATATTCGCCAGACCCAGAATCTCCATCGTCTTCGGGTCGGCCGCAATGACACTGATTGACTTCGGCTTATACTCCGCATACGCCTTTTTCATAGCCTCTTCAATATAGAACTGAATCGTGCTGTCAATCGTCAGCTTGTAGTTGCTTCCATTCACCACAGGCTGGAATGTATCCTTCGAATCGGGCAGCTTGATGCCCTTGCCGTCACTCTGGTAGTTCAACTCGCCGTCCGTACCGGAGAGCTGTTTGTCCAGATACTTTTCCAGTCCCATGGCCGCTTTGCCATCCCTGTCGGTGTAACCCAGAATATGCGCAGCGAGCGAACCCTTCGGATAATAGCGCTTCTGCTCTCTGACGAGTCCGACACCGGTTTCCAGCGTATCATGCTCCTTCTTGAGCTTCTCAACGAAAGCCGTCACTTTATCCTTCATTTCCTCATCGATTTTCCAGCCTTCATTACGAATCTCACGGTTCTTCAGATATTTCCCGTCTTTATCCTTCGCCTCCACCAGCTTCTTCAGCTCATCCGCCGGTTTGTTCAGCAGCTCATGCAGGCCTTGAATCACCTCTTCGCCGATTTTTTTCTCGGCAATGACCTCAGGGTTAACCACCACCGTGTAGGCAGGCACATCACTGGCCAGAACATTGCCGTTACGGTCTTCGATCACCCCGCGGACGGCCTTGATGGTTGAAGTATGGGCCCACTGCTTAGCCGCGGTCTCCTGCCACTCCTTGCCTTGCAGAACCTGAATCCAGAATACTCTGGCAACTAAAACAAGAAAAAAGAGGGTAATACACCCTCCTATAAACAGCGTGCGAAGTTTGATTCTCTTAACCATAAGGTACCTCACAACCTCTATTATTGCGATTGCCGTTCATCGCTATTTTTTACCGGCTTTGTCAGTAGCCTGGCTGCTAAGCGGAACATAGATAGTAGATTCCTCAGAAGGGACCACAAAGCCCAATTCCTTCGCCCGCGGGACAATCATCTGCTCCAGCGTCTGCTTCTCCATTTTGAACGTGGCAATTTGCTTTTTGCTCTTCGCGATCTCGCTGTCCAGCTTCTGGGCCTGCATATTCAAATCGTAAATATGGACGTAACGCCAGATCAGGGAGGCTGCTACCAGAATAAAGGCTCCCAGTGTCAGCATGTACAAAAGCTTCTCCTGCAGCGGCAGCACTCTGCGCCTGGTGACAACTTTCGTTTTCTCACGGTACAGCGGGTTTGCCTCTTGTTTTCTCTTAGGTTGAACTGCTAAATTTCCGCGGGTATAAGCCATCTCTGATTCTCCTTTATCGTCATCTACAATTTCTCTGCGATACGCAGCTTGGCTGAACGGGCACGCGAGTTAAGCTCCAGCTCTTCTTCCCCCGGCACAATAGGCTTGCGGTTGATCAGCTTCAGGGTGCCTTCAGCACCGCACACGCAGTACGGAAGGTCAGGCGGACAAGTGCAACGGCTTAAGTAGCTGCTGAAAATCTGCTTGCAGATCCGGTCCTCCAGCGAGTGAAAGGTAATAACGGATACCCTTCCCTCAGGCGCCAGACAGCGCACAGCCGCATGCAGCCCTTCCTCAAAAGCACCCAGCTCATCATTGACGGCAATCCGCAGCCCCTGAAAACTCCGCTTAGCCGGATGTCCGCCGGTCCTTCTTGCCGCCGCAGGAATGCCTTCCTTGATTAGCTCGGCCAGCTCTCCGGTGGTCTCTACCGGGCGTTCTTCCCTGCGCTCTACAATCTTCCGGGCAATCCGCCGTGAGAATTTCTCTTCTCCATACTGGAAAAGCACCCTGGCAATGTCCTGCTCGCTCCAGGTATTGATGATATCTGCCGCACTCAGCTGTGCCGACTGGTCCATCCGCATATCCAGCGGGGCGTCATGGTTGTAGCTGAAGCCTCGTTCCCCTTCATCAAACTGCGGAGAGGATACCCCCAGATCAAAGAGAATCCCGTCTACCTGAGGAACTCCGTCCTTCTGCGGAACAAACGGCAGTTCCTTCAACACCTGCTCCAGATCGCGGAAGTTGGTCTTGACGGTTACCACCTTGTCGCCGTATTCGGACAATCTCTCTTTCGCGTTGTTCAGCGCCCAGTCATCCTGATCCAGACAGATCAGCCGTCCAGTGCCGCTAAGCTTGGATGCGATAAGGGCGCTGTGCCCGGCTCCCCCGAGCGTACAATCTACATATAGGCCATCCTTCTTGATGTGCAGCCCTTCTGTCGCTTCTTCTTTTAGTACCGTGATGTGGTGAAACAAGCTGCATCCCTCCAAGGCAGTAATTCGAAATGTTATGTTTTATAGATCAAAATTGAAATCCACCAATTTCTCGGCGATTTCGTTGAACGATTCCTCTGACTGTTCGAAGTACTGCTCCCATAGCTCCTTGTTCCAGATCTCCACCCGGTTCGAAACGCCCAGAATAACACAGTCCTTGTCCAGCTTGGCATATTGCCGCAGATTCCCCGGCAGATTCACCCTGCCTTGCTTGTCCCATACACACTCAGTTGCTCCCGAGAAAAAAAAGCGGCTGAAGGCACGGGCATCCGATTTCATCAGTGAAAGGCTTTTAAGCTTTTGCTCCATGATTCCCCATTCTTCCATGGGATAAACAAACAGGCAGGAGTCCAGGCCGCGGGTCGCCACGAAGGAGGTTCCGAGCATATCACGGAACTTGGCCGGGATAATGATCCGGCCTTTATCGTCAATGCTGTGCTGGTATTCCCCCATGAACATGCTCATTCCCCACCTCTGAATCCCGATTCCCCACTTTGCCCCACTTTTCACCACCTAAGCATAATAGATTCGCCATTAAAAATCAAAAACCTTTTTCCGGAGCAAGGTAATTTTTTCTTATTTGTCAAGAGGCTATTCTTGCATCCCCTGCGGACACGCAAAAGCCCGGGCCAATGTGATTGGCTCCGGGCTCGTGCAGATCCATATCCTTAGTCGTTCAGATTCCAGCTGTCCAGATACTCCACTTGCGCCTGTGTCAGGCTGTCGATGGATATCCCCAGACTTTCCAGCTTGTAACGCGCTACCTGCTCATCCAGCACATAAGGTACATTCTCCACTTTGACGCCAATGCTCTTATAATTGTCATTCACATATTTAAGGGACAGGGCCTGGAGTGCGAAGGTGGTATCCATAATCTCTGCCGGATGACCATCGGCTGCGCCCAGGTTCACCAAACGTCCTTCAGCCAGGAGATACAGCTTGCGTCCGTCCTTCAGCTGATATTCTTCGATGTTCTTGCGCACCGTCCGCTGGGACACTGAGCGCTCAGCCAGCTCCGGCTTGTTGACCTCCACATCGAAATGCCCGGCATTGCAGAGAATCGCGCCATCCTTCATCACATCATAATGCTCACCGCGAATGACGTACCGGTTCCCGGTAACAGTCACGAAAAAGTCTCCTTGCTTCGCCGCTTCCAGCATCGGCATGACATGGAATCCGTCCATATGTGCCTCTACCGCCTTGATCGCATCCACTTCCGTAACAATTACGTTCGCTCCGAGTCCCTTGGCCCGCATCGCTACACCTTTACCGCACCAGCCGTAGCCCACCACAACCACGGTTTTGCCGGCGACAATCAGGTTGGTGGTCCGGACAATGCCGTCCCATGCCGACTGTCCTGTGCCGTAACGGTTATCGAACAAATATTTGCAATAAGCGTCATTTACCGCCACCATCGGGAATTTCAGCATGCCCTGCTTCTGGAGCGCCTTCAGGCGGATAATACCTGTGGTTGTCTCCTCAGCTCCCCCGCGGATATTCTCCATCAGATCGGGGCGCTCGGAGTGCAGCAGGGTGGCGAAATCGCCGCCGTCGTCGATAATCAGATCCGGCTTGCTCTCCAGTGCCCGGATATTCAGTGCCTTGAACTCTTCCGGGGAAGGATTGTACTTGGCAAATACGGTAATGCCATCCTCAACGAGTGCAGCACACACATCGTCCTGCGTAGATAACGGGTTGGAGCCTGTAATTGTTACCTCAGCGCCGCCTGCCTGCACTACCTTGGCCAGATAAGCGGTCTTGGCTTCCAGGTGAAGGGTGATCGATACCTTGAGCCCCTTGAACGGCTGCTCGGCTTCGAACTGCTCACGGATACGGTTCAGTACCGGCATATGCTGGCGAACCCAGTCGATTTTGAGATGCCCCTCGGGTGCAAGCGACATATCGGCAACAATACTGTTTTGCTTGGATAATGAACTCATGGTAGGACCCCCTAGAATAATTTGCTTACATATAAATAATACGGTGTGTTCCGCTGTAGTCAGCAGGCACAGCCATCAATTCCTCCAGCCATTCCAGCCCGTAGCGGTTCAGATAATACATCATATTGTAGACCCGCTCCTGCAGCTTACCCAGCGGCATTAGCGACAGCTCAATCCGTTCCCACTGGCGAAGTGCAGCCTCATTCTGCTTCTCCATTGCATCCAGAGCTTTGCCCTGCAGGAAGGAGATCTGGTCAATAATCTTATCCTTATTATTGCTGCCCAGCTTCAGCAGTCCTGCCTGAATACTGCCAAGCTGTTCGATCAGCGGCTCATACATCCCGGAGAATACTGTCTTAATCTCTTCGAATTTGTCTTCGAGCTTCAGCTCATCCTGAGCGCTTAGCCACGCCTTACGTTTATCATCCAGACCCGCCTGCACATTTGTGAAGGACAAGCCGTATTTATCCATATGCTTGCGAAGCGTTCCCTCAATGACTGTAAAAGACATGCGCGGAATAATCAGCGGCATCTGTCCGTCCAGCACCCTGAAGGCTTGATGCGGAATCGCCCAGTAAGCCATTTCCCCTTGTCCTAGCACCGTAGCAAGTACAGGAAGTACATAGTCCTGCATCAGCGGGCGGGTTAGCACATTGTTGCTGAACCGTTCGGGATGGCTCTTCAGTAGCTCCAGCAGCTCAGAACGGGAGAAGGAGACAGTAGCTTTCCGGTCTGCGAACCGTCCCTCCGCCTTATGGAGCAGAAGCCTTGCACCCTCATGAATATAGAAAAGATTCGCATTGCCGGGCGTCACATCGGCCTGAAGCTCATATCCGCTGGCCGTAATCCGTTCAGCTGCTGCAAGATAAGCTGCCTCCAGCTCATCATTCCGCTCAATCATGGAAGCGAACATGGGCGCTTCCAGCCTGCGCAGGGCAGGATCGGCAGAATCCAGCAGAATCAGTCCGAATTTGCCGAACAAAGATCCCATCAGCTTGGCGAACGCCTCCGTCATATTCCCGGCGCCCGTAGATGCAGCCGTAACCAGCTCCATCAGCTGCGGTTTGAATTCACTGTCCTGTAATAAGCCGTCCAGCTGCGCAACTGCCTGAAGCCAGCTCTCGGCATCCACCTTAATCTCGCTGACCGAGGACCGGGGCCCTTCGCCTTTATCCAGCTTGATCCGGGTAATTTCGCCGCTCCGGTTCAGCACATAGGTATGATTGACCTCATCCCAGTCATGGTCCTCACCCGCAATCCAGAACAGCGGAACGACAGGCCGGCCAAGCTGGGCCGCTGCCTCCCTGGCTGCCTGAATGGTAGTAATGGCCTTATAGACCACGAATAGAGGGCCTGTGAACAAGCCGCTCTGCTGTCCGCCTGTCACTACCAGGGTCTCAGGCTGTTCCAGCAATTCAAGCGAACGGACAACGGCCTCATTGGAATTATGCTTGCTATTGTAGCTGCGCAGGTATGAGACAACCTCTGCGCGGTCTGCCCGCAGGCTTCCAGTACGATCAAGCCACGCTGCACGGTCTGCACGGCTCTCCGGGCTGCGGAAGTCCCCGCCATACAAATGTCCTACTGTTTCGTATTGATGTATATAGTCACTGGCGAGCGCAGATCCGCCCGGCAGTGGTTCCGGTACAACATTCATCGATAATGGCCTCCTTGTTCTGCAATAACCTGCTGCTATATGTAATTCATAAACCGGTAAACCCTTTATGATTGTATCCAATGTTGGGTGTGGCGTCAAAGTAATATACGCCATCCTTAGGAAGGATATCCGTAAATCGAAAGAATAGGCGAGAGCTGAATGCTCCCGCCTACGCTTCCGCCTGCGATTTTAAGTTTAGGCAAATTGTTTGGCTACGAAATGTCCCTTGGACACCTCAACCAGTTCATAATCACTGTCATTTGTTTTCTCGCCGGCCGCATAAATCGGGCTGCCCAGCTCATCATGCAGATGAATGCGTTTTTTGTTCGCTTCAATCTCTGGGTCCGGAACCGGAATCGCCGAGAGCAGGGATTTGGTATACGGATGGATCGGATTAGCGTACAACTCTTCGCTTTCCGCCAGTTCTACCATTTTGCCCAGGTACATAACGGCCACACGGTCACTGATATGCTTAACCATGGACAAGTCATGCGCGATGAAGAGATAAGTAAGTCCAAGACGGTCCTGCAGCTCCTTGAGGAGGTTAACGACCTGCGCCTGGATGGATACATCGAGTGCCGAGATCGGCTCATCGCACACGATGAACTTAGGGTTCACGGCAAGCGAGCGGGCAATCCCGATACGCTGACGTTGACCACCGGAGAATTCATGCGGATAACGGGTAGCGTGATCATGGTTAAGGCCAACCATATCCAGCAGCTCTTCAATCCGCTTCTTGCGTTCCTGGCGGCTTCCGGCCAGACCATGAATGTCCAGCGCTTCACCGATAATGTCAGACACCGTGAACCGCGGGTTAAGCGAGGCATACGGGTCCTGGAAGATCATTTGCATATCACGGCGCATCGTCTTCATCTTGCTGCCGGACAGTTTGTAGATATCCGTACCATTGTATTTCACGCTGCCTGCAGTCGGCTCATACAAGCGGAGAACTGTACGGCCTGCAGTAGTCTTGCCGCAGCCGGACTCCCCTACCATTCCCAGGGTTTCACCTTCGCGGATGGAGAAGCTAATATTATCAACTGCCTTAAGAACTCTTCCTTTGCCCACATTGAAATATTTCTTAAGGCCTTCTACTTCAATCAGATTCTTGCTCAGATTCTTACTCAAACGAACTGCACCTCCTTGGCCATCGAATGCAGATTCCAGCAGTGCGCCATAAGCGTATCACTGAACTCTGTGATGCCGGGATCAATCCATTCCTTCACAAGAAGCACTGCTTCCCTGCAGCGCGCTGTGAACGGATAACCGACCGGCGGCTTAATCAGATCCGGGGAAGCTAAAGTGATCGGAATCACCTGCCCGCCCTTCTTCGGGTAAGCTGCGGCACCAGCCGCACAATACCCTTGGTGTACTACGATAACCCGGTCACATCTCACGGCAATTACGCCAGGAATGTGTAATCAGGATGATGGAGGTCCCAAGCGAATGTTCCACATCGCCGGAGATTTCTTGGGGATATTGGTTAAAGCGAGCCTCCGCATTCATAATGCTCACTACCCTCAGCATTTCAATAGCTTGATTATTCGCTTCGGCCGCTGATATATTCTGATGTTAGATCAAAACTTCGGTTATCTGTTTGCCCACTTGGATCATTGGGTTCAAAGAAGTCATCGGGTCTTGAAATATCATGCCAATATCTTTGCCGCATGGGTTCCATCATTATTTATTTCCTATTTTTTCAGCTTAGGGTCAAGCGCATCACGCAGGCCGTCACCAAAAATATTAAAGGAAAGCATCGTTAAACTGATAAGAATCGCCGGGAACAGGAACCGCCACGGATAATACATCCAACCGGTCAATGAGTCATTGATCATCGATCCGAGTGAAGCGACCGGAGCCTGTACACCAAGACCGAGGAAGCTCAGGAACGCTTCGGCAAAGATGGCATTTGGTACGGACAGCGTAATCGTTACAATAATGGGTCCTACAGCATTCGGCAAAAGATGCTTGAACAACAGCCGCTTGGACCCTGCACCCATCGAACGTGAAGCCAATACGAATTCACGGTTCTTAAGCTGCATAATCTCGCCGCGCACAATCCAGGACATCGTAATCCAGCCCGTTATCGTTAGCGCCAGGATAATGGTACCCAGACTTGGTTCAAGTACAACCAGCAACAGGATTACTACCAGCAGATATGGAATGGAGTACAGAATTTCAGAAATCTTATTCATGATATTGTCTACACGGCCACCGAAGTAACCCATGATTCCGCCGTAGATAACCCCGATGAAAAGGTCAATGGCAGCAGCGGCAAGGCCGACAATCAGCGAGATTCGTGCACCGTACCAGGTACGGACAAAGATATCGCGTCCCAGATCATCTGTACCAAACCAGTGAGCGGATGATGGGGGCTTATTCGTGTTGAGCAAATCATTAGAGTAGTAATTGAACTTTGAGAAGAACGGCGCAAAAATTGCAGCCAGTACGATCAGTCCAAGAACCCCCAGCGCGGTCATTGCCATTTTATTCTGGCGCAGACGCTCCCAGGAATCCCGCCAGGCGGACAGACTTTCGCGCTGAATGACTTCAGCCTGCCGTTCATCAATTCCGACCTTACGGAAATCTTCCGGTTTCAGGTTCGCATCCTGCGATACCAAATTTTTGTCAAAAGCCACTCGTTAGCCCTCCTTTCCGCCAGATAGTTTGATACGCGGATCTATAAACACATAAGCAATGTCAGTAATAAACCGTGCTACCATAAGAAGTACACCATAGAAGATCGTAATCCCCATAATAACGGTATAATCGCGGACACCTATCGCTTCGACAAATTGCTTGCCGATCCCCCCGACACCGAAAATCTGCTCAATTACGACAGAACCGGTTACGATGTTAGCTGTCATAGGTCCCATATAGGTTACCACCGGCAGAATTCCGTTACGCAGCACGTGACGGCTCAAGATAGCTGCCCAGCTTAGGCCTTTGGCCTTAGCCGTCTTGATGTAATCTGCATGCAGGACCTCCAGCATACTGGAGCGCGTCAGCCTCGCTATGAAGGCTATAGGCTGCGCTGATAACGCGGTTACCGGCAAGACATAATACATCGGCCCTTTGAACCCGGAGACCGGGAACATGTGGAACTTGTAAGCAAACACATATTGCAGCAGCGAGGCGACTACAAAGCTCGGAACCGCAATCCCCAGCACCGCCAGCACCATTGCTGCACTGTCAATAAACTTGCGGTGATAGAGTGCCGCCATCATGCCGAGGAAGACTCCGACAATAACCGACACGAGAATTGCGATAAGCCCCAGCTTCAGAGACGCCGAGAATGTCTGGCCGATCAAGTGTGTTACATCCTGATTCAGACGCTTCATGGATACACCCAGATCACCTTGGGCAATTTCACCCAAATACTTGAAATACTGATGATAGAGCGGCTTGTCCAATCCATATTGCTCGTATAAACGCGCTTTTATTTCTGGTGGAACCTTCTTTTCAGAAGTAAACGGGTCCCCCGGAATAGCTTTCATCAGAAAAAAGGTCGCTGAAATCAGCACAAATAGCGAGACAACCATATAGAAAAACTTATTGGCAATATAACGAACCATCCCCATCAACACCTCCTTTAACTTTTTTGAGACACATAATTAGATTTTATGAAAAAAATGGCCATTTGTCTAATTTCTTATTTTGTAAGTTCGTGAAATGTTTAACAAAAAGCCTGAAATGCAAAAAAAAGGGATATATATGGAATTCCACATATATATCCCGAAGTGTAAAGTTCCCTTCAGACTATCACTATTCAGTTATATAAGCTGAAGGTTCTGTCATTCTTAGTGCTCGAGCAGGTAAGCGCGAGTGAAGTCAATTGCACCGCTGAAGTCAAGAGTTACACCTTTGAGGTACTCTTTAGTCAGGGAGTTGTTAGTGTAGTAGTAGAATGGAATCAGGATCATGTCATCCTGAATGATCATTTTCTCAGCCTGTGCAAACAATTCTTGGCGCTTTGCCAGGTCAGAGCTTGTTTTGGCTTCGTTAATCAGCTTGTCATATTCAGGGTTAGCGTAACCAGTATCATTGTTACCGCCGCCTGTTACCCACATATCCAGGAAGGTCATTGGATCATTGTAATCCGCAGTCCAGCCGGCACGTGCGATCTGGTAGTTCAGGTTCTGGCGGTTGTCGATGAATACTGCCCACTCCTGGTTCACAGTGTTTACAGTGATACCCAGAGCCTGTTTCCACATATCAGCTACAGCCAAAGCGATTTTCTTGTGGCCTTCACTTGTGTTGTAAGACAATTCAATTGGTGGCAGCTCAGTCAGACCTTCTTCAGCCAGACCTTCTTTCAGCAATGCTTTGGCTCCTTCAATATCTTCTTTGAAGTAGTCGTCTTTAACTGCAGTACGGTATTCACCGTCAGCGCCCGCGATACCTGGAGGTACATACCCGAAGGCTGGAAGCTGTCCGCCCTGTGCTACGTTGTCAATCAGCGATTGACGGTTAATAGACATTGCAAGAGCTTTACGGATTTTTACATTGTCAAACGGTTTTTCAGTGATGTTGAATTCATAGTAGTAGGTACTTGCGATACCTTTTCTCTGGAATTCTTTAGGGAACTCTTTCTGTACGATTGGTACTTGTTCTTGCGGGATTTCACCGTGAGGTGCACCAGCGCGGTCAAGCTCGCCGTTCTTGTAGCTCAAGAGTTCAGTTGCTCCACTGTTAACCAGGGAGAAGTCGATTTTCGCCAGCTTGATGTTGGCAGCATCCCAGTATTTATCGTTCTTGCTAACTTGCAGGGATTGGCCGGTAGTCCACTCAGTCAGTGTGAACGCGCCGTTAGTGATCATAGTGTCTTTGCTTGTAGCCCATTTAGCATTACCCTCAACGGATTTGTGTACAGGGTAATAAGTATAGAAGGACAGAAGTCCAAGGAAGTAAGGAGTTGGTGCTTTCAGCGTAACTTCAAGAGTTTTCGCATCTACAGCTTTTACGCCCACTTGACTGAAATCTGTAATTTTCTTTCCATAATATTCTTCAGCATTCTTCAGGTAGTACAATTGATAAGCGTAAGGTGCAGTAGGATCTGTGTTAGGATCGAGCACGATTTTCCATGCGCGAACGAAGTCAGCAGCTTCTACAGGGTCACCGTTGCTCCACTGTGCATCACGCAGGTGGAACGTATATACCAGTCCGTCAGCGGAAATATCCCACTTTTCAGCAATACCCGGCTCAGCTTGGCCAGTTTCATCATTCATACGGGTCAGGCCTTCATACATAGTTTTCAGGACGGTGTTGGCTTGGCTGTCCTGAGCTTGTGCAGGGTTAAACGTAGGTGGTTCTGCAGTCAGGTTGACTCTAAGTGTCTGGTCAGCAGCCAGCTTCTCGTCACCTGTTGTTCCTGTGTTCGTGCTGCCCTCTGGTGCAGTCGTCGCCGCTGCATTGGTGCCGCTGTTCGCATTGTTCTTGTTTCCGCCGCAGCCAGCAAGCACTGTGCCGATCACCAGAACTATTGCGATCATGAGCAATAGACTTTTACTCTTCTTCATCTAGCAGTTCCCCCTAAATAGAATGTGGTATATGGTTTATGATTATACAACCAGTGGTCAAAAAAATCTAGAGCAATATTTTCTGAAAACGACTTTTTTTTAATTCTTTAAAATTTTGTGACGTTGACGCTTCACCGGAGCAGTGGAACGTTACATCGCTTGTGATATGTATTGAATGAGGCCTACAACCATAAATAATACGTAACCTACGCCCAGGAAAAAGAATGAAAGCCGCCATACAGCACGAAGTAACCGTTTTCCGTCCACCCCTCCTTTGAGACGGTTTTGCGCACCGCCAATCAGTCCGGCGGATATTAATACAATAAGTAGTATAAGAAAGAATCCAAAGGTTGAGTCGAAAATAATATTAAACAGTCCCGAAACTGACAGCAATAAAAACAAAGTAGTTACGTCCATCGCCAGCATCATTGTTTTCCTCTTATCATGCCTCAGCCCGATTCCTGCGAAATACACAATCAAAAAAGGAACAATCGGAATAACGCTTAACACGCCGAACGAATTCCGGAGAAATTCCAAACAGCCTCACCCCTCCCTCACAGTCATGCCTTCTACCAGTCCGCAAATCCAGCGGTGCAGCGGAGCCTGAATGCCCTGCCGCAGCCCCATATTCACAATGCTTCCATTAATCCAGCGGATTTCCGTCTCCCTTGCAGCAAGCACATCAGCCAACATCGATGATGTATTGCCCGAAGTCGCGCGGCACACTTCAAGAATGGCGTCCCAGGCATCGTGCTCAGGGAAAATCCCGCAGGCCTCTAATATCCCGGTTGCCTCTATATACAGTTCCTTCATAAGCTGTATACGTGCAGCAGAGGCCAGCAATTCGCCGTTCCGGACCCGCCAAATGGCGGTTAGAGGATTAATGACAGCATTGATCAGAAGCTTCCGGTAAATGATGGTATCCACTTCTTTCGACAGAGAAGCGTGAAATCCTGCTGAGGCAAGAGCTTCTATGAAACTAATTATGGCCTCAGGCTTAGATGCCTGCAGATCAGTTTCATGAATATTTATAGGAGAGCTGCTCTTCCCTATACATATTTCCCCTTTACCCGTATGAATAATCTCTGTTAATGTTTTCCTCTTGGCCGCCTCTGTTGTTACAGCCGCCCAGATGGATGACCCCGGCAGCAGCCCCCTAAGCAGCTCCAGATGTCCGCAGCCGTTCTGAAACCCTATGACTACAAGCTTCCTGCCGCTTAGCGGCCGGAGAATCTCAGGCAGAGCCTCATGAAGCACCTTCTGCTTGACCGTTAACAGTGTAACCTCCCCGGGTTCATCCAGCTGACACTGGGTATATCCTTCTACTGGTGCCGCTGAGAAGCTCCCGCCTGGAAGCCGTGTTGCTTCCCTGCCATCTTCATAGCTAATAGTAAGACCCCGTTCGGATAGCGCCTTGCTCTGCTCCTCCCCCCTGCACCATATCCGTACTTCAACCCCACTGGCGATCAGCCGTCCTGCAAGCAGCAGCCCCAGTGACCCCGCACCTATCACATCTATCCTCATGCTAATCCTGCCCCCTGCCATGCCTTGCTCCAATAATTTTCCTAATTATATCCTGCCTGTCTCTGCAAAAGCAAAACAAAAAACCCTGCTAATCCGTTGCTGTAACGCACTCGGACGCAGGGCTTGCTCTCTAAATCTTCTATTCAATCCGTTCCAGGTTTCCGTTCGCATCCATTTTGAAGCGGGTCTTCTCTTCATCCTCTTCGTTAAGAAAAGCCAGCCTGCGGGCACGGTCCATAATCTGGATCAGCGCCTTGTAATCATCATTAACCACACGGTAATCGCTCTGGGCAAGATTCACTTCTCTGGATAGACGTTCATTCTCTACTCTCAGTTCAGAGAGCTCCTCTTCCTTCTCCCGCAGATCGCGCTCTAGCATCTTAAGCTGTCTGCCGGCCTCCTGGAATGTCCCCTTCCACTGCCGCAGGAAGCGGATGACGGCATCGATGGACAAGCTATTCTCGCTTAATCCTTCGCTGCGGCTGTAGTCTTCCTCAATGTCACCGAGAATCAGTCCGGCAACCTGAGCCCCGCGCGAGGCAGGCTGTTTCTTCAGATAGCTCCGTTTCTGCCGCTGTCCTTTGGCAATCCCGATAGCGTCCTCGTAGCTTTTGCGCACGCAGCTGTTCCAGCGGAAACCGCAGGCCGCCGAAGTTCTGCCGATTTTTTCACCCACCTCTTCAAAAGCAGCAAGCTGTGTGCTGCCCTCGCGGATATGACGCAGCGTTATTTCTGCCAATATCAGATCATCTTCTGCACTCCAAGCATCCTGTCTAACGGCTGTCATAAAGCCTAACCCTCCTAACAACATCATGAAATAACCATCTTCAGAACCGGCAGCTCCGCCGGGTAGTGAATAGGGATAAAAGCTGCTTACTCCATTTCTATGCCTCTATTAGAGTTCATAGAATCTATTTGATACTAATTTGTATTGCCAATTTGTCTGCACCTCATACTACCTTTGTTATAAATTCCTCTTTTCCGTCCAGAAGGCATGTGTCAATAATAAAAATCATATATTTTATGAAATTTTGAATTTTTTTCAATGAATTCGTTTACAGTGTTTTAGACAGCCGTTATAATAAAGGGTAAGCAGCTGTTAGCCGGATTCATACTGGAAGGGGGACCCTCTCTTGGACCGCATGTTTCGCGTTTTAGGATTTTTTACACTCACCATCGGACTTATGGCTTTTGCCGGTAATCTGACGGAAATGGCCCTGCTATTCTTTTTGCAAACCGCTTTTTTTGTGATTCTGGGCTATATGAAATTTACGGAAAAGACCTACATCCTGCTCTTTTGGGGGTATATGATCCTGACGTTTACAGGCTTCAGCTATTGGACGATATTTGAGATGGGATTGCCGCTATAACGCATATATATAGGAGTGAACGGATATGGCTTCTTGCCTTCAGGGAGCATTTCCGTTCTTTTTGTTTGCAAAATTGTAGTTCGGGGAGACGCAAAACAGGGTATGATATTTTAACAGGCTGAAACATATTAATAGTACATACCTGTCTAACTCTGTTCAAGGTGGTGGTGCAAGTGTTATCCCGTAAACCTGTTCGCCGGTTATTCGCAGCAATATTGATCCTCACCTGCATCGCTATGCCGCCGGCTTCTCCGGTGTATCTTTCCGCCGGTTCCGGCTCCGCTTCAGGAGTCAGCGCTCCGCCGCCCTCTATGCCGGATGATGAAGAGACCCGCAAGCTGCTGGAGCAGACGCTGTCCTCCGCAGAGATTGAACGTGAGATTGCCCGGATTACCGCAGAACAACAGACGCTGGAGCGCAAAGCCGCTGAGCTGGAAGACCAGGCAGCCGCCAAGCAGAGTAATATCGCGGATCAGCAGGAAAGGGCGGGTGCTGTTGTGCGGGCCTATTATATGGGGGAACGGGATGGGCTTCTTACAGCCTTTCTCTCCGCCAAAAGTATCAGCAGGCTAATCGCTCTAGTCGATTATTATGAGATTATTATGGGGCAGGACCGGAAGACACTCACGGAATATGAGACACAATATAAGGATTTGAAAAGTACACTGACGGCCGCACGGCGCAGCAGTCAGGAGCTGGCAGAGCTCAAGACGGCGCTCGAAGAGCAACAGAAACGTGTGCTTGCCTTAGATAAGGAGATTGCAGGCGGGATTCAGGCCAGTACAGATCCTGAAAGTATGCAGCGGCTGCTGGAGGAGTTCAGTACATATTGGGAGAATATCGGCCTGCATGAGGTGCGGAAGTATTTCAAAGCGCTGGCTTCTGCCATGAAGCAGCTGCCGGAGTTCGTCCAGAGCCGGGAAGGCGTGCTGGTGCGCAAGGGGATGACCTATAATCTCGCCCTGTCTGAAACGGATCTGAATGAGTTCCTGGTTACCCAGAATCCGCTGTTCCAGGATTTCCGGTTTGCGTTCAAGGATAATTCAGTCTCGGCAACGGGTAAAAGCGGGGGCTTGTCGCTGTCGCTGACCGGCCGCTATACCATACAGCAGGAGCCTGTCAACGGCTTAATGTTCCATGTTGATCATGTGGTATTCAATGGTCTGGAGCTGCCGGATACCACCCGCCAGGCTCTGGAGGAAGAATTCGATCTCGGCTTCTATCCGTCCAAAATCGTCTCCTTCCTGCAGGCCACCGAGGTCGCAAGCTCGGACGGCATCCTGCATGTGAAGCTGTCCCTCTCATTCTAAAGGTGGCTTCACTACTGCTTCAAAAGCGGCCGCATTTAGCTTACCGGTTAACAAACCAAGCACTGCCTCCGCCTTCCGGCTCCACTCTGCCTCAGAGCCGGGACCGGGGGTGTTATCCTCTGCAAGAAACCATCCGGCTTCCATCGGCAGCTTCCCAATCTCGGGCTGAGGGGAGCGGTATAGCTCATCCAGTGCCGGCAGACGGTCCGTGTTCTCCAGCCATTCCATTTGGGCCGTGCTTGATGTGACGTAGGCGAGCCATTGGACCGCTGCTTCCGGACTGCCGGATTGTGCCGGAAGGGCAAAAAAGCGGCTCTGAATAACCTCATAGCTTGGTATATCCTCCTGCTTCTTCGGCATCTGCACCGCAAGTGTAGAATTTCCGTGCTTCTTCCACTCCGATAGCGGCACAGCCGCCACCGCAAGCTTCCCATCCTGCAGCAGTTCCCAGATTTCCTTATTGAACTGGCTGGTCAGATACATATAGCTACGCGCCGCTTCTGTCCACTGGGCCTGCTCAAGGCTGGCGGAGCGCAAGCTGCTGCCCATACTATGCAGCACAGCGGCATACCCGTAAGGATTCCGCGGATCCATTGCCAGCAGATAACGCTTCTTATCCGGATCCTCTTTCAACCGGACCAGCAGCTCATTCCACTGTTCCAGGCTTCCGGGCACCTCCGCAACACCCATTCCGGCGAGCCGCTCCGGCGAATACACGAGGACATAGGGATCGATATCCAGCGGTACTCCCCAGTTATATCCGTTCCACTGCATCTGCGGAATAAGCATCGGAAGCGGCGTGCTCCCGGGAACACTCTGGTAGATATCTACAGGCAGCAGATAGCCCCGGGTAGCCAGATCATAAATACTGTGACCGTCCAGCATCACGATATCCGGGCTTGTCCCAATGGTTAGTTCTTCACGTACCTGTGCTCCCCCGTCTTCCGCCTCTACATTCTTAAGGATCACGCTGACTCCGCTGGATATAGTGTACTCTTTGCTAATCTGCTCAAGCACGCTGAATTCCTCCGTACTGAGCGAGACGCGGATCTGTAGACTCTCGGCTTTGCCTGCTTCCCCTGAAGGAGGACGCTCTGATTGGTCCAGCGGCTGTCTGGGCGGATAGCTACCATGATCCGTATTCAGCTCCATGCTGGGTGACAGGCTTGTCAGGGCCAGCAGCAGAACTGCAAACAGCAGCCAGTAATTTTTGCGTTTCAGCACATGCGCTCTCTCCTTCAGCGTTTCTTATTCCTCATTTTAGCAGAGATGCTGGCGCTTGTCTTGGGTTGTGAAACCGTTCTCTTTATATAGAAGGAAACGGTGGGATGGGAGTGTCTGAGAAGCACAGCCGCAATTTGGGCGGTAGTCGCACCTGCGGTGAATATTTGGCCTTCCGGCCGCTGTTGTCTGCAGATTTCTCTTAATTAAACCGCTGCTCGCGGTAGAAATCCGCAGACAAAGGCGGACGCTACCGCTCCTACAGCTCCAAAATTCCCCTCCGGTGCTATCGCCATGTTGCTCCAGCTAATCCCAGCCAAATCCCCTCCCGCCGCTTCCGGGGGGCGGGCAGGAAAAAACCGGGAGTGGTGATCTCCCGGCTGGAATAAAGTTTGTTGTTGGTGCGGGTTACAGCAGATCGGCGGCCAGCTGGGCCAGATGCGAACGCTCGCCCTTTTCCAGCGTGATATGTCCGCTAATGCCCTGCTGCTTGAACTTCTCCACGATATAGCTGAGCCCGTTGCTCGCCGCATCCAGATAAGGGTGGTCAATCTGCTCGGGATCCCCCATCAGGATCACCTTACTGCCCTCGCCGGCCCGGGAGACAATGGTCTTCACTTCGTGGCGGGACAGGTTCTGCGCCTCATCAATGATAATGAACTGCGACGGGATGGAGCGGCCGCGGATATAGGTCAGCGCCTCTACTTGGATACTTCCCAGACCCATCAATATTTTATCGATATCCCCTGCCTTCTTGGTGTCGAACAGGAATTCGAGGTTATCATAAATCGGCTGCATCCATGGACGGAGCTTCTCATCCTTCTCTCCCGGCAGATAGCCGATATCCTTACCCATCGGTACCACCGGGCGGGCAATCAGCAGCTTCTTGTATTTGTGTTCATCCTCTACCTTGAACAATCCGGCGGCTAACGCCAGCAGCGTCTTGCCTGTGCCCGCCTTGCCGGTAATGGTCACCAGCGGAATATCATCATTCAGCAGAAGCTCAAGTGCCATCCGCTGCTGCGCATTCCGGGCGCTGATACCCCATACCGCATCATTGCCCAGATAAAGCGGCTCCAGACGGGAGGCATCACTGTTGACCTTCAGCAGCGCGGATTTGCCGCTTCCGATCTCATCCTTCAGAATTACGAATTCATGCGGATACAGCGGATAGGACAGCGACAACTGCTTCGTGGACAGGAACCGGTGACTGTAATATTCATCAATCAGTGAAGGATGGGCCATCAGCGACTGGCAGCCGGAATACAGCTCATTCAAATCGCCGGTGCGGTCGGACAGATAATCCTCCGGAGTTATGCCAAGCACATCCGCTTTGATGCGGACGAGAACATCTTTACTTACAAGTACCACAGGACTCGGGTCAGCCTTCTCATTCTCCTCATGAAGATAATTGAGCGCTACAGCCAATATCCGGTTGTCATTGGAGACTTCGCCGAACATCTCCTGTACCTTGACGAAGCTGCGGTGATTAAGCTCCACCTTCAGCGTGCCTCCATGGTCCAGTACCACCCCGCTATGCAGGTGACCCAGCTCCCGGAGTCCGTCTAACAGACGCGATACGGTGCGGGCGTTACGGCCGATTTCATCGGCATTACGCTTCTTGGAGTCGATTTCTTCCAGGACTACAGCAGGAATGACCACCTCATTCGCCTTGAAAGCAAAAATCGAATTGGGGTCGTGCAACAGCACGTTAGTGTCCAGTACGAATATCTTTTTCATGTTATCCCCTCCACAGCGCCTGGTTTGATTGATCATACATAACTCTTTTCAGCAAGGGCAACATAAGGTAAATCACTAATTCTCAGGCTGAAAGGAGTACTCACATATGAGAAAATCAATGTGTCTGTTGCTGGTACTGCTGCTGCTGACAAGCTGCGGTATCGCTAATAAAGAGACATCACCCTCTCCTCAGGATAAACAGTCGGCTGAAGCGGTGCACAGCCAGGGGAACCGCGGATTGCGGTCATTGTCGGAAGATGGTACAGCCGTACAAGAGCCCGCCCCGGATTCGGGACAAGCTTCAGAAGGCAAGCACGACAGCGATGTGGCACTCAAGGATCATTTTGAACAATTAGCGCGAAGAGTGCCAGGTGTGGAAGGCGTCCACTGTGTCGTCATGAACAACCTTGCCGTGGTCGGCATTGATGTGGACGGCGCCCTTACCCGTTCGCGGGTCGGAAGCGTGAAATATTCGGTAGCCGAAGCGATCCGCAAGGATCCCAGGGGCGTAAGAGTTCTGGTCACTGCCGACATGGATCTAAGCAGCAGGCTGGCCGAGATGGGCAAGCATATCTCTAAGGGCAACCCGGTCTCGGGCTTCGCCTCCGAGATGGCCGATATTATCGGCCGGATTATTCCGCAGCTACCGGAGGATATTGAGCCGCAAGGCAATACCCGGTAGATCCAAATTTCAAAAAAAGCCTAGTGATAGCACACTAGGCTTTTTGCATGGCGGCAAACACTTGTCCGTCCAGCTTCTCAGCCGCACGTGCATCGTATACCTTCGCATATTTCGGAGCAGATTCCAGGTGCGCACCATAGAACAGCGCATTACGGACCGCTTCAATCTCAATATCAAAACAGCACATCTTAAACGGAACATCCGGCAACGGGTCCAGCCGAACAGCGGCATGACCGTTAATGGCATGCACCGTCCCTTCGCCAAACACGGTAATCGTTACTCTCGGGTTAACCTTCATGTTGTTTACCAGTCTGGAGCGGTGGTCCACAGCCAGCCGGACAATGGAAGGGCTCACAGCATAGATCCAGGAGATCGCAGTCGACGTAGGTCCGCCGGATTCTGCATCCACAGTGTTAAGAAGAACAAACGTCTCCGATTGCAGCATAGCTAGCAAAGTTTCATTGAGCTGAGCAACGGCTTCAGACATAGTTACAGGCCCCCTATGCGGCAAGAATACATTCAATTTATTATATTATAGCACAGGACGAAACTTGCATTCAATTTACAGATTGTACCCTGCCCGCTGCTCAAGGCTGGCCTGAGACCGCTGCAGCGGACACTCCGGATATCCGGTCCTGGAGGCTTTTCTTGGCTGCGTCCAGCTCCTTATCGTTAATATATACATAGGGACTGCGCCAGGTTCCGGTTACCGGTACATATTCGACATTCTCCTTGGGAATATCCCAATAGGTGGCAATCAGGCTCTTAATCTGCGCATTCTCGATATCGCTCTCCAGATTATTATCCACCGCATCCAGCACCCGGCCGATTTTGAGGACACCGCCCAGCGACTGCATCTGGGAGATCAATGAAGTCAGTACCTCGTTCTGGCGCTTATTGCGTTCAAAATCATCCGAAGGCTTCGTCGCCGGCTTGCAGTTGGACTTGCGGTAACGCACATAATCCAGTGCTTTATCTCCGTTTAGCTGGGCTTCGCCTTTTTTGAGATTAATATTGGTGGCGTCCACACTGTCCGTGTAACACATATTGGCGCTGATATTAACGTCCACGCCGCCGAACTCATCTACGATATCCCGGAAGCCCTGGAAATCCAGCACCGTCGTGTAATCAACCGGAACCCCGAGATACTCACCCATCATCTTCTTCATCTGATCCTTGGCAAGCACGCCGGATTCCTTCTCCTTGCTCTTGAAGCGGGAGTAGAAAGCATTAATCTTCGTCTTCTTGTATCCGCCAAGCTCGACATATGTATCGCGGGGTAATGAGACCACCGTAGCCGATTTGGTCTCCGGATTCAAGGCCGCGACCATGATCACATCCGTCAGATTGGACGGGTGCTTCGGGCGGTTGTCCGTACCGAGCAGCAGCATTGTCAGCGGCTTCTCCGAGGCAGATTGCCCTGCGGCAACCGGCTGGTCCACTCCGAATCCTCCGTGGTCCACCTTCCAGTATAAATACCCTGCGTAGCCTAATGCCGCTATAACAGCAATTAGCAGAATGATGAACAGCACTCTCATCAGCCGGGCGAAGAATCCTCGCTTTTTCGGTTTCCGCGCTTTTTTCTTTGCGGTTGCAGCTGAAGCAGCAGACCTCGGCTGCTGCCGGTTAGTGGTGGTGCTTCCTTGCTGGCCGTTCCTTCTGGGTGGCAGATTGCCCTTACTTCTATTCATAATCCGTTTAGTTCCTTTTCATTCAACTGGAATTGAAGTAGATAACTTCGTAATAACTTAGACGAACCCTGTCATCAAAAGTTGCGTCTACTGCCGTTTTGCAGCCGCTGCAGCCTTCCGCTTCTGCCGGGCCTCCACCAGATAGCGGACCCGCACAAGCAGCATCAGCCCGACCGCTACCAGCAGGCACTGGATGATCGGCAGCTTGTCATGCTGGAAGATAAGAAGCATACCTGAGCCTGCCGCCATCATCACATACAGTACGATCTCTTTGCCGATCGGCAGCTTCTGATTGACGCGAAATACTTGGTTATACACATAAGTCAGTAAGATAAAAATGACAATATAAGCGATAACTGGATGCTCAGCGAACCAGCTTTGCATAGCCGCTCACTCCTCCCGGATCATAAGTTACGCTTACATTATATCACCCGCAGCCGTTTTATACTGCTATTAATCCCTTCAATTTGAAAGATCCCCGCTGTAAAATGAGAAAAACCGCCGGATTATTCCGGCGGCTTGAATGGAAATATCTTACGCTTGGCTGGCTTGCGCCGCCTTACGTTGCTTCTCTACACGCTCGCGCTCGCCCTTATTCAGGATCTTTTTGCGCAGACGTACAGATTTAGGAGTGATTTCACAATATTCATCATCGTTCAGGTATTCAAGCGCGCCTTCCAAAGAGAAGGTACGTGGAGTCTTCATTTTCACAGTGTCATCTTTACCTGAGGTACGCATGTTGGTAAGTGCTTTTTCTTTGCAAATGTTGACGATAATATCGTTATCACGAGTATGCTCGCCTACAATCATACCTTCATAAATTTCAGTACCTGCATCCAGGAAGAGAATACCACGATCCTCAACACCAACGATGCCGTATTGAGTTGTTGTTCCACTTTCGCTTGCTACAAGCACACCCTGATGACGTCCGCCAACTTGGCCGCCAACCAGTGGAGCATAGCTATCGAAGGCATGGTTCATTACACCGTAGCCGCGTGTCAGCGTCAGGAAGTGTGTGTTATAGCCGATCAGGCCGCGTGCCGGAATCAGGAATTCCAGACGGACTTGGCCGGTGCCGTGGTTAATCATGTTGACCATCTCGGCTTTGCGGCTGCCCAGACTTTCCATAACGGAACCCATGCTTTCTTCCGGAATGTCAATCATGAGGCGCTCAAGCGGCTCGGATCTGACACCATCGATGTCTTTAATGATTACTTGCGGTTTAGACACTTGCATTTCATAACCTTCACGGCGCATATTCTCGATCAGGATACCAAGGTGAAGCTCACCGCGTCCAGAAACGATAAACGCATCAGGACTGTCAGTTTCATCTACACGCAAGCTCACATCCGTTTCCAGTTCTTTGAACAGACGCTCACGAAGCTTACGGGAAGTAACCCACTTGCCTTCTTTACCTGCGAACGGGCTGTTGTTCACGAGGAATGTCATCTGCATGGTAGGCTCGTCAATCTTCAAAACAGGCAGCGCTTCAGGATGCTGCGGATCAGCAATGGTCTCACCGATGTTGATATCCTTGATACCGGCAATAGCCACGATGTCGCCTGCGCCTGCTTCTTCTGTCTCCACACGCTTCAGACCCTGGAAGCCGAACAGCTTCTCGATACGGGCAGTCTTGCTCTTGCCGTCACGCATGATGACTGTAACGGATTGGCCTTGCTTGATTACACCGCGGTTCACGCGGCCAATAGCGATACGGCCCAGGTATTCGTTGTAGTCCATCAGTGTTACCAGGAACTGCAGTGGCTCTTCAACCTTCTCGGTTGGAGCCGGGATATGCTCAACGATTGTTTCATAAAGCGAAAGCATGGTCTCATCCTGCTTCTCAGCGTTCATGCTCGATGTGCCGTTAAGCGCAGAAGCATAGACTACAGGGAATTCAAGCTGGTCGTCACTGGCTTCAAGCTCAATGAACAAGTCCAGCACTTCATCAATAACTTCCTTCGGACGCGCAGCCGGACGGTCAATCTTGTTCACGACTACGATCGGGGTCAGGTGCTGTTCCAGCGCCTTGCGGAGTACGAACTTGGTCTGCGGCATGCAGCCTTCATAAGCATCAACAACAAGCAGTACGCCGTCAACCATCTTCATGATCCGTTCTACTTCGCCGCCGAAGTCAGCGTGTCCAGGTGTATCTACGATGTTAATCAGGAACTCTTTATAAGTAATTGCTGTATTTTTAGCTAGGATTGTAATTCCACGTTCCCGTTCGATATCGTTAGAGTCCATGGCGCGTTCTTGAACGTGCTCGTGTGCGCTGAAAATCCCGGACTGCTGGAGAAGCTGATCGACGAGCGTTGTTTTACCATGGTCAACGTGGGCAATGATCGCAATGTTACGGATATCTTTTCTTGAATGCATGATTTGTATCCAAATCCTCTCATTTATCAAATTAAAACTGTTTAAATTCTTAGCATGTCACGGCAGTCTCACAAAAGAAGCGCCAGGCAGAAAGCCGACGCTCCAACATTCCTTAATTTTATAGTGAAAGTACTATGAAAAGCAAGTCTTTTTCTGAAAAAAAACGTTGCCAAGTCCGCTTAAATTTTCTAATTTTGCCTTAAGTCCGGCTCAGCGGTCTTGAATTGTCCTATCAGTGTGTGCTGACGATCTGTTTACCAGCCACCGTTCCACTTCTTGCGGCTTCCCGGTCTGCCTCTTCCCAGCATCAGCCACAGTCCCGCAGCAACCAGCACAGCGCCGAGCAGATAGAGCGCCCCGGTACCTAATAGGGTGAAGATAACCAGCACTACACTAAGCAATCCAAGGATAACAGCGGCTGTAGTTAACCCGCCGGTTCTGCCAGAGGCATACAGCGAATATTCATACAGTCCCACTGCGATCCCCAGCAGAAGAACAGGCCATAAGTGTCTCATGAGGTCCCAGCCCCAGGTATTGCATAAGCCGAAGAGCAAGCCGTACACCGATAGTATGCCCGCTGGAATAAGTACAGATGCAGAAGCGCGGCGGGTGAAAAAGAGCACATGCAGGAACAGGCCCGGAACCAGAATGATGAGCGGCCATAAGGCCCGTCCCAGAAAACCGAACACCCCCAGCTTGCCCAGCAAGATCACGAGGCCGGCGGCGGCGATGAACACACCCAGTTTCATGTCATTTTTGGAAGACATCTTTCACCTATCCCTTCAACATTTCGTGTCTTTATTTTATCTGATAAACGCATAAAACACCATCATTCTTCACACATCGCGGCGGAGCATTCTCCGGAAAAAAGAAATAAGGCTGAACCAAAGCCTTCCAGCTTTTGGTACAGCCTTATTATTGCCGCTTATCAGCCTGCGGATACTTTCCTGTGCTTCAGCATGCCCGTAACAACCACGATAATGCCCAGCAGCATCGGCAGCATAGCATGAAGCGACGGCAACAGGAACGAAATCACCGGGCCGAATTTGGCATCCTGCAGCAGCATGTTCCCGGCGGTATACGCCAGAATATAGGCGCCGATGAACACCAGCACCGGGAAGCGGTGCAGCCAGCCCACGATAATGCCGCTCCCCCAGACGACAATCGGAATGCTGATCGCAATCCCGATTACGATGAGGGCCAGATCCCCTTTGGCAAGCCCGGCAATCGCCAGTACATTATCCAGGCTCATGATGAAGTCCGCCAGCAGGATGGTGCGTACCGACTTCCAGACGCTGGGGCTTCCCTCAATTCTCAGCTCTTCCTCGTCTTCGAGCAGCAGCTTGAAGGATATCCATAGCAGCAGCATTGCCCCTCCGGCTTCAATATAGGGAATCTTGAGCAACAGCACTGCGGCGAAGGTCAGGATACAGCGCAGCGCGACCGCTCCGGCTGCCCCCCACCAGACAGCCAGCTTTCTGTGCTTCTCCGGCAGATTTTTGCTGGCCATCGCAATGACCATGGCGTTGTCTCCGCTGAGCACCAGATTAATCATTAGAATTTCACCAAGCAGCAATAATGAATCCATCCACTTCAGCCTCCCTGAACTCCATGTAACTACATGTATGCCGGGGGGCGACAAGCTATGCTTCTTGTCCCGCTATTTTAGAAACTGCGCATGTACGGCCGGATTGCCGCGTATATCTATAGTCTACGGCCTGACTGGCCGTAAGGGACTGCAAGCCACCAAACCTATAGGAGTGACCCGGGATGAATACATCCGCTATGGATTTCATATTATCTCTGCTGAATATTGTGTTCCTCGATCTGATTCTGGCAGGCGATAATGCCATCGTCATCGGCCTGGCCGCGCGGAACCTGCAGGGAAAGCGGCAGAAGCAGGCGATTCTGCTTGGTACAGGCGGTGCAGTGATCCTACGGATCATCGCGACGATTCTTGTGGTGTGGCTGCTTAAAATTCCATGGCTGCTGGCAATCGGCGGGCTGCTGCTAATCCTTATAGCTTATAAGCTGCTGTCCGGCGGCAGTGCAGAGACGGATATTCAGGCCGGCGGAACTCTGTGGGCAGCTGTCCGGACGATTGTGATAGCCGATGCAGCCATGGGACTGGACAACGTTATTGCTGTTGCCGGTGCAGCGAATCATAATATTACGCTAGTGGTGTTGGGATTGCTGATCAGCGTGCCTATTGTGGTCTGGGGAAGTACCCTGTTTATCCGGTTAATCAACCGGTATCCATGGATTATCTATCTCGGGTCAGGCGTACTCGGCTTCACAGCCTCCACCATGATTTCCGGCGAGAAGGTCATTGCCCCTTATTTCAAGGCACATCCGCTGCTGCACATTCTGTTCATCGCCGCAGTAATTGCCGGTATCCTGGCTGCGGGACACTGGAAGCGCCGCCGGACGGACTCCGCTCTTCAGAACCACTCTTCCTGAAGGCCTGCTTGTGCCGGTACTAAGTCCTCCGGCTTCTCGTTGCCATAAGGTGTAATGAGTACGGTCTCGGTTCCGGCAACCGCCGTATCGAGTAACGCCTGATAGCCCGGCAGCGTCGCTTCAATCTTGTCTACAATCCGCATATTCGGATTCGTCGTCGGCGATTTGGGCACGAACAGTGTACAGCAATCCTCGTATGGCAGGATGGACAAGTCATACGTACCGATGGTCTGCGAGAGCTCCACGATCTCACTCTTGTCCATCATCACCAGCGGACGCAGCAGCGGAAGAGCCGTTGCACGCCCGATCACATTCATGCTGGGCAGAGTCTGGCTGGCCACCTGGCCCAGACTGTCGCCGGTTATCAGCGCAAGTGCCCCCTCCTTCTCCGCAAGGGCGGTAGCAATCCGCAGCATAGCCCGGCGCATGAGTGTAATAATCAGGTTATCCTGCCCGATCCCGGTAAAAGAGGTCTGCACCTCCGTGAACGGAACCAGATGCAGCTTGATTACACCAGCATAACGCGACAAGATACGCGCCAAATCTACAACCTTCTGGCGGGCAAGCTCGCTCGTATAAGGATAGCTGTAAAAGTGAACGCACTCTACCTCCAGCCCCCTGCGCATCGATGACCAGCCCGCAACCGGACTGTCGATCCCGCCGGAGAGCAGCAGCATAGCCTTGCCGTTCGTTCCCAGCGGGAAGCCGCCGACTCCGGCAATATTCTCGCAGAAAATAAGAGTATGCTCTTCACGAATCTCAATCTTCAGCTCCAGATCGGGAGACTTCACATCTACCAGCAGCCCCGGATATCCCTGCAGCAGCGGTGTAGCTATAAGCTTATTCATCTCTATAGAGCCGTAGGGGAAGCCCTTCCACACCCGGCGCGCGCTAACCTTGAAGCTGGTTCCCGCCGCCGGAGCAATAAGATGGAGGAAGGTCTTGCTGGCCGCAAGAATATCCTCGAATTCCGGCCGGGAGACCTTCACCGGGCTAATCGAAGCGATCCCGAATACATTTACGAGCGCCTCCGTTAATTCTCCTGCGGGTTCACCGTTCAATTCGACATAGATCCGTCCGAACTCCCGGGTCAGCTTCACATTAGGATACGGCTTCACCATCTCCTTCACATGCCGCAGTACGGTCTTCTCGAACCGGCTGCGGTTCTTTCCTTTGAGAATGAACTCCCCGAAGCGCAGCAGGAGCATATCCGCATAGTCCATGCTGCTTCCGTATCCGGCTTTCTGTGCTCCGCTACCTGTCTCTGTTGTTGTCATTGGTTATTTCATGCCTCCTTCTGCAATCTTCAAGGATTGGACGGCTGCCAGCAGCGACTGCTCCAGCCGGATCACATCCTGCTGCGTGTGGCTGTCGCCCAGGCTGATCCGTATGCCGCCAAGCGCAGCAGCGGTATCCCTGCCCATCGACAGCAGAATCCGGCTCGGCTCGGCCAGGCGCGAGGAACAGGCGGAGCGTGTGGCGACCGCCATCCCTAGCTCCTCCAGCCTGCGGGCCAAGACCTCCCCTTTCATGCCGGGGTAAGAGAAATGAACAATATGCGGCGCCCCGTCCTCCATGCTGTTCAGCACAAGCTCCGGTATCCCTGCTATATAATTCTCCAGCTGTGCCTTGAGCGGACGAATCCGGGCGCTGAAGGCCTCCCGCTGTTCCCCGCTCATCCGCATGGCCTTGGCTGAAGCTACAATATTAGGCACATTCTCTGTTCCGGCGCGCTTGCCCTGTTCCTGGGACCCGCCAGTCAACAAGGGAAACAGCGTAACTCCTTCTCTGACATAAAGAATGCCCGTCCCGCGCGGACCGCGTAATTTATGTGCGGACAGGCTGTACAGATCAGCCTGCCAGGCCTTCAGTTCGACCTCAAGCTTACCGTAGCCCTGCACGCCATCTACATGAAACAGGGTCCGGCGGTTCACCGCCTTGACCTGTTGTCCGATCTCACGCAGCGGCTGCACCGTGCCGATCTCATTATTCACGTGCATCACACTGACCAGCACGGTATCCGGCCGGACCGCAGCAGCAATCTGCGAGGGTTCAACTACTCCCTGAGAGTCAGGGGCTACGAAGGTAACCTCCCAGCCCAGCTTTTGCAGCTGAAGACAGCTCTCGTAGACCGAAGGGTGCTCCAGCTCCGTGGTCACAATATGCCGCCCTCTGCTCTGATACTGCAGCGCAGCCCCTTTGACCGCCAGATTGTTGCTCTCGGTAGCACCCGAGGTGAATATAATTTCCTGCGGCAGCACATCAAGCGCAGCTGCGCATACTTCGCGCGCACGCTTGATCAGCTTGTCCGCCTCTTCTCCCGCCCGGTGCAGGGAAGAGGGGTTGGCGAAGTGCTTCCTCATCACCTGCTCCAGCGTCTGCACTACCTCCTCATAGGGAGGGGCAGCAGCGGCATAATCCCAATACAGCATATATCGGCGTTCTCCTTTGTGGATTAGAATTCATAACTGCTTATATGTTGCAAAAAGGATCAAACGGCCTGACCCGCAAAAGAAGCAGGGTGCAGATTCCGTTTGATCCTTATATTATACCGCGAATTGGGCGCGGGCGCGTTCTATTTTGGCAATGTAGGCCTGAGTCTCCTTCGGAAGCTCTGAAAGGTTCGCCATAAGCTCAGCATCGCTGCTGACTCCAAGCTTGTTCACCCTGCCCGGTCCGGCATTATAGGCGGCCAGCGCCATCTTCTCCTGTCCGTCATACCGCTTAAGCTGGTACGAGAGGTATCGGACACCGCCGTCAATGCTCTGAGCAGGATCGAAGGGATCGGAGACACCCAGTCCGTTAGCCGTTCCGTCCATTAGCTGCATCAGTCCTTTGGCACCGGCAGAAGATACAACATTCGGATTGAAGGAGGATTCCGTATCAATAACCGCCTTGATCAGATCAACCGGAACGCCATATTTCGCGCTCGCAGTCTGAATCAGCTGTTCATAATCTGTCGGCACGGTCTGCGTTATTTCCCCGGAAATGCCGCTATTGGACTCGGCTGCTTCCCCAAGCTGCTGCCACAGCAGATTCTCCACCGAAGAGTTACCTGCAAGAGCAACATATGTGCTTTTATTGCTGCTGTCAGTGGCTTGAGAGGTCCCCGCCGCCTGCTGAAGCATCGCGGTGAACGCTGCCGCCGAGGAACCGGTCACTCTGGGGTTCGCTTTGGTATCCTCACGCTTCATGCTTGAGCTTCTTAAGTCTACCCATTTCAACTGACCGCTTGGTGCAGCGGCATTGATTGACATGCATTCATTCCCTCTTTCACACGAAGTCTTATATTTGAACTTTACTATTTATTCACAGCGATTACTATATGCCTAAGCGAAAAAACAGACCTCAGACCTGCATAGTTAGGTCTGAAAGCCTGTTTTGGAAATCGGATGTGCAGATTCAGCCGGCTCTAACGGGCAAAAGGAATTAAGACAAAATAGCTTAAAGTGGATACAATCCCCAGCCCCATCGACCAGGCCCCGGCTGATTTTTGTCCTCTGGCATACGCATAATACCCCAGAACAGCGGCAATCGGCCCCAATATAATGGACCAGACGAATAAGGACACGACACCGAAGCCCAGGCCGATGTAGCCAATGCTCCGGTTCTCTCCCTCTCTTACGCCGCCCGTCGTCCGCTCAGCTTCGCCGCTCCGTTCCATAGTGCTCTGAAGCTGCGACGGGAGCGGACTGAGCTCGGCGGCATACTCCTCATTGTGGCTTCTGTCCCGGCGGGGGTAATCGACTCTGCTGCGCGGGCGCAGGATAACCTTTCTGCGGGCGGAACGGTCCACTTTGGGTTCATCATTCGGATTATCCATAAGGGCCTCCTTCTCAAGCGTTCGGCTTGAACGTCAGACAACAGGTTGCGGACGAGGTTCCGGCATGATCATGATGATTACCCGCCGTCAGCTCCTCTGCGTATTCCTCCATGTAACGGCTGCCTGCATGCTGATCGATCTCAATGACAATTTCCTCGGCACGGCACAGGTTCTGTTCTCCCCAATAATGACAGTTGCTCACACTACATTTCACAAGCGGTTTTGTCATAATGATCACCTCGTCATGTATTATGCCCGCTCGGGAAATCAGCTATGCGGCTGACTGCTGCTCACCTGAAAACAAAAAAGACCGCCCCAGCAGCCATATCGGCAGTTGGGACAGCCTTTTACAAAAATAAGGTTATAGACCGGACAATGGATTACACCTGATTCTGCATCCGCTTCTCCGTCAAATAATCATTCTCATAATAAGTCAGATCATCACGCAGTTCCTCATAGACCTTGGTGATCTCCATAATGATATCGCGTGCCGGACGGACAGGCTTCTTGCGGAAACGGATCGCATCCTGACCGGTATAGGCATAACGTCCATCCTCCGAATAACTCTCATTCTTAGGATAGAAGAAGTTATTAACTCCGAGATGATATACATTATATAGCGCTTTTTGCGCGAAAGGTTCATCAAAGGTAGCGCGGCGCAGTGCAAGCCCAAGCTTCTCATAAGACATTTCCGAGAACACCAGCAGATGCCGGAGATCGGACAAGAACCCCCGATAGAAATGCAGCGTTTCTTCATCCTCTTCGGTAACAAGCTGCGGCAGTGCATGCTCGTTCAGGAACAGTTCCATTTTGTCGATAACGGATTTAAGCTTCTCTCTCGTCGATTCACACAACTTCTGCACACTTACTGCTGACATGGCGGTTGCTCCCCCTTATTGTTCCTTGCATTAGTAGTTGTTAATGACACTTAGACATTGTAGCTGTACTCTCTTGATAGTATCACAAAATCTCTTAAGCCTCCACCGTACGGATACCGGAGAAAAATCCTGCTTCTGAAAAGAATAGTGCAAGCCCCGGAAGGCGCTTTCTTTTTGATATTAACATAAAACCAAGGACGGCGGTAGCCTTTTCGTAAGATGCATAAAACAGGCTCTTGCTCCGAACCCTAACCGGTATATGAAACCAAGAAGGAGCGGAAATCATGTCACGTAAAAATTTAACCGTCGCCGGTATAGTCACTGCTGCGCTGACCGTACTGCTGCTCACCTTCGCCCTGCGGCCGGAAGGCAGCGGCGGTACCCTTCGGCAAGCGTCTGTGCCTAATCCCTCTGAGGAAAAAGTAATCAAGAAAACCACCCTCGTGCAGGATGTAACGGCCACTGACAAGCTGAACCGCGTCGATGTAAACAGACATCTGAGCACCCTGCTGGCCGATATGCATCACGCTTCGCCTGAAGCTATCTCAGCATATGCCGCGAGCCTTCAGCAGGGACACGGGCATATTACCATGCTGATGATGGTTGATTTCAACACCCGTAAGACAACCACCTTCAAATCTTCTCTGCCGGAAGGAACCGACCAGGAGAATAAGCAGCTGCTTCATTATCTGAACACTGCCAAAGCTGCGATCAAAGGCCACCAGTCCTATGAATCCCCCTCGTTCATCATCGGCGACAAAAAGTATTATTTCGTAGCCCAGCGTAACCGGGAGGGTCAACTGGCTGTCATCGCCCTGATTAACCAGAAGATTCTGGACCGCGTTGCACTGCATCAGCTCAAGAATCTGCGGCTCATTCCGTACCCGAAGGAAGGCAAGTACCGGATAGAATCCGTCCACGCCGATACCTTGAAGGACATTACGGTCAAGACTGGACATGACAATGAGAACGCCAGCCATTACTATGAGAATGAGATTGTTGTCCGCTTCCCGAATGGTCATCCCACGGCGGCACAGCTTCAGACCATCGCCGCCGATATCCGCTGCAAGGAGCCGCGCAAGCTGGGGTATGCTTATATTTTCCGGTCGGAGCAGATGAGTTACTCCCAGCTCAAGACTTACTTCGCCAAAAAGTGGCATCCGCTGTACGCAGAGCCTCACTATATGTACTTAACCAATGATACGGTAAGTGAAAATACGGGAGCTAATGTGATTACCCCTAACGACCTGCTCTTCTCAACTTACCAGTGGAATCTGCCGGCGATTGAAACCCCGCAGGGCTGGAATCTGTCAAAGGGCAGCAAGGAGATCGTAATCGCCGTTGTGGATACCGGTGTTCAAGCGAACCACCCGGATCTGAAAGGGCAGCTGCTTAAGGGCTACAATGCGATTACCAGCGGCAGCACGCCGGACGACGATGTCGGACATGGCACCCATGTGGCCGGTATCATCGGAGCGTTAACCAATAATGAGGAAGGGGTCGCCGGCATTAGCTGGTATAACAAGATCCTTCCGGTAAAAGCGCTGGATAATTCCGGGGCGGGCACCACCTATTCGGTGGCCGAAGGCATTATCTGGGCGGCAGATCAGGGGGCTAAGGTGATTAATCTCAGCCTGGGCAACTATGCCGACTCGCAGTTCCTGCATGATGCGATTAAGTACGCCTATGACCGGGATGTGGTGATTGTCTCCGCATCTGGCAATGACAATACAGAGCGGCCGGGATATCCCGCAGCCTACGAAGAGGTGATTGCAGTCGCCGCAACGAATGCGGCGGGAGAGCGTGCTTCCTTCTCCAATTATGGGGACTACATCGATGTAACTGCACCCGGAGAGAGCATTGCCAGCACCTATCCCGATAATCAGTATGCGGCGTTATCCGGCACCTCGATGGCCAGTCCCCATGTAGCGGCGCTGGCCGGACTGGTGCGCTCCTTGAACCCTGCGCTGACGAACAAGGAAGTGGCTGCACTCTTGACCTCTAATGCCATCGATCTGGGCACCGCCGGCCATGATAAGTATTACGGCTGGGGCCAGGTGGATATCTACCGAACCCTGCAGGCGGCAGGAGGAGGCCAGGTTCCGCTCCAGCTGTTCCCGCAGCAGGTCGGCAAACAGCTCGATTCTATACAATAAGCTGCTGCCGTTAGCTGTTAAGAGCGCAGATGCCGTTCCAGCAGCAGCAGGAACTGGCGGAGTCCGCGCTCCATCCCCTCCAGCGTCAGCTGCGAATAGCTTAAGCGGATATGCCTGGAGGGTGTATCCCCGGCATAGCAGACATCACCCGGCAGGAAGGAGATCCCTTCCTGCTCGGCCAGAGCGTGCAGCTCCTCAATCGCGGGGGATTCCGGCAGCTGCAGCCACAGATTCAGCCCGCCCCCCGGCAGCTGCCAGGTTACCCCGGCCGGAGCATACTGCTTCAGCAGCCTCGCCGCCGCCTCCTGGCGGACACGCAGCGCGGACCGCAGCTTCGCTGCGTACTCGTCATATTGGCGCCCGATGAAGGGCAGTACAGCCCGCTGGGTCAGCAGCGGACTGCCCAAATCACTGGCTGACTTGGCGGCGATCAGCCGGGAGAGAATATTGCCCTCAGCAGCAACACAGGCGATCCGGCAGCCGGGGGCGAGGACTTTGCTGAAGCTCTTCATATAGACTACATGCCCGGCGGTATCCAGCGATTTAATGGACGCCGGGGGCGGCTGATGGAAGTACAGGTCACTGAACGGATCATCCTCCACAATGAGACAGCGGTAACTGCGGGCAAGCTCCAGCAGTCGCTGTCTTCTTGGCATGCTCATGGTGACCCCGCTCGGATTCTGAAAGGTCGGATTCGTATAGATGAGCTTAGGCGGCCTCCGGTCACACATCGCTGTAAGCTGGTCCACCCGCATGCCGTCCCCGTCCATCGGAACGAAGATCATCTCAGCCCCCCGCCCGGCAAAAACATCAATCGCCCCCGTATAGCTGGGCGCCTCCAGATACACCGTATCCCCCGGCCCAACAAAGGTCCGGGCGACCAGATCGATCCCCTGCTGCGCACCGCTTGTGATCATCAAATCACCGGCGCCCAGCTGGATTCCGCGGCTCTGCAGGTGCCTGCGCATCACCTCGCGCAGCTCCGGGTCTCCCTGAAAATTACCATAAGTGGCCATTAGCTCAGGCTGGTCCTTCACCAGTGCAGCCATGGTCGTGCCAATCGGCCCAAGCGGGAGCAGACTGCTGTGAATGGAGGCCAGATGAAAGGGATATTCTACCTCAGAATAATCGAAGTTACGCCAGAGCTGGGCCCGTGGCAGATAGTCATCATATCCGTCCTGCCACCCCGCTTCTGCGTCTTGCCTGCTCCGGTCCCGTTCTGCCACATAGCAGCCCTTGCCCTGCCTGCACAGAATATGTCCGCGCAGCTCCAGGTCAGCGTAAGCCTTGCTTACCGTTACCTGGCTAACCTTCAAGGAGGAGGACAGCCCTCTGACAGACGGCAGCCGCGAACCCGGCTGGAGCAGCCCCGAGGTGATCCGCTGCGCGATCGTCTCACTGATCTGCCGGGGCAGCGGTTTGTCGCCGCTGCGGAGTAAATCAATATGCATGGCCCGTCTCCTCCCAACTGTTATATTTACCGCTTTACTGTTATACCGCTATACCGTTATGATACTACAAAATTCAGAATAGCAGGGAGCATGAATATGAAGATCAACTATGCGGATATGACGAACCACCTGGGGTCCTCCGCAGTCCGCGATATCCTTAAAATCACACAGGGTAAGGACATCATCTCGCTTGCCGGCGGGCTGCCTGCCGAAGAGCTGTTTCCGGCAGAAGCGATCCGGGAAGCTTACAGCCGCGTTCTGAGCGGCGACAGCTCTGCGCTGCAATATGGACTGACAGAAGGCTATCTTCCGCTCCGTGAACAGCTTGCCGCCAGACTGGGGCAACAGGGCATCCCTGTCTCCACAGAGGAAATGATCCTCACTACCGGCTCCCAGCAGGCCATAGATCTGCTATGCAGAATTCTGCTTGATCCGGGAGACACCGTACTTGTAGAGGCACCGACCTATCTGGCCGCCTTGCAGGTACTGGGCTCTTACCGTGCAGACATCCAGGTTGTAAAGAGCGATGAGGAAGGGCTGCTGCCGGAGCATCTCGAAGAGCAGCTTCAAATGCACCGCCCTAAGCTGTTATACGCCGTTCCCACCTTCAACAATCCTTCAGGCGCAACCTGGAGCACGGCACGCCGTGAACAAGTGGTTGCGCTATGCCGGAAATACGGCGTGCTGATACTGGAGGATAATCCTTATGGAGAGATAAGGTTCGATGAATCCCCGGAGGCCTATCCTAAGGCCCTCGCAGCCATAGACAGGAATCTGGGCGGGGATACCTGCGTGGTCTATACAGGTACATTCTCCAAGATCGTAGCTCCGGGACTGCGGACAGGCTGGATCATTGGCCCTGCGGAGCTGGTCAAGACGATTGCCAGAGCCAAGCAAGCCGCCGATTTGCACTCCAGCACTATCGATCAGCGCGCCCTGCATGAGCTGCTGCTGTCCTTCGATCTTGAAGCCCATATCCGGCAGGTCTCCCGGGAATACAACTCACGGATGAAGCTGCTCTCGGCAGAGCTGGCTTTGCAGAGCTGGCAGGACACCTCCTTCCTGGAGCCGCGCGGCGGCATGTTCCTGTGGCTGAGCCTGCCGGCCCGGATTCATACCGCCGAGCTGCTGCCGCTTGCCGTGGAGCAGGGGGTTGCCTTCGTTCCCGGCGAGGTCTTCTATTCGGAGCAGCCCATGAAGAACACGATGCGCCTGAATTTCACTCATACCCGGCCGGAGCTGTTGCCGCTTGCGGTGCAACGCTTGACCACCGCGCTGTCCCGTTATGAGGAGCGCATGCTGCGTCTTTAAGGGAATCTGCTTAAGAAACATGGGAACATGGGAACATCGGCTCTGGCGGCGTCTGCGAAATGGCTTTTTCGCAGAGTCGTCTTGTACAGGTCCTCCACTTTCAAAGCCCTCATTCGTAACGATATGAACGATATGTGGACTCAGAAGACCCTATTTTGCTAAAAGGTCTTCTTTTCTGCTCGTTGCGGACTGAGGGGCCGCTATGGGGCCAGTGGGAACGCAAAATGAAGCAAAACTTGGTTGTTAAGGGCCACTGAGTCGCATCGCTTACAAAATAGGCTCATTGTCCGAATTAATGGCTTTTGAGTCCGCGAGTGAAGAGGCTGAAGTATGATATTTACTGAATTCCGTTGTATATAATGAATGACCCGCGCGTACTTCTCCTACTCATGGCTCTCCTTCGCACTTAACATGGGGTCTAGAACTTCTTAATAACAAAAAGGCGGCCCCCATCAGGAGGCCGCTAACTCAATGTCTGTATGTGTAATAATTAATTACTGCACTGTGCTTGTTTAAGTTGTCAGTTAGGAAAGTTTGCCGTAAGCCGGGTTCTGTGCTCGTTGTGGTTCAGACGGGAACTACCCTCCCACCATAAGCGACAATCATCTATCTAGGCCATACATTACTGCACAGCTCCAGCGACCAACCTAGACGCGCCTCAGGCGAAGGCTGCGGCTTCCGTGAAGAAGACGCTGCGTCTCATTAGGTCTTGCTCCAGATGGGGTTTACCAGGAACGAAGTCACCAGCGTTCCTCGGGGTCTCTTACACCTCGGTTCCATCCTTGCCTGTGCCGCCCGAAAGCGGCCATCGGCGGTCCATTTCTGTGGCACTATCCTTCAGCTCGCGCCGACTGGACGTTATCCAGCACCCTGCCTTGTGGAGCCCGGACTTTCCTCCCGCATACGCTCTCACGCATACCGGCGATTGTCTGTCAAACTTTCCGAAACAACATTGTATATTATACAGATATGCCGCCTAGTGCACAAGTGTAAATAATGACGGCTTACAGGAATGTAAAAGGCTCGGTATCAGGCTGCGAGGCATGCACTGCCGTACCGTACTTATGCTCCGTCAGCTTGCCGGCCAGAAACTCCGCTACCTTCACCTTCATGATCTTCTCCGCATTATGGCCCGGATCGATTAAGGCGATTCCCGCGAGGTGCGCATCTTGTGCGGTATGGTAATCGATATCGCCGGTCACCAGCACATCCGCTCCCTTGAAGATAGCGCTGCTGTAATACTTGGCACCGGACCCGCCCATGACTGCCGCCTTGCGGATAGGACGGTTCAGATCTCCAACCACACGCACGCTCTTCACATCCAATCCGTGTTTGACCGTCTCGATGAACTCACCAAGCGTCGCCGGCTCCTTCAGCTTCCCTACTCTTCCGAGTCCAAGGCTGCGTCCCTTAAGGTCCATGGAGTAGAGGTCATAAGCCACCTCTTCATATGGGTGAGCCTTCAGCATGGCCTGTACCACCTTGTTACGGATCGTATGCGGTACAATGGTCTCGATGCGGACCTCCTCAGCCCGCTCCAGCTTGCCTGGCGTGCCGAGATACGGGTCCGTGCCCTCCTGCGGAATGAAGGTGCCATAGCCTTCGATATTGAAGCTGCAATGGCTGTAATTGCCGATCCAGCCCGCTCCGGCGTTCAGGATGGCATCCAGCACCTTCTGGTGATGATCCTTCGGTACGAATACAACCAGCTTGGACAGCTGCTCAGTATGAATATCCTTAATCGGCGCACCGTTCTCAATACCCAGTGCCTCGGCCATCCAGTCATTCATTCCGCCTTCGGCCACATCCAGATTCGTATGGCTGATGTACACGGCAATGTCGTTTTTGATCAGCTTCTCATATAAGCGGCCCGCCGGGGTATCCGTCAGAATCCCTTTGATCGGCCGGAAAATCACCGCATGATGGGCAATGATCAGATTACAGCCCTTCGCAACCGCTTCATCCACAATGCTCTCATTGACATCCAGCGCCACCAGCACCCCGGTGATTTCCTTCTGGAGACTGCCGATCTGAAGACCAACATTATCCCATTCCTCTGCCAAATGCTTCGGGGCAAGCTGCTCCATATATCCAATTACGGTCTGTCCTTTAGCAAACATTCCAGCACCTCCGCAATCCGTTTAATCTGAAGCTTGATTCTGCTGCGCTTCTCCTCAGCCGCCTCCAGCTCCGAACGTGCGAGCGAGGCCAGGATGCTCTCCAGCTTGGAGATTTCACCCTGCCATTTGGCAGCGAAGACTTCATTCGGCGCTTGCAGCAGCAGCGGTCCCATCTCCAGCAGCAGCGCCTGATCAAGGGCCATCTTCCCTCCGGCAAGCAGACGTTCGCTGTACAGCTCTTTATTCGTCCCCGCCGCTTCAGCACCCTCAGGGACAGCGGTCAGGATCTCATAGATTTTGCCGTCTTCCTCCAAAATATGCTCCGAGACCAGCACCCAGCTGTTAGCCAGCAGCCAGCGGCGCAGAATATCCTCGCCTACATTGGGCTGTAGCGCGAGCGTCTTCACCCCAGCCAGCTTGCCTAGCTTCTGCCCTCGTTCCAGAATCGCTGCGATCAGCGACCCGCCCATCCCGGCAATGGTAATGCAGTCTGCTTCCCCCGGCTCCAGCACCTCCAGCCCGTCTCCGCGCCGTACAGCGATCTTTGCACCGAGTCCTGCTTCCGCAACGCCGCGAAGCGCCGCTTCATAGGGTCCCGGATTGACTTCTCCGGCAATAGCCGAAGGCACACGGCCGCTCTTCACAGCGGCAACAGGCAGCAGGGCATGATCTGAGCCGATATCGGCAAGTCTGCTGCCCGCAGGGACCTGCTCCAGCAGCAGCTGAAGCCGGTCTGATAATTTTACATTGTTCATGAGGCCACCCACGTTATCCATTTTTTTCTGAAGAGGAACAGCAGCGCAAGGCCCACTGCAATCTTCAGTATTAATACAAGCGAGGTCCATTCCGGGAATCCCGCTCTGAGCCATAGCGCGTCTACCTCCGGCATCAGCCAGAGGGCAGCGCCCGCCCCCAGGTACACTCCTGAGACCCCGCTAACCTTGTGATACATCAACCAGCTCATCCAGATCATAAGCACACACAGCGGAAGCCAGAGCAGCTCCAGCTCCAGCAGAGAGGCATCCGGCCGGACATGTCCGAAGAATCCTGCATAGAGCAGAGCCCAGAAGGCATATCCGCAGAAATGGAGCAGCCCGATACGCAGAAAAAAACCAAGCACACACCACAGCAGACCGCAAGCTGCAATCAGCAGCGGTGTCCAAAAATCAGGATCCAGCTTATGCAGCTCAATCAGCCACAGTCCGAATCCCAGCGTTAAGATGCTGCCGATTCCCGCCAGCATCAGACTGATTGTCTTATTGCGGTTCAGGTAAATCGCTGAATATCCATAACAAATAATTAGGACGCTGAGCGCTGTAGCAAGTTGCAAAGGCCAGGGAAAAACGCTAAAATAAAGACTAATCAAGAAAATCAAGGAAATAATTCCAAAACCAAACAGCCAAATTTTGATGCTTCCCTGCTGGAGATTCCGTAACGATACCGGATTGCTGTCCTCCACCTCTGCCTGATCATCATACAGGTTGGTCAGGAAGTCACAGTATTGCTCCGGCAGAAGCTTGCTTCTTCTCCAGTATTGGATTTCTCTTAATATAGTATCACGTTTCTCCAGGTTCAACCGGCATCCCTCTTTTCAGAACTTGCCTTGCCTTCACTTTCATTACAACCTCCCGCACATGGCGGGGCTCCAGCATTGGTGAATCCCCTTGACAACATAATAGGACCTCCTGCCACCGTGCAGCAGAAGGTCCAGTTGTAAGGTCTATTCGAGGAAATCCTTCAGCCGCTTACTGCGGCTGGGGTGACGCAGCTTACGAAGCGCTTTGGCTTCGATCTGGCGAATCCGCTCGCGGGTTACGCCGAACACCTTGCCCACTTCCTCAAGGGTTCTCGTCCGTCCGTCATCCAGTCCGAAGCGCAGGCGGAGCACATTCTCTTCACGCTCAGTCAGCGTGTCCAGCACATCCTCCAGCTGTTCCTTCAGCAGCTCATATGCCGCTGCATCGGCAGGCGCCAGCGCCTCCTGGTCCTCAATGAAATCTCCCAGATGCGAATCATCTTCCTCACCGATCGGTGTCTCCAGCGATACCGGCTCCTGGGCAATCTTCATAATCTCTCTAACCTTCTCAACGGTAAGCTCCATCTCCGCAGCAATCTCTTCCGGCGACGGCTCGCGTCCCAGTTCCTGCAAGAGTTGGCGGGAGACCCGGATCAGCTTGTTGATGGTTTCAACCATATGCACCGGAATACGGATCGTACGCGCCTGGTCGGCAATCGCACGCGTAATCGCCTGACGAATCCACCAGGTGGCATAGGTACTGAACTTGAAGCCTTTGTTATGGTCAAACTTCTCAACCGCCTTGATCAGACCCATATTGCCTTCCTGAATCAGATCCAGGAACAGCATCCCGCGGCCGACATAACGCTTGGCGATACTGACCACGAGCCGCAGGTTCGCTTCTGCCAGTCTCCGCTTCGCTTCCTCATCACCATTCTTGATGCGCATCGCCAGTTCCACTTCATCGTCAGCCGATAACAGCGGCACGCGGCCGATTTCCTTCAAGTACATCCGGACGGGGTCGTTGATCTTGATCCCCGGAGGCAGCGACAGATCATCGTCGAAGCTGAAGTCGTCACCTTCTTTGTCCTCATTGTCTTCGCTTGGACGGAGGCTGTTCACCTCTTCATCATTTTCATTAACAACCTCGATCCCCAGATCGCTCAGCTGCTCGTAGAATTCCTCCATCTGCTCGGGGTCCTGATCAAATGGCGACAATTTCTCCATGATATCTTTGTAATTAAGTGATGATCTTTTCTTCCCGTGATCAATAAGCTGATCCTTAACCTGATCCAGAGTAAATTCCGCTTCCAGTTCAGTGTGCTGATCGTTCGCCATAATTCGACTCCCTCCTCCCTAGGTACATCCTGTCAACAGCTCATTGTCTCTCTAGGGCTAAAATTTCACTTGCTATTTGTGCTGCACGCAAAAAGTCACCGGATTTCTCCGCCTGAATCATCTCTTCACGCCTATGTTCAATTTTGCGCTGCAGAGGATACTTCCGCACTTCACGAATACAATCGTCCAGAACCTGGGTACTCCAGTCTGGAGGGGTATCCATCATGGAGATCGCCGTTGCGGTCTTCTCCAGACGGTCGTCCTGAAGCGATGATAGAAACCGGCTGATGCCGGGTGGTTTGCCTTGCGCATAATAAGCATATAGATAAGCGGCGATTGCCGCATGATCATCAATATTGAACTCTTCCCCGAGCCGTTCACCCACATAGGCCGCTGCTTCCGGGTCTTGAATCATTAAGGATAACAGCCGCCGTTCCGCAACATGGTAAGCAGGCAGCAATGTAGGTGTCTGCACTTGCCCTTTTTTATGCCTACCATTATTCCACCTATTATCGTTATTATCCCCTTCGGGATTGTTTTTTTGCATGGAGGCCCGAAGTAAATTGCAATCCTGCTTCAGACTGTCGTAGGACAGCTCAAGCTCGGAGGCGATTTCCCGCAGGTACACCTCCCGCTCCGTTGAAGAATGGAGTCCGGCGATTATCTCCAGAGCCTCCTTGACATAGGCAATTTTGCCGTCTTCCTCTAGGAGTATATGGTTTTTTTTCAGATATATAAGCTTAAATTTGATGGATGACACGGCAGAGTCAATCACTTGTTCCCTGAATCTGTCCCCGCCATGCCGGGAGATGAATTCATCCGGGTCGAGGCCGCTTGGAAGCAGTGCTACCTTGACCCGCAGACCGCTGGCTTCCAGGACAGGAATGGCCTTAAGGGCGGCAGCTTGTCCAGCCTTGTCTCCATCATAGGCAAGCACAATCTCATCTCCAAGGCTCTTCATCAAGCCCACGTGACCCTCAGTAAGCGAGGTTCCCATCGTGGCTACCCCGTTCTGCACACCTGCCTCCCAAGCCGAAATGACATCACCGTATCCCTCGAACAGGACGATTTGCCGCGTTTTGCGGATGGATGCTTTGGACTGGTGGAGATTGTACAGAATGCGGCTTTTGTTGAATAACCGGCTCTCCGGAGAGTTAAGGTACTTCGGCTGTCCCTCCCCGAGAATGCGTCCGGCGAAGGCAATCGTCTTACCCATGCGGTTCGCAATCGGAAAAATAACCCGGCCGCGGAAACGGTCCAGATATCCTTTGCCTTCCCCTCTGGCAGACAACAGTCCGCCCTTCTCCATCTCGGCGAGATCGAAGCTGCGCTTCTCCAGAAACTGCAGCAGCGTATCCCAGCGGTCCGGCGCGTAGCCGATCTGGAACTGGTCAATCATTTTGTCGCTGAACCCCCGGGTTCTTAAGTAATCCATAGCGGCAGTGCCGTATTCCGTGTTCTTCAGCAAAAAATGATAAAACTTCGCCGATAATTCATACGCCTGAATCAGCCGGTCCCGCTCTGGATCGGGGGCAGCCAGCGCCCCGCCTCTCCCCTCAGGAACAGGGATATCACTCTCTTCCGCCATGATTCTGACTGCTTCGGGGAAGGATAATCCTTCGATTTCCATCCTGAATTTGATGGCATTTCCGCCCATACCGCAGCCAAAACAATGAAAGACTCCCCGGTCAGGGGTAACAGTGAAGGAAGGGGACTTCTCCGAATGGAACGGGCAGAGGCCCCATAAATATTTACCCTGCTTGGACAAATGGACAACCTTGCTGACTGTATCGACAATATCATGCCGCGCCAGCACGTTCTCGATAACCTCTTCGGGAATAGGACCATGTCCGCTAGCCACTTCAACCACCTTCATCTCTTAACAGTTAAATATAATTCGCTATAGCTGGACATTCTCCTGCAAAATTGTTAAAAGTTTTGTCAGTTTATGTTGAAAAAGATTTTTTTCCTCTGCGGTAATCGCTTTGGGACCCTTGGAATAGTGACCGCGCCTGCGTTCAACCGCCTTGGCATGCCTGCTCTCCAGCATAAAATCCATGGTAGAATTCTCATATTCCTGGCCCCGGTTCGAAAGTGCAAGGCAGCGTTTGCCCAGCGCCAGCGCCGCCAGTCCATAATCCTGCGTAATTACGACATCTCCTGCAGAAATATGATTGGCGATATAGAGGTCGGCACTGTCAGCCCCGCGGTCCACCTGAACCACCGTAACGCCTTCTTCCGCCCGCAGCACATGATCATAGGAAGAGACCATCAGCACCGGAAGCCCGAACCTGCGCGCCACGGTAATAATTTCCTGCTTAACCGGACAAGCATCACCGTCCACAACAATCTTCCTTAGCCGGGAAGTTACCAAGCTTAGCCTCACCAAATTCCTGTGTAATATATATTACGCGCTAACCGTTCAAAAATCCTTCTTTGGTAAAGCATAAATACGGAACGAATGTCAACTTACGCATTGGCACCGTTCCGTATATTTATACCCTAAACCCTCGATCTATACCATAAAATCGTAAACATTACTTAAAACCTTCCTAAATTACCACACCAGCTTGCCGAAATCAGCAAACAATTTAGAATCCGCATGAATGCCGGCCAGCAGGGCCAGACGGTTCGAGCGGACGCCTTCGTCTTCGGCCATAACCATAACCGAATCGAAGAATCCGGTAACGGCTGCTTCAAGTCCCGACAGAATCTGCAGGGCTTCAGCGGCATGTCTGGAAGCAAGAGCTGCGAGGTAAGGCTCATGAATACTCTGCCAGGTCGAGTACAGCTTCTGTTCCGCTTCTTCCTTAAGCAGGGCAGGGTCAGTAACTGCACCTTCCGGAGCTTTAGCGGCCAGATTGCTGACACGGGTCAGTGAATCCACGGTGATTTTGAAATCAGCCTGATCGGTTACAGCATTCATCAAAGCCAGACTTCTGCTTACTACATCAACGATATCATCGAATCCCGCCGCAAGCGCTGCATCCACAACATCATAGCGTACATCATTGTCGGCTAACAGGCGTTTGACGCGCAGACCGAAGAACTCATACAGGGTTATACGCAGTTCAGGGGTGAAATGTTTCTCTGCACGGGAACTTCCATGGACTTCCAGAGCCGCTGCAAAAATCTCCTGCAGGCTCAGGCTCAGCTGATGCTCCAGCACAATCTGGACAATCCCTGCCGCCTGACGGCGCAGAGCATACGGGTCCTGGGAGCCGGTTGGAATAATTCCGATGGAGAAGCAGCCGACAATTGTATCGATTTTATCAGCAAGGCTGACTACAAGACCTGCCTGTGTAGAAGGTACGGCATCTCCGGCGAAGCGCGGCTGATAATGCTCGAAGACCGCTTTGGACACCTGCTCTGCTTCCCCAGCCTTGCGGGCATAATCCTCACCCATTGTGCCTTGCAGCTCAGGGAACTCACCCACCATTTGGGTCACCAGATCGAATTTGCAAATATCCGCTGTACGGCTCACTTCTGCAGCAGCCTCAGAAGACAGCTCAAGCTTCACAGCCAAACGGTCAGCGATGGCACGGATGCGGCGCACTTTATCACCTACACTGCCCAGCTCTTCATGGTAGACGATATTCTCCAGCTTGGCCAGTGCATCGTTAATCTGCAGCTTCTGGTCTTCTTCATAAAAGAATTTGGCATCCGACAAGCGGGCGCGCAGCACCTTCTCGTTCCCCTTGGCGATGACATCCAGCGATACCGCATTCCCGTTACGTACCGTTACGAAGAACGGCAACAGCTTGCCGTCTTCACCGAACACCGGGAAGTAACGCTGATGCTCTCGCATCGAGGTGATCAGCACTTCCTGCGGAATATTCAGGAAGGCCGGATCAAAGGTACCGAACAGTACAGTCGGCGTCTCTACCAGGAACAGCACTTCTTCCAGCAGATCCTCCTTGATCGCAATCTTCCAGTTCTTCTCTTCCGCAAGCTTATGAATACCGATTAGAATCAGCTCTTCCCGCTCCTTCACATCCACCAGCACATGCTGGCTGCGCAGAGCTTCAACGTATGCAGCAGGCTCAGCGATCACAGCTTCTTCCCCAAGGAAACGGTGGCCGCGGCTCACATTGCCCGCTTTGACTCCGGTAATCGTAAGGTCAATGATCTCTTGGCCGAAGAGAGCCACCATCCAGCGGATCGGACGGACGAACTTGAAATCATAAGCGCCCCAGCGCATATTTTTCGGGAAGGTCATGCTGCTGACAATGCCCTGCAGGCCTTCGGAAAGAAGTGAGGCTGTCTCAATGCCGGTGCTGCTCTTGGTCACATAGATGTATTCCACGCCTGCCAGTTCCTTGAACGTGAACTGCTCCGGTGAAGCACCCTGACTGCGGGCAAAGCCCAGTGCCGCCTTGCTCCATTCGCCGCTGGCATCCAGCGCAATTTTGCGTGACGGACCTTTGACCTCTTCGCTTACATCCTCTTGCCGTTCAGCGGCATCCTTCACGAGTACGGCAAGGCGGCGCGGTGTTGCATATGCGCTAACGCCCTGATGACTGATCCTTGAGGCCTCCAGCCATTTCGCCGTTCTGTCCTTCAGTTGCTCCATCGCCGCCCGGATAAAGCGTGCAGGGATTTCCTCCAGACCGATCTCGAACAGAATATCCTTAGACATGGTCAGCACCTTCTTTCTTCAGCAGCGGGAAGCCCAGCTTCTCGCGTTCCTCCAGATATGTCGCCGCTACGGTGCGGGCCAAATTACGTACTCTCGTGATGAAGCCTGTGCGTTCCGTTACGCTGATTGCGCCGCGCGCATCCAGAAGGTTGAAGGTATGCGAGCATTTCAGCACATAATCATACGCCGGGAAAACCAAATGATTCTCCATCGCCCGCCGTGCTTCCTCTTCGTAGGTGTTAAACAAGGTGAACAGCATTTTGACATCCGAGACTTCAAAGGTGTAAGTGGAATGCTCAACCTCCGGCTGATGGAATACATCTCCGTATGTCATGCCGTCTACCCACTCCAGATCAAAGACATTTTCCTTATCCTGAATATAGGAAGCCAGACGCTCCATCCCGTAAGTAATCTCCACCGCTACCGGACTTGCTTCAAGTCCGCCAACCTGCTGGAAGTACGTGAACTGGGTAATTTCCATACCGTCCAGCCACACTTCCCAGCCGAGACCCGCACAGCCCAGTGACGGATTCTCCCAGTTGTCTTCGACAAACCGCACATCATGCAGCAGGGGATCTACGCCAAGCGCCTTCAAGCTGTCCAGGTACAGCTCCTGAATATTGTCCGGGGACGGCTTGATGATCACCTGGAACTGGTGATGCTGATACAGGCGGTTCGGGTTCTCCCCGTAACGGCCGTCGGACGGACGGCGTGAAGGCTCCACATAAGCAACCTTCCACGGCTCCGGACCCAGGGAACGCAAAAAAGTCATAGGGTTCATCGTGCCCGCCCCTTTTTCCGTATCATACGGCTGGACGAGAATACAGTTCTGGGCGGCCCAGAATTGCTGCAGGGTCAGAATCATCTGCTGAAAGTTCATAACTACCGGCTCCTTCGCTATACAAGTGTGGTACTGCCTCTTGCTTATGACTGGCTCTTGCTGCTGTGCGATGGAGGCGGCACCAGCTTCTATGTACTTGCAGTCTGTGATGGAAAAAGAATCTCCCGCACAGCCACAAGCCAAAAAGCTCCCGCCCCCATGCCTGATGAACAGACATAGGGACGAGAGCTCAAATCTATTCTCCCGCGGTTCCACCCTACTTGATTACGCAAAAATCACGAAATCCACTTTTCATGCTGCCGCTTCTGTGCTCCCGGGTGCCCTGTTCATGAACGTCGTCCCGCCAGGCTTCCACTACCCCCGGCTCGCTGCTGCGACAATACCGCCCACTACTTCCCCGATCTACGCACTCTCTCCAGTTCTGGAGCAAACACGGCAAACTTATAAAAGAAACTGAACTTATAGTAACGGATAATTTGCGATTCGTCAAATATTGTATTTATCGAGCTGGTCCAGGAAGCTCTGCGACTTCAGTCGCAGCCCCAGCTGCATATCCATGAATCCCCGCATGATGGCCTTCAGCTCCGCACGGGTCTCCGGCTTCACATCGACATTTCCCAGCCTGGTCAGATCCAGCGCCGCGAAGATCCGCAGCAGCTTCAAGGCACGCGGGGAAATCTCCATGGCCGGCGGATCGTTATGCCGGCAGCTGCGGCAGAGAACTCCCCCCAGACGGGGACTGATTCTGAGCTCCTCATCCGGCTTGTACTTGCCGCAGACGATACAGGAATCGAGCTGAGGCCCGTAACCGGCAGCCTGCAGCACCTTCATTTCAAATACATTATTGATAATGCCGGGCTCTTTGTCTTCCTCCAGTGCATTCAGACAGGCGGTCAGCTGGCGGTACCAGAAGCTGCCTGTCTCTTCATCATGCAGTACCCGGTCGAGCAGCTCGCAGGCATAGGATGCATACGCCGCCTTGACCAGATCCTCCCGCAGCGGATGATGGGACTTCGTGATCTCTCCGGCATTGAGTGTTCCCAGTCCGCCATTATTGCGGAAGAACACGAACTCACCGGTTGTGAACAGCTGGATCAGGGCAGCATGACGGCTTTTGACCTTCTTGGCGCCCCGCACCAGAACCCCTACTTTACCCGCGTTCTCGGTGCAAAGCGTAATAATGGCGTTCCCTTCACCGTAGTCCATGCTGCGGATGACGATCCCTTCCACCCTGTATAGCATGCCTCTTCCCCCAACCACTCGGCAAGCAACCAGTCCTTATTGTGCTTCTTCATCGATGGCCATCTCTTCCTCCGCCGGCAGCGGTCCGCTGCCCTCGGGCGAATCCCCAGCTTCCCTGTACAGCAAATACGCATCGAGATCTCCAGTCATTGCAAAATACTTCCACGAAAAATTCCGCATTCGTATTCATCCTTTCTTCGGAAACACGATGTCTCTTCAGATGTAGGATGTGCGATGCCCCAGGATCTATCCGTGCAATTCCTGCCAAGTAGAGGCGGCGTGAGAGGTAATCATTCTTTATGGAAGCCCAAATCCCGCAGGACGCGGTCCTGGTTACGCCAGTCTTTTTTCACCTTCACCCATAATTCCAGAAAAATCTTCGAGCCCAGCAGATTCTCAATATCCGTCCGCGCACGGCGTCCGACTTCCTTCAGCAGCGCCCCCTGCTTACCAATAATAATCCCCTTCTGGGAATCGCGCTCAACAAAAATAACTGCAGAAATATGCACAACCCCATTTGGCTCCACACTCATATCCTCAATCGCCACTGCGATGGAATGCGGTACTTCTTCACGGGTCAGATGTAGAATCTTCTCGCGGATCAGCTCCGCGCAGACGAACTGCTCGGGGTGATCGGTAATCTGGTCGTCCGGGTAATACTGCGGGCCTTCCGGCAGATATTTCTGCACCTGCTCCAGCAGTGTGTTAACGTTATTACCCATCTTGGCTGAGATCGGTACGATCTCGGCGAACGTGTGCAGCTTGTTATACTCCGTAATCATCGGCAGCAGCGCTTCCGGTTCAATCTTGTCAATCTTGTTCATGACCAGAATGACCGGAGTCTTAATGCTGCCAAGCTGTTCCGCGATAAAACGGTCCCCGCCGCCCATTCCTTCAGACGCATCCACCAGGAACAACACCGCTTCCACTTCATGCAGCGTGCTCATCGCGGTCTGATTCATGTAATCGCCGAGCTTGGACTGTCTTTTATGGATACCCGGGGTGTCCAGGAATACAATCTGTGAGTTATTCGCCGTATAGACCCCGTGAATCTTGTTACGGGTGGTCTGCGGCTTGTCCGACATAATGGCAATCTTCTGGCCGATTACCTGGTTCATGAGTGTTGATTTACCTACGTTTGGTCTGCCGATAATGGCGACAAACCCTGATTTGAATTTCATATAATCTTCCTTCCTGACTACGTGGTTAATATCGTCCATGGCGTTTTAGATGAATCTAGTTCAAACTTAATATCAATTCAAAAGCCTTCACTCTTAAAGCTTTTCGATCCCCCTAAATCCCCCTTCGCCAAGGGGGACCCCAAGGGCCCCGGCCCTCTGGACACCCGGAACTGGCGTGGGCACAGCGGTTGGCGCGGGAAGAAACTTTGAAAGGGGGATCGCTTTTCGTTCCCTGCGGGAACCCGCTTAACTGCGGCTCGCAAAAAGAGACTGGTTACTTTAACAACTAACTAATGCCTTAATTGTATTTTGTACACTTATTCGGCTCCAAAACAGCGATGATTAGAGTTTAGTTGTAATTCATACATCTATTTTCCTCATTAAAGTCACTTTCGGCGATATCCGATGAATTTAGTTGTACATTTTACACGTAAATCAACTTTTAGCGGAAATAGTGGAAAGTTAGTTCTACAATATACAGTTACTCTGGAGCATGAGCGCTTACCGTTCCCTGCGGGAACACGTTTGACTGCGGGGCGGTTGGTTGGTTAGATACAAGGCCCATACGCTTCCTGCACACGCACACGCACACGCACACGCACACGCACACGCACACGCACACGCACACGCACACGACTAATTGTATTTTGTACAGCAGAATTAGCAAATCCAAGGTTTTTTAACGGTTCTATTGTATTTTGTACAGCAGATTTGCTGCAAACACGCCATAAACAGGTTATTTTCCATTTTCAATTGCATGAAATACAACAGAACCTTGTGTTGGACCAATTTTGGCTCATTCTATTGTACATTGTACAACAGAATGCCCAACAGCAATATGTTGCAGTCCACAAACTAACCTATTGCTATCACTCCGCACTCTGCCCCTGCGCCAGATCCGCCGGACCGAAAGCGCCGGGGAGCAGGTCACGCACAGTAGTCTCCACAATGTCACCCTTCAGGTTGCCGAGGATGACCGGCATATCGGGGCCGCACAGCTCGACCATCACCTGGCGGCAGACGCCGCAAGGCGATACGGGGCCATCCGTGTCCGCTACCACTGCGATGGCTTTAAAGGTACCGGGCTTATGACCGTCCGCAATGGCGCGGAACATGGCCGTCCGTTCGCCGCAGTTGGTGGGACCGTAAGCAGCATTCTCGATGTTGCAGCCGTGGTGGACCTTGCCGTCCTGATCCAGCAGCGCTGCCCCAACCCCGAAGCGGGAATAGGGTATATATGCATTGGCTCTTGCCTTGATCGCTTCCTGAAGAAGTAACGCAGAATCCATAGTTGTCCTCCTAATTAAAGATGACGGAGCGCGCAAAGCGGGTCCGCCTCTTACACCAGCTAAAGTTGTAAACTGATTATGACATAAGACCTGTGATCCAGTCCATCACGGGATGATAAAAAACATAGATTCCGGCAATCACGGCAAACACCGCCGTAAGCAGCACGGCTCCTGCGGCGGTATCTTTGGCCTTCTTAGCCAAGGGGTGAATCTCAGGCGAAACCAGATCAATCGTTGCTTCAATCGCCGTGTTCAGCAGTTCGGCTGTCAGCACCAGCGTAATGGCCAGCAGCAGTAGCATCCAGCTTGACAAAGGAAGCCTGAACACAGCGGCGGCAATCACTACGAGAACAGCAAGGCCGCTATGCACCTTCATGTTCAGCTCCGATTTGAAGGTTGCTGCAATGCCGTGCGCTGCGAAGCGAAAGGAATGCCAGAATTTTTTGTGGCCCACCGCCGTATTCTTGACCATTAGCGTGTCAACCCGACCTGAGCCAGAGCCTTCTCCTGCTTGGACATCATTTCCGCCTCCGCCTCCGGCTCCTGATGATCATAGCCCAGCAAATGCAGGAACCCGTGGACGAACAGGAAGCCCAGCTCCCGCTCCAGCGAATGGCCGTATTCCTCAGCCTGCTCCTGCGCCCGGGTAACCGAGATGATAATATCCCCAAGCACATTCGGCACTTCTTCCAGCTCTTCGTCTTCCTCTGCTAAGTCATATTTAATCTCCAGCTCGTCTTCTCCGGCCTCATTCATCGCGAAGGAGAGCACATCTGTCGGACGGTCAATACCGCGATATTCCAGATTCAGCTCGTGAATGCGTTCGTTATTGACGAAGGTCAGATCCACTTCCCCTGAGTCAATCCCTTCTGCTTCCCCCGCCGCCCGAAGAAGCCGCTCCAGCAGCTCAATCAGATCGCCGTTAATTTCATGTTCATCCTGTTCATTGTTCCAAACGACGCTCAGGCTCATTTTTGATGGCCCCTTCCTCTTTTTTGGGCTTGCGCACATCCTCGGGGTATTCAATCCGGGAATGGAAAATACCCATTACTGTCTCTTTCAGTGTCCGCGAAATAATATCCAGCTCCTTGAGCGTCAGATCGCATTCATCGAACTGATGGTCATCCAGCCGGCTTTTGATAATTTTCTCAATCATGGTCTCCACCTGCACCACGGTTGGCTTGCGGAGCGAACGGACGGCGGCCTCCACACTGTCGGCGATCCCGACGACTGCGGATTCCTTCGACTGCGCCTTCGGGCCGGGATAACGGAAATCCTCCTCCGTGAAGTCCGGCTCTACACCCTTATCCTCTGCAAGCTTCAATGCCTTATGATAAAAATAATGCAGGAACGTCGTGCCGTGATGCTGCTCCGCTATATCGCGGATCGGCTTCGGCAGCTTGTATTCCTTCTGCATCTCCACCCCGTCCCGGGCGTGGGCCACAATGATCGACTTGCTCAGCTTCGGCTCAATCGAGTCATGCGGATTCTCCATATTGTTCTGGTTCTCTATGAAATAGAACGGGCGCTTCGTCTTGCCGATGTCATGATAATACGAGCCTACCCGGCACAGCAAGCCGTCCGCACCAATCGCTTCGGCCGCAGCCTCGGACAGATTGCCTACCATTACGCTGTGGTGATAAGTCCCCGGCGTCTCAGTAAGCAGCTTGCGCAGCAGCGGATGGTTCGGGTTAGACAGTTCAACGAGCTTCAGTGCCGACAGAATACCGAACGTTACCTCGAAGAACGGCATCAGGCCAATGACCAGCACTGCGGTAAGCAGACCCCCGGCAAAGGAAAAGCCCAGAGCGTATAACGTATTCGTCTCATTCCATACGCCTCCGCTTAGCATAGTCAGTATGGCTACGGTCAAGCAGCCGAGCAGAGACACCATAATACCGCCCTTCAGCAGCGTTGAGCGCTGTCCGGCACGGTGGGTCGAGAAGATGGCAACATAACTTACGATTAGGGCAAAGAAGCCGAAGGTGAAATCAAATATCGTATTCTGCTGAACATTCAGCAGGATACTGGCCAGAATGCTGAACAGAATGGAACAGAAATAAGCTAAAGTCATGTCCAGCAGCATGGAAATCAGCATCGCGCCAAGAGCCACAGGTGCCAGATAGCCGATATATGTCCGCACATCGGTCTGCAGGAAGGCCGTCAGCTTCATCATAACAATCGTAATGATAAAGACCAGTACCAGCATAAGCAGCTGGGAGTTATTGTATTTGAAGCCTGAGGCTCCGCCATTGTAGCGGATGAAGGTCATCAGGCCAAAGGACAACAGTGCAGAGAGCAGCAGCAGGCCGAGCTGCGGCCAGTAATTAATCTCTTTGCTGAGCAGCCCGTTCTCATCCAGCAGCTTGTACAGCTCAGGGGTAATCTCCTGATTCTTGGCGACCAGCACATCCCCTTGCTCGATGAACACATCCGGCGTATTCTGACGGGCCTGCACCTTCGCTTCCTTGGTCGCATCCTCGTCATAGAATTTGTTGGCGGTGATCACCAGCCGCACCAGCTCCTGCACCACCTCGCGGGCGGTCCGCTGCCCCAGCGAACTGACGCTGACCTGCTCGGCCACCTTGGCGCGCGCGCTCTGGGCGTCGGTAATCTGGTCATTCATCAGCTTGGTGACAATATCACGGGCCACCGGCTTCATTTCGATGATATCCTGCTGAGTCAGGCGCGGGATCTTGATATAGGTCTCTTCCGGAATGACGTAGGCCTGATCCTTGATGACGGACTGCATTTCATCCAGCAGATGCTCGGAGTAAGTCCCGGCCTTCTGGCTGGCCGCCACAAAATTAAGAATAAAATCATTCGCCCGCCGCGGAATCTCTTCCCGGTAAATCTCTGTCTTCTCACTCTGTGAAATCGTATCATCCTGATTCAACCCGCCGATCCGGTCCAGCAGCAGAGTTACTAGATTCTCCGCCCGGATAGGAATAATGGCATAACGGTTGGTCACATTCTCTGCAGCAGTCTCCTGGGCCTTGAGCTTGGCGTTGGTGTCCAGGATTTGCTTGGGAGCTGTAATCTCCTTGGCACTGCGGGTTCCCTCTTTGATATCATACCTTTTGGGCAGCAGATCAGAGGACAGGCTGAGGTAGAAAACAACGGCCAGTAACAGGAAAAGAGTATAGCGCGTCACCGCGCTATACTTCCATCCGCTGCTGCTATATACAAATCCGCTTAATTTCGATGGTTGCTTTGAGGCCATGAAGACAATCCCCTTTTTTATTGGAGGTTTTCGGCAGAGCGGTCATAGGCAACGATAATTTTCTGTACAAGGGAATGACGGACAACGTCCTGCTCAGCGAAGTAGACAAAGCCAAGCTCCTCGATACCGGAAAGAATCGTTTTGGCTTCGATCAGCCCTGACTTCTTGCCGCGCGGCAAATCGATCTGGGTCACATCGCCCGTGATGACCATCTTGGAGCCGAAGCCCAGACGGGTGAGGAACATTTTCATTTGTTCGGGCGTGGTATTCTGCGCTTCATCAAGGATGATAAAAGCATCCTCCAGCGTACGTCCGCGCATATAGGCAAGCGGTGCAATCTCGATCAGCCCGCGCTCCAGCGCCTTCGCCACCTGATCAGGCCCCATAACGTCGTACAAGGCGTCGTAGAGCGGCCGCAGATACGGATCTACCTTCTCTTGCAAATCTCCCGGGAGGAAGCCCAGGTTCTCCCCGGCCTCTACAGCCGGGCGCGTAAGCACGATCCGTTTGACCGAGCCTTCCTTCAGCGCCGTCACCGCGAGGACCACAGCCAGATAAGTCTTGCCTGTGCCCGCCGGGCCGATGCCGAAGACGATATCACGCTTTTTGATGGTGCTCACATAATGCTTCTGGCCAATCGTCTTAACACGGATCGGTTTGCCGCGGAAGGTGGTTGTAATCTCGCCCTTGAACAGGTCCAGCAGCTGGTCGGCACGGAAATCCTTCGCCAGCTCCACGGCATACTGCACATCGCGTTCGCTCAATATATAACCCCCGCGTACGAGTGACAGCAGCACGTTGAAGAGCTGGCCCAGCATGTCCACTTCCCGCTCCGTACCGCGAATTGTAATTTCGGCCTCGCGTGAGTTAATAACTGCCGGAATTTCTTTCTCAATGATTTTCAGGAATCCGTCCTGCGGGCCGAACAGGGATTGCGCTTCTCCCGCATTGTGCAAAGATATTTGAATGCTTGTAGTCTGTTCTGACAAGTAGCCTCATTCTCCTCAATTGTTTACTATCGGAAGTTCTTCCGCGATTCTCTCTTCCACCTCAAACAGCACTTTCATATAAACTTTACCATTCTCTTTCTTCTCATGCAAAATTTTTTGACTTTTGATGACGCTATCAGCGCCGTAACGCGCGAAAATATCGCTCTTGGCCCGCGTTAGTCCTTCCGCTCTGGCTGCCTCTGGAGTAAGCGCTTCAGCGGTAGCTTTGATCTCCAGCTCCTTCTCGGTCATCAGGCCCAGCGGCAGCTGAAAAGAGCGCCACGACAGCATGTCGGGCTCTGAAAGCGTACGGGACTTTGCAAACCCGGAGTCCCCGTAGCCCCACAGCTGAATCGCCCATTTGCCGAGAACAAGATAGGTGCGGTCCTTGCGTTCTCCTGTATACGCACTGCCCGTTCTTTTGAGCGGTACCTCCAGATTATATTCATGCCATACAAGGCCTTTAACCATGCCTTTGGCGACTACAAACTCAGTATTCTCCTCGTCACCCAGCGCTCCGGAGATGAGGATGTCCCCTTTTTTGACCCGCGAATTCCGGCTGACCACCGGTCTGCCCTGCTCCGCATAGATTTCGGTCACCACCGCATCGGTCCGGCTGATGAGATGGCGCTGGCTGAGCAGCGGTTTATGATCCGGGCGGTCGGCTTCAACTACCTGGATGGTAATGCTCGTCCCGGTCCGGTGGAACCCGGCCCATGTCAAGCCCGGAACCAGGGTGGTCAGCTCCCGTGACAGCTCGTCCGACTCCTGCATGCGCCAAATCCACTGAAACGGATAGACGCCCTCCTTGCGTGCGGCTTCCAGAATGTCCTCGGTCGGAATACGGGTATTCCCTTCCACCTTGACGCTCCAGATCATTGAGGAGAGCAGCAGCAGGCCTACACCGAAGATCAGCATCCCTGCGGCAAAAAACTTCCGTCTCCACAAGCGCGCGAGGCGAAACGGAAGTCCGTGCCTGGCTGTAACACGCATGCGGCAGCCTGTCTTTTTGAGGAGCGGGCGGAGCCGGAAAAAGTCATCCAGCAGCAGATTCAAATAAGCGCCGTCCCCGGCAGGCCTCACATCCCAGATGATGATGCCCGCTCCGGTTACAGCATTAATGAACTTCTCCACCTGCGGTCCGCTCACATGCAGTGTAACGAACCCCCGCAGTGATGACAGAGGCGGTTCTTTCATGGATTCTCCCCACTTTCCTTATATCTGATTTCACCGATTACTCCAATGACGGCAAGCTCCTGGCCCAGAATGTTGCGGATGACCAGTCCTTCGCCGGAAATCTCCAGCACTCCTTGGGTTAATGCCAGCCTGAGCTGCTCCGAAGAAAAATGCAGCACGCCGCGGTGGTTCTCAATATACAGCTCCTTATTGCCGATCAGGGTGATCCGGGGCATCTCCTGCAGCACATCCTGCGGAAGATCCAATATCCCGTTTGTCCATCCCCGCAGCCTACGGCCGATACGGGTCATAAGTAGACGCTCCCCCTTCCTGCCTTCTGTACACCTTATGCGGCAGGGCGGCCGTTTATGAGAAGAACTCACATGCGGTCTCCTGGTACAACAGCAAAAAAGCCTGAATCCTTTCCCGCTAAGGAATAGATCCAGGCTTATGTGCAGCATACATGTTGATTAAGAAGCGAAGGCAATATCTTAACGCCGCGTGGAATGCGGCTGGCGGGCACGGGGCGGACCCAGCACCTCCGCCCACACCAGACCGCTGCGCAGCGTGTCAGGGTCGCCTGTGAGCGGATGGCTGGCGAATGCCGGTGAGGTTGCGCCAATGCCCTCTCCGCCTGCCTCAGAGCCCGCAGACGGGACGGCAGCGGCCATACCGTCGAAGGCAGCCTGCAGCGCCTCCAGCTCCCGCTGCATGCGTGCTGTGCGGGCCTCCACGCTATCCAGGTCAGCGGCCTGCTCCAGAGACACCCCTTCGCCGGTCTCATCACCGGCAGCCGGCTGCTCAGCCTCAGCCCAGGCTGGCGAAGACGGGACCTCCTGTACATCCGGCTGCGGGGCAGGCCGGTCTGTGTCTGCCCTTGTCCCGGCAGGCGCCGGGAAGCCGCTTCCCTGCTGCTCCGCACGCCCGGCCTTCCGGCGGCGGGGCAGCGTATTACCGATGTCCCCTCCGCCGCCGCCAAAGGTAGGCATTCCCCCGCGCGGAGCCTGTTTGTCTTTGCCCTTCTTTTTGTTCAGATTGGTGAGGATCGCTATAGCCGCAAGCACCAGGAAATAGATCACGCCGCTCATGGGAGCTCACATCCCTTTATTTGTGGGGCGGACGGCTGCTGTCGTCCCCATCGTTTAGTTTGCCGAGGGAGCCGCGCATCTGCGTATCTGCCTCGATATTTTTCAGATTCATATAATCCATCACGCCAAGCTTGCCGGAGCGCAGGGCTTCGGCCATCGCCAAGGGAACCTGGGATTCAGATTCAACGACCAGCGCCTTCATCTCGACCACGCGGGCTTTCATCTCCTGCTCATGGGCTACCGCCATCGCCCGGCGTTCTTCAGCCTTCGCCTGGGCGATGCGCTTATCCGCTTCTGCCTGCTCAGTCTGCAGGTACGCACCAATGTTCTTGCCTACATCCACATCCGCAATATCAATGGACAGAATTTCAAAGGCCGTCCCTGAGTCCAGACCCTTGGATAAAACAGTGCGGGAGATGGAATCCGGATTCTCCAGCACATCCTTATGCGAGTTACTGGAGCCGACTGTGGTTACAATCCCCTCGCCGACACGGGCAATAATCGTCTCTTCGCCCGCACCGCCGACCAGCCGGTCGATATTGGCCCGCACCGTTACCCGTGCTTTGACCTTAACTTCAATCCCGTTCTTGGCCACAGCCGCAACAATCGGCGTCTCTATGACACGCGGGTTAACGCTCATCTGAACCGCCAGCAGCACGTCGCGTCCGGCCAGATCGATGGCGGCGGCACGTGTGAATTCCAGCGGAATATCCGCTCTCTGGGCGGCAATCAGCGCGTTCACTACCCGGTCTACATTCCCTCCGGCCAGATAATGGCTCTCCAGCTGATTGATATTCAGCCCCAGCCCGGCCTTGGTCGCCTTAATCAGCGGATTGACAATCCGGCTCGGTGTTACCCGGCGCAGACGCATCGCTACCAGCGTGATAATGCTGATTTTGACCCCGGAGGCCCATGCAGATACCCACAGCATTACCGGGAAGAAGCTGAAGAAGACGCTTAGTACAATAATCACGGCTACCGCGATCAGCAAAAAAGTAATCATAGATGCTTCTAACATACGCTTACCAACCTCCTATATTTAGATAGACAACAATTATTTCGCAGCTTCCTTCACGACCACGCGGCCGCCCTCAACCTTCACCACGGATACGGCAGTCTGCGCCTCGATGAACCCGCCTTCTGTGACCACATCTATCCGTTCACCGTCAAAGGTGGCGGTTCCAGCCGGACGCAGCGGGGTTACGCTCATGCCGGAGGCTCCGATCAGACGCAGCTTCTCCGGGACAGGAACAAACCCTTTGTCTCTGGTAAGGCTATCCTGAAGGATGAACCGGTTCCAGATCCCGCGCTCCTTGAAGACTACGGCTACAAACACAATGACCACAGCCGCCGCCGAAAAAGCAATGCCAAGGCTGAACAGCGCATGTGTAAAGCTGTAAGCAGCCCTCACAACACCCGCCACCAGACTGATCGACCCGAGTATCCCCAGAATACCGAAGCTCGGCACAAACAGCTCCAGAATCAGCATCACCAGTCCCAGAATGAACAGGAGCAGCGTCTCCGCTCCAGCGAATCCGGCCACATAGTTACCGAAGAAGTAAAGGGCAAACGCCAGCGTACCGACAATTCCGGGCACCCCAAAGCCGGGCACCAGCAGCTCGATGAACACACCGGCGATACCCACGAAGAGCAGGATTGTCATGACCACCGGATGGGTCAGAAATTGAGACATTTTCTCCGCACCGGTATGCTCAATGCGAAAAATGTCGTCTGTTGAGTAGCCCAGCCAGGTAATCGCCTCCTGCTCCGTTCCTGCAATCCGGTCGGCGTAACCGGCCTGAAGTGCCTCATTGCTGCTCAGAGCGATAATCTCGCCCGCCTGCTTGTTCACACCCAGCTCCGGGCGGTTAACTACCAGATGAACATCCATCATGCCGGCAGCCACTTCAGGATCACGCCCGTTCAGCGAGGCAGCTCCGATCATTTTGGATTTCCAGTACGAAATCATCTTGGCGTCTTCCACGCTCTTCCCGTTCATGTCCACCAGCGAAGCAGCCCCGATCATGCTGCCCGGCTTCATGATAATGGCGTCCGCGTTCAGCGCGATATAGCTGCCTGCCGATGCGGCGTTGCCTTTGATATAGGCCACTACCGGGATCTTGCTGTCTCTGACCAGGGTGCCGATTCGTTCGGCGGAATCCACCCGTCCTCCAGGCGTATCGATCTCCAGAACAATCAGAACTGCGCCGTAATTCGCCGCTTCTTGAAAGCCCCGTTCCAAAAAGCTCTGCAGACCCCGCTGAATCTCCTGGTACACCGGAATAATGAACACGGGTCCGCTGACCACTGTACCCGAAGCCGCTCCCGGTGCGCGAACCGCTTCATTATCCGCCTGAACGGTCCCCGCCACCGGCAGGAACAGAAGAACCATTAAGGCCGCGATACAGGAAAATATGATGGTGCGTAACTTCTTCAAGCCTGCGCCCCCCTTTTGTCCATGAACCATTTGCATTCTCAACTTATCATTGTATGTAAGCCTGCATATAATTCTTAGTATACCTTATACGCAGGTCTATCCAAAAAGCTCCACATAATGAAAAACACCCCTTATAAAAGGGGTGCTAGCGTTATATTATTGCAGAAATTGCTGAACCGCCTGGTTCACAAGTTTACCATCGGCGCGACCTTTGACCTTAGGCATCAGTGCGCTCATCACCTTACCCATTTCACTTTTCGAAGAAGCACCGGTTTCCTGGATGGTCTGTTGTACAATTACTTTAATTTCTTCTTCGGTAAGCTGCTCGGGAAGATATTTAATGATAATCTCGATTTCTGCCTTAGTACTCGCGGCAAGCTCATCGCGACCCGCTGCTTCAAATTCTTGGAGGGCATCTTTGCGCTGTTTGATCTCACGACTAAGGATATCAAGCACTTCGTTGTCGTCTAATGTTCTCTTCAAATCTATTTCAAGATACTTTATTGTAGAACGAACCATTCGAATGGTGGAGAGTGTGAACTTGTCCTTACTCTTCATCGCTTGCTTCATATCTTCGTTTAATCGTTCGCTAAGATTCATGCGTGGGTAATCCTCCTAAAACTTTCTCTTACGAGCAGCCTCAGACTTCTTCTTGCGCTTTACGCTTGGCTTCTCATAATGCTTGCGTTTCTTCACCTCAGCCAAGACACCATCCTTAGCAATGGAACGTTTAAAGCGACGAAGTGCAGCATCAATTGTCTCGTTTTTGCGAACTTTCGTTTCAGACACCAGTTTTCCCTCCCTCCGACCAGACCGTCCAAGAGCATAACAACACGGTTCATCACCTTTCATTATAGGTCAAAGCTAAATAAGGTGTCAACCTTCGCGTTATTCTTTTTTCAGCCAGGCTGTATATAGTTGGATTGCTTCTTAGGCATGAGAACTGGAGTTCCCGGTAAGGGCACCAAGCTTGGCTCCGCCCAGCAGATGAAAATGCAGATGCGGCACTGCCATCCCGCTGTCCGGGCCGCAATTGTTAATCAGCCGGTAGCCGGTACCGGCAATTCCGAGCTCTGCGGCAAGCTGCTGTGCTACGGCATGAATCTCGCCAATCAGCGGCAGATCCTCAGTTGTAACCTCATTCATGGAAGCGATGTATTTCTTCGGGATAATCAGCACATGCACAGGGGCGGCAGGCTCAATATCGTGGAACGCCAGAATCCGCTCATTCTCGAACACTTTTTTGGACGGGATTACACCTTCGATTATTTTGCTGAATACAGTTTCCATACCACGCTTCCTCCCAAAAAATTTGTAATGCAGAAGCTTGCATCCGGCACTTTCCGCAGCACAAGCTGAGATAATAGACACGAACATGACTCTTATTCGTGCAACGGCCACCCGCCACTCACAGGCGATGATCCGTTATCGTTCAATCCAGCTTGAGCTCTGCGGGACGCACACGCCTGAAGATCTTCGGGCTTCCGGCCTGATCGGCTTCGCGACAAATTTCAATTTATGGAACTAATCATACAGGATGTTGAGCAATTACGAAAGGCGGAAGGCTATATTCGGTGAAATCAGATGTTGGGGGCGGCTTATGCTGGGATTGTGAGGGAAAGTGGGCGGGAAGCGATGTTATTAAGGAAATGGAGGGGGAGTAACAAGGAGCGTGAGATTAGGGAATAGGGAGAGTAGACTGTATTATAACAGATAACAGATCAGGTATGACCGCTGCTAACTTTGCGTGTGGACCCAAAAAAAAGACAAAAAAAAGGAAACACCCTTCACAGCTCATATGAGCTGCTTCGGCGGCGGACGTATGAGAAGGAGTAGATTCCCTGTCATACGTCCGCCGAGGTGTTTCAAATAATGTCGGCTTAGCTGTATTATAACAGGGGGTTGGAGGTGTATCTGTGATTCTCATCACAACCAACCCCGTCTTTCACATTTTTTCCAAAAGAATGGTTGAACCCCCGCCGCCCTGCTCTGCAGGAACCACAATCAGCTTGCGCGGCAGCCGGGCCCGAAGCTCGGGAACATGGCTGATGATGCCCACGGACAACTGGTCATTATGCAGTCTCTCCAGTGAAGTGATGACGGTGTCGAGCAGATCCGGGTCCAGCGTACCAAAGCCCTCATCCAGGAAAAAGAATTGCAGCGGATATTGTCCGCGCAGTTGAATCTGGGCTGACAGGGCAAGCGCCAGCGACAGGGAGGTCAGGAAGGTCTCTCCCCCGGATAACGTGGACACCGGACGTCTTACGCCGCCGTTCCCGTCATCCCGGATGACGAAGCCGCCGCCTGAATCCACCTCCAGCGCATAACGCTGCTTACTTAGGAACCGTAGACGCTGTGACGCAGCCTGGCACACCTGCATCAGCTGTTCTTCAGCAATATACTCCACAAAAGCATTGCCGCGCAGCACGGTCTGCAGCTTGGATAGACGCTCCTGCATCGCGGCATGTCCAGCCCGCTTGTCCTCCAGCTCTACCCAGCGGATATGGCGCTGCTGCAGATCCTCCAGATCCCGCTCTGCCCGCGCACGGGCCTGAAGCGAGGCTTCATCCTCCTCTTTGCACCTCAGCAGCGCGTCCTGGCTCTCCTGCCATTCTTCACTGCTGAGCACAGCTCCAGCCAGCTTCTCCTCAATACTCCGCAGCTGCAGCAGGCACTCCGCCTCCTCTTCGCGGTAGGACTTCACACGTTCAGCGGCCTGTGCCCGTTCTCCAGTCTCCAGAGATGAGGCTTCCACCTCTGCGGCCGAAGCAAACGGCGAAGACTGCAGACTCTCCTCCCACTGGGCGGCAGCGGCGGTATAATGCTCTTGCGCCGATTCTGCCGCCTGGCGGGCTACCGCAGCTTCGCGGGTCTGCTGCTGCGCCTTATCCGCTGCCCGGCGGTGTTCCTGCCGGCTGCGTTCCAGCGCAGTCTGCAGCTCCAGCAGCCTGCGTTCACAGGCGGCCAGCAGCTCCCTGGCAGGCTGGCCGCCGGTCCCTTCGCGCAGGCGCTGCTCTTTATCGCGGGCAAGTGCCTCCTTGCCTTCAAGCTGCGCATCCCACTGCGCCAGCTCCTTATCCAATCCGGCCAGTTGCTCGTTCAGCGTCTGCACAGCGAGGTTTTTCTCGTCCAGGAACTTGACGCTGATCTCCAGCCGGCTGCGAATCTCTTCAGCGCGTTCATCCTTGCCGAGCATCTCCTGATACGTTCTCTCCGCTTCCTCCGGGGCAAGCTCCGGGAAGAGACGGCTCCATTCTTCCCTTAGCTTGCCGGCTGAAGCAGCCAGCTCCTCTGCCTTGGCAGACAGCCCCTGCAGCCAGGTCTTCTCTGCTTCAGCACCCGCTGCCTCCTTGTGATACACCTGCTCCAGCTCCTGCAGGGAACGCTGCCAGTCCGAAGCCGCACGGCGCAGCTCTGCAGAGCGGCTTTTGAGTGCGGCCAGCTGATCATTCAAGGCAGACAACCGGCCATCCAGCACGGATAAGGCTTGTTCATCCGGAAGCTGCCCGGTTGCCTGGGAGCCGGTAGACTGCGGGGTGCTTACCGAATCAGGTTCGGCGTGGAAGCCGGAACTATTAGGAGTGTCTGATGCTGTATAAGAGCCGGAACTGCTTGAGCGCTTGGTAGCCTCAATAGACTCCGGAGTGTCTAAGGAACCGAAAGCGGTGTGGGACTCGGAATTGCTGAGAGTGACAGGTCCGGCATCCGAGCCGGAACTGCTTGAGCGCTTGGGTGCGGGTGCGGCGTGGAACGAAATGCTTGCCGTCTTGTCCGCAGCCGGCTCTGCCCCGGCGGCGCCAGCGGCGGACTGGTGCAGCGCCTCTTCAGATGCGCCTCCCGCTAGCCCAGCGAGCCACGAGCTGTCCTGCTCCAGCAGGCTGCGCAGCAGATGGCGCGTCTCCAGCGCCTGACGGGCCTGAGCGCGGACATGGCGGAGCCTATTGTCCAGCTCCTCAGAGTCCCCCTGCTCCTGCTGAAGCGCAGGGGAGGGGTGATGCTCGCTGCCGCATACCGGGCAGGGAACCCCTTCCTGGAGTTCACCGGCGAGCGCCTGTGAGAGCCGGTGAACCTCCTGCTCCTTCAGCGCAGCCTCCAGCGCGCTGATGTGCGCCTCCAGGCGGCCGGCAGCGTCTCCCGCTGCCCCTTCGGCCGTCCGCAGCTCTTCCTGGTGCAGGGCGGCGGCGGCCAGCAGCTCCCCGCGCCCGGCATCCAGCGCCTGCCGCCGGGACCCGGCGGCGGCCAGCCGCGCTTCCGCTGCCGCGAGCACCGCCGCGCGGCCCTGGCGCTCACGTTCTGCCGATTCCCGCTGGGCCTCGGCAGAACGCAGTCCCTGCAGTCTCTGCATGGCTTCCTGCAGAGACTGCCGCTCCTGGGAGCGGACCGCCAGCGGCTGCAGGCTCTGCTGCAGCTCGTGCTGTTTCTTTTGGCCGCGGGCCAAAAGCTCACGCTCCCGGGCCAGGCTCTCCCGTCCGGCGGCTAAGGACCGGGCGGCTTCCCCGCGGCGCGCCTGCAGCGCCGCCCGCTCGCTGTGCAGCGTGCTGAGCTCGGCCTCCAGCTCCAGCGCGCGCCGGTAGCGGCCCTCCTCCTCGCGGAGGGCCGGCTCGCCTGCGGACAGCGCGGCCTGGGCCGCTGCTTCCGCTTCCGCCCCGGCCGCCGCCTCCTGCACGGCGGCGGCGGCCAAGGCCTCAAGGCCCCCGGCGCGCTGCGCCCGGGCCTTCCAGGCCTCCTCCGCGCTGCGCCAAGCCTTTAGCGCGGGCAATCTGCGCTCGGCCTCGTCCGCCTTGCCGAGCTTCTGCTCCAGGAGGAGGATCTGCTCCTCCTGGGCCAGCAGACCCTGCCGCTGCGACTCGCGGCGGGTCCGTTCCTCCTGCAGCTCGCGGATGCGGACGAAGCGCTCGGCGCGCTCCGCAGCCTCCGTGAGACGCTTACGGCAGTCCGCCGCATGACGGATCGCCTCCTGCACACGGACGGCGGCCGCTTCCACATCTGCCTTGCCCGCGCTGCCCAGCCCCTGCTGCTCGGCTTCCAGAGCGCGCAGCGCCGCCTCGTTCTCCTTGACGCGGCGGCTCAGCTTCAGTGCCAGCCCGTCGCCGTACTGTTCCAGATGGAACAGACGCTGGAGCATCTGCCTGCGGTCCACGCCACGCAGCGACAGGAACTCGGCGAATTTGCCCTGCGGCAGCACAACAGCCCGGGTGAAATCGTCCATCTTCAGCCCGATGTGCTCTTCGACACAGCGCGTAACCTCGGCCAGCTTGTCAGCCATCACAAGATCGCCGTCCGCCTTGACCTCAATGAACCGGCTGATCGTATTGCTGACCGACTGCTCCCCGGTGCGTTTGAACTTCCGTTCCACGCGGTAGCGCCGCGCCCCGGAAGAGGAGTTCAGCTCGAAGGTGAAGGCCACGCTGAGCTGGTCCTCGGAATGGTTCATAATTCCCTGGGTTCCGTTCACGGCGCGCTCCACTTTGCCGTACATCGCCAGTGTAATCGCGTCCAGCAGACTGGATTTACCGCTGCCCGTCGGACCGAAGATCCCGAACAGCCCCGTCTCGGTCAGACTGGCAAAATCAATTTCCTGCTCCGCCCGGTAACTCTGCAGCCCGGATAATTTCAACAATATCGGCTTCAAATCAGTTCTCCTCCCCTTCCGCAGCTTCATGCCGCTCTTCTTCAGCCAGCTCCAGGAAAAGTGCGATCAGACTGTCATCCGGCTCCGCACCGCCGGTCTGGCGCTGATAGAACCTGCGGAACAGCTCCTGTACCGGCATGCGGGAGCGGGACATCTCTTCCAGCTCCTGCTCCATCTGCGGATAGATTGGCCGGATATGGACAATGCCTTCCCGTGACTTGCGCAGCCGCTGGATATCATTCATAGACATGGCCTCGGTTAGCCGCAGCTCCAGATCAATAAATGCCCCGGCGTCCCTGCCCTCATCCAGCCAGCCGTAGACCTCCTGCAATCCGCCTGTGGACTTCCAGTTCACCAGCGGCCGCCCGCAGGAAAGATAAATCTCCTCGAACACCGGCTCCCCGCCCGGTGCGACATCAATCATGGCCACCGACTTGGCCTGACCGGCTTCGGAGAAGCTGTAAGCCAGCGGGGAGCCGCTGTAGCGGATCATCCCGTCGCCTTTGACCCGCTGGGCGCGGTGAAGATGCCCAAGTGCCGTATATTGCGCGCCGCAAGAGAGTGCCGATGGATCAACGGTATAGGCGCCGCCGACCTGAATTGGCCGTTCGGAGTCGCTCTCCACGCCGCCCAGGACATAGATATGGCTCATTGCCAGGTTAACGGTCTCCGGGGTGAACTCGCGTCCAAGCAGATTCATCAGCCGCCCGACCCGGGCGCTGTAAGCCAGCCGCAGCTCAGCCTCTCCGCTGTCTCCGGCAAGCAGCTCGCCCAGCCGGGCTTCGGAGGGGTAAGGGAGCGCAGCGATTTTGGCAACCTCGCCAGTTCTGGCAGCATGCACCGTGACCGGTTCCGAAGTCGGCATTCCGACGAGCGTAATCCCCTGTCTGCGGACAAGCGGAGACACGGAAGCTACGCGCTCCGGCTGGTCGTGATTGCCCGAGATAACCACCAGCGGACGGCCGCCTGCCGTCAGTCTGGCCGCCGCGTCATAGAACAGTTGCTCCGCCGCAGCCGGAGGATTCACCGAATCGTAGACATCCCCCGCCATCAGAATCAGATCCGCCCCGGAGGAATCGGCAATCTCTACCAGCTCATCCACGAACTGCTCCTGCTCCTTCTGCCGGCTCCGGCCCTCCAGTGTCCGGCCCAGATGCCAGTCGCCCGTATGCAATATGCGCATTTCCGCCCTCTTTTCCCCGCCTGTCTGCGGCAATCATATATAAAAAGAACTTAAGATTTGAACTCAAAGCATGACCGTCTCTGAGGTGTACCTTTGGACTTCCATACGCTGTTGTCTCCTGATTTCGTTGATCTTTCCTTCTGTTCGAGGTTGAATTAGGTTGAATTAGGTTAACGGCGGCTGCACCTCGTCATCGGCCAATTAATCCTGCACGAAATACAACCTTCCTGCGCTAAGTAGCGTTCTTATACTGGAATTGTTGCAAGAATGGCAGCATTCCCCCTGCTTCAGGCCGATGTACAGAGCTATTCTTGTCTTTCATACAGCAATCCGATCCAACACGCAGCAATGTCTACACTCAAGCTGTAATAAGGAGACAATTTCATAATTCAAAACCCTTGCTATATCTGGTTTTTTTGAGCATAGAAAAAGGAGTACCTCCCCAAATTCTCGAAGTTATAGGCGACGAAACCAACACCCGAGAAGAAAAGAGGTAATCCCTATCTATTCTATTCGACAAGAAGAACTGTTTTCCTTTGAGGAATTGCTCCAGATGGCTCCGGAAGATAAATACAGCCAAATCTTTGAACACTTACATTTAGCTCCAGTTCTATTCGCACTGGGGAAAAAGAGCCATCGCGGACGGCCTGAAAAATTAAACGTACCTGCCATGATCTACTCGCTGCTGATTGCTAAAATGGAGAACATCGAGTTTGTCTCTGCCTTGGTCCGGCGATTGAATCATAGCAACGAATTTCGAGTCCAGTGCCGGTTTACGGGCTCGGACAACATTCCCAGCCAGGCCTCCTATTCTCGTTTGATTCATGCGCTGGAGCAAACGGGAATGCTGGAACAACTGCAGGATCGCCTAGTCACATCTGCCCTAGAAGAAGGGTTTGTGAGCGGCACCCATCTTGCTGTGGATTCCTCCATGGTCGAGGCGTGGGATTGCCAATTTAGCGAATCGGCCTCCAAGCGTCGTGCGGCTCGCCGGGAGCAAAAGAAAGGTGAAGCTCCGGTGGCTGAACAACTTCAGCTCGAACATTCCGAGCCTGAGCCGAAGACGGTGAACAAGCCGCTGAAGAAACCCAGGTATAGCAAGCCTGGTCGTCCGTCCCCGGCGGAAAAGGAACGTCGGCGCGAGGAAATGGAAGCTTATGAACAAAGTCTCGGACCGTTCCAGAAAACCATTGAAGCGATGTTGCCCTACACGTACGATGAACTGCTGACCGCGTTGCCCCGGCATGCTGCGCGTTGTGACAAGAAAAATACGAAGGGCCGAATGACCAGCTATTACGGGTTCAAGGCGAATCTGCTGGTCGACACGGACAGCCAGTATATCCTAAGCGGCCTCTGGAGTTCAGCCCATCCGAATGACCAGCGTATGGCGGTCGTCCTTCTCAAAGGCCTGCTCCTGAAGTTTCCCATGCTAAAGGTCAAGCATATCTTGGGCGACAAGGGCTACGACTGCGCGGCAATCTACCAGTTGATTCATTCGCTCGGCGCCTATCCTGCGATTTCTCTGATTCACCACAAAGACCCGCCTGCGGGAATGAATCTGGATTACACGCCGGTGTGCGCTCAAGGGCATGCGTACCGTTACGACAGTTTTGAGGCCAAATATGAGACCCTGAAGTACACCCGGCCTAGTGAATGCCAAGGCTGTGCGCTGTCCGGTACCTCTTGCCAAAAAGTGTTTAAAATTCGCATCCAAACGGATTTGCGTTTGCATACCTATCCCGCCAGAGGCAGCGAAAGTTTTACCACGCTATACAACAAGCGGACGGCCGTGGAGCGTGTATTTGCCTATCTCAAAGAGTATTTCGGGTTGAAACGCACACGCCACCGCGGTGTCCGGGCAAGTGTCGATTTCCAGCTCAGTACGCTCGCGTACAATTTGAGCAAGTTTGCGTTAGACAAGTTGAACCAACAGTTGAAAGACTCCCAGCAAGTAGCCTGATTTTTTAAAAATTGATTTTAGATTTTGGCCAAATCTTGCTATTTAGCAAACTGAATTATGAAATTGACTCATAAGTGCAACATTTCGCATCATTCTGAGGGAGAACGACTTCGCTCAGCCAACGATCGCCAGACCGCAAGCATATAATTTGTCTCAATTACCGCTCAGCACCTATCTCCACCGCAGCAAACGCAACCCTTCCCCACTACTCACAACCTAACAGCATGTCCGCCGTCGAAAAAGTACAGCCATACCTCGCTGACCGGCTCGCCCAAAATATCCAGCAGTGCCTTACTGTACAGCTCCAGCTGGAAACGGTATTTGTCCGTCAGCTGTGCAAGCCCGTCCCCGTGCGGAGGGATATGATCTGTTTTGTAATCCAGCAGAATCAGCCGTCCCTCTTCCCGGAACAGGCAGTCGATCACCCCTTGAATCAGTACTGTCTCCGCAAAATCACCGCCGCCCGGCCCATCCGCAAGTCCGGCAGCCGCTTCATCCAGATAATCAAGTCCCCGGTAGGCTTCACCAGCTGGCATCGTGTAGCTGAAGGGCTGCTCTCTGGTCTTCCAGGCAGAATGGAAGAGTCTGTGGCCCAGCTCACTCCGGCAGAACTGCTCAACTTCCTCCAGTACCACCGCATCCGCCTGTTCCCTGCTAAGGATAGCAAGCCTTTCAAGACGCGTAAGCGTGGCCTCCAGCACAGACCGGTCTACCGGCTCATCCAGCGGAATATGCTGCATCACTGTATGGTAGGCCGTTCCGCGCTCGGCAGGGGTAAGTCCCCGCTGCTCCATGAATTTCGGCCGCTGGAGATGCAGGCTGTCCCTATACCCGCGTTCGTTCCGTTCGTCCGGTCCGCCCGGGAGCTTCCGCTCCTCCAGCTGGTCGTACGACGGCTGCTCCTGCATCGACAATAACCCCTTGAGCTCGGTGACCGAGGTCTTAGCAGGGATGCTTGACGCTGCCGCATACCGGTAAGTCCAGCCCAGTCTCTCCGCAATCTGCGCAGCGGCCGGGGTCTCAGGTGTTGACACCGTCTTCCCCCTGCGGAGCGCCTCCAGAATTACCCGGCGTTGTTCGTTCTTGTCCTGATCACCATCCCCGGCAAGAAAAGCGCCCGGGCTAAGCTCCGCTGCACCAGTCACCGTAATGCTCCAGTTCGACTCATCGCCATGCAGCACAGTGGATACCGGCCCCTCACTGCCTGCCAGCTTGCGCAGAATAGCAGCGGCAGGGTGGCGGATCAGCGCCGGTCCCACCCAGTCCAGATAGCTGCGGCCCCGGGCCAGCAGGTGATCCGCCAGCAGCAGTTCCTCGCGGCCCTGCATCGCTGCCCAGCCCGAAGCCGTGCGCGGCAGATCTCTAACCGTGCCGACCAAAATCATTTTGTCGCGCGGACGGGTCAGTCCGACATAGAGCACGCGCATCTCCTCAGCGAGCAGCTCCAGCCGCGATCGGCGGTTAATCGCCAGATAGGGCAGCGTCGGGTAGCTGACCCGGGTCTCCCGCTCCACGAAGCGCGGCCCGAAGCCAAGCTCCTTGTGCATCAGGAACGGAGAATGCAGGTCCTGACGGTTGAACATTTTGGCCATGCCTGCCAGGAAGACAACAGGAAACTCCAGACCCTTGGACTTGTGGATCGTCATAATTCTGACGCCCCCGGCCTCCTCGCTGCTTCCTCCGGCAACCCCCAGATCGCCGCCGTTCTCCCTCAGCCGTGAGATGAACACCAGAAAGCGGAACAGTCCTCTGGCCGAGGTCTCGTTCTCGAATTGAACAGCCCGGTCATACAGCGCCTTCAGGTTGTTCTGGCGCTGAAAGCCTCCAGGAAGCCCCCCGACCCACTCCAGATACCCGCTCTCACGGTAGATCCTCCAGATCAGCTCGCTTAAGCTTCCTTGCCGGGCCGCATTTCTCCAGTTCTCCAGCCTGTCCAGGAAGGACTTAAGCTTACGCTGCAGCGTAAGCGGAATATCCCGCAGCGCCGCCGAAGCATCAGTTCCGTCAGTTATACCTTCCTGTACACCCTCATTTCCTGACGATGGCGTAAGCTCTGACGCGGCGGCTGTCTCTCCAGCTGTGTCACCGGTACCGGCATCCTGCCCCGCCAGCAGCGCGGCCTCCCAGAACAGATCCGGCGGATTGTCCCGCAGTGCCTCCCCTGCTTCAGAAGCCGCAACCAACGCATCGTAGAACATCCCTCTGCTGCACAGCCGCACCTTCGCCAGCTCCTCCTCCCGGAGATTCACCACCGGGGAGCGCAGTACTCCGGCTAGAGGAATGTCCTGACGGGGATTATCGACAATCTGCAGCAGGGAGAGGGCAATCTCCACCTCCGTAGCCTGAAAATACCCCTTGTTCTGGTCACCGTACGCCGGAATACCTTCACCCCGCAGCTCCTCAATCATCAGCGGCGTCCATACCCGGGCCGAACGCAGCAGAATAACAATGTCGCCGTAGACTACGGGACGCATGATCCGCAGTGCTTTATCATAGATCAGCAGCGGCTCACCGCCGGTCATTCCCGTCATCTGCGAGATGCGCCGGGCAATAGCCCGTGCTTCCAGCTGCGCAGTCTCACTCTCGGCAGCCTCCAGCTCCAGAAGAGGCAGCTCATCGCCCTCTGCTGCTTCGTCCGCCGGCCCCGGGGCAGAGCCCCCCTTGTCGATCAGCAGCAGCTCCGGCGCAAAATAAGTATCCGGCCCTTTCTCTGCGGCTTCCGGGAAATTCGCTCCGTATACCAGCTCTGCCCGCTCGTCATAACTGATCTCCGCGACATTGCTGTCCATGATCTGCCGGAAGACCATATTCACCGCATTCACCACTTCCAGCCTGCTGCGGAAATTGCGGGCCAGATCGATGACCAGGCCATCTTCCTGTTTCTCCTGTCCCGGATCAGTCCCCGCCGCCCGGCCCTCTGCCTCACCGGCATGCAGGTCGCTGCCCGCACTGTCTCTGTGGGACAGCTCATTACTGAACCTGCGGTATTTATCCAGGAACAGTCCCGGCTCCGCCAGCCGGAACCTGTATATACTCTGCTTCATATCCCCGACCATGAAGCGGTTACCGGGGGCTTCCCGGGAGATCAGCCGGACAATCTCCTCCTGTACGCTGTTGGTATCCTGATATTCATCCAGCAGCACTTCGTCAAACTGGCTGCGGTACTCTATCGCCGCATCCGACGGGAACGAATGCCCCGGCTGCGAGTCCGGATGGCGCAGAATCTGCAGGCAGTAGTGCTCCAGATCGCTGAAATCCACCAGCCCGCGGCCTGCCTTCTCCAGACGGTAGCGTTCACCGAACGCGATTACGGTTTCTGCCAGCTCCTGCATCAGCGGAGCCGCCGTATGTAGTTCACCCAGGAAGGATTCCGCCGGACGGCCGAACAGGGATTTTTGCAGCTCGAGCAGGCTCTTCTTCACCTGATCCCGGATCGCCTTCACGCTCTCCTGAAGCAGAGGGTCCGTAGCATCCTTCTTGCAGGGCTTCAGCTTCCCGAAGGAGATCTCCATGAAGATATCATATAATCCGGCCCAGGGCTGCGATTCTACCGCATCCAGCAGACCCTGCGCCATCTCCAGATCGGCTGCAAGATTCTCCGCATAAGGCGCCGGACCGGCGGGCTGAAGCGCGATCTCACGCCCCTGCTCCAGCTGGCTGATCGCCCCCTTCAGTGTAAGCCGGGCTTCGGCAAGAATGCTCTGCACCCAAGGCGTATGGCTCAGAGCCTCAGCATCCGGCAGCGCAAAGTCGGCTGCGGTATCCCGCAGCCACTGCGCAGGCCAGGGATGGCTGCGCGCAAAATCATGCAGCCGCTGGATCAGCGAATGCACCGCATCATCGCTCCGTTCACCGCTGAACCAGTCTGCGAGCTGCACGAACAGGGTATCTTCCCCGTCCCCGGCAACCTCGCCGTATTTCTCCTCCAGCAGCTCTTCCAGCAGCTCCTGGCGCATCATCTCCGCTTCATGCTCATTCAGGATACGGAAGCCGGGATCAATCGGAATCATCTGGTAATACCGGCGGATTACTTCAAGGCAGAAGGAATGCAGCGTGGTAATGGAGGCTCTGCCCAAGAGAGCAAGCTGGCGGCGCAGGTATTCATTCCCGCCTTCACTGTCCTCCGCAAGCTTACGCTCCAGCGCTTCCCGGATACGCTGGCGCATCTCGGAGGCGGCTGCCTTGGTGAAGGTTGCCACCAGCAGCCGGTCCACGCTGAAGCCTGCTTCCTCATTGCTAATCTTGCGGATAATCCGCTCGACGAGAACCGCCGTTTTGCCGGAACCGGCTGCCGCCGCCACGAGAATATCGCTGCCGCTCTCGGCAATGGCGCGCCACTGGTCGTCACTCCACAGACTGCCTTCCGGCTTCGTTTCGGGTACAGGTCTTGTGCTCACAGCTTCTCTCCTCCTTTGCGGGACAGCATATCCCAGATTACTTCTTTGCCCGGCTTACTTAGAATGTTATAACTATTGCCCTCCACCGCTTCATCGAACTGGCAGACGGGACGGAAGGAGCAGAAGGTACAGGCTGTTTCCTGCTGGATGCGGTAAGGCTGTATCGCCACATCCCCCTCCGTAATGCTGGTCCCGATCTCCGAGATCGTGCTGCGCACCGAGGACCGCAGCTGCCCCCACTGCTCTGGGGTAGCTACAGATGCGCTGCTGTAGAAGCTGCCGTCACTCTTCAGCGCTACCGGAACAATAGAGGAATACCCTTTGTCGAGTGTGGTATCCATCAGCGAGACCACCTCGCGGTCAGCGGTCAGCAGGCCCTTCATCTTGAAGCGCTTCATCAGCTCCTGCTCCGCCTGCTCCCGGTTCATTCCGTTGGCTGAGGTCAGGAGCGGGTCATGAACGTGGAAATAGAGCGCTCCGGCAGGCAGTGCTGCCTGGCCGAGCCATTGCTCGGAATAGGTCAGCAGCACATCAAGGTAAGTTAACATCTGCAGCGACAATCCATAGTAGACCTCATGCAGCTTGAGGTCCTTCTGGCTTGATTTGTAATCGATAACCCGCAGCAGAATCCCCTGCTCCCCTTCAGCCTTATCCACCCGGTCAATCCGCCCGACCACCTCCATGACACAGCCGTTCGGCAGTGTAATTCTCAGCGGAGGCAGCTCCTGTCCGGGACCGAAATCCAGCTCCAGCCCAACCGGCTCGAAGCTCCCGCGCCGCGAATGCTCCCCGAGGATGACCGAAGCGCGGCCGACAATATTCTTCAGCTTGCGCGAGATATAACCGTAGCGCTTGCTGCTCATCAGAATCTCTCCCTGTAACAGCGGAGACAGCTTGTCTACGGTCTTCCCCGCCTCCGTGCGGCATTCCTCCGCAGTCATGCTGCCCCAGCTGCGGCCTTGCTCCTGCAGCCGCTTCGCCATCTCACTGAGGGCCGCATGGAAGAGCTGCCCGATATCCGGAGCCTGGAGCTTGTAGAGCTGGCGCTCCTTCAGCCTCAGCCCGTAGGAAGCGAAATGAGAGAAGGAGCAGGCAACGAACCGCTCCATCCGTGACACGCTGCCGCGCAGCGTGGAGCCGCCATACAAGCGCAGACTGGTCTCCTTCTTCAGCCGTATGCCTTCATTACGGTAGAACAGCGAGCCGAGCAGCCGCTCCAGCTTCAGCTTCATAGACAGATCCGCATGGCGGTATTCCGCTGCCTGTTCACCTGCTGGCTTGTCTGCGCCCTGCTCCGCCGCAAACCAGTTATAGACCTCCCACCACATGCCGGGGATCTCTGCACCTTGACGCCACTGGCGGAGCTGAAGCAGCAGCATGCGGAGTGTCTGCTCAGGATGGCCGATGAAGTCCATATGGACAGCGTCGTCATCATTACCGCTCGGCGGGAAGCCGGAGAGGAAGTGTTCATCTAACTGCTGCGGGAACATTCCCTGCAGCTGGCGGATAACCTCCGAGGGCAGCAGCGCCTTCCCCTCATCATCAGCTGCAGCATAGCTGATCCACAGCTTCCTGCTGGCTGCCGTAAGCGCATTGTAGATCAGGAAACGTTCATCCAGCAGCTTCCGGGATGAGCCAGGCGCAAGCTCCATACCGGACTTCTCCAGCAGGAGGCGTTCCCCTTCGGACAGAATGCCGTCTTCCTTGAACTGCGCCGGAACCACTCCTTCATTGAAACCGAGCAGGAAGGCGTACTTCACTCCCGACACCCGGGTACGGTCCATCGTACCTACCAGCACCTGGTCAAGTGCGGGCGGGACGAGCCCCATCTTAAGCTCTGCCAGCCCGGTCTCCAGCACCCCGGCGAACAGGCTGAATTCTATCCGTTCTTTGCCCATCATTTCGGCAATCTGGTCCAGCAGACCCAGAACAGCGCCCCAGAGCTGGCTATGCTCCCGTGCGGCTTCCGGACGGCCCTGCTTCAGAGACTCCGCTCCCATCCCTTCAAGCTTACGTGCCGCTTCCGTATCCTCCAGCAGCAGATATACCGCCCGGCATAGCTCCAGGCCGCTGCGGCTGGCTTTGATTCTCTGCTCAAACGCCTGCAGCGGTTCGGTGACCGCCTTCCGGCAGGCCTCCATCCTTGCCAGCATCGCTTCATCAACAGCTTCACTGCCCTCCAGCGAGAGGCGGGGAATCCCCTTCCAGGATCGCCCGTCCGTCCAGCGGTAGCCGTGAATTCCGCAAGCCAGCACGTAGTTCTCCAGCTCATCCATATGAGCGCGGGTAATGCTTCCGTCCAGCGGCAGCAGCAGCTCTGTCTTCACGCAGCGGAACACATCCTCATAACGCCAGCGGCGGCGGACGACATCCAGGGCAGAGCGGATGAATTCCACCAGCGGATGATGCAGCTCACTAAGCTTCTGGTCCAGGAAGAACGGAACGCCGAAGTCCTGAAATAACGGGGCGATCAACGGCTCATAATCGGCCATATTGCGCATGAATACCGCCATTTCCCCATATTTGGCTCCCGATTCTCTGGCCAGGGCCTGCATCTCGCGCAGCACGCCCTCCACCTCGGTGCGGCGTGAAGCCGCAGCCCGGATGCTGATGGCTTCCTTCACCTGTTCAGCCGGTCCTGTCCAGGGATGCCGGCGCTGTAAACCGCGCTCCAGATGTGCGAGAACGGGAGCGTCCTTGAACCTTGGCAGGACGGGCGGAGCCAGCAGCTCATCCCACACGGTAAGTCCCATCTCCTCTGCTAACCCCCGCAGCTTAATATAAGTAACCGCCGCCGGATGGAACAGCTCCAGTTCATGCGGGGCAGCGCCCGGCGGATAGATCCGGTCCAGTGTAAGCGCAATGTTCATGGTGTCAGCATACTGCATCAGCTCACGTAGGACGATGAATTCCTGGTTGCTGAAGCCGTGGAAGCCGTCCACCCAGATCTCAGCGCCGCGGATATAGGCAGAGTCCGCGATATGCTCAGACAGTTCGGCCAGCCTGTCCTCTTCATCGATATAGAGCTGTGACATCTCCTGGTCCAGCTCGCTGAAGACGAGATGCAGATCATCCAGCTTCCCGGCCAGTATAGGGCTGCCCAGTGTGGCATCCCGCATTCTGCCGATCTGCTCCTCCAGGTCTCCGGCTCCAAGACAGCAGCGCTTAAGCTCCGTGTGCAGACTGCTGAGCCGCTCCACAAATCCCGGCCGGTCCGAGGAAGCGCCGAACAGCTTCAGCTCCTCCTTGCGCTTGCTGATAATCTTGTAGATCAGCATTTTCTTGCCTTCTTCACTGATGGGCAGACTCGCGCTCCCTCCGGTCTCCTGCTTCACCCGGTAGGCAAGACGCGAGAAGCTGAGCGTCTGGGCGCGCAGACTTCCCTTCACACCGCCCGCCGCCAGTAGTCCCCGTTCCGCTCCGAACGATCCCTGCTCGGGAACAAGTATAATGATCGGGGCCCCCAGCGGCTCTGCCTTCAGCCTTGCGGATACCCGCTCCCATATTGTAGTTGTCTTGCCGCTGCCCGAGCGGCCGATGATGAAGTTAACCGTCATTTCAGCAGACTCCTTCCGTTGAATTCTGGCACTCTATGCGACACCAGAATCTATGAAAACTCTCGTCTCAATAGTATAGCATACCTCCACCGCACGCTCCAGAACGTACGTTTGCCATTGTTTGCAAAACACACTAAGTGAAAACCGCTTTGCAGTCCTTTTAAAAGACGGTACCGTTTCGTCGAGAAATAGAAGGATAATGTATGGTGTGAAACCTATACGCTTATATTTAAATAAAAGACTCTCCCGTAGCCGCGCAAACGGCGGACGGAAAAGTCTGATTAAACTCATGTAAATTAGTTTCAATGCTAACAGATAGTTGTAGAATACATCAAAAAGAGCCTCTATAAAAGAGACTCTTCCCGCAAAACCGGCTGCCCCGCCGGGTCTGGCACTTCTGTTCTATTTACTGCGCACCTCAAAGATGGCGAACTTCAGATAATGCCCCTCGTCCACGCCGAGAATCTGCGGATGATCCTTGCCTGCGGCCCGCCATTCGATCAGTCTCAGCACCTTGCCGGCATCCTTGGCCGCTTCCGTGATCGTATCGAGGAACAGCTGCGGCTGCATGTGGTACGAACAGCTGGCCGTGACCAGATATCCGCCGTCATTCACCAGCTTCATGCCCTGCAGATTGATGTCCTTGTACCCGCGTACGGCACCTGCCACTGCGCTTTTGGTCTTGGCAAAAGCAGGCGGGTCCAGAATCACGACATCCCACGTGCGTCCTCCCCCGGCGGTCATCGGCTTCGCGGTATCCGCCTTGGCAGCCGGTTTGCTTCCGGTTTTCCCTTCTGCCGCTGCGCCGCCCGTAGCGCGCTCGGTGCGTTCCTCCTGACCCTTGACCTGATTGCGCAGGAAGGCAAATGCATCATCTACCACGAATTCCACCCGGTCACTGAACCCGTTGATCTCCACATTGGCCTTCGCGCTCTCGATGGCATGCGCAGACACATCCAGGCAGGTTACCTTCTTAGCGCCGTATTTGCAGGCATGCAGTGTGAAGCTTCCCGTATGCGCAAAGCATTCCAGCACAGTTGCACCATCCCAATATGGGAAGGTAACAGGCTTGCCGCTTTTGTTGACCGGCAGCGTCTGTAGTGACCCATCCTCGATTTCTACATTCTGCAGTGTAATTCCGCTGCGCCCGCCCCAGCCCTTCATCAGCGGAGCAATCGATGCTCTATTCTCCCGCTGATCGAAGAAATAGCCGGTCTTCTGCCCCTCTTCAATATCGACGATGACCTTCAGCCCGTTCTCACTTACGGTAATGTGGCGCGGGCATTCGCCGTAGAGCACACCCGTAGTCTGTTCCAGTCCCTCCAGCTCCCGTACACTGACATCGCTGCGCTCATAGATGCCGCGCGGCGCCATCACCTGCACCAGTGCCTCCACTATCTCGGAGCGGCGCTGATCCATAGCCAGTGTCAGCAGCTGCACCACAAGGACTTCACCGAAGCGGTCAATGATCAGCCCGGGCAGAAAATCCGCTTCCCCGTAGACCAGACGATAAGCGTCCGCCCCCGGCAGGAAGCGTTCCCTGTGCCGCAGACAGTCCGCGAACCGTTCTACAAAAAACGCCGTGTCCATCGCCGCCAGCTTGTGCTGCGACAGAATTCTCACCCGGATCTGTGAAGCCTGATTATAATACCCGGTAGCCAAGTACCTCCCCTGATGGGTCAGAACATCCACCAGTCCGCCTGCCTGCGGCTCTCCGTCTACAGATGCTACTTCACTGGCGAAGACCCATGGGTGGCCCTGCTCCAGTCTTTTTTTACGGTTGCGTTCCAGAATTACTGATGCCAATACCTTCAACTCCCTATTCTTGTTGCCAGATTAATATACATGTCCTATGCCTGGCGTTCATATATTGGTACAACCCCCGTTCAAAAAGGAGCCTGTCCTTATGATCCGTGAACTGTTATTCCCTGTCCTCTATGGTCTTGTCATATTCCTCGCCGGCATGAAGGTGATGGAAGCCTCGCTGTCGCGGCTGGCCGGTCCGCTGCTGAAGCGCAGCCTGCACAAGGCTACCTCCACACCGGCCAAAGGCCTGATCGTCAGCGCCCTGCTGTCGGCGCTGCTGCAGAGCAGCACCGCAGTAACGGTGCTGACCATCGGCATGGTCAATGCCGGGCTGCTGACCTATGCCCGCACGCTTGGCATTATTCTCGGCAGCAACATCGGCACCTGCCTGACAACGGAGCTGATCAGCCTGCAGATCAGCACGCTGGCCGCGCCGCTGCTGATCGCGGCGCTCTGCCTGTGGGCCGCCGCCGTGATGGCCGGCGAGCTGGCCCCCCAGTCCCGGCGGCTGCTTGATCTCTGCCGCCGGATCTCGGGACCGCTGCAGTTCATCTGCCTCGCGGTCACCGGCTTCGCGCTCGTCCTGTGGGGCATCGCGGTCATGCAGTCCATCGGCCCCGCCCTGGAAGGCAGCGCCCTGTTCCGCTGGTTTCTCGGGCATGCCGCAACCAGCGCACTCTGGGGGCTGGCCGCCGGGGCTGTGCTGACGGCGATGGTGCACAGCAGCGCCGCAGTTATTGGCATGGCGATGGGCCTCGCCGCCAGCGGCGTGATGCCCCCTGCGCTTGGCATCGCCATCGTCCTCGGCGCGAATATCGGCACCTGCGTCACTGCCGTCATTGCCGCCATCGGCAGTACGCCTTCCGGCGTATTCGTCGCCTGGTCGCATGTGGCGCTGAATATCGGCGGCGCCCTGCTCTTCCTGCCCTTCATCCAGCCGCTGCAATCCCTGTCCGCCTGGATCGGCGGCGGACCTGCCGCCCAGCTCGCCCACGCCCAGACCATTTTCAACGTCATCTGCTCGCTGGGAGTACTCCCGTTATGCTATCTGCCCGTCTGGTCCCGGCTGGAGCAGCGGCTGTAGCCCTGAGCCTTCCAAGAATCGTAATCGCAGTCCTCATTATACTTCAAATCCGCCGGACAGTACTAATTCAAAGCTTAATTACGCAAGAAATTTCCCCTCATTGATTTTGCAAGATTAATAAGCATAATTGAAACTAAGGGAGATGATTCCAAAGTTGAGTAATCAGAATATCAGTACAACAGTTTCAGGGGATTTAATCGTTACCCATCTAATTGGCAGGATTACAACAGATGATGTTAATGAATGGTTTTATGGGTTCGAGCATGCTTGCCAGCAATTCATTTCCACGAATCGGAAATACAAATTGTTGGTGGATCGAAAGGGATACACACCAGATCACTTTTCTGTCCAAAAAGCATGGAAAGATATGTTCTTTAACGAAACCTTATTGAATCACAGCAAGGCTATTGCATTTCTCCTTGAAGAAGGAGAGATCATGAATCATTTACAACAAACCAACACCAAAAAATCCGTAGAATTTTTTGATGATTATGAGCAAGCATTGATTTGGTTAAAGGAGTATCCAATATAAAATATTAAAAATTTCCAATTCATTGTGATTCGGCGATCTGTAATAGAAATTGCATCTTTAAATGAGAAGCTAAAAAAGACCTAGGGCACCATCGCCCCAGGTCTATATTTACATCAGCTTCTTAATCTTATCCAGCGGCAATTCAACAGCCTTAGAGACCACTTCGGGAGAAAATCCATTGAGCAGCAACTTACGGATGAGCTCCGCCTGACCTTCTGCTTTTCCTTCTGCTTTGCCTTCCTCAATACCTTCGGCTTTGCCCTCTTCATATCCCCAACGCTTCCAGGCTGGCATCAATTCCATGATAGCTTCTCCCTCCTCCGGGTAATGATCAAATAATTCTCTTAGAATCTCCTCATCCTGTGCCGGTCCGGCTTGAAATACAAATCCACCACTGACATAATCAGCGCCAGCCGTCCCTGATCCAATCGCGTCCTGAGCTTGATGAACATACGCAGGAACTCCCGCCGTACATCTCTCGCTTCTCTTGTAGTATACCCCGTCTTCGCTAATAACGCAGCAGCCACTGCATTGTATGAGTCGATGAAGCGCCGCCAGTTCTGCTTACGCAGCTCCACCTTAAGGAACTGGAAGCGCAGAATGGAATGCTCGGGAATAGACAAAAAACCCGCACACCGTCCACATGGACGAATGTACAGGTCTTTTGGTGGCCGCTCAAACCGCCGGCAGCACTACACTATTTCACAGTAACATATACCGTAACTGTCTTGGTTCCCAGTTTTCCTTTAATAGATGCGCTCCCCTTGCTCACTGCTGTAATCATCCCAGTAGCATTGACCTGGGCGACAGCAGGTTTGGAGCTGGTCCAGACCATGCTTCCTGTAACAACCGCAGTGCGGCCGGTATCATACAGCGCGGTTACTACTACGTTTTTGCCTGCTCCCGGTGCAAGATTCAGCCGGTTCTCACTGACCGTTAGCTTCATTAGCTTAGGAACAACTGTAATCTTAACCGTCGCCTGAATGCCCTGGTAGGAACCGGTCAGGGTTGTAGTTCCCTCAGCCAGTGCTTTGACCGAAGTCCCGTTAATGGTGGCCACAGCAGGGTTCGAGGATTGCCAGTTCATTGCACTCGAGAAGTTGGCAGATTTACCATTAGAAAAGTATCCAGTCGCCTTAATGGACTTGGAGGCCTTAATGTTCATTTCCAGCGTTGCCGGGTCCACCACCAGCTTCACGACCTTCTGTGCAATCGTCACCGGAACACTGATAGTCTTATTGGAATAAGTCCCCTTCAGGGTTGCCGTACCTTTGACCAATCCCTTGATAGTCTTCGCTGTGCTTGTCTGCTTAAGAACAGCATTGCTGCCGCTCAACTCCCACTTAATGCTTCCTGATACGTCCAGCTCGTCGCCATTCTCCAGTACAGCCTGAACAGCAGGCAGCGGCAGTTCTTCGCCCATGACTACGCCCAGCGCTTCATCAGGCCCGATTAGGACCAGAACTTTGTTCTGAACTGTTACATTAAACTGAACTGTCTTGGACCGGATGGCTGTAGCGGAAGCGGAGGTCACTTCACCAGTCTTAAGCTTCCCGGTCAGGATTGCTGTACCTGCCTTGCCGCCGACAAACTTCCCGTCCTTGATGGACACAATCTCTTCATTCGCAGAGGTCCACTCCATCTCATCGCTGATGTCGAGCTTGGTTCCGTCATACTTAGTTCCGTTCACCTTCGGCAGACTGACCGCATCCGCCGTGTATATTTCCTGCTCTGTCTTCTCCAGGCCCAGCTCAGTCAGCGTCGGATAGACGGTGATCTTGAAGCTTTTGCTGATTCCCAGATAGCTGGCCTTAATGATTGAGGTTCCTACTGTTTTACCCGTAACAGTGGCATAAGCATTGCCTGCATCTGCCGTATTGGCAATTACAGTAGCATTCATCAGGTTGTCCGAGGTCCAGACTGCGGACGCTGTTTCGTTCGAGGTTGAATTGATAGCATTACGCATTTCTGCGGTTACATTCAGACTCTCCCCCAGGAAAAGCGACTGGTCGCCGGAAGGCTTCAGCACAAGCGCTTCATAAGGCGCACGCACATAGACATCCACCGACTGGGTGACACCCAGATAGCTTGCGGTGATGACCGTTTTACCCACGCCAAGGATGGTAATCTCGCCGTCTTTAACAGTAGCTACGCTCTCGCTGGAGCTGCTCCATTCTACCTCATTGCCCAGGGTGATCTCCTGACTTGCCGAAGTAGCTTTGGTCTTGGCGGTCAGCTTGACCGGATTGTCCCCGACCAGCATTTCCATTTCCTTAACGATGGTGTCGTTCTTATCTTTCAGTACAATAGCGGCATAAGGAAGCTCTACTACCGCTTTGATCGTTTCGGTTAATCCTTTGTACTTGGCGGTAATAGTAGCCTTACCTTCACCGACCAGTGTAATCTTGCCCGCAGCAATAGTCAGCACGCCCGTATTCGAGCTGCTCCATTCTGCATCCTTGGTGACATCCTTCTCTGCAGTGGCCGAAGTTCCGCCGATGGCGGTCGCCGTAACAGACAGCAACTCATCTTTGTCGCCTAATTTATAGCTGCCCTCTGTGCTGCGGGTCAATTTCAGTTCCTTGAAGGAGTGAGTGACCGATACCTCTACAGAGGCTATGGCATTATTGTAGGTTGCTGTGATCATCGCCGTTCCAGCACTTACCGGTCTAAGCTGGCCGTTGAGTACTGTAACTACTTCAGTCTTGGAAGAAGTCCAGGTCGCGGCTGCCGTTACATCCCGTTTGGATGCGGAGCCTTCTACATTGGCATATACCTTAAGCTGCTTCGGTGACTGGCCCACGGTAAGCTCAACCTTGGCTGCGCTGTCGAATTCAATAGAGATAGTGTCTCCAGCAGCGGCAAAGACGTTTACCGGAAAAGCGGCTACAACGAGCAGTATCATAATGAGGAGCGTTTTTGTCATTTTCCTGTACACGGTCATCTGTTCTCTCCTTAGACGGTCTGATTATCGGTGGACTTTTTTCCCACTCTCTTCCACTATATCGACAAATCCGGCCCAAGTCTTTACCCCATTTTCCGTATTTCACAAATCCCGGGCAAATTCAGGTCTTTGTAACTATATAAAATGTACCTGTCAAAATTCCCCTCCGCCACTTTTCCCAATATGTTTTTTCAAGTCCAATTTAAATAGATAATTACGGCATAACGAAAAACAGGATGTCTTCCTGCCGTAGAAGGCACAGAAGACATCCTGTAGCGGTCTATCTGATCAGGTGGCCGGAACTGCCCGGCTCACACTAACAAGCTCGCCGCGGCATTCATTCACGCCGGCTTCGGTTACCTTCACCTGGCACAGCTCGCCCTGCAGCGAATCGTCGCCGTCAAACAGCACCTGGAGATAGTTGTCGCTGAAGCCGTGCTGTACGCTGCGTCCCGCTGAACCCTTGGCGGCCCGCTCCGGAATGACGGACAAAGTCTGTCCCACGAAGCGCCGGGCATACGCCAGCTGCATCTCTTCGGAGAGATCGATCAGCTCCTGCACACGCGCATTCTTGATCTCCTCATCCACCTGATTCAGCATCCGCGCAGCCGGGGTTCCCGTCCGTTTGGAATACGGGAAGACATGCATCTCCGAATAGTTGACCGCCTTCATGAAGTCATAGCCTGCCCGGAACATCTCGTCCGTCTCGCCCGGGAAGCCGACGATCACGTCAGTTGTGATCCCCACATCCGGCATGGCCTCTCGGATCAGCTGCATTTTGGCAAAATACTCTTCAGTAGTATACTTCCGGCGCATCGCCTTCAGTACCTCGTTATGGCCCGCCTGCAAGGGAATATGCAGATGGCGGCACATCTTGGTGCTGCGGTTCAGCACCTCCAGCAGCTTCTCATCAATCTGGCTCGCTTCAATGGAGCTGATGCGGACACGTTCCAGCCCGTCCACCTTATCCAGCTCCCAGAGCAGGTCGGAGAGGCGGTAGTTCTCCAGATCATCCCCGTACCCGCCGGTATGGATGCCGGTCAGCACGAATTCCTTGTATCCGGCCTCCACCAGCTGATGCGCCTGGGCGACAATCGATTTCGGATCACGGCTGCGCGAGAGCCCGCGCGACCAGGGAATGATGCAGAAGGTGCAGAAGTTGTTGCAGCCGTCCTGAATCTTCATGAATGCCCGCGTGCGGTCGGCGAAGCCGGGCACATCCATCTCCTCGAACACTCGCGTCTTCATAATGTTGCGGACGGCATTCACCGGCTGGCGGGACTCTTGAATGTTCTTCACATGGGTCATGATCTGCTCCCGGTCCTGGTTGCCTATCACCAGATCGACTCCGGGAATATCTAAGATCTCTCCGGGAGAGGTCTGCGCGTAGCAGCCGGTAACGGCTACGATGGCGTCAGGATTGCGGCGCACTGCCCGGCGGATCATCTGCCGGCTTTTTTTGTCGCCCGTATTGGTCACTGTACAGGTGTTAATCAGATAGACATCGGCGGAACCCTCGAAATCTACCTGCTCGTATCCATCATTCTTAAAGAGCTGCCAGATGGCCTCGGTATCATAGAAATTGACTTTGCAGCCCAGTGTATAAAAAGCTACAGATGGCATGGTTTAAGCTCCTCCCATTTCTCCGGATTCATATAAAATGCAGGCGGCGGCGACCATGCCTGCGGTTTCACAGCGCAAAATACGCGGCCCCAGCCCGACAGAAACTGCACCGGCTTCCTCAGCCAGCCGGCATTCCTCCGTACTGAAGCCGCCCTCCGGCCCTACAACGATCATCACTTTGGCCGCAGCCTCCTGCGGAAGCGATGCCAGCCATGGCGCGGCTGCACTGCGGAGCTGGAGACCCTCTTCCTTCTCATAGCAGAAATAGACGGCGTCATAGCTGCTGAAGCTCTGGAGCAGCTGCTTCCAGCTGAGCGGTGAATGCACCTGCGGAACAATATTCCGGTGCGCCTGTTCAGCAGCCTCCTTGCAGATTTTACGCCAGCGCTCTAGCCGCTTACTCTCCTTGCGCTCATCGTACTGCACAATGGTCCGCTCAGAGAGGAACGGCGTGAAGGCTACCGCCCCTATCTCCGTGCATTTCTGAATGACTGTCTCCAGCTTGTCCCCCTTGGGCAGACTCTGGGCGACAGTAATCTGGATGCGCGGCTCATGGGTCATGGCCAGAGGCTCCAGTATGCTCACGGTAACGAGGCCGATCTCTATGTCTGCAATCTCGGCCAGCGCCTCGCGGGACACACCATCGCTGACGATCAGCTTATCCCCGGCCTTGCCGCGCATGACCTTCGCGATATGGCGGGCGTCTTCACCGTCAATGCTAACCTTGTCTTGTCCGAACTGTGCCGGAGTTACGAAATAACGCTGCATCTCTCATCCTCATCCTGTCCGTTATTCAGCGTAAAAGCGGCGTAGTCCCCGTCAAATCAGGTCCCGGCCGCCGCTTCACACGTATCATTCATCTACTTAATAATCACATTATATTCTACAACGTTTGCCATGCACTGAAAAGTCCCTGTCCGAACTGCCGTGCTCAGACCCCGAACATTCTCAGGAACAACCGGATGAAATCCTGGCCGGTCTGGGTCGCCCAATAACTAAGCGGTTCTATCGTATAGGCGCGCAGACCCGGAATGAAGATGATCAGCAGGAAAAGGAAAACCGTCCACTGCTCATACTGCTGCAGTCTTCCCCGGATCGGACGCGGTGCGATATCCTCCACGATCCGGTAACCGTCCAGCGGCGGCAGCGGGATCAGGTTGAACACGAAGAGGAAAAAGTTAAAGTGAATGAACATGCCGAAGAACCAGATCAGCGCCCGGAGCAGCTGCTCGTTCTTGATCGAATCCATCGTACCTGTTCCCAGCAGGATCGCATAGATCAGCGCGCCCAGAATACCCAGCAGCAGATTGCTGATTGGCCCGGCGGCTGAGACGATGACACCCATCAGGCGGGGACGGCTGAAGTTGTCCCGGTTCACCGGAACCGGACGCGCCCAGCCGAAGCCCGCGATCAGCAGCAGGATGATACCGAAAAGATCGAAGTGCACCGCCGGATTCAAGGTCATACGGCCCAGCAGGCGTGCTGTAGGGTCCCCGAACTTATTGGCAAAATAGGCGTGAGCGAATTCATGCACCGTAAACGCAATAACAATCGTAATCAAAAAAAACGGAAGCTGCTGCAAAGGATATACTAAAATTTGATCCAGGGAACCCATCTCTACCTCTTTCCGGCTGTGAACGCCACCCAATCTTCTTCGCGGGTTACTTCTAAAATCTCGAAACCGGAGGACCTAAGCGTCTCCGCGACCAGTCCTTCCTTATCCTTATAAATACCGGAGGTGATATAGATCCCCTCCGGCTGAAGCGCACGATAGACATCGTCCGTGAACAGCACAATAATCTCGGCCAGAATATTCGCCACGACCACCCGGACCGGCAGAGTCACTCCCAGCCCGTCTGCCGCATGGGCAACAACAGAAACGGCCTCTTGGTCAGCCGTATTGCTCGGCCGGGCTGAAGGCCACATCTCTCCGGCTGCGGTATCCGCCGCCCCCTCCCCGCCCAGCAGCGAGAGCAGATCGCTCTCCTTCACAGTGATCGCTGACTCCAAACGGTTCAGCGCCACATTCTCGCGGGCGCTCTCCACGGCAACCGGGTCCAGATCCAGTGCCAGGACGGAGGCCGCGCCGAGCAGCATAGCCCCTACAGCAAGGATGCCGGAGCCTGTTCCTACATCGATGACTTCGTCGCCAGGGGCAATATGCTTCTCAAGCGCGCGCAGGCACAGCGCCGTTGTCGGATGCGTCCCGGTCCCGAAGGCCATGCCGGGGTCGATCTCAATAATTTTTTCATCCGCAGAGGCCGGGGTATATTCTTCCCATGTCGGCTTAATGGTCAGCCGCTCCGAGACGCGCAGCGGCTTGAAGTACTGCTTCCAGGCATGGGCCCAATCCTCCTCATCCACCGTCTTCCAGGAGATCTGTGCCAGCCCGGGGTCGATGCCGAACTCTCTCAGCTCTTCCACCCTTGGCGTCACCTCGGACACAACCGCGTCCATGTCCACCGATTCTGCATAATATCCTTTAATGACCGCTTCCCCTTCGGGGATGTCATTGAGCGGTTCATCGTATAATTCACCGTAACGTGTATCCCGGTTTTTGTTCAGTGTTCCGGATTCTTCAATGGAGACTCCGCCCGCCCCGGCCTCAACCAGCAGATTGGATATCATCTCCTGTGCTTCCTCCGTTGTATGTACCGTCAATTCTTGCCATAGCATGGTAATGAATCCTCCTAAAAGTTTGTAAGCGTTACTTCTCTCGATTCTGCTTCGAACAAACTTACTTCGGAAGCATAGACTTAAGTTTTGCGAGCATAATCTCCCTTGAAGCATGTCTTAGCTAGTATAGCATTTCTTACCCGTTCAGCGCCAAACTGCGTTCAACTCTCTATAGCAGCCGGGGTGCTGCGGCAAAAACAATCCAGCGAATGGTCATCCACCATCCCGGATGCCTGCATAAAAGCGTAACAGATCGTTGAGCCGACAAACTTCATTCCTTTGCGCTTCAGCGCCTTGCTCATCTGATCAGACTCAGGAGTGGTTGCGGGCACCTCGGCTCTATTCTTCCAGTGGTTCACCACCGACTTGCCGCCGACAAAGCTCCACAGATAACCGGCAAAGCCTCCCTCTTCCTCTTGGCAGATCTGCTGGTACACCTGTGCATTGGTAATCACTCCCTTAATCTTCAGACGGTTGCGGACAATCCCCGTATTTTGCATCAGCTCTTCGATTTTGTCCTCCCCATACAGCACGATCTTCTCCGGATCAAAGCCGTCAAAAGCCTCGCGGAAGCCCTCCCGCTTCTTAAGCACCGTATACCAGCTCAGTCCGGCCTGCATCCCCTCCAGCATCAGCAGTTCGAACAGCTTCAAGCCGTCAGTCAGCGGTTTGCCCCATTCTTCATCATGATAAGCTATGTATAGCGGGTCCGTGTTCACCCAATCGCAGCGCTTCAGTTCCACCGTGCCTCTCTCCTCTGCCTTATGATCCTTCGGCTATTCATAAGCCGTATCTACTAACTGTATACGAAAAAAAGAGAAGAACACAAGGTTCTTCCCGTTAAAATAATGTTACTATTGTCCTTGCAGCTGTACCCGTGTCTCTTTGTCCGGTTCATTGGTAGAGTAGAAGAACATGTATATTGAAGCTTCTGTGCCTTTAAAATCCTTGTATACATCCATGCTGTGATTATTTCCGTCTCCACGAAAGCTTACTGTCACTGGTTTACCTAAGATTCGATCTTTACCAGTGCCGATATGAGTCTGATTCACGCCGCCAAAATGGGGATCATCACTCTTCATCTCTACATACAGATCCGCACCCTGCATATAATAGGTCCACTGCACCGGGTAACCGCCGGTTTGCCGGATTAGCGTCTGCTTCTCGCTGGAGATGTTGGTTAATTTCAGTGGTTTCTTGTCATCCTCATGCCGGGTAACCTTATAATTACCTACAAGCGTCATGGGCGTCGTCTTTGTGATCTCAAGATCTACCGGCCGTTCGAAACGCAGTGTTCTCAGATCCTTGTCCTCCGATGTCGAATACCACAATCCGCCTTCCAGCTTCTGCCCGCCTACCTCAAGACTATAATTCACATATGGCAGCTCAGCGAATTTAGCCTTAGTCCGGATGGACACACGGATTTGTGTAGGTGTTACAACCATTTGCTCAATCCGGTTACCGGCGTCTTCCGCTTCCAGTGGCAGATCCAGAACCGTCTTCATCGTGGCGCCTGCCATCTTCTTTTTGCTTAGCTCGAAATCGAATGTCCACGGACCCTCAATATTGCGTTCAAGCTTGGTGTAGCTGAGTTTATATGCCGTCTCTGCCTGAGGGACGTCAACAGGATTGTAATACTGAAGTGAGGTATATTCCCCGTTATCTCCCGGCTTGCCCATGGCACCTGGTTGAGAGTTCTTGACAGGCTCTCCATCTCTGTATGCTATGATTTGAGGGTATGCCAAGCTCTTGGATTCCAGATCATTAAAAATCGCTGCCGTGGACAGCATCAGACGCTCATTCCCTTCTTTAAAGGGCAGAACACTGAAGGACTCCAGTCCATCCCGGTTTACCTGGAAGTTCTGCAGCTCCGGCGAGTCCGTGTCCAGCTTCAGGTCCACCTCTTGTTGGGAATAGGATTGAATTCCTGTTGCGGTCAGGCTCACCTTGACCGTCTCCTGTCCCGGACTCCAGTTCGTCTCAAAATAACCATTGTACCGTTTGTTCTTCTCATCCCACTGCTGGTAGTAGTATTCATTGTCATCGCCGTTCCCTTTTGCATCCTTAAGAGACATTCCGTTCACATTCCACATACCATTGCCCTTATCTCCTCCAACATCGAGACTATAAAGAATTACAGTCCGGTTCTCATCAGAGAGCGCTGTATGCAGTGTCAGGGTTACTCCATCCTTAGTTATCGTTTGGCCCAGCGCCTGACCCAGATTCTTGGACAGTGCAGCCTGTATACCACTTCTATGGTTGAGCAGATTACCCCAGTCGTATTGCACAGCGGCATATACAGGAACAGCCATCAGCACTACGCTGAAGGAGGCTGCGACAGTGATCTTTCGCCAGTTACGATGGCGGACCGGGCTATTTGCTCCCGCACGGCTGCCGCCCTTGGAGGAAGTATATCCGGCCTGCTCCATCCGGCCCCACATTTGCTCGAAATCAGGGTAATTCAGCTCCTGATCTTCATTTAAGCGACGCTTTAACTGCGCTTCGGTTCTGTCCATATTCTTCGTCCTCCTTCGTTATGGGCTGAACGCCCGCTTCTTCCAGAATCTTCTTCATCATACGGAGTCCCTTGTGCTGTCTGGACTTCACGGTCCCCAGCGGGATATCCAGCATCCGGCGGATTTCCTCCAGACTGAAATCATGCATATACCGCAGAGTCAGCACCGCCCTGATCTTCGCCGGGAGCCGGGACATGTACCCGGCCCATTCCAGCTTCGTTTCCTTCTGCTCCACCAGCTTGTCTACCAGCGGCTGCGGATTCTCCCTGAACATATGGAGATGGGCCGTCAGCTTCTGCTGCAGGCTGTTCCTGCGCTTCAGATGGTTCAGGCAGGTGTTGACGGTGATTTTCATAATCCACGCCTTCAGATATTCAATGCCCTGCCGCTCGCTGCGGAAGAGAGTGATGAATACCTCCTGACACAGATCCTCAGCATCGGCAGCATCATGCACCATATAGTAGCAGGTGCGGTATACCTCCTTGTTGTAGGTCTGGAATAATTCCTTGTTATCCACTTGAGCATGCCCTCCTTTCCTGTTCGTTCTGTTTCTTATAACAACTCCGGGCGGCAAAAGGTTCATTTTCAGCATGAATTCTTACTCAAAGCTTGTTCGTCGCTGCGATGAATATTTGGACTTCCGGCCGCTGTTGTCTCCAGATTTCTTGATTTTCTCCGCTGATCGCTGTTGAAATCCGGAGACTGCTAATGCTTCCGATGCTAGCTTTCCTACGGAAAGCTTTTAGGCGGACGCTATCGCTCCTACAGTTCCAAATTTCCCCTCCGCTTCTTTTTGCTTTTCGTTTATTTCTTTAGTGTTTCTTATATGTGTGTAATAAAAAAGCAGCATGTCCACCTGGTGTACACAGGCTACATACTGCTTACGATAAATTGTCCAGGAATAACTGCTCATCTTCAGAACAAGCACGTCTTAGATAATGTTCATAACCTCGCGCGCCTGGTTGTCCAGCTCCTGCGCAGAGCTTGCGATCAGCGTGAATTCATCCAGCGCCACTTGAATCTGCTGCTGGCTGAGCTGCACATTATCCTGCACCTGGTTCAGCCCAATGGATATTCTCCCGACCTCTTCTGTAATGGCCTGGACACTGTCCCGGACTTCGGTAATCTGATCCTGCACCATCGCAGACAGCTTTCTTACCTCTTTGGCCACCACATCGAATCCCCGGCCGAATTCTCCGGCATGTGCAGCCTCAATAGCTGCGTTCAGGGCAAGCAGATGGGTCTGGGAAGCAATATCCCGGATGGTCTGCACTACGCCGCGGATCGCAGCCGCCTGCTTTTGCAGACTTAGCAGGGTTTCGGTATTCTCGCTCGACACCTCGGCAATCCTGTCAATACTCAGCAGCAGCTCCTGACTCCGCTCAATTCCTTTGTCCGCACGCTGATTGAGGCTATCCGCCATTCCCTGCATCAGCTCCACGACATGGCTCATGTTATTCTGTCTCTCCGTAATGTTGGTGGCCACCTTGGATACGCCGATGACATGGGTATCTGTCTCATCGAACACCGGCATATAGGTAGCTTCCAGCCAGACCGAATTCCCCTCTGCGTCCATCCGTTCAATTTTGTCCTGGAAGCTCCGGCCAGCCATTAAATTCTGCCAGAACAACTCATAATCCGGACTGTTCACGAATGAAGGGAAGCACAGCTGGCTGTGCTGCATGCCGTACATATCCTCCGTTTTGTATTTCACCGACCGGGCAAAAATCTCATTGACATAGGCGACACGGCGGTTCAGGTCAAACCGGATCATGGCGAGATTCTTTTCCAAAGCTTTGACTACCAGTTCGTCTGTAACTACTTGGTCTGCTAGATTTTCCATGTTGACTGCTCCCTATACATCTCATTTTTTAACTATTATGCCGGACGATACTCGCTTATTTCACTTTACTCTTATTAACGGCTGTTTCGGCTTTTAAAATGATATGGTTTTTCTAATTCCCTATCTTAATCCCCCATACGCTGTCCTTCCGGTACGCAGCCGCTTCCTGCAGCTCTGGAAGTCTCGTATCCTGCGGATAATGCCGCTCCAGATACTGGACGAAGACCTGGCGCAGGCCGATCTCCTTGTCCAGCTTATTGAATTCATTGGGATGCTTTTCCATTTCGGCGATAGAGGCTTCCCAGCGTCCAAGATCTGCGGCCTCCGACTGCTCTGATTGGACCTTATCAGCGAGCATTCGCAGCTCCTGATAAGCTTGCTTTATTTTGGAGGAATAGACCTGCTTCTGGTTCAAAAAGGTTAACAACGCAACCAGCAACGCCAGCCCCACCCACATTATTACTGTATTCACTTATGTATCCTCCCGGCTTCGCATATCACTCCATTATACACGCCACAACACAAAAATACCCCACTTGCGCAGGGTATCGACAGCAACAATTCGCCTGTTCATCTCTTCTTGACTTTACTGAATTATTCCTTCTTCATAATCTCGTCCAGCTGCCGCTTGTCCGCCTCACGGGAACGGTCCATGGCCTCTATATCATCCTGGTCTGCTTCAGCCGCTGAGAATTCAACATCCTCGGCCTTCGCCTCATAGAGCATTTTCATTTTTTCGGTTTTGGAAAAGATTTTCGAGTTCTCTCTGTCCATAGCTTACCATCAGCCTCCAATGTATTATCTGATTCTCTCAGCTTCAAATCATTCCGCCGGCTTCCTCAATCAGCGACATCGCCTGACCATGGACAGACGCGTCGACAATAACTGTCAGCAAAATATTTCTGCCTGTCGGTCCGCCATCCCCGCCGTGACTCATTCCGCTCCCGCTCGTATGCGCCGCAGCTAATATGCCCGTATGGTCACTGACTGCCGTCATCGAATCCATGCTCGCCAAATTGCCGGTTACCGGATTCACTCCCGGCTCCTGCCTACTCCCCCCAAACCTGCTGAACCGGTCAATCGAAATCTCCTCTGCACGCAGTGCCTGCAGCTTACGCGAGACCCCTTCCGCTTCTTCCGGGGTTTTAAAGTAGGCCAGTATACTTTTTTCAGACATCGGAATTCCCTGCTTTCTGCCTGGTATTCACTCGTTCAAGCTTACTTGGGTATTTTGGATTTTCGGACAGGAATTTATACATTGGGGTTTGCTGTGACTCCAAAGAAAATTCAGACTTCCACCCTCTGTTTTCTACAGTTTTCATAATTCTGAAGCCACACTTCTAAATTTCCAACCCTGTTTTCCGCCCAGAAACCATGTCAGTATTTATGACGAAATTTGTTTTTTTATCTGTTTTCTTGTATTTTTTTGTCTATTAAATTATCTCCACTAGTTTAAAAAGCCTAATTGTGTCAACTAACATTCCACATAAAACGAAAATATTCTCAAAACTCTATAAATTTTGTGTGGATTTTACAAATAACCAGTGGTAAAATCTTCTTAATATTTTTCCTAGTAATCTTGACGGAAATAAACCGGATTAATAGAAAAGGAGAATCCGCTACTGTCGTGAAGCAGGAGAGATGTGAGCCAGAACCAACATCATATTGTGGAGGGGATTACATTTGGAGTGGTCAAAATTACCTCGTAAGCTATCATTACTAACATTATCCTTAGGTGTAGCTGCAAGTATGATTCCGGGCGCGGCCTTCGCCGCCAGCAGCTTGAAGACACCCGTATCAGGCAATCATCTTCCAGCCTTGATTCCAGCAAATCAGCCTTATATTTCTCCACAGATTAACACCAAATCCTCAAATCTTGTCCGGGTTATCGTTCAACTCAGCGGCCAGCCTGCTGCCGTCGGCAAGTATGCCGCCAAACAAGGGATCAGCGCGCTCGCCAGAACAGCGACCGAAGTTGCGGTGAACAGCCAGCAGGCCGATGTGCTGGACCAGGCCGAAACCAAGGGCATTGACCTGTCCGTCAATTACAAATACGACACCGTATTGAACGGCTTCGAGGTCACGGTTCCTGCAGACAAAATTCCTGATCTGGCCAAAATCCCCGGCGTAACTTCCATCTATCCGAACAGCACCTGGTATGCTCTCCCTGATCAGACAGTGACCGAAGTAACTTACAGAAACGACAATGCTCCCCTGAAGCAGATTCATGCGGACTGGGCGGCTGACCAAGGCCTCACCGGAGCCGGACTGAAGGTCGGTGTAATCGACACCGGTGTTGACTATACGCACCCGGATATTGCTGGGGCTTATAAGGGCGGATATGACTCCTTTTACCAGGATAATGATCCCTATGAAGAAGTTCCGCTTACTCCAGAAGAAGATACCGAATATGGTGTAGGCTATGCGGGAACTTACCACGGTACGCATGTAGCTGGCACCATCATTGGTCAGTATGCAGCTAAAGGCGATGTTGCGCAAAAAGGCGTAGCTCCGGGAGCGGAACTGTACGTCTACAAAGTGTTAGGCCGCAATATTGATAAACCCAACACTTCCTCCGGGTCTTCCGCTCAAGTCATTGACGGGATTGAACGTGCGGTGAAGCAGGGCATGGATGTCATCAACCTGTCGCTCGGCTCCGATTCCGAGAAGGATGTCAATTCTCCGGATTCCATCGCGATTAATAATGCTGTACTCTCTGGAGTGACTGCTGTCATTGCGAACGGGAATAACGGAGAAGCAGGTTATTTCTCTATGGGTTCCCCGGCTGCCTCCCAATTGGCCATTTCAGTAGGTTCAGTAACCAGTCCTATTGATGCGTACTCCGGCGAATTCAAGGCAGAAATTGCAAACTCAGTAACTTCTGTTACTTATGATACCTACTTTCCGTTCCATATGATGGCGTATGAGCTGGCAAATGATGATTTCGCCACTATCATTGGTACTAAGCCAGTACGCGTTGTGTATGCTGATCTTGGAGCGAAAGAAGATTACCCTGCCGAAGATATCAGCGGTTCCATCGTGTTGGTATCACGTGGTGAACTGGGCTTTGTAGACAAAATTGCGAATGCTAAAGAGCGTAAAGCTAGAGCAATCGTAATTTTCAACGGAAATGCTCACAAAGTGGATGGTAAGAGCGAAGCTATTCTAGACGAAGACTACGAAGATCGTAGTGACTTCATTGGTGTGAACCTAGGTAATAGTTACCAAAGTATACCTACGTTTGACATCGAAGGCTCCAAAGGACGCCAATTAGCCAGAGCGATTCTGAAAAATGGCGATAATCCAACCTACTTCACTTTTGGGCCAGAATATCACCATGAAATGACAACAGGTGATACAATGAGTACTTTCTCTTCATTAGGACCAAACTTTGACGGTAATCTAAGCATCAAGCCGGACATTGTTGCTCCTGGTGACGGAGTGCTGTCTACGTGGCCAGCTTATGGCAAAGGCCATCCGGAAACAGATTATTCCAAAGCATACAATCGTATTAGTGGTACAAGCATGGCAACACCACATGTGGCAGGCTTAGCGCTGCTAATCAAACAGAAACATAAGGACTATACGCCATTTGACATTCGTGCCGCTCTGGCGAACACGGCAGACCCTGTTTTCTACCAGGGTGATCCTGAAGACTTCTATCTTCAAGGTCCTGGACGCGCTAATGTAGAAAATGCCATCAACACACCGGCACTGCTGCAGGCGATTGAGCCCATCTCCATTCTGGACAAGAACTTTGTCCCTCAGAATGTGATCAACTACAATCCGTCCACAAGCTTTGGCACATTGCTGCCAGGTTCTGAAGATACGAAAGTCCTGCAGTTGAAGAATATGAGTGATAGCACGCTCACCTATTCAGCTTCCGTGGAATGGAATTATGGTGATCCTAAAGTATCTGCGGCTCTCGACAAATCATCGGTAACTGCAGCCGCGAAAGGTGCCTCCACGTTCAACCTGAAGGTTACCGTTGCTGCTGATACCGAGCCACAAATGCTGCAAGGTAATATCGTATTGAAAGCAGACGGCCAGCCAACACTTCACTTGCCATTTGCAATCAATGTAGATAAGACTACCGAACAGCCTAGCTGGGGTACAGGCATTCAGGAAGCTGCACTGAGCCAGCCGATTGTCTACACCAATTCAAGTGCTATTCTGAACTATAAGCTGAAAGCAAAAGATATTAACTACTATGAAGTGAATCTGATTGGCTTGGATGATATCAAGAAAGGCTCCTTCCAGGTATCCACTACAGGATCACCAGATGAATTCTTTGAGCCTGGAAACTATAGCACAGTGATATCATCCACCTATCACCCATATGACCACAATGGTGATCCAATCTTGGATGCTTACGGCAACCCTGCGGTGGCAGGTCTTACAGACGGGGTGTACAAGCTTGAAATTCTTGGAATCACTGCTGAGGACAATACAAAGACACCGATCAAGATTGACTACAACAATGATGAATACTACAGCACCTACACCTCATTCCGCTTTATCACTGTCTCCGACAGTGGAAACAGTGGCGGTGGCGGTGGCGGTGGCGGTGGAGGTACAGTAGTAACGCCGACTCCTGTAGTGGTTCCAGCTCCTGTAAAGTCCCTTGTTGAAGAAGGCGTTCAACAGGTAACGGTAACACCTCTAACTGCATCGAAAGATGGTGTAACAACAGTTACCGTCAGTGACAGCGATCTAAAAGCCGCTCTTGCTAAAGCTTCTACTGTCAAGACAGCCGTTGTTATCTCTCTTATCAGCATCTCAGATAAGTCTGCTGAACTGAGCCTGACTGCTGATCAGGTGAAGTCGCTGGCCGCCATTCAAGCAGGCAGCACCATTATCGTGAATGTTGGCGGATCTGCTGTAGCCTTACCGGTATCCTTGCTTGCAGCTTCCCCTGCGGACCAGAGCTTCAAGCTTGTGATCAAGCAAGAGCAGGATGCAGCCAGCAAGCTGATTGCAGGTACTCCGGGTGCCAAGGTCATCGGAACTCCGGTATCCTATGAAGCTTCATGGACTACAGCTACAGGCAGCACTTACTTGAACGTTCCAACCAACGTTTTCATCAAGCGCACCTTTACTGTACCTGGGAAGATTGAATCGAAGACTGCTGGTGTACTGTTTGAAAAAGATGGACTGGTGACCCCGGTTGCTTCTGTCTTCACACCACAGGCAGATGATACAACCCTTGTGACCGTAAGCCGTCCAGGCTTCTCCGTGTATGCAGCAGTCAGCAAACCGGCAGCAGCCTTCACAGACATCGCTAATTCTAAATCAGCTGTTGCCATCCAGACCTTGGCCGACAAGCTGATTATCCAGGGAACCTCAGCAACAACCTTCGCGCCGCAGAGCAATCTGACCCGCGCTGAGTTCACCGCATTGTTGACCCGAGCACTGGGTCTGCGTACGGATGCTTCTGGTGCCTTCTCGGATGTGAAAGCAACCGACTGGTATGCCAAGGATGTAGCTGCAGCTTCCAAGGCCGGCCTGATTCTAGGTATCGGCAATGGCAAGTTTGCTCCAACCCAGAAGGTAACCCGTCAGGAGCTGGCCGTCATTCTGGACAGAGCAGTGAAACTGACAGGCACTGAACTGAAGGCTGTTGCTAATCCTTCGTTCACAACCTACTCCGACAGCGCTAAGGTAGCCCCTTACGCCAAGGACAGTCTGCAAGCCCTGACCAAAGCCGGCATCTTCGCCAGCGAGTCGGGAATTGCCTTTAATCCAACCGCTCCGGCCACCCGTGAGACAGCAGCCACTGCACTCTATGAATTGCTGAGCAAGAGCGGATTGATTCAGTAGTAGAACCAACTTCTCTAAACGCCAAGTATAGAGAAAGTAAAACTAAATCCCCTTCGCTTCCAAGTCAGGAAGTGGAGGGGATTTAACTTGTTTTGTGTTATCTTAGGGGGATTGTCTATTTCTTTTTTACATACACAATTTCATCAATGCAACTCTCTAAATTTGTCAAGCTCTGTATTAGTTTTTCTCTATTGCATAAGTCTTACCAGACGTAAAGCGATAGGAAAAATGTATTAAACTGTCTTTTTTTGATTCAAAATTTAACATTGTTGGTTTGCAAGAGATTGATACATCTTCAAGATCAAGAATGGATACGTTCTTCATTATTGAAAAGGAACCTCCTTCGATAATTCGAGAACCATTTGCGATTACTTTGATGATTTTAATTGATCCTGATAATTATTATTTTCGGAAGGTAAAGGTGATTAAATAACATGGATAATAAAGTTGTAGCTAGGGTTAGCTGGATTCCAACGGAACAAGGTGGGAAAAAGAGGTTTCCTTTAATAAACTATTCAACAGCTGCACATTTTCATTATGATTTGGCAGATCGGGATTGGAGTGTTGTACTAAATATTATTTCAAACCATGATAACTATGAAACACTCTGTAATATAGAATTTTTGTTTCCTGAGAAGGCACCAGAAAATTTGCTTTTTGTAGGAAGTAAATTTGAACTTTATGAACATAGAAAAGTTGCAGATGGAGATATAATTGAAATCGAAAAAGAAGACTGTAGTTGAACTACTCGTATAACTTCTTAAATTCATCCATAATTTCTTGTAAGTTAGCAAAATCCGAATTATCTATAAGCTCTTGAACTGAAATCTCCTCAGTATTTTGCACCCTCTTGCCAAAAATATCTCTCATTTTTCTTCTCATTTTGCTAAGATAGACAGTGAATTCATTTTTAACTTCTTCCTCCTTAACATAACCAGCCTGTATATCCAGTTGGGTATATATGTGAAATAAGATTTCCACTAATTCTTTCTGTATCCACTTTTCATTATCAAGTAATTCCTGCAATTCACTCATTAATCCAAAAAGCTCGCTGAATGCAGTTTTATTAATAACTTTTTTTCTAAGTGGTACCACTATTTTAATGCTGATAGCTTCAAGTGAAGCAATGATTTCTTCTACTCTTTTATCCATAGCTCCTCCTTAATTCGTTATTAGCAAAAAGCCCCCAATCTCCTCTTCCAGATTGGGGGCTTGCTCTAGTTGCTACACTATATATTCCTTATCCTTCAGTCTCCCCGGAAAGCCTTCTTCACACGGTCGAAGAACGACTGCTCCTGCTCATGCGTGTTCTCTCCGTTATGGGAGGCGAACTGGCGAAGCAGGTCCTTCTGCTCTTCGCTGAGCTTGCTAGGTGTGACTACGATAACACGGACATGCTGGTCACCGACGCCATTGCCGCGAAGATGCGGAACTCCTTTGCCTTTGAGGCGGAAGAAGGTACCAGTCTGGGTGCCTGCCGGGATCTTGAGCTTCACCTTCTCGGTCAGCGTTGGGATCTCAATCTCATCACCCAGAGCCGCCTGAGCGAACGTCAAGGGAACCTCGCACATAATATCGTTGTTCTCGCGCTCGAAGAAATCATGATTCTTCACGCGGATTACAATGTACAGATCTCCGGCCGGGCCGCCGCGTGTGCCGCCTTCGCCTTCACCGGTCATGCGCAGCTGTGCGCCGTCATCGACACCGGCAGGGATACGCACATGGATCTTACGCTGTCTCTTGACCTTGCCCTGGCCTGCACAGGTGGTGCATTTCTCTTTGATGATCTTGCCTGTGCCGCTGCAATGGGAGCAGGGACGGCGGTTACGCATCTGTCCAAGCGGTGTATTCTGTACGAATTCCTGCTGCCCGCTGCCATGGCAGACGGAACAGGTCTCCGGCTTCGTACCCGGCTTGGCTCCGGAGCCAAAGCAGGTATCGCAGGTCTCCGTGCGCGGAATGGTAATATCGGTCTCTTTGCCGAACACCGCTTCCTTGAACTCAATGGTCATTGTATACTGCAAGTCGCCGCCGCGCTGTGGTGCATTCGGATCACGCCGTCCACCGCCGCCGCCGAAGAACATATCGAAGATATCACCAAGACCGCCGAAATCTCCGCCACCGCCGCCAAAGCCGCCGCCCATTCCCTGATTAGGGTCAATATGCCCGTATTGGTCATACCGCGCACGCTGTTGCCCGTCGCTCAAAACGTCATAGGCTTCCTTAACCTCTTTGAACTTGGCCTCAGCATCACTGGCCTTATTCACATCGGGATGGTACTGGCGCGCCAGCTTGCGGTAGGCCTTCTTCACTTCGTCTTCTGAAGCATCTCTCCCGAGGCCCAGAACCTCATAATAATCACGTTTATCTGCCACTGCTTTCACCTCCGTACATCGTCAATTTCCCCTGTATACATGGTAAAAGGAAAGCCAAAACACGGGATGCCCCGGTATTGACCTTCCCTCTCACCACATTAAAACTTATCGTCTAAGGTTACCCTTGATTCTTCTCATCGTCAACCACTTCGTAATCTGCATCTACCACATTATCTTTCTTGGCATTGCCTTCAGAAGCATCCTGACCCGCTTCAGCGCCCTGCTGTTCCTGTGCAGCCTGCTCATACAGCTTCACGGACAACTGCTGTACAATCTCATTCAGCGCCTCTGTAGCGGCAGTAATTTCTTCCAGGTTGTCGGTTTCAAGTGCAGCCTTAACCTTGTCCTTGGCTTCATTAGCTTTGTCGATCTCGGAAGCATCGACCTTGTCGCCCAGATCCTTGATTACTTTATCTGTGGAGTATACGAGCTGGTCAGCACCGTTCTTGGCTTCAACCAGTTCTTTACGCTTGCGGTCTTCCTCAGCGTGCAGCTCGGCATCCTTCATCATCTGTTCCACTTCTGCGTCGCTCAGACCGCTGGAAGAAGTGATGGTGATCTTCTGGCTCTTGTTGGTGCCTTTATCTGTTGCAGAGACATTAACGATACCGTTGGCATCGATGTCGAAGGTAACTTCGATCTGCGGTACGCCGCGCGGTGCCGGTGGAATCTCGTTCAGCATGAAGCGTCCCAGCGTCTTGTTGCCGTTCGCCATCTCGCGTTCACCCTGCAATACGTGGATTTCCACGCTAGGCTGGCTGTCTGCGAAAGTCGAGAAGACCTGCGATTTGCTTGTAGGGATCGTAGTGTTGCGCTCAATCATCTTCGTGAATACGCCGCCTGCAGTTTCAATACCGAGGGACAGCGGAGTTACGTCGAGCAGAACTACGTCTTTTACATCACCAGTCAGTACGCCCGCTTGAACAGCAGCACCCAGGGCTACTACTTCATCCGGGTTAACGCCCTTGTGAGGCTCTTTGCCGGTAAGTTTCTTGATCGCATCCTGTACTGCAGGAATACGGGTAGAGCCGCCGACCAGTACGATTCTGTTCAGGTCCGCAGGCGTCATACCAGCATCCTTCAGCGCTTGACGTGTAGGGCCCAGTGTACGCTCAACCAGACTTGCAGTCAGCTCGTCGAACTTGGCACGGGTCAGGTTGATCTCAAGGTGCTGAGGCACTCCGTCAACCACTGTGATGAACGGAAGCGATACTGTAGTTGTAAGTACGCCGGACAGCTCTTTCTTGGCTTTTTCCGCAGCATCCTTCAGACGTTGAACAGCCGCCTTGTCCTTGCTCAGGTCAATGCCTTGCTCTTTCTTGAATTCTGCTACGAGATAATCCATAACGAGTTGGTCAAAATCATCTCCGCCCAGACGGTTGTCACCGCTGGTAGCCTTTACTTCAAAGAAGCCGTCGCCCAGCTCAAGGATGGATACGTCGAAGGTACCGCCGCCAAGGTCATAGACCAGGATGGTGTGATCTTCGGATTTCTCCAGACCGTAAGCAAGAGCAGCTGCTGTTGGCTCGTTGACGATACGCAGTACTTCAAGGCCGGCGATTTTACCTGCATCCTTGGTAGCCTGACGCTGGCTGTCATTGAAATAAGCAGGAACTGTAATAACCGCCTGAGTTACAGGCTGGCCCAGATAAGCTTCAGCATCGGATTTCAGCTTCTGAAGGATCATAGCCGAGATTTCTTGAGCAGAATAGTCTTTGCCGTCAATGCTTTCTTTGTGGCCTGTACCCATGTGGCGCTTGATCGAAGCGATCGTACGGTCCGGGTTCGTAATAGCCTGGCGTTTCGCCGTTTCACCGACGATGCGCTCGCCGTCTTTCTTGAAGCCTACAACCGATGGGGTTGTACGCGCGCCTTCCGGATTCGGGATAACGACGGCTTCGCCGCCTTCCATAACGGCAACGCAAGAGTTCGTGGTTCCTAAGTCAATACCGATAACTTTACTCACTGTAATGTGCCTCCTCAGAAATAATGTGAAGCCCGGGGCTTCATCCATTTTTATTATCTTATATAGAACAGAACTACATGCTGACTTTGACCATGGCCGGACGAAGAACCTTATCCTTCAGGAGATAGCCCTTCTGGACCTCCTCCGTCACGATGCCTTCCCCGTACTCCTCGCTCTCCACCTGCATGATCGCCTGATGATATTCAGGGTTAAAAGGCTGTCCTACCACTTCCATAGCTGTAAGTCCTTCAGTCTTAAGGACTCCCTCCAGCTGACGGAAAATCATATTCACGCCTTTGATGAAAGCTTCAGCGTCTGCACCTGCTGCAGGAGTCGCCAGTGCGCGTTCAAAGTTATCCATTACCGGAAGCAGCTCGGTTACAAGCTTAGACGTTGCGTACTGCGCCAGCTCTTCCTTTTCTTTCTGGGTCCGGCGGCGGAAGTTATCGAAATCAGCCTGCACACGCAAGGTGCGCGCCTGATGCTCATCTGCCAGCTCCTGCAGCTTTCTGTATTCCTCATTGCCTGAAGCCGCCTCGCCGGCCTCTTCAGCCGTGAATGAGCCGCTATCTGCTGTGGTATCAGCCTCTTCAGCCGCGTGATTCTCATTCATCGAGGGATCATTCTTTTCATTCATTTCATTCATTTCCTGAACCTCTTCCTCTTTCAAGTTGTCTTCACCTCCTTAATATCATTCACGATGGACTAGTATACTCTGTTCACTTATACCAGTGTGCCAGCATCGCTGTCAAATCCCGGGACAAAATCCCCAGAATACCCATTACACGTGCGTACTCCATACGGGTCGGACCCAGGATACCAATGCTCCCCAGCGGCTTGCCGTCCAGCGAATAGGTGGCGGTAATCAGACTGCAGTTGGCAAAAGCCTCATGCTTATTCTCTGTACCGATGCGCACCTGCATTCCTGCTTCGCTGCTGGCCGGGGTGAGCATCTTGAGCAGCGTAGGCGTCTCCTCCAGCAGATCGAGAATCGTCTTGACCTTGTCGACGTCCTTGAACTCCGGCTGGGTCAGCATATTCGTAGCTCCGCTTAAGTAAATCCGCTGATCCTGGTCGCTCTCAAGCGCCTTATCCAGCACCTGCATTAATTCTTCATAATGGGAGATGTGGCGCTGCATTTCTTCGCCCAGCTCGGAATAGAGCTGACTCTTCAGCTTGTAGAGCGGTACATTGACCAGCTTGCTGTTCAGCAGATTCACGACCTTCTCCATCTCGGACACAGATATCTCCGGAGGAAGACTCACGGTTCGGTTCTCTACCTGCCCGGTGCTGGTAACAATAATCGCTACAGCGGTCTTGTCATCGAGCGGGAGCAGCTGGAAATGGCGCAATGAAGTATGAAAAACCTCCGGTCCCAGCAGGATGGAAGTATAATTCGTCATATTAGACAGGATCATTGCCGCATGTTGGATTACCTGCTCTGTAGCATTCAGCTTCTCAGCGAAAAAAGCGCGGATCGTGCCCAGTTCGGCCGTTTCGGCGGAATTCCACGGTACCAGATGATCCACATAGTAGCGGTAGCCCTTATGGGACGGGATTCTCCCTGCCGACGTATGAGGTTGCTCCAGATAACCCAGATCCTCCAGATCGGCCATTTCGTTGCGGATCGTAGCTGGACTGTAGCCCACGTCCCCGCGTTTCGAGATACTGCGCGAGCCCACCGGCTCAGCGGAAGAAATATAGTCATCGACAATAGCATTCAGTATCATTCTCTGGCGTTCAGTTAACATGTCATTCCCTCCTATCCGGCTGTGGCTCCGATTCGTTAGCACTCTAGTGAGATGAGTGCTAACCACTAATACAAAAATACCAAACTGACCTCGGCATTGTCAAGTGAGTTCAGCAACTTGATTACGCCTATTTTAGTTAAAGCAATATAACATCCATACATCCATCAGGCATCATTGTTGTACGTTGTGCTTGTATCTGCAAAAAACCACTGTTACCCAGAAAGCCCAGCTTCCAGGGGGAACAGTGGTTTCTTATTATATAGTTTACCGGGGCTATTGTCCCGCCGGATTAGTCCAGTCTCCTCAGCACGGCGATCTCATCGCAGGCATGCTGCTTCTTGCAGTTCACGCAATCGGTCCAGACCTTCTCAGGGAAAATCTCCTTCTGCACCACATCGAAGCCGTTCTTAAGGAAGAAGTCCACAGCATAGGTCAGGGCCATAATCTTCGGGATTCGCTGGCGTCTGGCTTCTTCCACCAGCTTCTCCAGGATCATTGTGCCTACGCCTTTTCCCTTGCCTGCGTCATTCAGGCCAATCGACCGGACCTCAACAAGGTCGTTTCCGAGCCGGAATAAGGAACCGCAGCCGACAAATTCGCCTCCAATCTCAGCGATCACGAACTGGTCGATCTGGCGGGTCAGTGCTTGCCTTGAACGGGGCAGCATAATCCCCTGCCTGGCATACTCCTCTATCATCAGATACAGCGGCTCTACATCCTCCACCGTAGCATTTCTGCATATCACTTGCTGCTCTCCCGCTGGAGAAGCCTTTTGGAAATGATCCGTTTTGACAAGCACCTTGACTCACCCCTTGTTGTTAATATGAATAAATATACAACACGGTGAATTACAATTCAAGGGGTATTTCAAAATTAAACCTCTGTCAAAGCACCGACAAATTCCCCGAAAACATCGTTGCCAAACAGGATTCCCTGCTTGCTCAGGCGATAGGTGTCCCCAGCCTGCTCCAGCAGCCCGGCCTTCAGCATTTTATGCAGCGGCGTTGCAAAAACAGCCTCCAGCGGTTTTCCGAATTGCGAGCGGAACGCCTGATCCGATATCCCTTCGCGCATCCGCAGGCCGACCATCATGAAATCCTCCATCGCCTCCTGCTCGGAGATCTGGTAGGCGTCCAGACGCGGCAGCCCGCTGAGCGAAGCCTCGTTATACGGGTTCACGCCCTTGATATTCATGTGCCGCTGCCGGCCCACATATCCGTGCGCTCCTGCGCCCAGACCGTAATAATCCTCGTTGCGCCAGTACGTTATATTGTGGCGGCTCTCCATTCCTGGCTTGGCAAAATTACTGATCTCATACTGCGTATACCCTGCGGCCTCCATAGTAGACATCAGCAGCAGATACATTGCCAGCTCATCCTCTTCATCCGGCAGCGGAAGCTTGTTCTTGTTGAACAGCGTGTGGAACAGCGTGTTCTCCTCCACCTTCAGGCTGTAGATGGAATAGTGCGGAAGATCCAGCGCCAGCGCCTTATCGATGCTCTCTCTGAGCATATCCACCGTCTGGTTCGGCAGTCCGAACATCAGATCCAGCGACAGGTTATTAAGGCCGACCGCACGGGCATTCTCCAGACTGCGGTATACATCATTCACATCATGAATCCGGCCGATTCCGCTCAGCAGCTCATTCTGGAATGCCTGCACCCCGAAGCTGACCCGGTTGACCCCGCCATCCTTCATGACTCTGAGCTTGTCGATATCGGTGGTGCCAGGGTTAGCCTCCATTGAGAATTCAATGTGCTCATCCCACTGCGGGAAATGCCTGCGGACGGATTCGAGGAAATAAGCCATCTCATCAGGCTTGAGTACTGTAGGCGTACCCCCGCCGACAAAAATCGTCTTGATCACACCCGGAGGCGTGTGCTGCACCGTCAGCTCCATTTCGCGGTCAAGCGCATGGAGATAGTCCATCACCGGCTGGTCCTTCAGCACGTAAGAATTGAAATCACAATAGAAGCATTTATTGGTGCAGAACGGGATGTGAATATATACGGCCTCAGGGGGACGGCCATGGTGTGCAGTGCTCGTAGCTGTATTCATTAGCTGTCTCCTTTGTTCTATTAATATACAGGCCTGCCACAGTACCTGCTGCTGAAAAGCAAGAAGAAACGGCTGCACCGCCCTGCGTAGGACGGCACCCGTTTCTGCGATAAACCGAAAGCTCCAGGAGAGCTTATATGCTGCTACTCAATCTGAAGCACGGCCATGAACGCTTCCTGCGGCACCTCAACGCTGCCGACCTGCTTCATGCGCTTCTTCCCTTCCTTCTGCTTCTCCAGCAGCTTCCGCTTACGCGAGATATCGCCGCCGTAGCATTTGGCTAATACGTTCTTGCGCATGGCCTTAACGGTCTCGCGCGCAACCACCTTCGTGCCGACGGACGCCTGAATCGGCACCTCGAACATCTGGCGCGGGATAATGCCGCGCAGCTTCTCACAGATGACCCGGCCGCGGTTGTAGGCGCGGTCGCGGTGAACGATGAAGGACAATGCATCGACCTGCTCATTGTTCAGCAGGATATCCATCTTCACGAGATTGGACTGGCGGTAACCGGAGATCTCGTAATCGTAGGATGCATAACCCTTCGTGCCGGATTTCAGCTGGTCGAAGAAGTCGTAGACGATCTCGGACAACGGAATCTCGTACGTAATGGTTACACGGTTGCTGTCCAGATACTCCATGTTGACGAATTCACCGCGTTTGTTCTGGCACAGCTCCATAACGGTACCCACGAAGTCGTTAGGCACGATAATGGCTGCTTTGACATACGGCTCTTCGATGAAGTCAATCGTTCCGATCTCCGGATAATGCGACGGATTGTCGATCTGGATGGTCTCCCCGTTCGTCAGCTTAATGCGGTAAATAACGCTCGGCGCGGTAGTAATCAGCGGCAGATTGAACTCGCGTTCGATCCGCTCTTGAATAATCTCCATATGCAGCAGTCCCAGGAAGCCGCAACGGAAGCCAAAGCCCAGGGCGCTGGAGCTCTCCGGCTCGAAGCTCAAGGAAGCGTCATTCAGCTGCAGCTTCTCCAGCGCTTCACGGAGATCATTATAATCGGAAGTCTCAATCGGATAGAGACCGCAATAGACCATCGGATTAATCCGGCGGTAGCCCGGAAGCGGCTCAGGCGTTGGATTCTTCGCATCCGTCACCGTATCCCCGACACGGGTGTCGCCTACATGCTTGATCCCGGCTACGATGAAGCCGACATCACCGATGTTCAGCTCCGGTACAATGGTCATGCGCGGCATGAAGGCTCCGACCTCGATCACCTCAAAGGTTTTGTCGGTGGCCATCATTTTAATCTTGGAACCGGCACGGATACTGCCGTCCATTACACGGACATAGACGATAACGCCCTTGTACGGGTCATAATGGGAGTCGAAGATCAGCGCCTTGAGCGGGTCTTCCGAGCTGCCTGTCGGCGCCGGAACCTGCTTCACGACCTGCTCCAGAATCTCCTTGATGCCGATGCCTGCCTTGGCGGAAGCCAGCACGGCTTCACTGGCATCCAGCCCGATGACATCTTCAATCTCCTGCTTCACGCGTTCGGCGTCAGCATTCGGAAGATCGATTTTGTTGAGTACCGGAAGAATCTCCAGATTGTTGTCGAGCGCCAGATACACGTTAGCCAGCGTCTGGGCCTCAATTCCCTGCGCCGCATCCACGACCAGCAGTGCGCCTTCACAGGCCGCCAGACTGCGGGATACCTCATAGGTGAAATCGACATGCCCCGGTGTGTCAATCAGATTCAGATAATAATCCTGTCCGTCATCGGCACGGTACGTCAGACGTACGGCCTGCAGCTTGATGGTGATGCCGCGCTCGCGCTCCAGGTCCATTTGATCCAGAACCTGCTCCTGCATTTCACGCGTAGTGAGCGCACCCGTATACTCCAGAATGCGGTCAGCCAGTGTCGATTTGCCATGGTCTATATGTGCAATAATCGAGAAATTGCGAATTTGTTGTTGTCGTTTCTGAACGTCAGTCATTCCTTACCCCCACAGACAGCCTAATGTTAATCCACTTATTATAACAGTACGGGCTCCGCCCATCAATCCCGCCGGCCGCCGGAAAAGAAAGAAACCGCCCAGACCTTCTGCAATCGCAGGCTGACTCTGCAAAAAAACACACAAACGGGTGCGGGCTTCCATCATCCGCAGCCGTTTGTGTCCTCAATCTCATTACAGCCCGGGAGATTCCGGGCACTTCCTGCTCACTCCTCCGAGGAGTCGAAGAGCGAGACCACCCAGCGGATGCCCTTCTGCGAAGCCTGCTGGAGCAGGCCGGCGGTCTTATCCGCCAGCACATCCACTGTAGGCTTCTGCTCCTCCGGGATCAGAATCTGCTCGGGACTGAGCGCAGAGTAGTCCTTCACCTCCTGCTGCGGGAGGCTGCCCGTGCCGCCTGCCGTCTGCGCCTGTGTACCTGCAGCCGGCTGCTGCATCGGCAGCATGGTGTAAGCACCCGTTACCGGATCAATAGTCACGGGTACATATACATAAGCCTGGCCGCCAGGAGCCTTGCTGGCCACCGGAACGTACGCAGTCCCGGCCGTGCCGTTCTGTCCAGCCGGAAGCTGGCTGCCTGCCACACTGCTCCCGGCCGGCTTACTCCAGTCCGGCAGGATACCTGAGACTCCCGAACCACCGCCACCGAACTGCAGTCCGACCAGCAGCCCTACGCCCGCCCATATTCCGACCATTACCAGCTTTTTACCGAACCGTGTCATAGTCTCCGCTCCTTTTCAGCTATTATCCGTCAGGAAGCCCCGCCTGCTGATGTCTCTGCCCCGGTGCCTTCAGACTGCGTACTGCCCTGATCCGGCGCAGCTGCCTTCTCCGCATCCCTGCTGCTCCAGTACACATCAGCAATCGCATCTGCCAGAATGTCCGCCGTACGCTTCAGCTCGTCGGCGCTGTTGTCAATTCCGCCCACCTCAATCAGCACACTGTTCGGGGACAACGTCTGGTTATATTCCCCATTATTCCCGTTTCCGGACGATTTCCCCCATATCCCGCGTGAAATTCCAGGATAATTTTTCTCCAGCAGCTGATGGATTTTATTAGCAAAGGCCTCGTTTTGCTTCCAGTTTTTATTCGCATGCCCCAAAATAAAATACACCTGGGCATAATTTTTCCCGTTAATCACGGCCGTTGTTTTGCCGTGCCGCTGCGAATCGCGGTGGATATCAATCAGCTCACTCATCTGCTGGTTGGAGGCCATGGCCGATTTCACAGTCATACGAGAATATTTATAAGAGAAGTTCCAGTTGTAGCCCGGCACCTCTGTAGCATAGTCCTCCTGGGCATGGACAGTACCGATCCCGCGTTCCTCCAGCCTCTTGGAAATATAAGAGCCTACCAGCATGACATTCTTGGAAGGGACGGCCGAGCTGGGGTTGTCGCTCTGTGCGCCAAGCAGCGGATTATACGCCTCCCGCGGATGGGAATGGTAGACGAGAATACGCTTGACCGAAGTATCTCCAGTGCCGTTCTCGGCATCTCCGCTTCCGGAGTAACCCTCGTCCGGCCCTGCATCAGGCGGGTCCGGAATAGGAGAAGCCTCGGGCTGTACCACGCCTTCCCCCGGATTGTCATGGCCATTATCAGCCTCCGTACCGTTCCCTGAATCTGGAGGGGCTCCAGGGTCACCCCCTGCACCGGGATTTTCCCCGGCGGCCAGCTCATCTCCCCCCGGATGATAATCCGCCGGCGCTCCTGTGCTTCCTCCTGAGCCTTGGCGCAGCAGAAAGGGATCATCGGCAGCGAGTCCAGGCATCTCACGCGAGACCAGACTCTTGGGATCACCAGGATCAACACTGGTAAGCAGCCGGAATACGAAGGAGGTCACCTTGTCTCCGGAGAAAGCTGAAGGTTCCTCGCCCTTCGGCAGATGGGGAACCTCCATGCCCAGCAGCTCCATGAAGAATCCGCTGGAGAGTGAGGCCGCCAGACCTTTCATAGAAGGAATGGGCGAAGAATTCAGCTTTTGCCCGGCCAATCCGCCGGCTCCAAGCAGCATGAATAACACAAGCGAACCTCCGGCCAGCAGCAGCATCGTCCTTCCCAGCGACAGAATATCCATCAGCCGTCCGCGCAGCCGCCCTATATTCCATAGCTGAAACCATTTTCTGTTCATGATTGTTATGTCCTCCTCTAGGCCCTCTGTAATCTCTCATACTCCAAATCTATGAGCGTAGGAGTTATGCTAGAACCACAGAATGAGAGATAGCAGGGAGCATAGATAGAGAAGTGAAGCGGCAACTCATTCAAAAAGCCCGCAACCCGTTCTGCGTTATAGCAGGGCGGTGCGGGCCAGGTGATAAGTGACAGATCAGTGAGTGTAAGCTCCGACATTGCCAGGATCTACCGCTTCATGCAGGGCGGCATTCAAGCCGCTTGCCACAATGTTCGCGATCTCTTCAATGAATTCATCGATCTCTTTGGGGGTAACAATCAGGTCGTGACCCAGCGGCTCAAGCACTTCCTTCACCAATGCAAGACGCTCCTGTTCAGAAATATCGTCAAGGAGACCCATAATCTCTTTGGTATGAGCGCCCCCGTCAGCCATCTGTCCGAAATGGGTCCGCATCATCTCCAGCACGTTGTTGACAATGGTGGAGGCATAGCAGACTGTAGGGACGCCGATGGCAATGCAAGGCACGCCCAGCACCTCCTTGGTCAGCCCTCTGCGTTTGTTCCCGATCCCTGAGCCGGGATGAATGCCGATGTCAGCAATCTGGATAGTGGTATTGATTCTCTCCAGTGAACGGGAGGCCAGCGCATCAATAGCTATAATGACATCCGGGCTGGTGCGGTCCACAATCCCCTGCACAACTTCGCTGGATTCAATCCCCGTCAGGCCGAGGACTCCGGGAGCAATAGCGCTGACATTCCGGTAACCGGGCGAGATCTGGTCGGGCACCAGCTCATAGAACTGGCGGGTAATCAGCGAATTCTCAACGACCAGCGGGCCGAGCGAGTCAGGCGTCACATTCCAGTTGCCCAAGCCCACGATAAGCACCTTGGAATCGCGGTCAATGCCGATTTCATCCAGGAAGTGCTCGAATTCCCGGGCAAACACTGTAGAGACCTTCTGCTGGAGCCCGGTATCCCCGCCGCGCAGCCCAGGCACCTCCAGGGTCACGTAATTGCCGATAGCCCGTCCAATCGCCTGCGAGCCGGCAAGGTCTGCTACAGCAAGTCTCGTGACCTTGATGCCGCCCTCTTCTTCCACTTCCTCATTGACACCCGGGATCGGCGCATTGGCGTGCCGCTCTGCCATTTCCTTCGCTTCTACCGCCAAGTCCGTACGTACCGAATACAGCTGAAGATCCAGTTCCATTCTTAGTTCAGCCTCCTTTTGCATATTGCTGATAGTGTGCGAGAGAAAGCCGCCGTTTATACAAACCGCACTGAGGAATTCTAAAGCTTTTTATCTTGCTTTTTACTACCCTTCATGCTAAACTATTTTAAGTTGTGAATCATTTGTTGATTTCGAATGTCTTTCAGGAGGTGAATGCAATGCCAAATATCAAATCCGCGGTAAAACGCGTCAAGACGATCGAGAAACGCCGTGCACTGAACGCTTCCCAGAAGTCCGCGCTTCGTACAGCTGTGAAAACTGCTGATGTAGCAGTGACTGGTACGGAAGTTGAAGTAGCTCAGGCTGCTTTCCAAGCGGCTTCCAAAAAGCTGGACAAGGCTGTATCTAAAGGCCTGGTTCATAAAAATGCGGCTGCCCGCAAAAAATCCCGCTTGGCTAAGAAATTGAACGCTCTCAAGGCTCAAGCCTAAGCCAAGGGCGACAATCATAACGAGCATTGAAGAACCTGACCGCTATGCTGCATACGGTTAGGTTTTTTTATGCTTGTTAGCTTCACTCATTGAATTCCGCTGTACAATCAAAGAGCCTGCCCGCCCGCGTGTATCACGGGATGGACAGGCTCTTTGATTCGTTCCATGAGATGCCGCTCTATTCAGGCTCCAAGGCGCAGCATGAACATCTCCAGCCCCAGCACCTTATCGACAGCTCCCGTCTTCATCTGATAGTCCAGATCCGCCAGAATACTCAGGATCTGCCGCAGCCGCTGGCTTCCGAACTTATGGGCCTGCTCTCCAGCCAGCTTCACCGCATATGGATGCAGTCCGAGCTGAGAGGCAATCTGTCCCTGCGAATAGCTCAGGGCTGACAAGTCCTTGACCTGAAGGATGATTCTGAACTGCCGGGCAATCAGCGAAGCGATCTTGATCGGCTCCTCCCGCTGCTTCAGCAGCTCATAGAGCGTATTCAGCGCCTTGTCCAGGCGCAGATTCGCAATATCCTCCACCAGCGTGAAGATGTTCTGCTCAGTTCCCCGGTGGACCAGACTCTCCACCGCTGCCGCATCGACCCGCCCGCCTGTACCGGCGAACAGGCACAGCTTGTCCATCTCCGCCGACAGGCCCTGGAGTCCGGTGCCGCTGCTTGCGATCAGAGCCTCAGCCGTCCCCGGCGCAAGTGAGCAGCCGCGTTCGCGGAAGCCCTTTTCCACCCAGCGCAGCAGCTCCTCCGCACCCAGGGGATTGAAGGCCAGTACGGTGCCGGAGGCTTTGATGCTTTTAACGATTTTTTTGCGTTCATCCAGCTTGTCGCCGTTCACCATAAATACAATCACGCTGAATTCGGCAGGGTGCTGCATATATTCGCTCAGCATTTCCACATTATGCTCCAGCTTCGCCTTCTCCTTGCCTGCCGTGAACAGAGCCGCATCCCGCACCAGCAGGAGCTTGCGTTCTACCATGAACGGAACTGTCTCCGCCTCTTCAATGACCGCTTGAACCGGAGTTTCGGAGAGATCGAACGGGATCACCGCGAAATCGCGGTCTTCTTTGGCTATCAGGTGTTCCTCCAGCATGGCCGCGAATTCATTCATCCGGAACTTCTCACTGCCGTACAGCAGGTACAGCGGGGAGACCTTTCCTTGCTTGATGTCTTTGGCCGCCGTTTTGGCATCCATCCTGCCACTTCCTTTTTTATATTCTTGATTGATACATTCGTACATTTTATCAAAAAAACGGCTGAAAACATAGGCATCTTTATCACCGCATTCTGCCCCATGGGCGCAAGCAAAAACGGAGCAACCTCGGCAGCCAGGGCCAAAGTTACTCCGTTTCAGCGGCGCATCTATATAAACGACGGAGGGAGCAGCTCTAGAAACTGTCCCGGCCGCCGGTCATACCGATGATACTCGCAAAGCTTGTAATTCATGTCCTCTTGCCTTAGCATATTCCGCAGGCTAGAAGAAGGTGCCGGTTATTTATCGGACGTTGCCGCGTCCGGGGTGATAGCCGGGCTGGGTACCGATGAAGCAGAAGCCGCCGGAGAAGCGGTTGGCGCTGGAGAGACGGCAGGCGCCTGAGAAGCAGACGGAGCAGGTGTTGCCCCCTCTGCCGGAACCGTATATACATTCGTCGTCTGCGTACCGTCCTCAAGCTGTAGCACATAAGTGAACTGGGTGCCGTCTTCCGACCACACACCGGAGACCCAGTTCCCCTCCAAAGGAAGCGAAGCCAATGTTGTGCGTTGTTGCTCTTCTCCCTCTGCGGTTAAGCTGTAGATTACCACATGCTGGCCAGTCAGCTCAGCCATATGCTGCCCGTCTGGCGAAGTCCACGAGGACTCTGCAAGCATCAGCGACATGGCTGCCTCTGTAGGGGCTGGAGTCGGTGCCGTCCGTACATCCGCCGCAGCCGGATTGTCGTCCACCGCACTCTGTTGTGTCGGTGTACTCGATTTCATGCTCTGGGTATCTGCTGACCCGCTATCCGCTTTCTTGGTGCTCTTGGGGCGGTCCGCCGGAGGCGCAGTAGCGGTGCGCTTGCTGGGCGGAGCTTCGCTTACCGCAGGCTCCGTGCCTGTATCCGAACCGCCGCCAGCTGCGGCCGGCTGATCAGCACCCTCACTGGGAGCAGGCGGTGCAGATTTCAAATTAACGTCCGCAGTTTCACCCGGCGCGGTCTGGTCCGTCTTTCGAAGCTCACTGCTGCCGCCGCTGTTATTCTGTCCATCCGCCTGCGGGGCGTCCGCACTGCTCTCCGTACTCATGCTGGAGTTCGCCGCTCCGCCGCTCATTAACTGGGATGACATATCCATATCTGCACCCGGCAGGCTCTTCGGCATATTGAATACGGCGATGAGCAGAATCACAGCTGCCGCCGCAGCGCCAATGCCTGTCCGCGCTGCCAGTGAAGGACCCTTGGGCTTCTTGCCCCGGTTATTTGAACGGGAGAAGGGAATAACCTTCGGATCTTCCGGCTCCATTACAGCAGGCTCTTCCGGGACACCACGGTCCAGTTGTTCAAGCTGAGGCAGGATAGAGTCAACCAGACTGAAGGGGGGCTTCACATCGGGAAGCTGCTCCAGCTGCTGGGAGAGCAGCGTCAGCCGGTCCAAGACTTCCGCGCAGGAAGGACAATCGTCGATATGACGGAACATTTCAAGCATTTCTTCCTGACTGAGATCATGATCTAAATAGCGGTGCATCCATTCCATCACCTCCGCGCACTTCATCCTGACACACCACCTTTCTGATACTCCTGAAGTCTATTCTGCAGCTGCTGCCGCGCCCGGAACAGGTACGATTTCACCGTGTTCAGAGGCAGATCCAGACAGTCTGCAATCTCGTTGTAAGAAAAATCCTGTAAATAGCGGAGCACGATTACCGTCCGGTGATGCTCCGGAAGCTGGTCGATGGCCTCACGGATATCCTCCGCCAGATAACCCGACATCACTTCGCGCTCTACGTTATGTTTTTTATCCTGAAACACCATTTCGTGTTCATCGATAGAAACGGTAGGCTTCGTTCTCCGGAATTTGTCTATACATATGTTGGTTACTATTCGCTGAACCCATGTTTTGAACTGCGCCTTCTCCTCATAGGAGCCGATCTTGGTGTACACCCGGATCAACGCTTCCTGGGAGGCATCCAGAGCATCCTGTTCATTATGCAGAATGTAGAAGGCCGTCTTATATACATGCCCTTCAATTTCTCGCAATAGGGTGATTAGAGCGTCGCGATCGCCCGCTTGAGCGGCTCTGATGAGTCCCTGCTCCACCACGAAGGTTCCCCCTCTCTATGCAATCTTACTGACGCGCAAGACTGCGAATTTGTTGCAAGCCTGTAATGATTATTTTATAGTCCGCAATCCCTACTAAGCATACAAGGGATGCTGCAATCATTCAAATACTCTTTTTAATGTATATAATGTAGTTGCGCACACCAGAAGCACCGCATAGTTCTCCCTGGAAGCATCATCAAGCACATATACTTCTCCATGCTCAAAAAGTTGCGGATGATTATAGTTACGATACAGCTTATAAAGCGCTCCCGCCGTTACCCTGCAGCCGTGGACTGCGGTCCGGATCTCCACGTAATCGGCTTCTTCCACTACCAGTGTCGGGTACAGCTTGCTGCGAAGATCGTCGCCAGTCATGGCATCACCTTTCAGGTATACTTCTTAATGTCCGCAGGCGCTTAGGGCACTCTGCCTCTATTATAAGTATTGCCCGAAGCAGCAGCAATTCCATCATATAGGCTTATCTACGTTCAACAAAAAAATGCCCTGCCCCTAGAGGCAAGACATTTCTGTTGTACATGTATGACCGGAGGCCCGTTCTGCGCAAACGGCTCACCCTGAATCCAAGTTTACCGGCCTTGAATCTCCTTGAACTTCGCAACATACTGTGCAGCCAGCTCTGTGATCTGGTCATAACGGCCTTCCTTGGCCGGTGCGGTCAGGTTGCCGCCGATGCCGACAGCGATGCAGCCGTTCTTGATCCATTTCTCCATATTGTTCAGATCCACGCCGCCGGTTGGCATAATGTTCACATGCGGCATCGGCCCCTTAACCGCCTTGACATAGTCCGGTCCGAACGCACTGCCCGGGAAGAGCTTCAGCACATCCACGCCCAGCTTCAGGGCTTCCTTCATCTCATTCAGCGTCATGCAGCCCGGCATATAAGGAATGCCGTACAGATTACACATCTTGGCCGTATCCTCTTCAAAAGAAGGACTGACCACAAATTCCGAACCCGCCAGAATAGCAATTCTTGCCGTCAGCGGGTCTAGCACGGTACCGGCACCAATCACGGCGCGGCCCCCGTATTCTTCCACCAAGCGTTTGATCGCTACTTCGGCTCCCGGCGTCGTGAAGGTAACTTCGATATTATTCAGCCCGCCCTCGATACAAGCCACCGACATGGCATAAGCATCATCGGCATTATCCGCACGGATAACGGCTACTACTCCAACAGAGGTGATATTCTGCAATACTTTGATTTTCTTCATGGGGGTTACTTCCTCTCTGGTTATATTCCACTTAAGAATATTTATTTAGATAAACTAATTTATCTATTTTACTAACATCAGGCTTTATCCTTCTAAGAAAATAGTAATAACATTGCCGCCAACAGTCAATATATATTTATTTAGGAAGCGGCAACATTCCTTCAAGAATCGAAGAAAAGCCTTATATATCAAGGACAAACGAATTCACCCGCCTGCTTCCTGTACAAAATAAGACCGCAGAATGAGCATTGCTATATTGTACAAAACCGTTTTATGTGATAATTTCAACTTATATTCTATCCCAAACCATAAACTAGGATCTAATTATACCCCTGCTATGCTTCCGAAGCGAGTTTTGCGAAGAAGAAGCAAGGAGTGTATGCTATCAAAACTTTTAGGAGGAACTATTCATGAATAAACAGCTGGATGCAGTCACCTTCGGGGAGCCGATGGCCATGTTCTACGCCAATGAGGCCGGCCCCCTGCATGAGGTCACTTCCTTCTCCAAGGCGCTGGCAGGTGCGGAGAGCAATGTAGCCACCGGATTATCACGCCTGGAGCATCTGACCGGTTATGTGACCAAGCTCGGCGAAGACAACTTCGGCCAGTTCATCACCTCGGCGCTGAATAAGGAGAAGATCGATACCGCGAGCATCACAACGACCAAGGAATTCTCCACGGGCATGCTGATCAAATCCAAGGTACTGACCGGAGACCCTAAGGTCGAATATTTCCGCAAAAATTCCGCCGCCTCCAAGCTGAGCCTCGCCGACTTTAATGAAGATTATTTCGCTTCCGCAGGCCATCTGCATGTGACCAGCATCTCTTCCGCACTCTCGGCTTCGTGTCACGAGTTCTCGCTGCATGCCATGGAGTTCATGAAGCAGCGCGGCAAGACTGTATCGCTCGATCCGAATCTGCGTCCGACCCTGTGGCCTGACACTGAAACTATGGTTGGTACGATCAACGACCTGGCTACCCGCTGCGACTGGTTCCTGCCCGGACACGGAGAAGGCAAGATCCTCACCGGTCTTGAGACTCCGGAGGAGATTGCCGGGTATTATCTGGAGCGCGGCGTATCCCTTGTAGTGATCAAGCTCGGTCCTGAGGGCGCTTACTACAAGACCTCCACAGGTGAAGAGGGCTATGTGGACGGCTTCAAGGTCGAGCAGGTTGTTGATACGGTCGGTGCCGGAGACGGCTTCGCGGTTGGGGTGATCAGCGCCATGCTGGAGAAGCTCAGCGTAGCGGAAGCCGTGAAGCGCGGCAATGCGATTGGCGCACTCGCCGTGATGTCGCCTGGCGATATGGACGGACTGCCCACCCGCGACGCGCTGGAAGCCTTCATGAGCACGGGCGTTAAGAAATAAACAGGCTCTCCGCAGGGACGTGACTGTAACAGAAACTGCAACTGCAACTGCAAAAAGGTGTCCCGCAAGCCGGTCGGCTTGGGACACCTTTTTGCGGACCATCAGAGATAATCAAACCGCTTCCATTCTATTTGAACTGGAACCAGGTTAAATTTGCAACGGTGGTTGAATCTGACTTCACAAAAGTAACATATACCGTATGGTTTCCTACAGCTGTGCCGGCAGTAAGCGGGATATTCTTGAGGGACCATGTCTGCCATCCGCCTGTGCTTTCTGCTGTCCAAGAACCCAGCATAGTGCCCGTTGGACTGTCCAAGTGGAATTCAATCCTTCCGCCGGAATTAGCGGATGCAACCTTCAGATCAATACTTGTTTTAGCTGTACTGCCGAAGTCAACATTTTTAAATGCGATATAGTCGCCATTACTGCCTCCACCCACATCAATCCCGCCATCAGTGCTTGACTCATAGGAAATAACACCTGAACTAAGGTTATAGCCTTCCGCTTCGAATTTCAATGTGTTGAATTTAGGATCTGCAGCATAGCTGTTCGTATCTGTTATTTTCAAATCTGCCAAATTATTCACCGCAGCTCCACCGACGCGAACATTGTTCAATGTAACTCCGGAGACAGTAGAGGTGTCACTCCAACCCTTCATGATGGAAACTTCACCCAAAGCGCGTAAATTGATATTATTATAGACCACATTTTTGATCGGACCGGTTTTTGCCGAAAGATCAAACCATCTGGAGTGAACACCGGATCTTGGCCAAAAGCCTTCTACATCTATATTGTCAAATACGATGTTTTGTGCCGCTGGAGTTCCATACAGATGACCTACCGCTAGAGCACGCCAGCACCGGTATACAAAAGAGTTTTTAACAACGATGCCATCCTGAAGCTGTTTCACTCCATCTCCAACCTTGAATGCCCCGCATCTGCTCCAGGCCAAAGCATCATCCACAACTACATTGGACTGGTTCTCAGGAGTTCCCGGCCAGTTTGCAGCGATATCCGTAGTGGCTACATCCCAGGTCTTAAAGGAATAGGTGTCATCCTCCGATACGGCTACAGTGTGCTTTATGAGTACATTCTGGCTCTCTTGAATATCGATTGCATCATTTTCATAATCAAGCTCATTGTTGTTGAAGTGCTTGGTATTCTGGAAGGTTACGTTATTAGATCTGGTAACGATTGTAGCCCATCCGCCGCTGTCTCTTAGGGTTATGCCGTCAACCGTGAAGTTGCTGCACTGCAAGGGTACAAGAATATTGTTCAAATAATTGTTTGTATTTCTCATATAATGGCCATTGCCGTCAATCGTTCCCCTGCCGTATATCTTAATATTGTTGGCATTGGTTTCGGTATAGATAAACCAGGTTCCATCCTTATTCAGTGAATTCTTATGGAAATGGGTAGTATAATCGCTTGGATTTCCTGAACCCCGTATAACCGAACCCCCCTCCAGATAAACCGAAACATTGCTTTTTAGAACAATATTTCCGCTCTTGTACACACCAGCTGGAACGTATACGATACCACCGCCTGCTGCGTTAGCAGCATTGATGGCGTTTTGTATGGCAGTTGTAGCCAAAGTGGCACCGGTACTGTCAGCACCGTACTGGGTTTTAACATTGTATATTCCTGTACCGGATGAGGCCGGAACATTGGTTTCAAGCGCATCTGCCGCAATCACCAGATCTTTCAGATTATTGATTTTGACGATAAGATAGGTTGGTGCTGAAAGGGTAAATGTAAGTGTATTTCCGCTCTTGGTTGCAGTGATTCCCAGAGCTTTGGGAGAAATATTATAGGTATTGATGGGCTCGCTTGCTGTTATTGTGATTGTAGTCGTACCTGAAAAAGAGAAATTACAATAATTATAGTTTACAAATACCGCCGAAGTGTCGATTACCGGTATATTGGTAGAGTCTGCTGTTACCGTGTATTGATTGGTCGTGGTATAGACCGACGGTAACGGATAGCTTACAACTGTACCCGCCGCGCTTGCTGTCAAAGGAAAGACTGGTAACAGGTTGGCCATACAAAAAATTAATAATGCACTTAATAATTTGAACCTTTTCAACATCATTAAACACCTCTTTCATATTTTTTTAGCAAACACCAGGTCATCAATGAATCGTGATTTCACCAGTGATGCTTTATTACTCTTTTCATAAAATCGACATCTATCAGCTCTCAGCCAGCTTCCAACCTTATTGATTCCCCGGCTCCAGACAGAGCCTGAGCAGATCGTCCACATGGGCCGTTGCCAGACATTCCACCGTATCCGCAGAGCCGTAATAGATCTTGACCTCGCCGTCATCCTCCAGAATCATCCCGCCCGGGAAAATCACATGATTGCGGAAGCCCCCGCCAATCTCATAGTCTGTCTCCGGTGCCAGCAGCGGTTGCTTACTCATGCCGATCACCTTGCGGGGGTTCTCCAGATCCAGCAGCATAATTCCCGCGGTATAGCGCTTCTTCCAGCTATCCTCCCAGCCGTGCTTGCCTCTGGCCGGGTCCACATCCACCGCATGGAAGGTGGTCAGCCAGCCTTTGTCCGTCCGGACCGGAGGTGCGGCCGGACCGACCTTGTCGTTGGCAAACGGCACCTGTTCAACGGCGAGCAGCAGGCTGGAGTTGCCCCAATGCTTGAGGTCCGGCGACTCGGAGATCCAGGCGTCGAAGCGGTCCCGGCCGCCGCGGCTGTACACCGTGAAGGGACGCTCCAGCCGGACATATTTGCCGCCGATCAGCTCGGGAAACAGCACCATATTGCGCAGGTCCGGTGTAGACAGGCTAAGCACCTCGAAGTGTTCCAGATCATCCGTAACGGCGATCCCGCCGCGGATGCCATGGCGCGTATCCACGGCAAAACACATATAACAGCGGCCGCCGATCACGGTCAGGCGCGGGTCGTAGGCGCGGATAGTCTCTTCGTCATGCATTTTGAACACCGGCTTCGGGCCGGCGGTCCAGTTCAGCCCGTCATCGCTGTAGGCAATGCCGAGATCCGTGGTGTGATGCGGCGCAAGGCTCTGATCGGCCAGTGAGCCGTAATCATTGCGGAAGATCATCACATATTTGCCGTTGAACTTCGTTACACCGGCATTGAATACCAGTGCGGTGGGGTAAGGAACCTTCGCTGCATCCAGCACCGGATTGCCCGGATACCGCCGGATGAACGGGGCGGATTGCAGAATCGCCGGAACGTGTTGAGTCATGGGGTGTACCTCCTTGAATGGTAAATATGGAATATGGGTTGCGCAGGACCGGACCGCTATCCCTTCAGGGAACCGGCCGTCATCTGCATGAAGGATTTGTTGGCGAACAGATAGGCCACGAGAATCGGCAGAATGGACAAGCAGGCGCCCGCCATCATATAGTGGGTCTGGGAAGCGGCTGAAATCCCGTACTTCAGGTTCGCCAGTCCGACAGTCAGCGTCTGCAGCTCCGGCTTTGTCATCGTGAACACGAGCGGCAGCAGATATTCATTCCACGCGCCGCGGAAGGTGAACAGGGCACCTACGCCGAGTCCGGGTCCGAGCAGCGGCAATATGATCCGCCAGAAGGTCCGGCCGGGAGAGCAGCCGTCTATTAGCGCCGCCTCGTCCAGCTCGCGGGGAATCCCCTTCATGAAGCTTGTGAGAATGAAGAAGATCGAAGCATGGGCGGAGATCAGAATCAGGATAACCCCCCACAGGCTGCTGTGCAGATGAAGCTTGACCATCAGATCGAACTGCGGACGCAGCACGACCGCCCCTACAGCTACGAACATGGTGAAGGACTGCATTCCGACATACCATTTTTTGCCTGCAAAATCCATCCGGTCCACCACATAAGCCGCCATGGATGATACCAGCAGCGTGCCGACCACCGCCGCCAGGGAGACAATCAGGCTGTTCAGGGTATACCTGGAGAAATTGGCCTGCGCCCAGGCTTCGGCATAGTTCGAGAAGTGCCAGCTCTCCGGCAGGAAGGTCGCACCCGCAGTAAGCTCGGCATTCGTCTTGAAGGAGCCCAGGATGGTGATCACAACCGGAATCAGGGTGATAAAAGCAAACGACAGCAAAAATATCCACAGGATTGTTTTGCCCAGTATGGTTCTTAGTCTCATAATAGCCTCTCTCCTCAATCGGTCTGATTCATGCGTCTGGATGCGTAGAAATAAACGAGTGATATCATCCCTACAATGACCGCAGACACAAAGGCAACCGCACTGCCGTATCCGAACTCCTGGACCTGGACCGCCGCGCTGCCCCCGCCGACAGGGAAAAATAATTTGTACAAATACAGGAACATGACCTCCGTCTTGCCTACAGGACCGCCTTCGGTCAGAACCATGATGCTCTCGTAGCCCTTCAGGGCTGTAATGATCGCCAGCATAATAACCATCTGCATGACAGGCCCCAGCATCGGCAGGGTGATATAGCGGAACTGCTGGATTTTCCCTGCCCCGTCCAGGGAAGAGGCCTCATACACATCCTCGGGAATATTCTGCAAACCGGCGAGGAAGAGCAGCATGTAATTGCCGACCGCCCCCCAGGCCGCAACCAGAATGACGGTGAGCATGGCATATTTCGGCCCCAGCCAATCCACACCGGAATCCGAGAGGCCCGAGCGGATCAGGAACTGGTTCAGAATCCCGTTATATGAGTTGAAAATCGTGAAGAAGACTACAGCCATTACGGCGGTACTGATGACGGTCGGCATGAAGAAAATCCCCCGCAGCAGCTGTCTGCCCCGCAGCCCCCGGTTCAATATGGCTGCCAGCAGCAGGGCCAGCGGAATAGTGATCAGCAGCTTGCCGCCTGCATAGACAAATGTATTCACCACCGAATCCCAGAACTGGGTGTCCTTCAGGATGCGGCTGAAATTGGCCAATCCGGTAAACCGGGCCGTTCCGAACCCTTTGTAATCATAGAACATATAGCGGAACGCCCAGGCAATCGGGTAAATTCCGAGGACCAACGTGAGCAAGGCACTTGGAAAGATAAAGCTATATGAAAATAAGGCATGTTTCGTTTTGTTCATCTGGTTTCTTCCGGCTCCTCTCCCTTGCGGCCAGAGCAGGGGGGATGGGAAAGCTGCTTCCCCATCCCCCGTTATCCTAGCCTGTATCTCTATCCCTAACCTTCCGTCTATTTGGCGAACTTGCCGCCCAGAGCAGCGGGATCGAAGCCAGCATCCGGCTCGGCCTTCACGCCGTCATTCGCAATCACACTGTCCAGTGCAGTATTATAACGCTTGTTCAGATCAGCGATAATCGCCTTCAAATCGCCGCCGTTCAGCATATATTTGAAGAAGGCGTCATCCGATTTCATTCCTTCCGGTGCTACAGACGGATAGACCGGCCACACTCCATCGTTCTTATTCGGCAGGAAGCCTTCAATGCCGTTCACATCCGGTGTCTTGGCTGCTGCGCTAATAGATGGAACCATGGAGATGCCGAAGCCTTTTTCCTGATAATCCGTCAGCACCTGATCGCCGTACATGAACTCCATGAACTTCCAGGCTGCTTCTTTGTGCTCTGATTTCGAGCTGAGCGCCAGCCACTGGCCCCCGAGGAAGCCGGAAGCACCCTTCACATTGCCGTCGATGGTAGGAACCGGAGCTGCCGCCCAGTCAATCTTGGCCGGGAATTGATTCTTATAGACGCCCGGCTCTGAGGAGTAGGACATATACATTCCGATCTTGCCTTCGGCAAACTGTGCCCGCAGCGGATCAATATCCAGCGATTCTACACCCGGCAGCATGCTGCCGTCGTCCTTGATCTGCTTAAAGGCATTGATGATCGGCTCGAAACCGCTGAAGTCGTAGCGGGCCGTCTTGAAATCATACCCGAAGCCGCCATAGCCGCTCATCTCTGCAATCACCCGTGCCGAACGCGCGAACGCACTGCCGGGGCTCTTGAAGTTAAGGGCGAAGCCGTAAGCGCCGTCCGCTTTGCCGGCTGCTGTCAATTTCTTGGCTGTATCCACCAGCTCCTGCAGGGTAACCGGCGGCTGCTCAATGCCCGCTTTGGCGAACAGATCCTTGTTGTACACCAGACGCATCGTCGTTCCATAGTTCGGCAGACTGTAACGCTTGCCGTCGAATTCGTTCAGATCCGGCATGGCCGGGAATTTCTCCTTCAGCTCATCGTTTAGGAACTCGTCAATCGGAGCGAGAAAGCCTTTTTTGTAGAAAGTCTGGATGGTATTCTCCTTCACCCGGATCACATCCGGTGCATCGGAGGTCTGGAAGGACAGATCAAGCGCAGTATCGAAGTCATCGCCCTTGACGACCAGTTCCACCTCAATCCCGTCCTTATTAGATGCGTTGAACTCGGCCACCTTCTCCTTCACGAAATCCGCATCGTGGCGGTCGCCTGTCCAGTAGCTGATTTTAGTTTTTTCCCCCGAACCAGCTTTCGCCCCGTCTCCTGTGCCTTCAGCTGCATTGCCGCCGCCACTGTTACCGTTGCCGCAGGCTGCTAAGCCAAGTGCCAGGACCAAACTCAGAGATGTCATTAGCGTACGCTTCATCATTGGTAGTTCCCCCTTATATATCCCTTCTGTATTCGCTTACAAATTGATTATAGACGGATTGGCGCATCGGGATAAGGCGGGTAAGCCCACATTAAGGGCAGATATTTGCAGGAGTTCTATACAGATAAGGGAGGTAATCTCCGCCCTGCGGAAATCCCTCCCTGCTGATTTCTATTCTTTTCCAAGATAATGCAATTTGAACTCGGACGGGGTCATGCCGGTATATTTCTTGAACACCTCGCTGAAATAGCGCCTGTGCTCATACCCGAGATCCTGGGCAATCTCCTGAACCTGCCGGCCGCTAATCAGCATCGCCTTCGCCTTCTCCATCTTCTCATGCATCACATACTGCTGGAACGAAATCCCCTGCACCTTCTTGAACAGATTGGAGAAATATCCCTGGCTAAGGTTAATCTGCTTCGCCATCTGCTCCAGCGACAGCCCCGTATCCAGATGACTATGAATATATTCGACGGCCTGGCGGATAATCCGCGTGGACTCCAGGGAACGGGCCTCCGTAACTAGTGTACAAGCCTCCCGGCACAGCCAGGACAGCAGCTCCCGGATATCCTGCAGGGAAGGATGCACCTGATTCTTCATGGCGGCAATTCTGAGTTCCAGCGGCTCCACCTGCCCGTAAGGGAACTGCTCCAGCAGGACCCGGCAGATCCTGGAGCTCAGCTCATAGCCGACACTCTCAACATAACGCGGATCAGGCAAAAGCCCGCTGTCCAGCAGCTCCGAGAACAACTGGTCCAGCACCTGCAGGCCTTTGGCAGAATTGCCGGAACGCAGGGCAAACAGCAGCTCCTGCTCGGCGGCGGCGGAATAGCTGTGGAGCGAGAGCGGTTTATTCTCGATATTGCTATAATGATAGACCCCGTTGCCCCCGGTATAGAAATGATACCCCAGCGCGCTAAGCGCCTGTCTGTACGCTGTACCCAGCTCCTGAATCGCCGCCTTGCCGAGGCCCACGCCAATTGAAAGGGTATGACGCGAGAAGCGGCTTACATTCATGCAGCAGGCCTCCGTAATCAGCGCGGCGGTCTCCGGGTTCGAGCCGTTCATGATGCAGATGTACCGGTCTGTCGCCTCCCGGATAATAACGCCGCGGGTCAGGGCGGAAATCGTCTCTTCGAGAATATTGTGCAGGCTGAACCTTAGCAGCTCGACCTCCTGCACAGGCTGGCCGCTCAGCTTCTCCGCGAAATGATCAATCTCGGCGACAAACACGAAGAAATCATGCTGGTCCAGCGGGATATCAAGGTAGGCCCAGCGGGAACGGGCATCCGCCTCTGTCGTCTGGTGGTGCAGCAGGAAGGTGAGATATTCCTGGCGGAGGATGGGCAGACTTTCTCTGATTTTGGCCTCCATCGCAGTAAGTCTGGCGGTCTCCTGACGCTCCTCCCGGCACAGCTCCCTGGCCTTCAGCACTGCATTCACAATCTCCTCCAGGGAAAAGGGCTTCTTCACAAAATCAAGCGCCCCCAGCCGGATGGCCTCCTGGGCATAAGAGAACTCCGAGTAGGCGCTGAGAATAATAATCTTACAGTCCGGCAGCACCTCCAGAATCGCCCGGGTCATCTGCAGGCCGTCCATTCTTGGCATCCGGATATCCGTCAGCACAATGTCCGGCCGGGTCTCGCGGATGAGCTGCAGTCCCGCTTCACCGTCAAGCGCCGTCCCGGTGATCTCAATACCGTGCTCCTGCCACGGCGGCTTGCGCGAGACCATGTCCACCACACTTTTAATATCGTCGATTACACATAATTTGAATCTTTCCGGCTCCATGCCTCATCGCTCCTCCCCTAACGGAATCCACAGATCCGTCCGTGATCCCTTACTTGGCTCACCGCTGACGTCCATACGGGCTTCGGCCCCGTAATACAAGGCCAGCCGGTGCCTGATGTTGAACAGGGCATAGCCTTTTCTGGACTGCGGGGCTATGTCCATCCCCTGCTTGACCTGTGCAGCATCAAGCCCCCGTCCGTTGTCGGTAATGCAAATATGCAGCAGCCCCTGCTCCCGGCTGACCGTGATGTCTATCCTGCCTCCTATTGTCCGGTCGCTGAATCCATGCTGAATGCTGTTCTCCACCACCGGCTGCAGGATAATCTTCGGCAGCAGGCAGGACAGCAGGGCTTCGTCCTCTACCGTCACCGTGTATTCAAACAGTCCTTCATAGCATTTCTGTTGAATGGCGAAATACTCCCGCATGTGGGACAGTTCATCCTCAAGTGTAATCAGATCCTTGCCTCCGCTGAGCCCGATCTGGAACATCTGCGATAAGGACAGGATCATCTCATTCACATCGTCATTCTCGCCCATGACCGATTTGCAATAGATGGTATTGAGCGTATTGTACAGAAAGTGCGGCTCCATCTGCGCCGTAAGGGCACGGATCTCTGCATGCCGCTTGCCCTCCTCCTTGGTCTTCACATCCGCAATCAGCGTCTTAATCTCCGACATCATCCGGTTGAACTGAAAGCCGACCTGGGCCACCTCGTCCTCATAACGGCTCTCATACACCACACTGAGCTGGTTCTCTTCGACTCTGCGCATCAGCCGCCGCAGCTTGAACAGCGGCTTCAGCAGCACAGATGTCAGCTGATTGGAGATCAGCCAGGTGGCCAGCAGGAAAACAACGATGACATAGAGAGTGATGCGCTGCACCCGCTGCAGCTTGCCCAGCAGCTGGTCCCGTGACTGCATACCGGAGATGATCCAGTCGGGTGATGAGGCTGAGCCTGTATAATTAACCAGATATTCCTTGCCGCCGTAGCTGTAATAGTGATCCTGCGGATCGGCTGCTGTCCCGGCTTCGGGAAGCACCGGCTTCCATGGGAACCTGCCCCGGAACGGCCAGCGGGATTCCACCACCGCCTCTCCTTCCCTGCTCACCAGATAATAATTCCTCCCTGCTTGTTCTCCGCCTGTATTCAGCAGCTCATCTATCCGGCCCTCCCTGATATTGACCACAATAAATACATTGCTGATCGGCGTGTAAGGGTATTCATAAATTCCCCGGACTACGAAGGAAACCACCCGCTGGCTGCCCGTGAACAACCGGTCATAATGTCCTTTGGCCCAGTAGCCGCCCGGCTGCTCCTTGCTCAGATCATATAATTCCGAACCGTAGAACGAGTTGTCCTGCGCCCGGATCTGCGTAGTGGAATAGAAATCGCCAATCGGGGTAACGATCAGCACATTCTCAATGATCGGCTGATTGAACGTTGCCTGGGAGAGCACATATTGCAGATCCGACAGATGCACATAATAATTCGACACATCATGGCTGAACACATCGAGCATCATCTTGCGGTACGCATCGCTCAGCATCAGGGACTGCACGGACAGCGCCACATCATTCAGGCGGGAATCCAGCAATTGTGCCGTCTTGCTTACCGTCTCCCGGCTGCCGGCGTAGGCATTGTCCTCGATCTCCTGCGCAGCAATCCAGTACGAGAAGGTACCCATTGCACCGATGGACAGCGTGATCAGCACGATGAACGAGAACAGAATCCTCTGCTTAATGGATATCCGGTAATACCTGCCGGCGATCTGCCGCCAGAGCTTGCGGCCATAGGCTGTCAATGTATTCATAGCTTTCCTTTCTGAAGCATGTACCGTATACCTCCCTTTAGTTGTCCGTTCTTGTCACTTGTACCATACGGCTGCTACGGCCCGGCGTCAAGATAACTTGCTCGTTAGATAGCAGAAGTTAAGTCCAGAAAGGGGAAATCAAAAAACCGCTAAAATCCTTGTATAATCAAGGTTTTTAGCGGTTTCCCGGTCTTTTCCAATCCCGTAAGGGTTCCCGGCATCCGGGCAAAATAAAGCCTTATGGGGACGTTCATACCGCCTGTTGCTATTCCGGCTTAGCCGGAGGCTGCACCGAATCGCCTTGCTGCAAGGAAGGCGGGAATCTGTAGGTGATGGGGATCGCGCCGTCCGTGTCGTTGATCAAAGAGAGCATGATCTTCGCTGCCTGCATCCCCATCTCGTAGGCGGGCTGGCGGATCGTAGTAATATCGGGATTATAGATCCGGGCGAATTCTGCATCGTCAATGCCGATCACTGACAATTGGCTGGGGATGGAGATAGCGTTGCGGTTCGCATATTTAAGAATCTCGCCCAGCACCAGATCATTGGCGGCAAGCAGCGCGGTCGGCGGCTGGGGCAGCTGTAACAACTCATCCATTGCGGAAGCGATATCTTCGCGCGACACACTACGCATATACGAATCTAGCAGCGGCAGACCTGCTTCCTCCATCGCTTTTTTGTAACCGCTCATCCGCTCTTTGCGCGGGGTAATCGCATGTACGCCAAGCGGCAGGGATAGAATTGCAATCGCTTCATGGCCTTGGGTGGTCAGCTCCCGGATAGCAGTCTTCACCGCCATTTCATTATCCAGCAGCAGGCTCTGGGTCGTAATGCCGTCAACCAGCCGGTCCATGAAGACCAGCGGATATTCTGCTTCAATTAATCGGGTGTAAGGCGCAGGCTGATCTCCCGCCGGGAAAATAATCAGGCCATCCACCTGACGGGCAACCAGCGTCTCTACATAGGTATTCTCCTTGTCCGCATTCTCATCCGAGTTGCAGATAATCACCTGGATGCCGTGGCGCTGCAGCTCATTCTCAATCGCCCGGATGCACTGAATGGACAGTGAATAATCTATATTGGCTACAATAATGCCAACCATATGCGTGCGGTTCTGCTTGAGGCTGCGGGCAAGCCCGTTGGGCTGGTAGTTCAGCTCATCGATAACCTCGGCAATGCGGTTTTTGGTCGCCTCACTCATATACTTGAACCGTTTATTCAAAAATTGCGAGACTGTGCTTTTCGATACGCCCGCTTTCTGGGCCACATCCTCAATAGTCAGCTTCTTCATTGATCCCGCTCCACTCTTCGATATCGCACTCCAGAAGTAAACATTAACCAAGTTTACTTAGAGAGATTATCAAAAAGTATAGCTTTTTTTTAGTAAATTATCTATAAGATCCACATAAAATAATTAGGAACTCCCGTCACTTCCCAGTCTTGGCAGGATCAATCTGCTGTCCATGTTCCTGATAAAACCAATCATAATACCACTGCTGGCCGAGGAGCAAGATGACATCCGCTTTCCGTTTCTTCCCGTTCACTTCATAAACTGCCGTCTGCTGCTGGCCTTGAACGTCGATGCCGATTTTGCTGTTTATATTCTGTACCGCTCCAGTAGCAATATTGTACAGACTGCCATGAATGTCATAACCATTCTTATTATCATCACTGTAATATACAAGCAGCATCTCGCTATTATATTTATCAATAGCAATAAAGGATCTGTACAAGGAATATTTGTCACCTAAGCTGCTTAAATCTAACAGTTCCTGCGGGGTTATTGTTTCACCTGCTGCGGCTGATTTTAAATTCAAAACGGTTAACTTTTCAGGTGTCATTCCTATCCCTTTCCCCAAGGTGATCGTCCCGATACCCAGCACTATATAGTCCCCTCCATCACAGATCCCCGTAAGCTCATAATAACGCTGCGAACCGCCTGCATACAGCGGTAAGGTGTAGATCCGTTTAGCCGTAGCTTCAGATAGCTCGGACTGGCCTTTTGGTGAAAGATACAATGTGTAAGGTTCCGTAGGATGGGTGTACTTGGGCTTGCTGTAATTGACCATCGGAGGCGGGGGCGACCAGACAATCCCGGCGTTGGTCTCAACGGCACGCGCACGCGTCTTGTCTCTGTCCAACGATAAGGGCATGTAATACTTCCTTCCGCCAAGCTCGAACTCTGCAGAACCAACCGGCGGGTTGTAAGCTTGCGGCGATGCTGGTGAAGCAGCGTTCTGCGTAGCCGAAGGTGACACCGCCGGCATAACCACAGCCGCTCCCGAGCCAGGCTTAAAGACCGCTGCCAGCCTCCCTGCCGGATCAAGCCCGGTCCCTGGGCCAAATGGCCAGACCAGCGCGCCAAGCAGCAGGATGGCTGCCAGTCCGCCGAAGGCAGCCATACGGCTGAAGCGGCGGCCGCTTGTACGATTAGAGGATTCATGGGCAGCCTCTTCAATCCGCGCCATAAGCTGTGGCGTGAATCCCGGTTCTACAAGCGGACTTCGTCCGGCTTGCTTATACCAGTCCTTCTCCCCGCTCATCACCTTCACTTGCTCATGCTCTTGTCTTGTCTTCACTGGTCTTCCTCCTTCATCGCTGCTCTCACTTTCATTCTGGCCCGTCCGAGCCTGGATTTGACCGTCCCCTGCGCGATTCCAAGCAGCGCGGACAGCTCAGCGACTGACAGATCCTGCTGAATGTCCAGCACCAGCACCTCCCGGTACTTGTCCGGCAGCTCCATAATGATCTCCCAGATGCGGTTCGCGTACTGATTGCCGATAGCCTCTTGTTCTGCGGACAAGGCGCCCCCTTTATCCTGATGGCTGCCCAGCGGAACGAACCTCCGCCAGAAGCTGCTCTTCCTTAAGCTGAACGCGGTGTTGCGGGTAATGGTGAGCAGCCAGGTTTTCAGAGTGGACTGCCCCCGGTACTTGCCGATGCTCTTGTAGGCCTTGAGGAATACCTCCTGGCTGATATCATTCGCCTGCTCCCGGCTGCGGGTTAAGAAAAAAGCATAATTCCATACATCCTGCCCGTAGGTCTCCATCATCTCGCGCAGCGATACCGATGAGGCACAGGTCATGCTATACGTTAGTTCTTTACTCTGCATGTTCTCTCCCCTCTCACCTAATAAGACTCCTGCCGACCGATATGGTTCCCTGTTATTGAAAATATTGGGGCACGCATCTGCTCAATTAGCCCCTGTTAGCTGAAATCAAGTGTACAAAATACAACAGATCTGATCCCCCAAAAAATTGGAGCAGCGTCTAATGTACGAAGTGCCATCAAAACTCCATCCGCCGACGGCAGAGCGCTTTCAAATTTTATAGCCGCCTCCCCTTCTCCAAATGCCCCATTCGGACCATTCCACAGCCCCGCAAATTGCTTAAAAAAAATACTAATTAATTATAAGAGAATAGAATGCAGGCGGGGCGTGGGATTGGCGATTTGGAGAGGCATTTTGGGCGGCTGTGAGGGCTTGTTCACCGCTTGACTTTTCAATATATGGTATATAAAATGATTAAGCATTACTAAATATAGTGTATATAAGAGCTAAGCCCATAAATCTAGTAAATCCGCTATTCTTTATTTGTCAAGTAGAATGGGCTACATGTTATAGGAGGTTAGGAGCCATGTTGATTGCTTACGATTCCAAGACCGGCAACGTTAGAAGATTCATTAATAAACTGAAGCTTCCGGCAGTTCAAATCGAAGAGCATATGACGATCGACGAGCCTTACGTGCTTGTTACATACACCACCGGATTTGGACAGATTCCAGAGAAGGTATCAACATTCCTTGAACGAAACCATTCCAGGCTGAAGGGCATCGCCGCGAGCGGCAACAAAAACTGGGGTGAGCTATACGCGCACAGCGCAGATCTGATTGCACAGCGTTACAACGTACCGGTGGTCGGCAAGTTTGAATTGTCGGGAACATTTGGTGATGTACAACGCATAAAACAGGAGGTGGACCGGGTTGCGGCATATTGAACTGAACAACATGTTGATGAAGAGAGACGAAAGCGGCTTTTTCCAATTGGATAAGGACCAGGAGGCGGTAGCTGAGTTCATGCGGGATGTGGAGCGGCGCAGCCTGACCTTCACGGATACCAAAGCCAAGATTGATTATATGATTGCCAATGATTACTACGAGGACCTGTACGACCGTTACTCCGCTGCTGAGATGGAGGATGTCTACCGGATCGCCCATGACTATAATTTCCGCTTCCCTTCCTATATGGCGGCTTCCAAGTTCTATACCGACTATGCCGTCAAAACCAATGACCGTAAGCAGTACCTGGAGCATTATCCGGACCGCGTAGCGGTAGTGGCTCTGCATTTGGGCCGGGGCAACGTGGAGACCGCCCGCACACTGGCCCGCTCGATGATGGAACAGCGCCTGCAGCCGGCGACACCAACCTTCCTCAATGCCGGTAAAAGCCGCCGCGGCGAGATGGTCTCCTGCTTCCTGCTGGAAATGGATGACTCGCTCAATTCGATCAACTATGTGCTGAATACCTGCATGCAGCTGTCAAAAATCGGGGGCGGCGTTGCCGTCAATCTGTCCAAGCTGCGCTCGCGCGGTGAGACGATTAAGGGTGTTGAGGATGCGGCCAAAGGCATCATGCCTGTCCTGAAGCTCATGGAAGACGGCTTCTCCTATGCGGACCAGATGGGCCAGCGTAAGGGTTCGGGCGCGGCTTATTATAATATTTTTGGCTGGGATGTACTGGAGTTCCTGGACAGCAAAAAGATTAACGCCGACGAACGGACACGCCTGAAGACGTTGTCTATCGGTCTGATCGTGCCTAACCGCTTCTACAAGCTCGCACAGGATAATCAGCCGCTGCATGTGTTCGCTCCTTACACGGTCTATCAGGCGTATGGTACGCACCTGGATGACATGGATCTGGACGTCATGTATGATACTCTGCTTGCCGATCCGCGCGTGAAGAAAAGAATCGCCATGAGCGCACGCGACATGCTGACCAAGATCGCCATGATCCAGCTTGAATCGGGCTATCCCTATATTATGAACAAGAGCAATGCCAACGCTGCTCATGCCCTGCGGGGTGTGGGTCAGATCAAGATGTCTAACCTGTGTACCGAGATTTTTCAATTGCAGGAGACTTCGGAGATTAATGACTACGGACAGCAGGACGAGATCCGCCGCGATATCAGCTGCAACCTGGCTTCCCTGAACATCGTGAACGTGATGGAGCACGGTAAGATCCGTGAATCCGTACATGAGGGCATGCTGGCACTGACGGCTGTCAGCGATATGACAACGGTATCCAACGCTCCAGGCGTGGCTAAGGCGAACAAGGAAATGCACTCCGTGGGTCTGGGCGTAATGAACCTGCATGGTTATTTTGCCAAGAATAAAGTCGCTTATGAGAGTGAGCAGGCCCGTGATTTCGCACGCACCTTCTTCATGACGATGAACTATCATTCGATTGAGAAAAGCATGGAGATTGCCGCCGAGACCGGCGAGACGTTCTATGGCTTCGAGCAGTCCGACTACGCCAGCGGCGTATATTTTGACCGTTATCTGACTACAGACTACCGTCCGGTTACGGCAAAAGCGCAGGAGCTGTTCGAGGGAATCTACATTCCTACTACAGAGGATTGGAAAGAGCTGCGTGACAAGGTGATGAAGCACGGCCTGTACCATGCTTACCGTCTGGCAATTGCGCCGACTGCGAGCATCTCCTATATCCAGAATGCTACCTCCAGCGTTATGCCGATTGTAGAGCAAATCGAGACCCGCACATACGCCAACTCGACCACCTACTATCCGATGCCTTACCTGCGTCCGGACAATGTGTTCTATTATAAATCCGCCTACCAGATGGACCAGTTCAAGGTCATTGATCTGATTGCGGAGATTCAGCCTCATATCGACCAGGGTATTTCAACAGTTCTGCATGTGAACAGTGATGTCACCACCCGTGAGCTGGCCCGTTCTTACCTGTATGCGGCGCACAAAGGGCTGAAATCCCTGTACTACACCCGGACCAACAAATTGTCTGTCGAGGAATGCCTGGCCTGCTCCATCTAAGAGGGGCACAGGTACAGAAAGGGAGAAGATACGATTATGAGCGCAATCCAAGCGGTGAACTGGAACCGTCCCGACGACGATTTCTCGCTGATGTTCTGGAACCAGAATATTATGCAGTTCTGGACCGATGATGAAATACCACTATCCGATGACAAAATGTCCTGGCTCACGTTGAGTGAGATTGAAAAGGACTCCTATATGAAGGTGCTGGGCGGACTGACCCTGCTGGATACGATTCAAGGCGGCGTAGGCATGCCGCAGATTATGGAGCATGTGGACGGCTTGCAGCGCAAGGCGGTCCTCGGCTTCATGGGCATGATGGAGCAGATTCATGCGAAGTCGTACAGCAGCATTTTCACCACACTGGCTTCAACGGAGGAGATTGACGGGATTTTCCGCTGGGTGGAGGACAATACGTTCCTGCAGTTCAAGGCGGAGACGATCTCGGAGTATTATCAAAAGATTGAGACGAAGAAAGACCTCTATCTGGCGATGTCCGCCTCGGTCCTGCTGGAGAGCTACCTGTTCTACAGCGGCTTCTTCTACCCGCTCTATCTGGCCGGACAGGGCAAAATGACCTGCAGCGGCGAGATCATCGACCTGATCCTGCGCGATGAGAGCATCCACGGCGTCTATGTCGGGGTGCTGGCGCAGGAGATTTTCGAGGAGCTGTCCGAAGAAGACCAGAGCGATGTCTACGAGACCCTGGTCGGCCTGCTCCGTCTGCTCCACGCGAACGAGGAGCAATACACCGAGCAGATCTACGCCCCGATTGGCCTGGTGGACGAAGTGAAGACCTTCCTGCGCTACAACGCCAACAAGGCGATGATGAACCTCGGCCATGATCCGCTGTTCGATGAGGAAGAGATCAACCCGATCGTGCAGAACGGAATCAGCACCCACACGAAGCAGCATGACTTCTTCTCGAAGAAGGGGAATGGTTATGTGCGGGCGATGAATGTGGAGCCTTTGCGGGATGAGGATTTTAATTTTTGAGATAAGCTGAATCGAAGAACCTGGCTCACAGCCCGGACGTCACTCCGGCGAATATTTGGACTTCCGGCCGCTGCCCGTATACAGATTTCCTGATTAGACCGCTGTTCGCGGTAGAAATCCGTATACAAAGGCGGGCGCTACCGCTCCTACAGTTCCAAAATTCCCCTCCGGTCCTTCTTGCTTTTCGCTATTTTCTTTGATTCAACTTATGTTAGGTTGTTGTATAGTAGAGGTAAAGCCCTGGCAGCTTGGACAAGCTGCCGGGGCTTTTTTATGAGAGGCATCCAAGCTAGTACAGCATCAGAATTATTATTGTGAATATCACCATTACCGGCTCTTAACGAACCAGCGTCTCATTCTCATAGCAGTCATTGGATGCTGTAGGCGCTGGAACGATAGCAACTGCATTTTGTACACTAGAATACTGTAAAAAAGCCTTCAAAATAGAATCTATTGTATTCGGTACAATTGAATTTTGAAAAAGGGCCAATTTTCACCCAAAACACAACATTCTACTGTATGAAATACAATAGAATCGCTTTTTACGGTCAGCTATGCGTTTTCTATTGCAGGATATACAATCACTTACTTGAATGTAGGATTAGAAGTCCGCAACAGGTGCAATATCAGCCTAATATTAGCTCGCTTGCTGAGGGTTGCCGTGCCTGATCAGGGTGCATGGGATTTGCAATGAGACCATAGGGTCAAATGTATGCGTCGAAAACCGAACCTACTAGTTTAGGTGGTTTCTATGAGACCATATTGTTACTGGGACGTAGGAGTAGGGATGATCTTTTTACAGGAATGAGGTGTGCGGAGTGGCTATACATATTCAGGAGTACGGAGACCCGAATGGGGATTATCTGGTGGTCTTCCTGCATGGCGGGGGCGTGAGCGGATGGATGTGGGAGAAGCAGATGGCGGCGTTCGCTGGTTATCATTGTCTGGTCCCGGATTTGCCGGGGCACGGGTTCAGCCGGGAGGATAAGGAGTTCACGATCCGCAGCAGTGCGGAGGAGCTTGTATCCATTATTGAGGAGCGGGCTCAGGGAAGAAAGATTGTTGTTACCGGATTCTCTCTGGGCGCACAGGTGCTGGTTCAGATGCTGGCTATGAGGCCGGAGCTGATCGATTATGCTATCATCAACAGCGCGTTGGTGCGGCCGATTCCCTCCGCCAGCAGGCTGATCAGACCGGCGGTCAGACTGTCTTTTCCGCTGATTAAGTACAGATGGTTCGCGAAGCTGCAGGCTAAGACGCTCTATCTGGGCGGGGAGTACCTGGAACGGTATGTTGAAGAGAGCCGGCAGATGGAGCTAATGACGCTGATCCGGGTGCTGGAAGAGAATATGTCGTTCCGCATTCCAGCCGGGTTCAGCGAGGCCTCAGGCAAGATACTGGTTACTGTAGGTGAACGTGAGAAATCTGTCATGAAGCAATCCGCCCGGGATCTGGTGGCCGCCAACCCCCGCTCCATGGGCGTGGCGATTCCCCGGATGGGACACGGCCTCTCTCTGGCTAATCCTGAGCTGTTCAATAAGCTCGTCGAAGCCTGGATACAGGGCGGGGAGCTGCCCGGGGAATGCAGAAAAATTTGATCCGGGTGCCGCCGAGTGATGATTACTCCACTCCCTAGTTCAGATCCTCCCTGATTTTGTAGCGGACAGCAAAATAACTTAGGAATAGAATCGCCGCAATAGCCACTCCGAACGTATGAATCAGGTCAGCCGTGCTGCCTAAATCCTTCACCCTGATAATGGTGTTGATCAGCAGATATTTTGTCAAATGAATGTCCGTAAACAGATTTTCCAGCGCCTCCAGCACCATCCCGATCACATTCAGAGCCAGAACGATGCTGGCAGTTAAGCTAACTAACAGGTTCCGTGTAACCATCGCTATACAGAGAATCAACAGCGAGAACGCCCAGTGCAGAAGGAATTGGCCCGCCAGCAATGTAATGAACGCCCCCGGTTCCCCCAGATCTGTCTGGTCCCATAACAGCTTTCTCGCGATTCCGTCTGCAACCAGCAGGGTCAAGAACATCATGGCCACGAATAGCGAGAGAATCGCCATTTTGGAGAAGACGGAGTGGCTTCTGGCCTGCCGCATGGAGATATAGTTCTTGGAGAAGCCGGAGTTCCACTCGCTCATGTAGAAATAGATCGTGAACACTGCAATATAAATCAGCATCCAGGAAGGCGGCTGCGAGATGGTATACTGGATGAATTCGCTCTCGGTTAAGCTGCTGAGCATCGGACGGCCCTCCACCGGCTGCTCGTATTGCTTCATCATGAAGATGCCAAAGAGCTGAAAGGCACAGAACAAAAGCAGCAGCAGGTACATAATCTTGTTCCGCGTGAAGCGGTACAGGTCCATTTTGAACAGGTTAATCATGGCGTTCACCTGCACTTTCCGTGCGCTCCAGGAAATATTGCTCCAGGCTCTGCTTATGCCTTGCGATGGAATCCACCATTACCCCATGCTGCGCCAGCACCTGAACGATCTGCCGGATGTGGATATGCCGGTCGTATACATAGACCGTGCGGCTATCCACCACCTTATATTGTGTAATCTTCAGCTCGCGCTCCAGCACCGGTAGAGCCTCCCGCGCTTCCTCCACGCTAATCTCGATCCGTTCCTCACAGCGCTGCTGCAATTGTTCCTTGGAGAGCACCTCGACGAATTCTCCCTGATGGATGATGGCATACTTGGTGGCGATCTTCGATAGCTCCTCCAGAATATGGCTGGAGATCAGAATGGTCAGGCCCGCTGCGTTCAGCTCCAGGATGAGCTCCCGGATCTCTACAATCCCCTGCGGATCAAGCCCGTTAATCGGCTCATCCAGAATCAGTACATCGGGGCTTCCGAGCAGAGCCACCGCGATTCCGAGCCGCTGCTTCATACCCATGGAATAGCTTTTGACTTTGGCGGTATTCTTAGGGTCCAGCCCAACAAGCTTCAGCAGCTTCCCGATCGTTAACTCCCTGTCACTTAGGCCATACGCGATGGCGAGCAGCTTCAGGTTCTCATAGGCTGAGACATTCGGGTATAATCCGGGCTGCTCAATCAGCACCCCCATCCGCTCAAAAAAAGACTGGTCCCCCGCCGCCGCACGGTTGAAGAAATGCAGCTCTCCCGAGGTCGGATACACCTGTCCGCTAATCATCTTAAGCAGTGTGGATTTGCCCGCACCGTTCTTCCCGATGATGCCGACAATCTCCCCTCTGTAGATTTTGAGATTGGCACTGCGCACCGCCGCTTTCGATTTGTACATCTTGGTCAGTCCGCTTAGTTCAATAATGCAATCTGTCATGTCTGCCACCTCCTTACCCTAAGTTAACAGGATGAAGACTAATAGTTCGCTAACAAAAGGTTAAGAAAGTTCAAAGTTCATCATGGACTCAGCCGGAAGCCGATGCCCCAGACCGTATCGATATAGGCTTCGCTGTCGTGCGCCTTGATTTTATTGCGGATATTGCTGACATGGACCGTTATCGTCTTGTCCTCGCCCAGATAGATCTCCTCCCAGGCCAGCTCATAGAGATCCTGCTTTGTGAATACGCGGGTAGGGTTCCTGACCAGCAGCTCGACAATCCGGTATTCCTGACGGGTCAGAGCAAGCACGCTGCCATGAATCCTGACACTGTAAGCCGTGCAGTCCAGCACCAGATTTTTATGCCTGAACTCCTTCACCGGCTCACCGCCAGCTGTCCGCTGGATATGGACATGGATACGGGCAATCAGCTCCTCCAGCTCAAACGGCTTGGTCACATAATCATCAGCGCCCAGCGTGAACAGATCCAGCTTATCCCCCAGTTGATCCTTGGCCGAGAGGACAATTACCGGAATCCGGGACTTCAGCTCCCCGCGCAAACGTTGCATGAACGCCTCTCCGGACAATCCGGGCAGCATCAGATCCAGGACAATCAAGTGGTAGTCCTGCTCAGCCAGATTCAGCATCCCCTCACTGCCTGAATAGGACTGGGTGCACTGATACCCTGCGGAGGTAAGCCCGTCATGCAGAATTACGTTAATATGCTCGTCATCCTCAACGATGAGAATTCTTCTGCGAAGCCCGCTATCCTTGAGATGGATGCTCATGGCTATACTCATCCTCCCTTTTTGAGAATCCGATCAGTATGCTGAAAGTATCCGCCGTACACCCGGCCTCTGCATGACCGTTCATCTTCTCCATCAGCGCCTTCACAATTGAGAGCCCCAGACCTGAGGAATGCCGGGTACGCGACGGATCTTCTTTGTAAAAGCGGGTAAATATCTTCTCCGTATCCACCCCGCTGCCTGCCTTAAGCCGGTTCGTGAAGCGTATACACAGCACCTCCTGCTTGTCCTCAACCTCTATGGCCAACGTGCCTTCGCCATGAATGAAATAGTTGCCGATGATATTGGTAAAGATTCGTTCCAGCGCATGGAGATCCCCCATCACCCGGGGAGAATGCACCGGCAGCCGTAGCTCGGGCTCACTCTCCGATCCGGCGAAGGCATCAATGAAAGTGAACAGATTCCGCTTCAGCACCTCCATAACATCCACGGGCTGCAGCTCGAGACTGTATTCGGGATTCTGCAGCTTGGTATAGAGGAACAGCTCATCCACCAGCTTGATAATCTGCTGTATTCTCGACTGGGCAAGCTCTACGTACCGCCCCTTCTCCTGCTCCACCTCTGTCCGCAGCGCCAATTGCAGATAACCGTCCAGCGAAGTAAGCGGCGTCCTTATATCATGCGACAGACTGGTAACCGCCAGATTCATCTCCTGATTCTTGCGGCTGAACTGTTCTCCCATCGCGCTCTGTCGGCTTAACAGGTTGTTGCAATCCTGTACCAGTCTGCCGATCTCCTTCGGCTTCAGTTGGGTAACTATCCGCTTACGGGAATCGTGCTCCATGATAAAAGAGAGCTGGCTGCTGATCTGCTTGACCTGTCCCCGGTAATTCAGCAGGTAGACAGTCTGGCCGATCAGCAGCAGCAGGAGTCCTGCCAGAACAATAAGGATACGATCAACTCCTCTCATATGGTTTTATTATATACGATTACAGAGTCTTAGTCCGGGGCAGGGGTGAGCTTGTGGCGTAAGGTGATGCCCTCCTTGCCCACTCTGAGCTGAATCTCCCCCTGCTGATCCGTCCGGTAGACGCGGGTTCCCGTACCGTTCAGACGCTCCAGCACAACACCGTGCGGATGTCCGTACAGGTTATTCACACCGGCTGAAATCACAGCGGCGCCGGGGGTCCAGAAGGCGAGCCAGTCTGCGCTGGTGGCGGTTTTGCTGCCGTGGTGAGCGACCTTGAGGATGTCGATGGGTCTGCCTTGCTTAATCCCGGATTGATTCGCGGAATGTAGGATGGCTTCTTCTGCCGCCTGGTCCATATCTCCTGTGAAAAGAAAGCTCCGGCCGTCCATCTCCAGCCGGAACACCACCGATTCGTGGTTCTGGTCTTCCACTTCCTCCGGCAGGGTCTGTCCATCCGCTGGGGGCTCCGGCCAGAGGAAGTTCAGCCGCGTGGCCTCGTCTGGGGCCAGCGTCATGCCCTGCTGCACCGGGTATAGCTGGACACCCGCGTCCAGCGCGGTCGCCATCAGCTTGGTGTAGGGCTCCGTTTCGGCTAATGTTCCGTTGAACAAAAGCGCCGATACCGGCATCCCTTCCAGCACCGCCTGCAATCCTCCGGCATGGTCCTGATCGCCATGCGTCAAGATAACCGCATCCAGCCGGTGAATTCCCCGCTGCTTCAGGAGCGGCAGCAGCGTCTTCGCCCCGACCTCGAACGGGCTGCGGCGGATGCGCCATTCCTCCCGGTTGCCGAAGCTTACGGTCCCGCCGCCGTCCACCAGGATATGGGCTCCGCCAGGCGTGGTAATCAGGCTGCTGTCCCCCTGGCCTATGTCCAGGTAGCTGATGGAAGCGGAGCCGTCGCGTAGAGCTTCGGCGTTATAGCCTTTGTAGAGCAGAATGGTCAGGCCTATAGCGCACAGCATGGCTACAAGATAACTCCATCGTGATAGGCCTGATTGAGGGTAGGATTGGAAAGCCAGTGCGGCTATTCTGCTGTTCGCAGCCCCTGCCGAATCCAGATCGTTATTGCGGCCAGTGCGGCCAACTCTGCCACGGAGTAGTTTACCTCTCGGTTCCGGCCTCTCCATCTCCGCCAGCGGACGGGTCTCATCATCCATGAACTGTGGAACAAGCTTAGCCTCAGTCCTCCGTTTCAACATGTGTAACAAACCATATAGCAGCCCATAGTAAAGGCAGATCCACAGGATTGACGGCGAAGCCCAAATCAGCACAACGGCGGTGAAGCTGTTCACCCACTCTACGACTGCGAAGGTAACATTATTAAGCAACTCCGCAAGCCGTGCAATGAACAAGGCTGCGTCATTCCATACCCGTCCCAGCATTAGCGCCAGCGTCCCCAGTGGCAACACCAGGAAGGTGATAAAGGGAACCAAGAGCAGATTGGCTACAACGGATAACAGCGAGAATTGGTTGAAATAATAGATCGTCAGCGGGAACGAGACCAGTTGAGCAATAATCGTTACCGAGAGGCTGCTGCCCAGCCAGCCCGGTAACCGCCTGAATAGCGGCGCAGCGAGCGGTGTATACACCATGAGTCCGGCCGTCACCAGAAAAGACAGCTGAAAGCTGACACTAAGCAGCAGATAAGGATTCCAGACCAGCATCATCAGCGCGGATGCAGCCAGAATATTCAGTCCATCCTTGAGCATGCCCAGCCTTGCCGCCAGCAGGGCAATCATGCTCATGATCCCGGCGCGGATCACAGACGGTCCGGCCCCAGACAGCAGCACATAGACCGGGACCAGCAGCAGGGTCACTGTCAGTGCGGTTTCTCTGGTTAAGCGGCAGCGGCGCAGAAGAATTAGGATTACTCCGACGTACACCGCTACATGCATCCCCGAAATGGCCAGGATATGGGTGAGCCCGAGCTGCGAGAACTGTCTGAAGGTCTCCGGGTCCAGTTCCTTTTGGATGCCGATGACAAGACCCTTCATATAACCCGCATGAGGCTCCTGAAATAAGCGGCTCATTTCTGCACCGAGCACAGATCTTGCCTTATCATTCCAGCGCAGAATCGTGGACGGCTCCCACGAGACTTGAGGGTTAACGGTTACACTGGCTGTTCCCGTTCCTTTTAGCAGCCAGTGAATCTTTTGGGTGAGCAGATAGGCACGGTAGTCGAATCCGCCGAAGTTGCGCGCTATCTGGGGCTGGATTAATTCCCCCTCAATGACCACCCGGTCTCCCCGCTGCCACTGCGCAGCCACCGCAATTTCACGCTCCTCCTGGAGCTTGATCTGTACAGTTACAAGTTCACCTTTAGCTTGCTTCTTCTCCACGGCTCCAGCTGCATCTGTCTTTGCCGCAACATTCGGATTGAATTCCTTTGCATTCTTTCCTTCTTCTCCTTCCGCTGCAGACTGTTCCCCTTGCTGATGCAATCTGATCCCGGACAGCTTCACGACAAAATCAACCCGGTCCCCGTCCCGCTCCACCGGAGAAGCAATAACGCCTGCGGCTGTTACATAAGCCTCATTTAGTTCGCTCACCGGTTGCCCCAGCACCTCAGGCAACAGACTCACATTTCGTACCTCACTATATTCCCAGTATAGGGCCGACACAATCAATCCCATAACCAGCACCGCTGCCGCCCTCCAGCGTATGCCGCCGCTCACCGCCCATACTACAGGCAGCAACAGCATCACGGCGAGGCAGAACAGCAGACTGCGGCCAGAGAACAGACAACCTGCGGCACTTCCCGCCACCCAGCAAACCGTGAGGCTTAATAACGGCCTTTTGTTCATGATTATCTCTCCTTCCTAATTAGCTCTAGACGCCAAAAAACCTCTGCATACGCATACTACATGCGTGTACAGAGGTTCTTCCCCTGGGCCAGTCCATATTCTAGCGGGATCTTGTTCACTCGAACTAACATTAAATCCTGCCGGTGTACGCCGTTACTCAGATATCGAAATCATCGTTTCCTTAGGCGGCTCGTAGTTCTCCAATTGGCGGAACACGATTCCTTTGGAGGAGAGCATCGCCTGCACCTTCTCCATATCTTTCTTGTAAGGACGCAGGTAGACAATCTCCACGATCCCGCTGTTAGCCAGCATATTGGCACAGGTCCAGCAGGGCTCATCCGTAACGTAGACCGTACTGCCTTCCCGGTCGCTCCGGTCGGTGAACAGCAGCAGATTCTGCTCGGCATGGATTGTGCGGATGCAGCGCTGCTTTTTGACCATTGTCTCTACACCGTCTATCATCTCACGCTCGTATTGCTCAGAAACCATACATCCTGCTTCCGAGCAGTCAGGAACGCCCATCGGTGCACCGTTATAGGCCGTACCCAGCAGCTTCTTCCCCTGCACCAGCACCGCACCGACATGGCGGCGGGGACAGCGCGAACGGGTGGAGACCATGCAGGCAATATCCATGAAGTATGTATCCCAGTTCTTGCGGTAAGCCACAGTCATCAGCAATCTCCACTTTCTCTAAATAGTTGTTCATTATTGTAGCATACCTGGCTGCGTTTTCACTAGGATATTGATACACTGAATCGCCGCAGAGTGGGATGTGATTGCACTTTGTACAATAGAAATTGCATTCTCAGCTCTTAAGTAATGTTCTGCTGCACTTTATACAATTGATTCTCTCATTTAGTCTCCAATGACTCTCTTTTGCAGAATTCTAATGTACGAAGTGCAGCAGATTCAGTTTTCCGACGGATTGAGGGCAAATCTAATGTACAGAGTGCAGTTGAAACTCACTATTCCTCAGCCCATGCTCTGAGAGTGAAGCCCTTTTAGTGGAAAAACTACAACTGTTGCTGGAAAAAGCGCCGAATATAAGGTTGTAATTGGAAAAATGACACTTAATTCGTTACAAATTATTGATTCTGCGCATTCGGACCAAATTAGCTGCCCTAAATCCACTTACTGTTCGTCAGGGAAACGTTAGAGATTTATTAAGAGTATAAAATCCAACTGCTTCCCACGGCAGACAGGTTGTTCGTATACAATCAGGATGGCAGCCTTAAAAAGTCACCAGCGGCTTCAGCTTCTCCAGCAGCTTGGGGCCGATGCCCTTCACCTTCCCTAGATCTTTCGCGCTGCGGAATGCGCCCTTGCTGTTGCGGTAGTCGATAATCGCCTGCGCCTTTTTCTCCCCGATGCCCGGCAGATCCATCAGGGCCTTGGCATCGGCAGTGTTCACATTGATCCGGCCGTCAGCTGCTGCCGGGGCTGCAGTGCCAGCGGCTTCGGCTCCAGCTGTTGCAGTGGCCGTTCCACTTGCCGCTCCACTCCCCGCCGTTCCGCCACCAGCAATCTCGCCACCTGTTACTCCACTCTCCGCCGTTCCGCCACCGGTGACCGCACCACCAACAACTCCACTACCGGCCGTACCGTTACCAGCTTCCTCAACGCCTGCCGCTCCACTTGCCATACTTCCACCCGCCGCCACACTCCCGCCAGCTGCCCCGTCCGCGGAACTCTCGCCATCAGTGCCTTCGTCTGCCACTCCCAGCGCCTGCGCCATTCCGGCATTCAGCGTTGACCATCCGGCAATGCCGGCGTCCTGTGCTCTGTGGTCTGCGGCCCACACCAGACCGCCGCCCAGCAGCGCGGCGGTGATGGCGCAGATGATCATTCTTTTATCCATCAGGTTGTCCTCCCTCATCGAACTGGAATTTTATTCAAAAATCCGGTTAAAACCTGTCATTGGTCCAAGTCTGGCCTGCATACACTTAACGAAGAGTATTCCTGTAAGCCAGCAGCATAAGAAAGGAGGTACCACAGGATGAAAGTGGGATTTATCGGAACAGGCAGCATGGGAAGTCTGCTGATCGACACCTTCCTTCGGTCGGGAGCCCTTGATCCATGTGACGTGATGGCCAGCAACCGCAGCCCGGGCAGGCTGATGGAGCTGAAGAAGCTTCATCCCGGAATTACGATATGCTCCGGCAACATCGAAGCCGCCTCAGAGAGCGACCTCGTGCTCCTGTGCGTCAAGCCTTTGCAGTTCAAGCGGGTAACCGATGAGATCGCCCCTTATCTGCGCAGCGACCAGATCGTTGTATCTATTACAAGCCCTGTGCAGCTCTACCATCTGGAATCGGTCCTGCCCTCCAAGGTCGCCAAAATCATTCCCAGCATCACCCATTCCGTCAGAGGCGGGAGTTCGCTGTGCATTTTCGGAAGCCGATTAAATAAAAAAGACAGGCTGCTGCTGCTCCAGCTATTCTCCTGCATTGGAGTTCCGGAGGAGATTCCTGAGGGTCATACGCGGATTGCCTCTGATTTTTCCAGCTGCGGTCCGGCCTTTCTGAGCTATTTCCTGGAGCGGTGGATTGAAGCGGCTGTAGAAGCAACCGGCATCGACGAAGCCCTGGTCACCCGGCTGGCGGGTGAGATGCTGCTGGGTACGGGTAAGCTGCTGACCGAAGGCTCGTTCACCCCGCAGGAGCTGCAGGAGCGGGTTGCCGTCCGCGGGGGCATTACCGCGCAAGCCCTGAATCACTTGCAGACCAGTCTGGAGGGGGTATTTGAACGCCTGATTACCACCACACACGACAAGTACGATGAGGATGTGGAAAAGCTCGACGAGCTGTTCGGCCTCGGCAGTATCGCGCAGAGCCGACTCGACCGCTAGCAAAATGTATCCATTAACAGGGCCATTTCCTCCATAGGGCAATCAGCGGTCCCCTCCACCTCCGTAGAGAGCGCCCCGAAACCAAGAAAGCCCGCAGCACGGATACCTCCGTTGCTGCGGGCAGAATTGCGTTCTTCGCTTAACCCACTACGATATTTACCAGCTTGCCGGGAACGGCGATGATTTTGCGTACGGTTTTGCCTTCGACAGTTGCCTTCACATTCGGCAGAGCCAGGGCGTGGTCCTGCATCTCCTGCTGGCCCATATCCGCCGGAATCAGCGCGCGCTGGACGATTTTACCGTTCACCTGAACCACGATCTCAACCTCAGCATCTACAGTCAAGGCTTCATCATAGGCCGGCCAGGCGACATAGCTGATGCTTCCTTCATGGCCCAGCAGCTCCCACAGCTCTTCGGCAATATGCGGTGCCAGCGGGGACAGCATCTGTACGAAATGTTCAGCTGCTTCCTTGGACAGACTCTCCTGCTTATAAGCGTCATTGATGAAGATCATCAGCTGGCTGATCGCCGTATTGAAGCGCAGCAGCTCGAAATCCTCAGTGACCTTCTTCAGCGTCTTATGCCAGGTGCGTTTGAATTCATCCGTGCCGCCGCCCTCAGTGATCTTGGCGCTCAGGCTGCCGTCTTCATTCACGAACAGGCGCCATACGCGGGAGAGGAAACGGTGAATGCCTTCAACGCCTTTTTCGTTCCAAGGCTTCGTTGCTTCCAGAGGCCCCATGAACATCTCATAGACGCGCAGAGTGTCTGCCCCATAAGCTTCCACGATCTCATCCGGGTTAATGACATTGCCGCGCGATTTACTCATCTTCTCATTGTTGTTCCCCAGGATCATTCCCTGGTTGACCAGCTTGTGGAACGGCTCCTTGGTATCGACTACGCCGATATCATAGAGTACCTTATGCCAGAAACGGGCATACAACAGGTGAAGCACCGCATGCTCCGCTCCGCCGATGTACAGGTCGACCGGCAGCCATTCCTTCTGCTTCTCCGGTGAGCACAGCTCCTGATCGTTATGCGGATCGATATAGCGCAGGTAGTACCAGCAGCTGCCGGCCCATTGCGGCATGGTGTTGGTCTCGCGGCGGGCCTTCATGCCGGTCTCGGGATCAACGGTCTCCACCCACTCGGTCACATTCGCCAGCGGAGATTCACCGGTGCCCGATGGCTTGATCGCATCCACATCCGGCAGAACCAGCGGCAGCTGATCCACAGGCACAGTCTTCATCGTGCCGTCTTCCAGGTGCAGAATCGGAATCGGCTCGCCCCAGTAACGCTGGCGGCTGAACAGCCAGTCGCGCAGGCGGTAGGTCACTTTGCCCTTGCCGCTGCCCTTCTCTTCCAGCCAGGCGATCATCTGAGCCATCGCTTCAGTATTGGACAGGCCGTCGAGGAATCCCGAATTGACATGCGGACCGTCACCGGAGTAGGCTTCTTCTTCGATATTGCCGCCCTGTACCACTTCGATGATGTTCAGGCCGAACTGCTTGGCGAATTCCCAGTCGCGGGCGTCATGGCCCGGAACGGCCATAATTGCTCCGGTTCCGTATCCGGCCAGCACGTAGTCGGCAATCCAGATTGGCACCTGCGCGCCGTTCACCGGATTAATCGCATACGCGCCGGTGAATACACCGCTTTTCTCCTTCGCCAGATCCGTGCGTTCCAGATCGCTCTTGCGCGAAGCCTTGTCGCGGTATTCGGCAACGGCGGCCTTCTGCTCCTCTGTGGTAATAGCATCCACCAGCTTATGCTCCGGTGCGAGTACGCAATAGCTTGCTCCGAACAGGGTATCGGGACGGGTAGTGAACACTTCAAGCACAGCGTCATGGCCTTCTATCGCAAAAGTTACCTCAGCACCGGTCGATTTGCCGATCCAGTTGCGCTGCATATCCTTGATGCTCTCTTCCCAGTCCAGCTCCTCCAGATCCTCCAGCAGGCGGTCGGCGTATTCGGTAATCTTCAGAATCCACTGGCGCATCGGTCTGCGGACGACGGGATGGCCGCCGCGCTCGCTTTTGCCGTCGATGACTTCTTCGTTCGCCAGAACGGTTCCCAGCGCCTCACACCAGTTCACCGAAACTTCGGCTACATAAGCGAGTCCGCGGTTATACAGCTGGATGAAAATCCACTGCGTCCACTTGTAGTACCCCGGATCGGTCGTGCTGATCTCACGGTCCCAGTCGTAGGAGAAGCCCAGCGACTTGATCTGGCGGCGGAAATTGTCAATATTCTTGAAGGTAATATCACGCGGATGCTGCCCGGTATCCATCGCATACTGCTCAGCCGGAAGTCCGAAGGCATCCCAGCCCATCGGGTGCAGCACGTTGTAGCCGCGCATCCGTTTGAAGCGGGACACGATGTCGGTGGCGGTATAGCCTTCCGGGTGGCCTACGTGCAGTCCTGCGCCGGAAGGATACGGGAACATATCCAGGGCGTAGAACTTCGGCTTGCCTGATTCTTCACTTGTCTTAAAGGTTTTGTTCTCGTCCCAGAACTTCTGCCATTTCGGCTCGATGGTCTGGGCGCGGTATCCAATATTGTCGCTCATCTTGTGCTCCTCCTTGGAGTGTTGCTGTAATAGGTAACTCTATTGTAAAAAACTCTGTAAATAAGGGTCACTGCAGAAAGTTTTGGGCTTCCGCCCGCTGTTATACTCGGATTTCTGATTATAAGCTTCAAGGTGGAAATCCGAGTATAAAGGCGGCCACTAACGTTGCTACAGCTCCAAAATTTCTTTCCGTTCCTTTATATTTACATAAAATCTGTAATAACCAATTCACTTGCCCAGTGCAACAGCAAAGCCCAATATCCGCCCATGATTCGCCGGGCTAACTATGCTGTTTTTCACATACATTGAGGCCGTGTGCCTGCTTTCGAGCACAATGTATGTTGTTTTTCATATACATTGAGGCCGTGTGCCTGCTTTCGAGCACAATGTATGCTGTTTTCCACACACATTCAGGCTGTGTGCCTGCTTTCGAGCACAATGTATGTTGTTTTCCACATACATTCAGGCCGTGTGCCTGCTTTCGAGCACAATGTATGCTGTTTTTCACATACATTCAGGCCGTGTGCCTGCTCGCGGGCACAATGTATGCTGTTTTTCACATACATTCAGGCCGCATGCCTGCTTTCGAGCACACTGTATGTTGTTTTCCACATGCATTCAGGCCATGTGCCGCTAAACGAGCCGATTGTATTCGGTTTTAACCAGAACTTCAGTCATATTCAGCATCATAGTCATTCTACGAAACCTTCCAAGAACTCTTATTCACAAATTCACACACACCTTTTTCACAGCAACAGGAAACTATAGTTTCCTATTACAGCAAAAAACCTCCCATCCCTAGCGTATAATCGCTAGGGACGAGAGGTTTGAATTCCCGTGGTACCACCCTAGTTAGCGGCGGACATTCTTTGTCCGGCACTCACTTTGACACCCTGTATCGGGGGTGAGCCGACGTCGGTTCACTCGCATGTCTCCCTAAGGGACCTGCGGCTCGCGCCATTACTCGGAGGTGAGTTCACTGCGGCCCGTTAACCGGCTCGCACCTTAGGTGCCGGCTCTCTGCAATAACGGTCTCACGAATTAATACTCCTCTTCATCGCACTGCTATGATAACTCTTCTTATCGTAATATTCACCACATTATAACCAAAAGATACATGTACCGTCAATCCTTTCACCCGAAGTCGCGGCGAAGAAGCCGCCATTGCCCATGTAACTGAAGCGGCGGCGGGATCGGCTGCCGCTTCTACGCCGGCCTTCTGCGGATATAATAGCCGATGATATGCTGAATGACCACCTTGGCGGCAGCGAAGAAAGGAACAGCCAGAATCAGGCCGATCATTCCGGCGATCTCCCCGCCGACCAGCAGCGCGAAGATAATCAGCAGCGGATGCAGATGCAGCTTCCGTCCTACAACCTGCGGAGAGATCACGTTGCTCTCCAGCATTTGGCACAGGGTGTTCACCACCGCCACCAGCAGAACAAGGCGCCAGGACAAGGTCGAAGCCATAACAATAGCCGGAGCCGCCCCCAGGAACGGACCCATATACGGAATAATGTTGAATACCGCAACAACACAGGCGAACAGCAGCGCATAAGGCATGCCGATAATTGCGTAGCCGATATAAGCGAGCACGCCGATGATGATGCAGACGAGAAACTGCCCGCGGATATAGTTGCCGAGCGCTTCATCAATATCTTTTAACAGCATCACAATCGACTTGCGGCGCGAACGGGGCAGGCAGGATACCACCATCCGTTCGAACACCTCGAAGTCCTTCAGAATATAGAACACGAGAAAAGGCACAATGAATGCGTTGAACAGCACGCCAATGGTCGAAGCGATATTATTAAGGAAGTGGGAGATGCCTTCGGCCAGGCGGTTCTCCAGCTGATAGAACCAGTTATTCATTCCCGTCTCCACGCCGGGCGGAATCAGCCTGGAATTCATGCCCTTCATCAGCCCCTGCGCGTGCAGCGTCATCTCCGGCAGATGCTCATTCAGCTCCTCCAGCTGTTCAATGAACATCGGGATCAGGTTGATCAGGATCACCGCAAGCGAGGTCAGGAACACCGCATAGATCAGCAGGACAGCTACGCTGCGCGGCATTTTTCTTCTGGAGAGCATAGTGACCACCGGATTCAGCACATAGGAGATAATCATGGCGGCCAGGAACGGGGCCAGGATTGCTTTTAGAAACTGGAATACCCCATTCAGCATCGGACGGAGCAGCCAGACGAAATATAGAATAATCAGTGAGAGCAGCACGCCGGTCATCCAGCGGAGCCATTTACTGCGGAACCACTCCTCCATAATCTCCCTCCTGAACGTGTACAGCCCTTAACCATCATGCCTAATAGTATGTGTGGGAGGGGAATGAAATACTCTGCTCTGCAAAAAATTGGTTTTTTGTTATTTTAGTTCGCAGGTTGGTATAGTGGCCGGGTTCAAGGTTCGCTACAATCATATTGTAAAGCGCTTACATTATTGAGGAGGGTATTGTATATGAGGAGAAAGCTACACAAGTTATTCGGTGCAGGGATGACCCTGCTGCTTGCCGGTCTGCTGACAGGAGCTCCGTCTGTTTCGGCGGCCACCGTCTTTAATGAGCCTCTGACTTACTTCAACCCCGCAACCTGGCAAAAAGCAGACGGTTACTCGAACGGCTCCATGTTCAACTGTACCTGGCGTGCGAATAATATCTCATTCACCAGCGGCGGACAGCTTCGTCTGGCCCTGACCAGTCCCAGCAATAATAAATTTGACGGCGCGGAATACCGCTCTGTCTACAAGTACGGCTACGGCAAATACGAGGTCAGCATGAAGCCGGCCAAGAACAGCGGGATCGTCTCCTCCTTCTTCACCTACACCGGGCCTTCAGATGGGACACCTTGGGATGAGATCGATATTGAGTTCCTCGGCAAGGACACCACCAAGGTCCAGTTCAACTATTACACCAATGGCGTTGGCGGCCATGAGCAGATTGTCAATCTTGGCTTTGATGCTTCCCAGAGCTATCATACGTACGCCTTCGACTGGCAGCCGGGTTATATTAAATGGTATGTAGACGGGGTCCTGAAGCATACGGCCACCAGCAACATCCCCTCCCGTCCCGGTAAAATCATGATGAACCTCTGGAACGGAACGGGGGTAGATTCCTGGCTCGGTTCCTATAATGGGGCGAACCCTCTGTACGCCTATTACGATTGGCTGAAATTCACAGGCAACTAACTTGCAGGCAGGTGATGGACCCCGGCGATGCGCAAGCGGCATCCGCCGGGGTCCTTTTGTCAATGCGGATCATTGCGGAGCATCTTCAATATTTGTTATTCCAATCGCCACATTGTTATGGCGGCTGCAGCCGCCCTTCTGTACGATATATAGAAGAATGCAGCACAGGAGGAACAGAATTGTTGGAGCCGCCGCCAGGTACGTTGGCCGGAGCCCATGTGTATCTACGACAAGAAACCGCCTTATATTGAGGCGGTTTCTTGTCCCTGCGGCATCTAGCGGCTGCTGCGGTCCCAGGCATTGACCTCCATGGTTTCAGTAAGTCCGCCGTAGGTGTTCCACTTGTGCACGAATTCGTCGAATTCTTCAAGCGGGCTGTCTGCGAAGATGATTTTGATGAAGCTTTTCTGCTCCAGCTTCTTCAGCAGTTCGCCGTCGCGCTGCATCGTCGCAGTCGGAGGTCCCGTGAACTGCTCCTTGCGGGAAGCCTCCTTCTGGCCCAGCAGCACAGGGGCAATGTCCTTCGGGATCTCCCGGATGACGCCGGAGGGAATCCGGGCCCCGTCGAAGGTTAGCGTGTACGAGGCTACGCGGATGCCGCCCAGCGGCAGCTCCGAAGACTGGGCGCTCGGCTGGCCGCCCGCCATGGTAAAGTCATAGCCCTCTGCAAGACCATGAGCGAATTCACCAGTCGAGGTAGCATATGAATCGAACAAATAATTCTGATACGTAAAAAAGATCTCAGGGTGCTTCATCTTCTTATTGATCAGAATGGCACCGTTGACAGGCAGGGTCCCTCTTCTCATGGCGAGGCCGCCCGGTCCTGAAGGGATGGGAATTGCCCGGACACGCGCATCAGCGTCACTCTTGGTCAAGGAGGACAGGGGCCAGCCACCCATCCAGTAGGGTCCGGCAATGATACCCGCCTTGCCGGAGATGAACTGGTTCGCCGCTCCCTCTTCATCCAGCCAGGCACTGTCAGCGCTCAAATACCCGCGCTGTACCCATTGCTTCATGAGCTGGACAGCCTTCCTTGCCTCGGGCTGGATGGAGCCGTACTCCAGGGTGCCGTCACTCCGGCGGTTCCACTGCTCAGGAACCGTACCATAGGCGCCGAACACCCAGCTGCTGTCTCCCATCCAGGTGCTGGGCCCGTTGCGGAATCCGGCCGACAGGCCGTAGGTATCCTTGATCCCGTTGCCATCCGGGTCCCGGTTGACGAAGGCATCCATGACCTGCTCCAGCTCATCCAGGGTCTTCGGTGCTTTCAGATGAAGCTTGTCCAGCCAATCCTGGCGGACCCAGAGCAGCGGATCGGAGTTATATTCATAATCCATAATGGGAATGGCGTACCTGTGCGCGCCGCGCACGAAGGGGTTCCATGCCGAAGCATCCTCGGCAACAGCCTTCTTCCACACCTCGGACGCATGCTGCTCGAACAGGTCGCCGACTTCCATGAATTGCCCTGAATCAATCAGCTCCTGGATAATATCGGCATCTCTGGTCGTTACGATGTCGGGCATATTGCCTTTGGCCAGCTCCAGCCTCAGCTTGTTGGCGTAGGTCTCTGAGGTGCCGGAGATCGTCCAAAGATAGCGGATTCGGATGCCAAGCCGCTTCTCGGCCCAGGCCGTATGTACGTTGTGTTCCAGGCTCTCCCCTTTGATGAAATTGAGATTGGGGTTCACGGAGCCGACCGTATACAGGTCTACAGGAGGATCATATTTGCCTTCCTTAACATCGAAGTGAGGGGCTGTACTCTGCGGTGAAGCCGGCGGCTGACTATATTCGGTGCTGTGCCAGGAGCAGCCTGCCAGAATCAGGAGCAGCAGCAACAGCGGGGAACGGACTTTCATGAAACCACCTTCTTTTCGTAGAGTTCATAATCTTATGATACACTTCTCCATATTACAGCAAATGTCTTGAAAAGGATGATCTTTATGGTGGCATGGCGTCCCAACCTGTTCATTAAAATGGTGGCAATCCTGCTCTCCCTGATTGCAGCCACACTCTTGTTCTACGGATCGTCCTACCGTAAGGATGTCGGAGTCATTACCAGTCAGATCAAAACTACCGACCTCAATCATCTGGAATTCCTGACCCAGCAGATGGATAACAACATTAACCAGCTCGCGGGCAGCATGTATGCCCTGCAGAGAGATCCCACCATCCGCGATTATGAGCAGATTACACAGCTGGGCCATCTTATTGATCCAGCCCAGACGATTATGACGGTGCTCGAGAAGCTGTCTCTCCAGACCAGCTCCAGTACCTGGGAGAACCGGATTGTCTTGTACAAGCCCTTCAGCGGGGAGACCTTAGGCTCGGATTCGTCGTTGTCCTTCGATGTCACTGTCCTGCACAAGCCGCTTCCGGCAGGCTGGGAGTATATCTCGGCGGACAGGTCCGGCGCGGAGGCAGGCTTCCGGCTGCTCTTGTCGGACCCCTCCCAGGCAGCAAGCCGGCCGCGCGAGGCGCAGCTGCTGATGTCCATGTATTTGCCGGTCTCCAATATTGAACGGATGTTCGATGCCTACCAGTCGCAGAACACGGGCGATACCTTCTTGTACCATCCGTCATTCGGGGTGATCCTCTCGCGGAGTTCGGACCGGCAGATGGCGGAGCAAGTCACTGCGGCACTGAATATCACGGCCGGGAAGAGTACCTCCGACATCTTCGACCTTACACAGGGCAGCTTCCTGGTCAGCTCGGTGCCCTCCTCGGCCATCGACTGGCAAGTCGTGCATTATTCACCGCTGAAGGAGATTCTTGAGCCGATCCGCAGCAGCCGGACTTCCTTCCTGACGGGATCGGCCATCCTGCTGGCGATGAGCCTGCTCTTCTCCTTACAGCTCTACCGTCAGGTGCAGCGTCCGGTGAGCCTTCTGCTTCGTTCGCTTAACCGGATGAAGGAAGGCCGCTGGTCTACCCGTATCCATACGCGGACCAATCCGGAGTTCACGCTGCTCAATCAGGAATTCAATGACATGGCCGAGAAAATCCAGTCGCTGATCGAGCAGGTCTATCTGGAGCAGCTCCGGGCCAAGGATGCCCATCTGAAGCAGCTTCAATCACAGATCAATCCGCATTTCCTGTACAACTGCCTGTTCTTCATCAAGAGCAAGGCCGCCATAGGAGATACAGAGTCTGTCGAGGCCATGGCGCTCAGTCTGGGCGAATATTACCGCTATATTACCAGGGTCGATCATTCCCTCACCACTCTTCAGGATGAGCTGAAGCTGCTGGAGACTTACCTGAAGATCCAGAACCTGCGGAAGCAGCGAATACGCTACGAGGTGGAGATGGAGAGCGGGCTGCTGGACCTGCATATTCCGCGGCTGCTGATTCAGCCTCTGGTAGAGAATAGTATCATTCATGGCATTGAGCGAAAAATCGGTCCGGGCTCCATCCGGATCACCGGCCGCCATACCCGGGAAGCCATTCTCATTACCGTAGAGGACAACGGTGCCGGTATGACAGAGGAGGCTATTGCAGCACTTCAGGTGCGTATCAACGAAACCACGCGTGAGGATGGAGGCTGCGGGCTATGGAATGTCCAGCAGCGTCTCAAATTACATTACGGCGAGACTTCCGGCCTAATAATTGCCCCATCACCTGAAGGCGGTCTAATCACAACTCTCCGTATGGAGAAGAAAGAGGAACCTGATGCACCAAATTCTATTGGTTGACGATGAACCCTATGTGGTCGATGATCTGTCCATTTCAATTCCCTGGGCGGAGATGGGCTTCGGACAGGTCCACAAAGCTTATTCCGGGTATGAGGCGCTGGAGCTGCTCCAGCGTCATCCCATCGATATTGTAGTCACAGATATCAATATGCCGGAGCTGTCCGGCACCGAGCTGATTGCCGCCATCCGCAAGCGCTGGAAGCATATCCGGGTGGTGATGCTGACCGGCTATGCGGAGTTTGAATATGCCCGCAAGGCTATTGAAGAGCAGGCCAGCGCCTATCTGCTTAAGCCGATAGCGAACGACCAGCTGATCGCCGTCATCGGTAAGCTGCAGGAGAAGCTGCGCAGTGACTGGGAGGCCTGGTCCTCCCACCAGCGGACGATGCAGACCTTCCGCGAGCATCTGCCGATCCTGCGGGACCGCCTGCTCGGGGAGCTGCTGCAGGGACGGAAGCTGCCCGGGCCGCAGCTCCAGGAGCGGCTGGACCAGTTCGACCTGCCGTTCAGGGCCGGACTGCCGGTTTGTCTGGCCGTAGTCCGTCCCGAGGAATTCTTCCGGCGCCAGGATATGCACAGCATGCTGCTGTTTGAATATGCGATCATTAATATCGCCCAGGAGCTGTTCCAGGACCGGTTCCTGATCTGGTCCTGCAAGGATGTGCATGACTATCTCGTATTCCTGCTGCAGCCCAGGCAGGATCTTGAACACGGCGGCAATCCCGGAAATGAGGTGGCTCAGGCTGCCTATCAGCTGCAGAATCATGTCAGCACCCTGATGGGAGGCGGCCTGTCCGTGGTGACCACCGGCTGGGGCGACTTCCCGGATCAGGTCTACACTCTCTATCAATCAGCCATTTCCGCCATCCGCCAGCATATCGGCAGCGAGACCGGCATCTATCTCGATACCACAGATAACAGCAGCTCCCAGCCCGTGGAGATTCTCCAGCCGCTGTATGAGCCTCCGCTGCTGTTCCACATGTTCGAAGCGAACAACTGGCAGGGCATTGAAGATAAGCTGAACGCTATCGTCATGGAGCTGCTCGACAGTCCCGAGCGGTCACTGGAGCATATCCAGGAAGCCCGTCTGCACCTGGAGACAGCCTTCTATTACTTCGCCCACAAGAATAACAAGCTGCTGAGCGATATTATCGGCAATCCGCTGCTGGAGCAGGCTCCCTTTCAGACGCCGGACAAGCTGCGGGAGTGGGCTATGGAGGTTATCCTTCTGCTGAGAGAGCATACGGATTCCGAACGGCGGAACAGCCGGACCGTGCTGATCCGCAAGGTTCATGAGTATATCAACCGCAATCTTCACTATGTCTCCCTACAGGCCATCGCTGACCATGTCCAGATGCATCCGGTCTATCTCTCCAAAATGTACAAGCTGGAGACCGGCAAGCGCATCAGCGACTATATCAGTCAGGTAAAGATGGAAAAAGCGGCGTATCTGCTTATCCATACGCCGCTCAAAATTTATGAAGTTTCCTCGGAGCTCGGGTACTCCAACGCCCATTATTTCATTAAGCTCTTCAAGGAGTATGCGGGGATGACCCCGCATGAATACCGTGACCGGGCGCTGTAATTCCGTCAGTTACGCGAAGATAAGCTCTACCTCATGGGCGAAGCCGTCATCTACGGCCGGTACCAAGCCGTCCTCCAGTACCCGGCCGTCCAGTGTCAGCCGGGCTGCCCCGTCCTGCATGCGGTGGAAGCCCTCCGGCTTGCGGACCTGAATCCGGTAGGAGGAGCTGCCCAGCTTCAAGGTATAGGTAAGCTCCGTCTGCTCTTCCCGCAGCACCGGACTCAGTGCTATGCCCTGCTCCGTATATTCAATACCCAGCGCTTCCATCAGCGAGAGGGTGAGCCAGGTCGAGGTGCCGCTAAGCATCGGACCGATGTTCTCACCAGTCTCGCTGTTGTTGTATTGGGTACAAAAGCGCGGATTCCCGCAGACGGCAAACGGATCATCCATCGTCTTGAACGGCATAATCCGGTCCAGCAGCCAGTAGCCCAGGCGGCAGAGCTCGGCAGCCAGATCCGGGCTGGATACTTCCTTGGCCCCCTTGAACATTGCCGCAGCAGCCATCATGCAGGCATGCTTGAATACGCCGCCGTTCTCACGGTCACCCGGGAAGTATTCATCCGATGCCGTGTGCGTGGATACCCGGCCCAGCGCTACCGGCGAGACCAGCTTCATGCCATAAGGCGTCATCAGATGCGCCTTCAGGGTGTCCAGCATTACCGCAATCTGCTCCTCATCCGCACAACCCGCCAGAATGCTCCAGCTGAACGAATTCAGGAAGTACGAGCCGTCCTTCGCCGGATCGGAGGACATCCCGTCCCCGGCAGCGCCGAGATACGTATATTCTCCGTCCGGATAGCGGTTGAACAGCACACGGGCGAAGAAATCGCCCTTCCAGGCATGCTCCTGGATGCGTCCGCGCAGCTTGACTCCGAAGCCCGTCAGCTCGTCTGCATACGCCTGCTCGCCTTTGCGGGCGGCCAGGGCGGACAATTCATCGACCGCCACCTTCAGCAGGAAGGCGTTCATGACGCTCTCGGAATAATCACTCTCCAGCGAATCCCCGAAGACGCCGCCGGCCTCCAGCTGCTTCCGGTAGAGTGCTTCCTTGGCCGGGCCGTTCAGATAGGTGTCATCGAGCTTCAGACAGTCGTTCCAGTCTGCGAAGTCGAGCAGCGGCAGGCCATGGCGTCCGATCGAGATCTGTCCGGAATAGACAATAATCGCCTTCAAGGTCTCGAATACAGGGCGTTCGGTATCCGTGCCTGCTACCGGACAAGACTCATCCAGGAACTCCGTATCTCCGGTCAGCATGACATAACGGTAGACAGCCTGGATCAGCCATAGTGCATCATCGGACCATTTGCCAGGTTCTTTGCCCACCCAGAAAAAATTGTGATACGCATACCCCAGCTCAAATACCATGCTGGTCCATTCTTTCAGCAGGCTCTTGACGAGGCCGCCCCGGCCCATCCCGACAAAATAATACATCGAGGCATACATATCCTGAATTTCACGGAAGCCGATCTCCCGGTAGCCTTTCTGGGTCTGACAGAAGGAGCGGGAGACAAAGCTCTGGTAGAGCACCTGAAAAGGCAGGTTGCGGTTCACGAACTGGTCGAAATCCGCGTCCCCGGAGGATACCTGCAGGAACCTGGAGTAATTCCGCACGAACTTCAGGGATTGTGCCAAGGCTTCTTCGGCCGCGCTGCGGCTTGTGAAGCGGGCGATCAATGCACCTACCTCTTCCTCCAGTACCGTATCGCTCCAGGTAGCACCGCTCTTGTCGGAGACAAGTCCCGTCAGCTGGTCAACCGCTGCCGAGGCTCCGGCAGCAACCTGAATCTCCCCCGCTACCGCGAAGAAGCCCGGGCCCTTACGGTGCAGAATGCTGCTCAGCTTCAGCGCGCCGGATGGCCGGTGGAGCGAGCCGGTACCGACGAACTCATTGTAGCTGACGCAATATTCGCGCGGCAGCACCGGACCGTCTTCCCCGTGGATAATCATTGTGTGGAAGCGCAGATCATGACGCCCGCCTTCCGGGTAATAGTCAGGACTAATTGCAGCTACGGCTCCATCAGCGTCCTGCAATACGCCGCCTTGCATAATAACATTGCTATACAGCACATCCTCGAACAGAGCGCCCGGTGCTGCCGAGCCGAACATGCCCGTATACACCAGACGAAGCTGGCGGCTGCTCTCTCCATGGTTCGTAATCGTAACCCGCTGCATCTCGGTCGCCAGCGGCAGACCCTCAGCATGCGGCAGAATGAAGATCGTGCGTGTAATCTCAAGTCCGCCGGACAGGCGGTACGTGATGATGGTTACATTCTGTGAATGGCGGCAGACCGCCGATTTAATGCCTTCTCCGCCCGGATCAGCGGAATAGAAGATCTGCTTCCCGTCCTCGAACAGATAGAATTGACGGTTGGCCGGGAAGCCGTTCTCCTCCTGGCGCATATCCCAACGGGTCGCCAGCACCTGGGTAGCCGCATGGGAACGGAAGCTGCCGCCGCCAAGGCGGTCTACCACGCTCTTCGGTGTAGTCTGGAGCGGATGAGGGAACTCCAGGCGGTTGCCCAGCAGCAGATTGACCGCGAAGTGCGGACCCGGAACGGGGGAGCGCAGGTCAATGACATGCTCGCCTTCAGCGTTAAGGGCACCAGCCCAGCCCGGCGCAGCCTGAAGCTGCACCAGTGCCGCGCCTGCAGCCGCCTCCGGTATAGCTATTGCCTGTTCCTGTCTTCCCGCATGGCGGATATGCAGGGATAGTGCCGTACCTGTATCATTCACGGTGAACAGCGCGGATGTGCCAGCCGCCTTCGGCAGCAGCGCTGCCACTTCCGGGAGCTTCAGCAGCTCCTGAATGGCAGGCAGCCGGAGCGGAAGGCCCGCTACACCAACAGCTCCGGTGCACTGGGAATCCGTGAAGACGGCGCTTAGCCGGCCTTTTGCGTCTATCCGGTCTGCGAATGCCTGTCTTAGAATATCCTCAGGCGAAGCAGCCGCCGCTCTTGCGGTATTGAATTTCAGCATCATGAATGATTCTCCTCTTTTCCTGTTTTCTGTTGGACGATACTCATTCCCTGTTATGTATTCGCATCGGGCTGAAGAATTGGGGGAAGTTCTGAAGCAAGCATGGAGAACGGTTGCCCGTCCTCCATGTAATAATTATAGAAGTGTCTGCGTCCAGTCTAAATACCAAATCGTAAGCCTGAATAACAAAATCCAAAGCATGTTCAAGGTGCTTAAGGTGCTGCTGTTCCGTTATTCGTGAGCACAATATCATCCACGTCCACCGTCAGATGCCCGGTGCCGCCATCCTTGATATCTCCCAGCTCGAAGGAAATGCGGCCGATGGAGGTGCTGCCTCCGGCAACATCGAATTCTACGGTATATTCCTGATATTCACTGTTCAGATCAACAATCTTGCTCGTATACCCGTGCCAGTTGTAATTGTCCGCTACATCCAGCCAGCCGATGCTGATATTCATTTTGCGTTCAGCCGAGGCCTTGGCCTTGAAGGTAAGTGTATAATGATTGCCTTCGTTATAAGCGACTCCCTCATAAAAGACCTGCCGGTCCCAGGTGTTCGTTCCGGTGGAGCCCACCTTGATCTGCAGCGCGCCATCCACATTGTCAATGGCTAACTCCCCGTTGTCGGAGGAGTAACTGCTCCAGCCCTTAAGCGGCGCCGAGAAATCGCCGTTTGGAATCAGATTCTCCCCGTAAGCCTCACCGTCCAGCACCGGGCTTACCTGAAGCAAGGAGATATTGCTCAGATTGACCGTGTGCGCTCCGAGCTCTTCGGTGATCTTGCCGAGACTAAACTGAAGCACCGCAGCGTGATCGGTTGCCGGGGCAGTGAACAGATATTCATAGTGTCCGCCGTCTTGGCTGAGTCTAAGCTCCTGTTCCAGATAAGGAGTCCAGTTGCCATCCTCAGTCCCGTCACGCTGAACCAGCGCTCTAATATCCCGGGCCAACGAAGCATCCCCATCGAAGCGCAGCAGATATTTCTTGCCCTGCTCTACCGGGATGCCCGCTTGCTTCACCTGTGCATGCCAAGCCTCCGTTCCAGTTCCACCGAGGCTAACCTGCAGTTCCCCATACACAGCCTTCATTACAGTGCTCTTCCCGGGATCATCCGGTTCCCAGTCCTTCTTGAACAGCGTCCAGTTGTCGGTGGAATCGTCCTTGAAGCTGCCGTTCACCACCAGCTCGCGGGACAGATCCAGCCAGGCCAGATTGTAGCCGCTGCCGCCAAGACGGATGTAATAGCTTCCCGCAGGCAGCGTAAGCGGGGCTCCAATGATCGCCCGGTAGGACTGAAGGCCTCCGGTATCGCCAACTGCCGTGCTGTAGACAGATTCCGTCACTACATTCTGCTTGCCGCCATCCAGTACTGACAGCGTAAGCTCCGAATCGGCGCGCACACTGGATACGCGGGTTACTGGAACAATGCTTCCTGCCTGAGGCAGTACCACCTTGTATTCCACATAGTCGCCGTTCTCCATATCCGTGATATCCTTGCCGCCTTCGCCGCTCGGAATCAGGCCGGTTCCTGAGGCTCTCCAGAACTGGTCTCCCCGCAGATGCAGGTAGTTATGGAGCACTGGCGGATCGGTCATCCGTACCAGACGCACATTGTCAATCTCGGTCTGTCCCGCAGCCGCGCCCAGAAGGAACGATAACGCAGCTTCCGTGCCGGACCCGCCGGACAGCTCAATTTCTGCTGTATAGCTCTTCCACTCCGGTGTCAGAGTGAAGGTGGTTCCGTCAGGATAGACCGTCTGACCACCGCTGCCCGCCAGCTTAATGCCAAGCGGCTGCGCCTCGGCCGATCTCGCATCGAAGGCAAGCTGGTAGACGGCTGCTGCGGACACAGGAATTCCTGCCTGGGTCAGCGTCACATCCTCCGGCGATCCTCCGGCCTTCTGCACGTCCGCCCGGAACTCCCGCTTCATCATCGGCAGTGCAAGTGTATTGGTTACACTGGCCTTCGCTGCTGCTTCCGAGCCCTGCTTAACGGCAAAGCTCCAATATCCAAGCCGTGCTTCTCCCAGATCGAAGCCTCCGTTATAGATCAGGTTGCCGTCAGCAAGCGGGGTGCGTACTACCGGCGGCGCTTCGGTCTCTACCACTCTTACATTCGCGAAGTAGGCGGAGATGTTGTTCAGACCCAGGTTGAACTCAAAGCGGGCATTATTATCCGAAGCCTTCGTCATCGTAAAGCTGTACTCATACGGCTGCCAGTCCGGTGTAAGCTGGAAATTGCGCTCCCCGGAATACGCCGTCCATCCGCCGCCGAATTCGGTCAGCTTGCTCATCAGCGGCCGGGCTGCGTCCGCTTTGGCATCGAAGGTGACCTTGTAGGCTTTGTCCCTCTCCAGCAGCAGCGGCTTCTGCGCAAGCTGAATGGAGTAGTTCTGGGTTCCGGCCTCATGGACAGCAACCTTCACCGCCTTGCCCTTATCCTGATCCTCAATGACGGAGACGGTTCCGCTTCCACCTTCATTCTCAATCAATTCCCAATATTCCGGTTGACCCTGGGCTGCTACAGTACCCTTGAAGTCCCCATTGTAGATCTGATTCCCGTCTGCCAGAACAGGACGCTGCGGGGTCGACAGTCCCGGATCGACCGGCCGCTTCCCTGTTACATCCGGCCATTGATCCAGGTCCTTGTATTTGTAGACCCGTACGTAGTCTACATACATTTTATCCGACTTGAAGTCGGCCTTCGGATCTCCCGGCCAGTCGCCGCCCACGGCCAGATTCAGAATCATATAGAACGGCCGGTCAAACGGAGCAGGGTACGTATAGTAATCCGGCTGCCCTTCGGCCTTTGTGCCCCAGTCGCTCGTCTCAAAATACATTTTACCGTCCACATAATACCGGATCAGGCCCGGAAGCCATTCCAGCGTGAAGTCATGATAATCATCTGCGAAGGTCTGGCCTTCCGGCAGTACATAGGTTTTGGTCTGGGACGCATGCGGAATGTCGTAGTGAATCGAGCCATGGACCGTTCTTGGATAGAGATCCGCCTCTGCCTTGCCGGCAACCGGTCCCGTCAATTCCATAATGTCCATCTCGCCGCTTCCCGGCCAAGGTCCATACTGCGTCTCATCATCGGTTGGCATCATCCAGATGGCCGGCCACATGCCCTGCTGAACCGGCAGCTTGGCCCGCACGGTGAATTTGCCGTAGGTCCAGTCGCCCTTCATCTTGGAGGTCAGCTTGCCTGAAGTATAATCCTTCCCGCCGTAAGCCTCCTTCCGGGCTTCCAGCTCCAGTACGCTCTGCCCGCTCTCTGTCGTAAGCGAAGCATTGTCCGGGTGATAATATTCCAATTCGTTATTGTACACCGTGCCGGTATCCTGTACATTCCATTTGCCCTCATCAATGGTCTGGCCGTCGAATTCGTCATTCCAGACGAGCTCCCATGGATTGTTCTGGGTAGGCGGAGTCGGAGCCGGCGTTGGAGTTGGTGTGACAGCAGGCGTTGCTGTCGGCACCGGCGCCGCAGGTGAAGGTGTGGAAGTTGGCGCTGGTGTGTCACCGCCTGCATTTCCGCCGCCCGCTTGGACTGGGGCAGAGGTAGCCTTCGTACTTGCCTGCGCTGTAGCTCCCGTTCCGGACAAGTCGCGAAGCGTCTCGCCGTTCTTGAGCGCCTGGCCGTTCAGCAGAGCACGGTCCGCCTGGTTCTCAAGCCGGCCGATCTGCCCCCGGCTCACGATCTCTGATCCGGCAGCATCTGCGCCGATGACCACAGTCTCTGCACGCGAGCCTGCTCCGATCTCCACCTTCGCCGGCTTAAGCAATTCGATCCGGGCTGCAGTGCTGCCATCCTCCAGTACCATTCGTACCAGGGCGGTAAGCTTGTTCAGCTTGATCTGTCCCAGAATGGATTGGCGGAATACCACGGAATGGTCGCCTCCTCCTGAGATATGTGCCGTTCCCTGCACCTTGATGTCTGAGAAGGCAACTTCCCCTTCTCCTGCCCCGGCTGTGACGTAGAGATTGCCGCTGACGGTTCCGCCATCAAGCTGCACATTCGCCCGGTTGACAATCACATTGCCGGACACCGCTCCAAGCTTCTGGCTTCCCTCGCCGGAGCTGATCCACCCGACCATCCGGCTCAGCAGCTCGGCCAGCTCGGCCCGGGTCATCTGCGCCTGCGGGTTCAGCTTGCCGCCCGCATCGCCGCGCAGGTAACCGGCGTCCAGCATCGCACTCACAGCTTCCCGGGCATAGCCGCTGACCGCTGCCGCATCAGACTGGGCAGCCAGCGTACCCGGGGAGCCCGCCTCCAGCGTGAACGCCCGGCTCAGCATGGTTACAGCTTCCTGGCGGGTAACAGCCGCTCCCGGCTGGAACCGGCCGTCCGCGTAGCCTTGAATAACACCTGCGGCATTCACGCGGCTTACATCCTTGCCATACCAGGAAGAAGCGCTTACATCACTGAATACAGTGCTGCCTGAATCTGCGTAACGGAACACGCGGCTGATAATGGCGGCCATCTCTGCCCGTGAGACCGCTTGTCCCGGTCTGAATTGTCCTGCCTCGTCCCCCTGCAGAATTCCTGCGGCTGACAGCCTGTTCACTGCGGCCGACGCCCAGTGCTGCTTCATATCGGCGAACCCTGCCGCCGGGGCTGCTTCTGCCTGTCCTGTACTTGCAGACAGCCTGTCTGCGTCTTGTCCGCTATCTGCCTGCACTATTCCTGTAGTTCCCGGAAGCTGAATTCCTGACAGCAGCAATCCGGCAATCAGAAGCTTGGATATTCCTTTGCGGTACATCTGAACATTCCCCCTCGTGTAGAACCTTGTTGAATTCTGGTCTCGCGCCAGTCGATTTCAGTATAGGGTCCGTATCCCGGAGACGACATACCAATTCCTTAGCCCGTATAACAAAGATACAACTTTGTCCGGAGCTCCCTGTAAACGCCGCTCGCGCGAGTCCAATGTAACCGGTTTTTCGATTACAGCCGGCACGCACGCCCGTTCGCCTGCCTAATATGTTCTTTTTTCAGAAGGAAGCCTTAATTCAAAAAAAGCCCAAACACCCGGGCAGCTTAAACAAGCAACCCGGGTGTTTGGGCATAGCGGAACTATGTAACTGTCGTCACATTACGAGTAAGGCAACGGTCAGGAGGAGGCGTGGATTTGCGGGAAATCCTGTGCAACCTCTTCTCCCGAGAACAGATCGTCAAGCGAGCTGAGCGTGCCATCCTCTTCAACCTGATACACCGACATTTTCTCGCCGTTGACCGTTAGTTCGATGAAACAGCCCCAGCAATAGAACTGGTGGGAGCCGATCTTGCCGATATCCTTGGAGTTGCAGTTTGGACACTTCATATAATACATTCCACCTATCCGTTAACAATATTAATGGCGTTTTGGAGCCGTTCTTCACTCATCGCGGGAACCAGTACAGAATCCTCTCCGATAGTCATCTCTCCAGAACAAGGCAGCCATTTTCGGCCTTCGATCAAATCAGTTACCAGCCCGTCACTGATTTCCAGCGCTACTATTGTGTTTCCCAACTTTTGGTCAAAATAAACATCCGATATCCGCCCAAGCACCGTTCCGGATGCTGTAAGCACCTGCCTGTCCTTCAATTTGTTCTTTCCCAAGAGGAAAGTGTAGGATATATGGTCAGCGTCGACCTTAATAATCGACTCTTTATTGCGGATCATGACAGCATCTTCGCCATAAGCGGCAATATTATCCCATGCCACAACTTTCACATGACTAGAGAAAAAAGATTTGCTCTCCAGTTCAATACCCGTAATATTCCAGTTTGAATCCAGTCCGATATCGATTATTTCACCGACTTCAGTACCCTCTTCAACTTCATACACAGTGAGGCCAATCATATCTTGCAGCTTCATGGTATCCCAAGTCCCCTCACCTTAGTATTGCATACGGGTTCCCATGGGCCGGAGTACCTCTTAAACGGCTGCCAGAATGCACGGACGCCTAGTCTCTAGTACGCAGCCGGCTCAAAATGGTTCCAACTTTCTGGGCAACAACCTGCATTTCTTCATTAGTATTACCCAAACCTGTGCTAAAGCGAATCGCAGAGTTCAAAAGTTCTTCCGGAAGCTTCATGGCCCGGAGGACATGCGAGATTTCCAGAGATCCTGATGTACAGGCCGAACCGCTGGCTGCCGCTATCCGCTCCATGTCCAGGTTCATCAGCAGCACATCTGTCCCGGCTCCGGGAAAGCTGATATTCAGAATTCCAGGCACCGTATGCTGTTCATTTCCGTTGACCACATATTTCTCTGCTCCAACCTGCTTGTCCAGCTCCTCCAGCAGCGTGCTGCGTAGCTCCAGAGCCTGCTCTTGATGCTCCGGCAGCCCTTGCACAACCAGCTCAACGGCTCTGGCGAACCCGGCGGTATGAGCCAGACTCTCCGTGCCCGCCCGCCGGCCGCGCTCCTGAAGTCCGCCATGCTGTCTTGGCGTAAGCGGCGCCCCCCGCCGGACGTACAAGCCTCCAATCCCCTGCGGACCTCCGATCTTGTGGGCCGAAAAGCTCATATAGTCGACCGGCAGGTCACGGAGCACCAAGGGCAGTGTTCCCAGAGCTTGTACAGCATCTACATGCACAAGCACACCCCGTTCCGCCGCCAATCTGCCAATCTCTTCTATAGGCTGTACAGTTCCCACTTCATTATTCACATACATTATGCTAATCAGTACTGTATCCTCGCGCATAGCCGATTCCACATCCTCCAGAGAGACACGGCCGGTAGAATCCACAGGAAGATAGGTGACCTCGAAGCCCTGTCCTTCCAGCTCCGCGCAGGTATGCAGCACTGCATGATGCTCAACCGCTGTAGTAATGATATGTCTACCCTTAGAAGCAGAAGCATAGGCTGCGCCGAACAGCGCGAGATTATCACTCTCTGTGCCGCCGCTTGTGAAGACCCACTCCTCAGGGGAACAGCCCAAAAAGCCCGCGATTCTATCGCGCGCCCCATTTATAATTCTCTTGGCAGACCGTCCGAACTGGTGCACACTGGACGCATTGCCGTACTCGTTCAACAGCATATGATACATAACCGCTGCCACCTCCGGATGAACCGGTGTTGAGGCGGCGTGGTCCAAATAGATGGGTTTCATAACGAAATTCTCCGCTTCTTGAAATTCAGGATTTTCTTACAGGACTACTAGATTATACTGCTGAACTGCCTGTATTACCACCTGTTAATAAACACAATATTGTAACATTTGTCCATGGCCCGTGCCCCGGATCAGCCCTCTATTCCCGGCAACCGCGCCGCGAGCTGCTCCTCGGAGATCACTTCAATACCATGCAGCCGCAGGAGAGCTGTGGTCACCCCTTCTCCGGGGATTTTCATGCCCGCAAATTCTCCGTTATAGATCATGGAGCTGCCGCAGGAAGGGCTATTCTCCTTAAGGGCAACAAGCGTGGCTGCTAAGCTCCGTACCTGCTCTAGTGCGGCATACGCGCCCTCTATGTACATTGCGGTTACATCCCTCCCGGTTCTATCCACCACCCGGGCCTGCCCCTCCAGCACATCTGTGCCGCTGCCGCCTATAATCTCTGCCGGTTCTCTCGGGGTAGAGAAACCGCCCAGCAGCTCGGGACATACAGCAACCGCCTGCCGGCTGTCCAGCAACTGCCGGATGCCCTGCTCCAGACAATCAGTTCCATTATATCTGACCTTCATTCCTGCCAGGCAGGAGCTTACGATAATCATTGCCAGCCGTCCCCCTTCGCAATCCTCAGTCTCATCTTATATAATGCTAAGACAAGCTGTTCGGTCTGTAAACCATTAACGATCCAGGGAGGCATAGACAACATGTGCGGAAGATACACGATCACGGTAACGCTGGAGGAGCTAATCGCCAAGTATTTCATCCGGGAGCACCCGCTCATCCAATATGCACCGAGGTATAACGCGGCTCCGATGCAGCCTATTGCCGCTGTTATTCATGACGGCACACAGAATAAGCTCGGAGAACTTCGCTGGGGACTGCTCCCTTCCTGGTCCAAGGAGGACAAGAACGCTGCCAAGCTAATCAATGCCCGCAGTGAGACTCTGCTGGAGAAGGCTTCTTTCAAAGGACTGGTGGCCTCCCGCCGCTGTGTGATTCCCGCAGACGGCTTCTATGACTGGAAGGTCCAGGAAGGCGGCAAGCAGCCGCTGCGGATCACGATGCGGGACGGGAAGCTGTTCTCCATGGCTGCACTGTATGATATCTGGACCGGCCCTGACGGCGGCAGAATCTCCACCTGCACGATCATCACCACTACCCCGAACCGTCTCATGAAAGACATCCATGACCGGATGCCGGTCATTCTGGATGCGGACGGGGAGGCGCAGTGGCTGGAGCGCAGCAACCGGAATATTCCCGCCCTGATGAAGCTGCTGCGGCCTTACGATGCGGAGCAAATGCTGGCCTATCCCGTCTCCGCAGCCGTGGGCGATGTCAGGAGTGACTACCCGGAGCTGATCCGCAGAGCCGGGCCGGAGCCGGTGCAGGGGACCCTATTTTGACTACGGCCCTGGAAGTAATATCTGCTGTTTGAAACCTCTGGTCCCAGGGTATTAACTAAGGCTTATACCTCATAATATCCATCTACAATATGTATCCCAGGAGGAATTTCATATGGCTCTCAGCAGACAAGCAGTGTCCCAACCATCATCCGCCTCCTCCATCGAGCTGGAATGTATCTATCATTCAACGCAGGGACGATGGGCGTATGCTTATAACAAGGATACCTTCCACTTAAGAATCCGCAGCAAAAAAAACAATGTAGACCGGGTATTCGCACTGACCGGCGACAAATACGACTGGGAGCAGCATCATCAGGAGCTGAGCATGCGCAAGGTGGCTACTGACAGCTTCTTCGATTATTGGGAAGCAGAGGTCTTCCCCGAGTTCAAGCGTTTCTCCTACGGCTTCCGGCTGGAAACCGGTCAGGAGACGGTATGGATGCTGGAATCCGGCTTCTTTACAGACGGGCTGCCTGCGCCTGCCGGAGGCTATTACGAAATGCCTTATCTTCACGAGGCCGACCTGCTGAAGGTTCCAGAATGGGCAAAATCTGCGGTCTTCTATCAGATCATGCCGGACCGGTTCGCTAACGGTGATCCGGCGAATGACCCTGAAGGGACACTCGAATGGGGGGCACCGCCTGCCTACGACAGCTATTTTGGCGGTGACCTGCAGGGGATGATTGATCATCTGGATTATATTGTAGAGCTTGGCGTAACGGCGCTGTATCTGACCCCCATTTTCCAGGCTCCCAGCAATCATAAATATGACACCGTTGACTACGCAACAGTCGATGCAAACTTTGGAGATCTCGATAAGCTCAAGCAACTGGTGGACCTGGCCCATTCCAAAGGACTTAAGGTGGTCCTCGATGCCGTCTTCAATCATACCAGCTCCGGGTTCGCACCGTTCAAGGATGTGCTGGAGCATGGAGCGGACTCCAAATATGCAGGCTGGTTCCATATCCATGATTATCCTGTCCAGGTGGTGGACGGCAAGGCCAACTATGATACCTTCGGCTTCTTCAGCGGAATGCCCAAGCTCAACACTGCCAACCCGGAAGCCAGAGATTATCTGCTGGATATTACCAAGTTCTGGCTCAAGGAGGTCCACATCGACGGCTGGCGGCTGGATGTCGCTAATGAGGTAGACCATGTGTTCTGGCGGGATTTCCGCAAGGCGGTCAAGGAGATCAACCCGGAAGCGTTCATCATCGGCGAGGTCTGGAGCGACTCTCTCAGCTGGCTGCAGGGCGATCAGTTCGATTCGGTGATGAACTATCCCTTCTCTGACCGGCTGCTGAAGTTCTTCGGCGCGGACAACGGCATGGATGCGGACACCTTCGCCGCGCAGATCTACGGGCTGCTTATGCGGTATCCCCGGCAGGCGAATGAAGTGCTGTTCAATCTCCTGGCGAGCCATGATACCCCGAGAGTACTCACCCGGCTGGGCGGAGACAAGCAGCGGCTGAAGCTGGCCATCGCCTTCCTCTTCACGTTCACCGGTACGCCGTGTATTTTCTATGGAGATGAGATCGGAATTACCGGCGGGGATGACCCGGATTGCCGCAAATGCATGATCTGGGAAGAGGACCGGCAGGACCGGGAGCTGCTGCGCTTTTATCAGAGCCTCATTGCCCTGCGCAAACAGCACGAGGTGCTGCGCACCGGCCAGTTCCGCTTCCTGCTGAGTGATCCGGCCAGCCCGGGTCTGGTGTATGAACGCTGGAATGAGCACACCCGCTTCACGGTCTGGATGAACAACTCTACCGAACCGCTGACGCTTACGCAATCACTGGGCGGCGGAGCTTGGCAGGATGCCTTGAACGGCGAGCCTGTAGAGCAGGAGGGGGAGAAAATCCGTATGACGCTGGAACCGCTGGAATACCGGATTTTGTATAGCGGACAAGCTGGCGGCGAAGCCTGAGAACTATATTTAGACAAAGACAAGCCCCTTCCCGGGGCTTGTTTGTTTATAGCCGTTTGTTACACCGAACCGGGCTGCCGGAGGTGATATACTTTTGTAAATAACAATCGTTCTTCACACCCTATACAATGACAGGAGAGCCGCCGCATGAACATTAGAACCGCAACCGAAGCCGATTATGATTACCTCGCAAGCCGTGACCCTCATGTCCTGAACTCACTTCTTCTCCCGAAAATAAACCAGCAGGAGATTTACATTCTGAGCGAGGGCGGGCTGGACATTGGCTGGCTGCGTTACGGCTATTTCTGGGATCAGATCCCTTTTATGAATCTGCTGTGGATTGATGAGCCTTACCGGGGTGCCGGCTTCGGCAGACAGGCGGTGCTGCACTGGGAGCAGGCGATGCAGGCCATGGGCCACAAGCAGGTCATGACCTCCTCCATGGCCAATGAAGAGGCCCAGCATTTTTACCGGAAACTCTGCTACCGCGACTCGGGCTGCCTGCTGCCGGACAATGAGCCGCTGGAGATTTTCTTCACCAAAGCGCTGGAGCCTGGTCATGACGTGGCCCCCTGCTGATTCCGCAGCAATTCCCGAAGCTCTGCCGTATACCGGGTCAGCCGCAGGCTGATCTCCGTGCGCATCACATCCCGGGTGAGTCCGAAGCGTTCCTGATAGCCCCGGCAAAAGATTTTGTAATACACCAGGAACTCCTCCTGCTCATCGGGCACTACCCGGATATTGCGTTGCTTCAGCTCCTTCTGCAGCCGGTGGGTATCATCCATAATGCGCTGCTGAATCGCCTGGCCGGCAATCATAGAGGCCCGCTGGAGGATGCTGCCGGACAGCTCAATTTCGCGCAGGCTTTTGCTGACCATGGTGTCCAGGTAAGGGAGCAGGATGAGGTCACGCACCATCGTCCGTTCCTCGACCGTAATCATTCTTCGTACCTCTCCCCCCTGCTTCTGTTCATACTGCTGAACATGCTCTGTCATAAGCATCTTGGATTTCCAGCGTTCGTTGCCATCCAGCTTGCTCATTTGTAATGTCCCCCGATCTGCTCAGCCCGCTCCAGAGCAACCGCCGATTCCAGCAATGAAGAGGCGCGGATCAAGGCCTGGCTGCCATACCGGGTCTTGATCTGGTCAATCGCCTGTTCCTTGCCCAGAGTTCGTATACGGTCATCGAACAGGGTCAGCTGCATCACGCGGTCATCCGTTAATTCGGAGATGGTGATCGCCAGACGGCTTAGCGGCATCCCCGTCCAATGGTCCACGAATAAGCGGTACGCTGCTGCCGCCACCTCATGGGTCAGCGCGGACGGCTCCGGCAGTGTCGTCTGACGGCTGTAGGAATTGGAGGTATTGCCGTCCGTCTCGACTACCGCAACAGACACCACCGAGCCCATGTACCGGTATTTCCGCGCCCGCTGGCAGACCTCAATCACCAGCTCCAGCAGCACCACCTCAATCTCCTCCAGCCGGGTATACAGATTCCAGCGCAGCGCCTTCCCGTGGCCGACAGACTTCATCTGGTGGCGTATCCCGGTCACCACCGGGCTGGGATCGATGCCGCGTGCGGTCTGCCAATAATATTCCGCCTGGATATCGCTCTGCTTGCCCATAGTCCTGCGCATCCGTTGCTTGAACTCCCCCAGCTCCATCCGGGCAATATCTCCAATCGTTGTAATCCCCATACGGTAAAAGTTCTTAGTCATCCGCCCGGCTACCATAAACATTTCGTGTACCGGACGCGGCCACAGCTCAGTGTCCAGATTATCGTAATCCAGCCGGAACGTTCCGCCGGGCTTCTTCTTGGCGAAGTTGTTGGCCATTTTGGCGAGGATTTTGGACGGCCCGATGCCCACCCGGGTCCACACTCCGGTAGATAACAGAACGTGCTGCTGGATGGAGTGAATCAGCTCCGCCAGATCTCCTCCGAACGCGCGCAAGGAGCCGGTCACATCCAGGAACTGCTCGTCGATGCTGAACGCCTCCACCAGATCGGTATATACTTGGTAGATCTCGGAGATCAGGAGGGAGACCTTAATGTAGGTTCCCATCCGCGGCCGGATGACTACGAGCTCCGGGCATTTCGTCAGGGCTTCCCCCACGCGCGAGGCGGTGGTCACCCCGCGGGATTTGGCCAGCGGGCAGGCCGCCAGCACAATCCCGTTCATCCGCGTGGGATCGCCGACCGCCACAGGCTGATCCGCATATTCGGGATGGGCCGCCTTCTCGACGCTGGCATAGAAGGACTGGCAGTCGGAGAGCAGAATTATCCGCTCTCTAGGCATACCGTTGCCCCCGTACCGGGCGCCACGACAGAATATTGGCCGTCAGGAATACACGGGGCTGGCCGGTGCTCAGACAGGTAGCCCGAATCCGGCCGTCCCGCATCCCGCGCACCTCAATTTTCCGCTGCGTAATCCGGCCTGCCTTGTCCAGATATATCATTTCTATAGTTTGGCCGATGCTCATCTTCATGATTAATCGCCTCCGGGTACAGTAAGAACATCTGTTTGTATTATAACCAGCATTAAGTTTTTTAAGCAATGGTAAAATAGAACAGGTGTTCTTGTATTGAAACAGTATATGCAGCTGAGGGGATAATTAGAACCGGGAAGGGGAATTAAAGGGTAAGAAACGCTGGAATAAACAGGGGATTCACCGTGTTTCTTAGCTGGAACTTAAACCCAAAAGGCGGTAAAATTCATATTAAAGCTAGCGGAGATTATAACTGTATCAACCGATATTTGTACAAGGAAGAGGTTCAAGCATAATGAGAAAAATCGCCGTTGGCGGACACACTTACTGGTGGAGTTATCAAACGGTCAGAGATGTGCATTGCCGTTCAAAGCTGACGCTGATCACAGAGGACAGAAAGACCAAATGGATTGTTAAGTTTACCACTGTAGACACCATTACTGCCGGAAGTCCTCTAAATGAAGGATTACGGGTCATCAAAGAGGGGCAATACTATGCTCTCAATCTAAACCAGCCCAAGTATGTTGCCGAAGTGTTGCAGTATGTACTAGGTATGGAGCTGGATACATCTGCGAAGAACGTGCATGAGCTGAACGGTAATGATCTGCTGGCTGGCATGGGGTACCGGGACACTACGGGGATGTTGATACCCGCAGCAGTCAACCGGATGCTGTAGGCGCTGGAACGATAGCAACTGCATTTTATACAATGGAATACTGAAAAAAAGGCTTTGAAATACGATCTATTGTATTCCGTACAATGGAATGCTGAAAAAAGTCCCTTTTTCACCCGAAACACAACATTCTACTGTATGAAATACAATAGAATCTAATTTTATGGGGATCTTTGCGTATTCTATTGCAGGAAATACAATCAGCTACTTGAATGTCTGGTACTGATACCCAAAAAAGGATATACATTTAAAGTCAAAACTCTGGAAGAATGCAACTGTAAAGTTCAGTATCTACACAAGAAAGAGCCCCGCTTAGTTTCAGCAGGGCTCGGTAAGAATAATATTAGTTTGTTTTAAACCAGACTCCGCCTGTTCCATCATAATTTCGGGAGAATGCAATCAGCGGGGAGGCATCGCTTGTCTTCACTTTATAGCCAACCCAACCCTCATGAGAAGATCCGGCATAGACTTTTGTACTTATAGATGGATCTGGCGCTAGAATAATCTGGGCACCATATTCAGTGCTTAATCCGTGAAACCACGGTTAAACTAATGTCTTAATCCTTCAAAGGAGCAGGGCCATGCTACTAAAAACCAGTACTATCTCTAAAAGGGCTCTTATTTTTATTTTCTTGTTATTAGTTACTGCCTGCGGTAAGGGTGACACTGTATTTAAGGGAACTGTACACTCAGTAGATGTAGACAATAAAAGGATTCTAGTCATTGCTCAATTAAAAGAAGAAGACTTGAGTAAGAGTTATAAGGAAGTTCTAGAAACTAATATGTACTCTCAAGCCATTTGGGTAAATGAAGTTTCACCTTCTAAATATAAAAAGGGTGAAGAGATTGAAGTGTTCTATCAAGCAAGTGATGATTCATTTCCGGCACAAGTTACAGCCAACAAAATTGTAAAATCACCAGCCAGCGCCTCGTTCCACAGCAGTCATCCGGATACTCTAGGCGCTGGAATAATAGTAACTGCATTTTGTACAATTGAATATTGAAAAAAGGTCATTTTTCACCGGAAACACAACATTCTACTGTATGAAATACAATAGAACCTGATGAATGAATGGATCGATCTAGTATAAAAAAATCCCGCCGGCCAATTAAGGCTGACGGGTTGTTTGCTCTTTTACCCAGTGGAAACGCCTGAAAAGGTCACGGGCCCGGTAATGCTGGCCGTATTGAGCAGAATATTGGTGCTGTTATTGGCTGCCCCCAAAGAATAGGCATGATAACCGCCTGGAACATTTAAATCCAAATAAGAGATCGTAACCGGCTGTATTGCGAGTAGAGCGAGTCCGCTTGCTCCTACATTAAAAATCGGCTGGCCATCCCGGTATAACGTAAAAACTACATTCGGGATGCCAAGCGTAGTCTGAAAGCCAATGGTTGCATTCAGCAGAACATCCCCGTTTATAACGGTAGCTATTCCAAACTCCGCCAATATTTGATTTTGACCCGGCGAGAGAATTGGAATGGACAAGGTCTGAGTGCCTGTAGATGCTGTACTCCGTCCTACATCAATAACTTGTGCCACGATCAAGCCACCTCCCTTCCTGTAATCTAGTAATAGATTATGTATGGAAGACAATTCCAGATTGGATGAATGGCAAGTACGATTAACACATTAAGGTGTGATGATAGAAGTAACTCGGTTACTGAGGACTGCACTGTTACCCCCGCCTTGCTTGGACCAACGAGGATAGCATATACTTCCTATGTTGTCCCCTGCAAGGGACACTACCATAACCGATAAAGAGAGGTCACACATCATGTTTCAAGGCAAGACGAGGACCGCCGCCTGGATCAGCTTAGGTCTCTACACGGTCCTCACCTTATTTTTCTTGTTTGTCGGCTTCAACCGCTCATCGGCTCTGCCCGAGACGGACCTCAGGTATCGCTTGGCTTTTGACGGCATTCCGTTGCATTTTCCGGGCGGGGGTTATTCGAATCTGTGGGTCTTCAATCTGGGCAACTATCTGGCCTTCGTCCCGTTCGGCCTCGTGGTTCCGCTGCTGATCCGCTGCCGCTTCCTGCCGTTCCTCTTGGTCTTCTTAGCAGCCATTACAGGAATTGAGCTGATTCAGATGGTAACACATTTGGGTTCGTTCGATATTAACGATATCGTTATTAATACGCTGGGCGCGGTTGTCGGCTACGGTGCCCAGCGGCTGATCCGCCGCGACCTTACAACCACAAAAGGTATGCTCAAGCTCCTGTCATCAGGCGCTGTCTTGACGTTAATCGTCTACTCCGCCGTGAGCGGTATCAACTATTATCTGGATCATGGCCGCGGTGAGATCAGAGCGCTGGACCAGTTGCCCATTGAGCACGGTGAAGTGCGGTGGGAACAAGGACTCCATAGTTTCACTATGGCACAGGAGCAGATTGAACCGGCTGTCAATCTCTATAGCCCTGATCATCCGGGAATCCATGAGTTCTCCCTGCGCCTGGATGGACAGTACAAGGAGTTAGCCGGGAATTTCGGCGTCCCTGACGATGCTATACCAGCTAAGGGCAGCGGTACCAGCAGCGTCATAATCAGCGCCGACGGAGAAGAGCTCTGCTCCCTCGATGTGAATATCGCAACGGGCGAGAATCAGCCGCTGTCTTTTCAGGTTTCAGTTGAAGGCACACAAGAGCTGACCCTTACAGTCAAAACCGATGCTCCCGACCCGCGCACCCATGCGGTATTGTGGGACCTTACGCTCACAGAGGCCAATGCCGGCCAAAAGCTGGCAGCACAGCTTCACCGGCTGCTGGGCGGGAAATAAAATAAATAGGTCCTCCTTTGCCCGTCCAGATGAACACCGGACGGACAAAAGGAGCCCACCACTGATCATAATTGTGTGTACGAGATTATTTTAGGGCTTCGCTAAATGCACTTTCGATTTGCTCCGCCTCCTTGGAGACTGTGAACAAAATATAGCGGCCTTTGACCTTTAATATATGCTTTTCGACGAGGTAAAATTGCTCGGGGCGGTAGTCTTTCAGCTTGACTTTTTGAGCCTCAATTCTTTCCATGATGTTCTCCTTAACGCTTTCCGCTTGATCCTCTTGCTTGACTCTAATCACGGCCAGTTCATTCGCTTCCACGTTCGATTCTGCCGTATACAGCACAAAATCCTGAACTACCTCTGCATCGAGATGATAGAGCTTCTTAAGCCTGTTCATATCCCCTTTGTCCATAGCTTCCATAGAGGCCGCTTGCTGGATGCGTTCCTCAATGGTATGGACAGGAACGTCTTTGGCGCCTTCCTTCTTACTGGAGCATCCGATCAGAATGCCGCATAAGCTCATGACGGCAGCCAGGACAACCAGGTATTTCATTTTCTTTCCCGGAAACATCGTTACTCAACCCCTTTGTGCATTATTCCACAGCATCTGCTAATGCTTTAATGGATGGATCCTCAGAAAATGTAGTCATATTATACAAAATCAGCATGTCGCGGATTTGCCGTTCTTTCATAAGCTTCAGCAGATCGCCATCATAATATCGGAGGTCTACCACATCAATTTCGCTGAAATGCGATGTTAAAAAAGGGATCAGGCTGTTTGCATATGAATCTTTAACAATAAGCAGCCTTCGCCCTTCCGTATGGCCGGTTGTTATGCGGATCAAGCCATGATTCCCATTGAAAAAAACAGTGTATTTATCCTTCTTGGCGAGGTTGCCCATAACGTACATCGAATCTGCACTTTGCTGTTCGTCAACATAATCTACGGAAAGAATCTCCGGTACCTTGGGATAGTACAGCTCAATAGAATCCGGCTGGATGTGCCGAACCCCGCTCTTCGAATACAGAGAACCATAAAACTGACCGGTGACTTGGCGGATGTTGAACTCCTCTTCGTTCTTGGGTGTAAAGCTCATGGGTGCGCCCAGCTCCCGATAGGCTAGAAAAGCACCTTTGGTCGTCCAGTGGTGATCTGTTTTGTAATAGACCGGCTGCTCCTTGTTCGCCTCCAGCACGGGGAAAACATTGATCCATCGAATGTCCCCGGGATCAGAAGCTTTTATCTTGTCCCAATAGACCCTCTCGTCACCCCCGGAAGCATAAGGCGGCAGTTTATCCTTAAGTATGGAAGCTGCGGTCGGCACCAGCATCATATATTTGCGCAGACCAGGAGTAGCCTGATCAAAGGCTTGAAGGGCTTTCAGCTTGTCCTCCAAGTCTCCATGTTCGGGAGGCGAAAATTTTTGAATCAAGTATCCATCCTTGCCGATGTAAACTCCATTGCTCTCCTTCCTCCCCACCCCCTGGTCTGCCCCGGATTTCAGTCCAATCCAAAAGTCTCTCTCTATAAACTGATCCGCTAGATACGCTTCAAATTCTGAAGCAAACTTGCCTGAGCCTAAGGCTTGAAGCGAGAAGTTCGGGAACTGCTGCAGCATCCGGTTCTCTGATTCGGAAAATACCTTTGCCGGGGTCAAAACGTTGACAACCAATACCGCTCCAGTAAACATAAGCAGTACAATGGCGAGTGCGCGGTAATAGACTTGGTCGTATTTCTTCAAAGATAATCACCTCCCCAAGTGGAAACGGCTTTTATTTTCAAAAACGAAAGTATAAAAATGGATTGTACGTTGCATTGACCAGGTATGCTGTTGAGGCCACGATGAAGATGAAGCAGATGGCAAGCGCGGCAAACGTGCCGAACCGGGCAAATCTGGTTCTGAACCGGGTCAGTGCTTTGCTTGGAAACGGCGTGGCACAAACCGCCAAGAACAGCAGCAGCAGAGCATTCGCCGACAGATCGTAGAGCGCCCGGTTGTCCGCGAATCCATGTGTCCCGGCGCCAAACATCGTTCCAATGAAGGTCAGGGCTGCAGGCAAATGTTCAAATTCGAAAAATACCCAGCCGATGATCACGATCATCAGGGTGTAGACATGGCTTACAAAGACAGGCAAGCGCTGAAGCTGTTTCAAGAGAATCAGCTTTTCAAGCGTGACAAAGAGACCGAAATACAAGCCCCAAAGGATAAAATTCCAGCTCGCTCCATGCCACAATCCGGTTATAAACCATACCACCGCCAAGTTTCGCAGCTGTTTCAGCTTCCCTACCCGATTGCCGCCAAGCGGGATGTAGATATATTCACGGAACCAGGACCCGAGCGAGATATGCCACCTCCGCCAAAATTCCGTAATACTCTTGGAGGTATAAGGATAGTGGAAGTTCTCCATAAATTCGAACCCGATCATCTTACCTAAACCGCGTGCCATATCCGAATATCCGCTGAAATCGAAATAGATTTGAAACGTAAAGGCGATAATGCCGAGCCAAGCGGACAGAACCGACAGCTCCGCCGCAGGCACCGCTTTACTGCTTGCCCACAGCAAACCGATATTGTTGGCAAGCAGTACTTTTTTGGCGAGCCCTCTGATAAACAATTCCGCCCCTTCGCCAAAACGCTCCAACGTCACTTTGCGGTTAACGAGCTGCCCCGCAATGTCTCCGTATTTAACGATCGGTCCCGCTACAAGCTGCGGAAACATCGTCACGTAGGCGCCGAAGGAGATCAGATTCTTCTGAACAGGCATCTTCCTGCGGTAAACATCGATGATGTAAGACATCGTCTGGAACGTGTAGAACGATATGCCCACCGGAAGCGGAAGATCTGCTGCCTGCAAGTGCAGGTCGAACAACGAGTTGATATTATCGAGCACGAAACCTGCGTATTTAAAAAATCCAAGAATCCCCAGGCTGCCAATCATGGACAGAATCAAAACTCCCCGTGCAATTACTTTACGATGCCTGTATCTATCGATCAGGATTCCGTTCACATAATCGAATACCGTCGAGAAGATCATGAGGAAGATGTAGATGGGCTCCCCCCATGCATAGAAGATCAGACTTGCGCCGAGCAGAACAGCATTTCTAATCCTCATAGGCGAGAGATAGTAGATCAGCATGGTGACCGGCAGAAAGAGGAATAGAAATATAAGGCTGCTAAAGACCAATCCCCGTCACCTCCAGACCTTCACCTGGCTGCATGTTATTTCACCCGGTCTTTCAGCAAATCGAGCATACGTGTATAAAATTCCGGTTTAAAATGAATGCCGTCCGAACTATAAAAAGTTGTGCTGTCCGCAAATATGGAGGATAAATCGGCAAATCCGGCCTGCTTTTTGCCCGCCAGTTCTTTTAATCCCTGGTTGTAATCGTCGATATTTTTGTAGCGTGGTTCCACTTTCTCCGCTTCCGGTGTAACCGGCGTAACCGGTAAAATCGTTATGGATGCCTGCGGAAGCTTCTCCTTGATGCTGTCGATCAATTGGTCGTAGAACTTCAGTGAATACTGCTTAGGGTTATCGGTAATTTGCGGCGGCAATAGAATATCGTCGGATCCCAGCATAATAAATACATGTTGCGGATTCCGCTCTGTCAGCTTATCAACATCTCCACGGATAAGAGCCAGCTCAACCGTCTTTCCGGCACCTGCCACTACATTGACATCGTCCAGAATGTCATGGTAAGACAGTGCCTCTGTAATCGAATCTCCCAGAAATACGCTGTTCTTAAATATTGTTTTATAGGAAATAGAGTTTGGCTGCTCCGGGGGGGCTGTTTCATTGACCTGTGGCTGAGACGTCACGTTTTGCGGATTTTGCCCACTCCCGCATGCTGCCAAGGTGAGTGCGGTACTGCCTATAACTAGCGTTAAGATGATTTTTTTAAACATGAATATTGTCCTCTCTTTATTTAGAATTAGGTTCTCTGAAAGAAAGATTAACAGGGAGAGATGCAGAACAAGTGCAGAGCAAATCAATGCTGTATCAAAAAAGAACAAAAAAAAGCGCAGAACCGGGGTCTGCACTTTTTTCCGTATTTCTACGCTTTTTTATTCAATTGAAAATAAAACATCACTCCATCGGAGGTATTGTTAACGCCGTAAGGCGCACCGTGCATCTCCAGAATTTTCTTGGAGATGGCAAGACCAAGCCCCGTCCCTCCGGTTGACCGGTGGCGGGAGGTTTCACCGCGGTAGAAACGGTCCCAAATTTTCTCCAGCTGCTCGTCCGGGATATAGGCACCTTTATTTTCGATACTAATTTGAATGGTGTCCCTCTCTTCCGAAGTGGTTACGAATATAGATTCTTGCTCCGTCGTATACGAAATCGCGTTGGTAAGGAAATTGACGAGGACCTGCTCTATACGACGCTCGTTCCCCTCGACTTGGGCAGGGATAAGCGAAGTGTGGAGAAGCAAGTGCTTGGCTGCAAAATCCGGCGTTAATTTGGCATATACCCGCTTGATGACTGCATCGATATAGAACGAACCGACGTCCATTTTATATGTACCCGATTCATATTTGGCCAATTCCAGCATATCCCCAATCAGCACATTCATCCGGCCGACTTCGTCTTCCATTGCCGCAAAATAGTGATCCCGCTTATGGCTGGCAACCCCGTCATTCAAAATGGCAAGGCAGCTCTGAATGACGCTTAACGGAGTCTTCAGCTCATGGGATACGCCGGATATAAATTCTTTCCGTGTATGCTCCAACTGCTTTTCCTTCTCGATGTCCTGTTCAAGCTGGAGGATATGGGAATGCAGGCGCTCAGAAAGCTCATTAATGCTGCCCGACAAGTCTCCGATTTCATCCTTCGTTGTGACGGGAATTTTCTCCGAAAAATCGAGGTCCGCCATTTGCCGCGTGGTACGGTTGATGCGCAGCAACGGCCGGGCAATCTGACGGGAGTAGTAGAACGATGCGAGCAGTGCGAGCAGCAAGGTCACAATAACGATATACACGTAGTAGTCTTTGATGATCCCTACGGCTTCATTTACAGGCTGCAGTGACGTCATCGCGAACAGGTAGGCCGGATTTCCGTCGCTATCTTGGGTGCGGTCCACGAAAATTTTGTAGTTCACGTGATTTTCTTCAACATCTATGATCTGTTTTGCGTTGGCGCCCTCCTTAAAGTCGCCGTACAATAGATCCGCCTGGAAAGCTTTGATGCGTTCGAGGAACAGGTGATTGGTGTAACGCGAGACTCCGGCCCCTTCCGGTATCCGAACTTTCGTAATCGTTCCTTTGACCAGAAAGGTGGAATATTGCTCCCGATATTGGACCGCGTCCGTTTGTTCGAGGACCTCGTACTCTTTGCTTACCATCTGATGATTCTCCAGCCGGCTCTCATCTCTCAGATTGGAAGGGTTCCTGCCCATCCGCTGGATCACTGGCTGGTTGTTCATGATCAAGCCTTCTATTGCGATCGCTCCCCCTTCTTCAATCCAGGGAGTGAGGAACGTTCGATTGCTGCTGAAGTCCTCCACGCTGATAAAACTGTATAAAGGTACGGTTATCGTTTTACCGGAAAGCGCCGGTTCTTCCGAAGGTTCCAGCTTAATTTCCATGAAGAAATCATCGGCATATTTTACATTTCCGCGGGTGTCCAAAGCCGTGATCCAGGTGTTATGCTTTTGAAAAAAGTCCTGCTCCAGCCTGGCCATCTCCTGCGTGTTCGAGGCATGATTCAGGTAGTCCTGTTCATAAGCCTGAACCGCCGCGTTAACGTCCTTCATTTTCTGATGAACATAGAACTGTTTAAAAAATACGGTCTGCAAGATGAAAATAACGGCGATCAGGAACAGGCACAAGCCCGCTGTCAGCAGGAACAGTTTAAGCACAATCCCCTTTTTCATAGCTCTTCCTCAAATTTATATCCTGAACGCACAACCGTAACAATCTGCTTGGCATGTTCCCCCAGCTTGGAACGCAAATTGCGCATATGGCTGTTGACCGTGCGATCATCGCCTGCGAAATCATATCCCCAAATTTTCGTAATCAGTTGCTCTCTGCTGATAATGATCCCTTTGTTTTGCAACAGATAGGCTAATATTTCGAATTCCGTATGCGTTAGACCGGAGCTGGTGCCGTCAACCGTAACGGTCCGGGATGGAAAATGGATTGAAATGCCTCCGCCGGACAACGTGTCGCTGTCATGCCCGCTGGTATGCCTGCTCTCTAGCAGCCGCTTGGCCCGTGCCAACAGAATGAGCGGGCGGTAAGGCTTCGTAACGTAGTCGTCAGCGCCAAGTTCGAACCCCAGCAACGTATCGTCCTCATCCGAACGGGCCGTCAGTATGATAATCGGCACATTTGACGTCTTACGGATTCGCCTGCACACGGACCATCCATCCAATTCCGGCAACATGATGTCCAGCAAAATCAAGTCCACCTCATGCTCCTGAAATAACGAGATCGCCTGCTTCCCGTCGATAGCTTCAATCACGCGATACCCCTCTTCAAGCAGATAATCCTTCATAATTTCACGCAAAATATCTTCATCTTCCACAATCAATATTGTTTTTGACATATCATAACCTCACACTTTTTTGTACAACCGGGAACGCAAAACTCATAGAACTACCAAAGTATACAATAAGGTTACCCTATATAGATAAAGATCATATGCAGATGGATTGGAGATTAAGTGGATAACGGCTGTCCAGAACCCCATACGATGGGGAATTTACTTTGCTGCGGGAACTTGCGCCTTAATATCAAAAGGACGGTATGAAAAAAGCTCCCCATGTTTTGTTCTTGAAGTACGAAAAAGCCCGATCAGATGACCAGACTAATTCCAATATTTAATTTATATTCGTCAAACAAAACGCTATAATTTACTCTGATCTGTTGGAGCGAAAGGAAGCGGCCAAGGCTTACCATATGAAGAAGGATAGGCCCAGTGAATAAGCTGGGCTTTTTCAACGCAAAAAAAGAGCCCTCCATAATTGAAGACTCGTGATTGAGTGCGGTGCTTGAAAAGCAGGGCTCCCCGCTAATCTTACACCGCACAGTCTGCGCCGCCCACATGTCTCATTACTAACCGCCCACATGCGGGTAATTTGCGGGTAACCCTTTTAGACAATCCCTTTGAAATCAACAGGTTTCAGTCCCCTGTTAAATATAAAACATATAATTATCCGCCTGGCTCTCTTCCTTGAAGTTAATCAGGTCAGATAGTGTGGTGGAGTCCAGAACGTCCGCGATGCTGTCGCGGATGCGCAGCCAGAGGTCGCGCTTGGCCGGGTCGTCTTCTTCGGTGAAGTCTACCGGGGAGATCGGGCCTTCCAGGACGCGGATGATATCTCCGGCGGTAATGGTGCTGGTCTCGCGGGACAGAATATAACCGCCATAGGCTCCGCGTATGCTCTTCACGAGGCCTGCATTACGCAGCGGGGCGATGAGCTGCTCCAGGTAATGCTCGGACAGTCCGTTTTTCTCGGCGATGCTCTTAAGTGATGTAGGCCCCTCGCCGAATTTCAGGGCAAGCTCCATCATAATGGTTAATCCGTAACGTCCTTTGGTTGATATTTTCAAAGGGGCACCTCTTTCGTATAGTTGCTGGTTCTGCCTGTGGCTATTCAGCGTGACTGGACATGCGATATGTCATATCAACGTATTCCGATGTCTGCTCTCAGCTTATGTTATCATATCTATAGATACATTTGGAACAGCAAACGGTAATAATTCGCGATTTTGTTCGCCACTGGTGGACAAATTGTCAATTTCGGACTGTTTTTCGCTATATTTTATAGCCCAGGTGTCCTCGTTTGGGGTAGACAGGTATGTTATAATACACAATGAGCCGGGTGTTCAGTGAGAACGCCGGTATTTTGTGTACAGAAAATGGTGATCACGATGACAAAAGCTAATCAGGATATCCGGGTCGTCGTCGGGATGTCGGGCGGTGTGGATTCCTCTGTTACAGCGCTGCTGCTGAAGCAGCAGGGGTATGACGTCATCGGCATCTTCATGAAGAATTGGGATGATACCGACGAGTTCGGCGTATGTACGGCCGAGACCGATGCCGAGGATGTCCGCCGCGTCTGCGAGCAGATCGATATTCCTTACTATACCGTTAATTTCGAGAAGGAATACTTTGATAAAGTCTTTTCCTATTTCCTTGAAGAATATAAGGCTGGCCGGACCCCGAATCCGGATGTGATGTGCAACCGTGAGATCAAGTTCGGCGAATTCCTGAACAAGGCGCTGCAGCTTGGCGCAGATTATGTCGCTACGGGGCATTACGCCCGGGTCGTGCAAGAAGACGGACTGTTCAAGCTCCTGCGCGGCGTGGACAACAACAAGGACCAGACGTATTTCCTCAATGCGCTGAACCAGTACCAGCTCTCGAAGGCCATGTTCCCGATCGGACATCTGCCGAAGCCGGAGGTACGCCGGATTGCCGAAGAAGCCGGACTCTATACCGCGAAGAAAAAAGACAGCACCGGCGTCTGTTTCATCGGCGAACGCAATTTCCGCGAGTTCCTAAGCCAGTACCTGCCAGCGCAGTCAGGCAATATGGTCGATGTCGCTACCGGCGAAGTGAAGGGCCGCCATGACGGCCTCATGTACTACACGCTGGGCCAGCGCCAGGGCCTTGGTATCGGTGGCTCCGGTACAGGCGAACCCTGGTTCGTAGCCGAGAAGGATCTGACGACTAATACCCTCTATGTGGTGCAGGGCGAGAAGCATGTCAGTCTATACTCAACCAGCCTCATCGCCTCCGGTGTTAACTGGATTGATCCGGACACCCTTGGCGATGAGCCGCTCAAATGTACGGCCAAGTTCCGCTACCGGCAGCCGGATCAGGGCGTTACCCTGACGAAGCAGCCGGACGGTACGGTGCATGTGGCCTTTGACGTTCAGCAAAAGGCGATTACGCCCGGACAAGCCGTCGTGTTCTATCTGGGCGACACCTGCCTCGGCGGCGGAACGATTGAGACGGCCGATAAGGTTGTGCCGCTGGCGCAGGTCTGATTGCGTCCATTCCAGAGAGCTACCCTAATAAAGAAAAACTTCCTAATGGGTGAACAGTGGCGTGGTGCTCAATCTAATGTGATCGGTTTTCCGTTTACATTTGGCCCACGCGCCTTCGCCCGGCACATTGTGATCGGTTTTCCGTCTACATTTGGCTCACGCGCCTTCGCTGAGCCCAATGTGATCGGTTTTCCGTCTACATTGGGCTCATGCGCCTTCGCCGAGCCCAATGTGATCGGTTTTTCGTCTACATGCTTCTTAGTACATTCAAAAAAGAACCTTCAAACCACAGCGCGTGGAATTGAAGGTTCTTCGTCGTTGATTGGTCAGGATACAGAGTCACGCCGGGGCTGACTCACAGGATGGCAGCCTTATTGCGGCTGAACGCCCCAGACCAGTACACCGTTCAGATACAGCGGCACCCGGTTCCAGTCTGTGAAAGACGTTTTGGTTGCATCATAGGAGTAATCGTCAGCCTCATTGTAATTGCTCCAGTCGGTCTTGTTAATGCGCAGTTGAATCTCGCCGGTATTCGCACCTGCTGCCAGACTGCCAGCGCCGGCGCTGAAGGAGATCTCCAGATAATGGTCTGCGCCTGTAACTGCAGAATCAAGCTTCACGAAGCTGCCCAGCACATTGCTGCCCCCGAGGGCTGCATAATCGACATTGAACTGCTGTGCCCGCTCGCCGTCAATCGTGTAGTAATACCGTACCTTAACCTTGCTGAGGTCTACCGCTGTGGTCCCGTTATTGACAATCCGCAGTTGCGGACGGAACTGCGGATCTGTGGCGTTCGTATCCGTTGTACGGTATTGAACGACCAAATTCCCTACGGCAGGCGTAGCGGTTGGTGCGACTGTCGGTGTAGCGGTTGGCGCTGTTGTCGGTGTAGCTGTTGGCGCTACTGTCGGTGTAGCGGTTGGTGCAACTGTCGGTGTAGCCGTCGGCGCTACTGTCGGTGTAGCTGTTGGCACTGTTGTCGGTGTAGCGGTTGGTGTTGCTGTCGGAGTAGCCGTTGGCGTGGTTGTAGGGGGAGCTGTCGGCATAGGGCCGCTGCCGTTATTAATCAGCCGGTCATACTCGGCATAGGCCGTAGCCATATCCACCTGAGACCAGAAGCGGTGATAGGTGAACTCAGGTGCGCCATTGTCCCAGGTTTTGGTGGTTTTATTGTAGGAAGTGTTGTATTTGTCTTCGAGATAACTCCACTTGGGATCATTTTTGATATCCGGGAGAATATCGGTGTAGCTCGCATACACTCCATTGCCGCCCTTAGCCGGGTCAGATGGAACTGTCGCGTTCCCCGGAATGGTATTGCCCTGGCCGAAGGTACCGCTCCAGCCTGCCGGGAAATAGACCTCTTTGGTGAAGAACCGGAAATAATCGGCACGCTTCTCCAGAGTGGTGATTCCAAGTCCGTCATTGTAGCCCCAGGCGGTATCCAGCATGGACTTAGCCAGCTGCGAAGCGGTTCCGCCGAGCGCAGTGTAGTTGCCGTGCTCTGCTTTGTTCCCTGCGGCGAAGAACGTGAGGGCTTTGATATAGCTGCCCAGCACGCCGGTATCCTGCCCCGGGTCTTTCGTTACTGCCTTCAGGCTGCTGTTGCCGTTAAAAGTGCTGAAGCCGTTCCAGGTATCCGGCTGGCCGTGCCATTCCACATTGCCCGGAATCCAGAATTCGCCCGGTGCAGACACGGTAGCCACCTGCGGGTTGGCTCCGCCCAGAATCCGGTTGCCCTGCTGATCCAGATAATAGCCGGCGGTATCCGATACAGGACGGCTGCCTACAAAAGCATAATCTGAAGACCAGTCTATCCAATTCTCGATGACCCGTTTGGCCATTTTGAAATTATCCGAGGTGGTATCCCCGCTGGAAGCCAGGATATAATACAGCTCTGCTACGCGTTCCATACTCCAGGACTGCATCCCGAACCAGTTGTTGGATGGCGGGTCCTGATAGACAGGCGCCTCATCGTAGAGCATGCCGTAGAACGTGCTGGCTCCGGCAGGATAAGCGCTGTACGAACCGCCATAGCTATTGGTGGCACCGCCTGCAATCGCTCCTTCAGAGGATTGCAGCCAGTTGTAGAATTCCAATTGGCGGGTCAGCGATTTGCTCCAATCCGTTCCGGCTGTTGCGGAGGATGGAACCAGCCCTGCGGTTGCTGTGGACAGCGCATAGGCTGCAACCACATTCTGGTACCCTTGGTGCGCATGGCTCGCACCGATTCTCCAGGCCCAGTCTCCGCCGCTGCCCAGACCGCCGCCCCAGGAGGTATACCAGGCCATCAGGTACTGGTTGGAATCCTTGCCGGTTCCCGGCTGAGGCGAACCGTTAGCCGCACTGCCGACCTTCTGGAAGTACTTATCATACATACCGTAACGGAGGAAGTCGCCCATTTTCTTGGCTTTGTTCAGATAGACCGTATTGGTATAACCGAGATCCTTGGCCCAGTACATAGCCTGCACAGCGCGTGCATCGGCGTCCGTAGCATTCGTGTAACGCCACTGCGCGGAAGGCGCACTATTTTCCTTGGTGAACAGGCTCATGAAGCCTTCATTCGGCTTGCCGAAGGTCTTGTTATCCTGTGAAGGATGGGAGACCGCCTCCCACACCGATTCCTGCACGCCTCGCTGGAAGGTGTTCACATAGCTGGCGGTATGATTAGGATTCAGCAGGTTGCCGAACCCATACCAGTTGTCCACATCCACCAGCCAGTGCATCAGATAAGTCTGGTTATTGCCGTAGGTGGCCTTCAGCTCTGCATCGAGCGGGTCCTTACCCGGCGTGTACTTGCCGTTCAGTGCGCTTGGATACTGATCCGGCTGAGGAAGCTCCGAGGCGTAGGTGGCCGGGCTGTTCGGGTTGTAGCTGCTCATCGTCGGCTGCTCCTGCACACCGTCGCCTTCATTAATCGGAATGATGTATTTCTCCATGTTGTCCCAGGCGGATTCGAGCTTGCTCCAGTCCCCGGTGTTATGGCCGTACAGCACTTCAAGCCACATCCAGTAGCTATAGGCTTCGGAGGTAGTCATATGCCCATAGTTGGGCGCCTCGCTGAGCAGGGTCTCTACCGCATGATACGGGATACCTTCAGCCGAGAAATACCCGCTGGCCGGGTCCTTCAGCTGGTCATACAATTGCAGGAATCGGGTCTTCTCCACCGATGCCGCCTTGGCGGTTCCCGGGCTGAAGTTTAAGATTCCGCTGGTGAGGGAAAGGGTCAGAACAGCAGTCATGACTATGGAGGCCGGTTTCTTGAATGAACGTAGCTTCATCTTCATCATTTCGGCATACTTCCTCTCTGGTATGGTTTAGGGTTCGAGGCCCCAGACAAGTGTTCCTCCACGGTACAGGGTGACTTTGTTCCAATCCGCGAAGGTCTGCTGGGTACCGCCATAGGAATAGTCATTGCTCTCATTGTAGGCCGTCCAATCGGACTTGTTGAAGCGCACTTGAATTTCCCCGCTGTCTGCCCCTGGCGCCAGGCTTCCTGCTCCTGCCGCAAAAGAAATCTCCAAATACGAATCAGCCAGTGCCGTAGGCGCACTCAGCTTCCCGAAGGTTCCGCTCACGTTGCCGCTGCCGACCTGGGCGTAATCACAGTGGAATTCCTGCGGCTTGTCCCCGTCAACAGTATAATAGTAACGCAGCTTCAGACCGCTGAGCGGAATGGCCTCGGTTCCTGTATTGATAATCCGGAACTGGCTGCGGATCTGCGAATCCCCGGGACTGGTATCATTGGTGCGGTACTGCACACGCAGAGCGCCGGCAGGCACTGTAATCTCGCGCGGCTTGGCGCTCACCTGTACAGACGCTGTACTCTCCCCTACGCTGTTTGAAGCGGTTACCACATAATAATAGTCCACTCCGTTCGTTAGTCCGCTGTCGCTGTAGACTGCTGAAGTAGACGTACCCACTGTAGTGTACGGTCCGCCGCTCACCAGAGAGCGTTTGACGGTATACGACGTTGCACCGCTGACTGCATTCCAGCTCAAAGCTACGCTGGCGTTGCCGGGCTCAGCCTGGAGGCCCGACGGACGTCCCGGAACCTGCGGTTCACCTGGCGTTCCGCCGCCGGAAGGCAGCTCCCCGTACACTTTGACACCTGCATCGTATACCGGGATATAAGGGTTCTTCGTTGCCGCTGAAGCATTCGCGGCCACTCCCTTGAAGGAGAAGTCATTGCTGTTGTCCCAGAACGTGGTGTTCAGCGGTCCGGCAATGCGGAACTGAACCTCTTTGCGGTAAGCAGACTGTCCTCCCGGATAGATCGGGGTGCCGGAGAAATCTACTTTGGTGTAGTAGATATGGTTCGCTTCATCGTAAGGCAGCAGCTGCGAGACAGTGGCTCCCTGGTTATAGCCTCCGGCCTTAACCGTGATATCGCCGGGACCATATCCCGCAGCAACAGCCTCGCTGATGTCCAGATAATAGTTGAAGGACAGCTGGCTGCTCGAGCGGGCAGGCCATGCGGAACGGTTATTGAGGACCGCGCGGATCTCCACAAAATTGCTGCCGCTGGCATTCACGGAAGTCTCCGTGAACATCTCATCCTCACGCGTTTCGGCCGGCGGGAAGTTCGCAAGCGGGCTCTGCCCCTGTCCGTGAAGCATCATCATCCGGGCCAGAGCGCCGGTAAAGGCCGAATTGTAATCGGTTGCAACTTCATTCGAGACATAATCGCTGATCGCATCGGTGTAAGCATCGGTCTTGGAGGGTCCGCCAACAAGTGCGCCGTAGAGCACATGCCGGTGGTTGGCCGGAGTAGTCTGGCTGTCGCTCCAGGAGCCGTGTGAGGTGCGGTGGTGAGGATGCTCAGGTGCATTCGCGCCGAAGCCGATGACATAGCTGCTATTTCGCGGATTGTCCCCCAGCATATAGTTAATCTGGCGCTCTGCGAAGGCTTGGGCGGTATTCTTTTTCACCGGATCAGTAACCCAGTCTGCATAGACAAAAGCAAGGAAAGCATGGTTGGCTGCATACCGCAGCGCCCCCCATTGATCCAGATGGGCCAGCCCGCCTGGAGTATACGTTACCCGGTCAGAGGTGCCGTTAACTCCAGTCGTCCAAAACTGCATATTGCGTTCCGTGGACTGGATGAACTTGGGGTCCTCAGTGATGCGGGACAGCAGCAGTTGTGCCCCATAATGCTTGTCATCCCAGGATTGGGTCCATTGGTAGCCCCAGTCACCGGCCTGGTTGGTGCCCCACAGATCACTGGCGGCAACCGCCTTGTCCAGATAGGTCTGCTCACCGGTCGCCAGGTATAGCCAGACACCGCCCCAGCTTAATTCATCGGCATAGCTGCTCCATGAATTGTAATACTGCTTGGCGTCAGTGATGGTATCGGAGTAAGCCCCCCGGTACGTATCGGCAAAATTGTATAATTGCTTGGCATGCAGCAGGAGCTTGTCCGCATAAACGGGATCTGAATCCCTGAAAATAATGGAAGCCGAGGCAAGGGCGGCGGCAGTCTCACCAGCCAGATCCGAGCCGGGATGTGCAGCATCAATTTTGTAGGCCGGGCGCGCCATAGGCATGACCTCCGCCGGTCCCCACCAGTTATGGTCCGCCGTGCCGTTACCTACCTGTCCCCACAGCTCATTCGGCGCAGTATGCGCTTTCACAAAATAGTCTGTAGCCCAGCGGATATTGTCCAGAATCTCATCAAGCTGCCCGGACTGCACGTAACCATCCTTGTATTCATAGACCGACCATGCCAGCATGGTCGCAGTATACGCCATAGGAAAACCGAATTTGACATGATCCCCTGCGTCGTACCAGCCTCCCGTCAGGTCATGGCCGACATCGGCACCATCCTGCAGCCCCGAGTCGCCTCTCCATTCCACGCGGTTATCCGCCGGCAGCTCACCCGAACGCTGGGCCTCGTAGAAATAGATCGATTTCTGCAGTGCCTCTGCATAATTAAATCCGGCGCTTGCCGCTTCGGCGACAGACGGGCGGACAGCCGTCCCTGAACCAATGGTGAAGGCCAACATCAGGCTTAGTGAAGCGATACAGCCGGTCTTCCGTTTACTTTGACTCATTCTTGCTCATCTCCCTTCGTTTTCTTGCTTTTTCAGTCCGTCAAGACTCTGACACGCACAAATACCTCCCCAGTGTCCATAATTAGACATCATATTTAGGCACGTTCCATATACCACCTCCATCTTACAAATTAAGGTAAAATACCCCTACCTACACATATACCACATACAGTAAATTAATTCTATATATTTACATTAAATTTTTCTGAGGATACCGGTTTTTTGTCAAATTATTTCCATTTTCATCATATTTACCGTTCCAGCGTCAGCCATTGGTGGTGGAATGCACAGTTGACGCCGCCTAACGGAGTCCATTCAACTACATATAAGGCCACCAGTAGTGAGGCGCACTAGTGCTCCTCATTCGCTCGTTTAGCTCGTGTTTGTTGAATTCAGGGGCATTAGTACTCCTCATTGCTCAGCTTGCCACCTTCGGCTGGACCAAAGGGATTTATCCCTTTCATTTACTCATACAGCCCACTTCCAGCCGATTCAGAGGGATTTATCCCTTTCATTTACTCATACAGCCCACTTCCAGCTGATTCAGAGGGATTTATCCCTTTCATTTACTCATACAGCCTACTTCCAGCCGATTCAGAGGGATTTATCCCTTTCATTTGCTCATACAGCCCACTTCCAGCCGATTCAGAGGGATTTATCCCTTTCATTTTTGACCTCCACCTTCCAGCCGACATTCGGCAAGGTAAATCATCCAGCGAAGCCTGAACATTCAGCAAACGCAGCCCAAACGAGCAAGCCCGCCATTTACTCAGAAGCCTACAACGTCAAAAAGAGCAGCCTCCTCCGGTTAGGGAGAATGGCTGCTCTCTGTTTGTAAAATGTGTAGTTGGCTGGAGCAGACGGAGCGGGCTCTCACCGAAGCCCTACTGCCCGCGCCGCAGCTGCTGGTTATGGCGGATCTTGGCCTCGTTGCCCTGCTCGGTGGCCTGATAGAAGACCTTGCGGGCGATTGCCTTCGGCAAATAGTCCTGCTTCACATAATGGCCAGGAAAATTATGCGGGTACTGGTAGCCCTCATGGCCCAATTGGGCCGCGCCTTTATAGTGCGTATCCCGCAAATGCAGCGGCACCTCGGCCGACTTCAGATCCTCCAGACTGTTCATGACGTTCGCGATAGCGGTCACTACCCCGTCTGATTTGGGGCTCTCTACGGCGAACAGAATCGCCTGCGCAATATTCAGCTTCGCCTCCGGCCAGCCGTTATTACGGTAGGCATCCAGCGCACTGACCGCCTGGACCATCGCCTGCGGGTTCGCCAGGCCAATATCCTCACTGCTGGCTGCGATCAGGCGGCGGATGAAGGTCATCGGGTCCATTCCCAGCTTCTCCACCGCGTAGAGGAACCAGAACAGGGCGGCGTCACTGGAGCCGCGGATGCTTTTGTGAAAAGCGGATAGCACATCGTACTGCGTCGACTCGTCCGCTTTGACAATCGGGCGGCGGATCGACTCCTCCGCCACCGCAAGCGTAATATGCACGCTGCCGTCACGCTCCGGCGCCGTAGTCATCGCCGCCAGCTCCAGAGCATTCAAGGCCCGGCGGATATCGCCGTTCGCCATGGCGGCGATATGCAGCAGCGCGTCTTCATCAGCCTTCAGGTCCATGAAGCCGAGCCCCCGCTGATCGTCAGCAAGCGCCCGCTTCATCGCAATCAGGCTATGTTCGCTGGTCAGGGACTCCAGCTGGAATAAGGTCGAGCGGCTCATCAGGGCTCCATTCACATAATGGAACGGATTCTCCGTTGTCGCACCGATGAAGGTAATCGTCCCCTTCTCCACGGCCGGCAGCAGCGCATCCTGGCGGGAGCTGTTGAAGCGGTGCACCTCGTCCAGGAACAGAATCGTCTTCGAGCCGTACAGCGCCTTATTGCTCTGTGCGCGTTCAATGACCTCACGCACATCCTTCACCGAAGCCTCCACCGCATTCAGCCGTACGAATTCACCTTGGGTGTGATGCGATATGATATGGGCCAGAGTGGTTTTGCCGCAGCCCGGAGGCCCGTAGAGCAGGATAGAAGAGACCTGATCCGCTTCAATCGCTCTGCGGAGCAGCTTGCCCTTGCCTACAATATGCTCCTGTCCGATATATTCATCCAGATTGCCGGGCCGCATCCGGTCTGCAAGCAGCCGTCCGCTTCCCTGATCTTCACCCTGCGAGAATAAATCCATTCCTACACTTCCTTGCTATCATCTAAGATTTCGATAGAATACATACACTTCTCCTATCATACCATACCTGCACCGGCCGTTAAAAAGAGCATGACCCCGCCGCCACCGGCGGGAGCCATGCTCTTTGTTCTATAATTAGAACTCATATACGTTAATTAGAACTCATATACGTTCCAGACTAGCGGTTCATCGCCAGCCGCGTTTGCCGCATTTTTGAAATGATCTTGCGGATGCTTTCTTCGGATAAATGATATCTCTTCTGCAGCTCGTTCACCGAGCAGCCGCTGCTGTGACTACAGAAGATCTCTTCGTTGCGGGCAGCAATCTCTTGCCGGGAGCCGCTGTTCTCGCCCCATCTTACCCGTTCTTCCGCTTTCTTCGGGATGTATAACAGCTCACCCTGTATGTAACCCTGCAGCTCTTCGAGCAGCCCCGGGGGGAGCACATCCTTTCCATTGACGTAACTCACGTTCAATTTCCTCCTTCAACAGGTGTGTTCCGTTCAGTCCGATCACTGTGCTGTTCAGAATAATCATTCCACCTGCCTCCTTTCTTCTCCTCAAATTTGGTAAATCACCTAAATACATTATATTAAACCCTACGGTTATCGTCTACATTCATTATGGATCAGCGATCTGTCAGTACTTGGTCAGTGTCATTCTATATATTGTAGGAACCGGAATTACATATGCTCGTGTCCGCTCGTTATACATAAGGAGGCCTCGCGGCCTCCCCTTAAACAGGTCTCCGTCTTAGACGGAAACCACCTCGTATTCTGAAAACATATCTTCAGCCTCCTTCCAGAAGTAATCTTGCCCGGCCGGACACTTATTATTAAGCCACAGGCCGCCCGGGGTTACAAGTTCAAGAATAGTTATAATCGTTCTCCACCTGAAAAGCTGGCGCGCGTACTACCTGGAACGGGGAGTAGTTTGAGAAGAATTCGAGTTATTTTTTTGACGAAATACTAATTATTTAGTCGATTCCTGTCGAAATATATATTAAAATATCTAGTTACTTCGAGATATGGAAATAAATTTTAACCGCCATCCATTCAGAAATTCAGGAGGAACTTCCATGCCAACACCGAAAAAAACCCGAAAGCACCTATTCCGTATCACGAAGCTCAGAACTGAACTGATGCTGCTTATCATTACAGCTATTGTGCTGCCCTCGCTGGCTCTGGTGGCCATATCGACACAAACTTCAGAATCGGCGCTGCGCTCCAAAATGGAAGACACGACACGTTCAAGCATCCACCTCCTGGATAAAACATTGTCGCAGCTGATCCTGCTGGAGAGTGCCGCAGTGAATGAGCTGGCGTACGAGATGAGCAGCACCGGGCTTACGAACCATTCTCCACAGCTGCGCAAGCTGATCGACAACTTCAAACTCGAGCATCCTGAAGTAGATATCGTGGCAATAGGCAACGAGGACGGGAAATACATGTTCGCGCCGGATTCCAAGCTGGACAATTATGATCCCCGGATTCGCGACTGGTATATAGATGCACTTAAGACCCCGGAGACAACATCGGTGATCGATCCTATTTTCTCCAAAGTCACGAACAGCTACATTCTGCCGGTCTCCAAGGCTTTTCCGGACGGTAAGGGTGTGGTTACGATCAGCATCAGTATGAAGGAGCTTATGGAGCTGGCGAAGAATGTCAGCCTGGGCGATAGCGGATATGTCTTCATCCTGGACGGCAATAACAAGGTGATCTACCACCCTGCCCTAGAGATTGCTTCAGAAGCCACAGGCGCAATGACGGCTGGAACCAAGCAAGGTCCGGCGGGTAAAATCTCCTACAAGGATGCGGCAGCCGATACGCAAATGGACGGGTACTACATTACCAATGAGCTGACCGGCTTCACCTTGGCCGGAGTGCTTCCGGAGAGTGAATATACGAAGGCGGTCTACCCGATTCTGTACAAATCAGCTATCGTTCTCGTGATCGCGCTGCTGCTTGCTGCAGTGATTACCTTCCTCATTATCCGCCGGATTACCGGGCCGGTAGAACGCCTGAACCGTTCGGCCAAGCGGGTAAGCGAAGGACATCTGGATGAATTCGTCCAGACCAGCCGCAGGGATGAGATCGGTCAGCTTGCCGGCAATTACAATGAAATGGTCTCTTCACTGCGCACCATGGTACAGGAGGTTGCCGAGACCTCCGGCCAGCTCGCCGCTGCCAGTGAACAGCTCACAGCCAGTACGGCTGAGAACAGCAAAGCAGTCGAGTATGTGACGGAGCTGGTGGAGGAATCCACCAGGGGCGTGGAGACCCAGGCGTATGCTTCCGCCGAAGTCGCTACAACGATGGAGGAGATGTCCACTGGTATCCAGAAAATCGCTTCCGCTTCAGAAGCAATTGTGAGTGCCGCTATACTTACGGAAACGGATGTCGCAACCGGCAGCTCCAGAATGCAGGAGGCGCTACAGCAGATGAAAACGATCCGCGAATCGGTGCAGCAGTCCGGCACCCTGATCGCTGAGCTTAACGGCTTAAGCACCCGGGTGGCAGAGACCAGCACGGCGATCTCCGCCATTGCCAAGCAGACCAACCTCCTGTCGCTGAATGCCGGCATCGAAGCGGCCCGGGCCGGAGAACACGGCAGAGGCTTCGCCGTGGTTGCCGGTGAAGTGCGCAAGCTATCGGAGGCCACGAATAGCAGTGCCGGACAGATTCAGGAGACCATCTCTGAGATGGTAGGCCTGATCGCCAGCGCTTATGATGTGATGAAGCATAAGGTGGTAGAGGATGTGGAGCAGGGCATGGCGCTTACCGTGGAGGCGAGCGAAGCCTTCCGGCAGATTGAGCAGTCCACCCGGCAGGTCGGCGAGCAGATCCATGAGGTCTCGGCCATTACAGAGCAAATGTCGGCCAGCAGCTCCGAAGTAGCCGCCTCCGTCCAGGAGATGGCCACCATCGCCCGGGCAGCGCTCGACTCCTTCCAGAGCGTAACCGCAGCTACTGAGGAGCAGCTTGCTTCGATGGAGGAAATCACATCCTCCTCTGCGGCGCTCTCCGGCATGGCTGCGGATATGCAGGGACAGGTGGAGCGGTTCCAGTTCGATGCGAAGGGTAAGGCTTAATAATACAGAAGCGCCCCAAAATGCAAAGCAGCGATCCTCCAATAAAGGAGAATCGCTGCTTTTTGTCTTCAATCAGGGAAACTCCGCCGATCGTTACGGACTGAGGAGCGCTTATTTGAGATGAAGGTCATGATTGGGCAAAGTTACGGACACCATGGACCTTATCAGCCGATATTCCGCTCATAAGCATCGATTACAGAGACAATAAAGGCGCTACGGTCCGTTACAGCTCCAAAAGTGGCGTTTTCCTGAAAATAAGGGCGCTACAGTCCGCAAGGAGCCGAACTTTCCTTTGCGCTCATTGGCGCATCGGCGCTTTGGCGGATCTGTTTCGCCAAAGCGCCGAATCCGTTTTACCGGATCGTAACCGGATCGCCGCTGGTTGGGTTTCCCGCGACCGCTTGACGCTGTCTATTTTGACTATTGCACCTCTGCCTCCGGCCAGCCGGAGACGGTCTCCTCTGCGTTCAGTTGAACGTAAGGCGGTAATTCGCCGCCCCGCAGCAGCCACAGCTCATGCAGGGCACGCGTACAGCCCACATACATCAGCTTCGCATCCCAGGCCGCCGCTCCATAATGGTCACTGTCGGCATCCGCCAGAATGACGGCATCGAACTCCAGTCCCTTGGACAAGTAGACGGGCAGAATCGACAATCCGCCGCGATATTCCGTGATGCTGCCGTCAATCAGATGAAGATCCTCGAACTGCGTGGCGAGCTCGGCGTACAGCTCAGACGCTTCCCGCAGGCTGCGGGTCAATACCGCCACCGTACGGTATTCGCGCCCGGAGAGCTGCGCCAGCGCGCTCTTAACCGCGCTGAGCCGCTCGTCCCTGCCCACAGAAGCATCCGTATACCATACCGCTTCCTTACCCGCAGCCGCATCCGTGTACCCTGCCGCTTCCTTACCCGCCGGAGCAGCCGCAGCCGTTCCCGGCAGCACATCCGCCTCATAGGAGATTAGCCGCACAGGATTTCCGCTGCGGAAGACCGGAACGGCCAGCAGCTCACTGCCCACGCCCGCAGACAGAATGCCGTTAGCGAACTCAATAATCTCCATCGTCGAGCGGTAGCTTCGGGTAAGTGCATGATATGCCGTGTGTTCTTCAGCGAACAGCGTCTGCATCTCTCTCCACGCATGCACTCCCTTGTAGGCGTGAATGCCCTGCGACAGGTCACCCAGAATGGTGAAGGAATGTCCTTTCACATACAGATCCAGTACAGCAATCTGGAACGGGGAGAAATCCTGCGCTTCATCGATCACGATATGGTCAAACCGTTCGGTACCCTCATTGCCGTTCAAAAGAAAATGGATATACAGCAGCGGAGGAAGATCCTCCTCGCGCAGAATGCCCTTCTTCAGCTCCTTGACGGTCTCCTTCAGCACGGCAGGCGGAATCTCTTCCGGCGCTGCTGCCGGCCAGTCCTCCGGCACTTTCGCCGCCCGGAAGATCTGCTTATAGATGGCGAGCGGCTCGTACTTCGGCCACTTGGCGCTGTAAGCCTTCTCGCGTGCCGTGCCCTTCTTCTTGCGCTCCTTCAGCGCAGCCGCTGATGGACTCTTCTTAAGCTCCATCTCGATCCAGCGGTGAAGCCGCGCCATCACCCGCTCCTTGCGCTTCGCCGGAGGATACGGCGCATATTCCTCATTGTGCCAGCGCAGAATCACCTGGCGGCTCAGCACCGCCCCGTCCCAAGGGATGAAATCGCCCTCCGGCACAGCGCTGGTCTCCAGCAGCTTGACGCTGGATTCAATGACGCTCATCAGCACCGTTGATCCCTTGAAGCGCCCGGGGGTCTCTTCCGTGATGACCGGCATTGCTCCCGCCGTCTCGAACCAGCGGCTCATGACCTCCGAAGCATCCTGCTCCGGCAAGTCCACACCCAGTACCTCGGCCGCCCAGTCCGGGAACGTGCTCTGGGCAATATTGCCGACGCCCAGCTCCGGCAGCACATCTGAAATATAGTCCAGGAACATGCGGTTTGGGGCGAAAATGATCATTTTCTCCGCCGAGACCTGCTCCTTGTATTGATACAATAAGAACGCCAGCCGGTGCAGCGCAACGGTGGTCTTACCGCTTCCCGCGACCCCCTGGATGATCAGCGCCGTGTTCTTGGCCGCCCGGATAATCTTGTCCTGCTCCTCCTGGATCGTGGAGACGATATCCCGCAGCCGGTTATCCTTGTTCTCCCCCAGCCGGTAGACCAGGAATTCATCCGATACCGCCGGTGCGTCGCTGTCACGGTTATAGGTATCCGCCACCCGCTCCAGGATCTGCTTGCGGATCACCACGTTGCGCTTGAGATAGACGAGCCCTTCGATAAGCCCCTCCGGCGCTTCATACGAGGCAGCCTCCGTTCCTCCGGTAAAAGAATAAAACAGGCTCGCCACCGGTGCCCGCCAGTCAATGACAAGCGGACGGTCGCTTACCTGCTCGCGGTCTACGCCGATTTTGCCGATATAAAGTGCCTTGCGGTCCTGCTCGTCATTGCCCTGAAAATCAAGCCGTCCGAAATAAGGCTCCTGCCTAAGCTTGGCAAGATCTTTGCGCTTCTGTTCCCTCGAATCCTCCAGCACCTGCTCGGTATAATCGTGTCCCGTGTACACCGGTGTTGAGCGCAGCCGCTCAAGGGTGGAGTCAATCTCTGTCAGCACGTGGTTCAGCCTGTCTTCTTCCTCTTGATAGGCACTTTGAAAGTTGTCTTCCAATTTCAGTTACCTCCTAAAAGTTATGCGGGCATTCGCTTCCTGAATCACTACGAGCATAACTCGCTTCGGAAGCATGCACCTTAAGTGATGTGAGCAGTCCATCTTATCACAACAGGACAGGGAAAGCCATATATTTCTATCTGCGGACCAGTGGAAGGGAAAAGCGCCGCTCCCACCTTCCGCTTTGCCGTTAGCCCATCAGCGCATGGAGCACGAAGTTCGCAATGAACAGTCCGGCAATGCCGTACAATGCCGGAGGAACCTCCTTGCCTTTGCCGGTTGCCAGCTTCACCAGCGGGTAGGTGATGAAGCCAAACGCCATGCCGTCCACGATGCTGTAGGTGAAGGGAATCATCACCATGACCAGGAAGGCCGGGAACAGCTCCGTCATGTCGCCGAGATCCATTTCGCGCACACTCTGCACCATCAACCCGCCGATTACGATCAGAATCGGCGCAATCGCGCTGTCCGGCACATAAGCCAGCAGCGGGATGAACAGAAAGGTCGCGCCGAACAGCAGGCCGGTGACGAGTGAGGTTAAGCCGGAGCGGCCCCCTGCCGCAATTCCGGCCGTGGATTCAGCAGCGGCGACCACCGGGCTGCTGCCGAACAGACCTGCCGCGATGTTGGCGAGCGACAGCGCCCGCAGACTGCTTTTGAAGCGTTCCGGACGTCCTGCCATCAGCGTCTGGGAAGAGATCAGGCCGATATTCTCGAAGACTACAATCAGCAGCAGCAGGAAGACGGCAATCCAGAAGACAAGGCTGACGAATCCGCTCCAGTCCATACTGGCGAACACGCTGCCGTAACCAGTGAACACATGTCCCGGCTCGGTATTCTTCGGCGCATGGGCGGCTCCCAGCAGATAGGCAAGCCCTGTGCCCGCGAGCATACTGATCAGCAGCCCGCCGCGTGTGCCGCGGATGAACAGCACCAGCGCCAGCAGCAGCGTCACCACTGAGGTAATGACCGCAGGATCACTGAAATGCCCGATGGCAACGAAGGTGGTGGCGTGGGCAATGACAATCCCGCTTTTTTGCAGGCCGATGAAGGTCAGGAACAGCCCGATGCCGACGGTGATCGCATGCTGCAGATTATGGGGAATCGCGTCGCTGAGAATGCGGTAGAGCGAGGTGAAGGCCACAATGGCGAACAGCACCCCGGTTACCACCACCACCGCCAGCGCCTCACGCCAGTCCAGCTTCATAGAATGCACCAGCGTATAAGTGAAAAAGGCGTTGATCCCCATGCCCGGGACGACGATAATCGGGGTTTTGCCGCCAAAAGCCATCAGCAGGCAGCCCGTCACCGCTGTCAGCAGCGTGGCAACCATCCCGGCCCGCAGCGGCATGCCTGCATCTGCCAGGATCGCCGCGTTAACCATTACAATATATACCGAAGCGAAATACGACAGGATACCGGCCGCCCATTCCTGCTTCCAGTTGTCGCCCGGTTCCATTCCCACGCTATTCCGCCAAATATTCGATTTCATGTAACAACCTCCACTTCAGTTCATCTCATGTGATGTTAAGTATCTCCCCACAATACATACCGTAAAATAACCCCACAAAGTGCGGCTTTAGCTCCGAAGCCTATTCAGGTACTTTGCGGGGGGCCCCAATACATACCGTAATAAAAGGGCATATAGCCGGAAACCGGCTACACACCCTTTTACCTGATAGAATTCATTCAAATGTAATGCCGCCCGTTGCGAGCAAATCCCGTACCGTTACACTGACCATAATCAGGCCGACTACAGGGGGTACAAAAGAAGTGCTGGCCGGAGGCTGCTTCGCCTTGCGCCGGTCCGGCGCATTCGCAGGCACGATCTGCTCCGTCACATCTTCGCGCGGCTTCACAGGCTTCTCGGTGGAGAAGACCACCTTCACGCCCTTCTTGATGCCTTCCTTGCGCAGTCTGGTGCGGATCACCCGGGCAATCGGGTCCATGGTGGTCTTGGAGATGTCGGCGACCTGGAAGCGGGTCGGGTCCATCTTGTTGGCCGCTCCCATGCTGGAGATCATTGGGATCTTCCGGGCCAGACACTCCTTGATCAGGTGAATCTTATAGATAATCGTATCCGAAGCGTCAATTACATAGTCCAGCTTGTATTTGAACAGTTCCTCATACGTCTCTTCGGTGTAGAACATATTCAGCGCAATCGCTTCGCAGTCCGGGTTGATCAGCTTGATGCGGTCCACCATCAGATCGGTTTTGTTCTGGCCGATGGTCGTGGTCAGCGCATGAAGCTGGCGGTTGATGTTGGTAATATCCACCGAATCCTTATCAATCAGGATAATCCGGCCGATGCCGGTCCGGGCCAGCGCTTCCGCCGCCATGGCGCCGACTCCGCCGATCCCCAGCACAGCCACTGTGCTGTTTTTCATAATCTCCAGGCCCTCCGGCCCGATCGCCAGCTCCGTACGCGAGAACTGATTCAGCATGATGTCAGCCTCCTTGGGCAAGGCTTCCGGGACGTCACTCTGCTCTCCTGGTGCGCCCCGTCAGTCCATAGTTGATTTATTTCTTTTCTTTTTCCGGTTTCGGTGCCAGCTTGATATGCAGCTGCTCCAGCTGTCCGGCATCCACCGGAGACGGGGCATCCATCAGCAGGTCCGTTGCACTTGCCGTCTTAGGGAAGGCAATCGTCTCACGCAGATTCGTGCGGCCTGCCAGCAGCATAATCAGACGGTCGAAGCCGAACGCGATGCCGCCATGCGGAGGCGTGCCGTATTCAAAGGCATCCATCAGATAGCCGAACTTCTCATAAGCCAGCTCCTGCGAGAAGCCTAGGGCATCGAACATTTTCTCCTGAACATCACGCTTGTAGATACGCTGGGAACCGCCGCCCACCTCGTATCCGTTAAGCACGATATCATAGGCTTGAGCACGGATTGCACCGGGATCAGTATCGAAGAGATGCAGGTCTTCATCCATCGGGCGGGTGAACGGGTGATGCTCGGCCACATAACGCTTCTGGTCTTCATCGTAGCCGAGCAGCGGGAATTCCGTTACCCAAGCGAATTTGAACACACTATCATCGATCAGACCAAGCTGACGGCCGATCTTCAGACGCAGGGCGCCAAGTACATCGGCTACCACCTTCTTGGTATCAGCGGAGAAGAGCAGCAGGTCGCCATCCTCGGCACCTGTGCGCTCCTTCACGGCAGCGATTTCTTCCTCGGAGAAGAACTTCACAATCGGTCCCTTGAACTCGCCGTCTTTGACCTGAATCCAGGCCAGACCCTTGGCGCCGTAACGGGCCGCGTATGGTCCAAGATCATCAATCTCCTTACGGGTCCATGTGCCGCAGCCCTTAGCGTTCAGACATTTCACTTCTCCGCCCTTCTCAATCACGGAAGCGAACACCTTCACGCCGCTCTCAGCAACGATATCATTCATCTCTACCAGCTCCAGGCCAAACCGCAGGTCCGGCTTGTCGGAGCCGTATTTGCCGATCGCTTCGGCATACGTCAGACGCTGGAACGGAACAGCAACCTCAACACCGATCGTTTCCTTCAGCAGGCGCTGCATGAGCTTCTCCATCATCGCCAGCAGCTCATCCTGCGGCATGAACGAGGTCTCAATATCGAACTGCGTGAATTCCGGCTGGCGGTCAGCGCGCAGGTCTTCATCGCGGAAGCAACGGGCCATCTGGTAATAACGCTCGATGCCGCCAACCATCAGCAGCTGCTTGTAGATCTGCGGCGATTGCGGAAGCGCGAAGAATTCGCCTTCATGCACACGGCTGGGCACGAGGTAGTCACGTGCGCCTTCCGGCGAGCTTTTGGTCAGGATCGGCGTCTCTACATCGATGAAGCCTTCATTGTCCAGGAAGTCACGGAAAATCTTCGCTGCCTTGGAACGGAGCAGCAGCGTCTTGTGCATCTCCGGACGGCGCAGGTCCAGGTAACGGTATTTCATGCGCAGAGATTCGTCTACTTCCACCCCGTCTTCGATGAAGAATGGAGGCGTCTTGGCCGCATTCAGCACTTCAATATCTGTAATCTGCACTTCGATCTCACCAGTCGGCAGGTTGCGGTTAATGGTCTCCTCATCACGCTTCACCACGGTACCTGTCACGGACAGTACGTATTCACTGCGCACCTTATCGGCAATCTGCAGCGCTTCGCCGGAATAGTCAGGGTTGAAGACAATCTGTACAATCCCTGTACGGTCGCGCAGATCAATGAACAGCACGCCTCCGAGGTCACGGCGGGTCTGTACCCAGCCGTTCAATGTTACGGTCTCACCGATGCTCGCTGTTGTTAATTGTCCACAGTTATGGCTTCTGGTCATCTTTTATCCTACCCCTTCATGATTGAAATTACCTATACTCGCTAAAGTTGCTTAATTCTGAATCAGCGCCTGGGCCAGCTCGTCCAGCTTGACGGTCCGCTGCTCGCCGGTCTCCATCGACTTCAGTGCGATGACGCCGCTATTCAGCTCGTCTTCACCGAGAATCGCCGTATACCGGGCTGACATGCGGTCCGCCGACTTCATCTGCGCCTTCATCTTGCGCCCCAGGTAATCGCGCTCCGCAGAGAAGCCCAGGCTGCGCAGACGGAACAGCTGCTTCGTAATCTCCAGATCTGCTGCTTCGCCAAGTGCAACGAAGTACACATCCAGCGGCTTCGCCGCTTCCAGCTCGACACCCTGATTCTCCAGAATCAGCAGAATCCGCTCCAGGCCAATCCCGAACCCGATACCCGGCTGATCTGGTCCGCCGATCTCCTCGACCAGACCGTTATACCGGCCGCCGCCGCCCACCGTGTCAATGGAGCCAATGCCTGCCGCTTTATACTCAAACGCCGTATGCGTGTAATAATCAAGGCCGCGTACCAGACGGGGGTTGATGCTGTACTCCACACCCATCACATCCAGGTGACCCTTCACCTTCGCAAAATGCTCTGTACACTCTTCATCCAGACTGTCCAGAATAGAAGGCGCTCCGCCGAACTTGTCCTGATCTACCTTGCAGTCCAGCACGCGCAGCGGGTTGCGTTCCATCCGGCGCTGGCAGTCGCTGCACAGGCTCTCTCTCATCGGTCTCAGGAAATCCAGCAGCTTCTCGCGGTAAGCCGCACGGCTCGGCGCATTGCCGACCGAGTTCAGCTCTACCCGCACATCCTTCAGCCCCAGATCAATGTAGAACTGGTACCCCAGCGAGATGACTTCAGCATCAATCGCCGGGTCCACCGCGCCGAAGGCTTCGATGCCGAACTGATGGAACTGGCGGTATCTGCCGGCCTGCGGACGTTCATAACGGAACATCGGTCCGATGTAATACAGCTTGCTGACATCCGGCTCCCCGTATAGCTTGTTCTGGACATACGCGCGTACCACGCCTGCTGTCCCTTCGGGACGAAGCGCCAGATCGCGGTCGCCCTTGTCCTTGAAGGTATACATCTCACCTTCTACAATATCCGTTGTCTCCCCGACTCCGCGCTCGAACAGCCCGGTGTGCTCGAACAGCGGGGTACGGATCTCCCGGTAATTGAAGCGGCGGCACAGCTCTCTTGCCTTGGCCTCCACTACCTGCCATTTCTCTACTGCACCCGGAAGTACATCCTGCGTACCTGTAGGTTTCTCGAATCTTTCTTTAGCCACAGTCTATCCCTCCTGAAAATAACCCCTAAAAACAGCAAAAAATCCCTCATCCCTGTTCAATTACAAACAGGGACGAGGGATTATCATAACCAATAATTCACCCGTGGTACCACCCACATTCCGGGCTCCATGCAACTTGCTCTGCATAAGCTCCGCTCTAAGCGGTTAACGCCCGCCTACGCGCATTCGGCTACTGACTGAAGGCTCTAATGCTGCCTGCGTTCGCCGTGCGTTCTCGGGGAGGTCATTCGTCCGTTCATCAACAGAATCCTTACAGCCGTGCGGATCAGCGGGTGGTGGTCCTCCTTAACTGGACGACAGCCATGATCTGCGGGATTCCTCTCTGGGGTTGTGGGTTACGGATTACTTGGTCCCGTCATCAAAACAATATAAACTTACCTATACTGTTAGATTCTACTGAACCACTGCGCTAAAGTCAAGGATTGAATAAAATAAGCTGCCACGAGCCAGCGTTCCTTCAGCCAAGTGGACTGAAATACCGCTATTAGGGCAAAAACTCCTCATTCTCAGCTTAAGAGCACTCAGATTCCGCTATGCACCTACATATGCCTCGTTATCCGCTCAAATCAGCCTAATAACGGAATGTCAGTCCGCGTCTGCCGCAAAAAAACAGTTTGTGGACAAATAGGCGCTTCTCAGTCCGCTTCACTACTTCACTCTAATGACGCTCCATGTTGCTTGAAATCTCCCCAAAAATAAAAAAGTGACCTGCAGCCGATTGCTGCAGGTCCATCATCATATATTATAAAAAAGGGGGTCATGCTTCTATTATAAACACGCTATATTAAGGAATCATGAATGTAGTGTTACAGTTGCATTACAGAAAAGAAAGCGTTTCACCAAGCCAGCCAAATCCCTGCTGTCATGCTAATCCATAGGTTACACCATCCCCCTGCTCCTGTCTACATCTATCCCGCTGTTTTTCCTTTTATGCTGCATATAAAAACAGCTCCAGCCTCTCCATAACGGAGGGCTGGAGCTGAAATGTATACCGGCAGCGATGCCGCAGTCCTTTTTAATCAAAAATCTCCACATAGGCCTGCTTACCGCGCAGAACCTCTACAACCTCGTTGTAATGATTCTCGGCTACCTTGAGATCCATGACATAATGAAGGTGCTCCAAGTCGCTGCTTGTGAGCGCTTCCCCTCTATGCACTTCGCCCTCCGTACGTACTTCATCCGCACGCACTTCATCCGTACGTTTCAGATCATCATCGGTAACAACGGCCGGGACAATGGCCGCACCGGATCCCATGCCGCTTGCACCTCCGGCAGCGTACACGCCCCCGGCACCGGTTGAAGCGGTATTGGTGGACCCCAGCGGGATCAGAATATTGCGCCGGTTATTTACTCCATTATCCAATGGGTCAGTCAAAGCGGATACCTCAATCCCCTCTACACCGTACGGAATCAATGCTGTCTTGGCGCCTTCCGCTGCACTTTCTGTACTGAAATAGGCCTGGATTCTTTTACTCATTGTAAATCCCTCCCATAAAGTTGTATTATGCCTAACGGGTTATGCATGTATTTCATGTATTACAACACCTTAAGCAGCTCACGCACAAAAGCGGGCTCATCCTTGGGTGTGCGTGAAGTAATGTAATTGCCGTCTACGACGACCTCTTCATCCTTGAACTCCGCGCCGGCATTGATCAGATCATCCTTCAGCGGCGGGTAGGAGGTAAGGGTGCGGCCTTGCAGCAGTTCAGCGCTGATCAGAATCTGCGGGCCGTGGCAGATAGCGGCAATCGGCTTGCCTGCACGGTCAGCATCCTTCACGAATTGCAGAACATCCGGGTCGAGACGAAGATTCTCCGGCGAAGATCCGCCTGGAATGACTATCGCATCATACTCTCCGGCTGTAACCTCGCTGATCGCTTTATCAGCGGTATAAGATACGCTTCCTTGTTTGCCGAGCAGGGTCTCATTTTTCTTCAGACCGATGATTTCTGCCTGATGTCCTGCCTGTAAAACTTCTTCGTAAGGAACCTTCATTTCAGAATCTTCAAAGTCATTGGCGAGCAGAAAAGCTACTTTACTCATGAGATCCATATCTCCTCTCTTGGGTGCTGTCGTCTCGTCAATCTATTACCCTCATTCCCCCGCTTTATAACGAAGCCTAAGCAGTTCCCGTAAATTCTGTTCCGTACCTGCTGCCTCCGCGCTCAAAAAACTCCACTCCCCGTGTACCTTCACTGCGTTCAGGTACGCGGCAAAAGACCTCGGCCCCTCCGCTGAAGCCCCTGCGGCTCCTTCGGGTCCCCGGCTTCCTTGGCTGTCGCTGAAGCTTCGGCCATCGACCCGGCCACATGGGCCTGAATCGTGTTCCACATCCATGCTTTTGGTGCTTGTCTCATTCTGCTTGCTCCCCGCACTTATGAATAATGGTGCATCATTCATAGTCTATCCAGTCAGAGCTGCTGCTATCCCGCTTGGTTAACTCACAGCAAAAAGACCCCACCATGTGGAGTCCCGTGATGTATCTTATCAAGTGGAAACGGCTTTGCCGTCCTTTTAAAGAACGGTACCGTTTCGGCGAGAAATAGAAGGATAAATTATCGTGTGAAACCTATAAATTCTTATATTTACAGTTAAGGCGGCGTCTGCCGCCTGCATTCCTAACCCTTGCTGTCCAGCAGCAGCGTAACCGGTCCCCAGTTGGTCAGGGCGACATCCATCATCGCTCCGAACACGCCGGTCTCTACCTTCAGCCCTCCGGCACGCAGTTCCTGATTGAAGTAGTCGTAGAGCCGCTCTGCCTCCGCAGGAGCCGCTGCCGCCATGAAGTTGGGACGTCTGCCCTTGCGGCAGTCCCCGTACAGCGTGAACTGGGAGACGGACAGGATGGCACCGCCGGCCTCCGTCACACTATGGTTCATTTTACCGGCTGCATCCTCAAAAATCCGTAGTCCGGCAACCTTGTCCGCCAAATACTTGGCATCCTTCTCTGTATCCTCATGGGTGACGCCGACCAGCAGCAGCAGACCCTCTCCAATCGCTCCGGTCACTGTGCCGTCCACCGTCACACTGGAGTTCTTGCAGCGCTGCACAACGACTCTCATCTCATTCTTCAACTCCTTGCCTTAGCCCTCTATTGCATAATGCGGTTAACGGTATATACATCCTTGACCCGCTTCACTTTGTCGACCACAGACTGCAGGTGATCGGTATTGCGGATCAGAATCGTCATATGGATCATCGCCATCTTGTTCTTGTCGGAGCGCCCGGTGACCGCTGAAATATTGGTCTTGCTCTCCGATACCGCCTGCAGCACCTCATTCAGCAGCCCGTTGCGGTCATGGCCGGTAATCTCAATATCGACGCTGTAATTAGCCTCCATACTGCCTTCCCACTCCACTTCGATCACGCGGGCTGCTTCCTCTCCGTCCATCTCATTCGGAAGGTTCGGACAATCCTCACGGTGTACCGATACGCCCCGTCCGCGGGTCACATAGCCGATGATATCGTCACCCGGCACGGGATTACAACATCGTGCGAAGCGCACCAGCAGATTGTCGATCCCCTTGACACGGACCCCGTTGGTCGGCTGGTTGCGCTTCTCTCCGCTGGATTTGATCGCCTTCATCTCGGAGGTAAGCTCCAGATGGCCTGCGGCCTCCTCCTGTTCCTTACGCAGCTTCTCGGTCAGCTTGGAAGCGATCTGAGCGGCGGTAATCCCGCCGAAGCCGACCGCCGACAGCATATCCTCCACATCGTTGAAGGCAAACTTCTTCGCTGCCTCCGACAATTTGTCCTCCGTCAGCCAGTCAGAGACCTCTACGTTCAGGCGCTTCAGCTCGCGTTCGATGGCCTCCCGGCCCTTCTCCACGTTCTCTTCGCGCTTCTCCTTCTTGAACCACTGCTTGATCTTGCTCCGCGCATGCGAGGACTGGGCAATCTTCAGCCAATCGCGGCTCGGACCGTATGAATTCTTCGAGGTCAGAATCTCCACGATATCCCCGGTCTTCAGCTTATGGTCAAGCGGAACAATACGCCCGTTCACTTTGGAGCCGATCGTCCGGTTCCCGACCTCGGTATGGATGCGGAATGCGAAATCCAGCGGCACCGAGCCTGCAGGCAGCTCCACTACCTCACCCTTAGGCGTGAATACGAAGACGAGATCGGAGAAGAAGTCCATTTTGAGCGATTCCACGAACTCTTCGGCATCCTTGGCTTCATGCTGCAGCTCCAGAATCTCGCGGAAGAACGGCATCCGGTTCTCGGGATTGACGTTGTTGCTGCTGCCTTCCTTATACGCCCAGTGGGCGGCGATCCCGAATTCGGCCGTACGGTGCATCTCCCAGGTGCGGATCTGTACCTCCGTGGGCTCTCCTCCCGGACCAACAACGGTTGTATGCAAAGACTGATACATGTTCGCTTTGGGCATAGCAATATAGTCCTTGAAACGGCCAGGCATCGGCTTCCAAAGTGTATGAATAATACCCAAAGTGGCATAACAATCCTTAATATTGTCGACGATAATGCGGATAGCCAGCAGATCATAGATCTCGTTGAACTGCTTGTTCTTCGTGTTCATCTTGTTATAGACACTGTAGATATGCTTCGGGCGTCCCGAGAGATCGCCTTCAATGCCCATTTCATCCAGCTTGGCGCGGATGCGGCCGATTACACTGTCAATGAACTGCTCACGTTCTGCCCGTTTCTTGTGTACAAGATTGGCAATCCGGTAATACTGCTGCGGATTCAGATAACGGAGCGCAATATCCTCCATCTCCCACTTGATCGCAGAGATCCCCAGCCGGTCCGCAATGGGACAAAAGATCTCCAGCGTCTCATAAGAAATCCGGCGCTGACTCTCTTCAGACTGGTATTTGAGCGTACGCATATTGTGCAGACGGTCCGCCAGCTTAATCACGATTACCCGGATATCCTGGGCCATAGCGATGAACATCTTGCGGTAGTTCTCGTTCTGCTGCTCCTCCTTGGACCGGAAGCGGATGCGTTCCAGCTTGGTCAGGCCGTCCACCAGCATGGCGCAGGTATCGCCGAATTGCGTGCGGATCTGCTCCAGGGACACCGTCGTATCTTCCACAACATCATGCAGCAGCGCAGCAATAATGGATATGACATCCATTTGCATATTGACGACAATATCTGCGACCGCGAGCGGATGTAGAATGTATGGCTCCCCCGACTTCCGGACCTGCCCGTGATGAGCCTGATCGGCGAATTCATAAGCTTCACGGATGCGGAGAAGATCTTTTTCTTTTATATAGGCGCCAGCCTTCTCGGTTAATTGCTCTATGCCCATTCTCGTCGTATCCGTTTCCCTTCTATAATAAAATGAACCTGCAAGCATGCAGAATTTGCAGGTTCCATACGTTCCCGGCTGCATTGCGCTCAGGTTAAAGTTGTCTATAATTATGACGCTTACGAGGGATTCCGTCAACACTTGCCATAGCGTGGTATTCTTGTAAGGGAAAGGGGCAAGAAAAGACAATTTTGTGGCACGGGTAAAAATGTTGTTGTAAAAACCCGCCGATCTATTTAATCTAGTAAAGGCGGTTTTTTAAAAGATAAGAATTGTCAAATCAAATTAGATCAGAAAGAGAAGTGAACTCCATTGCAACGCGAAATTCAAATTAACGAAAGACTCCCTTGGGGCCCGGGCTTCCTCCTGAGTCTTCAGCATCTGTTCGCCATGTTCGGCAGCACTGTGCTTGTTCCCAACCTGTTCGGGGTAGATCCCGGCATGATCCTGCTGATGAACGGTATCGGCACCTTGCTCTACATTCTGATCTGCCGCGGCAAAATCCCCGCCTATTTGGGTTCAAGCTTTGCCTTCATCTCTCCGGTGCTGCTTGTGTTGAAAGATCATGCCGGCGATCATGAGCGCGGATATTCGCTTGCACTGGGTGCTTTTATCGTGACTGGTGTTATATTCATTCTTGTGGCCTTAATTGTACGTTATGCCGGTACCGGTTGGATTGATATTGTATTCCCTCCTGCAGTCATGGGAGCAATCGTTGCCACAATCGGACTGGAGCTTGTGCCTGTAGCCGCACGGATGGCCGGACTGATTGCTCCTGATGGTGTGGCTACCGCAGACTGGACGCCTGACGGCAAAGCGATAACCCTGTCGCTCGTCACGCTCGGTGTTACCGTGCTCGGCTCCGTGCTGTTCCGCGGCTTCCCCAAAATCATTCACATTCTCATCGGTATCGTGACCGGTTATGTACTCGCTTATATAATGGGTGAGGTGAACACTGGTGCTATCTCTCAAGCAAGCTTCCTCTCGCATCCAACAATCATTACCCCATCCTTCAACTGGCAGGTCATTCTGACTATTATTCCTGTATCGCTTGTGGTCATTGTTGAGCATATCGGCCATTTGCTGGTGACCAGCAATATCGTCGGCAAGGATCTGACTAAGGACCCGGGACTGGACCGCTCACTGATGGGTAACGGGATTTCAACTGTTCTCTCAGGGTTCCTCGGGTCTACACCTAATACCACTTATGGTGAGAATATCGGCGTAATGGCTCTGACCAAGGTGTACTCGGTATATGTTATCGCGGGGGCTGCTGTAATCGCCATTGTACTGTCGTTCTCCGGAACGTTCTCCTCAGTCATTGCTAACATTCCGCTGCCGGTCATGGGCGGTGTCTCCCTGCTGCTGTTCGGGGTTATTGCGGCGTCAGGCCTGCGTATCTTCGTTGAACAGAAGGTCGATTTCTCCAAAGCCACCAACATGATTCTGGCGACGCTCGTCCTGGTTGTCGGCATCAGCGGCATTTCGCTGAAGCTCGGCGGTGTAGAGCTGAAAGGGATGGCACTGGCGACTATCGTCGGTATGGTCCTCGCCCTGCTCTTCAAGCTGATCGAGGTTCTGGGCCTGTCCAATGAACAGGAAGCTGACAAATCGGCACATTAAGTGACTCACATCTTTTATTGTCCACCCACTTCAACCTGTAACAAAAAAACGGACTGCTGTCTTCATTCGACAGCAGTCCGCTTTTTATTTCCCGGGAAAAGTTGCCGGGCACGGAGATTAATCCTCGTAAGTCAACAAGGTAACTACTTCAATATCCGACAGCTTGTCCCGTCCGGACAGGGCTGTCAATTCGATCAGGAATGCAGCGCCGACCACCTGGCCGCCAAGCTGCTCTACCAGGTTAACAGAAGTAGCAATCGTTCCGCCTGTAGCCAGCAGATCATCTGCAATGAGCACCTTCTGGCCGGGCTTGATCGCATCGGTATGCACAGCGAGGGTATCCTTGCCGTATTCCAGATCATAGCCTACTTCGATTGTCTCATAAGGAAGCTTGCCGCTTTTACGGATTGGCACGAAGCCAACCCCAAGCGCGTAGGCCAGCGGCGCGCCCACTACAAAGCCGCGCGCCTCCGGTCCGGCAATGACGTCGATCTCCAGGTGGGCCACCAGAGCCTTAAGCTCATCGATGGCTGCACGGTACGCAGCGCCGTCCTTGAGCAGCGTGGTAATATCTTTGAAGCTGATTCCCGCCTGGGGGAAATCCGGAATTACGCGAATATTGTCTTTGAAATCCAACATCATCATCTCCTAAAAGTAAGCGGGAATCACCCCGCTGAAGTTACTTGAACCAATGACCGTGACAGCATGAACTCCTGCAATTCACTGCGGCTGCCTTCCATGAAATACTGCTCCATCTCCGCCGTCTTGCCCAGTCTGACGAAATGCTCTGATGAGCTCAGACTCTTGGCGGCAGGCTGCGGGACAAAGGTGATTGTGCCGCCGCTGCGCTCAATGAAGTCAAGCTCATCGAACACATCCAGCATTCTGCTCACCATACGCACACCAAGCGCCGACTGGCGGCTAAGCCGCAGCAGCACTTCATGCTCAGGAGTTGGAGATGCAGCGATTGCGGCGATCCATTTATATAACGATTTGAAATGATCACGGGTCGGCACCTGCAGCCGGTCACGCCCGTCACGGATCGAATGCAGCAGGGCAATGTTCTCCGCTCGGGGAAAAGCAGTAAACAGCGCTTCCAGCTGTTCCGGGGACTCGGGCATATCCAGCACACAGAGCAGCGACAGTCCCTCTTCATCATGCGCGCCTTCCGGCTGATGTACAGCAGAGATCCCGGCAGACTCATCGTATACCCAGAGGGACATGCCCTTAAGATCACGCAGCGGCGTCGTCCGGCTGTTCTGGAAGACCGCAGCACTCCGGCCCGGATGGCTGCCGCTATAGGTGCGGAGCAGCTCCTGAATATGCGCCGCCTGCTTGACAGCATCAGCTGCGCCGCGCAGATCGAACAGTTGCGCCTTCGGCACCGCCAGATCCTGCAGCATCAGCTGGGGCTTGCGCGAGCCGTTCCATTCATTGACGGACAGCTCTGCCAGTACATCCACGACTGTTCCGTCCGGAAGCAGCTCTGCCAGCGGACCCTTGCCGAAGGCTACAGCTTCAATCGTCAGCTTGTCCTGCTGGAGCACAAGCTTCAGGTGCTTGCCCTCCTGGCCCATCTTCCGGGTCTCCTTCACAACCGCTTCGCGCAGAATGAATCTCGGCAGCGGATTGGCCATGCCAAACGGGGCAAGCCGCTCCAGCTCAAGCGCAGCCTGGAGAGTCAGATCGGCAATGGAGACCTCGCCGTCCGCAGCTGTAACAGCTACGAAGTCCTCCGGTGTCAGAATAGACGCAGCATAGCTGTTCAGCGCCGCATCGAAGGCTTCCAGCTTATCCTGCGGCAGACTCATCCCCGCCGCAGCCGGATGTCCTCCGAAGTGGTCCATCAGTCCGGCGCATGAGGATAAGGCTGCATAGATATCCAGGCCCGGAATAGAGCGGGCAGAGCCCTTGCACATCCCGGTCTCCGGATGAATGTCCAGAATAATGACCGGACGGTAATACCGCTCCAGCAGCTTGGAGGCCACAATGCCGACTACGCCGACATTCCAGCCCTGGTCCGCCAGCACAATAATATCCGGCAGTCCGCTCCGGCTGATTCTCTCCTCCAGCTTGGCGGTGGCTTCAGTGACAATTCGCTCCACAACCAGCTGGCGTTCCTTGTTCAGCAGATCCAGCTCACCGGCAAATTGCTCAGCTTCTGCCGAATCTTCCGTGGTCAGCAGTGTAACCGCCCGGCCAGCATGATCCAGTCTTCCGCTGGCATTAATACGCGGAGCCATCCCGAAGGCGATATTCACCGCACTGACGGTGTTCATCGCAATACCGCCCACCGAGAGCAGCGCCCGGATGCCCGGGAAGGATGAATTCCGCATGCTGCTGAGGCCTCTGCGCACCAGACTGCGGTTCTCGCCCAGCAGCGGCATCAGGTCAGCTACGGTGCCGATGGCGGCAATCTCACACCATTCCTCCGGCACTTCGCTGCCCAGGAGCGCTTCAGCCAGTTTGTAAGCCACCCCCACTCCAGCCAGACCCTTGAACGGATACGGGCAGTCAGGCAGCTTCGGGTTAATCAGGGCATACGCCTCCGGCAGCAGCTCAGGCGGCTCATGATGGTCCGTGACAATAACATCAATGCCCAGCTCCGAGGCATAGGCAATCTGATGATAGGCACTGATACCAGTATCAACCGTAATGACGAGAGATACACCCTGCTGGACCGCCCAGTCCAGCGCATGATTATGCAGTCCATAGCCTTCATTGGACCGATGGGGAATATAAATGTCAAAGGAGGCGCCGAGATGACGCAGCAGGTAGATCATCAGCGCTGTGCTGGATACCCCGTCTGCGTCATAATCACCGTACACCAGAATATGCTCTTCCTCCTGCAGTGCCTTCTGTATCCGCGGCACCGCTTCAGCCATTCCTTTAAGCAGGAATGGATCATGTCTATCTTCCGCTCCTGAATCCATGAATACGCGCGCCTTGTCAGCGGTATCCATACCTCTTTGCACCAGCAGTGAAGAAAGGAGCGGAGAAATAGAAAGGCTCCGGGCCAGTTCCTGAATACGCTCGGAATCGGCTGCCGGAGATTGCCAGCTTGTTTTTGAATGAAGCAATACAGCTCACCTTTCTCTCACCTTGCAGACTACTGAAGCAGCGTGGGAATATCGTTGTCCACGAGCTCGTGATTGCTTTTATAAGGATAACCCGGATCATACGGCACAACATCCATATGAACCTCACCAACATGAACGAACCGGTGCTGAAGCAGCTTCCTTGCACATTCCGAAATATCCTGTGCTTCCATCACGCTGATCCGCGGATTCACACTAATCTTTACATGCAGATTCACATAGTCGCCTTCCTCAAGCGCCCGGAGCTGCTCCACCCGGATGACTCCGTGTACCCGCTGAACCGTCTCAATGAAGCTGGCTGCTTCCTCGGAAGGAAGCTCCTGAATCTTCTTACTGTACACAGAGGAAGCAATTAATGAATAGCCTTTGCGGAGAATCAGACATCCGGTCAGCAGAGCTGCAATGGGGTCCATGTAGAGCAGAGGATGCCAGTTCAAGTATCCTCCAGTTATGGCCAGGGCAATTCCGATAAATACAGTTATAGACGTATAGAGGCTGAACCGGTGGCTATCGGCATAAGCTGCATGACTGCCGTCACCCTTTTTTTTGAAATAACGGTACTGGTATTGAAATACAGCCTCTTTGAACACAATGCACAGCAGGACAGCAACAAGCGCTGACTCCTCCGGTGCCGACAGATGTCCCCTTGTCAAATCACGGATAGCCGAGAAAGCAACCTGCAGCCCGCCCATAATAATCAGCACAGAGAACAGAATAGCCGCCATGGGCTCCTTGCTTCCTTGTACAGTACGGCCACGTTCGGCTGCGCCTGTAGTCTTGTGACTCTGCTTCAGGTTCCACGGAATCACCCCCGCCAGTCTGGCAGCGGCATCTGCTCCCGAATAAATTGCATCCCCCAACAATGCTTTGCTGCCTGACAGATAACCGATACTTCCCTTGGCTACAGCAAGCAGAACATCACTAAGGATTCCGGTCCAGGCAACAGTTTGTTTCCGGGGTAATGGTTTGTCATTCATAACGAGGCCCTCCTTACCACTAGCAGGTAAACTCATGATGATGAAATCAAGCAAGACGCCCTAACCCGAAGATTCCGAAAAGCCGCGTCGCTACAGACGCGGCTTACAGAACAAGCGGGTGTTAGACTTTGGCCGGGGTCTTAGCCGGCTTCTGGCGCTTCTTCAGGAGCAGCCAGAGCGGACTTGCGATGAAGATCGATGAATAGGCTCCGAAGAGCAGACCGATAACCATGGCCAGCGAGAACATGCGGATCGACTCGCCGCCCATAATCAGCAGGAAGAACGCGGCGATAAATACGGTGAAGGCTGTATAAAGAGAACGCATGAGTGTCTGCATTACACTTTTGTTAACCAGGTGCTTCAGGTCCTCATACGACTTCTGTTTACCGAAGCGCAGATTCTCGCGTATCCGGTCAAAGATAACGATCGTATCGTTAATCGAGTAACCGATAATGGTCAGCACCGCGACAATGAAGGTAATGTCAACCTCCAGACGGAAGATCGAGAAGATCGCCACTACCATGAATGCGTCATGGAGCAGCGCCACAATGGAAGCCAACGCGAAACGCCATTCAAACCGGATACTAACATAAATGATAATCCCGATACTGGCAAGCAGCACAGAATAAATCGCATTCCGGGCCAGCTCCTTGGCCATTTCGGTATCTACGGTGTTGATCTCAAAAGACGCCTTCTCATCAATCTTGTTGATTGACTTCTTGAGGGTCTCGCTCTGTGTATCACTCAGCTCTTGATCATAACGGATGTTGACCCGCTTGTCGCCGATGGTAATCGTCGGCTCATGCCCAATGCCTGCATCCTTTAGAGCCGGCTGAAGCTCAGCCAGCGTGACACTCTTCGAGAGCGACACGTCCACATTGGAACCAGCCTTGAAGTCAACGCTGTAATTCAGGCCGAAGGTCGCCAGAAAGATCAGACCAGCTACAGTAATGGCGATCGAGAAGATATAGAAAAATTTACTTAAATGTACGAAGTCAAGCTCTTTCTTAAAGCGCACTGATGTCACTCTCCTTTACCCCAAATTGCTTCGGCTTCTTGAGTGCGCCGGCTTTAACCAGCACAGTCAGCATCCAGTGGGCAAAATAAAGGTTTGTTACGATACTTAGTACAATTTCCACGATCAGAATCAGTGCGAAGCCTTTGACCGCACCAGTACCGAAGGCGAACATGACAGCCGCTACGATAATAGTGGTTACATTCGCATCCATAACTGTACGGAAGGAGGTCTTGTTCCCTGCTTTGACGGAAGACATAATGCCCTTCCCGCTGCGCATCTCTTCCCTGATCCGTTCATTGGTAATGATATTGGCATCGACGGCCATCCCTATACCGAGAATGAACGCGGCGATCCCGGGAAGGGTCAGCGTAAAGTCCGCCAGGACAAATACCAGAATCAGCAGCCAGGTGTGCAGGATCAGCGCGAAGCTGGCCAGTACGCCCGGAAGACGGTACATAAGCAGCATGAAAATCAAAATAATCACAGAACCGACAATACCGGCTCTGACAGTCTCATCCAGGGATTGCTTACCCAGTGTAGCCCCTACGCTCTGGGAATATTTCTCTGTCAGCTTCAGCGGCAAAGCACCGAGGTTGATCGTATCGGCAATCTCACGGGCTTCATCCAGCGTATATCCTCCGGAGATCGAAGCCTTACCATCGGTCAGCACAGCTCGTACCGTCGGAGGCGCAGATAACAGGTTCTCATCCAGATAGATAGCAAGTTCCTTACCCAGCAGACGCTCGGTAATCTCTGCGAATTTCTTCTTGTCTTTGATCGAGATGCTGATTTCGGGACGGTTCAGACTGTCGCGTTGAACCTCTGCCGCACCTTCCACGAAGTCACTGCCTACAAGCTCAATCTTACTGAATACTCCGGGAGCATCCCCTTCCTTGGCACTGCGGAAGGTGAGAACTGCGGGTTCTTTCATTTTCTTGCGGACCTCTGCTTCGTCGGTAACACCTGCGATCTTCAGACGGATGCGGTCCGTACCTTCGGTGGTCACCTCAGGCTCGCTGGTTCCGAGTGCATTCGCCCGCTTCTCCAGGCTCTCTGCAGTCTTCTGCAGCGAAGCGCGGGTCAGAGTTCCTCCCGTATCCATTGGCTCGGCGTGGTACAGAATTTCGAATCCGCCCTTAAGGTCAAGACCCAGACGGACTCTGTCCAGCAGCCCGGGAGTAGTAAATACCATGACGCCGGTTAGAACGACCACGGTAATGATAAAGCTCAACATTCTCTTCATGCTCTAGCTAGTTCCCCTTTCATTACTTCAATATTCCTATTATAGCTACGTGCGAAATGACCGTCAATTCATAAGGAATGACGGTGTCTTGATTCACACAAAGAAACGGCAGGTTCTGCTGCACAGCGAGGATACCTCCGTTTGATAGGACAAGTCTGAACACTCTGTACTTACTTTACTGCTTCGCGTACCCGTTTGCAAAAGAAAATCGTTCCTTTTGACAAATCCCCCCGTTAATTCAATCCCCGGTAGGCCGCCAAGGTCAGATAAGTCATATAACTGCCTGACTTGAGCGAATAGATGTCATTGACCAGCCTGTGCAGGGGAGGTCTCCCCTCCTTGGCATAATTGCGGCTGATGCAATCCCAAATATCCTTACCGGTCACATATTCATAGCCGAGGAGCCGGAATTCCTCCGCTTTGCTGATGCACATGGCTTCGATATCTTCACTAAGCTCGTCATATCTCCATTGTTCCGATTCCACGTGCAGGCACCTCCAAAGATTCCTCAATTACGTATGCTCAGTGGTACGTATTCGACCCTGCGCTCATACTTTCCTGCTTTCGGCCAAAAAACTTGTCTATGGAATGCTTGTCATGCAGCGCACCTGTACCGGCATATCCTTATACAAGCCTTGCTTGATTATGGCGGTAATTCACTTGCAGTTTCATCTCATATGTAGGAAGAAGGAGTGCCCTGTGAGGAAACAGACCTTTATACAAGGAACGATCATCCTGCTGCTCGCCGGTATCATTAACCGGATGCTTGGCTTCATTCCCCGGATTGCCCTGCCCCGGATCATCGGCGCTGAAGGGGTGGGTCTGTATCAGCTTGGATACCCGTTTTTCATTGTGCTTATTACGGTAATTACGGGAGGAATCCCGCTGGCCATTGCCAAACTGGTTGCAGAAGCCGAAGGGGAGAACCGCCCGGAGCAGTCCCGCAAAATTCTGCAAACCGGCCTTGCCCTCAGCCTGTCGCTGGGCATTGTGTTCACCTTCGTCGCCCTGTTCAGCGCCTCCTGGGTATCCAGCGTTCTCCTGACGGACCGGCGTGTCTATTACACCTTCGTCAGCATGACCCCCATGATCGCCATCGTCGCCGTCTCATCCATCTACCGGGGATACTTTCAAGGCAGACAGAACATGATTCCCTCGGCCTTCTCCTCCGTGCTGGAATCGGTCATCCGGATCTTCTTCATGCTGTGGTTCTCCTGGATGCTGCTGCCGAAGGGAATCGCCTTTGCCGCTGCGGGTGCGATGCTGGGTGTAACCGTGGGGGAGATCGCCGGAATGCTGGCCCTGCTGGGGCAATATTATTTTAACGACAAAAAAGACAGGTCTGAACCCCCGCCTTCCGTAGATGTGACTGTTCAGAATACACAAGGCAATGCCGGACGCGAGCCTGGGCAGACAACTACACCTGTATTTAAGCGTCTGATCGGTATTTCAATACCGGTTACCGCCGGACGACTGATCGGCTCATTCTCTTACCTTCTGGAATCCATTATTACCGTGCGCAGCCTCGCGCTTGCCGGAATCGCAGCCGCCGCCGCAACCGCACAATATGGTTCCTTGCAGGGAATGGTGATTCCGCTGCTGCTGCTGCCGGGTGTGCTAAGCTCCTCGCTGGCCGTCTCCCTCGTCCCTTCCTTATCCGAGGCCGCCGCCCGCAACGATTTGCCCACGATTCACAAAAGAATGCACCAGGCCCTGCGGCTCGCCATGGTGACCGGTGCCCCGTTTGCTGCCGTTATGTATATTCTTGCCGTACCGCTCTGTACACTAATGTACGGCAATGCGGCGGATACAGCCCCTATGCTTAGAATGATGGCTCCGTTCGCAGTATTCCTCTACGTGCAGGCCCCGCTGCAAGCAGCCCTTCAGGCTATGGACCGGCCGGGCAAGGCACTGATCAATACGCTGATAGGAGCTATAGTCAAAATCCTGCTGATTCTCCTGCTGGCCTCCCGCCCCGAATACGGCATTCTGGGCGCTATCATCGCCATTATGGTTAACAGCCTGCTTGTCACGCTTCTGCACGGCTACAGTGTGGTCAAGCTGACCGCCATGTCCCTACGCTGGTCGGACCCGCTCAAAATCCTGGCCGCTACGGTCATCATGGCCGCCGGAATGTCGTATGTCTATACGTCTGTTCCAATCTCACAGTCGCAGTGGATACAATTCCTGGCCGCTGGTACTTGTGGTATGGCCATCTATCTAAGCATCTGCCTGTTATCCGGGCTGATCTCCAGACGCGACCTGGAACGGGTGCCCTTTTTCAGACGCTGGCGCAGTTAGGTCTGCTTCCCTTTATCCGGATTGATCGGGGCAATATAGAGCTCCCCCTTATGGTCCACGGAGCACAGGAAGACATCCCGGAAATCAGAGACCCCCTTCTGCCGGATCTGCGTTCTTAGCCAGAAGCGGTTCTTGCCGATCATCTCCAGATTGCTGTCCTGCACCTTCCCGTCCATAATCAGGGGAATCGGCAGCCCTTCATAACGGATCTTATGCTTCGGCAGCTTCACGGAAGCAGAGTCACCGCCGGATGATTCAGCATCGCCGGATTCCTTCTGGCTATCTCCGTTCTTCTCCTTCCGCTCTGCGCCGGAGCTGCTGTTGCCCGACTGATTGGATGAAGTGACGTTGGCATTCTTCTCAATTACGGTTAACTGCCCGCTTGTCTCCAGGATCGCGAACTCCACATCAGCCGGACTGACAATATTCTGCCCGCGGAGCTGCAATAGCAAATCATCAATATTATACCGCTGCCTGCGCATCTCGCCCCGGTGAATCTTCCCGTCCGAAATCAGGATGCTGGGTCTGCCATCCACCAATAAACGCAGCTTCCGGCTCTTCAGACTGAGCTGTGCGACGATAACCTGAATCAGCACCAGGGTCGCCATAGGCACAATACCATCATAGATGGGGCGCTCGATATCCTCAATTACAAAGACACCGATTTCGGCAATCATGATGGAAATGGTCAGGTCAAATACAGACAGCTTGCCGATTTCACGTTTGCCCATGATGCGCATGCTCAGGAAAATGAAGATATACATCAGCACGGTCAGAAAGACATGGGTCGTAATATGCTGGAACATATTCTCTTCGCTCCCCTTCCGCTACTCCCCCGAAGAGGGATTAATGTACCCCTATTCTGACCTGACCGTAAGGGGAACATTCGGAAAACGGCTGCTTAATTACTGGTAAAAGTCATACCGCCTATTCTTGTACTATTGGGGCAAGCCTCCCCATACAATAATTAGTATCCGGTTAACAAACTTTTAGGGGGTTTTACCATGTCTCTGATCAGGCGTCTATTCTCATGGAAAATATCTAGTCCGGTATTATCGGGTTTAATCCGCTCGTTCCTGTGGATGATGCTGGGTGCGTTCATCCTCTCCCTCCTGCTCTGGGGCAGCGGACTGCAGGAACAGGACCTCACTATGTACACCTATATTGTGCACGGCGTCGCTGCCGCATTCGGAGGCCTGACCGCAGGCAGCAGAGCCGTCCGCAGAGGCTGGTACCAAGGAGGACTCACAGGCATGTTATACGGACTGGCTGTGCTCCTGATCGGATTTCTCGCGCTTGACAGTTCACCCGGAGGAATGGACTTCCTGTGGGTTCTGGCGGCTGCAGGCATCAGCGCACTCGGAGGAATGTTTGGAGTTAATTTACAGAAATCCTAATTAATATAATTTTCGAAAATTGAAACCTTCCCTTGAAAATATGGTACACTACCTATGTCTGACTTCATATGAGCGATTATCAAGGAGGCTTCGAATGCTTTGCTGTATCAGTCCATGAATCTTGTAGTTGTATATACCGTTGCCATTGTTGTGATCTTAATCTGGATCGGCGCACGGCGCAATCCGCTGATGGCCTTAGTTGAAATCGGGAGAGAGCTGCTGAGGTCCTATAAATTCGCTCTCATTATTATAGGAATGTTCAGCATTCTTGCCCTGAATAAATATGAGCTGCAGATCGAAGAGAAGATGCGGTTGACCGCAGATTACACAGGTTTTGTATTTGGCCTGGAGGGGCATTTCGTCCGGATGGTTCAAGAGCTGTTCTACGCACCTTGGCTGACCCCGGTTATTGTCTTCTTCTATATCTTCATGCTGCAAGCCGTGCTGGCGGCCTCGCTCGGGATCTATCTGCTGGACAAAAACCGTGTGATCCTCTATGCGACCTGCTACACCATTATTTTAACCTATGCTATCGCTATTCCGTTCTATCTGTACTTTCCGGTTAACGAGGTATGGTCCTATGCGCCTGCCGGGGTCCGATTCATCATGCTCGACGTTTTCCCGAAGTTTGAACAGGAATACCGGCCGCTATCCGGCCTCAATAACTGCTTCCCGAGCCTGCATACCGCTATCTCCGTATCCATGGCTCTGCTCGCTTACCGTTCCGGCAACCGCCGCTGGATGGTGATCAGTACAATCTCAGCCGTTATTATCGTATTTGGAATCTTCTATCTCGGCATTCACTGGCTGACCGACATGATTGGCGGCACCTTGCTGGCTGTGCTGTCTACGGCTATCGCCGTACCGCTTGCCAAGCTCACCCTGCGCAGCGGGGAACAAGGCTTGAGAGTGCGGGGCCGGGTTACCAACACACGGTAATGCAATCATTTCAGCACTTGAAAAGCATACAAGTAGAAACGGCTTTGCCATCCTTTTAAAGGATGGTACCGTTTCAGCGAGAAATAGAAGGATAATGTACAGTGTGAACCATAAAAATTCATGTATTTAAAAAAAATCGGCGTATCTCCTAAGAGATACGCCGATTTTTATGTAAGTTAGCAGAGAGACTATTACATCTTGTCTTCTACTTCCACAACCGCGTGACTGATCGAACCCCGGTCAAATGTCAATCGGGTCACATCATTAACCCGCAGAATAACGATGTCATCCGAAATCTCCATGATCGTTCCGTGCAGACCGCCGATGGTAACTACCTTATCGCCCTTCTTCAGCGCTTTGAGCATTCCGTTGCGTGCCTTGGTCTTCTTCTGCTGCGGACGAATCAACAGGAAGTAGAACACGACAAACATCAGTACAAAAGGACCTACAAGACCCAGAATACTGCCTCCGCCGCCTGTACCTGCTGCCATATAAAACTGTGACATATCATTTCCCCCCTTTCAAGAATAAACATGAACACTCCGTACGCTCTAGAAGCCTTTTAGATTATCATATAATCCGTATTGTGCAAAAAACTCATCGCGAAAATCAAGCAGCCGATCTTCCATGATGGCTTCACGCACTTTACGCATCAATTCCAGCAGGAAGTGTAAGTTATGGTACGTTGTCAGCCGCAAGCCGAAGGTTTCATCGGCCTTAATCAGATGACGCAGATAAGCACGGGAATAGTTCCGGCAGGTGTAGCAGGTACACTCCGGGTCCAGCGGCCCGAAATCACGGGCATACTGGGCGTTACGCACGACGAGTCTCCCCTGACTGGTCATGGTTGTTCCATTACGGGCAATACGGGTAGGCAGAACACAGTCGAACATGTCTATTCCGCGGATTGACCCTTCCAGCAGCGCATCCGGTGAACCAACGCCCATCAAATAGCGCGGTTTCCCTTGCGGCAGCAGCGGAACCGTGTAATCCAGCACTTCATACATAAGCTGCTTGGACTCTCCGACGCTGAGTCCCCCAATAGCATACCCCGGGAAATCCATGGAAGTCAAATCAGCCGCGCTCTGCCGGCGGAGATCCTCATGCATGCCTCCCTGTACGATAGCGAACAGTCCCTGGTCATTCGGACGGGCATGACTTTTGAGGCAGCGTTCGGCCCAGCGAGTAGTGCGTTCAAGCGATTTCTTCACATACTCATATTCTGCCGGATAAGGCGGGCATTCATCGAAGGCCATCATAATATCGGAACCGAGCGCATTCTGGACCTCCATAGCGACTTCGGGAGACAGAAACTTCTTGTCCCCGTTCAGATGGGAGCGGAAATGAACCCCTTCTTCGGTGATCTTACGCATATCGCTCAGGGAGAATACCTGAAAGCCGCCGCTGTCAGTCAGGATCGGGCGGTCCCAGTTCATGAACTTATGCAGGCCGCCCGCTTCGCCGATAATCTCATGACCCGGACGAAGGAACAGATGGTACGTATTGCTCAGAATAATCTGCGCTTCCATCTGCTTAAGCTCTTCAGGACTCATCGTCTTGACAGTAGCCTGGGTGCCCACCGGCATGAAGGTTGGTGTCTCAATAATTCCGTGCGGGGTATGGACTCTTCCGAGCCGTGCTCCGGATTGCTTACATGTCTTAATGTGTTCGTAAGTGATGGCTGCCATTAGTTTAACCCTTCCTCTTGCTTAATAAATGAACATTGCATCGCCGAAGCTAAAGAACCGGTACTGTTGCTTAATCGCTTCTTCATACGCAGCGAGAATCAGCTCCCGGCCAGCCAAAGCGCTTACCAGCATGACCAAGGTTGACTTGGGCAGATGGAAATTGGTGATCAGTGCATTAACAATAGTGAATTCATAACCCGGATAGATAAAAATATCCGTCCAGCCGCTGCAGGCCTCAATCGGCCCGTCCTGGCATTGTCTGCCTACGGTCTCCAGGGTCCGGCAGGAGGTTGTGCCTACAGCTATTATTCTTCCGCCCCTTGCTCTGGCTTCATTAAGCGCATCCGCCGCTGCCTGGGACAGCTCGAAATATTCGGCATGCATGACATGCTCTTCTACGGTCTCGACAGACATCGGACGGAATGTCCCCAGACCGACATGGAGTGTGATATAGACGATATTCACACCGATGGCTGCAATCTGCTCCAGCAGCTCTGTGGTGAAATGCAGTCCGGCTGTCGGCGCTGCCGCCGATCCTTCATGCCGGGCATACACGGTCTGATAGCGCTCACGGTCATCCAGGGTTTCCTTGATATAAGGAGGGAGCGGCATCGAGCCGAGCCTGTCCAGAATCTCCTGGAAAATCCCCTGATAGATGAAGCGGAGTGTCCGCCCGCCCATATCCGCCTCATCTTCAATCACGGCACGAAGCTCTTCGCTGAAGACGATGACCGCTCCGGGCTTCAGCTTCTTGCCGGGCTTCACCAGCGCCTCCCAGCGGTCGCCCTCCAGATTCTTAAGCAGCAGGACCTCGGCCTTGGCTCCGGTATCTTCCTTGACTCCGAATAGTCTGGCGGGAATAACCCGTGTATCATTAAGTACAAGCGTATCGCCCGGGCGGAACTGCCCCAGTATATCCGTGAAATGACCGTGGTCCAGTTGCCCGTTCTCCTTGTCTACCAGCAGCAGTCTGGATGAACTGCGGTCGGCAAGCGGAGTCTGGGCAATCAGCTCCTCCGGCAAATTGAAATCATAAAGTTCAACATTCATAATAGGATCTTCATTCCTTAATTCTTAATTATAGTAACGTTATTAAAATAGTGTTGCAATATTTGCTTATAATCATACCCTTTGTCGGCCATTCCCTTCACGCCCCATTGGGACATGCCGAGTCCGTGCCCGTATCCCCAGCCGATGAAATAGAAGCCCGGACTGCCGGTCACGACTCTTGCGGTCTGATCCGCGCCCATCACAACCGTTCCGCTGCCGCTGGACGTCACTTGTCCCGAAGCAGACAGCACTCCGGCCGAGCTTGCGCTGCCGATAGCAGCTGTAGAGCCGTCAGCGCCTAATACAGTATAACTTCCGGCAGGTACAATATCAAACAAGGTGCTGGGCAATCCGCCGAAGGAGGAACGGAACAGATCCGGGTACTTCACCTGCAGGATCTGGCCGTTCGCCTTGACCTCCACTGCTCTTCCCGATGGCCCGCGCCGGGTAACCTCCAGAGTGGTTATGGAAGAGGGCAGAGTGCCGCTGGTCTTGCCAGCCAGGCTCTTCAGCAGCTCGGCCGAAGAATAGGGACCCTTGATCCAGCTGTAACTACCGGATTCATAGACCTGATTCAGCACTACGGCGTTCTGGCCGGGATTCAGCTTGCCTGCCGAAGCAGCACTGCTGTCAATGACAGGCAGCGGCCGGATATTCACATCCTTGGCTGTGGCTGTAGCAATGGGGAGCCCTGCGGCTGTCTTCTCGCCTGTTAATTTGATGTTATCTTCCCGGGCATAGCCGGAGACGCCGCTGTCCAGCAGTACATAGTACCACTTCTTGGCTGAACCCACCGCAGCCACATCCTCTGCGCTGGCCACACTGGCATAGTTGCCGCCGCTGTTCCATACTTCCGACGGGTCAGCCGTAACGCCGCCGCTGTTCGAGGAGAATACCGCCTCTACGACCTTGCCGCCGCTCTGCAGCACTTCACCTGCGGTTGCATCAACCGCCTTGATGATTGTGGGGGCTTCTGCACCGATGCCGTTATAGACCTGGCTGAGCGTTGTATCCACCACATTGGCAACATCGAAGCGGTTCCCTTGGGACAACGCGTAGCTGCGTGCCGCTACAGCCTGGGCCTTCAGCGCCTCCTCCGGCCAGCCGGAGGATACCTCTCCCCCCACTACCGCATACAGATATTGCTCCAGCGGAACCACGTTAATGACAGACAATGAACCATTCAGATTGCCAAGCTCCATATCGCCGCGGTAGATCCGCTTGGACCTTTCTGTAAGCATAATTCCCTTATCATTGCCGGACAAAATGAACTTTGCATTACTTCCGGATAACAGATAATGAAAGGCTTGGACTTCGCTGTTGAAATCAAGCCCTGCGTCCATGCGGATCATTACTCCGGGTGCACCCGGAGCCACAGGCGTCAGAGAAAGCTGAGGAAGCAGCGCAGCAGCCGAAGCAGAGACCGCCGCAAGCTCGCTGTCACTTGACGCCTCGCCTACCCATACCTCGGTCCGCGCACTGCCGCCCTCACCGGATATGAATACCGGCCAGGCATCTAAGCCGGCTGTGGTCAGACTGCTCACTACCGCCTGGGCTTCCTCAAGTGTAGCGTAGGAGCCCGCAGACAGATGCTTGGTTCCGGCCACCGCCGGGGTCTGCCCGTCTGGAATCGCCAGACCGGCTTTGAGGACTGAACTCAGCCCGTTGTTGGCTGCACCCTCACTGGCATAGCCTCCGGTATATAGCTGATATACCTTAGCTCCGCCTCTTGCAGCCATAAAGATCTGCGGCTTATTGGAGCCAGCCTGGAGCTTCTTCGCTGCATCCGCAGCGGTCTGCCAGCTTGGCGTCTCCAGCACCTTCACCCGGAACCCGTCCAGACTGACACGGACCTTGTTCTGGGCCGGAACCGACAATAACGGGCTGCCGCCGGCTGCCGGAAGCAAGCTGAAGCTCTGCTCGGACTGCAGGGTTACCAGCGGTACGGTAGATTTATATTTGCTGCCAATGTCAGCATACAGTGCAACCCGGATGGGCCCGCCGGAATCGGCGCGGGCGTGATCTGCCGGAATGAGCAGACTGCCTGCTGCAAGCAATGCAGCCAGCGCCCCACGGCCCAGCAGCCCGATTCCTGTTGTTGTCCACTTCGCAAGTTTCATTGTAGGCCTCCTATAAATATTAATGTTATGAACACGCACTTAAGATTTGAATTGCAGCTTGGTTGTCGCTGTGGTGAACATTTGAACCTTTTATAGGCTAAATATAAGCTGAATATCGGCTAAATGTAGCCCAGATCATACGCAAGATATTGCACTACGGGCAGGATTCTCAGCAATCAATTCTGCTGCGGAGGAAGCGGAAGGCCAAGATGATGATATGCCGCAGGCGTAACAATGCGGCCGCGCGGCGTACGCTGCAAGAAACCGATCTGCAGCAGATAAGGCTCGTATACATCCTCAATGGTCTGGCTCTCTTCGCCTATCGTAGCGGCGATGGTATCCAGTCCAACAGGCCCGCCTCGGAAGGAGCTGATCATGGATTGCAGCATCTTATGGTCGATGCTGTCCAGTCCCCGGGGGTCCACCTGGAGCATCTTCAGCGATTCGGCAGCAATCTCCGGGGTGATAATCCCGTCGCCCCGGACCTGAGCGTAATCGCGTACCCGCTTCAGAAGACGGTTGGCAATCCGGGGTGTTCCCCGGGCCCGCAGGGCAATCTCTTCCGCTGCATCGCCCAGAATCTCGATGCCCAGCAGTTCAGCGTTGCGAGCCACGATGAAGCTTAGTTCATCAATGGTGTAATACTCCAGCCGGCTGACCACTCCGAAGCGGTCACGCAGCGGAGCAGACAGCAGTCCCGCGCGTGTCGTCGCCCCAATGAGCGTGAAGGGCGGCAGATCGAGCCGGACCGACCGTGCGCTCGGCCCCTTGCCGATCATAATATCCAGCGCGAAATCCTCCATCGCCGGATACATGACCTCCTCCACCGTCCGGTGCAGACGGTGAATCTCGTCAATGAACAGCACATCGCCTTCCTGAAGGTTCGTCAGCAGCGCCGCCAGATCGCCGGGCCGTTCAATTGCCGGGCCGGAGGTGGTCCGCAGATTGACTCCCAGCTCGTTGGCAATAATATTGGCCAGCGTCGTTTTGCCGAGACCCGGAGGTCCGTAGAGCAGAACATGATCCAGTGCTTCACTGCGCATCTTGGCCGCTTCTATATATATTTTCAGGTTCTCTTTCACCTGGTTCTGGCCGATATATTCACCCAGATAACGGGGGCGCAGACTTAATTCCACCGCCTGCTCGTCCATCATCAGATTAGCCGATATAATCCGGTCATCCATTCTTCCTCACTCCGTTCTTCAGGGACCTATCCTATTTGGCGATATACAGCAGCCCCAGCGCCTTCTTCATCAGCACATCTACCGGTCCGGTATCCGTGCCTTCCTGCTTCATCTTCAAGTACACCCGGTCCAGCTCGGCATCAGTGTAACCAAGCGCCTTCAGCGCATCCCGGGCTTCTTCCCACGGGAGCGCCTCTGCCTTACTCTGTGCTTCAGCAGCCACTGCGAACAATCCCGTCTGCAAGGCTGCCCCGCCGAAGCCGTCCAGCTTGTCCTTCAGATCCAGAATCATCCGCTGCGCCGTCTTCTTGCCGATCCCCGGCAGCTTCGTCAGGAAAGTAATATTCTCCTGATAGATGGCTGCGATCAGCTGGTCCGGCGTTCCGCCCGTCAGAATGCCCAGCGCTACACGCGGGCCGATGCCCGACACCTCAATCAGCTTGCGGAACAGCCTCTGCTCCTCACGTGACGGGAATCCGAATAAAAGCGTAGCATCCTCGCGGGTCTGATAATGAATGAACACAGTCACCGGACCCTCAGTCTTGGCAAAAGCATACGGGTTCGGGCAAAATACCCGGTACCCCACGCCCTGCACATCCAGCACAACATATTCCGGCTCCAAATGTGCAACCGGCCCTCTAAGAAAATCTATCATTTTCGCAATACCTCATTTAATTTGGAATTAAGACTCACGGAATGGGCATGGCATACCGCCACCGCCAGCGCATCCGCCACATCATCGGGCTTCGGCACAGCCGTCAGCTTCAAGAGCAGCTTGACCATCTCCTGCACCTGCTTCTTCTCCGCCTTGCCGTAACCGACTACAGCCTGCTTCACCATCATTGGGGTGTATTCTGCCACCGGAAGCCCGCGCTGCACGGCTGCCAGAATCAGCACCCCGCGTGCCTGCGCCACCGGCAGAGCCGTGGTCACATTGCGGCTGAAGAACAGCTTCTCTACCGCTACCGCATCCGGCTTATATTTATCTATCAGCTGTACCATGCCTTCATAGACATGCAGCAGACGCTCTTCTTCCGGGGTATGTGCCTCGGTCTGGATACAGCCGTATTGGACCGGTGTTAATTTGTTGCCAACCTTATCTACGAAGCCAAAGCCGACAATCGCCAGCCCCGGATCAATCCCCAAAATGCGCAAGATCCTTCTCTCTCCCCTATGCCCGGGCGGATAATCCGGCCCTAAAGCGAACATATGTATTCCTTCCACCCATTATAGCAAAAAAAATTCCCCGGGAGACAAAAAGTTTGTCCCTGGGGATTTGAAACGCTATTGTTTGTCTACATGTCAGGGCTCAGGAGATAGAGGTGCACTAATGCTCCTCATTTGCTCATTTAGCCAACATTCCCGGGATTCAGGTGCACTAATGCTCCTCATTTGCTCATTTAGCCAACATTCCCAGGATTCAGGTGCACTTGTGCTCCTCATTTGCTCATTTAGCTAACATTCCCGGGATTCAGGTGCACTTGTGCTCTTCACTACGCTCCTTTAGCCGCACTTGGCGCTACCTCTCTAGGATTTATCCCTTTCATTCCACGCACAAAAAGACCCGCAGGCCACTTCGCGCCGCGAGTCTTCATGCTACTGCTGCAAATTCTATAGTCTCCCTCACTCTGCATGCATCACCTGTTCCGAGGAGTCCCTCGCATAGTCGCTGAAGGTAGAGAGCACGCTGTTGTACTCCTCCAGATCCTGTACCCGGATGCCCTGATGAAGCTGCTCCCAGATTCCCTTGGGCAGAGAGGATTTGATCGAGCCCATATCCATCTGGAAAAAAGTCTTCATGACCCGCTCCGCCTCGGGCGGTCCTTGGAACAAGGTCAGGTTGCCCTGCTCGTCCACTCCGAAGTAGGCTTCTTTCTTGGTCAGCGGCGACAGGTCATTAACCCGCTGCTCCAGCCACAGGTCCCCCTCCCGGCTAATCCAGCCGCTCCAGCCCGCATGCCGGACAATCAGCTCGTTAAGCTGGGCCGGAGTCTGCTTGCCGGGCAGGGTCTGCACTTCTTCTCCGGCTACATAGAGGGTCTTGAGATGCACCGTTCTGCTGATGGCTTCCTTGCCCACAGCCTTCAGCAGCTCTTGACTGTTCATCATGGCGGCATCATCTTCGGTATCATCGTCTGTATGGATATATACGGCGGCTACAGCCGGTAAGCTGCTTCCGGGCTCCAGGTTCTGCCCTGCGCTGCCGCTCAGGAATGACGAAGAATTAAGCAGCGTGCTGATCTCTTCCGGAACCTGCATGCCGCGCCAGGCGAGCAGCGTCAGCACCAGGCAGGCCGCCCCTACCCAGGGAGCTTTTTTCCAGCGTCTCCACCGCCGCCACAGTTGTTTTTTCAGGTGAAAAGCATTCACGTTAATCCCTTCATTCTGGTTTTTTCCTATTGTGACCTGTGAAGGGATCATTTATGCGTTAATGCTTGAAATTCATCCCAGCTTGAATTCAACCCGCACTCTGCGGATTCTCAATCGCCCCCAGGAACAGCACCACTCCGGTCTGCCTGTCCCGGATCATGAACAGGAACGGCCGGTTGACATTCATTTCGAAGGGCGCGTCTACAGGCGGTGCTGATCCGGCACGCAAACCAACTACAGTGGAAGCCGCCGCCTCCGTTCCCCGCTCGTTCACATCAATATAGGTTTTGTGGATGACCTGTTCCACATAAATCGGGCTGTCCAGATCCGCCATAAGGGAGAAATCCCCCCGTTCTGGATCAAAGGCAAGCATAGCGCCCAGCGCCTGCAGCGCCTTGGAGAGCTCTGTCCCATAGCTGGCCGTGAACCTTGGCAGCAGCAGCGTCCCCCGGGAACTGGAGAAATCCTCATTCCGTAGCAGAGCCCCCTGCTCCAGATGACTAACAAGCTCCGCGAGCGAAGATTGCTCACCTGGGAGGACCACTACCATCTCCATCTGTCCCTCTCCGTAAGGAAGCTTCACCGCCTGCCAATCCTCATGAGCTGCATACCCGAACATACCGCTCCGCTTCATCATCATCACCTGCACTGCCGGTCCGTCCGTTGGATAAAAGTCCGCCTGCTTCGTAGCCTCTTCCTCGAACACATCCTTCCAGACGGCTTTGAAATACAGCGCGTTGACCAAAACGGCCACAGCCTGCGGTCCGGGCGGCTTCGTGAGCATCTCCTGAATCTTGTCCCCCGTATGGTCTGCCACCCATCCGTTAATCTCCTTCACAGACTTCTCTGCAGCCAGATCCGTAGTCTTAATCTGTGCATCATAGAAATCCTTACCGGTCCCCAGGTAGTCCTTGCGCAGCGGCAGCCCCTTCATACCCCAGACTGAATTCGCTATCTCCACCTCTACGCCCGGTCCTCCATGAATCAAGAGCTTCATTAATGACTGATGGCCGGTATTCAGCTTCTTTCTTTCGTCCGGCACGTAGCCCAGCAGCTTCCCCAGTTCCTCTGCCGTCTCGCCGGCACTGCCGTTATAAGCCAGGGCCAGAGCGGCAGCGACACTGTAAGGGGATATCGTCAGGTTCCCGCTCCCCTGCTTCCATAATTGGCTGAACAGCTTCACGCCCAATTGGTTGCTGCTCTCAGCCAGCCCCGAATCGACCGCTGCTGCGGCAGCCTGTCTTTCCGCGTAATTCATGTCCGAACCTCCTTCGCTACAGCCGCCCAAGAGCAGCACGGTTAGTATAAGTGCGGATAATCTTTTGCGCATGCCAAGCCCTCCCTGAATTCTCCGTAGCCTCTCTACCCACTGACGCTGCGGATTGGGAAATGTTGCAAATTCTTACCGGCAGGCATACAAAATTGCTATTCATTATATTGAAGGCTTATCTTTCTATGCCATCATTTGCTATACTCTATATTAACGAAAAAAGTTAAAAACTAAAACAAAGGGGATATCCTTGATGATTATTCAGCCAAAAACACGCGGCTTTATCTGTACAACAGCTCACCCGGAGGGATGTGCCGGACAAATACAGGAACAGATCGATTATGTACGGTCGCAAAAGAAGCTTACCGGCCCGGTGAACGTGCTGGTCATCGGCGCTTCCACAGGCTATGGACTGGCTTCGCGGATTGCCGCTGCCTTTGGCGCGGGCGCGAACACCATCGGCGTCTTCTTCGACAAGGCTGCTGAAGGCACCCGCACCGCCTCCGCAGGCTGGTACAATTCTGTTGCCTTTGAACGGGAAGCGGCCAAGCAGGGGCTGAAATCCTTCAGCATCGTCGGCGATGCCTTCTCTGACGCCATCAAGACCACAACAATCGAGCTGATCAAAGCCGAATTCGGCACCGTTGATCTGGTCGTGTACAGCGTAGCCTCCCCGCGCCGCACCCATCCTGTAACCGGAGAAGTGTTCTCCTCGGTGATTAAGCCGGTAGGCCAAGCCTATTCGAATAAGACGATGAACTTCCACACCGGAGAGGTCTCCACCGTTACCATTGAACCGGCTACAGAGGATGAAGTCCGCCAGACCATCGCCGTGATGGGCGGAGAAGACTGGGGCATGTGGATCAGCCAGATGCAGGAGGCCGGTGTGCTTGCAGACGGAGCAACTACCGTAGCGTACTCTTATATCGGACCCAAGATTACGCATCCTATCTACAAGGACGGAACCATCGGCCAGGCGAAGAACCATCTGGAGCAGACCGCCATTGCCTTGAACGAGCAGCTCTCCGCCACCGGAGGCCGGGCCTTCGTATCCGTGAATAAAGCACTGGTTACCCAGTCCAGCTCGGCTATCCCGGTAGTGCCGCTGTATATCTCCGCCCTGTACAGAGTTATGAAGGAGAAGGATCTGCACGAGAACTGCATCCAGCAGATGTACCGTCTGTTCGCAGACCATCTGTATAACGGCGGTGAAGCCGCTGCGGACGGCAGCCACCTGATCCGCATTGACGACTGGGAGATGCGCGAGGATGTACAGATCGAGGTCATGAGACGCTGGAATGAGCTGGAGACCGCTAATGTGCCGGAGCTGGCGGATCTGGCAGGCTATCAGGACGACTTCTTCCATCTGTTCGGCTTCCGTACCGAGGGTGTAGACTATGAAGCTGAGACAGACCCTGCCGTAGAGATTCCTAATATGGTGTAAAAGCCTGATGCTTGCTGGCCGCAAGTGGAACAAAATCACCATGCGATTGTCTAAGATTACCTGCGCGCCTGCACAATTCCCATACACCAAGAAGCCGCTCCTCCCCGGAGCGGCTTTCTTGGCGTTCTATCCGGCCTATGACGCGGCCTGCGCCACAATCCGCACAGCACCGCCATTCTATTCGTCCCGGAGCCGCTTCTGGTACAGCACCACAGACACAAGCGTCAGCACGGCTGTCCACGCTGCAATAATCAGCAGAGGCGGCCACACCTCTGCCGCCGAATAACCGGCAGGGCTCAGGTTCAGCAAATGTATTAATTGGCTGCTTGGCATGTAGTCCAGCAATCCTAATACTGGATAATTCTTCGCCAATACAGCCCCCCACGGTGCGCCCATGAAGATGAAGGCTACCGGGATGATGGATAAGGAAGCATCAAGTAAGGTTTTGGAATAGAGACCGCAGATCGTCCCGGCTGCCGTGTAGAGAACAATGGAAAGAACAATCGCGGCTACAAATGCCCCTATACTTACTGGTTCATAGCCATACAATAGTGTAGAAACGGTAAGTACCACCGCTGACATGACAAAGACCAGACTGCTTTTTCCCATCAGTACATCCATTGTAGTAGCCGGAGTCATCATAAGGGACCGCAGCGTGTTACGCTCCTTCTCTTCCGCAATCAGGCAGGCTTGAGCGAAGCAGGTCAGCAGCACAAACGAACTGTTGAACAGAAGTCCGGCGGCTCCCGGCAAGGGTGTACCTGCGCTTTTAAACAGCAGCGCAAACAGAATCGGAAACAGCAGCATAATGGACAGCGCATAATTGCGCGAGAATTCCTTGTAATCCTTCACAAAGATCGCGCTGGCCCGCTTATAGGAGATGTTCATAGCAGCTCACTTCCCGTCATTTTGATAAAAATATCACCCAGGCTCGGTTCCTTCGTCTCTACCCGTTCAATAAGTCCCCGCTTCATCCAATCCGCGATCCGGTCCGCCGTGTCCCCATCCACCGGAAGCTCATGAGCCTCTCCGCTGGTCAGCTCCACCCGGATCACATTCTCGCGGTGCTGACGCTTCAGCTCCCGCGGAGAGCCGATGGTCTGGATACGTCCCTGATAGAGAATCGCCACACGGTTACAGAGCAGCTCCGCCTCCGCCATATCATGCGTTGTGATGAAGATAGTCGTACCCTTCTCGTTCAGATAACGTAAGCCTTTATAGATATGCGCTGAATTCACAGGGTCCAGGGCCGAGGTCGGCTCATCCAGAAACAACAGCTCCGGCTCATGGATAATGGCGCAGGCCAGCATCACCCGCTGACGCATGCCTTTGGACAGCGTGTTTGTTTTCTTCTTGCGCTCACTGCTCAAATTAACGAACTGCAGCACCTGATCCACCGCAGAGCGGGGAAGATCGTACAGCTTCCGGTACAGCTCCAGATTCTCCTCTATGGACAACCGCTCGTACAGGCCGCTGTTATCGGTCAGAATACCAAAACGCATCTTCTGGGCCGACTGCTGCATCGCCTCTGCCGGCTGATCGAAGACTTTGGCCGCTCCGCCAGTCGGCTTCAGCTGTGCAGTCAGAATCTTAATTAAGGTGGTTTTGCCTGCACCGCTCGGACCGAGGAACCCGAAAATCTCCCCCTTTGGAATACTGAAGGACACCTCTGTCAGCGCATCTCTAGCCCCGAAGGTCTTGCGGACCTGCTCTACCTGAATAACCGCCATCTCGCCACATCCTTTAGTTGTTGATGGCTTAACGTTATCCGGATTCCAGCCTTTCAGCCACCAAAACCGGGTGAATTGTACCCATTCCGGCCTGAACGGTACCTTTTACAGCTTAAGCAGCGCCTTAAGTTCCTGCAGCTTGGAGCGGGATAACGGAACCACGGCCTCCTTGCCGGTGTTCAGCCGCAGACTGTAGCTGTTCTTCGTCCAGGTAATAATCTCCCGCACCTTTTGCAGATTGACGATGTAAGACCGATGACACCGGAAGAAGCCGAAATTCAGCAGCCGCGCTTCGAGCTGGGTCAAGGTCAGGGCACAGTCATAATGCTCACCGCCGACATGCACCAGGATAGAGCCTTCTACACTTTCAATAAAATCAATCTCGGGCGGGTCAAATAAAATCACCTTATCCTCCCGTTTGGTCGAGACCTTCTGTAAGGTGATGTTGGCCTCATCCTGCTTCTGCGCTTCCTGCCTGTCCTCTTCCGAATCGCGGATATCCAGCTGATGAAGCCCGGACCCGCTCAACCGGTAGATGACATCACAGGAGATCAGCGCATCCTCCAGATTCGAGGTCAGAATGAGTATTCTTTTCTGCTGCGACAGATCATCCAGTATCCGCTTCAGCTGGCGGCGGTCCTGCTCCTCCAGATAGAAATATGGCTCCTCCAATACGAGCGTGGATTGATGGGCGAAAAAAGCCCGCAGCAGGGTCACATACACCCTTTTCGAAGAGCTGAGCTGCATCAATCTGACCTTACGTTCCTCCTTCAGCGCAAAATAATCAGTTAACACAGCCGCACGCTCTTCGCGTCCCGACATCCGGATCAGAAACGAGATTAGCTCCTCTACCGTCAACCGCAGATACTCGTTCTGCCCGGCCCATGACAAATAATTGCCGGAATCCCGGGACAATTGCTCCATTAACAGTTGCTTGCGTCTCAAATCCGTGATAATACCAACCGAAGGGTTCGCTGACAGATCAAGCTCGAGCTTCGGCATCATTAATTCTCCGTCTTCATATATAGGTTGAAATTGCATGTCTTCCTCCCGCTCCAGGCTCTCTAGGATATATAATGCAATTATAGAGATATGCTATGTATTTGTCAGGTATGGCCACTATCATTGCACAGAGGAAGGCGGATTTCTGCGATGGGACTACATGCTCTGGGTTTTATCATCTCTTTACTCGTATTACTGCCGAATCTTATATTCCTATTCTTCCCGCCCCGGAGTGTTCCTGACTCCTTGAACTCCGCCCCGCTGGTCTTCACGCTCCTGGAGCGGGCAGGGCAGATTACCTGCTTCATGCTACCCATTCTTTTCGGCCGATTGATTTCTGCTCAGACCCTGGGAGTATCCGCTGTACTGATGGCACTCTGCCTGCTGGTTTACTACGGCGGCTGGGTGCGCTATTTCCGGAGCGGGAGAGCTTTTACGGCGCTGTTCAAGCCCTGGCTGGGCATCCCCGTTCCTATGGCCGTCTTCCCGGCCCTCTATTTCCTGCTGCTTGGCGTTTGGCTCCAATCCTGGTTGTTCATTGTTCCAGCCTGTCTGTTCGCCGCCGGTCATTTAGTCAACAGCTGGAGCGTCTACGGGCAGCTCCGTTGATAGCAGATCCGCAATATAACTATAGTTTTGCGCAACAAACCTACAGCTTAATCGGCTTATAATGTAGTTAAGCACACTATAGCGATATTATGGAGGTTATGGCGGGTATGATGAACTGGGAGCAGGCGATTGAGCAGACGCTTACGACTACGCGGCTTAATGTGAAGCGATTTGGTGAGAGGTTTCCGATTGTAAGTATAGGGGACGGCAAATATCATCTGACAGACCACACCAACTGGACGGAGGGCTTCTGGCCCGGCATTCTTTGGCTAAGCTATGAATACAGCCGGGACCCGGAGATTCATGCCGCCGCCATCCAGGCGACTGACTCCTTCCGCCAGCGCATGCTGGACGGGCAGGCGCTGGATCACCACGATATCGGCTTCCTGTACTCACTGTCGGCCAAGGCCCGCTGGATTGCAGACAAGGATGAAGCCTCGCGCCTGCTCGCCTTGCAGGCAGCGGACCAGCTAATGAAGCGCTGGCGCCCCGGTCCGCAGCTCTTTCAGGCTTGGGGAGCCGAGGGGGATGAAGACAACGGCGGACGGATCATCATCGACTGCCTGATGAATCTGCCGCTCCTCTGTTGGGCCAGTGAACAGACCGGCGACCCGGTCTATGCCAGGGCTGCCCGTATCCACGCCGAGACAAGCCGCCGCTTCCTGGTGAGGGGCGACGACTCTTCTTACCATACCTTTTATTTCGACCAGCAGACGGGGGATGCCCTTCGTGGAGGTACGGCACAAGGGTATCAGGACGGCTCCACCTGGACGAGGGGACAAGCCTGGGGTGTCTACGGCTTCGCTCTCGCCTACCGCAGCTTCCAGGAGCCTCATTACCTCGAAGCCTCCAAAAGAATGGCCCGCTACTTCGTGGAGCATCTCCCCGCCGACCATGTGGCCTATTGGGATTTCGATGCCCCGCAGCAGGAAGGCACCCCGCGCGACAGCTCCGCTTCCGCCATCACCGTATGCGGTCTCTTAGAGCTGCTGGAGCATCTGCCGGAGAATGATCCCGACCGGGACTATTTCTGTGACGCCGTGAACAAATCCATGGACTCGCTGATCAATCGCTACTTCACCGCAGGCCACCCGTCAGAAGAGGGATTTCTGCGGCACGGCTCCTATTCGGTCAGAGGCAACGCCTCCCCGGATGATTTCATGATCTGGGGCGACTACTTCTTCCTGGAGGCGCTGCTACGTCTGGAACGGGGTGTTCCGGGGTATTGGTATGAGCGGGGGACGGCACAAAATACAACGATCTGACCTTTGATCCCAGATTGGTGGAGCATTACACATCCTACTTTATGGAAAAAAATATTGTCTAGCGGACTCTTGTAGCGTATAGTATATTCCCATGTTGGAAGGGAGAGATTACTATGCTGAACAGGATTGAATCATTTCAAGGCTCCAGGCATTTCCGGCTGCAATATATTGCAGATAGCACCGTTGCAGCGGTTGCCGTTCCAGGCACAGGCTCACTCGCAAACGCGGCCATTATTGACCTGGGGGGACTCACTTTGGTGGTGGACACATTCGCGACGCTGGAAGCCGCACAGGATTTGAAGGCTGCTGCTGAGCATCTCACAGGGAACCCTGTATCCTATGTAATCAACACACACTGGCACAGCGATCATACTACTGGCAATCAGGTATTTGTGCCTGACGCTCAGCTGATTGCAACATCAGGCACCCGTGAGACGATGAATACATTCGCCAGAGACCGGGTAGCCCAGTACCAGAACAACAGAGAGAAGATGCTAGAGGCGATCCGGGAAGCGGAATTGCAAGGCGAGCAGGAGACAGATAGCAAGCTGAAGCAGGAAATGGCTTGGGAGAATGCAACGGACCGTGAGTTCGTGAACATGCTGCCGCAGTTGGTTCATACAGTACCGAGCGTGACTTTTGACCGGCATATGACCATTCATGGCAGCAACCGCAGCGCGCAGCTCATTACATATGGCGGAGGACACACGCAGAGCGATGCTATTGTGTACCTACCAGAAGATAAAATTGTCATTATCGGGGACCTCGTACTCTCGAACCACCACCCTGTTCTAGCCAATGCCAATCCTCAGGAATGGCTGTATATTCTGGAGCAGGTTGAATCGCTGGACGTGGAGACGATTGTACCGGGGCATGGTGAGGTCTGCTCCCTGCAACAGCTTCATGCGGTGAAGGGATACATAAGCAGAATGATCGCCATCGTGACCGAAGCCGCTCAGAATCAGCAGAGTATTGAAGAGATCGAAATACCCGAAGAATACCGGGCTTGGTACTTCACAACCTATTTCAAGACGAATTTGAATAAGGTGTATGACCTGATTACTGCTTTAGGGGAGTAACCGAGAGCATTCGGCGTATATCGTATAACCAGACGAGGCAAGAAAAGAAGAGCATATCCCTTCTTTTCTTGCTTTTTCTATGCATACTATCCTTTCCTAAGTACAAAACATAGCGTGTCTGCTCCTCCCGTATACGGACTGCCGCAACTATCATCGTAAACACTGTCCAGTTGGAATCCCCAAGGCAACACTTCATCCGCAAGGGTCTCCTGTGTAAACACCGTATTCCAGATCAAATAATGATGCAGCTCATGATCGGCAAGTATCAGAGTCTGACGGGCCTCCACGGTATGCCCCTCAAAGAAATAAGATGCTTCGAGACATACATGTGGTTCAGCATTCCAAAAACCTCCGTATGGATACACCCTCCACGAGGTACTGTCCTGCTTACTCCAATTCGTCTTCTGCGTGAACACATCGAAGATAAACAGGCCGCCTGGCTTTAAGGCACGGTATACCTTAGACAGCAGGGTGTTTCGCTCACTTAGTGTAAGCGCGCCGTAATCACAATAAATCAAGGTGATGCTATCGAACACTCCGGTATAATCCAGCTCCAAATAATTCTGATAGATATACCGGCTCCGCGTATCCTGCTCTTGGGCATAGGCGATGGAACGTCTTGAGAAATCAAGTCCCGTTACGTTATACCCCTGTTCAGAGAGACGCTTGGTATATAGTCCCGGTCCACAGCCAAGGTCAAGAATACGGCTCCCCGGCGGGATCAGACGGCTAAGCCACTTCACTGAACGATCAATATCTCTGTGCCTGCGGCTCGCCGCTTCCCAGTCCGGATTCAGATGAGCCTCCAGCATATTTTTGGAGATATGCTCATCATCCCAGAACGGTTCATTACTGCGCTGCCAAAGCACAGGATTGCGTACAAGGGAGAATAGTTGAGTTAACATCGGCCTTCCTTTCACGATTCAGAAGTTTGGTGATACATAAAATGGTAAGGGTTCACTCATACCGGTAGCAAGGCACAGAACGATTAAAAGAAAAATGGATAGCCCGCTGACACTCCGCTGGGGGAACCACACAAGGCTATCAGGACGGGTCGACCTTGTTTCCTGGAGCACCCCCCTAGAGAAGTACAGGGAGAGCATACATTGAGGTAGAAATGAAAACAGCGACAGCAAAGGACGCGATAAGAATGTTCCTGACTGCCGCTACTTTATTTATTTATGAGTATGAGAATACCTTAATTGTTTTTGCGAAAATTTGTGAATGGAGTTTTTGTTTTTCAGCCATGTATTTCCTTTCACTATAAAAAGATAAACAGCTATGCAAAAATAAATTACACCCCAAATCCAGTCTGACCGAGTTATTAAATGATGCTCATATACGTAGTTGATGTACCAGATGCCCACCGGTAAATGTACAACAATTGCGGAGACTAAGCCTGGATTATACATGCTTTTTGCTCTTATATTAACGACGACTCCATGAAAAATGATTTGGAAAAAGCCCATTAAAACAGGTGCCATTCCCAGCCATACTACAGACGGGAAAAATACAGGAAGCAAGTAAAACACATAGGCGATAACCACATTAATAATCATTGCCGACTGTTTATTTAATGGATAGTTGTCAGGGGATTCACTTTTAAACAAAGCTTTATTGAATATGCCTGGAAAATATCCCGGCCAGCGGTATTCCTCAAACTGGTGAAGAAGGATCGCCACCAAGCTTAACCATAATATGCTGTTTATCCGTGGTATTTCTCCCCAGTTCAATAAGAGATAAACGCATATTAAAATACCCAAGAATAGTCCGATGTCCTGCCAGTTCTTTCTTAAAATGTTCATTAACTCACCTCAATCTGAGTTTATTAATGAAAGTATCTCGCAAAGAGCAGGTCAATCTGCTCCTCTACAGGTGCTATCTTCACGGAAGCTCCTGTTTCAAGTATAGGACTCATAAGGGCCGGTAGAAAAAGCGCTCCAAAAATCTGCGTCGTCATGGTCATCAGGTGCTCTGGCTGCTGTTCACCGGTTATCTCTCTTAAAGTATTTTGTATCTTAGCAAACCCCAGCAGATTCAAAAATGATCCATATTCATACTGGGAGGTGAAAATGGTAGTGCCCATCAAGATGATTCTGGAGAGCAATTCGGGATATTGTCGGATCACCTGCAAATAATCGAGTAAAAATCGCCTCAATCTGTCCCGTGAGGATATAGAGAAGTCGTCAAGTATGGCAAACGTATCCTGAAAGCTGTTCAATATCAATTTCGTAGATTCGCTAAACAAGTTTTCTTTGGACCCAAAATAATAGTTCACCAGAGCGACATTCGTGTTTGAGGCTTCTGCAATTTTTTTGATAGTGATCCTTTCAAAGCCTTCTTGTTTAATCAACTCCAGGGTGGCATGCATAATCTTCTCTTTTGTTTCCAGCTTTTTGTCTGGCTCCATCTGCTACCTCCAAGTATATTCCCTGAGTTTAAATACAATTTTAAATGACATTTAAAATCGTATTTAAACTCAGTATAGCTATATTTTTCCTTTTTGCAAAGTTTATTTATCGGGAATTTCATTTGTGATCGGTTTTCCGATTACATTTGGCCTACGTAGCGCCCATTGTATTTAGTCCTAAACAACATAAAAAACGCCCTCCCCAGAAAGGAAAGGCGTTATCCCGCATTATGGCATCACCGAGAAGACAATATCGTCGAACAGCATGTAAGCGAAGCCGCTGGTGTAGAAGCCGACCTTGCCGGACGGGCGGTGGCCCGGATCGGTGCCGGAGAGTCTTGGCGCGCCGTCAACGGATACAGCGATGTCCCCGCCCATCGCCGTTACCTTCACCGCATACTCCGTATCCGGCTGCAGGTCATGTCCAGGCAGCACACTCTCGGTCAGCTTCTGCCACGCTGTATCATACAGAATCCAGGAGGAAGATCCGTCTGCCCGGGTCCGGTACCCGATCCGGGTAGAGCCGCTGCTGTCCTGGCGGTCGAAGATGTATAGGATGCCGTTATCCGGCATCACGGCGGGCGTCTTCAGCTTGAACTCCAGCTGATAGGCGGTGAAGCTGCGGTCCAGCAGGCCGCTGGCCCCGTTCAGCAGCTTATAGCGGCGGTTGCCGTCCGGATCGGCGGCGATGCTGCGGTTCGGGTCCACCGGCCAGCCGTTGCCTCCGTTCTCGAAGTTGGTCTCATGCATAATATTCGAGACGGTGACTGTAATATCCGCTTTAATCAGCGGATTCACCGTTGACACAGCCGAGATGACCGTCTGCCCCTCGTATACGGCATGCACCACACCAGTACTGTTCACCGTAGCGACCGCCGGGTTAGCCGACTGCCAGGTCAGGCCTGTATCCGGCGTATCCGCAGGGTCGAAGGCTACCTGTAACGCCTTATCTTCACCTGCGGCCAGACGCACGTTATTCTCTGCCGGAATAATCCCGGCCAGCGTTGTCGTCAGCTCCCTGAACTGAATGTCATCGAAGTGCATCTGGCTGACATTGCTGACATAGAAGCCGACCTTCCCTTCCGCATTATGCCCCGGGTCAGTGCCCTTCAGGCGGAACGCTCCGTCCAGATAGACGCTGATATCGCCGCCCTTCACCAGCATGCGGACCGTATATTCCGTATCCGGCTGCAGGTCATGCCCCGGCAGCTTGACTTCCTTCAGCACCGTCCAGGCTGAATTATACAGCAGCCAGGCGGAGCTTCCGTCCGCCCGGGTCCTATAGCCGATCCGGCTGGAGCCGCTTCCGGCCTGGCGGTCGAAGATATACAGTGTCGCGTTATCGCCCATCACCGCCGGGGTCTTCACCTTGAAGCTCAGCTCATAGTCCGAGAAGGATTTGGGGCTAAGGGCGGAGGCCCCGTTCAGGATCTTGTACCAGCGGTTCGTGCCGATCTTCTCGATGCTGCGGTTGGCATCCTGCAGCCAGCCGTTCGCGCCGGATTCAAAGTCCGTGAAGTCCATCACGCCGTCGCCCGCCTCCACGTGAACCGTAACCGTGGCAGTCAGCAGCGGATTCTCCACTGAAGCTACCGTGATCACCGTGGTCCCAACCGTCCGGCCGGTTACGGTTCCTGCCCCGTCCACTGCCGCGATAGCCGGATCAGCCGAAGTGAAGGCCAAAGCCGGATTGTCCGCGTTCCAGGGGAGGACCGCCGTGCGCAGCTTCACCGTTTTCCAGCGGTCTACGTTAATCTCGCTGTCATAGACACTCACGCCCTGCACGGGATAGCTGTCCGCACCGGCTGTCGTGCCTGCCTTACCGGCAACGCCGATCTCGCCGAACGGAATCTCCGGGAAGCCGGGAATCACATCATATACATCCGCATCCGGCCGCAGCGACAGATCGCCTCCCGCCAGATCGGTGAACCCGGGATCTCCTGCGGTTACCCAGTTATTCGCATACTGGACCAGCCCGAACTTGTCATAGGCCCCGTACACATTGGTTGTTACACTGCGCGGAACGGACGGGTTATAGATAACATTGCCCTGGAACGTATTCGTATCAGGATAATAACGGTTCTCCGTGAAGAAATCCGCCAGCTCGGGATACTTCGTCAGATAAGGCGTTCCGGTGAAATTATTGTTCGCTGCGAACAAGGCCTGCCACTTCGGCATGTAATTCAGCGGCACCTGATCATCCGGCTCATCGCCCAGGAACATATCCGCATAGTCATACGGAATTTTGCTGTCAATGAAGATATTGTTGCGGGTCAGGATATGGGCGCCACCGTTATTTTTAATAGCGGAATTACCCATCTTGTAAAAGATATTCTCGTCAATAGTCAGACCCATCGTGAAATTGTCCGGGTATACGCCCTCTACACCCGCTTTGCTCTCCCCGATGTTATGGAAGTAATTACGGCGGATTACCGTTCCCCGCTCATGGGGCTGTTCCCCCGCGTTCATATAGATCGCGCCGAGATCCGAGAAGGTCGTGCATACATCATAGATCTCGTTATATTCCACGGTATGATCATTGCCGAAGATCAGCACACCGGGATGCGGCGCGTCATGCAACTCATTGTGCGACATGCGGTTGCCCACGCCGGACAGCAGCACCCCGGGATTATAGGCTTTGTGATAGTAGGCAAAATCGTGAATATGCGAATTCTCCACCCTGTTGTTCCCCGGGGCAAGCGTCGTTTTGTTGCCCCCAGTCAGCGTGACGGCAGTGCCGCCGATATGATGAATATGCGTGCTGACAATGGCGTGATCTGTTCCCGGTGCCCCTTCGAAGTTATTGTAGTAGAACCGGCTCTGAGTATTGACCAGCACCCCGCTGTTGGTGAAATTGCGGATCTCGCTGTTCAGAATACGCATTTGCTTGCCGCCCATGAACACCGCTGCGGAATCGCGGCCGTTCTCCAGCACCAGCTCCGAGAAGTCGATGTACGAGGCGTTCAAGGCGTTGATCATCGGACTCTTCAGCATCGTGACTTCAATATCCGGGTTCCCGGCAGTAAATTCCGCGTTCGGCAGAAAATAGAGCTTGCCGGCCTGGCGGTCGATATAATATTCGCCGGGCATGTCGATCTCCTCCAGCAGATTCTGCGCGAAGTGGAAATCCGGGTACCAGTTCTTGAAGATCCCGCTCATCTCTCCGTAGCGGAGGGTGATGCTTTTGGCGGCCGTATCAATGGAAGCAATCTTGTTGTACGACCATTCCCAGCTATAACCGAAGATCCCGTCCAGCCAGATGTCGTCCGCCTGCGTCCAGTACTGGGGACGGTCATACGTGTAGGTGAAGGTTCCGCCGCGCGTATGCACTTCGCCGTTCGGGTCCTTCCGGGTCGGGCCGGGATCAAGAATCTCATCCATCTGGACCGTGCCTTCATTCGGCCAGCGGGCCAGTGTCATGCCCTGCCCGGCCACGTACAGCTCCATCGGCGGCACCTCGCTCAGATCATTCGCCAGATAATAGCCGTGGCGGCTGAGCTGGCCGTAATCGGTAATGCCCAGCGCTCCCAGATCGGCGGCCAGCACCTTCGTTCGCGCCTCCGGGCTGATGATCCGGCTGAGAATGGCCGTGTCGGTAACCGGAACGAAGGCTGATTTGGCGAGTTGGCGGGAGCCGGACAGCGTGACCTCCTCTCCCGGATAAGCCGTATACGTGATGGGCTTGTCGGCCTCACCGGAGTCCTGTTCACGCAGCTCGAAGCTGGAGGTCCGCTCATACCTTCCTTCCCGCAGATACACGGTGACTCCGCCATCCGGCAGTCCTTCCTCCGTCTTCAGCGTACGAATCGTATCGCGCGCCTTCTCAAGCGTCTGGAACGGGGCATTTAGCGTCCCAGCATTGGAATCGCTTCCATTATTGGCCACATAAAAGGCCGTCCCGGACGTTCCTCCCTCCGCATATGCAGGGGCTTCAAACGGCAGAGAGGGCATCAACAACAGACTGGCTGCAAGTGCCGCAAGCAAACGTTTTTTCACCAAGGCTCCTCTTCCTTTCAACGTGGGATGTAGGGGCTTACGCCAACTTCAGTCTGGCGAAGCCCCCCATGAGCAGCAGGTTTCTCCGGTTCTCCTCAGCCGTGCAGATCTATTCTGTTTCCTTACACCTTACGCCTTATTTCTTCAGACCTTTATCCTTCAGGAATTGTTCGAATTGTTTGGTGACTTCCGCCACATATTTCTCTTCGCCGGCTTCCTTCAGCTTGCCATAGAGCGCAGGCCAGGTTTCATCAAAATCAAGCGTACCGGTAACCAGCCCCCGTTTGTATTCTCCCCACACGGCGTTCAGGTTGGCAATTTCGGTATTCACCGGCTCGGAATTGAACTTGAAGGCACCAACCGGATTCACCTCAGAACCGGAATTGATCTTCTTGGTCTCTTCCCACACATTCTCCGGCTGACCTTCTTTCAGATAGGAGTTGAATACGCTACCGAACACCCAGTCCATATTCGGCAGATAGCGGGAATCCGCTTTGGCCTTGATGTACTCCCCGTCTGCCTTATCATAATGCTCCCCGGCAATTCCGTTACAGAGCAGATTGTACAGCTCCTTGTCGGTATTCACCAGATTCAGGAACATCATCGCGCGCTCCGGATTAGGGGCCGTACGGCTGATCGATTGGTTGGTTGTGGCCGAATAACCGTTGGAGAACCAGTCGCTGAGCGGTACCGTGATGACGTCATTGCCGCCGTTTTTGGCCTTCACCTCAGCCTCAACGCCCGGCTTCAGCGTCACGTTGAAATCGACGGCAATCTGGCCTTTGGCGAGGTAATCATTCGCTTTTTCGGTAGCAGCATCCTTGTAAATATAGCCATCCTTATACCACTTGCTGGCCAGCCGGAAATTGTCCAGTTCTTCTTCCGAGTACCGCTGGAGCGTATACGAGGGATCATCTGTCTTGATATAGAAATGGTCATCCAGACCCGGAACTACCCAGTACTTGTCGTCATGCGCCTGCGGATTGATGAAGGAAGTGCCGAATACGCCAAACGGAATGATATCCTTCTCGTTCTGCTTAATCTGGGCCAGGAACGGCTCGATGTCCGCAATTTTTTTGATGGAAGCGGTATCAAGTTTGTACTTGTCAGCGAAGCGCTTCTGGATGATGAAGCCGTACCGGGAGCCGTTGATCTGCTGGTTCGGAATACCGTAGATCTCCCCGTCCACCGAGAGGCCATCCCACATCACCTGCGGCACCTCCTTCTTCAGCTCCGGCGCATACTCGTCAAGCAGCTTATCCATCGGCTGAATCGCTCCCTTGCGCACCAGCTCCTCCGGCTTCAGCATATAACCGGTCCAGAGAATGTCGAACTTCTCGCCTGCCGCAAGCACGGTGTTCATCTTCTGCACATAGTCCCCGATTGCTACAGGCATCAGCTTCACGGTGGCGTTGATCTTCGCCTTCGTAATCTTGTTCACTTCCTCCTGCACCTTATCCTGGTCTGCCTGCAGCTGCGACAGCGGATAATACCAGGTCAGTTCGACCGGCTTCAGCTCGCCGTCCTTCCCGGATTCCGGTGCCGCGCTCTGCGCAGCCCCCGTTCCGCTTCCTTCCGTACCTGTAGCAGCACTGCCATTGCCGCCGTTATTGTTCCCTCCGCAGCCTGACAGCACGGATGCAAGCAGCATTACGGATGCCAATACGCCAACCAGCCCTTTTTTCATGTGAGTGACCTCCTGTACTTAGTACATGTAATTGTATGTTAACCCTTTAGGGAGCCAACCGTAAGCCCTTTGACGAAAAACCGCTGAAAAAACGGGAAGATGACCAGCATCGGTCCGCCGGCCAGTACGGCAATAGCCATCCGCGCGGAGCTGTTCGGGAAGCTGCTCAGGTCAATGCCAAGCTGCCCGGTAAATTCGGAGTTCGTCGTGAGAAACTCAATGCTGTTGAGCGTCCGCACCAGCAGGAGCTGCAGCGGCACCTTGTTTGGATCATCAATATAGAGCATCGCGTTGAACCATTCGTTCCAGTAGGTGAAGGAGATCAGCAGACCCAGCGTCGCCAGCGCCGGAGTGGACAGCGGCAGGATGATCCGGAAGAAAATGCGGAATTCCCACGCCCCGTCGATTTTGGCGGATTCAATGATCTCCAGCGGAATCTTGGACATGAAGCCCTTCATGACCATAATGTTGAACGGCGACAGCAGAATCGGCAGAATCAGCGCCAGCAGGCTATCCTTCAGATGCAGGTACTGAGTAATGAGAATGTAGGAGGGAACGAGTCCCCCGCTGAACAGCATGGTGAAAAATACATAGAACGTCGTCGCCCGGTTATACCGGTAATCCTGCCTTGAAATCACGTAGGCGGTCATCGCGGTCAGCAGCAGTCCAGCCAGCGCGCCGATGATCGTCACCGTGAACGTAACTCCATAAGCCCGGAGCAGGATGTCGGGAGCGTCCAGCAGATAGCGGTAGGCATCCAGACTGAAGGATGAAGGAATGAACTGGTACCCGTTCTCGGTCAATGATTTCTCATCCGTCAGCGAGACCACGATGACCAGCAGGAATGGCAGAATCACCACCAGCGACAGCACGATAAACAGCAGATTAATGAACAGCTTCGAGAATTCAAATTTTTTGCCCACGCTTAGGGCACCTCCTTACCACAGGGAATTATCGGGATCGACCTTGCGCACAATTCCGTTAGCCGTCAGTACCAGCACCAGACCGACAACCGACTGATAGAACCCGGTAGCCGCAGACATGCTCACATTGCCGACCTCACGCAGCGCACGGTACACATAAGTATCAATGATATCCGTAGAGCCATAGAGAAAACCGGAGTTATTCGGGATGAAATAATGCAGGCCGAAATCCCCGCGGAACATATTACCGATGGATAGAATCAGCATAATAATGATGATTGGGGCCATCAGCGGAATCGTGATTTTGAAGGCCATTTGCCGCTTGGTTGCCCCGTCGATCCGTGCCGCCTCGTAATATTCACTGTTAATGCCAATAATGCCGGCAAAATAAATCAGCGTGTTGAACCCCACCACTTTCCACAATTGAACCAGAATCAGAATGACCGGCCAGGGTCCGGGGTTCTGATACCAGCTCACCGGATTCAGCCCGAAGGATTCCAGCGTGCGGTTGATGAAGCCGTCCGAATGGTTCAAGAAGGCATAAGCCACGTAACCCACAAGCACCCATGACAGAAAATGGGGCAGAAACAAGGCCGTCTGATAGAACTTGCTCCACTTAGCCTTAATCTCATTCATCAGAATAGCCAGCAGCAGCGCCGCTGAGGTGCCAATCAGAATATAGGCGGTGTTATACAGAACCGTATTCCTTGTAATCCGCCACGCCGTGTCCGTAGTGAACAAATAACGGAAGTTATCCAGCCCGACCCATTTACTGCCGAAGATGCCGAGATCATACCGGTAATTCTTGAAGGCGATAATCAGACCAATCATCGGAATATACGCGAAAATCAATTTGTACAGCAATCCCGGCAGCGAGAGCAGGAACAGCTCCCGGTTGCTTTTGAAATGGGTCAGCTCCCTTCGGAGCCAGGATTTTCTGCGCGTGGCCGGCAGCGCTCCTGAACTTGCCTGCTGTTCCGCCAGCGGAACCTTATTCAACATAACCTTGAGCCCCTTCCTTTCCTTCCTTAGCTGCAGCTGTTTGCCTGTGTCCCAGGCTTTGCACGACTAACAATAGCGCAGAATCAGGCCGCTGCGTTACTGTACAATTGCAAGAATGCTGTAAAGCCGGGCTGTATTGTTGCCAGATTACTATCTAGCGGGGAACGAATTCCTGCGCGGCACAGCAAAAAGCCCGCCGCATGAACATTGCTCATGTAACGGACCCTGCCTTACGTATTGGACGCTGCTTGACCCATTTGGGTAAAGGAATCATCTGCTGCGGTCAATGGCTGATTTCAGGCGGTACTCCTTCGGCGTGGTGCCATAGCAGCGCTTGAACAGGCGGTAAAAATAACTCTCGTTCCCGAACCCGACCTTCTCCATAATCTCTGTTACGGTGAAGTCCTCTTGCTCCAGGTACTTCTTGGCACTGGCCAGCCGGACGGCGTTGATCTGATCCACCACGCTCGTGCCTTCCTGCGCCTTGAACACCTGGCCCAGATAGACCGGACTCATCTTAAGCATATCGGCAATCCGCTGCACATTCAGGTCAGGATCGGCGTAATGCCTGTCAATAATCTCCTTCACCGTGTCCGCGAGCAGCCGGTTCTTGTCCTCGCGCCCGCTCCGGCGCTGCCCGGCGACTTCCCGCACCACCTCCAGCAGGACCGTCTCCATCTCATCCAGCGTCTCCTTCTCCAGAATCCGGCGGTTGATCGCCTGCAGGTTAAGCGAGACCGGATTGACACTCCGGCTGTTCATCTCGGCTAGCGTCTGGCTCAGAGTCACGGCCAGATGAAGCACCGCAGAATACATATTCTCGTAGCTGAAGCCGCCAAGCAGCGCTCTCCACTTGCGGATCGTCTGCTCAGTCTCTGCCAGATCCCCGCCCTTCAATCCTTCCGTCAGCTGCCGCTCCAGCTCCTGCGGAATGCGCAGCGCTTCATTCGCCTCATTCGCCCGGAGCATTTCAGGCTCCAGCACTGCTCCTTTGCCGTAGATCATCCGGTAATTGGCATGGCGCTGCGCCAGATTATAATGCGCCGTGATGCTGCGGTAATCCGTGAAGACCTCGCTTAGCGTGACTGTAAAAGTAATATGATAATAGTTGCCGATCGTCTGCTGGAGCTCCCTGAACCGCTCCTCCAGCTTCGCCAGCTCCCCGTCCGCACTCCCGGCAATGAAGACCAGATGCCCGCTCTTCATATCTGCAGCTTCACAGGAGCCCTGAAGGCGCAATAATTCCTGTCCGATGTTGGAGATGGCGAAGTACAGCAGCGATTCCATTGGCAGTCCCGGCTCTGCCGCCAGCCCCTGCAGGTTGTCGATCTGCACGAGCGCCAGCCGGAGCGGAGACGGATAGGCAATATCGATGCCGTGCTGCTCTCTGAGCTGCAGGAAGGACTGCTCATCCAGACTGTGGCTTGAAGCGATCAGGCTGCGGAGCTGATAGAGCTTGGCAATATTGGACTGCGAGGCCCGCTCCAGCTCCAGCCCCTTCAGCTTGCTGATCATCTCCGTAAGGTTGGCTGCAATTAGTGACAGCTCATCCTTAGCCTGAGGCGCGCCCCGCACATCGCCTGGAACCAGAGTCAGCAGCTGGCCTACCGGCTTATACAGCCGCACCGCGAAGAACACGGACAACAGCACGGCCAGCAGAACAACAGACAGCGTGACCGCGATCTCCGTCCATTTCATCTGCCGGACACTGCCCAGCACCACATCATAATCCTGCATGCTGATAATCTGCCAGTTGTTCAGGGCTTTGCTCAGATAAGTCACTTTATATTTCCTGCCGTCATGACTGTAGTTGAAGGAATCCAGCGGCCTGCCCGAAGCGCTGATCCGCGGCAGCAGCTCTCCCTTCAGGTTAAGCCCTTCAGGAACCTGCCCGCCGGTTGCGATCAGCACCTCACCGTCGGTATCGGTCACGAATAACACATCATTCTGCCGTTCCGCCACTTGGTTAAGCGCTTTCATATTATCAAGCATCCATCCCGGCTTGACCGTGAGGATCAGCACATTGTCATTGATTGAACCCAAGGTATCCCCGTCATACAGGAAGAAGGCAAAGACATCAATCCCCCCGCCCTTGCCGTCCAGGTCGAGCGGAATGAGCTGGAGCTTCGGCAGATCTGCCCGGGAATCCATATAGTTCTGCAAGGAGCTGTACAGAAGACTATTGTTAATCTCATGATTCAGCGACGAGAAGAACCGGTGCTGGGCCCCATTATAAAAGACGGCCGCATGCAGATACGGTGAGGCTGCAACCGTATGATTCAACCGCTCAATCTTGAGGATGCTCTGCCTGTAATCAGCGCCGGACTTCAGCGCCAGCATCTCCTCGTCATTGTACAGGGAGACCGCCAGATCTTTTACAATTCCGTTCATGTTCTCGATATTGTAATTGATCTGGGTCAGCAGCTTGCGGTCCGCTTCATTCTGGAGGCTGAGCACCTTGCTGCGGGCACCCGAGTTCATCAGCAGCGAAGCTACAGCCAGAATGGCAACAACAAGCATAAAGCTGAGTAGGATCCGCTGCAAGTATTTACGCGAACGGATCGTCTGCAGTACGTTCATGTGATCCCTCTCCCGGCTCTTAAGGTGTCCTTACTATAATCCCGCGCCAAAATACTTGTCAATCTGCAGTTCCGGCTCCCCGCCGTACAATTCCCGAAGCAGCGTCCGTGCGATCACCCGGTGCCCCGTGGTGTCCGGATGGATACCGTCGCCATATCTGTAAGCGGTGTTCTGCGAGCGCTCATGCCGGATCAGCTCCAGCAGCGGCGTACGCAGATCAATTACTTTGTCCGCAGGGCAGCCCCCGGACAGCAGCCAGTCCGCATAACGTTTCAGCACCTGATCGTAGTCCTTGTATGGCGCCAGATAACTGAAGTCCGCCGCGTCTGCGGGCTGTAGCTCCCCCGTCATGGATAGGGCATCGAACGGTGGAGGTGTCATGAGTACGATCCCGGCTCCAGCTTCACCGACCCGGCTGCTGAGTGCCAGCATACCTGCCTGATAAGCGGCGAACCGCTCTTCCGAGAAGGGATGATAGATCCCGTCATTCATGCCATAGCAGGCTATAACCACATCAGGAGCAGCCTCCGCCATCTCTCTGGCCAGCCGCTCATGCACGCAAGGGCGCGGATTGGGATGCGCTGCTTCGCTCAGACCCGAGACCGTCTCGCTGGGTACTCCGGATGGAATCAGCTCGGCGGTCCACTCCGGCCGGTGCGTGTTCAGCCATTCCCGGATCAACCGGATATATTGTCCGTCAGCAGTAATGCTGTCCCCGAGGAACAGTATCCGAGGATTTCTGTTAGTCAGTGTAATTCTATCTTTAAGTATATTCCGCATTCTTTGCCCTCCTGACCTTGGCACAGGTCTCACTCCCCGGCCGCAGCCGGGCCGGTTCACCCGCCACCCTAATGGTAGCGCCACCTGCGTCTTTGCGCCTTGACGATCCCGACCTTCTTTAGCATAATATGGCCATGACTACCAAAATCCTAGCGCGGGATATCGGCCTTGAGCCGGGTTTTACCTTTAGAATCCAGAAATGCCCGCTGACCCATGATTACTACGTCCACAGCCATGATTTCTCGGAGCTTGTCGTTATTCTGTCGGGACACGCCATACACATCATTGAAGGGAGAGAGGTGCCGGTTAAGGCCGGACAGGTTTTTCTAATCCACAGCAACGTTTCCCATGGCTACAAGAATGTTGACGGAATTGAATACGTGAACGTGATGTTCCAGCCGGAGCAACTGCTCCAGCAGTCCGAGCTGAGGCTCCTGCCCGGCTTCCAGGCCTTATTCTATATTGAGCCGTTCTACCGGAAGGAGATGCATTTCAAGGGGATGCTCTCGCTGGATGCGGGACAGCTCCAGGAAGCTACCCGGCTGCTGGATCAGATTCTCGAGGAGCATGACCGGCAGCCTGAGGGCTACCGGCTGATGATCCGTACCTATTTCACCGCTCTGGTAGGCATGCTCTCCCGCTATTATCAGAACAGCAGCAGTCATGAGGATAACAAGGCGCTGCGGATCGGGGAGACCGTCACCTACATCGAAGAACACTTCCTGCAGCCGATCACGCTGCAATCGATGGCAGACCGGGCCTATATGTCCACCCGCCAGTTCCTGCGGGTCTTCACCCGCAACTACCAGACTACCCCTATGGATTATGTCATCCGTAAGCGGCTGGATTATTCCTGCACCCTGCTGCGCAGCCCGGGCCTGAGCATCTCGCAGGTGGCGATGGACAGCGGCTTCCATGACCAGAATTATTACTCCCGCCAGTTCCGCAAGGTATTTAACTGTAGTCCCAGCCAATACCGCGAGCGGATGCTGGGCTCCTGACCGCTGCCCGGGCAGGCGCTCAGCCCTCCCCCGGACCGGTCACAGCAGCAGCCTCATCCCGCTGGCGCAGCCGCTGCCGGTAGGCTCCCGGAGTCACACCGAACCTGGCGCTGAACAGCCGGGTCATATAGTTAGGGTCCTGAATGCCTACCCGTTCGGCAATTTCCGAGATGCCCAGCACCGTACCCCCCAGCAGCTTCTTCGCTTCTTCCAGACGCAGGTGCAGCACATACTGCAGCGGCGTGGTGCCGATATGCTGCTTCATGCATCTGGTAATATAATCAGCCTGGAAATGCAGTTCCTCCGCAAGTCCCGCCAGATGAAACGGCTCCCGCCAATGTTCCGCCAGATAGGCTGCGGCAGCACGGGCCAGCCGGACCGCCGGCTCCGGCGGCTGAGCCGTATGCTCACATTCCGCCTGAAGCGCCGCCAGCAGACCAGCCAGCAGCAGATGAAGCCGCATGGCATTCTCTGCGCTAAGCCGGTTATGAAGCTCGTTCATCTCCTGCAGGATCGGCTCCAGTCCCTCCAGATCAACAGCTGCGAACTTCGGCAGATACAGCCGCTGCTGCACCGAAGGCTCCTCGTCTTCTACCGTCCCCTTTGCCAGTAGTGTAGACCAGGGGATATCCCCGCGCTGGATATACGCCGGTTCAGGTGGATGAATGAAATGCACCCAGTAGATCTCCGTGTCCTCCCCGCAGGCACGGTATCCGTCATGCGGCAATCCAGCCTCAAGCAGCAGCACCATCCCCGGCCCCACCGCATATTCCTTATCCGCTTCCATCATATAGAGCGTCCCCCGCTTGACCAGCAGCAGATCATATACACCGAAGGTGCGGGCGAAATGCCGGTCCCCCGGCGACCAGACGGCATGTCCCACCGTGACAAACTGCGGCAGCGGCGGAATCGGAAACTCCAGGCATAGCATGATGTCCCCTCCTCTCCTCTTCAAAGTCGGTTTTGTGCTATTTCAAGTCTATATTAACACTGGCTGATCCCGCAATAAAGAGGTACAGTGACTGGGAATCTTCTTTTCATTCCATTCCATAAGGGGTTGTGTATCCATGCGTTTTCGTCAGGTTCATCTTGATTTCCATACCTCAGAAGCCATTCCCGGCATTGGCCGGGACTTCTCCAGAGCCCAGTTCCAGTCCATGCTGCGTACAGGTCATGTAGACTCTGTCACCGTGTTCTCCAAATGCCATCACGGCTGGGCCTATCATCCCAGTGAAGCCAATGAGATGCACCCTGAGCTTACCTTCGACTTGCTGGGTGAAATGATTGAGGCTGCCCATGAGATCGGTGTCCGTACACCGGTGTATTTATCGGCCGGCCTGGACGAGAAACTGGCCCGCCGCCACCCGGAGTGGCTGATCCGTGATGCCGAGGACCGGACCCGGTGGGTGAAGGATTTCATGACACCCGGTTACCATGAATTCTGTATGAACACGCCTTATCTGGACATCCTGCTGGCCCAAATTCATGAGGCGGCTTCCCGCTACGATGCTGACGGCATCTTCCTGGACATCGTTGGTTGCCGTAAATGCCGCTGCCAATATTGCGTCGCCGCTCTGCGGGCCGCGGGACAGGACCCCCGGGATGAAGCCGCCGTCATCGCCCTCGGGGAGCAGACTTACCTCCACTATGCCCGCCGTGTGCGGGAGACTCTGGATGCCGTGAAGCCCGGACTTCCCGTCTACCACAACAACGGTCATCAGCAGCGGGGACGCCGTGACCTTGTGCAGGTCAACACTCATCTGGAGCTGGAGTCCCTGCCCACCGGGGGCTGGGGTTATGATCATTTCCCGCTGTCTGCGCGGTACGTCCAGACGCTGGGCATGGAATTCCTCGGCATGACCGGCAAATTCCATACCTCCTGGGGGGAGTTCGGAGGCTATAAGCATCCGAACGCGCTACGGTTCGAGACCGCGCTTAGCCTCGCCCATGGCGCCAGATGCTCGATCGGTGACCAGCTCCATCCCTCCGGTCTGATGGATGAGGCGACCTACGCCTTAATCGGCGCTGCCTATAGTGAGGTAGAAGCAAAAGAGGAATGGTGCAGCGGGGTCACTGCTGTGGCCGATATTGCCGTCCTATCGCTGGAAGCGGCACGGGAGGCCTGTCCCGGCGGGCAAGCACGCAAGGGAGAGCGCAATCTGGCTGACGCCGGAGCGGTGCGGATGCTGACCGAAGGGCATTACCTTTATGATATCGTAGATACATTCAGCGATTTTAGCGCCTACAAGGTGCTGATTCTCCCGGATGAGGTATCTGTATGGCCTGAGCTGGCCGATGCCATAGAGAGCTTCACAGCTGGCGGCGGCAAGGTGCTGGCTACCGGACGCTCGGGATTGAATCTGGCCGGGGATGCCTTTGCCCTGGACCTGGGAATCAGCTGGCTTGGAGAGAACCCCTACCAGCCCGCGTATTTCAAGCCCTATTTCACTCCTGGTGCGCTATTGCCCGCTTCCTTTGTCATGTATGGCGAAGGCCAGCTAATTGAATTACAGGAAGGTCAAGGAGAGGCGCTCGGACATCTGGAGAACCCCTATTTTAACCGTGACGTCTTCACCTTCTGTTCCCACCAGCACACACCGGGCACCATGGAGAACAATGGTCCGGGGATGGCCGAGAGCAGGAGCGGAATCTATCTCGCCTGGAAGGTATTCAGCGAGTACGCCGAAGCCGGCTCTCTTATCCTGAAGGAGCTGGTGCTGCATGCACTGTCGCGGCTGCTGCCTGAGCCGTCACTGCGTACGGATCTGCCGGCCCGCGGCATAACGACCCTGCAGTATCAGCAGGCAGAGCAGCGTTATGTGAATCATCTGCTCTATGCCGCGCCTGCCCTGAAGGGCCGGATTGAAGTCATCGAGGACCTCGTGCCGCTCCATGATATTACCGTCAGCCTGCGGCTCCCGTCTCCCGGCCCCGTCCACCGGGTCTATCTGGCCCCCTCCATGGCAGAACTGCCGTTCACGTTCAGCCCGGATGGCGAGATTGCCTATACCCTTCCTTACCTGGAGAATCACCAGATGGTCGTGATTGAGCTGGTGTAGATTAGGTCCATTTATAGTAGAATAATAAGAACTATACCATTGCCTAGAATGAGAGGATGACCGGGATGCCTCAGTCCATTGTACACATTGCTCTAGTCGTTAAGGATTATGACGAAGCCATAGAATTTTATACCAACAAGCTGAATTTCACATTAGTTGAAGATCTTTATCAGCCCGAGCAGGATAAAAGATGGGTCGTAGTCTCCCCTCCCGGGTCAGCAGGCACCACCCTTCTGCTGGCCCGGGCGTCGAAGCCTGAACAGGAGCCCTTTATCGGCAATCAGGCAGGCGGACGGGTATTCCTTTTTCTGAACACCGATAACTTCTGGCGAGATTATCATGAAATGGTCTCCAGGGGGATTGAATTCGTCAGAGAACCCAAAGAAGAAGCATATGGAATCGTTGCGGTATTCAAGGATTTGTACGGCAACCTGTGGGACCTGCTGCAGATGAACGCAGACCACCCGATTTCCAAGCGGATACAATGATTGCACAGCAGGCCAACTCATTGAACTCCAAATGTATCTCGCAGATAATTATCAAGAATCTGAAGGGGCTCGTGTAACGCCTGGTTGGGAAACTTATGAGTTACTTTATAGCCTACTCTGGGTGGCACTGACACCGCCAGCTTCTGAAGAACAAATTCTCCTATCCCCATCATATGGACGCCAATCGAAGCGGGTACAATCGTCCATTGTCTGGCATTCGTCAAAAAAGTAGTGATGAGTCCCGCTGAGTCCAGATGTACACGGGACGGACACAGCGGGTCCCACCACTGGTCATGCCTGAATTGAAACTCCCGATTCCAATTGACCAGAACCTCATGCTCTGCCGCCAATTCTTCCATTTCTACCGTATCTCCAGCCTGCCGCCCTGGTACAGCCAAGCGCAACAGCACCATTTCTTCAGTGAAAAACGGTTGAACAGTAACGCTAGGCGACACAATTTCCCGTACCACAAACGCCACATCCATCTCACGCCGCTCAATACTGTCAAAAGCCTCCTGAGTATGCTGCGTACGAATTTGCAATCGGATGGACGGACTGTGCTGATTAAGCATTCTATATACCGGAGGCAAGACGAAGTGGCTTATACTTTCGGCAGCGCTTATGGCCAGACTTAACTGCGAACCATTCGCCTTTAAAATTTGAGTTTCCCTCCAGAGCGCCTCCCACCTTTCCGCAATACTAAAAAAGTTCTCCCCTTTTGGGGTCAGGCTGATTTTGGCTGCCCCTTTTCTCCGCTCCACCAACAGGCCGCCCATCCCTTGCTCTAATGTCTTTAAACGGTAGCTTACCGTTGCTTGTGACAGGTGCAGCAGATCGGCCGCTTTACTTATACTCCCAGTCCGTACGATAGCTAAAAACGCTTCTATCCCAGGAAAATACATCAAATACCTCCTCAATATATAGAAAATATTAATATAGTTCACAAAATATTTGCGTTTTACAACATTATTCTTTATGTCTAAAATTATCATTAACACAGACAAAGGGTCAAATAGTCCAGGTTATGAAAAGGTGGTTTAGCCATGAAGGTTCTCATCGTTGGTCATTTTAACGAAACTGCGCAATCAAAGATTTCCGGGTATTTTCCGCAAGACTGGAACGTTGTCATTGTCCCGCCCGGACAAGATATGCTGCATCACATTGAAGATTGCCAGGTTCTCATTCCTGAGCATATCAAAGTAGACTCTAGCCTGCTCGCCAGTGCCAAAAAATTAAAATTGGTACAGACGGGTGCAGGCTACGATAATGTCGATATCCCTGCCTGTACACAGCTCGGCATTTGGGTGGCCAATGCGGCAGGAGTAAATGCACAGGCCGTGGCCGAGCACGTAATGGCCCTAATGCTGGCTTATTATAAAAACATACCGTTTCTTGATCATTTCATGAAAACCCGGATGGATGAACATCAGTTGGAGTACACAGGGAGTGAACTAGAGGGCAAAACCATTGGGATTATCGGGCTGGGTGCTATCGGAAAAAAAGTGGCTGCGTTTTGCAGCGCTTTTGATATGAATGTGCTGGCTTATGCGAGAAAGACCGTAGTACAGGCTGATGGTTTGATGACAATGACGGATCTCGATAATCTTCTAAGCACATCGGACATCGTCAGTGTACATGTACCCTTGACTGAGCAGACCAAGCACCTGATCAACCAGACGGCACTTCAGAAAATGAAGAGTAGCGCTCTGTTCATCAACACGGCCCGCGGCGGGATTGTTAACCAGACAGATTTGATAGATGCCTTAAAAACCGGGGTTATTTCCGGCGCCTGCCTGGATGTGTATGAATCTGAACCGCTTCCCCTAGACAGTGAGCTCCGCACTCTAAGTAATGTGGTCCTTACTCCCCATACCGCAGGAATGCCTGACGGCCGGAAATTTCACAAAAAAAGATATGATTTCTTCATTAAGAATATACAACGTGTACAAAAAGGGGAAGAACCTGAAAGCAGGCTAAATCAGTTAGTATAGTTTCGGTGCAATAAAAATACAAAAAAAGCTTTATGACATTGTACAAAATACAATGTCATAAAGCTTTTTAATACCGGCGAGAGGACTCGAACCTCCACGGTTTCCCACTCGATTTTGAGTCGAGCGCGTCTGCCATTCCGCCACGCCGGCTTAATATTATGTATATCCACTATGGATAATTAAATTTTAGATGAAATACTCTCAATAAAATAATAATGGCGCGCCCTGAGAGATACGGATGCTACGCATCCGATTGCGAAGTTGTGCTATCGAAGCGTAGGCTCCAACGAACTCGTTCGAATCTGAAGGACACTTTGTTAAATCAGAGAAGTATTAATGGCGCGCCCTGAGAGATTCGAACTCCCGACCTTTTGATTCGTAGTCAAACGCTCTATCCAGCTGAGCTAAGGGCGCAAAATATGGAGCGGACGACGGGAATCGAACCCGCGACCCTCGCCTTGGCAAGGCGATGCTCTACCGCTGAGCCACGTCCGCACACGGTATGTATTCAACTGCTTCAATAAATCCAGGGACTTCTCATCCCTTGCACCAGTAAAATGGCGGAACCGACGGGATTCGAACCCGCGATCTCCTGCGTGACAGGCAGGCATGTTAGGCCAACTACACCACGGTTCCAAGATAAAAGGTTTTAGAGCCCCCGGAAAGTATTCGGAATATGCTACAGAGCATCTCTTCACTTTGTGGGGATTAATTGCGGGGGCAGGATTTGAACCTGCGGCCTTCGGGTTATGAGCCCGACGAGCTACCGGGCTGCTCCACCCCGCGTCAGTAATAAAATATTCTCTTCTGGCTTGCAAAGTCTGCATGGTGGAGGCTGAGGGGTTCGAACCCCCGACCCTCTGCTTGTAAGGCAGATGCTCTCCCAGCTGAGCTAAGCCTCCATCGAAGAAGCAACTTAATGATCATAACACATTTACATGAGATATACAACCATTATTTATTTCCGCTTTAGAGATTAAAGAAGTGAATGGTGACTCGTATGGGATTCGAACCCATGTTACCTCCGTGAAAGGGAGGTGTCTTAACCCCTTGACCAACGAGCCAGATCAACAAGCATTCTTTCGACAACAAAATATATTATATCAAATATATGAGAATAGTGCAACAAGAAACAACATTATTATTAAAAAACTAATGAGCCTCTAGTTCCACTTCAATGCTAACCTGAACAGACGATTCCCGCTCTCACTGTCCTAATCCTGTGTTTCTATCATAGCTATAATAACCTCAGCAACCTGTGAAATCGACTTATACTCCGTATCCACATGATGTTCGAAGACCTTGTTCTTAAGCCCTTTAAGACATCTCTGCATCTGTAGAGCAGCCCAGGAGTCTCTGCCATCTCCACGGCTCTTAAGTCTGTCAAGCAGGGTCTCAGGTGAAGCAAACAACGTAAAATGACGAACTTGCCGGCCCTCACTTCTTAGTCTACCCACTATCTCTATAAAATAATCCGGATCCACTAGAGTCATAGGTACAATAATCGTTCCTTCATACTCTGAGTCAATACATTTAAGCATCGAATAGGTAAACTCGCGCCACAGATAGTGTTTCTGGAAATCATCCTCTGCCATTTCAGCAGGAATATTGTCACGGATGTAATAGCCTGCATTCTCCGGATCGAATACATAAGAATCTGGAATTCTCCGGTGGAGTTCAGCCGCCGTCTGCGTCTTTCCCGAACCAAAGGTTCCATTCAGCCAAATAATCACACCCGCACCTCCTTCATATTCAGCTTACCCATAACAAAAAACCACCATTGATAATCAACAGTGGTCTTGTGTGCTTGGCAACGTCCTACTCTCCCAGGACCCTTCGGTCCAAGTACCATCGGCGCTGGAGGGCTTAACGGTCGTGTTCGGGATGGGTACGTGTGGAACCCCTCCGCTATCGCCACCAAACGGGCATTTGAGTATCAAATGCTATTATTCAGGTCTCAGCATCGCCAAATGCTGAAAACAAATCTTCTTTACCGAGCTACTTGAGCTCCATAAATTACAATTTGATTCCTGAAAACTGAATCCGAAACGAATCTGCGCGTTAGAATTTTTGGATAAGCCCTCGACCGATTAGTATTGGTCAGCTCCATGCATTGCTGCACTTCCACCTCCAACCTATCTACCTCGTCGTCTTCAAGGGGTCTTACATACTGGGAAATCTCATCTTGAGGGGGGCTTCACGCTTAGATGCTTTCAGCGCTTATCCCGTCCGTACGTAGCTACTCAGCCATGCTCCTGGCGGAACAACTGATGCACCAGCGGTACGTCCATCCCGGTCCTCTCGTACTAAGGACAGCTCCTCTCAAATTTCCTGCGCCCACGACAGATAGGGACCGAACTGTCTCACGACGTTCTGAACCCAGCTCGCGTACCGCTTTAATGGGCGAACAGCCCAACCCTTGGGACCTACTTCAGCCCCAGGATGCGATGAGCCGACATCGAGGTGCCAAACCTCCCCGTCGATGTGGACTCTTGGGGGAGATAAGCCTGTTATCCCCAGGGTAGCTTTTATCCGTTGAGCGATGGCCCTTCCATGCGGTACCACCGGATCACTAAGTCCGACTTTCGTCCCTGCTCGACTTGTAGGTCTCGCAGTCAAGCTCCCTTATGCCTTTGCACTCTGCGAATGATTTCCAACCATTCTGAGGGAACCTTTGAACGCCTCCGTTACTCTTTAGGAGGCGACCGCCCCAGTCAAACTGCCCGCCTGACACGGTCCCCGTACCCGATAAGGGCACCAGGTTAGAACCTAGATACGATCAGGGTGGTATCCCAACGGCGCCTCCGCAGAAGCTTGCGCTCCTGCCTCCACGGCTCCCACCTATCCTGTACAGATCGTACCCAAATTCAATATCAAGCTGCAGTAAAGCTCCATGGGGTCTTTCCGTCTTGTCGCGGGTAACCTGCATCTTCACAGGTATTAAAATTTCACCGGATCTCTCGTTGAGACAGCGCCCAAGTCGTTACGCCATTCGTGCGGGTCAGAATTTACCTGACAAGGAATTTCGCTACCTTAGGACCGTTATAGTTACGGCCGCCGTTTACTGGGGCTTCGGTTCACAGCTTCGGGTTTAACCCCTAACCGCTCCCCTTAACCTTCCAGCACCGGGCAGGCGTCAGCCCGTATACTTCGCCTTACGGCTTCGCACAGACCTGTGTTTTTGCTAAACAGTCGCTTGGGCCTTTTCACTGCGGCCCCCTCGGGCTATTCACCCTACCGAGGCACCCCTTCTCCCGAAGTTACGGGGTCATTTTGCCGAGTTCCTTAACGAGAGTTCTTCCGCGCGCCTTAGAATTCTCTTCTCGCCTACCTGTGTCGGTTTGCGGTACGGGCACCTTCTCCTGACTAGAGGCTTTTCTTGGCAGTGTGAGATCATGACCTTCGCTACTGTAATTTTCGCTCCCCATCACAGCCCAGCCTTACGGTGTGCGGATTTGCCTACACACCAGCCTCACTGCTTAGACGGACATCCATCAGTCCGCGTCACTACCCTCCTGCGTCACCCCATCGCTCATAGCGGATTACGGTGGTACAGTAATTTCAAACTGTTGTCCTTCGACTACGCCTTTCGGCCTCGCCTTAGGTCCCGACTTACCCTGAGCGGACGAGCCTTCCTCAGGAAACCTTGGGCTTTCGGCGGATCAGATTCTCACTGATCTTTTCGTTACTCATACCGGCATTCTCACTTGTATGCTGTCCAGCGCTCCTTACGGTACACCTTCAACCCACATACAACGCTCCCCTACCCCAGATACATACGTATCTAGCCATAGCTTCGGTGGTGTGTTTAGCCCCGTTACATTTTCGGCGCAGAGTCACTCGACCAGTGAGCTATTACGCACTCTTTCAATGGTGGCTGCTTCTAAGCCAACATCCTGGTTGTCTGTGCAACTCCACATCCTTTCCCACTTAACACACACTTGGGGACCTTAGCTGATGGTCTGGGCTGTTTCCCTTTTGACAATGGATCTTAGCACTCACTGTCTGACTCCCGGCAAGAAGTAAATGGCATTCGGAGTTTGACTGAGCTTGGTAACCCTTGCGGGCCCCGCACCCAATCAGTGCTCTACCTCCACCACTCCATTCACCGAGGCTAGCCCTAAAGCTATTTCGGGGAGAACCAGCTATCTCCGAGTTCGATTGGAATTTCTCCGCTACCCCCACCTCATCCCCGCATTTTTCAACATGCGTGGGTTCGGGCCTCCAGTGCGTGTTACCGCACCTTCACCCTGGACAGGGGTAGATCACACGGTTTCGGGTCTACGTCCACATACTCATTCGCCCTATTCAGACTCGCTTTCGCTGCGGCTCCGGCTTCTCACCTTAACCTTGCATGTTAAACGTAACTCGCCGGTTCATTCTACAAAAGGCACGCCATCACCCATAGACAGGGCTCTGACTTTTTGTAAGCACACGGTTTCAGGTTCTATTTCACTCCCCTTCCGGGGTGCTTTTCACCTTTCCCTCACGGTACTGTTTCACTATCGGTCGCCAGGTAGTATTTAGCCTTAGCAGATGGTCCTGCTGGATTCATACGGGGTTTCACGTGCCCCGCACTACTCGGGATCCGTCTCGGAGAGAATACCATTTCGGCTACAGGGCTTTTACCTCTATCGCGGGCCTTTCCAGACCTCTTCGCCTACCATATTCCTTTGTAACTCCATGTGAGACGTCCCACAACCCCAAGAGGCAAGCCTCTTGGTTTAGGCTGTTCCGCGTTCGCTCGCCGCTACTGACGGAATCACTATTGTTTTCTCTTCCTCAGGGTACTTAGATGTTTCAGTTCCCCTGGTCTGCCTCTGCGTATCCTATGTATTCAGATACGAGTAACTGCGAATTACCACAGCTGGGTTTCCCCATTCGGACACCCCCGGATCAAAGCTTGCTTACAGCTCCCCGAGGCAGTTTCGTTGTTCGCCACGTCCTTCGTCGGCTCCTGGCGCCTAGGCATCCTCCGTGTGCTCTTAGTAGCTTAACCTCGATTTTTCCGTCAGGAAACTATCGGACAATGAATTTCTTCAACGTCTGTATTTCCATCAAGATCATCGTAGCATCGCCATTAATTCAAAACTTGTTTACACAAGTTCAGCTTAAAGGAATGTTCTAAAACGCAAATTCGTTTCGGTATCCAGTTTTCAAGGATCAAAGGTAAAGATGAGAGCTTAAACTCTCAAAACTGACCAACGAGTGAGTAACAGGCCTAAACCTGATTGGTTTGGAAGTTAAACTTCCGATTTGAATGTCTTCATTGCAGAAGACGATTCTCCATAGAAAGGAGGTGATCCAGCCGCACCTTCCGATACGGCTACCTTGTTACGACTTCACCCCAATCATCTACCCCACCTTCGGCGGCTGGCTCCCTTGCGGGTTACCCCACCGACTTCGGGTGTTGTAAACTCTCGTGGTGTGACGGGCGGTGTGTACAAGACCCGGGAACGTATTCACCGCGGCATGCTGATCCGCGATTACTAGCAATTCCGACTTCATGCAGGCGAGTTGCAGCCTGCAATCCGAACTGAGACCGGCTTTGCTGGGATTGGCTCCACCTCGCGGCTTCGCTTCCCGTTGTACCGGCCATTGTAGTACGTGTGTAGCCCAGGTCATAAGGGGCATGATGATTTGACGTCATCCCCACCTTCCTCCGGTTTGTCACCGGCAGTCACTCTAGAGTGCCCAGCCTTACCTGCTGGCAACTAAAGTCAAGGGTTGCGCTCGTTGCGGGACTTAACCCAACATCTCACGACACGAGCTGACGACAACCATGCACCACCTGTCTCAACTTTCCCCGAAGGGCACCTGATGCATCTCTGCTTCGTTAGTTGGATGTCAAGACCTGGTAAGGTTCTTCGCGTTGCTTCGAATTAAACCACATACTCCACTGCTTGTGCGGGTCCCCGTCAATTCCTTTGAGTTTCAGTCTTGCGACCGTACTCCCCAGGCGGAGTGCTTACTGTGTTAACTTCGGCACCAAGGGTATCGAAACCCCTAACACCTAGCACTCATCGTTTACGGCGTGGACTACCAGGGTATCTAATCCTGTTTGCTCCCCACGCTTTCGCGCCTCAGCGTCAGTTACAGCCCAGAAAGTCGCCTTCGCCACTGGTGTTCCTCCACATATCTACGCATTTCACCGCTACACGTGGAATTCCACTTTCCTCTTCTGTACTCAAGTCACCCAGTTTCCAGTGCGACCTCAGGTTGAGCCCAAGGTTTAAACACCAGACTTAAATAACCGCCTGCGCGCGCTTTACGCCCAATAATTCCGGACAACGCTTGCCCCCTACGTATTACCGCGGCTGCTGGCACGTAGTTAGCCGGGGCTTTCTTCTCAGGTACCGTCACTCCGGTAGCAGTTACTCTACCGGACGTTCTTCCCTGGCAACAGAGCTTTACGATCCGAAAACCTTCATCACTCACGCGGCGTTGCTCCGTCAGGCTTGCGCCCATTGCGGAAGATTCCCTACTGCTGCCTCCCGTAGGAGTCTGGGCCGTGTCTCAGTCCCAGTGTGGCCGTTCACCCTCTCAGGTCGGCTACGCATCGTCGCCTTGGTGGGCCGTTACCCCACCAACTAGCTAATGCGCCGCAGGCCCATCCCCAAGCAGCAGATTGCTCCGCCTTTCATTCTCTCCTCAGGAGAAGAAAGAAATTATCCGGTATTAGCTACCGTTTCCGGTAGTTATCCCAGGCTTGAGGGCAGGTTGCCTACGTGTTACTCACCCGTCCGCCGCTAAGTTTGAAAGGAAGCAAGCTTCCTTTCAAACTCCGCTCGACTTGCATGTATTAGGCACGCCGCCAGCGTTCGTCCTGAGCCAGGATCAAACTCTCCAAATTGGTATTTAGAAAGAGCGATTGCTCATTTTGAAACATCTGACGAGAATTTACATTCTCATTTTTGGATCTCACCGAAGTGATTTCCGATACTCACTCGTTGTTCAGTTTTCAAAGATCAAGCTCGTTGTTAGCGCCGCTTACCGCGTCACCAGCAACTTTTATAATATAACACGTTCATCTTCTGAATGCAACACTTTTTTTGATGAAGCGAAATCTGTATTCAGCAGAGCAACATGTCCAATCTTCTTGCAAGGCACCCGCCTTGCGACTGGATATATAATATATCATGATATGTACCTGCTATCAACCCTTAATTTTATACCATTTATGAGATAGTCCTATAGCCTTTCATAGATATCCTATACCAGCCTCTGTACCTGCATAACATTGCCCGAAAAGCACATGCCGGCCCTCATATCTAGCAGGACCTGCATGTGCCACTCTCTCCTAAGGGGACTCCTCTCTTAATTCGGAATCCACGGAGTCTGATTCTTCTTAGCTGTACTAGAACGTCCGCTTGAGTTCGAATGCGGCTTGGCGTGGGCTTTATCCTTGGCAGCAGAACCCTGGCTGGAGGTTTTCGCTTTTGCCGCTGCCGGTTTCGACTTCCCTGGTTTTGTATCCTTTGCTGCTGTGGCTTCAGTGCGCCCCTTATCCGGCAACTCCTCCGCTTCCTCCACTACAGGCTCAGGAATCTGAATCTCGGGTACGCGGTTGTGAGCGAAGTTCTCCATGCCCGGATAAGCAGGATATGGTGGAATGTTAGATACCATAGGCTGTTCATACATGGGTGACACAGCGTTAGGCATGGCATTCATTCCTCCGGCATATGGAGAAACCATCCCCATCTGCGGCGGCATGCCGTATACCGGATACCCGTTATACATCGGCTGCTCATAAGGATAGGGCTGAATCGACATTGCGCCGCACCCGCAGGAAGGCCATGGAAGGTTAACCTGCTCGCTCTGGTACTGCGGAGCAAACGCAGCATTGTCACTGACAGGACTGACTGCAGACATATTCACATTATTATAATCCGGTGCTGCATTAGGATACCACGCTCCCGGATATTGTCCAGGCGGACAAGGATTAACCGGCTGAGCATAGAAAGGCGGGCAGTCCGGCATAAACGCTGCAGGCTGAACATAACTCGGAGCGTTATTCATATTGTTCATATCCATATTGGCCATGGGCTCATATACAGGATACACGGGTGCATAATTCATAAAATACGGATTCTCGCTGAGGCCGGGATAGCCATCGGTCTTTCCCCAGGGCGAGGTTTTACCCTCATCCCAAGTGGCAGGCTGAACCTCTGTCTTATTATGATGCACTTCTTTGGACTTCTCTTCCTGTGCAGGAACAGAGATTTGCACATACAAGCTTTGTTTCTCATGGACGACTTCCTGAACCGGCTTGACTTCCGGCGCTTTGTTAGGTGCAGGGTTAGGTGCAGGAACCGCCAACGGGATAGGGACTGCTTCTGCAGCAGGTGCAGGAGCTGGCGCAGGAGCCGGCTTTTCGATGACACCGGTGTAGGTTTTACCGCCAATCGCCGTTTTATCGACCACTGCCGGTGCGGTTGACTGAGCCTGAATCGGGGTCGTATTAGCTTTTACCGGATCGATGGATTGGGCCTGGATTGGAGAAGTACTAACCTTCTTAGGGATATTCACGACTTCACCTGTCATCAGTGCGTTAGGGTTCTTAAGCTGCGGGTTGGCATCAATCATATCCTTGAGTGTAATGCCCCAAGCCTTGGAGAGCTTCCATAAGGTATCGCCTTGCTTGACTGTGTGCTTATAGTAGATATCGTTGTTGTCCGGAACAGGCAGAGCCACGGGCGCAGCCGGGATCTTAACCTTGTCTCCAACCGCAAGCACATCTGGATTGGTGATTTGCGGATTGGCCTCGATTATTTTTTGCAGCGGCACTCCATACTTCTGTGATAACGCAAACAGCGAATCACCTTGCTTAACAATGTGTATTTTCACGCAGCATTTACCTCCTAAAAGTATCTATTGATCGGCACTGCACCCCGGTTCAGGGATGATAGCCCTCCAGATTCGGTAGTTGCGGTACAGCCGCCTCCTTCGTTACTACATCTTATGCAGCCCATGGGCGAATGACATCCCTATATGCAAAAAAAATCCTTCCATGCTTGGCATGAAAGGATTTTTCTCTATTCGCTCCCGGGAAATTAATGTACTATTCCCAAACCTTATAACCGTCTTTATCAACCACATTGCGGAATTCTTCCAGCAATTGCAGGGTAATCGGCCCGGCCTGGCCGGAACCGATGACTCTGCCGTCGATCTCACGGGCAGCAATAACTTCAGCCGCTGTTCCGGTGAAGAAGACTTCATCGGCAATATAGACATCATGCATGGTGAACGGCTCTTCCTTCAGCGGCAATCCCAGCTTCTCACACAGCTCAATGATCGCCAGACGGGTGATTCCCTCCAGGGCGCCCAGGTAACAAGGCGGTGTATAGACTACGCCTCTTTTGATAATGAAGATATTATCGCCGGAGCCTTCGGTTACATAGCCCTGAGCGTTCATCATGATCGCTTCATCGGCTTCCGCCAGATTCGACTGAATCTTCACCAGAATATTGTTCAGATAGTTCAGCGATTTGATCTTAGGATTCAGGGCATCCGGGAGATTGCGGCGCTGGGAGACCGAAACGGCACGAAGTCCATTCATATAAGCCTGCTCCGGGTAGATGGCGAGCTGCTCCACAATGATGATTACACTTGCTTTGGGGCAGCGGCGCGGATCAAGACCCAGGTTGCCGGGACCGCGTGATACGATCAGCCGGATGTAACCGTCCCGCATGTCGTTCAGGCGGATTGTCTCAGCCATAGCCTCCAGCATCTCATCATAGGTCAGCGGAATGTCCAGCATAATCGACTTTGCCGAATCATACAGCCTGTCCAGATGCTCCTTACACTTGAAGATATTGCCGTTATAAATACGGATACCTTCAAAGATTCCGTCTCCATATAAAAAACCGTGATCGAATACGGACACCATTGCCTTGTCCTTCGTTACATGTTGTCCATCCAGATAGATCCATTGCTCAGCCATGAACTTACTGCACCTCCGCTTTCTCTTCCTCATAGGTGTATGTGGGATAGGACCCCAGAATCCGTACCTGACAGCCCAAGGCTTTGATCTCTTCGATCGCACCCGGGAGCAGTACCGATTCTATCGGTTCCAGCACATCAATATAGAAATAATAAGTACCCAGCTTCTTCTTCGTCGGCCGTGATTCAATACGGGACAAGTTCAGCTTACGCCAGGCAAAAGCAGCCAACACCTGATGCAGGGCACCAGGGAAATCCTCAGGCAGCGTAACAAGAATACTCGTCTTGTCTCCACTGCTCTTCTGCGGAAGCTCCAGCTTCTGCGGGCCCACCAGGACAAACCGCGTGTAATTGTTATTATGGTCTGTAATCTGGCGCTCCACAACCTCGAGTCCGTGCGTAGCGGCTCCAAGCGCGGTACCGATGGCAGCCCAGCCTTTGCCGGGATTGCCTTTTACAATCTCCACCGCTTCAGAGGTGCTTCCCACAGACTCCAGCTCAGCCCAGGGCATAGCCTTACGGATAAACTGCGTGCATTGCGCCATAGCCACCGGATGGGACAGAATCTTGACAATCTTCGTATAATCCTTGTCCCCGTTCTCCTTCGTGAATTCCTGCGGACAGCTGATCAGATTCTGTATCGACGGGAAAATCCACTCCGCCTGCATCGGCAGGTTCACTTCATTAATGAGCCAGTCGATATGCAGGCTGACCGAGCCTTCTATCGTGTTCTCAATCGGAATGACACTGTAATCGGTAACTCCGCCGGCCGTGGACAGAAAAACATCGGATATGAGCTTATGATGCTCCAGTTGAACAGGGTTACCGCCAAATAAATGCAGCAGCGCTTCATGCGAGACGGAGCCCTGGGGCAATAACGCTATTGATTTCATGGCTGTAATTCTCCTTTTATCATATCCAAAAATGATTCGTTTTGCATCCCGTTTCTTTCAAGCAGCTCTGCCGTGACACCAGTGGTGCAAGGAGGCAGCCATAAGGTACGGGCAGAGATTCCGTTCTCCTGCATGGTCTCTGTCAAAAACAGCTCCAGCTCCTGCTTCCGCTGCTCGCTGCGGTCCACCATACATAACAGAGTCGGGCCTGCACCGCTAAGCGCAATCCCCAGCGCGCCGTGGCCCGGAGCTTCAGCCAGCAGCTTCTCCATCCCCGGCACCAGCGGTGCGCGGTAAGGCTGATGCAGCCGGTCCTGCATCGCTGTGCCAATCAGGTCCAGCCGCCCTGCGGCTAACGCTGCGGTAAGCAGCGAGGTGCGGCTGATATTATGAACCGCATCGCTCATGGTAATCTCCGCAGGCAGCGCCTCTCTGGCCTTGACGGTCTCCAGCTCGAATTCAGGAATGACCACCAGGAATTCCAGCTCCTGCGGCGGCTCGATCCGGATATAATCGGCATGCTCGCCGTCCCATACGGCCGTAATAATTCCCCCGAACAGCGAGGCTCCGACATTGTCGGGATGCTTCTCTATAGCTGTAGCCATATCGAACAGCTTCGCCTGACTCAGCGGTGAACCTATCATAGCATTCGCCGCAGCCAACGCGCCAATAATGGCCGTAGCACTGCTGCCAAGCCCGCGGGTGAGCGGGATTTCCGAATACATGGAGATGGACAACTCCGGAACCTGAACCCTGGCCTCTGCAAATACCATTTGTGCAACCTTGTAGAGCAGATTGCTTTTATCCCGGGGAACTCCAGCCATCTCATCTCCATACAGATGAAACACCGTTTCAGCAGCTTCCTCCATTTCAATCCAGGCATACAGCGACAGAGCCATGCCCAGCGTATCGAAGCCCGGACCGAGATTGGCGGTACTCGCAGGGACCTTCACTCTAGACCTTCCGTAAATACTCATGGCGGGTAAATCTCCTTCGTTATATTTGCGCGCAGGGCCCTGTGTTCCAGGGAACCCGCGATATTTAGCCTTCTACACGATAATGGCTTTTGATGCGGTGAATGACATTCAGTTGCTCCAGGTGGCGCAGCACTTTGTTCATACTGGCTCTGCTGGCGTTATGCGTTACAATAATAATTTCGGCGTCCGGATTATTAGGATTGGCCTGCTGCACCACAGAATCCAGGCTGACATCATATTCGGCAAACACCTGGGTAATCTTCGCAAGGACCCCGGCCTTGTCGTCGACATGGAGCAGGAGGAAGTTTTTGTAATAAATATCCTCGTCGCTCTTCAGCTTCTTCTGCTTATACGGCACAATTTGCTTAAGCCCGTTGACACCCAGCTTCAGGTTCTTAATGACCGCCACCAGATCCGCCACAATCGAGGTTGCCGTAGGCATCGCCCCTGCCCCCGCACCGTAGAACATCGTCTCACCTACAGCTTCACCATATACATATACCGCATTAAACACGCCGTTCACGGAGGCAATCGGGTGGTTCGTACGGATCATCGTAGGCTGAACGCTAATGCTGAATTCTTCATCCTGGCGCTCAGCGATTCCGAGCAGCTTCATCTCGTACCCCAGCCGTTTGGCAAAAGCCATATCCTCCTTGCTGACGCCGGAAATCCCGCTTACACTGACGTCGCTCAGCTCCACATTGGTCCGGAAGCCCAGCGTGCCCAGAATGGCCATCTTGCGGGCCGCATCCAGTCCCTCCACATCGGAGGTCGGATCAGACTCGGCATACCCCAGCTCCTGCGCTTCCTGCAGTGCGTCCAGGTAAGACGCGCCTTCCTGGCTCATTTTGCTGAGAATGTAGTTGGTTGTCCCGTTCACAATCCCCATAATCTTCATAATCTTATCCGAGGAAAAGCCTTCGATCAGGGTGCGGATAATCGGAATGCCTCCCGCCACACTTGCCTCATAGAACACATCACACTGCTTCTCCTGCGCCTTCGCCAGAATCTCCGAGCCGTGCAGGGCCATCAGATCCTTATTGGCGGTTACGATATGCTTGCCGCGCTCCAGCGCCTCCAGAATGTATTCCTTCGTCCCCGCGATTCCGCCCATGACCTCAACAATGACATCAATCTCCGGGTCACGGATAACGGCCCACGGATCATCGGTTATCTTGGACGGGTCCACTTCAATATCACGCGGCTTCTCGGTATTCTTCACGGCAATACGTTCAATCAGGATCGGCGAGCCCACCTGGCTGCTCAAATCCTCCTGATTTCCTTCCACAATACGGACAACGCCCGTACCTACAGTTCCCAGACCCAGCAGACCTACTCTAACCGGCTTCATTCGTATTCTCACCCCTGACCAATAATTAACGCACGCTTCACACCGGGAATTGCCTTGAGACTGTCCAGCAAGTCGCCCAGCTCTTCATTCAGGTGGGAGATCTCAACAGAGATCACCACGTTGGCCCGCCCCTGCAGCGGGATACTCTGATGGATTGTCAGCACATTCGCCCCGTGGACAGCCACGGAACCGAGCACCTTGGACAGCATGCCGGATTCGTGCTCCAGATCAATCGAGATCGTCACAATGCGCTCGCGCTCCAGCTGATGAATTAAGTGTATCCCATCTTTGTATTTATAAAAAGCACTGCGGCTAAGCCCAACCTGTTCCACGCCCTCGTGTACGGTTTTGGCATCTCCTGCTTCCAGCAGCTGTTTGACCTGCATGGTCTTCAGCACCGCATCGGGCAATATGTCCTCCCGGACCAAATAATAGCGTTCTTTCACGAACGTCCTCACCCCAAAGACTTTTGTATGTACATAGTGGACATTATACGGGATTGAAGGCTTTTATGGCAATAACTTTCTGCAAACAGCGGAAAAGGCTGTTCCCCTATCATCTAGGAGGAACAGCCTTCACTACAGAAATGAAAACAGTTGTACTTGCCGCGCATGCTCAGCTGTAAGCAAGGGTTGTCCCGCAGTAATCACAGCTTGTGGACTGGTTAGGAGCTACTGTATTCTGTGCCCCGCAGCCCGGGCAGCGTACCGATTTCGGCAGTTGCTGCGGACCGCGCTGCTGATGTTGCGGTCCGCCGGCAGGCGGCGAGAACGGAGATGACGCCGCCTGGCCTCCCTGCGCCGCCGGAGCTGCTTCATCCGCCCCTTCTTGAAAGAGGAGGCCGGAGTCCAGCACCCCGTACTTCTGCAGATAGAGAAGGTCTCTGCTCACATCACCTTCACTTTGCCCGGTACGGTCCGCCAGATTCCCGGTATAGCGGACTCTCTCCACTGTGATCAGTTGTACATACTGATTGGCGAGCTGCGAGAAGCGGAATCTGGCTTTGGCTGCGCTCCTCGCAAATACGGCCGCAGGCAGAAGAGAAACCAATGCGCAGAGGATTAGCATAGTAATCAGCGTTGCCGCGTCAATCCCGTCTTCACTGAAGATGGAGTAGACGACAATTCCCATCAACTGCACGAAGCCGCCCACAAACACATGATGCATCAGACTATAATTGACTGCCTTGCGGTAATTTTTATAGTGTGTACTCAGCATGCGTACCAGCGCAAGCACAAACCCTAGCGGCATAAACAAATATCCGGCACCGATAGTTACAATATCAAAAGTAGTCCGCTCATACTTAGGCAGACTATCAGAGGGCTGCCCTTCCCGGCCCGGCAGTAGTCTGCCTGGCTGATTCCCTATCCCCATTGCTGTCTACTCCTCCTATTTAAGCCCCGCCAGCTCCAGGTTACGCCGCTGGAGCGTGCCGGCAATACTCTCGGTTAATTCCTCTGTCTCCGTGTCCCAGCTGGCCGGCAGCTCCTTCAGAACAAGCAGCAGAGCCACATGGTCATGCAGCAGAGAGATCTGCTGCCTAATGATGTCTTCGGTTGCATACAATCCGGGTCTCGATACCGGGTCACTGTAGCGGAACTTCTCCTCCAGAGCCTCAATCAGCTCCACCAGTCTGCCTGCCTCAGGATGCTTCCAGGTACCTGCAATCCCTCTGATCTCCTGAAGCTCCTGCATGTGAGTACGCAGGCTCCGCGAAGCGTCCGCAGCCCTGCGCTCCCCGGAGGCGGCATTCCAGCCATATCCCGCTGTAGCTGCAAGCACGATCACAGCCATAATCAGGATAAGCAGCTGCTCTCCAGCATACCAGAGCGGGCTCAGCTCCAGAATCCAGTCCAGCAGAATAGCCGAAGCTAGTACCGCAGCCAGATAGAAGGCTATAATTACAACTCCGCTGATGAATACTGGCGAAGTCCTGCCTGCTTCAGGAGCACGGCGCAGCCATAGCATACAATATAGGTAAACCGCAGTCTCTGCCATACCTACAGCGAGCAGAGTCACTACGAAGCGCAGCAGCGATTCCGAGAATCCAAATGTGAAGAAGGTGCCCGCAGTAACTGCCAGAACAGCAACATAAATGCCAGTGACAAGACCCGTATATGACCTCTGCCTCTGCATTCCGCTCACCCGTTAGCCGCTCTGGTACCGCACTCTGGACAGAATTTCTGTCCGGGCTTCAGCTCATGCCCGCAGCCTGCACATTTCAGGATCAGGCCTTCTCCGCAATGAGGACAGAATTTGGCACCAGGGATGACCGCCTTGCCGCAGCTAGGACATAGCTTATTCTCCGCTTCCGGCGGCGGTTGCAGACTGCGGCCGCAGCCGGTACAGAAGCGTGCATCTGCCGGATTAAGGGTTCCGCAGCCCGAGCAGGATTTAGAAGCAGCAGATGCCGGCTGGCTGCCCGTACTGCCGTCCAGGGACATGCTCCGGGTCATCCGGGTGGCTATCTCAGCCGCAGGTCCGGCCAGCCCGAAGCCCATGCCGAGCCCCAGCCCCGCATTCATCATGCCCACGCCTGCGTTGCCCGGATTGCCTGCGGCCTCCTCCATAGCATCGAAGCTACGTTCCTGCTGATAGGTGAAGCCGATAATGTCCATCTCCGCCTTTTTGGCCAGGGCTTCCTTCAGGCGCTGCGTTGCCGGATCATCATCGGGAATATTGATCGAGTCAATATAGAAATTATTAAGTTCAATACCGCTGTCCAGGAACGAGGAGGCCAAGCGCCCCTGAATATGCTTGGAGATTTCAACCACGTAGGCGTTGATCTCCAGGATGCTGATTTTTTTGTGCACCAGATAAGAAGAAATGAGTTCATTGATATTAGACATCAGCAGGCCGCGGAAATAATTAATCATCGTATCCTGATCGAAGAGCGGCAGCGTTCCTACCAGCTTCAGCAAGAATTTGCGGGGATCTTCGATCCGCACGCCAAATTGCCCGAAGGCACGTACTGCGACCATGATCTTGTATTTAGGGTCCTGTAGCTGCAGCGGTGCACTAGTCCCCCACTTCACATTCATGGAGTTCAGCTTGTTCACAAACCATATCTCTGCGGTGAACGGTGACTTGCCGCCGAACGGCAGGTTCACCACATTCGACAGAATCGGAATATTCGCTGTGCTTAAAGTGTGGCGTCCGGCTGTGAAGGAATCCAGTGCCTCTCCACCCTTGAACAGAATCGCTTCCTGGGATTCATTTACGATCAGCTGTGTCCAGGTCCCCAGCTCCTGATTCGGATACTTCCAGGCGAAGACACCCGGAGGTCCGTCATATTTGACTACTTCAATAATTGCCATCTGTCCATTCCCTCTTTCCTGACAGGTATGTATGATATACGCAGATTACACCCTTTGGATTCAACTTAACATCACTTATATAATGATTGTAGTAAATTAATCCAGATATATAAAGAAAACTTTATTAATATAAATGGCTAAACCCTCTGTGAAGCCCACCTGACTCCCATTAAAAAAGGCCGCATCCCCCTCTCGGAAGATACAGCCGGTATACTTGCTTCTCTATTAATAGTAGCTGCTGTTCTCGACAAATTCGAATTCAAAATCAGCAATGCGCACGATTGTGCCTTCGACAGCGCCGCGTCTGCGCAGCTCGGCATCCACACCCATGTGACGCAAAGTACGGGCCAGCCTAAGAATGGCATCATGTGTGCTTAGCTGCATTCTCTTAATCATCCGCTCAATGCGCGGACTGTTGACTACAAACGCCTCGTTGTCACGGGTAATCGTGAATGAGTTATCCTCTTCTGCTTCCAGCTTATACACCTTGCGCTCTTTGCCAGCCACTTCTTCAACCACCGGAGCCACAGGAATACTGTCAAGAATATCTGTAGCACGGTAGAGCAGCTCCTGAACGCCCTGACGTGTCAGGGAAGAGATCGGCATAATCTCAAGGTCCGGACGAAGCTCCGCGATACGCTCACGGAAAGAAGCCAGGTTCTCCTCGGAATCAGGCATATCCATCTTGTTCGCCGCCACGATCTGCGGACGGTCAATCAGCGCCGCATTGTATTGCTTCAGCTCATCGTTAATCAGTACCCAATCTTCAAAAGGATCGCGGCCTTCCGAGCCGGACATATCCACGACATGAATGATGATACGCGTGCGTTCAACGTGGCGCAGGAACTCATGCCCCAGGCCCACTCCTTCACTCGCGCCTTCAATCAGTCCAGGCAGATCCGCCATTACAAAGCTGCGGCCATCCCCGACATCAACTACACCCAGATTCGGGGTAATGGTGGTAAAGTGGTACGCTCCGATCTTCGGCTGGGCAGCAGATACGACCGACAGCAGCGTAGATTTACCTACGCTAGGGAAGCCTACAAGGCCTACGTCGGCCATGACCTTCAGCTCCATTACGATGTACCGCTCCTGGCCCTCTTCCCCATTCTCAGCCAGCTCCGGCGCTGTATTGTTCGCCGTCGCAAACCGGGTATTCCCCCGGCCCCCCCGGCCGCCGCGGGCCACTACAACCTGTTGTCCATGACGGGTTAAATCGGCAAGGATCTCCTGGGTATCATCATCAATCAACACGGTTCCTGGTGGAATCCGCACGATCATATGCTCGGCGTTTGCCCCGTGCTGGCTCTTGTTGCGTCCCTTAACTCCCTTATCGGCCTTGAAGTGCCGCTGATAACGGAAATCCATCAGAGTCCGCAAGCCTTCATCCACGCGGAAAATCACATCTCCCCCACGGCCGCCATCGCCGCCGGCAGGACCGCCATCCGGTACATATTTCTCCCGGCGAAACGCTACGAGACCATCTCCGCCGTCTCCGCCTTTTACATAAACCTTAGCCTTATCTACGAACATAAATGTTCACCTTCCTTACATCTCCAGCGGTAACCGCAGCTCCAAATAACCCTTGGCAGGCTGAACCTGCTCCGCCTTCATGATTTTTCCTTGTACTATATTATAAATTTGCCCCTGAAGCAGTTCGGGATTACCTTGCTCTCCCTCACCTTTGAAAGAGATCAGAATGTCCCTTCCCTCCTGTGAAAAGCTAAGCTCAAGCTTCCGCGTGTCTCCATGCTGTGTTATTCCGCTGTACTGGTACGCCCTGACCGTCTGCATAATGACCGAAGTCAGCTCAGCCCCTGCTTCAGGACTCAGCTTGTCCTCCAGCTGGAGCCCTTCCTCCACCTGTATGTCCAGCTCCAGACTGCTTCTGAACGTACGGAAGGATTGCAGGTAGAACACCAGGGAAGGTACTCCCAATTTGGCAATACGGCTGTCGAGCGCAATACGCTCCTTTATTCTTTCCACACATTGTACGGATTTATCAGGCTTGCCCAGCTGGATATATCCGTAAAGCACCTGCAGATCATTCATCCAGTCATGACGATGATGATTCAGTGTCCGGTTTGCCGCCTGCTGCAGAGTGTTCTCCTGTATACGCAGTTCCTCTTCATATTGACGCCGGTTGTAAACAAAGCTGAATGCAAGCACTGCCGCTACCCAGACTCCGAGCAGCAGGCATGTGAAAAGGGAGGTTTGCCAATACACGAGCCCTAAAGGAAACACTGCGGATAACATGACTGCCCAGACCTTACTTTTCCAGGATTTCATTCTTTCTCCCCGTCCCTTGGTTCGCAAAATTGATTCCAATGTAAGCACTGCTTATCTTGCTTCATATTCACCATTTCCCAGTATAACACAGGCTTTCTCTGCAATCACCAGAATCCCGCCACAAAGTGAGGCTTAAGCTTTGATGCTTACTCAGGTACTTTGCGGGGACCCCGAAGCATATGGACTCTTAACTTCAAAAAAAGCCCCCGGCACTGATGCCGGAGGCTTCTAATCTTCATAGGTTCCGTAAGCTTACGCTTCCAGTGCCGCTGCTACCGGAGCGACATCCACCGGATACACGCTCACTTTTTTGCGGTCGCGTCCCCAACGTTCGAACTTCACTACGCCGTCCACAAGCGCGAACAGTGTGTCATCTTTACCGATGCCCACGTTCGTGCCCGGGTGGATTTTGGTTCCGCGTTGGCGAACCAAGATGTTGCCGCCGGTTACTGCTTGACCGTCAGCCCGTTTCACGCCAAGACGCTTAGAGTGGGAATCACGTCCGTTCTTTGTGGAACCAACACCTTTTTTCGATGCGAATAATTGAAGATCCAATTTCAACATGTTGTCAACCTCCTTCTTCAAATGATGACTTCCTGTATCTGAATATATTTCCTGTAGGATTTAGCAATATCCTTGAGCATCAGCACCATGGATTCCAGCAAAAGCTGTACCTTGGCGGAGACTTCGGGATCATTCACGGGAACCAGAGTTCCGCTTAAGAATCCATCCTTCATCGAAGTATCCAGAACCACTCCGGTCAGGCTCTCAATCGCATTCACCGTTCCAACGGTAACCGTCGAAACACCCGCGCAGACGATATCCCTGCCATTCCTTGCGTATTCCGCATGCCCCTTGACGGCAAAACCGACAATGACACCCTGAGCAGAAGCCCGTGTAATCCGCACGTTAATCATTAACGCACCTTCTTACGCTTGAATCTTCTCGATAGTTACTTTGGTGTACGGTTGACGATGGCCTTGTTTCTTGTGGTAGTTCTTCTTAGGTTTGTATTTGTAAACTACAACCTTATGTCCCTTACCATGTTTCTCGACTTTGGCTGTTACAGACGCGCCGCTTACCAGCGGAGTTCCTGCAGTCAAACCACCTTCGTTAGAAACAGCCAAGACACGGTCAAACGTTACGCTTGCGCCGTCTTCAGCTTCCAGCTTCTCAATGAACAAAACATCGCCCTCTTGGACTTTGTATTGTTTACCGCCAGTTTCGATAATTGCATACATTGTACTTGCACCTCCTCATGTCTCAGACTCGCCTAGTCAAGGTGGCAATCCCCGGAGGAATCACGCTTCATCTACCCGATCGGAGCGGTTACAGCATGTGCAGGAATGGAACAACCAAACACATACTTGAAGATATTATCACACATATGGGTCCTAGTCAATATCCCCTCACAAAAATAGAGCTTTGGCTCCGCTCTTCTCTTCCCTACTCCAGCCAAGTCCCAACCTTGCCTGTACCGCCGCAGCACTGGCAGATCACCGGGGCAAACCCGGCGGAATCATGTCTCGCCTTCTTACGGGTCATCTCCAGCAGACCGAGATGGGTCCAGCCGAGAATATGCGTCTTGGTCCGGTCCCGGCTGATAATGCTCTCCAGCTTGTCCGTCACCTGCCTGCGGTGCTCTTCCCGTTCCATATCAATGAAATCAACAATAATAATACCGCCCGTATCCCGGAGCCGGACAAGGCGCCCGATCTCTTCCGCAGCCAGCAGATTGGTCCGTGTTACCGTATCTTCAAGGTTCGTCCCGCCGGTGTACTGCGCTGTGTTAACATCAATCACAGTCAGGGCTTCTGTCTCGTCCCAGATCAGCGTAGCGCCGCCCTCGAGGATGATTTTACGGCTGAAGCTCTTGTGCAGCTGATCCGTCACTCCGTAAGCAGAGAAAATGGGCTCTTGTCCCCTGTAGAATCCCACAGGCTTGTACCCTTCTGGAGCCATATCCGTCAGGAAGGCTTCCGCTTCCTTAACCGCCTTAGCCGAATCAATCATCAGCTCATCACGCTGCGGATTGAAGGCATCCCGGATGAACCGCTGGACGATGCTCAGATCACAGTGCAGCAAAGCCGGTGCCTCCACTTCCTGGGAACGCCGGGTAATCACCTCCCACTGTGCCCGCAGAAAAGCCAGATCTCCCTCCACGGCTTCCACCGGCTCATCCTCGGAGACGGTGCGCATAATGAGTCCTTCCTCACCCTGGCGCAGCCGCTCGCCGATGCCTTTAAGCCGGCTGCGCTCGGATTCCCGGCTTATTTTCTTGGAGACCCCGACATATTCGGCAAAGGGCATGTACACCATCCAGCGTCCGGGCAGCGTATAATGCGTGGTTACCCGCGCGCCCTTGCCGCCCCTCGGTTCTTTTCTCACCTGAACGACAATCTCCTGACCGGGCTGCAGCAGCGTCTCAATCGAAGGCTTGACGGCCGGCTGCTTGTCCAGATGGGGATGCAATACATCATCTACATATAGGAATGCATTCTTTTTCTGTCCGATATCTACAAAGGCCGCCTGCATACCAGGCAGCACATTCATGACCCGGCCTTTATAATAACTCCCGACCAGACCTTGCTGCTGATCGCGTTCAGCTGCATATTCCACCAGCCTCCCGTTCTCCAGAAGTGCCATGCGGGTAATATGCTGTGTACAGTGAACGATCATTTGTTTCATGGCTTCACCTCTGGTTTGAATCGTTTCTCGCTTGTTACTTTCCGAAATACGAAGCAATCAGACGCTGCTCCGGCACAACGGTAACGATATCCCCATCGTTGTTCATCACATAGATATAATGATAATGGTTACGTTTAAATAGACGCAATATCTCATCCAAAGGTTTCGCGAGCGTGGCAACTATTGGGCGGGCAATGTTCTCTGCCACTAGATACCGCTCATAAATCCGCTCACGGTTCATCAAAAAACCGACAAACCTGTACGGCAAATTACGCTGGTCCGTCCAATTAGAATAGAGCAGAAACGCTCCGATCATGAGGAGATTAAGCCGGAGACCGTCCCCGTTCCCAAGCGGAAGCAGGGCAAACCCTATCACAAGCAGGCTGGCCGCAATGCTGACTCTGCCGGTCCACAGCAGTGTGTAATAATACGGAAGCAGCAGACTCAGGGCTGCCTGAAGGATTTTGCCGCCGTCCAGCGGAAGCACCGGGAGCAGATTGAACAGAGCGATCATGGCATTGGCTCCGATAAAATAATCCAGATAGGCGATATTTCCATACTGCACCTGCTTAAGCGCCAGCGCCATCAGAATCATAATTCCGTTCTGCAGCGGACCGGCCAGGGCAATCCCGATCTCACGGACAGCTGTAAGCCGTCCATGATCCTCTATAACCGCAACGCCGCCGAATGGCAGCAGTTGGACCGATCTGACGGTAATGCCGGCCAGCAGCGCCGCACATACATGTCCAAGCTCATGAATGAATACGATCAGGAACAAGGTGAGCAGCTCCAGGAACTGTCCGGTAAACACGGAAACCATGAGAATCAGCACGAAGAGCGGATGCAGAGACAATTCAATGCCGCAGACCCTAATCAAACGATACCACTTCGGCCGGATCAATATAAGTCTTGTCTTTCATAACTGCAAAAAACAGCAACGGGACACGGGCATCCTCCGTCCCCTGAATCCAGCCTATTTCGTCTCCGCTCTGTACCCAGTCATCCACCGCGAGCCGTGTCCCGCTCAAATGACCGTATTCTGCCGTGATCTCCCCGGTATGGCGGACCGTAATACGGATGCCTCCCCGGGCTTCCTTCGACACGGCCAGGACACGGCCCGTATCTACACTTTTCACCGTGACGCTGGCACTTGAATCGTCTGCCGGTATAATTTCGACGCCATTAAGCGAAGTAGCAAAGGGACGTACAATGCTTCCTGCAAGCGGAGCGCTAAGCTCATGAGCGGCTGTCACCTTCTCCGCCGGCACCTGTTCATCTCCAAAGATCGGAATGAAGGACGGGGCTCCATTGAAATGTTCCTCGTACCACACCTGTGCCGCTGCAAAATCCATATCATTGCTAAGGATGTCTGTAACAAAGTACTGTGCCTTCACTGCCCACGGCTCCTGCACGGCAAAAATGCCCCATACAGCGCCGAAGACCAGCAGACTGGCCACCGTCCGCCGCAGCAGACCAGCACGGAAGCCCTGCCCCGGTCCCCTGCCGCCTTCATCTTCCCAGTGGTTACGCTGCTGCTTCCACATCGCCTCGGGGTCAGGCTCAAGGGAAGAGTCAAATTCATTCCTGTCCCCAGCCCCCCATTCTCTGAATGAGGGAGGACTGCCTGGCAGACGAAACCGCTCTGGTGCTGGTGCTGCTCCGGTTGCCGGCTTCTCCTCCAGCAGATTTTCTATACGTTTCTTGCGGCGGTTCTTGGACTCTTTCGGGTATTTCATATCGATCCCTCCGGCGGGCTTGTTTTACTTCCATTTTATGAGTGGCGGAAGCCGCTTTAGAACAAGCCCTGTCCAAGTTACTGCACAACAAAAATAAGCCCGCCAGCGATTTCTCGTCAGCGGGCTCTTACGGAAGAATGCCATATATAAGTGCGTGGCCGGGATTCAGCCCATTCCAAAAAATTTCTTGAGCTTCTTGAAGGCGCCTGTCTTCTGGTCAAGCTGCATCAGCGGCACCGCGTCGCCCAGAATACGCCGGGCAATATTACGGTAGGCAATCGCAGCCAAGGAGTCCGGGTTCATCACGGTAGGCTCTCCGTTGTTCGCCGCCCGGATGACCTGTTCATCATCGGGTACAATCCCGATCAGATCGATGTTCAGCACCTGCAGAATGTCTTCAATATCAAGCATATCCCCCGACTTGATCAAGCCCTGACGAATCCGGTTGACCACCAGCTTCGGAGATTCCACTGATGACTGCTCCAAGAGACCGATAATCCGGTCTGCATCCCGCACCGCAGCATGCTCCGGAGTGGTGACTACAATTGCTTTGTCGGCACCGGCAATCGCATTGCGGAAGCCGTGCTCAATACCGGCCGGACAATCGATCAGAACATATTCGTACTCTTTCTTGAGCTCCAGAATGATATCCTTAACCTGCTCCGGTGTAACTGCTGTCTTGTCCTTGGTCTGGGCAGCGGGCAGCATGTACAGCTCATCGAAGCGCTTGTCCTTGACCAGCGCCTGATTCAGCCGGCAGCGGCCCTCCGCCACATCGACCAGATCATAGATAATCCGGTTCTCCAGCCCCATGACAACATCCAGATTCCGCAGTCCAATGTCCGTATCCACCAGACATACTTTTTTGCCCTGCAGGGCAAGTGCGGTCCCAATGTTGGCTGTTGTGGTTGTCTTGCCAACTCCGCCTTTACCTGAGGTTACGACAATCGCTTCTCCCATGGAGGCTACACCCCTTTAAACACATTTAAATCCTGACGTAACTTCACTATATTATGAATTTTGTCGATTTGCATAGCACCGCCTGATAAATAGGCAAATTCCATACTGCTCTCCCGGGTTCCCCATTCATCCGGCGGTCTGCTAATAATCTCAGCAATCCGGAGCTGGGTAGGCGCCAGGAGGGAAGCGGCAATAATGGCCTCCTGGTTACCGTTGATTCCGGCGTGTGCCATTCCTTTGAGTGCTCCAAGAATATAGATATCTCCTGAACAGGTAATCGTGCCTCCCGGATTCACATCACCGAGGAACAGCAGATTGCCCTCATGATGCAGCACCTGGCCCGAGCGGAGCATTCCGCTCATCATGAACAAGGCCTCTGGATCCTTCTCTTCAGGATCTTCAACAGCTTCAACCGAACGGATTAACAGATTCCCCTGACTCTTGAGGATCTCCAGTACCGCCTCTTTATCTTCTTCAGTAACAGCACGGTTGCCAAGCTTAATATCCACATGCACAATCGGTCCGGTCAGAATATTTTGATGGCTGTGCTCCAGCTTGTAGCGAAGCTCGCTTAAGAGATCTTCAAAGGGACACTTGTCGTCTAGCAGGAATACCAGGCCATCCTTGATGCCCTTAATCCTTACGTGCTTGGATTTAACTGTCATATGCCTGTCCCCCTATCCTCATTCATTCGTGCCGGGCCGGGCAAACTCCTTCTTTGGGCGATAAGAAAATACCGCTGCCGCTTAGGCAGCTTCCTCATCAAGTGTCTCTTTCTTCAGCAGTTCCAGCTGTCGCCGGAGCGGAATGTAGAGAAGCAGGCCTGCAGCAAAATGAATGAGCATGGTAGGCAGCATATGATGCAAGAGCGCCCAATTATATGGCTCCTGGCTTAAATTAAACACATTATAAATGGCAAAAAGAATACTGTCTTCCAGCAGACTGCCCAGTAACACCACTGTCATCATGAGCGGCAGCGGCGCGCGGGGAATCTGGAATATCAGCCCGATCAGGTACGCAGATAAGCCCATAGCGAAGGAATGAGCACCCAGTATGCGGCCGTAAAAGACCACATCATGCAGCATACCAAACGACAAGCCCAGAATAAGTGCTGTATGCCGGTGATGGTATACCGTTACGAACAGAATGACGATGAAGACGAGATTAGGAATAATCCGCATCTGCCAGCCGTCAGGAATCAGCCAGGGAAGCACTGTGCCTTCCAGAATAAATAAAATGAATAACAAAAGTACCAGGACAGGTCTGCGCATCCTCACTATTCTACACGCTCCTCCGTATAGACAACGAAGAGTTCCTTCCAGTCCTGGAATCCTGCCGCCGGCTTGATAATCGCTGTAGAGGTTAATCCGAACTGTCCGATCTTCACTTCTTCCACCGTACCGATAGTCATACCACGCGGATATCGTCCGCCAATCCCAGAGGAGATAATAACATCGTCCTTGGCAATCGGATCGCCTACGGGGATTTTGTTCATCAGCAGCATTCCGGTCTGCTGGTCATAGCTCTCAATCATTCCAAAGGTCTTGCCCTCCTTGTTAACAGCGGTTGCTGCTATAGGAGGCTGAGAGTTGGGGTCGTTGATATCCATCATCGTCATCAGCTTCACGGTAGAGGTGAAGTTACTAACATTGCTTATAACTCCTACAAGCCCCTCGATAGAAGTTACGGACATATTCAGTCTAATGCCATCTTTCGCACCCAAATCAATAACAAGTGTGTTATTGCCCGGTTCTGTCGTTACACTGACCACATTGGAGATCAGATATTCATATTTATACATGTTCTTTTGAGCTTTAGTGAATTGAAGATCCTTTTCATATTGTTCATTCTTGGCTTTAATGAAATTAAATTGCGCCTTATCCCGGGCGTACTGTGCAGCCAAAATCTTAAGCCGCTGGTTCTCTTCGGCCATTTCGCGGAGATTGCCAATATCTTCGAAGAAGCCCGCTACGTATCCAGCGGGCTTGTAGAACAATTTCTGCACGAATCCGGTCGTATCTCTGAGGAAGTTCTCCGGCCAGGACAGGGTCTTCCTCTGCCCCAGGCTGAAGCCCATCAGAACGATAAACGTAACCAGCGTAATCAGCAATATAAACAGTCGTTTATTGTTAAACAGCTTGAACAATCTCGAGCACCCTCTAATAACCGTATTTCTCCAACCTCAGGGGTTGACGTTCACAGTCCGCATGTTCCTAGCGTTTGGAGCGGAGGCCCGAACTGCTGCGGCTCTTGAACAAGTGGATATTCTCCAGCGCCTTGCCTGTGCCGATCGCAACACAGTCCAGCGGATTCTCGGCCACAATCACCGGCATTCCGGTCTCGCGCGCCAGCAGCTTGTCCAGGTTGCGCAGAAGCGCACCGCCGCCCGTAAGCACAATGCCGCGGTCCATAATATCGGCAGCCAGCTCCGGCGGACATTTCTCCAGTGTAACCTTCACGGCTTCAACAATCGCATTCACAGTATCGGACAGAGCTTCGCAGATTTCATCGGAGGTAATGGTCAGCGTCTTCGGCAGACCGGTTACCAGATCGCGTCCTCGGATCTCCATCGTCTCAGCCTTCTCAAGCGGCAGGGCGGAGCCCACATCCATCTTGAGCTGCTCGGAAGTGCGTTCACCGATCATAAGGTTATACTGGCGCTTGATGTATTGGATGATAGACTCATCCGCATCATCCCCGGCCACACGTACAGAACGGCTGGTAACAATACCGCCGAGTGAGATTACCGCAACCTCGGTAGTCCCGCCGCCGATATCTACAACCATACTGCCGGTTGGTTCCCATACCGGAAGATCTGCACCGATGGCAGCAGCAAATGGCTCCTCGATAATGTAAGCTTCCCGTGCTCCGGCCTGCTTCGTAGCATCCTCAACTGCACGCTGTTCAACGGCTGTAATTCCGGAGGGTACACACACCATGACATTCGGATGGCGCTGGAACATCGAGCGCTGCTTCTGGGCCTGGCGGATGAAATATTTGATCATAGTTGCTGTAGTATCGAAATCAGCGATGACCCCGTCCTTCATTGGACGGATGGCACGGATGTTGCCCGGCGTGCGTCCGATCATTTTTTTGGCAGATTCCCCTACGGCTTCAATCGTCTTGCTATCTGTATTAATGGCTACCACGGACGGCTCTCTGACAACGATCCCCTTACCGCGCACGTAGACAAGCGTATTCGCTGTCCCCAAGTCAATTCCTAAGTCTTTCGTAAAACCACCTAACATCTTGTTTGCTCCTTTTCCATGTGAATCTAGACAATTGTATTACATGTAGCCTTTCTCTTTCAAACTTACGTAGCTGCTGTCTCCGATCACCAGATGATCCAGCACATCAATGCCGACAATTTCGCCTGCCTGCATAAGCCTTGCGGTCAGGGAGATGTCTTCAGGGCTCGGCGTAGGATCACCGCTCGGATGATTATGTGCGCATATAATTGCTGCGCTGCTGCATTTCATGGCTGCCCGGAACACCTCGCGGGGATGCACAATGGAGGCATTAAGGCTACCCATGGACAATGTTTCCTGCGCAATAACATGATTCTTCGTATTCAGGAACAGGCAGATAAAATGCTCCTTCTGCAAGTAACGCAGCTGTTCAGTCAAAATCTCCGCCGCATCCTGGGGACTGCGGATAATGACCGGTTCGGTAAGCCGGGAATTCGCCATGCGTCTTCCCAGCTCTATGCCTGCTTTGAGTTGCACGGCCTTGGCAGGGCCGATGCCGTTGATTGTTGTCAATTCTTCAATGCTCAGATCCGCCAGTCCGCGGAGACCGCCTGCATGGCTCAAGAGCCGCTGGGCGATAAGAAGGGCTGATTCACGGTGCGCACCTGTGCGCAGCAGAATAGCCAGAAGCTCCGCTTGACTTAATGATTCCGCCCCATAATGCATCATGCGCTCTCGTGGTCGTTCTTCATGGGGGAGGTCACGCAGCATAAATGTTTGCGACTCCATCCCTAACCTTCTTTCTTCGGCTACCCTTACCGGTTCAGCACTGAAATGCCAAACCCGGACAACATACCGCTCAGCAGTGACAGCGGCAGACCGACCACGTTAAAATAGCAGCCTTCAATTTCTTCCACCAGGGTGGCGCCCAGTCCTTGTATCGCGTAAGAGCCGGCTTTGTCGGCAGGCTCCCCGGTCGCTATGTAGGCGGAGATTTCCTCTTCGCTCATTGCTCTCATAGTTACAGAGGTTACCCTATGATCTACCAGGGTACGTCCCTCTGCGGAACCGATGCAGGCCACCCCGGTGTATACCTGATGCGTCCGGCCTTGCAGCATCTCCAGCATTCTGGAGCTGTCCTGCTCATCCGCCGGCTTGCCGAGCACCATTCCGTCAAGCACAACAATCGTGTCGCTGCCGATGATAACAGCATCACGGTCTCCGGCAACAGGAATCACAGCTTCTGCCTTACGCAGAGCCAGATTCCGTACAATAGCTTCAGGACTCCATTCGGGCGGTGTACTCTCATCAGCATCGCTGGACAGCACCTCGAAAGGCAGTCCAAGCGAGGCTAACAGCTCACGCCGCCGCGGTGAACCTGAGGCCAGAATAATATGCCGTGAATTGTCATGCTCCACTGTAATTACGTCCCTTCCTGTGCTGCCAGCTAAGGCTACAGCCTGCGGTACAGCCATACGGCTGTAATAATTCCGGCAAGACTGAGCAGGCACAGTTTCAAATGGATTGTGATGTCATAGGTTATGATGTCTAAATCGGCTTGCGGCGACCACTTGAGAACAGTCGAAGCTGTAAGAAAAGACAGAGCTTGTACAGGTTCCAGCAGCTTGGCAATCCAGGCTCCGGCCAGCCAGCCCAGAATAAGAAATAACAGCAGTGTTCCTACATTTTTCTTCTTCATTCAAGTCTTCCCTCGCCATTTTTTGACACCCTATTTATTATACGGTGAAACGGAGTGCAATACAAACTCAAAATCCATCCAGGGAATGTTTACCACGATAGAAGCCTGCGGATCTTATCACACCGCATGAGTACCTCTGGAAATACAGCAATCCCCCGCCGGGCACATGCCTGGTACGGGGGATCATTTATTTAGCCTATAGTCAGCGGTTCGTTACGCCTCTGCTCTCAGCTCATGGCGGACAACAGGCTTTTCTGGCCGGTCAGGAAGCTCATCATGGCTTCCTGCACCTCCCAGAGCAGCCCCTCCGCCTTATTCTTATTGTATTCGTTCAGGGCGGCTATCCCCTGGCTCATGGATTTCTCCAGCCCGTCAGCGATTCTCTGCCCTTCCGGTGTGAGGCCCGGCTCCAGTGCCTTGACTGCCTGGGTCCACTGCATATGGAGATCGCTTACCGCTGCGCCAGCGTCCCCGCTGCTCCCCCCGCCAAGCAGGGAAGCAGACAAGCTGCTCAGCTCGCTTAACAGCTGGCTGCTGAGCGTGAAGTAGCTGTCCACCTCAGCTGCCGTTCCGGTGTAGCGGACCTGGTTCACAGCTGGCAGAGCCACTTCTCTCACGTACAGCTCGATGCCTTGCCCCTTGAGCCCATTGCTAAGCAGCTTGGCCTGCTCACGGTCAGGAGACATTCCGGCGTACACACGGTTGCCGTCTGCCGGATCAAGACCGGCGGCAAGGCCGGCGGTCAAGAGCTCCTGCCGGGCTTGTTCCGCTCCTGCCGCTGTACTGAAGACGCCATACTGCAGCAGATAATAGCTCTGTGGCGCAACCTCAACCGGAATCTGCGCGCTCACCGCTTCTCCCGTCTGCTCAGCAGGCACACCCGTTATGTCTGCTGCGTTACTGCTGGTTGCCGCCTTCTGCCCCTGGGTGATTCCCGCCTTAACCTCCGCATTGCCGGGAGCTTTAGCAGTCTCCCCCGCCCCTCCTGTGATGAACGACAAGGCTGCATATCCGAGCAGAATCCCCGTTCCCAGCGCTCCAGTTATGGACAATGCGAACTTCCACCAGTACGAGGGACGGCGGGTATGATAAGAGCCGCCGTAGCTATCCCGGTGAGCGCCGGATTGCTCATAACTGTCTGTAGCGGATTCACAGTTATCTTCATACAGCGGGTAGTAGTCATCTGCTGAATGCAGACCTTCTTCATCCGCCCCTCCATAGGAGGAATCCTCCTCCGAGTCTTCACTCTGTTCCCATAGATTCCTTGCAGAAGCAGGACGGACAACAGAATACAGCCCCAAATCATAGTTATCCTCAGGAGCTTTCGGTTTCCGGCGGCTGGCGCCCGGAGGCTTCATGTAAGCTGTCTCTAATGGCCGGGGCAACTCCACCTTCTCCAGATCCACAATATATTCATCGGCCTTGGAATAGGAGGATGTCTTAATCCCCCCGCGCTGCACCTTGTCAGTATCCTTGTCCTCCAGAACCACACCGGTTTCGTTCGCCGCCCGGAGCTCTGCCGTCTCTGTCCGCTGCCTGCCCTGGTCACCGTCGAAGCGGAATGTCATTCTTCCGTTATTCAATACCCTCACCTCGCGATCTTCAGTTCTATACTGAAAGATATGAAAGATGCGAGAGAGATATGCTATTTTAATATATTTACACCAGACTAAGCAGCTTCGCCTTAACTCCCTCTGCGGCATAATGCCTGCTGAGCGTCCTGTAGGCCTGATCCGCAATAATAGAACCAAGCTCCGGCATCGTCAGCAGCCTGATCAGATGATCGGCAGTGCCCGCCGTTGTTCCTGCCAGCAGAATATTCCGCCCCGGCTCACACATCAGCTCCTCCGAGCCCTTCAGGCTGCTGACCACCGGCGTGCGGAGGGCCCAGGCCTCCAGAATGCTGCTCTGACTGCCGCAGTCCTCACAGCATGAAGCAACCACAGCTCTGGCCTTGCGGATATAATCGGCTGTCTGCATAGCTTCTCTGATGAGTACAACAGAAGAGTCCTTCTGGGCGGCAGCTGCGACCTCTGCATGCACCTCACTGCTGATAATGCAGCAGCGGATATCCGGCACTGCCGCCCGAATCAGCGGATATACCTTCTTGAAGAACAGCAGCGCTGCATTCTTGCCGTCAGTGGAATACATGTTCCAGTGCAGAACGATGGAGTTATCCTTGGCAGTATCTCCGGGAGCCGCATAGGGTAGGGCAGTCAGATCAATGTACGGCGGAACTACATGCACCTTGCCTGCGTCGGCAAAGGATAACGCCTTAAAGGACAGGGCCTCTTCTTCTGAAGCGGCCAGCAGGAGGCTGGCCTTGTTCATTAAGCGGCGCTCTTCCCGGCGGATCAGCGCATCGTTCAGCTTGCGGTAGCCTGTGCCGATTCCCCGCTTGCCGGCCGCCCGGCTCTGCACCCGTATGCCACCTGCACGCCGGGCGTCGGTGACGATAACAGCTCCGGGAAGCAGTGAGGCAACCAGGTCCAGTACGTTACCGAGCATGGCATACGAGACAAACACATGACTGTAGGCGTTCTGGCTGCACATCTCGCTAATTACCGCCCGCAGCGACTTGTCATTGCCGAGCATCGAGGCATCCGTGCGTAGCCTGTTCAGCGGAAACAGCAGGCTTCTGCGGGTGGACGCAGGCCGCTTCACCTGATGAACGGTCAGGGCAGGACTGCGTAGAATCTGCGTCTCGCGGCGGTGGTGGCAATACTCCAACAGATCAATATCAAACCGCTCCAGCAGCATATCAAGGAAATTCTCTGTTCTGATGTCTCCCTCCCGGTCTTCCGGCATGTGACTCCGGGCAGAAAGGAACAACATTCTCTCTCTCATGGCTATAGCTCCTTGGTTCTATGTAAATGTGAATGAATGTGTACGAAACAAAAAAGGCCGGATGACATCCAGCCCAGAAATGTGAAACTATCGATGTAGATCTATAGTAACGCAGTCCTCCTGAGAAGGTTGTCGATTTATGGGGAAAAATAATTATTTTACATTCCATATCCCTTCAGACCAGACGAAGCAGCTTATCCTTGACACTTTCCGCCTCATAATTTGCCAGCAGAACCTCGTATGCACGGTCCGCAAGCACTACTCCTCTTTCATGATCCTGAAGCAGCAGTGTCACACTATCGGCAAAGGAAACCGGGTCATCGGCAATCATAATATTCTGCGAATGCTCATAGAACAGCCCTTCTGCCCCTTTGGAACTGGATACGACAGGGGTTCTCAGCGCCCAGGCCTCCAGAATTTTCAGCCTTGTTCCGCTGCCTTCCAGGAGCGGAGCTATGACCACCTGCGCCTTGCGTATATAATCCGCCACACTGTCCACATACCCGGTAATGACGATAGAGGAATCCTTCAAGGCGAGCGCCGCTACCTCCGGATGCACGTCCCGTCCGACAATATACCACTGGATATCCGGTACGCTCGCCTTAACCAGAGGATATACCTCACGGTAGAAGTAGAGGGCTGCGTTAATGTTAGGGAAGTAGTTCATATTACCCGGAAGAATAATCCACTTCTCCTTGGGCAACTGCGTCTTGGTCCGGTAATCCTCCATGCGTATGAAATTGGGAATGACATGGACCTTCTGTGACTGGCTGGGGGCCAGTGCCTTGAAGGCCAGAGCATCCTCTTCCGAAGTGGTCAGCAGCAGATTCGTCTTGTCCATCAGCTTCAGTTCATCCTGGCGCGTCCATACAGCATTAAGGGAATAATAGACCTTGGCGATCCCCTTTTTCCCGCCTGCCAGCTGTGCAGACAATCCGCTCTCGAAATTATGCGCATCGGTAATAATCACAGTACCAGGCAGGCAGCGCTGTACAATGTCGATGCAGCAGCCCAGCAGACTATGCGAAATAAATACATGACCGTAGGAATTCCGGCTGCAGAGCTCTATAATCTTCGCCTTCATGTCCACATCAACATGGCTCATATAAGAACAATTCCGCCAGGTATACAGGGAACGGAGCAGCGCTCTGCGGTAGCTGACTGTACGCTCTACTTCATGCACCGTAAGTGACGGAAGTCCCTCCGGCGTCCCTGTCTTCCGGGGATTGGCATAGGTGATGAGCTCTACCTCATATTTGCCCTGCAGAAGCTTCAGAATATTGCCCGTTCTCAGCTTGCCCCCGCTATCCTGCGGATATGGATTCTCTGCGGAAATGAATAGCAACGGTTCCTTCATGGCCTCTTCTCCTACTCTCCATTGATCAATTGGCCCTGGACTGCCCGGGGCATCTAGGATCTATTACCCAAGTTAAGGTGGTACAGTCATACAAAAAAGCGGCTCCCCGATAATATGGAGAATCGGTGTCATGCGGCATACTATTGATAATCGGCCCTGTCTACTTCGCAAAAGAACCAGCTTCCGGCACCTTGCCCTTGTAGCTGTCACTCCTGACCACGCAGTTCCTTCCCCGCTGCTTCGCCTTATATAGAGCGTTGTCGCTCAGTTTGTACAAGGTGCCGAGCGGCACACGTTCACCGGAGAGAATCGTAATCAGACCGATGCTGACCGTATAGGACAGCGGCATGCCTTCGACCGTCGCACCAAGCACAGAGCAGCGCAGCCGTTCCGCTATTCTCTCACCGTCTTCCTCATCCGACCGGTGCAGCAGCACCGCGAATTCCTCGCCCCCGAATCTTCCGAAGAGATCCCCGCTGCCGAGCTGACGCTCAATTCTGCGGGCGAAATCCTGCAGCACCCGGTCTCCCGTATCATGGCCATAGGTGTCATTAACCTGCTTGAAGTGGTCCACATCCAGCAGCATGAATGAGAAGGGCACCATCTCCTTGGCGGCAGCAGCAATCAGAGGCTGGGCACGCAGCACGAACGCCCTGCGGTTCAAGACGCCTGTCAGTTCATCATAGGTTGCCACACGCTCCAGCTCCGCATAGGACTGTTCCCGGGAGAGCAGCATGAAGCCCGCAGTTCCGAGGAACATCAGCAGATAGATTCCGGCGTAAAAAAAGCTCTGCAGCCACGCCGCTGCAATCGATCCTCCCGGCGGAAGATAGAACAGGCTGCTGGCCTTACTGAGCAGAGAGAGGATCGCCACGCCGTACAGCATACCCGTAATTTCCTGCAGCGGGGTCTTTCTGACCTTCCAGGATAACAGATAAGCCGGATAGAGCAGCAGAATCGCACCCGTAAGTGCAGATGCTGCGATCAGCCGGGGAACATCCGGATGCAGCAGGTAGGGCAGAAGCAGACCTAACGCAGATATCGCAGCCAGCGTGTAATACCGCTGCTTCATTCGCTGAGAATCGGCTTCCAGCTTCTTCAGCAGGGCCAGAATCTCCGCAGTTCCTGCAGCCACGCTCAAGAGAATAATACTTGGAAGCACGAATGGACAATCATGAATTCCCTCTAATAACAACAGCTGCAGAATAGCGAGCTGCAGAATTTTGGCTGTCAGGAACAATGGGGTTGTCTTTTCTTTCGGATAACTGGGCCGGTATGCCAGAATAAGCAGAACCGTAAATAGATTGCCGAAAAAAAGACAAGCCAGCAAAGTCTTCAAATCCAAGCCGGCTGTCATCATGTCCACCCCTTTGTTTAACGATATGTCTATGTATGCTATGTATTTGAGAGTCCGTTTACCCGGACCTGACCACACGGTCCCGGCCTTCCTGCTTCGCCTGATAAAGCGCCAGATCACATAGCTTGTAGAGTGCGTTCAAGCTGGTCTGCTGATCAGGCAGCACAGAGACTATACCAATACTGGCCGTATACCCGCAGGGCAGGCTGTGCACAGAAGATTCTTTGAGCGTCTCCCGCAGCGCTTCTGCCTGATGGCTGCTGCTCAGCGCATCCTGCCCGTACAGCAGAATGGCGAATTCCTCACCGCCTACCCGTCCGAGCAAGTCACCGCCCGCAAGCGTACTCTCGGCAGTAAGGGCGAAATCCTGCAGCACACTGTCGCCGGTGTCATGACCGTAGGTATCATTCACTCTTTTGAAATGATCCAGATCCAGCAGCAGCAGGGAACAATATTCCCTCTTCTTGGCGGCAAGCGCCAGCTTCAGTTCGGCTTCCAGCAGGAAGGCCCGGCGGCCCAGAATCCCGGTCAGGCTGTCATAGGTGGCGATGCGCTTCAGCTTCTGGTAGGAATGCTCATTGGAGAGCAGGATGAAGGCGGCAATGCCTCCAATCAGCATCAGGAACATCCCGAGATAATACAAATACTGCGCCGGATTAGCCGTCAGCGGGCCCATATCCGGTTCCACCGCCAGAGCAACGAACGACCTGAGTAACATCACCGCTGCGATCGCATAAAATACGGCGGCGAGTATCTTCTGGAGCGGAGAGCGCTCCGGGCTCGCTGTCAAGCGGCAGCCAGGGTAGAGCACAAACAGCATGACCCATAACGAGGTCGTTGCGACCCGTATATTCGGATGGTTGAAGAACAGGGTAACGATAACAAAGCTGAGTATGCTCCCTGCCGTGATTGTCAGATAATAGAGCTTCGAACGGCGGTCCAGCATGCCCATCATCATCAGCAACGCAGCGATCTCCAGCCCTCCGCCGGCCAGAATGAGCGCATTGCTCAGAGGTACAGCGATTCTATGGGGAATATAGTCCCACAGCAGAATGGAGCTCCAGAAGATCACCTGAATCCACTTGGAGGCAATGAATAGACTGGAGGCAATGTCTTTGGGAAAGTGGTAGCGGTAAAACGTAATCATCAGCCCGGAAAATAAATTTCCCAGAATGAACAAGTATAACAGCGACTTAATATCAAGCTGAAAGCCCATCAACACACCACCGAACTATGCGGATATACCTGCTCTATCCGAACGATCACATTCACAGCTCATATCGGCAATATCATTATTATCTATCACCTCTAACTTCTTGTTCGCCGGATGCAAAAAAGGGGCGGTCCCATAAGCCATAAATGGCTAATTGGGACCGCCCCTTTTTTAAAAAGTTTAACGGTTCCTGAAATCTTAGCGGTTCTTCAGGCTGTCTGCCAGCGCATAACCGACCTTCCAGATATCGCCCGCACCCATGGTGATGACCAGGTCACCGGGAGCAATGCGGTTCTGCAGATCGGCCAGCACAGCTTCCTTCGTCGGCAGATGCCGCGCACCGGCGTTGCTGTTCTGCACAATCAGCTCTACCAGCTTGGCGGAGGTGACACCCTCTATCTGCTTCTCACCCGCAGGGGAATAGATATCGGTAATAATCACTTCGTCTGCTTCGCTGAACGCGCGGCTGAACGCATCCAGCAGGAAGAAGGTACGCGTGTAGCGCTGCGGCTGGAACACGGCGATAATGCGTTTGCCGGTTGCCTTGGCGGCGCTGATCGTAGCCTGAATCTCTGTTGGATGATGCGCGTAATCATCAATGACGAGAATCTCGTCAACCTCGCCCAGCACCTGGAAGCGCCGTTTGGCGCCGTGGAACTTCACAATCGCAGCCGCAATGGCCTCAAAGGCAATGCCCGATTTCAGACAGGAAATCACTGCAGCCATGGAGTTATACAGATTGTATTTTCCCGGAATAGAGAGCTCAATACGGCCTAGCACCTCGGTTCCATGGTTCATGGTATAAGATACCTGGCGGTCGCCGAGGACAATATCTGTTGCAATATAATCGGCCGTCTCTGATTCAATCCCGTAGCTGATTACTTTACCTTTTACCTTAGGCAGCAGGGATTTCAGGTTCTCATCATCTGCACATACGATAGCTGTTCCATCCTCGCGAAGCTGATTCATGAACTGAGCATAAGCATCCTTCAGCTTACCGAAGTCGCCGCCGTAGTTCTCCAGATGGTCCGCTTCAATGTTCGTAACGATTCCCAGCCAAGGATGGTATTGCAGGAACGAGCCGTCGCTCTCATCGGCCTCTGCCACGACGAATTCCCCTTGTCCCGCTTTGGCATTCGTGCCGACATTCATAATCTCCCCGCCGATAATGTAGGTAGGGTCCACGCCGCAGTCTTCCATAACCAGAGCAATCATGGATGAGGTGGTAGTCTTACCGTGCGCTCCGGCCACCGCTACGCCCTTGCGTTCATTCAGCAGCCGGGCCAGCATCTGCGAGCGGTGAAGAACCGGAATCTTCAGGCGCTCTGCCTCCACCCATTCCACATTATCCGCGGCAAGCGCCGTGGAATAGACGACCAGATCCGCACCTTTCACCTGCTCCGCCGTATGCCCGATGAAGACCTTGGCACCTTTGGCTATCAATTTCTCCGTTAACTCCTGGGCAGCTACGTCAGAGCCTGTAACTGTATATCCCATCTCCAGCATCACCCGGGCAATCGCGCTCATACCATAGCCGCCGATCCCTATAAAATGCACACGTTCAGTAGTATCCAACAGTTCGTCACCAGCCTTTTTCAGAATCGGGTTGCCGTAAAAGCGTACTGCGCACATCAGAAATCAAATACAGCGTTCCGGACACAACTGCGAGGTCATCGTCCGCTGTGATCGTCTGCAGCTTCTGCAGCGCTTGGCCCCAATTACGTTCTACTATGATTTCCAAGTTTTCCTTGGCATATTTACTCCGCAGACTTTCTGCGATCGCCTGCAGATCTTCCGCGTCCATTTTCTTACGGAAATCCGGTTCGGTCAGGATGAGCGTATCCACTATAGGCAGTATATGCTTGAGATACGACTCGTGATGCTTATTTGCCAGCATCCCCATCAGCAAATTTAATTTACCGTAAGGCTGGAACTGCGGAAGGCTCTTCGCAAGGCTCTCAGCCCCTTCCGGGTTATGCGCGCCGTCCAGAATAATTCTGGGCGCAGTGCTCACTTCCTCCAGTCTTCCGGCCCAGAATGTGCCGCGAAAGCCCTCCAGCACATCCTCGTCCTCCAGCATGAAGGCCATATACTGCCGCAGCACCTCAAGCGCCATCATTGCTCCGGCTGCATTCTGCAGCTGGTGTTCGCCTTTCATGGCAATATCCAGCTCAAGCCCGCGGAACGGCCCGTTGAAGGTGAAGTGCTGGTAGCCGTCTCTCTGCTCTACCTTACTATAGCTGAAATCTTCTCCGGCTAAATAGAGTGTCGAACGGGTAGCCGCCGCCTTGGCTTTCAATACAGCTACAGCTTCGGGTTGGCTTACACAGCTGACTACAGGAACGCCCGGCTTAATAATCCCGGCCTTCTCGCCGGCAATCAGTTCCAGCGTATCTCCCAGCACATCGGTATGGTCATGTCCAACATTCGTAATGACCGACACCACCGGAGTAACGATATTCGTTACATCCAGCCTTCCCCCAAGCCCCGTCTCCCATACGACTACATCGGGATAACAAACTTCGCCGTAATAGAGAATCGCGAGCGCCGTCGCCACCTCGAACATGGTCGGTGAGCCCAGCTCAGTGCCCGCAATCTCCTCCACCAGCGGACGCAGCTGATTGGCAAGCGCAAGCAGCGTCTCTTCAGGAATATCCGTCCCGTTGTACTGGAACCGGTTCGTGAACTTCGTGATATAAGGAGAGGTAAAGGTCCCCACCGAATATCCACTCTGAATAAGGGCCGAGGTTAAAAAGGCGCAGGTTGAGCCCTTGCCGTTCGTCCCCGCCACATGAATGAACTTAAGCTTCCGGTGCGGATGTCCCAGCTTCTCCATTAGAAGCTCTATCCGCTCCAGACCCGGCCGGATTCCAAAAGGAATCAGGCTGTTGATCCAGTCTACGGCTTCTGTATAAGAACTTAAGGGAGCGGCAGCGCCGCTCCGGGTGATCTCTTCCATGTCAGTTATCCTCTCAGCTCTGCAATACGGGCCAGCACTTTCTCGCGTCTGTCGGAATAATCCGCCTGCTTCGCCCGTTCCTCTTCGATGACTTTCGCCGGAGCTTTGGCTACAAAGCCCTGATTACTGAGCTTCTTCTCCACACGCTCCACTTCGCTGTTCAGGGTCTGGACTTCTTTCTCCAGACGGATAATCTCCTGATCGATATCGATCAGACCGGACAGCGGGAGAAGCAGCTCCGCTCCGGTAACCACGGCGGACATCATTTTATCCGGCGTCTGCGGCGCAAGGCCTGCTTCGAACGAAGAGGTGTTGCAGAAGCGCCCGATGTAATTGTCGTTACGGGAAATAATGTCCAGGGTGTCCTGGCTGCCGGCCTTGATAATCAGCTCGACCTTCTTGCTCATTGGCGCATTCACTTCCGCACGGATACCGCGAACAGCCCGGATGATATCCATCAGCAGGTTCATCTCTGATACCGCCTGCGGATTCTCAAGCGCCGCATCGTACTTCGGCCATTCAGCCAGCGTAATCGATTCTCCTTCATGCGGCAGATGCTGCCAGATCTCCTCGGTAATGAACGGCATGAACGGGTGAATCAGGCGCAGTGTGCGGTCCAGCACGTAAGCCAGAACAGACTGGGTCTTGGCCTTGGCGGCTGCGTCCGCTCCGTACAGCGAAAGCTTGGCGAATTCGATATACCAGTCGCACAGATCATCCCAGATGAAGTTGTAGAGCAGGCGTCCGGTCTCGCCGAACTCGTACGAGTCAATTAGACGCGTAATATCACGGGAAGTTTCGTTCAGGCGGTGCAAAATCCAGCGGTCTGCTGTGCCAAGCTCACCTGTAATGTCAATATCTTCAAAGGCTACGCCTTCCAGATTCATCAGCGCGAACCGGGAGGCATTCCAGATCTTGTTGGCAAAATTGCGCGCCTGCTCTACCTTTTCCATACGGAACCGCAGATCCTGGCCCGCTGTACTGCCGGTAGTAATCATATAACGCATGGCGTCAGCGCCGTACTGCTCGATAACATCCAGCGGATCGATGCCGTTGCCCAGAGACTTGGACATCTTGCGTCCTTCGGCATCGCGTACGAGTCCGTGCATCAGTACATCGGAGAACGGCTTCTGGCCTGTGAATTCCATGGCTGAGAAAATCATCCGCGCTACCCAGAAGTAAATGATATCGTACCCGGTAACCAGTACGTTGTTCGGATAGTAACGCTGATAGTCACTGCTCTCCCCGTCAGGCCAGCCTAATGTAGCGAACGGCCAGAGGTTGGAGCTGAACCAGGTATCCAGAACATCCTCATCCTGCTTCAGGTCGGACAGCCCGCTGATGCGGCGTGCTTCTTCTTCGTCGTGCGCAACAACAAGCTCCCCGGTAGATTCGGAGTACCAGGCCGGAATCCGGTGACCCCACCACAATTGGCGGGAGATACACCAGTCGCGGACATTCTCGATCCAGTTCAGGTACGTCTTCTCGAAGCGGTCCGGCACGAAGTGGACCCCGTCACCGTCCTTCTGTGCAGCGATGGCCGCTTCTGCCAGCGGCTGCATTTTGACGAACCACTGGGTGGACAGATAAGGCTCTACAACAGCCCCCGAACGCTCACTGTGCCCAACCTGGTGTACATGATCCTCAATGGAGATCAGCACGCCTTGCTCCTTCAGGTCGGCTACGATGGCCTTACGGCAGTCGCTGCGGTCCATTCCCTGGTAAGCGCCTGCTTCCTCATTCATCACTCCGCCTTCGTCCATTACATTGATCTGCGGAAGGTTATGGCGGACTCCCATCTCGAAGTCATTCGGATCATGCGCCGGTGTAATCTTAACCGCACCGCTGCCGAACTCCTTATCTACGTATTCATCAGCAATAACCGGAATCTCTCTGCCTATAATCGGCAGGACCAGTGTTCTGCCAATCAGATGCTTGTAACGGTCATCCTCCGGGTGTACCGCTACCGCTGTATCGCCCAGCATCGTCTCGGGCCGCGTGGTAGCCACCGTAATATGGCCGCTGCCATCCTTAAGCGGATAACGCAGATGGTACAGATGCCCGTTCACTTCCTTGTATTCAACCTCGATATCCGACAGCGCTGTACGGGCAGCCGGGTCCCAGTTAATAATCCGCTTCCCGCGGTAGATCAGGCCCTTCTGGTACAGCTCCACAAATACCTTGCTGACCGCCTTCTTCATTCCATCATCAAAGGTAAAGCGTTCGCGGGAGTAATCGAGGGACAGGCCCATCTTGGCCCACTGGTCATGAATGGTCTCTGCATACTGGTCTTTCCAGGCCCATACCTGCTCCAGGAACTTCTCGCGTCCCAGATCATGGCGGGAGATTCCCTGCTGGCGCAGCTTCTGCTCCACCTTGGTCTGTGTAGCAATCCCTGCATGGTCCGTACCCGGCAGCCACAGGGTATCATATCCCTGCATCCGCTTGGTGCGGATCAGCACATCCTGAAGCGTGAAATCCAGCGCGTGTCCGATATGCAGCATTCCTGTTACATTCGGCGGCGGAATCACGATGCTGTAAGGCTCCGCATCCGGACGCTTGCCGGCTTCGAAGAAGCCCTTCTCCATCCAGTACGCATACCACTTCTTCTCTGCCGCTCCCGGATCATATGTAGTCGGCATGTCGCTCTGCTTGTGATTAGCTGAAGCGGTAGCTTCTGCCGCTTCCTGCCCGTTCGGCAGCTCTGCTGCTGCATTGTTGTTATCAGCCATTGTGAACCCTCCACTGTTAAATGTATTGAGTAGCTAGCGGTTTCTGAGAATACAAAAAGGCCCTTCGTCTCAAAGGACGAAAGGCCATTCTTTCGCGGTACCACCTTTGTTTCGCGCCAATAAAAAATAAACCACTGCCTTAAGTTCCCCTACAGGTTCCTGAAGCTTAGCGCGACACTCATGCAGGGTAACGGCTGCAACCGGCCGCATCCTAACCGGTCTTCATGATGAAGACAAGCTCAGAAGGGCAACTCCGGGGCGACTTCGGGGGCTGCATCCTGCGGGAATTCACACCAATAATAATCCCGCTCTCTGAAGGGCTGACCGCCTACTCTTCCCGTTCCCAGTCTTTATGCTAGTTATTACTTAGTTCAATAATACATTCAGTGTTATCCCTAGTCAACCAGCATATACACAAAGGGCGCGCAGCAGACGAACCTTGGCGCTTACTCCCCGCTCCAGATCACTTGAACCACGTTGAAGCCCTGGCGGCTGCCCGTTCCGGGAGCCCCGTCCACGGTAACAGCAAACGTGCTACCTGCATCAATAATCTGGAAGGCGGCTGCAGAGACCTCCTCCGATTTGGAGGTGGCTCCTTTTTGCGCGAAATAGTCCTTATACGTATTGCCCAGCGTCTCCAGCCCCTGCTTCGTGGTATAGCTGAAGGTCGCGGACGGCTTGCCGGTCGCCGAGCCTTCGATCAGATCAAAGATCTTCGCGTCCGCCGGAAGCGGGAAGTCCGCCGGCAGGCTCTTCGGCCGCTTCACAGAATCCGCTGGTGTTCCTGCGGACGAGCCGCCGGAGGAGACAGCCGGAGCAGCCCCATTACCGATGATGACCCGGCTGGTTGCAGCATCGTAAGTAACAGCGGTGTTCAGCGCTTCGCCTATGGAGCGTACAGGCAGATAAGTGATGCCGTTGTAGGTAATCGGGGCGAGGGTTTTGCCGTTGCCGTCTTTGGGCGTGTACGCCTGGCCATTCACGACGATCCCGATTTTGTTGTTCAGGAGCGCCTTGATCTCCTGCAGATTGCTGGCGGCATAGACACCGGCCGAGACTGTGAGCGTCAAGCTTAGTGCGGCCGCAGTGGCTGCCACTTTTCTCTTCATGTGAATGATCATCCTTCCAGAAGTAGTGTACCAGCGCATAGCTGCCTGAATGTGTAATGTATGTAGGCCGGTAGTGACTATTACCCCCGGCTGAACGGTTTGTAAACCAGAAGCGGAAATCATATACAGAAACAGGAACAGCCCCATCCGTAAGGCAAGGGCTGTTCCTGTTAAGCCTGAATTCTCCGCGCATCATCAATCTCAAGGGATGTATAATACCTGTCCCTCTTCTACAACCTGACCGGACAGCCGGTTATACATGGTCAGCTCCCGGGTGCTTAGCTGGTATTTCTCGGCTATGGTGTCCAGCGTCTCTTCCCGCTGTACAATGCAGAGCCTTACCTTGCGGAACAGCTCCGTTCCGCCCATGCCGCCGATGAACCGGCTCTTCCACGCTGTGTCATTGCCGGCCTCAGGAACAGCCTCCGCTACAGAGTCTAAATTGCCCGATAGCAGTTCTTCCTGCTCTCTGTTGGCGCGGCTTGCGCTGAGCAGCGAGGAGAAGGTGAGCGGCTCCCGCTCGGCGGCTCCAGGTTCTTTTTTGCTGCCAAGGGCAACCTTGAGATCCTGCTTCTCCTCAGGGGGAGCCAGAGATTCCGCAGACAGGAAGACTTCATTGTCTATGGCCTGGATCTCCTCTGCCGCCTCCCCTTCTTCGTTCCCGGCAAATAGCGCAGCAGCGTCACTGGCAGCGGAGGTTAACACCGGCTCAGGCTGCGCGGCGGCTTGAAGCTTCGCATTACCCCAATGATCCACTGTGTTCAAGGCGGCGCTGCCTGCCGAAGAAGCCGTATCCAGGCTATGGGTCCTTGCTCTGGGTTCCTTGTCCTTCAGGGGTGGGGAGAGATAGGCGGCGGGCTGGGTGTACGTAGTTTCTTCCGCATACAGAGGTTGGACTACAGCCTCAGCCGGATTAGCAGAGTTCTGATCTTCTTCAGAGCCCTCGGCCGCCCCCTCGCCATAGGTCCAGAGCGAATTCTCATACAGGGTATCATTCTCCGGACTGCGGAATTTCTCCTCAGACGTATTGCTGTCTCCTGCCTCCGGCGAATACGCTACTGTGTATTCCTCCTGCTGCCAGGCCGGCTGTGCATCTGCACTTCCGATTCCCCGCAGCGAGAGCACTCCGGTAATGTTGACGGTTCGCATCGTCAGCAGATCAATATCGAAATTCTCGATCTCCACCCCTATGTCATCAAGTGAGCTGACCCGGGTCAGCGGAACAGTGATTTCAACGGGAATTGCATGCTCCAGACGCTGTGTAAGGTCATCCTCCCCCCGGTAGAGTCCGGTGAGCAGCAGTTGTCCGTGCAGTTCAGCCCGGTCCTCCCGCTGGATGACCTGGATGTCGGGAACCAGCTCGACTTCCTCCAGCTCTGCTATTCCCGGAAGCTCTTCCGAAAGGTGAATGCGTTCATAAATATCAAACCGCAAGCCATGGGACTGGTCAAACACGGGAAATGTCCTCCTTCTTGGCATAATCTATCCCTGAGACAAGCCCAGAGTATAAGCCCAAAATGTTACTCCCCTCATGTATATGCTTCAATCAGGCAGGCATGACAACTTTGCCGCTTCAATTGCGGACAGCGCCTATTACAGGGGAGGAAGAGCCGTACGTGCATCAGGAATAGAGTAGTGCTGTGGAAGCTTCACACGCAGCGTTACGGCAAGCGGATTCCCTGGACTACACTCGTTAAGCACATCCGCCGGATGAAAAGCTGCCGGCAGCGCACCCGCGCCCGGTTCTTCCTCAAACCGGAGGTGGTCCGGAATTCCCGGACGGCCCGCCCGCAGTCTGACTGCTCTCTGGTATACATTCAGCGTACCCGCAGCCATAACATCCAGCGAACGGGTCTGCTCTGCCCACTGTTTAGCCTGGAGGCCGGTGCGTCTTCTCAGCTCCTCATCCCCCAGCAGCTGCTCGATTTGCAGGGCAAGCTTCGCGGCATCTCCGGGAGGAACAATCCAGCCCGTCTCTCCCTGCCGGACCATCTCCGGCATGCCTGCGGTTCCGGCGACAATCGGCGCGATCCCGGCAAGCTGCGCTTCCGTAACCGAGAAGGGCTGCGTGTCCTGGAGAGAGGGCTGAACATAGATGTCGGCAGCCCGGAGTGCAGCCGGAATATTGTTCAGCTTCCCGGTGAAATGGACCTTCCCTGCGATACCCAGCAGGCGGGTCTGCTCCATGAGCTCCTCCAGGAGGCTGCCGATTCCGGCCACCGCACAGATCCAGTGCTGACAGCGCTGCTGCAGAATGCCCAGCGCCTCTATCAGCACATGGACGCCTTTGATATATTCAAGACGTCCGGCATACATGATCACAGGGATTCCCGCTGCAAATTGAAGCGGCGGTGTCTCTGCGGCCCTGGCTGCGTATTGATGCAGGTCCAGCCCGTACGGCAAGGTATGGATACGGTCTTGGCTGACCCCCAGGCTCTGCGTAAGCTGTCCGATCCACTCCGAAGAGACCAGAATCTGGTCGGCCGCCTGGGCCCCCAGCCTCTCAAGCCTGCGGAAATATCTCCAGATCGGCCGCTGCTCATAGGCCTCCCGGGTCAGTCCCGGCTCAAGTCCCTTGTACTCATAGTAGGTCTCCTTGGTCAATGCCCCATGCACACTTGCGACCAGCGGAACAGGACGGCGCATGATCCGCCGCAGTGCATAGGAGGCGATAGGGTCCTGGGCATGAATGACATCGTATTCCTCCAGGCCCAGCACAGCGGCGCCGCCCTCGAACACGTAACGCCCCAGCTCAAAGCTGAAGATGCCGTGCTCCAGATGCAGCGAGGGGAAGCGGCCGATATCCAGCTGGGGCAGCAGCAGCGAGTAGAACGCTTTTTTATCAAAAGACTCTGTCCGGTTCAGCAAATACAATGTATTGTTCTCCACATGGCTGCCCATCAGTGTAACGGAATGGCCCTGCTCGCCCAGCTTGTCAGCCAGCTGCTTCATATATGTCCAAATTCCGCCCATATTGGTGAGGCCCCAGTAGGTGACTAGCAATATCTTCATGCATTCCTCTCCCCGGCTATAGATTTATTTAGACACAGGTGCAGTCTGCTCCACCTTAAATCAGAATAGTATATGTAGGCTGCGGGCAGGCGGAAAGGGATATATGGTCATTCCCTGCAAATTTCAAAAATATCTTTTAATCAAGAATCATCTTTTCGGGTATAATCGGTATAAATCCTGAAAGGAAATTTCCGACATGTCAAAAGCGAGGGTATTTGACCTTTTCCTATTCGTCGCAGCCCTGGCTATAGCCTTCATTCCCGCGCATGCTGTAGTCCTGGACGCTACCTATATAAAAGCATTACTGCTATACACTATCTTCTCAAGCATCTATTTCCAATTGCGGATTGTGACCCGGAGCGGGAACTCTACAATCGATTATGCGATCAGCTATACCTCCTCCTTCGGGATTTTTGCCGGTCCGCTCGGCACGCTCCTGTTCGAGACAGTATACCGGTTCATCGTATATTTCTATAAAAAGAAAACAAAGACCGCCGATCCCGGAGAGTTCCTGGATACCTTCTACAATATCGGTTCGTTTACACTGGGCGGCTCTGCTGCGTACTATCTGTATACGGCGCTCTCTCCTCTGGCGGACAAGCTTCCGCTCGGATACTGGCTGCTGTTCCTGCTCGTTGTCTGCGTCACCACCCTGCTGTCCTCCACCTTCCTGGTGCTGACCTTCGCCCTGTCGGGAGATATCAAGACACGCAGTGAAGCACGGAACCTGTTATTTCGAAGCCGGAATCTGCTGGACTTCAGCAAGGTGGCCCTGAGTAACGCTCTGCTGCTGCGGCTGCTGCAAATGGAGAAGTGGGAGATGCTGATCGCCCTGTTCGTGCTCAATTATGTGGTCAGTATCTCGTTCTATTCCAAATCGCAGAGTGCCCAGCACAAGTATGAACGCGACAAATTCGAGCAGATGGCCTACCGCGACTTCCTCACCGGAACCTATAACCGGGCGCATATGGACAAGATGATGAAGGAGCTCAACCAGAGCGGCGAGTACATCGGAATTGTAGTGGCGGACATCGACCGGTTCAAAAAGATCAACGACACTTACAACCACGCCGTCGGCGACCGGGTCATTGTTCATTTTGCGCAGACGCTGCAGAAGCATCTGCAGGAGGGGGACATCCTATTCCGCAGCGGCGGGGAAGAGTTCACGCTGCTGCTGAGGGACAAGACCTTCGAGGAGTGCAGGACACAGATTCAGGAGATTCTGGACAGCCTTCACGATCACAGCGTAAGTGCGGAATTCGAGGAGCAGATGATCCGCGTGCCGTATTCGGCATCCTTCGGGCTCTTTTACTATAAGGCGGACCCGGACCAGAAGACTTCTATGGAAAAAGGGTACGTCTACGCCGACCAGCTCCTGCTGGAGTCCAAGAAGCTTGGCCGCAACCGTCTCTCTTACCGGAACGATGTGCAGCCATAAGCACATGTTCCCGCGCAGGGGGACGGCCTGTCAGGGCCGGGCAGACCCAGTCGAATGTATGCTGTTTTTCGCATACATTTGGACCGGGCGCCTGCGCGTCAGCACAATGTATGCTGTTTTTGGCATACATTCGGGCCGGGCGCCTGCGCGGCAGCACAATGCTCCACAGCCCCCTAATGAAGTTGGAGTCCTCCCCCACAAAAATGTAGACTAGAGATAGGAGGAGGATGAACGGTATGGGACACTTAACAGGAACAAGAGAGAAGGCAGCGCAAGAGGTGTTATCTGGCATTAAGGCGGCGGTGGTTGCCCGAAAGTATGGGGTGACTCCGTCCACGGTGAATCAGTGGGTGAGGGATTACCGGGAAGCCCATGGAGAACAAGATCATCCGTACCCCCAGGAGCAGGTAGAGGAACTGAAGCGCCTGGTAGAGGTCGAGCAGAAATATGAGAAGGCGGTCAAGATGCTTGGTGAAAAGGAGTTAGAGATTGAGATTCTGCGTGAACTGCTAAAAAAGCCAACCCCTGCTTATCCGAAAAAATCGAGGTAGCCGAGATGTTCATTAAGCAGGGATATTCCGCAGCGTTGGTACTACGTCTCATCGGGCTCGCAGAGTCCACGTACTACGACCGTAAGAAACGCAAGTCACAGGATGCACAGGCCGTACTCCAGGGGCGCGGAAGACCCGTACCCGGCTACTCTCTGACCGAGTCTGGAGCGAAGATTAGCGACGAGGAAATCCAGGAATGGCTGCTGGAATTAATTGCTGGAGAAGAGCACGTGTACGGATACAAACTGCTGGCCAAGTGCTTGTGGAACCAGCACCGTTTAAAGCTCAATCACAAGAAAAGTTACCGGCTGTGTCAGGCGCTGGATATCCTGCAGCCGCAGCGTCACAAGCGTTTTAAGCATCCCCGGAAGCTGCCGGAGAACCGGGTCATTACCGGAGCAGGCCAGCTCTGGCAAATGGACATTAAGTACGGGTACGTGGCGGGCCGCGACCGGCATTTCTTTGTCCTGAGCATTATCGATGTGTTTACCCGTGTCATCGTCGGCTACCACCGCGGATCGTCGTGTGAGGCCAAGCACGCCTGCCAGACGCTGGGACGCGCCATGGAGCAACACTGCGCCCCTGACAGCGCACGCCCGGTGATCCGCACCGACAACGGCCCACAGTTTGTCAGCCACCTGTTTGGCGACATGTGTGAAAGCTGGGAAATGACCCATGAACGCATTCCGCCTCGAACGCCGGATTTAAACGCTTTTATTGAATCGTTCCACAGTAATATCGATCGGGATTTGTTCCGCAAAGAGGCATTCGACACGTTCGAAGAGGCCTATGAAGCGGTGGACCGGTACATGGACTTTTACAACAACCGCAGAATGCATACGAGCCTTCGGAACATGCCGCCAGCTACGTTTGCGGAGTGGGTCCTGACCCAAGAAGACCGCTCCCGCTTCTTCTGGCCGAGAGAAAAAGCGAAATAAAGAGCATTTCTACGACAAGTACCGATTTGATACGGAGGACTCCGGGATAAGGGGGTCGCACCGAATGTATGCTGTTTTTGGCATACATTCGGGCCGGACGCCTGCGCAGCAGCACAATGTATGCTGTTTTTGGCATACATTGTGGCCGGGCGCCTGCGCAGCAGCACAATGTATGCTGTTTTTGGCATACATCCCAGCTTCCCGACGGAGCAGAAACGGCTCCTCATACTAATATCCCCAATAACAACAAGAGCCGCCCTCCGGCAACCGGAAGAGCGGCTCTTGTTGTTCCTGATGCAGGCGGCGGCTACAGTTCAGCAGCCTTGAAAGTATCTCCGCCGGCAATCGTGCCGGAGTTGAAGCCCTTATAGAACCAGCGCTTGCGCTGTTCGGACGTTCCGTGCGTGAAGCTGTCCGGCACCACATAGCCCTGCGCCCGCTTCTGGATCGTATCATCCCCGACTGCGCTTGCCGCAGTCAGTGCCTCCTCGAGGTCCCCTTCCTCCAGCAGATTCTGGCCCTGGACATGATGCGCCCAGACCCCAGCATAATAATCGGCCTGCAGCTCGAAGCGGACCTGCACCTTGTTGAATTCGGCCTCGCTGAGGCGCTGGCGTTCTGCATTCAGCTGCTCGGAAGCGCCCAGCAGCGTCTGCACATGATGTCCCACCTCATGAGCAATCACATACGCCATGGCGAAGTCACCCGGCGCCTTGAACTGCTGCTGCAGCTCATCATAGAAGCTGAGATCGATATACAGCTTGGCGTCTCCCGGACAATAAAACGGGCCTACGGCTGAGCTTGCGGTTCCGCAGGCAGAGTTCACACTACCGCTGTAGAGCACAAGCGTCGGGTCCTGGTAAGTCATCCCCTGCTTTTTGAAGATATCGGACCAGACATCCTCGGTATCGGCCAGCACCACAGATACGAACTCGGATAGCTCCTTCTCCTGGGCACTCTGTTCATAAGGGACACTTGAGTTCGTACCCGAACCGGTTGAGGTCAGATTCCCCATAATATCGCCGATATTCCCGCCGCTCAGCAGCGTAACAATCACTATAATCACGATCCCGCTAATTCCGCCGCCGATCAGCTTGCCCCCGCCGCCCCCGCCGCGGCCTCTGCGGTCTTCCACATTAGAACTGCCTCTTCTGCCCTGCCATTTCATGGCCTTCCCCCCAGTTATGAATACTCACGAATACTGATGTCTTTGTACTTATTACTGTTATACCCATAATTGCAGGGGTGCCACTCTCTTGAACAGCGGAGCCGGTCTGGTGACAAATGGAAACCGCATAGCAAAACCCCTCCACAGCCGCAGCCATGAAGGGGTTAACATCGGTTAAATGATGGAACAGTTGTTTATTTTGCAGCCTTAGCTGCGCTTAGAATAGCCTTCAGGTAACCTTGGGTATCCACCAAAGTTGCACCGCTTACAGCATCAACGACTTGCTCTTTGCTTTTGTTAGTCAGTGTAGCTTCAAGGGATTTAATCGTTTTGCCAGTGGCGAATTTCTCGATCGCTGCCAGGTTCTTGTCATAGGCTACTGTCGATTTGGCTTCTTCCTTCATGTGCTCACTGTAGTATTTGGCATTGGTCTTCTTGGAGGCCAGCACCATGTTCGGATCTTTGTAGTTCTGGCCGAAATCCTTGTCCGAGTTCGGTACGCCAGTGGCTACATCGGTGCCCAGGAACTGATAATCATCCAGCGAAGCCGCAACGATTACGCCATTTTGTACTACAGCAACCGCTACAGTGAAGCATTTGGTGCCATGGGCAGCCGCTTCCACCCGGCCTACCTTAAGCGGTGCGCTCGCTGCCGAAGTGACATTGTTCAGGGCGCCGCTGTTCCCTACCCCGACAAGTGCCAATGAGATGCCGGCCACGAGCATTAACTTAGTAACTTTTTTCACAAATATTCCCCCAGTTCATGAAATGAGCTTCGCTTACATACTATATTTATCAATATATTGGAAGCCCGTCAGTTACAAATGTTACTAGGAATCTGCAAATATATGGATCACTTATAGATTAGCTGCAGTTTTGTTCGATTGTCACCTTGTCATTCGTAATAATAACCTTGGAATATCCGGATAAAGTCTCGGTGTAGGAGCATACTCCGATGGTTTTGGGAACATCCGGTTCCCTAGGGTCTGAATACTTCAAATAAATACCGCCCTCACCGCTTAAGGTCAGCTGGGGTTTAATTTTTACTGTTTTTCCGCTTTTGAGTATCTTGCCAACTTCGTCTACTGACGCCTCCGCAGCTGCGCCGGTTACCACTCCTGTCTCCAGTATACGCAGCTCAAAGTCCGATTGGTTGTCCACCCTCACTTGGAAGCTCTGAAGCTGGGCAACCAGACCCAGTACGCCATATTTGTTGTCCAACTGCACAACCAGCATTATTCCGGCGGCAATCACCAGAGTCGAGGCAGTTAAGATCACTAACACTAAGCGATTCCTTCTTATTCTCACAGCCAGATCATCTCCTCATACTAGTAAGACGGGCTTGAGCACGGAAATGTATCAGAGGGGACGCGGGCGAACTGATGGCTTCAATTAATTAAGCGGAAAAAGGGCAACTATTGATCAGTAAATCTACGAATATCCAGCAATAGTTGGACAAACAACACTTATATAAGCTGAAAATAAACATATAGGGCATATTGAGAAAATTAGATGCCCTAAATCCACTTAGCGCTCCTCGGGGAGTAATGGTTCGTAAATTAAATAGCATAAATCCGCTTATTGTTCGATGTTCCGGCTGGAGGGAAGGTCGCCTGAACAACAACAAAAAAGCCAAGCCGCATCCTCCAGAGTTCAGAGAGACGCGGCCCGGCTGGGCATGACATCTATGGAGTTGTCTTAACTTCACAGGCTCCATTAGTTAATGGCTACTCCTGGTCTACGCCGCCGATTTGCCCGCGCAGACGGCGCATATCCTCCGGCCAGGGATCGGCTACTTCAATCTTGTTGCGGGTCCAGGGGTGGGCGAAAATCAGCTTCTCGCCATGCAGCGCCTGGCGGCCGGAGCTCTCCGGCTTTGCCTTGACTCCCGGCCTCAAGGGAGGAGCCGGCTGCTTGCCGGAGATTTGCAGACCAGGGGTAAGGCCTGCCTTCTCCTGCTCTTCGAACCAGGCCGTAATGGCAGATTTCACCTGACCAGGCTTCGTGCGCGGCTGCTTCTCATCATATAAAGAGGGAATACCCGCGGTATGCCAGCCCGCTCCGCCGTAGAGGTCATCCCCGAAGAGCGGATGCCCCGCGTGGCTGAGGTGGACACGAATCTGGTGCGTCCGGCCCGTCTCCAGCTCCAGCTTCACTACGGTTCCGCCGGGCAGGGCTTCGCGCCCCACAATCCGTGTTACCGCCGCCTGCCCTCCAGGGGATACCCGTCTGCGCGCCGCATGATGGCGGTCACGGCCGATGGGGGCATCAATCACTGTAAGCTCAGGCGGCACTGTGCCTTCAACAATCGCGGCATACAGGCGGGATACCTTCTTCTCACGCATATCTTCATCCAGCACAAGCTGGGCGTATTCGTTCTTCGCATACAGCACAGGTCCGGTGGTATCCTTGTCCAGCCGGTGGATATGACGGACGGCAATGCCGCCGCCGGAAGCCGCATAATGCGCGGCTACAAGATGATCCAGCGTCACCTCGGTGCTGGTGCCGTCCGGATGAACTGCCATACCCGCAGGCTTGTGGACCACGAGGCAAAAGTCGTCCTCGAACAGCACCTCAGCCGCAGCTTCCTGCCATACCGGCTCTATTCCCGCTTCCCGGTGCGGGAACAGGGCCAGCCGCAGCCGGTCGCCCCTCCACTGGATGCCGTCCTCGAGGCGCAGCCGGGCATGCAGCTTCTCCGGCATGCCGGCTACGCCCAGCAGCCAGGCATCGATGGCTGCCGGTCTGTCGGCAGCCGACGTAATGACCCGGCCAGGCATGGCTTCCAGCCATTCCCCGCGCCGGGTCCACTTGCCGCCGCCCGCGAAGGGGGCGCTGGCGGTATCACTTCCGTCTTGGCCCGCGCCGCTGCCATGCTGGCCGGACAACTCCTCCGGTCCGGCCGTCATAGCGATTTCAGGGCCTGATAATGGCCCGCAATTGTATCGTCAATATCCTGCTCGCTATGCGCAGCGGATACGAACATTCCCTCGAACTGGGACGGCGGAACGCTGATGCCCTGATCCAGCATTTTGCCGAAATAACGCTTGAACAGCTCCAGGTTACTGGTCTTGGCCGTCTCGAAGTTAATGACCGGCTCCTCCGTGAAGAACGGACATACCATCGAGCCCACGCGGTTAATCGTCAGCGGAATTCCCGTCTCCTGCGCATTGCGTTTAAGTCCGGCTTCCAGCCTTGCGCCAAGCGACTCCAGACGGGTGTAGACCTCAGGGGTCAGCAGCGCAAGCGTGCTGTAGCCCGCCGCCATCGCCAGCGGATTTCCGCTGAGTGTGCCTGCCTGATAGATCGGGCCGGACGGGGCGATCTGCTCCATGATCTCTCTTTTGCCGCCATAAGCCCCTACAGGAAGCCCGCCGCCAATAACCTTGCCGAAGCAGGTCAGGTCCGGGTCCAGCCCGAACAGTCCCTGCGCACATCCCCGGTCCACACGGAAGCCGGTCATCACCTCGTCAAAAATCAGCAAAGCCCCGTACCCCGTAGTCACCTTACGAAGCCCCTCCAGGAACCCCGGAAGCGGAGGCACCACGCCCATATTTCCGGCGATCGGCTCAACGATGATAGCGGCAATCTCGTTGCCGTAACGTTCAAAAGCGGTTTTGACCCCGTCCAGGTCATTATAAGGTACCGTGATCGTATTCACCGCCACACCTTCCGGCACGCCCGGACTATCCGGCAGCCCCAACGTAGCCACCCCGGAACCGGCTTTAATCAGCAGGCTGTCGGCATGGCCGTGATAGGAGCCTTCGAATTTGAGGATTTTGCTGCGTCCGGTGTAGCCGCGGGCCAGTCTGATCGCGCTCATCGTCGCTTCCGTCCCCGAATTCACCATGCGGACAATGTCCACCGAGGCTACGCGTTCCACCACGGTTTTGGCCATTGCGGTCTCAAGCAGGGTAGGCGCGCCGAAGCTTGTCCCTCTGGCCGCAGTCTCCTGCAACGCCTTCACCACCTCAGGATGGGCATGCCCCATAATCAGCGGTCCCCACGAACATACGTAGTCAATGAAGCTGTTGCCGTCAATATCGTAGATCCGCGAGCCTTCGCCCCTCTCGACATACACCGGGGTCAATCCTACGGATTTGAATGCCCGGACCGGGCTGTTCACCCCGCCGGGAATATATTGTTTTGCCTCTTCAAAAGCGGTGCGGGAAGCCTCTTCCCGGCGGTTCAGCGGTATATTGCCCATGCTTGTTCCCTCCTGATCCTAGCCGCGCAGCCAGCGGGCTGCGTCCTTGGCGAAATAGGTAATGATTACATCTGCTCCGGCGCGCTTCATGCCGGTCAGCATCTCCAGCACAACCGCCTGCTCATCGATCCAGCCCTGCTGCGCAGCCGCCTTGACCATCGAGTACTCACCGCTGACATTGTAGGCTACGAGAGGCAAATCGAACTGGTCGCGGATCGTACGGATTACATCCAGATAAGCCAGTGCAGGCTTCACCATCAGCATATCCGCGCCTTCCAGCACATCGGAATCCGCTTCGCGGATAGCTTCCCGCAGGTTGGCCGGGTCCATCTGATACGTCTTGCGGTTGCCGAACTGGGGAGCGGAATCCGCTGCTTCGCGAAACGGGCCGTAGAAGGCGGAGGCGTATTTTACCGAATAGGACATGATCGGCACCTGCTCGAAGCCATTCGCATCGAGTCCGGCACGGATCGCCTGCACGAATCCGTCCATCATGTTGGACGGCGCGATAATATCCGCCCCTGCCCGGGCCTGTGAGACCGCCGTGCGGGTCAGCAGTTCAAGCGAAGCATCGTTGATTACATCCCCATGCACCACACCATCCACCGTATGGGTATGCACCATGCCGCAGTGGCCGTGGTCAGTGAATTCACACAGGCAGGTGTCGGCGACGACCAGCAGGTCGGGATACCATTTTTTGATCAGACGCGTGGCTTCCTGCACAATGCCATCATCTGCGAAGCCGGACGAGCCAACCGCATCCTTCGTCTCGGGGATACCGAACAGCAGTACCGCCGGAATGCCCAGGGAAGCAATCTCATCCACCTCCGCCTTCAGCGTGTCCAGCGAGAAATGATACACGCCGGGCATGGAGCTGATCTCATTCTTCACACCGGTTCCATAGGTTACAAAAATCGGCTGGATGAAATCCAGCACATTCAACACCGTCTCGCGCACCATGCCGCGAATACCGGCCGACCCGCGCAAACGGCGGTGTCTGGTTATTGGAAAGCTCATTGCTGTAAACCTCCTGTTCAGTAAGTAGTTAATAAGCAGTTAAGTAGATACGCACATCTAATCGTCTTAAGCCGTATTGAGATGTTAAAATTAACGAAGATAATAGGCCGGACCCGATTGTAACGCTCAAAGGCAGCGCTGACAGATCTGGAAGGAACAGGCTATCTCAGCCTTGTCGTTTCATTCCAGCGGCACAGCTCCTGCACCAGTCCTTCTATGGTGGCTTCCTCCGGGAGCAGTCCCGGAGTGAAGCCTGCTTCGACTGCGGTCTGTTCGGTAACCGGACCGATACAGGCAATCTTAACGCCTGCCAGCAGCGCCAGCGGATCTTCCAGGCCCATCCGCTGCAGGATGCCGAGGAAATTGCGCACTGTAGACGAGCTGGTGAAGGTCACCGCATGAATGCGCTTCTCCTCCAGCAGCTTCACCAGTTCAATATCATCCTCGCCGGTGACCACCGTCTCATACGTATCCACTTCCGTCACTGCAAGTCCCAGCTCCCTCAGCTTGCCGGGCAGCCATTCGCGCGCCAGATCGCCGCGCGGAAGCAGCACCTTCTGCCCTGGCTTAAGCTCCGGGCCGAACGCTTCAATCAGCCCTTCCGCCTGGAAGCGGCCGGGCAATTCTTCGGAGATCAGCCCGCGCTCTGCGAGCGCTGCAGCCGTACCCGGTCCCACTGCGCATAGACGCGCCCTGTGCAGGCTGCGGATATCCAGCTTCTGTTGCGTCAGATGCCGCATGAAGAAGTCTACGCCGTTCGGACTGGTGAAGAACACCCAGTCATACGCCGCAAGCCCGCCAAGTGCCGCAGCGATCTCCGCCTGCTTGTCCGCATCCCGCTGCATCACCGTCTCAATGACCGGGAACTCATACGGCTCGCCGCCCAGCTCCTCGATCCGGTCCACCAGTTCGCTTGCCTGTGCGCGCGCCCGCGTCACTACAATCCGCTTGCCGAACAGCGGCAGCGCCTCGACCCACATCAGGTGCTCCCGCTGGAGCACAACGTCACCGACCACAATAACCGCCGGCGGCTGAAAATCGGCCGCTGTAACCTTCGCCTCAATATCGGCCAACGTGCCGGTCAGCGTCTCCTGATCTGCACGGGTCCCCCAGCGCACCAGCGCCACCGGAGTCTCCGGCGGACGGCCATGCTTCATGAGCTGGGCGCTGATGTAACCGATTTTGGCGACACCCATCAGGAATACCAGCGTGCCTGTCGCATTCGTTACTTTATCCCATTGAATGGAATGATCCAGCTTATCCGGGCTCTCATGGCCCGTAATAATCGACAGGGAAGACGACGCCTCCCGGTGGGTTACCGGAATACCGGCATACGCCGGGACGCTGATGGCTGAGGTAATGCCCGGCACAATCTCATAGTAGATGCCATTCCTGCGCAGCAGCTCTGCTTCTTCACCCACCCGGCCAAAAATCACAGGGTCCCCGCCCTTCAGCCGCACCACCGTTTTGCCCTCAAGCGCGAGATTCACCAGCAGCTGATTAATATCCTCCTGCTTCATCGTATGGCGGTCCGAGAGCTTGCCTACGTAAATTTTCTCACCGCCGGGCTTCATCCATTTCAGCAGCCTTGGACTGGCCAGTCTGTCATAGACCAGCACATCGGCCTTTTGGATACACTCCAGCCCCTTAACCGTAATCAGCTTCGCATCCCCCGGACCTGCACCTACCAGATATACCTTCCCCGCCATCTCCGTCATCCCCTTATCCCTATACACATACTATTCAGGCCTGCATAAGCTTCTCGGTAACCTGCGCTGCTCCCCTGTATAACCCGTACCCCATGTACTCCTTATTCCCTTACATCGGCCAAAATCTTCTCCGCACCTCGGGCCACCAGCTTCCGTGCAACCTCCGCACCCAGCTCCACCGGATCTTCACCGGTGCAGGTCTCCTTCAGAATGACTGTGCCGTCCGGTGTTCCGACCATTCCGGTTAACGTTATGGACGGCCTCGCAGCTGTTCCGGCTTCTGATTCAAGTACCGCATAGGCGCCAATCGGCACCTGGCAGCCCCCGTTCAGAGCGCCGAGGAAGGTCCGCTCCGCCGTAACAGTAAGCGCCGTGCGCTCATCGTTATACAGCGCCAGCAGCTTGCGCAGCTCGTTGTCGTCCTTGCGGCATTCGATGCCGAGTGCGCCCTGGCCGACAGCGGGCAGGCAGACCTCAGGCGGCAAATATGCCGTAATCCGGTCCTGCCACCCCATTCGCGACAGCCCCGCCGCTGCCAGCAGAATCGCGTCATATTCGCCGCTCTCCAGCTTCTTCAGCCGGGAGTCGATATTGCCGCGTACCGGCTCAATGAGCAGATCCGGTCTCAGCGCAGCCAGCTGGCTGGAGCGCCGCAAGCTGCTGGTGCCTACGCGCGCGCCTTCCGGCAGCTCCTCAAGGCCCGCTCCGCTGCTTGAGATCAGCACATCGCGCGGATCTTCGCGCTTCGGCACCGCTCCATTCATTAAGCCTTCCGGCAATTCGGAAGGCATATCCTTCATACTATGTACCGCCATATCAATGTCCTTGGCGAGCATCGCCTGCTCAATTTCCTTGACGAACAAACCTTTGCCGCCCACTTTCGACAGGGTCACATCGAGAATCCGGTCACCCTTGGTCACAATCTTATGCACCTCAAAAGTAAAATCAAACCCATGCGCTCCGCTAAGCCGCTCCAGATCGGCAATCACATGCCCCGTCTGCGTTAAAGCCAGCGCACTTTGTCTGCTGCCCACGATAATCTTCCGCATGCCCAATTCCCCCTGTTTAAGTCAGTCCCTTATTCCAGCCGCCGCCGTGCAACTCTCCCGTGGATAAACACGCCCGGGCCGCCTCGGTTGAATTCAAGTGTATTTATACACTTCATTTGCTCACTTGAGCCGCTTCGGCCGAATTCAAGGGTATTTATACACCTCATTTGCTCAATTGAGCCGCTTCAGCCGAATTCAAGGGTATTTATACACCTCATTTGCTCGATTGAGCCACTTTCGCTGAATTCAAGGGTATTTGTACATCTCATTCGCCCGCCTCAGCCACTTCCGCCGCCTATTCCTCCCGGTTGCGCGCCACCCAAGCCTCAATCTCCCCGCGTGTCCATGGTATAAAGGTGCCCTGCCGCAGCTCATTCAACACATCCAGCTTCCCCAGCCGCCGCAAGAGCCGCGCCCGGGTCTCTGCCGCCGGCTCCAGCTGCTTAATCGCTGTCCGCAGCTCATGCAGGAAATCCAGATACGGCTCGTATTCCTCGCCGAGCAGCCCCGCAATCTGCTGCGTAATCTCCGCAGCCGCCGACGGTCCCGCCCCGGAGGTCGAGACCGTAACCGTCAAGCGCCCGCGGCGGAGCACGCCGGGCGTAATGAACGTGCCCGCCTCTGCATGGCTGGCCACATTAACGGGCAGCCCCAGCTGCCGGGCTTCCGCGGCAACAGCCTCGTTCACCGCCCTGTTATCGCTGGCGGCATAGACCAGAACAGCTCCCTGGAGATCCCCGGGAGCATAGGGGCGGCTGATCCATTGCAGCCGCCCCTCATCAGCCATCGCAGCCAGCGTCCCGCTGAGCGAGGGGCTGACAATGACCAGCTCCGCGCCCGCTTCCAGCAGCGGAGCCGCCTTGCGCACAGCCACCGCCCCGCCGCCAACGATCACCACCCGCCGGCCTTCCACATCCAGCATAATCGGCAGATACTTTTTCATCCCACTCACTCCAGCTCCCCAGCACTTCCGACTCGCCCTCATCCAACGTCCATCCGCAAGCTACTCTCCAGCCCGCTCAATCCAGCTCTCCCCAGCACTTCCAACTCACTCTCATCCATCTTCCATACCACCGGCAAGCTACTCTCCATCACGCTCACTCCAGCTCCCCAGCACTTCCAACTCGCTCTCATCCATCTTCCATCCCACTGGCAAGCTACTCTTCAGCCCGCTCACTCCAACTCAATCGCAGTTATTACCGCCTTCATCGCTGTGAACCTTACCTCTCGCCCTTATCTTCCATCCCATGCAATCTCCCATGGAACACCTGCCGCTCCATCCCGCTTCACTCCCCGCCCCAGCCATGGAACTCCGACCAGGAATTCAGCAGGAAGTTAAGAATAATGAAGCCGTACCCGGCAATCGCCCAGCGGGCCATGACTGTACCGCTTCGGCGGCCGGAGAACTTCAGCACCAGGTAGACGATGTAGACACCCAGGCCCGTAAGCGTGGTCAAGACCTTCGTGTCCTGAAATAGCGGCGTCCGCCCTTCCGCGACAATCGACAGACCCGCCAGAATCAGCGAGGCCAACAGAAGCGGAACTCCGGCCAGGATCGCCGTGTAGGAATATTTATCCATCGTCTCCAGGCTAGGCAGCCTGCGGACGCGGTCATCCCACTTCTTATTCTTCAGCTTCGTATGCAGGAATAGATACATTATCGCAAATACCGTCCCCAGTGTCAGTGCGGCAAAGCTCAGATTCGCCAAAATTACATGCATCGCCAACCATCCGTGCACCGCACTCCAGCTCTGCAGCGTATGATCCTCTGCCGTCAGCCATACCCGGTTCAGCAGGAAGACGCTGAAGCCCGCCATGCTGAGCAGCAGCACCGTGAACTCACCCCCGCGCGTATACGTCACGGCGAACGAGGTAACCACCATGCTGAAGGAGAACCAAAACAAGAAATCATAAGGCGTGAAAATCGGCAATCCGCCCTCCTGGGCGAAGCGAATTGCAAGTCCGGTCAGCTGCAGCAGGCCCACGACAGCAAGAAGCCCTGTGCCCAGCCGCTTTCCGCCCGGATTACGCCGAAGGCAATCCGAGAAAACAAACAGCAGGCTCAGGGCATATAGCAGCAGAGCGGCATCATATATTCCGTTCAGCAGTAGCATGTGGCTCACCCGCCCAGCAAACCGGCTGGGGTAAGCACCGCTCCCGGCACACGGATCTCTCCGCCGGAGGGCCGTTCAGCAGCGCTGCGCTGAAGCGGTTCAACACTTTCACCGGCCGGACCTGCATCCAGCTGCTCCTGCAGGGCGAAGATTTGAGTGAAATATTCCAGCGCTTCATTCCCCTGCTTGCCGCCGGACATCTCCTTAATCACGTTGATCGGATCGTGCATCATCTGGTTGACGATGCTCTTGGTCAGCCGGCGGATCACCTTGCGCTGATGCTCATCCAGCTCAGGCAGCTTGTTGAACAGACTATCCATCGTTTCTTCATAAATTCCGTTTGACTTGTCCTGCAGCGCACGGATCACCGGTCTGACTCCCAGCGTCTTCAGCCATTGCTGGAATTCCTCCATCTCACCTTCAATCATAACCTCAATCTTGGCGGCTTCACTGCGGCGCATCTCCAGATTGCTCTCCACAATGCCCTCCAGATCATCAATATCATAGAGGAACACATCCGGCACACTGGCAGCGGCAGGATCAATATCCCGTGGCACAGCAATGTCGATCATGAACAGCGGCCGTGAAGGGCGGCGCTTCATGCCCTCGGCTACCTGGGCTGCCGTCAGCACATAGCCGTCCGCACCCGTGGAGCTGATCACAATATCCACTTCATCCAGAGACTTCAGCGCCTCTTCAATCGTGCGGGGTTTACCCGAGAATTTCTCGGCCAGCTCTACAGCACGGGACAAGGTACGGTTGGCGACAATGACTTCCGCCGCGCCGCTGCTGTAAAGATGCTTGACCGTCAGCTCGCTCATTTTGCCGGCGCCGAGAATGAGCACTCTTTTGCCGGTGAACATGCCGAAGATTCGCTTCCCCAGCTCCACTGCCGCATAGCTGACCGACACCGCACTCTCGCCGATCGAGGTCTCACTATGCGCACGCTTGCCGAGCGTCACCGCCTGCTTGAACAGCCGGTTGAACCAGGTTCCGGTAACCCCTTCCGCCTGAGCCGTCAGGAAGGCGCTGCGCACCTGACCCAGAATCTGTGTCTCGCCAATCACCATGGAATCCAGACCGCAGGTGACACGCATCAGATGGGCAATCGCCTGCTCGTCTTCATATATATACATATGTTGCGTAAATACATCACTTCTTACTCCGAACCACTGCTCCATGAAGCTGCGGATGAAATATCCGCACATATGAAGGCGGTCCACGACCACATAAATTTCCGTCCGGTTACAGGTGGCGACAACGACCCCTTCCAGAACGCTCTTCGTCTGCAGCAGCTGATGAAGCGCAGCAGGCAGATCCTTTTCGGCAAAAGCGAACTGTTCCCTCACCTCTACGGGAGCCGTACGGTAATTCAGGCCAACGACGACAATATGCATCGCTTGTTCACCATCCTAATCTATATTCATTGGTGTAGGCGCTGTTACTGCTTATCAGCAAATAATAGAATCAATTTCACAAGATCTCAAAACGCTGTGTTAAGTATATCACATCAAAATACGGCTTTTAACAAAACCTTTGAACTATTTATGAATTGCAGATAATAATTATTATAAACAAGTGCATAAGTAATTAAATATAACATATTGATGAAATATTGACACACTTTATTGCGGATGATAGCATATAACAAATGATCTGAGTTAAGTTTTATAACATATGTAGCGAAAATAATCTGATTCTCCGTATCCAAGTTAGCATCGCGTCAGTTATATCTCTTCAAACCTCTCTTGTATAAGCCCGTTAATCCGGAATGGGCGTATCTACAGGCAACCGTAAATTGCCCCAGGCTACAAGAGGCCAGCCCCCTGCTGGATTAATCAGTGTGAGCTCACGGGCGAAACCGGGCTTTTCTCCGCTGATGTATCCTGCTTTGGACTGCGCCTCCTTTAGCCTGGGGTTTTTGGCATCCATTTATAATAGAAGGAGTGAGGGCAAATGAGTGCTTCCTACACAAGCTTAAGTGAATCGATCCGTAAGGCTAGAAATGTGAGGATCTACAAGAACAAGGACACCGCCTATGACTTCAAGCTCTACCCCTTCGGAGAACGCGGTACGTACATCGCCCCCGAGCTGATCCGTGAAATCACTCACAATCTGGCGGATGCTGTAACGGAGCAGTTTCCCGATTTTGATTACATTGTCTCCCCTGAACCCGGCGGTCATACCTGGGGGATGCTGGCTGCCTATAAGCTGATGAAGCCGATGAATATTCTGCGGCTCAGCACGGAGCTGTATGAGAATTATGAGGTTAGTGTCAGACGCGAGACGGCGTATAATGAGAATTATATTTATTTTGACGGCTTCTCTGCCGGTGACCGCGTACTGCTGCTGGATGATGTGATTAGTTCAGGTGCTACGATCCGCTGCATTGCTGCTCAGTTGTCCGTGATGGGCATAGAGCTTGTCGGTGTGCAGGCAATTCTGGCCAAAGGGGAGCATTACAGGCAGCTGGAAGCGGACATTGGAGTACCCGTCAGATTTTTGTCCCAGGTATGAGTTGTCAAAAAAATAGCAGGGGAGTGACAAGCCATGGCTTTTTATTACGAGCAGCCTTCAAGAACCTTCAGTGAGTTCCTGCTGGTACCCAGCCTGACCACCAAAGATTGCATTCCCGCAAATGTGGATCTTAGCACACCGGTCACCAAATTCCGGCGAGGAGAGACCCCGGCACTGACCATGAACCTCCCCGTGACTTCGGCCGTAATGCAGGCGGTATCCGACCATAACATGGCGATTGCCCTGGCCAAAAGCGGCGGCATCTCCTTCATCTATGGCTCGCAGTCTATCGAGCAGCAGGTCGAGATGGTCCGCCGGGTCAAAAAATTCAAGGCCGGCTTCGTCCTCAGCGACTCCAATCTGCGGCCGGAGGATACCCTGCAGGATGTGCTGGCGCTCAAAGCACGCAGCGGCCACTCTACCATTGCCATTACGGACAACGGGGAACCGACCGGCAAGCTGATGGGGATTGTCACCAGCCGCGATTACCGCGAGAACCGGCTGCCTCCGGAATGCCCGATTACGGAGTTCATGACTCCGCTCGCTTCGCTGATCTTCGCGCGGGAAGGTATTACCCTGACCGAAGCGAACGACATGATCTGGGACCACAAGCTGAACTGCCTGCCGATTGTAAATGCCGGCGGCCATCTCGTCCATCTCGTCTTCCGCAAGGATTATGACAGCCATCAGGAGTATCCGCTGGAGCTGCATGACGACAACAAACAGCTCATCGTGGGTGCCGGAATCAATTCGCGGGATTACAAGGAGCGTGTACCTGCGCTGGTGGAAGCGGGAGCAGATATCCTGTGCATCGATTCCTCTGACGGGTATTCGGAGTGGCAGGCGGAGACCATCCATTATATTAAGGAGACTTTCGGGGAGAGCGTGAAGGTCGGCGCGGGCAATGTTGTTGACAAGGAAGGCTTCCTGTACCTCGTAGAGGCAGGAGCAGATTTCATCAAGGTCGGTATCGGCGGCGGCTCCATCTGCATCACCCGGGAGCAAAAGGGCATCGGCCGGGGCCAGGCCTCCTCTGTCATCGAAGTGGCGGCGGCCCGCCAGGAATATTATGAGCAGACCGGCATCTATGTTCCCATCTGCTCGGACGGCGGGATTGTCCATGATTATCATATTGTGCTGGCGCTGGCGATGGGCGCTGACTTCGTGATGCTGGGCCGCTATTTTGCCAGATTTGATGAGAGCCCCGGACGTAAGCTGCTGGTCGGCGGGAACTTCGTCAAGGAATATTGGGGCGAAGGCTCCAGCCGGGCCCGCAACTGGCAGCGTTATGACTTCGGCAATGCCGATAAGGAGAGCAAGCTGGAATTCGAGGAGGGCGTGGATTCCTTCATCCCCTATGCCGGCCGGCTAAAGGATAATCTTGATCTCAGCATCAGCAAAATCAAGTCCACCATGTGCAATTGCGGCTCGCTGACCATCCCGGAACTACAGCAGAAGGCCAAGATTACCCTGGTCTCCTCGACAACGATCTTTGAAGGAGGCGCACATGATGTTATGCTTAAGGAAAAGGACAGATCATCCTCGTGATCACATCCTAATCCATAAGGAGCGTCAACCATGACCCAAATTACAAAAGTTCTGGTTAGCAAGGACCAGTTACAGCAGAGAGTACAGGAATTGGGCGCTGAAATATCGCGCGACTATGAAGGCAAGGAACTGGTGCTTATCGGCATTCTTAAGGGCGGGGCCGTCTTCATGTCTGATCTGATGCGTGAGATCACCTTCCCGGTCGGCGTCGACTATATGTCGGTGTCCAGCTACGGGGCAAGCTCCACCTCCTCCGGTGTCATTACGATCAAGAAGGATATCGACATGGATATCCGCGGCAAGCATATCCTGCTGGTCGAGGATCTGATCGACACCGGCCTGACGCTTCAGCATCTGAAGGAGCTGTTCGCCCTGCGCGAGGCGGCAAGCGTAAGGATCTGCACTATCCTCAGCAAGCCTTCCCGCCGCCTCGTCGATGTCCCCATTGACTACAGCGGGATTGACATCCCGGACGAATTCGTCGTCGGCTATGGCCTGGATTACGCCGAGCAGTACCGCAATCTGCCGGAGGTCTGGATCGTAGAGACCGGGGACTAACAGGGTCAGATTTAAAAAGTTGGAGTGGGCGCGATGAGTGGGCTCTAACGGACCTGATAGACCCTATTCCCAGGAAAACGCCCCTTTTTGAGGTTTAACGGACGGAGTGGACCTTATCGTCTCTCTACGAGATGGTTAAGATTAGAAATTCCAAGAATAAGCTCCATGGGGTCCGTTACTTTGCCCAAGCGGTAGCTTTCATCTGGAATAAGCGCGCCCCAGTCCGTTACACCTTGCCAAACGCCGCAATGAACAACTCCCATCTTCATCTTTAAATCTGACGCTGTACTAGAACTAATAAGCAAGCAGAAGGGAGCGCCAATTACGGCGCTCCCTTTGTGCTGCAATATTACCTCAGGACCCAGAAACTCCTGCGTGCCCTTGCTTTTTGCTTTCACAATCCGCCTGTTCTGCCGCCCCGCATTTACAGCCCGCTCAGCAAATCAACATTCAGATAGTTTGAATTTCCGAGCGCACTGTCATACCCGAGTTGAACGGTGTTCGAGCCTGCGTTCAGCGGAATCGTGACAGATACCGTTCCGTAGGCGCTCCAGCTGGAGGTAGAATTGAATACCAGATTGGAGGCTGTTACCACGCCGTTCACTTTCACGTAGCGTGAAGCATTGCCGGCCGCCGCCGCGTAGCGGAAGGTGACGGTTCTGGTGCCGGCCGTATTCTGGTTGACATAGAAATCAATGGAGGTGCCGCTTGTGTTCCATCCCCCGACGTACCCTCTTCCGGTAAAACCGGCATTGGTGCTCTCATTGATCATTCCGCCTCCGCCAACCAGCGTCCGCACTGCGTTCTCCGCTTCATAAGCCCCGTTGCCCGCAATGTACCCGGTGTAGCCGTCAGCGGGAACGAGCTGCAGAATAGAAGCGCCCGCAGCGGCGGCCAGGCTCTGCACATAGGAGGAGCCTGTATTACGCAGCCAGTCGCTGCCGATGATTCCATCGCTTACGCGGCGGTGATTCCAGGCCTGCGTTGCATTCTGCTGGAGAAAGTTCAGGTATTGCGGCTGTCCGCCCAGCGTACGGAGACGGTTCAGGTTGCGGGCGAAGACCATCTTGAAGCCCGCGGCATCATTCTCCCCTTCATACATCAGAGTCTGGGCTGATACCATTTTGTTAACGGCATACCCGGCTGCATTATTGGCATCCGTAAGGTAGGCGGCAGTTCCGGTAGCCTGATACAGGGACACAGCCGCCCCCAGGAACGTTCCGTAATTGTAAGTGAAGTCCCAATCCTTAACGATACCGCTGCCTGCACCTTCAATATGATCGTTGATTTTGCTGCCGCCAACCAGGGTAGATTTGGTCCAGTTATAGATTTGAGTAGCCTTGGTCAGATAAGCAGGATCATTGTAGGCACTAGACAGCTTGACTGCGGTCATAACCATCGGAGCATTCGTGGCCATATTCTTCTGGGCGTTGGCCTGGCCCGGCACATGGGCGTCCCTTCTCCACCAGATCCCGCCGCCGTACGTGCTGTCCCATTCGCTGTAGATTTGGCCAAACAGGAAGCTGGCACGGTTCAGATACTCCGTCGTTCCAGTCAGTTCATAGGCTCTTGCGCAGGCCAGCGCCCACCAGCCCAGGTCATCGTTGAACGGATTTGTCATCATATCCGGGTATTTGGCGTTGAATCCGGTGTAGATGTCACCAATCATCGTGCGGTAGACATTGCTGCCCGTGCGTTCGTAGGCATCCATTACGGTCTCCCAGAGCTGGGCTTCCCACCAGAAATCGGTGTAGAGTCCTCCATCCGGTCCATGGGCATGTTCAGAATGAATCTGATGATCGCTGTTGGTATAGAAGTATTTGGCGGAAGAATCATAGAATACTTGCACAAAAGAGTTCATTGCAGCATCAGCATTAGAGACGGTGAAAGCCTCTGCCGTACTTCCCGCACCGGGAGACGGTACAGACAGAGAAAGGGACAACAGACAGAGAACTGCGGCCGTTCTTACTTTCTTCCAGGTGAACATTTCCAAATACCCCCTTCATTTGTACATCCAGTCCACAACCGTCAGGCGGCAGCGGGCTAATGGCTAAGCTTGACTGCTCCCTCCAGCAGCATCAGACCGCTGAGCTGTACACTGAGTTGTACCGGCAGTACGGGAACCTGCTCCCAAGAGGGTCCGCACAGCCCCAGCGTCCGGTCCAGCCCTTGCGCCCATAGCGTACGGGCATTGGCCCATATGACTTCACGGACCCGGTCATTTCCGGGGAAATGCTGCTCCAGCTGTACCAGATAGCGGATCAGAATTCCCTTGAACAATCCGGTGTCGTCAATCCCTTCATCCGGCAGCAGCAGCGAATCAGAATGGCATAAGCGGCCGATGCAGGCCTCGGCGGTCCGGCGGGCATCTGCGGCATAGCCGGAATCGCCGGTGACACGGCAGAGCTCTATCCCCGCTCCCACGAACACGCCCTGACAGTAAGTGAATTCCCAGTCGTAATCGATCTGCCCATTGCCCTGCCGGTTCATTCCATCCCATACGAACCCGGTGTCAGGGTCAACCAGATTGGCCTGGTTCCAGCGGTAAATCCGGATCGCCCAGTTCAGATCCTCCTCATGCCCAAGCAGCGAGTATAGGCGGGCGGCCAGAATAGCGGCCGGAGCATTCGCCGGCGTGTTCTTGTAATCCAGCTGATCTTTTTTCCAGGCCATGCCGCCCCCGCAGTGCTCATTCCAGGCCGTCTGAATATCCGCCCATAATTCAAGTACAGCATTCAGATATTCCGCTTCACCGGTAGCCTGATGCGCCCGCAGTAGCGCAAGGGCAGTCCATTCCATATCATCATAATAATTATGCTTGAACGTCCCGCCGTTATAGGTTTTCAAGCTGCGGCTCAGGCCGCGGATGCGTTCGGCATATCCAGAATCCCGCGTCCGTTCGTAAGCATCGGTCAGAGCATCAATGACATGCGCCTGCCACCAGTAGTAGAAATTGTCGCCTGCCCTGCTGTATTCCCGCGGATACCACTGGTTCATAATTCCGCTGTCCGCATTATAGTAGTGCCGCCACAGGGAGTCCTGGAGCCAGTCTGCACGCGCTGCCCATTCTTCTGCTGATGATGTCCCGTTGTAATGATCCATACGCCACCTCCTCCTATTCTAAAATGAGGTTCGAGTTTTCGGCTGCCCGGTCCCTGCAAGCACAGCCATCCGCTCCAGCAGCTTCAGGCCGCTCAGCTGGGTGCTCAATTGAACTACGCCTGAAGGCACCGCAGTCCAGTCAGGTCCGAACAGAACCCGGTCTGCCGGCTTCCCCTGGTCCCACAGCATCTCTGCGTTACTGCGCAAGAAGGCCGCAGCGGCTCCGTCTTCCGGTACGGCTTGTGCCAGTTCTGCCGCATAGCGGACCAGAATGCCCTTGAAGAGACCGGCATCGCCGCCGCCCTCATCCGGGAGTATACCGGAATGCGGGCCAGCCAGCTCCTTGACCGCTGCGGCGAACGTGCGCCGGGCCTCCTCAAGATAGTCACGGCTCCTGGTAACCCGGTACAGCTCGATAGCCGCACCGATATAAACACCCTGATTGTACGTATATTTCCAATCCTTATCGATCCCGCCGTCACCGGTACGGTTCATCCCATCCCAGACGAAGCCCGTGTCCGGGTCCACCAGACGGGATTGCTGCCAGTTATAGAGCGCATGCGCCCACTCCAGGTCCTGCGGATCTCCAAAGGCCTGATACAGGCGGGCGGCAAGGATGGCCGCCGGTGCATTGGCCGGGGTGTTCTTGTAATGCAGCTGCGATTTCTGCCAGGCAATGCCGCCCCCCGAATGGCTGTTCCAGCCGGTTTTGATATCCGTCCAGAGGATAAGAACCGTCTCTTTGTACAACTCATCTCCGGTTGCCTGATACGCGCGAAGCCAGGCCAGGGCCATCCACTCCATGTCGTCGTACAGCTCATTGGGCCATACTCCGTCATTGCGGCGGAGCAGCCCCCCATGTAGAGCGGACAGTCGTTCGCGGTACTTAGCAGCCCCAGTCCGCAGCAGGCCGTCCACCAGCACATCCACGCCATGGGCCATCCACCAATAATGAAAGACCGTATTACATGCGTCTTCGGGACAAGGTGTCTCAATGTCATACATTCCGATGTCTTCGTTCCAGAAGAATACATCCAGCGCTTCCTGCGCCGAGTCCGCCCGTTCCGCCCATTGTTCAAGCTCTATTTGCTTCATATGGCCTCTCTCCCGTCTATAATTTGCCTCCCTTAATTGGCTCAGCCTTTGATGCCGCTGAAGGCAATCCCCTGTACAAAATAACGCTGCAGCGCCAGGAACAGCACCAGTATCGGCAGAATCGCCACCAGCGCCCCGGCCATCATCGGCCCGTAATCCGTCTGAAAATTATAAGAAAAAGCCTGCAGGCCCATCTGAATCGTCGCCTTGTCCGGATCATTCAGCACGATCATCGGCCACAGGAAGCTGTTCCAGCCGGCCTGGAAGGTGAAGATGCTCAAGGTAGCCAGCGCCGGACGGGTAAGCGGCAGATAGATCCGCCAGAAAATTTTAAATTCCCCGCAGCCCTCAATCCGGGCCATCTCCAGCATGTCAGTGGGGAGCGTAAGAAAAAATTGCCGCATAAAGAATACAGCGAAGCTCCCGGAAGCACCGGGAAGAATAATGCCCCAGAAGGAGTTCATCAGCCCATTGCCGCCCCCGCCAAAAAGATCATTGCCTCCGGCAAACGGAATATGGCGCATCACATACACTGTCGGGATCATGGTCACAATGCCGGGAATCATCATTGCCGCCAGCAGCACGCGGAACACCGGCTTGTTCAGCTTGAATCTCAGCTTCGCAAAGGCATAGCCGCTAAGTGATCCGAAAAACAGGTTAGCCAGGACGCCCGACACGGCAAGCACGAGCGAATTCCAGAAGAATAAAGCAAACGGCACCGTTGAAAAGGCTTTGCGGTAATGCTCGAAGGTCAGATGCTCCGGAAACCACTGGATCGGCATCGCAAAAATCTCATCATCCGGCTTGAGTGAGGTTAGCAAACTCCAGTAGAATGGCAGAAACATGACAACCGCTATAAGGATACATACAATATAGAAAATGAGCTTGTAGAGGCCCTTCTTCAAGGCCGAACCCCCAGTAACACCCATCCTGCAAACCTCCTTTTCCTGGACAAGCTGCCCCTAAATGATCGATTCCTCCGCTTTGGAGACCCGCATATTAATCAGCGAGAAAATAAGAATGGCTACAGCAAGCACAAAGGCCTGCGCCGAGGCATAGCCCATCTGCAGCTGATTGAAGCCCTGCTGATAGATTAGGTAGACCGGGGTCTTGGTCACATTGGCCGGGCCGCCCTGCGTCAGTACAAAGGCCTGGTCAAACAGCTGCAGCGCACCGATAATCGCCATCGTGCTGACCAGAAAGGTAGTTGGCCGCAGCTGCGGCCAGGTGATGAAGCGGAAGCTGTCAAATGTATTCGCCCCGTCCAGCCGTGCCGATTCATAGAGATAATCCGGGACACCCTGCAGACCGGCCAGATAAATAATCATATTGGAGCCGACGGATTGCCAGAGGGTGAGCATTACAATGGACAGCATTGCCGTACTTGTCTCGGACAGCCAGGCAGGACCGGTAATGCCCACATAGGACAGCAAGCCGTTCACCAGACCGAATTCCGGATGCAGCAGCCAGATCCATACGGTTGCCGCCGCTACAGCCGATGTCAGCGTGGGCAGATAATAGAAGGTGCGGAACAGCTTGACTCCCCGCCACGCCCTGCTCAGCAACATGGACAGCAGGAGGGAAATGATAATATTCAGCGGAACAAAAATAATCGAGTAGAAGAACACATTCTTGAACGTCTTCCACAGCAGGCTGTCTTCAATCAGGCGGCGGTAGTTGTCCAGGCCGACCCAGTCATTCTGGCTAAGCACATCATAGTTGGTGAAGCTTAAATACAGGGCCATCACTACAGGTATAACTGTAAACACAGTGAACAGCAGCACCGTAGGCGTAATGAATACATAAGCCGTCCGGGCTTCGTGCCGTTCCACTTTTCTCATGGAAGCCATACAACTCCCCCTCTCATCATCCGGCAAGGCTCCATGGCAGCAGGCTGGTTACTTAACAACCGCGTTATCCTTCAGCATCTTGTCGCCTTGTTCCTGAGCCTTTTTCAGCGTGTCTTCAATGCTCTGCTTGTTCTGCTGGTTCAGCTGAAGATTAGGCGCAAGCGCATCGGTCTCCATCACGGAATAGCCGGGATGAGTCGGGCGGATTTTGGCAAATTCCAGCGTATCGAGGAACGGCTTCCACTGCGGGTCATCCTGGAAAAACGGATCTTCCATCGAAGGCTTAAAGCCCGGAAGATTCAGGCTGGTCTTGGCCCACATCAAGGCATTATCCTTGTTCGCGGTCCACCATTTAATGAATTCCCATGCCTCATCATGATGCTTGGAGCCCTCCGGAATCACGAGTCCGAAGCCGCCCATCACACTGCCCTTGTCGCCGTTCGGCCCGGCAGGAGGGGGTACAATGCCATATTCGAGATCTTTACCGTATTTGTTATAGGTACTGAGCATCCAGGGGCCGGAATAGAGCATGGCGACCTTGCCTGTAACGAAGGCATCCTGCCCTTCGCCAAGTCCCAGCTCAAAGCCAACCTTATACACCTTGTCTTTGTTCATCAGGCGGTCCCAGAATTCAAGCACCTGCTTGCCCTGCTCATTATTGAAATTGGTTTTGCCGTCCTCTGTAAGCATCTGGCCGCCTGCCTGCTGGAGATACATATTGAACAGGCCGAGGTCGCCCATGGAGAAGCCTGCCACCTCCAGCTTGTCGCCGTTCCACTTGGTCAGCTTGGCAGCAGCCTGCTCCAGCTCATCCCAGGTAGCCGGAGGCTGAAGCCCCGCTTCATCCAGCAGCTTCTTATTGTAGAATAATGCCCGTGCATCAACGGTCAGCGGAAGCCCGTATAATTTATCGTTATAGGAGAGCTCGGTCAATGACTCGCTGTAGAAATCATCCTTGGAAATGCCATCACGCGTTAAGTACTCATCCACCGGATGCAGCACGTTCTTGGGAGCATACAGCGAGGTCCGCCAGCGGTCCCAGAACAGCACATCAGGTGCACCGCCATTGGTGGCCGCCGTCAGGAATTTGGTAATCATATCCTGCTGCAGCACATATTTGACATGAATTTTGTCCTGTGATTTGTTGAAGGCATCCACCATGGTCTCGAACTGCTTCTGGCCTTCACCGCCCCAATCGCCCCAGAACGTCAGCTCCGTCTTCTTGCCGCTGCTGCCGCTTCCGGCTTTGCCGTCATTCGCAGGGCTTTCTTTTGCCGAATTACCGCTGCAGCCTGCCGCCAAGGCAGCGACCATCATCACCGAGAGTACCGTAACCCATCCTTTTTTCATTATTACATCCCCTTCATTTGTATTTGTCTGTTATTAGAGCCAGGGCTGCTCAGCCTCTACTCACCTCAATTCCGCAGCGCATAAGCAGCAGCTCGCAGAACATCATATTGGCCCAGGAAAACCAGGGTCTGGTATACTCTTCCGGATGATCCGCATGAAAAGCCTCATGCATCAATCCGGTTCCGGCATCCGTCTGTTGCAGCAGCTCAAGCATTGCCTCCTGCTCCTCCCTCTTCCCGGAGGTCATTCCCTGAACCGCCAAGGCGATAGGCCATATATAATGCGGAGGGGTATGCGGACTGCCAATACCCGCTGCCGCCTTGCCTTCATAGAAATAGGGGTTGGTCCGGCTTAGAATAAGCTTGCGGGTGTTGAGATACAGCGGATCATCCGCAGATGCATAGCCAAGGTAAGGAATAGACAGCAGGCTGGGCACATTGGCGTCATCCATAAGGTTCACGCCTCCCAGGCCGTCGGTCTCATAGGCGTAGACAGGACCATATTCAGGGAGCTGCACAATGCCATGCCGCCGGATCCCCCCGTCAATCTGCTCAGCCAGATCTTCCGCCGCCTGTGCAAGCTCTAGGTTGCCAAGCACATCGGTTGCGATTTCGCTAACGTACCGCAGGACAACGACGGCGAACATATTGGCAGGCACCAGGTAACCGTATTCGCAGGCATCATCGCTTGGACGAAAGCCCGACCAGGTCATTCCGGTATAGGCGGTCACAGAGCCCTTGCCCCCGCGGACAAGTGTATCTGTTGGCGCACAGTTCACGCGCTCAAAAACATAATCGGAACCGCTCTCATGATTCTGCTCCCTGATCCATAATTTAATAATCTGCCACACTCCGGCTTCAAACGCTGAATTGAACTGCGTGACCCGCCCGGTGTTTTTCCATAGCAGATAGCTAAGCTGAATGGGGTAGCAGAGGGAATCGATTTCGTATTTCCGTTCCCAAATCCATGGACTCATCGCCGTTTTGTCTTCCTGGTGACCCCGCCCATTCGCTTCCCGGTTGAACGCATTCGCATAGGGATCAATGGCAATATAGGCAAATTGCTGTGCGATAAGCCCTTCAATCATGCCGGCAATTTCTTCATCTTCGGAGGCGGGGATCAGGAAGGGACGGACTTGTGCGGTGGAGTCCCGCAGCCACATAGCCGGTATATCACCGGTAATGACAAAGGTTGTTCCATCCGGGTTGCGCTGTATCGTTGTGTTCCAGGTATTGAGCATGCACTGTTCAAACATATCTGCCAGGTGCGGATGGCTGGGCAGTTTTTGACGTACACGGCCAGCCAGCTCCCGCAGGGAATTAGGTGTTTCCTTCATCGCTTTCAATCGGAATGACCTCCTCTGTAATGAATGAAGCGCTTTCACAAATGAGTATATTGGTATGTGAATGATATGTCAATATGTATTTTTAGATAATAATATATTAACATATGAAATACACTGATATTGACTAGACTAGGCTAACTTGCAAGCTTAATCTTCCGGCCGGAAACGGATCACATTGGACACAGCAAAAAACCCATCCGGCGGAATATCCGGCGGAATGGGTCTTTAGATTACAGCAGTTAGTTGTGACGGACAGGGCCGGTCGAATTCCCGGGCACCAGCTCAGCTTCCAGCATCACCTTATGGGGAACAGCCTCCCCGTTCATAATACGTAGCACATTCTCCAGGGCAATCCGGCCCATCTCCTCTTCATTCTGCCGCATATGGGTGAAGGCATACCCGCCTCCCAGATGGGTCGGCGGACTGTCGAAGCATATAATGGAGATATCCTCAGGTATGCGCAGCCCCAGACGTTCCACCGCAGTCTTCGCGAGCAGCGCGATATTGTATTCTATGGCAAATAACGCCGTGACGGACGGATGGCTCTGCAGATGGGTGACCAGCCGCGAGATGTCCCGTTCAATATTATCCGCATTAAAAAACTTAGGCAGCGTCGAGGTCAAATCGCTGACCCACAGCTCCTTGTCAACCATGACCCCCCGCTGCGCATGGGCCTGAATGAAGCCCTCAATCCGGTCCTCCACCGCAGTGGTGTCCACGGGAGGCGGAGACAGAAACGAAATATGTGTATGCCCGAGGTCAAATAAATACTCCGTCGCTTCAAGGGCCGCCTGCAGATTATCGGTGCTGATGGAGGCCGCAGCTACTCCTTTTAGATGTCTGTCTACCAGCACGAGCGGAAAACGCCCGATGACCAGCTTCAGAATTTCCGCATTGAAATACTCGCCCTGGGCCGGGAAAATAATCAGACCGTCTACACCCAGATTCAGCAGCTTCTGGATCGCCTGCTCTTCATTCTCCGGAATCCCGAAGGTTCTCCGCAGCACCAGAAAGCAGTCATTATCGCGCGAAGCCTGCTCCATCCCGTAGATCAGCCCCGTCCCGTAGCTGTTGCCGAAGTCGGTGATGATCAGGCCGATTGTTTTCTCATCGGAATGTATGGTAGCTGGGGCTGTACTGATCATCCCCGGGTCAGACTGTTCAGCAGAAGCATCGGCCACGAACGAGCCCCGGCCGGGCTTGCGGACAATCAGCCGTTCGGCGGCCAGCATCTCAAGTGCTTTTTTGCTGGTTATGCGGCTGACACTATAGGTCTCAGCCAGCTCTTTCTCGGAAGGAACCCGCTCGCCGGGTTTATAAGCCTCTGTAAGGATACTCTCCTTCACTTCATCAAAGATCTTCTCATACATCGGCTTGGAAGAGGTTGTTTCAGCCATAACGTTCCTGGTCCCCTGACGTTCATTTTTCGGTATCATACATAATAATATATCATGATATATTTAATTTGTCGATCCGGGTCACCAGAACTTGTCTACCAATAACTCCGCCACTCTCTAAGCACCCGTATCAGGGCCTCACAGTAGAAATAATCCCCCCAGAGGGTGCACTCGTCGATTCCCCAGCCCCGCGGTTTATTATAGACACCATGCAGCAGAATACCGTTGGAATGCAAATGGTCCTTCGTCGTATACCCTTCTGCGAGTGCGGCCAGCATCTCCAGGGCAGCTTTCCTGTACCCGGCTGCACCCGGATCATCAGCCGGTAATTGCCGGCAGAGCTCCAGCAGCCCGCAGACGGCAATAGCAGCAGCCGAGCTGTCCTTCTCCTGGCCGTCGCCGTCCGTAAATATCAGATCCCAATACACAATGCCGTCCGCCGGAAGTTTGGCCAGGAAATAGTCGGCCAGCTGCCTGGAGGCATCAAGCAGCGATGAATCGCCTGTATGGGCGTAGGCAAGCGCGAAACCGTAGATGCCCCAGGCCTGACCTCTCGCCCAACAGGAATCATCGGCATACCCCTGATGAGTGTTGCCGTACAGCGGGTTGCCCGTTTCCGCGTCCATATAATAGGTGTGATAGGAGGTATGGTCGGGGCGGACCAGATACCGGGCCGATTGCCGGGCATGTCTGTGGGCTATGGATGCCAGGGCGCTGTCCCCGGTCTCTTCAGCAGCCCAGTGGAGCAACGGAAGATTCAGCAGGCAGTCGATAATCATCCGGCCGCGCTGCGCCGGGTCATTCAGATCTCCCCAGGCCTGGATGATTCCAGCCTCCGGAAAGTAACGGTCCGCCAGCAGTCCGGCCGCTTCCAGCGCCATCTCCCGCGCCGCCGGATTGCCGGTAATCCGGTGAGCAGCAACCGCCGAAAGGCTGTACAGAAAACCCAGATCATGCGTATCCACCGCGATCCGCTCCTCCACCCGCCGCCGGAAGCTGGCCAGCTGCTCTTCTGCCGCTTCCCGGTACCTGCTGTCTCCGGTCCATTCATACGCCAGCCAGACCATGCCGGTCCAGAAGCTGGCCGTCCAGTCCGTATTCTCTATCGCGGGATAGACCAGATCTTGGCTGGCCGGCGCCGGATACAGATCTGTATATACGGGCAGGTTCTGCTCAATTTTACCCATCGCATACTTCAGGGCCTGTTCGAAGAACAGCCGCTCATCCTCCTTGAGTTCACGCAGCGCTTTATGCATGGCCTTCCAGCCTCCTTTTTAAGCGGAGTGTAAGTCCGATTGTCTGCCGGCCGCCGGTCAGATTGAATCTGAGGAAGGCTAGCTTGTCCTTAATCAGCTTAACCTCCGCCCCGCCTGAACAAGCGCTGACTTCATAGTCCTCCAGATCATCCCAGTATACTAACCCGAACGGAACAGCGCTGCTGCTCCCAATCTCATATTCAAGTTCAATCACCGCATCCGTCTTCAGATACTTCGTCACGAACACCGGCGGAACAGCTTCTGTGAAATCATCGTTCATATTCAGCTTCCCGATGTAATTGCGCAGCAGACGGGGCCTGCATTCTCCCTCCACGAAGGACAGCTGGCACTCTTTATCATAGTACAGGAAGGTTTCCGGCCAAGGGCCGAAGCCTACTCCGCCCAGAGTCATGGTGTATTCGTTAACCTCCGGCCGTACCGGATAATCATGGGTCAGCATATAGGATGCTGCCGTATATTCATTCTGCTCTTTGTACAGGCGTACAGCATGCGGTAAAGTCGTTAAGGTAATAGGATAGCCGGTAATATATTTGAAAAAGAGATCCAGCATTCCCGCACATTCCCCGACATGGGAAGCCGGGAATACAGTGAACCGGTCAGTGAACTCCATCTCATGGCCTTCCTGCTGCTGGAGGAAAAACACCTGCCCGTTATGATCCGTATTGAACAAATATTCATCGAACAGATGCTTCCAGTAGTCGATATTCTCTCCCGTACACAGACCGGCGCGCAGCACATCGTTGGGGTCCGTGGAATAGATGACCGGGCTGCCGGTATGGTAGGTGGCGTGCAGGTCACGGGCGGTCCATTCACAGGCCACCACCTGGCCCCGGCCGGAATGCGGCACCTTGAAGCTCCCGCTGTCCACATACCATGACCCCCAGGGAATGCCCTTATGGGTGATGCCATCCCACCAGAACTGCTCAAAGCAATATCCCCACATGCCCTCAAAATCCAGTTCCTCCAGCACTTCAATCACTTCATTGTAAATCTTCCCCCTTGCGGCCACCTTGGTGGTGGCCCATGGGAAGGCCTCCTGCAGCAGCGACCAATCCTCTTCCAGCCGCTGCTTCAGGACCTCCTTGGAGGAGCCGGCCTCCTCTTCAAAGAAAGGACATTGCAGGATGACATCATCGCCGAAGGCGATATGCCATTCCCCGATCCGCTCCCGCAGAACCGGAATCGAGCCCCGGTTGACAATCCAGGTTACGGGAATGCGGTATTTATGCGCAAGCTCCGCAGTCAGCTCAATCCCGTCAAGGGCAACACCCTTGCCCCAGTCTGCATCATAATGGGCAGCGTAGCTGACAAAGGTATAAATAAGTCGTTCCGGTTTCAACACAATCCCTCCAGGTAATCATAGTTTGTTTCCTGCCGGCCCCTGACCGGCGCGGCTTCTCCGCCGCTGCCCTAGCTATCCGCATACTCCCCCGGAAACCGGAGGGTTACGGAGGTAAGCCTGTAAGGCTCACTCTCCAGCTCCATTACGGCCTTGTCCCCATAGTGCAGGCGCAGCCGGGTGTAGACATTCCGCAGAGCATAGCCGCCATTCTCCTGCCCGGCTGCTGAGACAAGTCCGGCTTCTACCCGCTCCTTGTCGAAGCCCTCCCCATTGTCCTCCACCTTACAAACGAGGAAGGCCCCTTCCCGGTACACGCGGATGTTAATCCGTCCGGTATAGTCCTCACTTTGGAATCCATGGAGAATCGAGTTCTCCACCAGGGGCTGGAGCAGGATTTTTAGCAGCGGCTGCTCTTCCAGCCCTTCCTCCACTGTTATCTCATAGGTGAACAGCTCCTCGTAGCACTGCTGCTGCAAGCTTAAGTAACGGCTGACATGATCTACCTCCTTGGCTACGGTTGTCAGATCATGGCCGTTATTAAGCCCAAGCCGGAACAGCTGGGACAGGGAGATAATCATCTCCTTCACATCCTCCTGCTTGCGGGATTCCGATTTCCAGAGAATCGTATTCAAGGTATTGTAGAGAAAATGAGGATCAATCTGCGCCTGCAGCGCCTTGACCTCAGAGACACGCTTCTGCTTCTCCGCCTCGGTGACGTTCTGGATGAGCTGCTCAATTTTGACCAGCATGATGTTGAAGCGTTCACCCACTTGTGCTACCTCATCCCTGTAATCGCTGGAGAAGCGCACGGAGAGATCGTTGTCACCGGCTCTGGACATCAGACGCTGCAGCCGGTAGAGAGGCCGGATCAGCAGGCCGGTAATCCACTTCGACAGAATCAGCGCCAGCGGAATGAGCGCGAGTACGATAATAAGCGTGGCCCACCACATATAGCGGATATCCTTTAGCAGCACAGCCTTGGGCTGGAAGTAGAAGATCATCCAATTATCCGGAAAGGTCACCTTGGCCCAATTGACCAGATATTCCTTCCCTTCGAACCTGTATTCAAAATGATTGCGCCCCGCGTTAACCTCGCGCTGGAAGGCCTCTTCCCGCATCGGGGCCACGAAGCGGGAATGCTCATCCATCACCGGATTACCCGCTGCGTCAATGACTGCAATGCTTCCGCTGTCGCCGACCACATTCGTCTCGGCATATTCTTTGATGGCAGACTCCCGCACATTGACGACCACCTGCACATCGGTTCCCCGATAGACGGAGATCGGCTCGATCAGCAGGCTGAGGACACTGCCGCTGTTCTCGAACAGCTCGTCACGATGGGCAGGAACCCATAGCGGCAGCGTCTTCTCCTGCATAATCCGGCTTAGCGGAGTGTCCGCGAAATCCAGATTCGTCCGCTTCGCCCCGGTGACGGAATAGAATTCACCGATGGGCGTGGACACAAGCACCGAATCAATGGATGGCTCGATCAGCTGCATCTGGACCAGGGGCACCTGCAGCGCATTGTTCAGCGCGAAATAAGAGTAGTAGCTGGCTTCTGTTCCCGGCGAGGCGCGGAGAACATCCTCGAAGGGCGGACTCATCATAAAGGTCAGGACCGACAGCCGGACCTTGCGCAGCTTCTCCTCCAGCGCCTGGGCCGATTTGCCGATCATCATCTGGCTGAGCTCTGCCGTCTTTCGCTCCAGAAGCCGTGAAGCCAGGTATTGCGAGGAGACGCCTGTAACCCATATTGCCAGAATCACGATGGACACAATACCGATCCAGAGCCTGGTCTTGAAGGTGGAATTGTGCAGGAATGTCCGCAGAACAGGCTTTCTCATCCGTTGCCCTGTCTGGGTCCATAGGCCGCCCGGAATTCCGTGGGCGTCATGCCGGTCGTTTTCTTGAATACATCGCTGAAATAGGAGCGCTCCTCATAGCCGAGGTTTTCGGCAATTTCGGCAATGGGCCGGTCGCCGGCCAGCAGCAGCTTGGCCTGTTCCATCTTCTCCTGGATGACGAAAGCGCCAACGGAGAGCCCGGTCACCTTCTTGAACAGGTTGGAGAAATAGCTGGTGCTCAGGTGAACATGGGCAGCATAGTCGCCGACCATCAAATTGAGATGCAGATGCTCACGCATGTAACGGATAACCGCCTGAATCGTCTCCTGGGCACTGTATTGCAGCCGGGACTGGACCTGCACACAGCTCAGCTTGCACAGCTGCTTCAGCGATTCGCGCAGATCGTTCAGCACCGCCCGGGGCGAGGTCAACACCTTCATTAACTCGGGCAGCTCCGGACTCTCGGCCAGTTCAGGCACCGCATTGCGGATCAGAGCGGCAAGCTCTACACAGAGCGCCTTCGCACTATCCGGCGAAGGCAGGGCCTCTGTCTTCCCGGCAGTCTCCAGCAGCGCCAGCAGCGACTTCTCAGCCTGCCCGGCATTGCCGGAGCGCAGCGCATAGACCAGCTCCTTCTCCAGATCGGCATCAGGACGCGGAAGCACCTCGGGGCGCTGCGTGATATGCTCCCAGAAGAACACACTGTTGCCCCCGGTATAGAACGTGTAGGTTAGTGCTTCTACTGCCTGCTGATAGGCAACGGGAAGCTCATCCAGCTCCTGAACCGTCCGGCTTACGCCTGCCGAGACCGTGCATTTGGAGTAACGCTCGGCGTTCTCCCGGCATTCCTCGGCGATTCCCAGCGCGCTGGCCCCATTCCCTGTGTTGACAATGAGCACGAAGCGGTGAACCGATTCGCGGAACAGGGTTCCCTTGGCCACCCGGAGTACAGTCTCCTCTACGATGTTCTGCACGGCAAACCGCAGCAGCTCCGCATCATTGACCGGAATCTCCTCGCTCTTCTGTACGAAATGGTCAATCTCCAGCACCACGACGGCGAGCGGAGAGGACTGCATATCCATCTGCAGAAATTCCCAGCGCCTGCGCAGCGTCTCCGGTTGGGCCGAGAAGCGGACCAGCAGGCTGAGGTATTCCTGGCGCAATAACGGCATGCTCTCCCGCAGCTTCTGCTGCATGTCGCTCAGCTCCTCGCTGTGCTGCCGCTCTCTCTCCAGCTCCTCCACAGCCTTCTTCACCACTTCGGCCAGCTGCTTCGGGGTGAAGGGCTTGAGGATATAATCGAAGGCGCCCAGACGAAGCGCTTCCTGCGCATGATCGAAATCGGAATAGCCGCTGATGAAGATAAATTTGGCCTGCGGGAGCTGCGGCCGCAGCTCCCGCATCATCTCAATGCCGCTCAGTCTGGGCATACGGATATCCGTCACAATGATATCGGGCAGCTTCTTCTTAACGAGCGCCAGACCTCCCTCGCCGCTGGATGCCGTGCCCACGATGTCTATCCCCAGCTCGCTCCAGTCCATATCCCTGGAGATCCCGTTCACGACAGCGCGGATATCATCAATTACGACCATGGTATATGTCCGCTTGATCATAGGTGCCTCCTCCTTCAAAAGCCTCCTCCAGACGGAGGAGGCGGAACCGGTTATTGTTGTTCCAGGTAACGCGCGTAAGCCGTATTATAGATTTCCAATACTTCATCCAGCTTAAGCTGCTTAAGCTGCTGAACGAAGGCGTCATAGCTGCTTTCCACTGCCTCTCCGCCCATGAACCACTTCTGTGAAGTCTCCATCACATAGGTTTCAATCGGCGGGAACAGCTCCTTAATCTTCTTGTCTTCATCCAGGGTGAAGTTCAGCTGCGGCACCTGGTACTCAGGGGCGAAGTAGTTATTGTCCACATACATTTTCACGCCTTCCAGTGCAATCTTATTCGTCCATTGCTCTTCGTAGGCGAAATCCTGATGTCCGCCGATGATTAACTGGGCACCGGTAGTCTTGATCAGATAATCGACTACAGCGGGCTCATTCAATACCTTCTCGGTGAATACCGGCTTGCCGTCCACCATCGTGTACGTTTCACCTTCAATTCCAAAGTTATGCAGACGGCGCCCTTCTTCAGTCCACCAGAAGTCCATATAGCGCAGTACAGCCGCCGGGTCCTTGGCGTTCGCGGAAATCGCCCACCCGGCATTGTTGCCCAGCGGATTGCGCTTGGTTACTTCAAATACCTTGCCGGAGATGCTGGCCGGAGGTGCAATTGGACGCAGCGAGAAATCAGGCAGAGTCGGCTGAAGCTTGTTATTGTAATTGGCGGTGCTGGCGAACCAGTCATGTACAGAACCGCCGGTATCATTCGCAAAGAGAATATCACGTGCGGTATTGCCGCGGGTGAAGATCTCCTTATCAATCAGCCCTTCCTTGTACCACTTGGCTGTCTCCGTTGCAGCCGTCTTATACTCCGGCTCGTTCGGCCCGTATACGATCTTGCCGTCCTTCAGCTTGAAAGACAGCGAGGCATCCCACAGCGGAAACAGGGAAGCGAAGCCGGAAGTGGCATTACGGGAGAAGAAAGGCACCTCATCCTTCTTGCCGTTTCCGTTAGGGTCTTGTTCACGGAACGCCTTCAGCACCTCATAGTACTCCTGAACCGTTGCCGGAGCCTTCAGTCCCAGCTTGTCGAGCCAATCCTGACGGATATACCAGCCCTCCTGGGCTTCCCCGTCAGACACGAACGGCACGACATAAATTTTGCCGTCTGAGGCAGTGATAGCACTCTTAATCGCCTTGTTCTCGTCCAGGAACGCCTTGAAATTCGGAGCATTCTCGGCCAGCAGATCATCCAGCGGCACAAGCGCACCCTGAACAGCGATATTATTAAGTCCGGACAGCTGGTAAGCCACAATATCAGGCAGTTCACCCGAAGCTAGCAGCAGATTCCACGCCTGGGCATCGTCGCCTCCGGTCGGAGCTACATTCTTCAGCGTGACGCCGGTAGCCTTGGCCGCTTCCTGAAAAATTGGCATATCGCCGTTAATCTGAAGCGCCTGGCTATAATAGTAGAAATTAAGGTTAAGCGGCTCCACATTTGCCGCCGGTGTTGCGGCAGGTGCAGCAGAGGCGGCAGGCGAAGCGCCTGAATCATTCGCTGACGGGGATGGGGCTGCCCCCTGGTTGCCCCCGCAGCCTGATACCAGGATCGCCATAAGCGCTGGTGCAAGCAACAGGCTTTTCATTTTTTTCATGTACAATAATCCTCCCTTTTATCTATTATATCGTATCCCTTTTCTATGCAAACAAGTACGCCTCCGGTTCAAGGCTTCCCTGGCGGCACCGCTATTGTCCTTAGCCTTTGATGGAGCCGATCATGACTCCGTGTACGAAATACTTCTGGATAAACGGATAGAAGAGCATCATCGGCAGAACGGCAACCACAATCGTGGCATAAATGACCGTTTCTGCAATCAGGTAGGAGCTGTCCGTGACCATCATGGAATCGCTCGGCTTCATCTGTACCACCAGACGATTCAGCAGCACCTGCAGCGGCACTTTGTCTTCACTGCGCAGCAGCACCATGGCCCAGAAGTATCCGTTCCAGCGCCCTACCGCATAGAAGAGCGTAACTGTCGCCAAGGCAGCCTTGGACAGGGGCAGCATGATCCGCATCAGAATCGTGGCCTCGCTCGCCCCGTCAATGCGGGCTGCCTCCTCCAGCTCTTCGGGAACAGACTGGAAGAAGGTGCGCAGAATAATAACATTAAAGGTCGAAATGGCGAAGCCGAAGATGATCGCACTCCGCGTATCCAGCAGGTCCAGACTGCGGAAGTTCATATAGATAGGGATAATACCTGCATTGAAGACAAGCGTGAAGGAAATCATCAGATTGATCGCCTTCCGGCCTTTAAGCCTGCGCTTGGACAAACTGTATGCACCGCAGATCGTAAGTATCATGCTGACCAGTGTACCTGCAACAGTGTAAAAGAGTGTATTGGCGTACCCGAGCCAAATGGTCGGTTCCCGGAAGACCGCCTTATAGGCGTCCAGTGTCGGCTCGACGGGGAACAGAATCACCCGGCCCGACACTACCGCATCCGGAGAACTGAAGGAAGCGGACAGCACATAGAGTACAGGGAACAGGACAATGATCATCAGAAGCGTCAGGAATACATAATTGAAGCGGTAAAAAAGCTTTTCGCCGCGGCTTTCTGTCATAATTTCTTCACCTACCAGAGACCGTTGCCGGTGTATTTTTTGCTGAGCCGGTTAGAGATTACAATGAGGAGCAGCCCCACAACCGAGTTGAATAATCCGACTGCTGTAGCCATGTCGTAACGGCCGTTCAAGATCCCTTCCCGGTAGACATAGCTGTTGATGACATCTGCCGTCTCGTAGGTTGCAGGCTGGTAGAGCAGAATAATCGCCTCATAGCCGACCTCCAGCAGACTGCCGATCTTCAGAATCAGCATGATCATGATCGTAGGCAGAATTCCTGGCAGCGTCACATTTAGAATACGCTTCCATTTATTAGCTCCATCTACCACCGCCGCCTCATAAAGATCCGTATTGATGCCTGCCAGCGCTGCAATGTAGATAATGGCAGAGAAGCCCATTTCCTGCCAGATACCCATCGAGACGAAGATGGTGCGGAAATACTCCGGCACGGCGAGGAAATAAATTTTCTCGAAGCCCATCTGCTCCAGCAGGAGGTTAACGATACCGTTGCCGGGTGCGAGCAGATTGGTTACAATGCCGCATACAACGACAACAGAGATAAAGTGGGGCAGATAAGTAATGGTCTGCACCGTTTTTTTGAACATGGCATTCTTCACTTCATTAAGCAGCAATGCCAGCAGGATCGGCGCCGGGAATGCGAATAACAGGCTGTACAGGCTGATCAGTAGTGTATTCTTCAGCACCCGCAGGAAGTAATCGCTCTGCAGGAATGTTTCAAAGTGGCTGAAGCCTGCCCACGGACTGTCCGCGATGCCCTGAAAAACGCTGTAATCCTTGAAGGCAATCTGCAGCCCGTACATCGGCTTAAAAGCAAACAGGATATACCATAATACAAAAGGCACAAGGATCGCATACAGGAACCAGTCCCTGCGCAGTGTCTTCCCCAGCCCCCCGGTCTTGACCGGTAATGCCGGCAAGCCGTTCTGACTCTCCTTAATCCGAAGTTTCATCTCTCTTCTCTTCCTTCCTTGGCTGCCTGTACGGCCGCCGCTGTCGTAACTTCATTATAAGTAACGGCACTGCAGGCCATAAGGCAAAATCCGATTGTGAGGGACGGTTATTCTACTGTAACCGGATTCACCCGGATCGGCCCCGGTTATCCGAAGAAGGGGGTAAGCCACCTTCTGCCCACAGCAAAAAACACCCGCAGCAGGAGACCTATCTCCAGTCTGCGGGTGTTCGGGTAATATCGTTTATTCCTGCCAGGATCAAGGGCAGGCTAGTAGCTGCGGCTATCCTGAATATGAATATAATTAACGCCCTGCGCAGTCAGTTTAGAACCGCTCGTATTCGCGACGCGGACTGCCTTCTTGCCTTTCCCGCTAACAGAGAAACTGATATTGCTCGCCAGCTTGTTCTCTGCGATCTGTTCCAACGCGCTGTGGTAGCCTCCGATGGTCACGCCCTCCAGGTTCTCCAGCACCGGTTCCTTGCCCTCTTCAATCGTCTTGAGAATTTGATAGATTAACGACTTGCTTCCGTCCATCCTGATTCGCCTCCTGCATCAATTGTGAGCGTTTACACAACAATAACCTTACATGCGAACTTTTCCCTCTGTATATCTATTCTCTTATTCGACGGCACAGACCTTTTACCTCTTATTGGAATTCAATCTTCAATAAAAAGTCTCATCTATATGATTTCCGTACACGCTGCTGACCCCAACCAGTCTGAACGCTCCATTTACTTTGGCGTATGTATAATTCTGATCAGGTTCATCCTTATACCGTACCTCCGCTTCATAAACGCCCGATTTCAAGCTATAGACTCCACGGATCTCTTGAATATCTGCTTCGGGATACGCTCTAGTATGAATCAGGTATGCTTTGACCTCATTAGCGATGTGGCTTCTTTTATAAGGTGACCCGGTTAGCGACAGGTAGATCCCTCCTGCAACAACAACGAGTACCAGCACAGCAATTATCGTCCCCCGGTTAGTAAGCCTCATGCGGATAACCTCCGTTCAACATTAGTTTTTGCTCTGAGTGGGAATAACATAATTTTACATGTGTCAGTTCATTTTACCACACTGATGAATGCCAGCACATTGTATGCGGTTTTTCTGTGAAAATACGTCTGGCACTGCGATAAAAGTACGGCTTACGCGGCGCTCCCAGTCCAATTGTGTTCGGTTTTTCGATTACATTCGGCTTATGCGCTGCACCCGGTCCCATTGTGTTCAGTTTTTCGCATACACTATATCCGCCTCCGCACTAGACGAATATCATAAATCCCCTATACAAAAGGCACAAAAACACCCCGTAGGTGCTTTTGTGCCTTTTTGTAGCTCGTAGCTCGTGGCTTGCAGCTTATAGCTCGTAACTTATGGCTTGTAGCTTATAGCTTATACTTACGCGTTATGCATTCTGCCGGTATACCGGCGCGCCCAGCGGTGAGCTGCCTGCACCGCCGTCCACGGCGATATCTGCACCTTGGATATACGAAGAATCATCGGAGGCCAGGAACAGGGCGACCTTAGCGATCTCTTCGGGTACACCCGCACGGCCCAGAGGAATCGACAGTGCCATGCCTGCCTCGACCTGCTTCCAGTTATCCATCGCCGACTCTCCCCAGATCGGAGTGCGCGTTACGCCAGGCGCGATGTTGTTGACGCGGATGCCCAGCGGAGACAGCTCGGAGGCCAGTACCTTCGTCATGCTGCTGACTGCTCCTTTGCTGGCAGCATAAGCGGAATTGCCGGGTCTTCCGGCCTTGGCTAACACGGAGCCGGTCAGAATGACGGAAGCTCCGGCCTTCAGATGAGGCAGTGCAGCCTGGACGGTGAAAAAGGTACCGGTCACATTGATCCGGAGCACTTCCTCGAAGGTGGCAAGCTCTGTGCTGCCCAGCGGTGTATAGCCCGCGATTCCTGCATTCGCATAGACCACATCCAGTCTGCCGAAGGCCTCTATTGCTGCATTCACAGCCTTCACCGCACTCTGCGGATCAGTCGCATCCGCCTGGACAGCAACTGCATGCTCCGCACCCAGCTCTTCTACCGCCGCCTGCAGGGATACCGGATTACGGCCGGTTATGACCACTCTTGCGCCCTCTGCCACAAATAGCCTGGCACTAGCCAGCCCAATCCCGCTATTCCCCCCAGTAATCAATGCAACCTTCCCGTCAAGCTTCCCCATCGTTACCACTCCTCATCTGTTTTATTTGAGACCGTCCGTTCTACTATAGTCAAAAAAATAATCTGCCTCGTACCAGCATTTTAGCATATTCGAGAACGATCAGTAAAGTATTATTTTTACCGGACGTTCTCAAATAGCATCAGCCTTGCAAAAAGCAGAAAATATCCCCCAATCCACAGCAGTGCCCCTATCATGATGAAGATTCCTATGTACCCCGCCCAGCCTGGCGGCTTCCTTGTGTACTTCAACAGAAGAAGCGACGCAACAACCAAAACCGCAGAGGGGATGCCTAATATCTGGAGCAGCATTATATTTACAACATCCAGGATAAACCCTTGGCTGAACCCCGGGCTCGTCTGTAACAGAAAGAGGGCCAATCCTACGATATTCACTACTACAGCGCTTATCCAGAGTATTCTAACGGGTCTAACCATACTTCACCCCCTATGCTATCCCATTACCCGCTACTCACAAGTATTACACCAAAGCTAACGTTATTCTCCACAATACCTCTTCTTCTGCTGCACCACAATAGAAACGATTTTCGCATACATTCAGGCCGGGTGCCTGCTTACGAGCACATCGTATGCTGTTTTTCGCATACATTCAGGCCGGGCCTGCTTGCGAGCACCGAATGTAATCGAAAAACCGATTACAACGGGACGGCGAGCGGCGCGTGGGCCGAATGTAATCGAAAAACCGATTACAATGGGACGGCGAGCGGCGCGTGGGCCGAATGTAATCGAAAAACCGATTACAATGGGACGGCGAGCGGCGCGTGGGCCGATTGTAATCGAAAAACCGATTACAATGGGACGGCGAGCGGCGCGTGGGCCGAATGTAATCGAAAAACCGATTACAACGGGACGGCGAGCGGCGCGTGGGCCGAATGTAATCGAAAAACCGATTACAATGGGACGGCGAGCGGCGCGTAGACCGAATGTAATCGAAAAACCGATTACAATGGGACGGCGAGCGGCGCGTGGGCCGAATGTAATCGAAAAACCGATTACAACGGGACGGCGAGCGGCGCGTGGGCCGAATGTAATCGAAAAACCGATTACAACGGGACGGCGAGCGGCGCGTGGGCCGAATGTAATCGAAAAACCGATTACAACGGGACGGCGAGCGGCGCGTGGGCCGATTGCTCCTATTACAACAATCAAGACGGGCCCGCCCCCATAGGGAGAAGACCCGTCTTTGTCTTTGCCTTTGACCTTCGTCATTTGTCATTTGTCATTCATCTTCGTCATTCATTCTTTCCTGCGCCATTCATCATTATCTTACGAACAATCTACCGCCCTGCCGTCTCAAAAGAAAACCGCGCTTTCCAGGTAGCACCTGCATCCTTCGTCACGTAGAGGGTGGAGCTATTCATATCCTTCACAGCCATCCAGCCCTGATTGGCATCGGTGAACGAGATTGTTCCTTCGAAGCCGGGAACGGTCTGCTGATTCTTCCAACTCTGTCCGTTGTTCTTGGTGAGCCCGATGCCCACTTGCTCCGCTGCCGGCTGGTACCCAGCCAGGAAGGCTGCCGATTTGCCGATCAGCACCATATTGCCGGGGGTGCCCGAAGCGGGGCCCTTCTTCGCTACAGCTACGCCGCTGCCGGGAGCCGGACCGCCGCCTGCGGTCTCCTGGGCAATCACCCGGGTCCAGCTGCCGCCGGAGTTAGAGCTGCCGTAGAGGGAATAAGAGGTCTGCGACATGCCGAAGCCGCCGTACAGCAGCGCATACACCTGACTGTCCTTGGCGTAGATCTGTCCGTAATTCGCCTCAGGGGAGGAGGCGCTTAGCACCTGCTTCCAGGCCGCACCGCCGTTAGTTGTCTTCATTACCCGATAGCTGCTCCCGGGAACAACTACCACAGCCCAGCCGTTATTCCTGCTGGTGAATTCTGCTCCGCGTGTGTTGGCAGGCGTCTTGATCAGACTCCAGCTCTCCCCGCCATCCTTCGTATAATATGTAGATGCGCGGTTGTAGCCAAAGCCCTGGTTGCTGTCCATGAACTCTATCCGTTCAAAGGTTACTGCCTGATTCGACAGCCTTGTCCAGGTAGAGCCGCCGTCTGCCGTTCTTAACAGATATTTAGCCTGTCCGTCCTTAACAGCGGCAAGCGCCCAGCCGTGAACATTATCCGGGAAATCAATCTGCTGGAAGCTCCACTGTCCTTCATAGATCTTTTGGAAATGGCAGCCGCCGTCCGAGGTTCCAATCAGGAACCCGTTCCCGGCTGCCCGCCCCGTATCTGAGCTTAGGAACTCTACATCCGAGAAGGTGAGCGGAACGCTGTCAGCTCCGCTATGTGCCTTTTGTAAATCCTGAAGCAGCCCATGGTCTCCGGTGCTGCATCCCTGCGGCGGAGTTGGGGCCGGTGCTGCTGCCTGAACCGGGGAAGCCGCCGCTCCCCAGCCTGACAGGGTAAGCAGACCTGTGGTAAGAAGAGTTACGGTTATCTGCTGTAATCTGGTCGTTCTATTCATCGGTAACACCTCCTAGAATATATATACCCTCTGAGCAGAGCATTACTCTGACAGTACATGAACATGTTACTCCATCTGAGGCCAACTATGTAGGTGTGAAATGGTACAAAACTGTAACCAATTTTGCTGTTAAAATGTCCTATCCATGTTTAATAATAAGTATAGAGATTTACAAGCAATGCATTCAAGGAGGAAGTGGACGGTATGATTAAACAGGATATTCAGCATGCACTTCTCTCCAATCTATGCCAGCGTGTGCACTTGATCAGCGGAGAAACGTATACCGGAAAATGCCAAATCGACCACTCCGCAGATAAACTGCATATTGAAACGAATAAAGGGACCTTCACCGTCCCCTATTGGACCATCAAGCGATTCATCTAATCACATCACTACAACCAAAAAGACCTCACGGCCACATCAGCAGATGTGAACCATGAGGTCTTTCTTTTTATACTCATACAACCGGATTTGGGATCATATTGCCGCCCCGGCAATGCTTCAAGTAATTCAACGCATGGACCTGACCAGTCATCTCCAGCTCCCCTTGATAGACCGGATCATGCCAGCCTTCAATATCAATCGTGCCCTGATAGCCGCCCTGCCGGAGAATGGTAATAATATCCGTCCAGTTCGAATCCCCGAAGCCCGGTGTCCGGTCCCATACATAAGACTTCGGTCCATGAATTCCGTACTCCTTGATGATATCCCAGGCGATAGTGACATCCTTGCCGTGCACATGGAAGATCTTATCCACCCATTTGCGCAGCTGCGGGATCGGATCGATCAGCGCAGTCAACTGGTGGGCAGGCTCCCATTCCAGCCCGAGATTGTCTGCCGTAACGGCGTTGAACATCTTTTCCCAAGCTGTAGGGTTATGCGCGATATTCCAGTCGCCCTTCTGCCAGCTCCCGCCCATCGCACAGTTCTCAAAAGCAATCCGCAGACCCTTGTCTGCCGCCCGCTTCGACAATTCGCCGAATACCTCAGCAAATCTCGGAAGCGACTCGTCAATCGACGAGCCGGGCAGCCGTCCGGTGAAGCCGCCGATAATGTCCGTCCCGAACAAGTGAGCGTGCTCAATCAGCTGCTCCCAGCCCGCAAGGGTATCCCCGCTCTCGGGGTTGCCGCCAAGCGGATTACCATAGATGCCGACAGCAGAAATGACGAAGTGATGCTCCGCCGCCAGCTCCCGAATCCGGGCCGCCGCCTCCACCAGATCGGTATCGCCAATCGTCTGCCAGAAATTCAGTTGAAAGGATTCGAAGCCATGCTCCACAATCTGCGGAATGACCTGGACGGCTTCGCCACCACGGACCAAAGTGCCTATTCTCAGAGATTCTTGCATCCTAAATATCAACTCCAGTTAGTTTTATAGTCAGCGCCCTGCTGTTACCGGCCCTTGATCATCTTGCAAGAACCCCGTTTGAGCAATACCGCATCATAGACAATATGCTGATGGGCTGAATGTTTGGTGATCAGGTCGAACAGAACCCCCACACTCGACAACGCCATTTCAGTGCCCGGCTGGCTGATCGTATCCAGCGCAGGATGATAGTACTCAGCCATCTCAATACCGTCGAAGCCAATGATGGAAATATCATCAGGGATAGATAAGCCTGCGGTAAGCACAGCTTTGGCCGCACCGATCGCAATCGTATCGGAGGCCGCAAAGATAGCGGTTACCGTTCTGTCACGGTTAAGCAGTCTGCGTGCAGCATTGAAGCCTGAGCTTGGACTGTATTCACAATCCTCTACAAATCCCGGATTATAAGGTATGTTATGTTCTTCCAGCGCCATTTTGTAGCCAAGAAGGCGGCGGCTGCCTGTGGTGTCTTCCAGTAAGGGGGATTTGGCGAGAAAGCCGATGTTCCGATGACCAAGTGAAAGTAAATAAGAGGTCGCCTTATAGGCTTCCTTGGATTCATCGATCGTTACGCTTGAGAAGATGGACGGGTCCACTTCCTGTGAGGTAGTGATGGTCGTAAGTACGAATGGAACCGTTAACTGCTTGAATTTCTCTTCGGAGTGATTATAGGTACCGCCCATGAAAATAATTCCGCTGAGATTCTTCTCCTTCACCAGCTGAATAGCCGCATTAATCTCATCGGTGCCGTCCTCAACCTGATGGATAAGAAACGGATAGCCGCGCAGATTGACCTGACGTTCAATCTCCTTAATCATAATGGAGAAGAACGGGTTAGTGATCCCTTTGACCATGAGTGCAATATTCTTGGATTGGGTTGTTTTCAGATTTCGGGCATTGGAATTGGGAATATAGTTATATTCCTTGACGACACTCAGTACCTTCTCCCGGGTGGCATCGCTCACCAGACCCTTGTTATTAATGACTCTGGACACTGTTGAGATGCCGACACCGGATATCCTCGCGATATCCTTAATGTTTACGTCCACTCTACTCCCCCATTTACAGGTAAGGGAGCTATAAGATATAGCTCCCCTGTAACCTATACATTCTTTTAGTTAACAGGTGTAAATTCTGCCAATTGTTTCTCTACTTCGGCAATGACCTTGTCAACTCCTGCTTTTTTCAGCTGATCGCGGTATTCAGCTACAGCCGTTTTTGGATCTTTGTTTGTTTTACCCAGCATGAGCTGGATACCAAGCTGTGCATTCACGTTAGAGATCGAAGCAATTTCAGTAGTTACATTAGCCGGGTCGAAGCTGAAGCCGTTGTACGGATCATCGATCGCTTCTTTATCCCATGCAGCGAACAGTTCTTTACGGACCGGGTTCTCAGTATCACTAGGGATCACGAACTTATCGTTTCTGAGCGACCAAGCCGAGAAGCCGCCGCCATCTGTTTTCTCATTGAAGCCTGGAGGCTGTTTCTTCACGCCGTCTTCAATGATATAGTGCTTGCCTTCAATACCGTACTGCATCAGATCGTAGTAGCTCTTATCTGTCATGAACTTCTCAATAACCATCAGAGAGCGCTCTGGATTATTGGAATTGGCGCTGATAACGGTTGAGTTGTCTACACCCATTTTACGTTTGATTTTCTTGTTGGCTTCAGCAAAAGTATAGAAAGCTGTAGGAGCATCAGGCAGCGCCTTGATATCTCCGCCATACTGGCCGATCCAGTCCTGGGCATGAGTCAGATAACCTGCAGAGTTCGCGGCTCTGAAGTTGTCTTTGCTGCCGAGGGAAGCAGACAGAACATCTTTACCCCAGTAGCCCTTGTCGCCCCACTCACGCATTTTCACAGCCCAATCCTCGAATTCCTGGGTGAAGGCCGGATGGAATACAGTCTTGTAATCCTCTGGGCTCTTAGTGACCAGGTTCAATTCATTGAGTGAGATACCAGGTGCGTTCAGCCACATGCCTGTAGTATCAACGAGCATTCTGTACATGTTCTGTGCATCCTCAGCCTTACCGTTAATTGGCGGGAAGGATTCATTGGCAACCACATTATCCATGTATTTAACCATATCATCAACAGACTTAATGTCAGTCATGCCGTATTTCTTCAGCAGATCGGTACGGTAGGCATAACCGGCAGGCGTATATTCACTGAAAAGACTCGGTACGCCGTAGATTTTGCCGTCCACCTTGGTGTTCTGCCAGGAGGATTCTGGAACCTCAGCCTTCAGCTTAGGCGCTACCTTATCCAGCATGTCGGTAATGTCAGTCAGCGCACCTTCAGTAGCCAGGGTGTAGTAAGACACAGGAGCACCCGGAGATGCATGCGACAGATCGAACGATTCGCCGGAAGCGAACAACAGCGGATACTTGGTTGCTACGTCTCCCCAGTCAATATATTTGATTTCAAGCGTAGTATTCAGATCAGCCTTAAGCTTCTTGTTAATCTCAGCCAGAATGTCTTTATTGGTAACTCCCTCACTGCCCCACAGGTAGTACGTCAGCTTCGCTTCCTTAGAAGTGTCTACGCCTCCGGAATTAGTGGAAGAGGATGGAGTATTCGACGAACCCGTATTTCCATTTGCATTATTGCTTGACGAACAAGCGGATAGCACTCCAGTAAGCATGAGGACAGCAGCTAGAGAAGAAGCAATCTTTTTACCTTTCATTCGGTAAGCCTCCCTTTTCTTTTCTATATTGGATCTTGCATCTATAACAAACACCCTTCAAATTGAAGCAGGCGTCCATTAACCCTTAACAGCACCGATGGTAAGACCGGTTACGAAGTAACGCTGAATGAATGGATACAGGAGAATGATCGGGCCTGTGGCCAGCACGGCTGTAGCCATTTTGATCGATTGGGTCGGCAGATCGGCTGTATTAATGACCGCCCCCGAGTTGATGAGACTGCCCATATTCGCCTGATTGATCATGCGCTGCAGGAAGTACTGGAGCGGGAATTTGCTCTGAGTGTCCATGTACAGCATCCCGTTGTACCACTCATTCCAGAAGCCCAGTGCCGAGAACAGACCAATCGTTGCCAGTGACGGAACCGCCAGCGGCATGAAGATCCGCCAGTAGATGCGGAAATCGCCTGCGCCGTCAATCGTCGCTGATTCATACAGGGAATCCGGGATTGCCTTCATGAAGTTACGCATCAGGAAGATCGACCACGCCCCTACCACCGCCGGCAGGATCATGGCGAACAGGTTGTCCTTGAGGTGCAGATGCTTAACCATCAGGATGTAAGTCGGAATCAATCCTCCGCTGAACAAGGTGGTGAAATAGATCAGGAAGGAGAAGAAGTTACGGTATTTGAAATCCTTGCGGTTCAGGACAAATCCGGCCATGGACATCATGAACAGCCCGAGCACCGTACCGACGACTGTGATAAAGATCGTTACCTGATAAGCATCCACCAGTTTGGAGGAGTTACTGAGCAACAATTCATAGGCCTTGAAAGAGACCTCATTCGGTATCAGCTTGTACCCCTCGCGGATAATCTCCTGCTCATTCATGAAGGAGGAAGAAATCATCAGCGCAAAAGGAAACACACAGAACAGGGCAAATACGGAGATGCAAATGTAGCTGATCACCTTAATGAAAATGCTGCCTGAATCCTGTTTAATAGTATTACTTGCCATATTAACACCCCTGTTTCTTATCTTGTCTTAGAACAACGCACTATCCGGCTCAACCTTGCGCACAATAAAGTTAACGACAAGCACCAGCACCAGACCGAATAAGGATTGGTAGAAGCCTACTGCAGCACCCATGGAGAAGTTAAATTGTCCCACGAGCGACCGGAAGACATACGTATCTATAATATCCGTCTGCGGATACAGCACGGAGTTTGTTCCAATCAAATTGTAGAAGAGGTCGAAGGAGCCTTTGAGAATTCCGCCCATACCGAACAGGAGGAGCAGAATGAAGGTTGGCTTCAGAATCGGCAGAGTCATATAACGGATACGCTGCCAGGTAGTGGCGCCATCCATATACGCTGCTTCGTAGAGATCATGGTTAATCCCCGTAATGGCTGCCAGATAGACAATCATACCGTAACCGGTACTTGCCCAGATCTTGAACGCTACAATGATGTATTTCCAGATTCCAGCGTCGGAGTAGAACTCAATCTTGTCTAAGCCCGTACTGGTAAGCATCGTATTGATAAACCCGGAGTTGAAATTGAACAGGTTATACGCGAACACGCCGACGATAACCATCGAGATGAAGTTCGGAAGCAGAATAACCGACTGGGAGATCTTCTTGAACCACTTGCCTGCAATCTCCGACAGCATGATGGCAAATACAATCTGGATGATGTTACCTAGTGCAAGGAACACCAGATTGTAGAGCAAAGTATTCTTGGTGATATTCCAGAGGTCTCCGTTCTGAATCAGGAACTCGAAATTCTTGAGTCCGATAAAGTCACTGCCGAAGATCCCTTTGTTGAGCTTGTAATCTACGAATGCAACGTAAGCGCCAGGCATTACCGCATAATGAAACACAGCAAAATACACAATGACAGGCAGCAGCATGAGATACAACACTTTGTTCTTCAATAATTCCCGGACAACATTTCCGCCCGATTGTACAAATCTTGCCAATGAACCCACCTCCAAATTAAACATTGCATTCCACTGCAACTAATTAACCCTTTTCGACCATATAGAAACGTTTCCATTATTTCTTTGTGTTTCCCCTTGCTCAGAGCATACTCCTTCCTTGTATACGCTGTCAAACATTTTTTATTTTTAAATAACAAGTAATAAAATTACATTTCGCTGTACATAATAGATGAAAAGGCGTTTTTTTTATAGATAATTGACTTTTTTCAGTCAAAAGTCTAAACTCGAAATGTATCGCCTATGGAAACGTTTCTATTTATTCTTTACATGGACATGTCAGCCCTTTTTGTGACATCTGATGATGAATTCCCCCGTTCTGATCGATTTCATGTCCTAACTTAAGCACTGGAAAGCGAGGCACGATATGATATTCAAACAACAAATGAACATGATTACCTTAACCCGGGATGACCTGTCGTATACATTCCTGCCTACAGGAGATATTTTTGAATTCACGCAGGGCTCCACTCTAATTAATCTGTTCCAGGGTAATCCGGCAGATGGCTCTTCCAATAATATCTATCTGCGCGTATATAAGGAGCAAGGAATCCAGAGCTATCCGCTGCTGGGTATTAAGGCGGGCTCCAAGCTGTCACGTACCGACGACAACCTGATTTTTGAAGGTTCTATAGAAGCAATCAGCTACCGCGTTACCTTCGCACCGGCCAAGGATGGCATCTGGTTCTGGCAGCTTCAGCTCTCCGGCAGCGGTGAGACTGTAGATGTAGTGTATGGCCAGGATGTCGGCATTGCAGACAAAGGCGGCATTCTCGCCAATGAGCTCTACATGAGCCAGTATCTGGATCACAGCATCTGGGAAGGCCCGCAGGGCTACGCCGTCTGCTCGCGCCAGAACCAGCCGCAGGGAACAGACTTCCCGTATCTCCAGCAAGGTGTAGTCGGCTCACGGGCTGTAGGCTATTCCACGGATGGTATGCAGTTCTTCGGCATTTCCTATAAAGGCAATTATGTGCCTGAAGCGCTTAACGGCAATCTGCAGAACCGTAATTATCAATACGAGCTGGCTTATACCGCTCTCCAGACCGAGACTATGGTCCTGTCGGCTCCGGTAGAATTCGCCTTCTACGGCCTATTCCGTCCGAATCATCCCGCTGCTGTAACTGAGCTTGAATTCCAGGCTGAGCTGCAGGCAGCTTACGCAGAGATCGACTGGAGCGGCAAGGAAGCCGTGCCAAACCGGGATGTCCCTGTACTGAGTGACGATATCGGCAAGCCTTATGTCTCCGCGCAGTGGTCACAGGCCGAGATCGATGCTGCCTTCCCTAACCGGAAGCTTGAGGAGATGGAGAACGGCCAGCTGCTCTCCTTCTTCACAGACGGGCATGTCCATGTGGTTCTGCAGCCTAAGGAGCTGCTGGTGGAACGTCCGCATGGCCATATCATCACCTCGCTGCTGGGCGACAAGCAGGTAGACAACAACCTGATCTCATCCACTAACTATATGTACGGTATTTTCAATGGGCAGACTGTGGTGGGGAATACCTCTTTCCATAAAGGGCTCTCCACGCCGCGCGGCCTGCTGAATATTCAGCGGAACAGCGGTCAGCGGATCTACGTCCGCATGGACGGGGTCTACCGGATTCTTACGCTGCCTGCGGCTTACGAGATGGGCGTGAATTTTGCGAAATGGCACTATCAGCTTGAGGATGATGTACTGACCGTTACCTCAATCGCCGCAGCGGGTCAGCCGGATGTTGCCCTTCAGGTTCAGTCGAAGCTGGGCAGATCCTATGATTATCTGATCACGAACCAGCTGGTCATGGGCGAGCATGAATTCCAGCATCCAGTACGGGTAGAAGAGAAGGACGGCATCCTGCAGTTGCTTCCTGATGAAGCATTACTTCAGAAGCTTCCTTATCCGGGCCTGCATTTCGATATCCAGCTGCCGGAAACTTCCTATACGTATAGTGACGACCGGATGTTCTATGCCGACAAACAGCCGCGCAACGGCACTCTGCTTACCTTGTCGGTAACGCAGTCCTCCGGCTTCCAGCTCGTGCTTCAGGGCAGACTTACAGCAGCAGAGGCTCTTCCGCTGACTGCCCCTTACACACTGGAGAAGGAGCAGGCACAGTATAACGAATTCTACGCTTCGTTCACTTCCGGCTTCCAGCTTGAACTGGATGGAGCCGAGCAGTCACGGATCGATATTCTGAATGAGACCGCATGGTGGTACACCCATAATGCGATGACCCACTTCATCATGCCGCATGGTCTTGAACAGCCGGGCGGAGCAGCCTGGGGTACACGCGATGTCTGCCAGGGCCCAATGGAATACTTCCTGATGACCCAGCATTATGAGCTGGCCCGCAATGTTCTGCTGAAGATCTATTCGCATCAGCTGTGGGAGAGCAAGGAATGGCCGCAATGGTTCATGTTCGACCAGCACCCGGTCCAGGCCCATGAATGGCATGGCGACGTAGTGCTCTGGCCGCTGAAATGCATCAGCGATTACATCATGGCTACCGGAGACTACGCGATTCTTAACGAAGAGATCGGCTATCACCATCTGGCTGACGCTCAGCCAAGCCAGCAGACTGAGACTGTCCTTGCCCACGTGAAGGCTGCCGTAGAGACCATCCGTGAACGCTTCATCCCGGGCACGGCCCTGATCAACTATGCCGGCGGCGACTGGGATGATACCCTGCAGCCTGCCAATGAGGCGCTTAAGACCAAGCTGGTCAGCGCCTGGACAGTAGCACTCGCCTTCCAGGTGATCCGCAATCTGTCCCAGGTGACTTCCGCCGATGCTGAATTCTCCTCCAGCCTGGCAACTATGGCCGAAGAGATGAAGGAATCATTCCGTACCCTCTTGATTAAAGACGGCGTGATCGCCGGCTTCGCTTACTTCCAGGAGGACGGCAGCATTGACTACATGCTTCATCCGCTGGATCAGCAGACCGGCATTCAATACCGGTTATTGCCGATGACCCGCAGCATCATTGCCGAGCTGGTTACACCGGAGCAGGCCGCAGCCAATCTGCGCCTGATCGATGAACACCTGAACTGCCCGGACGGCGTGCGCCTGATGGACCGTCCTGCCCGCTATGAAGGCGGCGTAAGCACCATCTTCCGCCGTGCGGAGCAAGCAGCCAGCGTCGGCCGTGAGATCAGCCTGCAATATGTACATGCCCATATCCGCTATATTGAAGCTTCAGCCAAGCTGGGCGAAGCGAAGCGGGCCTGGGACGGCCTGTTCCAGATCAACCCGATCAACATCCGGCAGAGCGTGCCTAATGCCCAGCTGCGCCAGAGTAACATGTACTTCAGCAGCTCGGACGGCGACTTCCCTGACCGTTACAGCTATCAGGAGAACTTCGACCAGCTGCGTGACGGCAGCGTTGAGGTGAAGGGCGGCTGGCGGCTGTATTCCAGCGGTCCGGGGATCTATCTCAATCAGCTGATCTCAGCCGTGCTGGGTATCCGCTTCAGTGAAGAAGAGCTGATTATCGATCCGGTCCTTCCGGCCAGCCTTGACGGTCTGCGCTTCACTTATGAGTGCTTCGGCAAGAAGATGACCTTCGTCTATCACATCAGCGCAGGTGAGGCCCGCACCCCGGAAGTGCAGGCAGCAGGCGTTGCTGTTACCGGCCAGGTTCTGCCGAATCCATACCGCCCGGGCGCGGTAAGCATTGCCAAGAATCACCTGCTGAGCCTGCCCGGCGATGAGCTGCATATCTATGTAACACAATAACTTTCAGTACGCTTACGAAGGAGTTAGCCATGACTAAACCGTTTATCCAGGATCTCGTGAACGATATGACACTAGACGAGAAGTTAGCCCAGCTTACCCAGCTTGGTCCGTACTATTGGGGTCTGGATGATACCGTGGATTTGACGGGTCCATTCAAAGAACTTAATATCGAGCCGCAGGTGATCAAAAGCATCGGAAGCGTTCTGAACGGCATCGGCGCACGGAACGTCATTGAGCTGCAGACCCGGCATCTGGAATCCAGCCGCCTGAAGATCCCGCTGATCTTCATGGCCGATGTCATTCACGGCTACCGGACCATTCTGCCGATTCCGCTCGCCATGGGCTGTTCCTTCGATCTCGATGCCTGCGAGCAGTTCGCTGAGGTAGCTGCGCGGGAGAGCGCTGCCGCCGGCATTCACCTCACCTTCTCTCCGATGACCGACCTCGTGCGCGATCCGCGCTGGGGCCGGGTCATGGAGACCTCTGGTGAGGACCCTTACCTGAACGCCCGGGTGACCGAGAGCATGGTCCGGGGCTACCAGGGCAAGGACCTGAAGGAGCCGGGGCGGATCGCTGCCTGCGTGAAGCATTTCGCCGGCTACGGCGCGCCGGAAGGCGGCCGTGAATATAACACGGTGGACATGTCCACCGGCGTACTCCGCGAGTTCTATCTGCCAGCCTATAAGGCGGCAGTAGATGCCGGTGTCGCTATGGTGATGGCTGCGTTCAATACCATTGACCGCATTCCCTCCAGCGGCAACAGCAAGCTCCTGCGCGGCATTCTCCGCGAAGAATGGGGCTTCGATGGCGTAACCATCGCCGACTTCAACTCCGTGAATGAGCTGGTGCCCCACGGCGCAGCGCAAGACGGACGTGAAGCAGCGCTGAAGAGTCTGGTAGCCGGACTCGATATCGAAATGATGTCCACCCACTATCTGAACCACGCTGCCTCGCTGGTTGAGGAAGGTCTTCTCGACCTCCGCCTCATCGACGAAGCGGTTACGCGGGTACTGGAGCTTAAGGATGCCCTCGGCCTGTTCGACAATCCGTTCAAGGATGCAGACCCTGTAGCTGATGAAGCCGATAAGCCAAGTCCCGAGCATCTTCAGGCAGCACGCGAGCTGGGCGCCCGCTCGATCGTTCTGCTGAAGAACGAAGGCGGAATCCTGCCGCTTACGCGCGGCATGAAAATCGGCCTCGCCGGTCCTTTCGCTACCTCAATTAATGTTCTTGGCGGCTGGGCCGGTACCGAGAAAGACCCGGCGGTCTCCCTCTACGAGGGCATCACCGGCAAAATCCCGGCAGCGGACCTGCTCACAGCAATGACCGGCGAGCTGGGAAGCATGCTGGAGGGTGTATTCGATGTGGAGGATGCTTGCGAAGCGGCTTACGAGCAGCTGAAGGACTGTGATGTGATTCTTGCTGCAGTCGGCGAGAATCAGCAGGATACCGGGGAAGGCGGCAGTAAAGCCAGCCTGCGGCTGTCCGCCAATCAGGAGAAGCTGATCCACCGTCTCAAGGCAACTGGCAAGCCGGTGGTCACCATTGTGTTCAGCGGCCGTCCGCTGGAGCTTGCGCCAGTGCTTGCGTCAAGTGACGCGCTGGTACAGGCCTGGTTCCTCGGCACCGAGTCAGGGAATTCCATTGCAGACGTGCTATTCGGCGACTATAACCCGTCCGGACGCCTCTCCATGAGCTTCCCTTACTCCGTGGGACAGATTCCGGTGTACTATAACGCTTATCAGACAGGACGCCCTTATGATCCCCAGTATCCGAATGTGCGTTATGTAACCCGCTATCTGGATATTCCGAATGATCCGCTGTTCTGCTTCGGCTACGGCCTGAGCTATTCTACCTTTGCTTACAGCGGCTTCACGGTAGAAGCTGCGGCAGACGGCAAGGTGCTCGCTTCCATCCAGGTGGAGAACACCTCAGAGGTTACTGGCAAGGAGACTGTTCAGCTCTATATCCGCGATGTTACCGCAAGTGTGGTCCGTCCCGGCAAGGAGCTGAAGGGCTTCAAGCAGATTACCCTTGCCCCGCATGAGCAGCAGACGGTATCCTTCGAGATCACCAGAGACATGCTCATGTTCTACGGCCAGGATGATCAGCTCGTGTTCGAGCCTGGAGACTTCGATATCATGCTCGGTGCAAGCTCCGGCGACCATAGCACGCAGCGGATCTGGATCGGCTGATCCTAGTTTTCGCTCCATGGGAAGCTACCCGATAGACATAAGTAGAAACGGCTTTGCCTTCCTTTTGAAGGGCGGCCACCCGTTTCAACAAGAAATAGCGCCAATCCTCCACTTCACAAGTGTAAGGATTGGCGCTATTTATAATGTGCAGCTCTGTGTTACGCCCCGGTCAGCAGCTCGATATCCAGCCGGGCAAAGGTATCTTTCCATTCCGCCGAGCAGCCGCTGTCGGTCAGCACCATGGAGATATGCTCGAGCGGAGCGATCTGGGCAAAGGTAGTCATGCCGAATTTAGAATGATCCGCGACCAGAATAGATTCCTCGGCCCGTTCCATCATTTTGCGGGAGATGAGGGCTTCTTCCAGGTGGTAGTCAGTAATGCCCTCCGAGAGCGAGATCCCTCCGGCAGAGATGAACGCCTTATTCACCTTGAACTGCCCCAGCAGATCATGCGCGGTGCCCCCTACTGCCGCCTGATACCCTGCATTCACCTCGCCCCCGGCAAAAATAACCTTCCCCGCAAACTGCTCCAGCGCACAATTCAGCACGGGAACAGAGTTCGTAATCACCGTCACCTGTGTACGGTCCTTCAGCGCGCGCATAATCTCAAGGGTCGTTGTCCCGTTGTCGAGGATGACCGTCTCGCCGTCTTGAATGAGTGAGGCGGCCAGCCCGCCGATAGCCTGCTTGTCTTGGAGATGTGTCTGGGCGCGCTTCATGAACGCAGGCTCATGGTTCTCCGAGCGGATTCGTACCGCTCCCCCGTACACCTTGCGCAGCCGCCCTTCCTTCTCCAGCCGGTCCAGATCGCGTCGGATCGTCTCCGTCGTCACCCCGAACCGCTCCGCGAGAAAATGCACCTGCACCTTCCCCGCAAGCTCCAGCTGGGCGAGAATCGTGTGCTTGCGTTCTTCATAGGTCAGCGACATCCATGCTTCCTCCAGTTCGTTGTGGATTTTATATAGATTGTACTTGAAATTTGTTCTGTATTGGGATGGCCGTGTCTCCAGAGAGCCGTGTCTCCAGAGAATAGTTGGCCCTCCAGCCACTTTTGTCCCAGATTCCCATGATTCAGCCACTTTTCGCGGGAGAAATCCGGTGACGTCTGCTGCACGAGGTAGCCAGGGCAAATGTATGCGAAAAACAGCATACAATCCGTCTACGCGAAGGTATCAGGCCCATTGTATGTTAAAAACAGCATACAACCTGCCTACGCGAAGGCAATCAGGCCCAATGTATGCGAAAAACAGCATACAATCCGTCTACGCGAAGGTATCAGGCCTAATGTATGTTAAAAACAGCATACGATCCGTCTACGCGAAGGTAAGCAGGCCCAATGTATGCGAAAAACAGCATGCAATCTGCTGCACGAACTAGTAGAGCATCCGATTAAAAAGGATGGATGAGCATGTTAAACCCTATCCACCCAAAATCTAACGGACCGGAGAGATCTTATCCCCGCGAAAACGCCACTTTTTGCAGCTTAACGGACTCAGGCGACCTTATAGTCTCTCTATAAGACGTTTCGGAGCTGACGTGCAAAGAATAAGGCCTGTGGAGTCCGTTACTCGCCCAATTGGCGACTTTCTTCCCAAATAAGAGTACCTCAGTCCGGTACGCTAAGCCAAACGCCCTTAAGAACAAGGCCCGCTCGGAAAAAAGATGTAATTTGAAGAGGAATTGCGTCTGCTCCACTATTTTCGGTACTATTAGTAAATTCATTTTTTGGTTGCGTCTTCCAAAATGTTGTTTCTAGTGTATTGATGTTGTTTTCACCAGTATATGAATCTGAATTCCACTTGTCAATGCGAGACCCCTGCTACAGAAACATCCTTGGTAGATATGTGAGTTGATATGTGAGTTGATACATGGGTATGGCACACATTGTATTTTATACAGCAGATTACTCCAAAATCGTCCGAAAGGTAGCGCCTGCTGCACTTTGTACACTAGAATTCTGCTAAGAAGAGGTTTTGAAGCTATATTAGTAAAAACTATTGTATGAACTACAGCAGAATGAGTTTTTGCCTAATCTCGCGCTAATTCTATTGCAGAGAATACAATCAGCCATAAAGGAAGCTTGACAGAATAACCAAACGAGCCTAAAATCAACATGAAACAACACAAAGAGACACGAATCAACAACACATCAAGTCGACAACTCTGCACTATTAGATCACCACACGTATTACTGCCATACCCATAATCGGATTGAAAAGAGAGGGGATTTCCCGCATGAACAGTAAATTATCATTTCGGCCAGACGGTACCTTCACCATCGTACAGTTCACCGACCTTCACTGGATGGATGGAAGAGCAGAGGATCAGCAGACCCGGGAGCTGATGGAGCTGGTGCTGAAGGCGGAGCAGCCGGATCTGGTTATTTTCACAGGGGATACGATCTATACGGGTCCGGTCCGTGAAGGCGAGCTGCCTTGCCAAGACCCCAAGCAGGCCTTCCGCGATGCTGTGGCTGCTGTTGTGAATTCCGGTGTGCCGTGGGCGTTCGTATTCGGCAACCACGACACGGAGAACGGAGTGACCTACAGCGAGCTGATGGAGATTGCGCAAGAGTCTCCCCAGTGTCTGGCAGAGGCTGGTCCGGCGGAACTTGCCGGTTCAAGCAATTACGTCCTGGAGATTGAGGGCGCGGGCAACCATGCGGGAGCCATCCTCTATATGCTCGATACGGGTGCCTACTCTCCGCTGGAGCAGATTCCCGGGTATAGCTGGGTCCGGCGCAACCAGATGGATTGGTTGGCAGAGCAGTCTGCGCGGCTGAATCCCGGAGAAGATCAACCGAAGCGGCCTGCACTGGCGTTCTTCCATATCCCGCTGCCCGAATATGACGAGATGTGGAACACGAAGGTTTGTTACGGACACAAGTATGAACGGGTCTGCGCTCCGGTTCTGAATTCAGGGTTATTCGCTGCGCTCGTAGAGATGGGCGATGTGGCAGGCACTTTTTGCGGACATGACCATATCAATGATTTCACCGGCACACTGCATGGCATCCGTCTCAGCTATGGCCGGGCAACGGGCTATAACACTTACGGGCACGACAACCTCAAGCGGGGCGCACGCGTCATCCGTCTAGAGCAGGACCATCCGTCCTTCGATACCTGGCTCCGGCTGGCAGACGGCTCCCGTTGCACAGAACAGCCTGCCCATACACCTGCCCCTGCTGCCGATTCACAACACTAACTACTCTTGAGGGGCTGACAATCCATGCTGCTGCCAATTCTTTTGGTGCTGGCTTCCGGAATGTGCCACGCGGTGTGGAGCATGTTCACCAAAAGAAGCCTGAATAAAAGCATCTTCCTGTGGTCGATCATGATGGTCTCCACGGTGCTGCTGCTGCCGGTGCTGCTTATCGAGCTGTGGACACAGCCGCTGGCCGCCGGCGCTTACGCTCTGCTGCTGCTGTCTGTAGCGCTGCAGGCCTTGTATTCCTGGCTTTTATCCATAACCTATGAGATGGGCGATCTGTCCCAGATCTACCCGGTGATGCGGGGGACAAGCACGCTGCTGATCCCGCTGATCGGGGTTATTTTCCTGAAGGAATCCTTGTCTGTCTATGGCTGGATCGGGATCTGCTGCATGCTCGGCGGCTTCGCTGTCCTCAGTGGAATAGGCGCAAGAAAAAGCCTCCCGGCTTCCTCTGGCTCCGGCCCCGGCACCGCCTTAGGCTACTACACACCGATACTCATGGCCCTCTGCGTGGGATTATGCACTACCTGCTACGTGTTCGTCGATAAGCTGAACCTTCAGCATATGTCGCCGCTGGCGCTGCTTGAGGTGACCAATATCGGCTTCGTTGCCGGACTGACCCCAGCGGTCCTGAGATCGCGGAAGCTGCTTGAAGAGTGGCGCCGGGGCACATTTACCATCCTGCTGGGCAGCGTGCTGAATCCAGGCTCCTATCTGCTGTTCCTGTTCGCGCTTCAGCAGGCACCGCTTGCCCACATCAGCCCGCTGCGGGAGATCGGAACCATATTCGCTACGCTCCTCGGTGTGCTGCTCTTGAAGGAGCGGCAGGGCCTGCGGCGGATGATATGCTCGGTTGTCATTTTTTGCGGAATTTTGCTAATTGGCATCTGGGGGTAAGCAGGATAAGGATCACAGATGTCGAATTGAAACCGTATGATGAAGATAACCTCGATGAGTACACACCTAATGAAGGCACGAGCCAGATTCAACCCCAAGCAGGCTCTATTGCTGCTTTTCTATCTAATGATTCTAATCAGTCTGCGCTATCTGTGGTTCAATGCCAATACCGCGTCTGAGCATCCCGAAGCACAGCAAGGTGTGCTGGATATGCGGGGCTGGGATTTCATGAATTCCCCGTCCATCCAGCTGGATGGAGAGTGGGAGTTCTATCCCGGCCAGCTCCTGGGCTATGAGGATTCCGCCCTACTTGCTGCGGGCACACCGCATGTGGTCCAGGTTCCCGGTGACTGGAGCAGCGGCTTCCCCGAAGGAGAGCAATCCTCTCTGGGCTATGGTACATACAAGCTGCGTATACTCGTAGACCCGTCACAGACCGAGTCTTACGGCTTCTGGATTCAGCGGATTCAGGCCGCCTCCAGCATTGATATTAACGAGCAGAGAGAGACCAGCTTCGGGAAGCTGGCGGTGAATAGCGGGGACTATATTCCTAAGGCGGTCTCTTACACCGCAGCCTACGAGAACCCGGGAAGGCAGGAGATTGTTCTCCTCGTCCGGGCAGCCAACTACGACCATCCGCTGGAGGGCGGGATTGTGAGGTCGATCCGCTTCGGCTCCCAGGCCGCGGTGGATAGCGAACGGATGTATTCACTCGGCTTCCAGCTGGTGGCGTTCATGATCATGCTGCTGCATGCGCTGTATGCTGGGATTTTATTCTTTTTTAACCGGAAGCAACGGGCGTTCCTGCTCTTCTTCCTTCTGCTGATGGCAGTAGCAACCACCATTGTAGCCGATAACGATACGATTCTGCTGATCTGGTTCCCCATTAACTATACCTGGGCACTGAAGCTCAAAATGCTGGCCTATCCTATGTTGTCTCTATTCATGCTGCTGCTGACGCGCAGCTTCTCTGCCTACGAGCGCCCGGGCCGATTGTTCAAAATCTATCTGCTGGGTCTCCTGCTCTATACCGCCTATGTCCTGATCTTACCGGCACATTACGTGGTCTATGCCAGACTGTTCTTTTCCGTCCTCTACCTGCTTCCGGTAGCCGGAGTCATCTTCTATATTGGCCGGATGATGATGCGGCAGGAACAGGATTCCTTCTTCCTGCTGTTTGCTGCCGCCGCTATCGGCTCCAGTGTTATTGGCGGGGCTATGGAATCCAATGCCAAGGGAAGTATCCTGTATTACCCTGTAGATGTCATTGCAGCCATCATTGGCTTCTCCTCCTACTGGTTCAAGCGGTACTTCCGCAATGCGGAGGAGAACCGGCTGCTCAACCTGCAGCTGAAGGAGAGCGACCGGAAGAAGGACGAATTCCTGGCGAATACCTCCCATGAGCTGCGGACACCGCTGCACGGCATCATCAGCATTGCCCAGACTGTAGCCTCCAAGGAACAGCAGACGCTGGACGAACAGAGCTCTAAAGATCTGGAGCTGCTCATTACGATCAGCCGCAGAATGTCCCTGATGCTTAACGATCTGCTCGATGTGACCCGTCTGCAGGAGAAGCGGATTGTGCTCCAGCGCGAGCCGCTGGCCATGGGTTCACTGGTCTCGGGTGTGCTGGGGATGTTCGAATTCATGATCGAGGGCAAACGGCTGCAGCTGCGTAATGAGCTTCCGGCTTCATTGCCGCCGGTCTGGGGGGATGAGAAGCGGATTGTGCAGATCCTCTATAACCTGCTGCACAATGCCATCAAGTACACGCAGGCCGGAACGGTCACCGTCTCCGCTGCAGCCGACGGCAAGCTTGCGTGGATCAGTGTAGCCGATACCGGAGCGGGGATCGACAAGGAGACGCAGGCGCGGATCTTCTCGCCGTATGAGCAAGGCAGCAAAGGCATCATTGACGGCGGCGGCATCGGTCTGGGCTTAAGCATCAGCAAGCAGCTGACCGAGCTGCACGGCGGTGACCTTACACTAGACTCTGAGCCGGGAAAAGGGTCGGTGTTCACCTTCACCCTTCCGCTGGCCTCGTCGGCCGGGGCCCGGGAAGAGACGAATCAGGATACAACCACCGCAGGGCAGCCGGACCAGGATCTGAAGGGGCTGCTGCTTGAGGAGAGCCGGCTGCTATTACAGCAGTCCGATATCCGCAATCTCACAGTCCCTGTGGAGTTAGCAACTCTGCCGCAGATGCAAGATGCCTCCCAGGCGGCCAAGTCTCTGATCCTAGCCGTCGATGATGATCCGGTCAATCTCAAGGTCCTCGCCAGCATGCTCTCGGCAGAGCATTATCAGCTGGTCACCGCGACCAGCGCCGAGGAAGCCTTGGAGCTGCTTGGCACCGAACCATGGGATCTGCTGATCGCCGATGTGATGATGCCGTACATGTCCGGCTATGAACTGACACGGATCGTCCGGCAGCGCTTCTCCATCTCGGAGCTGCCGATCCTGCTGCTCACGGCCCGCAACCAGCCGGCGGACATCTATACCGGCTTCATGGCCGGAGCCAACGACTACGTCGCCAAGCCGGTAGACGCGCTGGAGCTGAAATACCGGGTCCGCTCACTGACCGGACTGAAGCAGTCCGTTACCCAGAGCTTGCGGATGGAGGCAGCTTATCTCCAGGCCCAGATTCAGCCGCATTTCCTGTTCAACACGCTGAACGCGCTGCTGGCGCTTAGTGAATTCGACCTGCCGAAGATGCGTGATCTCGGGGAGGCCTTCTCTTCCTATCTGCGCATCAGCTTCGATTATATGAATTCGCAGCAGCTCGTTGGATTATCCCATGAGCTGGAGCTAATAGAATCCTATCTCTTCATTGAGAAAGCCCGCTTCGAGGAGCGCCTGCAGATCGAATGGGAGGTGGATCCCGGCATCGAGCTGCTGCTTCCTCCGCTCACCCTTCAGCCGCTTGTGGAGAACGCCGTCAGACACGGCCTGCTGAGCCGCAAAGCCGGAGGCAAGCTATCGATCCGCATTCACCGCCAGAAGGGCTACACCTCCTTCGAAGTGGAGGATAACGGCAAGGGCATGAGCGAGGAACAGGTGGCCCGTCTGCTCGACGACACCTTCCTGGCCCACCGCGGCATCGGCCTGCTGAACACCAACCGGCGCCTGACCCAGCTCTACGGCGAAGGCCTCGTCATCCGCAGCCAGCCCGGGGCTGGCACTACGGTATCCTTTGTGATTCCTGAGCGGAGGCAGGGCTGATCCGGCCATGCCTTCCATAACAGCAGCAACAGCAGCATAAATAACCCGCAGACCGGAAGTGATGACTCCGGCGCTGCGGGTTTTGTTATTTTCCCTCTACTTACTCTTTACTCTCCTCCGACGTATAAACCACCGTCTTCTCAACTGTAACCATCTTGCCGAAGCTGTTGGTCACCTTGAATACGAACGTATTACTGCCCTCTGTCAGCGTCACCGACTCATAGAAGCTGCCATAGCTGCTGATCAGTTTGTCATTCAGATAGACTTTGGGACTGCTGTCGTTTGCATCCGTGACACTCCCAGTCAAGGTAAGCTGTTTCGTCTTAGTTGTCTCAGGAATATAATCCAGCTTCAGCACCGGCTCACTCACGTTAAAAGTAATAGTCTTGGTCACTGGCTCCGAGCTTTTACCCAAGCTGTTTATTGCTTTGAAGGTGAAGGTATTCGCCCCCTCCTTGAGGGTTACCGACTCCCTGAAGGGCCCATAGCTGCTCACCAGTTCATCGTTCATGTAAATCTTAGGACTGCTGTCATTCTTGTCGGTGGCCTTTCCGCTCAGGGTAACCGTCTTGCTGCTGCTGGTCTCCGGGATCAGATCCAGCGTCAGCACAGGGCCGTCTACTTTAAAGGTAATCGTCTTGGTAATCGCCTCCGAGCTTTTGCCCAAGCTGTTCACAGCCTTGAAGGTGAAGGTATTCACTCCCTCTTTGAGGGTTACCGTCTCTCTAAAGGGTCCGTAGCTGCTTACCAGTTCATCATTCATGTAAATCTTCGGGCTGCTGTCGTTCGTATCGCTCGCCTTCCCGCTGAGGGTGATTGTCTGGCTGCTGCTAGTCTCCGGAATCAGGTCAAGCGTCAGCACAGGGCCGCCCACATTGAACACGATCGTCTTGGTGATGACGGAGCTTTTGCCCAGACTGTTAGTCGCCTTGAAGGTGAAGGTATTCACTCCCTCTTTGAGGATTACCGTCTCTCTAAAGGGTCCGTAGCTGCTTACCAGTTGATCATTCATATAGATCTTCGGATAGCTGTCATTCTTGTCGGTCGCCTTCCCGCTCAGGGTAACCGTCTTGCTGGTGCTGTTCTCCGGGATCAGATCCAGAGTCAGCACAGGCCCGCCCAAGGTCACGACAATCTGCTTCTCTACCACAGCTTTTTTATCAAATTTATTCGTTGCGGTCACCACGATCTTGTTAACGCCTTCCCTCAGCGTCACATCCGCACTGAATTCCCCGTTGTAAGCCACATAGGCGGTCTTATCATTAACCGTAACTTCCGGATTCATATCGCCGCTGTCCTTGACTTTACCGGTGATCTTGGCTGTAAGCTGATTGGACGTTTCGGGAACCTGCACGGTAAGCTGCGGCCCGGAGGTCTGATAGGTCACCTGCTTCGTCACTGTATTCGAGCGTCCGTTCGGCAGAACCGCCTTGAAGACAAATTCGTAGACCTTCTCTCCCCCATCCAGATCATACGCCTCAGCAAAAGTGCCCTCCACATTCTCTACTTCTTCATCGTTGATATACACCTTGGCGTCCGCATTCACTTTACCCGTAAGCTTGACCGTTCTGTCCGACACCTGTGCCGGAACCTGCACGTCCAGCTTCACATCCTGTGTTGCGGTAGTATAGGAGGACTTCAGTACGCGGTACAGCAAAGTAGCTACAGAAGCCCGGTTAATCGGACTAGTCGGCCCGAAGGTTCCGTCCGGGAAGCCCTGAATCAGCTTATGCTCCACAGCCACCGCTACTTCCTTCGCCAGTTGAGGGGTCACATCCTCATAGTCATCGAATCTGTACTGCAGAATGTTGTCCGCATCTACATTATCCGTCTCCAGCCCCATTGCACGTACCAAGGCAACAGCCACATCTTCACGTGTAGCGCTTGCCTGAGGATCGAAGAACGGCTTGCCTTTCACTGGAAAATACCCGGTCAGGTAATCCTTGGCTGTCTCCACGTATTTGTAGGCCCAGGAGGAGGGAGCCACATCCGAGAAGGTCTGCGTTCCATCCGAGACCAAATCAAGTCCAAAGGTCAATGTAATCAGCTTGGCTAGCTGCTCTCTGGTAATTGCCGCTTCAGGCTTAAAGGACCCGTCCGGGTTCCCCGTAATAATGCCTTGATTCGCCATACTTTGTATCGCTTCATTGGCCCAGTATGTGGTCTTCACATCCACGAATACATAAGATGACGTCTGTTGTACAACTGTTGCCGCACTAGCCACTCCCCCGAACAGCATACTCAGCAGCATCACCCATGCCGATACTACTCTCCATCTTCTCGCCTTCACACTCATCGCCCCCAACCATAGTAAGCAGCCCCGGCCGTCAACTCTTCTATTACTATACTAAGAGAACAGCCTGCTAGACTCGCAGAGACAATTATACATCAATTAGTTCCAAGGTAATAGTTCCCAAGATATAAAATATTCCCCTCACACCGCCAAAGCCGCCGTCTCCCACTTCAGCCACGCCCGGTGCTCCTCATCCAGCAGCGGAGCCAGCTTATCGCACACCTCAGCATGATAATGGTTCACCCAGTCCAGCTCCTCCCTGCTCAGCATAGACGGCTCAATCGCCCGGGTATCGATCGGCAAATAACAGAGGTCTTCAAACTTCAGGAATCTGCCAAACTCCGTAGTCACATCCTCCGTAATCAGCAGCGTGTTCTCCGTGCGGATACCATGACGGCCTTCCTTATAGACTCCCGGCTCTATCGTGATAATCATCCCAGGCTCCAGGACAACAGGATTCGGCTTGAAGCTGAACCGCTGCGGCTCCTCATGCACATTGGAGTAGTAGCCCACACCATGCCCGGTTCCGCACTTGTAATCGAGGCCATTGTCCCACATCGGCTTGCGGGCGAGAATGTCGAGCGTAGATCCGGTGGAGCCGTAGAGGAACTTAGCCGTAGACAGCGCAATCACAGACTTCAGCACCAGCGTAAAATCTCTCTTCTCCTCATCCGTCAGCGGGCCAAGCGCCAGCGTGCGGGTGATATCCGTTGTCCCGTTCTGGAAGTGTGAGCCCGAATCCAGCAGATACAGGCCTCTGGCTTCCAGCTCTACCGGATGATCGGCGGACGGCGAGTAGTGCATCATCGCAGCATTCGCGCCGTAGGCAGAGATACTGGAAAAGCTAAGCTCAGCGAATAACGGTTGCTGCCGCCGCAGCTCCAGCCCCTTCTCATCGGCTTCAAGCTCGGTCACCGGACGGAGCGGAACCGTCTCCTGCAGCCATTTGAACAGCCCGACCAGGGCGGCCGCATCCTTCAAATAGACATCACGGATATTACGGATCTCCACCTCGTTCTTGATCGACTTAAGGGCCACCACAAGGCCCGGCGCTTCTATAGGATGAGCGGATTCCGGGATGGCCGCCGCCAGACTATATCCGGTTTTGTTCGGATCATACAGCACGGAAGCCGCTTCCGGGAGCGTCTGCAGGAAGGGAAGGATGTCCTCATACTCCCTGATCTCCACACCATCCCGGGCCAGCGTCTCCTTATCTTCCGGGGTGGCTTTATGCCCTCCGGCGAACAAGATTGCATGATGTACCCCTACTACGGCAAAAGCGGTCACATACGGATTGAACGGAATATCCCGTCCCCGGATGTTGAACAGCCAGCACAGATCATCCAGCGCGGACAACACATAATAATCAGCGCCCTTACGCTTCATCCCCTGCCGGACCTGCTCCAGCTTGTCCACCCGGCTGAGGCCCGCATACTGTTCATCATGCAGCATTAGCGGCTCGGCTGGAATCGCCGGTCTATCCGTCCAGATCGCGCCTACCGGGTCGAGGTCTGTAATCGTCTGAATCCCTTTCTCTGCGAACTTAGCCTGCAAACCCTTCATAGCGGTTACGGACAACGTTCTGCCGTCTACCGCCATACGTGCGCCCTGCGGCAACTGCTCGGCCAGCCATTCATCCCATTGCAGGACGCCCGGCTCGGCCATACGGAACATACGGATGCCCGAGCCCGCAAGCTCCCGCTCCGCCTGAATGTAGTACCGGCCATCCGTCCACAAGCCAGCATCCGCTACCGTGATCACAGCCGTTCCTGCGGAACCGGTGAAGCCGGTAATCCAGCGGCGGCTTTTCCAGTGCTCCCCCTCATATTCACTTAAGTGCGCATCCCCGCTCAATACCACACAGACCGCTATCCCGCGCTCCGCCATCCATTCTCTTAGCTTATGTACTTTCTCCTTCGGCAACATATCAGCATCTCCTTCTCTCTATCTAGTCTACTGAATTATCATACACCTGCATTTCCTATAAAAAAAGATGAAGACCCTCAGGTCTCCATCGTCTCATTGTCCTCTTTCCGTACCAGCTTCCGCCGCTGCTTCCCCTTCTTGATCCACAGCCGCTCCTGGTCATCCCGGTAGAATCTGATCCCGAACAAGCGCAGCGGGGTCCACATTTCCCTAAAATAATAATTGGGCATGGTCCATTTCTCCCAGACTATAAATAGATTTGCTCCTAATTATAGACCGGGATACCTGGTTTGTTTGTCGCATTGTGGAGACGGAGCCTTAAGGTTACCACCAGTTTCCCAAAATCGCCTTATCTGCGGAACGAGCGCTTGATCCGCTCCAGTGAACACATTGATTTATAGGTATGCTCCAATTTGAACTTTGTATTGTTCGTTCTCTTCTTCATTTGCTTGATTCCGATGCTGCCCAAACAGATCGACACATTTGATTACATTGCTCTCGTTATTGATTCTAGCAGACGATTCCAAGCTTTGCAGGATGAATCCAATTCCTTCTTTGCGCTTGTTATTTAAATAATTGGCTGCTAATTCAGCGAGGAATTGAGTATATTGGTTGGTTATGATTTGTTTGTTATGAAGAACCCCATATTCTGCAAGATCTGTCCGGTAAGGAATATAGGAAGCAAAACGCTCCAGAATAGAATCGACATTCCAATCGTAGCGGTTAGCCGATGAGATAATATTGTGTAAAGCTATGAATATCTCATCTGGTCGCTCAGAGATAAATTCGACATATTCAGAGAGGGCCTCATATTGGCCTCCCATCACCCGATAGAGCAGTCTGTTTGCGGTCCCCCACTCCTGGAACTGAGCCACAATACGCTTCACTTCTTCATCGTCTTCCTGTATCCAGCTTCCATCCATATAGAGGGATACCCAATCTAATGCCGAATCGAAATCTCCTAATTCCTCACACACAGTTGAACGGATAAGTTGTGCGTACAGGATATAGAAGTACAGGGGGTTCTCGGTTTTTTTCTCGTTACTCTCTCTACGGTTCGACTGCCGCTGGAGATTATAACGAATAGTAGCTAATTGCTGCATCTTCTTCGCGAGTTCGTCCACCTTATGCCATCGCTGCATTGAACCGTAGACATGACCCAAATGATTCAACCCGTCCAATTGATCCGCTTCATCCAGCCGGTCCAGGTAACCTTCAAAGAGATGCGCAGCCTGTAAATTCCGCGCCTGGTCATCACCAATGGCGATACGGAACAGACGGTATTGGCATAACGCGAGTCGCTCGGAATTCTGATACTTCTCGCTGGCACTCACATTCTTATACAGCAATTCGGCAGCTTGCCACAGCCCCTCTTGAAACAGTCCTTCAGCCACTTCGAACAGCATGGGGGCATAGACCAGATTCTCCAGCAGATTCTGGACCACCTGTTCAACGCAATCCAGACGGCCCAGCTCAGCGGAGCGCACAAGAAAAGGCCGCAGACGCCGCCAGGTGGGTGACGAGAAATAGAAACATTCATCCACATATAAGCTGTAGAAATGATCCTCCGGCAGATCCATCGCCCGGGTGATTCGCTCCAGATGATTCATAGCAATGGGCTGGTGACCACTAAGTATCCGGCTAAGCGTTCCTGAATTAATTCCGGATTGTCCCGAGAATTGATTAATAGGCATTCCCTTCTGCGACAAATGCAACGCTAATAGATCTCGAATCATAGTTCTAGTAGGGACCACGCAAACACCACCTAACTGGAATCCAATATAATTTCTTTTATAGTTGCAATAATATGTCACATTATTCCAATGGTCAATAATTTAGAATACTACAGATTAGTATAATCCGTGAACTACGGGCAAGCGGTTTGCAATGATGGCAAAAAAAAAGAGACCCTAGTAGTCTCATAAGGTCTCTGTCGTCCCGGTAGAACCTGCTCTGTCATCGCAAAGGTGTCGTGCCTTATCAGCGGAACCAGCCGCTTAATCTGTTCCAGCGCCCCTTCGCTTCCGGGCCATTGTAGCCGAAGGCATTGCCAATCATCTTAATATTTAATGTATTTGCTGCCCCGTAAGCATCAACCACCACCTATACCGTGACCCATAGTTTGAATCATACTTTGAATTACAGCTGGAGCGCTGATGTTTGCTACGAACTCTGCAGTACCAACAGATATAATAACTGCAACAACCAGACTACAGGAAGTTAGAAGCTTGATGAATTTTCTTTTCATGTGAGTCCTGCACCTCTCTAATTAGAAGTTTGTATTGCTCTTGCTCTTCTTCATTTGCCAGATGCCGATTCTGTTCGAATAGATCAACACATTTGATGATATTTCTCTCATCATTGATTCTAGCAGACGATTCCAAACTTTGCAGGATGAAGCTAATACCTTCTTCACGCTCATTATGTAAAAAATATGCTGCCATTTCAGCAAGGAATTGAGTGTGTTGGTCCAACATAACCTGCCGGTTATAATCGCCAAATTCTGTAGAATACGTCCTGTAAGGAATATAGGCAGCAAATCGCTCCAGAATATAATCAACATTCCAATTGTAGCGGTTAGCTGATAAGACAACACTGTATAACGCTGTAAATATCTCATCAGGCCGGTGAGAGATATATTCAACATATTCAGAGAGCGCCTCGTGCTGTCCTTGCATCACCCGATAGAGCAGTCTGTTTGCGGTACCCCACTCCTGGAACTGAGCCACAGTCCGCTTCACTTCTTCATCGTCTTCCTGTATCCAGCTTCCATCCATATAGAGGGATATCCAATCTAATGCCGATGGGTAGTCTCCTATTTGCTCACACACATATGAACGGATAAGCTGTGCGTACAGAATGTAGAAGTACAGGGGTTTCTCGGATTTTTTCTCGTTACTCTCTCTGCGGTCCGACTGACGCTGGAGATTGTAACGAAGAGTCGCTAATTGCTGCATTTGCTTCGCAAGCTCATCCACCTTAAGCCACTTGTTCAATGACACATATACATGAGCGAGATGCTTCAATCCATCTAACTGATCCGCTTCATCCAGCCTGTCCAGGTAACATTCGAAGAGATGCGCAGCCTGTAAATTCCGCGTCTGGTCATCACCAATGGCGATACGGAACAGACGGTATTGGCATATCGCCAGTCTCTCGGAATTCTGATACTTCTCACTGACACTCACATTCTTATACAGCAATTCAGCAGCTTGCCACAGCCCCTCTTGAAACAGTCCTTCAGCCACTTCGAACAGCATGGGGGCATAGACCAGATTCTCCAGCAGATTCTGAACCACCTGTTCAACGCAATCCAGACGGCCCAGTTCAGCGGAGCGCACAAGAAAAGGCCGCAGACGCCGCCAGGTAGGTGACGAGAAATAGAAACATTCATCCACGTATAAGCTATAGAAATGATCCTCCGGCAGATCCATTGCCTTGGTAATTCGCTCCAGATGGTTCATCGCAATGGGCTGATGACCACTAAGTATCCGGCTGAGCGTTCCTGAATTAATTCCGGATTGTCCCGAGAATTGATTAATAGGCATTCCCTTCTGCGACAAATACAACGCTAATTGATCGCGAATCATAGTTCTAGTAGGGACCATGCAAACACCACCTAACTGGAATCCAAAAATTATTTGTTTATTGTATAGATGTAATAATATGTCACATTATACCAATGGTCAATAACATAGAGTACTACAGATTAGTCTAATCCGTGAACTACAGGCAACCCGTTTGCCATATGAGGGCAAAAAAATAGAGACTCTAGTAGTCTCATAAGGTCTCTGTCGTCCCGATATCACATTTGCGAAGCCGCTGTCTCTGCTGCTGTCTCTGATGTTCCCCCCGCTTCACCTACTGCCGATCCGCAATATTCCGCTAGAACCGATCTGTATCCATCACGAAGGTGTCGTGCCTTATCGGCGGAACCAGCGCTTAACAGCTATAAAATAGCAGAGTAAAAATCTATTTAGAAGACTTTTCGCTCTGCCTTATTTTTAAATTAAGTGCTACTGGAAACCAAACAAAATTTACAAGACACTTAATTATATATCTCATACAACAAACAGGAGGTGTCCCGTTCAGCTTTATTATAGCTAAACGGGACACCTCTGAAGGATTAATCTGTTTTTCTTTTGAGATATTCATCTAAATACGATTGGGCAAATTCGTCCGTAGGATGTAGCCCTAAATTTTCATACTTCCAAATTGTAAATTGTTCAGCAGGGGAGAACTGAACTTCATCGTAACTATAATCAATATTAAATTTTCCGGATTGATCTAAATACATTGTAAGATTCGTCCAAGGTTCAGGAGAACTTTTAAGTGATTCTTGATTTAGCTCAACGAAATATTCTACCAACTCTCTGTCCAACCTATTATATATTTGATCGTCTACCCCATATATCTCAGGAATAGATTGACCAAATATCAACTCGTTTCGAGTGGTAGAATTGTAATAAAAATAGACTATTCTTGATCCTGGCAATATCTCAGCATAGAGATAAATTTTATCCCATTCATCAGGAATTATTCCTACGAGCTTATTCCCTATACGCTGATACAATTCTTCAATCTTATTCACAGATAGGTTAACCTCCAACTTGATTTAAGATTGTTACTTTAGGATATGCAACATTATTAATCTTATATATAACTTCAAAAGAAGATGGTCTTTGTGATATAGCAGAATAAATTGGCATTATTTTAACATTAACACTCCCATTTGATTGTAGCGCTTTCCTCCAATCTTCCTCCATTTTGTACCACTTTCCTGATGCTCCATTAATTTGTGCATTCATAGCAACCAGATTATCCAATTCACCAGATCCATTAAATGAAGAAGCTATTAAATGCCCTCCTACATCAGGATTATCCAGTTCTCGTACACGATCTTGTCTGCCCACTATACCTTGGGCATATTCATTTCTTGGCGCTGCTTTTAGTACAAGATCTCCTTCTACTTTAGCAATTCTACCAAGATTATCAGTGGAATAAGTATATCCATTTACTTTATAAGTTGTACTCGCTTTAAGCACTTTGATTCTACCACTCTTCGTAAAATGCTGTCCAGTCATTGCATCTTCATAAGTTGTATTAATTTGTGGAGTTGTTTCAGCCCATTTTGTCTCTAAGAAGTTTTTATATCTAGCCTGTGCAACTTCATTAGTTCCTTCAATTAATTGAGCTTGATTAAAATTCATTCGTCCAACGTCAGCGAACTCAAGTTCTATTCTTCCATTATACCCTGAGTAAACATTAGTGATTAATGAATTCAAGTCACTTGACGTATTTTTTATGGCCGACTTTAAATTACTTATCGAGCTTCCTGCTTTTTGTAGAATCGTATTCACTTTTGTTGAGTTATAAACTCTTAGTATAGCGCTTCCTGCATAGTTGGTGAATTTCCCAATGACTGGACCAGCAGCAGTAAAACCAGCCGCAAGAGCAGCATCTTTTGTGTTTCCTGATACGAAACTAATGATTATACTTCCACTTCCCGCAACAACACCAACTAATGGAAAAACAGAAATTAAATCAAGACTTTTCTGAAGATCTCTTAACGCATCTGAATTGGTATAAGCAAGATATTCTGTTTCCCACAAGGGTCCCATGGAATTTATAAAAGTATTGATATCAACCGAACTACCATTTCTATTACCACCAAAAACGTTAAATTGCGACATACCATCTACCTTATAGAAAGTCCCTGACGATTCAGCCCCCCATTGTCTTACATAGATACCACTATTCTTCTTCTTTTCAAAGTATTTTGCTAATGCTGCTTTAATACTCTGCGGGGTAGCAAAATATCCTGCTTTGTATAGAGTCATCTCCATAGGTATTGTGATATCTTCATAGGTTTTCCCTGTGAAAGTATTATTAATCCAAGCTCTTATAGTAAGCTGATTGTTTCCGACAAATTGAACTTGTCCCCAACCATTTTTAAATCTATTGATTGAGAGATACGTTCTGATGTGTACCATTCCTGCTGGAGCTTGCTGAGTTGATGTCTTTTTTCCCGTCGTATCTGTTTTCATATGTTTCGCAGACATTTCGATATTATCATAAGGGTTAATTGTTGCACCCATAGGAGTGATAGTATTTAATGAGTTAAAAGTTGCAGCCTGGGTTTGTGATGTAAACATTGGCTCATTATCTATTCTTTTTAATTCTCCATTATCTAAAGCTCGTAATACTTCGTCACGCAGCACAGGCATATAAAAGATAGATAACGGTAAAGGTTTACCATTCAAACTATTTACATATTTAAGCCCAATCATTCTTCCTGCAAAGTTATTATATAAATCCATTATTTTCTGATCTTCAGGATTATTAGGTTCTCCCAACTCATGGGCTGTGCCCCATCTACCTGCCCAATTGTAGTTAGTTTCTACTACCATTAGAGCTCCCCAAAAAGCATGCCTAAATGCATCTCCATTGCCGTCAGTTAATTCATTTTTATCAAACTCACTTAGAGAATAAGCGTATGCCCAAAAACCTGCCCATATAGATCCGGATGCATTATCATAGTTATCATTCATTAGAGCCAATTCTTGAGGGTTTAACTGAGGATCAAATTCATCAGGGTCATAGCTACCGGATGATGAAATACTCTCTGTATTAAATGAACCTGCGTTCATTTCAACATCTTCATTTATCTCTGTAATTTTTGATCTAGAGTTTTCTTTCGCCAAAATAGATTCATAATATTCTTGCACCTGTTCCATTTTGAAATCGGGATGTTCATCCAAATAGGCATACATTTTCTTGACTTTATCGATATCATCGAACGTGGAGACACTTGTCAAAGAATAAACACTTTCAGAGACGCTTGTAATATTATAAACGTTTTTGGTAACAGATAATGAATTCACTTTATCCATAGGTGCAACTGGTTTTGAAGTAAATACTACTTTGTCACCTGTTACAGTTACATTCATCCGTTGTGATAAATAATTTGTCGAGTACCAGTAATCCGTACCTTCTTTAATGTAATCATTACCTTCAACTAAAACATCGACATCACCTGATAAGCCAGAAATCATTACAAATGTTTTACCGTTCTGGTAGGTTCTCGCGTTATAAGGCCCCTCATTAGTTAAGAGACCATTCTCAATAACCTCTATACTTTTGTTAATATAACCATCAGTCGTGACTTGAAGTACTTCACTAGTATGTGATCTATTCCCTAGGAGGTCAAATGCAGTTACTGCATAGGAATAGGTTGAAGAACTTTTCAAATCATTGATGGTGTATTTAGGTTCAGTTGATATGTATGCTTTGCCTGTCTTTTGATCATGAATTATATATTTACTAATTCCCGAACTATCAGTTGATGGTGTCCAATATAATGTAACACTATTTAACTTAACATCTCTATAAGCTAAATTGGTCGGTGTAGTTGGACGCGTGGTGTCGCTAAAATCAATAATACTGATATTACTTGCCAAAGATATATTATTTGCTTCATCAACTGCCTTTACCTTGAATCTGTTGATAGATGGCACACTAATGTTAGGGACTAAAAAATTCGTATTTGGTGTCACCCCAATCAATGAGTCACCATTGTAAATGTTATACTGCTTTATACCTACATTGTCTGTCGCTGCATTCCAAGATAGGTAAACGTTAGTATAATCAAAGGTTTCTGACACTAATCCCGTTGGAGCACTTGGAGCTTCTGTGTCTCCATAAGAAGTATTTAAAGTTATAAGTTTCTCATGACGATTCCAATCACTAGTACTATCTGCATACCACACCTGCTGAATTGTGTATATAGTGTTAGGCTTCAAGTCATATATTTCATAAAATCCGCTAGAAACGCTCCAACTCTTACCTATATCAGACCAAGTATTTGTACTATGGTCAAGTAGAAATAACCCATTTCCGTGCTGATTTGGTATGGGATAATTAACGAAAACAATTAATGAAGTTGAACTAGAACGCATTACAATTAATTCTGGAGCAATAGTCTTAGTTTTTGCGTAAGCAAAATTCTCTTGTCTAGTCCAAGAGTGTGTGTCATCTGTATACCAATACATCTGTGCAGCATAGGATCTTCCTGGGATAAGACCTGTAACCTTATATGTACCTGTTTTGGCATAATAAGAACCATAAACATCTTTCCATTCCATTGTGGTTTGATCTTGAATTGCCAATCCATTTCCGAACTGACCATCAATTGGATATGTTACATTAATATTAAGGGAGTACTCTGTTACATCACTTACACTTATTGTTGGGGTGGATTGTAAAGTAGACACTCCTTTTAAAGACATTTTTTTCACAATATTCTTCGGTTTAACTGGAGCACTCAATGGCGCAGCCGTTTCAACCTTTTTTTTCGCTTCCTGTTCAGCTTTTTTTAGTCCATCAAGAATTTCTTTTGGATACTCAGGGAGGCCTGAAGTGGGGAGGTTTGAGGATGCATTTGCCAAGTTTGGAACAATAAGCATAAATACCAGGTTCAGTACTAAAAGTACTTTTAATAATTGAAAATTTTTATTACCTTTTTAAATTCCATTTACAATCTCCTTTTATATGTTTTTAACAAATCAAAAGTCAATAGTTAATTACTCACTAATATCTCCTCCTTTAGTATCGATTAGGCCAACTTTTCCAATATACAGCATAGTATAATTTTTAGTAAAGAGTTTTTTTACATATGTTTTGTATAATTTCTTTGATAATTAATAGTATTTATAATAATCATTCGTCTTTTGTAAATACAAACCAAGCTAACATGGTGGCAAAAAAATAGAGACCAAGTGGTCTCGTAAGGTCTCCATCGTCTTGATATTACGTTTGCGAAGTCGCTGTCTCTGCTATTTCCCCCGCTTCACCCAACGCTGATCGGCAACTTCCCGCTAGAACCATCCAGACTTCTTTTGTTGTCAGAACTACCTTAGCGGCGGAACCAGCGCTTGATCTGCTCCAGCGAAACCTTCGCTTCCGGGCCATTATAGCCGAAGGCATTGCCAATCATCTTAATATATTCGTTAAAAGTCGTCTCCCGGCTATACCGGTCACTCCACCACGCCTTCGCATTATAGCCCGAGTCCGCCCCGATATAAGTCAGCTCAATCCCCGACTTCTTATACACATAATCAAATATAAACTTCACCCGCCGCATATGAAAATCCGACGACACCACAATCGCCGACTTGAAGCCCTTCTGCTGCATAATCGGGAGCGTGAGTTGGGCGTTCTGGTAAGTACTCTCGGCAGCGTCTTCCGTCAGAATAGCTGATTCCGGGATGCCCAAGGAGTGAGCGGTTTCGCGCATGTCACCGGCGGAGCCGGTAGTTTCTTCGGAGTTGGAGAGCAGGAGCTGCGGCGCATAGCCTTCTTTATACAGCTTAACCCCTTGCTCCACCCGTCCTCCGCCACCGCTAAGGATGATGATGACGTCTGCTTGCTTTGGAGTCTCCGATACGGGAAGGAAACGCCCGGCGCACAGGAGCAGCAAGACGATTAACAGAAGGGGCAAGTACAGAAAGAGAATTCTTTTTCTGCGCTTGCCCATCTTAGTTCTATTTAGGTTACGGCTCATAAGCTAATTCCGGTACTCGCCGCTAAGAATCTGTTCCCACCACTGTGCATTCTCCGTATACCACTGGATGGTCTGTGCAATCCCGGTCTCGAACGTATACGTAGGCTTCCAGCCCAATCTCTCCAGCTTAGCCGGATCAATCGCATAACGTTTATCATGACCCAGCCGGTCGGCAACGAATTCAATCAAATCCTCAGATTTCCCCAAGGTATGAATAATCGTCTTCACAACCTCAAGATTGGTGCGTTCATTATGCCCGCCTACGTTGTACACCTCACCGCTTACGCCCTCATGCAGCACCAGGTCAATCGCAGCACAATGATCCCACACATGCAGCCAATCGCGGATATTCGCGCCATCTCCATAGACAGGAACCTTCTGTTCATTCAGGACCTTAGCGATCGTAAGGGGAATGAGCTTCTCCGGGAAGTGGTACGGGCCATAATTATTGGAGCAACGGGTAATGTTCATCGGCAAGCCAAAGGTCTCGTGATACGCACGGACTAACAGATCGGACGACGCTTTGCTTGCGCTATAAGGGCTGTTAGGCTGCAGCGGGGTCTCCTCCGTGAAGAATACAGCAGGGTCCCAGTCCAGCTCACCATACACCTCATCCGTAGACACATGAACGAACTTGGTCACTCCAATCGCACGGGAAGCTTCCAGCAGCACCTGAGTTCCCATCACATTCGTACGGACGAATACCGCCGGATCGGTAATAGAGCGGTCCACATGACTCTCGGCAGCGAAATGAACCACATAATCAAAGCGCTCTTGTTCAAAAAGAGACTGAATAGCCTCACGGTCAGCAATATCCGCCTGGATGAAGTGGTAGTTATCCCGATCTTCAATCTTCTTGTGCTTGGAGAGGTCACCCGCATAGGTCAACAGATCCAGGTTATAGACATCGTAATCAGAGTACTTATCGATCATGTACTGCACGAAATTCCCGCCAATGAAACCGGCACCTCCGGTAACCAGCATTTTCTTCTTACTCATGAATTACACCTCAGAATCATTCAATTAGATTTCCATCTACTTCAGGGAGTGTAGGTAAAATTCAAAACAGCGTCCTGCAGCAACGGAGCCTTTTCATCTTTGCCGGATAGAACAGGTGTAACATGTAAAGGCCATTCAATCCCGATAGCCGGATCATTCCAGAGAATACCGCCATCACAGTCTGGAGCATATAGCTCATCACACTTATACTGAACTTCAACATCCTCGGTCAGCGTCATGAACCCGTGGGCGAACCCCTTGGGAATCAACAGCTGCTTCTTATTCTCTGCGCTTAGTTCAACACCGAACCACTTGCCGTAAGCGGGACTGCCTGCTCTGACATCCACGGCCACATCGAATATGGCCCCACGGGTACAACGCACCAGTTTGGTCTGAGCTTTGGGATTGAGCTGATAATGCAGGCCGCGCAAGGTGCCCTTAACCGCAGAATAGGACTGATTATCCTGTACAAAAGCAATATCAATGCCCTGCTCTCTGAACTTCGCATCACTGAACGTCTCCATGAACCATCCCCGGTGATCCCCGAATACCGCAGGTTCAACTATATACACGCCTGGAAGCGCTGTTTCTGTTAACTTCATATCCTCTACACCTCTAATGCTTAATATTGAATTTTCCCGGTAGCAACCTTGATCAGGTACTGGCCGTAGCCCGTCTTGCTTAGCTTCTGCCCGCAACTCAGCAGGTGCTCCTTCGTAATCCATCCGTTAATATATGCAATCTCTTCGAGCGCGGCAATCTTAATCCCCTGATGATCTTCAATCGTCCGGACAAAATTAGTGGCATCCACCAGACTCTGATGAGTCCCCGTATCCAGCCAGGTGAAGCCGCGGCCCAGGAGTTCCACATCCAGCTCCCCCATACTAAGATACGCTTCATTAATCGAAGTGATCTCAAGTTCACCCCGGGAAGAAGGCTGCACGTTCTTGGCAATCTCCACAACACGGTTATCGTAGAAGTAGAGACCCGTAATCGCATAATTAGACTTAGGCTGTACCGGCTTCTCTTCCACACTCAGTACCTTGCCTTCATCATTGAATTCCACCACACCGAACCGTTCCGGATCATGGACATGATACCCGAACACAGTCGCACCCTGCGCCTTCCCAGAAGCACGCTGAAGCATCTTACGAATGCCATTCCCATAATAAATATTATCGCCAAGAATCATAGCCACAGCATCATTCCCAATGAACGATTCGCCCAAAATAAAAGCCTGAGCTAAACCGTCAGGACTGGGTTGTACTATGTATTGTAGAGAGATCCCGAACTGAGAACCGTCCCCGAAAAGACTCTCAAACCTTGGAGTATCCTCAGGTGTTGAGATGATAAGAATGTCTTTAATCCCCGCAAGCATTAAGGTGGATAAGGGGTAATAGATCATAGGCTTGTCGTAAACAGGCAGTAGTTGCTTACTGGTAACCATTGTTAATGGGTAGAGACGGGTGCCGGAGCCACCGGCTAGGATTATGCCTTTCATAATATCCCTCTATTTCAAAATTAAGTTGAGTTCTAAATAAATGATTTATTATAATAAGCTAGTCATTATTTCAGATAATTCTTTAACCCGATTTTCCCAGGTGAAAAGCTGATTAGCTTTATTTGAATTTTCAAAACTTGATCTCGATTCTAGTTCTAATAAAACTTCTTCTATAGAAGATTGATTATTTTCAACTTTCCAATATATTGTTCCACTCTCATTAAGAATTTCATCAACTGGATCTCTTTCGCCACTTAAATTTGTAAAGTATACAATTGGAGTATTACTCCCAATATAATTAAATGTTTTACCAGGAACCTGAATACTATTATTATTACCAAATAGCATCAAGTAATCAACTTTACATAAGTACTCCATACAAGCCTTGTGATCCATCCATGGATGGAATTTAATAATATCATTTAAGCCCATACTTTCTACCATATCTAATAAATCTTTATTAAACATCCCAATAAACTCAAACAAACAATATTTCAAATGACCTCTTTCATATAATCTTTTTAAAGCTAAGAAAAATAGATTTGCATCTCTACTCTCAGGTTCTAATCTTCCAGTATACAAAAAACGAATTGATTCATTACTCTTATAATGCTTTGATATTGGAAAATCATTAGGATCGTATCCCATAGGGATCACTTTCAACTTGGTTGGCTCAACATTGTATTTATCAATGTATAGATCTTTGGTTGAATCCGTTGTCACGCTAATGATATTTGAGTTTGCTATAACCATGGATTCGAGGAGCCTTTCAATAGAATATCGAATACCTTTTCTCAAATTCCCAGGATCATAGACCCATGGATCCCCATAATCTGCAACTAACGGCGTTTTCCATTTTTTCGAGATAATAAGAGCGATTAAGTGAGATGTATAGGGCACCGCAGAACTTAAAATAATATCTGGTTTCTTTTTTATTTTCTTTTTTATAAATACATCAAACAATGCGCTAGGTAACCATTCAATATAAGTATCAGGAATGAGCAACTTTTTTTTAAAACCCGGTTTTTTTTTTGCTTTTACTGCCCCAGGTAAAGAGCGTTTCTTCCTGTAAGCATAAAAGTGTAAGGGGCCTGGAAAAGTTCTAACAAAGGAAACATTAATAGGAATGCTATCTAGTAACGAATTATCAATTAATGGTGTACCCGGATATATTTTTGTAGTTAACACTTCAATTTCCCAACCTAGTTCAGCTAATTCTTTTATAAAGTATTTAATTCTCGTTGCATGAGAGCCACCATTAGGTGGAACTGCTTGGGCTACTATTAATACTCTCGGCATTTTTCTCCCTCACTTTTTTCAGTCTAATTCCGATTATTTTTCAGGACAACCCCAATAAGCAAAGATATCAATATTAAAAAGAAGGAATTATATGTAATCCAAATATTTTCCCTGAAGGAAAAAACAATTCCCATCAACAAATAACTGTAAATATACACAATGGAAAAATTATTACTTTCGTTATAAAAACCCAATTTATGAATTTTATAATATAAAATAGTAATAACATATGCTATTAAGAATACAACAAGAAACGATCCCCAAATTCCAAAATCCATTAGAAAGTAATAGTTATAAGGAACAGTATTAAATGGAATTGGAATATTGACAAAAGCTATACTTAAATCCACATTAGTAGAAGGGTAGCCTATCGCTTTCAATATATTGTAGAGAATCGAGAAAGACATATAGCCATCACTCTCTCTCTTTATATCCATTAGTACGCTAAAGGAGGGGATATTACCAGTAACATATACGTATATATCTTTTAAAGCACCTAGCATGCCGTTGCCCATACTTTTGTTAAGAATAAACTGGGAATATGAAAATAAAAACAATAAAAGTATAATTATAAAGATTGTTTTTAATGTAATTTTAATTTTTTTCGTAATTAATAATATTAATATAATTAAAACAGCAGTCTGAAATAACAAAGCTCTCCTTGGTGATAGCAAGAATAACATTTCAACAATACTTATAATAATTAATTTTTTTCTGTAAGTTGGATAATAAGGTATCATGAATAGATTAAATGGTATGGCTATTTGTGGTAGGGTATACAATCTACCCATAACACCTCCAAATCCCCCTAATGCACCATATGCTTCTTCATAATTCCACTGCCTAAAAACTCCAATGATTCCTGATCCTAAATTAACGGATTTTAAAACTAAACTTATGTAGCTAAAATAACCAACTGCACTCAGAAGAAAAAGGAAAAAAGAAAGATAAATTATTTTCTTTGAATTCTTTGGAATGTTTGAATTGCTTGAAATGGGTATGGATATTGTCCCCTTCACTCCCTTTTGTGAATATAATTGCATAAAACCGGCACTTATACTCCCTAATGCAAAAGCGAAGTGTACAACAAAGATATTCATCCATGCTTTATCTGAAATTTTAATATAACCTATAATTGTAAAGATATCGTCAAAGGACCAAAGCCCAATTACTAATAACCACACCCCAGCATATACTAGTAAAGGGTGATATGGCGCTTTATGCCACAAATAAGAAATGGCTAATAGTAAAATAAGTAATAAAAATAATACCACCCACATTAATATACTCCGTTCCTTTTAATTATTTTTAACTTTCTCCAATAAAATAGTAGCAAATATAATACATAAATGATTAAGAACAAGACAAATGATAATAATTTATTAGTTAAAGAATTATCGGTAATATTTAAAGTTAAAAAAATAACGAGAACACCTAATACTGTAGCTGACATTAAGTTAAGCCATACTTTCCATGGTATCACCCATGCAAGAAAATTTCGAGATCCATAGTACACAAGAACACCGTATAACAAATAACTTATCAACGTAGCCCATGCCGCGCCTAAAATCCCTAAAATAGGAACGAATATCAAGTTTAACACTATATTAGTTATTGCAGTAATTATACAATAGATCATCATTTTAAAGGTTTTATCTGATACTTCATAAACCTTATGACCATATATAGATAATTGCCATAATACAAATCCTATTGAAATAATTCCTATCAACTGGTTGCTTATTGCATATTTATTATTAATCAACATTGAAATCACTTCATTACCTATCAAAAAAATTAATATTATGACTGGTATTGCTCCTAATAAATAATATGTAGTCATCTTTGAAATTATATTTTGTATTTTAATATTTTCATTATTTTTTTTATATTTCATAATAATGGGAGATAAGGCTAATATAAATGGTGTACTTGCGAGTCCTATACCTCCATATATTAATGAATAGTTTGCAGAATAAATACCTACCTGCTCTGAACCATAAAAATAGCCAATTATAAATCTATCACCAGAATTCAATATTTGAGTACTTAGAAAAAACATAAGCATAGGGAGTCCATATGAAAGAAAAGCTATGATTTGTATTTTTGTTTCTGAATATTTATAAGATTGAATCGCTTTGCTAACATCAAATCTTATGTATAAAAACATAGGTATAGTAACTATAATTAATGCTACCATATTACCAAGTAATATATGCTCTGCTGAATTTTCTAACAACCATATAAGGGCAATTGGGATAATTAATTTTAATATTGAAAGCGCCAAGTTAAATAAACTATACATACTAGCCTTTAATTGACTTTGTAAAACAACTAAAAATATAAAGTAGAAAATATTAAATATAGTTGAAAACACTATAATTCCATATAGATAAATATCTGCAAAGAAAAAAGGTGTTAAAATCAAAGAAATAGCTAGTACAATTAATAACAAGAATATCAAACTAATAAGAATAGAATTTTTCATATTTTTTAATGCTTCATGTTCCAAAACTCCTGGTAAATATCTTGCAATTGATTGTTTTAACCATTCCGCTAAAACAGAAGTTAATATATTTATAGCGGATAAACCTAACATATATACCCCATATTCAGAGGTAGATAAAATATTGGTAAACACTATTGTAGAAATTAGCGTTAATACAGCCGGAATCAGTGTCCCTGGGACGTATCGAATAATTTGATTAAAAACACTCATTTTTCCACCTAGATCCTTTGTTTAATAAAAAAAGCAAATGCCCACCTTTCTTATTTCAAATAATATAAATGATTAATTAATCAGTTAATAAATCCAACAAAACGCTTTGATTTTTATTTGAATTAAAGCTTTCAAGCCAAAGTTCTCTTGAACGTATTGAATAACCCTCCCATTTATCAACTTGTGAACCCAAGTTAATTATTGCACTCTCCCATTCCATCTTTGATTTAATTAAGATACCATTATCTTTTACAATAACATCTTTATTCATACCAACATCTGATACAATAACAGGTAAACCACAACCTATTGCTTGAACAGCTTTAAAGGCACATTTGCCTAAAGTTAGCTGATTTTCTGAGAGTGGCATTATACCAATATGTGCCTTCAACATTTCCTCAAATGCTAATCTTCTATTCCATTGAATATTATCAACGATTAAACATTTAGTAGATACCTCTAGTTTCTTATTACTCACAACTTTAAGAATAACCTTTTTGTTTGGCATTTTTATAGCTGCTTTATCAATTTCAATAATTATTTTTTCTAGAAAAATCAAATTACTTTTAGTCCCTACCCAAATTAGTATTAATTCCTCATTAAATGTCCCTTTTCTATCTTCATTTATAAAATCCAGACGAATATCTTCCATCATTTTATCGCTAGTATTTAAAACTAAAATATTTTTATTACCTTTAACTTTAGACTGAAGAAATGTGTTACCAACTATAATCAAAGTTGCATATTTATTAAGTAAGTTTTCTTCAAATTTTGAAATTTCTAAAGCATCAAAAATATTATCATCAAAGTCCCAATAAACTTCATTTGCTTCTTTCAAAACCTTTTCTAATAAAATCTTTCCCAAAGGACTAATTTTTCTTGGAAAACATTCTCTTTGTATAAATACTTTATATGATTCTTTTGAATTAACAATTTTAATAAGACCTATTATTCTCCGAAGATGCCCTGGCATTAATGCATATACTAATAAATAAAACAAATTAATAAATAGAAACTTAGATTTTTTTTCGTAAAATAGATTAGTTTCGTATTCAATAAATTCATAATTCATCTCAATATTGCCGTCTAGATATTGAAAAACTCTGTAATACGTACTAGGACGATACTTTTTATTTCTCACAAATAAGTATGTTTTCATTATAATCCCCGTTTTGTTCAAAATTCTTTTTTATCAAAACATATTATCAATGCATTAAATCATTATAAATTAAGCTTATACCAATCTACCGCCAATTCAATACCTGAGTTAAAATCAAATTCCGGATCATATCCTAAAAGTCTCTTTGCTTTAGATATGTCGGCATTTGAATGTTTAACATCACCAGCCCGATCAGGTCCAAAATTAGGTTGAATACTCTTCCCTAGTAATTCAGATAGCTTATTATACAAATCTATCAAGAATACTCTACCGCCAAATGCAATATTATATACCTGACCAGCAGCCTCCTTTGGAGCTAGCATTCCCTTTAAGTTTGCTTCTATCACGTTCTCAATATAAGTGAAATCTCTTGATTGTCCACCATCTCCATTTATAGTAGAGATTTCATCATTTAAAAGTGCTTTAACGAATTTAGGAATAACCGCTGCATAATAACCATGAGGATCTTGTCTTCTACCGAAGACATTAAAGTATCTAAATCCTACTGTTTCCAGCCCATATATCTGAGTGTACAATCTTCCATACTCTTCACCAACTTTTTTGGTAAGTGCATAAGGAGACAATACTTTCCCTACTCTATCTTCGACCTTAGGAAGATTGGGTTCGTCACCGTAAACTGAGGAGCTTGAAGCGTAAACGAATTTCTTCACCTCATTTTGTCTCGCAGCTTCCATCATATTTAAAGTGCCTTTAATGTTAATTTCCTCATAAAGAAGTGGCATTTCAATACTTCTTGGCACACTTCCCCACGATGCTTGGTGTGTAACATAATTCACTTCTTTACAAGCTTGCATACAAGTATCAAGATCTCTAATATCCCCTTCAAATAGTTCAAATAAGGGGTTTTCTAAGAATGGAGCTATATTTTCTCTTTTTCCTGTAGAGAAATTATCCAAGCATCTTACAGAGTACCCCATTTCTAAAATAGCCTCACACAAATTAGAGCCAATAAATCCTGCTCCGCCTGTAACTAAAAATTTACTATTTATAGGAAACTCTAATCGTTTATAGCTCATTCTTATAATCTCCAATATCTATAATTTGATTTTTCTGTTTCTCCTCGATCTAATATTGCTTTAACATCAATAATTATTTTTTTGTTATTATCTACTTTCTTAAAAAGGATATCCAAATCATTTAAGTTCATATTCAAAAACTCTTTATGAGATACTGCTAAAATAATTACATCCAGATTATTGATTTTTTTAATATCAGAGAAGGTCACTCCATATTCATGTTCTGCTTCTACAATATCAGCTACAGGATCATAAATAAGTGGTTCTATCTTGTATTCTCTTAACTCATTAATAATATCAATTACCTTGCTGTTTCTAGTATCTGGACAGTCTTCTTTAAATGTAAATCCTAATACCGCAACTTTTGCATCGTGAATGGAAAGGTCTGCCTGAATAAGATTTTTAACAACATTCTCAGCCACATATTTCCCCATCCCATCATTTATTCTTCTTCCAGAAAGAATGATTTGTGAGTGATATCCGACTTCTTCTGCCTTATATGTTAGATAATATGGATCTACACCTATACAGTGTCCACCTACTAGCCCAGGCTTGAAGTCTAAGAAGTTCCATTTAGTCCTTGCCGCTTTCAACACTGACTGAGTATCAATCCCCAATTTATTGAAAATAATCGATAGTTCATTCATAAATGCGATATTTATATCTCTTTGAGAGTTTTCTATTACTTTTGCAGCCTCGGCAACCTTGATGCTCTCTGCTTGATATACTCCTGCAGTTATGACCATGCTATATATCTTTGAAATCTGTTCTAATGATTCTCCGTCCATTCCCGCTACAACTTTTACAATTGTTTCAAGCCTATGTAATTTATCTCCAGGGTTAATTCTTTCTGGAGAATAGCCTACTTTAAAGTCTACTCCACATTTCAACCCCGAGTATTCTTCTAGAATCGGAACACAAATATCCTCAGTAACCCCTGGAAAAACTGTGGATTCAAAAACAATAATCGAATTTGCAGTCAGATTTCTTCCTAAAGTCTTACTCGCAGATATAATTGGTGTGAGATCAGGTGTCTTATCTTTATTTATAGGTGTAGGAACTGCAACTATATGAAACTTAGCATCCTGTAAGTGAATTTCCTCAGATGTAAAGTAAGCTGTAGTATTTTGTATTTCTTCATTACCTACTTCTTTGGTAACGTCATTGCCCCTGTTGTACTCTTCTACTTTGCTCTTAGAAATATCAAAACCAATAACGTCAGCCGCTTTGGCAAAGGCAATTGCTAAAGGCATTCCTACATACCCTAGCCCGATAATAGATATTTTTTGTTCCTTTCTGGATATCTGTTCATAAAGATTCGTCATGGTCATCCTCCAAAACTTTATTTATTTTAAATCTCCAAAATATTCATAACACTGTTATTAACCTTATTAACTTCATACTTCTCTTTACATATTTCAAGGCTTTTTCCAGCTTTTCTTATAAGATCATCATTATTTTCTATAAGAAATATCATTGCTTCCACTATACTATTAACATCTTTAACCGGGACCAAAAATCCGTTCACACCATGAACCACTGTTTCCCTGCACCCAGGAGCATCGGTGGTAATAATGGCCCTTCCCATAGCCATAGCTTCTAGAACAGTTCTTGGCGTACCTTCTCTATAAGATGGTAATACAAATACTGAAGCCGCTTCTATGAACGGCCTAACATCCTTAGCCTCACCCAAATAATCAACAATTTTTGAATCAATAAAGGGTTGTATGGCCTCATAGCTTAATGAATTAGGGTTAGTATCAAAAGGTCCCACTAATGAAAAATTAATTTGAGGATAAGATTGCTTTACGATTTCAGCAGCCCTTAGATATTCTGTTACACCCTTATCTTTAATAATTCTGCATATCATTAAAAAACTTGTCTCCTGAGGCAAAGGTACAGCACTAAAATAGTCCATATTCACGCCAGAGCCATTAATAAGAGCAGTTTTACTTTTATCAACTAATTGTTGTGATACGAATTCATTTAAGTCATCCGGATTTTGAAACAGCACTCTTTTACAACTCTTCAAAGCAACTTTGTACAGAGTCTTACTAATGCTTCTAATGATTGCTGCTTTCTTCCCACGAGCTGTAAAGACATACCCCAGCCCGGTAAGCATAGCATGAATATTTTTGACACCTGCCATTCGGGCAGCAATTGATCCAAAAATAACAGGTTTAATAGTATAACTAAAAACTAAGTCTGGTCTTTCGGATTTAATAAATTTATAAATTTTTAATATTAATGTAAGATCATTTAAAGGATTGGTCCCTGTTCTTACAAGTGGAAGTTGAGCAAATCTAGCTCCTAATTCTGCTAATTGCTCTTCATATCCACTTTCAGGTCCTACTGCTATAACTTCATATCCCTTGGCAACCATTGCCTTGATTAAATCTCCACGGAAGTTTAAAAGCGATGGAGTATAACCAGAAATCATTATAATTTTCATTGCAATACCAATTTAAAGGTCTCTTTAATTACTGAGACAACCCTTTTAATATCATCATCGGTCATTCCTGTACCTGAAGGGAGACAAATCCCCGTCTCAAATAATTCATCAGATATAGAATTCTTATGGCTAAAGAACTCATAATCTTTAAAAAGTGGCTGCAAATGCATAGGCTTCCATACAGGCCGAGCTTCAATATTTTCCTTTTCAATTTCATTAAGAATATGATCTCTTAAGTTGCTTTCATTTGTTGTTAAATTCAATACTGTCAACCAATTGTTCGGCTCATATCCTGTTAAACTAGGCATAAATTCCACTGGATAATTAGTTAACAATTCCTTGTATCTTGTATTAACCAGTTTTCTTTTTTCCACTATATTGTCCAACTCTAATAGTTGCCCCCGCCCAATCCCAGCACAAATATTAGACATCCGGTAATTGTATCCTACCTCTTTATGCTCATAATGCTTCGCAGGCTCTCTAGACTGTGTAGCCCAGAAACGCATCTTCTTAATAGCCTCTTCATCATTAGAAACGATCATCCCACCGCCAGAGGTAGTGATGATCTTGTTCCCGTTAAATGAAAAGATACCAATGTGACCAAATGAACCGCATTTTTTCCCTTTGTAGGAAGCCCCAAGAGCTTCTGCTGCATCTTCAATGACAGGTACACCATAGCGCTCACAGATCGGAAGTAATGCATCATAATCTGCACTTTGTCCATACAAATCAACTATAATAACTGCCTTCGGCATTTTATTTTCTTTTTTGGCCCACTCGAATGCTTTCTCTAAAGCTTTGGGTGACATGTTCCAAGTTTCCGGTTCGGAATCAATGAATACTGGATTTGCATACTGGTAAAGAATCGGATTACAGCTTCCTGCAAAAGTTAAATCTGAACAGAATACATAATCACCAGGACCTACACCAAAATATTTCAGTGCCAGGTGAATTCCTGCTGTACCTGATGACAAGGCTAGCCCATGCTCCATGCCAACATAGTCGCAAATTTCTTCTTCGAACTTATCAACGTTAGTACCTAAAGGGGCAATCCAGTTACTATCGAATGCCTCCTGTATGTATTTCATTTCATTTCCACTCATATGTGGAGGTGACAAATATATACGCTCCTGCATTACGATTCATCTCCAAAGCATTTTTTTATTTGTGCTGGTACACCTGCTACCATTACACAATCAGGAATATCATTAATTACTACAGCGCCAGCGGCAACAATCACATTGGAGCCTATAGTGATATTATTTACAATCTTCGACCCTACACCTAGCCAAGAGAAATCATTAATTGTAACTGTTCCGCTAATATTGGTGCCTGGAGAAATATGCACCCCATTTCCTATCACACAATCATGATCAATAGTACTTGAAGTATTAAGGATGCATCCCATTGCGATCCTAGCGTTTGCATTGACCACAACACCCGCGAGAACTACTGTACCGGACTCAATTTCACAGAATTTACTTAATATGCTGGAGGGATGAATTATTACAGGGATTTTGTAGCCTGCTTGTTCAAGTGTAGTCAGCCAAGTCAACCTATTGTAATTATTTCCTATCGCAACGATCGCATTAGAATATGTCTCTTTATGGTTATGATAAGTATCGAAACCTCCAAGAACAGGAATGCCTATTACCTTATTAAGGGTACTATCATTGTCCAAAAAAGCTATCTCATCCCATAAACCAGTAAGCATAGCTGTTTCAGCGACAACCTTACCATGCCCTCCAGCCCCCAAGATCAATAAGTTCCCCAAATGAAATCACCTGGCCTCGATAGAATAATCAACTTTCAATTGTCTTGCCACCAGTAAAGACTGGCATTGTATCTGTCTGAGAGTTGTTAACCCCTTCTCTAATCAAAACATTCTTTACCGTTTTCCAGAAAATTTTCATATCGAGCTTTAAATTAACATGATCAACATACCAAACATCATAATCGAACTTTTCTTCCCAGCTGATTGTGTTTCTTCCATTCACTTGAGCCCACCCTGATATCCCTGGTGTAACTTCATGCCTACGGTTTTGTTCAGGTGTATAATATTCAAGATATTTGACTAACAGAGGCCGCGGTCCAATAAAGCTCATATCCCCTTTAAGAATGTTAAACAATTGAGGCAGTTCGTCAATGCTTGTCTTACGCAAAAAAGAACCTACCTTGGTCATTCTTTGAATATCGGGCAAAAGTTCCCCCTGCGCATCCGTCTCTAGAGACATTGTCCTAAACTTGTAAACCGTAAAGATTTTGCAGTTCTTTCCGGGGCGTTTTTGCTTAAATAAAGCAGGCCCCTTAGAGCTAGTCTTCACAGCTATAATTGCTGCTACCATAAAGGGTGAACTGAGTACAATAAGCACACATGCAATGAGCCAATCAACAACCCTTTTTACTACTAAGTATGGCCTCATTCCCTATCAACCTCTGTTTTCAGATATTGAAAATAGCGGATGTTAACCCGCCATCTTCTCGACAATGTCTCTACTTTGTTAAAGCTATTCAACGCCTATTATTTCCCCAAACCCTCAGCCGCAGCTCTTCCATTATCCAGTTCAGCCTCAAAGGCCGCTCTATATTGAGCAATAATAGCTGTGCTATATCCATTAGTGTTTAGTTTTTGTTCAGCGTCAGCGATTATACTGTTAAATGAGGCTTTAAAAGAAGCTAGTTGCTCTATCCCTTTGGCCTTGATACTTTGCTTAGTTGCAGCATCTGTAGCATTCACATATTCCAAAGCAATTCCAAACAAAGTAGAAGTACTTTGTGATTTTAGCGCATTTAACTTCGCCTCAGTCTCACTAGTGATACTCTCATAAGAAACTTTACCGGACCCTGTTCCTGCCGATCCTGAACCGCCTGCTGCTCCACCTGGTTCAGCCGCCGGAGTTGCTGCTGGTGCCGGTGTTGCACTTGCAGATGGGCTAGGACCCTTGTCAGTTGGTTTCGCAGAAGCCGTATTTTCTTCGTAGTTCTTGGAATTTGCTGTAATGGTCTTCGTTTTCGGATTCCAGCTAATGGAATTTCCTGCAGATTCCGATAAGAATCTTAGAGGGACATAGATCGAGCCGTTCAGCAGATAACTGGACTGGCCTTGGGGCAATGCCTTCGTACTCCCGCTAAATACATAACTTGCATTAACGTTGTTCAGCGTAATATTCTTGGCTACAAAAGAAGGGCTGGAAGTCGCATTCATCAAGTATTCCTTAATGACTACCATCTCTGAACTGCTTGGCTCAGCTACGGTTACCTTCAGGTTCTTGGCATCCCAGCTTACGCTCTTCTGCAGGGCATAGGACATGAAGCGCAAAGGGACATAGGTGGTGTTATTGTACATGAACACATGTTGTCCGGCTGGCGGCTGTAGTGCTACACCATCGAATAGCATGGTTACATCAACATTCTGTACTTTGATAGAATTGGACGCTTTGATAGGCGCTGCTGTTGTAGTTGCTACAGGGGTAGCAGCTGCTACGGTGGTAACTGGAGCCGATGCTGTCAGAGGCTCACAGCCCATTAAGGCTACGCTCAGAAGTGCTGCTGCTGGAATCTTGATCTTGAACATGCCTATTCACTTCCTTTTTCTTGGGCTTTGAGTTGTTCTTCTTCAGCTAAGATCTGATCCCGGGTCTTGCCTTGACTGACGCCGTACTTCTTGGCAATCTGTGCAAGCTCGTTATACTGCTCCTCTGAGACTTTGCCGAGGATAATGCTGCGGGCTTCCCGCTTCTCTTCGTTGGTTAGTCCGCCTTGGGCTAACTCTTGCAATCTCTTAATATCTGATACACTGAGCTGCTTGGCTACGATGGCTGCCACATTCGCTTTATCTGTGATCGTTACGTTCTCTTGAACTTCCTTAGCCTTGTCTGTTGAAATATGGGCAAGTCCATCCACACCCGCAGGGGTTGGCGCAGGAGTGCTTGCAGGCTTGCCCTTACTTCCCGGCTTGTCCGTGCTGGCGGCTGCCGGCTTGGCGGTATTACCGGATGCAGGTGTACTCTCTGGTGCAGCACTTGTAGCCGGGGCAACAGAAGCTGCTGGCTCCGCAGACGGGTCACTATCTGCTACCGCAGGCTCAATCACTTGTCCCTGAGGTACAGCGGGCGTATTATCGGCTTCCACATCGAAGCCGCCTGCCATAGAGTTCATCAGCTTATCGACAGCATAATTGGCTGCGAATGCTCCGCCAACACCCAACACCACGATGACCGACAGCGTCCAGATCAATACTTTTTTCCATCTTTTCAATTCAGGTACCTCCAACTCTCTATTTAGCTAATGGCTGCCTGGATGACTGGCTGCATCGGTACGATCTGGTTGATCACTTCACGGATGGCTTCCGCATCTTCAGTGACCACCCGTTCTAACCGTTTGAATTCAAGCTCCATTTGGCTCCGGGTGAAGACATTAGGTCTGCCGATGAAGATCCGGTCATGCTGAGTAGAACCCAGGTTCTCCTCATCTGTCAGCAGTTCTTCATACAGCTTCTCGCCTTCACGAATGCCTGAGAAGGTGATGTCGATGTCCTTGTAAGGCTCATAACCGGACAGTGTGATTAAGTCCTCGGCCAGAGCCAGGATCTTAACCGGTGCTCCCATATCCAGGACAAATACTTCTCCGCCATTCGCGAAGGAGCCGGACTGGATCACCAGTTGAACCGCCTCAGGAATAGTCATGAAGTAACGGACCATCTCTGGATGCGTGACGGTGACAGGTCCACCGGCGGCAATCTGCTGCTTGAAGGCGGGAATGACACTGCCCCGGCTGCCTAATACGTTACCGAAGCGTACCGCAGAGAACTTGGTAGGGCTTGCTACATTGAGACTCTGCACATACATCTCGGCAATCCGCTTCGTAGCCCCCATGACACTGGTAGGGTTCACTGCCTTGTCTGAGGAGATCATCACGAAGCGCTCTGCACCATACATGTCTGCACAGTCGGCTACATTGCGTGTCCCGAAGACATTATTCTTAATCGCTTCGGAAGGATTACGCTCCATCAGAGGAACGTGCTTATGTGCTGCCGCATGAAAGACCACCTGCGGCTTGTAGCTCTGAAATACATCCATTAACCGGGTGCGGTCCTGAACGTCAGCAATCACGGTCACGATCTCCAGGTAAGGGAAGCTCTTGCGCAGCTCCATCTCAATCGTATAGATACTGTTCTCACCGTGCCCTAGAATCATCAGCTTGTCCGGTGCAAAAGGAGCGATCTGGCGGCATAGCTCTGATCCGATCGAACCGCCCGCGCCCGTAACCAGCACGGTCTTGTTATGAACATAGCCTAGAATACTGTTCATATCTGCAACAATCGGCTCACGGCCCAGAAGGTCCTCTACACTAACATCGCGGAGCTTTTTGACAGAGATCTTGCCTGCAATCAGGTCATTCAGAGCCGGGATAATCTTCAGCTTCGCGCCTGTAGCCTTAGCCAGATTAATAATCTCGGATATTTGGGTTCTGGAGACCGAGGGCATGGCGATAATAATCTCGTGAATCTCCTTGTCCTTCACAATCCGCGGAATGTCATAACGGTTACCCAGTACGGGTACACCCAGAATGGACAGGTGATATTTATCTGCGCTGTCATCAATGAATCCAACCAGCCGGGTGCTTGCGAAGGACGGACCCATCATCTCTTTGGCAATTAGAATTCCGCAATCTCCGGCCCCTACAATAAGTGTATGCGTCTCCGTGTCCTTATTGGTACTCCGGTCATTGCGGAAGACTCTCCAGAAGAACCGGGCTCCCCCAACCAGTAACAGAATCGTCTCCATTGACCTTATTTGTATACTGAAGGGTACGCGCTCCGGCAGAATGATATAGGCTGCTGCAAATGATAGTACGGAGCCTACCACAATAGCTTTGAGGACGGATATAATCTCGTTAATACTGGCATATTGCCACATTCTGCGGTAGAGTCCGAAGTAGACCAGGCTTCCCCCGATGGCTACCGTGGAGATTACGCCGAACACGATCATCTGTACCACATATTCCGGCGGAATCTCATTGTAGAACCGGAACAGGTAAGACGTCACGATGCTGAACCATATGATCGCAATATCGATCATGAATAAGACCAACACTCTGGTTTTTGCTGTCATTTTCAGTGCCTCCAAAAATAACATTTTATCTATTAAACAATTCAATTGCCATAGTAGTAATAGTAGTAGCCCTCACTGGCCTTGCGCTTCACGTTGTTAAGGACCACGCCCAGCATCTTAGCCCCGACCCGGTCCAGATTGTCCTTGGCCTTCGCTGCAATATCGCGCTTCACTTTACCGTAGCTGACCACCATGATTACGCCATCACTCTTGGACGCAACAATCTGTGCATCTGTAACAGCCAATAGCGGCGGAGTATCAATAAGAATTACATCAAATAACTGGCGCAGCTCCTGAAGCACCGCACTCATCCGGTTGGAGGCCATCATCTCCGCAGGGTTCGGAGGAATCGGGCCGGAGGTCATCAGTGAGAGGTTGTTCACACCGGATTCCTGAATCACCTCGGTCAGATTCGCCTGCTGCGAGAGCAGGGAGGACAACCCGTACCGGTTACTCAGTGAAAAAGTCTTATGCGCCGTTGGCTTACGCAAGTCACCGTCAATCAGCAGCACCTTCTTATCGGCCTGCGCGTATGCAGCAGCCAGGTTAGCAGTAACGGTTGATTTTCCTTCCTCCGGTCCGGAAGAAGTGACCATAATAATCTGGATCTGTTCATCTACAGAGGAGAAATCAATGTTCGTGCGCAGTGCCCGAAAGGCCTCAGATACTGGCGAACGCGGGTTGGTCACGGTGATCAGATGGCGCTGTTTATTTGGCTGCTGTGACATGCTCTAGTTCCCCCGCCTTTCTGCTCTGTGTCTGAGCCTGCTGCCCGGTAGTCTTGGTTTCTTCCTGGCCCAGCCGGGTAATCATAGCTATAGTCGGAAGTCCAAGGTATTTCTTAATGTCGTCTTCTGTCTTCAGCGTATCATCGAGATACTCCAGCAGGAAGGCAATCCCCAGGCCGATCATCAGGGATACGATAAAAGCAATCGCGAGGTTCATGACCACATTCGGCTCTACCGGTCCGGGTGCGACTGGCGGATTAAGCTTGGCTTCGTTGAGAATGGACACATTCTGTACGTTGAACAAGGACGGAATCTCCTGCTTAAATACAAGTGATATGGCATTCACGATCTCTGCGGCTCTCTGGTATGAATTATCTCGAACGACAAGTGTCATCACCTGCGTATTATTTACAGAACTCACGTTAACCTTCTTCAGCATTTCCTCTGCCGTAATCCCGAATTGCGGATAGTCCTTGGCCACAACATCGAGGATCGCCGGAGTCTTGATAATTTCCTTGTACGTATTGATCAGCTGAATGTTGGTATTAATCTGATTCAGATCCAGCTGCGCCGCCGTAGCTTGGGTAGGCGTCTGATTAACAATGATCTTCGTTGAAGCTTCATAGACCGGATTCTTGATATATAAGCTGTAGATCCCGGCAAGAACACAAGCCACGATAACAATGCTGATAATCATCCACAGTCTCTTCCTGACAATCTGGAAATAATCGCGCAAATCCAATTCTTGTGCTGACAAGTGCATTTCCCTCCAAGCTGTAAATTCTTATATTCTCCAAAAAAGTGCCCCCTCTCTAAACGACGAGAGGAGGCTCTCCACAATACTATTTACTTACTTGAAGTTGATGGTGCGGTAGATAATCACTGCAGCTTCAGCACGTGTAGCTGTGTTGTTAGGGTTAAACTTGCCGGCGTTGCCGATAACCAGGTTATTGCTGGCAGCAAAGGCTACTCCGTCTTTCAGGGAAGCAGCGATCTTGCCTGCATCAGAGAACTTGCTCAGGGAGCTGACATTCGTTGCAGCTTCCGGCTTCTGCGACTTCACGGCACGGGCAATCATTGTTGCCATTTCTGCGCGCGTAATCGTTGCACTAGGATCGAACTGGGCTGCACTGCGTCCAGTAATGATGCCCTTCTCAGCAGCAACAGCTACATAAGGAGCATACCAGGCAGTGGAGCTTACATCGCCGAAGCTCTGCTTCGCGGAGTTGTTCTCCAGGTTCAGTGCGCGGATCAGCATCTTGGCGAATTCTGCACGGGTTACATTGCTCTTCGGAGCAAAGTTGCCGTTGCCTACGCCTTCAATAGCGCCCTTGGCTGCTACAACCGAGATCTGTCTTCCAGCCCAGGCTTGAACACTTGCAACATCCTTGAAGCTGACTTTGTTCTCAAGTACAGCGTAGGAGGAGAAACCGTCACGCGGTTCAGTGATGTAATCACCATCTACAACACCGCCCTGGTATTGCAGTTCTTTGTAGACTACCTTCGCAACGGACAGCAATTCTTTGTCAAGGCCTTCTGTATTCTTAAGCGGCAGCTTGATGATGATTGGCTGCTTGAAGGTGGATGTAACCACACCGCCCACAGTCAATTCGAAATCATACACACTGGATGCCAGCTTCATGCTGGACAGGGAAGTTACGGTTGTATCTGCTACAGTGGAAGTAGTCAGTGTAATAGCTTCACTGAACTGTCCTACTGGAATCGTCACTGTCAAGCCGTTGAAGGTAATTGCAATGTTGGCAATGCCTTTGGCCTTGGCTGCTTCGATGATTGCTTTGGACAATGGTACTTCTACTGTTGCCGCATTCACTGTACCCAGGTTCAGGGTCAGTGTAAGACCTGTCTTACCGGCATTAGCTGCAACCAGTGCATCAAAGGCTTTCAGTACGTCAGCATCTACGAGCTTCAGGGTTGCTTTGTCGCCAACAATCGTTACCAGCTTGGATACATCGTATACTCCTGGTGTAGCTGTAGGGTTCGTAACTGGAGTTGTTACTGTGCCGCCGCCATTGCCAGTTCCAGGAGGGTTAGTAGTACCGCCACCGTTAAAGCCGTATGCTTTGATATAAGCTGTAGCAAGAGCTTTCACTGCTGGCTTTGTTGCTGGAATCGCAATATTCAGGTTCGTCAGGCTCTGCTTCACATCAGCAGGAGAGATTTTAAGGTTGTATACCACTTGGCTTACTGTAAGGGCTCCAGTACCTGTCTTGTGGTTAAGCACTGTAGTAATGGCATCATTAATCAAGTTATCCTGGCTTGCAGGATTAGCAACGATGTCCAACAGTTCCGAGCTAGTTTTGCTGCTGAGTAATGCGCGGAGCTGGGCTTCAACACCATCAGCGCCGAACAGGAAATCAATGAAATCATCAGTTGTAAGATTCTTTACGCCAGCCTCAGCAGCAATCTTCTTCAGCAGGTCCACATTCTTCAAATCATAACGGATATTCTTGATTGCCGTATAATCCTTGTCATACACATCGTAGACTACACTGGATACGCTCTTAAATGCTTCATGGGCGGTTACCACGTCAGCTTCTTCCAGGAAGGTAAGGTGCTTCAGTACTGGATCGAAGATTGATTTGAAAGTATCAATACTGATATTGCCTGCTTCCTGTTCATAAGCAAGAAGTGCCTGTCTCTCAGTCTCTGTAAGCTGAGCATAAATCTTCTCAACCTTCGCCTTCACATCTGCCTGCGATACTGCTGCTGCGGAAGCGGTACTTACTCCAAAATGTTCAGCCAGCCCCTTGCTGCTGAACGGGAATCCGGCAACGGATGCCGCTGCCATGCTTACTGCTAGTGTAGATACTGCTAGTTTTTTCTTCAAAGTCACTTGTCATCCACCTCGTCGTATGTATTTGTATTAATACTAGTGCAAGAATCCAGTAATACCCATTCTACCATTAATGACACAGCAGGTCACCCTTTACGAGAAAAAAATCCGAACAATCTATGAAGTTTGCTGTTAGATTGAATAGAATTAACTCGATTAATCTCCTTATTTGCAAGGATATCGCGCGAATTTTGTAGAAAAAAGTCGACTGACTCTGCTCCTAATTCCCGCCGTACCACCCCGTAAGCCTGGCTTAATCCAAAGGGACGGTTCACAGAATCATGCGCATCGGATGCAATAATATGCACGGCTTGCTGCCGGCATAATTCGAGCGACAGCTTCTGCAGCTTACTCCCGAAGACGCCGGCTATACTCTGTGCAGTGACCTGTCCCATGGCACCGAGCTCTATTAACCGCAGCAGCTTGGACGGATCGGCAGCAATCTCCGCGTTACGTTCAGGGTGGGCGATAACCGGCACCATTCCCTGGATGACCAGCTCATGGCAGGTCTCTTCCATCGTGCGGGGCACCCGGGAAGAGGGCATCTCCAGCAGAATATACCGGGAACCGGCAAGCGTCAGCAGTTGTCCGCGCTCCAGATCATCGAGCAGTTCTCCGTAAAGGCGGATCTCCTGCCCCGGCAACACCACCAGCGGATTGCCTGCCTCCTGCAGCTTCGCACTCAGCACCTTCACCGCCGCTTCAATCTCCGGGGCCGGATTCATATAGACTCCGTTCGCATGGTGGGGGGTAGCTACTACAGTTGTAATACCATCGTTATGGGCGTCAAGCGCCATGGCGAGAGCGGCGTCGTAATCAGCGGCTCCGTCATCCATGAAGGGTAGAATGTGGCTATGGATATCTATCATATGTTGTTTATCGGTCCTTTCGTAGAGGATATGTATAGTTTTCGCAAAAAAATACAACCATTCCACTAGGAAATGATTGCCATATTTTAAAACAATATCACCTACGCTTCCAGTCGGAACAGCCGGCCGGCCGCCTCTGCAAGTCTCTCATCTACTTCATTAATCACTGCCTGTTGTTGGCTACGGTTGCGCAAATCGAGCAGTCTATTAATCTCTTGACGGAGCTGCTCAATCTCACCTTCTACCCTCTGACGCTTGAAGACAGCCAGCATCTCTGCCACTGAATATTTATGCTGATAGATCAGCTTGGTGCCTTCCGGCCTCACTTCCGAGATCCGGCGCACCGAGCCGCCTTCATAGTAATACATCATCGTTAGATCCTTATAAATGCGGTTTACGGTCCCCGTGCCCTTATACATGAAGAATAATTTGCGGACTGCATTAATCAGATGAGGATTCACCACCCTGCAGGACAAGGAACCCATATAGATGCCGCCTTTGCGTTCAAAAGACAGATGGACCTCCTCGCCTCCGGCCTCCTCCAGCACAATCTCCTGTTCGCCCGCGCCAAGTACCTTGACACGGTGACTGATATAGCTGGTATCGGCGGTCAGCAGGAACTGGTTCAGCTGAAATTCGGTCATTTGCATCGTTGCATTCACATATTCCATCGCCAGACGCTGAGCCATAAACATCCCTCAATTCTTAATGACAAACCCTTAAGTCTCGGAAGGCGCTTCGTGCTGCGGTTCATCCCCGGAATTCGGATCATCCGGTTCTGCCGGAAGCTCTTCTTCGGTGGGTAGAGTATGTCTATCTATAAGTTCCCATAATTCGTCTTTGCCAAGTCCAATCTCTGATGAATACGCAATGAAGCTGTCTCCCGGCAGCACACCGAGCTCCTGCTTCATTACCTTGATATGCTTCGGCCAGCGGGTCTTCGGAATTTTGTCCGCTTTGGTAGCCACTACGCAGAGCGGCAGATCGTAGTGCTTCAGCCAGTCGAACATCATTTTGTCATTGGCCGTCGGCGGGTGGCGCAGATCCACGATCAGCAGGACCATCTTCAGCGTCTCGCGCTCCGCCATGTACTTCTCGACCATTTTGCCCCAGGAGGCGCGCTGTGTCTTCGAGACCTTGGCATAGCCATAGCCCGGGAAGTCAACGAAATACATGCTCTCATTCACACGATAATAGTTCATATGCTGCGTCTTGCCCGGTGTAGAACTGGTACGGGCCAGATTCTTGCGGTTAATCATCCGGTTGATCAGAGAGGACTTCCCTACATTGGAGCGCCCTGCCAGAGCAATCTCCGGCAAGGCATCCACAGGGTATTGGTCAGGGCCTACGGCACTGATAATAAATTCGGAGCTAATAACTTTCATAGGACTTCCTTTCTAATGCACACTACTCGGCGCTTCAATGCTTATTTCTGTATCTGAGTCTGAATCGGTATCGATGCCTTCTTCATGATCTACGAGCGCGTGCTTCAGCACCTGGTCCATATGGGATACCGGCACGAACTCGACATCACTCAGGACACTCTCAGGAATATCCTTGAGGTCGCGTTCATTGTCCTTCGGGATCAGAATCTTCTTGTAGCCTGCACGGTGGGCTGCCAGCGATTTCTCCTTAAGGCCACCGATAGGCAATACGCGTCCGCGCAGCGTGATCTCGCCGGTCATGGCCACATGCTTGGAGACATAACGCTTGGTGAGCGCAGAGATCAGCGCCGTGGCGATTGTAATCCCTGCGGACGGGCCGTCCTTGGGAATCGCACCTTCGGGAATATGGATGTGAATATCGTTCTTCTCGTGAAAATCAGGGGCAAGCCCTAGCTCCTCCGCCTTAGAGCGGGTATAGCTGAAGGCGGCCTGCGCCGACTCCTTCATCACATCGCCGAGCTGTCCGGTCAGCGTCAGCTTCCCGGTGCCCTGGACTACCGTTACTTCAATCAGCAGCGTATCGCCGCCAACCTCTGTCCAGGCCAGCCCGGTAACGGTCCCGATCTGATCCTCCAGCTCTGCCATTCCATAGCGGAACTTGGAGGCTCCCAGGTAATCCTTGATCTCCTCCGGAAGAATGCTGACGCGTTCCTTCTCTTCGGAGACAATCTGCTTCGCCGCCTTGCGGCAGAGAGCAGCAATCTGCTGCTCCAGATTCCGCACACCGGATTCGCGGGTGTACTCGCGGACAATCTTCAGCAGCGTATCGTCGCCGATGGACAGCTGTTCTTCCGCAAGGCCGTGGCTCTTACGCTGCTTCGGCAGCAGATAACGGCTGGCAATCTGCAGCTTCTCCAGTTCCGTATAGCCGGGAATGAACAGCATCTCCATCCGGTCCAGCAGCGGACGCGGAATGTTGTGCACGGCATTCGCCGTAGTGACGAACATGACGTTCGACAGGTCGAACGGCAGCTCTACGAAGTGATCGCTGAACGTATTGTTCTGTTCCGGGTCCAGCACCTCCAGCAGGGCCGCCGACGGATCGCCGCGGAAGTCCGCCGCCATCTTGTCGATCTCATCCAGCAGGAAGACCGGGTTGATGCTGCCTGCCGTCTTCATCCCCTGGATGATCCGGCCCGGCATTGCGCCGACATATGTCCGGCGGTGACCCCGGATCTCGGCTTCATCCCGCACGCCGCCCAGCGAGATGCGGACGAACTTGCGGTTCAGGGAGCGGGCGATGGAGCGGGCGAGCGAGGTTTTGCCGACACCCGGAGGACCTACCAGACACAGAATCGGCCCCTTCAGCCCCTTGACCAGCTTCTGCACGGCCAGGTATTCCAGCACCCGTTCCTTCGGCTTCTCCAGACCATAGTGGTCAGCGTCCAGCACCTCTTCCGCCTTGCGGATATCCAAATCATCTTCCGTGGCGTCGCTCCAGGGCAGACCGAGCAGCCAATCCACATAGTTGCGGATGACGCTGCCTTCGGCCGAGCTTGCCGGCATTTTCTCCAGACGGTCGATCTCCTTCAGGATCTTCTCCTGCACCCGCTCCGGCAGATTCTTCTCTTCCATCTGGGTGCGCAGCTCATCGGCTTCACCGGCCCGGCCTTCCTTCTCGCCAAGCTCCTTCTGGATCGCCTTCATCTGCTCGCGCAGGTAATATTCCTTCTGGGTCTTTTCCATCTGCTTCTTCACGCGCTGGCTGATCTTGCGTTCGAGCTCCAGCACTTCGCGCTCATTATTGAGGATATCGAGCAGCTTCTCCAGACGCTTGCTGACGTCAATGGTCTCCAGAATCTCCTGTTTGTCCTTGATCTTCAGCGCCAGATGACTGGTGATAACATCGGCCAGCCGCCCGGGCTCCTCTATATCAGAGACTGCAGCGAGTGTCTCTGGCGTTACTTTTTTGGACAAAGTGATGTAGTGTTCGAACTGGCTCAGCACGCTGCGCATCAGGGCATCGCTCTCCTGGTCCACATCCTCCTGCTCCGGCAGCTCACGCGCCATCACCTCATAGTACTCCTCGTTGTCCGTATAATGAATAATCTCGGCCCGCTCTACGCCCTCCACCAGTACACGAATCGTACCGTTGGGAAGCTTCAGCATCTGCCGCACATTCGCCACCGTACCCACGCGGAATATATCCTCTTGCCCCGGCTCCTCAATATTAACTTCCGACTGGGAGCAGAGGAGAATCAAATTATCTTCAACCATAGCTTTCTCTAATGCCCGGACGGACTTCTCACGGCCTACATCCAGATGCAGAACCATACTGGGATATACAAGAAGACCTCTAAGCGGTAATAAAGGAAAACGACGACCTTTGGATTTACTTTGTATCATCGCTTTCGCACCTCCCATGGTTCATAAGTAGTGTCATATGCATTCATTCTAACAAAAGCCGCATGAAAACACCAACAACCGTGTCCGCAATTGGCGTTATTGGCACGCTCACCCATCGGTAGGTAGTATTCGCTGAACAATCCTGTCCTATGCCGCTGCTCCTCCCTCCTCCTCCACTAAAAAAATCCCCCGGCAGCTGCCCGCCAGGGGATTCCTTCATACCATGCCTGTCTTAACCGGGCAACCCCTCGCCCGAAGCGTCCGCCTTCAGCAATGAAGGCGCTGAAGAGAAGGTCTCGCCGGATACGGCGGGCATTCTGATGTCTGCCGTATCGGTGCCGAACAGGTGGCGGAAGACCTCCTCCACCGTGTCCACCGGGATCACCCGCAGCGCACCGAGATCGGCGAACAGCGACTGCCAATTCTCCTTCGGGATCAGCACGGTCGTTGCTCCCGCCTGAAAGGCCGCCTCCACCTTAGCGACCACGCCGCCGACCGGCTTCACCCGCCCATGGATGCCAACCTCCCCGGTGATTGCCACCGTGTTGTCCACCGGCAGCTGCCGGATGGCCGACACGATGGCCACCGCCATAGCCACCCCGGCGGACGGCCCGTCAATCGGCGTCCCGCCGGGGAAGTTAATATGCAGATCATACTTGTCCGGCTCCAGCTTCATGGAGCGCAGGACGGTCAGCACATTCTCAATCGAGCCCCGGGCCATGCTCTTGCGGCGCACAGTCCGCGAGCCGCCGCGCGTCTCCTCTTCATCGACTACCCCGGTGATATTCAGCCTGCCCGGTCCGTTAAGGGCAGGTGCAGCCGAGACCTCGATCTCCAGCAGCGTGCCCATGCCGGGTCCGTAGACGGCAAGGCCGTTGACCAGCCCGACCTGCGGGGCGGAAGGGATCTTGCGCTCGGTCCGCAGCGGCAGCTGGCTGCTGCTGGCGACCCATTCCACTTCCGCAGCGCTCAGCGTGTCCCGGCCTTCGGTCAGCGCAAGACCCGCCGCCAGCTGAATCATATTCACCGCCTCGCGGCCGTTCGTAGCATACTGCTGCACGACCTCGACCGCTTCCGGGCTTGGCTTCAGCCCGATCTTCTGAACGGCATCCCGGCCAATCACGGCAATCTCCTCCGGCAGCAGCGGACGGAAATAGATCTCCATGCAGCGCGAACGCAGCGCTGGCGAGATCTCGTCCGGCGACCGTGTCGTGGCTCCGACCAGCCGGAAATCGGCAGGCAGGCCATTTTGGAAAATATCATGAATATACGCGGGTGTATTGCTGTCCTCCGAGTTGTAATAGGCGCTCTCCAGCAGCACCTTGCGGTCCTCCAGCACCTTCAGCAGCTTATTCATCTGAATGGGATGCAGCTCGCCAATCTCATCGAGGAACAGAATCCCGCCATGCGCCTTGGTTACCGCTCCCGGCTTCGGCTGCGGGACTCCGGCCACGCCCATGGCCCCCGCTCCCTGATAGATGGGATCATGTACGGAGCCGATCAGCGGATCGGCAATTCCTCGCTCGTCGAAGCGCGCCGTAGTGGCATCGATCTCGGTGAATTTGGCGTCACGCTTGAACGGCGACAAGGCATTCTTCTTCGCTTCCTCCATAACCACCCGCGCCGCTGCCGTCTTGCCCACACCCGGCGGCCCGTAGATAATGACATGCTGCGGATTGGCGCTGCATAGCGCGGCCTTCAAGGCGCGCAGCCCGTCCTTCTGTCCGACGATATCGTCGATGGAGGCGGGGCGTGTCTTTTCTGAGAGCGGCTTGGTCAGTGAGATCATCCGCATCTTCCGCAGCTTATCCAGCTCCTTGCGCGATTCCCGGTCCACCGCCGTCTTGTTCGTCTTCTGTCCCCGCAGCAGATTCCAAAAATAAACGCCGATGACCAGCGCGAAAAAAAGCTGCACGACCATCAGCAATATACTTAGTTCCATAGGTCACCCTCCTGTATCCTTCCGTCTATCTGTTCTGAGCTACTACTAGGTAGTATAGCCTTTTCAACCATTCGTAAACTCCGGCGGCAAAAAAACAGAACCCGCACCGCCCTGCCGGGCAGTCTATTGCATACGTTCTCCCATAACCGGAGAGACTATACGGGATGACAGGAGGCGAATTCATATGACACAACTAGAGAACGCAGGCTCGCCGCAGGAGAAATTGCCGGACTCTCTGTCCGCTTTTATAGAGGGAATCCAAGTCCGTCTGGGTACAAGCACAGATATCATCTACCGGTTCATGAAGCTCGGCCCGCTCGCCGCTGTCATTATCTATATTGAAGGCATGGCTGATCCGCAAGAGATGATCCACGCGATCCATGAGGACGAGGATCTGTTCAATGCATTCAGCAACCCTGAGCCGGCAAGCTGCCTGCAGCTGCTGAAGACACGCACCCTCGCATTGGGTAAGGTCGGGGAGGTTCGCGATTATCCCCGGGTAGAGAGGGAGCTGCTGGCCGGCAATTCTATCGTATTCATCGACGGAGGAGAAATCGCCCTCTCTGCCGGAACAGAAGCGCTCAAGCAGCGGGCCGTAGAGGACGCCAGCTCCCAGTCCGTGGTCAGAGGGCCGCGCGAAGGCTTCACAGAATCCCTGCGGGATAATACCGCGCTCATCCGCCGGAGAATCCAGAATCCGAAGCTGCGCATTGAAGAGAGAATTCTCGGGAAACAGACACAGACCAACATAGCAGTCATGTATATTGAAGGCAATGTTGATCCGGGAGTGCTGCAAGAGCTGCGCAGACGGCTGGATGCGGCCAGACTCGACAGCGTGCTGGAGAGCAATTACATTGAGGAGATGATTCAGGACCGGCAATACAGCCCTTTTCCTACGGTCTACAATACGGAACGCCCGGATTCCGCCGCATCCGCACTGCTCGAAGGACGGATTACCGTTCTGGTGGAAGGCACGCCGTTCGTGCTGATCGTCCCTGCGCTGTTCGTGCAGTTCTTCCAGTCCAGTGAGGATTACTACCAGCGGAGCGATTTTGCCAGCCTGGTCCGTATCCTCCGGTATTTCTGTTTCGCGGTGGCTCTGCTGACCCCCGCCTTCTATATTGCGATTACCACGTTCCACCAGGAGATGATTCCGACATCCCTGCTGATCAGCCTGATTGGACAGCGTCAAGGTATTCCGTTCCCGGCCTTCTTTGAAGCCTCCCTTATGGAGATTACCTTCGAGATTCTGCGCGAAGCCGGCATTCGCCTGCCCAAGTCAATCGGCCAGTCCGTATCTATTGTCGGCACGCTGGTTATTGGCCAGGCTGCGGTGGATGCGGGGCTGGTGTCGGCCGCTATGGTTATCGTAGTCGCCATTACCGCCATCTCCAACTTCGCTCTACCAGCATTCAACATCGGCATTTCGGTACGGATTCTACGCTTCGGGATGATGGTAATCGGCGCCTCCTTCGGCCTGTACGGGATTATTGTCGCCTTATTAATTCTGGGACTGCATCTATGCAGCCTGGAATCCATGGGCCTCCCTTACATGACCTCCTTCGCACCCTGGCAGTGGAAGAGCCAAAAGGACAGCCTAATCCGGATGTCCAGGCGGAGCATGAAGAAATACACGGGGCATAACTGACAGAGAGGAGTGCTTCCTATGAATACCCAACGTTTCCAACAAGTCCTCCCGGTTCTTCTTCTGGTCTTCAGTCTGGCGGTATTACCCGGATGCTGGAGCAGCAAGGAGTTGAACGAGCTGGCCGTGGTCATGGCGCTGGGGATTGATACCGCTCCTCAGGGTTACGCCGTGTCCGCTCAGGTGCTGAATTCCGGGGAAGCCCGTAATAATAAAGGGGAATCCGGCAAAAGCCTGCCGGTTCTCACCTACAAAGCCACCGGACAGACCGTCCCCGACGCTCTGCAGCATATACTCAGCGCCGCACCGCACGCTCTCTATTTATCCCATGTCCGGGTTCTGGTTCTGGGGGAAGAGCTGGCCCGGCAAGGGGTCAGTGACATTATGGACTTCATTACACGGAACCATCAGCTCCGCAGTGATTTTTTCCTGGTGGTTGCGAAGCATTCCCAAGCCTCTGACATTCTGGAGATTAACACACCGCTCGAGCAGATTCCCGCCAATTCGCTCTACTCCTCCATTATGGTCTCCCACAAAAACTGGGCGGCTACCGGCAGCATCACCTTGCAGCAATTCATTCTTGAGCTGGAGCGCGGCGGCTCCAATCCTATTATGTCCGGCGTGCAGCTTAAAGGAGATAAGTCGGAGGGGGGCACGCTCCAAAACGTCCAATCCATTGTGCCAAAGTCACAGATTGTCCAGGCGGGAATGGCCATCTTCAAAAAAGACCGCCTGGTCGGCTGGCTGGGGGAGAGCACAAGCAAGACCGTCAATTATACACTAAATGAAGTAAGCTCTACTAACGGCAATGTCACCTGCCCCGATGGAGGCAAGATTGGATTCATCGTCACCCGCTCTGAGAGCCGTATCCATCCCCGGATCGGCCCGGACGGTAAGCCCGAATTCACGGTTAGGATCAATGTCGAGGTCGACCTTACTACGATCCAGAGCACCATCGATCTCAGCAAGCCAGCCAATGTGGAGACGCTCCAGACCGAAATCGAGAAGAAATACAAAACAGTGATGAGCAGGAATATTCAAAATGTGCAGAAGACGTTTGCCTCTGACATCTTCGGCTTCGGCGAAGCGCTGCACCGCAAATATCCCCGGCTCTGGAGAACCTACCGTGAGGAGTGGGACGAGCATTTCAAGCAGGTGAAGATAAGCGTAGACTGTGATGCGCATGTCCGGCGGATCGGTTCAATTGATCAGCCGCAGAGAAGGGAGATGGAGTCTAAATGAACTGGGATGGGCTGCTGCTTCTGATCCTGCTGGTTGCCGCCGTTACGCAGCTCCCTCAGTTGATCCGGCTGCGTTCTCCGCAGGATACGGCGGTCTTCTGCGTGCTCTGGCTGCTTACTGCTTCAGCCACCATTGCCGACATGGCAGGCTCTACCGTGATCCGGCCCATGAACTGGGTAGAGAGCATCGTTAAGCTGCTTCACTTGTAACCACTAATTGAACTGAAAGGGTGACAGACCTGTGAGCAAGTCCAAGAAGCTCTCCTCCGTGCAATTCTTCATCCTGACCTTCGGGCTCGCCACCGGAACCTCCATCCTTGATTTGCCCGGCTCCATAGCACTGGTCGCCAGAGAGGATGCCTGGATCGCCGCCCTCATCAGCCTGCTCATCAATCTTTTGATGGCTGGTTTATGTCTCGCTCTCTCCCGCCTGTATCCGGGCCAGAATCTGTTTGAAATTCTGGAGTCCGTGCTGGGCCGATGGCCGGGCAAGGCATTTTCGCTCATCTACTTATTCTATTTCCTCACCCTTACCAGTACGTTACTCGGAGATATGGGAACCTTCATCACCACAGAGGTGATGCCTGAAACCCCGCAAGAGGCGATCAAGTTGATATTCCTCCTCGTTATCGTCATCGGTGCCCGGAAGGGTATCATTATCCTGGCCCGATTAGGTGAGCTGCTCTTCCCCTGGCTGCTGCTGCTGCTGATGCTGCTCATTCTGGCCCTGATTCCTCAAGTCACCTGGACGCATATTCTTCCCGTCATGGAGGATGGCGCTGGACCGTCTCTGTCTGCCGGCATCCAATCCTCCATGTTCCAGGAGCCCATTGTATTAATGGGCTTCCTCCCTCTGGTGAAGCTGCCTGGTAAGCAGGCGCGGGCTTTGCTCGGCGGAATGACCGCCGGCGGGCTGATCCTCTTCGTGCTGGTACTGCTTAGCGTAATGGTCCTCGGGATTGAACAGACCTCGAACAGCATTTACCCGGTGTTCGTTCTGGCGAAGACCATTAATATCGGCAACGTGCTGCAACGGGTAGAGGGGGTATTGATTACAATCTGGATTATGACCTTCTTCATCAAAATATCGCTGCTCTTCCTGCTGCTCCTGCAAAACTTGCAGACCGTCTTCCGCCTGAAACGCACCTCTCATCTGATCTATCCTTTGGCAGTCCTGTTATTCGTCTTAGCCTCCAATGTTTATATCAACATAGTGTATGTGCTAGATATAGCCCAAAATGTCTGGTGGAAATTCGCCGCCATCCACCTCGTATTTGTTCCGCTGGTCGTGTATCTGATCGCACTGATCCGCCAGAAACTGGGCACCTCCGCAGCCAGATCTTAAGATTCTGCTGCCTGGGTTAGCGCTGCCGGACATACCAAAAAGCCCTGCCCGCTTGCGGATCATCTCCGGGCGGACAGGGCATGATGCTATATATAGTATTAGTTCCCGGTATTGCCGGCTGGCGTTGCCGGAGCCAGTCCGGCGTGACTGCGGCCGGGAATCTCACCGGTCGCCTCGAAATGCTCGACAATAATGTCAATCTCCTTCTTCAGCTCGGAGACGAGCTCTGCCTCAGGCACCTTGCGGATCATCTTGCCGTAACGGAACAACAGCCCTTCTCCGCGCGCACCGGCGATGCCGATATCTGCTTCTCTGGCTTCCCCCGGACCATTCACCGCACAGCCGAGAACGGATACCTTAATCGGCACCTTCAGCTTGGAGATATACTCCTCTACTTCATTCGCAATCGAGAAGAGATCAATATCCAGGCGTCCACAAGTCGGGCAGGAGATCAGGGTAGCGGCATTCGAGATCAGACCGAAGGTCTTCAGCAGCTCGCGAGCTACCTTCACTTCCTCTACCGGATCGGCACTCAGGGAGATGCGCACGGTACTGCCGATCCCCATAGAGAGCAGCGCGCCGATCCCGGCGGAGCTCTTCACTGTTCCGGCGAATAGAGTACCGGACTCGGTAATCCCCAGATGCAGCGGATAAGGAATCACTTCTGCCGCTTGACGGTAAGCCTCGATGGCCATCGGTACATCGGATGCCTTCAGTGACACGATGATATCGTGGAAGTCCAGCTCTTCGAGAATGCCGATATGGTACAATGCACTCTCAACCATAGCCTCCGGTGTAGGATAACCGTATTTCTCCAGCAGGTGATTCTCCAGTGAACCGGCATTCACGCCGATCCGGATCGGTATCCCCTTGTCCTTACAGGCCTTAACGACAGCTTCCACCTTATCACGGCGTCCGATATTGCCGGGATTGATCCGCACCTTGTCGATGCCGTTCTCAATCGCCAGCAGAGCCAGCTTATAATTGAAATGAATATCCGCTACGAGCGGGATATGAATCTGCTTCTTGATTTCCTTAATCGCTGCTGCCGCTTCTTCATTGTTGACCGTTACGCGCACGAGCTGACAGCCGGCTTCCTCCAGCCGCAGAATCTCGGCTACGGTTGCCTCCACATCGGCGGTCTTGGTCGTACACATGCTTTGAATTGCAACCTCGTTGTTACCCCCGATAATCACTCCGCCAACATTGACGGGACGGGTCTGGTGTCTCAGGAACATGATTTTTCTCCCCCATAACGATCAAAGCTCCACCCTCTCCGCCCCCGCAGGTCATGCGGGGTGTGCGGGAGAAAGTGGAGACCCTGAGCTGTATTGTTAAGCCGGGTCAGGCCGGGTAATGAAGCCTGACTTACGCGCTTTCTTCTTTTTTCTTATCCTTCTTGAGACTAAGCTCCGGCAGGGACTTCTCGTTAACAACCTGCTCAGTAATGACACAATCCTTAATGTCATCACGTGAAGGCACCTCGTACATCACATCAAGCATAATGCTCTCAATGATGGCACGCAGTCCACGGGCACCGGTGTTGCGCTTGATCGCTTCCTTGGCAATTGCTTCAAGAGCAAGCGGCTCGAACTTCAGTGCTACATTATCCATCTCCAGCAGCTTCACATACTGCTTCACGAGCGCATTCTTAGGCTCGGAGAGGATACGTACCAGTGTTGCCTCATCAAGCGGCTCCAAGGTCGAGATAACCGGCAGACGGCCAACGAACTCTGGGATAAGGCCGAACTTCAGGAGATCCTCAGGCAATACCATGGACAGGTATTCACCAGCCTTAAGATCCTTCTGTCCTTCAACCGCAGCGTTGAAGCCGATGACTTTTTTGCCGATACGGCGCTTGATCATTTGCTCCAGGCCGTCGAAGGCACCGCCCACGATGAACAGGATGTTCGTTGTATCGATCTGGATGAATTCCTGATGAGGATGCTTGCGTCCGCCTTGCGGTGGAACCGAAGCAACCGTACCTTCCAGAATCTTCAGCAGCGCCTGCTGAACGCCTTCACCGGATACGTCACGGGTGATGGACGGATTCTCGGATTTGCGCGCTACCTTATCAATTTCGTCTATATAGATAATGCCGCGTTCGGCTTTCTCCACATCATAATCAGCCGCTTGAATCAGCTTCAGGAGAATGTTCTCGACGTCTTCACCCACATAACCGGCTTCCGTAAGGGAAGTGGCATCTGCAATGGCAAAAGGAACGTTGATAATCTTCGCCATCGTCTGCGCCAGCAGGGTCTTACCGGAGCCTGTAGGTCCGAGCAGCAGAATGTTGCTCTTCGTCAGCTCCACATCTTCAATCTTGCTCTGGCTGTTCACACGCTTGTAGTGATTGTATACGGCAACGGAGAGCGATTTCTTCGCTTGCTCCTGGCCGATCACGTATTGATCCAGAATATCGCGGATTTCCTTCGGTTTCGGAATATCCTTCATATCCAGCTCTTCTTCGTGGCCCAGCTCCTCTTCCACAATCTCCGTGCACAGCTCGATGCATTCGTCACATATATAAACGCCAGGTCCCGCTACGAGCTTACGAACCTGCTCTTGTGATTTGCCGCAAAAGGAACATTTCAACTGCCCTTTTTCATCATTAAATTTAAACATCTTACCACCCCTTTAAGATATGATCGGTGAAGAGAGAACCTGGTCAATGAGCCCGTATTCCTTCGCTTCTTCCGCGCTCATGAAGTTATCGCGGTCTGTATCCCGTTCGATTTTGTCAAGGGGCTGACCTGTGCGCTCTACATAAATCTGATTCAGCTTCTGCTTCGTCTTGAGAATCCAGTCGGTGTGAATCCAGATGTCGGACGCCTGCCCCTGAACGCCGCCGAGCGGCTGATGAATCATGACCTCGCTGTTGGTCAGCGCATATCTCTTGCCGGGCGCTCCGGCTGTCAGAAGCAATGATCCCATACTGGCTGCCATCCCTACGCAAATCGTTGAAACATCCGGTTTGATATATTGCATCGTATCATATATACCCATGCCGGCTGTAACAGAACCACCGGGCGAGTTGAGGTACAAGTGAATGTCTTTTTCGGGGTCATCTGCTGCCAGGAACAGCAACTGCGCAATAACCAGATTGGCGACATCATCGTCAATCGCACTGCTCAGGAAGATGATGCGATCCTTGAGCAATCTGGAATAGATATCGTATGAGCGTTCTCCCCGGCTTGTCGTTTCCACAACCATTGGTACCAGACTCATGCCACCAACCTCTTTTCTCTATACAGATTAGTCTTTCCGTTTCAGAAATATTTTAACACGTTCAAAGCGGGATGTCATTTATTCACTGTGCCATTAAACCGCATTGCTCATGTGCATGCCATTATAACGCAATTCCGCGGACAATGCCAATTGAAGGGTTCATGATATGTACTGATAAACGCCCGGCCCCCGATAAAAATAAGGCACGTAACAAAAACTTACGTGCCTTATCAAATCTCTATGGAGGCTAATGGATAGCCGTTCTAGGTAAAGGAATGAAGCTTACTCAGCCTTTGCTTCTTCTGCTGCCGCTTCTTCTGCAGGTGCTGCCGGAGCTTCAACTTCCACGCTGTTGCTAACGAGGAAATCGATTGTCTTGCGCAGGGAGATCTCATCATTCAGGCTGCTCAGGGAACCATTGGCTGCCAGGATGCTGCGGATTTCTTCAGGAGTACGCTTGTAAGCTTCAGCCATAGTAGCCAGCTCTTGCGTAACTTCTTCTTCCGACACTTCGATGTTCTCTTCCTTGGCAATAACTTCCAGAACAAGATTGTTACGAACGCGCTTCTCAGCATCGCCCTTCATTTGTCCCTGCAGGTCTTCACGGGTCTGGCCGGAGAAGCTGAGGAACATGTCCATGTTCATGCCCTGCTGGCGGAGACGGGTATCGAAGTCACGAACCATGTTCTCCACTTCGCTGGCGATCATCGCCTCAGGAATTTCCACTTCAGCATTTGCTGCTGCTGCGTCAACTACTGCGGATTCACGAACGCTCTTCAGTTCTTCCTGCTTGCGGGATTCGAGCTGTGCCTTCAGGTCTGCTTTGTATTCTTCCAGTGTATCGAATTCACTAACGTCCTTGGCGAATTCATCATCCAGCTCAGGAAGCTGTTTGCGCTTGATTTCATGCAGCTTCACTTTGAATACAGCAGCTTTGCCTGCCAGTTCAGCAGCGTGGTAAGTCTCAGGGAAGGTTACTTCAACATCCTTGAAGTCTCCAGTGGACATGCCCACTACCTGCTCTTCAAATCCTGGAATGAAGGAATTGCTGCCCAGCTCCAGGGAATGACGCTCAGCCTGTCCGCCTTCGAATGGAACGCCGTCAACCGAACCGTCAAAATCAATGATAGTGATGTCGCCGTTCGCTGCTGCTCCTTCTTCGATAACAACTAGCTCAGCGTGACGCTCTTGCAGACGCTTCAGTTCGGCATTCAGCTCTTCGTCAGTTACTTCTGCCTTCTGTACTGGTACTTCCAGACCTTTGTACTCGCCCAGCTTCACTTCTGGCTTAACTGTGATCTTCGCTTTGAAGATGAACGGCTGGCCCTTGGCGAATTGCTCGATGTCCACTTCAGGACGGTCTACAGGGAAGATGTCAGTCTGTTCAACGGCTTCGCCGTAAGCTTCAGGAAGAAGAATGTCGATAGCATCCTGATACAGGCTTTCAACACCGAAACGGGATTCAAAAATCGGCCGTGGCACTTTACCTTTACGGAATCCAGGAACGTTTGCTTTCTTTACCACTTTATTAAAGGCTTTGTCGAGTGCTGCAGCTACGCGTTCCGCTTCAACTTCGACTTCAAGAACTCCGAGGTTCTTCTCTATTTTTTCCCAAGTTGCTTTCATAATATACTTTTCCCTCCAAAAATAGGTTACATGTTTACTTAAATAGTCCAACATTTCACGCACAGAATAACCACTATATTATATACAACATTACTTTATTTATCAAGTAGAGAACTCTTCACGAATCCCCTGAGCGAACGGTAAGCTCCCTCAAATTGGAAGCGCATGCTATCGGTGATGCCGTACATGCCCCGTGTTTCCTCTTCTTTGCGGTCCCCGTTCAGGCTCTCCGACACCATCTGATGCAGGGCTCCCGCCCAAATATCCAGCTGCGAATACTCCCCGTCCAGCAGCTTGCGGTAATCCGCCGTCCCGTAGATGGACATGACGAACTGCCCCCACAGCTCCTGGGCAAAATAATACAGCGTCGGCTCATGCACCTCCGCCTGCTCGGCCACCCGTTCCAGCACCTGGCTGATCTGCGGCGGGAACTCGTCGTTCTGCAGCGGCACGGTCTCGATCTCCACCTCAGCGGCCTCATGGCCCCGGCTCAGCCTGATTGCCCCCTGCGCCCCTCTGCGCCGCAGTGTCTGCAGTGTACGGAATTGCAGCAGCGGATGCACCTCGGCCTGCTGGAGCCACCCGGTCAGCGCTTCATCTACCCCGCTCCCCTCCAGGTAGGAGAGCTGCTCCAGCGCCAGCACCGTCGCTTCGGACAGTGGTTCATTCATGACCCGCTTCAGCAGCTTATCCGGGTACTCCGCATCCTCCTCCAGCTTGGATCTGGCCAGAATCCGGGCCATATCCTCTTCCCCCAGATCCATCTCCTCCGCATCCGGGGCAACGTTCCCTTCCCCGCCCTGCGCCGCGTGAGGGAAGGCCGCCACCAGCCATTCCAGCAGCGACCGCCATTCCTCGTAGTGCCGCTCTTCCTGTCCCTGGCACTGCAGCAAAAAACGCAGCAGCTCCATCGCTTCCCCGTAGCGTTCACTCTCCAGCATAACTGTGAGCTGAATCTGATAGTAATCCAGGGTCTTGGGAAACAGCACGATGTTCTCTTTGGCGGGGGAATTGAATTGATTCATGAGGGCACCTCCTTTTCTCCGAACTGTAATCGCTTCTGAACCTTAATCAATTGTAGATTATAGCATATCCCTGCACGGTTTCAAAAAAACAAGTTGAAAAAGTTAACTATGTATGATAACATAATTTTTGCTTGCTTTTCAGTCAGTCTTCATGTCCCGGTAGCTCAGTTGGATAGAGCATGCGCCTTCTAAGCGCACGGTCGGGGGTTCGAATCCCTTCCGGGACGTCAAAGAAACAGCCTTCCTTCGGGAGGGCTGTTTTGTTGTCCGGAGGATGAGAACCCGGCGCGTCAGCGAGGGGACGTTGGAGCATACACTTCGACAGCATTACTTCGCAATCAGCCCTTATGGGCTGTATCCCTTCCGGGACGCCAAGAAAACAGCCTTCCTTTGGGAGGGCTGTTTTGTCGTTCGGAGGATGAGAACCCGGCGCGTCAGCGAGGGGACGTTGGAGCATACGCTTCGATGGCATTACTTCGCAATCAGCCCTTATGGGCTGTATCCCTTCCGGGACGTCAAGAAACAGCCTTCCTTTGGGAGGGCTGTTTTGTCGTCCGGGGTGGATTTTTTTTGAGTAGGATCAACGTGGGCGCTTGGGTGAACGCTGCGCGAACGGACCGTTGTTCCAATCGCTGTGTTTTCCAGATTTTTTTCATTCCCCTTAGCGGTGAAAATCCGGAAACCAAGGCGAACGCTATCGCTTTTACACAATCGTTCCGTCCTCTCCGCTGTTTGAGCGGGAAATGAATTTCCAAAGAAACCACTACTCTCTTAGTAGTGGAAGAGTGGAACTGTGCACGTACTATGCGGACTGGAAATCCCTTATTCCGGCAGATCACGCCTGTCCGCAGGGTCATGCGGACTCAGGGGCCGTTAAGTAACCCGTTCTCCGCATTTTTGCTCGAATGCACACTTTAACGTCCTCGGAGTCCGTTTAAGAACGAAAAGTTGGTTTTTTCGACGAATAGCGTATCCTCAGTCCGGATAGCTCTGCTGGTGGCTACATTCTATCCGTTCACCTTGTCTTCCACGTTGAACCGGCTACCTGGGGGGATGACCGAGTAACAACGAATCCTGCACGAACTATGCGGACTGGAAATCCCTTATTCCGGCGGATCACGCCTGTCCGCAGGGTCATGCGGACTCAGGGGCCGTTAAGTAACACGTTTCTCCGCTTTTTCTGCTCGAATGCACACTTTAACGTTCTCGGAGTCCGTTTAAGAAAGAAAAGTTGGTTTTTTCGACGAATAGCGTACCCTCAGTCCGGATAGCTCTGCTGGTGGCTATATTCTATCCGTTCACCTTGAACCGGCTCAAGTCACGCTATTAAGCGTCTGCGCCTCAGTATTTGCTGCAGCATTTTTTGAACTTTTTCCCGCTTCCGCAGGGGCAGGGGTTGTTATTACATAATGTGTAGTTCAAGCAGCTTCTTCTCCTTCGAGCCCTTCAGGATTTTGGCCAGAAGCGTACGTCCCCCTTGCGCGATAATCTCATCGGCTGCCTGCAAAATGGCTAGCATCTCCGGCCTTGGCAGCGGGGTATTCAATGGATACGCGGTCATCTGCTTCCGGTTCGGCGACGGTTCGGCTTACGGCGGTTCGGCTTACGGCGGTTAGTCTTCTGCGTGCTCACAGCGTTCTGCTTCCTTGGTCTTATAATTAAGATACAGGCTAGTCCAACATGCACCTATTTAGTAAAATCATAACATATCAGGGCCGGAAAACAGGAAATTCAGAGGTGAGTTACAGCGCTTCCCTGAGCACTCCGAAGCTCCCTCCATTACACAGCAAACAGGCTGCACGCCATGGATTGTCCATAGCAGAGCAGCCTGTTCTTACAGGGTTATAGCGATAGCGTGAATCCGCGCATCCGTATCCGTCTCAGCGCCCCCGGCGGCGGTTGCCCAGCCACAGCGGGAAGCGGAACATAAAGTTGATCAGCAGCACGACAAAGACCAGTACGGCGGCGGACTTATCCGCGATTTGCCGCGCATCCTCGACAATGGCCTCAGACTGCACGTACCACAGATGAACAGCCAGAGTCTCACCCGGTGAGAACAGGTTGAAGTCCCACATCTCGCCGGAGGTGCTGAGTCCGGCGGTCAGGATAATGACCGCCGACTCCCCGAAGGCGCGTCCGGCCACCAGGCAGACGCCTGTGACGATGGCCGGAAGGGCTACCGGCACGACAACCTTGCGGATGACATGGAACTTCGTCATGCCGAGGGCATAGCCGGCTTCACGGATCTCGCCGGGCACCGCGCGCACCGCCTCCTCTGTGACGCGGGCCAGCATCGGCAGATTCAGCAGCGCCAGGCTGACACCCCCGCCGAGGATCGTCAGGCCGACGCCGAAATATTCGGCGAAGATCGCCAGGCCGAGCAGGCCGAACACGATGGACGGCACCGAGGACAGGGATTCCACGCAGATGCGCAGCGCACCCGTGAAGGCATTATCCGGCGCATACTCCGCCATATAGATTCCTGCCCCGATCCCGATCGGAACCGAGATCAGCAGGGAGATGAACAGGATATAGAAGGAGTTGAACAGGACGGGACCAATCCCGCCGCCGGCATCGATCTCCTCCGGCTGCTTCAGCAGGAAGTCAGGACGGAGTGACGGCAAGCCTTTGCTCAGAATGGTGAACAGCAGCCAGAAGATCAGCAGCATGACCAGAGCGCCCAGCGTATAGAAGCCGATAGTCGCGAGTTTATTGCGCCGCTGGGCTCTGGCCGTATGACGTGTGCGTGTAAATCCGTTCATCAGGCATCCCTCCGTTTGCGGCCCAGGAGCCGGATAATCAGAATCAGTACAAATGAGATCAGCAGCAGCAGGAAGGCCATCATGTGCAGGGCATAGTTCCAGGTGGAGTCGAACTCCACGTTGGAAATCTGCATCACGATATTACTGGTCAGCACCGAGGTGGGTGCGAACAGGCTCTTCGCCAGCTGCGGCGTATTGCCGATGACCATCACTACCGCCATGGTCTCCCCGACTGCGCGGGTCATGCCAAGAATCACTGCCGAGATAATGCCCCGGCTGGCAGCGGGCAGCACGACGCGCATAATGACTTGAAGGCGGGTCGAACCGAGCGCATAGGCAGCGTCGCGGTATTTGCGCGGAACAGCAACGATGGCATCATCACTGATCCGGCAGATGGTCGGCAGTACCATTAATGCCAGCACGAGCGCGGCGGCAAGCAGTCCGTCCCCAAGACCTTCTCCGCTGACTCTGCGCAGGAAGGGCAGCAGTACGGTCAAGCCCAGATAGCCGTATACAATAGAAGGAATACCGACCAGCAGATCCAGCACCGGACGGATGAAGCTCTTCAGCCACTTCGGCGCAATCTCCGCACAGAGCACAGCCATCCCGACTGAGATAGGCACGGCAATGACCAGGGTCAGTGCCGTGAGCGATAATGTATTTACAATGAAGGCTGCTGCCCCGAACATCTCCTCTTCCGGCGACCAGTTGAACGAGAAGAAGAAGTCCATAGGCGAGATTTGGCTGAAGAGCAGCAGCGCCGTTTTGCCGATGAATACAATAACTAGTCCCAGCACAAGACAGAGCGCAAGGATGCTGAATAAAAAATAATAACGGGAGATGCTGTTGCCGAGCAGATGTCTGCGGTGCCGCTTGGTGTTACGTTTAACTTCCTCCAGGCTTGTCTGTGCCTTAACGCTCAGGCCATGTACCGGTGCCCCCATACTTTCCCTCCTGTAAGAGGCCAACCCCGAATATCCCGGAGCTGGCCGCTGTTACCTATCAATCTATTGTGCTTGCTTCGTTCAAAGATCTTAGGATTGCATAGCAGAGATTGGAATGAACTTAAGCTTCTTAAGCGAGCCCTGCTGGAACTTCTTGCTCTGTACATATTCGATGAATTCTTTGGTCGCACCGGTCGGCTGGCCCTTCGTCATATAGTAGCCGTAAGCCCAGATCTTGTACGAGCCGTTGATTACGTTATCCGTGTTAGCTTCCACACCGTTGAACTTCACAGCCTTGATATCGCCGCCCGTTACATAGACAAGGTCGATGTATCCGATAGCGTTAGGCGTTGTACCTACAGCTGTTTTCATGTCGCCGCTGGAGCCGGTTTCCTTGTAGTTTTTCTCTTTCTTCACGATATCTCCGCCGCCCAGCGCCTTGGCCTGATAGTTAACGCGGGTACCGGAGCCGAAGGCACGGGTGATCACTACGATATTCGCATCTGACCCGCCGACCTCTTTCCAGTTGGTGATTTTACCGGCGTAGATGCCTTTGAGCTGCTCTGTAGTCAGGTTGTCGACTCCGACATTCTTATTAACGATGGTTGCAAAAGGAATCACAGCGACCTTATTCGCCACCTGTCCGTCAAAGGCCTTGAAGCCCGGAACATCGATGCTGGCATCCCAGTCGCAGGCTCCGATATCGGCAATCCCCTTCTTCACGGCCTGTGGTCCGGTCACGGAACCCTTACCGGAAGCGGCGATCTTCACTTTAGGGTGAAGCTTCTGGAATTCCTTAGCGGCCTGCAGCGTCAGCGGAAGCAGGGCCGTAGAACCGTTAACGGTGATTTTACCCTTGAGGCTGTCCGCTGCTGCGGCTACCCCTGCAAAGGATGCGGTAACCGCGATCACCGCGGTGAGTGCTGTAACTGTGAATTTTTTGAATAGCTTCATATCTGAATTCTCCTCCCGGCGGTGTGCGCCGATAAATGTTGTAATTAATTTGCTACTTCCGGTGAGCCTGACAGTTGCAGCGCTTTGCCGTTCTGAATGACCAATACCTTGCCGTCGCTGATGATCGCTAGCTTGCTGCCGTCTGCCGATACTGCTACTTCCGATACGTCTTCGGCTGTCCGGTACAGTTCAACCGGAGCTGCGCTGCCCGCAATAGAATAGATTACCGTGCTGCCATCCGCTGTAGTTCCGGAGACTACAAGGCCCGTGCTAACTCCTGTGGACCAATTCACCTCAGCACCGAGGGCAACATCTGTGCTTTTACCGTCTGCTGTGATCAGCTTCAGCGTGTTAGCCGCATTGCCGTCTGCATCCGCACTCAGGTAGGACACGCTGCCGCCAGCCAGAATCTCTGGATACAGCTTGTTGTCAGGTGTAGTAGTCAAGGCGACTGGCTTAGCACCTTTGGTGGTAAGATCCAGCTTATAGAGCTGTTCTCCGGCCTTGCTGAAGTCTACGGTAAGTGAATCTTCTGTGCTATCGGCATCATTCTTCGCAGTACCGGTGATGTTGACAATGTACACTGCGCTTTTGCCGTCTGCCGATATGCGGAGCTCCGACTTGTTCTCTACTTTATCTTCAAGCAGAGCCTTAACCTCTCCGGTCTCTACTGAAATCTGTGCCAGCTTCTCCTGCTTGTCGCCCTGGACGAAATAGAGCGTCTTGCCGTCACTGGACCACACGATATCTGTCTTCACGCTGGTATCCTTGCCGAGCGGACTGATTAGGCCGGTGGACAGGTTGATCAGCTTCAGCTGGCCGGTCTCATCGCTGAATGCGCCCCATTGCTGGTCGGCGGAGACTGCGAAATCCACTGCACCTTCGCTGGAAGAGAACAGATCATAGTTACCTGGAGTCTGGGTGAATTTATAGAGCAGGGTGGATTCAGCGTCGCTCTGATTCGCAATCAGACCGCCGTCGGCACTCCAGTGAAGGGTATCGAATGAACCGGCCGGCCGGGCGAAGCTCAGGATCGTGTGGGCATCGGGCTCCAGCTCACCGCCAAGCGCGGTAACCAGCTTCGTCAGCTCCACATACGTTTTGCTGTTACGCACGACGGGGGCCACTGTGAATTCCAGGGTTTTGCCATCCGCCTGATAGCTTTTCACGCCTGCCTGGATTTGCACATTATGTAGACCTTTGCTGTCATTTAGCTGGATTCCGCTGCTGCTATGCACAAGACCTGCTCCCAGCTCTGCGGCTACCTGGCTCAATGAATAGAGCTTGTACCCGCCGCTGTTGATTGTGCTGAGTGTAACCGGCGTACCGTTGATGCTCCAGGACATGCTGCCCTCTACAGCTGCTGCTGTGTTGACTGCTGCGGCACTTACTTGGCTGCTTGTCGCCAGAACACTAACAGCCCCGCCTGTTACGAGAAGTGCAGAAGCCAGAGCCGCGCCGATCCATTTACTATTCTTCAATTAGATTCACCCTTTTCCTATAGGTAACTGCTAATGTTATTTTCGTCTACGAGTGTCAATTCTGTTGCGCAGGAATGTTATGGAAATATTAACTGTAAAAATAATTACTAGCCCAAACCAAAGAAGACCCGCCCGGGAACCCTCCCGGACCGGCCTATTGTAAACCCTCTGTTAATTCACAATCCACGTCACGATAATCTCATTCCCGCCGCGCTCTGAATCCGAGGGGCTGCCAATAATAGAATACGAATAAGAGCCATTCACTTTGCCGTTAATCAGCAGGTTGCGGCTGTCCATAATCTCTGTCCCGCGTTCCAGCTCCTTCTCTCGTACATACTTCTGATATGTAGTTCCAAGAGCGGCCATACTCTCCTTCGTCTGATAGATCAGCATCGAAGATTTCTTCCCCTCTGACTGTTCACCTTGGGTAAAAGTAATACCTGCCCCTTCAGGAATCGGCAGATCCTCCGGCAGATATTGTTTTGCCTCCGTCTTCTCGTCCGCCAAGGTATGAAACCGTCCGCCACCAGCTGAATGGTCTGCACCGCCGCAGCCGCTAAGTCCAGCCGCTGCCAGCAGCACGCCTAGAGGAAGGAGCAGCTTATGTCCTGCCATAATTTCACCGCCTTTAGTGAATTGGGTCTCAGGATGCCGGTTCACATAGGATGTCCCTTTTATTACCCGGATCTGGAGTGGAAGTAACGGATAATCCTTATAATTTTATTTACTTTGGAGCAAGGAATCATTAGTATAATGAGTGAGCACTCACTCATTATGAGGAAAAACGGAGGAGATTACTATGGATGAGGGGAAGCCAGTCATTGCGGTTACTCGTGTGAACCGGGCTTTTGGCAATAAAACAGTGTTGAAGGATATTACGCTTCAGGTGAATCAGGCAGAGACCTTCGGGATTCTGGGTCCATCCGGCTCCGGCAAAACCACGCTGGTCAAGCTGCTTACGGGTATAGACGAGGTAACCTCCGGTGAGGTCACCGTGCTCGGGGTGCGGATGCCGAAGCTTGCCATGCTCCAGCACATCGGATATATGGCCCAGTCGGATGCCTTGTATACCGAGCTTAGCGCCAAGGAGAATCTGGAGTTCTTTGCTGCGCTCTACGGACTGAAGGGCGGTAACCGCACACGGCGGATCGGGGATGTGATGGAGCTGGTGAACCTGCAGGAGCATCTGCGTAGACGGGTGGATCAATATTCCGGCGGCATGAAGCGCCGTCTGTCCCTGGCGATCGCCCTGCTGCACGAGCCGCCGCTGCTGCTGCTGGATGAACCGACTGTCGGCATCGATCCGGTGCTGCGCCAGTCCATCTGGAAGGAACTGAAGGCGCTGAACCGTAAGGGAACAACGATTGTCCTGACCACGCATGTGATGGATGAGGCGGAGAAATGTGACCGGCTGGCAATGATCCGGGACGGCGTGCTGCTGGCGGCCGATACTCCGGCTGGACTGCTTCAGGCTACCGGCAGCGCCAGCATTGAGGAAGCCTTTCTCTATTATGGAGGTGCACGCCGATGAGAATCCGGGCCATTACCCTGAGAATTCTGCAGCAGTTCATCCATGACCGGAGAACCATGGCACTGATGTTCATCGCTCCCCTACTGGTGCTTAGTCTGATGAGCCTGGTGTTCGGCAGCGATGCCTATGAGCCTAAGATCGGTGTCTCCGGTGGCGCAGCAGTGTTCAGTTCAGCGCTGGAAGCCCAGCAGGCTGAGGTTACCGGCTATGCCGATGAATCAACAGGTCAGGCCGCCCTGAAGGCGGGAGACATTGATGCTCTCCTTACAATGAAGGGGGACGTACCCGCTGTTGTCCTTGAAGGCAGCAATCCGGCGGCTAACCGCGCTGTGATCATGGCGCTCCAGGAAGCTGCGCAGAGCCTCCGGCCGCAAGCGCCGGGCGGCGGGCAGCTCCAGCCGCAGATCAGCTATCTCTACGGCGCGGAGGATATGAAGACGATTGACCGCTTCGGCCCGATTATGATCGGGGTGTTCGTGTTCTTCTTTGTCTTCCTGATTGCCGGGGTCTCCTTCCTGCGCGAACGGACCACGGGCACGCTGGAGCGTCTGCTCTCCACCCCGCTGAAGCGCTGGGAGATCGTCACCGGATATGTCTGCGGCTTCGGCATCTTCACCGTCTTCCAGGCCCTGCTGATCTCCTGGTTCTCGATCCAGGTGCTGGGGATTATGATGACAGGCAGCTTCGGCTACGTGCTGCTGATGACGCTGCTGCTGTCGATGTCGGCGCTGACCCTCGGCACCCTGCTCTCGGCATTCGCTGCCAATGAACTGCAGATGATCCAGTTCATCCCCCTGGTCATTGTGCCGCAGATCTTCCTGAGCGGATTATTTCCGCTGGATACCCTTCCCCTCTGGCTCCAGCGCATTGGACTCGCCACTCCGATGTACTACGGTTCACAGGCACTGATGGATATCATGGTACGCGGCAGAGGCTGGAGCGATATCGCCGGGGATGTGTTCATGCTGATCGGCTTCTCCCTGCTGTTCATGCTGCTGAATGTGCTGGCTCTGCGCAAGCACCGCAGAATGTGAAGGGTGAACGGGCTATGGTACACTAGGAGGAACTGCAAGAGTCTGGAGGTTCTATTGATGGAGAATAACCCTGCTGCCGATCAGGAGCAGCTGGAGCAAGACCAGTGGGTTCAGGAGTTGCTGGATCTCAGCGAGAAGGAGCAGGTCACACCCAAGCAGCTGTCCATTCTGCGGGCGGCGATAGATGTTTTTGCAGAGAAGGGCTTCTCGGCGGCTGCCACCAGTGAGATCGCCCAGAAGGCGGGCGTGGCCGAAGGCACGATCTTCCGTTATTACCGGACCAAAAAAGATCTGCTGCTCGCCATCATGGTCCCCACCATGAGCCGGATGATCGCCCCGTTCGTGCTGCGCAACTTCAGCGGTGTGCTGGATGTGCCGTTCGGGAGCTATGAGGATTTCCTTAAGGCCTTCATGGTGAACCGGCTGGAGTTCGTCCGCAGGAATCTGAAAATCGTCAAAATTCTCATTCAGGAGATCCCCTTTCAGCCTGCGCTGAAGGAGCAGCTGACCGAGAATATCTTCGAGCAGGTCCTGGCCCGCGTCACTGCAATTACTGAGCACTTCAAAGCGGAAGGTGAAGTGATTGATGCGCCCACACCTGCAATTATCCGCTTCACGATCTCGGCGATTATCGGATACCTGCTGACGCGGCTGGTGCTGATGCCGGAGCAGGACTGGAATGATGAGGCTGAGATTGAACAGACTATAAGCTTCATTCTGCACGGGATCGGCGGGAACAAATAATCTTTAAGTACGGTATTCCCCGAAGGGGCGGCTTAGACAGAAGCAATAAAAGGAAGTGAGTATAGGTGGGTTATCAGGTGCCGGAACGGGTAATCAAGCTGCTGTGCGGCAATGCCGCTTTTGATCAGGGAACGGCTTATTATCATGCCCATAAGGTGGACCTAGTCTACACGGAGCATAATGAGGAAGAGGAATATTCCAAATACCGCGCTGAGGTTCATGGGCTGGACAGCCATGAGATTGCGCTGATTATCGACAGTGACGGGGATGTGCAGGGGGAATGCACCTGCCCGGCTTACTACCGCGGCGGACCCTTCTGCAAGCATATTGCAGCTGCGCTGGTGGCGGTCCTCTACCGCAGCCGGGCGGCCGGAGTTGAACAGGCTGAAGATAGGCAGGCAGATGCGGAGGAGGCTTACCCCGCAAGGGACGGCAGTTTGCTGCTGGCACAAGGCAGCTCCGGCCCCTCCGGGGCGGAGCCCAGGGAGCGCAGCGGAGACCGGCAGCTGGTGAGCAGCATGCTCGGGATATTCACCGGAGGACGGCAGCGGCCAAGCGGTGCGGGCATGTACATCGATCTGCGGACACCGCTCCAGGTCGAGTTCATCTGCCGGCCCTTCAACTTCAGCTACGGCAGTACCATGCTTGGGATGGAAGTGAAGCTTGGTCCTAAGCGCCTTTATATCGTGCAGAAGATCAGACCTTTTTTGGAGCAGGTGCACCGGGGTGAGCCTTTTGAATTCACGGCGCATTTCAGCTATGATCCTGCCCTGCACAGCTTCTCCAAGGAGGATAATGAGGTCCTGCAGAAGCTGATTGAGATCATGCTCAATGAGAAGGTCTACAATAGTCTCACCAGCCCGTATGGTTCCCGCACTAACCCTACCGGGAATGACCGGCTGCTGCCGGTTGCCCCTTTTTTCTGGGAAAGTCTGTATCCCCTGCTAGAAGCAGCGCCTGCCGTTCGCCTTCAGCATGGACAGCTTCTGATGGAACGCTTGTCCCTCTCGGAGGAGCTGCTGCCGCTCAGCTTCCAGTTCGACCAGGCACAGGAGGACGGCTACCGGCTGGATGTCCGGGGACTTGAGCAGCTTACGATTCTGGAGAGCTACGGGATGGTCTTGACCGAGGGCAGGCTGCTGAAGCTTCCGGCGCAGGAATGCGGGCGGCTCTCCGAGCTGAAGCGGATGCTCAGCGGCAGCCGGCGGGATAGCCTGGCGATTGCGCCTGAGCAGATGGAGCCCTTCATGGAAACCGTCATTCCCGGGCTGAAGAAGCTGGGCAGGGTGAGCATTGCCGACACCATTGCGGACCGGATTGTCCAGACCCAGCTTCACGCGAGACTCTATCTGGACCGGGTAAGGGACCGGCTGCTCGCCGGGCTTGAATTCCAGTATGGCGGGATTGTCATCAATCCGCTGGAAGAGAAGGCGCATGAGCGGAGCAGCGAGGTCATTCTGATGCGGGACGGAGAAGCCGAGCGGCGGATTCTGGACCTGATGGCCCATGAGTCCTTCTCGCGGACGGAGAGCGGATATATCATGCGTGACGAGGACGGGGAATTCGACTTCCTGCATCATACCATCCCGCTGCTGGAGCCGCTGCTTCAGGTCTATGCGACCACTGCGGTCAAGGATCGGGTGCTTACGGAGCATGCAGCGCCCAAGGTCAGCCTGAGCTGGAACGAGAAGACTGACTGGCTGGACTTCAAGTTCGCCATGGAGGGCATCACGGAGAAGGACATTACCCAGGTCCTTAAGTCCCTCCAGGAAAAGCGGAAATATCACCGGCTCAAGGACGGAGCCCTGCTCCCGCTGGACACCGCAGAGTTTCAGGAAATTATCGCGCTGATGAACGAGCTCGGCGTCCGCAGCGTGGATATCCGGAGTACGGAGTTCTCCCTGCCGCTGGTCCGCGCTCTCCATCTCCATGCAGGCACCTTCCAGGGTCAGACCATCGAGACCGGCCGCTCCTTCCGGAGGCTGCTGGCCAATATGGCGAGTCCCGAGAATCTGGACTTCCCGCTGCCGGAGAGTCTTGCTCCTGTGCTGCGGGACTACCAGCAATACGGCTTCCAGTGGATGAGGACGCTGGCCCATTACCGCTTCGGCGGAATTCTGGCGGACGATATGGGCCTTGGCAAAACACTGCAGAGCATCACCTTCCTGCTCTCGATGCGGGAAGACATCCGGCAGAGCGGTGTGCCTGCCCTTATTGTGGCACCGGCCTCCCTGCTCTATAACTGGCTTAACGAGCTGAAGCGCTTCGCGCCGGAGCTGCAGGCGGTCATTGCCGACGGCAACGCCGGTGAGCGCAGCCGGGCCCTGCGGAACACGGCCGGGCATGATGTCATTATCACCTCGTACCCGCTGCTGCGCAGAGATGTAGATGAGTATGCCAAGCGGTCGTTCCATACGCTCATTCTGGATGAAGCGCAGATGATTAAGAATCATGAGACTATGACTTCGCAGGCGGTCAGACTGCTTCAGGCCCGCTACCGCTTTGCGCTGACCGGAACACCGGTGGAGAACGCGCTGGAGGACCTGTGGTCGATCTTCAGCGTCGTCTTCCCCGGCTTGTTCCCCGGGAAGAAGGCCTTCCATGACCTTCCCCGGGAGACGGTCGCCAGGCGCGCCCGCCCCTTCCTGCTGCGCCGCCTGAAGAGCGATGTGCTGAAGGAGCTGCCGGACAAAATCGAGTCCCTCCAGGCCTCTGAGCTGCTGCCGGAGCAGAAACGGCTCTATGTCGCCTATCTGGCCCGCCTGCGCAAAGAGGCGCTCAAGCATCTGGACAGCGACAGCTTCGGTAATGGCCGGATCAAGGTGCTGGCCGGACTGACCCGGCTGCGCCAGCTATGCTGCCATCCGGCCCTGTTCGTAGACGGATATACCGGAGGCTCCGGCAAATTCGAGCAGCTGCTGGAGATTATCGATGAGTGCCGCAGCTCCGGCAAACGGATGCTGATCTTCTCGCAGTTCACACAGATGCTCGGTATGATAGGGCGCGAGCTGGCGCTGCTTGGGATTCCTCATTTCTATCTGGACGGACAGACTCCTGCCTCCCAGCGGGTTGAGCTATGCGCCCGTTTCAATGAAGGCGAGCGCGAGCTGTTCCTGATCTCGCTGAAGGCTGGCGGCACCGGCCTCAACCTGACCGGTGCCGATACGGTCATTCTTTACGACCTGTGGTGGAATCCTGCTGTCGAGCAGCAGGCCGCCGACCGCGCCCACCGGATCGGGCAGAAAAAAATCGTTCAGGTTATCCGCCTGGTAGCCCAGGGTACCGTGGAGGATAAGATGTACGAGCTGCAGCAGAAGAAGAAAAACCTGATTGACGAGGTGATCCAGCCGGGGCAGGAGGCGTTGTCGAGCCTGAGCGAGCAGGACATCCGCGAGATCCTCTCCATCTGAGGCATCTGCGATAATGCCAGCCCCAGGCCTGGGAGATTTTCTGCTGTTCTGCTGTTCTGCTGTTCTGCTGTACTTTGTACACTAGAATAAGGCCATATTGGCTGAGAAATCGGATCTGCTGCACTTTGTACACTAAATTCTTACGTATCTGCTGTTTTGAAGCAGAAATTCAAAAATCAAATGTATGAAATGCAGTAGAATGGTTTTTTGCGCCCAAAAGTGCAGTTTCTATTGCACAGAATACATTTACCAGGAAACTGCGTGCGTTGAAGACGGGACAAGGTCCTGAAGCGGAACCTGGTTGGGAAGCATCCGGCAAGTCCGGTATATTCTAAGGGAGGGCACTGGATGCCCGCCGAGGTTTGCGATTTGGTATAACCCCAATTCAAAACAGGGACCTTCTGAGCGAGTAGCACTCTAAGGTCCCTGTTTCATTTTACATCCGGGAAGTCCAATTTATTACCCTGCCACTCTATACGTCTGAACTTAATTTCTCATGCGTCACTACACGGTGTGCATTCACCAGCTGGCCGGTTGATGTCTTGCCCCACACGGATATTCCAATCTCATCTTCGTCTACTTCTCCAGTGATGAACACAAATTCATAGGCATTCAGATCGGCAAAAAAATTCCGGGTTACCACCTGATTTGGAGCAACATCAATTACCTCACTGACATACAGCGTTCTGGTAGCACCCAGCACGTATCCCTGAATACTAATAGAGGCGCTCCCTGGGGCACTCCGCTTGACAATTCTTACCGTCACCGTCTGCGTAGGTCTGACTCCCGAAACGGCATTGTTCTCTATCGGTCCTGTTGACAAAATCGCCATCCTGTCTCGTCCTCCCTTGAAGTTCTAGTGTCAAAGTACGATATATTCATATTCGGACTTTCCTGTAACGGTGTGGACACAGGCCTGAGCCTATTCACCAATGACTGCAGGCACGCATATCCTTGAATAAGGAAAGACCGCCCATGCGCTGCGCTTTTACGCATACGAACGCCGAACGGAAGAAGGGACTCCCATGCCCCCTCCAGGAAAAGGAAAGAAGCCCGCCGCCAAAAAAACACCGTCCAGCTCCAAAACCCAGACTCCTAAAGGGCTTGAATTCGCCGTAGCTGCACTTCTATTGACCGGCAAGCTGAAAGTAGACTCTATCCAGATGTACACGGACGCGTCGCTGTTCGTCAGTCTGGTAGGCAAATATAAAACCTTAAGCGAGCTAAGTAGTGACAATGTCGATAAGCTGGTCAGCTTCCTCGATGACAACAGCAGCCTGACGCTGAACGAGATCATGACCGCTTTGAAAAAGAAAGCCGAAAACACCTGAACACATCCGGAAGTGAAAGTGAGGGACGGGGCGATGGACAGTTTTGACGGAGAAGGATTTGCCGGCGGGCTCCTGCTGGTCATTGTAATTATGCTGCTGATTTATGGTTCAACGGACATCAAGAACCTGACAGGGGCGCCTAGTGACGTGTGATTCTTAACGGTTGGGCTTCTGCTGCACGGTAATCCGCTCTTGCTTTCTCCCAGAAATTCGCTATACTGATACAAATCCATATTCAATCGATGACCGGGAGAGTAATGGTCTTATATCTAGTCCCCAGCGAGCCGGGAAAGTGAAAGCCGGTACAGATTAGAACCATGAAGCGCACCCGTGAGATGGACTTCTGAACCTTGTAGTAGGAAGCCCCGGCCGAGGACCGTTAACCTGTAAGGTGGCTGAGCCGTAAGGCTTTAGCAACGAGAGTGGTACCGCGAGCGCACAAGCCTCGTCTCTTAGGAGATGAAGGCTTTTTTGTCGTTATTTTATTCAGGAGGTTGTTATTCATGCCAATGTTAAGTGAGCTTATCCAAGAAAGTCTGAAGCAGTCTGTTCATACAATCGCGTTAACCCTGGGCGTGCCCGCCATTGCAGAAGTAAATGTTGCCCTGGAGCAGCCAGCGAGTGCTGACCACGGGGATTATTCCAGCAATATCGCCATGCAGCTGGCCCGCCCCTTGCGCAAAGCTCCACTGGTTATCGCCGGGCTAATCGTCGCCGAGCTCGAAGCATCGGGCTCTGTTCACGGACTGGTGCTGAGAACGGAGGTTGCCGGTCCGGGGTTCATTAATATGTATCTGGATTGGCAGGCCTGGGCACGGGCGAAGGGGAATTTCACGCTTCCTCAGCATGCTGGCGGGTCGAAGGTGATCGTCGAGCATACTTCCGTCAATCCGAATAAAAGTCTTCACATCGGCCACTTGAGAAACTCCTGTATCGGGGACGCGCTGGTGAGAGTACTGCGGGCGACCGGCCATACCGTTGAGGTGCACAACTATGTCGATGATCTTGGCAATCAGCTGGCAGATACCGTAGCCGGTCTGCTGAATGTTCCGCTGGCGGGAGAGCATGTAAGGTTCGGAGATTACTGCTGGGACATCTATGCCGAGATTAACAAAACGTACGCGCAGCAGCCGGAGATGGTGCAGAAGCGGACCGAGATCCTTCATGCGCTGGAGGAAGGCCATGGTAATACTGCCTGGATTGGCAACCTCGTCGCCGGGCAGATCGTGAAAGAGCATGTGGAGGAGATGCGGGGGTTCGGCATTGACTACGATCTGCTGGTGTGGGAGAGCAGTATTTTGAAGGAGGGCTTCTGGGCCTCGGCGTTTGAGCTGCTGTCGCAGACGGAGATCTTCGTGCAGGAGACCGAAGGCAAGCTGGCAGGCTGCTGGATTTTGAAGCAACCCGCTGAAGACGACGCACCGGACACACAGGAGGAGCATCAGAAGGATAAGGTGCTGGTGCGCTCGAACGGAATTTTGACCTATACCGCCAAGGATATCGCCTATCATCTGTGGAAGTTCGGACTGCTGGAGAAGGATTTCAGCTACAGCGAATTTCAGAGCGGGCTGTGGACGACCGGCTTGAGGGGACAGGCTCTGCCTTTTGGACGGGCGGACCAGGTCGTGAACGTCATCGATTACCGGCAGGAATATCCGCAGCTGATGGTCAAGCAGGCGCTCAAGGCACTGGGATTCGGTGCGCAGGCAGACGCGCTTCATCATGTCAGCTATGGGGTGGTCTCGCTGAGTCCCGCTTCTGCGGCCGGTCTGGGCATTGATACCTCCAGCGGCAAAAGCTCCTACGCCATGTCCGGGCGTCAGGGAATCGGCATTAAGGTGACCGAGCTGGTCCGGCTCATGGAAGACATGATTGAATCCACCCGTTCGGACAAAAACGGCCTGTCCAGCCGGCTCATCGCCACCGCTGCCATCCGTTACTACCTGCTGCGCTTCAATCTGGGCACCGAGATTGTGTTCGACTTCAAGCAGGCGATGGAAATCTCCGGCAACACCGGCGTCTACCTGATGTACGCCTACGCCCGGGCGCAGCGCGTGCTTAGTAAGGCCGCGGCGGCGGGTGATGTGAGCAGCGTGAACGCGGCTGGCGCTAGCGGGTCCGGCGTGGGCGCGGCTGGCGATAGTGAGTCTGGCGTGGGTGCGGCTGGCGTTAGCGAGTCTGGCGTGGGCGCGGCTGGCGTTAGCAAGTCTGGCGTGGGCGCGGTTGGCGTTAGCGAGTCTGGCGTGGGCGCGGCTGGCGTTAGCAAGTCTGGCGTGGGTGCGGTTGGCGTTAGCGAGTCTGGCGTGGGCGCGGTTGGCGTGGGTGAGTTCGGCGCTGGCGGGGCTGGCGATAGTGAGTCTGACGTTGGCGGGTCGGGCGTGGGCAAGTTCGGTGCTGGCGGGGTGCCGCTGTTCCCGGCGCAGCTCGAAGCGGCTGAGCTTGCCTTGCTGAGACAGCTCAGCTTGTGGCAAGACACACTCTATACAGCAAGCCGGGAGCTTACGCCGAATACGATTTGTAACTATGCTTATTCCCTGGCCTCGTTGTTCAGTAACTTCTACTCGGCTTGTCCGATTCTCAAAGGCGGGGAAGCCAGCATCACCTTCCGCCTGTGGCTAACCCGCAGCTTCACCTATACGCTGGGCGAAGCGCTCGACGTACTCGGTCTGCCTAAGCCGGAGCGGATGTAGACAATAGTGTGCTATGCGGACATAGAGGATCTTATTCTCCGAAAAAGCCTGATTTTCTCCGCGCTGCGGACTCAGAGGACGCTAATTGGTTCGGTCGAGCTCAAAATGAGGAGTGATGGGTTACTTAACGGATTCTCAGTCCGCCCAGCCTGCCAACAGGCCTGAATCCGCCGAAATAACGGATCTACAGTCCGCGAGGTTCGTGCTAGGTCACCCATATGTATCGAAGCGATGCTCCAACGCCCCCGGCTGGCGCCTAGGGTTCTCATCCCCCGGAAATCAAAACAGCCTTCCCGAAGGAAGGCTGCTGTTTTGACGTCCCGGAAGGGATACAGCCCATTCGGGCTGATTGCGAAGTAATGCTATCGAAGCTTATGCTCCAACGTCCCCGGCTGACGCCAAGGGTTCTCATCCTCCGGACATCAAAACAGCCCTCCCGAAGGAAGGCTGCTGTTTTGACGTCCCGGAAGGGATACAGCCCTTTCGGGCTGATTGCGAAGTAGTCCTATCGAAGCTTATGCTCCAACGTCCCCGGCTGACGCCAAGGGTTCTCATCCTCCGGAAATCAAAACAGCCCTCCCGAAGGAAGGCTGCTGTTTTGACGTCCCGGAAGGGATTCGAACCCCCGACCGTGCGCTTAGAAGGCGCATGCTCTATCCAACTGAGCTACCGGGACATGTAGGATAACGTTGTATCATTTGAATCTTTTGAAGAGTTATGTATTAACGCAACGTTATTTATTATACCTGATTCACCAGAATTAGCAAGACCAAACTCTTCCAGTTAAGAAGCTTCCCGTAACCGCCGTCACGGAAAGCCTCCTGCTCTATAGTCAAGCCTGGATATGACCTGCGGAAGATGTGAGCTCAGGGAACCTGCCGGAAATGCTCGCCCAGCTGCCGCTTCAGATCGCCGAAGATGAGCAGTTCGCGCTGGAACTTGGAGCGTTCATCCTCCGGGGTCATCACGGTGCTGCCGGTGAAGCCGCTGACCGTAACGTCCTGGAAGGCATCATGCAGATTATTGTCGAACCAGTCGGTGGCCGTATCCGCATCATTCGTCAGAATCCGGACAATTTCATAGCCCTCCTCGCGCTGATCCTCAACAATATACACCAGCAGCGCGGAATCGCCCACAGCTCCGGGCAATACGCCAACCTCTGCGCAAGGCGCACCGTCGTAATCAGTCATTCTGCGGATTTTGGCGTCTTTAATGTAATACACTTGTCATCATCCCTCCTGGCAAATTTCCCTCTCCCCTAGTGTTCGGATAAGGACATACATTTTATCCCTTCAATCGGCATATATCTGTATTACTTGGCAAAAAAGAAAGGACAGACAACAATCGCACAAAAGAGAGGATGAATCAGACATGTGCGGAATAACCGGATTTGTCCAGTGGCGCGGTGATCTTACAGGGCACTCGCAACTGCTCGTCAGAATGACCGAAACGTTAGCCAACCGCGGACCGGATGCAGCCGGAACCTGGATTTCAGGACCTATTGCCTTCGGTCACCGCCGACTCAGCGTCATCGATCCTGAGAACGGTGCACAGCCGATGATTGCCCGCCATGAAGATAAGTTGTACGCAATAGTATATAACGGCGAGCTATATAATGCCCCTGAGCTGAAAAAAGAGCTGAAGCAGCGCGGGCATCATTTTCTCACGGAATGCGATACCGAGGTTCTGCTGCATGCCTACATCGAATGGGGGCCGGATTGCACGGAGAAGCTCAATGGCATCTTTGCCTTTGCCGTGTGGGACAGCTTGCGCGATCAGGTATTCCTGGCCCGCGACCGCCTGGGCGTGAAGCCGCTGTTCTATAGCCAAGTCGATGACGTTTTCGTCTTCGGGTCCGAGCCCAAGGCGCTGCTGCAGCATCCCCTCGTCCAGCCGAAGGTCGGTCCGGAGGGTCTGGCTGAGATTTTCATTATCGGTCCGGCACGGACTCCGGGACAAGGGGTATATAAAGATATATTCGAGCTTCGCCCCGGTCATGCCATGATTTACAGCCGCAGCGGAATCCGCAGCTATGCTTACTGGAAGCTGGAGAGTGTCCGGCATACCGATAACGTGGATGAGACGGCAGCACGGGTGCGTGAATTGCTTCAGGATACGCTGGAGCGCCAGCTGGTCTCCGATGTCCCGGTCTGCTCGCTGCTCTCCGGCGGACTCGATTCCAGCGCCCTGACCGCGCTTGCCGTAGATTATTACAAACGGACCGGCCAGGGCCGGGTCGATACCTTCTCGGTCGATTATGTAGACAACGATAAGCATTTCAAAAGCCATACCTTCCAGCCCGGAGCCGACGGTCCCTGGATTCAGCGGATGGTCGACGAGCTGGAGACGAATCATCACTTTATCGCTTTTGACACACCGGAGCTGGTAGCCGCACTCGATAATGCCCTGTACTCCCGTGATTTGCCGGGGATGACCGACGTGGATTCCTCACTCTATTTGTTCTGCCAGGAGATCAAAAAGAAGGCCACAGTAGCCATCTCAGGCGAAGCAGCCGACGAAATATTCGGCGGCTATCCCTGGTTCCACCGCGAGGAGATGTTATCTTCCGGTACCTTCCCCTGGTCGGTGGCCCCCAACATGCGTGCCGGATTATTATCGCCGGAAATCCGGGAGTGGATACGTCCGCTGGAATATTTAGGTGACCGTTACAGCGACGCGGTGGCCGAGGTGCCGAGGCTTGACGGTGAGACCGGCAAACAGTCGCAGATGCGTGTGATGTCCTATCTCAACATTACCCGCTTCATGCCGACCCTGCTGGACCGCAAGGACCGGATGAGCATGGGCGTGGGACTTGAGGTACGCGTTCCGTATTGTGACCACCGGCTGGTGCAATATGTTTTTAACATTCCATGGGAGATTAAAATGGTAGGCAACCGGGAGAAAGGCATCCTGCGTAAGGCGCTGGAGGGCGTACTGCCGGACGATGTGCTCTACCGCAAAAAAAGTCCGTACCCCAAAACGCATAACCCCGCCTATCTGAACAAGGTGCGCTCACAGGTGCTGAGCATTCTGGACGATCCTTCTTCCCCCATCCTCCCGCTCATTGATCATGCCAAAATCAGAGAAATCGCCGCATCGCCAGAGTCCTCGACCAATCTGCCATGGTTCGGCCAGCTGATGTCCGGCCCGCAATTATTCGCTTATCTGGCCCAGGTCAACCTGTGGCTGAAGACATACAATGTGTCGATCGGCTGAGTTCAAATCAAGTAGAAACGGCTTTGCCGTCCTTTTAAAGGACGGTACCGTTTCAGCGGGAAATAGAGGGATAATTTATAGAGTGAAACATATAAATTCTATATTTCAAAAAGGGTGCCCGCCCAGAATGTAAAGCACACATTCTGGAGGGCACCTTTTGTATAGCAATAGATTCATCAATCTATCTTAACTCTAGAAATTGAAATTATCCGGGTCCGGGCCGAAGCGGTGATTCTGATTCAGGTCCTCAATGGCCTTAACATCCTCATCGCTGAGTGTGAAGTCGAAGAAGCCGGCGTTCTCGATAATCCGCTCCTGATGGACCGACTTCGGAATGGTGATGACGCCCTGCTGCAGATCCCAGCGCAAGACAATCTGCGCTACCGTCTTGCCGTACCGCTCCGCCAGTTCCTTCAGCAGCGGCAGATCCAGATTACCCTGCATGAGCGGACTCCAGGCTTCCAGCTGGATATCATGCTTCCGCGCATATTTCAGCAATTCACGCTGGGTCAGCAGCGGATGGAATTCCACCTGGTCTACCACTGGCACCACGCCGCTGTCCTCGATGATATCCTCCAGATGATGCGGCTGGAAGTTGCTCACCCCGATGGATTTGACCAGCCCTTCCTTTTGCAGATGGATCAGCGCTTTCCAGGTTTCTTTATATTTGCCGGCCACCGGCCAGTGAATCAAGTACAAATCTACCTGCTCCAGACCCAGCTTCTTGCGGCTGACTTCAAAAGCCTTCAATGTCGATTCATACCCCTGATCCGGGTTGCGGACCTTGGTGGTAATAAACAGCTCTTCCCGGGGAACTCCGCATTCACGGATCGCCTGCCCCACACCCTCTTCATTGTTATAGCCGGCAGCTGTATCAATACTGCGATACCCCGTCTCCACCGCAGACTTCACCGCACGGATAACCTCTTCGCCATCCTTGGTCTGCCATACGCCAAGACCCAGCCACGGCATCGTTACTCCATCGTTCAAGGTAGGCCCGCCTGTAAATGGTGCGTTCATTTCACTCATATCGATACCCTCCAAGCCTAATTTGAATTCAACAAGCTTCCTTAACCGTATTACCGCTCTCATAATCATCCAATTGCGAAATCAGTGAACCGGATAGCCCATAGGTTGCCAATATGTGACGATTGTATGCCCCGTATGTATCAAAAATGGAGCACAGCCCCTTCCCGGCCGCACTCCATTACAAACCTGCTTATTTCTTGTCAATCAGCTTGAAATCGTCAAAATGGAACTCCGGAGACACGATGCAGGAGACGAGTGACGGTTCTTCGCCTAACGGACGTGCAGCCTGCCATACACCGGGAGGAATCACTACCTGCGGCTGCTGGCCCGCAGCGATATCCAGACCCAGAATAACCTCCGTTACGTTCTCCGGCTCTGCGCCGTTGCCTCCCAGGCTAAGCACGATCGGGCTGCCGGAATGATACAGCCAGATTTCGGAGGACAGCACAGTGTGCCAATCCGAAGTCTCGTCAGCATGAAGCAGGAAATAGATCGATGAAGCTGAAGCGCGCGGGCCCGAGTATGCCTCGCCCAGCGTGTCCTTAGGAATCTCAAACGGAGAATTCCACAGTCTCTTGTACCATCCGCCTTCCACGTGGGGCTGCAGCCCCAAGGTTTCTACGAGCGGGGAAATTTCTTTTTGCGTCATGGGTTCTTCTCCTTCAAGTCTTGCACAGCGGCAAAACAGTCTTCATAAGCAAAGGCTTAAGAGGTACAAGCGTACCTGCTAAGCCTCGGCCTGATTGTGCTATTAACTGTAACGGATACTGCAGCAATTGTAAATTGTCTTACTCTTATTTGCCTTCTTTGCCAGCCTTGAATACTTCGGCAATGGCTCCCAGGCTGCCCAGTGTTTCCACCGCACTGGTCGGCAGGAATATTTTGTTCGCTGGTCCCTTAGACATGTCAGTCAGAGCTTCAAAGGATTGATAAGCCAGCACTCTTTCATCCAGTCCTGCGCTGGCGATCATGGCAATCCGTGCTTTCTCCGCCATCGCCACTGCTTCGATCGCCTTGGCCTGGCCGAGGGCTTCCAGCTCCTGCGCCTGACCGAGACCTTCCGCCTGACGGATGCGGGCTTCCTTATCCCCTTCCGCCTTCAGGATCTTGCTCTGCTTATCCCCTTCGGCACGGAGGATCATATCCTGCTTGGCGGCTTCCGCCTCCAGGACAATCGCACGCTTGCTGCGTTCTGCCTTCATCTGTTTGTCCATGGCTTCCTGAATATCGAGCGGCGGCTTGATGTCGATAACTTCGACACGCTCAATGCGCACGCCCCACTTCTCTGTCGCTTCATCCAGCGCGAGACGGATGTCGGAGGAGATTTTTTCACGGCCGGACAAGGTTTCATCCAGCTCCAGCTTACCGATAATCTGACGCATGGTGGCTGTGGAGATATTCCGCACCCCATACACATAATCGGAGATACCGTACGTTGCTTCTTCCGGACCCACTACCTGATAGAAGATAATCGTATCGATCTGCACCTGTACGTTATCCTTCGTGATTACCGTCTGCGGCGGTACATTCGCCTGTTGAATCCGCAGGTCATGATAGACCCGCACCTGATCAATTACCGGAATGAGAATATTCAGACCTGGTGTAAGCAGACGGTGGAATTTACCCAGACGCTCTACAACTCCAACTCTTTGCTGCGGGACAATCTTGATCGTCATTGCGATAAATACTACGACAACAACAATAATAATTCCGATAATTATCAATTCCATTAGTACATATCCCCCCATCGTTCTACTTCAATAATGGTCGTGCTTCTTCTTACTACAATTACCTGCTGACCCTTGCCCAGTGCCACTGTAGAGGTTGCACTCCATGTATCGCCGCCAATCTTGACCTGCCCATAACGGCCAGGCTCAATCGGTTCAACGACCAGACCTTGCCTGCCGATAATCTCGGTACCCGTATCCTTGAAGCCCCGCGCATTGCGCAGCCGCTCAGATAATGGCTTGGTGAAGAACGTCAGGGCCAGGGCTAACAGCGAACCCGCTACGACCTGCAGCAGCCATGCATCCGGCAGCACAAGCGCAACCAGTCCGGCAGCCAAGGCTCCCAGGCTAAGCCATAACAAATAGAATGTAAACGTAAACATCTCTACTACAAACAAGACGCCAGCGGCAATTAACCACAATACCCACATACTCATTGGTGAACCCACCACCTTCCGCTATATACTACTATAACGAAATAATCGGCATCACGTTTCACAAATTTTTAGAGGCCGGGGCAGCCGCCTGTCTGTTCATTATATTTCAGCCTGTGGAAGCTTATGAACCTTAAGCGGGATACAGGACGGCTAAATTGTATTTAAACATAAATATATCCAATCGAAGCGTAAAAAACTCACTAAGCGGAATTTCCGTACCCGGAAATCCTGCTTCCAAAACCTCCAAGGCACAGAATTAGCTATAAATATGGTGCAAACCACCATATTGGGACGGGAAATCTGAGATTCTGCGGGGAGTGGAGCTCGGCGGATGAAGCAGGTGGATATTGTACATCTAATTCGGGGTCATCGTGGCACATATAGAAATTAGTTGGAAAAACAACACTTAATCGGTCCGTTTTTTCGTGAATCGAGAGAGTCCGGCTGATTAACTGTACTTTTTCCAACTGCTTCCTACAAGGACCGCGTTTCAGCGAAATTAAATGCCTTTTTTCCAACTATGTCCGCTCACTAATCATAATAGCAAGCAGATTAAATAAGCAGGATCGCTCGCAGCAACGTATCATTCGGAAAAGCACTAAAAAACGGTGCCAGCTTAAAGCCGGCACCGCTCATTGTTCTATACTTAGGCTTACTATTCCCTATGGCTGGATTTCCGCGCTATCTGCTCCGCCTTTAGTTCAGCTTCCAGAGCGCAGGAGTGACATTCGGCTCCCAGCCGGCAAGTGAGGTATGGGCTTGCAGGCAGGTGTAGGATTGCCCGTTGTAAGTCACGATACTGCCGGTACTATAAGCAGTGCCCGCTTTCCAGGCAGCAGCACCTGGGGTAGCCGAAGGGACTGGCGTCACTACAGGAGTAGAAGTTGGCGCTATCGTCGGCGTAGCTGAAGGGCTTACTGTCGGTAGTGGCGTAGCTGTCGGCTGCGGGGTAGTGTTACCGCAGGTACCGGTCACCCGCCACACCCCGAAGGCACCGCTGAGATCCGGCCGGTCTCCCTGCGTCCACCACTGGGCCTGATAGATCAGCCCGCCATAGGAGACTTGCTGTCCCTGTGTGTAGACAGCGGTGGAACTCCAGGCTGCCGTAGAGCATTGCCCCCGCGTCGCCGTCGGTGCCACTGTCGCAGTCGGCGTGGCTGATGGCTTCACCGTTGCCGTCGGCGCTACCGTCGCCGTTGGTGCCACTGTCGCGGTCGGCGTGGCCGATGGCTTCACCGTTGCGGTCGGCGTGGCTGATGGCTTCACCGTCGCCGTCGGCACCGGCGTTGCTGTAGGTGTCACCACCCCGCCGCCCAGCTCTGCACTGAGCTTGGTCTGCAGCGTCTTATTGCGGTCTCCGCTGGTCTCCCAGAACATGGCTCCGGCAAGACCCTTGGATTTCAAGTAGCTGGCTTTGTAGCCGATGGATTCGGCATCATCATAGCTGATGAAGGTCTGGTTGGACGGGTTATAGAGATAAGGGACCTTGGAGGTATTGTTCCAGTAACGGGTATAACCGTTCTTATTGATATAATTGGCTTCCAGATCACTGAAATCGTAGTTGCCCTTCTCCCAGGTTCCGGTCTGGGAGATCCCGGCGGACACCTGATATTGTCCGTTGCCCGCAGCAGGGGCACCGCCCCAGCCCCGGCCGTAGAACGGCATGCCGAGCACCAGCTTATTCGCCGGTACGCCTGCACTCAGATAGCTGGTCACTGCCTTGTCGATATTATAGTTCGCCGGCTCGGTCAATCCTGATGAAGCGGCTGCCGGGTCATAATACAGCGGTGCATTGTGGCCGGTAGTAGGGTTCCAGCTGCCGTTGAAGTCATAGGTCATAATGTTGATCCAGTCCACCACGGAGGCGATTCCGCTGAGATTGTTATTCTGAATGTAAGTCGGACCTGCACCCGAGGCAATGGTCAGGAGATACGTTTTGCCGTCAGCAGCCCCGGCGGCATTCAGCTTTTCCCGGATCTTTTGGAGCAGCAGGATGTAGTTCTGCCTATCCTCAGGGCGGTAGCTGTTGCCCGCAAGTCCGCCGCTGACCGGATATTCCCAGTCCAGATCGACACCGTCCATCTTGTATTTGCGGATGAAATCCACGGAGGAGCTCGCGAACACCTCACGGGTTGCCGCTGTGGCAGCCACATCCGAGAAACGGTTGGACCAGGTCCAGCCCCCGACGGAGATCATCGTCTTCAGATTCGGATTCTTGTCCTTCAGCTTCCAGAGCTGCTTCAGATTCCCCTTGATCGGGTCATCCCATTTGTCATCGCCGAAGCTTTTCTGGGCATCGATCCAGGGATCGCCCAGCACTACAGTGCCATTGGGAACGCTGATCGCCTGCCCCTGCTCGTTCTGGCAGGACCAGGTGACCGGATTCGGTCCGGTCGGATCGGAATTGCCGTGTATTCCGTTCCAGCAGATGTCAGCAAAGGCATAGTTGATGACATTCATTTTGCCAGGATCGATATCCGTTACATTATAAGCCCGCCCATAGGCGGCCCATGAAGCATAATAGCCGACAATCTTGTAGTCACCGGCTGCCTGAACAGTTCTGTTATTTGCACCAAAAGCCGAAAAAAGAGTAAGGAAAAGGACTGCCGCCAAGCCAAGCACAAAGGATTTTCTTTTGATAAAGGCCATTTCGTAATTACCTCCCCGGTTCAATGCGTAGCCTGTAAAGCCTGCTTCATGGACATCCATGCGCCTCTGCCATCAAGGATATTAAGTGACCGTTCTTCCCTTGCTGCGAATGAGAAAGCTCAGCGTTCACCTCCCGGACCCGATTGGCCTTGACCTTCACCCTCTGAAACTATTAAATTCCTGGCAGTTTGACTGGTAGACTAGCATTAGACAGCTCAAAAAGCGCAGCTCAGCAGCATACGGATTACTCGCTCCACTGCGGCCTACGTTGTTGTCTGGTAAAGTTCAGGTGGGTAGAATGCGGCGATTTGCGGGAGGATGCAGGATCTGCGAAGGGGTGAAGTCAACTCTTATTCTCATACAAAGCCGGAGGATATGCTAGGGATAAATTTCCATAATCAGGGGGGATTATTATCTAAAAAAACAGGAAGCAGCCCCAAGCATAGTCTGCTTAAGGGCTGCTTCCAGGGCTCCAAATCTTCTATTGACCGCTGCTCTGCGCGGCAGCAAGCTTCTCGGTCAGACGCCGCAGCGCCGTTCCGCGGTGGCTGATCGCCTGCTTTTCCTCAAGCGTCAGCTCAGCCATCGTCTTCTCGTATTCGGGGAGATAGAACAGCGGGTCATAGCCGAAACCGCCGCCACCCGCAGGCTCCGAGGTAATCCAGCCTTCAACCGTACCCTCAGCCGTCCATTCCCGGCCGTCCGCCGGATCGTAGAGCGACAGGGCACAGACGAACCGGGCGGGACTCAGCAGCGGTTGTCCAGTATCCTCACCCTGCTTCAGCCGTTCCAGCTCGCTCATCAGCTTCAGATTATTCGCTTCATCATCCGCCGCCTCACCGGCATAGCGGGCCGAGTACACGCCGGGATTTCCGTCCAGCGCCTCTACACAGAGACCGGAATCGTCTGCCAGCACCGGCAGTCCAAGAGCGTCCCCTACAGCACGGGATTTTTTGAAGGCATTCTCGGCAAAAGTGGCCCCATCCTCAACCACATCCGGCAGATCCGGGTAGTCGTACATGCTTTTGACTGTAAGTCCCAGGGGAGCAAAGGCATGCTGGAACTCCCGCACCTTGCCTTTGTTCTTCGTCGCGACAATCAGAACTCCGCTGCCGGACTTCATCCTACACCTCTTGGCCGGTCTGGCCGGCAGGGATTTTGAGCGCGATGGCGCCAAGAACTTCTTTTTGCACAGCGATCAGCTCGTAGATCCCCTTCTCTCCGAGACCGAGCAGCTGGTCCAGCTCCTGGCGGGTGAACGGCCGCTCTTCGCCCGTGCCCTGAACCTCAACGAAAGCGCCGCTGCCCGTCATGACCACGTTCATATCCACCTTCGCCTTGGAATCCTCTTCATAATTCAGGTCGAGCAGCGTCTTGTCGCCGACAACCCCCACACTGATAGCCGCCAGGTAGTCTGTAATCGGGAAGACCGTCAGCTTATTCTGGAGGGCAAGCTTGTTCATGGCGAAGGCCATCGCTACAAAAGCGCCCGTGATCGAAGCCGTCCGCGTCCCGCCGTCTGCCTGAATCACATCACAGTCCAGCGTAATGCTGCGTTCGCCGAGCGCCTGCAAATTCACCACGGAGCGCAAGGCCCGTCCGATCAGACGCTGGATTTCCATGGTCCGACCGGTCAGCTTGCCGCGCGCCGCTTCACGCTGGTTGCGGGTCTGGGTCGCGCGGGGAAGCATCGAATATTCGGCGGTTACCCAGCCCTTGCCTTGTCCTTTCAGAAACGGCGGGACCTTCTCGTCCACGGTTGCCGTACAAATGACCTTGGTATCTCCCATCTCAATGATGACGGAGCCTTCTGCATATTTGTTGGTCTGGGTCGTTATCGTTATTGGCCGGAGCTGATCTTCGTTGCGTCCGTTTGATCTCATCTTTTCTGCCTCCTACATCGTATAGCGCAAAGTTTGTGTATATATTCATCCGTATCTTATACGCAGAAACGGGTGCCGCCCCCTATGGAAGAGAACGGCACCGCTGCTCCTGACCGTTATTCGGATGAACAATACTTTATTCTATCAAAGAGTAGGCACAAAAGCATCTTTTTAAGCCGGGAGGATCCGCTCTAAAGCGGCAGCTCGTTCACATATTCCGGCGCGGAGACCGGCTGTCCGTAATCGACATTATTGGTGCCAGTAACCGTATCCTTGCCGTTCAGGCGGATCTGTACCAGAGAATCATCTGTATTCTGGGCCACCGTCAGCACGACCGACTCCAGCATCTCCTCAGGAATGCTTGTGCTGCCATCGAACATATCATCGGTCAGCGATACGGTGACCACTCCGTTCTGCCCTGCTTTTACAGAATCTACTACCGTCCCCTGCGTCATGACCATCTCCAGACCATTCTCGGACTGCGGTCCGGCAATCAGCTCGCTCAGCGCCGCCTTCACCGTATCCCCGCCAGCGGGTACAAACCGGGTAACCGGAACATAATACTGGTGGCCGCCATCCGGTGAAGCCGCTGCGAAGTAGACTGTAACTGCGCTGGAATTCATCATCAGTGAGTTGTTCTTCGGCAGGTTAATCCCCATCGTACGGGACAGGGGGCGATCCAGCGGTGTGCCTTGCAGCGGCATTTCGTTCAGCTTTTTGCCATCGACCCAGAGCTGTACTCCCTTGATGTCATCCTGACCGGTCAGTGTCCAGGTAAGCGCCTCAAGGATTTTGCGTTCATCCGAAGGCTCATAGTCGTTAAACGCCGAGTTGAATTCAACAATAGCGACATGGTCCTGGCCGACAGATACACTGTTCACTTTCGTCCCTGCGGGCAGTACGCCCTGGAAGCCCTTAGGCAGTGCAGAGGCATAATCCCCCTTGCTGACCAGTGCCGTGAGGGAATTCTTCAGCATGGCTGTGTCCTCGCTTTTCGGAAAAGACAGAGCCACCGGAGCCAGCAGACCATTCTGATCCTCCAGATACACAGTGGTTCGCTCCCCGGCTACAGCAGGCGCACCGGTATCCTTCACCCCGGCGGACAGATCCGTCTCATCCAGAGAGGCCGGCCCGAATACACCAGTATCCAGCGTATCTTCCCCGCTCACTTGCAGCATTTGAGCTTCTACGGCGGCGGGCGGCGGGTCCACAGCAGCGGATTCGGAACCAAACAGACTGCAGCCGGAGAGCACAAGCGGAACGGCCAGCAGGCAAGCCGCAGACGCCCCGCGGAGGTGTTTCACTGGTTTCATCAATCTTCATTACCCCTTTCTAGCGTTAAGATCAGTTTGTACTGCTATGTATACGAGCCCTGTGTCCAAAAAATAACAACAGCTTATCCTAAATTACAGAAGTTCTGCCGGAACCCCTGCTTGGGGGCGGACACTGCTGTGTTCATCCAAGCTCAACCTGCCTGCGGGATACAAATCCGGACGTTTCTGGACATCGGTCTGCCGCTTGCGTACAATTTAGTACATACCCACATCACACCCGACTCACGAATGGAGGACTTCCTATGACTGATGCCAAAATTCCTTACAGCCTCAACAGCAAAGCCGTTGCCGAAGCAACCCGGTACTGGCTGCACAAGCGCGGGGTCACCCTGGAGGAGATTGCCGAGCTTGTCATGATGCTGCAAAAGAAATACTATCCGGGCCTGACCAGGGAGGAATGTATTCATAACGTTGAGATGGTACTCAGCAAGCGTGAGGTGCAAAATGCGGTGCTGACCGGCATCCAGCTCGATGTACTGGCGGAGGAGGGCAAGCTGTTCTCGCCGCTCCAGGATATGATTGAGAACGATGAAGGATTGTACGGGGTAGACGAGATTCTCGCCTTCTCGATCGTTAATGTATATGGCAGTATCGGGTTCACCAACTATGGTTACGTGGACAAACTCAAGCCCGGCGTACTGGAGAGGCTGAATGACAAAACCACCGGCCAGATCCATACCTATCTGGATGATATCGTAGGGGCTGTAGCCGCAGCGGCCAGCAGCCGTATTGCCCACCGCAAGCAGGCGGAACGCGAGCAGGAGCTGGGTCTGCCCCATGCCCCGGAGGACGCGGAAGAGGCTGCACGGCGTAGCCGGCTGGAGGAGACGTTGCCGGAATAAGCCGAGAGCAATTATTTATAACAGGAAAGGTGCGAAGTGTGCATGACCTATTCGTTCGTAGTGGAGCCGCTGGCTGTCCAGGAGTTCGAGAGTGAGGATGAGCGGATTGAGCGGTGCAAGGAATGGAATCTTCTGCCCGGGTCAGCCACCCGGGTCAAGACTTATCTGTACAAGCGGCAGGGCCTGACCCTGCCTTGTGAAATCGTAGGGTTTGTGGATAATCAGACGGTGGTGGTCCAGTTCGAGAATAAGCAGCAGCATTGTATCCACCCGGCGTACCTCAAAGAAATGCAGACCGGAAGCTTCGGCCAGCGCGCGCAAGCGGCGGCGGATGCACGGTCCGAGGACCCGGCAGAAGCTGCCGGAGAAGCCGAGCTGCTGGAGAACCAGCCGGTTGAGGGTGATCCGGAGGTTCGCGGTGAGGCTGATGCGGAGGGTCCGGGAAATGCTGGTGCTGCGGAGGGCGATACTGCTGAGCGTGCAGAGAGTGGGAGTGCTGCGGAAGGTAAGAGCGCTGCGGAGACAACGGCTCCTGCAGAGAAGCCGCGTAAGCCAGCCGCCTCCAAAAAGAAGCCTGCCCTGCAGCTGCCGGAAGACAAGCTTAAGGTTACAGCGGTTGTCAAAGAATTCACGACCGTTCCCAACCATTTCTCGGATAACGATGATGAAGTGATTATCTATGACAATGTAGTGATAGAAGGGCATGAGCTGGCCATTGACGAAGTCTGGTCAAGCCACAGTGCCACGCTGAAGAAGCTGGAGCTCAAGGAGGGCGACCCCGTTTCTTTTGAAGCGAAGATTGTAGCCAAGAAGCTCTCCCAGCATCCGGTCAAATACAAAATCAACAACCCGTCCAAGATGAAGGTGATTCAGCCGGATTCTTAAGAATGGGAATAACCGCAGGCCGCTGGACGGCACAGGTAACTTATTGTCTAGGCAGAGCCTCCAGCGGCTGCGGTCCCATCTGATTGCGTTCGAGGAGGATAGTGATATCCTCTATCAGCTTTTTGGCCGAAATAGGCAGCGAGTGTGTAATCCACCATTCCATGACTCCCACAGCAGCAGAGGCCATAAAATGCAGCAGCATCTCCTTGTTCATCCCCTGGTTCACACCATCCATATCGATCTGCTCCGCCAGTCCTTCCATCAGCATTGCATGCAGACGGCTTCTTAAGGCAGGAATGCCGCTGTTATTAATTAATGTAATGAAGACGGTGGCATGCTGCTCCACATATTCAGCCGTACGCAGCAGAGGACCGGAAGAGGTGAAATCCAGATTCTCCTGGACGCCCATACAGCGGTCACGCAGCTCCGTCATTTCCTTCTCAACACACTGATCCAGCAGATCATATTTGTCTACAAAATGCAGATAGATAGTCCCTCTGCTGACATTAGCCCGCTCCGCTATCTCATGTACCGTAATCTGCTCAAAGCCCTTCTCTTCCATCAGACTAAGAAACGCCTTAAAAATAGCATCCCGCGTCTTCCCGATCCGCCTGTCCACCGCCATCTCTCTTACATCTCCTTCGCCTGAGCACTTAGTTGCATTTATTATATTTAACAGTTGTCAAAAAAACAACAGGTGTGCAGAATTCAGGTGCACTTGTGCTCTTCATTTTCGCTTCCCGCCGACTTTTGGCTAATTCAGGTGCATTTGTGCTCTTCATTCACGCTTCCCGCCCGCTTTCGGCTAATTCAGGTGTACTTTTGCTCTTCATTTTCGCTTCCCGCCGACTTTCGGCTAATTCAGGTGCACTTGTGCTCTTCATTCACGCTCCCCGGCCACTTTCGGCTAATTCAGGTGCACTTGTGCTCTTCATTCAGACTGCTCAAAGGGATTTATCCCTTTGAATATCACATCTCACCACTTACAGCTAACTTTGGAGGAGGAATGAGTAGTGTTGTTGACAGGCTGCAAACTTCACCAATAAATTAGTCATTTCTTTCGGGTGTTCCAATAGTCGAGGTTTCCAGAAGAGTGTGGGGGCAACAATAGGTTAATGAGCGGTTTTCGGTCAGCAGGTTGTGTGCAGCGGGGGCATCAGCAGCGGGTATAAGCGGAGGGTTATGAGCATTGAATTAGGGCTACGTATTGTGAGCTGTGAGTTGCATGTTATGGGCTACGTTTCGTAAGTTGCGCTGCATGTGTGATCAACTACATGTGATGAAATGCAGGTTAGTGGCAGCAGAGTACAATATCTTGTAATCTGCTGCCAGCAGCCTGCACCGTTTCCTGCGCCGGCTTACTCCACAGCCGTGAAAAACAGGCTGCCGCCAGGCCCAGCCTCCGTTTCGGCTGCCCGCCCCCGGCGCACCAGCTCAGCCAGGTGGGCCAGCGCCTCGCTCATGGCGAACCGCATCTGGTGCGCTGTCGCGACCCGGCTGCGGAACAGCCCCTCGCAGACCGCGAACCCGCTCTGCGGTCCGCCTGCGAGCAGCGCGGCTGTAGTATCCAGCCGCTCCTCATGATGCCGGAGCAGGCTGTCCGCCCGCGCCGTGAACCCCGGGAACGGTTCCCGGTGGCCCGGGAACGCCAGCGTAACCCGCAGGCTGCGCAGCTCCTGCAGCCCCTCCAGAAACGTCAGCAGCGGCTGCGGATCGCTGCCCGGCTGCAGGCCGACATTGGGCGAGATCTGCGGCAGCACAGCATCGCCGCAGAGGATCTGCCCGCTGCCGCCGTGGTAGAACGACACATGCCCCGGCGCATGCCCGCCTGTGATAATGGGCTGCCATTTCCGGCTGCCCATCACAAACGGCTCCGCGTCATTGATATAGGTGACCTCCGGCTGCGGGGTCACCTCAGGCAGGAAGCTATCCAGATGCTCCCGGATACCCGCAAGCCACTCCTCCGGCATCCCATACCGCCGGAAAAAGAGCGGCAGCGCCTCATTCAGAGTCGCCGCTTCCCCCCAGGCCAGACCGGCCTCGGCATGCGCCCGTTCGCTCATCCATACCCGCGCTCCGCTGCGGGACTGCATCCAGCCCGCCAGCCCGTAATGGTCGGGATGATGGTGGGTCACCACGATATCCCGCACCTGCGTCCAGGTAAGGCTCAGTGCCTCAAGCACCCCCTGCCAGGCAAGCTCGGCAGCCGGTGTATGCGGGCCTGGATCAATGACCGTAACCCTGCCGTCCTTATCCGGCAGCAGATAGCTGTTAACCTGGCGCAGCGGCAGCCCCATTGGCACCGATACCTGAAGAACTCCGCCGTCCCAAGCTTGAATAATCTCCTTGTTCAACCTTCCTCCGCCTCCTCTAAGCCCTCTCCCTGATGCCATCTCTAAGGTCTACCTCCCATGAAGATCATGCGGGCCGAGGATTCAGCGTTATATTCCTCTTCATCGTAGCCGCCGTGAACAGTATCCAGCCGCAGCCCGGCAGCGGCAAGCATTCTGCGGAAATCCTCCAGCGTGTAGAGCTTTACCCGTTCCTGGCACTTGCGGGCCGGAGCGTTCCCGGCCTTCGAGGTCAGCAGGATATCCTTTTTCACATACCCCTCCTCGATCCGGCGGGTCTCGTCAATCCGAACATCTCCGTCCTCCCGGACCGAATGGGGCACCAGATGGCGGATGACGTAAGCCGGGTTCAGGAAATCAATGATGAACCGGCCCCCCGGCTTCAGCATCCGGCAAATCTCCTTAAGCACCTTAATCTGCTCCTCATCCTCTTCAAAATACCCGAAGGAAGTGAACAAATTGACCACAGCATCGAAGCCGCCCGCAAGCGGAAGCTCCCGCATATCCGATTGCAGCCAGGTTACCTGCTCTGCCCCAGCCTGCGCACACGCCTCACGCAGCAGCACCTTCGACAGATCCACACCTGTTACTTCATAGCCAGCCTGCGACAGAGCCAGTGAATGGCGGCCCATGCCGCAGCAGAGGTCCAGCACCTTCGCGCCCCGGGGCAGGCCAAGCCACTGGATCATGCTCTCCACCTCATGACGCGCACCGCTGAAATCCCTGTGTCTGTATACAATCAGATAGTCCTCGCCAAAACATTTCTCATACCACTCACTCATCTCTCTCCTAGCTCCCTCCATACTCCGCTTCACCGCACGGGCTTATCCCTGTCTCTAATAACGCCTATTGTACCGCCTTTTACTGTAGAAGCCCAGCGAAGTCACAGACCTGCAACACATAATCATTTATTTATAATTAAAGGAACAGGATCACTGTGCGGATAAAAAACGTATGATCTCGCAGCGTATATGTATTCGGTTTTACGCATAACAAACAGCAGTCCCGGTACTTCCGCCGGGACTGCTGCACATCTCCAGATCCGGTTGTAGGTTCGTTCGCTTAAGCAGAACCCTGATCTAACCGCTGCAGATACACGCGCGCTTCATAAGGGCGTAGCTTCAACTGCTGGAGATCTTCCTCCTTGGCAGGCTCATAATTGGAGATCAGCAGCTCCAGCTTCGCGGCAGTCTGGAATTCCTCCGGCAGCTCGAAGACCGGCTCATGTCCGAAGAAATTCAGAATCACGAGCAGGCGCTGATCCTCCAGCGTCCGGGTATAGGCATAGATTTCGGGATGCTCCTCCAGCAAGAGTCCGTATTCACCATAGACGATGACCTGATGTTTTTTGCGGAGCTGGATGAGCTTCTTATAATAGTTGTAAATAGAGTCCGGGTCCTTGACGCTGCTGGCCGCGTTAATCTCCCGGGAGTTCGAGTTGACCCTGATCCAGGGCGTACCTGTGGTGAACCCGCCTTCCTCGCCATCATCCCATTGCATCGGAGTCCGGGCATTGTCACGGCTCTTGGTATGAATCGCAGCCATGATGTCGGCTTCGGGAACACCGGCGTTGCGCTTTTCCTCATAATAGTTCAAGGTCTCCACATCCCGGTAATCATCGATCGACTCGAAGGCCACATTGGTCATGCCGATCTCCTCACCCTGATAAATATACGGCGTGCCTTCAAGCATATGAATGAAGGTGGCGAGCATCTTGGCCGACGGCACCCGGTAGTACAGGTCATCGCCGAACCGCGAGACTGAGCGCGGCTGGTCATGGTTACACAGATAGTTGGCATTCCAGCCCCGGTTATGCAGGACGGTCTGCCAATCGCTGATGATCGCCTTAAGATCTGTCAGCTTCCAAGGCACCACATCCCACTTCCCGCTGCCCGGCGAGGCAGCATCCAGATTCATATGCTCGAACTGAAAGGTCATATTCAGCTCACGGCGTCCGTCACCGACATAATCCAGCGCCTGCTCCGGCCCAAGCCCCGAGGTCTCCCCTACCGTCATGATATCGTAGTAATAGAGCACCTGATCGTGCAGATTCTGCAGCAGGGTATGCACATGATTCAGGTTCGAGAACATGTCATAGGCGCGGACCGTCGGAGTACCGCCAGGATTCAGGGCATCCGGATAGCCCTCTGCCTTCACAATATGGGCAATGGCATCGAAGCGGAAGCCGTCCACCCCCTTCTTCAGCCACCACTGCACCATCTCGTGCAGCTTATCGATGACCGCCGGATTCTCCCAGTTGAGATCGGGCTGGAACCGGGAGTACAGGTGCAGATAATATTCATCCGTCCGGGGGTCCAGCTCCCAGACCGAGCCGCTGAAGTAGGATTCCCAGTTGTTCGGGGGGCCGCCGTTTTTGCCTTTGCGCCAGATATAATAGTCCCGCTTGGGATTGTCCTTCGAGCTTCTCGATTCCACGAACCACGGATGTTCATGCGAGGTATGATTCAGCACCAGGTCCATCATCAGCTTCATGCCGCGGGAATGCATCTCACGCAGCAGTTCATCGAAATCCGCCATCGTTCCGAATTCCTTCATAATGTCGCAGTAGTCACTGATATCATAGCCATTGTCATGGTTCGGGGATTTATAAATCGGGCAGACCCAGATCACATCCACGCCGAGCTCCTGCAAGTAATCAAGCTTCGACAAGATCCCGCGCAGATCTCCAATTCCGTCGCCGTTACTGTCCATGAAGCTGATCGGATAAATCTGGTAGACTACGCTCTCTTTCCACCATTTAGGGTTCAATTCAGACGCCTCCGCTCTTGATTCCTGTTGTATAAGACATTTAATATATCTTAACCATACTCACTGAAGTGAATAACAATTTATTTTAAAAGACATGCGCCGCTCCCTTCGCCATCAAGCTGAGAAGAGCCGTCTTTCATTGAGGGATTTCCAACCTTTTGGATCATTGCTGCAAAAAAATGCGGGGTACCCGATCGGGTACCCCGTTCCTTTACCAAACCGCTCTCTATCCAAGCAGTTTGGTCTGTTTTAACCTGCTATGCAAGCTGTTTAATTACAATCGAAGCATTCACATTGGCTTGCGTCCCTCCAGCCAGCGTCTGCAATGTGACAGCAGCAGCCGAGCTGTGGTTCCGAAGCGTCAGTACATCTCCAGAGGACAAGGCAAGGATAGCTTGCCCAGTGTTCTGCTGGGTTCCTGCACCTGAACCGTAGACTGTTCCCGGAACCTGCGCCCCGTTCACGAATAAGGCAAATTGGCTGGGCTCCACTCCGGACACGGAGAAATTAACCTCATAACTCCCTGCATTAGTTACCGAAATTGTAGTTGTACCAGGGGCATGTGTAATCCCGGGGGTCAGCAGTCCGTTCGTATCAAAAGACACATCTGCCTCAATCGGCACTACCTGCGCACCGAGGTTATAGACGTAGCCGAACTGGGCAATTCCGCCAGCCGCTCCTGTGGCACCGGTTGCCCCGGCCGGTCCGGCGGCTCCAGTTGCTCCAGTTGCACCTGCAGGCCCTGCTGTGCCCGTAGCACCGGTTGCCCCCGCTGGCCCGGCAGCTCCCGTTGCACCGGCTGGTCCCGCTGGGCCTATAGCTCCTGCTGCTCCGGCGGGCCCCGCCGGGCCTATAGCTCCTGCTGCTCCGGCGGGCCCCGCTGGGCCTATAGCTCCCGCTGCTCCGGCTGGCCCCGCCGGGCCTATTGCTCCCGCTGCTCCGGCAGGTCCCGCCGGGCCTATTGCTCCCGCTGCTCCCAGTGCGCCTTGTGCTCCGGCGGCTCCCAGCGCTCCCGCTGCTCCCGCTGCCCCCAGAAGCCCGGCAGCCCCGGCAGCTCCACGGGCACCTGCTGCTCCGGCCGCTCCGCCTGCTCCCGCTGCTCCCAGTGCTCCCGCTGCTCCAGCCGCTCCCAGCGCTCCCGCTGCTCCGGCTGCTCCCAGCGCTCCCGCTGCTCCGGCCGCTCCCAGCGCTCCGGCGGCTCCCCCTGCCCCCGCTGATCCCAAGGCTTCTACTGCTCCAGCCGCCTCCAAGGCTCCTGCTGCTCCAGCCGCTCCCAAAGCACCTAATGGAATATTAACGCGGACAATTTGCTTTTTGACAATAATCTTCTTGCAGTTGCATTTGTTGTCCTTCCGTTTTCTCGCAGGACGTTTCGCTCTTGGCAGAGGGCATCCCGTAAGCTCCTCTTTGCAGCTCCGCTTTTTCTTCTTTTGTTCCATACTCCCCATATCCCTCACCTCCTATAGACTCTATGTATCCTACTCCATTTACCCAAGAGGGGCATGGACATTTATCCCGTAGGCATATATTTATTTTGGGTAAACCGGCCTGCGATTGCCCCAGTGATCATATTTGATCGCAGTTCGTCTACTTCTGCTGTACGGAGTGCAATGGAACCCGTTCAAAATGCAAAAAAAGTATTCGATTGCATAAACTGCAACCGAATACCCGTCTAAGCCTTACTGCTCCGGGCAACGCCCCTGGAGGTAAGCATATCCTCTCGTAAGTTCAATGAAATGAGACACAGCAACCGGGTTCTCCTGCCTACAGCAGCCCGACCATCTTCAAGCCTTCATAGATGCCGTCCTCACGGACAGACTTCGTAATGAAGGAGGCGGCCGCCTTCGCTGCCTTCTCGCCGTTGCCCATGGCAATGCCATACCCGACATACCCCAGCATCTCTACATCGTTCAGGCCATCGCCAAAAGCATAGACTTCTTCCTTCTCCACCCCGATCACCTTCAGCATCTCCGCGATCCCGTTCGCTTTGGAGCCGTTGCCGGGCAGCACATCCATACACAGCGGGTGCCAGCGGATGAAATTCAGCTCAGGGTACCGCCCGGCATATACCACCTGGCTCTCCTGCGGACAGAAGATCATCGCCTGGTAAATGTCATTTTTCAGAAAATATCCCGCATCATGCGTCGGAAATACCAGCTTCAGCGAACCGACGCTCGTATTAATGTACTCATGATCGGCCACATTCACTCTCATGCCCGCCGTATCCGTATACGCAACAGGGTGATCCAGCTTCTCCGCGAACAAGGTCAGTTCCTCCAGCACGCTGGTCGCAATCGGGTTCTTGTACACCGGCTTCCCTTCATAGACCACATATTGCCCGTTCAGCGAGACATACGAGTCAATCCCCAGCTCCTCGCGCAGCCCCTCGAACATATAATCCGCTCTTCCGGTAGCAATTGCTACATGGTGCCCGCGTCTCTTCAGCTCCGCTATCGCTTCTCTGGTGGAAGCTGGAATATTCTTGTCTTCATCATAGATCGTACCGTCAATATCGAAAAATACCGTTTTCTTCAAAGTGATGCCTTCCCTTCTCCATACGCTCTGCCTATTTACAGCCTGCTCAAATTGTAACAAAATCCTCCGTCAAAGTGGAGTCTATTCTCCCCGCCGCCCTGCCAGACCAGGATATCATCAGCCATTGTATTCCAAAAAAAAAGCTGCGCTGCACTCCACATGGAGAACAGCCCAGCTTAAGCATCAACATATATAAAACGCTATCGCTCCTACAGTTCCAAATCTCCCCTCCGCTTCTTTTTGCTTTTTGTTATCTATAGTGCGTTGCCTACACCGCATTCTGCGCGCGCTGCTGTTCTTCCATCAGCCACTGCAGCAGCATGACTTCCGGCACAGTGCCCTTGCGGGCCTCAGCGTAGGCCCGGACCTTCTCCAGCAGACGGCCGGCCGTCTCGGCGCTGACCGCAAGTCCCAGCTGCTCCAGCACATGAGCCACGCCGCCGCTGCCTGAATGCTTGCCCAGCACGAAGCGGTGCGCCCGTCCAACCACCGCCGGATCGAAGAACTGATACGTCTCCTGCTCCTTCATCAGCCCGTCCACATGAATCCCGGATTCATGGGTGAAGGCGAGCTGCCCCACGACCGGCTTCGCATCGCCGACACTGCGGCCGGATGCGGCAATGACCTTGTCTGCGAGGCCCTGGAGCCCCTCCAGCCGGACCGCACATTCCCCGCCGTACAAATAGCGCCAGGCCATGGCAACTTCCTCCATGGCCGCATTGCCGGTCCTCTCGCCAATCCCGGCCACCGTCGTACTGGCCCACACCGCTCCGGCCGCTATGCCGCTGAGCGTGTTCGCGCAGGCCAGCCCGAAGTCATTGTGGCAGTGTACCTCCAGCTCCACATCCCCAGGCACTTCTCCCAGCAGCCGGCTTACCCGCTCTGCCATCTGGCCCGGATGATGGGCCGAGACGGTATCTGCATACCTGAACCTGCGGATGCCTTCCTTGTATAGGGTATTCACCACTTCAATCAGGAAGCTCAACTCCGCCCTGGAGGAATCCTCCATGCCTGCCGATACGGTCATACCCTGCCGCAGCCCGTACTCCACGGTACGCAGCAGCTTGTTCAGACCTTCCCGGGGCGTCAGCCCCAGCTTGCCCTGCAGCTGAATCTCCGACACTGGAATGGAGATATGGCTCCAGTTCACGCCGGTAGCCTTGGCCTTGTCAATATCCGCGGGGACCGAGCGGTTCCATGTCATTAGCTTCATGGGTAATCCCAGCTCAGCAACAGCGGCAATATCCTCCTGCTCCCGCTTGCCCATGGCAGGAATGCCTACCTCTGCCTGCTCTACTCCGCTCTCCGACAGCAACTTTGCGATTTCCAGCTTTTCCGCCCTCGTGAATGAAACTCCAGCCGCCTGTTCACCATCCCTGAGTGTCGTGTCACATAGCTTGAGACGTTTCACGGTTTACCTCCCTCTCCGCAGCAAGCGCAATTCGGATTACGGGCAATACGGACGCTATAACAGGCGAAGTCGAGTGAGCTGAAGCGATGCATTACGCCCGCGTAAGTTGTCCCTACCCCTGTAATCCATTTTACGGCCTCCAGCGCTGCCAGACAACCGGCAATCCCGGAGGTGGCGCCCAGAACCGGGAAGCCGAGCGGCTCCCACTGCGGCGGCAACTCCGGATACAGGCATTCGAGGCAAGGCGTAAGTCCGGGAATCACTGTAGTGAGCGATATTTCAAAGCCATACATGGCCGCCTCCACCATCGGTGTATTCGTATCCACACACAGCCGATTCAGCGCATAACGCTCCGGGAAGTCGTAGCGGGCATCGATTACAATATCGGCTGCTTCTACCCAAGGCCATGCCGCAGGATATTCAATTCTGGAATTATAGCCTTCAATCTCAACATGCGGATTCAGCTGCTTCAGCCGGGCAATCGCCGTACTCATCCGCTCCTGGCCCAGATGCTCACTGCCCATCAGAATCTGCCGGTTCAGATCCGGGGCCACAATCACCCCCTCATGAGCCAGAATAAGCCGGCCCACGCCAGCCGCCGCCAAATAGAGTGCAGCCGTTCCGCCAAGCCCGCCGATTCCGGCCACCATAACTGTCGCTTCCTTCAGCGCCTTCTGCCCGTCTTCCCCGAGCAGCTTCAGCTGCCGGGTGTACCGTTCCAGCTCCAAACCTCCGGCAAGCTGCTCCATTCCTGACTCCCCCTGTGACTGAATTCATATTACTCCCTAGCCCTCCAGGCTAAGCAGGCCATGCGCTGAAGTCATCTCCGTATATTTCTCCAGAAAAGCCATTCCTTCTTCAATACACTCCACCCCGTACGAAATCGTCTTCTCAGCCGAAGTGAACGGGAAGGGAAAGCCGGCCCTCAGGCTCTTAAGCACCACAATGACTCTGCCGCTGTAGAGCAGCCCCCGGCCGAAGCCCTCGCCGTTAATCTCTGCTGTACTCTGGATCATAAGGCCGCATCTCTCCTCCATAACGCCTGCCATGGCCTGGAACAGCAGCGGCACCTGCTGGCGGACCTTGGACGACACCGCACAATTGAATTCCGATTGATCCTTATCCCCGGCAGATGCCAGGAACAGCTTCGCGATCTTCTCCAGCGGAGGAAGACTGCTGTTACGTCCGAAGAAGTCCCCGGCGTCCAGCAGATGACACAGACGCCGGATCAGGGCATCTGCGGTCTCCGGATTCAGCTCCTTACGTGCTCTGGGACTGCGCTGCCTCGCCGCCGCAGCTCCCGGAATCACCATACCCTGCAGCGCCGCACGCTCATTAGCCATGGGTTCCATTCGCTTCTCCTCCTTCATTCTCTTCCGCTTCCTCTGCCCGCAGCACCTTGGCCAGCCACATCGGCGGCTTGCCCTGAAGCATCTCGACCAGCCGCTTCAGCTGCTCCTCGATAGGGCTGCCCATCGGAACCTTCACCGGCATAATCTTCCGGCGTGTTACCCGCGCAGCAGCCGATGCGCCGATCTGCATGATGAAGATCAGAGTACAGTCGCCTACAGAATCCAGGCGGCTTTCGATTTTGCCAGCTTCATCCTGGTGCGGTACGGCAGACAGTCTGCGCAGCTCCACCAGCTCGGCCCCGGCTTTCGTTACATTATATACAGCGAACATCGGACTCTGTCCGAAATGCGCATTCACACGGCTTCCATCATCTGTGGCGAACGCTACTTTCACGGCTGCCTGCCTCCCTTTGCATTAACAGATTCCCTGCTTTATTACTCCATTCCATGGCTCCCCGGTACCCGGCCGAGACGGACATGTAAGCGCCAAGCTCATTCCAGACCGGGAACCCGGCCGGCATGAAGGCGGCACCCGTCCGCTGTGCCCCGGCAATCCCGTGGGAATTGCTGATCCAGAGATCAGCCCCCTTGCCCAGCACCTCGGCATCATCCAAATCGCCCACCCACACCTCGCGCTCCATTCCGGCAATGAGCGGGGTCTCAAACGAAGTGATCAGCGCCTTCTGCTCTACGCCCAGCTCCTCCAGCCACCCCGAGACCGAATGCAGATGATCCGGTTCCAGTGCGGCAAGCACCGACATTCCGGCAAATTGAAAATGCGCGTCCAGCATGCTGTCGAGCAGATTCTCCCGCTGCCAGCAATACCGCAGCGGCACCGGCTCCCCGCTGATCTGATGCAGGAAATGCAGCAGTTCATCGGTTGCTTTAAGCCCCATCGCCCCCTCGAATACCTTATACGGGGTACCTATGGCATTATGCAGCCGTCTGGCCGGACGCTCCATACTGCCGCCCACGGCAATCGTCAAAGCGGACTGCAGGCTCTGGAGCATAGAGTCCAGCGGAACCCCGCCGCGTGTCAGCGGCGAGAAGCCGGTAAGCAGATGGCCGGACAAGGAAGTCGAGATATCCGGCAGCGCAATCACCTCGAAGCCGAAGGAGGAGATGATCTCCTTCAGCTCCATCACATCGGCCGGGGTTAAGAACGAGCCCGGCAGCAGGGTAATCTGCCGGGTGTTCACGCTTCTTTGCCCCCGGTGTCCTACCTGCTGGATCATCTCGTCAATCATAGACTCCACCGTAGAGCTGAAGCCCGATTCCAGCGATCCGCGAAAATCTGGCAGAACCACAGAGAAGGCGAGACCTCCGCGCATATTCCGCTCTCTTTTATACGTCTTAAGCATGTTCTGATAATCCACACCGGCTACATCCGTCAATTCCGTCCCAATAATGCCGATGATATCCGGGCGGTGCTTGCTCAGCACCAGATTCAGCGCCTCCTCCAGATTGCGGTTGGCATCGAAGATGACATCCATCTCCTGCAGCGCCGAGGTCTGCACGGCAATCGGTTCCCGGAAATGACGGGTCAGGAGCGCCTTCGGAAAAGCGGAGCAGCCCTGGGAGCCGTGAATCAGCGGCATGGCCCGGTAGCAGCCCTGCAAGGCCAGTACGGCACCCAGCGACTGCCCGATCTTCATCGGGTTGACTGATGCGGGCTTTTTTCTCCGGTTAACGGTCATAGGGCGGCGCCTCCTTATCCCAGGGAGCAGGGCTTGCCGCCAGCTTCCAGATCGGGTTCGCAAGTGAATAGGTCAGCTCTTTGGCCAGCCGCAGCAGCCCTTCATATCCGGCATACGCTTTGTGGCGCTCCTGATTAATATCAATGAAGGGAATCTGCTCTTTCATCGCCACATACATATTGCGGCCGCCCGCAATCATAATATCCGCCTTGCGCTCTCTTACCGTCTTGATAATCCGGCTGGCCCCGCCCTCGGGAATGTATTCCGTATCATCTCCTACGCGGTCGGCAATCCGCCGCACATCATCCTCCGTGCTTTTGTTCGTGCCTACCCCGACGACCTGAACGCCCAGCTCCTTCAGGGCCGAGATGACGGACCAGCTTTTGACCCCGCCCGTATAGAGTACAGCCCGTTTCCCCCTCAGCAGCTTGCGGTAAGGCCGCAGCTCCTGGCTTAACCTGGCTTCCTCCCGCTCGGTGAGCCGGTCCACACGCCGCTCCATCTCCCGGTCATTCATCAGATAGGCCATCTGGCGCAGCGAATAGGTCGTCTCCTTCGCACCATAGAACGAGCCTTCGAAATACGGGATACCGTATCTCGACTCCATCTCCTTGGCAAGGCCGAGCAGCGCCCGGCTGCAGACCACCATATTCACTCTCGCCCGGTGCGCCCACGTAATCTCCTTATAGCGGGCATCCCCCGTAATCCGCGAGGTTACGGCGATCCCGGCGCTGTTCATCAGCTTCTCAATATCCCACATCTCACCGGCGATATTGTACTCCCCGATCAGATTCACCCCGAGATCCGTCTCCGGCTCCGGCTCTCCCGTCCCGATGACATACTGCAGCAGCGCATCCCCCGCCAGCCGGTTCCCGAGATTCTTGCTCCCGACGAAGCCGGGGCTGTTCACCGGGATCACAGGAATCCCGATCCGGTCCGCCGCCTCCTTGCAGACCGCATCCATATCTTCGCCGATCAGCGCGGTCACGCAGGTTGAATATACAAATATTGCCGGAGGCGCAAAGCGCCCGGCAATATAATCAATGCTGTCCTTCAATTTCTTCTCGCCGCCAAAAATAATATCAGAATCCGTAAGATCCGTAGCGAAGCCATATTGGGACAGGGAGGGGCCGCTGGATAACGCGCCTCTGCTCTCCCAGCTGTTGCCGGCGCAGGCAATCGGTCCATGAACCAGATGTGCAGCATCCATAATCGGCAGCAGCGTGATCTGGGCTCCGTCGAAGGAGCAGCCTCCAGCAGCTTCACCCGGCTTGGGCCTTGGACAGGGCTTCGCCTTAGGCGCTACACTCCCGCAAGCCTGGGAATCAAATTCATCTTGCCGTAAAGGGTCCATCGGCTCTTCATCTCCTTCGCTTGAGAGGCTTGTGTTCCATACGAATCTTGCGTACTTCCTGATGCGGCAGGTGCCCATGATGGCAAGAATCCCGGCCCTTCGCCGCCCCTTCCGGATGAACTGCAGCCGCAACAACCGCTGCCGCATATTCCGGGGGGGAGGAGAAGGCCAGGTTAGCAATCCAATCCTCTTATAATGGCTACAGACAAACGGCTCTAGCGCACCAGCTCAAAATTGAAGCCGGAGTTATGATCATCAAGCTGCTGCAGAATCGTGTTCACGATCAGACTGAGCAGATTAAGTGTTCCCTGATACCCGATAATCGGATAACGGTGCATGTGATGGCGGTCGAAGATCGGGAAGCCGACCCGCACCAGCGGCACCTCCGCATCCTTGGCGGCAAATTTCAGATGGGAGCTGCCAATCGTCAGATCCACCCTGTCATTCAGCAGCAGCGAGCGCATATGCCACAGGTCTTTGCCGACATGCACAGTAGCTTCGGTACCATACGGACTTGCTGCCAGCAGCGCTTCGGCTTCGTCCTTGAACTTCACTTCGTTGAAGTCCACATCACCGTTCGAGCAGATAATATGCACCGGCTCCATCCCGGTCTCCAGGCAGAACCCGATCAGGCCAATAAGCAGATCCGGGTCGCCTACCAGCGCTACCCGCTTGCCGTGCAGGTAAGGATGACTGTCCATCAGCGCATCCACGACACGGCCGCGTTCTTCCGTTAGCATTGCTGGAACCGGGAGGCCGGTCAGCTCACTGATCGTAGCCAGCAGAGTATCCGTGCCCTTAATGCCCAGCGGCGTGGATAACGCTGCCAGCTGCTGGTTCCAGGTACCGCTGATATATTCCTGGGTCTTCTTCAGCGTATACTTTTGCAGAGACAGGGTTGCAAGCGCATTGGCTGCCTGCGGAACATCCGCAAGCTTCGTACCGCCGTAGTAGTATTCATACTCTCCGGTTGCCGGTGAATCGTAGTTCCCGCTGTGGTCTCCAAGTATGGTGTACTTGGTATCGAAGGCTCCAAGAATCTTGCGCAGCTCTGCAAAGTTACCGGTGTACGGCTCAAAGCCCAGCATCACATTCAGCTTCTCTCCGCTCTCCGCGCCGCTTCCCGGCTTGCTCTCGATACCCGAACGGGTGTAGAGGTAGCTCAGGATCCCCTTGATCATGGCATCGTAGCCAGTGATATGTGAGCCGACGAAACTCGGCGTGTTGCAGTAGGCCACCGGATATTCCTCACTGATCACCCCTTTAATGCGGGCATTGCCGATAAAAGAGTTCAGGTCATCCCCGATGACCTCAGCCATACAGGTGGTACAAATCGCAACCATCTCCGGTTTGTACAAGGCGACACTGTTCTCCAAACCGTCAATCAGGTTGTTCATCCCGCCGAATACGGCTGCATCCTCCGTCATGGACGTGGACACGGATGGCGTTGGCTCCTTGAAGTGGCGGCTGAGATGGCTGCGGAAGTAGGCGTTGCAGCCCTGCGATCCGTGTACGAACGGCAGCGTCTTCTCAAACCCGAGTGCGGCCATGACTGAACCCAGCGGCTGGCAAGCTTTATGCGGATTGATCACCACATTCTGGCGGCTGAAATTCTTCTCCATATATTCGGCAGACTTGGAGTACGCGAGTGCTTCGGCGGTCTCCTTCTCGCTGCAGGGAGCTTCGAACTGCTTCTTGTTCTCCCGCTGCTGCACATAACGCTCTTCCTTGAACAAGCTGGTATTATCTTTAATGTTCAGTTCATCCCTGCTCATACGCCCGCCTCCTTCGGCTCCATTGTTCCTCGTCTGCTCACCAGATCCCATACCGGGCTGTTCACAGTCATATCCATATCCTTCGCAAACACCTTAAAGCCGTCGAAGCCGTGATACGGGCCGCTATAATCCCAGGAATGCATCTGACGGAACGGCACACCCATCTTGTGATAGACATATTTCTCCTTCACGCCTGAGCCTACCAGATCAATGTTCATCTTCTTCGTAATTTCTTCCAGCTCGTAAGCTGTGGGATCATCCATGACAATGGTTCCCTCGGCAAGCATCGGGAGCATCTTCTCATAGTCATCCTTGTGGGCGAATTCATAACCGGAGGCTACGATATCCATCCCCAGATCTTCATAAGCGCCGATGGTATGGCGGGAACGCAGGCCCCCGATCATCAGCATGACGGTTTTATTTTCCAGACGCGGTCTGTATTTGCGGATCACTGCATCCATAACCGGCTTATATCTGGCGATCATCTGCTCGCAATTCTCCTGAATCGTAGCATCGAAAAGCGCTGCAATCGCCCGCAGGCTCTCATACGTCTTCGTTGGCCCGAAGAAATTGTATTCCAGCCAAGGGATGCCGTAGGCCTTCTCCATATGGTCCACCATATAGTTCATGGAGCGGTGGCAGTGGATCAGGTTCAGCTTCGCCTTGTGGGCTATCTCCAGCTCGTTCAAAGAGCCGTCACCGGACCACTGGGCAATAACGCGCAGGCCCATCTCTTCAAGCAGGATACGTGAGGCCCAGGCGTCGCCGCCAATGTTATAGTCGCCGATGATATTCACATCGTAGGGACCGGTCTCCGCCAGCTCGGCACGGCCCATCACGAAGTCACGGATCGCATCGTTCGCAATATGATGGCCCAGCGACTGGCTGACCCCGCGGAAGCCTTCGCAGCGTACCGGAACAATCGGCATCGCAAGCTCCTTGGACATCTTCTTCGACACCGCTTCGATATCATCGCCGATCAGGCCGACCGGACATTCCGACTGGACAGAGATCCCCTTTGCCAGCGGGAACATCTCGGTAATCTCACGCATAATGACGGCCAGCTTCTTATCCCCGCCGAACACGATATCCGTCTCCTGAAAATCACTGGTAATCTGCATCGCCGTAAAGTTATCGATGCCAAGCGTCCCATTCGCAAAGTTACGGCGTGAGCCCCAGCTATACTGTCCGCAGCCCACCGGCCCGTGACTGATATGGACCATATCCTTGATCGGACCCCAGACCACCCCTTTGGAGCCGGCATAGGCGCAGCCGCGCGGGGTCATCACACCCGGACGGGATTTAATATTGGACTTCACCGCACACGTGCTGCAATCAATGGCCTTTTCATCCGCCACCTGAAAATGCTTCTCGCGGTCCTTCCGCGCCTTTTTGGGATAGGCTTCCAGAATCTCCTCAACCAGCTTCTGATTCTCTTCAATACTCAGTCCCATGATTTGACCCTCCTTTTCTCTTCGCCTCAGAGTTTATTGCCCGGAAGCCTGGAGCTTCTTGATCGCAGCTTCTTCATCTTCAATGATGCCGAATTCCATCAGCAGCTCTTCCAGCTCTTCCATCGAGATCGGGGTGGGGATCGTCAGCATTTTGTTATTGAGAATCTTCTCGGCCAGGATTTCATATTCTTTCGCCTGCTGGTGCTCAGGGTTATATTGGGCTACGGTCATTCTGCGCAGCTCGGCATGCTGAACGATGTTATCGCGGGGAACAAAGTGAATCATCTGTGTGTTCAGGCGGCGGGCCAGCTCCATGATCAGCTCATCCTCACGGTCAGTATTCCGGCTGTTACAGATCAGGCCGCCGAGTCTTACGCCGCCGCTGGTCGCATATTTCAGGATACCGCGGGCGATATTGTTGGCTGCGTACATCGCCATCATCTCGCCGGAGCAGACGATATAGATCTCCTGGGCCTTGCCCTCACGGATCGGCATGGCGAATCCGCCGCATACCACGTCACCCAGTACGTCATAGGAGACGAAATCCAGATCCTGATAGGCGCCCTCCTGCTCCAGGAAGTTAATCGCAGTGATAATCCCGCGCCCTGCGCAGCCTACCCCCGGTTCCGGCCCGCCGCACTCTACGTTGATAATGTCGCCGAATCCTGTCTGCAGCACATCCTCAAGCTCCAGATCCTCTACGGAGCCAAGCTCAGCCGCCAGCTCCAGCACGGAGTTCTGGGCTTTGGTATTCAGGATCAGACGGGTGGAATCCGCCTTCGGGTCACAGCCTACGATCATGACTCTTTGTTCAAATTTGGTGGCCAGCTGAGCCAGGGTGTTTTGTGAAGTTGTCGATTTGCCGATACCGCCTTTACCGTAGAAAGCTATTTGTCTCATTGTTCATCATCCCTTCGAAATGTTTATATTTTCAAAATAAGAGCTGTACTTCACACTTTCGAGAATGGCTTCCTGAATGCCGCCTTTGCGGACAAGAGGCAGGACACCGATTTTGTTCAGGCTGGCCCTTGGGGCCTCGCCGATGCCGGAGCAGAGAAGAATGCGGCAGTCACTTAGAATCGATATAATTTCTTGCAGCGTAGCTGCTTTGTCACCGTTACAATCGGCCTTCCCATGGCAGTAGGCCTGGATCTTGCGGACACCCAGGAGCTGTACATCCGTTCCGTCGGTGTCATAGACCAGGAACTCAGTGGCATGACCGAAATGCTGATTCACCTTGTCGCCGCCTCTGGTGGCAACCGCAACCCGTGTCTTCGGCCCTCCGGTCTGAATGCGTCTGGCCTGTTTGGCTAAGACATGCTCGCGGATTTTGGTGTCCAGCTCACTCTGGAACATCGCCCGGGCTTCTTCATTAATGACCGGCTCGGCCTCCATCGCTTCCAGCGGAAAATCGGGATTGCGGTCCTGGCCCAGCAGCCCGATCGCATCGGCCCGGCATTGCCGGCAGTGACGCATAACCTTCATCCCCCCGCGGCCCAGCTGCTCCTGCAAATTAAGCAGTTCCTTCGGACGGGGCGCCTTGCGGCCATCCGCTTCATACTGGCTGCCCGGTGCGATAATAAGAGGTGTTACATTGTGCAGTGTAGCCCCGAGCTCTTTTACCCGCGCTGACACGGCAGTCAGATGATGATCGTTAACCCCCGGAATCATAATGGAATTCACTTTGACCAGAATCCCCAGCTTGGCCAGCATTTCAAGTCCCAGTAATTGACGGCTTATCAGCAGCCCGGCTGCCTCTCTGCCTTCGTACCGGACCCCTTCATCGAACACCCACGGATAAATCGCCTGGCCTACATCAGGGTCGATCGCGTTGATGGTGATCGTGACATGACGGATGCCCAGCTCCATAATCTCATCCACATGCCGGTACAGCGTAAGTCCGTTAGTGCTGAGACAGAGGGAGACATCAGGCACATGTTTCCTGACCCGGGCGAAGGTATCGAAGGTCTGCTCCGGGTTCGCCAGCGGATCTCCCGGTCCGGCTACACCCACTACCGAGAGCTGCATCAGTTGGGCCGCAACTCCCCGTACCTTGCGTTCCGCCTGCTCCGGAGTAAGCACCTCACTAACCACGCCCGGCCTGCTCTCATTTACACAGTCGAACTTGCGGTTACAGTAATTGCACTGGATGTTACAGGCGGGAGCAACCGGGATGTGCATCCGGGCATAAAACCGGTGAGCCTCCTCGCTATAGCAAGGGTGGCGGCTAATTTCCTCCTCCGCTTCACTTGATAGACATGACGGCTGCATCATTTCCCACCTCCTGAAAGTTTTGTAAGCTAAGCTTCTCTGCACAATCTGCGTACAAAACTCGCTTCGGAAGCATTAACTTAAGTTTTACGGAGCATTTGCTCCTTGAAACCACTTCGCAGTAAAACTTGCTTCGAAAGCATACGCTAAGTTTTGTAAGCTAAGCTTCTCTGCGCATTCTGCGTACAAAACTCGCTTCGGAAGCATTAACTTAAGTTTTGCGGTTCAAATGGCCTTTGTTTGGTTAATGTTATTTTATCTAACATTTCACTTCACTTGGCCGCTTTAATTAGTCTCATCATATTTTCATTACCGGGGATCGTCAATTAGTCCAACGCTTATTCCGCCCTTGATTTCCTTTTGTTTGCAGTTTCGCCATATGATATGTCAACTTATATGACTCATACTTACCATGTTTCCGTTTTCAGGCCTGTCATTTTCTATTGATATTTGTTCTCAAAAGGCATTGACAATGCCTCTTAACTCGGATATGATACTTTTAGCCAGAAACGAATCACCTAAAATTTCATATAATCCCGTAAAGGGGAGTAGCTGTTAGATAAAATCGTCAATACGAGAGTATGAGGATATTCTCCGGTTTTATCGGCAATAGATTATTGTTAGCGAGACCTTTACCAACCAGGTTACCTTTATTCCAAAGGCTAATCTGTTTGGTAAAGGTCTTTTTTATATATATTTTTGGTTAAACTAATGGTATCACCGTTAGTTTCGCAAAAAAGCAGCTAAACCACTTGAGGAGGAAACAGCAATGGATTGGGGACTATTATTAGAATACGGATGGGTATTGCTCGTTCTCGTAGCACTGGAAGGGCTGCTTGCCGCAGACAACGCACTTGTACTAGCGATTATGGTTAAACATCTTCCTGATGAGGAACGTAAAAAGGCATTGTTCTACGGATTGGCCGGAGCTTTTGTGTTCCGGTTCGGATCGTTGTTCGTCATCTCCTACCTGGTAGACATCTGGCAGGTACAAGCCATCGGTGCGCTATATCTGTTATTTATCGCGGGGAATCACATCTTCCGAAAGGTCTTATTCGCTAAGCCGGTCACGGAAGAAGCCGCTGAGAGCGGAAGTCCTGGAGCTGTAAACAAGAAGAAAGCCAGCTTCTGGTTCACTGTACTTAAGGTTGAAGTAGCAGATATTGCCTTTGCCGTAGACTCCATCCTCGCAGCCGTAGCCCTGGCCGTTGCGCTTCCGGCAAGTGGTATCCGCAACATCGGCGGCCTCGACGGCGGACAGTTCCTTGTAATCTTCGCAGGCGGCTTCATCGGTCTCGTCATTATGCGGTTCGCTGCCTCCTTCTTCGTTAAGCTGCTTCACACCCGTCCCGGTCTTGAGGTTGCTGCCTTCTTCATCGTCGGCTGGGTTGGGGTTAAGCTCGCGGTTATCACCTTGGCCCACCCTGCTCTGGGTGTATTGTCCGAAGACTTCGCACACAGCACCTGGTGGAAACTGACCTTCTATGTCGTTCTGATCATTATTGCGGCCACAGGCTGGTTCATGAGCAGTGTCAAAACCGAAGAGAATGCCTCTGAGAATCCGGTCAAGGAAGTCGACAAGCAGCTCGGAAAGTAAGACCTCCGGCCATTTGAATAAGTCAGATTCTTAAATTTTCCAAAAGCTTTAAATGTTAAAAAAGCAGCGACTCTCCCGTTATTGGAGACTCGCTGCTTTCTGTTGTTGGTCCATGGACTAATATACAAAGAAATCGATCCTATTTGAAGTGGTTGGGCGGTACCTCCATTTTACCAAAGGACGGTTTCTTTTTGTTTTTGAAAAAAGTGTTTTTCGTTTCCCGCTTAAACAGCTATCTCCGCCACTTCATGAATCTGTAATCCAGCACATCCACCAGCAGGAACAGCACGAACCCCACCAGACTGAACAGCATAATTCCGGCGTACATCTCAGGGTAGTCCAGCCGCAGCCAGGCATCCATGATAAAGAAGCCCATGCCGTGCTCCGTACCGTAGATTTCGGTGAAAAAGAGTACGGAAATCGCTGTACCCAGCGATATGCGAATCGTACTAAGGATCACCGACAAAGCGCCGGGAAGCGTCACATTCCAGAATTTCTGCATCGTGCTGGCACCTATACTCGTCAGGACATCATAGGTACTCTCAGGGATGGCCTTCACACCATCGCGTACTGAGATAATGACCTGGAACAGCAGGATCAGCATAATCATCAGCACCTTGGAGGTTTCTCCTAGGCCGAAGAAGAGCATGACTACCGGCAAGAGCGCAATTTTGGGAATGGGATAGGTCAGATAGACGACCGGGTCCAGTACCCGGTTCCAGAAGGGAGAGCGGCCCATCAGCAGACCGGCCAGCAGACCGAGCAGCAAAGCCAGCAGCACACCTTCAAAGATCCGCATCAGACTGTAGCCGACATTCAGCGCCACATCATGGGCCCCCAGCTGAAACATTGACTTATAGACCGCACCCGGGCTAGGCAGAATCGCGTGATTCATGAGCAGATAAGCGACATACCAGAGCGCATTCATTCCGGCAAAAACGAGCAGCAGACGCAGCAGGTGAATAATATGCCGTCGTTTTACCATTTCTCCATCATTACCTTTCGGATTCTCTTGGACTGCATGAAGTATTCATCGCTCTCCCGCTTCTCGGAATGCTTCATGGCAAATACAGCAGCATTATCAAGAATCTCCGGCGGCTCCTGCTGTCCCGGCAGCATGATGATAATCTTCTGTCCCAGGAGAATGGCCTCCTCCACATCGTGGGTGACGAACAGCGTGGTCGCCGGATGCGCCTGCCAGTTGTCGATAAAAATCTGCTGCAGCCCTTCCCGCGTAATGGCATCCAGTGCCGAGAACGGCTCATCCAGCAGCAGAAGGGTCGGCAGAATGGCAAAGGCGCGGGCAATGGCTACCCGCTGCTGCTGACCGCCGCTCAACGAGAGCGGAAACCGGCCGGCGAGCTGGGCGATCCCCATGGCTTCGAGCCAATGCATAATTTGCCGGTCCTGCTCCTGTCTTGTATGGCCCGCCGCGCCGGGACGGGCGATCCGCATCGCAATCCGGATGTTGTCCCGGACCGTCTTCCAGGGCAGCAATCCGTAATTCTGCGGCACCAGCCCGATTAGCGTCTCCTTCTCATGAACAGATCTGCCATTGAACAGCAGCTCTCCTTCGTATCCGGACAGCAGTCCGGCAATGGCCCGCAGCAGCGTGGATTTGCCGCTTCCCGAGGGGCCGATTACCGTATAAATCCCGTGCTCCGGCAGGGTCAGGCTCATCTCACCCAGAGCCAGCTGCCCGTTCTGATAAGCTACATGCAGCTGATGAATGCGGAGACCGCTATTTTTTAAACTGGACATCGGAGATCACATCTTCAGCCGCCAGATCTTTGGTCAGCAGTCCTTTTTCACGGGCCCAGGCAAAAGCAGCCTCCACTTCCTTCACATCCACCTGATTCGCAGGCAGATACTCCGGCACCTTAATCTCATTCTTCAGCGTGTCCGGATAACCCACTTCCTTAATAATCAGGTCGATATATTCCGACTGGTCGTGCGTTTTCATATAATCTACAGCCTCATCATAAGCGGCGTACATATCGCGGATTCCCTGGCCCTTGGCATCAATGGCACTCTGCGGAAAAGCCAGCACAAACGGATTGACACCCGCGCTGTGGGTGGAGCTGAGAACGCGCAGACCGGCAGAGCGGCCCATCGTTACAAAAGGCTCCGGCAAAACAGCCGCATCCGCCTTATTATTCTTAAGCAGCTCCAGACGAGTTGGAATCTGCGGCACTTCCGTTACGGTAATATCGGCTTCTGTCAGGCCTGCCTGCTTCAGCATCATGGCGACAGTATACTGGGTGGAGGTATTCTTGGACAGGATGACGCTCTTCCCCTTAAGGTCCTTAACCTCTTTCACTTCATCATTTCCGGTCAGCAGGTCGAATTCACCTGTGGTCGTGCTGGTGATTTTGACATCGAGTCCTGCTTCGTTATAGATCGAGATCGCCACCAGATCTGCACTGAGGCCATCTACTTTGCCCGCCTGAAAAGCCACATCACGATCCTTCGCGCTCTTGAAGGTTTGGATATCCAGGTTCACCTGATGCTTCTGATCAAATCCCTGCTCATGAGCAATAATAAAAGGAATCGCATCGATGGATGGCAGCAGTCCCAGCGATATCGTAACAGCCTCAGCAGGTGCAGCTGCAGCAGCTCCTGTATTTGCATTCTTGGCATTTCCTGCCTGATTTGCGCTACCGCATCCGGCAGCTGTCACGCTGACAGCAGCAGTCAGTACGACTAGCTTCATAAGGTGTTTCCAGTTTCTTGTCTTCATGAATCTTAATTCCCCCATCTCTTATCGGTTACGCTTCATGCGAATTTATTCACATACATAGTACACCCATTGTCCTATTTTGTATATTTATAAATTTAAATATCAGTCTTCTAATGTCCAATATGTTCATGGAATTCTTTTTACAGCAGCACCCAATAATGACGCAAATATGCTATAATGACCTGTACCTATTCCGCAGGTATCCCCCTTCAAGCGGCAGTCCTACTCCAACCTCTCTAAGGAGCTGTGCCCTATGAGCGATGTAATTCTCCAGCAGATTCTTGCCGAGCTGCAAGGAGTGAAGTCTGAAATTACAGAATTAAAATCGGAGATTTCAGTAGTTAAATTCCAAGTTACAGGAATGAAGTCCGAAATCACAGAATTAAAATCCGAAATTTCAGGAGTTAAATCCGAAGTTACAGGAATGAAGTCTGAAATCACAGGGATCAAATCCGAGATTTCTGGATTGAAGGCCGATGTTAAAAATCTTCAGACAGAATTCACTTCATTCAAGACTGAAATTACGGCCGAGCTGGTGATCATCAAGGATGAAATTGAAAACATCAAGTCAGACATCTTTACCATCAAGGATGATATCGTTACCGTCAAGGCTGATATCGAAAGCATCAAGGAAGATACGAAGCTAATTCCGCTGATTCAACAGGCGGTGTCCAAGGTCAACACTGAAGTCGTTGCTGGCCGGGATTCTCTGGAGCGGATCGACCGGAGCCTGCGAGGACATGACGCAACGCTGGATATACTGGCACGGCGTTCTATAGATCAGGAAGCTGAATTGAAACGTTTAGCAGCTTCTGCATAACATCCTGCCCCGAAGCGACCGCCCTCCCGGCTGCCGCTTTTTTTGTTGCCCGTATGTAGTCCATCCCACACGGACATTATTCTCTTAGACAAATACAAACCCAGGTATCACAACATTATTCCTTATTTATTTGTCTTTTAGAGGCGGACATCACATTGATTTATTGATTATCCATGTTATAATGAAAGCGTAACCAGGATAGATGTCCCAGAGGTTCATTACCGTATTTCATCGCCAAGGAGGATGAATGCAATGCTGGCAGGAATTAAGGAACTGAAGAATTGGGTAACCGGGATGTGGCAGCCGGGCATGGCTTCCGGAGAAGAAGATTACCGGAAGATGGAATATAGTGCACATCGCCATCTGCACACACCGCCAACCCCAAGTCCGCTTACTTACGAACAGGAATCACGCATCAAGACCGTCAAATTTCACTAATTTTCAATTAGATGTATATATAGAACACCCTCCACCTATCAGGTTAAGGCCGCTAAGGAACGGGAGCATCCCGGTTCAGGCGGCCTTTTATTTGTGACACTACATTATCTCGCCAACCACCGCAGGATCGTCTGTGCCGCTTCCACATAGCGCTGTCCTACAAGCAGGCCGGTATGGGTGGTGCCCCAAAGACCTGCATAGGTTGCACGGAAATACGCTGCATTGGCTCTGCCCCGGCGCTCTTCCTCATCACTGTTAACCGCATGGATCACCAGACAAGGGCAAGTAATGGACCCGCTGTCTACAGGTACCCCTTCTGCCCCGAAGTGATAAGAGAAGGTTTGAAACGCCTTGGCAGACTCCATCGTCAGGTATTTCCGCTGAAACGCTATGTCCTCTGCCGTCTCATCCAGGCTGGTCTCGTCTTCGCGAACCGGAGCGGGCACTACATTACCTGGTACCGTTCTGACGATATCCGTATATGGAACCTCCTCATGTACCTCTCTGCATAGACTTGAATCCATCAACACAAGACCGGCCAGCCCGGCCCTCTCCGCCACCTTCTGGCTAAGAATTCCGCCCATACTGAACCCGATCAGGACAGGAGTAACTCCGCATTCAGCCTGGATCACCTGCACTACTTCATGGATATCCCCCAAGTAATCTTCAAAGGTAATCTGCGTCATATCCAGCACCCGGCTCCGGTAATGACTTCTCAGATTCATCACATAACACGTCCAGCCTTCACGGATGAAATGGGGAATGTACTTGCTCCACATCCAGCTTCCGGTATACGCACCGTGTACAAACAGCAGGGGTACCTTATCTTCCTGTTCTTGGTTTTCCAAAGACTCTTCTCCCTTGTAAATCTCCAGATACAGATCATGCTCACCGACATATCTCTCTGTATGCGGCGGTAACTCATCAGTGTAGTCTCTCATTGTAATGTCCTTCCCGTAATTAGTTTGATATCAAACTATAACACAAATTTTTTTAGAAATTATGATTGATTTTCATTAAAATCGTCAGTAAAGTCTTCTGCTCTTCTTCCGTGATATCGCGGTAGAACTGCTTCAGCATGGCAGAAGAGACCGATTCAAATACCGGCTCCAGCTCCTTCCCCTTCCCGGTTAGAGTAACATATACGTACCGGGTGTCCTCCTGATCCCTCTCCTTCGTAACCAGTCCCAGCCGGACCAGCTTATCCACAAGTGCTGTAACTGTAGATTTGTCCTTATGAATATATGCCGAGATCTCGGCCATGGTGAGTCTGTGCTTAGACAGCAGCGCATACAGAATATCCCCGTGTGAGGTGGCAATGCCGTTTACTCCCTGCTTCGCCATCTCTTGTACGATGAACCGGTTAACCTTCTCGCGGATCTTTGATATAAGTGAAATAGCATCTCTGGTTTCCATAAATGAATTATAGTTTGATATCAAACTAATGTCAATAGATCAGTTCTTCTACTCTTCGGAGTCCTCATCAAGCAGCATGATTTCCTCGCCCCGCTGCTGGCGGATCGCAATATTGGTTCTCCCCCAGGAGCACATCAGGTCAATGATCTCATTGGCTGTGATCCCATACTCGGTGATGTAATATTCCACCTTGGGCGGCATTTGGCTATAGACCAACCTGCCGATGATCCCATCCCGTTCCAGCTCGCGGAGCTGTTGAATCAGAACCTTTTGCGAGATGCCCGGAATACTGCGCTGCAGTTCACTCGTCCGCTTGGTCCCCGACATCAGTATACATATGATCAGCGACTTCCACTTCCCGCCGATAATCTCAAGCGTCGCCTCAATCCCTAAATGATATTGCTTCATCCCGGCACCTCCTCAGCAGTCATAACAATGCGCTGATCTAATGATTACTATTCTGCCACATCCGGCACTCTATTCCAATGCACACCTTGAGGTAACCTTGTTACTTCATTGTGTGTATTTACATTTTCAGGAACTTACAAAATAATAGAAGCAGCTGCACAACATAAATTATACACCGGAAAGGTGATCCCTAATGACAACCCTGGTAATCCTGGCACACCCCGATATAGAGGCTTCAAGAGTGAACCGGAGATGGAGACAAGAGCTGCTGCTGCATCCTGAGGACGTTACGGTCCACGAGCTCTACAAGGAGTACCCGGACTGGAGCATCGATGTTCCGCGGGAGCAGCGTTTATTGGAGGCGCATGACCTGATTATTTTCCAATTCCCCTTATACTGGTACAGCTACCCCCCGCTGCTGAAAAAGTGGCTGGACGATGTGTTCACTCACGGCTGGGCTTACGGCTCGAGCGGCAACAAACTGAGGGGTAAGAAACTGGGCATAGCTATGACCATTGGCGATAAAAAGGAAAACTACCTGCCAGCCGGGTCCGTTTCTTTCACTGTAGATGAGATCATCGCCCCGTTCCAGGCCAGTGCCATCCATGTCGGCGCAACCGCCCTGCCGTACTTCGCCGTGTTCGGCGCTTCCTTCCAGGCGAGTGATGATGAAATCAACCAGAGCGCTGAGGAGTATCTGGCGTATATCAATCAGAACCGGTAATGTGCTGCTAGTCCCGCTTCTTCCCGACCGCGCCAAGGTAGATTACAAATTCATCATCGCCATCCAGTTCGAGCACCTCATCAATCAGCTGCTGATCATAGATTCCGATGGCACAAGCTCCGGCCCCGATGGATTCACTGGCCAGGTACAGATTCTGGCAGACATGCCCGGCATCAATGAGAATTTTTTTGTGCGCGGAGATATCATATTTCCATTCGGACCGGTATGGGGTGGTGCTCCAGGCGAACAGAACGGCAGCCTTCCTGGCGAAGTTGGGGACAAAGGGCTGATCCAGCGTAATCGCATCAATCTTCTGCTCCAGCTGGTCTAATTCAAACATAAATAACAGCTTGTGCTCCACAGGAAGGTACCGGTAGATGCCCTGCGGTATGCCTACCACCCGCATAATCAGCAGATAGGTCTCAAACGTATGGGTCGCCCCGCTACAGGGTACCGTCCGCAGAGTCAGTCCATTCTTGCTCATTCCCGTAATGCCCTGGGTGGCCCATAGTAGATAGGATAGCTCTTCCAGACTTAGCATGTCAGCGGAATAGAATCTTGTACTCCTTCTTTGGCCAATGCAATTCACAATATTGTTCTGACTCACAACGTCCCGGCTGACCTCAGGCAATTCAATGATCCGCGATCCTTCATCATAGGGCTTCACAATCGGCGGCTGCGCGATGCCCTTCATCTTATCTGTTTTGATCTGCTTGAATTCATGAAAATTGGATTTCAGCAGTTGTCTTTGTTGTTCGTATCTTGTCATAAAAGTACCTCCCGAATTAAAAGAGCATAGCTTCAATGTACCACTCCCTCAAAAAAAGATTGTGATTTCATTCACTTTTACTCTTATCAGTTAACAAAAACCAAACCTTCCCTCCCCAACAGGGAAAGGAAGGCCTACATACGATACTCTGAAGCACGGCAGCTAAATTCTCAGCTCTCCAAGCCTATTCCGTTAGGAATACCTGTTGCGAACGGCCTATACGTCAGCTGTACAGTATTGTGCTGCTTAGATTTCCTTCTCAGCTTCCAAAATCAGCCGGTAGCCTTTCTTGCCCTCCCGGACAGCAAATCCCCAAGCCTCAGCGGCTGTCCAGGCCGGATCACTGCCCAGCCGGACCTCGAAGGCCTGACAGACTGCGGCCCGCCCGCGTAATTCTTCATCGGCTCCGGGTTCCGTCGTCCCGGCAGCCTTCCGCCGCAAGGCTCTCCACAGCTCTACATCCGCAAGCGCTCTGTGCAGCCAGGGTCCTGCTTCTTGCTTGAACTTGGAATTCTCCATTTCAAGCAACCGGTAAGAGACGCTCTCCAGGCGGTCGAAATACGCGTCAAGCCTGCGGATATCTTTGCTGCGCACAGCCTCATTCAGTTCCTCATATCCGCCGCTATAGAGCTGGCTGTTCAGATTCTGGCTACAGAAGAACATCATGTCGTCTGCCAGTTCTCCGGCGAATTCCCGGACCGACAGCTCCCAGGACAGCTCCGGCATATAACGCTCACTGTTCCACATATAGTCGGCCATGGTGTTCAGTGTAATCTTGGAGCATTCCCACTGAACCATCGGATTCGCTACCACGGCCTGATGTCCGGTCTGGCCAAGCTGGGAATAACGTCCGCGAACCGGGTCCAGAAACAGCCGGTCGTAGTCGGCATCATTGACAGGGATGTTGTCCCACAGCCACAGCTGATGTCCGTAATAGGTGTAATTATCCCGTGCCTGCCTGCTCCCGACCTGCCGGGCAAAGACGGCCGAGCCGGTCCAGAATACCTTGATATCCGTATGCAGCTGCTCACGGATATCCCGCTTATATTCGCTATCCCGGCAGGACCAATACTCGGAGGGGCACATCACCAGGCTGACCTTCTGCAATTGACGGCTTAAATAGTCATAGACACGGTTAGCCACATAAGCATGCGCCAGCCCGGAGCGCTCCAGGTAATGAAGGTTCTCCCCTGACAAGGCGTAGTCGATGTCGTCCATCAGCAAGGCGAAATGCCGCACCCCGATGGCGATCATCGCTCCCAGCTTCGCTTCCAGACTGGCAAAATCATCCTCACTACGAAACTGCAGATCATTCCCCGGACTAATGCAATAATAGAAGTCCACCAGCTGCGTATCGCATTCCTGCTTCAGCTCGCGAATCTGCTCGAACATAGCCTCTGGATAAGGCTCACGCCACAGCTCACGGTGATAGGGATCATCCTTGGGAGCATGCATGAAGGTGTTCATTCGATGAGCTGCCAGATAACGCACAGCATCGATCCGGTCAGCCCAGCTCCACGGCGTGCCATAGAAGCCTTCAATAATGCCGCGAACCGGAAAAGAGGGTTCATCGTGAATGGCAGCCACGGGCAATCGGCACTTGCCTTCCTCTACCCTCAGCAGCCGGTGCAAGGCGTCCATCCCATATCTGATTCCTCTCTTATTGGAGGCAGCAATGTTAATTTTGCCGTCCTTACCGATGTCCAGCCGATAACCATCGGCCTTAAGCGATCCCTCATATTCAAGCTCCAGCCTGATATTGCCCGGCTCGGGTGATTCTTCTCCTTCTCCAGGCGGTTCAATGATCATAATCGGGCCATCTGCAGCAAGCGGGCCTTCATATTTCTGAATCATGGAGAACGTTGAAGACAGCTCAATTCTCAGCTGCTGCCCTTCCAGCAACAGCTCTTCGCCCTGATCGTAGTAATCCCGGAAGAAATACTGGCGTTCCTGTAGCGGCATAGTCATATGCATCTCTCCCCTTAATCCGTAACCTTCACATTTCCAAACACAGCTTTGTTCCGCGAATCATTCCCGGGATTACTGAGGGCAATCCCGATATACACTTTATGCTTCATGGGGATCTGAATGGTTCCGACCGTCTGCCAACTGCTTCCGTTGGCCGATATAGACCCTTTGAACGTATTGCCGTTTCTCGTCAGCTTCAGCCATTTCGGAACCGAGGCAGCTGCGGTATGGTCGGCCATACTGCCCGCAGTTTCTGTTCGATACTGGAAGGTGGCCCCATTCGCAGGGGTTAGCATCATATCCGCGTGCCTGGAATTATGACTCAGCGACTCCCGGATCATAATACCAGCCTTGGCCCAGCCGTCCAGCCAGCTGGCGGACTGCACCTTGACCACGATCTCCGCATTGCCGCTCACGGGTTGATAGATATAATTCAGCTGATCCCCATTGCCCCAAATATCCGTTGAGCTGCTGCTGAGTGTAAATTGCTTATTGGAAGCATTGTAGGTGGCGTTCCCCGGCATGGAACCGATATTCCGCGCCTTCCATACCGCAGGCAGCTGGGCCGGATAATTCTGCTCTACCGGAGCCGTCCAGCCTGGCGTCGGCCAGGTCTCCCGTTCATGGATGTTCGCCAGTTCCTCTTCCGGCCAGGCCCCGTAGGCAAAGAACGACAGGCGCTTCACGCCCGGATAATTCTCACGGATGCCTTTGTACACCTCCTGATATTGATCATCGGTCCAGTCATTATCCAGGGTAGCTACAATGTCCACATTACTGCCGCTGATCCGGTCACTCGTATCCTTCAGGATGCCGTAGGAGGTACTGTATACCCAATCACTGTTGAATTCCCAGTCATCGAAGTACGCCATCGGTGCAACGAAGTCGATCTCATCCTTGAACTTGGCAACATTCTGTCCAACCTCTGTGAATTCCGGCGGCAAAATATACACACTGAGCGGCACATCCGGATTCGCGGACTGGGAAATATCCTCACGGATATCGCCTACATACTGTCCAATTTGTTCGGTTCTCCATTCATTCCACTGCTGGCGCTGCGGTGAATCCGTATCAAAGTCAATGCTGAGCGGCGAATATCCGAACTGAGCCTGATACTTCGCAACTGTGTAATCACTGACGTCCATGTTGTAATTGTCGAAGCGGATCCAGTCCAGCACAACACCGTCCACATCATAATTCCCGATCACTTCCTGAATGATGGAACGCTCATACTGCTGAACCTCATGGTGAACCGGATTGACGAAATATTCGTTGCCGTTAGAGCCTGTAAACGGAGTCTGAACCCCGTCCACAAGCGCCTGCATCTGCCATTCATCGTGAGCGAGGAAGGCCTGCTGGTCGTGGAACTGGGGAATCCAGGCATGAACCTTGATTCCTGCGGCATGGGCCGCCGTAATGACAGCCTGCAGAGCATCGAAATTCTGGTAACCCTGGGCGATGGGAGCGATATCACTCTGATAAAATACACTGCCGGACGGAACCTCATCATCTTCATCCTGCTTCACGTTCATGCTGATGACATCGACGCCGTAGGTTGTGGACAGCGCGATGAAGTTCTGGACATCCGCCAGGTTCTTGAACTGGTTCACGGTCCGTACAATCACTTCCGTCTCAAAAGGGGGATTACTCTCATCCTCGGCCATCACCGGAACAGAACCACCCGCTACCGAAGAAACCAACACCAAGCTTAACACTGCCATAAACCTTGATCTCAGCGTAAATGCCATAATCTCGCCTCCACATCATAGTCGTATTTAACTCAGTGCTTCCTAGATGACAAGAATTATTTCGTAGCGTTGATCTTCTTAACATTCTCCTGCCATTTCTCGGTTCTGAACGCCAGCAGCTTATCCAGTCCGGCCTTTTCGGTGTTTTTTCTGGCGGTATCCAGTGCTGCCAGCACCTCTTCGTCCGACTTCGCCTGAACCATCTGGGCGTAGGCAAGGGTGTAAATATCCGCAATATTCTGGGCGATGATGCCGGTCTCCGTGTCGGGAAGCGGATCGGTATTTACGAATTGTGTAATGTCCAGCGCGGTTTTCCAGGTCACTGTGGACTGCGCCACGGTCTCCCAGGATTTCTGGTTCGCGGAGAGCAGCGCCTCGAGGCTCATTTTCGCCGTATCAATGAAGGTCGTATTCCCGGCCCAGTTAAAATCCTCGAATTTCCGCATCGTATCCGTACGCTCGTTGGCAGGCGTTGTCTTGTATTTCTCGTTCGGAATCGGCGCTCCGGCCGCATCCTCTTCATCCCAGTATAAGCCCTTAGGGCCGAAGAACAGCACCTTCTGTCCCTCCGGACCCGTAATCCAGTCAAAGTATGCGAAGATCGCCTCCGGGTCCTTGGCTTGCTTGGTAATGACACTGACGTTCCAGCCCAGCGTCTCAAAGCCGCTTACAAATACTTTGGTCTTGTCTATTCCCGCTTTGTGGACCGGCCAGATAATTTCATAACCGCTGTCCGGATTGCTGGCTGTCAGTGCCCGGTGTCCCTCGGCTCCGTAGGTGGTGATATTGGATTCAACCATGACGGCTACCCGTCCGGTGTTGACCTTTTCCTTGACCGCATCCTGGGTTTGCTGAAGTGCGTCCTGCGTAATCAGCCGTTCACGGTACAGCTTATTGATGTACAGCACCATCTCCTCGTAAGCAGGATCATCCAGAATCGATGACAGCTTGTCGCCGTCCGGGTAGCCCATAAGTGTAACGAACTTGCTGGTAGAGTTCTCCTTGAAGCCGCCATACATAATTTCCAGACCGGCCCCCTTCTCCCCAACCTCCAGAGGGACTACATCCGGGTACTTCTCTTGCACCTTTAGCAAATATTGATATAAGTCATCGAAGGTCTCCAGCGCCGGCCGGCCGAGTGCGTTATAAATATCCTTATTCACCATCCACCCGCCGTTGCCGAATTGACCCGAGGTGTACCAGTTCGGGATTTGATAGATTTTCCCGTCATCGGAACGGAGCAGATTCAGCGTCGATTCCTTCACATATTTCTTGAAGTTCGGATACTTCTCATAGTAATCATCCAGGGCAACGAGCTGCCCCGCCTGCACCAGCCGTTCCACGGAGGACCCCCGGTCTGTAAAAATGACATCCGGCAAATCGCCGCCGACGATCATCGTGTTCAACTTTTCTCCGGCCGCTCCTCCCGACTGGATCGGTTCAACCGTAACCTTGCGGTTCTCCTGAATCCACTTCGTCGCCTCATTCTCCCCCCATGGTGATGTCGTAAGCCAGTCGTAGTTCCCATAGAAGCTGAAGGTCACGGGCTTGATCCCGCTGCCGTCATCTGTAGCGCCCCCGGTATCCAGATTGGTCTGTGAAGTGTCGGAATTCCCCCCTCCGCTACAGGCAGCGAGCAGAAGCACCAGCGAAGTCAGCAACAGAGCTACCCATGTCAGGCGTTTGCGCATTCTTTTTCCTTCTTTCTACGTAAGATGGAGACTGCTATTCTTTCAATGAACCGACCATTACACCCTTAACAAAGTACTTCTGGAGAAAAGGGTAGGTCAGGATAATCGGAATCGTAGCGATCATCATCGTAGCCATAGTCAGTGACTTCGTGGTAATCGTCCGATTCCGGTTCATATGATCCAGTGCGATCGCATTCGAGGAGCCAATCTGGGTCATGATGTTGGAGTTCATCACCTGCCGCAGCAGGGTCTGTATAGGAAGCAAGTGATCCTCAGTAATATAGATCGCTCCCGTAAACCAGTCGTTCCAATACCCTACTGCGGTGAACAAAGCTATCGTAGCCAGTACCGGGCCGGAGACGGGAATCACGATCCGGAAGAAAATGCCGTAGTTGCTGCTGCCGTCGATTTTGGCGGATTCCTCCAGCCCCTCCGGCAAAGCGCTAAAGAAGGTGCGGATGACAATCATGTTCCAGACGCTGATGATGCCGGGGATAATCAACACCCAAAAGGTATCCAGCATCCCCAAAGAACGGATGAGTAAATAACTGGGGATAAGCCCTCCGCTGAAGAACATCGTGATCATGAAGAACACCATGTATTGTTTGCGGAATACCAAGGTCTTCTTGGACATTCCGTAAGCTAACAGAGCCGTGAAGAAGACGGATAATGCCGTGCCGCAGAGCGTTCTGAGAATGGTGATCCAAAAAGAATTCAGCAGGCGGTCATCCTGAAACACAATATAATAATTTTCCAGCGTAAATGCTCTCGGCCACAGGGTCACACCACCGAGCGCCGTATCGCTCCCCAGATTAAGGGAGATGACAAGCGCATTCCAAAACGGGTATAGCATAAGCAGCGACAGCAGGACCAAAAGGATATAAATACTCCGCTGCATCACTTTGTCGCCCAGGCTTAGTCTCATTGTTCACCCCTCCTAAAAAGGTTTATGGAGTATTACTTACAGCCGGTACCTCGCAATAAAACTTGCACCCGTAAGCATTCGCTATGAGCAGCGGCTACCAGAGACTGACGTCTGCCCGGCGGGCGATTTTGTTGGCTGTCACCAGCAGAATGACGCTGATCACCGCTTTGAACAGCCCTACCGCTGTCGCATAAGAGAATCTGGCATTGAGTATCCCAACACGGTACACATAGGTGTCGATCACATCGGAGTAAGGGCGCAGCACCGGATTGGTTGCGAGCAGCAGAATGTCCTCGAAGCCCGCACTGAGCAGACCGCCGATGGCAAGAATCATAAAGATGACGATAATGGGGGTAATGCTGGGGAGTGTAATCAGGTGAATTTGTTTAAACCGGCTTGCTCCGTCTATGGATGCAGCCTCATACAGGGTCGGATCAATGCCGGCAATCGCAGCCAGATAGACAATGCTTCCGAAGCCGACCTCCTTCCACACATTTACACTTACCAGAATGGACCAGAAGTATCTGGGTACCGCCAGGAAGTTAACCGGCTCCTGGACCAGATTGAACCGCTCCAGCAGATAGTTCACCGTTCCGTTATCAACGGACAACAGCGAGAATACGAAACCGGATACAATAACCCAGGACAGGAAATACGGCAAGTAGCTGACGGTCTGGATCACGCGCTTGAAGCCCATATGCCCGACTTCATTCAGCATCAGCGCAAGCAGAATCGGGGCAGGAAAGCAGATAATCAATTTAAGCAGGCTAATCACAAGGGTATTGCGCATCACATTCCAGAACTCCGGCGCCTCGAAGAACATGCTGAATTGCCTCAGTCCAACCCAGGGGCTGTTCATCATGCCGCCGAAAATATCGTATTGCTGGAACGCCATAACCACGCCATACATCGGAATGTAACTGAAAATGAAGACAAAAATAATTCCCGGCCAAACCATAGACTGCAAATCCAGTTGACTGTTAAATTCCTTCCACCTGCTCGGTTTCTTGGCCGTATTCATCCGCTTGGCCTCCTCTGGACGATTCTATTGAAATAACGGCAAAAACGGTTTGTTCTTCTCCAGCATGACATCCAGCAGCTGTTCTGCCACGGTAACCGAAGGCATGAGCGGATGATGAACCATTGCCTGCAGGGCTACATCCCGGTCTCCGTGCACCGCCGCCTCAATGGTCAGGCTCTCATATTGCTTGACGGCAGCCAGCAGGCCTCTCATAGACTGGGGGACTTTGCGGAGCGGAATGGGCAGCGGACCCTGCTTGGTGACTATACAGTTCACCTCAATAGAGGCATCATCCGGCAAGAAATCAATAATCCCGTTATTCCTTACATTCAGGGTCTGAATATCGCGGGAATCATTATGAATGGAACGCATCAGCAGCACTGCCGCCTCCGAGTAATAGGCTCCGCCACGCTGCTCCAGCTGCTCCGGCTTCTCCTTCAGCTCTACGTTCCGGTACAGCTCAAACAGCTCCTCTTCCACCTTCTTCACGACTTCGGCGCGCGAGCCGGTTGTTGCCGCTGCTTCCTTCTGTTCCGCAAGCATCGCATCCGTCATATAGTAATAGCTCAAATAATAGGAAGGGATCGCCTGTAAACCATTCAGAAACCGGTGGTCCCAGGCGTCAAACGGCACATTGCTTGCCTTGTAGCTCTGGGGATAATCTATGAGCTCCTGCAGCCTGCTTTTTCCGTCAATCACAACATCGGATACCCAGTGCAGATGATTAATGCCGACAAACTCCGCATAGATCTTCTCCATGGAAAGTCCGAAGAACCCGGAGAGCCACTTTTGAAACCCGATGGGCGAGTTGCACAGGCCTACACTTTTTACCGATGAATATTTGTGAACAGCTTCAGTCACCATACCGGCCGGATTCGTAAAATTCAGCAGCCAGGCATCGGGGGCCAGCTCCTCCATATCCTTGCAAATATCCAGAATAACCGGGATCGTCCGCAGGCCCTTCATCATTCCTCCGGGACCTGTCGTCTCCTGACCGATGACACCGTACTCAAGCGGAAGGAGTTCATCCCATTTGCGCGCTTCCAGCATGCCTACCCGGATTTGTGTGCAGACGAAGTCGGCTCCGGCAATGGCCTCCCGGCGATCAAGCGTCTGCGTAACGGTAATCGGCAGCCCGGACTCTGCAATCATGCGCTTGCTCAGTTCCGTTATCGTATGTAGCTTCTCTCTCCCCTCTTCAATATCCACCAGCCATATTTCGCAGACAGGAAGCTCCTGGTGATGCAGGATGATCCCTTCAATTAATTCAGGCGTATACGATGACCCCGCTCCGATCACAACCAGCTTCAATGTGTTCTCCATGAATATTGCTCCTCCTTACCCTGTGATAGTTGATCAAGTACCTTGCGATTCACATGCAGCCCGCTGCTTTCCATCGCCAGAACGACCGACCCTACCACCGGCTCCCGGGTTAAAATCCTTAATGTGCCGTTCGGAGCCGCCTGCTTCACTCTTTCCTCAATCGCCCGCCGGATGATGCCCGGGCGGTCTCCCTTGGTCAGCAGGCTGCCGGCAAGCACGATGTCGAAGGACTCCTCCTCCATGCCCAACCGGCGGATGGCCGATGCCGCCGCCAGCCCCAGCTCCTCGCCTTGCTTGACCAGCAGCCCGTTGGCTACCGCGTCCCCTTCCTCTGCCGCCTGAAACAGCAGCTCCGCAATTTGCGGAGGCAGATCTCTGAAATGATCCAGGTAATCCTCCCTCAGCTCCGGGACGTTGGAGTAGCCCAGCAGCTCAGTTAGACGCTCGCTCAGGACCGTCTTCTCTCCTCTGCCGTCATCCGCCCTGAGGACACTGCGGAAGACCTCCATACTTAAGTCATAGCCGCCGCCGAAATCCCCGAACCGGTAGCCGAATCCGCCGCATTGATAAGTCGCACCCACCGGATTTTTGCCGCTGCAGTTCACGCCCGAGCCGCAAATCAGCACGATTCCGTAACTCTTCTCTGTCCCTGAACGCAAGGCGTTCCAGGTATCGCAGGAAATCTCAGTCCGGGGAAGGCCGAGACGGCTGATGATGGGCCGCAGGATTCGGAAATCGGCTTCCCTGTCCGCTCCCGCCAGGCCGAACCAGGCGTGATCCAGCTGGTCCCTGGTCAGGCCGGAGGCCATAAGGGCTTCCGATACAGCCTGCTGCAAGCTGTTCTCCGCCTGCTCACGGTTCAGCTGATGATTCCCGTTCCCGCCCTTGCCTGCACCGAGAATCTTCCCCTGTTCATCTGCAATCATTGCGTAGGTCTTACTGCCCCCTGCATCCACTCCCAAAAAATACTTCACAGATCATTCACTCCTAATCTCAAGTTAATCGAACAGAGGCGGTGGATTCACGAATGAGAAGCTGTGGAGCAAGCTTCGTTACCGCAGGCGGCATCACCTCCCCATGAATCAGCTTCAGCAGGATGTCAACGCCGATATTGCCCATCTGTGCCTCAGGCTGCCGGACTGTCGTGAGCCGCGGGTAGAATTCACCGACAAACTGCTGATCGTCAAAACCCACCACCGAGATATCCTGAGGCACCCGAATCCCCTCCTCCCGCAGAGCTTGAACAACCCCAAGCGCAATAAAGTCGTCTCCGCAAAAAATGGCCGTCGGCAGCTTATCTTCACGAATCCGTCTCTGGGCCATCTCATAACCGCTGCTTACCGTAAATCCGCAGTATTCCGTGGCAAAGGGCGATAGTCCCGCATCATCCAGCGCCTGGACGTACCCCCGTTTGCGCTCCGTTACACTGAGGAACTCGGGCGGGCCGCCGATATAGGCGATCCGGGTGTGTCCAAGGCTGATCAGGTGCCCGGCAGCTTCATACCCCCCTTGATAGTTATCAACGAGCACACTTGGAACATCTTCATGCTCGAACTGGTTATCCAGCAGGACCACCGGAATGTTCTTGCGCTTCAGCTCCTCCACGTATTCCTTCTCCTCCAGCGGAGACAACAGGATAATCCCGTCCACGCGGTCCTTCTGGAACAGGAAGTTGACCCCATCATCGTCATTCTCGGCGATCGACAGGGCCAGGAAATAACCCTGCTCTGCCAGCTTCCGGTTCACTACGCGAATCACACGGTCATAGAAAGAGTCGTTAAAATTGGTAATCGACATCCCGATGACTCCGGTCTTGCCGCGCACAAGGCTCCGCGCCGCTGAATTGGGATGATAGTTCAGCTCCTCCATCGCTTGCAGCACTTTCCGCCTGTTGCCTTCACGTACAGAAGGTGAATTGTTAAGGACTCTGGATACGGTCACTACAGAGAGTCCCGACTTCTTGGCTACATCATGAATATTCATCTAAATATCTATGCCTCCACGCTCAAAAGTTTAAACGATTTAACTTTTGAAGAAATAAAAAAGATTTACTCAGCATGCTACAACTTACAGCCTGACTGAAAAATCGAACATTGGACGTCAGCTTCCATTTTACTAAAAGTATCGAAATCCCCTCAAAAGTTTAAAGGTTTATACTTTACACAGATTTTACAACCAATCGCCCCATCCGTCAATCTGTAAATTGCAAAAAGCTTAATATTCACGGACTACAATCACCTGCAAACAACAAAAAACCTCCCCTCATCCCGAAGGATAAAGGAAGGCTTAAACGCATCACCTCTGAAGCAGGGCAGCTATATTTTCAGCTCCCCAAGCTTGATCAGCTCGACAACCGCTTGCGAACGGCCTTTTACGTTTAATTTTTGCATTACATTGGAAATGTGATTGCGGACGGTTTTTTCGCTAATGAATAGCAGTCCGGCAATATCCCGTGTAGTTTTGTCCTGCACAAGAAGCTCGAATACTTCGCGTTCACGATGCGTCAACAAAAATTTGCTATGATGTTCATTCCCCTTCAATGGTGTCACCCCTCCTTGCCCTGGGTTTGTTTGGTATAACAAGGTAAAGGGATACAGTCAAACCATACTATGTGGGGAGGCAGTTAATGGTGCTGTCGCAGCATTAAATTGGGCGGGGGCAGGAGCGGAGTCTGGACAATCCCGGCATATTGCAGCCAGGGCGCAGCAAAAACAGCCGCAGCTCCTTATACATTGAGGGCGGCAGCCGGCAGGCAAATGTTATAGAATTCGGTTACAGCAACAAGCTGTACCGGTCCGTCACGCCCTTGCGGTCACGCCGGTTTCTCCGGTAGAGCTGTTGTTGCACCCCCAGTGTAATGTATGAAATGGATTCCATAGCAAGCTTTTTATCGGCCGAAAAGCGGTTCATTTCTATGTTAGAATAAGGTCATACCAGTCTCACACAGGAGGCGCAGACGAGCGTGGCTAATATTAAAGAAATTGCCCGGATGGCCGGAGTATCTGTAACGACCGTCTCACGGGTGCTGAATAATCATCCGTATGTCAGCAAGGACAAAAGAGCCGCTGTACTGCAAACGATTGAGCAGCTCGACTATACCCGCAATATGAACGCCGTTCATCTGATTACCGGACGTACCGGTGCGGTGGCGGTGATACTGCCGTATATTCATGCTTTTTATTTCTCGATTATTATGAATGGCATTGCCCGCGAGGCGCTGCTCTCGCAATACCGGCTGATTCTGTGCCAGAGCAATTATCTGGAGGAAGAAGAAATCAAAGTGCTAGAGATGCTGCGCCATAAAGAAATTGACGGTGTCGTGATTGTCTCTACTGCGCTGAAGCCGGACATTATCGAGGAGTATACGGCCTACGGTCCGGTTGTCACTTGCCAGGACAACGGAGCGCGGCGCTACTCTTCTGTCTATATTGAGCATTATGCAGCTTTCAAGGAAGGTCTGGCGTACTTGACCGGCAAAGGTTACCGCTCCATCGGATATTGCGAAGGACGCAGTAATGGCAGCAGCGCCGTGATCCGTCAGGCTGCTTACCGCGAATTCATTGCTGAGCATAAGCTGGCTTTTGAAGAGGAATGGATGATCTATGACTGTACAACGGAGGAAGACGGCGCTGCCGTTGCACAGTCCCTGCTGAAGATGCCACAGCGGCCGGAAGCCATGATTATTACGGGAGACCATGTAGCGGCCGGGCTGATTATTGAAGCGCGCAGAGCCGGCCTTAGCATCCCTCATGACCTCGCAGTTATGGGCTTCGACAACCAGCCGATCGGACGGCTGCTTCAGATCACCACCATGGACAACCACCTGTATGAGATGGGGGCCGCCGCCTTCCGCATTATCCATGAACAGATTCACTCGAAGCACCTGGGGCCTGTCTACCGCAAGCTGGACTACCGGATTATTGAACGGTCCACGGTGTAGTTACAGATCGGGCGGTTGAGCTATGATAGGATTTCAGGAGTTTCCGGGATTACACATTGTTGTAGGTATTACAGGCGTGTTGATTACCTATATTATGGGATTTCAAAAACACCTATATGATCTTTACGCCTGAGCAGACTCAACTGAATCTGCCACTCCAGCGGAAGATTAAATATACGCCAGTACTGCATAAATTCCCAAAGAGTCAGCCTAGCAAAGACCGGTACCTTCGGATGAATTTCATCAAAAATGTATTTCAGAAGCACATACGCGGTAAGGGCCACAAACAATTGGCTATATACTGCATTTTCGGTGGTTCCAAATAGACATGGGACATTCAAATGCTGTTTCACCCAGCGGAAAAAGACTTCAATCTCCCATCGTGCTTTGTAAATTTCAGCAATCACCTGAGCGGACTCTTTTCTCAAATCGGTCACGACACGTACGACTTCACCCCGGTCATTTTCAAATTCAACGACGCGGTGGCGCTGGGCGGATTGGTGTTTCCCTTGACCAATATAACAGGTGATATCGCGTACGATTTGGGTGTCTCCCTCCGCCGGTCGCCGAAGCTTTCGCGGCATCACCAAATGGAGGTTGTCTTTCAGACGAATCACAAAGGACTGACCTTGCTGCACATATTGATCCAATCGACCGATTTTGCCATACGCCCGATCCTGAACTAAAAGGTAGTCCTTATCGGCCAAGACTTCTCCAAATGGAGCGTCATTACGCCGGGCAATCGATTCGACCACCTTCACGGGTGAATGCTGTCCCTGCGAAAAAGCAACGTGCAGTTTAATGCCACCTCTAAATTTTTTATACGGAGCCCAAGACATGCGGGAGTTGGCTGCCGTAACCGTCGTAGAGTCAATCAGCAGCAGATCTTTAGGCAGATTCAGGTGCCGCCGGGTTTGCCGGTTACATTTCTGGACGAGCATTTGAAACAAACGCTTGAAGATATCGTAAGGCACTTCACCGGCTTTGCCCGAAAGGGTGGAGTAATGAACCTTGGGCAAACCGTAGTTCGAGCCCACCCGAGCACTTTGACGAAAGCCATCCCATTGGTGGTAGCAGGCTTGGACAAAGTAGTCGAACAACACACCGACGGTCATTTTGGTTCCCGTATCCTCGTAGTCCTTGGTTTGCCCGCTTACCTTTTGGACTTCTTCCGAAGTTAATACTTGTTTGAACACGGCCAAGAATGGGGTATATTTATTCATGAGGTCGCCTCATTTCGGTTTGGTTTGGTCGTACTTACCATTACCCGAAATGGCGGCCTTTTTTGTCCCTTTTTATGGGAAATCAACACGCTTATAGGTATTACAACTTTGATTCAATAATAGCCGGATGTCCGAGAGGAATGTTGTATAAAAAACAGGAATTTACAAGACTCTCTCCTAAAAACAGAGAAATTGCTGTCTTTTCTACAACAAAACTTGATTTGGACCATGGTTATGAGTAGAGTGTTGCATTTTGTACAGGAATTCAGATAATATCTGCGTCTTCTGGTTAGCCGGAGGCGTTTTTTGTTATTTCATTTGTGCGAATCGGCATGAATATGATAATTATCACATTTTCATTGACAGGTAAAGGTTCGAGAATTATGATAAGTCCATTATTGATAATGATTATCATTAACAGAAGGAGTGTCCATAATCCATGAAGATTAGTCATGCCGTACCTGCGGGTCTGCTTGCAGCGTCCCTCCTGTTCGCCGGATGTGCGGGCAAGGACAACAGTAATAACAATGGCAACGGCGGGAATAACTCCGGAAATAATGCCGCAGCTGGGACCGGGGGCGGGGCCGCCGGCACACCTTCAGCCACCACAGCCCCGGACGGAACAGCGGCCGACTTCACCACTGCCATCGACGAATACCGCAAATACGTCATTGAACAATGCGATGCGTTCGTCAAGCAGACCGAAGGCTTCACGGATGCCGTCAAGGCGGGCAAGCTGGAAGAAGCCAAGGCGCTGTATGCTCCGGCACGTATGCATTATGAGCGGATCGAGCCGATCGCCGAAGCGCTCGGAGATCTGGACCCGAACATTGATGCCCGTGAGAATGATGTAGATGCCGCGCAGTGGCGCGGTTTTCATAAGATTGAACAGGCACTCTGGCAGAATCATACAACGGAGGGCATGATGGATGTCGCGGACCGCCTGCTGAAGGATGCACAGCTGCTGCGTGCCAAGGTGGAAACGGCCGGAATCGATGCCAATCTGCTCGTTACCGGGGCGGTTGAGCTGCTGAATGAGGTCTCCTCCTCCAAAGTAACGGGGGAAGAGGAGCGTTATTCCCATACGGATTTGTATGATTTTGTGGCGAATGTGGAGGGGGCCCAGAAGATCTATGAGCTGCTGAAGCCGGAGCTGGCCAAAAAAGACCCTGCCCTTGAGCAAACCATCGGCGAGCGGTTCACCGCCTTAATGAATGAGCTGGCGCCGTTCAAATCAGGAGAAGGTTACGTCTCTTACGAAACGCTCAAACCGGAGGAGGTCCGCAGGTTAAGCCAGAACCTCGACGCCTTGGCTGAGCCGCTATCCAACATGGGAACGATTCTGGGAGTGTGACGATATGAACAAGAAAGATAAGAATTCCCGGAATCAGGCTGACGCGGAACACGGGATTCCTGCACCGGAGACTAAGCTGTTCAACACCAAATTCAGCCGCCGCGATATGCTGCGGCTGACCGGTGCCTCGGGTCTCGGGCTGCTGCTGGGCGGAGGCGGTGTAGGCGGCATTATGGCGGCACGCCAGGCAGCAGGGCGGGCGGTCCCTGCCGCCGCAGCCTTTGGGCAGAATGAAGAACAAGCGGATACGATCCCTTTCTACGGCAAGCACCAGGCGGGGATTCTTACGCCTGCACAGAATTTTCTGTGCTTCGCTTCATTTGATGTGACGACGACCAGCTTCGGTGATGTACAGAAGCTTATGCAGGCCTGGACTACAGCTGCTGCCGCGCTTACTTCCGGTACGATGATCGGCTCAACGAACGACAAGCCCAATCTCCCGCCTACCGATACCGGCGAGGCGGATGGCCTCACCCCCTCTAAGTGTACCCTTACCTTCGGGGCTGGTCCGGCCCTGTTCGACAGCCGGTTCGGGCTGGCCGGGAAGCGGCCCGCTTCCTTCACTGAGCTTCCGTCCTTCCCAGGAGACAGCCTGGAGCCGCAGTGGTGCGGCGGTGATCTCTGTGTTCAGGCCTGTGCGGACGATATGCAGGTGGCGTTCCATGCCATCCGCAATCTGGCCCGCATCGCCCGGGGTACGGCGGTGCTGCGCTGGACCCAGGAAGGCTTCCAGCGCAGCGGCAGCGCCGATCCGTCAGGCGGCACCCCGCGTAATCTGCTTGGCTTCAAGGATGGCACGGGGAATCCGGACGTCACCGATGGCGCGCAGATGCGGAATATTGTCTGGAGCGGCAGCGCCGATGGCCCGGCCTGGATGAACGGGGGCACGTATCTTGCGGTGCGGCGCGTACGGTTCCGTATTGAGGTCTGGGACCGCTCCTCGCTGAGCGATCAGGAAGCCACCTTCGGGCGGCACCGGCAGAGCGGCGCACCGATCGGAGCGCGGGATGAATTCGCCGAGCTGAATCTGGAGGCAGCCGATGCCGCCGGCAAGCCGCTTATTCCGCCGGATTCCCATTCCGCTCTCGCCCACGGGGACGGCTCGGTCAAAATGCTGCGCCGCTCCTACTCCTATTCCAGCGGTATGGATCTCAAGACCGGACAGCTGGATGCCGGACTGGTATTCATCAGCTTCCAGAAGGACCTGATGAAGCAGTTCGTCAGCATCCAGCAGCGCCTCTCCAAAAATGACCGGCTGAATGAATATATGGTTCACACCGGCAGCGCTGTGTTCGCCTGCTTCCCGGGTGTACGCGAAGGCGGCTATATCGGGGAGCTGCTGCTCGAGGGATGAAATGCCTAGGCTGTGGCAGATAACGCTGAGGTAGCAGGAGTTCTGAGGCCGGAAGCGCAGCGGCGTTTCGGGCACCGGTGCTGCGGCGTTTCGGTGGACCGGAGCTGCGGCGTTTCGGGCACCGGTGCTGCGGCGTTTCGGGCACCGGAGCTGCGGCGTTTCGGGCACCGGAGCTGCGGCGTTTCGGGCACCGGAGCTGCGGCGTTTCGGGCACCGGAGCTGCGGCGTTTCGGGCACCGGAGCTGCGGCGTTTCGGAGACCGGAGCTGCGGCGATTCGGGGACCGGAGCTGCGGCGATTCGGGGACCGGAGCTGCGGCGTTTCGGTGGACCGGAGAGGACGACAGGTAGCTGATCGTTGCGGACTGAGAGGCCTTTATTTTCTCTTTTCGAGCATATTCAGCTACACGAGCGGACTGCACGGCGCTTATTTCCGCTACGGCGGGCGTTTTCCTCCCAATTATTTGTACATAAGCTCCACTGAGTCCGTTCAACTTGCAGAAACGTTAATATGGCTAAAATAAGCGCAGCTGAGTCCGTTGCAAGTGACCCCTCCTCGCTAAACTTGAAGGGAATGATCCCGATGATGATCACGGTTACACAGAGTCTATGGCAGCAGATCAGGTCAGCGCTGCTGTTCCTCTGCCTGCTTGTGCTGCTGCCCGGCGCGCCGGCTTCTGCGTCAGGCGCTCCGCTGGATGAGCTGCTGCCGCCTGTAGGCAGCGCGCTGGTCGAGGCCGGCCAGAGCCGCTGGGAGGCGGCGGCGGCCGATGTTGAAGCGTTCGCGGCGCTGTGGCGCAGCGCGAACGAGAGCAAGCCGGACCCGGCACTCGCCGGTCCGGCTGCCGAGGTGGACGCCGCGCTGGCCGCTGCGGCGGAAGCCCTGGCGGGCGGCGGCGGAGCGCCCGCCAAGGCGGCCCTGTCCACGCTCGCCCGCAGCGTGGACGCTTATGTTACCGCCGCCGCAGGCGAAGGCGGCGGTGAGACGGGCGCCGCCGGACGCGCAGCGGCGGCGAAGCTGCTGCCCGCGGCGGAGCGCACGCGGGATGCGGCGCGCAGCGCCGACTGGGCCGCGGCGGCGGAAGCCTACCGCGCCGTGGTCAACGGCTGGACGCCGGCGGAACGCAGCATCCGGGCGGACAATCCCGCCGTCTACGGCTTGCTGGAGACGAAGATGAGCCTGCTGCGCATTGCGCTGCAGGCAGAGCCGGTCCGCGGAGAGGCCGCGCAGGCGGAAGCGGAAGCACTGGTGACGCTGCTGTCCGGCTACAGTGAAGGCAAAGCCGTCGATACCGGTGGCGCGCCAGCGGAGCCGGCTTCCATTGAAGGGCTGATCCGCTATCTGGAGCAAGCTTCCGCTGCCGGTCAGGCCGGCGACAGCGCAGCAGCCGCTGATATCATGGAGCAGTTCATCACTGCCTGGCCTTCGGCCGAAGGCCAGGTCCAGTTGGCCTCCCCCAAGGTCTATGCCAGCATCGAGAATGAGAGCACCGCCGTCACCGGTTATCTGCTCTCCAGCCCTCCGAAGCTGGACCAGGCGCTATCGCTTATGGACATGATGCTCTCTGAGCTGACGCCGCTGTCCGGGGAACGGACATACACCGCGTGGGATGCGGCACTCATTCTGCTGCGCGAGGGGCTGGAGGCGATTCTTGTACTCGCCGCCCTGCTTGCCTATCTGCGCCGTGAAGCAGTACCGGCGGCCCGCCGCTGGGTATGGTCCGGCGCGGCGGCAGGTCTGGCGGCAAGCATCGGCCTCGCCGTATTACTGACCTATTCCCTCTCCCAAGCCGCCTCCGGCGGCGCGCGCGAGCTGATTGAAGGCATCACCGGCCTCGTCGCCGTGGTGATGATGCTCACCGTCGGCCGCTGGCTGCACGGGAGATCCAGCACGGCAGCCTGGAATAAATATGTGGACACCCAGATGCAGGGCGCCCTGGCCAAAGGCAATCTGTGGTATCTGTTCTTCATCGCTGCGCTGGCCATTTTGCGCGAAGGGGCCGAGACTACGATTTTCTATGCAGGGATGGCACCGGCCATTGACACTTCTCAGCTGCTGCTCGGGATTGGCAGTGCCCTGGTGGTTCTGATCATCCTCGGCTATGCCATGATTGTACTGAGTGCCAAATTGCCGGTTGCCGCCTTCTTCCGCGCTGCTACAGTGCTGATCTACTATCTGGTGTTCCGCTTCCTCGGTGAGAGCCTTCACGCCTTGCAGATCGCCGGCAAGCTGCCCGCCCATAACGGGCACAGTCTGCCTTCCATCGGCTGGCTTGGCATGTATCCGACCTGGGAGACCACCATCCCGCAGCTGCTGATGCTCGCCTTCATCCTATGGGAGCTGCTGCGCGGCAGACGTACTGCCAACAGAACGAAGGCCGCAAACGGGATCACTAAGTAAACATATTAATTATGTAAAAGCTGCAATCTGTGCGTGTGCCCTTAAACACGCAGATTGCAGCTTTTTGTATCTCCTGCCACTTGGTTGGCTGTATTCCCTCCGCCAATGCATGAAGCAGAAATGAATAGATGGATAAACGTCACTTACTAAAAGAGTAGAATCCTTTTTATGGATGATAGATGGAAAAACAGCATTTATTTTTGCCGCAATCAGCTTAAAATGGAATTTGAGCAAAACTAAGCAGCAAAAATCCAATTATTTTTCACAAAAAACTGAATGATGAGTTAACAATTAACAAAAATCCAACTGTTTCCTCTTACAATAATCCTTCCTCCATTCCCCCACTCCCCTGCTGCAAATCCGCCACCTCCATCTTCCTTAATTCTGCCCCAGACCAGCCTTAAACCAAACTGCCTATTGCAACCTTCCGCAATTTGTTTTATCCTAATTATGAAAATAATTTTCTTTATTAACGTAAATATTATGTAAAATAATTTCAAAAGCGGCTTAGGCCAAAACTTAATTAGGCCAAAACTTAACCTGTCCATTTCCGCATGTCCATTTCTACATTTTCATTCGGGTAAGTAGAGAAAGCTACATGAATCTGAATCTATAGTAAAGAAGGTGAGCGCTTGTCTCCCATTCTGCATGTTCTGGAGCATGACAAGCCCAAGCTGTCGCAAATGGAACGCAAGCTGGCTGAGCGCATTCTGGCCTCGCCCGGGGAAATTGTCCATATGGGCATCACGGAGCTGGCGGAGGAATGCGGCATCAGCACGGCGACGATTACGCGGTTCTGCAAAGCGCTGCACTTCAAGGGTTATCCCGATTTCAAGCTCAAGCTGGCAGCTGAGCTGGCGCATAGCGACGGCTCGCCGGAGACCGGCAGCTCCTCTTATCAGGACATCGTGGCCGGCAATCCGCTGCAATTCATTGTAGAGGCCATGCAGGCCAACCACCTGGCCTCGATCCGGGACACTACCTCGCTGCTGGATCTGGGACGGCTGCAGCAGGTCATTGATCTGCTGTGCCGGGCGCGGCGGGTCGATCTGTACGGGATGGCTACGTCGTCCATCGTGGCCCAGGATTTCTATCAGAAGCTGATCCGCATTGGCGTGAACTGCACCGCTTTTGCCGATTCCCATATGCAGATCACTTCCGCTTCCTCGCTCTCTTCCGGCGATGTGGCCTTCGCAGTCTCTTATTCGGGGGAGACCCCGGAGACGGTCGATGCCTTAACCTGTGCAGCCGCAAGCGGCGCAGCTACGGTGTCGTTAACCTCATACGGAAGCAGTACTTTGGCTACACTCGCTGATTTTCCGCTGTTCTCCTCGTCTCTTGAGCAGGGCATGCGGCGCGGCGATATGGCGTCACGGATCGCACAGCTGCATATTATCGATATTCTGTTCACCGGCATGGTCAGTACCCGGTTCGGGGATTTCATCCCCAAGCTTGAGCAATCTTATCGGAACGTCCAACATTACCGTCATAAACGGGGAGGTCAAATCTAATGAATATTTTGAAATTTCAGCATGAAGAAGATTTCGCAGCCACAGGAGCTAACCTGATCGCCAGTCTGCTGCAGAGTAATCCCAGAGCCGTTCTTGGTCTGGCTACCGGAAGCTCGCCTGTCGGGGTGTACGAGAAGCTGGTGGAGATGCACCGCAAGGGCAATGTCAGCTTCGCCAAAGCCTCTTCCTTCAACCTGGACGAATATGTCGGACTGCCGGTGGACCATCCTCAGAGCTACCGGAGCTTCATGAATGAGCATCTGTTCAATCATATCGATATCGACCTGGCCCGCACCCATGTACCTAACGGAAATGCTCCCGACCTTGCGGCCGAATGCCGTGCGTATGACAAGCTGCTGGAGGATAACGGTCCGGTGGATCTGCAGATCCTCGGCATCGGCAGCAACGGCCATATCGGCTTCAACGAGCCGGATGCCAGCCTGAGCAGCGGAACCCATGTGGTCGATCTGCTGGAAGAGACCCTGGAAGCCAATGCCCGCTTCTTCGACCGTGTAGAGGATGTTCCGCGTCAGGCGGTAACGATGGGCATCGGCGGGATTCTCAAAGCGAAGCAGATTGTACTGCTTGTCCGCGGGGAAGAGAAGGCGGAAGCGGTTAAAAATGCGCTGGAGGGTCCAATCACCACCCAGTGTCCCGCCTCGCTGCTGCAGAGCCATCCGAATGTGGTCGTCCTGCTGGATGAAGGAGCTGCCAAATGGCTGAAATAAACGGTACGCGCGGAGAATTGTTGTACGGCAAAGTGCTGACTCCTGACGGAATTATTGAGCAGGGTGTAGTTGCCGTAGCGGAAGGCTTGATCCAATATGCCGGAGAAGCTTCCTGGCTGCCCGCAGCTTATGAGGGCTGGCAGACAACCACCCGGGAGGCGCAAGGTCTGCTGATCCCCGGATTCGTCGATGTGCATGTGCACGGCGGAGCCGGACATGACTTCATGTACAGCGATGCAGATGCTCTTGACACCATCACACGGTTCCACGCCTCACACGGGACGACCTCTATGCTGGCTACAACCATGACGGCTGCCAAGGCAGACATCGATCAGGTGCTGGCTGAGGTGGATGCTTATCGTTCCCGTGAAGGCGGCATGCCTTATGCAAGGCTGGCAGGTGTACATCTGGAGGGACCGTTCATCAGCGTACGATGGCCTGGAGCGCAGAATCCTGAGCACATCGTGCCAGCTAATATAGAGTGGCTGGAGGAATGGGAGGGCAAGTATCCGGGAATGATCCGTCAGGTCACCCTGGCTCCCGAGCGTGAAGCTGCCCTGGAAGCGATCCAGTGGCTGCGCAAGCATGGCATTACGGCTGCGCTTGGCCACACAGATGCCACATTCGAGCAGGTGATTACCGCTGCCGATGCCGGCCTGAACCAGGCAGTGCACATGTTCAATGCCATGACACCGCTGCATCACCGCAAGCCGGGAACGGCCGGTGCCGTCCTGTTCGATCCCCGGATCAGAGCCGAGGTCATTGCCGACGGAATCCATGTTCATCCGGCAGCCATCAGCCTGATTACCCGGCTCAAGAACAATCACAATCTGCTGCTGATCACAGATGCCATGTCAGCAACCGGACTCAGCGACGGAGAATATGCGATCGGTGATCTGCCTGTGATTGTCAAGGACGGCATAGCCACGCTGAAGGAGCATCCTGAATCACTGGCCGGCAGCACACTGACGATGATTAGCGGGTTCCGTTATCTGGTGCAGGAGGTCGGTCTCAGCCTGCTGGAAGCCTCACAGGCTGCCAGCCTTAATCCGGCGCTGTCACTCGGCATGCAGCGGTCTATCGGAACGCTTGAAGCAGGGAAGCGCGGCGATATTCTGCAGCTGGACCAAGATCTGAATCTGCGCGGCGTATGGATCGGCGGACGCAAGCTGGAAGCCTAACTCCAGGGCAGTAAGCCACATTTTCATTATCCCTATAAACGCAAACAATGCAGTCACCGTACCCGGCCTTCGGGGTGCGGCGGCTGCATTGTTTGCGTCTGTCTTCATTTACTGGTGTCCGCCCTGTGCCCTTCATCTGAATAAGCCTCATATTCCTCTGGAATACTATCTTCATTCAAGGCACTATGCAGCAGCGTCTGCTTACTGTCCGCTGCGGGCAGGGAAAATCCGTTCCGCCATGATACGGAATTCATTCGCGAAGCCTCTGAGCGGGTGCCCAGCACGGAATTCCCGGGCATAATAATCGGCCCGTTCCACGAAATCCGGGTTCGCCGAGACATACACATTTCCGACGTATGTGTTTCCTTTTTTAACCTCTGCGGCGATTTTATTCTTGATTCCCCCGGGAAGCGTGTCTGTATCATCCCCCATATTGCTTCTGGACATAATCCCGTTATTGCCGTTCCCCGGATAATCATCGGGAGCCGCCATGCCTGTACCGCCAACGGTTCCGGTGCCTGTCAGACTTCCCGGAATGCCCGCCATGGAGCCTCCTGTCCCTGTCATCCCGGGAACACCCGCAGCAGTTCCTCTTCCTGTATCTTTCCCGCGGGTGGTACTCCGGGTGTGTACCCCGCCCGAAGCATTCTCCAGCATTACAGCGACATATGCGCTTCGGCCGACCATAATAACGTTAGCGGAACGGACTTCCGGCATGGCCGCTACACGGTCAGCCAATTCCTTGCTCATCTCCATGCTGCCGAAGTCATCGTCACGCTTCATGTCCCGTGTGGAGTTCACGTGGATTCGCCCGTCTGTCCCCCGCACACTTTTCGTCTGCATATTGCCATTATCTGACGAATGGCCGGCACTGCAGCCGGTCATACTTAAGGCGCCGGCCAGCAAGGCAGCAGACACGGACAAGCCGAATTTCGATCGCAACATTCCTTCATCTCCCTTCACAGAATAATGTAGTGCAGCGTAACAAGCCTTAGCATGGCTCCTCCGCTGCCGGGCTATCCAGAAAGGATTTGGCAATGCCGCCCCCCACAGTCACACGCAAGAGAAATCAGGCGTATCTTATATAACAGCAGACTGTGTTTCTCCGCAGGCAGTCCAGATCAGGAGGGGTAAGCTTGAAAATTCTATTTACGTTTTATGTACCAAGCGGCGGGGTGGAGACCCTGAACAGGCTGCGGTGTGAGAGTCTTCAAAAGAACGGCATCGAATGCCATGTACTCTATCTCATGCCGGGGTCCGGCACCAACAATAGTGTAAGCTTCCCGGTATTTATCACTTCGCAGGATGAAGATATCAGGGCTATACTGAATACTAATCATTATGACGCCATCATCGTAACCTCCGATTACCTGCTGCTGGAACGTCTGCGCCGGCTGGGGTATGGCGGTATCCTGATCTATGAATCCCAGGGTTTGGGAACACGAAGCGAAGCCCGAAATATAATTATTGAATCCGTGCCTTATCTGCAATCCTTCTGCAATGCCGTGCTGATTCCCCCCACCGATCATTTACTGGAGCTGTTTATCGAGATCTGCCCCTGGCTCCAGCGCTATATTATTCCGAACCTTGTGGATGTACAAGAATTCAGGTATATCCCCGCCGAGGCGCCCGTTGATCCTGTCATCGCCTGGGTAGGGCGGCTGGAATCCAACAAGAACTGGAGCGAGTACCTGAAGATTGCCCACCATATCCGCAAAGCGAAACCTAACCTGCATCTCTGGATGTTCCATGATCCGGCCCTGGCCTCCGATGACCAAAAGGAGGCGTTCAATGCTGAGCTGCATTCCCTTGGCCTGAATGACCGGCTGATTGTGTTCACGAATGTGCCTAACCAGATGATGCCTGTCTATTATTCATCGATTGCCGCTTCAGGAGGCTTCCTGCTGTCCAGCTCTGTCACAGAAGGCTTCGGATATGCCGTAGCTGAGGCTGTCTGCTGCTCCTGTCCTGTACTCAGTACGGATTCCGACGGGGTCAGATCCTTCATTACCCATAATATTACCGGCAAATTCTATCCGCTTGGCAATGTGGAGGCTGCTGTGAACGAAGGACTGGAGCTGATGAATAACATCCCGCTGCGCGAAGCCATCTGCTATCAGGGCCGCCAGCACATGGTTACGCATTTCGGATTCGATCAGTATGCGCATTCCTTCCGCGAGATGATGAATTCCTTCTCTATCTTCTAACTATTGCTAGCTTCTTATCCCCCTGTCTTCCGGCAAAAAAACCTTCAATTCCAGACGTTAACCTGGGTTGAAGGTTTCTGTGTTTTGTTTTGGCGCTCTGCCCGGAGGCATCACATCCCTTGTCTGGACACCATCTCAAACAGCTCAGCCTGGAAAATCTGCACGCTTCTCTCCCATGTAAACTTCAGGGAATCCTGCTCTCCCCTGGCGGCCAGACGCCGGCGAAGCTCCCCGTCGTTAATGAGCGTCACAATATCCGCAGCAAGACGGTTCTCATGACGGTATGACATCAGGCAGTTCTGCCCGTGTGCACAGTATTCGAGGTTCCCCCCTGAATACACGGTAACCAGAGCAGCACCGCAGCGCATCGCTTCCAGCCCCGGCAGTGAACCGGCATCATTGGTACTTGCGCTGACAAAAATATCCGTCTCATTGTAATGATAAGCCAGTTCATCATCATTGGCGGGTGTCCGCAGCTGATAGCGCCCGGAGCTAAGTAAGGCCTGCAGACTCCTTGAAGCGGCATATTCAGCAGGGGGAGTCATGATATAGATCTCCACCTCAGGATGAAGCCGCTTGACCATATCAAGCTGTTGAATCAGGTATTCCTGTTCCCTGTGGCCGGAGAATCCGCCTTCTGGGCGCCGCATAATAGCCGAGACGATCAGCGGCTTGCCTGGATTGTCGCGAAAATGCGTATTATGGAAATCCGGGTCAACACCGACCGGAACAATTCTCCCTTTAATACCATGATTGATCCGTATGACCTCCTGCTGCCAGCGCGACAGTACAAGCAGGTTGCGGGTAATGCCATAGGAGGCGAACGACTGATTATTATCCGGCAGGAAATTCGGCTCATAGCATAAGGCCAGCCGGATATGCAGTCCTTTGCCCAGACGGCTGGCCCGTTCGGCAACCGGAACGGTTGTATAATAATTGGAGATAATGACATCCCCGTAAGGGAAATGATCTTCCCTAAGGACCGGAGCGGGCACAGGGATAATCGGACATTTCATCTCATATTCCACAACACCTAAGCTGGGCATAAGAATAACGACCTCATGCCCTATTAAAGTCAGGGCGTTCGCAAGCTCTGCTATCATCCGCTGCGCACCGCCTCTGGATAAGGTCAGAACCGGAAAGGTCAGTCTCAATTCCTTCTCTCCTTTCTCAGCAGCTCCGTCAATTCACCCCTGTGCATGAACTGCACCTTGGCAATTTCCCGGTTCTGCGCTTCGTTGTGCAGGACCGAGCCCATCTCATTATGAATGCGGTAATACAGCATCGGCTCTTCTATATAAGACCACTCATAGTGAGGCAGAATCCGCAGCCACATATCATAATCCTGTGTATACAGGAGCGTCTCATTAAACATACCGACCCTGGAGAGGATCTCCATATCTAAGAGCACCGTACTGCCGTTCACCGGACAGCCGGACATCATGGTCTGTATGAGGGCCGGCCTGCTCAAGGCCGGCATCCGGACAATATCCTGAATCCGTTGCCCGTACTCATTAATATAGTAGTAAGCCGTATGATTGAAGGAGGTTCCTGAGCTGCGGATGGCTTCTATCTGCCGTCTGATTTTATCGGGATGAAACAGATCATCCGCGCTTAACCAGGCAAAATAAGCTCCGCTTGCCACCTCGATTCCTTTATTGAGGGCCGAGCCGGTCCCTCCGTTGGTTTTGCGGACATATATAATCCGGCTTCTATAGGCGTCAAGCTTCTCCGTATGGAGCGTTGAACCGTCATCCACCACGATCAGTTCAATATCTGTATAGCTCTGGGCCAGCACGCTTTCGACCGCCAGATGTACGTATGGGCAATTATAGAACGGAATTACCACCGAGACCTTGGTCTTCTGATTCATGCCCCGGCCTCCTCCCTGAGTTCATTTATACAGTCTTGCAGGCGAGCAGGGCGTCCAGCGGAGCGTGATTCTCACCGAAAGCTTCCCGGAATGAAGGATTCTCCGCATGGTGAAAGCCCTTCAGTACAGTTACAGCGTAGCCCAGCTTCAGAAAGTCCTCAGGCTCCCAGCCGCTCCAGTGTTTCTGGTAATACTCTCCATGCAGATTGAAATGGTCCTTCCCCTCCTGCGGGAAGAAACCCCGCGGTGTAAATACAACGACACGGTTCGCAGCGATGAGCTCCGCCTTACGCAGCAGCTCCATGCCTTCACTCATCGAGAAATGCTCCAGCGAATCGATCAGAGTAACCGCAGAGAAGGTTCCCGGCAGGAACAGCTTATCGATATGACCGGCATCGGCATGAACCGGAATGATATGGGGGGCCTTGTATTTGCGGTGCAGCAGATAAGGCCTGTGGATATCCAGCCCCAGCACCACAGTGGCTTCATACCGCTCCAGCAGCGTACCGGTACCGCTGCCGATATCCAGTATACTTTCGGAGAATTTCAGCTGCTCCAGCAGGACCGGCAGGAAGTCTTTCACTTCGATTTCCCGGTACATATGCTCTCCCTCCTAAGCGTTAATTGCCTGACCTTGGGCTGTGCTGCAGTGCCGGCTGTGCGCTCCGGCAGTTAGCCGCCCATGGAGGCAATCAGGGCACTTAACGGAGCGTGATAACGGGCACTGGTTGCTGCTGCTTCAGCCATAATGACATCGTAGTGTCTAAGCGTGCCCATTCCCTCATGCCGGCGGTAAGCCGTCAAGGACTGGTTCAGCATCACCGGTGCATAACCGTTCAGAATCGCCCGGTACCACAGATCATAATCATGGGTATACGGAAGGGCTTCATCGAACATCCCGATGGCACCGAAGATCTCCCGCTTGAACATCACCGTACAGCCGTTGATGGGATTGCCGTACAGGAAGCAGCGCAGATATTCAAGCTGGTTCGGGAATACGGCCGCAGCATTCAGCTCCATAGCCTGCGAGTTTCCGTTAATGTAGTTGAAGTTGGTGTACGAGATCAGCAAACGGTTCTGTTCCATGAACAGAACCTGATTATTGATCTTGTCACGATAGAACATATCATCCGAGCTGAGCCAGACTACATAATCTCCCGTGGCATGCGCAATACCATGGTTAAGTGCCGAAGCGGTGCCGCCGTTGGCCTTGCCCAGATAGTGAATGTAGGGCAGATAAGGGGTAATCCGCTCTGCATGCATAGTTGAACCGTCATCTACTACGATAATCTCATAGGGCTGCCAGGATTGAGATATGGCGCTCTGCAGTGCCTGCTCAATATAAGGACAATTGTAAAAAGGAATAACTACGGATACTCTGGGCTTCATAACAACTCTCCTTCCTTACCGGCTCTTGTATAGCGGATAATATCCGCCAGTGAACGGTCCAGCGCAATCTCCGGCTTCCAGCCGGAAATAGCAGCATAGTCCCCCGATTCTTCAGGCGTTCCCTTAGTATCAGCAGATTCAAATGAAGGCTTCGCCGGAACGGCAGATGACAGGGAAGGATTGCCCCGGCTGTGCTCCTCCTGCGGGCCCCAGTCCACCCTTACCGGAGCCGCAGCATGAGTCAGCAGCTTCGCTGCAATCTCTCCCAGTTCCCGCTCCGTCCCGGAATCGATACGGTAGATCCTGCCGGTCTCTCCCGAATCCAGAATGAAGCCATACGCCCTGACCGCATCACGCACATCCAGAAAATCACGCAGCGCATGGCGTGAGGAGAGCCGAAAGGCAGCAGGTGCAGCCGATCCGGTTACGGCGGCTGCTTCACTGCGCACAATATGCTGTGCCAGCAGGGAACAGAAGCCGGTAGACGGACCAGGCCCAATCAGGTTCGAGGGCTCCGCCATCAGCACAGGCTGTGCAAACAACCTTCCCCAAGCCAGCGATACCAGCTCTTCCAGCGTCTTACTGAGGCTGTAGGGGTGAGGCGGGTCTGCCGCACCCGGTCTGTACTTAAGCCGGGAGCCGGCCACCAGAATACGGCTGGCCGGCTGGACACGCAGCGCCTCAAGCAAATATAGAGTAGCCATTACATTGGTTTCCATATAGAGCAGCGGGTCCCGCCAGGACTCCGGGACCGAATTCTTGCCTGCCAGGTGCAGCACCTGATCCGGCTTCACCGCTCCAATCATTGCCGCTACAGCCCTACGGTCCCCCAGGTCACAGACAACCTGCTGAACCCCCTCCGGGAACAACTCCGCTTCTGGCTTGCGGCGGACTACAGCAGTCACCTCCGCTCCTCCGGCGGCAAAATAGGCCACGGCATGCCTGCCGGTAAAGCCGGAAGCTCCGGTAATAAGGAGACGCCGCCGCCCGCTCATGTCGGCAGCTCTGAGCTGCGCATAAAATCGGCAAGCTCGCTAAGCATCCGGGGATAGGACGGCAGCTCAATCGTAACATCGCTTCTCGTACTGATCAGCGTCCGGTCTTGAACTGGCGTCTGCTGCGGGATGATCTCAACATCCTCTTTATGAAATGCCGTCTGCATCATCTGCAGCAGCTGATATTTGCTTACGGGCTGCGGGTGGGCCAGATGAATCAGCCCGGAGAGATCCGAGTCCAGCAAGGAGTCAACGGCTTTGGCCAGCTCCAGGGTAGTGACTCCATTCCACATCACGCATTCATATCCGGTTACCCGGCCCTTCTGGGCCAGGAACCATTCCATGAGGCCGATTCCGCCAGAACGGATCTCAGGCCCGATAATGGAGGTGCGGATCGTAAGATGTCCGGGATCACGCACTTCTCCAAGACTCTTGGTAAGGGCGTAGACCGAGGTTCCATCCGCGGCATCCTCCTCGGTGTATCCGCCGCGTGTTCCTTCGAACACGCAGTCGGAGCTGATGTGGATGAGCCGGGCATGAATCTGGTCCGCTGCCCGCCGCAGGCGGTGGGGCAGGAATCCGTTGACATGATACGCGCCAATCCGGTCCCGTTCGGCGAATTGATTGAGTACCCCCATCGCATTAATAATGCAATGGGGGGAGACGATTTCAACCAGCTTTTCTACACCGGCGATGTCGTCGGCGTCTACATACAACCCTCCAAGATCCTTCTTATCCCGGGTTGTATGGAAGATGTGGTGCTTGCCCTGGCGGCGAAAATACTCCGCCAGCATATGACCTGCCATACCATTTCCGCCGAGAATAAGGAGCTTCACTGGAGGAACCCTCCCCGGATCAGAATATCCTTGATTTCAGCCTGCTCCATCAGATGATTCTCCGAGCTGAAGCTGCTGAAGGACACATGGGGGTAATGACGGTAATGCTCCTTCAGCTCCGGCATATCGAGCGTAGGCAGAATAACCAGGTACTGCTCATCGTAGACCACCGTAGTCAGGCTCTCGAAATCGCTCATCAGGATCTCATGGATTTTCTCACCCGGGCGGATGCCGGTCTCAATCATACTGACATCCGTCCGCCCGGAAGCTTCGATCAGCACATCGGCCAAATCCACGATCCGGCAGGTCGGCATGGTCATGACGAAGATTTCGCCGCCGATACTGACATCGGAAGCCTTGAACAGCAGGGTAATGGCATCGCGCAGGGTGAAAAAGAACCGGGTCATGTTCATGTCTGTAATCTTTACCTGTCCCTTGTCCTTGATCTGCTTCATGAACAGGTGGACCACACTGCCGTTCGTCCCCAGCACATTGCCTCCGCGCACGGTAACAAACTTGGTGCCTGAGCCGATCAGATTGGCATAGACGAACAGCTTCTCGCCGATGGCCTTGGTCATGCCATAGAAGTTCGACGGATTAGCTGCCTTGTCGGTAGAGATGTAGATCGCCTTCTCCACATTGTTGGCAATCGCCGCTTCAATGACATTTTGTGTGCCGACCACATTCGTCTTGAGTGCCTCGTACGGCTGGTCTTCGCAGACAGGCACGTGCTTGAGTGCAGCCAGATGGAAGACATAATCCACACCGCGGCAGGCAGCCACCAGCGCATCCTTGTCACGGATATCACCGATGATGAAGCTGAGACGCTGATCTTCAAATTCACGGCTCATGGCTACCTGTGCAGACTCACTGCGGGAGAATACGATGATTTCTTTGGGATGCTGCGGCAGCAGCTGCCGGATCAGCTCATGCCCCCAGGAACCGGTACCGCCTGTAACCAGAATCCGTTTATTATTGAACATGCAGGTTCCCTCCAAGCAGAAATTTAACTACCTTTACCGAGACACCTTGGGCCAGATACCCTTCCGGCGCCTCCCAATCAGGCTTAAGCGACGTCATCAGCACGGTGCAGCGCAGAATGCTGTTCTGTTCTACCCCGGACACTACATTACTTCCGCAATCGACGGTCTCCGGGCGTTCTGTTGTCCGGCGTATGGTCACCGTAGGTACTCCCATCAGGCAACATTCTTCTTGAACGGTGCCGCTGTCGGTAATGGCGCACAGGGCATAACGTTCCAGATGAACAAAGTCAAAAAATCCGAAGGGTTCGTGAAACTCCACCAGCGGGTTCATAGTCAGCGGGAACTGCTCCGTAAGCTTGGAGCGTGTACGGGGATGAATGCTGCAGATCAGGCGGAGCCCCAACTGCTCAGCCACCAGGTTCAGCCCGGACATAATCTGGAGCAGTGACTCCGGATCATCGACATTCTCGGCCCGGTGGGCAGTCACCAGCAGATACCGGCCGGCTTCAAGCTTCAGCCGGGACAGGATGTCGCTGGCAGCGATTCGCTCTTCGTAATGCGTAATCACCTCATGGATGGGATTACCGGTTAGCACGATACGCTGGCTGGGGAACCCTTCGCTGAGCAGATGTCTTTTACTCTGCTGGGTATACGGCATATTTATGGTGGAGACGGCATCTATGACACGGCGGTTTTTCTCCTCCGGCACTTTCAGATCGTAACAGCGGTTGCCTGCTTCCATATGCACCACAGGGATGCCCATCCGCTCGGCCAGAATGGCACACAGCGCACTGTTGGTATCACCCAGCAGCAGCACGCGGTCCGGCTGCTCCTGAAGCAGAATGCTCTCCAGGCTGCCGAACATGGCGGCCAGCTGGCCCCCGAGTCCGGCCTGCTTATCCTGCAGCACGTAGTCCGGTGCGCGGAGTCCCAGCTCGGCGAAGAATACCCCGCTGAGGCTGGCCGTGAAATTCTGTCCCGTATGCACCAGCACATGCCGATCCGCATGCCGGTCCAGCAGCGGAATGATGACGCTAAGGCGGATGATCTCGGGCCGTGTGCCCAAAATCGTCATGATCTTCATGGGTTCACTCCCCTTTGATTATGGCCTGCCCTCAGGAACCGGGCAGGCTGCTCAAGATGCCTTACGCCGCCGCTTGCTCCGGCGGCTTCCGGCATGGCCCGCGCGGCGCTTCTTGCCGCCGCTGGCCCGCCTGCGCGCGGAGCTTGCCGCGCGCTTCTTGCGGCGCGGGCTCTTTCCCGCCGCGCTGCTCCGGGACTTGGCGCGGCGCAGCCTGCCGCGCCGCAGCTTCGCGGCCCGCAGCCGTGCGGCGCGGCGCCCGGACTTCCCCCGCGTCGGCGCTGCCGCGGGGGCGCTCTTCCCGCCCGCCGGCGCAGCTGCGGGCAGGGCTTCCAAGCCGCCGCTGAGCTGCGGCGGCTGGAGGCAGTAGCGGAGATGCCACCTCTCCGCTAAGCCTTGCAGCCGGGCGCGGTAAGCCGCCGGGCCGTAGACGGCCTCGATGTGCTCCCGCGCCTGCCGGCCAATGCCGGCCGCCATCGCCTGGTCGGCCAGCAGCGCGTTCACCCGTGCGGCCAGCGCATCGATGTCTCCCGCTGGCACGAGCAGCTCGCCGCAGCCTGCGGCGTTCAGGATCTCCCGCAGGCCGCCGGAATCATAAGCGACGACCGGCTTGCTGAAGGCATAGCCCTCCAGGGCCGTCATGCCGAAGCCTTCCCGGATCAGGCTGGGGACAACGAGCAGATCCATCGCGCAGTAAGCGGCCGGCAGACATTCTTCATATCCGACAAACCGGAAGCGTGAGGTCAGTCCCTCCAGCTTCACCTTGCGGACACAGCGCTCATAGTAGCTTTTATCCCCGGGAGTCCCCACTACGAGGTAGCGGGCAGCCGGATGCTGCTCATGCACCAGAACCGCCATCTTGACGAAATGCTCCAGCCCCTTCTCCTTATTAATGAAGGAAGAGACATAGCCGATCAGCGGGTCCCCCGGAGCAATCTTCAGCTCACTCCGCCGTTCCCCGCGCAGCTTGCTCCAAGCCTCGAACATCAAATCCCCGTCACTCCATGACGGAGGCAGCTGGGTCACCTTGCTATCGCGGATCTCCTCGGGGAAGCACGCTGCCGCTGTCTGTGAAATCGCCAGAATCTCATCGCTGTGGTTGTGGATCAGCTCTACGCTGACCGGGGTGAACTCGTTGTCTGTGATGGTCTCCGAGATCTTCCAGATCACCGGTATGCCCAGTGTCTTCGCCGCGATTGGCGGCAGGGCATGCACACAGGTGCTGGTGATCACGAACGACGGACGGAGCTCCGCAAGCCAGTGCGTCAGCTCGTGATACTCCCGGCCCTCCTGCAGCTTGCGGATATCTGCCGGAAGACCGGCATAAGGGGTATACACTCCATAGACCAGCGGAATAGACATCAGCCGGACCTGAAGGCCGTAGCTCCGGGCCAGCTGTGTCAGCTTCCCGTCCTGCGGAGCTACGAGGATACAATTGAAGTAAGGAGACAGCTCCCGGCTGAAGAATAACAGCAACTTCTCCGCACCCGTAATACTGCGCGTGTTGGAGACATGGGAAAAGAGGACGATCGTCGCTTTGTCGGCCATGGTGTCTCGGCGCTCCCCTGCGAAGGGCTGTGGAGCAGCCATTCACCTCCTAATTTTGAATGCACACAATCTGCTATCACTCAGCAGTGCTCCTGCTTGGGACGGGTATATTAGCTGACAGGCTAACATCTCTGCCCGGTACTCCAGTATATTGAGGGGGCACAGATGCCGGCACGACACCTGTCCCCTGTGATACGCACATTTTGCTGACAGCCTGTTCTACGATTGCCCTGCTGGCTTACCCGTAAATAATAGTGAGCAGCTGACCCAGACGTCTGGCATACGTATGATCCCTCAGCGTGCGTTCGAAGGCGCGGAGAGACATCTCCCGGCGCTCTTCCTCGTGCGTCAGATAGTACTGGATTTTGTCCATCAGCTCGCGGGGGCTGGAGTAGGTGTCGATCTCTTCGCCCACCTTGTAGAAGGAGCCGAGATCGTCACGGGCATCGCAGAGCTGCAGCGTGCCGCTGGCAGCAATCTCGAACGTACGCGGATTCGGCGATACGGCCGGAATATACAGCGTGTTATTGTTGACGGCATCGTCGATATGCGAGCGGTGAAGGTTGATCACAATTTTCGAGCCGCTGTAAGTTACAGCCGTCTCCTGAGGGGACATCCACTTGCCGATCTCAATCCGGTCGCCATAGAGCGGAGCTTCCGGCAACCGGTCCCACCAGATTCCGTTAATGACCGTGTTGTAGCTCATCAGCTCCGGCATAATATCGCGGAAGAAATTAATCCGGTTCCAGTACGCGGACCCGATGAAGCTGACATCCCGGCTGACCGGCGACCGTCCGGTAGTCGGACGGTAATGCTCACGGTGCGCGGCAAAAGGCAGATAGTGGACCTCCGTGCAGCCCAGGCCGCGGTAGATCTCTACGCAATTACGCTCCAGTGTGAATACAAAGTCATAATGGGCCACAATCTTCATTGTGAAGTCCGTGTAATACGGATCATCGGTCAGCCAGATTGCGGTCTTGATGCCCTGGCCGCGCAGAATAGCCACCTGCTCCAGCGGCAAATCCAGACCATCCAGCACCAGCACGAGATCCGGACGCTGGGCGGCTGCCAGCTCCACCAGATTCTGGCGCACATCGGTAATCGTGACCTGGACCGTCTGCCGCTGCAGAGCGAAGAGCACTGCATCATCCAGCGGAGAATACGGGTATCCCTTGCCTGAAGCCACGTACATCACATGGATATTCCTTACCGGCTGCGGCTCCTCCGGGCGTCCGTCCAGCACAGCCAGCCGTCCCCGCAGATAACCTTCGTCATAACCGCCTTTGAAGCCGGTCAGGCGGCCCCGCAGCTTCTCTTCCTCCGCAGGGGTTCTCGGCAATGGCGGGGCAGGCATAATAAATTCATTGTTCATGAGTATTCGCTCCTTTTGATCCATAATGAAATTCACCCTCTTGAAGTAAGAACACCCAGTAAATGAGGCAGACGCGAAGTAAAGGTATGCCGGCGCAGCGTGGTCTGCAGTGCCCGCAACGCATACCCGCGGCGCTCCTTCTCGTGCTTCAGGTAATAATCAATTTTGCGCTTCAGCTCATCGGCAGAAGCGAAGGTCTCCAGATCGCGGCCCGGCTTGTAGTGGATATCCAGATCCTGCCGGATATCGGTCAGCTGCATCGTCCCGCAGGCGCTGATCTCATAGGTCCGGGGATTAATGGAGAGGGACGGCAGCTGGAACGTATTCCGGTTGTCCATCCCTCCTTCCCAGGGCCGGTGGATATTGATGACCAGCTTGGCGCCGCTGTAATAATTGGCGGTCTCCTCCGGCGGGATGAAGCCCTCTCTGATGTACGGAGACAGCTCCTCGAAGTGGGCTAGCCGCTCCCAGAACCCCCCGGCGATCAGCACCTTCTTCCCCCGCAGGAAGGGGACCAGCTCATCGAACAGCTCCGTACGGTTGCGGAAGGCATTGCCGATGAACACGACATCATAGTGATATTGCGGTCCGGTGTGGCGCGGATAGAACATCTGGGGGTTGACGCACAGCGGAAGGTAGTGCACAGACGCCGTCCCCAGCGAACGGTAGAATTCCACACAGCCCAGCTCATGCGTGAATACATAATCGTAATGCCGGCAGATGACGGATGTGTCCTCGGTGAAATAAGGATCATCCACGAACCAGATCGCCGCCGGGATACCCAGCTGCCGTATTGCCGTAATTTGCTCCAAATGATTCTCCGGAAATACATGCAGCCCGTTCATCACCAGCACCGCCTCCGGCAATTCGCGCGCTGCCACCTCCAGCATAGTTTCCGGAGGACAGATGATCAGCTCGCTTACCAGCAGCCGCAGTGCTTCTGCGACTCCCGCATCGATAGCCTGAAACCCCTGGGGAACATACATCAGTTTTAACGGCTGGCGTTCCCCCACTTCAGGGGTATTCAGGCGCTTCACGGCTTCGCACAGGCCGAGATGGTACCCTTGCAGATAACCATCCCGGTAATCCCGTGGAAGCCCGCCTCTCTTTTTTGTTTTCACGGCCTTCACCCTGCCCCGTTAGATTCTCAAGACAGTAGTACTATATGCGGAGTCAGCATCCGCCTCATGGACATCTGTCTGTGTCGCGGCGAAATTGGCATATGCCCCCCGTCTTTCGCCCGCTTGGCCCGAACCTCTGCAGATTCCGTCCACTCTTGTCCATGCAGAGGCAGGGTCTGCACACCGGCGCCTATTCAAATCCTTTGCGGGGGCCCCATAACAGCCCCACAAAGTGAGGCAACACTCCGCAGCCTATTCAAGTACTTTGCGGGGGCCCCATAACAGCCCCACAAAGTGAGGCCATACTCTGAAGCTTACTCAAGTACTTTGCGGGGGCCCCAAGAATCATCTACAATTAGGGAAAACCTACTGAGGAGGCACTAAGATATGAGTTCAATCTATGGCCCTATGCTGTATCTGCGCCATGTCGAGCTGCTGCGGGATGCAGTCCCTTCCTTCGGGAGCTATCCGTTTCATCTGCCGGTGGTACGAACCTTGGAACGGCTTGCTTTTCAGAAACAGGTCACTTTTCTTGTGGGGGAGAACGGTAGCGGGAAGTCTACCTTGCTGGAAGGCATTGCTGCTGCCTGGGGGTTCAATCCGGAAGGGGGGACGCTGAATTTCTCATTCCATACCCGTGCCTCGCATTCAAGCCTTCATGAATACCTGCGGATTGCCAGAGGGGTACGGCGGCCGAAGGACGGCTTTTTCCTGCGTGCGGAGAGCTATTACAATGTGGCTTCTTATATCGATAAGCTGGATGAGGAGCCGGGCATGGGGAACCGGATTAAAGATTCTTATGGAGGAAGCTCGCTGCATGAGCAGTCGCATGGAGAATCCTTCTTCTCCACGTTCGTTCACCGCTTCAGCGGGCAGGGCATCTATATTCTGGACGAGCCCGAGGCCGCTTTGTCTCCCCTGCGGCAGATGTCACTGCTGGCGCGGATGCATGAGCTGGCGGAGCAGAATTCCCAGTTCATCATCGCCACCCACTCCCCAATCCTGATGTCCTATCCGGGTGCGGATATTCTCCTGCTGCAGGGAGAGAGCATCACGCCTGTTGCGCTGGAGGACACAGAGCATTACACGGTCACCCGCGCCTTCATGATGAACCGGGAGAAGATGCTCCGCGAGCTGCTGGGCGATGATTTTTGACCCCTGAATATTAAAAAAAGACACTCCGCGGCGTTAACCGTCAAAGTGTCTCTTGTATTGGTATAGCTGCTCAGTAATTCTCTAATAAAGCTGATCATCCTTCTCCGTATTACAATCACTGTATTCATTCAGGAGCGCATCCAGCTTCACCGATTGGCGGAGTACCCGGACATCCTGCATCCCGTACTCCAAGGCCAGTTTGTTCAGTTCCTGTCTTGCCTGTTCAATCTTATCCTTATATTCTTCATTCCCCATAGCGGCCCCCTTGTAGGATGAGGCTGTATCAAGCCATTTCCACTCTTTTACTAAAGTTCCAAACACATTGTATTCTATAATCCGCTAGGGGTCAATTAAGGGTTTGACATGACAGGTTATTTCAGCAGCCTCGTCAGCTTATGCAGCGTCCAGCCCAGCATCGCCACCGCCATCATATCGAAGCAGACATTGAACAGGAACAGATGCTTGCCGATATCCGCACGGCCGTCACCGAGGATCGGAACCAGGAACGAGAACAGCCCGATCAGTCCCAGCAGCATCATCATTTCTCCGGCGATCCGCCCCGCTACCTCCTTCGTACGGAAGTATTGATAGAACACTCCGGCGTAATACACTAGATAGAAAATAACCAGGAATTCGAGAGAATGAGGCAGATGCTTGTTCTTAAGCTCGCTCCAGCCGCTGTACATTCCTGCTACCGCGCCCGCAGGCTTACCCTCGCTTTTCTCATAGCTTCCCAGATAGTAGGGACGGATGGACATGCTGTTAGCAGCTGCATACTTCATATTCTCTATTAACCGGCCGGGATGTTTCATATAAAAGAAAAGCACATCCTTATGCGATACACGGTCATAGAAATCCGGAACCAGCGATGGATCATCCTGCTTGATCGCCGTATCTGTCTGGAAATAGTTGGTCCCCGCCAGTACCTCCAGGCGCTCCGGCAGCCCCAGGTCGCGCAGATCACCGCGCACATCCGGTGATTCATTCAGAATGCCGAAGAACACCGTCTGATACAGGTTGATATGCTTAAGCTCCTTCGGCGCTGTCACGTACATAATCACTGATACCAGCGCTGTAGCCACCCCAAGCCCAAGTGCCAGCTTGCGCCAGTTGCCTGTTCCATGCAGCGTCCGCAGGCGCAGGAAGATCAGCGCAAAAGCGAGGCCGACGGGGGCATTCTGGATTTTGGAGCAGATCAGGAACAGCACGGCCACGAAGAACAGCGTAAGTCCTTTGGAGGACGGCTGCTCTTGGAAGATAAGCCTCAGGCCCAGCGCGAACGTAAGCAGCATGAAGACCATCGACACGGGTTCGCCGAACAGGGAGTTGAAATAAGCCAGATAGCCGATATCGTAGAACACAAACAGCATTCCCGCGCCCAGCAGCAGGCCCGTGGCATAGGAGCTTTTCACGCCCAGCTTGACGATCATCCACGTGGCAGCCAGCAGCAGCACTCCATATACAATTGCCAGAAGACGGATATCGAAGTAACTGCCGTGAAATAAGCCCGCAAGCAGCCTTGGCACCAGCACCAGCAGAATTTGCGAGGACGGGTAGAAGCCCTTGAACAGATCATCATAGGCAAATTTAGAATGACTATAGCTGAAGAAACGGTCAGCATAATCCTCCCCGGCATCAAAATAATTCAGTCCGACCGTATTCATCATCCGCAGGAAATCGCCGTTATCGGCAACGCCGGTGAAGGGCCGCACGAACAGCAGATAGAGGATCAGCACAGCGCCGGCCAGCGAGATGAGAACCTCGGGTTTCCATAGTCTTTTCATAACATCCTCCTAACGCTGCGGAAGCAGCTTCACATATTCATCAGATAAGCCCATCAGCTTCAGGATGTAGTCGTAATCGCTCTGATAGGCACTGAAATCCTTAACCGGCTCATGCGTATCCAGCGAGACCGCCTCACCATCCGCGAAGCTTTTACCGGGGACGAACAACACTTCATCATTGAAAAAAGAGCCTGTCGGCAAATAATAGCGCATGCCCACCACGTTGCGGTCCAGATTCAGCAGATCATGACCAAATGCCGTGAACCCCTCATCCTTCAGCGATACCCCGAGCAGATTGGCTACCGTCGGCAGCACATCCAGCTGTCCGCCGGTACGCTCCACAACCTGTCCCTGCTTCATGCCGGGCACGTGGATCACGAGCGGAATGTTGAACCGGCTGATCCGGTCGTCATATTTGATGCCAAGCGTCTCCTCCACCTGCTCCGCCGGGACATCCTTCGGCTGCAGGCCGAAATGGTCACCGTACAGCACCAGCACAGTATCCTCCCACATGCCCTGTTGCTTCAATCCGTCAATCAGCGTGCCTATCGCATAATCCGTATAGTTCACCGCGCTCAGATAATCACCCAGCATCGTGCCCTGGAGCTTGTCCGGTATCTGAATGCGGCGGAAGCTGTCCGGCACCTTGAACGGATGATGGCTGGAGGCCGTCACCAGTTGGGCATAGAAAGGCGTGCCCTTCTGATGCAGCACTGCCAGCTTCTCCACGGCAGTAGCATAGAGCTGCTCATCGGAGGCTCCGAAGGAATTAAAATGGTCATTCTTGAAGGAGCCCTTGTCATAGTAGCCGTTGAAGCCAAGCGCAGGATAGAGCTCATTCCGGTTCCAGAAGCCCACCTTGTTCACATGGAACGTGTAAGCCTCATACCCCTTATCCCGCAAAAGCCGCGGCAGTCCCGGCAGCTCCCGGTCCCCGAAGCCTGTGGACATGGCAAGCGAAGCGATCGGATAGATCGAGGTGTTGCTCATGAATTCCGCATCCGAGGTATTGCCCGGACCTACCTGCTGATACACATGCGGGAAATAGAAACCCTCTGCGGCCAGGCCATTCAGCACCGGGGTCAGCTCCTGACCCTCCAGTGACTGATGCAGCGGGAAATTCTGAAACGCCTCCAGTTGGATGATGATGACGTTTTTCCCCTTTTGCGATCCGAAATGTTCCGGCTGTCCGCCAGTCACAGTCTTGTATGGATAGCTGGCCTCCAGTGCCTGCACCTTGGCTATCGTCTCCTGAATATCGCCGGTACCGATCAGGCCGTTATCTTCCCGGGCCTTGATCGTTGCCACCACCTCATAATTCAGGAATCCGGCCGTCTCCGCCTGGACCAGTTCATTGGTAATTCCCCTAGCCGAATGAATCGAGTACGCTGACAGCGAGCCGCCGCCAATGATTGCCACCAGCAGCATCACCCGATAGATGCTCCGGGAACTGCGTGCAGGCTGACTGTCCCTCTGCCACCGTTGTTCAGGCCCTCTCTTCCATCTGCGGAAGAGCGAATAGATCATCACTATCAGCAGTTCGGCAAAAAACAGATAATCGACCCACTCAATCGTAGATTCTACACTCTCTTTTACCTGAAACACCTGGTTCAGCTCATAGAGCGCCAGATAGGTAGGCACCGACCCAAAGTGATTGAAGTACACACTGGCCGCGAACAGCAGCAGCGACAATAGGCCATTGAAGCTCCAGAAGACCGCTTTCCTCATCCGCTCAGGCGTAATTACAGCCAGCACACCGAGCAGCAGGAGTACCGGCGCCAGATCCGCAGCGATCCACTCCCAGGCAATCCGGTCAAAGAACAGCCCTCTCAGCAGCAGCAGCTTCAGCCACAGCAATCCCGCCACGATATAGAAATGAGCCTGCGCAGACGCAGGTTTGCCCTCTCTCATTGCAATCCCCTCTTACTCTCTTCATTAATAGTGGTGTAAAATTAATTCCTTGTTTCTGTAAAAAGCTCACGTTGCTCTAGTATAGCAATACTTGTAGAGGGAATCAAAAGAGGGCCACCCTATTAAACAACTGGGCAAGAGAAAAGGTTCATTACATTCATTATCCCTCCAGGGACAAAAAAAGCAGAGGCGCAAAGTCCCCTGCAAGGCTACAATTTAAATCTAACATGCTTCTGGTTCGGGCCGCAATCATGCCTCCGGTCACTATAGTCAGTTTGTCTGGGACAACTGGCGTTGAAGCCTCTTCCGCTTAGGATAGCCGCGCGCTGCCCAGCAGTCTTTTGATGGAATGGTTCGCTTCTTGAAGCACGACTTCCTTGTCAATGGTCTTCAGCTGCCCTGTGTGCATGAGTATCTCACCGTCAACCATCGTCGTCTCCACATCGGCACGGGTAGCCGAGTAGACGATCCGCGAGATCGGGTCCACATCATAAGAGGGGAAGGTATGGAAATTATAGAGATTAAGGATGGCCAGATCCGCCTTCTTGCCGACCTCGATGCTGCCGATCTGATCCTCCATCCCCACCGCCTTCGCGCCTCCGATGGTCGCCATCCGAAAGACGCTCCGGGCATCCATCGTAGTCGGGCCATGCGCGGGCTTCTGGATGACTGCCGCCAGACGCATCTCGTTGAACATATCCAGATTATTGTTGCAGGGCGCGCCGTCTGCACCCAGGCTGAGATGAATATGGTCATGAAGCATGCCCGGCGTATCGGCGATGCCGGAGGCCAGCTTGAGATTCGAGCCCGGGCAGTGGCTGACATGAACCCCGCGGTCCCGCAGAATCCGCTTCTCCTGCTCATCCAGCCAGACACAGTGAGCCAGAATCAGACGTTCGTTAGCCAGCCCCAGGTGATCCAGATAGACGACATTGCGCATACCGGTCATCGCCTGCACAAGCTCGATCTCGCCCAGATTCTCGGAAGCATGGGTATGCACCTTCACCCCGTAACGGGCCGAGAGGCTCTCCACCTCCCGCAGCAGCTGCTCCGTACAAGAAATAACAAACCGCGGGGAAAAAGCATACTGAATCCGGCCGTTCGCATATCCGTTCCATTTCTCCAGCAGATCCACACTCTCCTGCAGCGAAGCCGCCGTCTCCTCCTGCAGAGCCGCCGGTGCATCGGGGTTCTTCCGGTCCATCATAACCTTCCCTGACAGGGCGCGGATACCGCTCTTCGCAATCGCCTGAAAGGCATAATCCGTATGATGTACTGTCTCCATATCCACGATGGTCGTTGTGCCGCTGGTGATTAATTCCCCAATGCCCAGCATGGCTGAATAGTACAGGGACTCCTCGTCATGCGCCGCCTCCAGCGGCCAGATCCGTTTGCGCAGCCAGTCCATCAGCTCCAGATCATCCCCTTTGCCGCGGAACAGCGTCTGGCACAGATGAATATGCGTCTGGATGAAGCCGGGGATAACCGTCCGGTTCTTGGCGTCGATGACAAGCTCAGCCCCCTTCACTTCAAGGCCGGTGCCAATCTCCACAATCAGATCACCCTGGATGCGGATATCACCGTATATAATGTCTTCCTGCTTGTTCATTGTAATAATCTCCGCATGCTTGATCAGGATATTCGCCATTGTCTTCTCCCCCTAGTCTTGTTGATGTCCGGCTGATCACTAACACAAAAAGGCCACAACAATATGCCTCAGCATATTTTCGTAGCCAGAAATTTACGGTTCCCGGTAGAGACCCTTAAACCAATTATTAAGGATATACGAAAAGGACTATTCCATTGCTTATGAATAATCCCATCATAGTCCAAAGACAGCTTTTCTGTCAACAATAGTTATTAAAGTTAACATTATAATTAGTAAAAGTGAGTTTCGGGCACCACCCAACATTTTCACACTAGAAAATCAGGATAAAATGTAATGTTTCCTCACTTCAATAGAAATTAGCTCTCCATATTCTCTGTCAGCACCTTCTCAAACACCGGAAAAGCGGCGGTACGGCCAGGAAAACGAATCTCGCCTCTCTGCACATACCCGAGTGAAGGATACAGCTTAAGCGCCCTGTCATTCTTCGCATATGTATCGAGCCGGATACTTCTATACCCGCTGCTGCGGGCGAATTCCTCGGCAAAGGCGTTCAACCGCCGGGCAATCCCTTTACCCTGAATCTCGGGATGTACCGCAAGCCGGTGCATAATCAGATGCGGCCCCTGCTGCTGCTCCCATTCGATGCCTGCATATTGCTCTGCCTGGTTCTCATCCAGCACAAGAATTCCGGCAATCGCCTCATGCTCCAGGCAGACAAATAAGGTTCCCTTACCGATATCTTCACTAATGACTTCACGGTTAGGGTACCCTTCATCCCATTGATCGCTTCCGCCTGCCTGCATAACTTGTACACATTTGGCAATCAGATTCATGATCTCCTGGATCTCCTCACTCCGCGCTCTTCGTATCTCATTCCCCATCATGTGCGTTCCCCGCTTTCCTGCCCGAATAGTGAACCCGGTAAAGATTCTGTTAAGAAGTCTACCATATCCGGCCGGAAATTCCGATAGCCTGCCTTATCCAAAGTTCCCCATGTGCTATAGCTATAGGGGCGGCGCAATATGCGCCAGCCCCTGTAGCCGCTGTATCGGCCTGCACGCTGCTATGCCTGCGGCTCTGTCAGCCAAGCTCCAGCTTATGCCCGTCCTCGAAGCCCTTGGCGAAACCTGCGTCGAACCCCACGTTGTATGCTTCGGTGTAGCCCTGCTGATAGGCGTCTCCCGGCGGCAGTTCCGGCGGGACGCCCAGATCCGGGGGGAGCGGAATCACCTGAGGCTCTAGAGGGGGCTCGATAGCCGGGATGACCTGTACCGGCCTAACCACTCGGGATTTGCGGAGCAGCCGTCTGCGTAGTCTTCTTTTTCTGCGCAGCTGCAGGGATTTCTTCCCCGGCTTGCCAAGCAGCCCCTTGCGCGATTTGCGGCCGGGACCTTTGCGTATCCGTGTCTTCCGCGACAGCAGCGGTCTGCGTCTGCGTCCCTTGCCCGTGGAACCAAGCTTGCCCTGTCTCTTTCTCTTCATCTTCTACGCCTCCTGTACTTCATCTACTCCTGGCGGTCCCCTCTGAGCAGTCCTTGCTCAGCCAGGGGGCTGCAGGCACTCCTTCTTTGGGCTCATGCAGTGAAATACCGGATATCATCCGGCACATTGAACTCTGGTACCCGCTAAGAATCCTGATATTGTCGCTCAGCTTGCGGGCTGTCAGCTCCGATTGCCCCGTCACTTCAGCAATACTCTCGAGGATGGCTGCGAGCGCTGCCTGGCTGCGGGCGATCGAGCGGATCATCTCCAGCTTGACGGCATGTTCGGAGAGCAGCCCGCCGCTCATTTGCTGTCGTCCCCGAAGCTGAAGCCCTCGCCATCCCCGCCGAAATCGCCGCCCTCGTCTTCTCCGCTGCCCAGCACCGCCTTCAGGTTGCTGTACAGCCCGTTCTCCAGCTTCGTCAGCCCCTCTACCATCTCTACGATTACCTCATGAATAGAGATGGATTCCTTCAGCTGGTCTTCGTGGGAGTCGAATGCTCTAGCGTGGATGTGATGATGGGTCCACTGCTTCACTTTTTCCGCTTCCACCGCTTTGGCCTCGAGAATCATCGCGATGTTCCACTGGATGACAGCGGTCGACTCCAGCATTTGCAGATATGCCTTTTCTCTGCTCATCCTCCGCCTCCTTGCTCAGGTTACACGTTATCCTTACTCTTCTTCCTGACCGTTTAATTCCTTGATGACCCTGCCCACTCCCTCCGCCATCGCCTCTTCGAGATCGGCAAGTGCATTGAGGTAAGCAATGATGTTTTTGTTGACTTGGCCTGAGCTTTCCACCAGCCCACTGAATCCGCCGAAATCAGGGTCCGCATCCGGCAGATCGTGAACTATTTGCGACATACGGACGGCTACGTGGCGTTCGGCGTCAAGAATCCGTGCCATTTGTTCGTGCGTATGGGCCATGTGCTGCAGGACTTTTGTAATTTTACTCTGCACCTTCATGTCTCCTTTGCTCAAACGCCCTGCTACAGCATATGCGGCATCCGCCTTGACGGTGCCGGAGAAGCGCCGCAAGTTGGGCTGGAACATGTCGTAAGATGACCATTAATTTCAACGTTCAAATCCCCGTGTCCGCTTCCGCTTCAAGGTATGGGGAAGGCTGCCAGCTGGAGCATATTGACAAGAAACGTAACAGCAGACTATGCTTGGCTGAAAATACATCTAAATGATGTATGTCCGCTTATGTACCGATTAGAACTGGAGGTAATCTATGAAACTAACAGGCGAACACCTGGACCTATCCCCCTTGGGCGCTTCAGAGCTGGCGTTAGCCTTAGCTGATTATGCCGGGCTGGAGCAGGCGCTGGGCTTGAACGTGACGGCAACCGCAACCCTGCTTGACGATGAAGAGATGCGCTATGCGATGCGGGTCAGGCACGCCAAGGTGCTTCAGGATGAAGAGAACTACTGCTGGCTGACCATGTGGGCCATCATCCACCGTGAACAACAGCAGCTCATCGGCTTCCTGATTCTCAAAGGCCGCCCGAACGAACACGGGGAAGTCATCGTTGGTTATGTCCTGGACGAGAGATACCGGGGGCAAGGCTATGCCACAGAAGCGCTGCGGCAGATCACAGCCTGGATCTTCAGCCATCCCGGCGCATACTGGATCATTGCAGATACCGAAAAGGATAACTTCGCCTCCCACCGCGTCCTGCAACATTTGGGTGCGGAACTGTACCGCGAGACCGAGGATTTGTTCTGGTGGAGAATCGCCCGGCCAGCTAATGGCTGATGGCGATGAACTGAAGGCGTTGAGCTGAGGGCGTTGAGTTGAAGGTTGCTAGCTGGGGCGATATGCTGCGAACGATATGCTGGTGGCTGCATGCTGGGGAGATAAGTTGAAGACGTTAAGCTGAAGCTGCTAGCTTGGGCGATGAGCTGGCTGCTGTACTGCCCATCGGGGCAGCTCGAACGACTTTGGACCCTTGCGCCCGCTTGCGGCTGAATTCAGGGGCATTTGTGCCCCTCATTTCCGCCCAACCCCGACTTTCGCCGCATTCAAGTGTATTTGTACACTTCATTTCAGCCGTCAGCCCATCCCCGGCAAATTCTAAGGGATTTATCCCTTTCATTCCAGCTGCCAGCCCACTTCCGGCGAATTCAGAGGGATTTATCCCTTTCATTCCAGCCTCCAGCCCACTTCCAGCGAATTCAGAGGGATTTATCCCTCTCATTTCAGCCTCCAGCCCACTTCCAGCGAATTCAGAGGGATTTATCCCTCTCATTTCAGCCTCCAGCCCACTTTTGGCGAATTCTAAGGGATTTATCCCTTTAGTTACCTTTGACCACTCAAGTTTCCTACCCTCCTCAGTCTCTTCCTATGTAGACCAACTAATTACTCTTCCTCCCTCCCCCTTCTCTCTCTACCTCGCCTTCCCCACCTCTCCGCCGCCCTACATTAATCGCCCCCACCAAGCGGGGACGGCTTTGCCGCCTTGTAAATGACGGTACCGGTTCGGCGAAAAATAGAAAGATAATGTATAGTGTGAAACATATAAATTCTTCTATTTCAAAAAAACGCCGCCCCTCAGGGCAGCGTATCTCTCAGCTTATCTCCGGCTTCGCGCAGAGACTGGAAGGTTCCCGCGTCACTCCACCAGCCTTGCAGCACATCATAGCTCAGCTTGCGCTCTACGGCATACAGGTTGTTCACATCGGTAATCTCCAGCTCGCCCCTTCTGGAAGGCGAAATCCGGCGGATGATATCGAATACAGCTTCATCGTACATATATATGCCTGTAACACAGAATTTCGTCTTCGGCTGCTCCGGCTTCTCTTCAATGTAAGCAATCAGGGAGGCATCGGCGCTGTCAAACACCGGAACCCCGTATCTGCGCGCATCCTCGACAGGCTTCAGAAGCACCTTCGCGGTCCCCGCCGGCTGCTGCAGATAACTCTTCACATAAGGCTCCAGACTATCCATGAACAAATTATCCCCCAGCAGCACGACAAACCGTTCCCCCGGCAGGATGAATCCTTCCGCCAGCTCCAGCGCTTCCGCGATGCCGCCTGCCGCCTCCTGGATTTTGTAAGTCAGGGAGACGCCGAATTCCGCGCCGCTGCCCAAAAAGTCAGTGTACTGTCCTGCGGACTGTTTGCTGATGACCAGGAGAATATCGGTGATCCCCCCCTGGCGCAGCCGCTCAATCCCGTAGCACACCATAGGGTATTTGCCGACCGGAAGCAAATGTTTGTTCATCAGCCGGGTGAGCGGGTATAGCCTTGTTCCTGTTCCGCCTGCCAGTATGACTCCTTTCACTTACGTTCCTCCTCTTTCTCTACGTCTTTTGCCTTCGGCCAGGGGCCTCAGATGAACTGCGACGGGTCCACTTGCCATTTCTCCATAAAAATCCTGCGGTTGCGCTCCACCAGCTCCTGCAATGAGGCGGAATAGACCTCCTTGAAGCTGGCGCTGCCTTCATGATGAACCAGGCAATCTCCGGCAATCAGCAGCCGGTATCCCTGCAGCCGGGCGCGGTAGCAGTAATCGTCATCCTCATAATGGCCCGGCGAGAAGCGTTCATCGAGCAGGCCGATCGCGTCCATAAGCTGTCTTTTGAATAAAAAGCACAGACCTACAAGCCTTCGGGTCTCCTGCCACTTCGCGGCATCCGGGATATTGGTCCGGAGCGCCTCAGCATGGAAGCCTGCAATATCGGCATAGCCGGTCTGTACCTGCTGCCGTCCGCTGGCATAATTCGTCACCGGTCCGACAATTCCTATATCAGGGGCACTGTACAAGGCGCTCTTCAGATTATCCAGCCAGCCATGCGACACAATGACGTCATTGTTCAGCAGCAGCAGCTCCTCCCCCGCAGCCAGCTGCAGCCCGATATTGCAGGCCAGCGGAAAACCGCGGTTCTCCGGGAGGGAGATGAACTTCAGCTTGCTGGCGCGGCAGTAGGCTTCGGTACCATCATCCGAGGCATTGTCCACTACAATAATCTCAAAGGCAGACCGGGTATGCGCTCTGATCGATTCGACGCAGGAGCGCAGCAGCCCGAGCCTGTTATACGTAGGAATAATAATGCTCGTCATTGTCATAGCGCGTTCCTCCAGGCGGCAATCTGCCGGCGGTGCTCCAGCAGGTTCTCGGCCGAGAGCTGTCCGCTGCTCTGCTGGTGGGCAATCACGCAGACCAGAGCTTCCGCATGATCACCGGCAATCAGCTGCTCCATGGCATTGCCGGCTCCCGTGTTGCCCTGACGCAGCCGGTTCTGCTTAATTACATTCACCCCTCCGGCCTTTTCCACCCGCAAGCGGCCCATTATGGAGAGCGCCAGCGCCCGGGGCGGCACCATCAGCTCGCGGTAGCCGATTCTCTCCAGCGCCCGGCGGGATAAGGCATGCGGAACGGCTGTCATGGAGCTTGCTCCAAGATCCGGGCGGCCCAGAACCTGATTCAGGTAAAGCTTGCAGCGGGTAACCGCATCACTTAGCCCGAATGGAGGGAGCAGCGGATCAAGGTCGTTGAGCGCCACATCCACCCCCCGGTCCACCGCAGCCACAAAGGAAGACAGCTGCCCGGCGGAGATTACCATATCACCATCCAGAAACAACAGGATATCTCCCCGGCTGAGCTTGGCGCCCAGCGAACGTCCCACATCATGTCCGGCAGATTCCGGAATGTACACTATGCTCGCCTGAGCGCATAACCGGGTCCGCTGAAAACTGCGGTCGCTGCAGCCGTTCAGCACCACAATAATCTCCTGCGGCTTCAGGCGTTCCACCTGCTCCAGCAGCTTCGGCAATGTCTGCTCCTCATTCCGGGCCGAGATAATCACTGACAGTGAGCCCTTTGGTGCCGGCAGCGGCAGGACCCGCCGCCCGGAAGCGGGCTTCCGCTTGGAGCGGGAGCGGCCCAGCCCAGCCCCCGCAGACTTGCTGCGGCGCTGCGCAGACCGCTGCTTAGCTGCGCCTTTCCGCACTGCTGTGCCGCGTCCGGAGCTGCGCCCTTTAGAGCCGCTGCTTCCGGTTGCAGTCCGCCCCGCCGAAGACCGGCCGCTGACGGATACTTCCTGCCGTTCCATCATCTCACCATCTCCCTTCGCCGGGTGCCGTCCCCGAAGCCCGCCCGGCCGCCCTTGCGTTCCAGCACCAGGGCTACAGCATCCAGGTGGTCTCTGAGGATAGCCTCCTGCAAAGGATCGCTGCCGCTATGCTTCCGGCGGACCGCGTTCATCCTGCCTACAGGCACGTTATGCACCGCCGTCACAACCAGACCCTCCAGCACCGCCTGCGCATGGGCGAGCGGCGGTCTCGACAGCAGGCCGCTGCCCAGGACCTCCAGCGCCCTCCGGCTAATCGCATGAGGAACGGCAGTCAAGGAGCAGCCCTTCAGCTCAGACCTTCCAAGCAGAAGATTCAGCACATGCTTGGATAACACCACCGGATGCGGAACTCTGCTGCGGACCGGACCGGAATAATCATTCAGGGCCAGATCCGCTCCACCGCTGACCGCGGTCACGAAGGGACGCAGCTGCGAGGCGGGGATTACCAGATCCCCATCCGTGAACAGCAGAATCGTTCCCTTCGCCGCCGCAGCACCCACGCTTCGCCCGACATCATGCCCGAGCGGCTGTTCATATACCATTACGTTCGCTCCGCAGGAGCGCGCAATCTCTGCGGTCTGATCCGCAGAACCGTTAACAATCACAATAACCTCACAGCGGGGATGAACGCCTCTGGCTCCGGCGATTACCGCAGCAATCGTCGCCGCCTCATTCATAGCCGGAATAATGACCGACACCTCAGGCTGCGGATGATTCACCGCAGGCGGCGGTATAGCAGGCCGCACCGGCCGTGCCTCCGGCCGCCGTGCTGTCCGGGTTGCCCGCCGCCCCGTGCGGCGGGCAGATGTTCCTTTTCTTTTCATGCTCATCCACCTTCCTTCACAGGGCTGCTCCCGGGCTGAGGGTTACACCATAGTCTATGTATCCCGCCACCCCCGGTAACGGCAAGTGTCTCCCCGAGCGCAGATAATTGGACAAATGCCGCTATGCGCCTCCACCCGGTAATAAGCCGATAAGGGAGCGTATGCACGAGCTGGAATACATCCGTCCACCAGCAAATCGAATATATCAGTCGCTTCAGAGTTGGTCGGAACAGATCCGCACAGAGCAGCTACAATGCCCCCCAGGTTTCCCTGCTTGTCCCATCCATCAGCAGATTCCGCCACCTGCCTCGGAGGAAGGGCAAGCTAAACCAGTACAGCATCAGAGTTAATATTATGAATATGATCATTATCGGACCTTAACGAGCCAGCGCCTCATTCCCACAGCAGTCACTTGGATGCTGTAAGCGCCGGAACGATAGCAACTGCATTTTGTACAATAGAAGGCGGCAAAAACGGCTTCGAAATAGAATCTACTGTATTCCGTACAATTGAATGTTGAACAAAGGCCATTTTCCATCCAAAACACAACATTCCACTGTATGAAGTACAATAGAATCTAATTTTGCAGTCGGATATGCGTTTTCTATTGCAGGAAATACAATCAAACTGCTTCATAAACCGATGATTGGCGCAGTTATGCGCCTTTTTCCAACTCCACCTGTCCTTCCTCTCACAACTACTGCTCCACAGACAAATAGAGATAGCAGCCGTTTCAGCGAGAAATAGAAGGATAATGTATAGCGTAAAACTTATAAATTCTTATATTACAAGGAAAGACGCAGCCAACGGCTGCGCCTCATACACTTCCAACCTGTCTACGATCTGAGCTTTTGTTACATCAATGAGGATTCGTGTTCCCAATACCCGATTAAAGTCTGAATCAATCAAAAGCACGATGCTCCACAGCAGGTTTGAGAAGCGGAGTGCCGAGCGCAATCCACGACAGCACGCCATAGAAATGCTGAGTCTCGCGCAGCCGTACGACCTCAATGGTTGCTCCTCCGCCCGTTCTGTTCTTCAGCGAAGCATGGAAGTACGGCTGGTTAGCCATGGCAACCAGCACATAGCCGGTATGACCGAAGCTCTCGTCAAAAGAAACCGTCACCTCTACACTCTCCGCCTCACCATTGAACATAAACGCCGTCATCCCGAACTGCTGCAAAACATCGCGGTTCCCGACACTCTGCACCGGATGGAAGGACAGATGCTCCGCATTGACTGATCCGGGAGCCAGATGCTCCCCGTTCACTGCACCCTGAGCAATATGATGGCTCTGGATGCTGTCTTCTTCCAGATGCCGGGACTGGACGGCAAAGGGAGCGATTTTCGAAGCCTTAACCGCCTCATCCTGCAGTTCAGTACTGCCTACCGCTCCTTCAGCCAGATGCCCGGTACCGATGCTGTGAAGAGCAAGCTTCTCTCCGTTTACACTATGGTCCGGGAGCAGCTCCGAGGTCAGCGTGCCCTCAGCCAGATGCTCACGCTGGATGCTGCCCTCACGGAGATGGCTGCTATCTACTGATCCGGGAGCCAGATGATCCCCGTTCACTGCACCCTGAGCAATATGATGGCTCTGGATGCTGTCTTCTTCCAGATGCCGGGACTGGACGGCAAAGGGAGCGATTTTCGAAGCCTTAACCGCTTCATCCTGCAGTTCAGTGCTGCCTACCGCTCCTCCAGCCAGATGGCCGGTGCCGACACTGTGAATCGCAAGCTTCGCTCCGTTCACACTATGGTCCGGGAGCAGCTCCGCGGTCAGCGCATCCCCGGCCAGATGCTCCAGGCCGATGCTGCCGGGACGGATATGGCGCCCGTCAACGATTCCGGGAGACAGATGGCCTCCGTAGATGCTGCCCGGAGCGAGATGATTAGGCCCCACTGCTCCTGGTGCCAGCTTGCTTCCGTCTATGCTGCCTTCTCCCAGCAGCTCAGAGGTCAGCGTCCCCTCGGCCAGATGCTCACGCTGGATGCTGCCCGCGCGGATATGGCTGCTATCCACTGAATCAGGGGCCAGATGATCCCCGCTCACCGCATTCTGAACAATGTGGTAGCTCTGTACGCTGTCTTCTTCCAAATGCCGGGACTGGATGGCAAAGGAAGAGATTTTGGCGCCATCCACCGCTTCATCTTGAAGCTCTGAGCTTCCCACTGCGCCTTCCGCCAGTTGCCTGGTTCCAATGCTGTGAGGAGCAACCTTCCCCCCTGTAATACTGCCGTCCTGCAAAAGCTCGGCGGTCCGGGCATCCTGAGCCAGATGCTCCAGGCTGATGCTGCCGGGACGGATATGACAGCTATCCACCGCTTCAGGCGCGAGGTGACCTCCATAAATGCTGCCGGAAGCCAGATGGATAGAGCCCACAGAACCCGCTGCCAGTTTGCTTCCTCTAATACTGCCATCCGGCAGGAGCTCCGCACTTCTCGTTTCCTCTGCCAGATGCGCCAGCCGGATAATCCCTGAGCTTAAATGACGCTCCTGAATTACTCCACCTGCAAGATGTTCTGCGTCCACACTCTGCGGCTGGAGATGCTGCGAACCCACTGCGCCTTCGGCCAGCTTGCTTCCACCTATGCTGCCATCCGGCAGTATCTCTGAGCTTCTCGTTTCCTCTGCCAGATGCGCCAGCCGGATAATTCCCGACCCCAAATGATGCTCCTGGATCACTCTACCTGCAAGATGCTCTCCGTTCACGCTCTGCGGCTGGAGATGCTGCGAATTCACTGCGCCTTCGGCCAGCTTGCTTCCACCTATACTGCCATCCGGCAGCAGGTCCGCGCTGCGCGTCTCTTCTGCCAGATGCGCCAGCCGGATAATTCCTGAGTCTAAATGATGCTCCTGAATCGCTCTACCTGCAAGATGCTCTCCGTGCACGCTCTGCGGCTGGAGATGCTGCGAATCCACTGCGCCTTCGGCCAGCTTGCTTCCACCTATACTGCCGTCCGGCAGCAGGTCTGCACTTCTCGTCTCCTCTGCCAGATGCGCCAGCCGGATAATTCCTGAGCCCAAATGACGTTCTTGAATCACTCCGCCCGCAAGATGCTCTGTTTCCACGCTCTGCGGCTGGAGATGCTGCGAATCCACTGCGCCTTCGGCCAGCTTGCTTCCACTTATGCTGCCATCCGGCAGCAGGTCCGCGCCCCGCGTATCGGGAGCCAGATGACTGAGCTGAATGCTGCCGGCGCGGATATGCCGGCTGCTTACTGCATCCGCAGCCAGATGGCCGCCATACACACTGCCCGCAGCCAGATGGAAGGCCCCTACCACTCCTGCCCCCAGCTTGCTGCCTGCGATGCTGCCATCCGGGAGAAGATCCGCACTGCGCGTCTCCTTGGCCAGATGGGCCAGCGTAATCTCCCCGGCACCAATATGCCGGGCTTCCACCGCTGCCTGGGCCAAATGAACACCCTGAACACTCGCTTCAGCCAAATGAACCGATTCTACAGCACCCGCTGCCAGCTTCTCCGCGCCAATGCTGCTGTCGGGCAGAAGCTCCGCACTGCGGACCTCCTCTGCCAGATGCGCCAGACGAATACCGCCATCTGCGAGATGCCGCCCTTCCACTGAGGCCTCAGCCAGCTGGATTCCGCCCACACTGCCGGGAGTGAGATGGCGGGAAGCCACCGCTTCCTCGGCCAGCTTCGTGCCGCTGATACTGCCATCCTGAATCTGGATGGAGGAGACAGAGCTTGGAATAAGATGCCCGTTGCCAACCGACATCGGCCGGATATGTGCACCGCCTACGCTGCCCGCTGCCAGATGTCTGCCTTGCACAGAGGCATCCTTAAGCGAATCCGGGCCGACTGCGCCTTCCGACAAATGCTCGCTCTGCACTGCTGAGGCTGCCAGCTTCTCCGCACTCACACTGCCGTCAGCCAGCTTAATGGAAGTGACAGCCAGATCACCGAGCTTATCCGTTGAGACACTCTCCGGCGATAGCTTCAGTGAAGTGACGGCATAGTCAGCCAAATGATGCGGCTGCACAATCGCCGCAGTCAGATGGGCCTCCTTGACGGCACCGGAGGACAGCTTATCTGCCGTTACTGAACCGGATTGCAGCGCGGATGAAGTCACACTGCTGTCTCCCAGATGCCGGCGTTCGATAGCGCCGGATGCCAGATGACCAGCATCAACAGCCTCTTCCTGCAGCACCCGTCCGCTGATGCTGCCGTCCGCCAGATGCTTCTCCTCCACGGCGCAGACCGCAATATGCTCTCCGCTGACCGCTTCTTTTGCAAGAATCGTACCTCCGACCGCGCCCATGGCCAGCTTGGCGGTAATGATGCTGCCGTCCGCCAGCTTGGCTGCGGTAATACTCTGGGGGCTAATATGTTCTCCTGTAACGGATTCATACCCCAGTTGTTCTTCCGTAACTGCCCCTTTGGCCAGATGGCCGGTCAGGACGGAATGCTCCTGCAGCTGGGCAGAGCCTACAGATTCTGCGGCCAGATGAGAATTATCCACGGCTTCGCGCTGCAGATGAGCCGAAGTGACCGCCTGCGTGGCAATCTGCGCACTGCGCACTGCAGATTTCGCAATATGGCGCGTCATTACGGCTTCATCGGCCAGCTTATGGGCGAGAATGCTCTGATCCGCGATTTTGGAAGAGGTGACCGCCTGCTCAATCAGCTGTGTAGTTCCTACCGCGCCGTCCGCCAGCTTCACAAAAGAAATGCTGCGGTCTGCCAGATGACGGCTGCCAACCTCACCTTCGGCGATATGGTCCGCATGGATGCTATCCGGGTTAATATGCTGGCTGCGGACAGCCTTCGCCGCGATCTGCCGGGACCCGGCAGCCCCATCTGCAAGATGCCCGCTCTCAATAATACCGGGCTGAAGCTGCTCCTTGCCGATCAGGCGCGCCGCCAGCTGTTCCCGTCCAATGGCACCCGGTGCCAGATGCTTCGCGGTAATGACGCCTTCCCCCACATGCCGGCTCTCGATCACCGCATCGCCCAGCTTGACACCGCTGATCTCGCCATCGGCAATTTTATCAGCGGACACCGCTTCGTCAGCCAGCTTAGAGCGGTCAATACTGCCGTTGCTGAGATGGCGGCTGTCAATGCTGCTGCTGAGAATCTTCTCACCGGTCACCGCCCCATCGTCCAGCAGCTCAGCCGTGATAATGAACTCACTAAGATGCCTGCTGCTGATCGCACCATCGGCAATATGTCCGCCACTGATCATCCGGTCTGCCAGCTTCTCGGGACCAATGCTGCCATCCTTCAGCTTCTCGCCGCCGATAGAGTGATCCAGCAGCTTGCCCCCGCTGATACTGCTCTCCGCCAGATGCTCACCGGTAACGGACTCCGGCGCTATCTTCGAGGAGGTAACCGCCCGGTCCGCAAGGTTGATGCTCTGCACCGCATAGTCCTGCAGCCAGGGTGTGCCAATGATGCCATGCTTTAGCCTGGACCCGTCAATGGTGCGTGGAGCAATCTTGGCACCGGTGACGGCGCCATCAGACAGATCATCGGTGTATACGGGCTGCAGGCGTTCTTTTTCCAGGGGAGCCGTTACCTCAGCTTCAAGCAGGACAGCACGATCCTCCTGCACGCGTACCACTTCCGTCACCGTTCCTTGATTCCCCTCCAGTGCAGGTACAGTCTGCCGAGGCGTCGCGGTCAATTCCAGCATCTCCACCCCGCTCACCTGCAGGGTAATATCTTCTGCCTCTGCCGATTCCACCGCTGCCGATTGTTGGGTTTTCTGTGTTTTGGGACTGCTGTCCAGCATGCTAAGTTCAGTCGTATCGGGATTATCCACGTAATAGAGCGGTCTTTTGGTACTGCGCTGCTGTTTTCGTTTGGGACCCTTCACAAGCAGTCTCCTCCTTCCATCTAATGTATCTTCTAGGCATCATATGCAGCAGCATAGGCGGATGACACCCTTCTCCTTACCAGTCATCCAATCTTCTCCTTTCAAAAAAGGGCATCTGCCGCCGCGCATCCGTCCAACCCTTACGGGCACGTACATACATACAATGACAGGAGACATAAAAACAGCCGGGAAGTACTTCAAGATAACAGGAGGAACGAACATGGGGCAAAAGCTTGTTGGGATACTGCTAAATGCCGCTATGCACGGGGGCGTTCCCCGGTTAAAAACCGGACAGGAATCTCTGGCCAACTACGAAGAGGCCGCCGCCGCATACGGATTAACCCCTTGCTTTGTGAAGCTGTCCGACATCGACGCGGCGTCCGGCTTCAGCAGTGTCTATATGAAGAAAGGTCCGCAAGGATACCGCAAACAAATCATTCCTACGCCGGAGGTCATCCACAACCGGGCAATCTATGATCCTGGCAGCACTGGCGTCGAGCGCCTGCTGCGGCAGGGAATTCAGGTCTATAACAGCTGCAACCGCTACGGCAAGGATCAGATTCACGGCCTGCTGGAGCGCAGCCGCGAACTGCAAGCATATCTGCCGGTCACTGCAAGCGGACTCTCCGGCCTGAGGGAGATGATGAGCCGCTACCCGGATTTGATCCTCAAGCCTTGCCGGGGCAGCGTGGGTAACGGTGTGATGCGGCTCACCCGCAGCGGTGAAGGGCGCTGGCTCTGGAGCTACTCTCTCTCCGGCTCAAGACGCAAGATTAGCAGAGCCGTTAATCCAGACGCCCTTCCCCGGGTCCTCCGCGCCCGGCTCTCTTCTGTGCCCTATCTGGTCCAGGAACGGATTCCGCTGGCCGAGATTAACGGACGCCCTTTTGACCTGCGTGTCACGGTACAGCGGGGCTGGGGCGGAGCGTGGCAGGTCACCGGCCTGTTCGCCAAGCTGGCTGCGCCCGGCGGTTTTGTATCGAACATTGCCAGAGGGGGCGAAGCCCTCAAGTCCTCTTTTGCCCTGGAGCAGGTATTCCCCGGAGATGAGGCAGCCAGAATCCGTATGTCCGTCCTCTCCCTCAGTCTCGCCATCGCCCGTGAACTGGAGAAGAGTCTGCCGGGGCTGGCCGATATCGGTCTGGACATCGGTGTCACGAAGCACGGACATCTGTATTTCATTGAATGCAACGGACGCGACCAGCGTTACGGCTTCCAAAAGGCTGGACTGCGCGGCGTATGGAAAGACAGCTACCGCCAGCCTATGGGCTATGCCAGATATCTGTACGAAGAAGCATTAAGAATGAACTCTTATTGATTTGTCTCCTATTCTATGTCAATATAATGCAGAGCGGGTGGAGTCCCTTGGCACGGGATTTTTACTGCTGCATGATGGAAGGGAGATGGGCATGGTTAAACAATTGCTGCGGCTGATGACCGAGCTATCCTCGCACAGATGGCTTTCCAGGTTGATGGGGGCTTTATCCCACAGCAGACTCAGCCGCCTTATGATTCCGGTATTTATTCGTTCCTATCAGATTCCTGCCGCCGAGGCGGAGAAGGCTGCCGGAGAATACCGTACACTGAATGAATTCTTCAGCCGCCGCCTGAAGCCGGGAATGCGCCCGGTGGCCAGCGGTGAGCATGCCGTAGCCAGTCCTGTAGACGCTATGATTACGGCAATGGGCGAAATCAACTGCGGCACAATAATGAATGTGAAGGGGCAGGATTATACGCTGGAGGATTTGCTTAATCACTCGCCACACCTCGAACTGTACAAGAAAGGCTATTATTTTGTCCTCTACTTAAGCCCTACCGATTATCACCGGATTCACTCCCCGTTAACCGGACAGCTGAGGGAGAGCGATTATATCCGCGGACGGGCTTATCCCGTGAATGATTTCGGCATGCGCCATATGAAGAGTGTCCTGAGCCGTAACGAACGGCTGATTACCTATATAGCCGGCAGCTATGGCGAGACCGCCGTGGTTAAGGTAGGCGCAATGAATGTGAGCAGTATCCGCTACACCGATGAGGCGGCCAAAGAATGGCAGCGCGGCGACGACCTGGCTTATTTCGAATTCGGTTCCACGGTAGTCCTGCTGCTGGAGAGCGGCACCTTCACCCCGCGCCCGGGGCTTACCCCGGACACGAAGGTGAAGATGGGCGAGCTGCTGGGAGAGATGCGGCGGCCGGTGTAACATTAGGCGCTTCCGGCCTGCGTAACAAGATTAATCTGCAGAATAACCCCCGCCCAAGGACACGAAGCCGCGTACCTTGGGCGGGGGTTATTTGCACTGTAATGAGGCTTCCGGGCGGGCTTAGACCCTGCGTTCGCCGGAGCTTTTTAACGGATAAAGGTGTACCTTACGCGCTCTGATTTCCGGAAGTAAGCTGTCCATATCGCACAGGTGAATAATGCTCTAATCAGATCACGCATACTGCTTCCATCCTGCAGCTCATTGGCAACAGGAATATTCATCACAAGCACATAATCAATGATCCCGATCAGCAGGTTGACGGAATACAGCAGGATCATCATGCGCGGCAGAAGTGCCTTTTTTTGATAAAACAAAATCAAAGTAAATATAGTAAGCAATAGCAGCACTCCGTTCGCAGCGGCTTCAAATATAATGGCCGGCGCCCAGAGCGGATGATACATCTTCCCTTGCGGGGATGCCAGAAGATCCCAATACTCCCGGCTGAAGCTTGGAATATTGTAGTTCACCAGCTGATACGATACTTGAATTAATGTTGCGAATAATCCGATCTGCACCAGCACCAGCCAGCCTCCGAGACCTGACGGGCGTAACGGTGGATATACATGTGGTTCTTTTTCAACCTCTGCTTCCAACTTTATTCCCCCTCTAATGCGGTGAAGAAGATATGAGGGCCGCTTTAACGAGTACATTTCATTCTTCCGGAAGCTTCGATTTTATTTGAGTGTAGTCAACTTCATGCCATAGGTAGCCTAGCAGGATGGGTGGAATATATGCAGGTCTACCCCATTCGTATTTCAAATCCACCATAAGTTCTCCCAGCCATAATTCCCCCTTTTCATCATATAGCATTCTCCATTTTCCACTGGCAACCGCTTTTCCCTGCTCCATAAGAATACGAGCCTCTTCATAAGAAAACTCTGTCCCTTTGCTATGCTCAATGGCTTGTAGTGCGGCTTCATATTTACGTTGTTGTACTTGCTCCATTTCTTCTGTGAACTCTGAATCATATACAACTGAGAAGTCCAAGCCTGGCAATTGATGTTCTTCAATAAGCTCTTTAAATAATTCTGTTACATATACTTTAGAGGTTGCTTGCTCTTTAATTTTGAATAAATAGGTCTGTTCAGGGATTTTAGTATAATCAAACACCAATTTATCAAAACCCATAAAATACTTTTCTTGTAGCCATTTTGCCTTTGACTTCTGCCAATCCACACAATCTAAAATATTGATTACATTAATCATAAAGATATCAAGCTCATCGTGAATGAGGGGTAGGAACTCAACCTCGGTGGATATATAAGGCATAAGTATATTCATCGCTTTATACGATACTATTGGTTTTTCATCTATGAGATATGGGAACTCATTAAATTTTCTTTTTTTATAAGTTTGAATTTTGACAGGCTCCCATTTCCCTAATAGCTTTTGACCTTGAAAGTCTTCACGAATAGTATGCAATGATAGTTCATTATAATTTTCTAAAAACAATGTTGTGGTAGTGGAATGCTTAACCTTCAGATCATAAACCTTCATTTTATGCACCTCATTATTTCAATTTTTCATCCGATTATTTGAAATAACAGATCATTTATACCTATGTATGCTTCATTTGGGTAAAACCAACCTCATGCCATGCGCAGCCAAAGAAGATTGGTGGAATATATACAGGTCTACCCCATTCGTGTTTCAAATCCGGCATAAGTTCTCCCAGCCATAATTCCCCCTTTTCATCATATAGCATTCTCCATTTTCCACTGGCAACCGCTTTTCCCTGCTCCATAAGAATACGAGCCTCTTCATAAGAAAACTCCGTCCCTTTGCTATGCTCAATGGCATCAAGGGCTGCTTGATAATTCTGTTTCTGTTCTTCTTCTTTTTCTGCAGTAAAAGCTGAATCGTAAACCTCTGAGAAATCCAAGCCCTTAAGGCCGTGGAGCTCCACTAGGTCTTTAAATGCTTCAGTTACAAACTCACAAACCTTAGCCGTTTCTTTAATTTTAAAAATATAGGTATTGTCCGGTATTTGGGAAAAATCAAAAACAAGTTTGTTAAATCCAGCAAAAGTGCCTAAACTTGTTAATTTGATTACAGATCTGTTGTAATCCACGCAATCAAGAATATTAGTTACATTAATCATTGAGAGCTCTAAAGATGGGTGAATCAATGGTAGAAATTCAACTTCTTTTTCAAGATAAGGTCCCAATATCCCCTTCGCCTTTCCTGATATTACTCGTTGACCACTTAAGTAACTAGGAAAGTCACTCTTCTTCTTCTTTTTTTTATTTGTAAACATGAGGGGTGGGGTCCAGAATAGTAGTTTGGATTCACCAGTGAAGTTAGTTTCAATTGGGTGCTCTGAATCAGTGGATTTATCAAGTGTTAAATCTAGATAGTTATCTGCACATCTTATTCTATATACTTTCATTTCGTCCTCCTATTTCAAAGCTATTTACTATATTGTATAAAATCCCCATAGCTGCTGGCTATTACATTTCCACTCTCCCTTAACACTCACACAAAACGCCAAGAAGCCCTGCAGCAAATTCTGCAGGGCTTATATCATATATAGCTAAACTACTCCGTAACCTTACTCTGGTTCGCCACCTCACGCGCCTTCTGCTGCACCTCTTCGGGTTCGCCGAGGTAGAAGCGGCTGAGCGGCTTCACATCGTCGTCGAGCTTGTAGACCAGCGGAACGCCGGTCGGGATATTGAGATCCAGCAGCGCGGTCTCGTCGATATCCTCCATGTACTTAATCAGGGCCCGCAGCGTATTGCCGTGCGCCGAGATCAGCACCCGCTCCTTCTTGCGGATCAGCGGGACAATCCGGTTGGCCCAGAAGTCGCCGACCCGGTGTACGGTATCCTCCAGGCTCTCCCCATGCGGAATGTCGCCCGGCCGCACTTCCTTGTAGCGGACATCGTGTCTCGCATACCGTGGATCATCCGACTCCAGCTGCGGAGGCCGGACCGAGAGGCTGCGCCGCCAGATATGGAGCTGTTCCTCACCGTATTTCAGGGCAGTCTCGCTCTTACTGAGGCCCTGCAGCGCCCCGTAATGGCGCTCATTCAGCTTCCATGACTTCTGCACCGGAATCCACAGCAGGTCCATCTCATCCAGAATATAGTTCAGCGTCTTGATCGAACGCTTCAGCACCGAAGCGAATGCAAGATCGAAGGTGTATCCGTTCTCCTTCAGCAGCCGGCCCGCTTTCTTGGCCTCCTCCACACCCTTCTCCGTCAGATCGGGATCACTCCAGCCCGTAAACAGATTCTGCCGGTTGTATTCACTCTCACCATGCCGTATCAGAACGATTTCGTACATAAGTATTCTCCTTCTCCCGTGTATGATTGGCTTCTCTTGCTTCTATTCTGTCACAGAGCAGTGTCCGCTTCAACTTCAGGCCTATCTTGCGGACTGGGGGGCCGCTATTTCAGCTATTCTGCCAGATCACGCAGGGCAAGCGGACTCAGATGTTCTTAAGTTTGCCTATTCCCCTCTATTTCAGCCCCAATCAGTCAGATAACGGCCCAAGAGTCCGCAACGGGAGGAATAAGTACCATTTTCGCAAAATAAGGCCCTTACGGTCCGCATGGCACACACAGCACACATAGCACGCATAGCACACATAGCACACATAGCACACATAGCACACATAGCACACATGGCACATCAAGCACACAAAGCATACACAGCACATCTAGCACCCGAGGTACCTATACTACACTCAGCACGATACTCCCCGCCGCTTCAGCGGATCTCCGAAGGGCTTTTCCCGGTATGCTGCTTGAATTGGCGGCTGAAAAAGAAGATGTCCCGGTAGCCAAGCGCATCCGCCACCTCCGTGACATTCATACCTGCGTACAGCAGCAGATGCTGGGCACGTTCGATCCGTGCGCGGATCACATAGGACTGGACCGAGGAGCCGGTGATCTCCTTGAACTTGATTGAGAAGTAACGCGGGGACAACCCCGCCCGGGCGGCCAGGTCCTCTACCCGGTGCGCGGCCCCGGGATGCTGGCTGACATAGTTGGCGACCTCGTGGATCACCTCCGCCAGCTGGTTGCTGACATGGCGCTCGACCGGCCTCGCCTGATCCTGCCGCAGCAGATGAATCATGAGCTGCTTCAGAATCAGACGGCCCTCCTCCTCCGCCGCATAGGTCTGCACCAGGAACAGCCGGACATAACGGGCGAGCAGATGCTCGAACTCCACCGTCTCGGTCAGCTCATGGTAAGGGGCCGGCAGCTCCGTGATCTCCTCCGTCACATCGAAGTGAATATATGTAATGACAAGCGGTTTCTGTGGATTATGTGTGGCACTGGTATAATCCCCCGGCCGGAACAGGAAGCAGCTTCCCTTCCCCACCTGATAGGGCACGCCGTTACGCACAACCGTACCCTCTCCACTCCAGACATAGAACAAGTCATAGTTTTGCAGCGGCTTCTCTCTTTTCTGCCATTTCCAGCCCGGTTCACAGACAATCTTCGCCAGGGCCGGGAGGATGACAAAAGAGGATGGCGATGCATGAAGCATATCGTTCCCTCCTATAGATGTAGCGTTAGCTTACTTTTCATAATACCTTGTCCGGTTCCTGTTTGTACATCTTCTGCATGCCGCAACGGAGCAGACCGCCGCCGGATTCCAAAACTATTTATCAAATCACCGCATTACTCAGTGACGGCGGCAATCCACGGTGTTATAATGTTAGGCAATGTTAACGTATATATCCCAGAAGAATACCGGAAGGATGAAACTGATGAATCCACTGGCTGGACAATTGAATGACAGCATCAAGGCAGGCAATGAACATGTATACGATATGCTCTCGAGTCTCGGTAAAGCGATCTATTTTCCCAAAGAGGGGATTCTGAGCCAATCCGCAGAGGCAACGGCTCATGCTAAAAAGTATAACGCCACCATCGGGATTGCTACCGAGAACGGGTTGCCGATGCACCTTGGCGTAATCCAGGATAAGCTCTCCGCCTACAGTCCCAAAGACCTGTACGGCTATGCGCCTCCAGCAGGCAAGCCGGAGCTTCGCTCCGTCTGGCGGGAGAAGATGCTGCGTGAGAATCCGTCGCTTGAAGGCAAGTCTTTCAGTAATCCAATCGTCACGAATGCGCTGACCCACGGGCTTAGCATCGTTGCCGATCTGTTCGCAGAGCAAGGGGATGCCGTCATTTATCCGGACAAAAACTGGGAGAACTACGAGCTGACCTTCGGCATCCGCCGGCTGACCGAAACCGTGAATTACCCGCTCTTCACGGAGGACATGAGCTTCAACAGCGAAGGGCTGCTGGATGCCCTGCTGGCCCAGAAGGACCGCGGCAAAGCCATCGTCCTGCTTAACTTCCCGAATAATCCAACCGGATATACGCCCGGCCTTGCAGAAGGCGAGGCTATTGTTGCCGCTATCCTGCGTGCCGCCGAAGCAGGCGTTAATGTGGTAGTGGTCAGCGATGATGCTTATTTCGGACTCTTTTTCGAGGATTCGCTTAAGGAATCCCTGTTCGGCAAGCTGGCGAATCTGCATCCGCGCGTGCTGGCGGTCAAGATTGACGGAGCCACCAAGGAAGAATTCGTCTGGGGCTTCCGCGTCGGCTTCATCACCTACGCTTCGGAGGACAAGGAGCTGCTGGCTGCGCTGGAACAAAAAACGCTCGGCATTATCCGGGCTACCATCTCCAGCGGCGCGCATCCATCGCAGACCTTCGTGCTCGACGCGCTGAAGGCACCGGAATTCGCTGCACAGAAGGAAGAGAAGTTCCAGATCATGAAAGGCCGGGCCAACAAAGTGAAGGCGCTGCTGGACAGCGGTAAATACGGCGATGATGTGTGGACCTATTATCCGTTCAACTCCGGGTACTTCATGTGCCTGAAGCTCTTCACCGTCTCTGCGGAAGATCTGCGGCTTCACCTGATTCACACCTACGGCCTGGGCACCATCGCCCTTGGCGAGAGCGACCTGCGCATTGCCTTCTCCTGTATCGAGGAGGATCAGCTGGAGGATCTGTTCGATCTCGTCTATGCAGGCATCCGTGATTTGGAGAAGGCCTGATCATCCGCCTTAGCATAACTGTGTCAGCCCCTGAAGGCGGGGGCTGATTTTTTTTGCCCGGTGCTATGGCATTGGCCTATACACGTTCTTCCCTCCGCACATACAATACGATGTACTCAAGTACAACACACTCACACGCGAAAGGGGAATGAACAATGAGCGAAGAAGTTAGAGGCGGATACGGATACGGCGGCGGGTTCACAAGCACTGGAGCCATTCTGGTTCTCTTTATCCTGCTGGTTATCATCAGCCGTTCACTCTTTGTCTAACAGGGAGTGAGTCCCCTGGAGGGAGCTGCGCGCTCTCTCCGATCCACGTGTTATAGCATTCCCTGCACCACCTGAGATGAAGAGGGAATTCCCTATTATACATTCTTTTCTTCTGAAAATGGCCTCAGACTCCGCATCCGCGAGAGCCTGAGGCCATTTGTTATAAGCACACCCGGCTTGCGGGTGACGCCTTGTCTGCTGCTGCAATCCGTTCTACAGGTCGTCTTCATCCGCACGCGCTTCCTTGCGGGTGGAGCTTACCTTGAACAGATACGCCAGCAGGAATCCGCAGGCGAAGGTAGACAGTACTTCCAGCGGCCGCTGCCCGGCCTGAAGCAGGAGCGGCAATCCGGTCAGCAGCGCCAGGACCAGATGGGCCCGGAAGACAAACTGGATCGTTCCCTTGCTCTTGCTGCCCTCCGGCAGCGGGTAGACGGTCAGCCAGAACGATTCGCTGTGCAGCTTGCGCAGCGCCGTCAGCTGAATGCCCATCAGAAAGAGGAAGAATATATAGATGCCGATGCCGAGATAGCTATCCTTCATCATCCACACCAGGAACATATCCAGCACCGCCATCCGCAGGACGATGCCGAAGACGTCACCACGGGCAAAGCTTTTGGTCAGGAGGAACCGGTAGGCGGAATCCCGCTGCCAGCTGAGCCCGCTGCCCCAACGCGTCAGATAACGGCGGGCATAGACCCGCTGCTCGCGTCCCGGAACATCGACGAACCAGCCGAGGACCATCAGCGCCCGGGTTCCCTGGTTCTTCTCCATAGTGATCAGGCGTTCCCACGGAACAGCATGCCGTCCGGGAACAGCCAGTGCGGCCACATAGGCTGCGGCCAGAATCAGGATGAAGATCAGGGCGCGCAGGGACGGCTGCCATAGCCATGCCCCAACCATTAGACCGCCGACCGCCCAGCGCAGCAGGTTATAGCCTGCCGCAGCGGGGCGGGAGAGCATCGCCGTCTCCCGCCATAACCCGTAGCTGGATAACAGCTTGACCAGAATGAGTACCAGCAGGGTAGCCAGCAGTCCCCGGGGTGACTCCTCGGTGCGTATGTACAGCGGCCATAATGTAATGAGGATAAAGGCCAGGCGCAGAATCTTCCATACATTGCCGCTGACCCAGGACGGGGCGAAATACTCCCTCATCCGGTGGCCCTGCGGCAGCAGGAAGATCGTATCCGGAGTCTGCAGATACGTCCGGAAGCTGCTGTGCACCGCCGCAGGCACCAACAGGACGAACATAATCCAGCGGATCGGTATGCCGGGCGGAATATCGCGCAGCAGCGCTGTGTACCAGGCGGAGAACATAATCAACACCAGCAGGAACACCATGGCTACCCCGCTCTGAATGATATATCCGGCATAAGGGATCAGGCTGCCTGTGAACCGGCTGCGCCGCTGCCGGCGCAGCTCCTTCAAATCCATATCATTTCCCTCCTTGAACCAGCTCATAGAACAGCTGCTCCAAATTCAAGCCCTGCCGCCCTGCCTTCGCGGTCATCTCGGCGAGGGTCCCTTCGGCAATCACCTTACCGCCGTGCAGCACGATGAACCGGTCACAATAGTTCTCAATCGTGGAGAGAATATGCGAGCTGAGCAGAATCGAAGCTCCGGACTTCTTCAGGTCCAGCATGAAATCGAGCAGCGAGCGGATACCCAGCGGGTCGAGGCCAAGGAACGGCTCGTCGATGACATACAGGGCCGGACGCGCTACGAACGCGCACATGATCATCACCTTCTGCTTCATGCCCTTGGACAGATGGGAGGACAAGGTATCCATCTTGTCCTCCATATTGAAGAGTGCTGCCAGCTGGCTGGTGCGTGATTCATAATCACTGCGTTCCACACCATACGCTCTGGCTGTGAATTCCACATGCTCACGAACCGTCATTTCCTCATAGAGGAGAGGGGATTCCGGCACGAAGGACAGCGCACTGTGGTAGCTCTCCGGATCGCTGCTGCGCGTCTTCCCCTGTACCGTGATCTCACCCTTATGCGGGGACATCAGCCCCAGGATATGCTTCATTGTGGTGCTCTTGCCCGCACCATTCAGTCCGATTAACCCAACCATCTCACCGGGCTGCACCTGCAGGCCGATGTCATGCAGCACCGGCTTGTTCAGGCTGTAGCCTCCGCTGAGGCCCGTAATTTCCAATACGGGAGCTGTATTCATTGACCGTCACCTCTCGGGGTTTTGTTCTTGAGCCATTTCGGGGCTCCCTTATTCTTGCGGTTCTTGTCCCGCTCCGCCTGGCTGCGGGCCTTGCCCCCGGGCCCCGCCGCACTGCGCGTGCCGGCGCTCACTCCCGGCCGGTGCTGCTCGCGCCGCACCGTAAGGCCACTGCCGCCAGCCGCTGTGCCCGGCTGCCCTGCCGGCGCGTCGCCGCCCGTCCCTCCGGCTGCTGTTCCAGCCGCCGAGGTCCGCACCTGCGGCTTGCCGGTGCGCGCTGCAATGCCGCCGCGCGGTTCAGCCCCTTCGCGGCGCTCCTTCGCGCCGCCGCTGCGCAGCTCGGCGCGTCCGCCTTCCGCCAGCGCCTTGCCGAAGGCCATCTCCCGCTCGTCCAGCTGGATATCCAGCTCGCGGGCGAATTTGCGCATGATGAACGTCTGCTGCTCCGTAACGATCGTTACGGATAAGCCGCGTTTACCCATGCGCCCGGTCCGTCCGGCACGGTGGACATAGTGCTCGGAGTCAAAGGCCGGATCGAAGCTGACGACAAGCGTCAGATTCTCAATGTCCAGGCCCCGCGCCGCTACGTCACTGGCGACCAGGACCTTAAGCTTGCCGTCCCGGAAGCGGGTCAGCACGTTTGCGCGCGTCACCTTGTCGGCGTCGCCGTACAGTGCTGCGGCTGGGAGCCCCAGGTGGTTTAGCTTCGCTGTCACCTCAGCGATGTCGTCCGTAGCGTTCACGAACACAATGGCCCGGTCCGGCTTATAGTGGCGGATGACCCGGCGCAGCATATCGATCTTGTTCCGCTCCTCGCACACCACATAGTGATGTTCCAGGCTCTGGGCAGTCATCATGCCGGGGTCGATGCCGACCTCCGCCGGATTCTTCATCTCCCGGTTCGCCAACAGACGGGTCTCCGGTCCAATCGTAGCCGACAGCATGACCAGCTGCCGCGTACGCAGCGCACTGCTGACGATCTTCGTCACTTCGCCCGCACCGCTAAGCTGGAACATCTGATCTGCCTCATCAAGAATAATTGTGCTCACCTCATGCATCTTGAGCTTGCGCAGCCCGATCAGCTCACGTATGCGTCCCGGGGTGCCTACCACCAGCTGCGGATGCTCCCGCAGCTTGTCAATCTGGCGCTTGATCGCCGCCCCGCCGATCAGCCCTATAGCCCGGATGCCACGGTGTGCCCCGTAGCGCTCCGCTTCACGCAGGATCTGCATCGCCAGCTCCTGCGTTGGGGCCAGCACCAGCTTTTGCACCGATTTCGAGTCCGGGTTAATCCCTTGCAGCAGCGGCAGCAGATAAGCCAGTGTCTTGCCTGTTCCTGTCTGGGATGCGGCCAGAACATCTCTTCCTTCCAGCAGAAGCGGAATCGTCTGCTCCTGTACAGGGGATGGTTCGGTGATGCCGAATTCAGACAATCGGGCAGCAAGGTCTTCCTGGATGCCGATAGCCGCAAAAGAAGCTTTATTCATAATAGGGTTTCATCCTTTTCACTTAAGATAATATGTTCATTATATGCCAAAAAGGCCTCTCCACCAAATGGAAGGCCATAAAATCTAAGTTGGGGCCGTATTTAAACGGTCATACCATCCTGTATACCAAAGGGGGACAAGTCGTTCACGCCACACATCAAAACTACAATTTATTCATTTTCTGTTCATCAGGTTATAGGTCAGCTTGTCTGCCAGCCGCGGGAACAGGCCATAGAGCCGGATGCCGAAGCCTGCCAGACCGGGCAGGTCCACTTCCTCTTTACCCTTATCCATCAGCTTAACGATCTTCGCGGACACATGCTGCGGCGTCATCATGATCCGGCTTACGCTTCGTTCATAGTTACCGGAAGGGTCGGCGGTCTTGAAGAATTCGGTGGCGATGGGTCCGGGGTTCACAGCCGAGACAATAATACCGCTCTTCCGCAGCTCCTGGCGGAGCGCATTGGTGAAGCCGAGAACGGCATGCTTGGTGGCCGTGTAGGACACTGAGCGTGCGGTTCCGATTTTGCCGGCCATGGAAGCCACGTTCACGATCTGACCGCTGCCGCGCGTAAGCATATGAGGAACGACAGCCTTGGTGCAGCGCACAATTCCCATATAGTTAACATCCATCATATCAGCGAACTCTTCAGACTCCATCTCTGTAAAAGCCGCAAACTTGCCGTAACCGGCATTATTAAGCAGAATGTCAATTCTGCCGTATTGCTCCAGGATCTCCGCAAAGGTATGCTTCACCGCCGCCTCATCGGTCACATCACAGATGAACAGCCCATGCTCCCCCTGGATGCCCGCCGCAACAGCCTGCAGCTTGTCTCTGGACCGGGCCAGAAGAACGGGAACCGCCTCTAGCCCGCTGAGCATCTGCGCCGTAAGCGCGCCAATTCCGCTCGAAGCTCCTGTAATTACCACAATCTTGCCTTGTAATGCCATGGAATAGATTCAACTCCCGATTATCCGCCTAAGAGATCATTACCTGAATATCAAGCTCCCCGATGCCTTCCATCACAAGAGGAATACTCAGCGCTTTGCGCGGCAGTATAGACATGCTCTCGGACTTCATCAGCTTCGGCGGGGTAATGTCTACCGACACCCCCTGATTGGAGAGAATAGTACTGGCATTGCCGCTGATCATATTGCCCAGCTCGGAAATGGCGCTCTGGCCCATCTCATCCATCTCTGTTATCACATAACCGCCCATCATGGCCGACACCATCTTAAGTGCTACCGGTTCGGCAATCCCGAAGATAATATTCCCGCTGAGCTGACCTGTCATTCCCACTTGAATCCATATATGATTATCGATCAGTTCAATATCCTTAATCCCCAGCATACCGGTGGACGGCGAGACTTGGATCACCTGTTCAATTACAATGCGCGCAGACTCTAAAAACGGATTGATTACTTCTGCTTTCATGAAAGTGCTGTCCCCCTCGACCAGTCTTTAGTCATATACCAAAAGTCCTAAGCAATAAAATTTATTATACTTCATATATCGGCATTATTCACCAAAAATTAATGGTCTTGTCGAATGATTTCTGAAGATAGTTTGGAGCCCAACATTGCCCTCCCGGGAGGAATCTCCTATAATTTAATCAATAAACGTAAGATCTGCGGCGTCACACCCTCCGAGTGCAGCACTCACAGCGACCCTTGTACCTATCTACTTTGTCAGAATCCGCGGCTTGCAGACTCTAATTCTGGAAGCTTGCATGTGCACATACGCCCTCCGGAAAGCTGCGGCTTTCCCTGTTTGTACAAATATACGGCGGCACCATCCGGTAGCCATAAGGGGGACAGTCCATGAATATCAGCCAGCTCGAAACACTGATCACCATCTCCAAAACCATGAGCTTCCGCAAGGCGGGAGAGCTGCTCAACCTGACGCAGCCGGCGGTCTCGGCCCAGATCAAAAGCCTGGAGGAAGAGTTCAAAACCCAGCTTGTTGACCGGAATCAGCCGGTGACGCTGACGGACAGGGGCAAGGTCTTCCTCGCCCACGCGGAACAGATTGTCGGAATCGTAGATGAGCTTAAGCAGCGCCTTGCCGATCTCGAAGAGAATCCCCAAGGGCATATTATTCTCGGTACGACCACCTCCATCGCCATCCAGATTCTCCCCCGGGTGCTCTCCTATTTCCAGGATCAGTTCCCTCATATCAAAACCTCGATCTCATCCATGTCCTCCTCCCAGATCTACCAGCAAGTCGAGAACGGGATTGTGGATGTCGGCATCGGCTACCTGATCGGCCGCAATCCGGGAATGACGACCTCGGTCCTGTATTATGATACTTTCGAACTGGTTGTCTCCCCCCGCCATCCGCTGGCCCAGGTCAAAACAGCCGGGATCGAGGCACTGGGCACCATCCCGCTCATCCTGCTCTCACCGGATACGGTCGGCCGGAAATTTGTCGACGAGGTGCTGGCGAGACACGGTATTCAGCCGCTGGTAATTATGGAGCTGACCAGCAGTGAGGAAGTGAAGCGGATGGTCGAGCTTGATCTGGGAGCGGCGGTCATCTCCAAGCAGTCTGTCACTGCCGAGGTCAGAAGCGGAACCCTGCGCATCGTCCCGATCATCGAGCTTGAGGTTACCCATCCTGTAGGTGTCATTACCAAGTCCGGCAAGTATGTCAACTCTGCGATGAGGCAGTTCCTGAGCGACCTCAAGGGAATGCCCGAGACCCAGTTCATCGGCTCAGAGTAACCTGCACCCTATTTAGCCATATTAGCCTAAGGAGATGTTCCCATTATGAAGTTCGACCTGCATACCCATCATTTCCGCTGCGGCCATGCTGACGGTACGATCCGGGATTATATTGAAGCCGGAATAGCGGCGGGGCTGGATGTTATCGGTATTTCCGATCATTCGCCTTACTTCGGAAGCCCGTCTGAGCAGGCTTTTCCGCGCATTGCCATGGCCAAGTCTGAGCTGGTCCACTATGTGGAGGAAGTATTGTCGCTGCAAAAAGAATACGAAGGCCGTATTGATGTCCTGCTCGGCATGGAATCCGACTTCTTTCCGGAGCATGCGGAGTTGTACCGCAAGACCTACGCCGCCTACCCGTTCGATTATGTAATCGGCTCCGTGCATCATGTTGAGGAGGTCAGTATCTTCAACCAGGGACGCTGGAAGGGGCTTGACCCCGCGCAGAGGCTTGCCTCCAAAAGCGAGTACTACCGGCTGATTGCCGAATCCGCACGCAGCGGCATCTTCCAGATTCTCGGCCATATCGATGCCATGAAGGGCAACTATCCGCCCTTCTCCGAGATCGCTGCTCCCAAGGAGATTGACGAAGCCTTGCGCGTGATCGGCGAATGCGGCCCGGCCATCGAGATCAACACCTCCGGCGGCACCAAGCTGTGCGGCGGCTGGTACCCATCCGATGAGATTCTGGAGCGGGCCCTGCACTTCGGCGTGGAGGTCAGCTTCGGTTCCGATGCCCATCTACCTGCACGTGTTGCCGACCAGCGTAATCAGGTGGCTGCGCGGCTGAAAGAGATTGGCTTCGAATACTGGGTCTATTACAAGCGCCGCGAGAAGGTTAAGGTTGCGTTGTAGGCAGACGCATAATTCATTTCAAAAACCCCGCCTTGCCAAAGTCTGCACCAGACTTGCAAGGCGGGGTTTCTATTGGGCTAAGTCGATACTATTAGAGAAGCGGACTACAAACTGTTAGCTGCTACCTTCCAACTCTTCACTAACATCTAACAGCTGCCTGCCCACCGACTGAGCCGCAGATCCCGGGAGGATCTGCATTCCTCCAGATGTTAACTAGTTACTCCTTATTCAGATTCTCACAGGTGAAGCCCTGCTGCTTCAGCGTACGCTGTGAGTCCCCATACTGCGGATTCAGAGCGTAGAAGCGGGCAATCATGCTGGTCCAGCTCCGCTCCGTCAGCCCCTGGGACTTGAGCAGCTCCCGGTGGGTCTCATTATATTCTTCGATCAAGTGTTGCTGATCAGGGTTATAGACCTCTTCATGGTATACAGCTGCTATAGGCAGGCGTGAACTCTTCGGCTGTTCTCCCGCCGGATAGCCAATGCAGAGACCGACCACAGGAAATACATACTCTGGCAGCTGCAACAGTTCAATCACTCCTGCCGTGTTGCGGCGCACGCCCCCGATCGGGATAATCCCCAGCCCCAGCGACTCGGCGGCAGCCACTGCGTTCGCTAGCGCAATGCCGGCATCCGTAGCTCCAACCAGCAGCGCGTCTACATCCGCAGCCGTTTCGAACGGCTGGCCTTCCAGCTCCGCCGCAAGCTTGGCCCGGTGAAAGTCCATGCAGAACACCAGGAAGACCGGCGCTGCCGCCACGTGCTTCTGGTTGCCGCACAGCACCGACAGCTGCTGCCTGCGTTCCTCACTGCGTACCGCAATCATCGATACCTGCTGGCCGTTCACCCAAGACGGTGCCGCCTGAGCTGCCTCAATAATCGTCTTCAGCTTCCAAGGCTCCACCGCCTGCCCGCTGTAGTTCCGGAACGAACGGTGGTTCATAAGTAATCTAATCACATCATTCAAAGGTTCATTTCCTCTCCCATCTATATTTGTCCATGTACCATCTACACTATCATAGCCCAATCCCCTTGGAGACTGCCAGCACACAATGTTTAATACCGCAAATATGGTGGCTGCAAATTCAGGGGCACTAATGCCCCTCATTCACTCCTCCAGCCCACTTCTAGCCGATCCAAAGGGATTTATCCCTTTCATCTCGGGCCCCTACCCGCACACGCCCAAAAAAAATGGACCCGAATCATCGGGTCCCAACAGCAGTTATATTTTCAAAAGGGGGTCATGTACTTAGTTTAACCGCTGACTGTTAGAGTTTGATAACGGCATTATTTCATTTGTGTAACAATGTGAATACTTTCATTACATCGCCCGAGCCGTCCGCCATCGGCAGGGTCCGCTCCAAGGTGAGGCCGTTCCTCAGCATGACCTGAGCGGACCGGTGATTATCCCCCCGGCAACGTCCCTCGACCTTCCTCAGGCCCAGTTCACTGAAGCTATAAGCCAGTAGCAATCCCAGTGCCTCAGCCGCATAGCCGCGGCCCCAGCATAACGGATTCAGCATATAGCCCAGTACCGCATGGCCCTCCTGCCGGTTCCAATTCTGCAAGGAGACTGATCCTATCAGCTCCGGCTGGCCTAAGATATAGATTCCTGCATGCAGCGCGCCGGGATCGTAGCCATGCAGCATCCGGGTCACCAGTTTATCCAGCACGCCCTGCCGGGAAGTCGATGCATGGCGCAGCTGAATATGCGGCTGCACCTCCGGATGGGAGAGGAGCGACTTCAGCAGCGCTCCGTCGCCGGACGCCATATTCTTCAGTTCCACCATAGAGCCTTGCAGCAACATCCCCATGATCATCTCATAAGTGCTCATGAACTTCTCCCTCTTCTTCTCCCGCCTATGGCGCCCCTCTCTTGCAGTCCGGCTACCCCCGGCGCAGAGTCAGCACGGTAAGCTCCGGGCGGCACAGGAAGCGCAGCGGCATCATTGTCTCGCCGAAGCCCCTGTTCACATACACCGGCATCGCCTTATTCTCTGTATAATACAAGCCGTCTATGTATTTCTTAGATCCGTAAGGCGTGAACGGCGCTCCGACCAGCGGCAGACGAATCTGACCGCCATGACTATGACCTGAGAGCTGAAGATGAAAAGGATAGGCTTCCGCCACCTCGGCGTAATCCGGCTCATGCATCAGCAGCACCGTGAAGATGCCTTCTGGAATATCCCGGACAGCTGCCTCCGGGTCCGGCTTGCCGTGCAGCATGTCATCCAGTCCTGCTACGGCAATCGTCGCTCCGCCTTGCTTGATCAGATAAGACTCGTTCCGCAGGACGCGGAATCCGGCCTCCGTCAGCAGACGGGTCAGCAGCTCCGTATTCTTGTAATCATGGTTCCCGAGGATGGCATACTTCCCAAGCGGGGCCTGCAGCTCCGCCAGCAGAGGGACTGCATCGGTCAGATCTTCAGCATAGCTGTCTACGATATCCCCGGTGAAGCAGATCAGATCCGGCTGTTCTTCCTTGATATGCTTCGTCAGCCGGGCCAGATCCTTCGCATCCTTGTTGAAGCCCAGATGCACATCGCTGAAATGGACCAGCCGGGTCCCTGCGAACGCGGACGGCAGCTCGGCAAGCGGCAGCTCCCGGCGGGTCACCTCTAACCAGTTCGGCTCTCCCTGCCAGGCATAGCCGCCGGCGAGGAGGCCTGCGCCGACTACCGCGCCTGCCCCCCGGGCCAGGAACTGTCGGCGGGTCATCTTGCGGCCGCCCCGGCCTTCCGGCTTCGGGGGGCCAGTTCCCGCGCCGTCCGCCGCAGCGGAAACTGTACGTTCGGGAGAGCCTCCGAACGATTTTTTCATAGGGAGATTCTCCTCTCTGTCTTGAATTCTAATCGGGTTATTGTCGATCCTCTACGGCTTCATCCACCTTGTCATCAATATCTACTTCAATGGCTGCCTCAACCTCTTCCTCTGTGGTATTTCCCCCAAGAATCTTGCGGAACAAGCCCAGCATGGATAGCGCATAAGCGACCGTAATGAAGCTGAAGCAAATCTGCATAACTACAACCAGCCTTGAGGTATTGTCTATGGGAGCTATATCCCCGTAACCGACTGTCGTAAAAGTAGCCACGCTGAAATAGAGGAACGTAATGAACTGGCTAAGCAGATCCTCGCCCAACCCTTTTCCCTGGAACGAGGACTGTCCAAACAACTTATATATCGATGTATATACGACTGTAAAAAAAATAATACAGGTGAATGCAGCGATGCTGATCCGGACCAGCGTCTGCTGCAGCCTGACCTCCTTGCTGTTGGAATCCCTGATTTCATGGAAAATAAACAGAATATAGAACAAGACTGAAGCCAGGACAAAAAACAGAATCAGTCCGCGCAGTCCCCGGTTGCCAGGTACAATCGTACCCAGATCGATTAGGTTCAGCAGATCCTCCACTGAGATCAGCGCATAGATGAGAATAGGAGCGAGCAGCACGCCTCGGCCTATCCAGCTCAGCTTCAACCGGGCAAACCTCACTACCAGGAATACAATGACAATGATATTGAAAGCCCAGATCCACCATGCCATGGCCTTTACACTCCTGTTCTATGCTCCCGGCTTCCCGCCGGGAAGGTCCTTATCCGGTCCTGCTTATACTCGCAGAGCAGCGGCTTGCCCGGACTTATACTACCCCTTAGTGCGCTGACCGGCTCCGGTCTTAGCCCGCGAGTCCTCCTCCGGTCCGCTAATGACCTTGATCCGGCATTCTTCCTCAGGAGCCTCGCGGTAGGCGCGGGCAATTCCCTTATCCTTAATGTCCGCCCGGCTGACCCGCCGCTGCTTGAAGCTCACTTCAACCTCCTGCGTGAACGGAAACGGAGTCAGGGTCAGCGTAGCGCTGTCCTGCCACTCCGCCTCAATGGCACGGCCGGAGGTGAAGCTGAACTCCTCGCTGCCGGAGAAGCCGTCTACGAACCAGGGGTGCTTCTCGGATTCGGCGCTGCCCGGCTTGCTCAGCGCCAGGAACAGCGACAGATCGTCGCAGAATTGCAGCAGTCTGGCGTCATAATACAGCTCGCCTTCTTCAAGCGGCTTGCTCTGCTCCAGCGCCCGGTGGATACGGGCGCGGCGGTCCGCTTCACCCTCCAGATATTGTGTCAGCTCCGGGCATTCCTCACCCGACACCTCAATTAACCGTTCAAAATGCGAGCTGCACAGCAGCGCCCCGTATGGGGTCTTCGCTTCCACCTCATCAATTCCCCGTCTATAAAAGGTCAGCTTCGGCACAACCGGGAAATCAAGGAAGCTGTAAGGCAGCCCCTCCGCATCATTCCAGAACGGTGTCTCATCCAGATCAATCCAGCCCCGGTCATGGTTGCTTACTGCCCACAGCACCTCAGCCCGGCGGCCTTCCGCAGGCGTATGCTCTTCCTTGAACCACTTAGCAAATTCTCCGGCCAGCAGCCCGTGCTCATGCTGCTTCGTCATTACAAGCGTTCCATCCTGTTCACGGCAAATCACAGTCATTCCTCCCCCTTATCCGCTACGCTGGCGGCTATCTTCAAAATATAAGAATTTATAGGTTTTACGCTATAAATTATCCTTCTATTTCTCGCTGAAACGATACCGTCCTTAAAAGGACGGCAAAGCCGTTTCCACTTGGCTATGTAGATTATAACATATCCACCTATATTTATCGGAACCTGCGGACGTATGGCTATTCTATGCAGCTTCAGGCTCTTCATTACAGGCTGTCTACACATGTACCCCTTTTCCAGCCGGCCAGAAACATCCGTACCTGTAACAATGCCGGGCGCAGCCAAACAGGCCACCCAGTAATGACATCTGAATGGCCTGCTACGATTCTGTTTATAGACGAATGGTCTGAAAAATGCTCAGACTCCCAGCCAACGCTTGAACATATGCTTGGTTGTCTGCTTGTTGATCTCGGCAATGGAGGTCGTGAGCGGAATGCCCTTCGGGCAGGCACGCACACAGTTCTGCGAGTTGCCGCAGCCATCGATGCCGCCGTCATCCATGAGCGCATCCAGGCGCTCTTCAGCGTTCATCTCACCTGTCGGGTGAGCGTTGAACAGGCGCACCTGGGAGATGGCTGCCGGCCCGATGAAGTTAGTCTTCTCATTAACATTCGGGCAAGCCTCCAGACAGACGCCGCAGGTCATGCATTTGGACAGCTCATACGCCCATTGGCGCTTCTTCTCCGGCATACGCGGTCCCGGACCGAGATCATACGTGCCGTCAATCGGAATCCAGGCTTTGACCCGCTTCAGGGCATTGAACATCCGGCTGCGGTCAATGACCAGGTCGCGCACGACCGGGAAGGTCTTCATCGGCTCAATGCGCACCGGCTGCTCCAGATTGTCGATCAGCGCTGCGCACGCCTGACGGGGCTTGCCGTTGATGACCATGGAGCAGGCGCCGCAGACCTCCTCCAGACAGTTGGATTCCCAGCATACAGGAACCGTATTATCGCCTTTCGCATTCACCGGATTCCGCTGAATCTCCATCAGCGCACTGATTACGTTCATCCCCGGACGGTAGGCAAGCTCGAACTCCTCCGTATAGGGGCTGGTCTCCGGTTCATCCTGGCGGGTAATAATAAATTTCACATTTTTGGGAGCTGCTGCTGTTTCCGCCATGTCAGTTACCTCCTAGAAAGTTTGGTTAGTCTAACCGGTCAGTCCTTCGAGTAATCCCGCACGCGCGGAGGAATCAGCGACACATCGACTTCCTCGTAGGAGATCTGCGGGCCGTCTGCTGTCCAGGCGGCTTTGGTGGTCTTGAGGAATTCCTCATCATTACGCGTCGGGAATTCCGGCTTGTAATGCGCGCCCCGGCTCTCGTTGCGCAGCAGGGCTCCAAGTGTCATCGCCTCCGACAGCTCCAGCATGTTCCAAAGCTGGCGGGTGAAGGCTACCCCCTGGTTGCTCCAGCGCGAAGTGTCGCTCATATTGATATTCTTGTAGCGTTCCTTCAGTTCTTTGATTTTGCCGATGGTGGCTTCCAGCTTCTTATTCTCACGCACCACAGTCATGTTCGCCGTCATCCACTCGCCAAGCTCCTTATGGATCACGTAAGCATTCTCTGTGCCAGTCATCCCGAGCAGCGACTCATATTTATCGGTCTGAGTCTTGTGGAAGCTGTCGAACACCGTGGAGGAAATATCCTGCACCGATTTCTTGAGGCCTTTGATATACTCCACGGCCTTCGGTCCGGAGACCATCCCGCCATAAATGGCAGAGACCAGGGAATTCGCTCCCAGACGGTTGGCCCCGTGGTATTGATATTCACATTCCCCTGCCGCGAACAAGCCGGGAATATTCGTCATTTGATTATAGTCGACCCACATGCCGCCCATTGAATAATGCACAGCCGGGAAGATTTTCATCGGAATTTTGCGGGGATCATCCCCCATGAACTTCTCGTAGATCTCGATAATCCCGCCCAGCTTGACGTCAAGCTCCTTCGGGTCTTTATGCGACAGATCCAGGTAGACCATGTTCTCGCCGTTAATGCCCAGCCCCTGATCCACACACACATTGAAAATCTCACGGGTAGCAATATCGCGCGGCACCAGGTTACCGTACGATGGATATTTCTCTTCGAGGAAGTACCACGGCTTACCGTCCTTATAGGTCCAGATCCGTCCGCCTTCGCCGCGTGCCGATTCCGACATCAGCCGCAGCTTGTCATCGCCGGGAATCGCCGTCGGGTGAATCTGAATGAATTCCCCGTTCGCATAGTGCACACCCTGTTGATACACGGCGCTTGCGGCGGTTCCTGTGTTGATGACCGAATTCGTCGTTTTGCCAAAAATAATCCCCGGACCGCCGCTGGCCAGAATGACCGCGTCCGCCGGGAAGGTCTGAATCTCCATCGTCTTGAGATTCTGGGCGCTGATACCGCGGCAGACCCGCTCGTCATCCAGAATCACCGAGAGGAATTCCCAGTTCTCACTCTTGGTAACCAGGCCTTCCGCTTCCCAGCGGCGTACCTGCTCATCCAGCGCATACAGCAACTGTTGCCCGGTAGTCGCACCTGCGAAGGCTGTGCGGTGGCGCTTCGTTCCGCCGAACCGGCGGAAGTCGAGCAGCCCCTCCGGCGTACGGTTGAACATTACGCCCATCCGGTCCATCAGGTGAATAATGCCCGGTGCTGCTTCGCACATGGCCTTAACCGGCGGCTGGTTGGCCAGGAAGTCGCCGCCGTAGACAGTATCGTCGAAATGCTCCCAAGGCGAGTCGCCCTCGCCCTTGGTATTCACGGCGCCATTGATGCCGCCTTGCGCGCAGACGGAATGTGATCTTTTGACAGGGACCAGTGAGAATAGATGTACATGCGCGCCGGACTCAGCGGCCTTAATGGTAGCCATCAGGCCGGCCAGACCGCCGCCCACGATGATGATATCGGCTGATGCCATGATTGTTCCCCTCCTAAAAAGTTTTGCGGAAGATCCGCTTCTTCGAGATAGCTGAGCAGCAAAACTTGCTTCGGAAGCATAGGCTTAAGTTTTGTCAGCGTCTGCTTCCTGATTCCTCATCGTACAAAACTTGCCTCGGAAGCATACGCTTTGGTTTTGTGAGTGTGTCCCAGCAAAAGTTAACCGCTTCCACTCACCTGTATATCCTTAAATGAAACTGCGCACTGACTGCATCGCCGTAGCGGCAGTTTGGAATTCATCGTTACGGAAGGTAACCAGCGACAGGACGAACATGAAAGTAACGATAACGAAAATACCGAGGCAAAGTACCGACGATACTCTCTGCGAACGCGGACCCACCGTGATTCCCCAGCTGATCAGGAACGACCATAGACCGTTGGAGAAGTGGAAGCAGGCAGCCACGATTCCGACAATATAGAGAGTCATCAGCAGCGGCTGGGTCACAATGTTATGCATCACTCCGCCAAGCTGATCATGCTCCACCTTGCCGAGCGCTACCTGGACGCGTGTGTCCCACAGATGCCAGACAATGAAGATGAAGGTGACAACTCCGGTGATCCGCTGCAGCGTATAACGCCAGTTGCGCTCTAGATTGTAGCGGTTCAGGTTCGGCTTCGACTGGTACGCGATGTACAGGCCGTAGACTCCATGGTACAGCAGCGGCAGCCAGATGCCGAACAATTCCAGGAAGAAGACAAGCGGCAGGCTGTTCAGCCACAGCACACTGTCTGTGAAACCAGAAGCGCCACCCTCTACTGCTGCGAAGTTCGTCAGCATGTGCTCAAGGAAGAATGCCCCGAGCGGGATAACGCCGAGCAAGGAATGAATCTTTCTGGAATAAAATCCTCTCATGCAAAGTGTCCCCTTTCCATATAAAACAGCGTTTTCACAAGTCTTTTTAAAGAGCATACACCGCCGGGAGTACAGTTGAAACAGGGCAGCGGCAGTCTTGATTTACCGGCTAATAGTCTGTTTTCACCACTATCCATTGTTTTCCCGGACTTTGCTGAATAATTCACAATATGTGAATATCTTGTGTCACTTTTCATGTTACTCTTTTTTTGCTTATAAGGGAATTGCAATCTAATTATTAATCGTTATACAATAATTGCATAAGAATATTTTTAATATGATAATAATTCTCATTTAGCTTCATCAATAACTTACAATTTAGGGTTGTCTTCCTGCACATCAGGAGAACCTTGACACATCGGCTATGCCTTTTATCACAGTTGTATGGGATTTGTAAGAGAGGAGCACTATGAAATGTATGATGATTTAGATGCTTTTGCTGCGGTGGTGGAGCATTCCAGCCTGAACCGGGCCTCGCGCCAGCTCAACCTGTCCCAGCCGGCCCTCTCCCGCAAAATCTCCAAGCTGGAGGAGCGGCTCGGCGTCGCCCTGTTCAACCGCTTCGGTAAGCGCCTGGAGCTTACAGAGGTCGGCCGCCTTACCTACACTTATGCGCTGGAGCAGCGTCAGCAGCGTTCCAAGTTTCTGGAAGCGTTATCGAAGTTCAAGGAGGGAGAGCCGCAGCTCGTAACCCTGGGCGCCAGCCTTACCACACTGCAGACAACCCTGCCCCCTCTGGTAAAAGCGTACACAGAGAAGTATCCGGCAGCCGAGCTGAAGCTCATCACCGGGAAGACTCATGAAATGGTCACCGCTGTCAGCGAAGGCAAATGCGATGTCGCCATCATCGCCTCCCAGGTCCAGGAGCCGGGGCTGCGCTGCATCCCGCTGTTCGAGGACCAGCTCCGGCTGGTCGTCTCCGAGCAGCATCCGCTGACCCTGACGCCGCGGCTCACCATGGAGCATCTCTCCCGGCTGCCGATGATTCTTTTCTCCAAGGGAACCTGGTACCGCCGGACGACAGATGATCTGTTCCAGCGCTGCGGGGTTGATCCCGATGTACGGATGGAGATCGACTCCTTCGAGGCCATCGTCCGCCTGCTGCCGACGATCAAGGCTGCGGCCCTGCTGCCGAACTCTTACTTGCGTCCGGAGCTGCTGAACGGCGGGGGGCTGGTCTCCCTGCACATCAAGGAGCTGGAGCAGACGCAGCGGACCACTTGCCTCATCTACCAGAGCAGCGGCGGACTCAGCACAGCAGCGCGCTGCCTGGTGCAGGTCACGGAGGATGTCTTTCTGAACAGCCGCGAGTAGCGGCGGGGAACACAGCAATCACCCGGCAAGCTTCCGTAATGCTACGGATCAGCCTGCCGGGTGAGGATACTGCCGGGTAATTCTTTTGCTATACTAAACCAGACTTACACCGGATTAACGGAATTTGCCTGCATCAATTGCCGCCTGCTTCTCATCGAGAATCTCCTGGTAGCCTGCCTCCAGATACGTCTTCTTGGCGGCTTCATACGTAGCATCGAATTCAGCCTCCGGAGCGAGCACCACCTTCACGTACAGCTCCTGGAACAGCGTGTTCAGATCGGCCTTGTATTCGTTCACCTTCTCCAGCACCACATTGAACAGGGCATCCGGTGTACGGAATTCGGCAACCTCGTCATAATATTTCACCAGATCATCCGCAAGCGGCTCATAACCGGCCGGTGCCCAGTTCCGCAGGTTGGCCTTGCGGGTCTTGGCTTCATCCGGGTACTGGGCAATTTCCGTCACCAGACCCCAGTAGTCCTTGTTATTGTTCTGTGCCAGCACCGCTTCGCCCTTATAATCCGGGTTCTTCAGCGCAATGCCGTCTGCGTCAAGCGTATAGTTCTCCCCTTCGATCCCGTTCTGGAACTTGAACAGGTTCTCCGGCTGGCTGAGCCATTCCAGATACATCCACACGGCTGCGCGTTCTTCCGGCGTGGATTCATAGTTAATGCCCATAATGAAGCCGAACGGCCAGTAAGCGCGTCCCTGAGGCTTCTTGCCTTCCGGAACCCCTGCATACGGAGGCACCACCGCAAACTCAGCATCGGGGTTATTCTGCAGCGTAGCCGCAAAAACATCGGTGTTGTTCGCCAGATAGAAGCCGAAGTTGCCGGTTTTGCCTGCCACGAATTCCGCCTTAATCTTCGGCTCATCGTTGCGCAGGTAGAATTCTTTATCAATCAGGCCATTGTTATACTGATAATTGAGGTTTCGCAGGTAAGCCTCTGTCTCCTTCGTAGTCAGATCGGCAACGCTGAGATCGGAATACAGCGCACGATACTTCGCATCCACGGGCCATTCACGGAACGGATAGTTGAAGTTGAAGAAGTTCTGCAGCAGATTGCCGCCGCTCACCCCGAGTCCGGCTTCCTTCCACTTGGCAAGCATCTCGTTATACTTTTCGAGCGAGGTGAGATCCTCCACCTTCATGCCTACCTTTTCCACCCAATCCTTGCGGATAATGTTGACGAAGTTGTCGGCTTCCGGGCGTGCAGCGAAGAAGAAGGTCTTCTGCTCATCCACGGTACCATACTGTTCAATCGTTTCACCCATGTTCTTCCAGTAGGTCGGCGCATAATTCTGGATCTCTGCATAGTCGAGCGGCTGCATCACATCCTCGCCATAATAAGTAAGCGCTTGCGGCATATCATAATGGAAAATAATATCCGGTGCCTTGTGCGAAGCCAGAAGCTGCTCGAAATCCGTTACTTCCTTGGAGCGGGTAATCGGCACATAGTTAACCTCTATATTATATTTGTCGCCGAACTCCGCCTGTACCCAGCGGGTATAGTAGTTATCGGACACGTTCCAGCCTTCATAGGCACGCTCATAGACCGGAATGTCCAGCGAGACTTTTTTCTCGAAGCCCTTGGAATAATCAGGATAGGCTCCTTCGGCCTGGTTCGTAGCAGCGGCTGTCTCGGCCGGCTTATTGCTGGATTCGGCTGTATTCTTGGTGTTATTTCCCCCGGAGCATCCGGCCAGCAGGCCGGCCGTCATGACGGATGCCATCATTAACGAATACACGCTTCTTTTACTCATCGCAATTCCCCCATTTTTTGAATTTTCGTAATTCCAAAGAATGACTATATACCAGGGACGCAGGATTACTCCTTAACGGCTCCGAGCATAACACCTTGAACGAAGTACTTTTGGACGAACGGATACACACAGAGGATAGGCAAGGTAGCGAATACAACGACTGACGCCTTCAGTACTTCGGGATTGCTGAGCTGCACCTGGCTGGCTTCCAGCTGGAAGCTTTCACTCGCCTGAATGACCAGATAATACAGCTTGAGCTGAAGCGGCCGGAGGGAGGTCTCATGCTTGATATAGAACAATGCGTCCTGATAAGCATTCCAGCGGCCCACCGCATAGAAAAGGGCAAGTGTCGCCATAATCGGCTTGGATAAAGGCAGCACAATGCTGAACAGAATCCGGAAATGCCCCGCGCCGTCGATCCGTGCTGACTCTTCCAGACTTACGGGAATCCCGTGCGTTAGAGAAGTCTTCATAATCAGCAGATTGAAGGCACTGAAGGAGAGCGGCAGCACCAGTGACCAGATCGTATCCATCAGTCCCAGATTGTTGATGTTCATATAGTCGGGGATAATGCCCCCGCTGAAGTACATGGTGAACAGGAAAATGAAGGTGATCACTCTGCGGCCCTTGAACTGGGTTCTGGACAGCGGATAGGCGGCGCAGATGGTCAGGATCATGCCCAGAATGGTGAACAGCACCGTCACGATGACCGAGATGTACAGGGAACGGAGGATGCTGGCATCCGCGAAGATTTTGTTATACGCTTCAATGGTGAAGCCCTGCGGCCACAGAAAGACTTTGTTGGCAATGACGAAGGAGTCAGAACTAAGGGATTTCGATACGACATGAATAAACGGCAGCAGGCAGATTAATGAAATGATGACGATAACGAGGCGGATCAGTGTTTCCCAGATATCTATGCGTGCTTTGTGGGGTGCGGCAGTGCCTCCGGCTATGGCTTTCATGGTTCCTCTCCTTTCTACAAAATCCCATCCTCGCCAAGCTTCTTGGCTACGCGGTCCGCGGAAATGACCAAAATAATTCCGATGACGGACTGGAATAATCCGATGGCGGTCGCCCTGCTGAAATTGCCGCTCTCGATCCCCCAGCGGTATACGAGGACCGGTATGGTGGTGGTGAACTCGGTGGTCGCTTTATTTTGCAGCGCATAGATCCGCTCGAAGGAGCCGTCCATTACTTTGCCCAGCGCCATAATCAAGAGCGTCACAATCGTTGCCCGGATCGATGGAAGGGTGATATTCCAGACCTTTCTCCAGCGGCCTGCCCCGTCTACCGTAGCCGCTTCGTACATCTCGGGGTTGATCCCGCTCATCGCCGCCAGATAGATAATCGTACCCCAGCCCATGCTCTGCCAGACCCCGATCACGAGATAGCTGATCAGCCAATTCGTATCCTGCTGCAGGAATGGAATCCGGGTGCCTCCCATCAGTTCTATGAGGTTATTGACAACACCGCCCCCCTCGCTGAGGAGCTGATAGGCGATGGCTCCGATAATGACCCAGGACAGGAAGTGGGGCAAATACAGCACCGTCTGATTGATTCTTTTGAACCGTACGCTCTTGATCTCGTTCAGCAGCAGAGCCAGCACAATCGGCATCGTGAAGCTGAAGCAGAGGTCAAGCACGTTCAGCAGCAGGGTGTTGCGGACGGCCCGGATGAAATCAGGCTTGGCAAACAGGTCCTGGAAAACCTGTAATCCCGCCCATTCACTGCCCCAGAAGCCTCTGGCAATCTTATAGTCTTTGAAGGCGATTACAAGTCCGGTCATTGGCAAATATTTGAATACGATGACAAAGGCCAGCGGAAGCATCACCAGCAGATAGAGCTGCCAATCCCGCTGTAAATAATAGCTGAACCCCTGTTTCCTTCTTAATAAAGGACTGTGATTCGTTTGTGAAGCGCTTGCAGCTTTCAACATATTCACCTCCTGCCTTGAATTCTTCTTACCGGCTGCCGGCTCATGGTCTCCGGCCTGACTTCTATGCTATCGCCTTTGCCGGGGCTTGAATATCATGAGTATTGATGATCACCTATCACAATTGATTCACAAATGATTGTTGCCCGGCACACCAAGCTTCAGACGAAAGTGCATTATCAAAACTGATAGGCATTCCCAAAAATAATAAAGCGCTTTCATTTATGGTGTCAGGTACAAGGTGGATAAAAATTGGATGGTGAGGGAGGGGGGTTGTGCTCTTCATTCGCTCGTTTAGCCAACTTTCTCGGGATTCAGGTGCACTTGTGCTCTTCATCTACTCACTTTCAGCTCCATCAGAGGGATTTATCCCTCTCATTTCCCTATCCGGCCCACTTTTTGCTCCATCAGAGGGATTTATCCCTCTCATTTCTGCATCCAGCCCACTTTCAGCTCCATCAGAGGGATTTATCCCTTTCATTTCCCTATCCCGCCCATTTTCGGCTCCATCAGAGGGATTTTTCCCTTTCTTTCCCGCCGCCTACCCACTTTCCGCAGACAAGCCGAAACAATATGGTCCCTGAAAGGAGCTACCGTTCCGCCGGGGAGGGCTTTAATGGGCTCCTAAGGGCTTTTATTTTACAGGATTTTATGACCATCTATGAACTTCTAAGAACTCTTGCTCTTCGCTGACTTGTAGCCGCTTGGCGGCATGCCTTCATACTTGCGGAAAAAGCGGTTGAAGCTCTGCACATTGGCATAACCGACCTCAGCGGCAATCTGCTTGATCGTCAGCCCCGAATCCAGCAGCAGCTCCTTGGCCTGCTCAATCCTTAGCTGGTTGACGAAGTCAATCATGCTGCTGCCGGTCTGCTCATATACAAGCTTGCGCATATAGGAGTAGCTGATGCCTATCTGCTTGGCCATATCCTCGAAGACGATCTCTTCCCGGTAGTGCTGCTTCAGGTACTCCGTGATCCGCTGCGCATAATTGGTCTCATGGGCGCTGCGGTCCAGGCTCTGTACAATCTCACAGTAGAAATCATACAGGTACTCCTCCAGCTCATCCAGCGTATCCATGGCGGCGAGAATCGAATATACGTTACCCCGGCCCATAATCATCCGTCCGGTCCCGAGGTGATTCTCGCGCAGATGCTTGATCGTCGCGCCCATCAGCTGATGATAGATGAACATAATATTATCGTAGGAGATATTGTCCTCTGCGGAGATCTGGCTGCGGATGCTCTGCAGCTCCTTGAAGATACCCGCCAGGTCGCCGGCATCCAGGAAATTGAGGATTCGCCGCTCGCTGCTCTCAGAATCAACATACTTGCGGCTGTTATCCTCCCCGTCATGCCAGTACATGATGCTTCCGGCCCCCTTGATCATGCGGCGCTTGATCACCTCCATCGCTTCGAACAGCCGCAGCGCCACCCTCTCCGGAGCATCCGTCCGCTCACTTACCCCAATCGTGACCGAATGCTCCAGCAGCTCAAGGGACTGGTCACGGATCTCCTCCAGCGCCTGATGAATCAAAGTGCTGTGCACCTCCCCCTCCTCCGGGGCAAAGTTCAGTACAATCACTGTACAGCCCTCATTATGGTAGACACAACGAGCTACCAGCGCTTCTGGGAAAACACTCTCATATTTGGCACTCAGCAAATACCGGTGATAGCTGCGCGTCTCGACATTGGTATGTCCAACGTATCTTCTATATTGGTCGATGGAGACCACCACCACTCTGTAGCAGGCATGCGGAAAAACCTCCGTGATCCGCGGCGGAATCTCACCGCGCAGCAGACGGTGTACGGCCAGACTGCGGGTATCCTGTTCACGCTCCTGCAACAGCTGGAACAGGCTTTCTTCCTCCTCCTGCATCCGTTTGAAGGCCAGATCCAGGAAGGCCAGCTCATTCTTGTTCACTACGCCCACATCAATCTTCGAGCGTATCGTCTGCACCAGCTGCCTCAGGGGCCTGGACAGCCAGGTGGCAAGGAAGATGGCCAGCAGCGTTCCGAGTACAATGATCGCCCCCGTCAGCAGAATGATATTTCCCTGCATCTCTCTCGATTTGGTCATCAGCTCATCCATGGAGCTCCAGCTTACATTCCACCACCCGGACAAGGAGGAACGGCTCCAGGCATACACCGTCCGTTTACCCTCCAGCTTACGGAAGGTGTAGCCTTCACTGGCTTCCTGATTCAGAATCTCCTGTAAGAACGGCAGCTTACGGCTGTCGGAGAGCAGCATGGACTGGTCATTGAAGGAAATCACCGTACCCGCAGCGTCCAGCAGGAGGTAGTTGCTGTCACCCACCTCGGTAGCATGCAGATATTTGCCGATCTGGCTCTCCTTCATATTGACGACGATTACTCCCCGGGTGGTAGTAGACAAGCGGTTGAGCGGGTACACATAAGACACCACGTTCTCGCCCGACGCAAGCTTACGGGGCACCCATACCCCGCTGATCCCCCTGCGTCCCTTAAGCGCTTCTGTAATCCATCCGATAGGCTCATAGCGGGCAAGCGTCGTGATGCTGCTGTCGGTAGAGAAGACATAATCCGAATCCTCCAGGACAAAGAATGAAGAATACACACCATCCACCCGGCGGTTCAGGTTCAGCAGCTCCTTAGTCACGGACAGCGCCAGACTTACATTATTATAGTTGGCGTTAATCTCATCGTAGGTCTCGAAGCTGCGGATGCGGTCAAAAATATTCGTCGCCGCCAGACGTGACGTATCCTGGGCCAGATTGGCCAGCGCGTTCTCATTCAGCCTGCGGTTGGCATTAAGCCCGGCCAGCGTAGATTCCCCGATAGCTGCTTCAGAATTCTGTATAATCTGTGACCCGCTGTACCAGGTCAGGACTGCTGTAGGAATAGCCATAATGCAGAATAGAATCAACGCCAGCTGCAGGATCATCGGTGTTTTTTTCATCACATATCCCCCTAAGGATTTCAATGTTACCGCTTTCAATATTTTTATTTTATCATTTCAGGATACATTTTACATATGTGTATAGGAAAATTTTTCAGTCTCCGCACAGCATGTCACAGGCTGGTGTCCATTGCTCTGATATGCGGATGCAGGCTTACGCAGAAACAGCAAAAACGCCTGGATGCATAGCTATCCGGGCGTTTATAGCTTTCTTTTATCGGGATAGGCTGGCTGGCAGGAAATGCTTACTCCGCATTCACCGCTTCATCCTCGAACTCCTCGATGCTGTCGTTGGAGCCGATCACCACCATGATATCCCCCTGATGCACATAATCATGTGCGGTCGGGGCTACGATGATGCCATCCTCGCGGTTCAGGGCAATGATGCTGCAGCCGTATTTGGCGCGGGTATTCAGCTCGGAGAGGCTTTTACCGTTCATGCAGGCGGGCACCGTCAGCTCAACGACCTTGTAATCCTTGGAAATCTCGATATAATCAAGCAGATTCGGCGTCACCAGCTGGTGAGCCACGCGGATACCCATATCACGCTCCGGGAAAATCACCCGGTCCACCCCCAGCTTCGACAGCGCGCGGCCGTGCAGAATGGAGATCGCTTTGCCGACCACCTGCTTGACGCCCAGCTCCTTCAGCAGAATCGCAGCCAGAATACTCCGCTCCATATTATCCCCGATCGCCACAATGCCGCAGTCGAAATTACGCACCCCGAGTGAGCGCATAATCCCTTCATCCGTAGCATCCGCCATGACCGCATGCGTCAGCCGGCCGCTCATTTCCTCCACCCGCTCCTCCTGGTGGTCAATGCCAAGCACCTCGTAGCCCATGGACATCAGCTCCAGCGCCAGACTTGAGCCGAAGCGGCCCAGGCCGATTACAACAAACTGCTGTGGTTTCATGACTTGATTCCCCTATCCAATTATCATTTTGCCTTCCGGATATTTATATAATGGTTTGCCCTGTCTCGGACCAAGCGCATACGCCAGCGTAAGCAGTCCTAGCCTTCCGGCGAACATGGTCAGGCAGATCAGGATCTTGCCGACCTGCGTCAGCTCCGGGGTCAAACCCAGACTTAGTCCGACATTGGCAAACGCCGAGATCGTCTCGAACAGAATCATCAGATACGGCAGCCCCTCTGTAGTCGAGAGCATCATTGAGACCGTCACGATCAGCAGCAGCGCCAGCAGCGTAATCGTCAGTGCCTTGAACACGCGCTCCTGAGCCAGCCGGTAACGGAAGAGCACGATGTCTTCGCGGCCGCGCAGCATGGAGATAACTGCACCGATCATCAGCGTGAAGGTCGTGGTCTTGATGCCGCCGCCGGTAGAGCCCGGGGATGCCCCGATGAACATCAGAATCACGATGAAGAACTGCGTGGCCTGACGCAGGCCCGTGATATCCAGGGTGTTGGCTCCTGCCGTACGCGGTGCCACGGATTGGAACAGGGAGGCCCACAGCTTGCTCCCGAGGTTCAGCGGTCCCAGGGTCCGCGAATTGGTGAACTCGAAGATGAAGATGACCACCATTCCGGTCACAATCAGTCCGGCCGTCATCGACAGCACCACCTTGCTGTGCAGCGACAGCCGCCGGGTGCGGCGGAAGTCGGCCAGATCGGAGATGACGATGAAGCCGATCCCCCCGGAGATGATCAGGAACATAACAACCAGGTTAATGACAGGGTCTCCGACATAGCTGATTAAGCTGTGATCATGCCCGCCGAACAGATCGAATCCGGCGTTATTAAACATCGACACCGCATGGAATACCCCGTAGTAGACTGCGCGGCCTAACGGCATATCTACCGCCCAGCGGATAGACAGGAGAAACGCTCCCGCAGCTTCAATGACCAGAGAATAGAGCAGCACCTTGCGGATCAGCCGCACAATCCCTTCCATCGAGCTCTGATTCATGGCTTCCTGAAGAATCAGCCGGTCACGCAGGGAGATTCTGCGCCTGAGCACCAGGGCAAACAGCGTGGCCATGGTCATGAACCCGAGCCCGCCAATCTGGATCAGCACCAGAATGACCGCTTGTCCGAAGCCGGTAAGATGGGTCCCGGTATCCACTACAGCCAGACCGGTCACACAGGCGGCGGAGGTGGCTGTGAACAGCGCATCCATGAAGCGGAGCGGCTGACCGGGTACACTGGATACCGGAAGCATAAGCAGCAATGTGCCGATGAGGATGACCGCAGCGAAGCTCAGCACCAGGATTTGCGGAGGAGCCAGCTTCAGGAATCGGAAGCCGGTGATCTTGGAAGACGGTGACGCCAAACTTCTCATCCTTTCAGGGTTCCTTATTTAGAAGTTACGAATCAGTCAGTATCAGATAAGCATACAAAATTATATACGTTATTGCCTAACTTCACAAAGACTCATTTTGACAAGCAGATAAAATAACATGCCTTTAAGCATAAGCCTGGACTTTTCCACGTAAAAGGATAATAAGGCATTTCTTTGTACCTGCCCGGTAAGTAATACTATAATGGATGGATGAGAGCATTATATTTCAAGGAGGCGTTCCATGAATCCCGTCGGCCAGCCCCTGCACCAGCGGCCCCTTACTATTAAACTTATCCTTGCCGGAATTCTCGGACTCATTCTATTTGTCATGTTCCAGATCGCTCCCCAGCTCATCTCCAGTTCAGATGGGGATACAACCATTCTCAGCAAAAGTGAAATCCGGGAGAAAGCCGCCGCGTTTGCCGCCGGGCAGCTCGGCTACGAAGCCGCAGCCGGAGATGAATGGGTGATCCTGTACAAGACGGACTCTTCCTTCTACGGCTATATGTCCCGTGAGAAGCTGCTCCCGGACTATTCCAAGAATAAGCTGGATCAACGCTATCCATTCGATGTGTACCATGCGGTGCTCTATACGTCCGGAGAGGCTGCAGCCCGGCTGGCAGTCGACCTCAATATGTATAACGGCGAGCCCGTGGCTTTTGCCGTTGGTGCCGATGCCGATGCAGCGGCCGGACTGAATTACGGCGAGCGGCCCGCAGCAGCAACCAAACGTACCGGTACTGCCAATCCTGCAAGCAGCCTACCGGATCTGAGCCTGGAGGCAAAAGAGAGGCTCGCACTTCCCTGGCTGAAGCTCTGGGGGGCCAATCCCGCCAAGCTGAAGATTGAGGCTAACCTTGATGGCTACGGGCTTGTCTATTCCGACAGCTCCGTCACCATAGGTGAATTACCGCTTAGATACCAATTCAATTATCTGAACGGCGAGGTCTCGTACTTCCGCGCCGGATTCTCGGCCCCTGCCTGGCATGATGCCTACGTGGATGGTCAAACTTCGCTGGCCAAGAAGCTAACTTTGTTCGGATACGGTCTGCCGACCCTGCTGCTGGGCCTCCTGGCACTGATCTACGGCATTCTGCGCAGGAAGCATACTTCCTGGAAGCGCGGAATCTTCCTGAGCTCCGTCCATTTCCTGATCATGATGGTCAGCAGCTACAATGTGGTGTCTGAATCCGGCAGCGGCAGCGCTGAGGCAAGAGTTACAGCCGTAGTCATGTTCGTCATCTACGTACTGTACAGTCTGCTGATGTCGCTCCTGCTCTATTTCTCTCTGGTCGGAGGGGACGGCTTGTGGCGTTCCGAGGAGAAGCTGAATCCTTGGCCCCGGGCCTCCGAGCCCGGCTACGGCCACTATGTACTGAAGAGTATCCAGGCAGGTTATATCTGGGCCTTCATTCTGCTCGGCGTACAGACCGTCATGTTCATTATTCTGTCCTATACGCTGGATAACTGGTCCACCACTGACGCCAGCCAGTCGCCTTACAATATGAAATATGCCTGGCTGCTGCCGATTGTAGCCTGGCTGGCCGGCCTCTCGGAAGAGGCGGTCTACCGGCTGTTTGGTATCCGCATGCTGAAGAAGCTGGTTAAGAATACGCTCATTGCTTCGCTGATCACGACCCTGATCTGGGCGCTCGGACATACGCTCTACCCGATCTATCCGGTCATCTCACGGCCGATTGAGCTGACGGTGATCGGTCTGCTGTTCAGCTATATTTTCATCCGGTACGGTTTCATCGCGGTGATGTTCAGCCATGTGGTATTTGACAGCATCCTGATGGGGGCGACGCTGATCTTCATGAAGGATACGGTGAATATCGGAGCTGGTATCGTCACGATCGTTCTGCCGTTCATCGTAGGTTACCTGGTCTACCGCTTCAACCCTCCACGTAAGCCTGATCCGGCGGAGCCGGTCCGTATTCAATAAAAACATGCAGCGGCTGCGTCTCCTGATCCGGGATAGCGCAGCCGCTGCTGCTGTAAAGAGCTATAATTGCTGTGCCTCTTCCGGCACAGAATGATACAGACGATAAGGAAAGCGGAGCCGGATCAGCGTTCCTTCGCCAAGCGAGCTGTGAATTGACACACCATACGGTCTGCCGTACTGCAGCTTGATCCGCTGATCCACGTTGCGGATGCCGTAGCCGATGCCCTGACCCGCAGGCTCAAGGATCTGCCCGATCAGCTCCTCCTTCATCCCGAGCCCGTTATCCTCCACTTCAAAGACTACATCCCCCTCTTCCAGATAAGCACGGATCATCAGTGTAATTTCATCGTCATACCAAGCATGTTCTAAAGCATTCTCTACAAACGGCTGCAGAATAAATTTCACGCTCGCACTCTCTAGCACCTCTGGCGCAATAACATAGACTACATGGATACGGTCTGCATTCTTGATCCGCTGAATATCGAGATACGACTTTGCAATCTGCAGCTCCTGTTCCACGGGAATAATCATCTCACCCCGGTGCAGCGTCAGCCGGTAGAACCGGGCTAGCGAACGGATGACCTCATGCAGCTTATCAATCTCCCCCAGCTTGGCCATCCGGCTGATGGAAGAGAAGGTGTTATACAGAAAATGCGGGTTCATCTGGGAATGCAGCACCTGCAGCTCCGTCTCCTTTTTCTCCAGACTGACGACATAGACCTCATCAATTAACCGCTGAATCGTGGAAGCCATATCATTAAAAGCACTGCCGATCTCCGCAAACTCATCATTGCCCTTAACCGGCATCCGTTTGTGGAAGTCCCCTTCCTGAAAAGACTTCAGGGAAGCGACCAGCTTCTGGAAGCTCCGCGAGAAATACTGGGACATCGCCAGACTGATCAGAACAAGCAGTACCAGAGTGACCAGACAGATGCCGATGGTCACATTACGGACCTGCTGCGAATTCTTTTGCAGGGAAGCATAGGGAATCCAGGCTACTATACTGGCCGGCATATTCGTAACCGGCTGTTTAATCTGCATATAAGATTTGGGCTGCTTCATATAACCGGAAGCGGCTGAAGACAGCAGATCAGGAATAAGCCCGTTCCGGGAGCTGGTGAAAAGCAGGCGGTTGCCCTCATCCACAACGAACAGGATGCTGTCCTCGCCCAGTTGCCCCGAGACGGCATCCGAGAAGATGTACTTCATATTCGCTGTCATTTGGATCAGACCGTTCAGTTCCAGGGTATCGTAGTTGATCAAGGGCCGCAGGTAAGAGATGCTGCCATTCACATTGTCATTCCCCACCTGCCGCCACTCCCTTGAGCTGTAATGCAGATTGAGCCTTCTGTACCAGTCCTCCTCCTCAATGCGGTCCATGTGAAATAAAGAATACTTCCGGACATCACCTGCTGCATGATCGTTGTAATAGAATTCACCGACATCAGGATTGCTTACATACACGGCCAGCCCGACCTCCGGGTCCGGCAGATTGGCAGCATTCTTCAGGCTGGGCAGAATATACTGCGACATAATGCTGTATTTCTCCCAGCCGGAATGATAGCCTGCCAGATAACGCGCCAGGGTCTGGTCCGCGTACAGCTCATCGGTGCTGCGGACCATATCCTTCAGCCGGAAATCCACATTACTGGCTATTTGCTTGACGGCCACCTCCAGATTGCTTCTTGCATGCTCCTCCGTGGAGCGCACAGATGACAGGTAAGCATAGCTTCCAAGGGCAATAATCGGTGCCAGCACCAGCACCAGATAAGAAATAAGCAGCTTGTAGCTTAAAGGCATGTATAATGATTTCGCACGCTTCATCTGCATGGCGGATCAGCTCTGCTTTCTGTAATCGGCTGCGGTCATATGGAAATATTCCCGAAACTGCCTGCTGAAATAAGCGATATTCTTGTAGCCAACCCTATCAGCCACCTCATAGATTTTGTATTGGGGCTGATCAAGCAGAAGAATCGCCTTCTCCATCCGCAGCCGCACAAGATACTCATTGAAGCTCTCCCCGGTATGCTCTTTGAACAGCACTCCAAGATGATTCGGCGAATAAGCGAAATGGCCCGCCACCACCCGCAGGGTAAGATTCTCCGTCAGCCTCTCCCGGATATAGGCTTCAATGCTCTCCATCAGCCGGCGGTTCTTGTGCCGCTTCTTCATGAACAGCAGCTCGGAAATCTCAAATAGGGTACGCCGGAGCCAGCGTTTGATATCGTCAACGGTCTCCAGATGATGAATGGCGTCCAATTGCTGCAGACTCTCGTAGGTTTCGTTGAGTGTCCCCAGATACGCCTCCAGCCGGGTAACAATATGAATAGAGAAATGATAGACCTTCACCGGATGCTCGAACAGGGCAGCCATCTCAAATAACTCGTCGATACAGTCGCAAATATCTGCCAGCCTATAAGCAGCCATGGCCCCGAACATCCCCTCCAGGACCACGCTCAGCTCCTTGATATCCTGGATCATGCCCGGCTTGTTCATCACCGGCGGAATCACCCGGTTCTTGCCGATGAACATCTTGCCATTCATATAGGCCTTAGCCTGCGAAAAGGAGGCGGTCAGCTCTTCGAGAGACCACACCTCTGCTCCATAACTCACTGTGATCGTGTAATCCGTGTGCTCACGGACCTTCAGCACCAGCTGCTCCAGCCACTCTTCCAGCATCCGGCGCTGCCCGGTATAGGCGAAACCGAGCTGTGAACGGTTCAGCCGGCACCATTTCCCGGCAGCAGAGATGCTAATCTCTGACCCGATGTATTGAAACAGCCTGTCCAGACCGGCATAGACATCCTCCGGCTGCTCCTGCACCCGCATCAGAACATCATCGGCTTCAATCAGCACGGCAGAGGCACTGGTGAAGGCCAAATCCAGCGGATACCGGGCCAGGAATGCGCCCAGCGTAGCCCCGTCAATACTGCCTTCCAGCAGATGCTGCAGCACATCATTCTTGATGAAATCGAAGGAAGCGATCATGCCGCCATCTTCTGGAACTCTGCTCCGTTCAAGCTTCAGCTCGGCGGTAGCTGTGCGCAGCACACTGATCAGCTCCTCATCATCAACCGGCTTAAGAATGTATGCATGGGCCTTCAAATCTAGCGCCTGCTTCGCATAATGAAATTCCTGGTATCCGCTGATGAACACAATTTTGAGCCCCGGATTCAGCTCCAGCGCCACGCGGGACAGCTCCATACCGGAAACCGCCGGCATCTTGATATCCGTAATCAGCAGATCAATCTCATGATTCTCGATATATTGGAGAGCGGCCAGCGGATTGCTCTCGCTGCAGGCCACCTCAATCCCAAGCTCACTCCAGGGAATCAGGCAGCGCAGCCCCTCCAAGTCATAATTCTCATCATCCACCAAGACAGCTCTGTACATCGCAATCAGCGCTCCTTCATGCGGAAAAGAGGGTACATGACGTATCCCTCTTCTCTCCAAACGTTTATTGTTCCGGTGAATAATCCCTTATCTTCTTAAGATTGCCCCGCCACACTTCAGTCTTCCAGGCAAGCAGCCTGTCATACCCTATGTCCGTCGCTTCCTTGTCTGCTTCCTTCAGCAGCTCCAGAAGCTCTTCATCACTTGCCGCAAAAATCATCCGGGGAATCACCTGCGCATATTGATCCCTCAGCCTTTGCAGGATAAGCCCCTCTTCCGAGGCGGGCGCCGGATCGAGATTGGAGAATTCGGTAAGGTTCATCGAAGTCCGGAACGTTATATTCGCTTGTCCAAGGGTGGTCCAGTCCCGGGCCCCGGCAGGCAGCAGCTTCTCGCGTCTTGCTTTGGCAGCATCAATATAAGAGGTATTGCCGTACCAGTTGAATTCTCCGATCTTCAGATCATCATACCTCTTCAAATCACGTCCAATATAGGCATCATTTGGAATGGGGATTTCATCCTTCACTGTATCATAAAACAATCCCTCCGGCCCGAAGAAAAGAATACGCTGTCCCTCGGGACTCGTCGCCCAATTCATATAGGAGAAGGTGGCTTCCGGATCGCTGGCTGAGGTTGTAATCACATTGACATTCCAGCCCAGCGTATTGTACCCGGAGGGGTAGACCTTACCTGGATCGACGCCTTCCCGGTGCACCGGCCAGATGAGCTCATAGCCGTCCAGCGGGTCCTTGGCAGAGAGCTGATTATTGGCTTCCCGGCCGATCCCTTCCACGACAGCGTCATAAGCGCCAAATACGGCAATCCGGCCGCTCTTGAGCTTCTCCAGCACCTGATCCCGTGTCCCGGTCAACAGATCCGGAGAGGTCAGCCCCTGACGGACCAGCCGTCCTGCCAGCAGCAGCGTCTCCCGGAACGCCGGGTCCCGGTACACAGAAGTCAACCGTGAGCCGGCGGGCACACCGAAGATCTGGCCTGAACCGGGAGCGATGAAAGTGGGCGTCCGGTTCTCCGCCGCCCCGCTGTAGAGCATACCTATCATCTGTATGTCCACGCTGTCACGAGTCTCCCCGAAATCGATCGGCACAACATCCGGGTAATTCTTCTGCACTTGCTTCAGATACGCTTCGAGATCGTCCCAGGTCTCAAGCCGGGGGGAGCCAAGTGCGCGGTGTATCTTCTTCTCCACCAGGTAACCCGCATTGCCGCTGCCGCCGCTGCCGTTAATATACCAGTTCGGAATCTGGTACAGCCTGCCGTCTTCACTGCGCAGCATGTTCAGCGTATCCTCGCCGATCATTCGGGCAAATTCAGGATAGCTCTCCAGATAAGGGTCCAGCGCCACCAGCTTGCCTGCCTTTTGCAGCCGTTCCACATCTTTGCCGCGATCCATAACCAGTACATCGGGAAGCTGATCCGAGACAATCATCGCGTTCAGCTTCTGGGCGGCAGCCCCGCCTGAGGGTACCGGTAGAAGTGTAACCTTCAGATGATCGGTGATCCAGCGGCTGTGCGGGCTGCTCTTCCAGTCCGGCGCCGTATACCAGTCATAGTTCACAAAGGCGGTGAACCGGACCGGCTTCACCTTGGCAGCCAGCTCCGAGAGGGGGGCGGCTGGAGGATGGCCCGCAGGCAGCGTATTGCCGGAACCGCTGCTGTCTGCGGCATCACTGGGGTTAGCGGTATCCGCTTTACCGGTGCCGGTGGTACTGGCATTAACGGTGCTGCTTACCGTATGGGGAGCGGCCTCCGGGTGTCTGTCTGAGCAGGCACTCAGGCTGCACAGAACCAGTAAGATCAGCAAAGTCACTGCCCTGTTCATTAATAGACTGACATTTCCCATAAAGAATAACCGTATTGTGTGCCGCGCTCCGTCCCGTTCACCTTCACATACCGCGCGCTGACCGGAGTGAAGCTAATATCGTCGACGTCCCCGTCCCCGCTTGTTGTGGAATACGCCGTTGTCCAGTTCGTACCGTCTGCAGACGTCTCGATCGTGTAGGCTTTGGCGTATGCCCCCTCCCAGTTCAGCAGGACACGGCTGACCGTCTGGGCAGAGCCCAGATCCACCTGAATCCACTGCGGATCACTGAAGTCCGATTCCCAGCGGGTACCCGCATTTCCGTCCACAGCGAGGGCAGCGGGCTGCTTCGGATTCTCTGAAGCGGTAACCGCCTTGTTCCGCGCAAGATTCACAGACGGTGTTGTTCCGCCAGTGATCACTTGCTGCACCGAAGTATCGGTATATCCGCCTGCGGTTACTGTAACCGTGTAAGTCTTCGCTGTGGGGAACAGCGCAGTGTTCAGTGTGATTTTACCGGCTGCCACGGTATAATTTGCTGCCGTTACTGTCACTCCATCCACCTTCACCGCAGTGATTGCATTTCTCCAGGCCGCATTCTCCGTGAACGTCAGCTCAATCGGCTGACCAGCTGCGTTCCCGGTGGTATCGGCTGCAAGGGCAGGTGGAGTAAACGTTGCCCCGCTGCTGCCGTACACTTCCAGTTCCCATAAAGAATACCCGTACTGCGTGCCTCGCTCTGTGCCGCTCACCTTCACATACCGCGCGGTAACCGGAGTGAAGCTAATGTCATTGATGGCCCCGTCTCCGGTTGTTGTAGAATACACCGTTGCCCAGTTCGTACCGTCTGCTGATGTCTCGATTGCGTAGGTTTTGGCGTATGCTCCCTCCCAATTCAGCAGGACACGGCTGACCGTCTGGGCAGAGCCCAGATCCACCTGAATCCACTGCGGATCACTGAAGTCCGACTCCCAGCGGGTGCCCGCATTTCCGTCCACAGCGCCGGCAGCAGGCTGCTTCGGATTCTCCGAAGCGGTAACCGCCTTATTCAGAGCCAGGTTCCCTGCCGGCTGAGTTCCGCCAGTGATCACCTGCTGCACCGAAGTATCGGTATATCCGCCTGCGGTTACTGTAACCGTGTAAGTCTTCGCTGCGGGGAACAGCGCGGTGTTCAGTGTGATTTTACCGGCTGCTATGGTATAATTCGCCGCTGCCGCTACAGTTCCATCCACCTTCACCGCAGTGACTGCATTTCTCCAGGCCGCATTCTCCGTGAACGTCAGCTCAATCGGCTGACCGGCTGCGTTCCCGGTGGTATCGGCTGTCAGGGCAGGCGGAGTAAGCAGCGTATCCGTGGTCACCTTCGTCGGATCCACCTTCACCAGCTTCCCGGGTGGAACCAAAGCTGAGCCTGTAACCCCTCCGCTATTGCGGAACGTAACGGTTATGGCCGCTTTCGTCGGATTCCAGACCAGCGCGCGGTAGGCCGAGCCTTTTTTATACACCGTTGCACTGTATCCATTCTCCGCCCAAATGTCCTTGGTGCGTGATCCGAGTGTTTCCATATTGTGCACGAACCAGTACGTGTTGAACAATTCGTTCTGCTGCGGCAGTGCCGGATTCCATTTATTCAGCACAGCCTGCGGATCGCTCAGTGCCTGAATCGGCCAGACAATATGGTACCAGTCCGGTTCCGGCCCGCCGTTATCGGCCACAAAGCCATTGTATAATCCGGCCACCTTGGCCGTATCGAATCCGTAGCTGGTCAAATATTCTGCTGTAGGCAGCCAGTGAATGCCATAGACATACACCGGATTCCCGTTGAAAAAGGTGCCGAAGAAATTCGAGCTTCCGTAGATCTGCCCTACTGTTTTATGCGTATAGCCCGGCAGCCAGTTATCCTGGTCATAGTTGAACCAGTATTGCTGCACTGCTCTAAGCTCCGTCGTGAAGCCCATAATGGACGCATCCCTGAAAGCCGTGTTGCCGGTCAGTGTGCTCCACATATATTGGCCGACCCAGCCGAACAGCGATTCTCCGGCTGCTTCCTGGTTATTGCCGCTGTCATTGTCGGCATAACCGCCGGCCCATGAATGGCCTTCATACAGGTCGAAGTTACGGAAGTAAGGATACTTCGGATCGGTCTTCGACGGATTGGCATAATCCCGGATCAGTTCATCGACCATCCCGCTGAATTTGTTCCTGAAGTCGGTATCATAGGTGGCAAGCACAGCGGAAGCAAAGACATAATATCCGTATGTGAAATGATGGTCCGTGATGCCGGAGTTCGCGCCGAACTCACTGTTTTTATAAATCAATGTTCCCCAGTCGGAGTTGTAGTCAAAATAATAATCGGTTTCCCCCGAGGTGTACGTATACCAGTCTGTAAGCACCATCTTCATCCGGGACAGGAATAGATTCTTGTAGCTCTCATTGCCGATCTGATCGGCGATCAGCACGCCCATAGCCAGCGGATGCAGCTTCTTGCCCTGCCAGTACGCATCGGCCTGCATCAGATTGGTGGCGGTGTCCGTATCGAGCAGCGCCAGATAATTAAGCAGATCCTGACGGGAATAGGTGGAATCTCCCGGCTCGGTGAACTGTGGCACAATGCCGTAGAATTTATCGGTGGTGGCGAACGAATTCCCTTCCGTCACCTTCATCGTTCCACGGATGGACGGGAAGGAGACAGCAGTCAGCGGTGTTGTGGTAACCTTCCACTGGTGGGGAAGCTGGGCCATCAGCGTGGTATTCGGGAAGCCTGAACGCTTAAGCTCTGTTACTGCATTGAAGGTGGTCGTGACACCCGAGGTCGTCTCGTTGAAGGTATAGGCCACCTTCGTGTCTGTCACGAAGGCATACCCGTGCTGGTAGAAATAATTCAGATTGGACGGTGCCGGAAGAGCGGACAAGCTCAGGTAGTTCTGGCCTCCGCCGAGCTGGATTTTGAGCTTGGCGCCGACCCGCTTGAAGGTTGTACCGGCCGGAGCATACAGCCCATAGTGTCTAGTCACCATTTCAGGTGTTGGCGCCCCATTGGTATTGGTGACCGCAATGCCGATATGGTCTGCAGTCACTGTGGCTCCGTCTGCGGCGAGAATCGTAGTATTGCTGCCGTCGAAGAAACGGGCCCCGGCCGGCAGATACACCTCAGGACTGGACGGATCGCTGAATTGCGAATAAAGATAAGGCGAGCCTTTGACGAACGTTGTCTTCAGCTTCTCAGCAGCGCCATCGCTTAATACGGCAGTCGCCGACCAGTCGCCGTAACCGGTAATCCGGTTCGACATTCCCGAAGTATTAATGTTGCCGGCCATCAGGAACAGGTCCGGGCTTCCCGCAGCTTCCTGTGCCTTGCCGTCAGCGCTTAAATAGCCTGCGCCCGGATTCAGAATGCTTAGACCCTGCTTGGTATACTTTGATTTGAGCGGAAGGGTGATAATGCCGTTGCCGAGCTGATTGATCATAATGGACTGCCACCAGTCATTGGAAGGCAGCGGCGCAGTCAGTGCATCCGATTTATACAGCGGATATTTGGGCTGAGGAACCGAGAGGTCATTCGCCGCATGGCTGCCTTGGCCTACGGGCACTGTGGTCAGCTGCGGCAAGGCCGGAATGTTATAGACCGGCTTCGGATCCCCTGCCACATAATCATAGGCCTGGAATTCAAAAATCGAATAACCAAAGGAGGTCGCTCTGCTGATGCCCTTCATCCGCAGGTAACGGCCGCTGGCATAGACGGGAAGATTAAGGGTGCCGCCGTCGCCGTGAAGCTCCCGGTATACTGTAGTCCATGAGCTTCCGTTATCCGAAACCTGAATATCATAGATCCGGCCGGCGGCTGCCTCCCAGTTGATGATCACCCGGCCCAGCGTGCGTATGCTGCCAAGGTCAACGCTCAGCCATTCATTATCGGTAGCATTGGAAGACCAGCGTGTGTTCAGGTTGCCGTCCACCGCCAGCTCCGGCAGGGTAGAGCCGACAGGCAGATAATCGGCCACCTGATAGGATGAAGCCGTCACGGGCTTGTTCAAGGCTACATTCGGCCCGAGAACCACCGGAGGAGGATTAACACCGCCAGTGCCGTATACCTCGAACTCATAGAGGGAGATGCCGTATTGCGTCAGGTTCCGCTCAGTGGCGAATACCCGTACATACCGGCCTGTACCGCTGAGCGTGAGCTCATCTACACCGCCATCACCTGTAGTTGTGGAGTAGACATCACTCCAGTTCAATTCGTCAGGGGATACCTGGATTTTGTAAGCTTTGGCGTAAGCTCCTTCCCAGCGGAGCACCACGCGGTCTATGGTGGCGTTTGCCCCGAGATCCACATAAATCCAGTTCGGGTCCGTCCCCCATGAGCTGCTCCACCTTGAACCTGTATTGCCGTCCACCGCCAGATCCGGGGTATTATTGCCCTCCGTGCCCGATGCATATGCCGGCCGGTCTTTGGAGAGCAGATAAGAGTCCGCAGCCTGTGCCCGTCCGGGCGGAAGGGCCAGCACGAGACTCAGCAGCATGATGATGCTCAGACAAAGAGCGGTCCCGTTGATCCCCTTCTTGCGTCTTACTCTTTTTGAATATGCCATTCCTTCATCCTCCTCTTTACGATTGGATTGCAGCTTCCCCATTACCCTGATTCTGGAAGTCTGCATCTTTCATTCAAACGCTTTCAAAGATTCATACTAAGCGTACCCTTTACCGAAACCGGTTGCAATTGCACAAATCAACGATTTTATGCATAAAGTAAAGATTAAGTTAATTACGCAGCACCTTATAGTGTTCGGTCTACTATGTACATTCGGCGCGCGCCCCCGCAACTCCCGATGTATTCGGTTTTTCACACACATTGCCTTCATCCCGACCTTGACTGAATCCCAAAAAAAGCCGGCCCACATGGGACCGGCTTCTGTTCAGTTACCGCGTGAACCTGCTTATTCAGACGGCTCCTCATCATTGAGCGCCTCCAGAATCTGCCCGGCCAGCTTCTCGCCGATGGACAGCACCTTGAAATCCTCGATAGAGGCTTCCTTGATCTTCTTAAGCGAGCCGAAATGCTTCAGCAGCAGCTTCCGGCGCTTATCCCCGATGCCCGGAATCGAATCCAGCTTCGAGGTAACCATCGATTTGCCGCGCTGCTCCCGGTGGAACGTAATGGCGAACCGGTGAACCTCATCCTGGATACGCTGCAGCAGGTAGAACTCCTGGCTGTCCCGCGCGAGCGAGACTGGCTCAGCAGAGTCGCCGACCAGCAGCTGGGCGGTTCTGTGCTTGTCATCCTTGACCAGACCGCAGACGGGAATGAACAATCCCAGCTCATTCTGCAGAATATCGATTGCCGAAGAGATCTGGCCCTTGCCTCCATCGACTACGATCAGATCCGGCTGCGGCAGATTCTCCTTCAGCACCCGTTCATAACGCCGCCGGATCACCTCGCGCATCGTCTCATAATCATCCGGCCCCTGTACGGTGCGGACCTTATACTTACGGTACTCTTTGCGGGCAGGCTTACCGTCGATGAAGACCACCATGGCCGAGACCGGATTGGCCCCCTGAATATTCGAGTTATCGAACGCTTCGATCCGGTTCAGCGAGTCCAGCCCCAGGCTCTGCCCCAAACTGCTGGCCGCCCCGGAGGTACGCTCTTCGTCCCGCTCGATCAGGCGGAATTTCTCATTCAGCGCAACCCGGCTGTTCTGGCAGGCCATGCCGACCATCTGCTTCTTCAGCCCGCGCTGCGGCACCAGTACCTTGATGCCCAGCCACTCCTGCAGAGCGGCTGCGCCTCCGGCCGCATCCACGGTCCCTTCAGCTGCCGCCTCCTGCTCCGTCTGCCCCTGTACAGCTTCATCAGCCGCTGCCGGAGCACCCGCAAGACCCTCACCTGCTATTCCTGTCTCACCGGTCTGTTCCCCAGCCTCCGACTCATCCTCTGCGCCCAAGGCCGCCATCAGCGCTTGACCGCTCGGCATCACACCGGCTGCCTGCACACCGCTTTCCTGGCCAGACACGCCTCCCCCTTCCGGCGGAAGCATTCCGGCGCTTGCCATATCCGGCAGCAGGATTTCCTGCGGCAGTGCGGGATTGTCGCTGTAATACTGCGTGACATAAGACATGAAGTCACCGTACGCCTCCCCGTAGAACGGAAAAGCCGACGAGTGGCGCTGAATCATTTTCCCCTGCCGCATGTACAGGATCTGCACACACATCCAGCCCTTGTCCACCGCATAACCGAACACGTCACGGTCCTTGGTGTCAGCCGTATTGATCTTCTGCTTCTCCATGACGGCGTCGATGTGCTGAATCTGGTCGCGCAGCTCCTTGGCCCGCTCGAAATACAGCTCCTCGGCCGCCTCCTGCATCTTCTTCTGCAGATCCTTCTTCACTGCATCATGTCCGCCCCCGAGGAAGGAAGAGATATTCTGAATAATCTCCTCATAGGCCGACTTCGGCACTTCCTTCTCGCACGGCGCGAGGCACTGGCCCATGTGATAGTACAGGCAGACCTCCTTCGGCATCACCCCGCATTTGCGCAGCGGATACATCCGGTCGAGCAGCTTCTTGGTCTGCTGGGCAGCGTAGCTGTTCGGATACGGCCCGAAATATTTAGCTTTATCTTTCAGCACCCGGCGGGTAACCTCCAGGCGCGGATGGGCTTCGTTCGTGATTTTCAGATAAGGAAAGGTCTTATCATCCTTCAGCAGCACATTGTAACGCGGCATATGCTTCTTGATCAGATTGCACTCCAGAATGAGTGCCTCCATATTGCTCGATGTCACGATATATTCGAAATCAACAATATTGGCGACCAGCCGCTGCGTCTTCCCGTTGTGACTGCCGGTAAAATAAGAGCGTACACGGTTCTTCAGCACTTTGGCCTTGCCGACATAGATGATCGTGCCCTCTTGATTCTTCATCAGATAGCAGCCAGGCAGATCAGGCAGCAGCGCAAGCTTGTTGCGGATATTATCCATATAATCCATAAGTTCTCCCCCACCTGTTACTACACGGTTATAAGGTAAGTTTAGAATAGAATGTACTATACATTCAAGCCTTAATATAGAACACCCGTTTCTATTGACAGACAAAGCGCCTTCGGAGTACCGAAGGCGCTTTGTCTTGAGGGGCCGCATGGCCCCGGTTACAGCAGGTTATAATCAATTATTGATGCTTAGCTACGATATTCTTAAGGGAATCCTTGGAGTTCAGTCCTACGACTTTGTCCACAGGCTGGCCGTCTTTGAAGAAGATCAGAGTAGGAATACTCATTACTCCAAAACGGGAAGCTGTCTCAGGATTCTCATCCACATTCAATTTAGCGATCTTCACATCGTCACCCAGCTCGGTGGACAATTCCTCGAGAATAGGGGCAAGCATTTTGCAAGGGCCGCACCAAGGTGCCCAGAAATCTACTACTACAGTACCTTGACCTTCCACTTCATTCACGAAGGATTGGTCAGACACGTTTACGATAGCCATGATATTGTTCCTCCTTAGATAAGTTTTGTGAGCTTAAGCTGTACGAAAAAACTTCCGCTTCTATAGCCTGAGCCAAGTCCGCAGAATTTACTCCGAGATCATAGCGGGATAAAATGCTTCATGTAATATGATAACCAGATTATCATTTACCGACACATCCTCAGTATAACATAAATACAATGCATTTGTTATATATTTTAAGAAATTATATTGTATAAAATTAATTTGTAATATCCAGCTTCATCGTCCAGGAGGTTCCAGAAATTCCGTGAAACTGAAACCCGAGTCTGTCATATAACCGGACGGCCGCCTGGTTCTGCGGGTCAACGCTGAGAGAAAGGGCGGTGTACCCCTGGGATACAGCCTGCTGAGTGATGGCCTGCATGAGTCTGATTCCTACACCCCGCTGCCTATATTCAGACCGTATAGCCACACCTAATTCCGGCGTCTGCGCATCCACAAATCCGTAGCCCTGGTTCGACTCGTCGAATAGCCTGTACCAGGCAGCACCTGCAGGGATATTGTCAATAAGGGCAATCAGAGCCAGATCGCCTTGTCTGCCCCAATTCTCGTTGTACTTCACCATCCCCGGGGAATTCAGCAGCTCACTTCTGGGAGGCTTCCCTTGTTCGATATGAATGGACTCATAATGCATATCCATAAGAAAATCATACTCCTGCGGTTCCATAGGTCTTATATGTATCATTAAATCACCCTTATTATCTTTACATCTACCCTGCATCTTCGTATACTTGAAGAAAGCGCATTAATTGTCAATGACTTCTCTCACATGTATAACTGTAACCCACTTCATGCAGTCATGCAACAGCAAGGAGGAAGAAGCGAATGGACGTCAATGTCAACGCACAGGTCCGTGACCCGCGGGAGCATATCAATGAGGAGCCCCGCAACGATCTTGGTGATCTTATGGCCGGTTTCTTCGGGATGACCGGCTTCATGACCGTGGTCTTCTTCGGAATGGTGATCATCAAGTATTTGTCCGAATAGCTGCTTAAGCGCAGTGTCCGGTATTCTTCGCCCGCGTCAGGGCAGGATGCCGGATTTTTTTGCGTTCCAGTTTGCATTCTATCACGGATCATCAATAATAACATAAATTTACAATTTAATAAAAAGAAAACACATTTTTGTTTCACAGGAGCCGTGTTACTCTGTATGCGAAAGCGCTCTTATACCTATTTTGAGGAGGAAAAAGAATGAAAAAGCTTGTCAGCCTTGCTGCTGCAGGCTTGTTGGCATCGGCGCTGTATTCCCCGGTATCGTTCGCTGACAACCCTGTTGTACAGACCATCTACACGGCAGACCCGGCCCCGCTTGTATACAATGATACGGTCTACCTGTACACCGGACATGACGAAGACAACTCGACCTACTATACGATGAATGATTGGAGGGTCTACTCTTCCAAGGACATGGCGAACTGGACAGATCACGGGTCACCGTTATCCTACAAGGCGTTCAGCTGGTCGAGCGGAGAAGCTTGGGCCAGCCAGGTCATTGAGCGCAACGGCAAATTCTACTTTTATGTCACGGCAAAAAGCACTTCGCTCGGACGGCCCGCCATCGGCGTCGCCGTCTCAAACAGCCCGACCGGCCCGTTCGTGGACGCTATCGGCAAACCGCTCGTCTCCAGCAGCTGGGGCGACATTGATCCGACGGTATATGTGGACAGTGACGGCCAGGCTTATCTCTACTGGGGGAACCCGACACTAAAATATGTGAAGCTGAACCCGGATATGATCTCCTACAACCAGAGCACAGGTATTGTGCAGGTGCCTATGACCACAGACAGCTTCGGTGTACGAAACGGCAATGCCGATAGACCAACCCTCTACGAAGAAGGACCCTGGTTCTACAAGCGCGGCAGCTTATACTACATGGTCTACGCCGCAAGCGGCATTCCTGAGAATATCGCTTATTCCACCAGCTCGTCGCCGACCGGACCGTGGAAGTACAGAGGGATCATTATGCCCACCCAAGGCGGCAGCTTCACGAATCATCCCGGCATCATCGATTTCAAAGGGCGCTCCTATTTCTTTTATCATAATGGGGCCTTGCCTGGAGGGGGCGGCTTCACCCGGTCAGTGGGGGTAGAGCAATTCACCTACAACGCGGACGGAAGCTTCCCGGTCATCAACATGACCACCGCCGGACCGCAGCCCATCGCCACCCTTAACCCCTATGTCAGAACACAAGCCGAGACCAGCGCATGGGCGGCCGGGGTAGAGAACGAGACCACCTCGGATACGGACGGGGGAATGAATGTCGGCTTCATCGATCACGGCGATTATCTCAAAATCAAAAATGTGAACTTCGGCGCCGGAGCCGCAGCCTTCGAGGCGCGGGTAGCGTCAGCAGGCAGCGGCGGCAATATTGAGCTACGGCTGGACAGTCCGACTGGAACACTGGCCGGCACCTGTGCGGTGCAGAATACCGGGGGCTGGCAGAACTGGGTGACCAAGACCTGCACGGTCAGTGGAGCCAGCGGCACTCACGACCTCTACCTGAAATTCACGGGCGGCAGCGGCTACCTGTTCAATATCAATTGGTGGAAATTCAGCGCCAGCTGAATCTAAGCATAGCAAAAAGGGGACCCCGCCAAATGACGGCGCGGTCCCCTCTTTGTGTGGAGCACAAATTATCCTGCCCTATGCTTATATTGCTTATTGCTGCAACTGTGCGTCTTAGTCTCTGGCCTTGCCCCGCTGGTTCTCCCCATGCAGCGGAATCACGTCTACGAACGGAGCAATCCGGTCCATCAGCCGCTGGCCCTTGTAGACCTCTTCCCCGTCCTTGCTGGTGATGCTGAGATGCTTCTCCAGCCCGTCCAGCGGATAATTCGAGGTGTAGAAGGTCGGCTTGCGGTTCATCCGGTAGTTCAGGATCGCTCCGAGCACATGGTCACGCGCCCAGGGATTGAGATTCTCGGCTCCGATGTCGTCGAAGATGAGCAGATCACAGTTCTTCATCGTATCGACCATTTCCTTCAGCTTCTGGTTATCCATCATGATCAGCTTCAGTTCCTCGATGAAATCCGGCATGTAGACAATCACGCCGCTGTAGCCCGAGATCGCCAGCTCATGGAGCAGATAGCACATCAGGAAGGTTTTGCCGGTCCCGAAGCTGCCCTGCAGATAAATGCCCCGCGAAGTCAGGCCTTCTGCCCGCACAGCTCCTATATAGTCAAATATCTTGTTCACGGCTGAGGCCCGCCGGGGGTCCTTGCCCATAATATCCATCTCATCATATCCGCCGTTCAGTACCCGCTCATCCACATAGAAGCTGCGGATCCGTTTGCGGACATTATCCTGATTATCCTGCGCAATCTTCAGCTTGCACGGCGTCTTGCGTTCATACAGATCCGTTACACCGTTCACTGTCTCCACCGACAGCTTGCTGTAATGCCCCTGGAAATCATTCGGGCAATTCGCCAGGCCGGGGCAGTTCTTACAATGCCGGTCCTCCTCGACATACTGGTACAGACGGCTCAAGTGCAGCCGCAGCCGGGACTCGTCCAGCTCAGGGTGCTCCGCCTGAAGCTCCTTGACCAGGGGATGGTTCAGCAGGGTCTGCTCCAGGTCACGGGAGCGCTGGCGCAGAGCAGGGTTGTTCATCGAACGCAGCACTTCGCCCATAGACTCCATCGCTGCACCTCACTTTCTTCAGGGCGTTCTCAGAACGCCTTTTTTCTTGCTGGCCTTGATCTCGGCCGCTTTCTTCATCATCGCCGCGAATTCCTCTTCCGATACGGTTCCGGCGCTGCCGTCATCAAGCACAATCGGAATTTCCTGTTTGCCGGAACGGCCGCCGCTCTTCGTATACGAACGCTGGCGGGTTCCCGCGTTGCCTGTGCCGGAGGTGGCGGAAGCCGCCCCCTTGCCCTTCACCTTCGACTGGTCGCGGATATAGCGCACAGCCTTCTCGTAAGTATTCACCTGCTTCACCAGCATATTGGAGGCAATCGCCTCCACGAAGTTGCGGTTCATCCGCTGATCGCCGCCGGAAGCCACCATCGTCATCAGATAATGAATCAGTACATTGATCACTTCGCCGCTGAGCTTATAGTTCAAATCAATCTTCTCGAAGATATCCATCAGCTGGCCCGGAACCGCCCCCGGGAAGAATGTCTGTAACAGCCGTGTATAAGGCTCGTTGCGCAGCATCATATTATATTGGTGAATGTCGCATTTGGACAGAAATTGCGGAGGCACTTCTACATAGAACTCCATTTCGACAGCCTGCTCCACCGGCACTGCAGAAGGATCACTCTCTTCCTCAGCGGCGGAGCGCAGCGACACCACCTTGGCGGCGGCAATCTCTCTTTTCTCCTGGCGCTTCCTATCCTGACGAAAATGCTGGCTCGCCTTGTACTGCAGCGTATCCAGAATCACCTCTCCGTCCGGCGTGAAGACATCATCCTCATCCAGCAGGCGGCATACATCCTGCGGGCCAAGCTCGTATTTGCGGGCCACATAATTAATGACACCCATCTGATTATGGTCAAAACGCAGCTTCTCGACATGCGCACGGTTCACCGATTCACGCGGGAAGCGCAGGATAATATCGCTGTAGGCTATATTCGGCTCAGCGTCTTGGGTGGTGCCGGGCTGACGAACGGAAGCTACCTCTGCCAGGGCCTGCTCCAGCTCATAGTCGATGACATGGGTATTCAGCTCAAAAATATCATAAAAGGGCAGTGAAATATTCTCTTTTCCCATCGACCGCCCGCTCCATTCCTCGGGTTCCCGGTGCCAGAACTGCTCGCGCAGCGACAGCACAGCGAACTTGCCGATCTTATCCCGGAGCAGCAGCGTCAGATGCTGGGTTGCAAAAAAATCAGCCGGCGACAGCGGCGGCATTAATTCGTACTCGTACATATAATCATCGTTCTCCGCGGCATACAGCCGGCAGGTCTGCAGCAGTCCCACCGCTTCCAGCCGGGAAGCCTGGTCTACCATATATTTACGGCCCTTCTCGTTTGGTTCAACGCCCAGGGTCATAAAGAGCCTGCGCTGCTGCTCCACACCGGAATAACCGATAGATTCAGCCGGAATATGCTCGAACAGCAATCTGTACAGGCTGATGGCGAACGCGCCTACCATTGGCTGATAGACTGAGCCCAGCATACGGCCGTCCAGCTGGCTTAGACCGAATTCGCGGGAAACGCAGTACCGATGATGTTCAGTGAAATGATGCAGGTTGCTCATACGCATCTGCGGATACCTCCCCCTCTTCTATACGATATACGAATTCATATAGATTTCTATTCTATCACAAAACACCCGGCCGGAAATGTAAAATAAAGATGAACCCTTGCTCTTTTTGGCGAAAAATAACCCCACAAAGTGGGGCTTTAGCGTAGGTGATGACTCAGGTACTTTGCGGGGACCCCAAAACATATAAATTCTTATCTATAAAAAAAACGGCTTCTCCCCGGTAGGAGATTAGCCGTTTCTTGTTGTACCGCCCTTCAGGCAGCGCTTAGAACATCTTGTATCCGCCCAGCCGCAGCTTCTGAATGGTCCAGCCGCTCAGCACCGCTCCGGCAAGACCAGCGATCCCGGTAAGATAATCCACGATGTGGAAGGTAGAGAGATGCTCCCATAGGGACATCGCGCTCCGGTCCCAGATGGAATAGACCACCACCGGAAGAATGACAATGACGAACAGATAGGCAGGGAACCAGGTAGTCTTCATCAGCATGTTAAGAATGAAGCCAATCCCGAACATCATCACAAAGAATAAAACGGCCAGAACAAACACCGGAATAAATCCCATCGTACCGCCATCCCCTCTCTCTATAAAGAACCGCACACCCAAGCTTATATAATAGTAAGTTTACTAGAAAAAATGTAGCGAAGCAATGAACATTATCGCGCTAAATACCGGAATAGGCGTGAATGGGGGGCCCGGCGTTTGCTCTCTGCCGCCCGCTGCGCTACAATGCAAATAGCACCCGACCTATGTTCATACATAATTAAGGTATGCGGACAAAGAAGATTTTACGCGAGGATATTCCACCGATAAACGATAAGGAGTGAACAACTTGAACGAAGCCGCTTTGACACTGGAAGGCTGGTATGCGCTACATGACTTCCGCTCGCTGAACTGGACAGCCTGGACGGCAGCAGATGACGAGGAACGGGCAGTTGCCCTGGAGGAGCTGCATGCCTTCATGCAGGAGTGGGGACCTGTCGAGGAAGCGAAGGAAGGCAGCACTGCCGTCTATTCCATCGTGGGCCAGAAGGCTGATTTCGTGATGATGTTTCTGAGAGAGAGTCTGGAGGCGCTGAATGCGCTGGAGACCGCTTTTAACAAAATTGCCTTTGCCCAATATACAACGAAGGCCTACTCCTACGTAAGCATCGTTGAGCTCAGCAACTATGCCGCAGGAGGAAGTGCCGGAGACGGCAGCGACCCGATGCAGAACCCGCATGTGGCTGCCCGGCTGAAGCCTGTACTGCCGCAAATGAAGCATATCTGCTTCTACCCGATGAACAAGAAGCGTGAGCTTGCCGACAACTGGTACATGCTGGATATGGACAAACGCCGGGAGCTGATGTATTCGCACGGCCTGATCGGCCGCAGCTATGCCGGCAAGGTGAAGCAGATCATCACCGGCTCCGTCGGCTTCGATGACTGGGAGTGGGGCGTAACCCTGTTCGCCGAGGATGCGCTGCAGTTCAAGAAGCTCGTCTACGAGATGCGCTTCGATGAAGTCAGCGCCCGCTATGGCGAGTTCGGCCCCTTCTATGTCGGCAACCTGCTGAACGAGGAATCGTTCGAGGAGATGCTGAAGCTGTAGCATCATAATGTATACAAAAGGAAGGTGACCTGTTCAGGAAACCTTCCTTTTGTATTTCCAATATTGTTAAACCTATCCATACAGGCTAATCAAATGGTATAATCGTAGAAGCAATGGAAGGCTTACAAGGGCGGTCGGCTAATCTCCCGGAAGGGAGGTGAGGCTCATGGAGGTTTATCAAGCGTTGTCATTGATGTTCATGTTTGGCATGTTCATTATTGCTTTGCTGAATTACCTCAATAGGAATAGGTAAGACTTTGAAATTATCTCCGTCTTTTCCCCTCCTCCACACCGTGCTTGCGACTTTCACCGCACACGGCGTTCCATCTTCTTAATTCAATATATCAATAAGTTCCAAGTTGCACTTTTTACGATATAGGTTTAATGATTTCATCATTTCAGATGATAAATCCAATCGGGTTTTGAGTTCAACAATCGTTTTTTCAGTCGTTGCATGTATGAGCCTGTGCACATCACGATGTAAAATACGGAGGTTGCTGAATTTATCGCTCCCTCCATTTTTCATCTGCTGGTAGTGGTGGCAATGGACTTCCTCTGCGTATAAGAACAATCCTGTAACTTCGCATCTGCCCATCTTCATACTGTATCTACTAATACGATTATCCATATATTCCACACTGCGACCATGTATGTTGGATTTCATGAGTTTAGAAATTTCTCTGAGAATATCCGGACTTAGCTCTTTGTGGATGATCCTTCTTCCTTCTTCGGTAAATGGACTAATGGACTGGTCGAAATTTGTGCTGATCTTCCATCTGATATCCGGAAGTGGAAAAAGGTAGACTCCGCATATCCTAAACGTTTTATAATTCTTACTATAAAATTTCGAGTAGGTTGGTGGCGGGATACACGGATATTCGTAAGTCGCGACTGAATTCAGACGATTAAAGGTGAACCGGCGTAGATCATGAGCAAGTCGTGAGAATTCGATGCTAACTTGCGTAGCTCGGCTAAAGTAGTTATGAATACCCAGGACGTAACTATTGAATAAGAGCGCATTTTGAGCAGTAGGTGACTGACGTATTTTCACGATACGCACTTTCGCTTCTTTCTTTATCTGCTGTTTTTTCCTGTCGCTTAGGCCCGTACGAGCAACTCTCTTAGGTCCTTTCGTTATCGCACGAATAGTAAATCCAAGAAATTCGGACGCTCGCCTTCTGAGGTTTACAATTTGCGATTTTTCCGGTGAGATTTCTAGTTTCAGACGGTCATATAGATAAAGCTTTACGGCATGAAACCACTTTTGGGCAGTTTTCCAGTCTCTACAAAGGATTTTAAAATCGTCGGCGTAACGGACAATGTACCCTTCCTTGAGATTGGTCCTTTTTAGGGCTGCACACTTCCCATCATTCCGTGCATATTTATGTCTAGAAGGAAACGTATCCCATTGCCCCGATACCCATTGATCCAGATCATGCAAAACAATGTTTGACAGGAGTGGCGATAATATCCCGCCTTGTGGTGTTCCCTTTTCAGGTATACCTTCGCCTTCAATCTCGGCTTTAAGCATTTTTCCTATGATCCGTAAAACTTTGCGATCTTGTATCCCCATATTCCATAGTTGTTTGATAAGTCTGGTATGGTTAACGTTATCAAAGAAACCTTTAATATCAATGTCCACAATAAAGTGAAAACGATTGAAATTAATAAGGTGTTGTACCCGGGCTACAGCGTGGTGGGTAGTACGCATCGGTCTGAATCCGTAGCTGTGTTTATAGAATTGGGCTTCAGCAATGGGTTCAAGTATCTGTTTGAAGCATTGCTGGATGATTCGGTCAACTATACTCGGAATACCTAATGGTCTTTGTTTGCCGTTTGGTTTGGGGATGAAGACTCTTCTCACTTTCTTAGGACGATAGTTCAATAGTTTCCCAGTGATAAGCTCTACTAATTCTTCTTCGGATGCCGTTTTAATATCGTCAATAGTTCTGCCGTCTGTACCTGCTGTTTTGGAACCTTTATTTGATTTAACTGTGCGGTAGGCCAGAAGAATATTTTCCCTAGAAGTGATCATATCGTAGAGATTCGTGAATATTTCCTTGTTTTGTGCTCTTCCATACAGTTCACTAAAGATTCCGGTCATGCCGTAATAATCCCAGTATCGTACCGCCGACATTGTGGTATCCCTCCCAACGGAGTAATATTCCCACGTTCTTACCCGATCGATGTCGTTCACTTTTGGAAAATTGAATTTGAATTAATAAGACTTGGGGCTGTTCCTCCAAACCCATTACAGGTGCTTCATTGGTCGTGCCCCTACTCTCACAGGGGTAAATACATTTCGAATAAGAACCCTTATAGTAACCGTCTTGGTTGGCAGACCATGAGACAACGCCCCCTGCTTTCCTTGTTCCTAGTGGCCTAGCTATCCATTCAAAACCTTAGGTGCTGCCTTTAAGCCTGCGAGTTCGATACTGCCATAGTTCAGTATAGCGAGTTTCCTATCTTTTATATTGTACTCTTCGCCGCTCACCTAGTATTTACTAGCCCACCAGTTTCCTAGCGGTCCTATTATAGACCTGTACATTCGGCAGTTCGTCAGACATGCGTGTCATTCTCACCATAGCTTGTTTTTCAGCCATCCGGCATATCGGCTAACATACCTTCTCTTGCGAGTGGCTCTAGTTCTCCTTCTGCCGCCTTCACCTGGCTCCATACGGTATATGCTGCCTAATACCGCATGCAGGAGTATTAATGAGGTCGTTTTGGGATACATGGTTCCCTCATTCCAACCTTCGGTCACTAAGTTAGATGCTTTGCATCCTTACGTTTCCCACACATGATGGTTATAGTAAAACAAGTCGCACAAAAGAAATAGACCGCCCTGGTCAAAGGAGACGGTCTATTTCTGCCTAAACCTATTACCGAGCCACCGCCCTTAAAAGCGGCTATTGCACCCGAGAGCCGTGTTGCAAGCACGGCTCTCTTTGCATTGTACGTCTTTTCTACCTCCACTATACCACAAGTGGATTTAATAAATAAATATCTACAGCTTAAAATCACTTATGCCGAAGGTTCCTTATCATCCTCGTCCGCTTCATCCTCATCCCGCAGGCTCTCCAGATATTCCGCTGTCGCCTGGTCACGGGCGCGGCTCTTCTCCTTCAGGCGCTCGATGGCCGGGAGGATCAGCAGGTCGATCTCCTTCTGGACAGGGTAGGCCAGATCGTACCGGGTCTGATCCTCCAGATAGGTGCCTACCTCAATCAGAGCATTGTAGCGGTCCAGCTCCTCGCGCGTCAGCAGTCCGCGTACTTGCACGCTGCAGTGGCGCATCTTAGAGGAATCTTCCTTTTTTGAGCACGAGCGGAATGCCGCCGATAATGAGCAGGTAGCGCATATCGACAACCTTCTTCAGCTGCGCTGCCTTCCAGCCTTTGTATGTCTTATCGCCGACTACGGCAATTCCCTGGCCCTTACCCAGTGAAGCTACGGTTCCCTTGTTGCTGAAGGCGAATTTCTTCGGCTGCTGGCTGCGGATGGCCACTACGAGATTATGCGCACAGCATTCCCCCTGCTGCATAGCAATCTGTGCTGTCGGCGGGTATGGACGGCCTTCCGGATTAATCATGAGGGAGCCGTCCCCAATGATGAAGATGTTCTCATGTCCCGGAGCCCGCAGATATTCGTCTACCTTCACCCGTCCGCGCATCGCTTCGAAGCCGGCCGCTTCAATCAGACGGTTCCCGCGGATACCGCCGGTCCATACGATCGTGGAGGCTTTGATCTCTTCACCCGTGGCCAGAATTACACCGCCAGGCAGGCATTCCTTGATCGCTACGCCCATCTTGAAGGTCACACCCTTCTTGGTGAGCACCGTCATGGCGTGCTCCACCAGCTCAGGCGCGAACCCTGGCAGAGCCGTAGGCGCAGCTTCTATATTATAGATGTTGACCATGCTTGGATCGACATCAAATTCTTTGCATAGGGCAGGAATCCGGTCAGCCAGCTCCGCTACAAATTCAATCCCGCTGAAGCCCGCGCCGCCAATGACGAAGTTGATATGCTCCTGTGCATTATTCTCATTCTTGTATTTGGCGAACTGGTACTGGATATGCTCCCGGATCAGCCGCACAGAGTTGATGCTGCGGATGGTCAGCGCATATTTGTCGAGTCCCGGAATCCCGAACGTTTCAGGCTCACCGCCAAGGGCAATCACGAGGTAATCATACGAGAGCGTTCCATCCTCCAGAATAACCTTCTTCTGCTGGGTGCGAATCTCCTGCACCGAGGATTTGACGAGATCGATCTTGAACTCATCGATTAATTTGGAAATAGATACGCGCGTATGCTCGATGCTGTCCGTGCCCGCTGCAGGCATATGCAGATGGGTCGTGAAATAGTGATATTCATGGCGGTTAACCAGGGTTACATCGGCTTCATTATAATTCAAAGCTTTCTGCAGCCGCTGGGCGGTCAAAATCCCTCCATATCCCGCGCCTAGAATAACGATTTTGGGAATACTGCTCATGTTCCGGCTCCTTCCAACAGGTGAATCTGTCTATGTGTTATTTTTTGTTAAAAAATCAGGTTTCTTTTGTGAATTTATACACTTAAATTCAGAAGAATTTCCAATAAAACTTAAAGGATTTCTAAAATAACCATATCCATTGTAAACCTTAGTATCGTTTTAATCAAATATAATCATACAACAAAATGTCACATTTTTCTTTGAAATCAAAGCCTTTGCAAGGCAGGTGAGACTATGTTTATAATGAGTAGGTACGCTTGTATGGCAAATTGAAACTATCAACTCGGAGGTGTAATATTACGTGACACTAGAGCAAACCGTTCCTATGAGCGATCTGCTGATTATAGGCGGAGGACCAGCCGGTATGTTTGCCGCTTTTTACGGCGGCATGCGCCAGGCTTCAGTAACACTTATTGAGAGTATGCCCCAACTTGGAGGGCAGCTTGCTGCTCTGTATCCTGAGAAATATATTTACGACGTCGCGGGCTTCCCTAAGGTCACCGGACAAGAGCTGGTGGATAATCTTACCCGGCAGATGGAGCTGTTCCAGTCCGATATCCGTCTGGAGGAGAAGGTCGTATCGGTTGTGAAGCAGGCTGAACGCCATTTCACTGTCACCACCGACAAGGCAGAATATCACACCAAAGCTATCATCATTACGGCAGGCGTAGGTGCCTTCGAGCCGCGGCGTCTGGAGGTACCGGATGCACAGCGCTTCGAGAAAGCCAACCTGCATTATTTCGTAAGCGATCTGAATGCTTATAAGGATAAGAAGGTGCTGATCAGCGGCGGCGGCGATTCCGCTGTGGACTGGGCGCTGATGCTGGAGCCGATCGCTGAACAGGTAACCCTGATACACCGCCGCGATAAATTCCGTGCGCATGAGCATAGTGTAGAGAATCTGATGGCCTCTAAGGTTAATGTGATTACGCCATCCGAGATTACCGAGCTGCATGGTGAAGAATTCATTACCAAAGTCACCTTGTCCCATATCAAGACCAAGGAAACTCAGGAAATCGAAGTAGACAGCGTTATTGTCAATTTCGGCTTTGTCTCCTCCCTGGGCCCGATTGCCGAGTGGGGAATTGACATTGAGGGTAACTCCATTGTGGTTGACTCCCGCATGGAGACCAGCATTCCGGGAATCTTCGCCGCTGGCGATATCACCACCTATCCGGGCAAGCTGAAGCTGATCGCTGTCGGATTCGGAGAAGCGCCGACAGCAGTGAATAACGCCAAGGTGTATATTGATCCGGATGCGAAGCTGTCTCCAGGACACAGCAGTAATCTTAAGCTCTAGGTTGTCTATAACCTTATAACCATAATAAAAGGGTATCCTTTCAGGTTGATTCCACCTCAACTTGAAAAGATACCCTATTCCTTGATGCTTGCGGTTTAATGAAGTCCTATGCTGCAGGGTGTGCTCTGATCTTTAATGAAGAACCGCATGGTCTGGAGAGTGTAAGTTCCGTTTGCGAATTTCAGCGAGAAGTAGGGCGATGAAATCATGCTCTAAATGCAGCTCTATCGCTCTGTGATAAGAGTCAAGCAGCATCTCATCCGACAATTCAACCATAACGTTCACCTACCTTTCCTTTATTTGGATCTGAATCTATCATAGCAAACTATCATTTTTCGAACAAGCGTTCTCATTATCCACAAGCTGCTGTGGAAATCCTGTGTATAATATGTGAGTAAGGGTTGTAATGTCAGCAATTGCACAGTGGACTATGGGGATAACAGTTATACACAGGGCTGAAACCTGACATCTCCACACAAAAACTTTTTTAGAATGTTCATAATTGGCTGGGATATTTCTTGTAGTATTACCTCTGAATCTGAACAACTAAACGCAATATTAGCCTATTACTGTATTTATCGTCAAATATAAAAATTTTATTAATCATTTGGGTCTTGTATTTACCTCCAGAATCCAAATCTTCCCCCGGTGATCTACGGCATAGTCGAAGCCCAGTTCACCGATCCCCGGGAAATGCCGCTCCAGCAGCTCGGTACAGATTAAGGTCAGCCTGCGCATCTCCGCCTTTTTGGATGAGGTTCCCACTCTTGGCAATGATCTTCGCAGTCCCTGGCGGCAGCTTAGCATCGTGCCCCCTTTGCAGAGATTCGTAACGAACAATCCCGGCCGGGCTACTCTCCCTACCATAGAGCGGAACTCCCAGTGCTCGCCGTTCTTCACCACCTTGACCCGGTAATCAATCGGACGCCCGGAGATCCGTGCAAGGGAGATCCCCTGCTGGATCAAATATTTCCGTTTCACCTTGAATCTGTCCAGTGCCTGGCGCATGGAAGTGAAGTCTCCATAGATCCGTGTGCTCTTCATATACGTGAAGCCGTACCCCCTCTGATCCCGGAACACCTTAATGACACCATATCCTCCTCCGCCTACAACCGGCTTGATGACAACATTGCCGTATCTGCCAAGCATCGCGGACAATCCGGCAGCACTATATTCCCGCGTTCTCGGAATGTAACCGGCAACCCGTGAATCGCTAAGCAGCGCCGCCGTCTTCAGCAGCTTGCTTGCCAGTTCTCTCCCCGCCATTATTTGCCCTCTCCTTTCGCATTCCCAGCCTACCCTATAGATTACTCACGAAAGGCCGTGCCCTCCTGTATGATTGTCCGTGGTATAGCAGTCCACAGCAAAAAAGGGCATATGGCTGCGGGGCCTTATGTCCCTGATTCATTTGACTGGAAAATCATTAAAATTCGTTGTATTATTGCCTGAAAGGGAGGGTTTCCTAATGGCAGAGTTTTTTGAAATCCTGTATTGGTTTGCAATGATCGGTATGTCTGTTGTACTGGCAGGAACGACAATACTCGTCTGTGCGCTTGGCTTCAAATTCATCAAAGACCGGCGCAGAGTGCTCGGTGCCGGCTGCATCGCCTTTTCCCTGGGGGCCTCCGCCCTGATCGTATTCATGATTAACCTGAAATTTATTATCCCCGCCTGAAGCTTGCTCCCGGCAGCAGTGGCCCAGGACGCGTATCGCCTAACTCCTGCCGCCACTGCTGCTGCCTCCGGGTGGAACTCTTAATCGTCCATGATTACATGATTCATAGATTCGCCCCGTTTCATTATTCTATGAAAACTGCGGCAGGCTGGCCTGTGCAGACAGACTGCTTCATTCGCTGAGCAGGTTCCGGCCTATTCCCCATTTTTTTGCTCCTCCCCTCTTCTGCAAGACACTCCAATCTTTGAAATTTCCGTTCAGACAACAACTTTTTCACTTTATATCCGTAATATGTATGTGCAATAAATTGGAAGACCCAATATTTTGAAAAAGGAGATTCTATTGTGTCGAAACCTGTGTACGGAAAACAAGCAGCTTCTGTCCAAGCTACGGACAAGCTCTCAGGGGCAGCTTGGACGCTTTGCGCTGCGTTCCTGCTGTTTTTTGGCTGGGCCGCTTTTCAGATCGGATTGTTCAACGGAATGACGGCGGAGTTCGAGAAGCCCATCTATGTTGCCGCATTATTAAGCTGTCTGCTCCTGCTGGCCGCTGCCGTCTTCTACTTCAGAACCTTCCGGCTTGAGGGACAGCGTGACTTGCTCATCGTAGCAGCCATTCTGCTTCCCTTAACCTATGCGCTGTCGCTGTTCGGCGCTGCTTCGCGGTATATGGCGATGAACATGCTGTTCACCCAGTTCACCTATGCCGCAGTCTTCATCGTCAGCATCCTTCTGCTCCGGCAAAAGCGGCTCAATTCCGCCGTCCAGCATGGCGTGCTTACCCTCGCTTACCTGATTGTCGGGTTTGGACTGCTCAACTGGCTCGGAAGCTGGAAGCTGGCCGGCAGCCTGGTGGGCTGGTTCTCAAAAGCAGTATTTAACAGCAGGTATAGCGAAGCGGTAATGACCGACTCGAACGGTCTGCGCCTGACTTCCGTTTTTCAGTATGCCAATACATATGCAGCCTTCCTGATGGCTTTTCTGTTCGTGGCCGTCTTTGCGCTGATCCGCTCCCGAAAATGGTCCGGACAGCTGCTGCACGGCTTCATGCTGGTGCCAATTATTGTCTCGCTGCTGCTTACCTTATCCCGCGGCGGACTGGTGCTGCTGCCGGTGGTCTTCATTCTCCTGCTGCTCTTCCTGAAGCCTGTGCAGCAGATTCTGTGGATTGTCCATCTCGCCATTGCCGGCCTATGCTCTCTGCTGATCACAAGCCCGGTCACGCGGCTGGGGCTGGAGCTGAATGCGGAGTTCAACTCATCCGCTGCCCTTAAAGGCTGGGGATATCTGCTGGGAGCATCCGCCTGTGCAGGCGTGCTCTGTCTGGTAGTCCAGCGTTATCTGGCGCCTTGGCTGAGCCGTAAGCTCAGCAAACTGGAGTCCCGCCGGATGAGCGGATTGTGGATTCCTGTCGTGTCTGTAGTTGGCGTTGCGATGATCGCCTTCCTGTTCATCGGCACGAGCGCACGTAATATTCTCCCGGCGAATATCGGAACACGGCTGGAGAATATCAACTTCAGGCAGCACAGTGTCCTGGAGCGCTTTACCTTTTACAAGGATGCCATGAAGGTCGTCAAGGATTATCCGGTACTGGGCGCGGGCGGCGGCGGCTGGGCCACACTCTATGAGCATTATCAGAACAACCCTTACCTGAGCCGCCAGGTGCATAATTTTTTCCTGCAATATCTGATTGAGGTGGGCATTGTAGGCTTCCTGGTGTTCATGGGCTTCATCCTGTTTATCTTCTACAAATTCAGCAGACAGTACCTGAAACGGGAGACCGATGACTATAACAACGGATTCTTCTATCTTATTATCGCCTTATCGATTCTCGTTCACAGCCTGCTGGATTTCAACCTCAGTTTTGCCTTCATAGGAATGCTCGTCTTCCTCGCTCTGGGCGGAATGGCTGTGGCCATGGAGAGCAAGCCGCTCCGTCTTCAGTGGAACAAACTGTGGATCAGAGCAGGTTATTTCACAGTACTTGGAATCGGAACGGCCTATCTGCTCTTCCTGTCTCTGAGTTACATTCGTTCCAGCTCTGAAGCCGGTGCAGGCAAGAAGCTGATCCAGGTGAGCCAGTCGTATGAGGAGATCAAGGCCCCTTTCTTAAAAGCACTCAACATCCGACCCTACCATCCGGAATCGGCTGTGTACCTGTCCATACTGGACCAGAAGGTGTATGAGCAGACGAAGAACGAGCAGTTCCTGGAAGAGGGCTATGCAGTTTTGACCCGTGCGCTGAAGAATGAGCCGTCCAACAAAGAGCTGCTCACCCAGCTCGCAAGCTACTATGATCTGAAGGGCGAGAGCGATGCAGCCTATCATGTCTATCTGGACAATGCAGACAAGTTCATGTGGGATATCAACTGGTATGCCGGTCTGATTAGCCGGGCCGCTCTCCTTGGACAGCAAGCTTATTCCAAGCAGGATGAAGCCGGGCAACAGACGTATTTCGCTTCCGCACTTGCTGCCTACAGACATGTAACGGACGGCATTGCACATTTGAAAAGCCTCCCTCCCGAGCAGATGCAGGGCCGTGAATTCTTCGCTACACCTACGATTGGCCTAAGCGCAGGGAGAGTACAATTCCTGTCCGGGGACAAGGACGCCGCGGCTGCGGCTGTGAAGCAGGGCTTCGTGAACGGATACGAGGATCTGACAGACAACGCAAGCCTGTGGACAACCGCCTGGTACAGCGGAGTCATTGCCCGGTCCCAGGAGCTGGGCGCCGCAGCCTTGAAGCGGTCGCAGGAAGCTGCGGCTGAGGGCAAGCTGGAGATCAAGGACCAGGAGACGCTTAACAAGCAGCGGTATTTCAAAACCGGCTTGGATACTTATACCTACGCCGCCGCAGACCGGGATGCACAGCAGCAGGGAGTCACTATGACACCGGAAATGCTGCTGAATACCGCGAAAATCCAGTACATGTCGCAGGACATGCAGGCCGCAGAAGCCACACTGAATCAAGGCCTCAGTGTGGACTACAGCAATCCTGTCAACCGCGAGGTTGCCCGGTGGCTGCTTGCCGTACAGCAGCGGATGCAGAGCGCCCAGGATCAGGCGGTCTATCAGAAGCTGACCGCCGCCGACCCGGAAGAAGCATCAAGAATAAATGAGGTAGCGGGTATGCCGCTGTAACCTTACAGTGTCACTTATCCCTCAAATAACAGCAAAGAGAGCGCCTGCCTGCGGCAGTGCGCTCTTTGCTGTGCGGGGCCATGCCGCCGTCATCCCTTCGTAAACCAAGTGTCATTAACTCATATCTTCGCTCATTCGTCCAATATATGGAAGGTTGTGAAGGATTGATTATAGCTGTACTTTTCTCGGGCAACGTATACTTTCAGTGATCAGACTTAAGGTTTGATCCAAATCGGTCCCACATAAGGAGAGGTTGTAATCATTGTGAAGAAACTACAACGCTTGTTATCTGTGTTCGTAACCGTTCTGCTCCTATTCTCATCCATTCCCATATCCTTATCTGCAGAAGCAGCAGGGACTTCCGGACAAGCAGAGCCGGGTCCTTGGACCTTCAGCGCGTTCGGAGGTAATACATCTCAGGGCAAGAACCCCGAGCCTGCCATAGAGTATCCTTCCACCGTAACGCTGACTACTTATGGAGGCAAGATTTCAGGCACCGATGAGGGGCTCTCTTTTTATTACCGGGAGCTTCCGGCCAGCACGAACTTTGAGCTCAGAGCCAGGGCTACCGTTATTGCCTTTAACAGCAATTCCGGCGTCAGTACGCCTAATCAGAAATCCTTTGGCCTGATGCTAAGGGATACGGTTAATCCTCATGGAAGTTCAAGTACCACCACTTCCAATTATGCTGCGGCTGGTGCGTTGGATTTGGTGATGAAGGGGTTTTATAAAAAAACGGCACAGGTCAAGCTGAATCCGTTCGCCGGGCTAAGCGCCCCTGCTGCGGGTGAAGTCTACGATCTCAGTATCCGGAAATCGGGTGATACCTATCTGCTGAGTGTTAACGGCCAGACCGAAATCGTAACCTTGGAGGACACTTTTTCCGAAACGATGTTTGCCGGGATTTACGTCTCCAGAGATGCAACCGTAGCCTTCAGTGAGCTGGACCTTCAGATCGAGACCAAACATGTAACAAGCTTGTCTGCCGACACCAGCGGAATGACGAAGACCTCATATCTGGTGGGTGAACCGCTGGATCTGACCGGGCTTATCGTGAAGGCTGTATTCTCCGATCACAGTGAAGCCACTCTGTCTTCTGAGGAGTATATTGTAACCGGATTTGACAACAGCACAGCCGGGGAGAATCGAATCCAGATTAACTATAACGGTGCCTCTGTAAGTATTCCGCTGCAAATCATCCCGCTGACCGTCAGCTCATTATCCGTCAAATACGAGCCTGTCAAAACCGTCTATTATCCAGGCGATTCCTTTGATCCGCAGGGGCTTGTTGTTGCTGCCCATTATAATAACGGCTACCTGATCAAGGAACTTGCCCATGATCTGTACACCCTCTCCATTAACGGCCAACCGGTAACAGAACAGCTTCCGTATACTTTTGCCGGGCCGGGCTCCTATGAAGTTTTGATCGCTTCCACAGAGACTCCGTCTGTCACCACAGCATTGCAGCTTGAGGTCATGGATGCTACCCTGTCCGATTTAGAAATAAGACATATGCCTAAACAAACCGTCTATTATATCGGCGACACCCTTCAGTTGGAGGGACTCTCCCTCTACGCCCATTATTCTGATCATACTGAGGTCAGGCTGGCCAAGGATGAATATATCATCTCCCCCCTAGACACCCTGACTCCAGGAGATAAGGAGATCAAGGTAACCTACAAGGAATTAACGGTAAGCTTCACAGTTAAAGTCAAAATCAAAGAGCTGACCGGCATCGAGATAACCCGCTATCCGGTAACCACGTTCTTTGTAAACGAACCCTTTGACAGCAGCGGTCTGACCGTGTCGAAGGTGTACGACAACGCTGACCGGGAGGTCCTAAGCGGGTTCACGCTGGACCACTCTGCATTCGACAACCGGCAATCCGGAGTATATAAGGTTCAGATCATCCCGGATGATTCTTCCATACAACCCATTACGTACACTGTCACGGTAAAAGAAAAAACCACGCCCGTCTGGCACAGTATCACCTTCGGCCAGTCTACGTCTGCTACGAATAACAAAGTCGTCGCTCAGGAAGACGGAACGCTCCGGGTGATCGCCTTGGAAGGCGGCGGTAAGGTCACAGAAGACCACGATGGCATAACGTTCTACTACACAGAGCTTAATGCCCTGGAAGATAACTTCGTGCTATCTGCGGATATTGAGGTGCTGAACTTTGCCAAAACCCCTTATGACGGGCAAGAATCCTTCGGAATCATGGCGCGGGATGCAATTGGAACACCCGGAACTTCGAGTGTATTTGCTTCAAATATCGCTGCCATAGGCGGCTACAGCGGCGGAACAAGAAGCGCTCTGGGTACCCAGCTGTTCGTCCGTTCCGGTATCGAGAAGCCGGATGGAACCGGAAGCAAAGGCATTAAGACAATTATGCTCAAAAATGAACGGCCTGCACCCGGCAACACGGCCCCTGCTGCACCATACCGCTTAACGTTGTCCAAGACGAACAGCGGCTTCACAGGCCGGATCAATTCGGAGCGGGAGGCTATCCATTTCGAGCCGGATATTCTTAGCGTACAGGATTCCACGATGTATGTCGGCTTCTATGCGGCCCGTCTGGCTACGATAGATATCCGCAATATCCAGTTGACAGTGACAAGCGCTGCTACTGATGCGCCTAAGGTGGAGCCACCCGCGGCTCCTGTAACACCAGATTTGAGCATACTGTCCCGAAGCAAAGCATCTACACCCGAATATGAAGTGATCGTCCGCCCTAACGTGAACGGAACCGTAACGGTGAAGCAGGGCTCCAGGATTATCGCACAGGATGTAGCGGCAACAGCCGATAAGCGTCTGGCAGTTCCTGCGGTACTCAGCGGACATGGGGATACGAACTTCAGTGTTGTTTTTTGGCCGGAGGATACCCAGTACTTGACTTCTTACGATACAATTGTCCGCAACTTCACTGTTAATATGAACAGCTATGGCAACGGGGAAGACATCTATGTATCGCCTGCCGGAACAAGTGCCGGGGACGGGACAATGGCTCTCCCGCTGGATCTTGATACCGCGATTGATTATGTGAAGCCGGGACAGCATATCCTTATGCTTGACGGGCATTACGTGCGGAAATCACCGCTGGTCATTCAGAAGTATAACAATGGTACCGAAGCTGCCAGAAAGGTTCTGGAAGCGGCACCCGGTGCAAGGCCCATTATCGATTTTGACAAAAAGACAGAAGGGGTGCTGCTCAGCGGGGACTACTGGCATGTAAAGGGGCTCGATTTCACCCGCTCGGCGGCCAATACAAAGGGATTCACGGTTGGCGGTAACCATAACATTGTTGAGAATAGCCGCTTCTATGCTAACGGTGACACCGGCCTGCAAATCAGCCGCACAGACGGAACTGCAAAGGACATCACAGAATGGCCGTCCTACAATCTAATTCTGAACAGCACCTCCTTCGATAACCGCGATCCGTCTGACAATAACGCAGATGGTTTTGCGGCCAAGCTAACCTCCGGTACCGGGAATATTTTCAGAGGATGCCTGGCGCATAATAACATTGACGATGGCTGGGATCTGTACACCAAAGCAGGCTCGGGTGCCATCGGTCCGGTACTCATCGAGAACAGCGCCGCCTTCAACAACGGGTATTTAACGGACGGAACCGTTGGGGCCGGTGATAAAAACGGATTCAAGCTCGGCGGAGAAGGCATTCATGTCGCGCATATCATCCGTAATTCGGTCGCCTTCGGCAACGGTGCCTACGGGTTCACCAGCAACAGTAATCCTGGAGTCATTGCGGTCAACAATATCGGCTATAACAACACCCGCGGCAACCTGAGCTTCACCACATATGGTCAGATTACTCCAGACTTTAAGATTGACGGCTTTGTATCCTACCAGTCGGGCAGCATCGGCAAGGATCAATATCCGGCTTCCTTAGCAGCGGAGAATAACTTCATGTACAATGGTACCGCGTCAGTCAACAAATCAGGCAAGCAGCTGACCGATGCCAATTTCGTAAGTCTGCAGCCGGTGACCTCTTATCTGCGGGATGCAGAGGGGAATATCATCTGGGGGGAATTTCTGAAGTTTATTCCTTTTGACGATCAAGAGCCGGGAACCCAGCCAGAGCCAAGTCCTTCCGCTGCGCCTGTTTCTTCTGCCACACCAAGTCCAATTTCTGCACCTAACACTAACAGCACTGGCACAGGATCTGCCGCCAACAATTCTATTCCGGCGGTTCTCTTGCTGGACGGCAGTGTTAGCATTGATTTACCCGTAAGTCATACCACAGGAAAAGCTTTAGCCCGGTTAAGCGAATCCGCATTGCATCAGATCGTTACTGTAGCCAGAGCCGATGCCACGGGTACCAAGACTCTGCGGATTCAACTCACTGCTGATCCTGACCAGGATATGAAGGAAGTGGAGCTAAGCCTTCCTGCTGCAGCATTTCGTTCAGGAGATGGTCTCCTCAAGCTTGAGATCCGTTCTTCCTTAGCGGCCGTTGGATTACCTCACAGTATCTTCGCAGCGGAGACGCTTGACGGCGTAAAGACTATTACTTTATCGCTAAGAAGTATGACTCCCGGCGGGCAGCTGCAAGCCAAGCTGGGGGACCGTCCGCTTATCGGATACGGGCTTCAATTGGATGGGGCGGCATTGCAGCCTGACCGGTTGCAATCGGCTATAGAGATCGGAATTCCCCATCCGCCAGCAGTTCCTGCAGCGGACAATGCTTTTATTGTTGTGTGGGGCATCCAAGAACAGGGAATCGTTCAGCCCGTGATACACGGGAAGTACAACGCAGAGAAGCAGCAGGCCATTTTCTCAACAAACGGAATCTCCGGCCAATATACGGCGGTCTACAATCACAAGACCTTCCAGGATATCGACTCAACCCATTGGGCCAAGTCCGCAGTGGAAGTACTCGCTTCCAAAGGGGTCATTCAAGGCATCTCGGCAGCGGAGTTCAGACCGGAGCAGCCTGTTACCCGCGCAGAATTTGCACTTCTCTTAGTCCGGGGAATGGAGCTTACAGCGTCAGAAGGGCCCAGCTTCATGGATGTGTCACCGGGGGATGATTATTACAAGGAGCTTATGGCTGCCCGAAAGCTTGGCCTCATTACAGGTCTGCCGGGAGGTCTATTCCAGCCGGATGTACCGGTATCCAGGCAAGAAATGTTCGTTATGGCAGCTAGAGCATTGCGCGCAGTAGAGCGCATGAATCCAGGGGAGAATACTTCTTCTGTATTAAAAGGTTTTACCGATCACCAGCAAATTGCAAGCTATGCGGCAGATGATATTGCCGCAATGGCCGCAGCCGGTCTCGTTAAAGGAGATGCACAGCAGCAGCTAATGCCCGCTGCCTCCTCGACACGTGCCGAAGCAGCTATGCTGATCTATCGGATGCTTGAACTATAGTTCAAGGCAGAATTAATTCAGCCTCTTACGCTTGAAGCGGGCTGAGAGAGGTATTCAAAGGGATTTATCCCTTTGGTTCAGCCCAGAGTCGGCTGGAGGGGGCATTTAAAGGGATTTATCCCTTTGGTTCAGCCCGAAGTCCGCTGGAGGGGGCATTCAAAGGGATTTATCCCTTTAATTCAGCCCAGAGTCGGCTGGAGGGGGCATTCAAAGGGATTTATCCCTTTAATTCAGCCCAGAGTCGGCTGGAGGGGGTATTCAAAGGGATTTATCCCTTTAATTCAGCCCGAGAGTCGGCTGGAGGAGCGGCTTGGGCAACTTATTTGCTCCCGTGGTTGTTCCTGTACTCATCCTCCAGAATCGAATATTGATAGGAGTCCATCCACTTCTCTTTATGATACATATGTCCTCTAATATGCCCTTCGTATGTCATGCCTAGCTTCTGCATCACACGGGCGGAACCGGTATTCCCGGGACGGCAGGTCGCATAGATCCGGTGAAGCTCCAGCTTATGAAAGCCTAAGTCCAGCAGTACAGCGGCAGCCTCAGTAGCATAACCCTGTCCCCAGTACAGCCTATTGTAGCAATAGCCTATCTCTCCCTGCCCTGTTCCGGTAATATGCAGGCCACAGCCGCCGATCAGCCGCCCGTTCTCCTTCAGCACCACCGCATACTCGAAGCCCTGGCGCGGCTCCTCCTGCTGCAATGTCAGCGTATGGCGGATATATTCGCGGGTATCCTCCAGTGAATTCGGCCCCCAGATTGAATGTGTTACTACTGCCGGATCGGACGCATATTCATGTACCTGCCCTACATCTTCCTCTGTGAATTCCCTAATCCACAGCCGTTCTGTCTCAAATTCCATATCTCTGCGGCCTCCCTGCTCTTTCATTTGTCAAATAACCCTCTACCCACCAAATTAGCCGTCACCGGCGGCCGGCCAATCTCCCGTGACCATACGGAGAGCTGGCCGATATGGTGGATCTCATGGGCAATCACGTGCCGCATCACTTCTCCGTAGGGGTGAGGCTCGTGCTCCCCTTCATCTGTAATATCCACCATAATCCGCTCTTCCAGCTCCTCCGACCAGCCATACACAAACGGAGCCAGCTCTGCATGGCAGCGGGCAGAGAAATCCCGCACAAGCTCCAGACTTGCCACTTCCCCGAACTAAGGGATGTCAATGGCTCTCTCCTGAATCCCTCCGCAGATCCAGCCGTATTCAACAGCAACAATGTGATACAACGTGGGCAGGATATACCCGATGCCGCCGGTGCGCGGCTTCATCAGCTCTTCCTTTTCCACCCCGCTGCACCAGCGGAACCAATCCTCGCGCACTTGCCAGTTATACTCAAATAGCTTCTGCATCTGCTGCCTCCTATTCTCCATAAATCTCCTCACTTCATTATTGTGTCACACTTTAACACAAACAGGACAGGCCCGCTACCGCTAATTGCGGCAACCAGCCTGTCCCCTATACTTGTCCTGCATTTATTCAAAAACATACTCGCCTTCACCAACAGTCAGAGTCTGTCCCTTCAGCTGGGGTGAATCGGTCCGAAGAATGACCCGGCTGAACTGGTTCTCCGTGCCCTGCACGAAATTGAAGGTCTGCTGATCTCCTGCCTTAAGACTGTAGCTGCCGTCCACACCATCCGCAGGCCCGCTCACCGGGAGGCCGAACAGCTCACTCCAATGGCTGGCGGCAGCGGCAGGCTCGGAGACACGGAAGACCGCACCCGCCATGTCTACCTTCCCGGCAGGATGGGGCTGATTGATTCTGGCTGCGTTCAGACTGTCCAGCCGCTCCTCATCCGATTGACTCCACTGGATAATGAACGGATAGACCAGTCCCTGAAAATCGCCGTCAATGGTCATCATCCGCCACTCAATTAACCTGCCCTGGTTGTCCAGACGGCGGCCGTCAATGATGGGCGACAGGGCTAATCCCGCAGCCTTCAATTTACCCTCTACTGCCTCAATATCATCTGTGCGCAGCACCACTCTGCTTAATACCTCATGCTCCGGCAGAACGGTAACGGCATCCCGCACAACCACATTATGCTTGGTCGCACGCGCCAGCTCCAGGTTCTCAATCCCGAGGAACTCCAGGTAGGTGAGCCCGAAATAGCTCAAGGCGTTATACGTTCCCCAATCCTTATGCGATCCGCCCCGGAAGGCCGTCAGGCCATGCTCCGCGAAGAGCTTCACCGGCTGGTCCAGATCGTTGACATAGTGCACCAGATGATCCCATTTGAGCAGGGTCATTACTTCTTCACTCCCAGCTCTGTCGTCCGCTTCACAGCCGCCAATACGCTCCGCTGCAATCCGGCCGCGAAGTCACTATTATTCAGCTCGTACAGCCCGTGCATCCCAACCCCGCCAGGCGAGTTGTTGATATCCAGCAACTGTCTCGGGTGGAGGCCGGTCTGCTGCAGCATCGCTACCGCTCCCAGCATATTCTCCAGCGCCACCTTCCAGGCTTGCTCCCGCGGCAGTCCGGCGAGAACTCCGGCATCTGTGAACGACTCAATGAAATAATAGATATAGTTCGGTCCGGCAACGCCGAAGCCGGTGAAGATATCAATGTAGGACTCGTCCAGAACCTGCACCTTGCCGAAGCCGAGCAGGAATGCTTCTACCTGCTCCAGCGAAGCGGCTGCATTCAGGGCTACACCGCTGTATCCGTAACCGGTATCGGTCAAGGTATTCGGAATTACCCGGACAATCGGGCGCTTCGCTCCGAAATAATCTCCGAGCTGGGCAATCGTAACCCCGGCCACAATGGATACAATAACTGCAGACGGTGCAGCATACTCGCGAACCTGTGCTCCAAGTGCAGCCAGATCATCCTGCGGCCGGACAGCAATCACGATCAACTCTGCGCCGGACAGCGCATCTTCCTGCGCGCTCTCCGTGTCTACGTTATATTTGCTTTTTAGTAGCTGAAGCCGTCCTTCATGAATATCCGCTACACTGATCTGTCCGGCAGCCAGCGTGTCGCCTGCCAGACAGGCCCGGATGATCGCTTCCGCCATCTGTCCGCCGCCAATGAAATGAATCTTGCCTTTTGACACTTCCATTCACTCCCTGATTAGATTAGTTATTAGCCCAAGCCTCCGGCAGAATGAACCCGGCATATTTCTCTTGTCCGAGGATGTATTCCTCAAACTCCTTGGATTCATATGCAGCCTTCAGATCCTTGGCCCACTGGGTATCCTGGTCCTTCTTGTTCACCGATACGATGATTCTATGCTGCATAGGCGTATTCTCAATCTTCAGCGCATCTGTAATCTTGCGGTCGGGAGCGTTAGCGATATAATTCCCGTTCACCACACCATAGTCAACATCCTGCAGCGAGACCAGAATCTGCGCCGGGTCCAGCACCTTCAGGTCAATCTTGAACTTGTCCGGCTCCACGCTGTTCACATTGAAGTCCGCTACCCCGGCGCCCTCTTTGATCTTGACCCAACCCAGCTCCTCCAGAATCCGCAGCGCACGCTCCTGATTAACCGGATCGTTCGGAATCGCGACGGTAGTGCCGTCCTTCACATCGTCAAGGGTCGTATGATTAACGGAATACAGCCCCTGCGGAGCGCCTGGAACATAGGCAATCCCCACCATATCGGCACCAATTTCCTTATTGATCGCATCCATATAAGCCGTGCTCTGGAAGATGCTCGCGTCAATCGAGCCTTCCTTCATCGCCGGGTTGACCTGCATATTCTGCGAGAAGGTTTTGATATCTACAGTATACCCTTTTCCTTCCAGGATCGGGAGAATGGATTGCCGGAACTGCTCCTCATACGTGCCTACGCCGAATCCGACTGTGATTTCCTTCTTGTCCCCGGAGCTTGCCGCTTCCTTATTGTTACCGCAAGCCGCCAGCACCGCCATCGAACTAATCAGTAGAATTGCCAGTAATTTTTTCATCACTCTCATCCCCTATCCTAATACTGTGTTTTTAAAATGCACTAATGCCTCGTCTGTAACCGTCAGCGGAATGGCGCAATTGGGCGACAGAATAAACGGCTGACCCTTCATTTTGGACAAAGCTTCCTTCGCCTGCTGTTCAATCTGGTTCAGATCATTTCCGGCAAACAGCCCGTGATCCACTCCGCCCACCTTCGTGGCCTTGAGATCGGCTTCCAGCCCAGGATTGCCTTCGGCTACCGTATCCCAGCTGATCCCGTCAATCCGGTAATCATTGAATTTCACAGGCTGGGCATGAGCACCGCAGGTATGTAAAATATTCTTGCCATAGCTCGCCGCCTCCAGCACGATAGAATCATAGGGTCTGGACAGCTCATCGAACATCGCTTCATCGAATAATCCGGGGTGGGCTGTGCCTGTCACCGCATAGAACAGACCATCTGATCCTGCCTGCCGCAGCTCCTGCACATAATCGGCCAAGGTTAAGGCAATCGCATGCAGGGCATGATGCGCGGCGGCACGATGTTCCTTGAAGAGCGATTCCAGCGTCACCGGCTGCCCGATCCCGAATACGGTCTCCGTAACATAAGCAGAACGTCCTACGATGAACAGCAATACCGTGAGCGGGGAGAAGACCGTCTGAATCAGCGGTGTATCCGGCAAGCCCTGACGAATCTTCCTTACCGCCTCCAGATGCTCCAGCAGCGAAGGGGTTTGCGCGGCTTTTTTCACCTCAAGATCCCAGAGATTCGCGGCAGCCGGAACAGCAGTAGTCAGTTGTCTCGGGAATACCGTCCGGTAATCTGCGAAGTTATACTCATTTCCCCAGGCTTCCGCCAGATAGGTCGCTCTCGGGTTGATTTTGACCCAGTCCCAATTATATTTGTCCGTAAAAGAAATCGTAGACGACGCCAAGTCCTCCGCATTCTGCTCCTTGTCAATAAAGTGGCGCCATCCGCTGATAATCGGCCGGTCGGCAAGTTCCCCGGATAAGATCGCCTGAAAACGCTCCTGCTTGCTCCATACACTCATCTGCCTATCCCCTTTGTCTTGTATTCTCTAGTAACGGCGAATCTTCCGCGCCAAGGTGTTGCCCAAGGACTGAATACCCTGCACCAGAATAATCAGAATAATGACCGTCGCGAACATGACGACCTCGTCAAAACGCTGATACCCGTACACGATTGCCAAGTCGCCGACCCCTCCTCCGCCTACTGCCCCGGCCATTGCCGTAGCCCCGATCAGCCCGATCGTCGCTGTAGTCAGGGAGAGAATTAACGAGCCCACCGCTTCCGGCAGCAGAAAATACCAGATGACCTGCAGCGGAGTTGCGCCCATCGCTTCCGCAGCTTCGAGAATGCCCGGATTCACTTCCAGCAGCGAATTCTCGACCAGCCGTGCGATATAGGGGGCGATATAGATAATCAGCGGAACAATTGCGGCACTGGTCCCAATCGATGTATGAACAATTGCTCTTGTTAGCGGAATAATGGCAAACAGCAGAATAATAAACGGAACCGAACGGATGACATTAATTAAGGGATTCAGTAAGGTATACAGCCACTTGCTCTCCAGGACGCCGCCCGGACGGGTAATGACCAGCAGGATGCCCAGCGGAATACCCAGCAGCGAGCCGATGAATAGCGATACACCCACCATCTGAATCGTTTCAATAATCGCCTTCAGGAATTGCTCACTTGTGATCGATGTCGAGAACATAGGACTTCACCTCCTCTATGCGGACCTCATGCTGCTTCATATAATTCAAGGCTGCTTCCATCTGGGCCGGTTCACCTTGCAGCTGTACGATAATCATGCCGAGCGTCGTCTCTTGAATCTCTGTCGTATTCGCAAACAGAATGTTGACCTTGACCCCGTAGGTACGGATAATCTCGTACAGCACAGGCTCAGAAGCGCTCTCCCCGGCAAAATTCAGCTTATACACCTGGCTCCCCTGCTCAGTCTTCAGCGTTCTGCGGACGCTTGTAGTCATGCTGTTCTGAATAACAGTCTTGACGAAATTCTGTGTCGTCTGATGCTTCGGTGCTCCGAACACATCCAGCACGCTGCCCTGCTCGATAATCCGTCCCTCTTCCATCACGGCTACCTTGTTGCAGATCTCCTGAATCACTGACATCTCATGCGTGATGATCATCACCGTGATGTTGTATTCTGCGTTGATCCGCTTGAGCAGCTGCAGGATGGACTGTGTCGTCTGCGGGTCCAGAGCGGAAGTCGCTTCGTCGCACAACAGTATCGAAGGGTTCGAGGCCAGCGCCCGGGCAATCCCGACCCGCTGCTTCTGTCCGCCTGACAGCTCGCTCGGATAGCTTCCAGCCTTGTCGCTTAGCCCCACGAATTCGAGCAGCTCCTCCACCCGCTTGCGGATTTCTGCCTTGCTCTTTTTCAGCAGCACGAGTGGAATAGCCACATTGTCGAACACCTTTTTGGACTCCAGCAGGTTAAAATGCTGAAAAATCATGCCGATGTTTTTCTTGGCTGCCCGCAGCTCCTTGTCGCTGTACGCTCCCAGATCGTATCCGTCTACCAGAACCTGGCCCTCAGTCGGCCGTTCCAGGTAATTGACCAGGCGGATTAACGTGCTTTTTCCGGCTCCGCTGTAGCCGATGACCCCGAAGATATCGCCCTTTTCAACCTTTAGGCTAATCCCCTTCAGCGCTTCAATCTTCACCTCTTTGCGGGTGAACGTCTTGTACACATTCCGTAGTTCAATCATATTGGTTCCCCTCAATCATCTGGTAAATTTAGGATTCAGGATTCATGTCTGCTGCTTCAGCTTCGCAAGCGCCCTTTCTGCCAGCAGAGCGAAGTACTTAGCCGCCGGCAGGATAGCCGCCTCATCGACATCGAAGCAGGGGTGATGCAGCGCATGGTTTGGGCCGGTACCAATATTCACAAAAGCACCCGGGATCTGCTGCAAATAATAGGCGAAATCCTCTCCACCCATCTGGGGCGGAATATCATGTACCTCATAGCCTGATCGTGCCGCGACCTCTTTGGTGAAGTCTGTCCATGCCCCATGATTGACGGTAGCGGGCGGCCCGGGATACCAGTGCAGCTTCGCCTCTGCTCCGGCTGCGGCTGCAACCCCTTCTATGATCCTCGTCATTTGGGCCGGGATGCTGCTGCGGATCTCTTCATTATAAGTACGTACAGTACCCTCCAGCTCCACCTTCTCCGGCAGGACATTCCAGGTGAAGCCCCCGTTGATCCGGGTCACACTAAGCACGACCGGCTCTTGCGTGTTATTAAGGCGGCTGACTACGGTTTGCAGCATCGTAATGATCTGCGCGGCGGTCACAATGGTGTCTACCCCTTTCTCCGGTGTAGCTGCGTGAGCGCCAACCCCTTTTACCGTAATCTCAAAGCGGTCAACGCCAGCCGTTAAAGCTCCCGTTCTTGTACCGAACGCCCCGTTAGGCAGATCCGGTGAATTATGTAATCCGAATATCGCGTCAACCCCGCTTAGCCCGCCGGATGCCAGTACATCCTCCGCACCATGCCCCGTCTCTTCTGCCGGCTGGAACAGGATTCTGACCTTGCCCGGCAGTTCATGCTCACGCTGCTTCAGCAGGCTGGCCGCGCCCAGGATCACAGCGGTGTGGAAATCATGGCCGCAGGCATGCATGGCTCCCGGAATCTCTGATGCGAACGGCAGGCCCGTCTGCTCCTCAATCGGCAGGGCATCGATATCGCAACGAATCGCTACAATGCTGCCATCACCTTGTCCCACCTCGGCGATCAGCCCGGTCTTCAGAGGAAGATCCAGCACCCGTATCCCCGCTTCACTCAGCCACCCGCGCAGCTTCTCTGTCGTTCTGAACTCTTCATTACTCAGCTCAGGTTCACGGTGCAGGTTCCTCCGCACTTCAGTTAGCCGGGCTGCCAGTGCTTCTTCCGTCTCATGCTGTGGTCTCATAGGCTTGTTCTTCCCCCTTCATTACGTATGCTCAATTCCTCTAATCCGCTCCAGTGCAGTCGCAAGGCTGCTTAGGATATGCTCCCGCATTGCCCGCTCCGCCCCTTCTTCATCCCTGGCTATGATTCTCTGCAGAATCACAAGATGCTCCTCATCCGCCTGCGTATTCCAGTCCCCATGTAGCGAGACATAACGGCAATACCGGAGGGAACGGTCTCTTAACTGGTTCAGCACCTTCTCAAAAGTCTTCAGCGCGCTGATCTCCCACAAGTAATCATGGAATTCGAAGCCATAGGATACAACATCCTGCTGATCCCCCATCTGGAAGGATTGCTTCAGCTTCTCCAGAATGAGCGTTAACTGCTGAATATCCTTGATGGTAGCGTTTCTGGCGGCGCTTCTGGCGATATGGCCTTCAAGCATGCTGCGGATCTGGAAGATCTCCTCGACCTCCTTAATCGTTAAAGGGGCTACCCGCAGCCTGCCGTTGGGCTGGCGCACCAGGAAATCCTCATTCTCCAGCCGCTGAATCGCTTCCCGTAGCGGAGTCCGGCTGACCCCGAGCAGTGCCGCCAGGCTCTCTTCGTTAACCGCCTGATCCGGCTCCAGCTCGCTATCTATTATTTTTTGCTTAAGTGCATAGTAGGTATTATCCTTCGACAATCTTCGTGAACGCATTTCCATGGATTTCATTGCTCCTCGCTATTCATTTGCGGGTCGCCCGGCTAACTGTATAATTGTATACATTTATTAAAGATGAGAGATATCCAAGCTATTTTGAAAGCTTCTGTTGAAAATCTCTTTGTGTAATCAAGCTTTTTTCATACTATAATCCCATTATACCCACTAGTCAAGTATGTTTTATAGGGGAATCAACATTCGACAATAATTTGACAATTAAAGTCGTATTTTCACAAAAAATAACCCTCCACCACCTATTAAGTGTGAAGGGCTATTCACCTTACTAAAGTTCAAATACTATCTCATCACTTGCCTCACTATTCTTGAAAGGGAAACTGTATTCTTTGAACCTAAATTGAATTCCCGAAATCTCATCAGGTAATGGCGGAGAAATCACGTATTTATAAGATGCATGATCAGATCTGCTCCCACCATTAATCATTCGGCAATCATATTGGTCATTAATATCTAGTTCGTAATGGCTATGCTGATGAGATTTGGAGTCAATATCCTGCTTATTGTCCCAATCTATATTAAGTGTTAATACACTTGCATTGGTGTATTGCTTCATAGAAGTTAGAGTATAGAACCGGTCACCTATCACGGCTGACTTCAGAATTGCGATGTATTGTCTAAAACCGGCTGGTTCGATCATGGGTTTAAATTGTTTTTCATTCATCATACTTGCGAATAATGAGTTCAGGAAATCTTCATAGAGTTCGAAGGTCTCTGACCATTTAGAAATATACTCAAGCGGAGGAAATCCTGGATTATTATCCGAGACTTCCTTTCTCTTCTTGATCAAAGAGCAAATGTCTTGATCGATATCAATAATTCGTTCATCATAATGCTCTGTTGGGCGTTCAAATGGCATTCGTATCATTGTTACCCTCCTCGCAGATCCATTAATTATTTCATCACCATATTTTAACATATAATGGTTTGAGTCAACATAAAAAACCTCCTAATAAGTACAGTTTGCACCATACAAATTAAGAGGTTTTGAAATCCGCAATCCACGCTTACTTTATCAGTCATTCAGCATTTGCAGGCTTAGCAAGGCTCCGCCGCCGGATTCCCCGCCTCTTCCTTCGTGCGGAATGAGGAACCGCAGCCACACGTAGCGCTGGCGTTGGGGTTGTTGATGGTGAAGCCGCCGGTCATGCCGGATTCCTCGAAGTCGATCGTAAGGCCGTTCAAGTAACGGATGTCGTCTTTGCTGACGACTACCTTCAGACCTTCAACGTCCATGTAGACGTCCTGCTCACTCTCGGTATCGTCGAAGCCCATTGCGTACGAGAATCCGCTGCAGCCCCCGGCGGTGACGCCCAGACGGAGAAACATATCCGGCACTTCCTGCTCCGCAAGCATAGCCTTCAATTGGCCTGCCGCTGTCTCACTTATGCTAATCATAATTACAACCTCCTTAGAATTCACTGTATTGGAATCAAGCAGCCTTCTGGCTGTGTGTAATGAAATCAAAGCCTTGCGCGGGAAAAGAATGAGTATGATGTATATCATTTTCATTGGCTCTTGAAATCAGTATACTCCACTATTCTTCTGCCCTCAAGTCGCAAACTCTCCGCTGATATGCAATTTATACCGGAAGTCCTACGGTTTCTGGCGGTTGCTCCCCCTCAAGTAGAGGTTTATAATAAGAAAAGCGATAACCAAGAGTATTTTCAAAAAAATTCGAAAAATTGTCACGGGGGTTGCAGTTAACCTCTATTTATAATGCCGGCTGTTGCCGGATATTCTCAGGTACACGATTATGCGATGCAACCGCCTCGCCAACCTTCAGGAGGAACTTATATGTCTACCCTAATTACACCCCACACGGATGCCCGGATGGCGAACATCATTGAGAAGGTTCGCGGCGGAGAACGATTGAATTTGGAAGATGGCGTTTATTTATATGAGAGTAACGATCTCTTAACGATCGGACAGCTGGCCAATGAGGTCAATCTGCGAAAAAACGGGAACAAAGTCTATTTTATCGAGAACATGAGTCTATATTTCACCAATGTCTGCGAATCCCGCTGCGCCTTCTGCAATTTCCGCAAGGATGAAGGCGAAGAAGGAGCTTATACCCTCTCCGGCCAGGAGATGGTGGAGTATGTGCAGCAGCATATTCATCCCGGCGTGCGCGAGTTCCATATTGTAGGCGGCCATAATGATAATGTGCCCTTCCAGTACTACGTTGATTCGCTGCGGGCCCTGAACGAGCATTTCCCCGAGGTGACTCTCAAGGCCTATACAGCGGCAGAGATCGATTTCTTCACCCGTATCAGCGGACTCAGTATCCGTGAGGTGCTGGAGCAGCTGCGCGCTGCCGGACTGAAGACCCTTACCGGAGGAGGGGCAGAGATTCTGTCTGACCAGTACCGCAAAAAAATGCGCGTCGATAAAGCCAATGTCGAGGAATATCTCGAGGTGCACCGCACCGCCCATCATCTTGGCATGAAGACCCATACCACGATGCTGTACGGGTCGATTGAGTCCCGTGAGGACCGCATCCGCCATATGCTGCAAATTCGTGACCTGCAGGACGAGACCGGCGGCTTCATGGTATTCATTCCGCTGTCCATGCAGCCCAAGAATAAGAATGCCGGCATTATGCGCCGCAACTCCGCGAATGAGGATCTGAAGACCATTGCGGTCAGCCGCCTGATGCTGGACAATTTCGATCATATCAAGGCTTACTTCATTAATATCGGACCCCAGCTGACCCAGGTTGCCCTGAACTTCGGCGCTTCCGATGTGCACGGAACGATCCTGAAGGAACGAATCAGCCATGCTGCCGGCGCCCTGACACCGGAAGGGCTGACCCGCGATGAGCTGATCTGGCTCGTGAAGGGTGCGGGACGGATTCCGGTAGAACGGGATACCTTCTATAACGAGATCAAGGTATACGAATAAGAACAGAACAAGCTTACCTCAGCCAGTGAACGCAGAACGGCCTTGTCCATTACGTACCCGAAAGGAAGATCAGTTCGCATGAGAACCTTACTTGTCCTGGGCGGCGGCTACGGCGGTCTTGCCCTCATTCAGCAGCTGCTGGATCATCATCTCCCTTCTGATGTGGAAATCATTCTGGTGGACCGGATGCCGTATCAGGGGATCAAGACCGAATATTATGCACTGGCCGCAGGCACCGTCACCGATTACCATCTGCGGATTCAATTCCCGGTACACCCCCGCCTGACCGTTCGTTACGGGCAGGTGGGTTCCATTGATCTGGAGAGCAAGCTGGTTTTGCTCGATTCCGGGGAGCCGGTAGCCTATGATATCCTCGCGATTGCCCTGGGCTGTACGGATAATTACCATAACATTCCTGGAGCTGAGGAATACACCTGCAGTATTCAGAGTTTCGCCGGAACCCGTGAAACTTACCGCAGGCTGAACGATGTGAAGCCTTATGGAACCGTCAACATTGTCGGCGGGGGACTCAGCGGCGTAGAGATTGCCTCGGAGCTGCGGGAGAGCCGGCCGGATCTGAATATCTCGCTGATGGACCGGGGAGAACGTATTTTATCTTCTTTTCCGGCCAAGCTGTCCAGGTATGTTGAGGAATGGTTCAGTGAGCATCAGGTGGAGACGATTGGCGGAGTGTCGGTCTCTCATGTCGAAAAGGATGCCATCTTCAATGGCACCCAGGCTATTCCGGCGGATGTTACGGTATGGACTGCCGGCATTCAGCCGGTGAAGGTCGTACAGCAGCTTGAGCTTCCGAAGGACCGCGGAGGCAGGCTCATTGTGGGGGAGTATTACAATATAGCTGAATACCCGGAGGTCTATGTGATCGGGGACTGTGCCAGCCTGCCCTTCGCCCCCAGTGCACAGGCGGCAGGTGCCCAGGGCGAGCAGGTGGGCCAGATTATGCAGGCGCTATGGCGGGGAGAAACCCCGAAGCTGCATAAGATTAAGCTGAAGGGAACCCTCGGTTCACTCGGCAAAAATGCCGGCTTCGGCCTGATGGGCCGCCGCTCTGTCATGGGCCGGGTTCCTCGCCTGCTGAAGAGCGGCGTGCTGTGGATGTCTAAACGCCATTTCGGCTGATGAAGCCCGGCTTGAACCCAGGCGGTTTAGTCAATCTCCAGGTTGTCCCAGGCTTCTGCCTCTTTTATGGCGGCTTCTATGGCCTCTTCCAGAGCAGCAGGGGAATCGGCCTCAATGATCTCCCCGTCCACCATGGCGAACGGCTGGAGATAACACTCTCCGCAGTTGTTCAGACAGCCGTACTCCACTACATCATATTCAGGGTTTTGTTCCAGCTTAAGCTTGAGCGGTTCAGTACCGTGGCCGATGTTGCTGGCACAGAATTCTATAATTGGTCTCATGATGATCTCCCTATTCTGCCTTAACCATTTTATTTTTTAACTTTTTGTACTATAATAAACATACGAAAGGAGTGATTGAGAAATGAGTGAGAATGTACAAAGCGCAACCATGTACGATGAAGTACTGGAAGTCCTTGATAAACTTCGTCCGTTCCTGCAGCGCGATGGCGGTGACGTGGAACTGATTGATGTTGAAGACGGCATCGTTAAGCTGAAGCTTATGGGTGCATGCGGCAGTTGCCCAAGCTCCACGATCACGCTAAAAGCCGGGATCGAACGCGCCCTGATTGAAGAAGTAGAAGGCGTGGAAGAAGTCGTTCAGGTATTCTAATCCCGTTTCATAAACCATCCCGGCCTCCGCTAAGAGGCCGGGATTTTTTTTATTATAGAGGATTTCGTCTGAAGGATCAACCACCTGGCTGTGCAAAAAACCAGAAGCCGCTCCGCCAGCCATTTCTGGCTACCGGGCTGCTTCTGGTCTCATTAGGATTATTCAGCTTACCTAAGCTTAAGCTTAGAATGCTGGAATAATCGCTCCGTCGTATTGCTTTTCGATGAATGCCTTCGCTTCCGGGGAAGTCAGCGCTGCCGCCAGCTTCTGAATGGCATCCGAATCCTTGTTGTCAGGACGGGCTACCAGCAGGTTGGCATACGGGGAATCTCCGCCTTCAATGAACAACGCATCCTTCGTAGGAGACAGCTTGGCATCCAGGGCAAAGTTAGTGTTGATCAGCGCCAGGTCTACTTCATCCAGCTGACGGGGCAGCATGGCTGCATCCAGCTCAATGATATCCAGCTTCTTGGTGTTCTCAGTGATATCCGCTTTGGTAGAGGCAATATTGGTGTCATCCTTCAGCTTGATCAGACCGTTCTTCGCCAGCAGAATCAAGGCGCGGCCTCCGTTCGTTGCATCATTCGGAATCGCAACCTTTGCACCCTCTGCCAATTCGTCTATCGATTTGATTTTCTTGGAATAGGCGCCAAATGGCTCTACATGAACAGCGGTTACAGCTACGAGATCTGTGCCGTTCTTGGTGTTCTGATCATCCAGGTAAGGCTTGTGCTGGAAGAAGTTCGCATCGAGCTGCTTCTCGGCAAGCTGTGTATTCGGCAGGATATAATCCGAGAATTCTTTGATCTCCAGCTTAATGCCTTGGGCTTCAAGCTGCGGGGCAATCGCTTTGAGGATTTCCGCATGCGGTACAGCAGAGGCACCAATCACTAGAGTTACCGGTTCTGCCGCAGGCTCTGTAGTCGCTTCTGCACCAGCGGCTTCCGTAGGTGCCGTTGTCGCAGCAGAATTCGCGGCGTTATTCGCCTTGTTGTTTCCGCAAGCGGCAAGTACCAATACCAAGGTCAGGCTGAATAATGTAAGCAGTACTTTTTTCATCTGTAAATCCCCCTCTAATCCATATGTTTTATTGAATAAGGCTATATGTGGACGTACCTTATTTCCGTGTAAAATGTCTTACCAGCCGGTCGCCGGCCATTTGCAGCAGCTGCACCAGAATGACCATCAGTGCTACCGAGATAATCATAACTTCCTTCTCATAACGGTAATATCCGTAGCGGATGGCCAGGTCACCCAGACCACCGCCGCCGATCATGCCGGACATCGCGGTATACGAGACAAGGGTCACTACAGTAATTGTTACTCCGGCCAGCAGACCCGGACGAGCCTCCGGAAGCAGCACGCGCATAACGATCTGCCCGGTGGACGCTCCCATGCCCTGCGCCGCTTCAATGATTCCCCGGTCAACCTCCCGCAGTGCCGTCTCCACTAGTCTGGCAAAGAAGGGCGCCGCGCCGATCACCAGTGCCGGGATCGTTCCAAGCACACCTATCGAGGTTCCCATAATCGTCTTGCTTAATGGAATCAGGGCAACCATCAGGATGATAAAAGGGACCGACCTTAGGATATTCACAATAAAGGATAATACCGAGTAAACAACCCTGATAATAACGTTATTTGACTTGCCCCATAAATATAACACAATTCCGAGCGGTAAACCAAGGATTATTGTGAATATTCCTGAAATTGCGATCATTTTGAGTGTAGCAATCGTAGCTTCCAGCATCTCTTCCCAATTGATTGTGCTAAAATCCAATCCGCCCATTACGAAATCACCTCCACATCAAGACCCTGCGCTACTAACTCCGTGAGCGTGGCTTCAACCGCATCAGCAAGTCCTTCGAACCGTACAATCAGCTGCCCGTAAGGAACATCCTTAATCGTAGAGATGGTGCCATGGAGAATGGCGAAGTGGACCCCGGTTCCTTGAACCACCTGGGAGAGCGTGGACCCGTAAGTCTTTTGCCCGAGAAAAGTGATTTTGACCGACTTCGTGAAGCCTGAGTGCACAGCATCAATCGCTTGCCGGAGCGGTCCGTCCGACTGGGTCTCACTGCGGATGAATTCCTTGGTGACCTCATGCTTCGGCTTCAGAAAGACCTCGGCCACTTCCCCCTGCTCCACAATACCGCCGCCATGGATCACGGCAACGCGGTCGCAGATGCTCTGAATCACATGCATCTCATGGGTAATCAGCACGATGGTCAGATGGAATTTGCTGTTGATATCCATCAGCAGGCGCAGAATGGAGTCAGTCGTCTGCGGATCAAGCGCCGAGGTCGCCTCATCGCATAACAGAACGTCCGGATCACTCGCCAGCGCCCGGGCGATTCCGACACGCTGCTTCTGTCCGCCGGACAGCTGAGCCGGGTACTTATTCCAGTGCTCCTCCAGCCCGACCAGAGCGAGCAGATCTTTAACCTTTTGTTCAATCTCGTTCCTTCCGGCTCCGATCAGCCGCAGCGGAAAGGCGATATTATCATAGACTGTTGCCGATGAGAGCAGATTGAAATGCTGAAAAATCATCCCGATCTTGCGCCGCTGCTCCTGCAGCTGTCCCTGGCTGAGCGCTGTCAGTTCGACACCGTCCACCCACACCTCGCCCGCAGTCGGGCGCTCCAGCAGATTAATGCAGCGGATCAGCGTGCTTTTACCGGCCCCGGAGTGACCGATCACCCCGAAGATTTCCCCCTTCTTAATCGACAGGCTCAGCGCAGAGAGTGCAGTTGCCTGCTTACTGCCTTTGCCATACACCTTGGTTATATCCTTCAATTCTATCAACCGCTGCGTCCCCCTTCTGTTCTAGCTTCCATCATTGCAATAAAAAGACCCCTTACGATCCATGCAGATCGCAAGAGGCCCTGTGTGTATAATGACAATGCCTTCTCATCTGCCAAATACCCCGAAACCGGCGGCATTGTAGGAATTAGCACCATGACATTTGGATGCAGCGCTTCGCTGTATTCAAACCGGTTGCCGGGCTTCATCGGGCCTATCCCTCCGCCGCTCTCGATAAGATAATAGTATGAGGTTATATATTCCGTATCCTGTCAGAAGCTAATGTATGCTTAAGTATAGTTCAGTTTCGAGTTTTTTGTCAAAGGTAAGTTTTTACGTACGTTCATGTCCGGATTTCAGGCCGGGGGCCGCTTTATTCTTGTGCCATTGTTCATTACCGTACCTGTATGCTGCGGTCAGGGCTTGGCATACCATCTCCAGACTCTGCTTCAAATCCTCCAGATGGCTGTCCAGATCCTCCAGACGGATTTTGTCATGCAGCCCCTGGTGGCGCTGCCAGAGATCATCGGTCATCTCCGCGTTCATGTAATGGATCTCGGCATTACGCCGCTTGCGCAGATTCTCCACCGGCTCCCGGTAGGAATTCCTGATCCGCTCCAGTTCGTCCGCAAGCGGATGATGCGGGTGCAGCAGCTGAAATTGCCTCAGCACCGTAAAATAGGAGAAATGCGTCTTCACCTTGCCTGTATTGAGATTGTACAGATTATTCAGCACCGTACCCAGCTTGTCCAGCAGTGAGAAGACACGGATGAAGCCATCCTTGTAGAAATACACATATCTGGCGTACTCCCCCTGCTCGGTGGACGACATATCATCCATATAACCGGCAATCACTGACTTCCGGAAAAAGGCGGCTGCGAACCAGCTCTGCTCCAGCTCATCCAGAGAGGAGATCAGGCCCCGTGTCCAGATTTCCAGCTTGCGGTATTCATGGTCATGGTCTTCATGTGCCGCCATCTCCTTGCGCAGCATGGAGGCAGCCTTCGCCATGGACTCCATAGCTTCAGCCAGCACACCGCTGTTCACGCGGGGCGGCTCTCCCAGTAATGTCCGCAGCATCTTTGACCCTCCTTAAAGTTCACTTCTACGCTAGAGGAAAATAATGGTTCCAGTTGCGCGCTACCCGCTTCGCAATATCCTCGCTCGGAGCCAGCTCCTCCGGGTATCCCGGCTTCATCCGGGCATCTACAATGATCGGCAGCGTATAGCTGACACTGCCCCGGTGTACCCCGGCCGCCGAATAAATATCATCCGCCGGATTGAAGCGGGTGAATACAGACCACAGGAATGAGGTCTGCGTGCTTACCGCCTCTTCCGCCTGATCGACCAGCACAATCAGCGGCCAGGCGGTCTCCCTCTCCTTGAAGGCAGCCACCAGCCGCTCCGGCAGCTCCGGGTCCTCTTCATAGGATGCACCGGAAACGGCTAAACATCCTCCGCAATAAGGCACAGCGGCGGTGATTGATGGAAGCTGGCCCTCTGTATAAATCCTTGGCAGCTGACGGACCGGGCTTCCGATGCCCGCCAGCACCGCCTTACTGCCATGGTTCAGCTTGCGTCCGGTATAATCCAGCGTATCCATCGAGGTATTGGCAAAGATCGTCAGATCCGTGTGCGGGTTGAAGCGCTCAAGCACCGTTTCCAGCAGCTTGGGGAAATCGGTAAGCTCCACCTGAACATTAGTCAGCAGCAGGAATTTGGTTAAGGAGAGCTGGCCCTCCCCTAAGATACGAAACGCTGACACCATATACTCACGCGGATAACTCTCCCTCACGACCGCTGAGGTCAATGAATGCGAACCGGATTCGGAATAGGACCATAGCGCTTTGACCGAAGGGATCAGCAGAGGATAGGCCGGAGCGAGCAGCCGCTGCAAATAATCCTTCAGATAATAATCCTCCTGGCGCGGCTTGCCGGTGATGGTCGCCGGGTAGATAGCATCCTTGCGGTGCCACATCCGCTGAACATGCATAACCGGGAAATCATGCTGCATGGAATAGTAGCCGGACTGGCTGCCATACGGTCCTTCTGCTCTCCGCTCCAGCGGAGACACGCGTCCCCGGATGGAGAATTCGGCCTCTGCCGGAATCCGGTGACCGCCCAAGGGGTCCTGCACCATGGGAAGCTTGCCGCCCAGCATCAGCGACGCAAGCAACAGCTCCGGAATCCGTTCCGGGACTGGAGCCACTGCCGCAGCAATCAGGGCCGGAGGCCCGCCGATGAAGACAGACACCGGCAGGGTCTCGCCGAGATGCTCTGCCTGCGAATGATGGAAGCCGCCACCCTTGTGAATCTGCCAGTGAATGCCTGTGGTGCTATCATCATACATCTGAATCCGGTACATTCCGAGGTTATGATCCTTGGGGTTGGTGATATTCTCCGTATAGACCAGAGGGAGCGTGAGGAATGCCCCGCCATCCTTAGGCCAGGCTGTGATCCGGGGCAGCTCCTTCAGCGGATCACTGCTGCTGCAGACACCGAGCACCGGAGCCTCTCCTTGCGGTATGTTCTTGGTTCCTGCCCTCAGCAGCTCAAGCAGCACCGTCCTCTCCCGCCATAAGCCGGCGGCTGAAGGCGGAATCAGCTGCTCCATCGCCGTTGTCAGCGACTTAAGCAGCTGCTCCGGTCTTGTCCCAAAGGCCTTGTTGACGCGCCGGACTGTCCCGAACAGATTCGTAGCGACCGGGAACGGTGTTCCTTGCACGTTCGTGAACAGCAGTGCCGGGCCTTCCTCCTCCACCACCCGGCGGTGAATTTCGGCAAGCTCCAGATAAGGATCAACAGGTGTATCTATCACTGCCAGATCCTTATCCCTGCGGAGCTGCTCGATCCATTGTCGTAAATTACTGTATCGCACTATAGCGTTCCTCCTCAAACAGGACCTTATGCTTATCCCGTCCACCGTTGCCGTATGCTTATTACTTGCTGCCCCTGCCAGCTCCGCTTAACTGCCAGACTCTTACACTCATGTAACACAGAACCCCGAAGAGTCCGGAGATCAGCACAATATGAGACATTGCAGCAAATATGTACAATCTTTCATTATTCAGTGTGTATACTACAGCCGCTCCGCTGAATACCTGCATCAGGCATAACAGGACTGCTGCTACTCCCAGAGCCCTCAGCTCCGGCAGCTCCTTATACTTCCAGAAGGCCAGATGCCCAAGTATAGCCGTAAGCAGGAACAGAATCGCCGCCGCAATCCGGTGGACGAATACGATCCCTACTCCGCCGCTCATCTCCGGAATCCATTGTCCGTTACACAGCGGCCAGCCGGAGCACCCGCCCTGGGAACTGGTGTGGCTTACGTAGGCCCCAATGTAGACAACGATATATGAATATACTGCAGTAACCCAGGTTAAGTTGCGGAAGGCCGGGCGGACTTTGGGACTTCCTGTGCTGAATTCCGCTCCTGGAGCGAAGGTCCGTCTGGTCCCAAGCGCCAGCATCAGGGAACCTGCGAAGGCGATCAGCGAGAACCCCATATGCAGGGCCATGACCGCAGCTGACTGCGACTTCACTACTGCAAGCGCTCCCATCCCGCCTTGAACGATGACGAAGATCAGGGTCAGGAGGGCACAGGCCAGCAGATCCTTGCGGTGCCTGGCATAACGCCAGAAGGCAACCATGGAAGCCAGTGATAACAGGCCTGCCAGGCCGCTGAACAAGCGGTGGGTATATTCAATCAGAGAGCCGATGGTGTAGGCCGGAATCAGCTTCCCGTGGCACAGTGGCCACTCATTCCCGCATTCCAGTCCCGAGCCGGTTTTCGTCACCACAACCCCGCCGAACAGTGCCATGAACATAATGAGACAGGTCAGATAGCTGAGCCATTTTAATTGAAGTGTCGTCAATAGTATCACCCGTATTGTATAGGAATGAGTATGAAGCATATAAATTCTTATATTTATTAGAAAAAAGCACCGCTTCTGCTCAAAATAGGGCGAAAGCGGTGCTGCGTAATTACTTGTGAATGCTGAGATAAACGTCCAGCGCCGTATCAAGAAACTTCTCGATTTCCTCCCGGGACTTGCGGAGCTTGTTCACGAACCGGACCAGTTCCCGTCCATCGGTATACGCGACAAAGCTTGGAATGCCCAGTATATTCTGTTCCTGGCTGACATCGCCTACGGCATCGACATCCACTTCGACCAGGGTAAGGCGCTCTGCATATTTTTGTTCCACATCCGGCATGAACGGATCAATGAATTTGCAATCCACACACCAATCTGCCTTGAAGACTGCCACCGTCAGGCGCGAAGACTGAATTGCCACCTGGAACTGGGCAGGGGAGCTGATTTTGTCCATCAATTGACCATTCCCTTCTATCAGAAAGTTCCACACGAAGCTTGCTCTTTAAGTGAATCAAAATGTACGGAATAAGTCAAACAATAATGACAAATCAAGACAATAGTCATATCATTATTCACCAGCACGCACACGGGCAGGCTGCAGTTTCATCAAAGGACCCAGCACCTTACGCAGCGGACGGGGATAACCGGCAATCTCCTGGCTGCTGAGTACGCCCAGAATGATCAGGAGAACCAAATAGACAATTACGACTGCCGCTCCAACCACCAGACAGGTAATCAGGAAGGCCAGACGGGCCGGCATAAGCTGCGTCATCAATATACCTGCTTCATTCAAGCCATAGCCGATACCTGCCGAGGCCAGGACCGCAATAGAGAAGCCTCCCCAGCGTTTGCCGAGAATGGTGAAGGGGACGATTTTTTTGAGCATCCGCAGATTAAGCATTGTAATCACTATGAAGCACAGTGCCGTAGAACCGATAATGCCATAAATGCCAAACCACTGGCTGAACAGGAAATTGGAGCCGAACTTCACGAGGATACCCACAAGCACGTAATACATGGATATCCGGGATTTGCCCATTCCGAGCAGGATCGAGTTCGTAGTCATCATCGTTATCTGGAAAATAGTACCGAGTGTCAGCATCGCCACAATACCGCTGCCGTCAAGCGATTTGAACAGCAGGCCGTTAACCGAGTAGGCAGCCACAACAAGTGAGACTACAACCGGTGTGCCTGTAAGAATGGAGACCCGCATGGCGAGTGTGACCTGACGTTGCAGGTGCTGTTCATCTTTGCGGGCGAAGGCGGCAGATATAATCGGAATCAGCGATGCACTTAGGGCGATCGACAATACCGGAGGAATTCCGGCCACACTCTGTGCCCGGCTGCCGAAGATCCCCAGCGTCCACGTAGCTTCCTTCAAGCCGATTTGCCCGCTAAGCAACGGCACAATAAAGGTAGTATCAATGAAGTTCACTACAGGCACCGTAACGGAAGACAATACAATCGGTATGGACAGCTTGAAAATATCCTTGTAAATCTTAAGCAGCGGGATACGGGCTTCATTCGAGTCATACAAAGCGACCTTCTCCTCGCTGCGGCGCAGCTTCATCGCATAATACAGCATCACGCCGAAGGCGCCGATACTGCCGAGTACACTGCCGAAGGATGCGCCTGCGGCCATCCAGGTGTTGCTGTAGCCCTGGCGCAGCAGAATAAAGGCAAGCAGAATAGCTGTGGATACCCGGGCAATCTGCTCGACAATCTGTGAGATGCCCCCGGCCATCATATTGTTACGGCCCTGGAAATACCCGCGCATCATCGCGATTGCGGGGAACAGCAGCAGCGCCGGGGCAATCGCCCGGATGGCCAGTGTGCTCTCGGGAACCTTACTGGATTCCGCGTAATAAGGAGCAGCTATGTAGAGCGCTACGCTCATAATCACACCAACCACAGCCGCAAAAATCAGCGCCGCACGATACACCTGCTGTGCTTCCTGCGGACGGTTCAGCGCATAGCGCTCGGACACCATTTTACTAAGCGTGCTGGGAATACCGGCTGTCGCCAGAGGCAGCAGCAGCAGATACACATTGTTGGCTTGTGTAAACGCAGCGTTACCGACTTCATTGAATAAATGCTCCAGCGGCACCCGCTGGGCAAGCCCGAGGACACGGGCTACCAGTGCGGCTGCCGCCAGAATTAGCGTGCCTTTGACAAAGGATTCTTTCTTGGTGGACAAGCTGTTTCGCCTTCTTCACAATAAATTTAATAGCGTCCGATCCAGATAAAGAAGAGGACGATCATAACAATCTGCAGAATAATCTTGACGACTGTGCTGCTGAACAGCCCGAGCAGAGCGCCGAAGCTGACCTTCACCGCTTTACCGGCCTTCTCGCCGGCAATCAGCTCGCCGATGAAGGCACCCAGGAATGGGCCGATCAGCAGGCCGAACGCCGGAATCAGAAACGGGCCGATAATCAGACCGATGGTGCTGCCGATCACGGAGGCGCGGGAGCCGCCGAACTTCTTGACGCCCCAGGCCCCGACCACATAGTCGGCAATGAACAGCACCACGACGATCAGCGTCTGGGCAATCCAGAACCAGGGACCGAAGGAGCCGAAGGAAAAGAACCAGCCATATACAAAGAATGCCAGGTAAATCGCAAGCGCCCCCGGCAGGATCGGATATACCGCCCCTGCCATCCCGATTGCGAACAAAGCAATGATCAGAATCCAGCCCAGAATTGTCAATTCCCTCAACTCCTTAAGTTTGTTTCGGTAGGTGAACTCATATAATCCGGAATTCTCTAATGGTGGCGGTCATTATCTTTTCATGTATTAAGTTAAACCTTTCCAAACCACTTTACTCGCCCCTCAGCTTATGCTCGCTTCGATATTCTACCAGCCGGGGTTTCAGCCTCTGTCAGGATGTACTTCTGAATCACTTCCGCGATTCCGTCTTCGTTGTTCGTAGCTACTACTGCATCCGCTTCCTGCTTAACAGCTTCCTGGGCGTTGCCCATAGCCACTCCGAAGCCGGACTGCTGGATAGCTGCCAGATCGTTGAGGCTGTCGCCTACGGCAACAACCTGGGACATGTTAATGCCCAGCAGCTTGCAGACTTCAAGAATGCCTGAAGCCTTATTGACGCCCAGCGGATTAATCTCCAGGTTGAATGGCGAGGAGTTGGTGATCTCCAGCCCGCCCAGCTCCTGCAGTCGCATCAGCAGCTTATGGCGGATATCGTTATCCTCGGTGGAATAGCCGAATTTCAGCCATTCCCTGCTGTCAATCTCACCGTCCCAGCTATCCCGGTTGTACACCTCATCTACAGAGTAAGCCCAGAACCAGATATCGAATTCCTCAGCAATTTTGTGCATCTCTTTGACCAGCTCCACATCCATCAAGGAGCGGCGGTACAGCTCATGAGGCGCACGCCAGACTTCACTTCCGTTCACCATAATCATTGGAGTGTTCAGGCCAAGCTGTTCAGCATAAGGCATTGCACTGCGCGAAGAGCGCCCGGTAGACAGGCAGACATGTACGCCGGCCTCCATCGCTTTTTTGATCCATTCCACTGTAAGCGGGGTAATCTTCTGTTCGTCGTTCAGTAGGGTTCCATCCATATCCAATGCAAGCAGGCGGTATTTGGCAGTCATTTGCCACCCCTCCATTCTTGGTCGCTCTTTCGTTTGAAGGCAACCGTATATTTGGTATTTCTCGCAGATCCGTCTCCATCATGGCTATAATATCATCAGTTTGTTGCGGCAGTATTATCGGAACTGTCACCGGAAGCAGCGCCGTCATTCGGGTTCGCTGTTTTCAGGCTTTTCTTAGGCACGCCATCCAGCCCGTATTCCCAGTCGTAAGCGTCGAAAATTTTACGCGCAACCGGTGCCGCACTGTTGGAGCCGAATCCCCCTTCGGGGATGACTACAGCAACAGCCAACTTAGGATTATTACGCGGGGCGAAGGCAATAAATACCCCGTTATCGCGCAATTGCCCTTTACCAAGCTGCTGTGAGGTCCCTGTCTTACGGGCAAAATCATAAGGGAAATCTGCGAATGCCGAGACCTTACTGTTCATACCCTTTTTAATTTCTCTCCAAAAGGACTTGTCAAAGGTCGTCACTTCATCCAGCACCTCGCGCTCAAATTTCTTGACCACCTTGCCCGATGAATCCGTGATCTTGCTGACAAGCTGCGGCTTGATCCGCACCCCTTCATTGGCAAGCGTAGAAGCATACTGAGCTAACTGCAGCACCGTATAGCGGCCCTGCTGTCCGAAGGAGGCATAGACCAATGCGGCTTGCGCACTGCCCGCTGCCTTAGTATCCGTGTAGTTGATCTGTCCCAGGTATTCATTAGGGAGACCGCTCTGCGTGGATACGCCAAGGCCGAATTCCTTCATATATTTATCCCAGACTCCAATTCCCTCGCCTTTATATTGCTCATAGAGCTTCTTGCCGATCATATCTACCATGAACACGTTGGAGGAATCCTCAATCGCCTTAGCCGGACCCATCCGGCCGTATACGTGCCCCGAGGAATTGCGGACGGAGGATTTATCATCCTTACCGAAATAGGCAATCCCTTTGTCTGTGTACGTATAGGAAGTGCTGAAAAAGCCTTCATTCAGACCGATCAACACCGTCAGCGGCTTAATGGTGGAACCGAGCAGTACGGTGGAACCAAATCCATGGCCGGACAGGCCGGAAGAATAAGGGGTGATCGTCCCGTTCTGGTAGTTGCCCATGATCTTATTCCAGGTATCCGAATCCAGCTTCTCCGCTGTCCAGACATTGGTATCGTAATCCGGCATACTGGCCATGGCTACGATATTGCCGGTATCGACTTCCATCGCCACCGCATAGCCTGTCTTGGCGTCAGGATGAGTCTTGCCTTGTACAGCGTTGCGGTGCAGCCAATTGATCTGTTCGGTGATAGCCTGCTCCGTCTTAAGCTGAACATTCTTGTCAATCGTCATCCAGATATCATTACCCTTGACAGGCGGCACTACCTCTTCCACCTTCTCGGCCATATTCTGCGGATTCACCGAGATGACCTGATAGCCGTTCTTGCCGCGCAGCTCCCGCTGATATTGCAGCTCCAGGCCGTCGAAGCCGACGAATTCATCGTCTTTATAATTCAGGCCGGGATCTGCGCCGATCTTCTTCATGGCGCTCTGAATATTCTTGTAGATGTTGAGCGTATTGGAGGATTTGAAGGGCTTGATATACCCGACCGTCTGTACGGCTACGGTATCCTTGTCGTAATGACGTACGCCTTCTTCCACGATCTCAAGGCCCGGGAATTCGCTTTTGTGCTCCATGAAATAAGCGATTTCCTTGGTGGTCAGACCGGATTTGATCTTGCGGGCCATATAGCCCGAATATTTCTTGAAATATAAATCCAGAGAATTAATTACTTCATTAACAGTCAGCTTCTCGCCGTTCGGGTCGCCATATTCATCAAATTTCGCAACCAGATTATTTGCCAGCGCATACGCATTGGCTCTTGCCTCCGGCTTAAGCGAGCTGATTCCCGTTTCCTTATCCACCACTTTAGCTGTATATTCCTTCGTTAGCGTAACATACAGCGTTTGAACGGAGGTGGAGTAAGCAATTTGCTCGCCTGCGGCTGCGCGGATACCTCCACGGATCGAGGCGAGTGGTACACTTTTGGTATCCCGGCTGGCCTCCACCTCCGTCAGTGTCGGTCCTTCCACAAATTGAATAACTGCGAGACGGATAATAATCACACAAAAAATAACAAACGTGCTGAAGAAAAACACGTTAAGCCGCAGGCCAAGCGAGCTCTTGCTGTCCTTCTCTTCCGGGGGGGAGGCCTGCTTTCGGAAAACACCCACAGTTTTTCACTCCTCTACATCAAAATAAACCGTTTAGTTCACCCTTGACTCGGGCACATTTTTCTTAGGGACTCCATCCAGTCCGTATTCCTGGTCATAGGCTTCAAAGATCCGGCGGGCTACCGGTGCTGCACTGTTCGCTCCAAAGCCGCCTTCTGGAATGATCACGGCCACTGCAAGCTTAGGATGCTCACGCGGAGCATAAGCAATGAATACCCCGTTGTCACGGGTGGCCCCGAACGCTTCCATCTCAGAGGTTCCTGTCTTGCGGGCGAAGTCATATGGGAATCCGTCAAACGCCTTAACCTTAGTATTCATCCCGCGCTTGATCTCTTTCCAGTAAGAAGGGTGAAACGAGATGCTGTCCAGGACTTCCCGTCCAAATTGCTTAACCGTCTTCCCTTCGGGATCTGTAATCTTACTGACGAGCTGGGGCTTAATCCGCACGCCTTCATTCGCAAGTGTTGCCGTATACTGGGCAAGCTGCAATGCGGTGTATTTCCCCTTCTGGCCGAAGGAGGCAAGTACCAGCGCCGCTTGGGCAGAGCCAGCCTTCTTCGGATCAAGATAATCGGCAACTCCGGCACTTTCACCGGGAAGCCCGCTTTGCGTAGACACCCCAAGCCCGAATGCCTTCATATATTTGTCCCATACGGCAATACCTTCTCCCGCATACTTCTTGTACAGTGCATTACCGACCCACTCTACCATAAAAGCATTGGAGGACTCCTGAATAGCCTTCGCCGGACTAAGCGGGCCCAGGACATGGCCGGAGGAATTCCTGACCGAGGAGCTGTTATCCTTACCAAAATAAGCAATCCCTTTATCCATGTAAGTATCACCGGTAGTGAATAAGCCCTCTTCCAGACCGATCAGGACACTTAACGGCTTAATCGTGGAACCCAGGAAGATCAATGACTTCAGCCCGTTGCCGGAGACACCGGAGGTAATATCGTTAATTGTCCCGTTCTGATTGTTGTTTTGTATTTTCTCATACACTTCTGGCGGCAGCCTCTCGGCATTCCAGACATTCGTATCGTAATCCGGCATACTCGCCATTGCCACCACATTCCCTGTATCTACTTCCATGGCAACGGCATAGCCGGTGAGCGCATCCTTATGAAGCTTCCCTTGTACAGGATTCCGGTGCAGCCAGTTAAGCTGATCCATGATCGCCTGCTCTGTGCTCATCTGCACCTTTTTGTTAATCGTCATCCAGATATCGTTGCCCTTGACGGGCGGGACCAAAGCAATAACCTTCTCGGCCATATTCTGGGCGTTGACTGAGATCGTCTGATACCCGTTCTTCCCTCTAAGCTCGCGCTGGTATTGCTGTTCAAGACCATAGATACCGACGAACTCATCTTCCCTGTAGCTAAGTCCCGGGTCCGCACCCGTCTGTTTCATGGCGCTGCGGATATTTTTGTACAAATCATAATCCTCTGTAGACCGGAACTGCTTCATATAACCTACCGTTTGGACGGCCACCGTGTCCTTGTCATAATGGCGGATACTCTCCTCCACAACAGACACTCCGGGATAACGCTGCCTGTTCTCCATCAGATGGGCGACTTCCTTCATCGTAAGACCGGTCTTGATCTTGCGCGGGACATACCCCAGTGACTTCTTATATTCAAGATCAAGCAGCAGCAGGATATCCTCCTTAAGCAGCTTCTTCGCAGAAGGGTCACCATACTGTTCAAAAACGGATGACAGTCCCGCCACCAGCGCCTTCGTATTCTCCTTGGCTTCAGCGGTAGGTTCATATAAGCCGGTTTTCTTATTCTTGACCTTCGCAGTGTATTCTTGGGTTAACGTAACGAATAAGGACTGAATCGGTGTGGAATGGGCAATGTCTTCCCCGCCCGCCGCGTGAATAGTCCCACGGATCGCCGCAAGCGGAACATCCTTGGTCTCCCGGCTGGCCTCCACCTCGCTAAGCTCGGGGCTCTCTACAAACTGCAGTCCCGCAAGCCGGATCATAATGATCACAAAAATAAAAAAAGTGCCGAAGAAAAACAGATTTATGCGTAAGCTCAGGTAGTTGCGGGTCTCTCCATCACCCGGGCCGGAGCCCGGCTTACCGAACCATCTCACAAGCAAGTCCTCTCCTTATGTTGCATACGATAACTTATCCTTCTATTTCTCGCTGAAACGGTACCGTCCTTTGAAAAGACGGCACAGCCGTTTCCACTTGCCCGCTGTTATTGTACCATAGATATAAGAGCGTCCGCTCCTTCTCAGAGGATGTTTTCCTTGATATGCGTAGAGTCGAAATCCTGCGGATTGAACCAGTCGCCGCTGCTGGCCCAGGTGGAATCAAGCGGAATCCAGGCTGCACTGCTGCTAATATAGACCTCATTCCAGGCATGCGGGCCATAACCGCCTTGACCGTCATAGCCTTTGCCGGTGACGACACGCACCTGAAGGCCTTGCGAGCGGGCCATCATGGCGTAGAGCCGCGCGTAATCAATGCATACGCCAAGCCGCGTATCCATCGTATCCTGCGGGGTCTGCTCATGCCAGATCCGCTTCTCTTCATAATTCTTCGCCTTGGTATAGTCGTAAGCAATACGCGAGCCTACCCAATCATAGAGCAGTCTGGCCTTCTCTTCATCCCCGCTGGCTTGTCCGGCAATCTCTGCAGCTGCACCGGCAATATCCGCCGAAATATCGTGGTCAATCACCTCATATTTGCGCCGGAGAATATCACTCATCTCGGCAGCTACCGCCTTGGTCAGCACCGGGAGCTTTCCCCTCACCTGTTCACCGGCCAGCGGCTCAAATACCGCTTCTGCACTCTGGCTGTAGACCGGTGATGATTGCACATAGCGGCTGAAGCCGCTGTCCGGGTTCAAGGCGACGCTAATGAACAGGACAAAGACCAGCACCAAGGCGCGGGTAAGCCCTGCGGCGGTGCCAAGCACTGCCCCGACGAGGCGGCTGGCGCCTGTGATCCGCCCCGAACCCCTCCCGGACTGGCGCGGCAGGCGGAACGGCAGCAGCAGGAACAGCAGACCCAGCAGCAGACGAATCAAGCTATAGCACAGCAAGAGCAGCAGCAGAAACCGCACTACTGGTGAATTCGCCAGTACAGAGGCGCCGGTATAATATAGCTGCTGCCATTGGCTTAGCTTGTCATCCTGCGGGGTAACGCCGGAAGCCCAGCTTCCGGCAGCAGGCGAGAGGTATACGGCTGCCGGAATCGCCATCACCAGCGAAGCTGCCGCAAGCACGCCAGATCCGAGCATGCCGAACAGCCCTCCGGCTGCTCTGCGGAAGCCCCGGCCCCAGCCCTGCAGCGCAGAGAAGAGGACCACCAGCAGCAGAACAATGGAGATGATATTCGCTTCCCGAAGACTTTCTATCCAGCTGTCCAATGAATCACTCCTCCTTCTGCTGCAGCAGGCCACCCTGCGCCAGCTGCACTGTTACTTGCCCGCCTGCTTCCGGGCTTCATCGATAAAGGTCTTGGTTGTATCCGTAACACTCCACTTCCCGAGGCTGACTCCGCGGAAGACCACTTCCACCTTATCCTCTGCCGCAGAGCCTTTCACCTCCAGATTAGGAGTGGTAATGGTGAAGGTGCCGTCACCGCCGGAGGTATAGACCGCTTCCTGCGCTTCTTTGAGCATGACCTCCTGCGCCTCATTCTTCAGCGTGCTGACTGTACCGTCTGCTACTTTGTTAACGGCATTACCGATCTGGTCCATAGTTACTCCGCTATAAATGAATAACCCCACCACAATAACCACGACGATAGCCCATTTCAGCATAGTCTTAACGATGTTAACGACTGCGAACAGCAGGACAAGCGCAATAACGATAACAAGCCAATTCTCTCTGATAAACTGTGACCACACTTCCGGATTCATCAATTTCACAACACCCCAATCGCAAATTTCGCCACTCCGGGACGCTGTCCCGTCAGACATTTCATTAATATTAATTATTATACATGAATGACCCTTATAATTCATGGTTGCCGGAATGCAGAACTGCATACAAGGGCTGGCCAAGAAAATGGTATAAGCCCCCGCTGCCTCACGTAAAGTACAAGTAGGCTGTTCCCTCTGCTGGAATCCGTTCCGTCATCAGCGGCTGGCCGCTAATCTGGAGGTGTTATCCGTGAAAACTGCAATGTGGCTGTACCTCTTCATGTTCCTGGCGTTCTTCGATTTGCATGCCCAGTATCCTATCCTGACCCCCTTTGCCATGTCACTGGGAGCGGGCCCGGCCTTCATCGGCTGGATGATGGGGATGTATTCACTGACCCACCTCCCGGGCAATCTGCTGGCAGGTGTGCTTGTAGACCGCAACGGCAGCCGCCGCTATATTGTATTCGCCCTAACCGTAGCAGGACTGATCCTGCTCTTGCAGGCGCATGCCCAGCTGCCCTGGCATCTGCTCCTGCTGCGGGCGGCAAGCGGGTTCGCCCTGGCGTTCCTCTCCCCTGCCTGTATGACCCTCTTGGCCTCGCTCTCGTCTGACCCGGCGACCCAGGGCAAATACATGTCAGGCAACGGAATTATTCACACGCTGGCTTCAGTGGTCTCCCCTACCGCCGGAGCCTTCATCGTAGCCAAAGCTGGCTACTCCGGCACGTTCAGTACATTGGGTTGGCTCCTGATCTTCACCGGTGTGATGGCCTTCTTCAGTGTGCCGAAGCATAATCCGGCCCTGGCACTGCATAAGCCTGTACTCCCGTTGAAGGAGAATCTACAGCCAGGGGCGGCCGCTGCCGCTCAGCCTACTGTCTCCAGGCGATATTATCTGCTGCCCTTCTTCGTATCCTGCTCCCAGGGCGTACTGTTCTTCGAGCTTCCCTTATCACAAGGACAGGACGGAATGGTCTCTACCGGAATTCTGCTCTCTCTGCTCAGCCTTGGGGCGCTCGCGACCCTCTGCCTGTTCTTCCTGAACCGCATCTCGCCGGGCATCCGCATTGCCGCTGCCTTATTGGGAATGGCTCTCTGCTTCTTCGCTCTGGCTGCCTTCCGCAGCATTCCGGCCGGAGTGGTTCTCTTCGTGCTCGGGTCTGCAAAAGGAGTATTGTTTCCGGCTATGGCCTCCCTCTTCATCAGTCTGGGCGGCGCAGGACGGCTGGGCCGGACCTTCTCGCTGCAATCCATCGCCATGTCCCTCGGGGCCTTCGCCGGACCTGTAGCCGCCGGACAGCTTAGAGAGTATGTCTCCCCTTACTTCATCGCCTTCGTCCTGCTGATGACCGCACTTATGCTGCTGCCTCCGGGCAGATCCGGCCGTCTCTCTTCCTACGCCCCCGGCTGGAATAGCCCTGCCGCCTGAATGCGACATTTCCCGGGGAATGAATACATATTGTTCCGCCACGCTGTTAAAAACAGCGCAGCTTAGGTACAATATCGTCATAACAACTAAGATCCGGGGGCTGATTGCATATGTCCATCACCATTATTGTCGAAGGCAAGAACGACCGCAGCAGACTGAGGCGGCTGCTTAAACCAGAGGTCGACATTCTGTGCACCTTCGGTACGCTGAATACCCTGAAGCTGGAATCCCTGCGAAATACCATCCGGGACGGAGAAGTCTACCTGTATATGGACAATGACAGCTCCGGCAAAAAAATCCGTGCTGTCCTTCGCGACGCCTTCCCCGATGCCGTGCATATGTATACGCGCAAGGGCTATGCCGGAGTGGAAGGCACTCCCGATGAATATAACATCACCCAGCTGGAGAAGGCCGGACTTGAAGATTTCATTATTTACCCCCAGCCGTATCTCCAGGGGATAGAAGGATAATTCATCGCATGAAGCATATACATTCTTAACCTTTCACCACAAAATGAGGGTGTCCTGTGCAGCAGCTCCACTGCTCCACGGGACACCCTCGTTTATTGCGTTCCTGTGCTATTCACGGGCCAGCTTCTTAACCGTTCTGGCCAGAAACTCCGGCGTTACATTCTCCGTATCCCCGGCATCGTATAATCCCCGGAGCTGGTTGTTCTTGTCCACCAGACCAATGAGGTTCGCATGGGCGAAATCATCCTTGCTCGTGCCGTAGATCAGCACCTTAAAGGATTCCGCTGCCAGCTTGCGTACCTGCTCCTGATCCCCCCGCAGGAAGTACCATCCGCTGTAATCGGCATGGAACTTGTCAGCGAAGGCTTTGATCGCTTCCCTTGTATCATTCTTCGGATCGAAAGAGATCGAGACGAATTCAACGTCTTTGCCGAAGCTGCCGTCTTTAACCAGTATATTCTGCGTCTCTGACAGCATATAGGTGGTAATCGGACACACATCGGGACAGACGGTGAAGAAGAAATAGACCAGCCTTGCCTTACCTGCCGTATCCGCCAGACTGATCTGCTTTCCGTCCACATTCTCCAGGGAGAAGTCCTGTACCTGACCGATGACCGGCAGCTTCTCACCTCCGAAATCAAACGATTTGACTGCCAGATAGACCGCCATAATTACTGCGAGCAGCAGCAACAGCCAGGTCCATTTGTAACGTTTCAAGGTCTGCACAGGACACCTTCCCTCTCTATCCTAAGATTGCTTACACATGAATGGTATTCAGCACCAGGGCAATCAGGCTTAAGGTCAGATAGTTAATGGAGAAGAGGAAGCTTTTCTTCGCCCAGATCTCATCATCCTTGGCCTTGAATCCGATGAGGGTTAAGTAGAGCCAGCCAACCGACAAGGCCAGTGATACAATAAGATAATAAATACCTGCGTAGTCATAGACATACATCAGCACAGGCACGGGGAGCAGCAGCGCGACATAAGGAATCATCTGGAACTTGGTGCGCCGCGTCCCCTTCACAACCGGAAGGAGCGGAAAGCCTGCTGCTCTGTACTCCTCCTTGCGGCGGATGCCAAGTGCCCAGAAATGGGGCGGCTGCCACAGAAAGAGCATTGCGAACAGCAGCCAGGCTCCAAGATCCACTGTACCTGTAACCGCCACATAGCCGATGACAGGAGGCATAGCCCCCGAGATCGCACCTACGGAGGTGCTCCAGGTAGAGGTTCTTTTGAGCCAAAGGGTGTACACTACAACATAGACGAACATGCCGACTATACCGAACAATCCGGCCAGTACACCGCAGAATGCGAACAGCACGATCAACCCGGCAATGCCGAGTCCGATGCCATAGATAAGCACCGTGGTCGGCTTCAGCCTTCCTGTAGGCAGTCCGCGTTCGCGGGTCCGTTCCATCTTCATATCCAAATCGCGGTCAAAATAATTATTGAAGACACAGGCTGAAGCCATGACCAGCATGGTGCCGAGCAAAGTCAGAATCAGGCGGCCATACTGTACTTCCCAGCCTGATGCCACCCAATAGCCTGCGAATGCCGCAATCAGATTGGAGCGGATAATGCCGGGCTTCGTAACGGTAATAAAGTCGCGCCAGCTTGCACCTTCCGGTGGAGACTTGGCAGACATTGATGCGGAATCAGAAGAAGCTTGATATCTCAATTGATTGTCCACGTATCGGGTTCCTCCTTCTAGGGAACTTCTTACACTCCGCTATTAACTTTATCATAGCAAACCAGGAAAGGCTTTGACAATCATTGACCAAGATGTTCATTAATTCGACAATTACGTGACGATATTTATTTCCCCGTCCTTAAATAACTTAGCCCAATAATGGGTAGTTATTAATAGAGAACTTCCGTACAAAGGAGATCTGACTAATGGATACTGCCACACATTTTGTTATGGGACTTGGACTTGCAGGTCTGTCCTTCGTCGATCCGCTCGTCGCTTCTAATGGAACGCTTGCCGGAGCGGTGATGGTAGCTACTGTACTGGCTTCTCAGGCACCGGATGCCGATACCGCCCTGCGTCTGAAGGATAACGCGGTATATATCCGCAATCACAGGGGAATCACCCATTCACTGCCCTTTTTACTGCTGTGGCCGGCATTGATCACAGTGGTCATCGGGCCGCTCTTTGGCTTCACGGACCTCGGCACCTTAAGCCATGTTGCGCTCTGGAGCTTCATCGGCGTTGCCGTCCATGTATTCTCCGATCTGTTCAACACTTACGGGACTCAGGCCGCCCGCCCGTTCACCGAGAAATGGATCGCCTGGAATATCATCCATATCTTCGATCCGTTTATCTTCGGCAGCCATGCAGCGGCGATTATTCTCTGGATCAGCGGAATGGTACCGCCCGCTCCACTATTCATTACCTTGTACGCCTGCATCGTCTTGTACTACATCTGGCGGACCCTTGTTCATGCCCGCATTACACGCAGCATCAAGAACAAGGATGTTCACCACCATGCAGGTGACCGATATTATGTGATCCCCACCATTTCGCCAACGCGGTGGAACGTGGTCAAAGCCAAGCCGGACGGCAGCTACAATGTCGGGCTGCTGAACAGCGGGCGGCTGGAATGGTTCAAGCATGCGGTGTGCTCCACTCACCCCGCTGTCGAGCATTCCAAATCCCATCCGGATATTCAGGCCTTCCTGTACTTCACCTCTTACGCTGTCGCGGAGGTGGAGGAGCTGCCCTCTGGTTATATTGTACGCTGGGGAGATGTCCGTTATTTACACCGTAAGCAATTCCCGTTCGTGGCTGTCCTGGTAATGGATCATGAGTATAAACCGCTGAATACTTATGTCGGATGGCTAAGCAGCGAGAAGCTCGATGAACGCTTCGCCATTGACCCGGGAACCGTCAAGCTGTAGGAAGTTTTTTTGAAGACAGGTGGCATCTGCAGGGGCAGGTGCCATTTTTTTAATTGTGCGGTCAAAGGTCACGCCGAGATGTTGTAAATATTGCAACTTTGAATAAGGGGTATAAGGATCACTGTATGGATTGTTGCAGGAAATGCAGGAATTTCCCCGCTCCGCCGTTTGGGGAGGAAGATACGTTATAGACTATATTTACCGGGGATCTATTCTCTTGCCTCCCCCTTGACGTCCGGGACGGCATAAGGCACAATCAACAACAAAAGCGGTTACAGTTCAAAGCCTATATACGCTCACTTTACGCAAAATCCCGGCATGCTGCGAGGCACACCGGGATTCACTTGTACACTATTTGAAGCAGAAAGGAAGGCTGGAACATATGGGTAAAGGTCTGTCACTGTGGTTCGCCTGCTCTTCAATTCTACTCCTCACAGCAGCTTCCATCTCGATCAGCTATAACATTTGGCTGGCACTGCTGCTCGGCGCGCTATGCGTGCTTAACATCGGCTGGGGCTTCATCGTCAAGGCCAGGCTGAGACGCAAGGCGGAGAGCAACCAGCCTGCCCCTTAACTTAACGGGTAGGCAGGAAGCCCATCCGTTCCTTCACGCCCTCCAGGGTCCGGGCAGCACTGATCCGTGCACTTTCGGCACCCTGAGCCAGAATATCACTCAGCATCCCTGAGCTGCGGATGTCCTGATATCTTTGCTGGATCGGCTCCAGCAGGGCTACGACCACTTCAGCCAGCTCTTTTTTGAAGCCGCCGTACATTTGGCCTTCATATTTGTCGGCAATCTGCTGCAGGCTCATTCCCGAGCACTCGGCATAGATGCTCATCAGATTGCTGATCTCCGGCTTAGCTGCCGGGTCGAAGATAACCTCACGGCCGGAATCGGTTGTGGCCCGGCTGATCTTTTTGCGGATCACATCAGGCGGGTCCAGAAGTCCGATTCTGCTGCCGGGGTTGGGATCGCTTTTGCTCATCTTCTTGGTGCCGTCATCCAGGGACATAATCCGCGCTCCGACCTCCGGAATGTAAGGCTCAGGGACGGTGAAGAAGTCACCGAACCGGTGATTGAAGCGTCCCGCCAGGTCACGGGTCAGCTCCAGATGCTGCTTCTGGTCTTCGCCTACCGGCACAAGATCCGCATTATAGACCAGAATATCGGCGGCCATCAGCGACGGATAGACGAACAGGCCTGCGCCCACAGATTCTTTGCCGGCCGATTTATCCTTGAACTGTGTCATCCGCTCCAGCTCACCCATGGCAGTGAGCGTAGTCAGAATCCATCCAAGCTCGGCATGCTGCGGCACATGGGACTGCATATAGACATGTGCAATGGACGGATCGATGCCTGCAGCGAGATACAGCGCGGCAACTGATTCGGAATTCTCACGCAGAGCTGCGGGGTCCTGGGCTACCGTAATGGCATGCAGATCGACCACCATGAAGTAACATTCGTATTCCTTTTGAAGCTTGACGAAATTCTTGATTGCCCCGATATAATTACCGAGTGTGAGTGAACCGCTGGGCTGTATGCCCGACAATACTTTTTTAGCCATTCTCTTATCCTCCATCATCATAATTAATGTCCGCTGGCGCATAGAACGCAAAAAGGCCCCACATCCGCAAGGGACGTGAGACCGTGGTACCACCCTTATTCGCTGCCTGGAGTCCCCGCAGGGATCTATGCAAACAGCCTTGGCTTCCGTTAACGGGGAAGAGGCGGCCGGTCTACTTAAGGCTTATGCAGCCTGTTCGAGCGCGGCGCTCAAGGGTCCATTCAGTCAGAGGTGCACCACCGGTTCACATCAGCCACCGGCTTTCTGGAGGTACAGTCCATGCTTACTTGTCCCTGTCATCGCGTTACCTGTGTTACTTGATGCCTCCATCATAGATCGGCCCGGAGAAGTTGTCAAATCCCTAACCTCCTCCGGATAAATCTGGTATGATAAAGATATTCGTGTGTATGTAATCTGATTACAGCTTATCAAAGGAGCATATCTCTTATGAAACAGGTGACCAAAGGGCAGTGGAACGGTTATGATACGTATATTTTGCATAGCCGGGAACTGGAAGTCACGCTTCTGCCCCGGCTGGGTAATAACGTAATTTCATTATGGGACCGCACCATGGAGCGGCAGATCCTCCGTCAGCCTGAAGAAAGCGACTTGGCATCATATATGCAGAAACCTTATCACTTCGGCCTGCCCCTCCTGGTGCCGCCCGGACGGATACGCGGCGGAAGCTTCCAGTTCGAGGGCACAAGCTACCAGTTCGACCGCAATGCGGGAGAACATCATATTCACGGACTGCACCGCACCCAGGCCTGGTGTGTCAGTGACATTGAAGAAGACGAGGACGGCTGCGCGGTCACCACTGAATTCCTTACCATGGATGATCCGGAGTGGATCAGACAATTTCCCGAGCCGCTGAAGCTTGAAATGACCTTCCGGCTTCAGGATGACCGGCTCCAGCAGACGCTCAGGGTCACTCATCTCGGCAGCAAAAGTGTTCCTTTTGGCGCAGGCTACCACACCTGGTTCATGCTGGACGGAACACCTTCCCGCTGGAATGTTACCCTTCCTGCCGGGGCTGTCTATGAGCTGAGTGAGGATCTCCTGCCTACTGGACAGCTATTGCCGCTCGGGGAGCTTAAGAGCCTGCACACCCGGCTGAATCTTCAAGGTGCGGACCTGGATACCGTCCTGCGTATAGCAGAGGGCCAGCCTGCCGAGGCCGTATTGATGCGGGATGATGGATATGGGCTGCGTTACTCGGCCGATCCTGACTTCTTCCGCCACTGGATTCTCTTTACCAAAGGCGAAGCCGACCAGTTCCTGTGCATTGAACCGCTCACCTGGCTCCCGGATGCACCTAATCTCCAGCAGGACGCCTCCTTTACCGGGCTGATCACGCTTGAACCCGGACAGACGCTCGTTCTGGGGGGCACGCTGCAGATGATTTATCCGGAGCGGTAAATTTCATATAATTACCATCCTATAAACCTTCAAAATCCGTGCATGAATTCTCCCTCCCGCGCTCATACTATCTTCACAACGGGCGAAGGAGGTGAGCACACATGGGTCAAGCAGGTCAACAAAGTCGTGGTAGCCGTTCTAACAACCTGGTCGTTCCTCAAGCGAATGCAGCGCTGCAGCAGTTGAAATATGAAGCAGCACAAGAGCTTGGAGTAACTATTCCGGCTGACGGTTATTATGGGAACTATACTTCCCGCGAAACTGGTTCTTTGGGAGGATATATCACCAAACGTCTGGTGCAACTGGCAGAGCAACAACTGTCTGGTCGTTCGTAATCGCTACCTCATCTTTACAAACCGTCTAAGCCGTGAGGCATAGACCAAAGCAGCTTCACAGCCCTCCCGCGCTTCTCGTCGAAGCGCAGGGGGGCTTTTCTATATGTATATAGAATCAGCCGAAGGATTGATCCGAGGCCTCACCGTGACTGCTGCGCGGATAACGGATCATCAGGTTCGCCATATTGTAGTTGGACTCCAGTGTGGCGTCCACCACCACCATTCCCTGACGTACAGCAAATTCGTAGCTGATCTCTCCATGCGTCCACCGTTTCTTATACTTCAGGCTCTCCAGTGCCATGACGCGGAATGAGGATTGCTGCCTAGAAGTCAGCCCCTCCTGTTCGGCTGCGAAGCTTCCGCTGCGTCCGGCGAGCGGATTGTGGCGGACCCCGAACTTGCCGATAATATTATTCCTGATCTGTACAAATACGGTCCCTGAATTCAATCCTGACAATTCCTCCTGCAGCTCATGAAATACCAGATCCATCTGTCTTGCAAGCGATAATTGTTCCGTCCTCACATGCATTTCCTCCTAAAAGTCTTGTGGGTGATGCAGCCTCATGGCTCTGCCTCACACAACACTTGCTTCGTAAGCAGTTGTTTGAATTTCGTGGGTCTAGCAGCGCTTATATAAGGCTTTAGGCTCATTATAGGGTACTATTTAAACACCCACAACATTATTCAACATAATTGGGTTATAATCCCTATAAATGCGCAAATTATTTAGTATTTATAGCAAAATACATACTTTTGTCGCCATTTATCGACAAATAAACAACATAAAAAGACCCCGAAACCGGGGCCTTTGCACATTCACACCATATTCTACAGTCATCATTTCACTGCAAAAAATCAATTCTTCTCATTTTCGACAAATTCTTAGGCGCGTTGTTCCGTCATTTCCAGGAATTCATTAATATCGGCAATGATTAAATCCGCCGCCCCCTGCCAGAAATCCGGCTTGGACAAATCAACGCCCAGATGCTTCGACACCAGATCCTCCAGCGTCATCACTCCGGTATCCTGCAGCAGGCTGTCATACTTATCGGCAAAGGAAGCCCCTTCTTGCAGTGCAAGCCGGTATAGACCGGTGCTGAACATATACCCTACCGTATACGGGAAGTTGTAGAACGGCACATCCGTGATATAGAAATGAAGCTTCGACGCCCAAAAATGCGGATGATATTCGGAGAGAACCCCGCAGAAGGCTTCCTTCTGGGCTTCCTCCATCAGCGCGGACAATTCCTCACTGCTTACCAGACCTGCCTTGCGCTTCTCATAGAAGCGGGTCTCGAACAGGAAGCGGGCATGGATATTCATGAAGAACGCCACACTGTTCTGGATCTTCGCTTCAAGCAGTGCCAGCTTCTCTTCACTGTCCGCCGCAGATTTCACCTGTGCATCCGACACAATGACCTCCGCAAAGGTAGAAGCGGTCTCCGCCACGTTCATTGCATAGTTCTGGTTGAACAGCGGCTGGTCCTCCAGCAGGAAGGAATGATAGGCATGGCCCAGCTCATGCGCAAGTGTGGATACATTGGACGGCGTACCGCTGTAAGTCATGAAGATACGGGATTCCTTGCTCTCCGGGAAGGAGACGCAGAAGCCGCCCGGACGCTTCGCGGCCCGGTCTTCAACCTCAATCCAATCCTTGTCGAAGGCGCGCTCGGCGAAATCCGCCAGCTTCGGACTGAATTTGCGGAACTGGGTCACGATGTCGGCGGCTGCCTGTTCATAGGGAATTTTGCCGGAGGACTTGCCGACAGGCGCATCCACATCGACCCAGGCGAGTGACTCCAGACCCAGAATCTCCGCCTTGCGCTTCAGATAGGATACCAGTGCGGGCTTACTCTTCGTGATCACGTCCCACATGACATCCAGAGTCTCACGGGACATGCGGTTGATGCCCAGCGGCTCCTTCAGCACATCCTCCCAGCCGCGGCCCTTGTACAGCTTCAGGCGGAAGCCTGCCAGATGATTCAAGGTATCTGCACAATAGTCGGCCGCCCCGCCCCAGGCTTCTTCCCATTTGCGGAACATCGTACGGCGGACCTCAGGATTCTCGTCCGTCAGCTTGTTGAAGGCTTGACCGGCAGAGAGCAGCTTCTCTTCCCCGTCTTCTTCACAAGGAATCTGGATCTGTCCGACAATGGTCTCATAATGCTCGCTCCAGCCATGATAACCGTCAACTGCAAGCTCAAGTGCCAGGCTCTCCAGCTCCGGGCTCATCTTCTCACGGGCCAGACTCCGGCTCTCACTGAGCACGAAATTCAGCGGGGCAATCTCCGGCCGGGCCATCCACTCCCCCCATACCGCATCAGAGGTCTGGCGCAGCACGTTATCGAAGGCAGAGCTGATGCCCTCATAACTGGCGCGCAGTCCCGTTACCTTGGAGGACAGTCTCACCGCCCCTTTGTCGAGCTGATTCTGTGCACCCAGACAACCGGCGAATTCCGAGGCCTGTGTAAGACGTCCGGCACAGCTCTGCAGCAGCTCAATGACCGGGTCCAGCCCCTTCGTTGAAGCCGCATCAGCCGGTGCAGCAGCGGCAGCCACCTGCGCGCGCAGACGTTCAATATCGGATTCGAGCACGCTCAGGAAGCTCTCGAACTGCGGAGAGGCAGAGCCTCCCGGAAAAATCGATTCCAGTTCCCATGTCAGTGATAACGGTTGTTTCATATAGACTCACCATTCCTTTGTTATAGAGTAGTTTTCTTTGTAATTGAGGTAGAGCCATGGTAAAGTGAATCATGATACTCCACTAATTGTAAGGAGGGCCTCCTAATGAAGCCACTGCAAATATCGCCGGAGACGGCCATCACCTTATCGAAACAACTCGGCGTTCCGCTGGAACACCTGATGCATATGCCCCAACATATCCTGCTGCAAAAGATCGCTGAATTATCCAAGAAGCCCGCAAGCGAGACCACTGAGGACAGCGCACCTGCTCCCTCCAGTGAGAAGGATAAGCAATGATCCCCTTCAGCCATACCTGGCCTTATGACATTATTCTTGGCGACATGTACGTGCAATACTGCCCCTTCTGCGACCATGAGAATGTTCTTCTGCCGATGAAGCCTAAGGAGCTGCAGCACGTGCGTGACGGCAAAAAAAAGCTGCTGGTCTTTCCCTGCTGCAGTGCAAGTCCCACCGTCATTGATAATGACAATGACTACCTGTTGTTTGACCGGGCGGTCCGCTAAGCTCGGATGACCGGCAGTTCGCCCCGCTTAAGCGGGCAGAGGCGTAGAAGAGGCATTCCTTCTACGCCTTTTTTGCGTTCCGGTATAACGGATAGACGCTTTAACACCCGCACCAAGCCTTCTATGTACCTGCCGGAAGTCCGTCCGGATCAACGTCCAGCCCGCGCATCTGCTCACGCAGAATGGCCCATTGCTCGCGTGAAGCCCGGATCATGGCCGCGTCCGTAATCCGCTGGTCATTAATGACCCTTGAGAACCACCGCACAGCGGCGGCGAACTCCCCGATCCGGCGGTTCAACTCACCAATCAGATACATCAGCCGCGCATCATTACCGCCGGAGGAATCATTCTCAAACACCTTCACATACTCATCCAGCGAATAGGTCAGGAAGCGCTGCTCCTGCACCGTATCCCCTTGATACCGGTAGAGCCAGGCAATATGGTGCAGCAGGCTTGCGATAATACGTTCCTTGTCTTTAATGCTCTGTGCGCAGATCAGCGCCAGCTTGTACGTCTCCAGCGCTTCCTCCCAGTTACGTTTCTCTCCGAAGCTGCGGGCCTGCCACCGTCTTCCTACCTGGGCATCGAAGGATTTCCGCTGCCAGTCAGCCAGCTTGTCCGCAGAATTCTCCGTGGAGGCAAAGCCGCACTTCGGACAGACCCGAACCACATAATAATCGGGATTCTCCGCCTTGTAATAGGAGCAGAAGTCCGCATCGCGGCGGATAGCCTTTTTGAGGCTGGGACGTACTCTTGAGGTAGAAAATTCATGTTCACAGTTACAGCAGGTAACCTTAATCGAGTACAGCGGTATTAATTCCGGCACGGGTGCCCTCATCCTTTCACAACTACACTTTATTCATGGGGCATATTGACAAAATGATGGGCGGGACCAGCCAGCCGGCTCAGAACAAAGGTCCGGAGAGACTCTTCCACACCAATCTCCTCAAGCGCTGCCTTCATGCAGGCGAGCCAATCCTCCGCCAGAGCAGGAGTGATGGGGACATGCATATGTCTGGCTCTCATCATGGGATGGCCATGCTGCTCGGAGAACAGAGTAGGGCCTCCAAAGAATTGGCTCAAGAACTGATATTGCTTCTCCAGCACCGGAGTAATATCTTCAGGGAATAGCGGGCTGAGCTGCGGGTGAAGCTGCACCTTGGCATAGAATACAGTTACCAGACGGTGAATTCCCTCAGCACCTCCCAGGCTGTCATACAGGCTCTCTTTCGGATTCATTGGAGGTATCGCCTTCTTCCATATTTAATCTGATAAGCAGTTGCTTCTCATTATACCAAAAAACCCGCTGCACGGTTATCCCTGCCTTAAGACATCCCCTTATTCCAGGACAAGAAGACCAGTAAGCTGCCCGTGTGCAACAGAAAGCCCAGATTATTTCAAATTCCAGACAAAATAACACCAGAAAATTCAGACAAAAAAAGGCGCCAAACCGGAGTTCAGCGCTCGTAAGCTAATCAGTATGTTCTAAAATCTTCATCACCAGGCGGGACAAGGGAGACCCGGATCACATATACAAAAGCACAAACGAGCACTCCGGCAACTACACTCATCACCATCACTCCATCCCTGAAAATCTAACTCAACAAGATGTGCATTAATTAAGTTTATAATACCATAATTTCAGTGAAAAAGCACCGGTAAATGTAACCGTTTTCCTCGTTTTTTTGTGCTGTTTGTCCACCTTTCGGCATACAACTAAGCATAGAACTGGAGGCGAGAAACCGATGACTCTGAACAAAATCGCAAGCCCGCTGCTCGGGATCGTGCTGGCGGGCTGTATGCTGCTGATGCTGGTGCATCCCGCAAGCGCTCTGGATGCGGCGCTGCGCGGGCTCGCTGTCTGGTGGGATGTGCTGTTTCCCTCACTGTTTCCGTTCTTCGTCATCTCTGAAATTATGCTGGGCTTCGGCATTGTCCATCTGTTCGGCGCCCTGCTTGATCCGCTGATGCGCCCGCTCTTCAATCTACCCGGCAGCGGCGGCTTCGCCCTAGCAATGGGATATGTATCAGGATACCCTGTCGGTGCGAAATTAACCGCCAAGCTGCGCGAGCAGGGAATGATTACCAGAATTGAGGGCGAGCGGCTCGTCGCCTTTACGACCTCCTCGGACCCGATTTTTCTGCTGGGCGCGGTCTCTGTGGGCTTCTTTCATGACGCTTCTCTTGGGCTTGTGCTTGCCCTTGCCCATTACGGGGGAGGACTCATCGTAGGTCTGCTGATGTCCTTCCATGGCCGGGGCAGGCCGGAAGAAGCAGCTACGCCCCTCCCCCTCCCCCATTCAGGCAGCTCTTCTGCGTCTCCGGAAGGACAAGGCCCCGGAAGGCTTCGGGCAGCACTGAACGCGATGGCAAATGCCCGCCGGGTAGATGGAAGAAGTCTCGGCGAGCTGCTGAAGAGTGCCGTCACCTCCTCGCTCCAGCTCATCATCGTTGTCGGCGGCCTGGTTGTCTTCTTCAATGTGCTGATGGAGCTGCTCGCCCGTGCCGGTGTAATGTCCGCCCTGTTCAGCATGACCGGACGGCTGCTGTCGCTGGCCGGCTTCCCGCCTGGGCTCTCTGCCGCCCTGGTCAGCGGCTTATTCGAAGTGACGCTTGGCGCCAGGTCGGCGGGTGAAGCTGCCGGAGGCGTTCCGCTGCAGTTCAAGGCTGCGGCGGCAGCGTTCATTCTCTCCTGGGGCGGCCTGTCAGTTCATGCGCAGGTCGCCAGTATCCTGAATGGTACCGGACTGCGCTATCTCCCGTTCATGGCCGCCCGCCTGGCGCACGCTCTGCTCTCAGCGGTTCTGCTTCTCCTGCTATGGAAGCCGGTAGTCAGCTCGGGACTGGCCGGTCAGTGGTCCGCACAGCCCGCCGCCTCCGGGCTGGCCGGTCCAGAAGCCGCCCTAATCAGCAGCATCAGCCTGCTCTGCCTTCTGCTCGCAGTTATGCTGGCCCTGTCGCTGGTGGTCTTTCTGCTGGGGAAGCTGTGGCGGCAGCCCTATGCGCGCCGAAGATAATTCAATATGCCACGGATCTCCCGCTGCAGCACTGTAGCGGATTCCGGCTTTTCACAGCGCTAATATTGTGTTCCGGGTCAAGATTGATTATGATCGGTGTATGACTGAATTAGACAAAGGAGCCTGTACATCTTGAGATATTATGTTCTGGACCGCGGAGATGAATTATCCATCCAACTAGCGGAGCAATTTCACAAGCTGGCGCAAGGCCGGAATCTGGAGCTGGATGCCAAGTCACCGGAAATCGTGATCTCTATTGGCGGTGACGGCACGATGCTGCACGCTTTTCATACGTTTACCGATCAGATCCCGAACCTCGCTTTTGTTGGCGTGCATACCGGCCATTTGGGCTTCTATGCGGACTGGCAGGCCGAAGAGCTGCCGTCCCTGATTGATTATATGTGCGGAGAAGTTGGGCCGCATAAACCCCGTATCGTTCAGTACCCGCTGCTCGAACTGGAAATACATAAGAAATCCGGCTCCAGCAAGCACATTGCCCTGAATGAATTCACCCTTAAGGGGGTGGACGGGACGGTTGTAATCCAGGTGGATATTAATGATGTAACCTTTGAGATGTTCCGCGGGGACGGCCTGTGTGTGTCCACACCTTCCGGCAGTACCGCTTATAACAAAAGTCTGGGAGGCGCTATGGTGCACCCCTCGATCGAGGCGCTGCAGATTGCTGAAATTGCCTCCATTAATAACCGGGTATTCCGGACCATGGGATCGCCGCTGCTGCTGCCTAAGCATCATCACTGCGATATCTTCTCGCGCAAGGATCAGCGCCTGCTGCTGACCATTGACCATAATAACATTCCGGTGGATGATCTGATTTCGGTACGTGCTCAGGTTGCGGACCACAAAATCAGCTTCGCCCGTTACCGCCCTTTCCCGTTCTGGAACCGTGTCCGGGAGGCCTTCTTAGTCTAATTAATATTTGCCGATAAAGCCGGAGATGCCCCCGATCTCCGGCTTTATCATGCCGGCTGACGGGAACCCTACTGAGTCTGGCAGCAGCACGCAGAATAAATAGACAGACCGAATTTCCAAATGGTATAATGGTTCTATTTTACAAAGTTTTCTATTTGAAGGAGCGAATCTATTGAAGAAATTAGTATCCCTGCTAAGCATCAGCCTGCTGGCCCTTGTGCTGGCGGTTCCTGCTTTTGCCGCAGACAAACCCATTAAGGTGTATATTAACGGCAGTAACCTTGCCTTCACAGCAGGGACTCCTTATTTGAAGAATAATACAGTGCTTGTGCCTTTCCGAGTTGTGTTTGAGAAGCTTGGCCTGCAGGTACTGTGGGACTCCAAGACGGACACCGTAACCGGCACCGGAACAGGCCTTACTATCAGCCTTAAGGTAGGCAGCAAGCGGGCCAGCGTCAATGGAACCGTCAAGCAGCTCACAGTCGCTCCTGTCTCTAACGCCGGGACCACCTACATACCCTTGCGCTTCATCGCCGAAGCCACCGGGGGCACAGCGACCTGGGATTCGGCCAGCCGCAGCGTGAAGATTACCGTATCGCCGTCCTCCGCCTCCAGTGAGCAGGAGATCAAGGCAATCATTCAATTGGCTAACCAATATTATAATGAAGAGAAGGCCAGCAGCTTCTATTCGCTTGTTGATGCAGGGGCAGACCAAACGGAAGCTGTAAGCGATATGAATTCCCAGTTCGAGCTATATGACATCAAGAATACGATCGAGAGTCTTAAAGTGCTCAGTCTAACGGGCAACGAAGCTACAGTCCATTCTGTCGAAAAAGCAGTACGGATCGGCGGGTATTATACACCGGATGAGCAGTACGAATACTTATATACGCTGGTCCGTCAAAACGGCGCCTGGAGGATCTCTGCCATGGATCTGCAGGAATCCTCAGTGCTGCTGACGCGCGAACAAGGTATGAAGCCCGCTGTGCTTCCACAGGGTGATCAGACCGGAATTAAGGATACGCTCAGCAAATACTACCAAGGTATGAATGCCCGCAATGCAGATGCAGTCCTTGCCGTGATGACCTCGTACGATAAGGAGGAGGATGACTCTTACAAAGAGGAGCTGCGTGATTATTTCAAAACCTATGATCTAAGCTATGCGGTGTCTTCCTCCAATGTCTTCTATTACACAGACTATGAAGCTGCAGTCTATGCGGAAGTGGTCATTACGGACGGTGAATCGAAGGAGACCTATACCCAGTCTCTGATCCTCCTGCTCTCGAAGCCGGAGAGCGGTGCCTGGACGATTGACACCACTTATCATATCGGCTTCGACGCGCAGTCCTAAATTTTAAAAATTCATCTAAAGGATGTCATGAACTCATGAAATCAGCCAAAATTGTTACCGCACTTTTGAGCAGCTGTCTGGCTCTATCCATCGCCTTAGCTCCTGCTGCTTCAGCAGCAGACGCTGCCGCCGCCGCCACCGACACGGCGCAAGCCTCCAAGACGGAGATTATCAATGAAATTATGCAATATCTGGAGTATTACAACGTCGAGGGTGTAGATCAGGATACGCTTATCCGCGGTGCGATTGACGGTATGGTCAATACACTGGACGATCCTTACAGCCAATACTTTACGAAGGAGGAAGCTGCAGACTTCGGTCATCAGGTCGATCTGCAATATGTCGGCATCGGCGTCCGGCTGATGTATTCGGGCAAAGAGCTATACATTGAAGAGGTCATGAGCGGCTCCCCGGCCGAGGCCGCGGGACTAAAGCGCGGCGACTCCATCCTCAAGATCGACGGGGTGCGGGTGGCTGATACGAATGGCGACGAGCTGAGCGGCAAAGCGGGCACGAAGGTCTCTTTGCTGATTCAGAGAAACGGGGCTAACAGATCCTATACGGTTACCCGCAGCGAGATTGCTACAAGCTCCGTAACCAGCAAGATGCTTAGCTCCAAGATCGCTTACATCTCCATCAACGGCTTCACCCAGACTGCCGATGAGGAATTCTCCGCAGCGCTGGACAAAATGCGTTCAGGCGGCATGAAATCACTCGTACTGGATCTGCGCGATAATACAGGCGGTTATATGGACAGCGCCCAGAATATCGTCTCCAAGTTCATGGATGCCGGTATTATGATGTACACCTCCGACCAGACCGGTACACTGAAGCCGGTCGCAATTACGAACGGCAGCAAGATCGGCGTGCCTGTGGTCGTATTGACCAATGAATATACGGCCAGCGCCTCCGAAGCCTTGACCGGGGCACTTCGTGACAACAAGCTGGCTACAGTTGTAGGCACGCGCTCTTACGGAAAGGCACGGATTCAGAGCCTGATTCCCATGTCCGGCGGCGGCGAGCTGAAGCTGACCACCATGAAGTATCTGACTCCGAACAAGGAGGACTTCAATCATATCGGACTTGCGCCTGATATCGAGGTCAAGGGCAAAACTGCCCAGTTGATTACCGCTCTGCAAATCGCCGGGATGAAGGAGATTGTCGCCTCTGGTGACCGTCATATTCTGGATATCAACGGCACTGCTTTTGCCGGAAATGTTGGTCTGATCCAGCAGGGCGATAAGGTGTATGCCGCCTCCCGTGTCCTCTCCGCGCTGGTGGAGAATGAGGTCTCCTGGGATGCCAAGAACAAAAAGGTGCTGCTGACCACCGGTTCCGGTAACGTATCCGGGTTCACCCTGGCCTCCAAGGAGGCGCTGTACCAGGACGGCGAGACCTTCATCGAGCTGAATGCCTTCAAGAAAAAGTTCCCTGCACTTGTATGGAGCTACAATGCTTCACTGAAACAGCTCAAATTAGCTGTGAAATAGAATTAGCCCGGCGACAACAAGGGCTGTCCCAAAAGCCATGGAATGGTTGATTGGGACAGCTCTTTATTGTGGAGTAGAATTTACGTGAGCATTTGGGTGGACGCTCCGCAAACGGAATGTTGTTCCAATCGCTTGTCCGCGGATTGTTCTGTCCGCTCCGCTGTTTAAGCGAGATTTGACTCTTCCAGGCTTACGGCTTAGTTTGTTCCCTACACGGTAGGCGTCAACACAATATATGCTGTTTTCGCATACATTCGGAGTACCCGCTATTCACGTCAGCTCATAGTAGAAAAAGCCTCTTCAGCTATTTCCTGAAGAGGCTTTTTGAGTTCCATTTTAGAAACAGGGGGTGTCATGCTGTCCCCTTGGCTATCGTTCTAGTTGTCCTGCTTGTTCTGGTTATTGTCTTGTCTGTCCTGCTTGTTCTGGTTGTTATCCTGTCTATCCTGTCTGTTCTGGTTGTCCTGCTTCTCCGGTCTATCCTGCTTATTCTGATTCGCTTGCTTGTTAGACCGGTTGTCTTTGTGTTCTCTGTTCTGCTTGGCATTATTCGGCTGGCCTTGCTGGCCTCTGCCCTGGAACTCTTTATGGTTCTTCTTGCCCTGGCCTTCTTTGTTGCGGTGATTGCGGCTCTGGTGCTCACGCACGGGTCTGTCCTTGGTTGCATGCTCCCGGCCGGAGCCGCCTGCGGCATCCCTGTCCCGGCCTGCACCCTTCGTCTGCGGCTCCCGGTGTTCTTTTACCGTTACCACCTGTTCAGCTTCCTGCTCCAGATCCTCGTCCAGCCCGGGCTCCGGGACTTCCTTGATCAGAATATCCTTGAAGGTTCCCTCCTGCGGGGACTCCTTCAGCTTATGCAGCACAAAATACGCACAGCCAAAGTTACAGTATTCGTTAATATAATCCACCATGCCTGAGATGGCTGTGTCCCGGTTCACTTTAGGGTGATTATCCCGGTAAAAGCCTTTGAGGCGCAATTGGCTGTAGCCCCAGTCGCCGATGATATAATCGTACCGGTCCAGCACTTCGCTGTATCTTCCGCGAAAAGCCTCCGGGTTCCAGCCGTCCTTATGATCGAGCATCAGCTCGTAACCTTTTCCACCTATAACGATCAAGCGTGTGTCGCCTGCCTTTCAATTGAGAAAATAGGGGCGCGTTGATAAGCCGTCATTGCGCGGGATTTTGAATTTCCGGCCGCTGTTGTGGTCTGATTTCTTCCATTTAACCGCTATGCGGTGAAATCAGACCACAAAGGCGGACGCTGCCGCTCCTACAATTTCAAAATCCCTCTCCATGACTCCATCAACGCGAAGGGGGTGCAACCGCCACCCAAGAACCTCGCCTCTCTTGCGGCATTGGTACTTTAAGCCTTTCAAACCCCTTTTAAAAACCTAACACCTAAAAACCTTAAAACAAAAACCTTAAACAAAAACTGCCTGTGACTTCGTCATGCGGGGAATTTGCCCTAGCAAATTCTAAATAAAAAACCAAGGCTTCGGCAACTGCGCTGCATGGCGCTACGCTGCCGGTTGGTTATCTATGCCTGCGAAACAGAACGCGCCTCACGGGCCACCGCAGCAGACTTCACCTGCTCATGGGCACGGTAAGAGCTGCGCACCAGCGGGCCGGCCTCCACATGGCTGAAGCCGCGCTTCAGGCCCTCTTCCTTCAGCACCGCAAACTCCTCGGGCGGATAGTATTTCTCCACATTCAGATGCTTCGGCGAAGGCTGAAGATATTGTCCTAATGTCAATATATCACAATCTACGGCTCTAAGGTCATCCATCGCCTGCAGAATCTCATCCCACTGCTCACCGACGCCAAGCATAATACTCGATTTGGTCGGAATCTCCGGCTTCATCTCCTTGGCCCGGCGCAGCAGCTCTAGGGAACGGCGGTATTTGGCCCGGGCCCGGACACGGTCTGACATCCGTTCCACAGTCTCAATATTGTGGTTCAGGATATCCGGACGGCTGTTCATCACGGTCTCCAGGCTCTCGCGGTCCCCCAGGAAATCAGGAATCAGCACTTCAATGCTGCATAGAGGAAGGCGCTTACGGATCGCAGACACAGTCTCGGCAAAAATCGCCGCCCCCCCATCCTTCAGATCATCGCGGGCGACGCTTGTAACCACACAATGCTTAAGCTGCATGCCTTCAGCAGCCTCTGCCACACGTTCCGGCTCCAGCAGATCCAGCTCGGTCGGCAGGCCTGTATTCACCGCACAGAAGCGGCAAGCGCGTGTACAGATATCCCCCAGAATCATGAAGGTTGCCGTGCGGTTAGCCCAGCATTCATAAATATTCGGGCAGCGTGCTTCCTCGCATACGGTATGTAACGTCTTAGAGCGCATCATACCCTTGATTTCCTGATATTCCTCACCGGTGGTTAACTTGATTTTGATCCAGTCTGGCTTGGGCTGTTTGGCTGTTCGATTAGTCAAAGTGATGAGACCCCGCTTTCGATCTGAATGTCAATGTCCATTTCTTTCACAGTCAAAAGTTGCTGCCTAATATTATAGCATGCGAAGTAAGGCTTTGCCTGTTTTTGTGAACCTTGGAGCGGTCATGGATAAAAAAAGTCCTTTTGCTTCAATCTAAAGAAAAGCACCTGACGGGTGCCACTTCCGCAATAATGTATGCAACTAATGCGCCCAAACGCAGGAGGATGAGATCATGCTGGCCTTATTAAAGAGCCCCTACACCCGCAGAACCTTAATGTGCATGTCTGCCGCCGCCCTGCTCTGGAGCGGCAGTCCTGCCGAAAGTGCCCAAGCTGCCCGTTATTATCAAATTCCCGAACTGAGCTCAGGCAGTCCTGCTCCTGCTCCCGCAGACAGCAAAGAGACTGCCGCCGCTGACCGCAAGCAGCTCTTTGAGCAGATGGGCGCAGCAACCGGCATTCCCTGGTACCGCTTCGCTGCCATCGACCAGTACGAACGGTCCATTGCCAGGAAGAGCAAAAAAACAGCCGCCGCAGAAAACCCTTCTGCAGCGGCTAAGCCACGGCTTACCGGAATTATAATTCCGGCGCCCGTATGGTCCGGTCCGCTGAACCCGGATCAGGACGACAAGCAGCCGGATTCGATCCGCTTCTTCGGCGGCTTCGGGCTGGATGGCTCGGGGGACGGCATCGCCGATCCCGAGAGCGATGCCGACGTGCTCTACAGCATGGCCCGCCACTTGCTAAAATACGGGGATTCCGCTACGGACTTCAATATCGGGATCTGGGAGTACTACCACAACGGGCGGGCCGCACAGCGCGTCTCCCAGTTCGCCAAGCTATATGAGCATTTTGGACGGCTGGACTTGTCCGGCAGTGCATTTCCGCTGCCGATAGGGACCAATTATGCCTACCGCAGCACCTGGGGAACCGGCCGGAGCTGGGGTGGCGCGCGCATTCACGAAGGCACGGATCTGTTCGCCCCGCATGGCTTGACGGTGCGCAGCACCTGCTTCGGCATCGTTGAGACCAAGGGCTGGAACCGCTACGGCGGATGGCGCATTGGTATCCGCGATATTGAGAACCGCTACCATTATTATGCCCACCTGATGGGGTATGAGAAGTCCCTGCTGCGGGGGGATATTGTCACTCCGGGACAGACCATCGGCTGGGTCGGCAGTTCCGGCTACGGCAGCCCGGGCACACAGGGCAAGTTCCCGCCCCACCTGCATTATGGCATCTACCGTGACCGCGGCATTACGGAATGGGCCTTCGATCCTTACCCGCTGCTCAAGCAATGGGAGAACCAGGAATTCCGGCAGCTGCGGCAAAACAAAAAGAAGAAATAACACCTGCAGGCTGCCCCTCGCAGAGTCCTTTACTCTTTTGCCCGGGACAAAGGTTACAGGTTAGTGCAGCATCAGACAGCCAAACGGCTCGATCTCCACAAGAAGCTTGCTTGAGCTGCGGATGGTCAGTCCGCTTAACAGCTCGGTCAGCACTTTGGTGTCCGAACGGTAGGCAGGCAGCTCCAGATGGTAGCGGTTGGGGGAGTTATTGATAATTAGCCCCATCCGATCCTGCCCGCTGCGCCGGACATACCCAAGGATACCCCGCGTCTCATCTGTGAACCAGGGGCGGAAGGCCCCCCGGCGTAGCACCTCATGCTCTGTTCTCAGCGAGATCAGCCGCTTGTACCAGTCCAGCAGTCCGGTATGCTGTTCCTGCTCCTCCCAGAGCATCGGCCGCCGGCAATGCGGGTCTGTAGCGCCTTCCATTCCAACCTCATCCCCGTAATATATCATCGGCAGGCCTATATAGGTCATCTGAAAAAAGACAGCCAGCCGCATCCGGCTCATCGCCGTAGCTTCCCGGTCCCAACCCCGGCCCCCCTCCTTGCAGGCGGTCAGGAAACGCAGTGTATCGTGGCTGCCCAGCAGCTGGAACATCGCCGAGTTGGCCTGATCATTGTACAAGGCCTCCTGATGCAGCAGTTGCTCCATGAACCGGGCGGGGCCAGCGGTCTGTGCCGCAAAAAACTCCAGCACCGCATCCCGCAGCAGGTAATTCATGCCGCCGTCGAACTGGTCTCCCCGCAGCCAAGGCCCGGAAGCATGCATAATCTCGCCGATCAGCAGCAGGTCCGGGAATTCCGCCTTCAGCTCCCGCCGCAGTCTTGTCCAGAAGGCCGGAGTCACCTCGTTGGCCACATCCAGCCTCCAGCCGTCGATCCCCGCTTCCCGCACCCAATACCTGGCTACGTTCATCATATAATCCGCTACCTCGGGATGATCCATATTCAGCTTAGGCATACTCGTCTCCGCCTTGGCGAAGGTCTCATAGCCGGGAGCCGGCGTAGTACTGACCGGGAAGGAATGGATGAAGAACCAGTCCTTGTAGCGCGAGGCTTCTCCATGCTCCAGGACATCCCGGAAGGCAAAAAAGGTATCGCCGGAATGGTTAAAGACCGCATCCAGCAGAACCTTCATCCCCAGCCGGTGTGCAGTCCCGACCAGCGTCTTCAGATCCTCAAGCGTCCCGAATCCGGGGTCTACCTTATAGTAATCGGAAGTATTGTACTTATGCCCGGAAGGCGATTCAAAGATAGGCGTCATATAAATAGCAGTTACGCCAAGCTCCTGCAAGTATGTAAGCTTGTCAGTAATGCCTTGAAGCGTCCCCTGATGGTAGCTCTCGGGATAAATCTGGTAGACTACAGCATCTGAACTCCAGGCAGGCAGCGCGATGGCGTGCGGGCGGTGAATATAGGCATACTGAAAGGCACCCGCCTGCTCTCTGTTCTCTGAGCTTCCCCGCTCCCCGTACCACATGTATTCGCCTGCCGGATTCCCGATGTGGAACAGATACCGGCATTTGCCAGTCCCGGCCGGAACCAGGGCTTCATGTATGTCATACGCTCCGGCACAGCCGACCCGCTCCATCTCCTGCGGAAGCTCATGACCGGGTGAATCGTAACGGTCAGCGTGGACAACCGTACAGGACAGGGACTGTCCGCTCTGCACGAATAGTCTGAGTTTAAGCAGGCGGGGGCCTGCCGGGAAGGCGAAGGGGTCCTCCGCTGTGTGATATACGAATAACCGGTTAAGCATACTGTATAGTCTCCTTTTATGCCGCATAGAGCAGCTTCAGCAACTGTGTTATTATGACAGGTAGAACAAAGTTCGCCATTAGGGCGCACCATACCGTAAGGACGGGAGGGAAAGCTATGAAAGTTACCATTAAGGATATCGCCCAGGCAGCAGGTGTCGCGAAATCCACTGTATCCAAGGTCATGAACGACTCTCCCAAAATATCCGAGGAAACGAAGGCCCGGGTCCGGGACATCATCAAGCAGATGAACTATACCCCGAGCAGCATCGCCACCGGACTTGCCAGACAGAGCAGCAATACGATAGCTATCCTGATAGATATGTCCAAGGAAAGCGAGTTTCTCAATCAGTTCTTTTATAACATTATCGGCGGGGTGGAAAGCATCATTGGTCCTCTGAAATATGAGCTGACCATTGCCAATATCCAGCATGACCATGCGGAGGGGCACTTCCTGCAAAGGCTGGTGCTGAATAAGCGGGTGGACGGCATTATCGCCAACACCTCGGTGCTGACTCCTGATCTGTGCGCGGAGCTGAACCGGCTTCAGTTCCCCTATATCTCCATCGGTGAGATCAACGCTCCGGGAATCTGGGTCGATTGCGACAATGAGCTGGGCGGATTCATGCTGACCCGGCATCTGCTGGACCAGGGCTACCCGTCTGTGGCCTTCATCGGCGGTGAGAAGGATGAGCCCCTCTTCCTGCGCCGTGCAGCCGGCTACCAGCGGGCACTCGGCGAGGCGGGAATGGCTGTGGATAGCGGCTGGATCATCAATGGCCGGGCGGCCCAGGAGGATGGCTATCAGGCAGCCAAGCAGTTGCTGCAAAGTGCGAATCCCCCCGGCTCCATCGTCTGCATGAGCAACTTTTCTGCTTACGGTGTGCTGCAGGCGGCCCGGGAATTGAATATCTCCATTCCTTCACAGCTGGGCATTGCCACGTTCGATGAATACCCCTTGTCTCCCTACACCACTCCTCCGCTGACTTCACTCGATATGGATACCTTCCAGCTCGGCGCTTCCGCAGGACGGCTATTGATGGACAAACTGGATAACAAAGAAGCTGCCGTGAGCGGACAACTGCTGGAGCCGGAGTTGATTCCCCGGTTATCTTCCAAGCGAAGCGGCGGAGCTGCTGCGGAATAACTAACGAAATAACGGAATAGTAGACTAGCGGGAGGAAGGTACTCATCCCCTTTTAGGGGAAACCGGTTTCCTTAAGCTGAAAATACCACGCCCCCTCCTCAATGTCAATGTATATCATAGACGCAGAGACAGACAGAAGAACCCTTTCCAGCCCTGGAAGGGTTCTTTGCTTACCCGGACTCGCCCGAGCGGCAGATAAACTGGAGCACTTCATCCATCATCGCGGGACTCTCGCCGCTGTGGCAGACCATATGCCCGCTTTGCTCCATAATCAGCACCTGTTTGCGTTCCGAGGGAATCGTCTGCCGGAGATAGTCCGCACTTTTGAATCTCACCAGATGATCCCGCCTGCCCTGTACAATCAAGGTCGGCACCTCCAGCTGCGGATAGACCTCGAAGCTCTCACGAACCAGCCGCTGGAACTCCCGCGTGGCCCTCATGGGTGTAGAACCCCATTTGCTGAGATAATTCCGCAGCATCTCCGGACGGACCAGCGTGCGCAGAATCTCGGCCGGATTGAGCGGATACACCGGGGTAGACAACAAGGTGAGCGACTGAATCCGGGAAGAATACTGAACGGACAGCCGCGACGCAATCAGCGCTCCGGTAGAGAAACCGATCAGATGTACTTTGTCGGAGCTTGAGAATAGCTGCCTGAGCTCCTCCTCAGCGCTTAGCTGCCAGTCTCCCCGGCTTGAATGAAGCAACTCTCTTCTGCCGCCTCCATGCCCATGCAGGGTAAACATTCTGGACACATAACCGCTGCGCTCCAGAAACTGCGCAAGCGGAGAAATCTCGTATTCACCTCCGGTGAAGCCGTGTATAAATAGACAAGTCTCCATGTTTCCTCCTCCCCAATCCTCTAATCCATCCATTTATAGAAAAATAAACCTTAACTATCCTGAAGTCAAGTGGGCACGGCTCTGACGGCTTTTTCGCGATGGTAGCGTTTCAGCGGGAAATAGAGGGATAACGCATAGCGTGAATATACCCACCCTTACAATTTCAAGCTCTACTCTCTGGGAGCTGCTATAGAGATACTACTGAAGCACCTGTCTGCTATCTCTCCCACCAGTTCAGGCTTAAAGCAGATATAATTGTCCCGACTGCCGCGCTTGAGGAGCTTACGCTGATGCTGATGACATTGTTCGGAGGGACGATAATGCTGCCGGTAAAAGCCGGACTGAACACTCCCGGCGCAATCTGAACATTCGCCAGCACAGTGCCCCCGGAAATAGCTGCGGTGGAGGACTGGACCGTCATGGAACTGGCTGCTGGGCTGGCCAGATTATTATTCACCGGAGTCACCGTGGACGGCGAGGATATCGTCCCTCCTTTGACAAGGGTAAAGCTGCCTGAGATCGAGGTCAGCACCGAGGTGCCGCCGATACTGCCGCTGATCCGGGACAGATACAAGGTCCGGCCGCTGCCCGCAGGATTACTGATGCGGACCGAAATGACAGCCGAGAGGAGCGACAGCACGATCGTTGCCGAGTTCGAGGCGTTCGCCGAGAATAAGACGGCTGCCTGCGAAGCGCTGATCTCCGGCGGGGCGCTGATGTCCGGTGCACGGAAGGTGTTCGTCATTTCCACATAGACCGGCTGGTCATTGTCATTGATTACATAGTTATTGGGCATGGTTCATCCTCTCCCCTTCCACTCTAGAATTCCCACCAGCTGATATTTCCCGTTGCCGCAGTACTCCCGGATGCAATCGTTACCGATAGCGTGAGCGAGTTGCCGGGAGGCAGAATAAGCCTGCCGTCCATATTAAGGATGACCGGACCTAGGGCCAGCAGCATTGACATTAATGTCGCCGGAGAACCTGTAGGCGCAGCCGTTGCGGTCCGGGCAGTACTGACGCTAGTGACCGAACTCCCGAAGTTATAGTTAACCGGAGTAACAGTAGAGCCCCCCACCGTCGCATTACGCAGTAGTGTTAAAGTGACCGACGCTGTGCCCGTGCTTGCGATAATGCGGGAGATATATAAGGTACGTCCGCTGCCGCCGGGATTAGCTACCTGCATGACAAGCGGGGTGGAAGTACCCACCGTGGAGGCAAACGGAATTCCAAACAATAAACCTGACATCGCGGCTCCCGCTTCAGGCAGAGTATCAATCCCGGGTGCAATATAGGTGTTAACCTGCTCGGTATACAGCGGCTGGCTGTTCTGGTTAAATACAGTCTCATTCGGCATATTCTCACTCCTTCTGTCGGTCTAGCATATTTTCATAGTATGCGGGGCTGTCCGGCAGGTTGTTTGGCGGCTGCGTATTTTTGCAGAGTTAACCCAGTCATTCTCTTAAAAAGCTCCATATCCTAATATCACACCATTCGAATGGTTCCTGCCTAGCTACACGTTCCTCCCTCTATGAACCGGCAGCCTATACATGCTTAAGGACCCAGACGACGGTTTGGGTCTTTTCATGAGCAGGCTGACGGCAGAAATTGCCCACAGAAAGGATGACTCATGTTGCCAAATTTCAGTTCATTTCAGGCTAATCCGGACAATCTGCGCACACTTATTTTCGGCCGGGACCCTTCAACTCTGATCGACCGCCCGCTCACCACCGATGCCAGCGGGAACCTGACCACCGTCATCTTGAACGGCACGATCTCTAGCATACTTGGCACGACTATTACTGCTGGTACATTAACATCGGCCGGTACAATCACGAACATCCTTGCTGGTACGATTACTAGTGTGCTTGGTGCGACTATCACTGCCGGTACTCTATCATCCGCTGGTACAGTGACGAACCTGCTAGACGGTACCATTACTAGCGTGCTTGGCGCGACTATCACTGCCGGTACATTAACATCTGCTGGTACAGTGACTAACCTGCTAGACGGTACGATTACTAGTGTGCTTGGCGCGACTATCACTGCCGGTACATTAACATCTGCTGGTACAGTGACTAACCTGCTAGACGGTACGATTACTAGTGTGCTTGGCGCGACTATCACCGCCGGTACATTAACATCTGCTGGTACAGTGACCAACCTGCTAGACGGTACGATTACTAGTGTGCTTGGTGCAACTATCACTGCTGGTACTCTATCATCCGCTGGTACAGTGACCAACCTGCTAGACGGTACGATTACTAGCGTGCTTGGTGCAACTATCACTGCTGGTACTCTATCATCCGCTGGTACTGTGACGAACCTGCTAGACGGTACGATTACTAGTGTGCTTGGCGCGACTATCACTGCCGGTACATTAACATCTGCTGGTACAGTGACTAACCTGCTAGACGGTACGATTACTAGTGTGCTTGGCGCGACTATCACTGCCGGTACATTAACATCTGCTGGTACAGTGACTAACCTGCTAGACGGTACGATTACTAGTGTGCTTGGCGCGACTATCACCGCCGGTACATTAACATCTGCTGGTACAGTGACCAACCTGCTAGACGGTACGATTACTAGCGTGCTTGGTGCAACTATCACTGCTGGTACTCTATCATCCGCTGGTACTGTGACGAACCTGCTAGACGGTACGATTACTAGTGTGCTTGGTGCGACTATCACTGCCGGTACTCTATCATCCGCTGGTACAGTGACTAACCTGCTAGACGGTACGATTACTAGTGTGCTTGGTGCGACTATCACTGCTGGTACGCTGAGCAGCGTAACCTCTATCTCTCAGCGCAGCTTCGTTGAGCTGCCTACAACGGCAATTGCCACTTCGGATACCTATACACCGCTGCCTGCCAACAATACCAGTGTCCTTGGGACCTACTCCTACTTCATTGTGAACACCGGAGCCAATCCGGTGAATACACGGGTCGAGATCAGTGCAGACGGAACCAACTATTTCGTCGATACGACTGGAGACAACCCGCTGGCAGCAGGCTCTGTAGACGTAATTGTGCCTGCCCGCTTCCTGAAATACACCCGACTCTCTTATCAATCCGCGACGCCGGGTGCAGCTTCTACGCTTAATGTTATTTTTGATGCACAAGGAACGTAAGCCTAGTTTCCGTCATACGATGCAGAAGCCAAGAGTGCATGGGTACCCATGTACTCTTTCCTGTGCGGTATTCCGCATCTACATAAGACGGCAGCGCTTATACATGCTTATTTTTGCAGAATACCCGGAGGAACTAAGGCCCGCGAAGGAGGAACAATCTTGAATCTATCTGCCAAACCTACACTCGGAGTGCAGCTCATTGTCAACAATGAAGCCGAGCTGCTCCCCCGTTGTCTAGCCAGCTTGCAGGGCGCTGATGAAATCATCGTTGTCGATACCGGCTCAACCGACCCGTCCGTGGAGATCGCCCGCAGATACGGGGCAACGGTCATCGAAGCCCAGTGGAACTATCATTTCTCAGAAGCAAGAAATACCGGTCTCTCTCATGCAACGAGCAATTGGATATTGGTCTTGGATGCGGATGAAATCCTTCAGACCTCCATAGAGTCAATCAAGGAGATTCTCAAGGACAGCACAGCCGAAGCCTACACGGTACGCATAGAGAACCTGCTGGGTAACAGGCCCGAAGATCGTCTGTATCACCATCCTGTGCGGCTGTTCCGGGGTGGGCGGGGCTATCTTTTCAGCGGAAGAATTCATGAAAGTGTTGAGTCCTCTATTCTTACAAAATATGGGTCCGCCGCCATCGGGGCCAGTCCAATAGAGATTCTTCACTTCGGCTACCTGCCCCCGGTCATGAGCGCCAAGCATAAAATCAGCCGCAACGGGCAACTGCTGCGTCTTGCGCTTGCAGAAGAGCCTGACGATGTGTTCACCCGTTATAATCTGGCGGTCAACTGCTGTCAGGACGGACGGCTGGAGGAAGCCGGAGAACTGCTGCGCCAGAGTCTTATCCTCGCTCCGCTTCAGGCCTCTTACCGTCCCTCGATCGTTCGTGATCTGTGTACAATGGATCTGGAGAGCGGTCATGTAAAAGCGGTCGACAGCCTGCTAACCCGTGAGCTGACACGTTATGGAGATTATCCCGACCTGCATTACATGCAGGGCCAGTCCTGGGAGAGCCAAGGATTCTATGAACGCGCCGTCCAGTCTTACCAGCACGCCATAGATACCTCGTCTGCCCCGGCTCCGCGCAGAGCATACGTCACTGAACAGGGCATGGACAGCTTCCGCCCGCTGCACCGGATGGGGGCCATTTTCCAGCAGCTCGGGAAGCAGAAGGAAGCCGCGCAGCTGTACCATCGTGCGCTACAGCAGCACTCCCTGTATCTCCCCGCTCTGGAGGGGATCGCCTCTGCTTTTCAGGAGCTGGAGGTGCCGGATGGAGAGATTGCCGCACTCTTGATACAGCTAACCGGTACAGCGCAGCGTGCTGCAAGAACTGCAATTATCGGAACATTGTATCGGCTGGACGCTTATACGGCGATTGCAGAGCTGCCGCCCGCCGTCTGCCCGCTGGAAGAGGACACCTTGCTGTTCCTGCTGTCTTCCTGGATCATTACCGGAAAATATCATATGTTCAGGAAGACCGCCGCCCAGCTGCGGGCTAACCCCACCCAGCTGTCACCCGAAGGCCTAAATGCGGAGACTATACGGCAGCTCTGCCTGCTTGAGGCCGTCTTAACCTGGGAGCTGGGCGGGAAGCTGCAGGAGGAGCTGTGGCTGCAAACACCTGTGGAATTGCGTTCCGCAATGCTTGAGATCGAGAAGGAGTTGTCTCTTGATTCGTCTGAGCCGCAGGCAAAAACCGCTCCCTCCGGGGACTCCCAACTGCTGGCCGAGGTCATAAGGCTCGCTGTAAAGCACCAGTTCATCGCACTGGGCAAGCGGCTGGTTGAACGGTACCCGGCACATACACGCACTCTGGCAGAGGCACTTTATGAGGAAGGCTGGCGTGCAGAGGCGGGGGAACTATTCATCAACCTTGCAGGCAGCAAGGAAGCTACAGGCGCAACCCTGCGGTATCTCGGAGAGCTGCTCATAGATAAAGGACATTATGCGGAGGCTGCGGGCTGGTACCGGCTTGCCTTGGGGGAATCCCCTGCAGACGATGCCGTCAGCACCGGACTGGCGCTCTGTTATCTGTATCTGGCAGAGCAGCGGCTCGCAGAAGCTGTAGAACGTCTCCAGGCGGCGGGACAGCAGGCTCAGGGTCCGCTTCAGGAGGACAGGGCAGCGGTTGCCCAATCCATCGCGGTGCTGCGCTGCACCCCCTGGCATACGAAGTGGAATTACACCCAGCGGCAGAGAGGAGCGGATCTGAGCTTATGACCACGAAACCACAGCAACCGCTGATTTCCTTGTGCATGATCGTCAAAAATGAAGCCGACAACCTGGCCCGCTGTCTCCGGAGTGTGCGCGGGACTGTGGATGAAATCATCATTGTGGACACCGGTTCAACCGATGCCACCCGCCAGATTGCCCGCAGCTTCGGTGCCCGGATTATCAATTACCCGTGGAACGGGGATTTTGCCGCCGCACGCAACGCCGGTCTGGCCCTGGCGCAGGGCACCTGGATTCTGGTGCTGGATGCAGACGAAGAGCTGGAGCCGGGCAGCCGGGAGGAGCTGCTGGTGTGCGCGAAGCATACGGAGTATGAGGCTTTTTTTGTGCGGATTCATAATCATCAGGGGACGGAGCGCGCTTCGCAGACACTTACGGTCAACCCGATCCTCCGGATGTTCAAGAACCGCCCGAATTATCGCTTCAGCGGCATTATTCATGAGCAGATTGCGGCTGTCATTGTGCAGGAGACCCCAGATGCCACGATGCATATGGGCACCGTCATTGTCCATCACTACGGCTATGCCGACGGGGTCGTGGAGCGGAAAGACAAAATCAGCCGTAATCTCGGATTGCTGAAGCAGCAGCTGGAGGAGAGTCCCGGAGATGCTTTTCAGCATTTCAATCTGGCGGTTGAATATATGCGGCTGGGCGATTACGGGCAGGCGCTGGAGCATATCGGCACCTCGCTGAACCTGGCCAAGCCGGGTACCAGCTATGTTCACCTGCTCTATAAATACAAAGTCCGCTGCCTGGCGGTAACCGGTGATTACCCGGGGGCGCTGGAGGCCTGCGGGCAGGGAAGCACGCTTTTCCCGGATTACTCCGATCTTCACCACCTCAAAGGTGCGCTGCTGCTACAGGTGTCTGCCTTAGCCGAAGCCAAGACCGCGCTGTGCCGGGCACTGGAGATTGGAGCCTCCCCTCCCCTCTACCATACGGAATCCGGGTTAGGCACCTATCTCACCCACACGCTGCTGGGGCAGGTCTGCCAGCAGATCGGCGAAGCGCATGAAGCGGCAGCCTGCTTCACCAGAGCAGCCCAGCTCCAGCCGGACCCCTGGCCGCTGATCCCGCGGCTCACGCGCCTGTTCAAATGCACGGGCCGCGAGCCAGAGCTCCACGGCTGGCTGGCCGGGCAGCTGCCCGGCATCCTGACAGAGCAGCGTCAGGATCTATTGCGCCTGCTGGTATCGGATGGCTGCTATACAGCGGCGGCTGATATGCTTGGGGGCGGGATCGCCGGTGCGGGTGAGATGGACGGTACGGTGCAGAGTGCGGGAGTGATGGAAGCGCCGGTGCGGGATGCGGGAGCCTTAGATGATGCAGGGCCGGAGGTGCCGCCTACCGCTGATTTGTTGGAGCTGTTGCAGCGGGCGGAAGCAGCTTCCGCAGCGGAGCTGGGCTACGATGATATTACCGGGCTGCTTAATCATCCTGCAGTTGTCCTAGCAGACCGGAACACCTCACTCCCCTTATCTGCTATTGCTGCGGCTGTGCGGCCCTGGATTCTTTTGGCTGACAAGGTTCTGGCTGGACTCGCAACCTCAGCCCTATATTCACCGGCGGCTGCGGCAGCCCGTCTCACACTACCACTTCCCAGACCAGCCGATTAGAATGTCATCAGATGACCGTACATTTAAACATCCGCCGGTTCTTCCTTCTCCCCTTTTTGGGCAGATTTAGTTGTACAGACTACAGCTATCTAATGAAAGTGTGCTTTATCGCGGGTTTTAGGTGTACGCTCTGCAACTACCTCTTTCTAGTCCATTTTATCAGGAGAGTGCCGGTGTGACTGGTCGCTGGCGGACTGAGGATCGTTTATTTTGGAGAAAACGCATGATTCGGAAGAGTTGCGGACTCCACGGCGCTTAAAGACGGATCTGCTGCCCAAAATCATCGGTTAGAGAGACAATAGGGCCCTCTCAGTCCGCCACTCTGTAAAAAGTACTGTTTTTGGGGAAATAACGGCTCCCCAGTCCGGCAGGAATATACCCGCTCCGCTTCTGTGCACTCCCGCTTTTTCAATCAAATACTGTTAGAAAGGAGCTTACAGACCATGGATACTCCCGGAATCTCGCTCTGCATGATCGTCAGGAATGAAGCGCAGCATCTGGAGCAATGCCTGCAGTCGGTTCAGGGTTTGGTCTCGGAGATCATTATCGCAGATACCGGATCAGAGGATAACAGTATGGCTATCGCCCACAGGTTCAGTGCCCGGGTGATCCGGCTGCCCTGGGAGCACGATTTCTCCAAAGCCCGTAATCAGACCCTACAGCTGGCCTCCTACGGCTGGATTCTGGTGCTGGATGCAGATGAAGCCCTTGCTGACTGGAAGGCGGAGGAGTTAGTGTGTCTGCTGGAATCGGAGTGTGCAGACGGGTATTTCCTGCCTTTTATCCATTATGTGGGAGAGGGCTCCGGGCGCGAATACGTGACAGACAATGTGTGCCGGCTTTTCCGTAATGATTCACGTATTTGTTTTCGCGGCAGCATTCATGAAGAGGTGGCCTCCAGCATCTGGAGCCTCCCCGGCGGACATATCGCTTATGCCCATCTGCCTGTGCACCATTACGGCTATTTGGATGATGAGCTTCAGCGCAAAAATAAAGCCAGCCGCAATCTGGAGCTGATCCACACCGCTCTGCGGCTTGAACCGGACAGCGTTCCTCTGAGGTACGCACTGGGCACGGAATATTACCAGCAGGGACAATATCAGGCAGCGGCAGATCTTCTCCTGCCACTGTTAGAGGAAGCCCCGCCAGACTCCGGGTATACCGCTGACCTGTATCTTAAGACAGCCTTTGCCCTCCAAGCGGGCGGGCGGCCTGCGGACGCGGAGCCTGTCTATCAGGCGGGGATTGGGCTGTACGCAGATTTCACCGATTTGCTGGAGAGCTATGCGGGGCTGCTCATGGAGCAAGGGCAGGCATGGCAAGCTTACCCTCTGCTTCAGCAGGCGCTGGACAGCGGGGATACCGCGCACAAATACCCCTCCTCCTCCGGCAGCGGAACCTACCGTACCCGCCTATTCGCCGGGCGGGTCTGCGAGCGGCTCTTCCTCTACGAGGAAGCGCTGGAGCATTACAGGCAGGCGATCGGCTACTCGCCTGACGATCTTGCCGCCTGGGAGCAGCTGGCCACGCTGTGCCTGCTGTCCGGGCAAGCGGACCAGCTGACGGTGTTCACGCGTCAGCTGCTCCCTGCCCTGCCCCGGCGAGTGCTGAGCAGGCTGGTGCCTGCCGCACTCAATGCCCGCGCCGCCCCGTGGCTGGCGGCGCTTCACGCAGCACCGCATCTGCCGGAGGATATCCGGCAGGTGCTTGAGGTGCTGCTGCGGACGCTGTTCCGGGACCCGGAACAGCCCGGGGCCGCATCCGCCGGGCTTGCGCGGATGCGGGGGGATGCGCCGGATAACCCTTGGGTATCCGGCTATCTGTGGGCCTTGTCCTGCCGCAGCGGCGGAATCGCCGCGGCAGGACAAGGCTTGGGGCGGCTGGCGGAGCTGCCGCCCGGGCTCGCGGCCGCGCATCGCCGGCTTGCGGGGCAGCAGGCCGGCCCGGCGGAGCATGGTGCCGATACGCAATCAATCTCTTCATCTCCAGCAGGGGGCTCCACTCATCCCCCCGTTATCAGTAGCTTCGCCGATTCGGAACACCGTGCAGACACACCGCTTAGCTTTGCAGATTTTTCTTACGCAGCACAACTGCTCCTTCAGGCAGGTGCTTGGGATACATTACTCCTGCTTGGCAGGCCCACTAGCGCTTCACGCTTTCTCTGGAGCAGACTTCCCCTGCCACTGCTGCGGGGACTGCTGGATGCACCTGTTTCTTTTAAAATGCAATGGTGTGCGGATTACATCCGGCAATCACAACACCATAGCCTTCCTGGTGATGTTGCGGAATGGCTGCTCTATGCAGCCATCGCCCAGTCTTGCGGGCAGGTGCCGCAGCTTACGTCCACCGATGAACAGACACTGCTGCAATCCGGCAGCGCTGCCGCAATCACTGGCCTCAGCTATCACATGCTCCTTCTTGCGGCGGAGGTTCACCCACAGGGCAACATCTCCGCTACAGGCAGCATTCCGTGGCTGCTGCTTGTAAAGTCGGCGCTTCAGAGTGGGGATGACAGAGCTAACCATGTCTGAGGCTACAATTGACTTCACCGCTCACGGAATCTTTTAAAATATTTAGTTTACTCATTCTCTTAAAACACTCATAGAAACGAAAAACCCTGAGGGATAGCTCCCTCAAGGTCCACTTTTAAACATTCTGCTTAGTTACAAATACTGTATTCCTTAGCAATTACCCATCCATTAAGACCATATGAAGCGGAGATCACATAATAGTTGTAATTTTCATGTAGTAAATATTCAAGCAAATCCTCACTTTTTTCATAATACATCGGCCAAGCGGAGTCCTTTTGCTTCTCTAACAACTCCTTGTTATCTTTGACAAATGAATTTATTTCAAATTGGCTAATATCAAGAAGAATACTCCCTGGCAACTGCGTTTCAAACATATGCACCAAGACATCAATGAACTCAATCATGACGGGAAGTTGATTGTCTTTGCCGCCCAATTTCATTATCATGGATACTTTGCATCCCCCGTACCTCCCAGTGAAAATCCTGCTCAAAATACAACATTCCCTTGCTCATCCCGGCTATATTCCAATATCGTTGCATAAAAATCAGGATTTCTCATCCTCCAAACGCTTAGCGGGGGTAATTCTTGCATTTTATACAACAACCCTATCAAATCCCCGGATATCCAGGTCGCCGGGTTGCAATATGTACAACATTATGGGAATACAGCGATGAAAAATATTAGTTAATTGACGCGTTCCTCCAGCACCACGGCAAAAGAGGCCCTGCCATAAGCCAAGGCCTCATTCCTCCTGTATTCACCTACGATAAGTCGACATCCTTACCATCTATCCGTCATCCTTACCGGCTTGATAACGCCTGCACCGAATTCCAGCCGGTCAATACATAACATGCGGTTGCCCGGCTCAGGATCGCCGATGATCCGGCGGTGGTAGACGATCAGCCATTCATCCCGCTCGGGCAGATGCAGATATCCGTGATGGCCGGGGCCTTCCGCCACCGGCTCCTGTCTCTCCAGGATCGTCCCATGGTTCGCGAAAGGTCCCAGCGGACTTGCGCTTACACCATAAGCGACCCGGTAGGTCCCGTTGGTCCACCCGCCCATTGACCACATCAGGTAATAAAGGCCGTCCTTCTTAAGCATACACGGCCCCTCCACATAACCGGGCGGAGTAACGGAACGGATGACCTCTCCGTCCGGGAACGGAACAAACCCCGTCATGTCTTCATTCATCCGGCCCACATTGCAGTGTCCCCACCCGCCGTAATACAGATAGACTGCGCCGTCTTCATCCTTGAACAGATGGGCGTCAATCGGCTGCGCGCCGTGAACGAACCCGCCGATCAGCGGCCGGTGGAGATACCCCCGGTAAGGGCCTTCAGGGGTATCCGCCACGGCAATCTCCAGTCCCCCGGCTTCGCCGTCCTGCTGAATATCATTCGAGGCGAAGACCAGATAATGACGGCCGCCCTGCTCAAGCTGGGTCGGGGCCCAGACCGCTCTCCAGATCCAGGGGAAATCCTCCATGGCGATAATGCTCTCATGCTTCTGCCAGTGAATCAGGTCATCCGAACTGAAGGCATCCAGATTCATCTGCCGTGTATATTCTGTGAATGATCTGGTGGCATAAATATAATGCCTGCCCCCATAAGTTCTGGCCTCAGGGTCAGCATACCAGCCCGGGATCACCGGGTTCGTAATTCCGCGCAAGCGAATCTCCTCCTTACTCTGCACTTGTACATACAAGTAGCTGATTGTATTTCCTGCAATAGAAATCGCATAGCTGACCGTAAAATAAGATTCTATTGTATTTCATACAGTGGAATGTTGGATTTTGGGTGAAAAATGGCCATTTTTCAATATTCAATTGTACCGAATACAATAGATTCTATTTTAAAGTCTTTTTTGCAGTATTCTAGTGTACATAATGCAGTTGCTACCGTTCCAGCGCCTACAGTATCCCGATGACTGCTGCGGAACGAGGCACTGAGTAGCTGCGTTCATAGCGAATAATCAGAGATACACGTATCCTTCGCACCCTAATCAAGCACAACACCCCTCCGCAAGCGATAAGTTAAATTAATTATGACACGTTTAAAGCTGATGTTGCACCAGCGGATTCAAAATCTATACAATCCGCGATCCTCCTGCTCCCGAATCCAGACCTGCATGAAACCGGGCCCTCTGTTGTCCCAGGCATAATAGGGGATGAACCTGAGCGGTCTGCCGTCTGCATCCCGGCTCTGCAGCACCGTCACTCCGCCCAGCAGCTCCGGCAGGTGCACCACCCGGAACTTAGCCCCGGCTGGAATGGAGAAGGCATCATAGGAACGCCCGGGGTGATCCGTCTGCTCCAGGCAATAGACCACCGGTCCCCGCTGAACGGCGACCCGGCCCCGGTCTGCCTCGACCTCCGGCTTGGCCTGCACCCGGTTCACAGGCATCTCCAGCTCAAGCACTACAGTATCTCCCGGCGACCAGGTGCGGTCCAGCACAAGATAGCCTTGGTCGATGCACTCTTCCGCCCGGGCGGTATCGGCGGTACCCTCGCCTTCTGCCTTCACCTCCAACCGGTATCCCCTGCACCACCCCGGCACACGCAGCCGGATACTGAAGCGGGCATTTGCGGCAGGATTCACTTCAAGCTCCATCCGGCCCTTCCAGGGATACCGGGTGCTTAGCTTCAGCCTGACGCCCAGCCCGCTGGCAAGCACAAGCTCCGCTTCGCTGTTCATATATTGATTCACCGCCAGGCCATCTTCTGTTACAGCATAGGCGTATTGGCCCAGGGAAGGCAGAAAGCGGGCCAGATTGGTCGGACAGCAGGAGGTTTCGAACCAGGGCACACGATGATGCCCGCCCTGGGAAGCCAGCGGATTCTCATAGAAATACTGATCCCCGGACAGGGAGATGCCCGACAAAGCGCCATTATACATTTCACGTTCTACGACATCGGCATATTTGCCGTCCCCGAACGTCAGATTCATCCGGTGATTCCAGAACACCATGGCAATAGCGGCGCAGGTCTCGCAATAGGCTGTCTCATTGGGCAGGTCATAATCGGAGGTGAAGCCTTCATTGTGCCTGGACGGCCCGATGCCGCCCGTTACGTACATATTGCGCTCCACCGTATGTGTCCAGACCCGGTGCAGAGCCTCCGCATAGGCGGAATCGCCGGAAGCATGGACAATATCCGCCATGGCCGTATACAGATATACCGCCCGGACGGCATGGCCGGTGACCTGCTTAATCTCGCGGACGGGAACATCGTCCTGGCAATAGGCCGGTCCCCACTCCGGGTTGTCCCAGATCGCGCCCGAGCCGTGACCATGGCCGCGCTCCTCCAGCAGCCATAAGGCCAGCTTCCAGTAGCGCTCGGTCTGTGTGGCGCGGTACAGCTTCACCAGCGCCAGCTCGATCTCCTCATGCCCTTCCACCCAGTGCCGCTTGCCGGGGCCGAACACCCCGTCAACATGATCGGCCAGACGGCAGGCCACCTCCAGCAGCGCACGCTTGCCGGTGGCTTCATAGTAGGCAACTGCCGCTTCGATCAGATGGCCGCCGTTGTACATCTCGTGCTTCTCCATGTCCGTCCACTTGCCCTGCGGATTCTCCAGGGTAAAGTAAGCACATAGATAGCCGTCTTCTTCCTGCGCAGCCGAGATGAGCCCGATGATCCGGTCCGCCTCAGCCTCCAGCGCCGCATCCCGCTCTGACATCAGCGCATAGGCAACACCTTCAAGCACCTTGTAGACATCTGAGTCATTATAGTATTTGCCTTCGTAATGCCCTTCCAGCAGTCCTGCGGCTTTGGCGAAGTTCCTGATGCGGCCGGTCTCCTCACACTTGGACAGGCAGTCCGGCAGTGTGGTCTGCCGGAGCACCTTCAGGCGCGGCAGCCAGAACTGATCATCTATGGTGACTCTAGTAAAAGACACGCCCTGCCAGGCATGAATCCTTGCTTGTTGCTCAGCCATTTCCGTTCCCCGCCTCCTTTATCCTTTTAGTCCCGTTAAAGTGATGCCCTCCAGGAAATAACGCTGGCCGGCCAGAAACACAATGACGCAGGGCAGAACGACGGTCGCCGAGGCCGCCATCAGCAGATCCCACTGCGCGGTATAGGTGCCCTGGAACATTTGCAGGCCCAGCGCGAGGGTGAACCATTTGTCGCTTTTGAGATAGATCAGCGGGCCCATGAAGTCATTCCACGACGCCAGAAAGCTGAACAGGGCCACCACGATAATCGCCGAACGGCTCAAAGGAAAAATAATCCGGGTATAGATCTGCCAATAATTCGCCCCGTCCACATAGGCAGCTTCATCGAAATCACGCGGAATGCTCAGATAGAATTGCCGGAGGAGGAAGATGTTGAAGATTCCCCCGCCGAAGTAAGCGGGCACAATCAGCGGATACAGCGTATCGTAGAATCCGATCGCCTGCCAGCCGAGAAAGCTCGGGATCATCGTGACGGCCGCCGGCAGCATCATGCTGGTCATCAGGACCGCGAACACCGCATCCCTGCCCTTCCACGGAATCCGCGAGAACCCGAAGGCTCCGATGCTGCTCGTGATTACGGTCCCAACCAGTACAGTAACCACGATAATCAGAGTGTTCTTGAAAAAGATATCAAACGGCAGCACCGTAAGCGCCTTATGGAAATTGCCCCATTGAAACGGCTTCGGTATCCATTCGGGGGGCATGGTGAATATCTGTGATAAATTCATCAGCGAGCTGCGGATCAGCCAGACAAACGGAATGATGAACATACAGGAGATCAGGATCAGCGCCCCGTAGCCTGCGGTAAGTGAAAGCTTCGATGGCCTCAAGCCCGGTCCCCCCCTTCGTAATACACCCATGACTTCGAGGTTCGGAAGACGATGAAGGTGAAGAACAGAATAATGACGAACAAGATCCAGGCCAGCGCGGACGCATAGCCCATTTCGGCATCCCGGAAGCCCGTTCTCCACAGATAAAAGACATAGAAGAGACTCTGGTTATTCGGTCCGCCTTGCGTCAGAATATAAGCTTCATTGAACACCTGAAAGGACCCGATAATGGTCATGATGGTATTGAAAAAGATCGTGGGGGTGACCATCGGCACCGTCACATGGCTCAGCTTGCGGAACCAGCCGCCCCCGTCCACCTCAATCGCTTCGTAATACTGCCGGGGGATGCCGGAAAGTCCGGCGAGGAAAATAATCACCGTGCTGCCGATTCCCCATAGCGTGGTAAGTACGACCGAGGGGATAACGCTGCCTTCCCCGTACAGCCAGTTGCTGGTTGGCAGATGTAAGCGGCTCAGCAGCGAATTGATGAGGCCAAGATCGGGGTTCAGCAGCCACATCCAGATCATGGCCGAGGCCACCGCCGGAACAATGCTCGGCAGGTAGATAATCGTACGGAAGATAGCCCTTCCCTTCACATTGAGATTCAGCAGCAGCGCGATCCCGAAGGAGAGGAGAATTACCGCAGGCACACGCAGCACGACGAAATAGAAGGTTATCCCCAGTGATTTATAGAACAGCTCATCCTCACCTGAGAACAGCCGCATGTAATTATCCAGGCCTACAAAAGCGGTCTGCTCCTTGAACACATTATAGTCAGTCAGGCTGAGCACCAGGCTTGCGATCATGGGACCCAGCGTAAAAATGGCAAACCCAAGGATGGCGGGGGCCGTGAACAGCAGCCCGTAGAACATTCCTCTTCGCATACAGGCCTCCAGTCTATTCCTTGATATCGCGGCGTCCCTTAATCTGGGCCTGGACCTTTGCCGCGATGGAGTCCATCGCTTCCTGGGCCGTCTGCTGGCCGAGCCACACCTTATCCAGCGCCGGGTTGACCAGGTCCATAATATTGTTGAAATTCTTCACATAGCCGGTCGGGGTCTGATGCCCTTTGGTCAGAATCACATCGACAACGGCTTCCTTATAGCCGGACGGTCTGGCGTCCAGATTCTCCGTCCATTTGGCCAACAGCGCAGGATCGGTATACCAGTCCTTGGGAGACGGCATCCAGGTTCCGGCGGTAAGCATGTCAATGGAAGCTTCAGGGTCAAGCAGCGCCTTCAGCAGCTCCCAGGCCTCCTGGGGATGCTTGGAGGATTTGAAGATGGAGAACATGCCGCAGACCACCGTGGTAACCGGCTCTTTCATCACCGGCATGACCCCGACATTGAAATTGAACTTGGATTGGGCGAGGCCTGCACTGGCCCATTGCCCATCGACCGTCATCGCTACCTTTTTGGTCTGGAGCGCCACATTGGTCGCCGGAATGTTCTTGGACTGTACTGGTGAAGGGGATACATGATGCACATTCATCAGATCGGATATTTTCTGGAGCGCCTCCACCGCCTCCGGCTGGTTCAGCCCGAAGGTTTTGCCGTCTGCAGAGATGAAATCCCCGCCATTGGAATAGATGAAGTTGCTGTACACCCCCCACCAGGTGGAGATGTTTGCTCCATATTGCTTGATTTTTTTGGGATCGAAGTCCGGGTCTGCCGCTGTTTTTCCATTGGTATCCATCGTCAGCTTCTTGGCAACCTCAACGAATTCATCCCAGGTCCAGGCATCCGCCACATTCGACGGGGGAGGTTCAATGCCGGCGTCCTTGAAGATATCCTCATTGTAGAACAAGGCGAAGGATTCCGGTCCGGGGCCGATTCCGATCACATTGCCCGGCTCCAGGGAATAGGTAATATTGGGAACCAGCGTATCGGGACTAATCTCGGTATCCGTATCCAGGAATTCCTGAAGATTATAGAATTTGCCCTGCTCCGCCATTGGAAAAGCAATAGTGCCCGATTCCATCATGGCAATGTCCGGAACATCATTCCCGGCGACCATAGTCGTCAGCTTGGTATCATAATCAGCGGCAATATGCTGAAGCTCGACCTTAACGTTCGGATGCTTAGCCTCGAAATTTTGAATCGCTTTTTTATAAGGAGCCACTTCCTCCGGTGAGCCCCAGACCGTCATCCGCAGCTTAATATTCTCCTTCGATCCGGAATTTCCGGAAGACGCGGATGTGTCAGGGCTTGGTGTACCCGAGTTCGAGCACGCAGACAGCACAGCAGCAAGCATCAGAACCAGAGCCAATGTGATGAAGACTGATTTCCTGGGTTGCGACATATTCGGAAGCCCCTCTCGATTTCTAAGTTCAACGGGTTCATAGCTGCAGTCTATGATGCCTTTATTATAAAATATAAGATAGCGCTTACATAACCCTAATCTCTTTGGATTGGTGGACCAGGATTGGCTTATAGCGGCAAAGTAATCACTACCTTCGTGCCTGTTCCCGGAGTTGAGAAGATAGCTATCCCGTACTCGCCGCCGTAGGTCATCTGAATGCGGTCAATAGTATTTTTGATGCCCACAGAGGACGATTTCTCATACAGAATTGTGTGTACCGTCTCCGCACTCATGCCCCGGCCGTTGTCGGCCACCTCATAATGCCGGGTTCTGCCGTCAATCCAGCCGCGGATTCCAATGAGTCCGCCAGAGCCGGTCTGATCGAAGCCGTGAAGAATCGCATTCTCCACAAAGGGCTGGAACAGCAGTCTCGGCACATCGTACGCCAATAACTGCGGGTCCATATCATACTCCACGGTGAACTTGTCCTCGAAGCGGATCGACATAATATAGAAGTAATTACTCATCCAGCTCATCTCTTCGGACAACGGTACGGCGTCCCATGTCTTCCGGGAGGTATAATGCAGCATGTTGGACAGGCAGACAAGCATCCTGCTAAGCTCCTGCTGATCATTCTCAATTGCTGTCCAGTTCATCACATTCAGCGTATTGTACAGGAAGTGCGGATGCATCTGCATGTTCAGCGCCTGGATCTCGGCCTCCTTCTCCTTCAGCTTGATCTCGTAATTCTCCGTCACCAGCAGGTGAATCCGGTCATTCATCCGGTTGAAGCGCTGCGTCAGCACGCCGAACTCGTCATGGCTTACCACATCCACGCGGGTCTGGAAATCGCCCTCGCCCACCGATCTCATCGCGCTAAGCAGCCGCTTGATGGGCTTAGTGATTTTACCCGCAATGAAGTAAGCGAAGATCAGGGCCACAATCCCCATCACCACGGCCAGTACGGTAATAGACGTCCGGATCACCGGCACCAGGCTGCTCACCAGCCCTGCCTCCGGTATCCACACCACAGACATCCAGCCGGTCACCTCCGATCGGTCGTAGCAGACGATTACCGCTTCGCCGTCCAGCTTCATTCGCCGTGCCCCGCTGTTCTCCTGCTGCAGCTTGTCCAGCCCTGCCTCCTTATAGATCTGTGCAACCTGACCCGGCTCACTGCTGGCGACTACCCTGTCCTGCGGATCAAGCACCATGTAGCGCGAGTTCCCCGGAAGGCTGTCTGCATACAAGGATTTAAGCACCTCGGATTTGAAGCTTATGGCAAGCACGGGGCGTTCCACTCCGGCATCCATTTTGGCAAGCTTCGTATTGCTGAGATAGGTGAAATCCAGCAGGCGTGTAGCCGAGAAAAGATAACGGAACTCCAGATTCCCGCCTTGCAGATAGGGCTGGTTGAACATGGACGCGAACTCATAAGTCGGTATCCACACCAGTTTCCCTCCCGCCTGCCGGGCCATACGGTAGATATCCGATTGCGTCGGTTCTCCTTGAGGCAAGGGTTGTCCGAAGGTGAAGTAGGAGGTCCATAGCTGGTAGGCAAAGATATCCTGGTTCTGGGAAAAGGTTTTGCCGAGTACAGCCGTCACCTGCCGGTCGGCTGCGAACAGCTCCGCTTCATTCGTCGGGTCCAGCTGGCTGAAGATGCGGAACAGATCCTTGTCGAGGAACAGGGACATGCTGTTCTGGTCCACGATCCGCAGCTTGGTGTCCATAACTTCATTATTCTTCCTGACAATCTCATACACATTCTTCTGCGCCTGCTCTGTGATAATCTTCAGGCTGGTCCGGTAGAACAAAGCCCCCAGAACGAGCAGGGGAATGGCAATCAGCAGAATATAGCTGGCCAGCAGCCGGTAACGGAAGGTGATCTTCATGCCTCACGTTTCCTTTGCGATAGCACGTGCTTATAGGCTTTGGGCGACATGCCGTAATACTTCTTGAATACGCGGCAAAAATATTTCGTATCCTGAAATCCGCATTCCAAGGACACCTCATATATTCTGAGCGGCTCCCCGGCGAGCAGCACCTTGGCCCGCTTCATCCGGGCCGCCGTCACATGCTCAGAGAACGTTTTTCCCGTCCTGTTCTTGATCAGTGTACTGAAATAGGAGGGGTTAAAATGGAAATGCTCAGCCGCCCGCTCCAGTGTAAGCTCCTCCTTCATATGCTGCTGTATCCAGCTTAGGCATTCAGCGATCATGCTCTCCCCCTGATCCTGCCGGGATACGGTTAAGGCCAAATGCGTTTCCCGGAGTGCCTGCCCTAAATGGGCCACCAGCTCCGGGTACGAGCGGCATGAGCGGATAATCAGCGTAGCCGTACCGGTCAGCTTCTGCTGCGCCCTCTTATCCAGAATGTCCTGATGCTCATTCCGGATCTGCAGCAGCATAAGCGATGCCTGCTCCTTCAGCAGCATAGGGCTGGCATGTCCACCGTCCGCAAGCTGGCAGAGGGCTTCCACACAAGCTTTCAGTGCAAGCGCAGCATCATCCATTATCAAAGCCTCATAGACCTTGCTCCAGTCAGGAACAACCTCACGGGAAGAAGACCTGATCTCATCTGAAAACAGCAGCCCCTGCCGGAAATCATAGAAGTTGTAACTGTTGGCCATTCTGGCCGCCAGATAGGACTGCGGCGCTTCCTCCCGGAGAGAACGGCATTCCGGGCCGATCCCATGGGTGAGCTGTCCCGCATACGCCCAATCCGCCGCCAAAGAATGGGCGATGGACCGGGCCTCTTCCCGCTTGTCCCGGGTAAGGCCTTCCAAGGTAATCAAGGTAACTGCGGCAAGAGGACCATCCTCCTTCATACCGCTCAAGGGAATCGTGATGGCTTCCCCCCACCTGCTCCAGGCCTGCTCCAGAGCACGGATGAACACGCCGCTGTCCTGCCTCTCCCTGCTGTCCTGGCAGGAGTTCAGCTCCGAATACACAGCGACACCGCTCTCCCGCAGCCCATCATAACCGTCCAGCTCGTTCAGCTCGGCCAAGGACGCACTGCCGTTCAGCCAGGACAGCATGAGCCGGTTCAGGTAGGCGGAAGAAGCGAGCTTAAGCCGGTGCTGCATCTCTTCCTCTTCACGGCGCTGCCTCTGTTCCGCCGTCAGCAGAAGGTCGATCCGGCTTAGGACATCCGCAACCTGGTCAATCTCCACCGGCTTCAGCAGGTAATCATAAGCCCCATAATGGACTGCCTTCTGCGCATACTCGAACAGATTGTAAGCGGATACCATTACAACCCTGGTCCGGATAGCTTCAAGCTTAAGCCGCTCCAGAAATTCAAGCCCATCCATTCCGGGCATGCGGATATCCGTCAATATGGCTTCCGGGCGGTGGGCTCTCACCATTTCCATAGCCGACAAGCCATCCTTCACCGCAACCACCTGATCCTCCGGCCGAAGGCGTCCGATCAGATTGACCATCCCCCTCAGATGCCTGGGTTCATCATCCACAATCAATATTCTCATTCGTCTCAGCCTCCCAAGATCGCCTTACAGCCCCTGTCAGCCGCAGCGTTGCCCTTATTATAGAAGCCATTCCGGTTCATTCCTAGTGGATTCATATTGGAAAGGTGGATTTGAATACTTCCCTCATCATCCTCATCGCACCAGCAGCCTGCCAACTAATTCCTCCCTTTATCCGCAAAAGCCCATATTAACCCGTACCCACAATAAAAAGGACTCCCATTCAGCCATTAAATGACCACAGGGGCCCTTACCCCGACCTTATCCCCGCTTCTCCCCTACTCCGCCCCTTCCCCAGCATTCCCGCCTTCCCCGGACGTATCCGGCGCATTATTGCCGCCTGCGGCTGGCTGGGGGCTCTCCCCGCTGCCCGCATGTCCGCCTGATCCGCCGGAGCCCGAGCTGCTGTTACCGCCGCCTGCTGGTGTGCTGTCCGTGCCGGTGCTGTTATTCTCAGTACTCAGCGAAGGAGCCGGAATAGCGATGCCCGGGGCGCTGCTGCCGTTCTCGCCGACCGGCTTGCCCTGATTGTCATAGTAATACATCGGAACGTCACCGACTACCATCAGGTAGGAGACGGGGATCTCTGTATCCACCACCTGCGGCTCCATATCAAATGGAATGACGACGGCAACCTCAGTAACAATATGAATAAAGACTTCAACGAGAATCATATTGATTCCGGCATTCTGCTGCCGTGTGTTCAGCTCGACCTTCACTGCCCCCTGAGGCTCCACCTTGATCGGAATATCCGGCCCATAGGAGGCAATCAGCGGACTGCCGAGCGCCTGCCCGAGCGGAATATATTCCGTCCGGTTATGCAGCTCCTGCAGTGTGGACTGGATGACCTCGGCGGCCTGTGAGGTAATCCGCATATGCTCCTTGTAGTTGAGCATGAAGCCCGAGATTTTGCCGTTCTTGTCCGTCTTCCAGTCAATCAGCGCTTCTGCGTTCCCGCCATCTGCCACCTGGGACGTAATCGCCTTGTTAATCGATTCCGTGGCGATCTGCTTCACCCGGATCTGTGCCAGATGGAGAATCGGCGGCTTCAGATGCTGCTCCACATAACGCAGCCCCTGCAGCACCGCCAGAAGCAGCAGCAGGCTCAGAACGATCCAGAATCTGCCCCGTCTGCGCTTGCGCGGCTTCTGCCCCTTGCCCCCGGCCGCTTCCTGATGCTTCCCGTCCCTGCTGCCGAACAAGCGGAAGCCGCCGCCCCCGCGCCCGGACTTGCGCCAGACCCGCTGGCCCGGAGCGCCCGCTGCTCTCCCGGACGGCTTCGCTGCCTTGTAATCCGCTCCGCTCCCGTCCAGCCGCACGCCGGACCTGGAGGGCTTCGCCACGAAGCCCCCGCTCCGTCCCCAGCCCCGGCCAGGCAGGCCCGCGCCGGGTCTTGACGGCTTCGCTTCGAACCTTGCTCCCGAACCCTCGCCCGGCGGCCGGATTCCCGTTCTGGACGGTTTGGCCTTGAAGGCCTGGCGGCGCCCGCCCGGCCTCCTCAGGCCGCTTCCGCTGAAGTCCGGCAGACGCAGACGCCCGAAGAGCGGTACGCCTGCGCTCCGTTTCCCCCATTTTCTGATTCTGCCCATGCCCTGCAGTCCCTCCCGACATTCCTGCGGTCAAGCCGCTCCCTGTACTAATAGGCTATTCGGCGCACACGCAAAATAACCCCACAAAAGTGAGGTTAGCCTTGAAGTGAAGAACCTAATGTCCCGCCCGCTTGCGCTTATCCTCCTGGAGATGCCCCCAGTGCAGCCGGACAAAGATAGCGAGCAGAATCAGCATGAATACGCCATACCACAACAGAAAACCGTTCCAGTCCTCACGCGGGACAATGAGCGAGGAGCTGAGTGTACCGAACAGCCAGATGAAAGACAGATTGCCGAGCACCGTCCCCCAGACAAAAGCCGCCGGCTTCATCGGAGACACGGCTGACATCAGGTTAATGATATTGCTGGGCACAATCGGAATCGTACGCAGCAGCACCAGGGTCCAAATGCCGTAACGGTCCAGATAGGTCTGCCATTTCTCATACTTCTTGAGCTTGTAGCCCCATTTGCGGTCGAACCAGTCGAAGAGATAACGCCGGAAGAGAAAATAGACGACTACCGCACCCAGGTTACAGGCCAGCCAGCTGACAGCCATACCGCCAATTACTTCGAATACAGAGACATGAAGCACAATCAGAATCGCCAGGGGGAAAAATCCGAACAAGCTTTGCAGCACGGCGAGCGGAAAGGTCGCGAAAACAATATACGGGCCGCTAAGTCCAAGACTCTGCAGCAGCCAGTCAATCCAGGCATTGATGATTTCGGTCATAGAGCGCTCTCCTTTCCTGACTCCTAGCAGCATGTAAAGGAACCGCTCATTAATGAAGGTTGAATTGGTGAAGAAAAACACCCCTTGCGGGGTGTTTTTTAAACATCTGCCTATATATTCTGCGACATCAGTGTACAAGTTACAGAATTGTTGCTTATTTTCTCTCATCATAGCACACATCGGTCATCGCCGCCAGATCACTGAACCTTTCCGTTTTCAACTATGCAGAGATACCAGCCGTCCACTCATTCACCTTGGCTTCATTGCTCTCTACCCATTCCTTGGCGGCTTCTTCAGGCGACTGTCCGCCTTGAATTTTGACCATAACCTGCTCCATATCCTCTGCGGTCCACTTGAATTGGCTCAGGAACTTGTGCACATCCGGCATATCCTCCTGGAGCCCCTTGCGGGCCATGGTGTGAATCTGCTCGGCTCCGCCGTATACATTCTGCGGATCATCCAGATACTTCAGGTCCATGTTAGCGAACATCCAGTGCGGAGTCCAGCCGGTGACCACGATCGGTTCATTCTTGTCAAAAGCCTTCTGCAGCTCCTGTGCCATCGCCGCAGACGAGCTCTCCAGCAGCGTATAGTCGCTCAAGCCGTAGGCTTCGAGCGCTTTTTCCGTAGCCGTCATAATTCCGGCCCCCGGCTCAATCCCGATAATCGTCTGATTCAGGGAAGAGGCTACATCGGCATTCTTCAGGTCATCGATGGAGTTAATGTCCATATAGGCGGGAACGGCAAGCCCCGTCTTCGTACCCTCCAGATTAACCCCTACATCTTCAATATCCTTGCCGTATTTCTCCAGATAAGAGGCATGGGTGCTTGGCAGCCAGGCGGCTACCATAGCGTCCGCGCTGCCGTCAGCAATCCCTGCCCACATCGGTCCGGCATCGACCTGCAGCATCTCCACCTTCACGCCGAGCTTCGTTTCCAGCACTTCCTTGACTACGTTAGTACTGGCGATCTCGGAATCCCAGGCCACATAAGCCAGCTTCACCGTACTGTTATTATTAGACGAACAACCAGCTACCAGAATTACTGCCAGCAGCAGCATGATTATCATTAGCGGTCTGCGCTTCATCGAATGAGTTCTTTTCATATTAATTATACACTCCTATTCTTGTGGTTTGGATTTGAACAGCTTTTGGGTCAGACGATCCAGCAGTATCGCGATAATGACAATGGCAATCCCCGCCTCGAAGCCCGCACCAGTCTTGGCCTGTGATACCGCACGGTATACATAAGCCCCGACCCCCTGGGCACCGATCATGGACGAGATGACCACCATGGACAGCGACAGCATAATCGTCTGGTTAATACCGGCCATAATGGTCGGCATGGCGATGGGCAGCTGTAGCTTGAACAGCTTCTGCCCTGCCGTAGAACCGAAGGCATCCGCCGCCTCCACTAGCTCTGGCGAGACCTGACGAATACCCAGGTTAGTGAGCCGGATGGTTGGCGGAATCGCGAATATAATAGAAGCAATTACGCCGGGAACTACCCCCAGTGAAAAGAACGACACGGCTGGAAGCAGATATACGAACGCCGGCATCGTCTGCATGAAGTCCAGAATCGGGGTAGCAATGTTCTGGAAGGTCCGGCTCTGTGCACACAGCACTCCGAGCGGAACCCCGATCACTACAGCCAGCAGAGAGGCTGTCAGTACCAGGGCCAGCGACTGCATCGACGGCCCCCATAATCCAAGATTGTCAATCAGGAGCAGTCCGACCACCGCAAACAGCGCCATCCGCCATTTGCCGATCCAGTAGGCCAGAGCGGCGATCAGAAGGGTCAGCACAAGAGCCGGCAGGAAATTCAGTGCCGCATCAATTCCGCTGACCATTCCGCCGATCACCGCATGAATGAAGTCAAATATCGGGCCGAAATAGGCAGTGAGCCAATCTTCGATCCATTCTACGCCCTTTCCGAGCGGGATTTTGGGTAAATTCATGAATGAAGCCCTCCTTCCGGAACTGCGTTACCGGCCAGGGCAGACAACACAGCCCCCTTGATCACAATCCCCTTCAGCTTCTCGCCTTCCCCGACTACCGCCACCGGCAGATGCGTCTCCGACATCAGCTCGAACAGATCATTCAGCAGGGTGTCCGGCTGGACACGGGGAATCTCACGCTGCATGACTTCAAGGATACTGCGGTTCTCCTTCAAAGCCTGAGAGGCGTTATCTGCTGTCAGCAGACCTTGCAGCCGCATCTCATTATCCGCCACATACAGGCTGGATACCCCGCTGTCCCGCATAAGCTGCAGGGCTACCCGGGGGCCGCGTTCCGGGCGGATCATCTCCGGCTGACGCATCACGTGGGAAGCCGTCAGCACCTTGGACAGATCCACATCCTCCACGAAGCGTTCTACATATTTATTCGCAGGCTGAATCAGAATTTCTTCCGGCGATCCGATCTGGACAATGACCCCGTCCTTCATCAGGGCAATACGGTCCCCGATCCGCAGCGCTTCATCCAGATCATGCGTGATGAAGACAATCGTCTTCTTCACTCTGGATTGCAGCTCCAGTAGTTCCTGCTGCATATCCTTGCGGATCAGCGGATCAAGCGCACTGAAGGCTTCATCCATCAGCAGAATGTCAGGATCATTGGCCAGACCGCGCGCCAGGCCGACACGCTGCTGCATGCCTCCGCTGAGCTGATCCGGACGGTGATTCTCCCAGCCCTTCAGCCCTACAAGCTCAAGAGCCTCCATGGCCAGCCGGGTTCGTTTGCTTTTCTCCACACCCTGGACTTCCAGTCCGTACTCTGCGTTAGCGAGCACACTGCGGTGCGGGAACAGCGCGAACTTTTGAAAGACCATACCGATATTCTTCCGCCGGAATTCCCGAAGCTGCTCCGGATTCATCTTGACAACATCCTTACCCTTGAACAGCACCTGTCCTCCGGTCGGCTCAATCAGCCGGTTCAATAGACGGACGAGCGTGGACTTACCACTGCCCGACAAGCCCATAATGACAAATATTTCTCCCTCTTCAATGCTGAATTCGGCTTTATTCACACCGACCGTCAGCTTGGCTTCCTTGGCGATTCTTTCTTTGGACCAGCCTTGTTCTAATAATGGAAGCGCCCGTGCTGCATCATGACCGAAAACTTTGGTTAACTGTTTCACCTCTATAATTGCCATGGTGACCTCCTTCTCTATCTCTGTTTATCGCTTTGATGCTACTGACCTAGTGTAACGGACTTACGAAAAAATAAGCAAAGCGCATATTCGGTTAAAATTTAGTGTACAGTTTTAACTTTACAAACTTTACGTATAGAATACTCTGTTTAACGCCAAATTCCGTTCCGCATGAATTCTTTACTTCTGGATGGGGATTTGATTACAATACAGTAGGAGAGGCATGCAGCCTGTCAGCCTAATCCTCAGGAGGGACATCATGAACGATTTAGAGGGGCTTTCGCCCGAGCAAATAGAGAAAATCAGCAAGGCCCGTGAACGGGTTATCGACTCTATCGGTAAAAATATGGATTTATACGGCATCACCTTGTCCATCGGGCATTTATACGGTTATATGTACTTTAATGAGGGCCCGGTTACACTGGATGAGCTGAGCCGCACCATGGGCATGAGCAAGACCTCCATGAGTACTGGAGTCCGTACACTGCTTGATTTGAAGATGATTGATAAAGTCTGGGGCAAGGGCACCCGCAAGGATCTGTTCGAGGTGGTTCCCGACTGGCATCAGAACTTCAGCGATTACTTCTCTATTAAATGGAGAAAAGCGGTGGAAGGGAATATGATTGCCCTGAACAAATCGCTTGCCGAAATCCGGCAGATGCAAACCGATTATGCGGACGAGCCCGACCTGTCGCGCCTGCTTCACACCGACGAGATTAAGATTGAGGAAGCCATTAAATATTACCGCTGGCTGCTGAAGCTGATCGAAGCGCTGGAGACCGGCAAGATCTTTGAATTAATCCCTAAAGAATAATATCCGCTGTAGGCGTTCAAACTATTCTGCTCATGCTGAAAAGGCTGTCACCAAAAGCCATGTTATGGCGCTTGGGACAGCTTTTTGTTTTGGAGTAGGAGGAATTGAGGAGTAGGATTAACGTGGGCACTTGGGTGAACGCTGCGTGAACGGACCGTTGTTACAATCGCTGTGCTCGTAAGAGTTTTTTTCATTCCCCTATTCGGTGAGAAAATCCGGAGACCAAGGCGACCGCTATCGCTTCTCCGCGGGTCGTTTCGTCCTCTCCACTGTTTAAGCGGGAAATGGAACTACCCAAAGACTTCAAGGGAACCTAGCCTCGCATACATTCGGGCCATCGCCTGCGTTTGAGCATAATGTATACTGTTTTCCACATACATTTGGTCCATCACCTGCGTTTAAGCACAATGTATGTTGTTTTCCACATACATTCGGGCCATCGCCTGCGTTTGAGCACAATGTATGCTGTTTTCCGCATACATTCGGGCCATCTCCTGTGTTTGAGCGCAATGTATGTTGTTTTCCACATACATTCGGGACATCGCCTACGTTTGAAAGCAATGTATGCTGTTTTCCACATACATTCCGGCCATTCGATGTTCTACCAGGGGAACTATAGTTTCCCTACAAGCATCAAAACGGCCGCGATCCTTGAATTCAAGGATTGCGGCCGTTCTCGCATGCTGACGTGCTGTCACTGGTTGTTATAACACCGCTAAGTCACGCCATATCTCGTTAGCTTACGGGTTCTCGACCAGACTGACATCATCAATATAGATATGATTGCCCGCTTCGATAGCGGCATTCGTCTCTGGACTGTTGCCGGGATTCAGCCCCAGCAGGAAGACCAGATGAGCACCTGCATCCGTTCCGCCGTTCATGGTGAAGGTGTAGCTGAAGCTCTGCTTTTCGCCTGTTAATGCAGCGGCGGTTGTCTGCAGATATTTCGTGTACTCCCCTCCGAAATGCTCGACTGCTACTTCAATCACCCGGTTGATATCCGAACGGGCGCTGAAGTTCAAGGTGTAGCTTTTACCCTGAATCAGCTTCAGATCCCTGTAATCTACCTGGGCGGCGTAGTTGGCTGATCCCGTGAAGGCCAGTGACACCTCAAGCTCCCCATTCTGGACTGCGGCATTTCCGGCGCCCTCGAAGTACTGGGTCCAGCCCTTAAGAGCCGGCTGGGCATCGAATGTGCCGTTATCCAGTGTGCCGCTGGCAGGTTCAGTCCCCTGTCCATCCGTTACCTTCCTAAGCACGATATCGTCAAAAGAAATCGTATGCGCCGTATGGTTAGCCGTCTTATCCTCACCCAGCGTGGCGCCGATCAGATAATTCAGCTTCAGCGGATTGTCATTGGTTACACTGAACTGTGTGCTGTAAGTCGCCCACGTAGCTGTAATATCGAACTTCGCCTGCGCCGCCTGGGCAGAGGTTCCGCTGTACTCTACGACAATCTGCCGGGGAACGGTAGACTTCGCTCTGAAGCTCAGCTCATAGGTTGCGCCGGCTTCCAGCGGGATTTTCTCCTGATAGAGCTGGGTGTGCCAGGCTTGTGACCCGGCCGCCGTAATCAGCACCTCCACTGCTCCGTCCACCACTTGGAAGGACGAGGCTCCGCCTTCGCCGGACCAGGTGGACCAGCCTGAGCTGCCGCCGGTGAATGATCCGTTGACGACCAGATTGTTATCATTCGCCAGTATGGTCTGCACCACACTAGCGTTAACATAACCTTCAGCTTCCACGGTAATGGTATAGCTTCCCTCTGCCGGGAAGGCGGCAGCCTGGATTATAATTGCTCCCGGATGTACATCGTACAGCTCCTCCGCAAGTGTTACGCCATTCACTTTAACGGACTTAATGCTGCCGGACCATTCTGCTTTCTGAATGAAGGTCAGCTCAATCGGCTGGGATACCCGGTTGGCTGTGGAATCTGCGAGCAGCTCCTGCGGCTTCGCCGGGGCGTCCTTGATCTCGAATCGCACATTGTCGATGATGATGTCATGACTCTGCGGAACACTCACCCCGCCCACCTTGCCGAGCAGGAATTTCAATGATAGCGTATCATTCGTACCCTGCCGGAATTCGAACCGGTAATGCTTCATCTCCGGCACCAGCTCCACTGTCTTATCGATGGAAGGGGAATAGCTCGCATTCTCTGCCTTCACACCCATCTGCCGCGCCACGCTGGCACTGGCATCGAATTCAACCACGTAATCCAAGCCCGCCGCAGCCTTGAGGTTATTCTGGAAAAGCATCACCGAATACGCCTGGTTACCGGTGTTCGTAATGCTGAATTTCGCTGCCCCGTCCACTGCTGCCGCAGTGCTCTGGCCGCCGTCTTCTGTCAGCAGCCGCTCCCAGCTCGTAAGCCCGAAGCTGAAATCCCCGTTCAAGAGCGGGTAATAGGTCAGATCAGGGTCATAATAGGAGCTGGTGCGTACCAGTACGAATTGATCCAGCAGCACCGTTCCGGTGCCCCCGCTAAGGCTCAGGACGAATTGTCCAAGGCGGTCGCTGGCCCCCGGGAAGTTCTTGAACACCGCTTCAACTTGCTGATGTCCCGCACTCAACTGAACCGGCTGGGAAGCATAGACAACGCCGTCATAACCGCTCAGTTCAACTACTGCTGTCCGTGCGGAGGAGCTATCTGCCTCGAAGGTCAGCTTGTAATCCTGGTTTTGCACCAAGAAGATCCCCTTCTGTTGCAGCGTAACCCCGCTGCCGCCAGAGTCCACGCCTGTAATGTCCAGCTTCAGGCGGCCTTCAGTGTCAACCTGCGGATTAACCTCCGCACCTCCGGAAGTGCCGATATGCCAATAGCTCATCCGGTCCGGCTCGCCCAGATCGAAGCTGCCGTTGTAGAGATGGTTGCCGCTGCCGAGTGGCGTCTTGGCGCTATCATGATCGAAGGGAATACTGCCGATTTCTTCAAGCCGAGCATTGCCAAGCCAGACCGGAGAAGCATTGGTCCCCAGATTGAACTCAATCCGCGCGGCATTGTCCGAGCTCTCCTTCATCTGGAACATGGTCTCGTAATGCTGAAGCTGCGGGGTCAGCACCGCCTTGAACGCCGGAGAATAGGACGGGAAGCCCAGCGGTGCGCCGCCGGTCAGCCGGGCTGTGAACTCCCTCGCCGTATCCGTTCTGGCGTCGAAGCTTAGCTTGTAGAATCTTCCCTTCGCCAGCGAGACAATAGCTTGCGGCTGGATCGAATAAGTATTACCGCCCGGCTTCAAGATGTTTACTTTCAGGAAGTTCTTGCCGTCTACGGGCTCCAGGGACAGCGCTGCATCCGCGCCTTCATCCTTATACATTACCCAGTGGGCTGTATTCGGGATGCCCATCCCGGGATCTCCCTCTACCTGCTCTGTGAAACCGCTATTATAAATGAAGTTCCCGTCCGCAAGCGGCAGCTTAGCCCCTTCCAGATAAGGCTCCTTCTCCAGCTCCACCGGTACCGGCTGCCGGTATTCGCGTCCGGTCAGCTCATAGATTCTGACATAGTCAATCTCCATGGAACTCGGGAATACCGTTTCTTCCGTAGGATTACCGTCAAAGTTGCCGCCGACTGCCAGATTCATCAACAGGTGGAACTTCTGGTTGAACGGTGCCGGATAAGCATTGATAGCCGGCTGGCCGCTGCTTTTGCTGTACCAGTCATTCTTGGTAGAGAACAGTACCCCGTCCACATACCAGCGGATCTCTCCCGGCTCCCATTCTATGGAGTAGGTGTGGAATTCTTCAATGGTGGAACCGCCCGGCAGTACATATTCCTTGCCGGAATAGACATTGTCCGGCCACTGGGAACCATAATGGATCGTTCCGGCAACTACATTCGGACGGCTGCCCCAGCCTTCCATAATATCCAGCTCCCCGGAGGCCGCCCAATTGCCGTACACATAATTCTCCGGCAGCATCCAGATCGCGGGCCACAGCCCCTTGCCTGCCGGTGCCTTCGCCCGAATTTCGAATTTGCCGTACATTTTGCTGTACAATCCATTGGTCTTGATTCTGGTAGAAGTGTACGGCTTCCCGCCCTTTGCCTCTTTATGTGCGGTAATGACCAGCTTGCCGTCTTGCTCCTTCACATTCTTCGGATCATTTGTGTAATACTCCAGCTCATTATTGCCCCAGCCCGGATTCCCGACAACGGTGCCATCTCCGAGATCATAGGTCCACTTCGCCGGATCAATGACATTGTCATCGAATTCATCATTCCACACCAGACTCCACGGATCACTGGTCGGTGTTGGCGTTGGCTCCGGCGTAACCACTGGTGTTGGTGTTGGCGTTGACTCAGGCGTAACCTCTGGCGTTGGTGTTGGCGTCGGCTCCGGCGTTGCCGTGACAGCCGGTGTAGCTGTCGCCGTCTCTCCGCCCCCCGCAGCAACAGGCGGCTGGCTGGCCTGCGGCGAGGCCAGATTCAGATTGCTGCGGCTGCCCGGCTTGAGCACGATGCCGCCGGCTGTTACAGCCTCGGCCTGATTCAGCACGGTGCCGAAGCTGCCGCTGCCCGTAATCGTAGTGCCCCGGGCACCAGCTGTAAGAAGCAACTCCGCCACCTGCGCTTGATTCATCAGCACCAGCTTGCCGGGCGTGCCCCAGATCAGCTTGGATAGCTTGCCTGACAAGCTCAGCGTAAGGTTGCCTCCGGCAGCATCAGCGGTGGATACAACCCCATAATTGCCAATAAGAGTGACCGCCCTCTCCCCTGCCGGGAGTACAACATTGGCGAAGCCCTCCCCGGTAAGCGCGCCTTCTTCCAGAATAGCACCGGAATCAAGGTACACTGTTCCAGTGGTTGTCGTTCCGCTGGCAACGATGCGGACGCTGCCCTTCGGCTTCGCCACCTGAACAGGCCCAAGAGTACTGTTCACCAGGCTCACGCTATGTTCACCGCCGCCGCGGATATAGGTGGTGCCCTTCACCTGCACTCCCTCCAGCCGGAGCTCTCCCTCCCCGATCCCCTCGGTAAGATAGAGATTCCCTTCAATAATGCTGTCGCTAAGTGTAATATCCTCATGGCTCAGCACCACATTGCCCTTCACCTTGCCCAGCTTCACTTCCCCGGCTGCGGAGCGCAGCTCCGGCACCAGTGAATCCGCCAGCTTCGCCAGCTCGGCCCGGGTGATCCTCCCGTCCGGCTTGAATAAGCCTCCGGCATAGCCCTGCATATAACCTGCTGCCGTAAAAGCATCCGCCGCTGCGCTTACTGCGCTGCCGGCTCCCGCCAGGTCGCTATACATGCCCTTCGCTTGACGTTCTGTCTCCAGCCTCAGTATCCGCTGCAGGGCAAGGACCGCCTCCCCGCGCTTCAGCGGAGCCGCAGGTTCAATTCGCTGATCTGCGTCTGCAAGGAGATACCCTGCTGCTACCGCTTTGGCAATATCGTTCTTATACCAGGCCCCCGCCGGGACATCTGCCGGAAGCACAGCCGCCATGTCCTTATAGCCGAAGATCCGGTTGACGATTGCCGTGAATTCGGCCCGGGTGACCTGCTGCTCCGGCCGGAAGCTGCCGTCCCCGTAGCCGGAGATCACCCCGCTGCGGCTCCAGCGCATCACAGCTTGAGCCGCCCAGCTGCCCTCTTTTACATCGGTAAACGCTTTCAAATCACTGGCACCTAAGCTTCCGCCCTGCAAGGCGGCCGTTGTCTCCGAAGGTGCTGTCAGCCTGCTCAGAGCAGACTTCGCCTCAGCCCCGCCGCTCCCCAGCGGCGATAGAAGTCCGGTAACCATTACAGCGGCTGCTAACAACGCCGGTATATTCTTTTTCATTCCGTGTAAACCTCCTCTGAATTAGAGTCTTAACTTAGCGCATTAACATCGTCCCGTTACTCTCCTGTTATCTTCGAGCTCCGGACCGAAATCGGTTTCGATTATCTCCATGCCATTCCTCTGAATGCAATTAACCTTTGACTTGTTTCGGCAAGTTGAATAGACTCTAGAAAGGACTGCTGTTTGACAGCAGAGAGTGTCCAAGTGAACGGTCAGTAGCCTTGAGAAACCCTGGCATACCCGTCTTTTGGCCCTGTTATAACTATGAAGCGGGGGTGAGCATAGCCATGCAAATGAATATCAAAAAAATTGCTGAAATGGCCGGGGTCTCTGTATCGACTGTGTCCAAAATCATGAATAATTACAGCGATGTTTCCGAAAAAACGAAACGAAGAGTGCTTGAAATCATCGAACAAACCGGATATACCCCCTCAAGCTCCGCCAAGACGCTGGCTACCAAGAAGTCGAATCTGATCGGGGTTATTTTTGCCGGTGAGCTGAATGTGGAATTTACCCATCCTTTTTTTGTAGAGGTGCTGAATTCGTTCAAGAAGCAGATGGGGGTGCTGGGGTACGACCTGATCTTCTTCTCGAATGAGAAGTTCATTAACAGCGGTGATTATTACTCGCGTTGCCTGCATTTCCATGTGGACGGCTGTGTCATTATCTCGGGAGAGCAGATGGAGCCTGCCATACAGGAGCTGGACCGGAGCCCTATTCCCTGCATCGGGGTAGACCTGGAGCTGACCGGCAAGAAGTCCGGCTATGTCATGTCAGACAATTACCAGATTGCCTCCAAGGTGGTGGAGCACTTCTACCTGCTCGGACACCGGGAGCTTGGCTTCATAGGCAGTACAGCGGATTCAGACATCTCTAACCTGCGGGAAGCAGGGTATGTCAGAGCCATTGCCGGCTTCGGCCTGGTCATGAATCCTAACTGGTTCGTGCATGGCAACGATTTCTTTGAGCCCAGCGGTTATGCGGCAATGAATTCGTTAATTGCATTGGGAGATTTGCCAAAAGCGGTCTTCGCCGCCTCCGATCTCCTCGCCCTCGGCGCTGTCCGCGCCTTGAAGGAGCAGGGTCTGCGTGTTCCCGAGGATGTGGCTATCATCGGCTGTGACGATATCGAGGCCTGCAAGTATACCAGCCCTACGCTGACTACCATCCGCCAGAACAAGGAACGCCTGGGTGTGCTCGCCGCCCATATGCTGTTCGATCTCATCAATAACCAGTCTGAAGGCGGCTCGTTTGTCGTTGAACCGGCGCTGATCGTCCGTGAATCCTGCGGCAGCGGGCTGAAACAATTGAACCACTGAACGCCTATACCACCGGATCGCCGTAATGATGAACTTCTGCCTCTCCGGACCTGCCCTGCGATCCCTCCCCTCCAGCTCAGAACTTCGCTTGGCTGCACTATGCACCCACCCGAAAACGCTTTCGATACTATAATCGCTCATTTAGCGGGCTGCTTCAAGGCACCGTTTTTCTGATTTTGGGGACCATTTTTCGGCTTGGCCCCCACATTGGCCTGTCCTTGCTTCTTTAGCCTCAATCCATCACAGCGAGGCAGGCTCAGCTACCTGAGGGTCCAGCGACAGCCTGACCAGTTGACCTGCATGACTAAGACCCGCACCGAATCCGTACAACAGCACCTGCTGGCCGCTGCGCACCTTCCCTTCGCGGATACCCAGATCAAGCGCAAGCGGAATACTGGCCGCCGAGGTATTGCCGAAGGCTTCTAGACTGTATAGTGCCTGCTCCAGCGGATAATTCAGCCGTTCACAGATGGGTTCAATCATCCGCAGATTGGCGCTGTGCGGGATGAACCAGTCTACTTCCGCAAGACCTGCTCCGGCGTTCTTCAGCACCTGCTGTACTCCCTGCGGAACCGTACGGACCGCCCACTTGAACACTTCCCGGCCATTCTGCACCAGCAGCCCTGTCGCGGAGAGTTCCACTCCGTTCACCTTCTCAGCCAGCCCTGTGCGGTAGACATGCTGCGCTCCGCTTCCGTCACTGCCGAGGTGGTATCCCATGAAGTCATCCTTCGCCCCGCCGCTCTCCACCAGCACAGCCCCTGCACCATCCCCGAACAGAATACAGGTACTGCGGTCCGTATAATCTGTGATCTTGGACAGCGTATCGGCACCAATGACCAGCACCTTATGATGCAGTCCCGAAGACACCAGCGCATGAGCCGTATGCAGAGCATACACGAATCCGGCGCAGGCAGCGCTCAGATCTATCGCTCCCGCAGTCAGCGGAATGCCAAGGGTATTTTGTACAATCGAGGCCACAGATGGAAAAGAAAAATCAGGGGTACTGGTCGCCACAAGCACCATATCGACATCCTGTACGCTTTTACCATATCGCTTCATCATGTCCAAGGCGGCGGCTGCACACAGATCACTGGTATATTCATCCTCGCGGCTGATTCTGCGCTCCCGGATCCCGGTCCGCTGCACAATCCACTCATCATTAGTATCCACCATCTGCTCCAGATCCTGATTCGTAAGTCTGCGGGCCGGCACGTAAGAGCCGATCGCTGTTATTTTTGCACCTGTCATATGATCCACCTCAGCTTTTGATTTATTAGTATCTGATATTAGTACTTGGTACTAATTATAACCTGCTCCTGACTATTTTGCAAAATGTATACCCGGAATCGCCTTGCGGCAATCACATCTTAACATTGTAAAGATCACAAACGCATGCTACAATCTTTACGTCGTTAAGATATCAGTCAAGAATGAAAGGAAGAACAGAACCTTTGAAGGATAAACCCTACCATCACGGCAATCTGCGCAATCAGCTTATAGAAGCGGGTATCAAGCTAATTAACTCGGACGGCATCAGCAGCTTTTCCCTGCGGAAGGTTGCCGCCGAATGTGAAGTCAGCCACACTGCCCCCTACAGCCATTTCAAAAATATAGATGAACTGGTAGCTGCCATGGGGGAACATGTTACCGGGCAATTTATGGATTCGCTGCGTATCTCCATCCAAGGCCAGGAAGGTAAGTTTGAAGCGGTCTCCCGGCTTGGGCAGGCCTATATTGATTTTTTCGTAGAGCATCCACAGTATTTCCAGTTTCTGTTCTACCATTCCGGCATAACCATTGATCTGGACAATTATGATACTGACAGTTATCCGCCATTCGTCCTGTTCAGGACTACAGCCTTTGAAGTGTTCCGCAGCAACGGTCTGCCGGAGACCGAGTTCACCCCTCAGCTAATCACACTCTGGTCCATGGTGCATGGAATTACGGCATTGCTGACCAATAACGGGGTTAAGTATTCGGGCAACTGGCGCGATCTGCTGGAGCTTAAATCTATTTTTTAGGGAGATGGAATCTTGAGAACGATCATACACGATCTGCAGGAGCAAGAATTCAAGGGCTGGCTGGGGGATATGGCACAAGAGGAAGTAACGGTCATCTCGGATAGCGGTGCAATTCATTCATGCATGGGCTGCTTCGGCTGCTGGACCCGGACTCCCGGGACATGCGTCATTAAGAGAGATGGCTACGACAATCTGGGCGAGCTGTTCTCGCGCAGTGATGAACTTACGATCATCAGTAAATGTATGTACGGCAGCTATAGCCCCTTTGTGCTGAATGTGCTGAACCGGAGCATTTCCTACGTCCTTCCCTATTTTGTAACCAAAGATGGAGCCACCCGTCACCGCAGCCGCTATGATCACCAGTTCACACTCTCGGTACATTTCTACGGCAACGATATTACGGAGGCTGAGCAGGATACAGCGAGAAGGCTCGTTGCAGCTAATAGCATGAATCTGTATTCGGCAGGCAACAACGTATTTTTCCATACCAGTCCGCAGAGCATTAAGGAGGTCCTGCAATGAACATTGCCATGATTAACGGCAGCCCCAAGCCTGCCGGCAGCAACTCAGGCCTTCTGCTGGGGATGCTGGAGCCGCTGATTGCGGACGGGAACGAACTGCACGCCTATACTCCGAATAAAAGACCGCTCACTCCTGAACAGTACAGTGAGCTATGCCGCATGGATGTGCTGGTCCTGGCCTTCCCGCTCTATAATGACGGTATCCCCTCGCATCTGTTCCAGCTCCTGGTTACCCTCGAAGGATACCTAAAGGCAGAGCGCGAACGGGAGATATACGTCTACGCACTGATTAACAACGGCTTTTATGAGGGGGAGCAGAACCAGATAGTGCTGGATATCCTCAGACACTGGTGCACGCGTGCCGGTGTTCACTTCGGGCAAGGCATCGGCCACGGCGCCGGTGAAATGCTGGGTTCTCTGGGGAAGGTACCGCTTGGCCGGGGCCCGCTGAAGAATCTGGGCCGCGCCATGCACAGCCTGGCCGGGAACATCCAGTCCCGGAATTCCGGGGAATCTCTGTTGATCAACCCCAACTTCCCGCGCTTCGCTTGGAAATTCAATGCCACGCACTTCTTCTGGCACGGGACGGCCCGGAAGAACGGGTTGAAGCCGAAGGATCTGCTGCGGCGGATGTAGCGAATACTGTAACTAATCGCATACTGGCGGGGTTCCGTACCAGATTTAATGTACAAGTGGAGGACTTAATTTAGGACTTAATTGTACTTTGTACATCTAAATCACCTGATATTCCCGCGATGATACGGTTAGTTGTATTTCGTACACCTAAATTCCACCGATACCGGACTCCTCCCCCATTTGGGCGAATTTAGTTGTACAAACTACAGTTAGAAGCGGGAAACCTTCCTTTTCACTGTTTTTAAATGTATGGAATACAACTATCTCCTTTATTTGTTTTTTACAATCATAGTATAGAATACCTGCTACATAGTCTTCCGCAAAAGGAGGTTCCTATGAACAGGATAGGAATGTTATTATTAGCACTAATACTTATAGTGATGATCACTGGGTGTAGTAAGCTTAGCTCTATGCCTTTACCCGAAATGAGCGCTACTTTGGATACCGGTGAAGTTGTTCCTGTGGAGATTAGTACATATAGTTGGGGTGCCAAAGAATTATACGGTGGTCCATGGGAAGCTATGGAGGAGAAAGAAGCGGAAATTATTCCTGCTGGAGCTGAAATTCAAATCAAATTCGATATATCGCCGGATTCAATGCTTGTAAGAGAACACTTTAGTAAGTATAAATTCAAAGATGTTACTGACTTGAATCAATTCAATGTACCGGGTAGTGCCGGCACCTATATCTACGGGGTAATGGCCACCTGGAAGAAAGGTACTGCTGTTTATGCCTTGAAAATCCAAGTTAAATAGAACCTTATGAGCCTTAGTCATGATTACTTTTAAGTGCTTATATGAGTTCAAAGTGCGTACTATTCAAATTCGCTTCCCTCTCTCACTCTAACCTTAGCACAATTGATAACACTCTTATCATTCATTTTCAAGCCTGTCTATCGGCATCTGCCAGATTTCGCACAAAGAGCCCGGTCCTCAACAGGACCAGGCTCTTTCAATTCCAACTTCTATTCGAACGCCCAGCGGAATGACTCCTCTTGATCTCGCCAGCTCTCACCTGGTCTCGCCGGATCTCACCAGCCCCAAGGCTTTATTTTTCCGCCAGTACCACCCTAACCTGCTCCACCAGCTTCTCCGGCTTGGCCGTGTTCCTGGAGCGGCAGTGCAGGAACTCCACTTCTTCCCCATTCTCCACATAAAAGGCCGGGCCGTCGTGGTTCTCAATAGTGACCTGCTGGAACTGCACCTCGCGGACATTGCCGAGGAAGAAGCCACGGCGCTGCATGTCCTCAAGCCCTGCCATCATGTCCGGCTGGCCGGGCACCGCATGCTCCGCCATCGAGATATCGATGTTGGTGAAGGTGATTTCCGAGACGGCCTGCTCCGCCAGCCCGTACAGGAATCCCGCCGCCGCATGGACATTGCGGGCGGTAATGTTGGCGTAATGAATCCGCCGGAACTGCGGCGTCTCCTCCGTTACCGGATAAGGATTCTTGTCCCAGACATATTTCTCTTTGCCCCGTGGGCCGCAGAAGTAATAGAGATTCAGCGTGAAGGGACAGATGACATCCTCCATCACAATATTGCTGATCCGGATATCCTCAATAATCCCGCCCCGCCCGCGCCGTGACTTCATGCGGATGCCTCGGTCCGTCTGCTTGAACACACAATTGCTGATTGTCACATTGCGGATATCGCCGCTCATCTCACTGCCCAGCACCACCGCGCCATGGCCGTGAACCATCACGCAGTTCGTAATCGTGATATTCTCGCAGGGAATCCGCTCCCGGGTATCCTCGGTGCCTGCCTTAATGGCAATGCAGTCATCCCCGACATCAATATGGCAGTTGCTGATGCGCACATCCCGGCACGACTCGGGATTGATTCCATCGGTATTCGGCGAATCGGCCGGATTCAGGATAGACAGATTGTCGATCATCACATTGCTGCAATTGATCGGATTCACCGTCCAGCTTGGGGAATTCACCAACGTCAGATCACGGAGCGTCACCCGGCTGCAATCATCGAAGCCAATCAGTCTCGGGCGCGGATACTCCAGCTCTTCCGGGCGGCTCCGGTGCTTCTCCCACCAGGGTTCTCCATTCCCGTCAATGGTTCCGCTCCCGGTAATCGAGACATTCCTCAGGCCCGCCCCGTAGATGCAGGGCATATGGACTTCCTGCTTGACCCCTTCCCACCGTGATTCCACGACAGGATAATCCGCCGGATCGGTACTGAAGGACAATACCGCACCGGGACTTACATGCAGCTCGATGTTACTACGAAGGCGCACCGCTCCGGTCAGGAAAGTGCCAGCCGGAATATACACTGTACCTCCGCCGTCACAGTCCGCCGCTGCAATAGCATCCGCAATCGCTTGCGTTGCCGATACTCCGCTGTCCCGCTGCGCTCCGTAATCCACTATGTTATACACTGTCTGCCTCCTCCTCCATCCGCTGCCGGTCTATGCAGCTCCAGCTCTATTGCGCCAATGCCTGAACCGGCAGCTTCCAACTCCACTCTGCTTATGCCTTATACAAATCCTGCATCTCCACGCAGGCCATTACCAGCGCGCCCACGCCGTGCAGATCATTACTGACCCTCGGGCGGGTAACATAGTTCCGGTAATCTCCCGCCGAGGTTCCGATGCAGATATCCGGCAGCAGCAGCCGGCCCTGCTCATCCCACTGGAGCACCTGAATTAAGCCTTCGTAGCCTTTACGCGCTGCTTCCGCCGCTTCATTCATAACTTCAGCCGGAAGGATACCCAGCTTCACTGCTCTGGCAATCGTGTAGACGAACAGACAGGAGCCTGAGGTCTCCAGCCAGTTGTCCGGCTCATGTCCCTTATCCACGACCTGATACCACAGACCGCTCTGCGGGTCCTGATAGCGGATTAACGCCTGTACGAATCCGCTCAGCTCGGCAGCAAGCTCCGCCCGGCCCGGATCAGTCTCCGGCAGTTCATCCAGGAACTGCGAGACGGCAAGTCCGTACCAGCCAAGCGAACGGCTCCAGAACTCCGGCGAGCAGCCGGTGGCGGGATTCGCCCATGGCATGCGGCGGCTCTCATCCCAGGCATGGTAGAGCAGGCCGGTCGCCTCGTCCTTCATATATTTGCGCATCAGCCGCTCCTGGTGCAGGACCTCGGCCCGCAAGCCATCGTCTCTATAAGTATTCGCGTACTTCAGCGAGAACACCCCGGCCATGTACAGCCCGTCCAGCCACATCTGGTTCGGATATTTGTCCTTATGCCAGTATCCGCCCTCGGAGGTGCGGTTCAGTGTCAGCAGCAAATGGCGAAGCTTGACTGCCGCCTCCCGGTATTTCCGCTTGCCGGTCCGTTCATACAGCGTGAAGAGCAGCAGCCCCGCCTGTACGGCATCCAGCTCATCCCGGGCAAAGTCGAAGTTCCCCTGCTCATCCACCAGATCATCCACATACTGCTTAATATAATCGATATAACGATCCTCCCGGAGCGTCTTCCACAGCAGCTCCATTCCGCACAGGAACACGCCCTGATGATAATGCCAGCGGTGCGCAGGCGGGAGCTCTCCCGCCTCATACGTATCCATCAGTGAATCACAGGCCTTTTGCGCCCATTCGATCGGTGTTTGCGGCAGACTGCCAATCATCGTTATTCCCCTTTCAATAATTCAGAATGTCCGGTCTTCGCTTAGCATCAGCGATTCCCCCGTCAGCATCAGCCCTTCATCGAGCCCAGCATCGCACCCTTGGCAAAATGCTTCTGCAGGAACGGATACACCATCAGAATCGGCAGCGTAGCGACCACGATAACGGCCATCTTGATCGTCTGATCCGGCGGCGGAACCGTACCGTCCAGTGTCGCACTGTGATCCATCCCGCTAGCCAGCACGACAATCTGCCGCAGCAGGACCTGAATCGGCCATTTGGCGCTGTTATCCAGATAGAGAATGGCGCTCATATAAGTGTTCCAGTACGTCACGGCGTAGAACAGAGAGATCGTGGCGATCGCCGGCAGCGACAGCGGCAGTACGATTTTGAACAGAATTCCGAAGTCATTGCAGCCGTCAATCTTGGCCGATTCCTCCAGCCCCTCAGGAATGTTCTGGAAAAAGTTCTTAAGGATAATCATATTGAACGCACTGATCGCAGACGGAAGAATCAGCGCCGCATACGAATCGATCAGCCCCAGCTCCTTCACTACAAGGAACGTAGGAATCATTCCCCCGTGGAACAGCATCGTGAACACCACCAGGAAGTTGAACACCCGGCGGCCGTCCAGATCCTTGCGGGAGAGACCGTAGGCCATCAGCGCCGTGATGAACATACTGAACAGCGTGCCTATCAATGTGACTCCAATCGATACCCCCAAGGCTCTGAAGATCGTGTTCGTGGAGAAAATAAATTTGTACGCCTCCAGGCTCCACACCTTCGGAATCAGCACAAACTTGTTGGCAGCCAGCTCAGCACTTGTTGTGAAGGAGCCTGCCACCACGTGGACGAACGGCAGCACCGTTACCAGCGCGATCAGGGCGAGCAGTATAAAGTTGACGGCAGAGAATAGTCTGCCGCTGAATGTGCGGTCTTCTACCATTTGAATTCCTCCTGCGGCATTTTAATAAACGCCTTCTTCTCCTATTTTCTTGGACACCTTGTTGACGGTCATGACCATAATCAGGCCCACAATCGACTTGAAGAAGCCGATGGCTGTACTGTAGCTGAACTGCCCTTGCCGCAGACCGGCGGTGTAGACATACGTATCGATAATTTCCGCAACCTCGCGGTTCATGGAGTTGAGCAGCAGGTAGACATGCTCGAAGCCCAGGTCGAGAACGGAACCGATTTTCAGAATAAACAGGGTAATAATTACTCCCCGGATGGCCGGAAGCGTAATATGCCAGACCTGTCTGAGCCGTCCGGCTCCGTCCATACGCGAAGCTTCATAGAGCCCCGGATCAATAGCCGCAATGGAAGCCAGATAGATAATCGTGCCCCAGCCTGCTTCCCGCCAGATGACCTGAAGGATATACATCGGCCGGAACCAGCCCGGACTCAGCAGGAAATTGATCTTGGCGAATCCGAAGTAAGCCAGCAGCTCGTTGATAATCCCCCCGTCCATCGTCACCATGACGAAGGAGATCGAGACGACGATAACCCAGGACATGAAGTGCGGCAGATACACCAGGGTCTGGAAGAATCTTTTGAAGAAGGTGCCTCTGAGTTCATTAAGCATCAGGGCCAGAATAATCGGAATCGGAAAATAAATCAGAATATTCATACCGAACAGAATCAGCGTATTCGCCAAAATGTTCAGGAAATCAGGCTCGGTGAACAGCCGGCTGAAATGCTTCATGCCCACCCATTCGCTGCCGGTAATTCCTTGGTAAGGCTTGTAATCCTGGAAGGAAATAATCAGTCCGTACATCGGCAAATATTTGAAGATAATGAAATACAGCACGCCGGGGATCAGCATGACATAGAGCAATTTGTTACGCCACAGCCGCTTCTTCAGCTCACTGCTGCTCTTATATTTCTTCGGCATGGGTTCGGGAACTACGCGGGGCGGGGCGGTTACTTCCTGCATGATTCTCTTCCTTTCTCTGTAAATTATTCGCTGGTTGAAAAAAGGCTGCCGGAGCGCTAACCCGGGGCAGCCCACTTCCTGTTCAGTCCGCTGCTATAGCGGCTGTGCTGTGCTTATTTTTTATACGCGGCATTATATTCTTCGATGATCTTCGCCCCGCCCCGGCTCTTCCAGTTCTCCACTTCCTTCTCGAATCCGGCCTTATCCAGCTGACCATACATGTACTTGTAAGTCGCATCCGCAATAATCTGCTGAAGCTCTACGCCCTTAGACGTATAGGTTGCCGAGTCGAGCGCCGCCGTAGGATCTGCGACCCCGTATTTCACGTTCTCCAGTACCAGCTCCTCCGCATGAATCCGGCCCGGCAGCACGTTCAAGCTCTGGTACATGCCGTTCGTTTCATATTCGCCGATGACGCTGTCCTTGAAGCCTTTGACCTCACGTTCGATCAGCTCTTTATTGTCGGTCGCTTTGGCCTTGCCGTCCACGACGGTGTAGTGTGTGCCTTCAATACCCCAGTACATCAGATTGGCTACCTCAGGGGTCATCATCGCGTCGAAGAACTTCAGAATCTTCTTCAGTTCCGCCTCATCCTTGACTGCCGATTTCGGGAACAGCACTACGTTGTTATAGCCGGGAATCATCCACTGGGCGAATTTGCCGTCAGGTCCAGCCACCATGCTATGCGTATCCAGTACGGCATCCGGCACGTTCTTGATCAGGTCCTTGTTCAGAGAATCGATGTCCTGCATCGAACCGCCGATATAGAGCCCGGCTTTGCCACTGGTAAACATATTGACCGCATCCGTCTTGCTGGTTGCTGCGAAGTCCTGGTTCATGTAACCGCCTTCACGCAGCTTTTTGAAGAAATCCATAGTATCGATATATTGTGGAAAAGTGAACTCCGGCGCAAGCTGGCCGTCCTTCTCGGCCCAGTTGTTCGGGGTGCCGAACCAAGAGGAGACGGTTTTGAACGCACCATACACCAGCTCGTTGCGGTCAACAACACCGATGGTATCCTTTTTCCCGTTGCCGTCCGGGTCCTGCTCGGTAAAAGCCTTAGCCATCGCGAACAATTCCTCCGTGTTGGCCGGTGCTTTCAGTCCCAGCTTATCCGCCCAATCCTTGCGGTAGATGATGCCCTGGCGGGCCAGCGGACGGCCGATATACAGGGTATACAGCTTACCGTCTACCTTGGTGTTATTCAGGATCTCCGGCTTCAGCTTATTCAGGTTAGGGAATTCGCTGAGCAGCGGACCGATCTCCCAGAACTGCCCGTCCTTGATCGCTTCCTTCATCTGCAGGAAGGTCGTCTGGTTCTTCAGGTACGTCACCTGCGGCAAGGAGCCGGTGGCGAACGAGGAGTTCAGCTTCTCCTCATACGTATCGGCTGGGAAGAACTGGTAGGTCAGCTTCGTATTCGTCAATTTCTCTACTTCATTCTTGATCGTATCCGGTGGAGTATCTGTCGTATTCAGCGGTAGCATAATCTTGATCTCTGTCGGCTTCTCAGGCTCTGCGGTGGCCGGGTCCGTAGTTGCGGTTGTGTTGGTCCCGGTGCTGGCGCCCGGGTCTTTCGTAGCTGCCGCCTCTTTGTTGTTGTTACCGCCGCAAGCGGACAACATGCTGAGTGTCAGCAGCGAGCTTAGGAGCAGGGTGAAGGATTTTTTCGTCATTCCTTTTTGACCTCCGTTTAACTTGTATTGGTTACAAGCCTCACATTACGCTCTGCACTGGATTACGAAAACAATCATTTGCTCATAAAAGCGGGCGGGGCGCGGGGGTGTGGGTTAATGATTATCGTGTGATGGGGGGATAGGCCGCGGAAAAACCACTTATGGAGCGGCGGGGGCGGGGGGCGGGGGGCTGAGGTGGAGCGGGACTGCGCTGGCAGGATGGGAGCTACGGCGGGCGGGACTGCGTGAGCTTTGGACTTCCGGCCGCTGTTAGGTTTGGATTTCCTGATTTGGACCGCTAGTTGCGGTAGAAATCCAAACCTAAAGGCGGACGCTCCCACTCCTCCAGTTCCAAACCTCCCTCCGTCCCTTTCTGCCGCTCCAGACTGGGGGCTTTCAAGGCCTATCCTTGAAAGGGGGCAAGGGAAATAGCCCCGCTGCTTCGCGCGGCGGGGCTTTGAAGTATGCTGTGTGTAGCGGGCGAGGAAGAAAAGGATAGAGTGAAGGTGCTGTAGGAGGCCGGATTGGGTCAGCTTTTGCTGCCTTAGGTGGGCTGAATAGGATTAAAGGTGAACAGTCTCGCTATTACTCAAAATCCTGCACAAATTACAACATTCCTCTTCATAAACTAACCATTATCAAAAAATGTTGCAGAAAAAGCAGCATTCCTTCTCTTCTAAGCCGCCCAAAGAGAAAATTCCTGCATTTCGTGCAACATTCCTTTGTAGTGTCCTGATATAGGCGATCCAAAGATGCATTATGTGCAACATTTTAATGAAATAGCTTAATGGGCATCGCTTTACAGATCATAGTTTGGTGCGTATTCAAAACGGATAGACAACTTTCCTTCCGCATCGTATCCCCAATATGCGAAGACATATGAATTGGAAAATTTATCTGTAACCTGTTCTAATTTTGCTGCCTTAACGGCTTCAACGTCGCGAACATCCACTAGCCAACCACTTAAATTTTCGATATACCAACCATATTCATTGTCGGCGCAATCATTTCCTTCTCCTGAATCAATCACAAATTCTTTTCCAATCTCACGTGCCTTTGAAATCACGTAATCAATATATTCGTCACTTGACTCCAAAACCTTCCCTCCTACGAATTTGACAATGTGTAGTTGAAACAAGTAATCAAACCTTCATCTAATATCTGCCAAAGTAATCATCTGAAAACTCTCCATCTATATTGTAATCAACATGATAATAGAACAGTTGAATACCCGTTTTTGGATGAACTAAGTCATAACAAATTCTGAAGTATGGTATCTCTCTGTCACTACTGTTAATAGAGATGTTCACACATTTATACTCTATCAATAAATCCGAATATTTTACTCCCTTTGGCAAATTTCCCTTCTCAACTTTTAAAAAATTGATCGAAGATTTACTTACAATTTCTTCGAGTATTTTACGGGTAGAACTATTAATTTTTTCAAATTCAAACCTAATCGTCTATACTCCACATAGACTTGACCTTTCATTAGTCCCTTCCTTCCCCTTTACCATTATTCCTTATTTTATTCTGCACTTTTATTGTTGTTAGCTTCATTTTTTGGCTGAAAAGATAGACCAATTATGAAGGAGATCATCGACTTTTTGTTGCCACATAAATATACTTATCATGGACACAAAAAGTGGGGTGAAGCGATGTCGTCCAAAAAGATGGGGCGTCCACTATCTGACAATCCCAAAAGTGAATTGATTCGGGTCCGTGTCGATCAAGAGATTCTGAGTAAGCTTGATGCTTGCACCGAAAAACTCCAAACGACCCGTTCCGATGTGATCCGCAAGGGAATTGAAAAGGTGTTTGACGAGCTCCAAAAATAAAGAAGGAAGCAGCGTAAGTCCCGAGAAGAACACCGCTACTTCCTACCACGCAACCGCTTGGATAAGCAGACTGCATAAATATCCTACCATGTGCAGGAATCTCATTCAAGCGGTGCGATGAACATAATGGGAGGACAAACATGAAAACAATTTTGGAAGCCCTGTACCATGGGAAGCTTCAACCCAATATGACTATTGTGCCGTCACATCCAGAATATCGTTATGCATGCAAACAGGTGGCAGCAGAGACACAGCAATGGCGTGAACGGTTAGGGGAAGAAGTGTTTCGAGAGCTAGAGGAATATTTGGACTTGTGCGACAGCGTGAACAGCATGCAAGTGGAAGCTGCCTTTCTTGAAGGGTTCAGGTTAGGAGCAAATCTATTAATTGAAGTTACAGGCGATCGGGAAGCACTATTATCTTAAGGGGCATCCATCTATGCGGAGAATACGGTCAATCACAGGCCGGATTGCCCCGGATTCAATATTATCAGTGATAATTATCTATCAGGAGAAGTGAGGCATTAAACCAACAGACCAACATTTCGGAGCTTCAGCGCGATATCGTCTTCATGAACGGCAATATACTCCGCGAAGGTGCCAATTCTGTTTCTTCTGGTCGGGCCGTAGATTTCAATACCTACCCTGGATTTCTTCACCTTGTCCCCCACCTGGGTAATCACACCTGAGGAATCGTTGCCCAGGATAAGCGGAATCAATAACATCCGCAACCTGCCCTCCCGGATAAGTCGATCGATTTGATACTTGACGCATGGATTTCCGCAAGCACCTCATACTCACCAACCTCGGATATAGGGCGGTCCGCTAACCGAAGTAGGGTTTTTCTGTATTTCTCGATAACGATTTTTGCTTTCATGATCGAGCCTCCTGTTGTTTCTCATAGAACCGTTCAATGAACTCGTCGATATGATTGACCACATTTTTCAGCGTCCCGGGGTTGGTTCTAACATCCATAAAATAATAATTTTTGGCTCCTCCTCTCTAACCATAATGATTCCGGCCTCTCTTTGAATTCTAAGATGATGGGATACCGTCGGCCGCGACAGATGGGTTAGTTCTGCAATCTCGCCTACACGCAGTCCGTTCGTACAGGTAATCTCCATAAATGTGGTAATAATCGACTGGCGTGTACATTCCCGATACCGACAATATTTCCGGCACATCTTGAAATCTTCCTTGATTACTTGGACAGCTTGCTGCTTGTCTATACCACTCACCACTTCCCATTCATTTGCTCGTTCGAAAAAGCGATTCAGTTAATCATTCATCTCTCATTGCAACTACGGAAGCCCCAAACATATTTTTGTCTGGGGCTTCCGTTAAATCTCTCTATATAGATCCATTTAGCTACAAACAGGCAGAATCATTTATCTATTGCGCTTATCCCAAACCATTCTTAATAATTTCGGACTATAGAAATAGCCAGTAGGGCTTCCGGGCCATTGCTCTAATCCCTTACTTTGCATATAATCCAACACCACCTGAAATGATCCTAATTCTGTTAACTCTTTGGTTTTTCTATTCCGTTCATAATATCTGAAGCAGTCCACATTTTTACAAAATAACATATCGGCGCGAGATGAGACACTATCAATCCATAGCTCTTGATGACAGTGTGGGCAAAATACAGCATGTCTTTGCATTATTTTATTTAATATCCTCATATACTCCTCCTCTATCTAATCCAAACCGAATATACGACGGATTTGTGCAAATTCTTTCTCCGTAAGATACTTACCTCCCACTCTGGAAGCAGTGCCTGAACTTTTTAAATCCCATGCACCAGTAGTTATATTTTTAAACAATAAAAATCCTCTTTCCGTCCCTTCAAGGAAATCCTTGTGACCCGAAATGTTATCCGCTGTCATCAGAAACTGCTTGGTAATCTTGCCACCATCAAACGCTCCAATAATAACATCCTGGGTTTGTGAAGCCTTTTGCAAAAGCTGGACACTCTCACTTTTGGCCGACGAGAATGCAAAGATGCTCTTGGCCCATGTCCATGCCTTTTTGGCTCCGGTCTCAATCACATCGACAACTTTCGGCGCTTTGACCACGACCCCTTCAAGTCCAAAGGTTACGAAATTCAAGCAATCACTATCATATGCACATCCAATAAATGCATCTGAGATTCCTGTCTTGTCGCCTTTAATATAAAAGGAGTCTTGGGGATACCATTGTCCGACTACCTTCCCTGCATCATAAACCTTTCTCCCAAAATTTACAGCGTTGCTGTCTTTAACATAATTCTGGCCCGAGCCGCTTCCGTTGCATTCCCCCGGATGGGAGTAGTATTTTCCGTTAACCGTTGCAGAGCACCAGTTTCCCGTAGGGTCAGCATATATTACAGGGTTATTCTCGGCATACGTATAAAGATTTAGACTCAGCGGATTGTTGATATCTCCTGTGTAAGTATCCTCGTTCAGGAACCGCCCTAGACTCGGGTCATAATAACGGGCACGAAGGTAATACAATCCAGTTTCTTCATCATAAATTTCCCCGGCATATTTAAAAGAGTTGCTGATTCCTTGGGTCTGGCTGAGTATGTTCCCCCATTCATCATAGGTATACATGTTTACCATTACTCCGCTGCTGTCGACAATTTGTACTACATCACCGTGACCATTGTACAGATAATAATAGTCCTTGGGGTTTGCTGTCGAGATATCTCTTTTAATCAGCAAACGGTCTCCTCTAATATATATTGCCTTCTCCCCTGTGCTCTTACTTTCGGAGATAATCTCACCTTTAGAATTGTAATTGTATCGGACTGTTGCTACTCCTGTGTTCTTCTGATACCTCAAACCGCCCGGAAGATAATCAAAAGTAGTTGCCCCTGTGTCCTGGTTAACTCCAGACAACTTGTTCTCCAGGTTATAGGTGAAGCTTCCGCTTTCTAACCCAGTGTATGGCACAACCGTAGTAGAGTAAGCTGTTAACCGATTTCCTTTCAGATCATACGTATAAGCAACTTGCGTTTGATCTGGATGTATAGTTAAAGTCAAGCGATTTAGCTTGTCATACGTATAGGTTGTTGTCCTATTGCTTCCTACTCCCTTCAATGTTTCTGTAACAGATTTGATATTTCCGTTATTGTCATAATCATAGATATAAGAAGAAAGAATTTCGGTTCCCTTTTTATTTTGCAAGGTCCATAAACGGTTTAGCTTGTCGTAGCTATATTCTGTTCTTAGTGAACTTCCATCGGCAAACGCAGGATAGTTAATACTTTTAAGCTTTCCTGCCGCATAATATTCATAGATGGCATTCGCATTTGCATTGGAATTCTCAGCAGAGTTACCGTCTGTCTGTACTTTATTTAGGCGCAGCTTGTCATATTTATAATTAGTATAGAATCCTCCCGTTACACTATCAGAACCGTACAAGCGGGTAATCCGATCAGCCGGATCATAATTTAGGTTGATGTAACTGGTAAATGTACCAGCTTTTGTACTCAAGGCAATCAAACGCTTTACAGTATCTGTCTGCGCAGTTTGCGAGGATGTTAGCACTCCATTTAGATAGATCTCATTTGTATCAGAAGTTAACGTACTGCTGCCAAAAATATACCTGTTTTGCTGGCTGTTCCCGCTTAGTCCGGTGATCATTTGATTAACTAGTTGATCCCGTTCATCATACTCCAGATTAATTACGCTGCCGTTCCGATCAGTCTCTACTCGCAGCAGCCCAAGATTATTATACTCCTGACGCTGGCTGCTCGAATTATTGTCGGTTGTACTGGATGGAAGCCCTATCTCATTGTATATGCTGCCTAATAAACGTACTGGCGTTCCGGTATCACCGTTTTTGACGGATGAATCGGTAATTTTGCCATTAATATCGTATTGATAGGAGGTAACTTGTCCCAGTGCATCCTTGAGCGAAGTTAAGCGGTTTAACCCATCGTAAGTATATTTTACGGTTAAGCCTTCATTGTTCACATTGTTATTCGGATCGATATAACCGGTAGTATTGCCGGCAATATCATAACTATAGGATTCGGAAATCGGTTCATTCTGAGCAGGCCAATCCTTATACGCTTTATTGGAGGTTAATTGTCCCCACTGATCGTAGCTTTTCTCCACGTAGCTCGTCTTTACAGCCGAATTACCCACATTATTCCGGTATGTTCCTACATCAGCGGCCGCAACAAAGTAGCTGATTTCCTTCCTCTGCTTCGTTTGGTACTCGTTGACGTATAAATTGCCATAAGTATCTGATGCTTCTTGTTGTTTCCCCCAAGCATCATATGCCACGGTGGTTACATTGCCAGCCGGATCAGAAATATAGACTGCACGTGATAAATCATCAGGATGATATTGCGTTACAGCTCCACTATCCACCATTTTACTTAAACGGAGAAATCCCAAACCATCATAATATAAAAGCTGGTTGGATATATTCGTCACAGCTCCGCTGGCGATTTCTTTATAAACCCGTTTGTAGCTGACCTGAAGCAGTGGTATATCGGAATTCACACTATCAAAACCATAATAGCTGGACCCATAGGTATTGCTGTATTGGTACTGGTCCTCAACCGAATATTGCTTGCCGTCCAGATTCGTAATTGTTGGATAAACAATGGATATAGGGCGTCCTAATTGATCGTACATATATTTTGTTTTTTTTCCGGCAGCATCAGAAAGCTCCAATAAATACCCCATTGCCGGATCATAAATCATCGATTGCCGGGTATTTAAAGACGTTTGTACGCCGCTTGCCGAAATATTGGTAAAGTATCTCTGTACATCCGACGGATAGGCATAATTAGTATCTGACCCGTAGCTGGTAACTGTTTTAGCGGTTAAGCTATTCTGCATAGTTTTGATTTCTGTCATTTGACTTACTTTATTGGGAGCCTGGGTTGTATATTCATATGAATAACTAGTCATCTCGTTTTGAGGATTGGTATACGATTTAACCCGCCCGTTGCTCTCATATTTATAGGTTTCACTAACTGGAGCAGAACTGTTCTGAAACCATGACTTGGACTGAAGCTGGCGGTATAAAGGTTCATAATTATAGGTTGTTGTATATTTGGCCTTGAATGCGGCATCGTTGTTTTGCTCAAGGTTGAGTGGCTTTGTTTGGCTTAAAATCCCTCCCCAATCCGTATACGCCGTTTCAGAATATAGTTTGACTGCCGTGCTCTCTGTGTCTCCTTTTTCATATTCGGCAAAGGCCACTTGCGTAGGAAGCATAGTATAAATAGGATCAAAAGCTGTATTTGTCTCCAGCTTCTTTTCCCCGTTTGCAGCCTCGGTTAGATTAGACAGACTCTGCTGCTGCCCATTATAAGTGTGTGTTGTAGAGTACCTATTCATTAGAGAATTACTGTGAACAACAGAAGTAGAGGAGAATGTATAACTTGACGGAGGATTGGCCCAATACGAAGGATATCCTGTATAGTCTCCGACAAAGGAGTAGCCCGCCTGATTGTATTTGATGCCATTGATCTCATCGTCCCTGCCCGTTACTCTGCACTCCTCACCTAAGCCTCCACTTCCCAGATTACGTTGTGCAACCTCAAACTGATAGTTGGTCGATGAATTCGGATAAACAACTTGAACAAGATTCGCGTAGAAACTATAGCCAGAAAGTGAATCGAAATATTTCTTATTGTAATCATACTTGGCGTTATTGGCAAAATCATAACCTAAAAATCTACTCCCGAATTCCTGATTTGAGATTTGCCACAAATAGGGGGCATTACCATCCGGATTTCCGTCAAAGGTTAAACCGATGCGTCCTTTATTAAGGATGACCTTCCGCCCTACAGCCCCATTAGGAGCACTTACAGATATAGTTATCTTCTCTCCGTTGAAGTCAGCGTTGTTGAGATTGGATTCGTAAGTGAAATTCACGGTCCGGTTTAGGGTATCCTTGATTGCGGAAATTACTTTATACGTCTTACCATCATAAATCTGCCGATCGATATGCTCGAATTTTATTTCATTTCCATATCGGTCAACAATGCCGAGCAGTCGTCCATCGTCTGCGAAATATTCTCTCTTCTTATTGGCATACTCCAGATAATATGAAGACGAAGCTTGTCCATTATTATAAGAACCGTTATCCTGCATAAACTGCAGATCCTTGCCTTGGTAACCTACCAAATGGGTGAAACTGCCTACTGCATCAGACGCTGCAAGGTCAATGCGATATATCGAACCCTGTCCGTTATGATAGTACAAATATCCGTCTTCGGACTGAACAGAAGGAAACTGGAAGGACCATCCAACACCCAAATCATATCTGGATATTAGATAGTTGTATTTCTTCAAATAACGATATTCTGAATAGCTTCTCATATAGCCAAAAGCCTGATTAGAGTTATACATTACACCTATGTTTAAATCCAATCCGTCCCGTCCGGGAAGACTGATCTCTGTTTCTTTCCAGGTTAAGGAGCCAGAAGCCGGATCAATAACTTCGCTGGACAAATTGTGGTCGGAATATTGCTGTTTATTAGTTTGATTAATCAGTTGCTGGGTGATCAGGCCATCAAATACATTATTTGCAGTAGCAGCAAAGGAGGCCAATTGGAGGTTGCTCTCTATCAAAGCTTGGTTGGTCTGTATCGGGCTGTCTCTATAAACAGCACTCTCTACAGTATATGTATCCCTTAAATTTAGCAGGACTGAAGAATTCTGATAGACATCGGCATCAACAGAGGCTCTGCCGGATTTACTGCCGGACCCAATATCTGCTCTAATCCCTTCCCAATCTTCCTTCGTAGTTAATTTCAAATTCAGCAGTTCAAGTGGTGTCATGGTGCTCTCTCTGGAAAGGAAATTTATCCAGTAAACATCCTCAATGCTGGCACCAGCTAACGCAAGTTCCTCGATTTGCCGCTTCGTCAAATCTGTACCTGGCTGTAGAGTTGATACTGTAAGCGGGGATTTAGCAGATATCAGTGAACGGTCCTTTTGAAGAGTCATAGCCTTGATCGACTCTATACTTTGCAGAAGATTTTGGTCGTACACAGCCCCGCTGACCACTGCAAATGCTTTTGGAGGTATTTTGGACAAATGCTCAGTGGCATTGAGTGAAGATTCTGCAATGAAACTGGAGTCCTCAGGAGAAGAATTCGCTATGTTTGCATTTGACTCAGCATGTACAGGTACTTGGGGAACAGTCAGCGCTAAACACAGTAATAACAGTAGAAATCTAAGAATAACCTTCTTATACAATTTCCATTCCTCCAAATGAGTATAAAATCTTGAAAACATCGCTTGTTTCTTTATCCCTTACTTGTCCCACTGCCCTTTTGTAGCTTTGTAATGAGAGATAGAACTTAATTCCCTCCCTCACCTCTTCGCCTCCATAATATGATTTTCAAAAAAGCCGACTCTCATTTCAATCTTTTTGTAAGCGCTAATATAAGTATTATTTCTATAAATATTTAGAAATGCAAGGTGTTTTGTCACCACAAAATTAAAACCCCACCACAATATCCTGTGACAGGGTTTCAAAATTCTATATCTTCTTGTATTTCCTGATTGAAATAATTTAGTATATAGATCAACATCCTTTTCCCCGCTCCAAAGCCTTGCTAGACAAGTATTAGCTTCAGACCACTCCATGAACAGACTTTTCCAATACTCGACCTCCTCAGCATGCTCCCTTACCCAACTTAAATCCGCATAACCACTTATGTAACCCAAAGCCCCCTCATAGTCACCCTGTTCATCACAAACATTCCCCCGCAGCAAATCACTGTATGCAATGTAGAAGAACAGCGGTCTGCCGGGGAGCTTGGGAGACTCGGACATTCGCCGTTCAGGCCGGACCTCCAGCTCATTTGAATTCTGGCTTTGTGACCCATCTTGGCGGCGCATTCATCGACCTTGTCCCAGTGCTGTACGGAACGATATGTATTGGCGAGTTCCTTCAGTGCATCCAACTGATCAACTTCATCCAACCGTTCGACAAAAGGCTCAAACCGGTTCGCTGCCCACAGGTTCCGGTTCTGATCATCACTGAGCGAAATGATAAAAAGCCTGAACTGGCATAGTGCCAGCCGTCCCGAATGCTGATAGCGTTCGGCTTCGGCGACAATCTCGTAGATTGCAGCAGCGGCATCCTTTTTACCGGCCATAAATAATTCTTCTGCTGTCTCAAACAGCAGGGGCGCATACATCAGGTTGTCCATAATATGGCGGGCCAGGCGCTGGATACTGTCCAACTTATTCAGGTCAGCACAGCGGAGCAGCAGCGGTCCAATCCTTCTCCAGTCTGAGGAACCACGAATAATATAGTCATCGATATACAAGTCATAGAAGTAACCTTCCTCCTGTCCCATGGCCTCGGTAATCCGATCCAACTGCTGCATGGCAATAGGCCGGTGCCCGCGAAGGATATTGCTGAGTGTCCCCGAATGAAGCTGAGAACGCTTGGCGAATTCCGTAATCGACAATCCCTTCTGCCGCAAATACTCCTCCAGTTCCGATAACATCGTAGTCGTTGCCTGCAAGTCCTAACCACCCTCCCTTCTCAAATTGTCATTTATAGAATAAAATCCCTTTTATGTTAAACAAAATACACCAGTGGTCGATTCATTAATCAAGTACTAATTATGTATTTTTCCTAAACTTTAAAAATTTGGCATTACGATTGCCACTATTGGTACAAGGGCCATCCTCCTCACATTCATAAATAGAGTAATGCATAGTTTCGGTCACAAAAAAGACCTTGAGGATAACCGCCCCTCAAGGTCTATGAATCATTAGTCAAGTTCGTTAAGCCAATACCCCGATTTTTCTGTAGCAGGTAAGGACTTAAGTAAATCTAACATTTCTTGCTTTTTCAGCTTAAGTGCATCTTGTAGCTTTTCAGGAACTATATCTCGTATATCCTCTAACATACAGCATTCTTCAAACAATTTAACTATTTCCTTAATGGCATTATTTTGTCCTAGTAGTTGTGCTACATATGGACGATAGAGATACGCATATGCGTCTTCAAGAGTTAATGCCCCATTAAGCAAGGCATCAAGCATTCCAATATTTAATATACATAAAAACTTTTGAATTTCATCTGAATGCTCCAATTCAATTTGTAAATTCAATAGATCACTCCTTATTAGGGGCATTGGTTAAGGAATATGATACGGGTGTGATGAGGGTTACTTTCTTATAACGTATGCCTCAGATTCATTCGGCACTGGGTGAAGTTAGAAAATAACTCAAGCAACACCCTCATCAGAGCATGGCTTCATTTTAATTTTTAAAGTTTGATACATATTCACACCCAATAGATAAATTCTCTTTAACATCATATCCCCAATAAACGAAGACATAGCAATTATCTCTTGCTTGTTCAGCAATACTACTTTGAGAGAAACGCATACAATGAGTAAAAGAAAAACCTTGAAGAATTGCTTCCCCAAGGCCAAACAAACTATCATTCAGTATCTGCCAAAGTAATCATCCGAAAATTTACCATCAATATTATAATCAACATGATAATAGAATATTTGAATTTCCGTCTTTGGATGAACCAAGTCAAAACAAATTCTAAAATAAGGAAATTCTCTATCAATACTATTCACAAAGATATTCACACATTTATACTGAATCAATAAATCTGAATACTCTAGCCCTTTTGGTAAATTCCCCTTCTCATCGTTTAAAAAGTTGATTGAGGACTTAAGTAAAAGGTCTTCAAGTATCTTACGAGTTGAATCTTTGATTTTTTCAAATTCATAAATGCGATTAAACGTCTGTTCTATTAATTTCAAATCCATCTCTATCGTCAATCCCTTCTGCTATTTCCCACTTGTCATATGATCAAACACCATTGCTCCGTTCTCATCTATTCTTCCATAGACCCTTACATGATTTGGTGCTCCTACAACTTTTATTTTATAATTATAGGTGTACCCCTTGTACTTAACAATTTCTTTTTCAGTCAGACTAATTATCCCATCCGCCCCTTCACGCGCTTTTGCATAACCCATATCTTTTGCTTTAGTGAATTTCTTATCCAATTGTAATTTTTTTAACTCATTAAAGACATCATGATTAATCCAACGTGCACTTGGCAGTTTTATCAGTGCACAATTATGCACCCAAACACCAAGATTAGAGACGAAGTAAGAGTTAAAATCCTTAACCTCAAAGTTATAAACCGTTGCTTTTCTTGGCTCTTTCTCAATCTTATCTATCGTCAGTTTTGAACCATCGCTTGAAACAAGCAAGTCGCCAACTTTCAAGTCTTTAACAAACGTCCATCCTTTACCGTCCAGCCAGAAAGGATGTTCACCTGTAACCTCAATAATTTCATCCCCGACATGGACATAGTAGATTTCGTCAGCCTGCTTTTGGAACAGCCCCACGACTTCTTTATATGCCACTTCTCCGGTTTCGTCAGACTTAGCGAGAACCTTATCCCCTACCTCAATATCTTCGATAGGTTTCTCCCCTTTGTCGGTTTGAACCTTTGTTCCGGCGGTGAAGCAATTGCATGCCTTTTGGGCTGCCTTTAATGCGTCTCCAGCTAGCTTGAATTCTTTTTCTACAACTTTCCCTTCTTTGCTGAGCAGTTGCAGCGTTAACTTTCCGCCTTTGACGACCTTACCTAGGGGTATAAAACCTGCTGCTGCTAGCCCCTTGGCTAATGCGGAGGAATCAGGGTCCCGAAGGGTGTTCACGTCATCTAAGATTAAGAAATTAGCAACACTTCCTACCGGCCCGCTCCAGCCTTTCCATGGATCTGTTGCCGAGTATCTGTTCCCCGCAAAACCACCCCAACCAGCACCTTCTGCATGCATGTGTCCTGTAGGGTCTATATAAATTAACGGATTATTAATTACATACGTGTACAAGTTCTGCGTCAGCGGATTATCAATCTGCCCCTCAACTGTGTCCTCATTTAGGAATCGCCCCATACTAGGATCATAGTATCGTGCCCGCAGGTAATACAGTCCCGTCTCAGCATCATGCACTTCACCAGTATACTTGAAGGAGTTGGATACTCCTTCCACTTGACCTGTGATATTCCCCCACTCATCGTAATTGTAGTTATTAACCACTACTCCACTTGTATTCACAATCTGCACCACGTCGCCGTGGCCATTGTACAGGTAGTAATAGTCTTGGGCAGTCTTTTTGTCTTTCTTGACCAGCACCCGGTCACCACGGACAAAGTTCGCTTGCTCCACTAACACCCCGTTAACGAGTTTCCCTTCAGTGATCACTTGTCCTTGGAAGTTATAATCCACTTGCGTCTGCGTACTGCCGTTAGTCTTCATAAACCGTAAGCCGTCTGCATAATACCTGAAGCTCGTTACCGAGCCTCCCTTAGTCATGCTCGTAAGAGTATTCTGCAAATCATACGTATAACTGGTATCCATCGTTTCAAAGCCTATACTGCTTGTATCAGATAGGGTCTGCCGGTTGCCACGCACATCGTAAGTATATTTAGTCTGGCTGCCATCCGGCCGTGTGATAGATTCCAGCCGATTTAATACATCGTATCCATAATAGGTCGTTTGTGCCGCTGTCCCGTTACGCGACTCGCTAACCGAGGTCCGGTTACCATTATTGTCATAACCGTAGCTGTAGCTGGAGAGGACCGAATTCCCCTTCGTATTCGTCAGCGTCTCCGTCCAGCCCAGCGCCTTGTTATAGGTATATTTGCTGATAAGTCTGCTTCCATCTGTCAAGGTTGGATATACAATGGTGTCTACCAGGTTATTGGCATAATAGCTATATTGTGCATTGACGGACGGATCATTGCTCAGCGTAGAACTTCCATTGGTCTGCACCTTTTCCAGGCGCACCTTGTTGTATTGATACTTGGTGTAGAAGCTCATATATGAGTCATTTAATTCTGTCATACGGCCCAGAGTGTCCAGCTTGTTAGCAATGTATGCTGAGTGAGTACCAGATTGTACATATGCGGATCTGACCTGACCCAAATTATCGAAGGTTTGGGTTAGAGTAGCAGCAATGGCCCCATTCTTAAGAGCTTGTATTTTCTTTGTCTGGGAATTGCCTGCAGATTGGATTATCTTTGTTTCTTCGGTTTGCGCTACATTGTTAATCTTCCCGCTAATGAAACTATTTTTCAGTTGGCCACCTTCGTCATACGTATATCCGAACGCGCTTCCGTTGCGGTCTGTCTTAGCTTCTAGTTGACCAAGACTGTTATACGCATAGCTCTCGCTCTGTGAGGCTCCATCCTGCTTCACATTAAGGAGACCCAGTTCATTATATGTTTTGGCATTTAGCATTTGCGGCGAACCATTTTTGGCTTGGATGGTTACTGCTGATAGCTGACTGTTACCATCGTATGCGTACTTCGTCGTTTGATTCAAAGCATCCTTGACAGCAATCAACCGGTCGAGGGCATCGTAAGTATACGACATTGTAACGCCATCTTCATTCAGATTCCTGTTCGGATCGGTATAGCCGGTGACGTTCCCTCTAATATCATACCGATACGATTCACTAATCCTTTGTTGATTGGCAGGCCAATCTTTATAGGTAAATGTGGAACTTAGGTTCCCCCATTCATCGAATTGCTGCTCGGAATAGTTTAGAGCTTCGCCTGTGATCTTATCACTGATATATTTAGTGCTCAAACGCATCTTGGTATTATAGTCACTAACCACAAGATCTCCATTGGCACTGGTTGCGCGGTTCTGTTTCCCCCAAACATCATACGTTGCTGTAATCTCATTACCTTCCGTATCCTTCTGATAGGTTGCCCGTCCCTGGTCATCGTAATGATAATGGGCAAAAACCCATTTTCCGACATTACTGTTCCAATGCTCTTCCATAAGGCCGAGACCGAGTCCGTTATAATACACAGCTGAATTAATCGACACCGAAGTGTTCGTGGCCAAATAAGTCAGGGTTTTAATGGTATTCACTTTTAAAACGAACGTTCCATCATTGACAGAATCAAAGTTTACCGAAGATTGATTATAATAATTGTAATCGATAACCTCTCTGAAGGTTTGACCGTTACTATTGGTTCGGATTGGATAGGTTTCTTTTTTGGGACGGCCAGCCGCATCATATTCATACTCTACAATCTGGTTGTTTCCATCTTTTTGGCTTTTTAAATTCCTCGTCCCAAGATCATAAGTCATATAGGTTTTTACAATTTTCTGATCTGCTTTGCCAATATTAAAATATTGTTGTTGTTCAGTAGGATACGCATAACGGCTTTCCGGCCCATATAGAGTTATATTTCTAGCAACAATTTGACCGTTGGCAATCTTCTCTGTCGTTACTTGGGAGATTCCACCTGATGTATTGCGGCTATCATAACTGTATGTGGTTTGCTCACCCAAAGCATTGGTTGCCGTTGCCGGTCTGCCCTTATCTGTATACGTGTACCGTTCACTCTTTGGAGCCGGATCAGATTCATTCTGATACCAGGATGTTGTATCCAAGAATCGATACTTTGGTTCATATTGATATGTTGTAGTATAATGCTGCTTAATTCCAGGATTGTTATACTTGTCACTGGTTAACGGTTGTGTCTGGCTTTGAACGAATCACTCACTCCTCCCCCGCGCCTCCCCATACTCCTGAATAATCAGGCTGCCGCCGCTGATCCGCCATTTCTCGACCTCACCGGCGAAGCCGGCGGCGTCGATGTTGCCGAGAATATAGTTGTACGTGGCGTCTGTGATGATGGCGGTGAGCTCGGCGTTCTTCTCGTCATAGGTGGGCGAGGTGAGTGACACGGTGGGGTCATCGACCAGGAACTGCTCATTATCCCGGCTGAGCTGGTCGGCCAGGGCGGTGAGCTGCTCCTTCTGTGCGACCTCCTTAATATGCGCATTGCCCACATCGGCGATCATCAGGGAGTTGAGCGGATTGACTTCATACACCCGAAGCTGGGAGGTCTCTTCCGGGAGAATCACTTTGCCGTACACGTCCAGCTTATAGTGGCGGCCTTCGAAGCCGTACGCCATCAGGTTGGCGACATCCTCATCCATCGTGCGGTCGAAGAATCCGAGAACCTGCTTTAGTTCTTGCTCAGTGGCAATGGCTTTGCGGGAAAAGAGATATAAGCCGTTGTACTTGGGGATGGACCATACCCTGTATCCTCGCGGCCCCTTAATCCGGTTAATCAGCGTCAGCTCCGCCTTGGGGTTGATCGCTTTGGCCTCAATCGAGAGCCGCTGCACATCCGTCATGCTCCCGATGAAGATCCCCGCTGTTCCCCGGATGAACTTGTCGCGCTGCACCTCTTTGCTGGTCAGGGCAAAATCCTGGTTAATGATATGCTCCTTGTACAATTTACGCATGAAGTTCATCGTGTTCATATATTCAGGCGTGGCGAATTCCGGGACGAACTGTCCCTCTTCAATTTTCCAGTTATTTGGCGTGCCGAAATAGGAGCTTAACGTCTTGAATACCCCGTACACCAGATCGTTGCGGTCCACCAGTCCGAGGGTGTCTGCCTTGCCGTTGCCGTCCGGGTCATTCATAGTGAACTGCTTCATCACCTCATACAGCTCCTCCAGCGTTCCGGGCGGACTGAGATGCAGCTTCTCCAGCCAGTCCTTGCGGATAATAATACCCTGCCGGGAGGCTGGTCTTTCTGTATAAAGGCCATAGATCCCCCCGTCCACCGAAGTCTGCTTAAGAATCGCTGCATTCAGCTGACTGAGATTCGGAAATTCCGCCAGATAGGGACCAATCTCCCAAAAAGCGCCGGAGCGGATCATATTCTTAACCGGATTATAATCGGTGAATTTCACGAACGTCACTTTGCCGAGGGAGCCGGTGGTCAGTGCGGTATTCATTTTGTCTGTGTAGACGCCCTCCGGCACCCAGGTGATATCGAGCTGAGACCCGGTCAGTTTCTCAATCTCGGCGATCAGCTCCGCCGAAGGCGTCTGCGGAAAATGCAGTGGTGCCAGAATCGAGATCGGCGCCGGGGCACCCGCTGAATCGGAACGCTCAGACTCCCCCCCGCTGCAAGCGCTTAACATCATGAACAATAAAAACAGGATGAAGCACCCTGCAAGAGCTTTCTTCCTGCCCGTTAACCGGTTGAACATTCCATAACCCCCTGAAGCGTAATATTTATATTGATGAATGATCTACAATAAGAAGCACTTAGGATACAATAAAAAGCAAAGAAGCGGAGGGGAAATTTGGAACTGGAGGAGCGGTAGCGTCCGCCTTTGTCAACGGATTTCACCCGCGAAGAGCGGATTGAATCAGGAAATCTGTTGACGGGCAGCGGCTGGAAGTCCAAATGTTCACCGCAGTGACGATTATGCTTCAAGGTCAAATCCTTAGTGTGTCTTATGTACTCATTGAGAAATTAAACATATTAGCGAATGATTAGAGAAAATGATTATTGCGGCACCAGATGATTATTGTTATTATCCTTCGTGATGCATACACTTAAGACAGTGATTTCCATATTTCATGCAAAGGTGCTGAACGCTGTTGAAACGTCTTAGCTTTCTCAGTAAATTAACTATGTTCGCGTTCGCCATCAGCATCCTGCCGGTGCTGTTCATTGGTTCGTTCTCCTACTTCACATCCTCCAGCGAAATTCAAAAAAATGTTAACGAAAGCAAAAAGGAACTCATTTTACAAATCACCTCAAATGTAGAACATAAGCTGAATACTGTCAACCAGACCTTGAATCAGGTCGTGAACTCTTCGGTGCTGAAGAAAGCGATGAACAACCCTCTAAATGAAAACGATTTCATTTTGTATAACGACATCCGCAATGAGATCCGTAATATGCAGTCCTTCGATACGCGGCTGGAGGATGTCATCCTGCTCAATCAGCGCCAGAACTGGATGATCAAGAATTCCGGGCTCTACCGGTTAAATGAATACCGCAATTACGAGCAGCTCACGAATCTGCTGAATGTGGAAGGCAGCTCCTCCTGGGTGCTGAACCCCTCCTCCCTGTTCTACAGTGAAGAGAGCATTAACGTGACCGGCTGCAAGTACAGCATCAGTCTGATTAAGAAGCTGCCGACGACCAAGCTGCAGAAATACGGACTGGCTCTGGCCAATATTCCGGCCTGCAGTCTTCAGGACTTCATTAATCCTGATATGCAGCCGCTGGACAGTATTATGGTGCTGGATAAAAGCGGGCGGATTCTGCTGCATCCGGACCACAAGCTGATCGGAGAGCCTGCCACAGCGGCCGGATTCACAGGCTTCGAGCAGATCGCCACTGCCGCCCAGCCGTCGGGACAGTTCAAGACCAAGCTTAATGAAGCCGATTACTCGATCACCTATATGCGTTCCCAGCTGAACGGCTGGATCTATCTGTCGGCCACCTCCATCAAGAGTCTGACCCGCGAATCCGGCAAAATCGGCACCTACACGGTATTCGTCTGCACGTTCATGCTGCTGTTGTCTGTGCTGCTGGCGTGGCTAGGCTCCAGGCGCATGTATACACCTATTGAACGGCTGCTCACACAGATTGGACTGCGCCGTCCCGGACTGCGGGCAGGGCGTACGGATGAATTCCAGCTCATCGGCGAGCAGGTGCATTCCCTGTTCCAATCCAAGTCACAGCTGGAGAAGGAGGTCAGCCAGCATCTCGGACAGGTGCGGACCTTCTTTCTGATTCAGGCGTTCGGAGGCAATCTGAGAAGACGCGAGCTGATGGAGGAGCTGGAGCAATACGGGTACGGCAAGCAAGTCGAGGAATGGAAGACGATGGCTGTCATTACGCTGAGCATCGACTTCTCCGAAGAGAACAGCTATGAGAAAAAGGATCTCAATCTGCTGTTATTCGCAGCGCATAATATGACTCAGGAGCTGGTCTCTGCGCAGCACAGGCTAACCCCTGTGATGATGGGCCATGCCCTGACTGTCGTCATCGGCAGTGAGGATGAGAGTACGGAAGCTTTTCACCGGATGCTCTATGCGCTTACGGAGAAGCTCCAGCAGGAGATTAACAAGGTCCTGAAGCTGCAGGTCAGCATTGGGCTGAGCCTGCCGTTTCATTCGTTTGACAAAATGTCCATTGCCTACCGGGAGAGCCTGGAAGCACTAAAGCACCGGATTACTCTGGGCAAAGGTATCATTATCCAGTACGAGAATATTAACTCCGGCAAGCATTATCTTAATCTGAACTATCCGACCCATACGGAAAATGACCTGATGGACGCCATCAAGCTGGCGGACAGCGATAAGGCGAAAGAGCTGCTGCATAAGCTGTTCAAGTGTATTTTTGCGCTGGGACTGTCGCCGCAGGAATATCAGATTCCGCTGACCCGGCTGCTGAACAATACGCTCATTATGATGCAGGAATCGGGAATTACGCTGAATCAGATCTACCACGCGGGCGGTTCCCTGTTCGAGGAGCTGACCGATCTGCATATCGTGGCCGAGATTGAAGACTGGTTCTGGACCATCGTGATCCAGCCGGTTATCGTCATCTTCCACAGCAGGCAGAACGCCCAGTATCATAATATCTCCGAGAAGCTGATCGATATCGTCCAGCATGAGTACGACCAGGATCTGACGCTGGAGGAGTGCGCTTCGCGGCTGCATTATAATGCCAACTACATCAGCAGTGTGTTCCGCAAGGAAACGCAGTATTATTTCAGTGATTACCTGACTATGTACCGGTTCAAAATGGCCAAAAAATGGCTGGAGGAGACCGATATGCCCGTAAAGGATATCGCCTCCCGCCTGAGATACAACAATTCACAGAATTTCATCCGTTCCTTCCGCAAGCAGGAGGGGATGACCCCCGGCCAGTACCGGGACAGCTTCCACACGAAGCCTAGGGCTGTCCGGGAGGCGGATTGATCGCAGGGCCTTCAGGCGGAGCTTTGGGCTTGCTGCGGGATTGTTTTCTTCGGATAAAATACGTAATGAGTACAGCTATAATCAGCAGGAGGCCGCCCCCTGCAATCGCAATATTCCTGATATCCGGTACATAGACTGCCAGCCGGATAGGCTCGGAATCTGCCAGCGATACATGCCAGGTCAGCGTGTTGCCGTCCTGTTCAGCCGCATTATTCTCACCGTATAGGTCATAAGGAATCGTTAATTTGAAATCCACGGAGAAGCTGCCCATCAGCAGACGCACCAGTGACTTAGGGACATTCAAGCTGCCAAGGCCGTCAATAATCTCATCGGAGTAAGCGTTCAGTTTAGGCTGGGCCACCACGTCGTATTTGGTATACAGCCACCTGTGCGTCTGTCCCACCTCAGCCTCCACAATATCGAAGCCGCTGCTGCTGTTCTTCAATTCCTCCATGGAGGCGTAGGATTTCTGAAATTGGTATTCGGTGGATTTGCCGCTTGCTGTCTTCTTCAGCTCTATGCCGGCATCCGCCAGCCGCTCCGAGAGCAGATCCTCCACCTTGCCGCTGACCAGCTTCTCTGCCCGGGCATCCAGCATAAGACTGAAGGCCAGATTAAGGGAGCCGTCCTTCTTCACGGTTACATGGGCCGTGCCTTGCGCGCAGCCTGTAAGCAGCAGGACAAACATAAGCATAATCAATATTGCCTTCATTCGAGTACCGTTCAACCTGCGTTTCTTCAACCTCTGTCCCTCCATCCGCTGACTGTTGCTACTAGCTTAACCGAACCTTGAAGAAGCGAATCTGCGCTTATGGAGTCAAGCTTATCACATGCCGGGGAGGTACAGAAAGCCCCCAGCCTGCGGATATCCGTAAGCTGGAGGCTTCCCTGCGCATAATCTTGTTATTTTTTCAAATGATAAGGGACGGTAGTGATAATTACATTGCGCCGGTACAGCAGATGCGTGCGGATCAGCAGACTGGACTGGTTATGCAGAATGTTATGCCAGCCCTTCTTCGGTATGAATTGAGGAACGATGACGGTCACCTGATAATTCGACTCGCTCGCCTTGCGCTGAACCGTATCAATGAACTTGCTCAAAGGATGAATGATGCTGCGGTAAGGTGAATACAGCGTGACCAGCCGTACCTCCGGATGAAACTTCTTCCACTTCTCTTCGAAAATAGCGTCATCCTCCCGCTCGAACGGGATGTGGACGGCAATAATCTGTTCTGCGCCCAGCGACTTGGCATACCGCAAGGAATTCTCTACCACATGGGTAATACCGGCCACCGGCAGGATGATGATATTTCCTTCAATCGCCAGCGGCGGCTCCCCGCAGGTGGCTACCCGCAATTGATCGGCGACCGATTCATAATGCTTGTAGATGCGGTAGAAGAACAGGATAATCAGCGGCAGGAAGACCAGCACCGGCCAGACCTGCGTGAATTTGGTCAGGAAGAACATCATTGTAACAATGAAGCTGATCAGCGCCCCAATTGCATTAATGATCAGCTTGGGCAGCCAGCCCTCCGGCTTGTGCCGGAGCCATTTGACGATCATGCCCGTCTGCGACAGGGTGAACGGGATGAAGACCCCGACTGCATACAGCGGAATTAGATGCTCCGTCCGCCCCTTAAAGGCAATAATCAGGATAATCGACAAGATACCCAGGCTGAGAATTCCGTTCGAGTAGCCCAGCCGGTCTCCGCGTACGGTGAACATCCGGGGAATGAATTTATCCTTCGCCAGATTCACAGCCAGCAGCGGAAACGCGGAATATCCGGTGTTCGCCGCGAGAACCAGAATTAGGGCCGTTGTTCCCTGCACGACATAATACATGAAGTTGCGGCCAAAGACATGCTCGGCAATATCGGAGACCACCGTAACCTTTTCACGCGGAGCGATGCCATAATAATAGGCCAGGAAGACGATGCCTGAGAATAACAGCGCGAGCAGAATTCCCATCGCCGCCAACGTTTTGGCTGCATTATTCGGTGCCGGCGCCTTGAAATTGGGGATCGCATTCGATATCGCCTCTACCCCCGTCAGCGCCGAGCTGCCCGAGGAGAACGCCCGCAGCAGCAGGAACAGGCTGATTCCGGCCACCGGTGTTCCCAGTGAGGTATGAAGCTCTGCCGGTACTCTCCCGGTCAGCACGTTGAACAGTCCCAGCCCGATCATAATGAACATCGCCAGGACGAACAGATAGACCGGATAAGCCAAGAAAGATGCCGACTCGGTGACCCCGCGCAGATTGAGTGTCGTGATCAGCAGTACGAAGATGATGGCAATGATCACATTATAAGGATGCAGGCTCGGAAAAGCTGAAGTGATCGCATCCGTTCCCGCAGAGACACTCACCGCTACGGTAAGTATATAATCGACAAGCAAGGAGCCCCCGGCAATCAGCCCCGGATACTTGCCCAGATTCTCCTTGGATACAACATAAGCCCCGCCGCCCTGGGGATAGGCGAAGATGATTTGCCTATAGGAGAGTATCAGGGCCAGCAGCAGCACCAGTACCCCGCCTGCAATCGGAATGGAGTACCAGAATGCGGCTGTGCTAACCGTGATCAGCACCAGCAGAATCTGCTCCGGGCCATAGGCCACAGAGGACAAGGCATCCGAGGACAGAATGGCCAGGGCCTTGGTTTTGTTAAGCTTCTGTTCTCCCAGCTGATCGGACTTTAGCGGCCGTCCGATCAGGAACCTTTTTACCGAAGACATCATCATCACTCACCGACTTTTTTAAAGTTATATTACCCCTGGTGCACAAATAAAATCTGACCTATAACTGGATACAGACACTATTTTTGCTGCCCGTTCGATACTACATTAATTCTTTTATCACCATCTGTATATATGCAGATATCCTAGACAAACTCCAAACCATGAATAATAAATGTAATTCGCCGAAAGACACAGCAAAAAGGACCAAGCAGGCTTTCCGCTCCGTCCCGTTTGCTTATTTCAGCTTTTTTTGCTATATTCAGCCATTTTCAGGATGTCTTAGAGCCAGTCCTGTGTTAGCAGCGTCCGCAGCAGCTCCACCTGTTCCTTACCGATCCGGGCCGTGATTTCGGCTTCAATATTCTGCTTGATCTCCAGCATACTCCGGCAAGACGCTGTCCCCTTCGCAGTGAGCACGATTGGCTTGTCCCGGCTGTTTCCTCCCTTTGCAGCAGTATCTACGTAACCTTCGGCCAGCAGATTGTTGATCGTCTTTTGCGTCCCCTGGCGGGAAATGCTGATCAGCCTGCTGATCTCCGAAATGGACAGAACGCCGTGCTGCTCCAGCATCGCCAGAATATGCGTCTCCGTCTTATTCAGCGGCTCTCCGCTCATCTCGTTCACCTTATCCCGCAGCACCTTATGCTTCTCGCTGATCATATCGACCAGATTTAACCCGCTCATATATTCCTTCATTTACAAGTCCTCCATTGTAGAAATGCAGTTACGGTACCCGCTTCGGGCTTAATCCATAATTTGTTGGAAGAAAGGCCAGCACAGACGGACAATCATACCGTTCTAATTGTCAACTAGGTTGACAATAATCCCTCCCACTGCTACTATAAGTGAAGTTTGACAAACTTACATTTAAGGGAGTTCGGAAACATGGGCAGCAACAAAAAAGAAGCTTTAATTTTCACCAGTATGATGTGTTTTTGCATGGTCGTCTTTATGTCTTTTTACAATGTGATTATAGCGAACGGATTCAACAGCAGGCTGTTCACGGATGTGGCTGTGGGCTTACTCCCGGCACTTGCCGTTGCCCTGTTCTGCGATATTGTGGTGGTTAGCAGAATTGCCAAAGGACTGGCCTTCAAAATAGTGAAGCCGTCCACACCCCCTATCCGCAAAATACTGGCGATCTCATGCTTCATGGTCTGCGGCATGGTCATCCTCATGTCTCTATACGGCACACTAGCACACTTCGGATTCGGGGACAACTTCTTCCGTCATTACTTCTCCATCCTGGGGCTTAATTTCATCTGCGCCCTGCCGCTCCAGCTGCTGGTAGCCGGTCCGCTGACCCGCTTCCTGTTCAGCCGTATGTTTCCGGTCCGTACGGCAGCACCGGGCGTCTAGGCCTGGCTGAAACCAGCTCTCCACGTTCCCGAATACGTGCATGTCCGCAAGCCATGGCTGCGGGTTCCCGCCACACCAAAAAGGGTGTTCAGCCAGCCATGATCTCATGGCTGTGCGGAACACCCTTGTCCGGGCTTCATCCTATTGACTATTTATTCCATGAAAGACAAGCGTCCATCCCGCAGCCGTACACTGCCGCCCTTAGCATAGAAACTTAGGCCGGAGCAGATGCCTCCGGGGAAGATCAGGCTGGTGATGGCGGTGAGGCCGTCATTTGCGAATACCTCCACCGAACAGGCATCCAGCAGGATACGCAGGTTCTTCAGGCTGCCCATACCCTCCGTGCTCTGGAGATCGGGGAATATCTCGGAGAAGCCGGTCTCGCCGGACTGATCTCTGCGCAGAGTAAGAGTGCCGCCGGCAGCAGAGTAGACAAGTTCGGTATACTCGGTAGCGGTATGATGAATAATAAGACCGAATTCTTCAGCTTCGTTGTCCGCAAGCTCAAGCCGCAGCTCCAGGGCTGAATCCTTGCACTTGATATCCTGGCGCTCGCCCGGTATCAGCAGCATCTCCGGCAATGTCCCGGACTCTGCCGCAAAGTAACGGTCTAGCTCCGCTACCGGCTGCTGGCGGATCAAGGTGCGGCCTTCTGCCTCATGCAGCGTCAGTACCCGCGGAATCGTCATTGCTCCGCGCCAGCCCTGGCTTGGAATCTGATTGGCATAGCGCCAGTTGTTCATCCAGCCGATGAAGATCCGCCGCCCGTCCGCTGCCGGAATACCCGAGAAGCTGACCCCGGCATAATTGTCTTTGCCATAATCCAGCCAGCGGATATCGCCATGCTCCGGCGTGAAGACAGAGCCGTCGAACCCGCCGACGAAATATTGCGTCCGCGAGCCGTATCTCGCCCCGCTGTTATCACCGATGCTGACCAGCAGCACCCACTTGCTGTCTCCTGTCCCCTCCACCGGGAGCTGGAACAGATCCGGGCATTCCCATACGGCATCATGAGAGCCTGCGCCCTCGCCGAACTCACTCTCCAGGCTCCACTCCCGCAGATTCAGGGAGGAGTAGAACGTGATCGTCTGATCCGTCGCCAGCACCATAATCCATTTCCCGTGAACTTCGGACCAGAATACCTTCGGATCACGGAAGTCCGCCTTGGAAGGATGCGCCAGCACCGGGTTTCCTGCATATTTGCTCCAGGTCCGGCCATTATCATGGCTGTAGGCCAAGCTCTGTCTCTGCACGGAAGGCGACGTCTCCGTAGGCTCCAGATGGCTCGTATAGATCGCAACGATACCCGGCTTCTCGGGGAACAGTCCGCTGGTATTGTTCCAGTCTACGACTGCGCTGCCGGAGAACGCATAGCCGTGTTCGTCCGGATACAGCGCAATGTCCAGCTCCTCCCAGGCAATCAAGTCTTTACTGACGGCATGGCCCCAGTGCATCGGCCCCCAGATGGAGGAATGCGGATGATACTGATAGAACAGATGATATTCGCCTTCAAAATAAACCAGCCCATTCGGATCATTCAGCCAATGCTGCCCCGGCGTAAAATGCAGCGCCGGCCTGTGTTTGGTTCTCCCCATAATTTCCACTCCATTACCACCTTTATCTGTTTATATGTTGAGCCCTGTGCAGCAGCCCATTTAAGCCTCAGCCTTTGTTCTTAAGGTAGCTGTCATATCCTCTTTGCTTGATCTCCAGCCATTTATCCAGCCCGAGTCTGGACAGCTCTGCCTGATAATCCTTCCATTCCGCTTCCACTTTCCCGGTCTTGGTCCACTCCGCACGCTTGCGGTTGACATAAGCGAACAGGTCGGTCTCAATGGCGGTCAATTCCTTCTGGTCCTCCAGCGAATAGAAGACACGCGGGAAGTTGTTGTCGGCCTTCATATAAGGAACCAGCTTCTCCTTCATGAGGTCCAGACGCCAAGCGGCATCATCAGGCTTCGTGGTCACCTTACCGTAGTATTCATCCAGGATCGCGAGCGGTCCGCCGATGCTGGTCTTCTGGCGCAATTCAACCGGAGCCGCGCCTTCCAGCGGGAGATGCTTCAGCATTTTGGCCGATTCATCGTATTCAAAAATATTCTGCTGCGTCTCATCCCCATACGTTCCCCAGTTATCTTCAACCGACTGCTGCGGCTCATAGAGCTGGTCAATCCACTTGGCGGTAAGCTCCAGATTCTTATTCGATCCGGTAATCACCATCCGTCCACGGTCAAATCCGAAGTTGTTCGTGCGGGCCACATTGACCTCTCCAGTGGGTCCGGCAAGCGGCTGCATCAGATCGTATTTATCGTTGAAGCCGGTAATATTGGCTTTATCCCACTGGAAGTAGAGGCCGTAGCGTTCACTCTGCCCTTTGGCCAGATACGTATTGTAGTCCTGTTCGAACGCCTCTTCGTCAATCAGATTCAGCGCGTATAGCTCATTCAGATACTTGATGCCCTCTTTGTATCCGTCCTGGCCCGCAGTGAATACTACCTTGCCGTCATTGGTAACCACGGTGTGGTCGCCGTTATCTCCCAGGCCGAACGAGCCGAACAGGAAGTTCATATCCTCATTGCCGTTATTCAGCACAAAAGACAGCGGAATCTCATCCTTCTGGCCGTTCCCGTTCGGATCATCATTCTTGAAGGCGACCAGCACCTTCTTCAGTTCCTCCGTCGTAGTTGGCATAGCCAGTCCGAGCTTCTTCAGCCACTCCACATTGATCCACGGCATCCCGTTGACCGAATGAATGCTCTCCTTGCCGGAGCCCAGCTCCTCTATCCAAGGAAAAGCATAGATATGCCCGTCCTGCGCGGTCATCATTGATTTGTACTCCGGCGCGGCGGCCAGCACCTTCTGCAGATTCGGCATGTATTTCTCAATCAGCTCCTCCAGCGGAACGATTGTCCCGTCCTTGCCCAGGGTCAGCAGATCGTAGTCCGAGTAGGCGGCATCGATAATCGCATCCGGCAGGTCGCCGCTGGCTACCGCCAGGTTTCTTTTCTCAATAAAAGCGTCGTTCGTGTAATTGGTGAAATCGATGTGCACACCAGACTTCTCCTCCAGCCGCTTGTAGATCAGCTTCTCGTTCGGGTCGGCAGGCGCCAGCGCGGAGCTCTGGGACATGAAGTGCAGCGATACCTTCTCTTTAAGCGGCAGCGTCACATTCTCCAGCTTGTAATCCTCGGAGGCCGAGGAATTGCTGTTTCCTCCGCCGCAGCCCGCAAGCACGGAAGCCGAGAGTGCCAGCACAGACAGGGTTTGCAATGATTTTTTCATATAAATTCCCCCTAGTATTATTTAATGGAGCCGACCATGGCACCCTTCTCGAAGTACTTCTGGAAGAACGGGTACATCACGATCAGCGGCAGGCTGGAGATAACGATGGATGAGTACTTGATCATTTCAGACAGCTTCTTCAGCTCCGCCTGGGCCAGTGCATCGGCAATCATGCCGGGCTGCACCTGATTCTGAATCAGGATCGAACGCAGCACCAATTGCAATGGGAACAGCCGCGAATCGTCCAGATAAATCATGGCATCGAAGTAAGAGTTCCACTGTCCCACGAAGGCATACAAGGCCAGCACGAAGATAATGGGCTTCGACAGCGGCAGCACAATCCGGAAGAAAATGCCCAGATCAGAGGCCCCGTCGATACTCGCCGCCTGAAACAGCTCTTTGGGCAGGCCCTGGAAATAGGTCTTCGCCAGAATAATATTGAACACGCTGATCGCCCCCGGCAGAATGACCGCCCACACCGTATTCAGCATCCCGAGATCCTTCACGACCAGATAAGTCGGAATCAGACCGCCGCCGAAGAACATCGTAATCAGGAAGAAGATCATCACCGGCCGCTTCCCGGCCAGCCCCTCAATGGACAGCGGATACGCCGCGAAGACGGAGAAGAAGACCGTAGCCAGCGCGAAGGCGGCAGAGTAGAACAAGGCGTTGAAGAAGCCGCGGATCATCGCGTCGTTGCTGAGAATTTTGACGTAACCTGTAATCGTCCAGTCCGACGGCGCAATAGCCAGCCCCTTGGTAATGAGCACATTCGGGGTTAAGAAGGAGGCCAGCACGACATACACCAGCGGAAACAGAATGACCAGAATGAACAGACCGAGCAATATATACGTGATAACAACCAGAATCCGGTCCTTCCCGGAATATTGAATATCCATACTTACCTCCTTTTAATACAGTCCTTCCCCTTCGTTCAGCCGCTTGACAACCGTATTGACGAAGACCAGCAGGATTACGTTAATGACCGAATTGAATAATCCGATAGCGGTGGAATAGGCATAATCGCCTGCCTGCAGACCCACCTTGTAGACATAGGTCGCAATAATCTCCGAGGTCGGGGTATTGAGCGCCGTCTGCATCAGGAAAGCCTTCTCATATCCGATCGACATGATGCCGCCTGCGGCAAGGATGAACAGCACGGCCATCACCGGCCTGAGCGCGGGCAGATCGATATGGCGGATGCGCTTCAGCAGGGAAGCCCCGTCAATCGTTGCCGCATCATGAAGCTGCGGATCGACACCCGCCAACGTAGCCACATAGATAATCGAGGACCAGCCTGCCGTCTGCCAGATGCCTGACAGAATATACACGGACCGGAAGTAAGCAGGATCACTCATGAAGGACACCGGCTTCCCTGTAAAAGCAGTAATGAGCGCGTTCACCACCCCTGTCGGCGACAGAAAGACAAACAGCATCCCTGCCACAACCACGACCGAAATAAAGTTAGGCGCATACACAATCAGCTGGATGTTCTTCTTCAGCTTCGCGCTGCGGATCAGGTTCAGCATAAGCGCCAGCACAATCGGCACCGGAAAACCAAGAATCAGCCCGTAGGCGCTTAATTTAAGCGTGTTCATTAAAATATCGTAGAAATTCGGCGAGGTGAGAAACCGCTGGAAGTGCTCGAAACCCACCCATGCGCTGCCCATGATGCCCTTGCGCGGGCTGAAATCCTTGAATGCAATCATCGCGCCGTACATCGGAACGTATTTGAATATAACCGTGAGAATTACAGCTGGAGCCAAGAATAAATACAGGATATAATTCCGGCGCATGTAGCTTAGCCACGACCTGTGCTTGGTGAGGCTTGTTCTCCCGGGTTGAGCCATCGGATTTGCCAATCTTCTTCCCCCTTCTTATTTTTGCATTCGCCCCTAATGAATAGGTTTACATTTTTACATTTGACCATGTTTTGCATTTACAATTTATCAGAGAATCTGGCAAGAAGTCAATGCATTTTGTGCAAAAAAATAAATAAATTCGTGCATTATACGGTGCAAATGTAACAAATACATATAAAACAAGCACTAATCCGTTACTTTTCACTTGAATATGTAAATCATATTTGTGCATTTGTAAAATTTCGTTGTCAATTTTGCTGATATGCTATATATTAGGTAACAGAGACAACAAATATGGGGAAATAAAGGTGGAACACAGTGATGAAGAAAGCCAAGGTCACCATTCAAGACATTGCCGATGCCCTGGGAATCTCCAGAAACACGGCCTCCAAGGCATTGAACGGCGCAGAGAGCGTTCCTCCCGAGACCCGGGAGAAGGTACTCAGCAAGGCCGCCGAGCTTAAATATAAACAATTCTCTTATATGGAGACCGCAGGCAGCAGCTCCGATCAGCAGGGCAATATCGCCCTCCTGACCAGCAACCTGCCTAACAGCTCCCACTTCGGCTCCCAGCTGCTCAGCGGACTGGAGAAGCGCATCAGTACAGAGGGCTACACCCTGTCCATTTATTTTGTCCGGGAGAACGATATTAACGCCATGGCTCTGCCCGGTAATTTCGAGCCTTCTAATGTTGACGGGATTATCTGTATTGAAATGTTCAACAAGGAGTACAGCGGACTGATTACCGGTCTCGGCATTCCGACGATCTTCATCGACTGCGCGGCGGACATTGTCTACCCTGAGCTGAAGGCGGACCTGCTGCTTATGGAGAATGAACACAGCGTGTATGCGATGACCCGTAAGCTGATGGACCACGGTGTGCAGAGCTTCGGATTCGTCGGCGATTACAACCATTGCCGCAGCTTCCATGAACGGTGGACAGGCTTCAACAGAGCGCTCTCTGCAGCCGGTATCCCGCTGATTCCCGAATCCTGCATTGTCGGCCAGGACAAGGATTACCTGCTGGAGGCGGACTGGATGGACCAGCAGCTGGAGGCGCTCGGCCAGTGGCCCTCCGCCTTCATCTGTGCGAATGACTTCATTGCCATCAGCGTGATGAAATCGCTTAAGAACAGAGGGGTCAAGGTACCGGAGCAGGTAGCGGTCTGCGGCTTCGATGACGCTTCGGAATCGCGGGTCATCGAGCCTCATCTCTCGACCGTACATATCTACAGCAGCCATATGGGGATTGTCTCGGCAGAGATGCTGCTCTCCAGAATCAAGGACCCGGCCCGGCCGTATCAGGTGACGCATGTCGCCACTGACGTTCTATTCAGAGACTCTACTCCCGTACCGAACTAATTCCGCAGGAGGTTACTATCGTGCAATCCAAGAATACAGTCCTTTGCGTGGGCGAGCTGCTCATCGATTTCTTCTGCACCGAGGCGGACGTCAGCCTGACTGAAGGCCGGCATTTCGCCAAGCAGGCCGGCGGGGCACCGGCGAACGTAAGTGCAGCCATCGCCCGGCTCGGGGGACGCTCCGCCTTCCTCGGCAAGGTCGGAGCCGATCCCTTCGGCCTCTTCCTGAAGCAGACGCTGGAAGAACAGCACGTAGACACCTCGATGCTGCTGCTTGATCCCGCAGCACCGACCACGCTGGCCTTCGTCTCGCGTTCAGCAAACGGAGAGCGCGACTTCGTGTTCCACCGTGGGGCTGACCGGCTGCTAAGGCTGGAGGAGCTTGACCGGGCAGCTATCCGGGAGACTTCCATGATTCATTTCGGGTCGGCGACTGCCCTGCTGGCCGAGCCCTTCCGCGAAGTGTATATAACGATGATGGATGAAGCGAAGACGAATGGGCATTTCATCTCCTTCGACCCTAATTACCGGGGCGACCTGTGGACCGGGCGACAGGATGAATTCATCGCGCTGTCCAGAGGCGGTATCTCCAAGGCCGATCTGGTGAAGGTCAGCGACGAGGAGCTGCAGATTATTACTGGCGAAGCGGACCGCGATGCCGCCCTTGATCTGCTGCATGAATGGGGAGCGGGAACCGTTGCCGTGACTCTGGGCAAAGACGGCACCCTGATCTCCTCCCCGGATTCCCGCATGCTGATTCCGAGCATTACCGTAGAGTCCATCGATTCCACCGGTGCCGGCGATGCTTTTATCGGGGCTCTGCTCTGCCGGATCAGCCAGCTGGCGCATCCGGCAGACTTTACCCGCAGCGCAGAGCAGCAGAGGGACTTCGTTACCTTCGCCAACCGGGTGGGGGCCATTGTCTGCACCAAGATCGGGGCGATTGCTGCGCTGCCGACACTGGACGAGGTGCGGGCTTTTGCCGGGTAAGCTGCAGAGCGTGATAGTATAGGCATCAAGTCCTGATGCCTGAGTAGTGCAAAAGGTGTTCCTTAGCCGTCTGATTGCAGACGGCCAGGGAACACCTTTTTGTATAGGGAGCTTTATTGCTGCCAGAACCGATGACGGAGAACCGCTGTGGAGCCGCTGCTGAACCAATCATTACCTGCTGTTTTCATCACAGACACAGGAGCGTGGCACGTAATATGATAAGCACAATATCATACGACTGAAGGAGCAGCTTGTGCATGAAAATGAAACAAGAATTCGATCATCTCATGGCGTTTGCCAAGGATTTAATTAATGAGAATCTCGGCTTTTATTACGATATTAATTATGGTTACTTCCAGCCGGAGACCCACCCGATTATAGACTTCATCCGGCTGATCGGCAGACGTATCCAGAGCCAGCTCATGCTGATGCCCGCGCTCTACGGGGAGGTCGATCAGCTGGAGCGGATGTTCTCGGACAACCTCTTCTTTGATGAATGGGCCGAGGTTACGCTCGACGGACGGAGCTTCCACTTCCTGATGCGGCAGATCGACAATAGCAGCAGAATCATCAACCTGGCACGTGACCTCGTCTTCCCCTCCCCCTGGATTCCCCGCAAGCTGCGCGACAGTCTGATCCGCATCGGTGAAGGTACTCTGAACGGAAGCTGGCGGCAGGATAAGGATCATCAGGTTACCTTGTGGCTTCCGATGGGCATCTCCTTCGTTGAAGGCTCAGGACATCATTCCATCACGGCGGGGATCGCCAAGGGTGAAGGGGAGCTCTACCCTACCTCGGTCTATGACATCAGTCTCATCTACGATCACGTATATACCGACGGCAAGTACTACTACAGAACGCATGACCGTTCGATCATCTCCGAGGTTCATTTCGTGGAATGCGCCGCCATCTTTGAGATCGGCCGGATTATGGCGGAGCAGAAGATTATTTTCTGAGGGACCTACAGCATCCCCAGCTCAGCGAAATACTTTCTGCGGCTGGTGAAATAGAAGGCGGTCTGCATGATGAAGAATATACCCGCTATGAGAAAGGCCCGGCCAAGCGGTCCTGCAAGCCCGTAGGTGCCGCTGAGCAGCACGAAGAAATAGTACAGCCCCAACCCAAGACCGCCTGCAGCCGGCAGCATAAAGACGATGGCCAACTCCTTGGAGACGAGCTGGCGCAGCTCCTTCGGGGTTACCCCCAGCCGTTTCAGCGAGACCATGGTTTCCTTCTGCACATCCATCTCGGACCATACTTTGTGATACAGCACCAGACCGGCAGCAATCATGAACAAAGCTCCGAGGAACATAATGATGAAGAATTTGGCTCCGTTTGCCTCCAGCTCACGGGTGAGCAGCTCCCCGCGGAAGACCGGCTGCAGCTCCTCATGCTCTGCCCGCGTCCGGTCCCCGGCATTATGATTCGGCTGGTCAGGTGTCGTCCAGTAAGTCTCATCATAACCGTTGCGTATCCGCAGGTTGTCCACCAGTGCCGCTAAGCCGGCATCACTAAGGTCGCCGCTGAGCAGATGGACCTTCTTCACCTGACCAGCCTGAGCGGCGAGCGCCGCTGCCTTGAGCCGTTCGTAGACAGTGTCGTCCACAACCATGGCTTCCCCGAAAGCGGAGGAAGCCGTTTCAACCGAATTAATAAACGGTTCCGTGACCTCAACGATATCATCAGCATGATATTCCTGAATCACAGCGCCCTGCATAGCCCGCAGCAGCGGCTCCTTTTCTCCGCCCGCCTCCCGTATCTTCTTCTCCGCTTGTTCCGGCGTTATCGTTGCCAGAATCGTATCCGGTATATTAACTTTCTTATGCACCTGGCGCACCCTGGCATTCAGCGACTGTGTCTCCCCAAGCTCATAGGCTGTTCCGAGCAGCCGGTTGAATGCGCTCTCCCCGATGACCATCGACTGTGTATCCCACAGCTCCCAGGCCCCTTTATCCTGCCGGAATTCGGGTATTGCCACGTACTCCAGCGTCTCATTTCGTTCCAGCCTGTCCCCGCTGCCCTTGAACAATGCTGCGATTTCTTCTTCCCCGATGACATTGACCGGACCACTCTCTACGAAGAGAACATCATAGGGGGTGTTCCGCTGAATAGTTTCCCTGGTTGTGGCGTACATGGTATATGTTAATCCGATGAAGAACATGGCCCCGGCAATCAGCAGAGTGACGATGTACAGCGTAGTTGTATAGGAAGCCATGCGGTGACTTAAGTTCGCCATGACCAACAGGTTGTTATTATAAAACCGTCTGAACCGCTTCATAACCGACTTGGCGGTGCTCACTCCCGTTCCGATCATTACATAAGGACAGACCATAGTAAGTACGATGAAGACCACGCAGAGTGCAGTGCTTCGGCCAAACCCGTTGCTCAGCAAGGTTACCGGCAGCAGGACTGCAGAGACAGCAAATATGATCAGCGCAAGCAGGCCCCATCCCGGGCTGTGTTCACCGGCTTCCCGGACATGAGCCGACTTCAGAATCCGCACAACCGGCATTTTACGGATATAGATGAGGTTGAATCCGGCATTTAGAAGGGCAATAACCAGGAAGATCCCGCTCCCTAGGAGCAGACTGCCCGCACTAAGCCCGAACTGCAGCTTGTTCTCCGGCAGAATCTGATTGATGCCCATATAAAATAGCTTGCCGAACACCACACCAGACACCAGTCCGCTAACCAGAGAGACGGCGGCGACGCCCAGATTTTCCAGCAAGAGCAGCTTCGACAGGTCTCTGGTCGTCATGCCGAGCGTGATGTACGTACCGAATTCCCTGCCCCTGTATTTCAGGAAAGAAAAGTTGCTGTAGGTAACAAACACTACCGAGAACAGCACAACTCCGATCAGGGAGAGACGCACAATATCATAGAGTGTGGAATCCCCTACCTGACGCAGAATATCGGGATTATAGAGCAGGCTGCCGAACATGAACAGAATGGCGACAATTAGCGTATTTACGAAATAGAGAGAGACATATTTTTTAACGTTGAACAGGAAGTTCTTGCGGATAATGGCGCGGAACGTCATAACGGCTTCCCTCCGAGCACACTTTGCGCCTCCAGAATTTTATCGAAGAACGGCTTCCGCTCTCCGGCCGTCCGGATCTCGAATTCAAGCTGCCCGTCCCTGATAAAAATCACCCTCCGGCAAAATGACGCCGCAAACGGATCATGCGTCACCATCAAAATGGTGCTTCCCAGCCGTTCATTGAGAGAGGTCAGCATCTCCATCAGTTGATGGGCGGATCGGGAGTCCAGATTCCCCGTAGGCTCATCCGCCAGAATCACCGCCGGATCATTCACTACCGCCCGGGCGGCTGCGGCTCTCTGCTTCTGCCCGCCGGAGAGATGGTAAGGGTACTTGTCCTTCAGCTCCGCAATGCTGAGCAGCGCCATCAGCGGACCCAGCCTGTGCTCAATCTCCTCCGGGCTTCGGCGGTCCAGAATCAGCGGCAGCGAGATATTCTCCTGAAGGGTCAGACTGTCCAGCAGGTTGAAATCCTGAAACACATAACCGAGCCGCTCCCGCCTGAATAGAGCCATCTGATCGTTCGACAGCTTCGTAATGTCCTGCCCGTCAATGATGACTTCGCCGGAGGTAGCCCGGTCTATGCCGGACAGAATATTCAGCAGAGTGGTTTTGCCGCTGCCGCTGGGTCCCATAATCCCGACGAAATCTCCCTGTTCCACAGCGAAGCTGAGCGAATCGAGAGCGGAGACTCCCCGTACCGCCTTGAAGGCGTTATGCACTTTGACTAGCTGATTAATGGTGATGACATCCATTTTTCGTATCCTCCCCTTTACAATCTTATGTTCTAAATAAAGTATAAAGGGGAGCCCCCGGTGCTTGAATGCATTTACCTTTCAGAAGCTTACATTTACGTAAGGTGAATCGTATGTACCCTATACAGTCTTATATTGTGGGGAAAGTGAAGGTGAACTCCGTCCCTATCCCCCGCTTCGAATCCAGCTTGACGGTATGGCCAAGCTTGTCTGCGGTATACTTCACCATGTAGAGGCCGATACCGGTAGCAGAGCGGTACTTCCTTCCATTCTTGCCTGTAAAAAAGGGCTCAAACACCCGCGGCACATCCTCCGGGTCTATGCCTATGCCTTCGTCCCTCACGGTAAGCAACGTTCCGCCCTCCTTGACCAGACCGGTTACAGTTACCGTCCCGCCCTTTAGACTATACTTCACGGCGTTGCTGAGGACCTGCTCCAGCATGAAGCTGCACCATTTCTCATCCGTATAGACCTCCAGATGCTCGTCCACAGCAATCTTCGGATACACTCCCGAATAGATAAACTCCCGTTTGTGCGCATTGACCGATTTCGTCACCACCCTGTGCAGGTTCACCTTCTCCGGTCTGTAATCGCGCGGGAACTCCTCCAGCCGCAGCATATTCAGGCACTCCTCCAGGCTCCGCGTCAGCTTCCCGTTCTCTTCCCGGATATCCTGCAGGGCCTCTTCAGACCCGCTCTCCGCCGCCAGATCAATGACGGACACCGAGACCTTCATATTATGAATCCACTGGGAGAACAAGCGGTTCCGCTCCTTGGCCGAGCTGCCGAGCCGGTAGATCCGTTTGTTATACTCCTCATGAATTTCATTGATAGTGCCAAAAATAAGCCTGTCCGCCACATCCGCAGCATTGATCTCAAGATGCGGGCTGAGCCGTGAATCGGCAAGCTTATCCGTGAATTTGTACAACCGCAGGACAGCAACGGACAGATAGACCACAAGCAGAAACAAGCTTACACCGAGCGGATACAGAATATCATCCACACCATAAAAAACATAAGAAAACAGGATAAGAATCACTGTATTCAGGAGATAGAGCAGAACCATGCCTTTTTTGAGCTGCAGCAGTTCAAAGGTCTGCGTGATCCAAGACATAACCCACTCCCCTTTTGGTCGTAATCAACTGATGGAGCCCGTACTGGCTCAGCTTCTTTTTGATCCGGGTAATATTGACGGTTAGGGTATTGTCATCCACGAAGGTCTGCTCATCCCACAGTGCCTCCAGCAGCTCTTCCCGCGAGAGAATGCCGCCGGCATTCTTCATGAACATCTGCATCAGCAGGAATTCATTCTTGCTTAGCTCAATAACCTGCTCCTTATACTCCAGCTTCATCGTATCGGTATGCAGCTTAAGTCCGCCAACTGTACACGCATTGTGTTCTTCCCGACGGTAGGCCCGGCGCAACACTGCGTTGATCTTGGCGAGCAGAATGCCGATCTTGAAGGGCTTGGTCACATAATCATCCGCCCCGTATTCCATCCCGCGGATCTGTTCACTCTCATCGCTGCGTGCGGAGAGGATGATAATCGGCACCTGCATGGTTTTGCGCAGCACCTTCAGGTAATAGAAGCCGTCGAGGGTCGGCAGATTAATGTCCAGCAGAATCAGCTGCGGCCTGCTTCTCTCCGCCTGTTCGATAATCCGGCTGAAATCACTCACCGTATCCACCGCGAAATGATACGCCAGCAGGTATTCCTGAATGTACTTCTGCAGCTTCAGGTCATCCTCGATAATCAGTATTTTATCCATCTTACGTCGTCTCCCTCGGCACCAGCTGGAACCCCAGCGGCTCCTGCTCTGCCTCTATCCCCTTCAGCTTGCCGAGAATCAGATGCAGCGCGTTCTGTGCCTGGGCGGCAATCGGATTATTAATTGAGGTGATCCCCAGCGTATGGGCGAGCTCCGTGTTGTCGAAGCCGACCACTGCCAGCTCCTCCGGCACCTTCACCTTCAGTCTGCGGGCTTCGCTCAGTACCCCTGCCGCGACCATATCATTGGCGCAGAGGATGGCGTTCGGATGCCCCCCGGGACCCATCAGCAGCCTGCGGATCAGCTCCTCACCCTGCCGGATGGAGTGAATGCCCGTCTGCGACCATTCCGGGTTCACCTCCAGCTGATAGCTGCGGGCAGCATCCCGGTACGCCTGTATCCGCCCGGAGGTATTCATGCTGGTTGGCCGGCCCCAGGCATTGGCAATCCGCGTATAACCCTTTTCAATCAGATGTTCAAGCCCGAGCATATATCCGTCATATTGATTCATGGCTACACTCTGAATCTCAGGAAGCTCCATCCGCTGCCAGGAGACAATCGGCCCGTATTTGCAAAAGGAGCCCAGGAGCGTCTGATCGTTAACGCAGGTACTGATGACCAGCGCATCGACTCTTTTGCGCCGCATATCCTCGAAGGCTTGCAGCTCTTTGGCCGGATCTCCCCCGGAGGTATAGATAATCGTCTGATATCCGTGCCGGCTCGCAGTCTCCACGAAGCTGTTCAGAAAAGGCAGCATCACCTCGTTGATCCCCTCCGTCACCATCCCGATCTGCATGGTCTCCCCTCTGGACAAGGAGATGGCATTGCCGTTCGGCACATAGTCCAGCTCTTCCATGATCTTCAGGATGATCTCCCGCGTTGCCTGGCTCACATGGGGAGAACGATTCAGTACTCTCGATACCGTAGCTTTGGAGAATCCCGACAGTTTAGCGATTTGATCCAGATTCGACATGATGGCTCTCCTTACATATTTTTTCATCTTTATAATAATACTTGACATGTAACGCGTTACAACATTTAGCATGGAATTATAGGACCTATGAACAGCTTACCATATCTGAATCCATAACTAATAAAAGGCGGGATTATCGATGAATACACCATTTCCTGAAGGCTTCCTGTGGGGCGGCGCAGTTGCTGCGAACCAGCTCGAAGGCGCATACAACGAGGACGGCAAAGGCCTGTCCACCCAGGACGTAGCTCCGCAAGGAATCAAGGGCCCCATCACCGAGGTGCCTACCGAAGATAATATGAAGCTGGTCGGCATCGACTTTTACCACCGGTACAAGGAAGATATCAAGCTTTTTGCCGAAATGGGCTTCAAGGTCTTCCGCACCTCGATCGCCTGGTCCCGGATCTTCCCGAACGGTGACGAGCTGGAGCCTAATGAGCAAGGCCTGCAATTCTACGACGACCTGTTCGATGAATGTCACAAATACGGCATCGAGCCGCTCGTGACCCTCTCCCACTACGAAACTCCGCTGCACTTGTCCAAGCAGTATGACGGCTGGGTGAACCGGCAATTAGTCGGCTTCTATGAACGGTATGCCAGAACGGTATTCACCCGCTACAAGAATAAAGTGAAGTATTGGCTGACCTTCAACGAGATCAACTCCATCCTGCACGAGCCGTTCATGAGCGGCGGGATCTATACACCGAAGGAGCAACTCAGCAAGCAGGATCTGTATCAGGCCATTCATCACGAGCTGGTCGCAAGTGCCACAGCAGTCAAAATCGGACATGAGATCAATCCGCAGGCCCAGATCGGCTGCATGATCCTAAGCATGCCAACGTATCCGCTAACGCCTAACCCGGACGATGTCATTGCGGCTATGAAGTCTGAGCATATGAACTACTTCTTCGGGGATGTACATGCGAGAGGTGTATACCCTGGATATATGAAACGTTACTTCAGAGAGAACGGCATTGAGATCCACATGGAGCCTGGAGATGCGGACATCCTCAAGCATACCGTTGACTTTATCTCATTCAGCTACTATGTGAGCATCTGTGAGACTGGAGACCCCAGCAAACGCACACAGGAAGGCAACCTGTTCAGCGGTGCGGCCAATCCATACCTGAAGGCCTCCGAATGGGGCTGGCAGATTGACCCGCAGGGTCTGCGCTATGTGCTCAATATGTTCTATGACCGTTACCAGAAGCCGCTGTTTATTGTGGAGAATGGACTCGGGGCCAAGGATGAGCTGATTACCGGCGAAGACGGCCTGCCGACCGTTAATGACGACTACCGGATTGAATATCTGAATGACCATCTGGTGCAGGTAGGCGAAGCCTTGGAGGATGGTGTTGAGATTATGGGCTACACTTCATGGGGCTGCATTGACCTGGTCAGCGCCTCCACCGCACAGCTCAGTAAGCGCTATGGCTTCATCTACGTAGACCGCCACGACGATAATACCGGAACCCTGGAGCGCTACCGTAAGAAGTCGTTCCACTGGTACAAGGATGTTATTGCTACCAACGGACAGAGCCTGCGGCGCTCAGGCGAATAGAATAGCCCACAATACAGGTTGTCCCGAAAAGTCTTAAAAAGGCTGATTGGGACAGCTTTTTTTGCATATGGGAAGATAACATCTTGCGTTCTTCATGGCTTCAGATACAGGCTGCAAGGCCCATTCCGCCCAGCCTGGATTAGACTGTAGGAATGGTAGCGACAGCGGCCCATTCCGCCGTCTTTGCCTTCCCCTCCCCCGATAACTGAAGATATCAATTTCAGTTGAATACGCCATTAACAAAAAGCGGGAAGAAGTGGAGGGGAAATTTGGAACTGTAGGAGCGATAGCGTCCGCCTTTGTATACGGATTTCAACCGCAAACAGCGGCTTGAATCAAGAAATCTGTATACAACAGCGGCCGAAAGTCCAAATGTTCACCGCAGTCGACGAGTTTAAGCTTTGCGTTTCTGTCATTTCATCTCATATTTCATCTCATATCCCATCTCATATTTATATCTTCACTTATCCCCCTTTACCATTTTGAAACTAATTGCCCGAAAGGTTAAGATATACTAGCCACAGATGAATCCTAAGGAGCGTAACTTGTAATGAACAAATATACCTTCGGCCTCAGCAGCCTCTTATTCTTAAGCCTGATCGCTTCCGGCTGTGGCACCATGAAGACGCCGAGCGATCTGCTTCAAGCCCCGTCACAGGGGAATAGCGACGGCAATCTTACCGGAATCGTCCGCTCTTTTCTACCGGCCAACGCGCATTTAACGGTACCCATCCACTCGGAATCCGGCAGTGCGATTCAATTACAGGACCTGGACAAGGACGGGCAGGAAGAACTCCTGGCCTTCTACAAGACAGACAAAACCGATTACGAAATCAACACCCTCCTCCTCTCACAGCAGAACGGCAATTGGACCAAGCTGGCTAACCTTACCGGGGTGGGCAGCGAATTGAATGAAGTGTCCTTCACAGATGTTACCGGTGACGGAGCGGAGGAACTGCTGCTCGGATACGGCGGCGGGGAGGGATTAAGCAAAGAGCTGGCAGTCTATAGCCTAAGCAGCGGCCAGCTGACCGAACTGCTTAAGCAGCCTTACGACCAGCTGGTCCTTGGCGACCTGACCGGGAGCGGGCATACGGACATTGCCTTGCTTCAGAGCACCTACACCACGGATAACATACGTGAGACCCATCTTCTATTACTCCGGCTCAAGGACGGTACGCTGCAGACCTTATCCGACCAGAAGCTGGACGGTAATGTGATCGAAGCCCAGTTCGGCAAGGCGTCCCCTATACAGGATGCAATCGTCATCGATGCCGCCATTGGCGCACATGCTTCCTATACTTCATTGCTAACTTGGGAAAAAGACAGATTTACTGATATACTGGCAACAGATGATTATCAGCGCACCGCGCTCGCTGCCAGCAAGGATCTGGTGCTGTCTCCGCCGGCTGTCTCTGCTGATCTGCTTGGCAGCAGCAGTATTGCAGTTAAGGACTACCCGCAGTCCAGCCTGGATGTGAACAATGACGGGATCTTGGAGTTCGGCTTCCTGGTACCGCCTGCCGGTACGGAGGGCATGGCTCCCTTGGCGACCCCATTCATCACCAAATATTATCAGTGGGACGGACAGTCCGGCCTGACCTTCGTGCAGGAGCAGTTCGACCGCTGGGGCTTCAACTTCCGTATTCCCAAGTCTTGGGCGGGCCAGACCCTGCTGGAAGTTCCGGGAGAATCACCGCAGCCCTGGGAGAAGCTCCAGTTCAGCTACAAGAATGCCGGATCTGCTGTGAAGGCTCCGCTGCTGGAACTTCGCCTGCTGACGAAGAAGGCCTGGGCTGCCGCAGAGGTCCAGCTGAAGGCTGAGAATAGAGAGTATAAGCTGCTGTATGAGCAAGGGAACTCTAACAATGACACGGAGCCTACCCTGTTCGTTGCCGTAATGCCCGCAGCGGATGCCGCCGGCAAGCTGCAGGGGGCCGATCTGCAGAATTATAATCAGCTGAAGCTGACACTGGATGAAGTCGTTCAGCTGGCCGGTACCCCCCAGAAGCCCCGGCAATAAGAAGGAGAGCTGTTCATGAAAGTGCTGATACTGGAAGATGAGAAGCCGATCCGTGATCTGCTGTGCATCAACCTTAAGCGGGCAGGCTTCGAGATCGCGGAAGCTTCTACCGGTGAAGAAGCGCTGATCATTGCCCGGGAGCAGAGGGATTTCGACATCGCGATTCTCGACCTGATGCTGCCCGGACTTAGCGGATTCGAGGTGTGTACCCTTCTGCGTGCACAGTTCCCCCGGCTGGGAATCATTATGCTCACCGCCAAAAGTCAGGAAATCGACAAGGTCATGGGCCTGGAATCCGGCGCAGACGATTACGTGGTCAAACCCTTCAGTCCGGTGGAGCTGGTTGCCCGGGTGCGCTCGCTCTACCGCCGGATGTATCCGGGAGAGGCGCTGCCGCAGGAGAACCTTATTGAGCTTCCGCCTTTTACTCTGATGCTGGATGAACGGAAATTATTGAAGGACGGGCAGGATATCCCGCTGACCCCAACCGAGTTTATGATCGTTAAGCTGCTGATGGAGCAGCCGAATAAGGCCATGAACCGGGACGATATTCTGACAGCCGTATGGGGGCAGTACTTCATGGGTGATCTTAAGATTGTTGATGTGAATATCAGCCGAATCCGCCAGAAGATCGGACAGGAGTCCTCCGGGCCGCAGTTCCTCGAGACGGTATGGGGATTCGGATATATTTGGAGGGGCTAAGAGTGCTGAAGGGAATCAGGTCCAGACTTATCGTCTATATTACCCTCATGCTGCTCCTAATCGTGCTGCTGCTGGAGGGGGTATTCATTGCCGCTGTTCACTATTATTATCTGGGCAGCGCGATGGAGACATTGAATACAAGGGCCACGACTTCAGCGACCTTTTTCAATAAGTATCTGGAGAGCTATAGCTTGAATGAGCGGGCGCGTTATATTCTGGAGAATATTTCCTCTGAGGAGAGCAGTAAGGTGGAAGTGCTGAGCCCGGCCGGGCAGGTGGTCATTAATTCCTTCGGCTTCTCCAGTACAGAGCAGGTGAATACCCCTGATGTGAGAGCAGCTCTGACCAGCGGCAAAGGAAGCTTTCAGAGCATCAAGCCGGTGAACGGGGAACGAATTATGGCAGTTTCTATTGCGCTGAAGGAGTCGGGGAGTACGATCGGCTTGCTGCGTTACTCGGTCTCGGCAGAGCCTTTATATAACGTTATTCTCAAAATTGCGCTGAATGCAGCCATCGTCGGGCTGCTCGTCATTGGGTTCGGCTTCATGCTCAGCCTGATTATCGCCAAACGGATCGTAGGGCCGATCCAGCAACTGACCGGGGTCGCCAAGGAAATGGCCACCGGTAATTTTGCCGTCCGGGCAGAGAGGCGCTATGACGATGAAGTCGGTACTCTTGCGGTAACGCTGAATTATATGTCAGAGGAAATTCTTAAGAGCGAGAAGCTCAAATATGATTTCATCTCCTCCGTCACCCATGAGCTGCGGACCCCGCTGACCTCTATCAAAGGCTGGGGCGAGACACTGCTGGTCGGTGATTTGTCGGACAGGCAGGAGACACTCCAGGGTCTTGAGGTCATGACCGGAGAGACAGACCGGCTGATCGGCCTGGTCGAGGATCTGCTCGATTTCTCCAAGTTCCAGGCCGGAGAGATCCGCATGGTACGCCAGCCATATGATCTCAGAGGCCTGCTGGAGGATCTGCTGCTGCAGTTCAGATACCGGGGGCAGACGAAGCAGATCCGCCTCTACGCCGACCTTCCCGATCAGCCGCTGCCGGTGGACGGTGATTTCAACCGGTTGAAGCAGGTGTTTGTCAATTTGCTGGATAACGCGTTCAAGTTCACCCCTGCGGAGGGTGAGATCCGCCTTACCGCAGTGCTGGAAGGCGAGCGGATAACCGTCACCGTTGCTGACAACGGCGAAGGCATCGAGGCTGCGGATCTGGCGCAGCTTGGCACCAAATTCTTCAAAGGCCGCTCCCGTCAATCCGGCAGCGGCCTGGGCCTCGCCATCTGCAAAGAGATCATTGAGCTGCATGACGGGCATCTGCGGGTCGAGAGTGAATTCACCAAGGGAACCTCGGTAATTGTAGAGCTGCCGCGCTACGAGGTGGAGCAGCATTTTGCCTCACCAGTGTAACTCTAGCTCTGTATTCCGCTGTGCTTCTATGACTCTATCCGGGCTTGTCCGTTCCCGTGCGCGATTTCTACTACTGGCTGAGTCTCAATAGAGACGTTCCCGGCCACAGCTCTGGAGATCATACAGGAGGCTTCAGCCTTATGTGCCAGCCGCTCAGCCAGCTTGAGCTGCGCCGGTGTCGCATCAGCCTGAAGCACAATGCTAGGCTTATGCAGGATCCGCTCGTATGTGAACACATTATTCGTGACATCTACCGTTGCCTCAGATGCCAGGGTCAGCCCCTCTGGAACAATCTCCGAACGCTCCAGCATCGCAGCCAGGGTAATCAGATAACAGGTCGCTGCTGCGCCCAGCAGCATCTCATCGGGATTCGTGCCGGTTCCCGGTCCGCCCATCTCCTGCGGAATCGATATGACCGTCCGCAGTCCGCCTGCATCGATATGCCCTTCGCTGTTCCTCCCTCCATTCCATACCGCCTTCAGGTGAAAAGGATGCTTCATCTCACTCCGTCCTTTCTTTTCTCCATATCAAATAAGTGCTATTGTCTTGTGTCACTCCCGAAGCTAGATACGTCCGATCCGTCTGGTCTCCAGCCGCTGGTCTGCCTGTCTATACACATGGCAAGTCATCTCCGTCAGATTCACCAGTCCCAGCGACCTTTCTTCAAGTATCGGGTAGGTATTAGATCCCAGATCGCAGTTCATCCTGGCGCCATCACTATAGATCCGTTCAACCGGCGTATGCCCATGAATCACCGGCCTGCCCTTCGTTAAGGCAAGCAGTGCTTCACGCGGCTGGCGGTAGAACTCATATTCTGTCATCCATAGAATCTCCCGGTTCTGCTCCTCCAGAGGCTGCCCTGTATACAGTCCGGCATGTGTATACACATATTCATCATCCTCGAAGTACAACGGCAAAGAATAGGCCCACTCCATCAGCTCCTGCCGTTGATCCGCGTCGGGATAAGCCTGTTTCAGACCCGCTAACGTCTCGCGTCCGCCGTGACTCAGCCAGAGCTTGTCACCGCTGATTATATAGTCCCCCATCATTTCTTCATGATTGCCAATCAGCGCATGGACCTGGCCCGGATGCCGCTCTGTAAGCTGCTTAAGGTAACCAAGCGCTCCAGCCGAGTCCTTCCCCCGGTTGATCATATCTCCGCCGATGACCAGCTGGTCTTTTCCCCAGTCCAATCCAGACTGCCGGAGCAGCAGCTCCAGCCCCTTTTGATCCCCATGGATGTCCGTTATGAAGAATTTGCGCATGAACTCCCTCCTCCTACAGCATCCGGTCTACCACTACTGCAACTTAATCTCCTCAAAAAGCCCCGTCTGCGGATCAGGCTGATCCAGTCACAGAAGAGGCGCCCAGCAGATTCCCGCATGAATACCTAAGCTGTTGTAATGCTGCTTGATGTTAATTAGGGCCTGGCCGCTGAACACCTGAGAGACCCTCTCTTCGACGGGACCAACCTCCACCTGTTCCTGCCGCAGCAGCCGCTCCACCACGGCCTTGATCTCCAGGGGATATATATTTCCGGCCACACTGGAGAGACCATTGCAAGGGCCTGAGGTGAAATTCTCCACAAGCTTCATATCCCCTGCGGCAAAAAGAATGAATTCCTCCGGGTGCTCCACCCCCACATGCCGCTGCAAATCGCCTGTTTCCTTGTAGCCGACAATATTGGGATGGCGGCGGATTAACGTATATAGCGACTCCGGTGTCAGATCGAATCCGGTTCTTCCCGGATTATTATAGAGGGCAACAGGCTTAGCCGTATGACTAAGCAGCTCCTCCACATAAGCGATTGCCTGCTGCTGCGTAGGCCGGATGTATGGCGGGAAACCAATCATGATGGCATCCATCACCGATGTCTCCAGCGCCTGAACCAGCGTTACCGCGTCTCGGGTTCTAATGGCAGAAACCCCGAAGACCAGCTCTATTCCCTGAAAGCGCCGCTGATTGAAATACTCAATGATCTCCAGTCTCTCTCCGATACTCATCGAATGCTGCTCACCCGTGCTTCCTGAGATAAGCAACGATTCGATACCGTTCTGCTTCTGGTAGGCGACAATCGCTTCGAATCCTTCTACATTCAGACCTTCATCGCTATGAAAAGGCGTAGGTATCGCTACATTTAATCTTTTCATATTACACTCCTTACTGTTAGTAGCCGTACTTAAGAAGTTCTGGACAAATGCTTCTCTTCCATCGCATCCAGGAGTATGAACAGCAGGGTATTAGACGCTATTATTCGCTCCGCCTGATCTGTCATGTCGGACGGTGCTTGAATGTACTCACCAGGCTCCAGCTCTCCGGCACAATTGGTAATGATTTTGCGGATGCTGGATTCATTAACCTCCAAATGGAACTGCAGCCCGACTACATAATCCTCATATTCAAAACACTGCTGGGCACAGCCCAGGCTGGAAGCAAGCCTTCTCGCTCCGGCAGGCAGACTGAAGGTGTCTCCATGCCAGTGAAACGGCACCCATTGCTCTGGGAATCCTTGGAAAAAGGCAGAGGTCTGCGCATCTCCGGTCAGTCTGACAGGGAACCAGCCAATTTCCTTCCACTTGTTGGGGTAGACCTCGCCGCCGATTTGTTCAGCAATAAGCTGGGCCCCCAGACAGATACCCAGCGTCAGCTTGTGCGATTGGATCCCTTCTTTAATGAAAGCTTTCTCTGCCGTCATCCAAGAGTATAGTGCCTCATCATATACACCCATCGGGCCGCCCATCACCACGAGCATATCGAAATCCCGGATGGCAGGCAGAGCCTGACTCTCATACAGCCGTGTTGTGGTTAGCGCATGCCCCTTGACCTCTGCCCAACCTGCAATTTCCTCCGCCGCTTCGAACGGAACATGCTGCAAGCAATGAATTCTCATGCACTCCACCCGCTTTACATTTTTTTGTACGATCATCTTCTATCTCCAATGTAACAAAAAATCCTGATGAATCAAGAAATACTTGATCATCAGGACAAATTCAGTTCTATAGCAACATGACTTCCCGCTTATTTAGCCTTGCCGGCAGGCTCATAGATCAGACAACGCAGCTGCTTACCCGGATAGCGTAATTCCGCATTATATTTGCTGCCGTCTTCCAGTAATACATCCACAGCCACCATCCCGCGTTTATTGTTTACCTCAGTGCCCGTCAGATACGCCTTCACTATTTTTCTTTTCTCTCCCTGCTTGTCCTTTACAATCCGGGTGGCTTCCTTTATCCAGCTGTCATCCTTCTTCATGGCAGCCGCTGCCGCAGCGTCGATAGGGGTTCTTTTAATCACAGAGTTAAAAGCTGTCGTATCTACCACCACCCCGGTGTCAGGATCGATCTGCACACTATATTGCCAGAACTCCTGGCCTTGTCCAAGCAGAGTGGAGGACTTATAAGGAATGTAGCCAACTGACCAGAATGAAGGTATACCATATCCCGGCTCCACCAGCATTACATTCGTCTTCAACTTGGAGACATCGGCATCGAACAGCTTGCGGACACTTTCAGCCGCCCGTGTCTGTATTTCAGCCTTACTGAATTTCTCCGGTACAGCAACGACAGGAGCAGTAATATTACGTTTGGATGCCACAAGATTAAGCCTGTAGCGCCAGTCAATCATTTGCAGCAGCTCTTCATCCGTCCAGGTGCGCTCCGGTTGATGATACGTATTGGTCTTCAGATCCAGATACACTTCTCCTTGACCCGCCTGTAGCGGCAAAAGCTTCTTGGGACGTACACCATCATACACATACTGATCTTCAAGCACCTGCCTGCGTTTAATCTCCGCATCGGTCATTTCCCTGCCTGAAGTGTTCGGATCGCCCGGTAGCTCCAGATAGTCGTAGATTTGCTGGATCTGCTCCTCTGTCATCTGCTTCAGCAGCAGATCATCATTCACCGTAGATACCGGCACGGGTGCCTCTACCTTCAGCACCGGAACAGCACTTCCTGCCGGACTTGCCTTAGCATTGACCTCAGTTGCCGTACTGTACTTCGCAATGACTGCTGAGTTCGCCAGACTGGGGACAAGGAGTCCGCTGAATGCAAACATACCGCCTGAGCATAGGACAACAGCCATAGTAACAGACCACTTTTTCTTGTTCAAATGTATTACCTCCATCGGGATTCAGAATATGAACTCTTTCCATAGCTTAATCCCGGGATATTATAGAGTAGAGGAGCAGTTGTTAGGGAGTTGTAAAATAGCTTCACAAAGTGGAGCTTAAAAAAAGGCGGATGTGCGTTCCCTCTCCGGGAGCAGATAGCAGCTCAATTCTGGCCTGATGCGCTTCGGCAATCTGGCGGCATAAAGAGAGACCCAGGCCTGCATGGCCATAGGCCCTCGAACGTGAAGAATCTGCACGGTAGAACGGCTCAAACGCACGCCTGCTCTGCTCTTCTGTCATTCCGCTTCCGCTGTCCTGTACTTCAAGTACCCCTTCTCCGTCCTGCGGATAGGCCAGCACACGGATCGTCTGCCCTGGCGGGGACACCGGAATCGCATTCTCGATCAGATTCACCAGTAAAGCTGCCAGAAGATCAGCATCTCCCCATACGGCAGACATGGAGCTATTCATCTCCAGCAGTAATCCATTATCTATCACCCTCTGCTGCTCGGTCTGGGCCACAGTGTCGAATAGCGAAGCCACATCTACCTTTGCCAACACCAGCGGCTGATGCCGCAGAACGGACAGATCCAGCAGTTTAAAAGCCAGATTCTTCAGCCTTACCGTCTCACTAAGAATATAGCGGCCCGCCTTGACCTGATCCTCCTGATCGATGTTAGCCGTGGTCAGCAGCTCCGCGAATCCCTGCATACTGGTCAGCGGTGTCCGCAGCTCATGAGCCAGATTATCGACCATCCGCTGCTTATCCTCAGCCATGCCTGCGAGATCGGTGATCCGCTGCTCGATCACTGAAGCCATCCGGTTGAAGTTTACGGCCAGCTCCCCGAATTCATCCCTGCTGTTCAGCTCCACACGATTGGAGTAGTTACCTTCGGCAATCGTCTTCGTCGTCTCTGACAACAGCTTGAGCGGCTTGGTCAGATGCCGGATCAGAAGGTAGAGCAGCACCACAAGAAGTGGCCCCACAATCCAGTTAATCATCACAAAAAAACGATTCAGCTCCTGTTGTTGGGCATACAGACCGCTAATATCGCGGTTGTACGCCAGCTCCAGATGCTGATAGGGGGCCGGGAGCGGCATCGCTAACGCCATGATATGTTCTTCCTGCGCCGCATGCATCTCTTCCTGACCGGAACTCCCCCCGTTCTCAACGGGATAGAGCAGCAGTCCATTATCCCGCAGTTCCAGTTCTATTCCCTGCTTACGATAGTGTTCTCCATAGGACTTGGCTACACTGACCAGCAGTGCCGGGGTAAGAGAGACACCTCTTGCCCGAATCGAATCCAGATTCTCATAGATATTATTCGTAATTAGCAGCTGCTCGCTGGCCGCACGTTTGCTCTCACTGGCCATGTTCAGCTGCCAGCTTTTTTTCATCACCATTACGACACTTATATCAAGGGCTGCTATAAATAGCACCAGGACAGCAAGGAGAATCTTATGCCAGAACCGCATGGCTAGACCTGAACTTCCAGCCGGTAGCCCAGCTTGAACACGGTTTTGATCCGTTCTTCCCAGCCCAGCTTTTTGCGCAGCTGCCTTATATGTACATCTACAGTGCGAGTATCGCCCGCATAATCATAACCCCATGCCAGCTCCAACAGCTTCTCTCTGGAAAGAGCAATATTCCGGTTTCGGATCAGCACTTCAAGCAGCTCGAATTCTCTGGCCGTCAGATCCACCGGCAGCTGTTCCACCCACACCTGACGCTCCGTGAACCGTATTTCAACCCCATCGCATACAAAAGCAGAGGCGGCCTGCTCATTCCTCCGCAGCACGACATTAATCCGGGCCAGCAGCTCCAAAATCTCAAAAGGCTTAATAATATAGTCATCCGCCCCCAGCTCAAAGCCCCTGATCCGGTCAGAGAGTGCACCCCGGGCCGTAATCAGAATGACTGGAATCTTAAGCGGAGCAATCTGCTGCATCACCCCGAACCCGTCCAGACCGGGAAGCATAACATCCAGCAGGACGAGATCCGCCCGTTCCTTCTCCAGCAATTCCGCAACCTCTGAGCCGGTATAGGCTTTGGAATACGTATGTCCCACCAGCTTAAGGTTCATAGTTATTAAATCATTAATCGCTTGTTCATCCTCAACAACAAGTATATGAGCCATCTATTGAATATCCTCCTAACTCTAGCCACAAGGTACCTGTTCATAGGCAACCTAATCTTAATCATACCAGATTCCAGTACATCCATTACCTATATGCTCGGAACCTGACCTTACACACCCGCCCGCCTGCCAAAAAATCCTGACGAATCAAGAACTCCTTGATCGTCAGGACTTTTTAAGTTCATTGAACATAAGGCTGCCCGCTTATCATTTATTTCTCCTTATCAGCAGGCTCATAAATCAGACAACGCAACATCATACTCGGATAGCGAAATTCTGCATTATATTTGCTGCCGTCTTCTAATAACACATCCACCGCAACCATTCCCCGCTTATTGTTCACCTCAGTATCGGTCAGATACGCCTTTACGATTTTCCGTTGCTCTCCTTGCTTGTCCTTAACAACCCGCTTAGCTTCCTTGATCCAGCGATCATCCTTTTGGATAGTCGCAGCCGCAGCTCCGTCAATAGGCGTTCTTATTGCGTCCAAATTAATAGCTGTCGTATCCACTAACACTCCGGTATCTGTATCGATAATCACATGGTAATTCCATACCTCCAGTCCTTGTCCCCGCATGGTCCGCTCCTTGTAGGGGGAGAAATACACCCACCATTGGGAAGGAAATCCAAATCCCGGTTGATGTAGACTGGTGGATATTTCCAGCTTGGACACATCCGCATCATAGAGCTTACTTATACTTTCAGCCGCACGCATGATGAATTCTGACTCGCTGTACTTCTCAGGAAAAACAAGTTTGTCCGGAAAGCGGAGAGAGGATACATAACCCTGCCGAAATAACCAGTCAATGCCCTGCAGCAGCTCTTCATCGGTCCAAACTCGATCTGGAATATAGAACGTATTGGTCATTAGATCCAGATATAAATCCCCTTGTCCCCCCTCGAAGGGCATGGGCCTCTGAGGCCGAAGTCCATCATACACATACTGATCTTGCAGCACCAATTGGCGCTTAGTCTCCGATTCTGTCAACTCACGGCTACTCCCCGCTTTGGGCTCAAGTCCTCTGTCCAGGTAGTCATTAATTTGCTGAATTTGTTTCTGGGTCATATTCTTCCGCAGATAATCATCAACAGTAGATACCGGCACGGGCGCCTCAACTTTCAATACAGGAACCGTATTTTTGGGCAGGCTTTGTCTGACATTCTTCTGTGGTGCTGCTGTGCTGTCTTTGGCGACAACAGCAGAGTTCACTAAGTTCGGGACGACAACAGCACTGATGGCGAATAAACCTCCGGCACATAACAGGACAGCTATAGAAGCGGACCGCTTCTTCTTGTTCAACGGGATAACCTCCACAAGAATATAGTTATTTCTCTACCACTACCCTACTCTCAACATGTTATAAAGTAGAGTCACAGTTGTTATGGAGTTGTAAAAAGTAACAGGACCTGCAATGACTCGATCCAGATTGGAACCAGAACGGCTTCTGCAGCACGCAAATGGAAAAAAGTATCTTATTGTTTAAGTTTCCCGCAGATGGACCGAAGTAAGTGGATAAACAACAACTATTTCTGCTTGTGAACTCTACTTTGGCTGAAATCGAATCTATTAAGTGTTGTTTTTCCAACTCCTGCCCCTGCATCGGTCATTTGCTTATCAGCAAGTGGATAAAATCCAACTATCCGCCTTAAACGTTATATCGTTGCTTATCTGGCTGCGCTCAGGCTTCTACAGAAAACACAAAAAGACCACTGTCTGAAAATCAACAGTGGTCTTAAGTGCTTGGCAACGTCCTACTCTCCCAGGACCCTTCGGTCCAAGTACCATCGGCGCTGGAGGGCTTAACGGTCGTGTTCGGGATGGGTACGTGTGGAACCCCTCCGCTATCGCCACCAAACGGGCATTTACAGCGTAAATGCTTCAGGAATTTGATTCCTGAAAACTGAATCCGAAACGAATCTGCGTGATAGAAATTTGGATAAGCCCTCGACCGATTAGTATTGGTCAGCTCCATGCATTGCTGCACTTCCACCTCCAACCTATCTACCTCGTCGTCTTCAAGGGGTCTTACTAATTGGGAAATCTCATCTTGAGGGGGGCTTCACGCTTAGATGCTTTCAGCGCTTATCCCGTCCGTACGTAGCTACTCAGCCATGCTCCTGGCGGAACAACTGATGCACCAGCGGTACGTCCATCCCGGTCCTCTCGTACTAAGGACAGCTCCTCTCAAATTTCCTGCGCCCACGACAGATAGGGACCGAACTGTCTCACGACGTTCTGAACCCAGCTCGCGTACCGCTTTAATGGGCGAACAGCCCAACCCTTGGGACCTACTTCAGCCCCAGGATGCGATGAGCCGACATCGAGGTGCCAAACCTCCCCGTCGATGTGGACTCTTGGGGGAGATAAGCCTGTTATCCCCAGGGTAGCTTTTATCCGTTGAGCGATGGCCCTTCCATGCGGTACCACCGGATCACTAAGTCCGACTTTCGTCCCTGCTCGACTTGTAGGTCTCGCAGTCAAGCTCCCTTATGCCTTTGCACTCTGCGAATGATTTCCAACCATTCTGAGGGAACCTTTGAACGCCTCCGTTACTCTTTAGGAGGCGACCGCCCCAGTCAAACTGCCCGCCTGACACGGTCCCCGTACCCGATAAGGGCACCAGGTTAGAACCTAGATACGATCAGGGTGGTATCCCAACGGCGCCTCCGCAGAAGCTTGCGCTCCTGCCTCCACGGCTCCCACCTATCCTGTACAGATCGTACCCAAATTCAATATCAAGCTGCAGTAAAGCTCCATGGGGTCTTTCCGTCTTGTCGCGGGTAACCTGCATCTTCACAGGTATTAAAATTTCACCGGATCTCTCGTTGAGACAGCGCCCAAGTCGTTACGCCATTCGTGCGGGTCAGAATTTACCTGACAAGGAATTTCGCTACCTTAGGACCGTTATAGTTACGGCCGCCGTTTACTGGGGCTTCGGTTCACAGCTTCGGATTGCTCCTAACCGCTCCCCTTAACCTTCCAGCACCGGGCAGGCGTCAGCCCGTATACTTCGCCTTACGGCTTCGCACAGACCTGTGTTTTTGCTAAACAGTCGCTTGGGCCTTTTCACTGCGGCCCCCTCGGGCTATTCACCCTACCGAGGCACCCCTTCTCCCGAAGTTACGGGGTCATTTTGCCGAGTTCCTTAACGAGAGTTCTTCCGCGCGCCTTAGAATTCTCTTCTCGCCTACCTGTGTCGGTTTGCGGTACGGGCACCTTCTCCTGACTAGAGGCTTTTCTTGGCAGTGTGAGATCATGACCTTCGCTACTGTAATTTTCGCTCCCCATCACAGCCCAGCCTTACGGTGTGCGGATTTGCCTACACACCAGCCTCACTGCTTAGACGGACATCCATCAGTCCGCGTCACTACCCTCCTGCGTCACCCCATCGCTCATAGCGGATTACGGTGGTACAGTAATTTCAAACTGTTGTCCTTCGACTACGCCTTTCGGCCTCGCCTTAGGTCCCGACTTACCCTGAGCGGACGAGCCTTCCTCAGGAAACCTTGGGCTTTCGGCGGATCAGATTCTCACTGATCTTTTCGTTACTCATACCGGCATTCTCACTTGTATACTCTCCAGCGCTCCTTACGGTACACCTTCAACGTATATACAACGCTCCCCTACCCCAGATACAAAGTATCTAGCCATAGCTTCGGTGGTGTGTTTAGCCCCGTTACATTTTCGGCGCAGAGTCACTCGACCAGTGAGCTATTACGCACTCTTTCAATGGTGGCTGCTTCTAAGCCAACATCCTGGTTGTCTGTGCAACTCCACATCCTTTCCCACTTAACACACACTTGGGGACCTTAGCTGATGGTCTGGGCTGTTTCCCTTTTGACAATGGATCTTAGCACTCACTGTCTGACTCCCGGCAAGAAGTAAATGGCATTCGGAGTTTGACTGAGCTTGGTAACCCTTGCGGGCCCCGCACCCAATCAGTGCTCTACCTCCACCACTCCATTCACCGAGGCTAGCCCTAAAGCTATTTCGGGGAGAACCAGCTATCTCCGAGTTCGATTGGAATTTCTCCGCTACCCCCACCTCATCCCCGCATTTTTCAACATGCGTGGGTTCGGGCCTCCAGTGCGTGTTACCGCACCTTCACCCTGGACAGGGGTAGATCACACGGTTTCGGGTCTACGTCCACATACTTAATCGCCCTATTCAGACTCGCTTTCGCTGCGGCTCCGGCTTCTCACCTTAACCTTGCATGTTAAACGTAACTCGCCGGTTCATTCTACAAAAGGCACGCCATCACCCATAGACAGGGCTCTGACTTTTTGTAAGCACACGGTTTCAGGTTCTATTTCACTCCCCTTCCGGGGTGCTTTTCACCTTTCCCTCACGGTACTGTTTCACTATCGGTCGCCAGGTAGTATTTAGCCTTAGCAGATGGTCCTGCTGGATTCATACGGGGTTTCACGTGCCCCGCACTACTCGGGATCCGTCTCGGAGAGAATACCATTTCGGCTACAGGGCTTTTACCTCTATCGCGGGCCTTTCCAGACCTCTTCGCCTACCATATTCCTTTGTAACTCCATGTGAGACGTCCCACAACCCCAAGAGGCAAGCCTCTTGGTTTAGGCTGTTCCGCGTTCGCTCGCCGCTACTGACGGAATCACTATTGTTTTCTCTTCCTCAGGGTACTTAGATGTTTCAGTTCCCCTGGTCTGCCTCTGCGTATCCTATGTATTCAGATACGAGTAACTGCGAATTACCACAGCTGGGTTTCCCCATTCGGACACCCCCGGATCAAAGCTTGCTTACAGCTCCCCGAGGCAGTTTCGTTGTTCGCCACGTCCTTCGTCGGCTCCTGGCGCCTAGGCATCCTCCGTGTGCTCTTAGTAGCTTAACCAATGTGTTTTCCCTAAGGAAAATCACGGTAGCAACTAATAACTATTTCCACTTGCTTACACAAGTTTCAGCTAAAAGATGTTCTAAAACGCAAATTCGTTTCGGTATCCAGTTTTCAAGGATCAAAGGTAAAGATGAGAGCTTAAACTCTCAAAACTGACCAACGAGTGAGTAACAGGCCTAAACCTGATTGGTTTGGAAGCGAAGCTTCCGATTTGAATGTTTCCGTTGCAGGAAACGATTCTCCATAGAAAGGAGGTGATCCAGCCGCACCTTCCGATACGGCTACCTTGTTACGACTTCACCCCAATCATCTACCCCACCTTCGGCGGCTGGCTCCCTTGCGGGTTACCCCACCGACTTCGGGTGTTGTAAACTCTCGTGGTGTGACGGGCGGTGTGTACAAGACCCGGGAACGTATTCACCGCGGCATGCTGATCCGCGATTACTAGCAATTCCGACTTCATGCAGGCGAGTTGCAGCCTGCAATCCGAACTGAGACCGGCTTTGCTGGGATTGGCTCCACCTCGCGGCTTCGCTTCCCGTTGTACCGGCCATTGTAGTACGTGTGTAGCCCAGGTCATAAGGGGCATGATGATTTGACGTCATCCCCACCTTCCTCCGGTTTGTCACCGGCAGTCACTCTAGAGTGCCCAGCTCAACCTGCTGGCAACTAAAGTCAAGGGTTGCGCTCGTTGCGGGACTTAACCCAACATCTCACGACACGAGCTGACGACAACCATGCACCACCTGTCTCAACTTTCCCCGAAGGGCACCTGATGCATCTCTGCTTCGTTAGTTGGATGTCAAGACCTGGTAAGGTTCTTCGCGTTGCTTCGAATTAAACCACATACTCCACTGCTTGTGCGGGTCCCCGTCAATTCCTTTGAGTTTCAGTCTTGCGACCGTACTCCCCAGGCGGAGTGCTTACTGTGTTAACTTCGGCACCAAGGGTATCGAAACCCCTAACACCTAGCACTCATCGTTTACGGCGTGGACTACCAGGGTATCTAATCCTGTTTGCTCCCCACGCTTTCGCGCCTCAGCGTCAGTTACAGCCCAGAAAGTCGCCTTCGCCACTGGTGTTCCTCCACATATCTACGCATTTCACCGCTACACGTGGAATTCCACTTTCCTCTTCTGTACTCAAGTCACCCAGTTTCCAGTGCGACCTCAGGTTGAGCCCAAGGTTTAAACACCAGACTTAAATAACCGCCTGCGCGCGCTTTACGCCCAATAATTCCGGACAACGCTTGCCCCCTACGTATTACCGCGGCTGCTGGCACGTAGTTAGCCGGGGCTTTCTTCTCAGGTACCGTCACTCCGGTAGCAGTTACTCTACCGGACGTTCTTCCCTGGCAACAGAGCTTTACGATCCGAAAACCTTCATCACTCACGCGGCGTTGCTCCGTCAGGCTTGCGCCCATTGCGGAAGATTCCCTACTGCTGCCTCCCGTAGGAGTCTGGGCCGTGTCTCAGTCCCAGTGTGGCCGTTCACCCTCTCAGGTCGGCTACGCATCGTCGCCTTGGTGGGCCGTTACCCCACCAACTAGCTAATGCGCCGCAGGCCCATCCCCAAGCAGCAGATTGCTCCGCCTTTCATTCTCTCCTCAGGAGAAGAAAGAAATTATCCGGTATTAGCTACCGTTTCCGGTAGTTATCCCAGGCTTGAGGGCAGGTTGCCTACGTGTTACTCACCCGTCCGCCGCTAAGTTTGAAAGGAAGCAAGCTTCCTTTCAAACTCCGCTCGACTTGCATGTATTAGGCACGCCGCCAGCGTTCGTCCTGAGCCAGGATCAAACTCTCCAAATTGGTATTTAGAAAGAGCGATTGCTCATTTTGAAACATCTGACGAGAATTTACATTCTCATTTTTGGATCTCACCGAAGTGATTTCCGATACTCACTCGTTGTTCAGTTTTCAAAGATCAAGCTCGTTGTTAGCGCCGCTTACCGCGTCACCAGCAACTTTTATAATATAACATGGATCAAACAACTATGCAACTATTATTTCAAAAGTTCTTGCTGAAGCAATACCATCAGCTCTTCCGCAGTATCCCAAACCAGAGGGCGTATCTCCTGAAGATGTATCCTTAATTTATCTGCCTCATCCCTTCTAACCGTCCAGATTACCGGAATATTCAACCCAAGCGCATAGCCCGCTGCCAGATATACCTCAGATGACTGGCCTGTGAGGTCCGCAATAACCAGCTTGCTGTCCGCCACAGGCACCAGGGAATTCGCAGCTTCATTCTTACTGGCAAGCAGACGGGGGAAATAGCCAAACTGCTCGATTTTGGCCCATAGCTTATCCTGCCACTCTGCCTGCAACTTCTCATCATCCGGCAGAAGAACCAGGCATTGTTGTAAAATCCGGCCGCCTGCAATTGCAGCAGCTTCCTCCCACCCCATAGGAGTCAAAGAGAAGTTCATACCTTCCCGGACTAACAGTTCCTCATTTTGCAGCCTGTCAATAATATAGACCAGCTCCTGCAGATTGGGAGAGTATGTCAGATTGTAGCTGCGGGACAGGGGATGAATGACCACCGGCTCCCCAGAGCCATCGCAATGCCTATGCAGATACTGCAGCAGCCTGTTTCCTTTATCCTCAGCAGTTACCGGAATACCCGGGGCATTCACAATCTCGTCCAGATCACTGAACGCAAGGATCACCTTCTCGCCACAATCCGTCTTTTCGCGGATATAGCCTGAGATCAGATGCAGCATGTCCCGCTTCTGCTGGAACGAGAGCGCAAGAATCGCCTCATAACTGTCTCTAACCAGACTGTAGCTTCCGCCAGGAGAGCAGGAGCAGTCGAAATACTGATCATACTCACCGTCTGCTGCAATGCGGACAATCTGATCGCAGAATGCACAATGTTTCTTTTGCATAACTATCACCTCTTCAGAATAGCATTCTCCCTACCTTACCAAAAATGGATTGAAAAGTGGACCGGAAATTCCTTCCTCCCCCTACGGAGCTTATCGATTCTTCACCGAAATAGGTGCCAAATAGGTGCCGGCAAGCGGGCGGGACATTAGACGGGCTTCTATATTCCGCAAAACGCAAACCATGACGTGTAACTGGATGGTTTATACGCATTTATGTTATACTCCTTCGTATAATTTGGTGGGGAGGTGAACAATAAATGGGAAGGCGATTTTGCAAATGGATTGTGCTCATGAATTGATTCACTTCTCAGGCGGCTGTTCATGTCCATCATTAAGTTCTATAGGGTATGCAATCTAACTATAACTTGGAGGTGAATCCCTCTTCATGAGGGAAAAGCTTGGACCTAATAACAATCACTAATTTAATTATTCTTGCCATATTAATTGCTTTAACAGCCTTTTTTGTAGCTTCGGAATTTGCGGCCGTCAAAATCCGCATGTCGCGGATTGAACAATTGATTGATGAAGGAAATAAGAAAGCCGTTATTGCCAAAAAGGTTGTCGGTAATTTGGATTATTATCTGTCCGCCTGCCAGCTTGGAATTACAGTGACAGCCCTTGGTCTGGGAGCTATCGGTAAACCAGCCGTGGAGCGTATTCTGTACCCGGTCTTTGATTTCTTTAACTTGTCGGGCGCAACCGCTTCCGTTGCTTCCTATGCCATTGCGTTTATTTTTGTTACCTTCTTACATGTCGTTGTCGGTGAGATGGCACCCAAGACGCTGGCGATCCAGTTTTCCGAAAAGATGACGCTGCTGCTCTCTCCCCCACTGTACTGGTTCGGCAAAATTATGCATCCTTTTATCGTTGCCCTAAATGGAACTTCCCGGGTTATTCTGCGCCTGTTTGGAGTTAAACCCGCCGGACATGAAGACCATTATTCAGAAGAGGAGCTTCGGATCATTATGGCTCAAAGCTCCAAAGGCGGGGCGCTGAATGAAACGAAGCTGGAATATTTAGATAATGTATTTGCTTTTGATGAACGTATCGCCAAAGACATCATGATTCCAAGAACTGAAATGGTAGCTTTGGATTACGATATGTCGTATGAAGAGATCATAAGTGTCATTGATTCCAATAATTATAGTCGTTACCCGGTCACCCAGAATGGAAACAAGGATATCATTCATGGTGTGGTGAACATCAAAAAAATGCTTCCCCACATTATCGCCGGCCGGGAGCGTCATCTGAAGGATTTTGCACGCAGCCTCCCCGTTGTAGCGTCTACGACCCCTATTAAGGAAGCGATGCTCAAAATGCAGCAGGAACAGATGCATATGGCCATGGTTGTCGATGAATATGGAGGTACGGCAGGGATTCTGACCTTGGAGGATATTCTTGAGGAGCTTGTCGGAGAAATCCGCGATGAGTTTGATGCAGATGAGCTTTCCGATATTCAGCAGATCGGCGAGCAGACCTATAGAATCAATGGACGTGTTTTGCTTGAAGAGATTGAACAGCAGTTTGGATTGGTCTTTGAGGACAGGGATGGCATAGATACCATCGGAGGCTGGATTCAATATAAAGCCGGCAATCCCGTGAACCCGGGGTACGAGCTTCAGGATGGCGGTCAACACTGGGTCATTACTGAAATGGAGAACCTGCAGATCAAGCAGATCGTTCTTACGAGAGCATTAGAGCAACAGTCCTAAACGTATAACTATAACTTTTGGAGGTGAATCCCTCAGCCGGAGGGGAAAATTTGGACGGAGTCATAACTTTAAACTTAATTCTGGTAGCTGTCTTTATTGGTCTTACCGCTTTCTTTGTAGGCGCTGAGTTCGCTATTCTCAAGGTACGTATGTCCCGCATTGATCAACTGATCACGGAAGGCAACAAAAAAGCGGTGACCGCCAAAAAGGTTGCCCGCGATTTAGATTACTATCTATCCGCTTGTCAATTAGGGATTACGATAACGGCTTTGGTGCTTGGTGCGCTCGGTGAGCCAACCGTTGAGCGGGTTTTGCATCCGCTTTTCGACCAAATGGGTGTTCCTGCTGCCTTGTCTACAGTCTTGTCTTATCTGATCGCCTTGTCAATCATCACATTCCTGCATGTAGTCATTGGAGAGCTCGCACCCAAAACCCTGGCCATTCAATTTGCTGAAAAGATGACCCTACTGCTTGCTCCTCCGCTCTATTGGTTCGGCAAGATCACCTATCCGTTCATCGTTGCCCTGAATGGATCTGCTAGACTATTGCTCCGTATGTTTGGAGTAAAGCCTGCGGGACATGAAACGGTTCACTCTGAAGAAGAGCTGAGGTGGATTGTGGACCAAAGCTTTGAGAGCGGAGAAATCAACAAGACGGAACTTATCTATCTAAATAACATCTTCGCTTTTGATGAACGCAGACTTAGTGAGATTATTGTGCCCATTGAAAAAGTGGTAACTGTACAAATGGGAATGCCCGTCGATAAGTTAATTGAAATCGTGGGTGAGCATGACTACACCCGTTATCCCGTTGTAAATCCAAATGAAGGCGAACCTTTCATAGGTTACATTAACACCAAAGAAGTGTTGACCAGTATTGCAGCAGGACGAAGCGCGGACTGGCAAAAATTCGTGCACGAGATTCCAACATTTACGGAGACTGAGAACCTGCGGGATGTATTGTTGCGCATGCAGCACACCAGGGTCCATATGGCAAAAGTGACGGACAGCACCGGCAAGACTACCGGCATTGTGACCATGGAGGATCTTCTGGAAGAGATTGTTGGCGAGATTCGTGATGAGTCATTAAATATCAATGTTTCTCCTATCTCATAGGGAACCTATAGCATTGTACAAAAAAGGCCTGTTTCAAGGCCTTTTTTTGTATGCAGCTTAATTAAACTGCCAGCAGCTCAAGCTTAGATTACCGTACTGATAACTCCGGTGAAGCAGCTGCGCATTACGCCCCGTGTCCCCCGCTCCCATAGCGATGAACAGCGGAATAAAGTGTTCACTCGTCGGGACCGCCATCTCTGCATAGGGAGCAAGCTCATCATATTGGAACAGCGCTTCTGTATCCCATGCTTCCAGCTTCTCCTGAATCCAGTGATCGAACTGCTCGGCCCACCCGTTGACCTCATCCGAATTCCAGTTCAACCTCCGCAGATTATGAACGGTTCCCCCGCTGGCGATGATAAGCACATCCTGTTCACGCAGCGCCGCCAGCGCCTTGCCGATCTCATACTGCTGCGCATTAGACAGATCACGATTCACAGACATCGCTACAACCGGAATATCCGCCTCCGGATAGAGCAGCTTCAGCACAGCCCATGCGCCGTGATCTAGTCCTCTTTGTTCATCCCTGACATTCTTCACCCCACCCGCGGTCAAAAGCTTCTGAATCTGCTCCGCGAGAGCCGGATCACCATGTGCGGGATACGTCATCTGGTACAGCTCGTCCTGGAATCCGCCGAAGTCATAAATGGTATCATACGTTGCCGCCGCGCCCACGGACTGCACGGGTTCCTCCCAATGCGCTGAGAAGAGAACGATAGCTTTCGGTTTGGGCATATGGTCTTTGAACTCTTTTAACAGCTTGGTGTAGGCGTTATCTTCAAGAACAATAGATGGAGCTCCGTGTGCAAAAAAATAGGAAGGCATCATCGATAATCACTCCTTATTAATAGTTAATCCGGCATCCTGCTTGAGCCATTGCAAGAAATCACGCTGGTTCTCTTCAGTTACGCCATGGTCGGACGGATAGAGTCTGAAGGTCAACCGTTCGGTTTGTCCCTCCAGATAGGCGGCAGTCTCATGTCCAATGCGCACCGGGAACACCGAATCGTATTCACCATGCGAAGCGAAGACAGACACGTTCTTGAGGCTACGGAGGTTATACTCCATTTTCACAAATTCCGGAATATATCCATTAAGCGCGACAATTCCTTTGAGTTGCTCCCCCATCGTAAGCGCAAGTGTCATGGACAGAATGGCCCCTTGGCTGAAGCCGAGCAAATAACGTCTGTCCGGATCGACTGGATACTGCTGCGTTGCATAGTGAATGAAGGCCTCAAGATCGCTGACCGCTTGGTCAAACATCTCACGGATGGGGTTGCCCAGGCTTTTCAAATCATAATATTGATACCCCGCACCCAGCGGCAGATTCCCGCGAACCCCGATAATAATGAACTCCTCAGCCAGCGGCGCCACCAGACCGAACATATTGCGCTCATTAGAGCCCTTGCCGTGAAAAGTAAAGATCACCGGGTACTTCCTGCCTTGCTCCAGCTTATCCGGTAAATGAACATCATATGAATATTTAGGATTCATCTTATTTTCCTCCATACCGAAGATCTTCGCTTAAATATTAGTTATAATAATATATTTTCTATATGAGTAATTTATCGCAACCTGCATTGACTTGTCAATAATAAAATTGTTAATATGAAAATAAGTTTAGTATTACAAATATTATGAAGGTGTGATCCCATGGATATCGGCGCTACAATACGGGCAATCCGCAAGCGGAAAAATATCACCATCGCGCAAATCTGCGACACTACCGGCCTATCCCAAGGCTTCATGAGCCAGGTCGAAACTAATAAGACATCACCTTCCATCGCTACACTTGAGAATATCGCTCAGGCTCTGAAGGTCCCGCTTGCATATTTGCTGCTAAAAAAAGAAGAACGCATGCAGATTGTCCGCAAGGATGAACGGAGAATCACCACCAGCGGCGCAGCTAAGCTAAAGGTTGAGCACCTCAGTTCCACCCAGAACGTCCGGATGTCGATCGTCGAGTTCCCTCCCGGTGCCATGATTGGGGATGCCCCCCATGCGCATGAAGGACAGGAGGTCCATGTCGTCCTTAAAGGGACTATCTATGCGCAGCAAGGGGAAGACGGAGCTGAATTTACCGAGGGTGATTCCTTTAGCTGGAATGCCTGCACCCCCCATTCCGTCAAAAATACGGGGGAAGACACCGCGATTGTGCTGATCTCCATCTACACTGAAAACGAAAACGGACAAGATATACTCTGAACAATTAAAAGCCCGTACTCTGGCTAATAGGCGGAGTGCGGGCTTTTATTCACATATTCGCTATCTCATTATATTCAACATGCTTCTGTATCTCCGTCACGATCATCTGCTGATTGATCTCTTGAATCTTATAGGCCTTGGCCTGTTCTCTGGAGGAGATCACTTTGTACCCAACATCTTTATAAATAATGGCGCAGTGATTCTCAATGGCTATGCCGGTTGTATTCATTCCCTTAACCATGTCCAAGAAATCTGCCTCGCGGTTGTCTTCATTATAATGAGGACAGTGAATCCCTGGTAATATCCCCATCGCCTTCAATTTGATATAGATCCTCTCTCCTGTAGTATCGAACGTCTCTGTGTCACTATGACCGTATTCGTACCAGCAGATCGAACCCGCACTCATCCCTGACAGCACAACCCCAGAGTCGTACGCTTGCTTCAGCAAAGTATCCACACCGTGCTCCCGCCAGATGTCCAGCATCATCCTCGTGTTACCGCCACCCACATAGATTAAATCGGCGGATAAGATCATGTCCTCTATTTCTTCTGGTGCATATGTATTTTTCGTCAGCAGTAAATGCTTGATCTCACACCCTAACCGGTCACCGTACACGAATTGAAAAGAGTCACAATACCCTTCTGCATCCATACTGGCTGTAGGAATGAACAATGCTTTGGGATTCCTTTTGTTCGTTAGATCTAAAATCGTCTGATCGATGGCCAAAGTCTCCAATTCGCTAAGCTCTCCTCCGCCAATCGCCACAATAATCCCCATCTTCATCACTCCTATTTAAAATATTGAAGCAGAACAAGAATACAAAAAAGCCCCGGATGCATGATGTCTTATTCAGACACACCGGGACTGACTCTGTTGTGATAGTTATAAAGGTTGGTTAAGATAATTCCCCCGCTGCCGCATTCCCTCAAACAGCAATATCGTCGCCGCCATCGCGGCGTTCAGTGATTCGGCGCGGCCAGCCATCGGGATCAGGATGCTTTTGTCGACAAGCCGGGCTGTCTCGGGCGAGATGCCTTGGCCTTCGCTGCCGATCAGCAGCCACTGGCTGCCGTGAAAATCATGGGTGTAGCAGGAATCCTCCGCCGTCAGCGAGGTGCTGACCAGCAGCGCCCCGCCTTCCCGTGCCTGCGGGAGAATCGTACTCAGTTCTCCCTCCACTACCGGAAGATGGAACATCGAGCCCATCGTGGACCGGATGGTCTTCGGGTTGAAGAGATCGGCGCAGCCCTGGCCGAGGATGACGCCGTCCGCGCCCGCCGCATCCGCGCTGCGGATAATGGTGCCTACATTGCCGGGGTCCTGGACCCCGTCCAGCACCACAACCAGGCTGTCCGGCTTCGCCAGAATGGCCTCTAGGCCCTGTTGCTCCTTCCGCACAATGGCGAATACCGGCTGCGGGGTGCCCGTGCTGCTGCACTTCGCAACCACTGCCGCCGACACGCCGATGACCTCCATACCCTGTACGGCCTGAAGCAGCGGCTTCAGCTCAGACGGCATGCCTTTATCAAGGTCAAAAGCCAGGCATTCCACATCCGCTTCGGCTTGCAACGCCTCCTGCACCAGATGAATCCCTTCCACGATATATTTACCGGACCGGTCACGGTGCTTCTTCTCCTGCAGTCCGGCCCATTCCTTCACCCGCGTGTTCTGCGGCGACATAATTTCCATAGGGTCCTACCTTTCTGTTGCTTACAGATTCCTATTGATAAGCCATCTCCAGCTTCGTCAGATTATCCTTCCGTCCGACAATGACAAGAACATCACCATCGGTCAGGCGGTCCTCCGCTCTGGGGGAGATATTCATTTCCTCGCCTTGACGGATCGCCATAACATTGCACCCATATTTGGCGCGTATATCAAGCTCCTGCAGGTTCTTGCCCAGCATCGGCCCCGAGACCTTCATGTCGAGAATGCTGTACTCCGGTGACAGCTCGATGTAATCGAGGATGTTCGGAGAAGCGAGATGATGCGCCACGCGCATCCCCATGTCCCGCTCCGGGTAGATCACCTTATCTGCTCCGATTTTGCCCAGCACCTTGCCGTGCAGCTCACTTTTGGCTTTGGCAATAATGGCAGGCACGCCCAGATCCTTCAAGATCAGCGTTGTCAGAATACTGGCCTGAATATCCTCACCGATGGCGACTACCACCACATCGAAGTTACGGATGCCCAGCGCACGCAGTGCCTCTTCATCCGTGGAGTCCGCAGATACGGCATGTGTCACAATGTTGGAGATTTCCTGGGTGCGCTGTTCATCTGCATCAATGGCCAGCACCTCATAGCCCATCCCGCTGAGCGCCTTGGCCACACTTGAGCCGAAGCGGCCCATGCCGATGATCGCATACTGTTTTTTTGCCATTAAGCCTTGTCCCTCCCGCACATATAATACATCTCACACAGTATAGCATAAGCCGTTATAAACTTGAATGTTCAGCGCTCCCGCAGGGCACCTTATAAAAAGGCTGCTTACCTGACAAGCCCCTGCTTTCGAAGTCAGTTTTGCGATGCTGATTCAGGAAGCAGATGCTCACACAACTTTAAGGAGGCCGATTATGCCAGTCACCCTTGATTTGCGCCAGGCCATCATTCACAAGGTACACGGCCAGTCCGAAGAAGGTCTGCGGGAGGTCATTGAGAATTCCGTAGACGGGCCGGAAGCCGCGCTTCCCGGACTGGGTGTCGTCTTTGAGATGATCTGGAAGGACCTCGACCCTGCGAAGCAGGACCGGGTTCTCTCTATGCTGCACAGACATCTGGACAAGCTTACCCCAGGGTCTATCACCTCCTAGAGGAGGCCCATCCCGCCAAAAACCTCCGCACCCCACCGTGCAGCTGCACAGGTGGAGGCGGAGGTTTTTTATAGCCTAATCATACATATGACTTCACTGCTCAGCCTGCTTATATTACACCCATCAAGGTGCAGTCTCCAGGAACTTCGCGGTCGGATTCTTCTCCATCGCGGTCCGCATGGCGTATTCATTCTCGAACAGCACTACGTAATTGCCCTTCTTGTCGGTAACCAGAGTGGAGTTGATCCGGAATTTACTGGCATCCGGCTTGTTCTCATCCACGATCCAGCGTGCGAACTGGTAGCTCATCCGCTGCAGCTGCACATCCACGCCATACTCACCCTTCATGCGGTACTCGAACACCTCGAACTGCAGCTGTCCGACTACACCCAGCAGAATATCGTCGAAGTTGACGGTACGGAACACCTGGATCATGCCCTCTTCGGTCAGCTGGTCAATCCCCTTCTGGAATTGCTTCGACTTCAGTGCATTCTTGATGGTGACTTTGGAGAAAATCTCCGGCGAGAAGGTCGGCAGCTCATCAAATTCGATATCTCCGGCCTGACTGAGTGTGTCGCCAATGCGGAAGATGCCCGGGTCGAACAGACCGATAATATCCCCCGGATACGCTTCTTCCACGATATCCCGGTCCTGGGCAAGGAACTGCTGCGGCTGGGATAGCTTGATGTCTTTGCCGGCACGTACATGCTTCACACTCATTCCACGCTCGAACTTGCCGGACACGATACGCAGGAAGGCGATACGGTCACGGTGTGCGGGATTCATGTTCGCCTGGATTTTGAATACATAGCCGGTGAATTTCTCATTCGTCGGTTCTACAGAGCCCGCTGTACTGCGGCGTGGTTCAGGCTTCGGTGCAAGCTCCAGGAAATTATCCAGGAACGTCTGCACACCGAAGTTGTTGATCGCACTGCCGAAGAATACCGGAGTAATCTCCCCGCGCAGCACCTTCTCATAGTCAAAAGGATCACCCGCCACATCCAGCAGCTCCAGATCCGCGCATAGCTGATCATGCAGGTACTCCCCCGCCATCTCACGAATAATCGGGTCGCGGTAGCTCTCCACCTTCTGTACTTTAATTACGGAATGGTCATCGCCCTGGAACAGCTCGACCTGATTCTTCATCCGGTCATAGACGCCGCACAGCTCACGGCCCATCCCAATCGGCCAGTTCATCGGCACCGAGCGGATGCCCAGCACATTCTCCAGCTCCTCCATCAGATCAAACGGGCTGCGGCCTTCACGGTCCAGCTTATTAATGAAGGTGAAAATCGGAATGCCGCGCTTCGCACAGACCTGGAACAGCTTGATTGTCTGTGTCTCCACACCCTTGGCTACGTCGATCAGCATGACCGCACTGTCAGCCGCAGTGAGCGTACGATAGGTGTCTTCACTGAAATCCTGGTGACCCGGAGTATCCAGAATGTTCACCCGGTGGTCCAGGTAATCAAATTGCATCACAGAGGACGTTACCGAGATTCCGCGCTGCTTCTCAATTTCCATCCAGTCACTGGTGGCATGCTTGCTTGCCTTACGGGCTTTGACGGTACCTGCCAGACGGATGGCGCCTCCGAAGAGCAGCAGTTTCTCGGTCAGTGTAGTTTTACCCGCATCCGGGTGGGAAATAATCGCAAAGGTTCTGCGCTTGTCGACTTCACTCTGAAGCTTATGGTCCGTTGCTTTATTCATTGCACATATCCCTTCATCTATAAATTCATGCTTACTTCTGCCTCTATTGCCGGATCGGTCAAATCGGACTGCTATTCATGGATTCAGATCCTTTCCTTAGAGATTCAACAGAGAATCAACGTCTATTTCTTGAACGTAACGTTTACCATGTATAGGATCATCTATAGCGCTAGGCTTAGAAATCTTTATGTTGAAAGCATCCTTCTCAGTATAGCAAAATCCGGCAGAGATTATCTACAAAAAAGCGGCTATAGTCAAATATCTTGTAATATAATTTCACGATTCAGCAAAAAGATCCCCCCGCAGCGAGATGCAGGAGGATCTGTAACCATTCTTCTTCAGGGACTAGCGGTTAACCTGCCAGACCACATTGTCTTCATCCTGGCCGTTGACCGGCCACCAGTGGAAGCCTTCTCCGGCAAGCAGCTGGTCGGCTTCAACCGGACCCCAGGAGCCTGCAGGATAGGAAGCCAAGTCGTTGCTCTCTTCCTTCCACGCCTTGGCAATCCGGTCCACGAAGGACCAGGCCGAGGACACTTCATCCCAGCGGGTGAAGTAGGTCGAATCGCCGCGTGCAGCGTCATGCAGCAGACGCTCATAAGCCTCCGGCGAGTTAATGCCGATCATACAGCTCTGGCAGAAATCCATGGCCAGCGGCTGAATCTCGGATTCCGAGCCCGGCTTCTTCGCATTGATCTTCACGTAGATGCCTTCCATCGGATTGACGCGGATGACGAGCAGGTTCGGCTCGAGCTTGTGCTTCTGGCCCAAGTAGACGTTGGTCGGCATTCCTTTGAATTCTACAACCACTTCCGTGGTCTTCACAGGCAGGCGTTTGCCGGTACGGATATAGAAGGGAACCCCGGCCCAGCGGAAGTTATCGACGAACACACGGGCTGCGAAATATGTCTCTGTATTCGATTCCGGGTCCACTTTGTCTTCCTGGCGGTAAGCCGGAAGCGTCTTGCCCTTGTAGAGACCTTGAGTGTATTGGCCGCGTACAACGTTCTCGCGGACTTCATCAGCGGTGGCATACGGACGAAGTGAACGCAGTACCTTCACTTTCTCATCACGGATATCTTCAGCCAGCAGACGGCTAGGCGGTTCCATAGCGATCATCGTCAGCAGCTGCAAAATATGGTTCTGGCCCATATCGCGTAGCGCCCCCGCATGGTCGTAATACCCGCCGCGTTCTTCCACACCCACCGTCTCGCCGAGTGTAATCTGAATGTTGGCAATATGCTTGTTATTCCATAGCGGCTCGAAGAATGCATTGGCGAACCGGATCACTTCAATATTCTGAACCATTTCCTTACCCAGATAGTGGTCAATCCGGTAAATCTCTTCTTCCTTGAAGACCTGGCGGATCTGTTCGTTCAGTTCCTCAGCGGATTCGAGATTGTAGCCGAACGGCTTCTCGATGACCAGACGGTTCCAGCCTCTGGCCTGCAGCATACCGCCTGCCTTGAGGTTGAAGGATACGCTGCCGAACAGCTCAGGCGCAAGCGCCAGATAGAACATGCGGTTGCCCGGAATATGGAACTTCTCTTCCAGACGCTCCGTCTGCTCATTCAGCTCACGGAAGCCGTCAATATTATTGATGTCGAGTGACTTGTATTCAAAATGCTGTACGAACTCGTTCCATTCCGCAGCATCTCCTGCCTGATAACGGCAGAACTCACGAATGGATTCCTTCACATCTTCCCGGAATTCATCCTGGGTGCGGGGACGCCGAGCCACGCCAATGACCGCAAAATCTTGGGTCAGCTTGCCTTCACGGTACAAACTGTAAATCGCCGGGAATAGCTTACGCCGGGCCAGATCTCCGGTTGCCCCGAAGATAAAGAATACAGCACCGGGTGTATGCAGTGCATCAAGGGTTTGATTTTCAGCCATGGCTCCTCATCTCTCTGTATGTAATATAGTTGACATTCATTCTCATCGCCTGGTATGAAACAACATACGACTATAGGCGTGATGTCATTTTATCATAATTGCACGGAGGATGCCATCACATTCCTGACAGTTTTTCTCGGGATTTCGCACTTTTCCATTACTCTTTCTTATACTTTCATCGGATTACACTTATATGGCCTCACTTAACCTCAGTATTCGATTGTAATTAATGGCATTCCTAGGGTTAGCCGGTTCTCATCCGCATTGATGTTCTTGTGAACTGCCAGCTGTAGGGCCAGGCTATGGCTACCGCTGCTAACTGTGCGCTGAAGACCCGGCACACTATACGAATGACTGGATGTAGAGACGTCAGCGTAGCTCTCCTCTGCCTGAATTCCGGGAAGCTCTGCAGCCAGTAACTGCTCCGTAGCAAGGAGTGCTGTCTGCGTTCCGCCCTGCTCCTTCGCTGGTGCCTGCAGCGATGCATTCCACTCCGCAGCAATCCCCTCCTGAAGCATAGCTTCTCCAGCGTCCGCCGCTGCGTCCCCCAGCTCCGGTGAACCCAGAAGATCCGCCGTCTCCAGCGTAACAATACAATAGCTGCGTCCTCCGCCAAGCTCACTCCAGAACAGGGACAACTGTGTGCCGCCGCTGAGCTGCGTCGCAGAACGCCAAGCCCGGTGTCCTTCATCATCTGCGCTGCTAATTTCACCGAGCCCTAACCGGGTGGAAAGGCTCTGTACGGCAGTCTCTGCAGCCTCTTCACCGCTGTATTCCCCCTGCCATTTCAGTACGAGCCGGAGCGGCGCACCGGGAGCGGAGGCCTGTCCGCCCAGTGAGGTCAGCAGAGCCAGGGATTTCTGAAGCTCTCCAGCAGTTGTAGAAGCACTCTTCAGTACACCGCTTCCTCCTGCGGGTTCCGCGCTGCGGAATCCGCTCAACAGCAGCAGCGTACATATCCCCGACAGCACTAACACCAGTATTCCCTTGCTCCGCCCTTTATTCCCCACTTCGCATCTCCCTCTCAATCCGTTCTAGTAATCTACTAGACAGGTTATCCAATTTCAGAGAAAGATATACGAGCGCATGCAAAAACACTTCCAAGATCATCCGGGCGGATTCGCTTGAAAGTGCTCTATGGCTTCCATAGACCAGGCTTACTCCGCCAGTCCATTCTTATATGCATAAATAGCCGCCTGGGTCCGGTCTTCAACCCCCAGCTTGGCAAGAATATTCGTGACATGGAATTTCACCGTCTTGATTCCGATAATTAATTGATCGGCAATATCCTGGTTGGACTTGCCTTGAGCTAACAGCTTCAGTACTTCCATCTCTCGTTCCGTAAGCTCTTTGTAGGCCGGTGACTCACCTCTTGCATTGGAACGGAAGCGGTTCATCATCTTGGAAGCCACCTGCGACTCCAACACCGACTGGCCTCTTGCGGCTGCCCGGATCGCATCTGCGACTTCGCTGGCCCGTGAGGTCTTGAGCAGGTAACTGAAGGCTCCCGCTTCAATTACCGGATACATCTTCTCATCATCCAAATAACTGGTCAACACAATAACCTTACAATCCGGGTACAGCTTCAGCAGCTGTCTAGTCGTCTCAATGCCATCCATGCCGTCCATGACCAGATCCATCAGCACCACATCCGGCGTATACTCCTGGGCCAGACGGATGCCCTCCTCGCCGCTTCCTGCCTCCCCGACGACTTCAATGCCATCCTCGGTGCCGAGCACCGCAGCAAGTCCGATCCGGACCATCTCATGATCGTCTACAAGCAGGACCTTGATTGCATCATCTTCTTCTATCTCCATCGTTACACCTGCCCCCTATTCATTGACTACCGGTACGGTAATATCGATCCGCAAGCCTTTGCCTGGAGCGGTGATGAACTGGATCGAGCCCCCGATCTCAGTAATCCGCTCCTGCATATTCGACAGACCGTAGGAGGTCTGCTTGCTGTCATCCATCTCGAAGCCGATTCCGTCATCGCGCAGCGTCAGCCGGACCGTATCCCCCCGGCGGTGCAGGCGGATCTCCATCTTCTCCGCTTTGGCATGGCGAAGCGTATTCGAGATAGCCTCCTGCACAATACGGAACAAATGATTCTCCACACCCTTCAGCAGCTCTACACCCTGATCCATCTCGAACACAATATCAATCGGCACCTTGATCTTCAATTCCTTAATCAGCTCCTGCAGACCTTCCTCCAGCCCCTTGCCTTCCAGATACACCGGTCTTAAATGCAGTAGCAGTGCCCTCATCTCCGACTGGGCTACGGCCGACATCTCCTCGATCAGTGCGATTTGCCGCTGTGCCTTGTCAAAGTCTTTCTCCAGCGTCCGGCCTACGGCCGTTGCCGTCATCGAGATGGCGAACAGCTGCTGCGATACCGCATCATGCAGCTCCCGTGCAAGCCGCTGCCGTTCCTCTATGATTGCCGTAACCCGGGCCTGCTCAGCAAGCTTCGCATTATTGGTGGAGAGCCGCTGCAGCGTATTGACCTGATTCTCCCACTTGCCGCTGATCCGCCCGAGCTGTTCCCCGAGCCGCCCCAGCTCATCATTGCCTAGGTCCGGCATGGCCGGGGTGAGATTGCCTTTCTCCCAGGCGACCAGGGTGGCCCGCAGTAATTCCAGCTTGCGCTTGCTGCGGAAGCCCTGATAGAAGCCGTACCCGATCCCAAAAGCCATAGGAAGCAGAATTAGCGTCAATCCTGTCCTTACGCCAATCCGCCAATCCTCGAATGGCCGTAATAAGCCATATGTATACATAATATATGTAATAACGAGCAGCATGATAAAAGAGAACAGAGCTCCCTCACCCATACTGCGCGTTACCATGTTACTGCTTTTTTTGTCCATGCCGGGAGCTCTCCCTTCTCTCTTGATCTAACATACTCTTAAGGGAAGCGTACGTCCAGATCCCCCATCAGATAAGAAATGTTAAATTTCACTTTATGTTCGCAGCTGTCATAGTTGGGTGACTTCCAGTTCAGCCGGTTCAGCATTCCCGTATCGCGGTTACTGCCAGACTCAATCGAGCCGAACAGCACGAATGCCTCAATCTCTACCCCGTAATCCTCAGACAGCAGAATATCCACATCACCAAAAATCCCCTGATACAGCATAATCGTCTCCTGCTCTTCCGCCATGGCCAGGGAAAGATCCACATCCACCTCACCCAGCACATGCCAGGCGCTCAGGCTGCGCATCACCCAAGGCGAGAGATCCCAGTCGAACCGGGAAGAAAAGCTTTGCTTCTGCACAAACCCCGCCTTGCGCTGCATTCTTTTCGATTTGACAAAGAACATCCCCAGCGAAACCAGACAAATGCCAAGCACCAGCAGCAAATGATCCAGCAGCAGCAGCACCGCTCCGACTCCCATTAGCTTATAGCCTTGCTTGACCCTGCCCGACGTCGTCCGGTAGATTCCCAGCAGCAGGAACAGGAGTGCGACAATGGAGAAGAAGCCGATCCATTTGCCAAACATCATCAAGCAGCCTACACCAATCAATCCGATGGCAATCAACCGGTTCCGTTTATCCATTTCCGCACCTCCTTAAAGTTTTGCCAAGCGGAAACAATTACGCCGTCTTTTAAGGGACGGTGCGTTTCAGCGAGAAATAGAAGGAAAAGTTATCATGCATAGCATATAATTTCTTATATTTGAAGCAAAACTGACTTCGTAAGCATTAGCTGAAATTTTGCGAAGCTACATCTTCAGCCTACTGCATCCGCTACAAAAGCCATACCGGTATGGAGAATCCATACCGTATGGCTTTACCTTGATCAGCATATCATATCCGGCTGTTCTTTAGGAACAGGGATTATTGTTCTTTTTTATTCAAAGGAGGGGCTGCAGGGGTGGAATTCAGCTTGTTCTTGAGTGCGGCAAGCTGCTCCTCCACTTTCAGTTCCTTCTCAGGATCTACCGGCTTAGCATATGCGGTTGCCGAAGGGCTATACGGAGCGCGCATCACATCTGCTTCCGCTTCGAGCTGCATGATCTTTTCTTCCATGCGGTGGAATCCAAGAGATGCACTTCCGCTTTCAATGGAATGTACGCTGCTGATCTGGGACATTTGCTTTTTGGCCTTAGCCATCTGAGCGCGGGATACCAGTTCATTGCGTTTGTTGCGCATCTTGTAGAACTCATCCTTCATATCATGAAGCTGCTGCACCAGTTCCTTGGCCTGTACTTCAGCCTGTGCGTGAAGCTCACCATACTCGGTATGCTTCTGGTCGAAGTAGATCTTCTCCTCCAGCAGCTTACGTGTAACTTCTTCCTGACCGTTCTTCAGCGCAAGCTCAGCCTGTGCAGCACGTTGTCCGGCTACCTTGGCAGCTTCGTCCACACGCTGTTTCATGCGGCGTTCATTAGCCATCTGCTTCGCTACCGTTACTTCAGCCTCATGAATCTCAGCCTCCATATCGCGCAGATACTGATTCAGCATCACAATCGGGTCCTCTACCTTATCCAACATATCGTTTACCGACGCCTTAGTCATATCTTTAATCCGTTTGAATACTCCCATAATTTACACTTCTCCCTTCTCGTATTTAGCAAGTTTTTGTTTGAGCTCTTCCACTTCTTTTTGCAGTGCCTTCTTCTCGATATCCTTCATCATGGCATCCAGGCCAGAATCGGGAGCTGCGTGAGCGCCTGCCTTGTCATAGCCGGGATTGTAGCCCGGCTGTCCGCCATAGGGGCCATATCCCTGAGGTCCTTGATGCGGAGCCTGTGGTCCGCGGCCATATTCAGGTCCGCCGGAGTAAGGTCCGCCGTACGGGCCACCCGGCGCGCCGGGTCCGGGACCGAAGGGATTGTACTGGTTAGGCTCCTTGGCAATCACCATTGCTGCGATAAAGTATACGAGGATCGTAGCTCCGCCGCTAAATGGAATACTGATCACCAGCAGAATCCGGAACAGGGTAGAGTCAATGCCGAGTGTCTCGGACAATCCGCCTGCCAGCCCTGTCATTACTTTGTCTCTTGTTGAACGATACAATCGGGTCATATTACTACTCCTTTCTGCCATCATTGTTCAGCTTCTCCTTTAGGCGGGCCATTTCTCTTTCGAGTACGGTTGCCACGGTCTCTCCGGCCTGTACCGCGTATTCCTGTCCCATCCGGCGCAAGTCGCTCAGGCTTTTGGCTTCAAGCTCCCAGTCGGACATCTTGTCTTCCAGACGGCCGAACATTTTGGGAACATCTCCGCCGCCGCCGTAAGCACCCGCTCTTTGATTCATGCGTTGCTGCAGCCGCAGCGACTCCATCCGTGCTGCATAGAACTGGCGTTTGCTGTATACCGTCTGATACTCCATTTTGAGCTCATTCAGCTGGGATTCCAGTTCGAAAAGTGATTGCTGGCTCGTCTCCAGCAGCCCGCTGTATTGCTCCAGCTTTTCCTCGTGGATAATTTTCTCCTGCAATGCCAGCTTGGCCAGATGATCTTCGCCTGCCTTGAGTGCGAGGAGCGCCTGCTCTTCACGTTTGTTCCTCATGGCTGTGGCCTGATTCACCTGCTGCTGCAATTGCTTCGTATGAGAAGCGTACTGCTGGTACAGCCGTTCGGCCTCCCCGATCTCTTCACGGGTTGAATGTAGAAATTGATCAATCAGCTTCACCGGATCTTGGCTCTGCTCCAGGCGTTCATTCAAGTTGGCTACGGTGATGTCCCTCATTCTGCGAAAAACACTCATGATTTCCTGCTCCCTCCCTGCTTCTTAATAAGTATGGACTGTGTGTATTAGTATGTTCTGCTTTGTTTGCCCCTGAGTACCGAGATGCCCCACACTACCAGAGCAATACCCAGCAGCGGACCGATAATCCAGGAAAGCTTGGAGATCAGGGACATGACACCGATGAACAGCACCACCCAGCCGATAATCTTGCGGCCGCTCTTAATTCCGTAGTATCCGAGCACAACCAGCACTGCCGGGAACAGGATGCCGAAGATTCCTGAAATCAAGTGGGGCAGAATGCCAAGCAGCATTACCGCTCCGATTACAATCAGCGCAATCGCAAGTCCGTTACCTTTGTTTCTTTGCATTTGTTATCACCGCCTTTCGCTGCTCTCTCTTTCTTATACCCTTATTCTAGGGCAATCCCGCATCTTTCAAAACAGACTGTGGACGGTTTTATGTACTGGACCTTAGTCGGGGATGGTTGCAGGACTTGGGCGTCTGGGCGATGGCTGTCGGCCGAAAAGCTGTATGCACATGGGATAAAGGCATACCAAAAAGCCGGATGCTCTGTTAGAGTACCGGCTGTTAATGAGTATAGAGTAAGGTCATTGTCTGGAGAAGGTTTGCGCAGCAAGGCTATCCAGAATTTCCTCACTGAGGAACGGGGCGAGCGGCAAGAGCGCTTTAACGCCTTCTTTTGTAGAAATAGTTACAGCAAGTTGATCCAGTTGTTCGTCGCTTATATATGGAGCGAGAGATACCAGTGCCTCCAAACCTTCCACGGCATATACGAGCTTGGCCAGTTCATCTATTGCTTCATCACTGACAAACGGGGCCAGCTTCAGCAGCGCCTCCAAACCTTCCGCGGCATATACAAGCTTGGCCAGTCCGTCCATTGCTTCATCACTGACAAACGGGGCGAATTCCACCAGTGCCTCCAGACCCCCCGCGGCATATACGAGCTTGGCCAGTTCATCCATTGCTTCATCACTGAGGAACGGGGCGAGCTTCAGCAGGGGCTCTAAACCTTCCCTTTCAAACACCTGCTTGGCGCATGAATCGAGAGTTTCCTCGCTCAGGAACGGCGCAAGTGCCAGCAGATCCTCTACAGCGGCCCCGTCCTTCACATGCTCAAATGCTTCACCAATCTGCTCATTATGAAGAATTGGCGCAAGGTCTGAGAGCTCTTGGGCTGTTCCTTCCCCCCGCTCAAAATAATCTGTACCGCCACGCTCCAGCACACTCCCGATCACGCGGGAGCCCTGTCCTTGTTCCTCCCCGAGGATCTCATCGATTCCCACACCAAAGATTTCTGCCAGCTGCGGAAGCTTGGAGATATCCGGCATACTGTTGCCCCTCTCCCAATTACTCACCGCCTGATAACTGATGCCCAGCTTGTCCGCAAGCCCCATTTGAGTCAGACCGGCCAGACCTCTTAATCTAACGATATTCCGGCCCACTTTTAGCATATCAAACATACTTCCCACTCCTTCGGCTAAGATGCTCTCAGTGTATCGACTGCTGCTGCGGTTGTATATCAAGCACTGCTTGAGTTACTGCCGGGTGTGGCTTACTACGGAAAAGAGTAACCAAAACCACCGCCCCGATAATGATCACGGCAGCGATCAGGGTATTCAGGGTAAGCTGTTCGCCAACCAGCAGCCAGCCAAGCAGCACTGCGACTACCGGATTAACGAAGGCATACGTGGAGACAAGAGTAGCATCAGCATTCTTAAGAAGCCATATATAGGCTGTATAACCGACAATGGAGCCGAAGGTGATCAGGTAGGCCAGAGCCAGGTAAGACCGCATAGAAATGCCGGAGATATGAAGTGTGGACCAGTCGCCGGTAAAATAAGAGAAAATCACCAGCAGCGCGCCTCCTGTTAGCATCTGCGCCGCTGTCGCCATCAAGGGTGAGTCCGGCATGGCCGCGTTTCGGGAGTACATCGACCCTGCTGCCCAGCTTATGGATGCCGCCAGCACGGTAATAATACCGAACAGATCGGTAGCGCTCCCCGTCTCCCCCTTTCCCGGCTGGAAGACCAGTACGGCGATGCCGAGCAGTCCTAGTGCAATTCCTGCGATAACTCCGGCATTCGGCCGTTTGCCGCCGCGCCCAAGCCAGCCCATCAGCATCATCCAGACAGGCACGGCCGCCACGATGAGCGAAGCGATAGAGGAAGAGACTCTTTGCTCTGACCAGGCCACAACCCCGTTGCCCCCAAGCAGCAGCAAGGCGCCAACAATCGTTGAGGCGCGCCATTCACGCTTTACCGGACGCTTCGCTCCGCTTAATCTGGCTATGATATAAAGGACCACACCTGCCGCAAAAAAGCGGACTCCCGCCATTAAAAAAGGCGGCATCGTCTCAATGGCAATCTTCATGCCGACATAGGTGCCTCCCCAAAATAAATACACAAATAAGAGCGCAATTCCTACTACATACACTGAATTAGCCTGTGATTTGTTCTTCATAAGGTTTTCTCCCTTTCTTCCTTAAGACCACTGCTGTTCGTCTTACTCTCCTGCAGTCCGCCGCCAAAAACATTCCCCTCCGCAAGCCCCGACACGAACCGCTGCAGCCAGGCATAGTACTCGGCCGCATGTTCCAGCTTCTCCAGATCTCTGAGGCAGGCCTGGCGTTCCTCTTCGGGTGTGTCTGCTGCATGGGCCAGTGCCTGGAGGTCAGGGACCGCAGCTCCCATGGCTTCCTGCATCACATCGATCTCCCGCTGAAGCTTCAGGGTGAAGAAGTTGCGGAAGGCCTCAAAGAAGTCTGTCTCCGCCGCGTACAGCTCCTTCCGCTCACGCTTCTCCGGAAGCTTCGTAACCATCCGGGAGGCGATCAGGGAGCGGACGCCGTAGCTCATATTGCTTTTACTCATATTCATAACCTGCTTCATTTCCTCCAGTGTCATCGGCTTGTCCTCGAAGAACATCACTCCGTACAGCTGCCCGAAGGAATAATTCGCTCCATATAAATCCATGGTTTGGGCTATGGCATCGATCACCGGGCCGAGCAGCTGCTCCCGGGGCGAACGGTGCGGATGTTCCTCGCCGAATGCGGCCTGCTTCATCAGGTGGCACCTCATTTTCACATAGAATCGTTCTCTCTACATTACACAATACCGCAGCTGTGCGGCAATCATCCTACAAATTTTACACAAAAGCCGAACGGGTTTTACCTCTGCTTGACCACAAGCCTGTCTCATGAGTGTACAATTTTTTTTGAACAGAGGAGCTGTCCTCTGCATTATACCGCATCAACCAATGTGGATGAAATGGAGAATATGGACGAAAATGACACGTTCAAAGTTAATCAGCGGCCTCAAGCCCGTGCTGTTCACTCTGCCGGCCATGATTCCGTTCGCCGTGTTCTGGCTCGCGCCGCTGCTGTATGTGCTGTATCTCAGCTTCACGGAATGGGATTTCATGAGCCCGGAGAAAACTTTTGTCGGCTGGCAGAATTATACCGATCTGCTCAGCAACCCGGCTTTTTACAAAGCGCTGAGGGTGACCGTTCTCTTCTGTCTCGGCAGTGTGCTGCCGGTGATCCTGCTCGGACTGGGCCTTGCCCTATTAATGAACAAAAAGCTAAAAGGATCGGCACTTTATCAAGTGCTGCTGTTCTCCCCCTGGGTGACGCCGACCGTTGCAGTGTCTATCGTCTGGTCCTGGATCTATCAGCCTGAAGCCGGTCTCGCGAATGCGGTGCTGAACTTCTTCGGATTGGACTCCATAGGATGGCTACAGGACCCCAAATGGGCCTTAACCGGCGTCCTGCTGGTCACGATCTGGAAGTCGGTAGGCTGGGCAATGATCTTTTATCTGGTAGCCTTGCGCAATGTGCCTTCCGACCTGCTGGAAGCCGGGGAGCTGGACGGGGCAAGCCCGGTGCAGAAGTTCCTGCGGATTATATGGCCGCTGATCTCGCCGACTACTCTTTTCTTATTCGTGGTGCAGCTCGTCTCGGCGCTTCAGGCTTATGACCAGATTAATGTGCTGACCCAGGGCGGCCCGTCCGGCTCTACCCGCACTCTGCTCTATTTGTATTATCAGTCCGCCTTCGAATCGTTCCAGATCGGAGAGGCTTCTTCCGTAGCTGTCGTCCTGGTTTTGATCTGCATGCTGCTGTCTGTTCTCTCCTTCGGGATCAGCAAGCGGACCACTCATTATCAATAAAAGCTTACTATCAGCCCTTAAGGAGGTCTAACCGCTTGACTATATTCTCACGTATCAGCGGGCTGGTCCGTCAGTTTTTTTTCGCTGCCCTTGCTCTTCTGATGGCCTTCCCGTTCTACTGGATGGTTACGAGTGCCCTCAAAACTAATGATGAAATCTGGCGTTCCCCGCCCACGCTCTGGCCCGAGGTTCCGCTGTGGGGCAACTTCGCCGCTGCCTGGAACGAAGCGCCGTTCGCCAGATATATGGGTAACAGTATCTTTGTCGCTGTCTCCATTGTCCTCCTGCAGACGATCAATTCCGGGATGATGGCTTATGCGCTGACGCATATGAAATTCCGCCTGAAGGGCGTTTTTGCCGGAGTGATTCTGTTCGGTTATATGGTTCCTGCAACGGCAGTCTACCTGCCAGGCTATCTGGTCCTCTCTGAGCTGCACTTGCTGAACTCCTATGCGGGCCTGATTCTCTCCAACTGTGTGAGTATCTTCTCGATCTTCCTGATCAGACAGGCCTTCCTTCAAGTCTCGCATGAGCTGGTGGAGGCCGGTGAAGTGGACGGTGCCTCGCATATGCGGATTCTCTGGACGATTCTTGTGCCGGTCACAAGATCCTCATTCGCCGTACTGGCGCTGATTACCTTCATTGACCAGTACAATAATTACTTCTGGCCGATGCTCATTACGAAGGACCCCAGCCTGCAGCTGGTCTCGGCCGGTCTGCGCAGCTTCTTCGTGGAAGGAGGTGCTTACGGACTGAAATGGCCGCTCATCATGGCCGCCAGCGCCTTCACGATTGCCCCGCTGCTGCTAGTCTTCCTGCTGGCGCAGAAAACGATAATGCAAAGTGTCAACATGACCGCAGGCTCAAGCAAAGGCTAATACCTAAACTTCAATATCCAAGAGGAGAATGATGATGAACGTAGTTAAAAAATGGTCTGCAGTATCCCTGATCGCCGGACTTTCCGTACTCACCGCTTGCGGCGGAAATGCCGCTCCCGGCAATGCATCCACTGCGGACGGCGCAGCCGCGGCAGTCCCTGCTGCCAATGCCGCTCCGGCAGGAGGCACACCGGTCACGATTGAATTCTGGTATGGGCTCGGCGGCAAGCTGGGTGAAAATATGGAATCGCTCATTCAGAAATTCAACGCCTCCCAGCAGGAGGTTGTTGTCAAGGGGATCGTGCAGGGAGATTATACAGAGACCGAACAGAAGCTTCAGGCAGCGATTGCTGCCGGGCAGGTCCCGGCGGTGGTCCTCTCCTCCAACATCGCTTGGGCGCGCAAGGGTTATTACGCCCCGATGGATGAGCTGATTGCCAAGCAGCCAGACTTCAATAAAGAGGATTTCGTCCAGACCTTCCTGAACCAGGGCCAGGTGGATGGCAAGCAGTATTTCCTCCCGATGTATGGATCGACCCAGGTGATGTACTACCGTAAGGATGCTTTTGCGAAAAGCGGCATAGACGCCAGTCAGATTAAGACCTGGGAAGATCTCGCTGCGGCCGCGAAAAAGATGACCGTCTCTGAAGGCGGCAAAACCACCTTCTACGGCTGGGAACCGATGTGGGGCTCCGGCAATATGATTGATGCCGCTCTCAGCAAAGGAGGCAGTATTCTTAGTGAGGACGGCACCAAGGTCACGATTGATTCCCCGGAGTGGATCGACACCTGGGAGTTCTTCCGTAAGTCGATTCATGACGACAAGATCATGCGCATCCACTCCGGCGGGCAAGGCTGGGAGTACTGGTACAAGACGATTGACGATGTGATGAAAGGCCAGGCGGCCGGATACACCGGCTCCAGCGGCGACCAGGGCGACCTTGATTTCAGCGTCGTCTCCGCTATGGAGCAACCGGGCTGGGCCGGAGCCGGCGAAGGCAAACCTGTCGCCGGGGCGAGTATGGCCGGTATTCCTGCCCAAGCCGGAGACGCCGAGAAGCAGGCAGCGATGAAATGGCTGACCTACTTTACAAGCTCCGAGAATACTGCGTTCTGGTCCATCCAGACCGGATATATTAGCGTCCGCCAGTCAGCGCTGCAAGATCCGGCCTTCGTCGCCTTCAGTGAGAGCAACCCGCAGATCAAGATTCCATTGCAGCAGGCGGCTCATGCTTCCGCTCCCTTCCAGGACCCGACAGGCGGCAAGATTAACGATGCGCTGAAGATCGCTGCGGATAAGGTACAGATTGAGAATATTCCGGCAGCCGACGCGCTGAAGGAAGCACAACAGACGGCTCAGGCCGCACTGGATAAGCTGAAATAGAACGGCTGAATACATTTCTATTAATGAAGGGGGACGCTGCATGATCGAGCTTAATACTCCGCAAGGAGACTATCCTGTATCGGCTATCCTGTTCGACAAGGATGGAACATTGCTGCAGTTCGTATCTCTCTGGGGAAGCTGGGGCGAGTGCTTCCTGGACCAGTTCGCCCGGGGGCTTGAACAGCGCGGCTTGAGCTTCCCTGAGCACCAACGGGCCTCCCTGCTGGGAACGGTTCATGATGCTGCAGGGAAGATCACCGATTACGACCGTAACGGCCCGCTCGCCATGGGCACGATGAACGATCTGTATGCCATTCTGTCCTGGCAGGGATATACTCTTGGCCTATCCTGGGCCGAAGCGGTTGAACTGGTGGACGCCTGCCGGAATGCAGCGGATGCGATGCTGGAGCAGAGCCGTCCGGTCCGCCCGCTCCCCGGGCTGGTGCCCTTTCTGGACGCTTGCGCAGCCCAGGGCATACCTATGGCCGTAGTGACTGCCGATGAAACTGCGGCAGCAGAGAGTCATCTGCGCTGGCTGGGCATCCGCCAGTATTTCACCGCCGTGATCGGCACCGATCAGGTGGAGCGGGGCAAACCCTTCCCCGACATGGCACTGCTTGCCTGCGGGCGGCTGGGGGTATCTCCGGCTGAAGCCGCCGTGATCGGCGATACGAACGGAGATATGCGGATGGCGAAGGCAGCGGGTGCTGCCGCAGCCCTTGGGATTGCCGGCGGAATCACCGCCGGGCTCACGGCTTCCGCGGCGACGACGACGGCGGGTCGCGGACGCGACGATGCTGGCGGGACAGCCGATGCCAGCGGACGCGGGCCTGCTACGGCAGATTTGCAGGCTGCCGGGACTCTTTTGCCGGATGCAGATTGTGTGGTTTCGTCTTATTCGGAGCTTAGCGTACGAAGGATGGCACGATGAAGGCCGAAGGGGCCTTGGCCTGGGTATTTCTTGCCTTGGCTATTGTCTTCGAGCTGTCTGGAACGGTCTCCATGAAGCTGTCTCATGGCCTCACCCGGCCCTGGCCCTCTGTGCTAATGTTCCTGTTCTACGGGATCAGCTTCACCTCGCTGAGTATCGCACTCACCTCCATCAAGGTTGGAGTCGCTTATGCCGTATGGTCCGGTGCGGGTATCCTCTTGATTTCGCTGGCGGGGGTCTTATTTTTCGAAGAGCGGCTATCGGGTTCCTCCCTCCTGTGGGTAACTGTGATTGTAGCCGGAATTGTCGGATTGAACATTAGCGCCAAGGGGCATTAATCTATCGAAGAAAATATTTCAAGGAGGCTTCGCTTGCCTATGAATACATCCGCCACAACCGGCGTTACTGAACCGCTGTTGACGTTCCAGATTATTACCGACACCCATGTCACGGCTGATCCCGAGCATGAGTACAACCAGAACTTCGGACGGGCATTGCAGGATTTGGCCTTACACGCACAAGGCAGCAGCGGCATCATGCATATTGGAGATATTACGAACAATGGCTTCCCGGAGGAGTACGAGGAGGTCCAGCGTATTCTTGAACAGCATCAGGCTTCACTGCCGCAGATTCGTTACACCCTAGGCAACCATGACGTCGGCCTCGGCCACTGGGAATCCCGGCTTGCGATGTATACTTCCCGCATGGGCATGCCAGGTCCTTATCATGATCACTGGATCGGCGGGTATCATTTCATCTTCCTGGGTACTGAGGAAGGGCTGCAGACATTCTGCAATTTATCCGACGGGCAGCTCCAGTGGCTGGACCGGAAGCTTGGGGAACGCGCACCGGACAAACCAGAGGCTAACAGTTATTTGCAGCCGCACACGGAGCAGGCATCTCTGCCGGATCAGCCCGTCTTCCTCTTCCTGCACCAGCCGCTGAAGGATACAGTAGCCGGTTCACTGGAATCTCAGGAATGGTACGGAGTCACTCAGGATCAGGAGCTGCGTACTATTCTGTCGCGGCACCCGCAGACCCTGCTGTTCACCGGGCATACCCACTGGGAGCTGGAGGTCGGCAATACCATGTATCCCGGCAACGGACAGACAGCAACGATGTTCAATGCTGCTTCTGTAGCCTACCTCTGGACGGATGCGGATGAACACAAGAACGGCAGCCAGGGCTATTATATAGAAGTCTATGCTGATAAAGTGCTTGTGCGGGGACGGGATTTCACTACGGGCACCTGGATTGAAGCGGCGCAATATGAGGTAGCCTATCCCGTTAGCGCTCTACGGTAAGTTAGGGAATTATTGAAGTTCCACTCACAATAAAAAGCTGCCCCAAGCAGCCATTTCATGGCTTTTGGGACAGCTTTTTCATCTGCTTCGATGCAGGAGTCAATCCGTGTATCTACTATTTAAAAGCAGGCAGCGCAATGTCCGCGTAATTATCCTCCAGGAACTTCTTCACTTCCGGGCCGCTGATCGCCTTGGCCAGCTTCTGGATGGCCTCGGAATCCTTGTTGTCCTCACGGGCAACGAGGGTAATGGTGAAGGCTGAATCTTCACGCTCGGTGATCAGCGCATCCTTCTTCGGAGTCAGACCCAGCGGGCTCGCGTAGGCCGGCGTCATCGCTACCAGATCCGCATCATCCAGCATCCGGGCCAGCATCAGCAGATCGACCTCCTCGAACTTATAGTTCTTCGGATTGGCGGTAATATCGGCTTGCGTAGCCTGAATTCCTATGCCATCCTTCAGCGTAATCAATCCGGCATCTGCGAACATTTGCAGGGAGCGCCCAATGTTGGACGGATCATTCGCCATCACGAGCGTTGCCCCCTCCGGCAGATCGGCAATGTTCTTGAAGCGTTTGGAGTACCCGCCGTAGATGGCATCATACACAGGCTGAACGGGCACCAGCTTTGCGCCTTTACTGGCATTGAACTGCTCCATGTAAGGGACATGCTGGAAGAAGTTCGCGTCCACCTCTTTGTTCGCCAGCGCTTCATTCGGCTGCACGTTATCGGACAGTACGACAACCTCCATATCCACGCCTTCTTCCTTCAGAATCGGCTTCACGATATCGAGAATATCTGTCATTGGCGGAATCAGCGAGGCTACCTTGATCTTCACAGGCCCGGTGCTGGTTGCCGCCGGTGTCTCTTCCGCTTCTTTGTTGTTGCCGCAGCCTGCAAGTGCAAGCGTCATTACAAGCAGTACCAGTGCAAACGTGGTGGTCATTCTTTTTCCTGTTCTTTTCATGATCTCTCTTATGCCCCCATTATTGTATAGTATTCTAGCGTTTGTCGAGCAGTCTGGCTATCGTGCTTCCCGTGAATTGAATGAGCTGCACCAGTACAATCATCACAAGAATGGCGTAGATCATCACTTCAGTCTCGAAGCGCTGATACCCGTAACGGATGGCGAAATCGCCCACGCCGCCGCCGCCGACAACCCCCATTACGGTTGAAAAAGAAATGAAGCTGATCGTAGATGCAGTAAGTCCCAGCACCAGCCCTGAACGGGCCTCTACATAGAGAAACTTGAAGATCATTCCCGGCTTCGAGGCCCCCATCGACAATGCCGCCTCAATCGTTCCGCGCGGAACCTCCAGCAGGGACTGCTCCACCAGCCGTGAGTAATACGCAATGGCAACGATGGACAGCGGCACCGTGGCCGCCAGTGTACCGATCGCCGTACCCACAACCAGACGGGTGAACGGAATCAGCGCCACCACCAGCAGCAGGAACGGAAAGGAACGGACGACATTGACGATGCTATTGAGCACTAGAGACAGTCCTCTATTCTCATATAACTGGCCTTTGCGGCAAAAATACAGCAGCGTCCCCAGCGGAAGGCCCAGCAGCAGCGCAGCGCCTATGGAAATACCGACCATGACAAAGGTCTCTCCAATAGACTGCCACATCTGATCCTGGTATTTCAGCATGCTCTCAAACATCGGCGGCCCCCGTTCTGCCGGTGATCCGCTCCCGGAAGGAGCCTGAATGAGTTCCCGGCGGAAGGAAGCCGCCCTCCCCACGGGAGAAGGAATCTACGATCCGTCCGCCCTCCATGACAGATACCTCGGAACAGATGCTCCGCACGACATCCAGTTCATGGGTAACGATCACAATCGTTACGCCCATGGAAGCATTGATATGGCGCAGCACCTCCAGAATATCTGCCGTGGTGCCTGGATCAAGCGCAGAGGTCGGCTCATCGCACAGCAGCAGCTTCGGACTGTTAGCCAGTGCGCGGGCAATCGCTACCCGCTGGCGCTGTCCGCCGCTGAGCTGAGCCGGATATTGCCCGGCTTTGTCCGCCAGGCCGACGAATTGCAGACATTCCTCCACCCGCTTCATCCGCCCTGCACGCGGCACTCCGGCAAGTTCCAGAGAGATCGCCACATTCCGGCTGACAGTGGCATTGCCGATCAGATTGAAATGCTGAAAGATCATCCCGATTCTCTGCCGCTGCCGGCGCAGCTCCTTGTCCGGCAGCTCCGTAAGCCGTTGCCCGTCAACCGTAACCATTCCTGCATCGGGCCGCTCCAGCAGATTGATCAGCCGCAGGAGCGTGGATTTGCCCGCGCCGCTGGCGCCAATAATACCGTGAATGGCACCCGCCTGCACTTCAAGCGATACCTGATCGACAGCCTTATAAGGGCCATCCTTCAGAGTGAAGCTCTTGCTAACCTGACTCAGCGAAAGAATATGAAGCCCTCCTTTACAGACTGCCTTAACGTACTCTCTGAACCTCAGGGCATATTGTACTATAATTATTTAAAATCTGTTTCATTAAAAATCTCTTTAAATAATAAGGTATTTCTTCCGCTGTGTCATCATTTATTTCAAAATGATTGCTAAGTTCTTGGAAGAGCAGAGCATTATAAGGATGCTCGTGGCTCTATGGGATTATTCAATGGAAGCAGGATAGTTAGCACAAAAAGGGGTGCGGCCCCTGATAGGACTGCACCCCTTTTGCTATTTTGCATGGACAAGTCTATTTGCTCTGAACGCTTATTCCTTCACACTACCGACATTGAGACCCACTACGAAATACTTCTGCATGAACGGATACACCAGCAGTATAGGTACGGAGGCGACTACTGTGATAGCTGCCCGGATCGAGATCGGCGTGACCATTGCCCGGGCTGAATTCTGATCCATCCCCACCCCGTTGGTTACGGTAGGGTTCCCGTTGGAGTTCATCGTTGAAGACAGCAGCTTCATCAGCTCATACTGCAGTGTACTGAGATGCTGCTTGGAGGAGGTGTAGATGAAAGCGTCGAACCAGGCATTCCAGGCTCCGACCGCCACGAACAGCGCAATCGTCGCGAGCACCGGTTTACAGAGCGGGAAGACGACCCGCATGAAGATTTTGAAATCCCCGGCGCCGTCAATTCTGGCCGATTCCATCAGACTCTCCGGTATCGTACCGATGTAGGTGCGGATGACGATCATGTTAAACGCACTGATCATCGATGGAATAACGTAGACCCAGAAGCTGTTCAACATGCCCAGGTCCTTAATCAGGAAGTAGTTCGGGATCAGACCTGCGCTGAAATACATCGTCAGCACGAAGATTACCGTAATAAACTTACGGAATACATACTCCCTGCGGCTTAAGGTATAAGCCAGCATGGTGGTCAGAAAAATATTAAGCAATGTAGAAACCACTGTACGGGCCACTGAGATCAGGAAAGCATCAAAAATCGTTCCGGTGGCAAAAATCGCCTTGTAATTCTGAAAGGTCCATTGTCTTGGCCATAAGTAAATGCCGCCGCGGATCGTATCATTTCCTTCATTAAATGAAACAGCAATCGTATTGATGAATGGATATAAAGTCACAACCACCAGACAGACCATGAAGACCGTATTGAAGGAAGTGAACAAAAACGGTTCAAGTCTGCCGGTGCCCAGGTTTCTTTTCGCCGTAAAGCCTGCTTGTTGCCCAGGGGTAATCTGCCGGTTATCCGCCATTATAACAACCTCTCTTCCCCAAGCCGCTTGGAAATCCCGTTAGCCATAAGCAGCAATGTCACGCTGACCACCGTTTTGAAAATCCCGCCAGCGGTTGCGAGTGAATAATTCCCTTGTGCAAGTCCGTATTTAAGCACGAAAATATCTATCGTTTCGGCCCAGTCTACTACCAGTCCGTTGCCGAGCAGGTACTGAACTTCAAAGCCTGCTTCCAGCACATGTCCTATGGACATAATCATCAGAATAACAATGGTTGCCTTGATCCCGGGCAGGGTTACATGCATCATTTTCTTGTAACGGTTCGCACCGTCAATCTCCGCCGCCTCATACAGGGCAGGGTCAATGGAAGCGATGGCGGCCAGATAGATAATGGTATTCCAGCCCACTTCCTTCCACACATGCGAAGCCCCTACGATTCCCCAGAAATACTTGCCTTCACTAAGCCACAGAATCGGCTCTTTAATCAGATGCAGCTTCATCAGAACGATATTTACAATCCCGTCATTGATGGACAGCGAGGTGGCCACAATACCGGTAACGATTATCCATGATAGGAAATGGGGCAGATAGGAGATCGTCTGCACGGTTCTTTTCCAGAATACTTTCTTAATCTCGTTAAGCAGCAGCGCCAGCACGATGGCTGTCACGAAGCCTAGGATCAGATTGATAACCCCCATGGCCAGCGTATTGCGCAAGACACGAATGAAGTTATCATCGGTGAACAAAAACTTGAACTGCTTCAGTCCCACCCATTCCTGCTCGCCGAAGGACTTGGCCGGTCTGTAGTTCTGGAACGCCATAGTCCAGCCCCATACAGGAACGTAGGCAAAAAGGATAATGTAGAGCATTAAAGGCACAGACATCCAGATCAGCTGATTCTGATTCTTAATTACGCGCCAGGTAATCGGCTGCTTTTTCCTCTTGTTCTTCTTCGGACGCCGGACGCCAGTATCTATTTCTAAGGTCTCATCCATATTCGTTGTCTCCTACTCCATCAAATTAATGGAAGGCGGAAGGCCGTCAAGCGGCCTTCCACCTTCTAAAACCCGGTACCAGACCTTACGTTATTTACTCCAGTTCTCGATTCTCCACTTAATCTGCTCATTGATCTTGTCTTCGTAAGCCTTCACATTGGCTTTCTCGATCTGTTCCGTATAATCGGTCCATACGGAATCGAATTCAGCCGGCTTGGCAAGAATGGCTTTCGGCAGGAACTTGGTCTGCAGCTCATTTAGCTTGGTGCTGGCAATTTTGGCATCCGAGCCTTCGATCAGGTCGATGGACCAGGCAGGATAATAGACAGGGTTCGGCGGCGGATCGCTGAAGAAGTCTACGTAGGAGTTGAAGCCATAGGCATCCAGAACTTCCTTATCGTACGGCTTCAGGCCTGCTTTATATTCTTCCGGCTGCGCAGCAGCATCCGTGGAGTTACCGTCGCTGTAGCTTCCTTCGGTTTTAGGCAGATATTCAAACAATGATTTGGCCTTGTTGGCCAGCTGCCATGTGGCATCGGCGGCATTGTCACGCTGTTCCTGGGTTCTCATGAATCTGCCGTTCTCAACGATATAATCCTCGCCTTCCACACCCCAGGAGAACAGCTTCTGCCACTTCTCATCCATCAGGGTGTCTAGCAGCTTGATAATCTTCACCGGATCTTTGGCATTAATGCTGATACCGAAGCCGTTGTTGAGGTTAAGCACCGCAAGATCGCGGTAGTGGTCTTTGGTCGACTCATCGTATACCAGCGGAAGACCTACATAAGTACGTTCAATTTTATTCTGGGTCGTCAGTGAATCCTCAGCAGCGTTGAAGTTCCAGTGCTGGTCGAACATCCCCAGAACGGTGCCGCTGGACAGCTTTGCCATGTACTGGTCATAGTTCTGTACGAACGTTTCTTTGTCGATAATGCCCTTCTCGTTCATCTCATTCAGCTTCTGATAGTATTTCTTGGCATAATCCTTGTTGGCAAATACCTCGGCTACGCCGTCCTTCACGACCACGCCGCCATCGTTCGGATGTCCGATCAGATGCTGCGGAGCGTTGAACAGCCCCCAGTTCTTCCAGTCATAGTTCAGAATTTCGAAGCCGATGGTCGGGCTTCCGTCGATTTTCGGATATTTTGCTTTATATTGCTCAATCAGGTCAAAGTACTGATCCAGTGTCTTAACCTTCGGATAGTTGAATTCCTTAAGCACTGCTTTTTGAATCCAGAAGGCCGGTCCTGAATACCATGAGCTGTTGACCTTACCGTTATATACACCGTAGTTAGGCAAAATATAAATATGTCCGTCATTCGGGTCCTTCATCATGTTCCAATAGTCTGCATAATGCGCTTTCAAATTCGGCGCATGCTCTTCAATCAGGTCTTCAAGCGGGATATAAGCCCCTGCTGCTGTCAGCTTGGTGCTTCCGGTCATAAGGTCCGGATAATCCTGACCTGCAATCATAACCCCTAGCTTCTGGTTAATATCACCTGCTAAGAATTCCATATCGAAGCTGGCACCGGTCTCCTCTTTGATCTTCTTGTAGATCTTGTTATCCGGTGTCGGCTGTTGCCCGGCTACACCGATAAATGCGCTAACCTTGAACGGTTCAATCTTTCCTCCCGTGTTAGATGAAGCAGAATCCGTTGCAGCTGTCTCCTTAGCTTTGTCAGTTGCAGCAGCATTCTTATCGTTTCCTCCACCGCAGCCTGACAACGCGAAGCTAAGGGTTAATAAAGCAACCAGGGAATACTTAAACGTCACTTTCGACTTGCCCCCCATAAAGCACCTCCATAGTGTATTGTCTTTATTTTGTAAGCACTTACACAAGTAAATTATAGAGGTGAACTGACCGCTAAAATACGACCGAACTAAAGGTGTACCCCCGAAAATTTTAGAACTTGGCATTCCGGTACTCATTCGGGCCCATGTGCAGCTCCTTCTCGAACCGTTTCAGAAACTGTCCGTAATTGGCATAACCGACACGTTCGGCAATCTCTGAGAGCTTCAGCCTGCTCCCGCGCAGAAGCTCAGCCGCCGCCTGAATCCGCAGATGATGCAGCTGCTCATTGAAGGTCATCCCGTTCTTCTTAATCAATAATTGGCCCAGGTATACCGGATGCAGGAAGAAGATCTCAGCCAGCTTCTGAATGCTCAGGCTCTCCTGATAATGCTCCCCGATGTACTGGTTGATCTCCCGGACAATCCCATGCGACTTATAGTTCTGCTCACGCACCAGCAGATCTATGGCCTTCCCTCCGTAGGACCATAGGCGGCTGAGCAGCCCGCTCAGGGGGGTCATCGCCTGCTGAATCTCTGATACCTCAACGCCCAAGGCCACTCCGCCCTCTTCGCCTGCGGCTTCTGCCCCGGGTGCGAGTGCGAAGATCCGGTACATGAGGTGGATTCCGAATTTGCGTACTACCTCCGGCGCCACCTGCTGTTCCCGGAAGCTGCGGGCTGCCGCCTCCAGTGCCTCGCGGTAGCCGTCCGCGTCCAGAAGATTCACGCAATTCAGCAAGGCATCCATCAACCCGATATGGTCATAGTGATAACTGAAGGGCTTGTCCAGCACCCCGCTGTAAGCCAGCACCCCTGCCTGCTCCGGCTCGTAAAAGAAATGCAGCAATGTCTCTTTGGCCCGGCCATAACTTCCCTCTATGGACAACAAGGAGTCCTCCGGGGCTCCCAGCGCGATATGGATATTCCCTCCTCCGTATTCGCGCAGCAGGGTATCAAGCACTTCAGCTATTCCGCCAGCGTCCCTGCTGCCTGCCGTCATCCCGTACACGATCCCGAGCAATCCCGTCTCCAGATCAATCGTTATCAATGCTTTATATCCGGCCAGCAGGGAGACTGTGCGGCTCCTCACCTCTGTATACAGCTCCGGGACCGTCCGGATCAGGCAAACATTCCAGGAAGGGCTCTCCTTGAAGCCGGGCAGAGTCTCCAGCCATTCCATAAGCTCGGGTTCTTCCTTTTTGCCATATAACAGCCCCTTGATTAAGGTTGCCGCCTCTTCCCCGGAAGCGGTCTCATGGATTCTTCTGCGGTTCGCCTCCTGCTCCAGCTCCAGGCGGATCTCCCGCAGCTCCTCGGTAGCCTCCTCCGGGAAGACCGGCTTCAGCAGATAGTGATTGATTCCGTAGCTGATGGCTGTGCGGGCATATTCGAACTCACTGTAGCCGCTCAATATGACGAACTTAGTTGAATCCATCCCCTCCTGCCGCCACTCCCCGATCATCTCCAGACCATTCATCAGCGGCATATGGATATCGGTAATGACCAGATCCGGCTGAAGCTGCTTCATCATCTGCAGCCCCTCCCGGCCGTTGCCGCAGGTTCCGCACAGCTCGAAGCCCAGCTCCTGCCAATCGATCCACATCTCCATACCCTCCAGGGCACTTGGCTCGTCGTCGATTAATAGTACTTTATATGTCATGATCTATACCTCTCTTTCCAGGGAATAATTCTGCTCAAGCAGCTTCAGGGGAATGCCAAAGGTCACTACGGTTCCCTGATCCGGCGTACTGGATATCTCGAAGCGCACCTGATCTGCGTAATTCAGCTCCAGCCTGCGGTATACATTGCGAATCCCGATGTGGGTCCCCGAGTAATCCTCCTTGCGGACCGCGAACATCAGCTCCTTCAGCTTCTCCGGCTCCATGCCCTTACCATTGTCGGATACTGTAATCTGCAGCCTGTTATCCAGCACGGCCGCAGCCACCTTGATTACCCCCAGCCCCTCAATCGTCTGCAGGCCGTGCTTGCAGGAATTCTCGACCAGCGGCTGCATGCTCAGCTTCGGTATTTTATAGTCCAGGGACTGCTCATCGATCTCAAAGGTATAATCGAATTTATCCCTGAACCTGAATTTCTCAATCCTCAGATACATGTCGATAAATGCGATCTCCTCGCGCACCGACACCAGATCCTCCTTCCAGCTGAGCAGTCTGCGCAGCAGCTTCGACAAGCTTTTTATAATATCAGTGACATCGTTATATTTGTTCTTGGTGCAAACCACCAGAATCGCATTCAGCGTGTTGAACAGGAAGTGGGGGTTCATCTGGCTCTGCAGGAAATTCAGCTCCGCCCTGACGCGCTCCATCTCCAGGTTCTTGCTCTGGATCTCCAGCTTGTACACGTCATTGATCAGGGAGTGAATTCTGGAGGTCATCCGGTTAAAATTGTGAATTAGCCCGCCGATCTCATCCCGGCCCTCATCGATGGCAATCAGCTCGAACTTCTCGTTCGTCACCTTCTGCATGTGCCGGGCCAGGCGTTTCACCCGGTAATTATAGGAGCGCAGCATGATGTAGATGAATATGCTGGTCAACACGGTAAGCGTGGTCGCCAGGCCCGCTGCGTACAGCCGGATATCGAGAACCGCCTGGGAGATCCGCTCCCCCTGCGTAATTCCGACAATCCGCCAGCCTTTGAGATAATTCGCCGTCCCTACAGCCATCACCCTCACCCCCTCGCTCTCGTCCTGGCTATCGCCCCACTGATCAAATACCGGATAGGGATTATCCGTAACGTGCTGATAGCCGCTGTCCGCTGACATCACAATCTTGTTCTCGCCATTGATCAAATACAGGCTCAGGTAATCCCGTTCCCGGACGATAATGTCATAGATCTCACTGATGTCCAGATCAATCCGCAGCACCTTCTCATAGTTGTTCAAATTACGGTAATTGTCCATGGTCTCGATGATGCTGAGCGTAGGGGTGGACGAGGCCAGATTCTTGTTCTCCGTCGTCCGGTAAGCAGCAACATATATTTGGGTAGTCGCTTTCTTCGCCTGCTGGTACCAGTCACTTAACCATACTTTATCGGTCATTACCTGATAATTGCCCCCGGATACAACCGTCTGGTTGTTGGTGTATACACTAATTCGTTCCAGCTGATTATTGACAGGCATATAGCTGTTCATCCGGTCTCTGAGCTGTTCGTTGAACATGCTGTAGAACTCGATAGAGTCCGTATAGGTGCGGTCCAGCATCTCGTACAGGTTCTTATCCGCAGCCAGCGTGTAGCCGACAGAGACCCCGCCTTCAATAAAATCATGAATGTCCTTCCGCGCCCGTTCCATGGAAATCTCCAGATTCTGCTGTTCCCTCGATTTGATGAGATCCGTAATCCGCTCCAGGAATACCAGATTGAGCACCATAATCGGCAGGAGCACACCCACAATGTAGATGAGATAGAACTTGTAGCTTAGCGGAATATCATTGACGATGGTGCCGAATTTAAAGCGTTTTGTCGCCATCCCTCACACACACCCGGCTTTCTTAAGATTTCGGGGTCCCCGCAAAGGTTCTGAGTAGCCTTCGAAGCCAACGCCTCACTTTGCGGGGTTATTTTAAAATATAAGAATTTATAGGTTTCACTCTATAAATTATCCTTCTATTTCTCGCTGAAACGGTACCGTCCTTTACAGGACGGCAAAGCCGTTTCCACTTACAACTGTTTATTGTTGTGGGCATTCTTGTACACCGAAGGTGATGAACCCACCTTATTCTTGAACTTGTCGATGAAATAATCGGTATTGGAAAAGCCCACCTGCACCGCGATATCCGATATCTTGAGCTGCGTGCGCTTGAGCAGGCTCTTGGCTGCTTCAATCCGCTTCTCATTCAGATAATCGCTGAAGCTGCGCCCCGTCTCCTTGCGGAACAACTGGCCCAGATAAGCCGAATTCATATGAAACTGCCGGGCAAGGTCCTGGAGCTGCAGCTTGCTGCGGAATTCCAGATCCACGTATTGGATCACATTATAGATGGTGTTCCCCTCGTTATTAGCCCGTAGCTCGGTGAGGTACGCCGCTGTCTCCAGACAAAGCCGGTCCACATACAGACTGAGCTTGTAATAATCCGTGAGTCCGCCCAGGTTGCCATATTCCTTGTGCATCGCACACATGATCTGGTCGGGATCTCCCTGCATCTCGGTAATGCTCCGGCATAAGGTCATCTCCAGATGGGCTACCTCGGCCTGTGCAGCTTCAATGCTCACCCTCTTGGCAGTCATAGCTGCGAAGGCTTCCCTGGCAGCAGCCCTGATTCTCTCCGGCACCCCTTCCTTCACCTCATTCAGCACACGTGTAAAGTGCCCGCCAATGAATTCAGGGGACAAGCGGGCCGTACGCAGATCGTTGTAGTAGAAAATCCCGCCCCGCTCCTTCCGGTACTTGAGCCCCCAGACCTCAAGCGTCTGGGTGTACAGCTCCTGGATGGAGCGCAGGCCGTTCCCCCGGCCGCTGATCATTACAGCCACCGGAACCCCCAGCTTCTCTGCCTGCACCTTTTGCACCCGGGTGGCGGCCGCCTCCAGCGCTTCCGGAGAGAGTCCGGCTGAGCGAACCAGGAGTCCGGCCCTTCCGGCCGGATCGTGGAACACATAGCCCAGGTGATCCGGGAAGCCTTCAGTATCCCCTTCGTTCAAGCTCACCGTGCCTGAACCTGAGATGGCAGCAGCGAGAATGCATTGCAGCTCTGTATCAGGCTGAAGCCCCAGCAGACCGGAGGCGGCCTGTTCCAGCTCCTCACTCCAATCCCCCTGGACACAACGGCTGATCAGGTTATGTACCAGGATATTGTGCTTCTTCTGCCCCTCTACTCTGGAAGCGGTTTCATGTTGGATAATAGCACGGATCTTCCCCAGCAGCTCCTCAATCTCCTCATCATCCACCGGCTTCAGCAGGTAGCCGTCCACCTTATGACGCAGCGCGATCCGGGCATAGTTGAAATCGTCATACCCGCTCAGGATCACGAACCGTGGCGGCGGGTCCACCGTCTCCTTCACCGCCGCAATCAGCTCCAGGCCGCTCATCACCGGAAGATTAATATCCGTCAGCAGCAGATCCGGCCTGTGCTCCCGGATCTGCCGCAGCGCCTCCCCGGCGCTAAGCGCTTCAGCACATACCTCGAATCCGGATTTCTCCCAGTTCACCATCGTCCTGAGTCCTTCCAGAACCCAAGGTTCATCGTCCACAATCATGACTTTCAGCATGAGCTCTGCCCCCATCTCAATATCTAAATTTGGTAATTATTGAATTACAAGTAATGCTAACATACAAGTTCAATCCTGTGAATGTTAACTTGAGCGGATATCTGACCCATATCTATATCAGACGCACTTCAGATTTGAACTCGATGCATGGTCGTCGCTGCGGTGAACATTTGGACTTCCAGCCGCTGCCCAATTTGGATTTCCTTATGGGAACCGCTCCTCGCAGTTGTTGTACATCATGCAGGATTTCTCTAAAAATGTTACGGACTGCAGTACATTGTTGCATCATTTGCAGGAATCCCAGTGTATAGAGGCAAGTTAGCGCTGACTTTGTTGTAATTCATGCAAGATTTCAGCATCGGTTGCTTCTATCATGCAGTATTAGCTGCAAAGGTGGCTTGGTGCCTTCATGGATTGGACTTGCACCAACTAGATAATGCTTGCGTCCTGGCACGCAAAAACAAAAAAGCCGCCCAACCGCACCGGATGTTTTCCCCTGAAAACATCCGGTGCGAGGCGACTTCATAAAAAGCGCTCAAATATAATTAGTATCTATGTTATCCCTGTTTCGCTTCTCCCAGCTCCGCCCGCAGCTTCAGGAACACCTGATAGCTGCGCTCCGCGACCTCAGAAATGGCGATCGGGTGGAAGCCTGGCAGGTCTGCATACAGCAGGTCGTTCAGCGGTGCGGTCCATTGGACCGGCAGCTTGGCAGCCCCCAGCTTCGCTCCCATAATCGAGCCGACGGTGGCCCCGTTGCAGTCGGTATCCATTCCGGCTGATACGGAGGTGACCACCGCTTTCTCGAAGTCATCGCCGCCGTAGATCAGCGAGGCGGCCACAATGGCTGCGTTGTTGTTCGTATGCACCGGGTCGTAATGGCTGAACTCGTTCCAGAGGGTGCTGACCAGTTCACGCTCACTGCCTGCCTGCTGTGCAATTTCTACGCCCCGCAGGACATCCTTAGCCAGTCTGCTCGTCTGTGGAATCTCGCTCAGGCCGATCTGCACAATCTCTTCATTACTGAGACCCGCGAATGCCGCTGAGATCATCGCTGCATTGAACATTTCGCCGTAGATCCCGTTCTTCACATGTGAGAAGGAGGCATCCCGCCAGCCCAGCTCTGCCGCCAGCTCGGGATGTCCGGCTGCTCCATAAGCCAGCCCGTCGGCGCGGATCGCTGCTCCGATCCATTCCCGGTACGGATTCAGATGCATCCGTACCCGTTCCTGGCGCAGCGGCCAATCCTCCGGCTTCTCCCCGTGCAGATGGGAGGTCTCCTGAGCAAAGTTCATATAGCTCTGCGTTTCCGCCGTGCAGACCTGACTGTAGGTCAGGTGCCCGTGCCACAGCTTGCCGATATCCCAGGAGTCCCAATTCAGCCCTTTTTGCTCCAGCAGCATCAGGCCAAGCACGGTATAACGGATATCATCATCGCTCTCCATGTAGCTGATCTTCTCGCGTGTGCTGGTGAACGACCAGTCGCTTAAGCCCAGGCCGTATTCCTCCCGGGCCGTAGAGAATTCCGGGGTATAGCCCGTAATCGGCCAGGCATCCGCACCACGGAACCACAGCTCGATATTCTCCCAGCCGGTCCGGCCGTCCTTCCCGTACAGATAGTCCCAATATTCCAGCGGTTTGCCCAGCGCGCAGCCTACACTGCGCCCGAGCCAGGCGCCGTAGAATCTGTCTCTCCACTGGTCCGGTGTCCAGTCCAACGCAAGCTTGCGCGGCCCCTCAGGGCGAAGCTGTCTGATCGTTTCCAGATCCGACGGCTCCTGGTAAGGGAAGCCTCCGTCCACGGGAAGTGCCATCAGCTCCCGGTATACCTCCATCAGCTTGTCCTCGTCGCTCCCGGCTGCATCCAGCTTCTCCGCCAGGTTGCCCGGCTGGCAGCCTTCCTCGATCCGCTGCTGCAGCTCGAACCTTACCGTCTCCTGCAGACGTTCCCAGCCCGCCATCCGCTAGGCTTCTCCTGCCGGAGACCCCAGCTGCCGGTCTAACCGTTCCAACGAATCGAACAGCAGCTTGATGAAGGCTTCGCGGTCTACGCCAAGCAGTACCTCCGTATTCGCAGGCTGGTCCGGCTTCTTGCGGCGGTCGGCCACGGTCATACCGCGGGTAAGCTTGCCTTCGGTCTCTACCGTTACATACAGGTGCTCGGATTCAAACAGCTCAGGGTGCAGCAGCCAGGCAATCGCGCAAGGGTCATGCAGCGCATTGCCGACAAAGCCCATTTTCTTCCCGTAGATCGAATAGAAATCCAGCAGCTCGCCAACCATGACAGACACGGGGCCGCGCGTCTTAAGCTCCTGAATCTCCTCCTCGAAGATCGCCGCCTTATCCGTCACATCCAGCCCGCTCATGACAATCGGAATACCGGATTCAAAAACGATCCGCGCCGCCTCCGGGTCCACATAAATATTGAACTCCGCTGTCCGGGTCACGTTGCCGTAAGCCAATCCGCCGCCCATTAGAGAGATCTTCTCGATCCGCTCCTTCACTTCCGGGTAAGCGGTAATTAGCAGAGCGATATTCGTCAGCGGGGCGGTAGGCACCAGGGTGATCTTCTCTTCCGAGGCGCGGATAATCTCCAGCATGAATTCTACTGCTCCCTGCTCTATGGGCTTGAACTTGCTCGCCGGCAGCGCCGGGCCGTCCATGCCGGACTCCCCGTGGGCTTCTTCCCCGGTAACAAGCTTGCCGAGCAGCGGCGCCGCCGCACCCTTGGCTACCGGAATATCTGCATTTACAAAGCTGAGAATCTTGAGCGCGTTGTCGGTGATTTTATCCAGAATCTGGTTGCCGCCAACAGTTGTAATCCCCCGGATATCCAGCTCTCCCGGATGTGCCAGCGCAAGCAGAATGGCAATCGCGTCGTCATGCCCCGGATCGCAGTCAATAATGATAGGTGTTGGCATCGTTGTCGCTCCTTTGTAGGTTGATCTTTGCTATTTGTTGTTTATTTGGTAACAGTCGCCTTAAGCTTCTTATTCTTCTTCCGTGTCTCGGAGATGGCGTAGATAATCAGACCGATGACTGTCGCGACATAAGGCAGCGTAGCGATCAGCTCGGCTGGAATCTTCAGCACCTGCAGAGCATTGGAGAGCGCGTCGGCTGCGCCGAAGAGCAGCGAGGTCAGCGCTGTACCCACGGTGGTGCTGCGGCCCATGGATTCAGCGGCGATGGCAATCCAGCCCCGGCCGGCGATCATATCGCGGGTGAACAGCGACAGGTAGCCCATCGACATATAGGCTCCGCCCAGACTGGCGAAGAAGCCGCTGAGCAGCAGCGCGCTGTACTGAATGCGGACCACACTGACGCCTACTGACTGGGCTGCATGCGGATTCTCGCCCACAGAGCGGATTCGCAGTCCCAGCGGTGTACGGTTGAGCAGATAATAAACTACGAGCACTGACAGTATAGAGAAATACGTCAGAATGTGGTGCCCCGACAGAATCGGACCCAGCACCGGAATATCCTTCAGGAGCGGAATATCTATACTCGGCAGCACTTTACTCGCTAAGGAGGTGGAAGATCCTTTGTCGCCGCTCAGCAGATACAGAATAAAGACCGTACCGCCGGAAGCGAACATATTGATTGCCACCCCGCCGAGAATAATATGGGTCTTGAATTTTAAGGTGAAAAAAGCCAGAATCCCCGCAATCAGCGTTCCCGACAGCACCGCCCCCAGCAGTCCCACCCAGGCGCTCTGCGTATAGGCGCTCACGATAACCCCGGCCAGCGCCGAGACCAGCATGATCCCTTCCATCCCGATGTTGATAATGCCGGCACGGTTCGAGATCAGCGCCCCCAGTGCAGCGAACAATATAGGCGTAGTTACACGCAGGACAGAGAAGGCAAAATCTGTGGTCAGTATGACATTCAGCAGACTGTTCATGCTTCCTTCGCCTCCTTCAGCAGCATGCGGTTCTTCCAGAACTTGAGGAACTGCTCAGCGGATATCAGCAGAATAATGACAGCCTGGATAATCGAGATCATCTCGGACGGCACATCGGAAAGACGTGACATCATGTCGGCGCCAATGCGGATATAGGCCAGGAAGAGCGCCGAGACAATGACGGAGAACGGATTATTCTTGGCCAGCATGGCCACCAGCGCACCATCCATACCGTAGCCCGGCAAGGAGGTCCACTGAAACCGGCTGTACATCCCGAGCACCTCCACCGAGCCGCCCATACCGGCAATGAACCCGGCGATCAGATGGACCAGAATGATCACCTTGGCTGTCTTCATCCCCGAATAACGGGCGAATTGCCGGTTAACCCCGGTCATCCGCAGCTCGTAGCCCCATTTGGTCTTGTAGAGGAACAGATGGGCCAATACGATAAGCACCAGCACAATAATAAGTCCGGTGTGAATCCGCGTCCCTGGGAACAGCTTGCTGAGCTGGGCCGTTTTCTCGAACTTAAAAGAAACGTTGGCAAACGCCTTGGCATCCCGCAGATGATAGTTCAGCAGGTACAGCCCCACCCCGAACAGGATGTTATTGAACATCAGAGAGGTCACCAGCTCATTCGCATTCCACTTTGCCTTGAGAATACCGGGGATGGCCGAGAGCAGCGCCCCCACGATGGAGCCTGCAAGAATCGCCACTACCGGATGGAACCAGCTGTTCAGGCTGAGATGAATCGCCAGTGCAGTAGTCACCACTCCGGAGAAATAAAAGATTCCTTCTGCCCCCAGGTTGAACATATTGGCCCGGAACAGCAGTGAGACCGCAAGTCCGGTGAACATCAGCGGGATCGCCATTTCAATGACGTTGCCGATATGGCCCTTCGTGGACAACGGCTCCCAGAGGAAGATTCCGATCGTCTTCACCGGGTGGTCACTGACCAGCGAGATGATCAGGAACGCGATAATAAGTGCAATGACGATGACCGCGGCTGTGCGGATCGCCTCGAAATATTTGACTTTAAACATGATTTGCGGCCCTCCCGGTCTGCTCTTTGTCCTGCCGGTTAATTCCCAGCATGTAGAGCCCCAGCTCTTCCTCACCGACAGCTGACGGATGTTCGAAATACGCCACAATCTGGCCCTCGTACATCACGAGAAGACTGTCGCTCAGCTCCAGAATTTCATTCAGATCTGCCGATACCAGCAGCGTCGCACAGTTGGCCGAACGCAGCTCCAGCAGCTTCTGATGAATGAACTGGGCAGCCCCGATATCAACGCCGCGGGTCGGCTGCTCGGCGATCAGCAGCTGCGGATTCGTGGAACACTCCCTGGCTACGACCACCTTCTGCATGTTACCGCCGGACAGCATGCCGATCGGCTGCTGCGGACCGGAGCACCGCACCTTGAATTCCTCCACCAGCGCAGAGGCCAGCGCAGCAATTCTGGACCCGTGCAGAAATGGCCCTTTATTCATATCCTTCTGGCGGTAGCGCGTGGAGATCAGATTGTCAGCAATGCTGGCCTCTCCGGCAGAGCCCTGGCGCATCCGGTCCTCAGGGATATAGGATACCCCCAGGTTGCGGATGTCCAGAATATCCAGCTCACGGATATCCTTCCCCTTCACCTGTACCGACCCGCTGCCGCCAACCCCGCGCAGGCCCCCGGTCAGTGCCTCAATCACCTGCGTCTGTCCGTTCCCTTCAACGCCGGCGATGCCGACAATCTGGCCTTCACGGACCGAGAAGCTAATCTCGGAGAGCAGCGCTTTGCCCTGGCTGTCTGAGACGCTCAGCCCTTCCACTGCAAGCACCGGCTTGCCGTAGGGAAGATCGCTTTTGTCATATTTCAGCACCACATCCCGGCCGACCATCAGCCGCGAAATCTCCTGCTCCGTTACTTCCTTGGTCTCGAAGACGCCTTCACTCCGCCCGCCGCGCATGATGGTAATCCGGTCACAGATGGCTTTGACCTCCTTCAGCTTGTGCGAGATGAACACAATCGTGTGTCCCTGCTCCTTAAGCTGCTGCAGCTCATGGAACAGCTCCTCCGTCTCCTGCGGAGTCAGCACCGCTGTCGGCTCATCGAGGATGAGAATTTTGGCCCCGCGCACCAGCGCCTTCAGAATTTCTACCTTCTGCTTCATGCCGACGCTCAGGTCCTCCACCTTCGCCTTGGCATTCACCGAGAGATTATATTTACGCGCAGTTGCTTCCGTCAGACGTACGGCCTCTGCATAATTGAAGCCCACGCCCTTCTTCGGCTCCATACCCAGCACCATATTCTCCGCCACTGTAAAAGAAGGCACCAGCATGAAATGCTGATGCACCATACCAATGCCGCGGTCAATCGCGTCCTGCGGAGACTGTAGCTTCACTTGTTCTCCCCGGATGTAGAGCCCGCCTTCGCTCGGGCTCTCCATTCCGAACATAATTTTCATCAGAGTCGATTTACCGGCTCCGTTCTCACCCGCAATCGCATGGATCTCGCCTTCGCGCAGTGAGAACTCAACATCCTTGTTGGCAACCACACCGTTCGGATACACTTTGGTGATTCCCCGCATTTCCAGCAGAGCATTTGCCATGGGTCATCAACGCCTTTCAACCAAAGTTAGATTCATGTCCTTAAGGTTTAACGGCATTACGGATCGCTTCCACTTCAGAAGTCTCCATACCCATTGCGTTATCCACCTTAATTTCCTTATTGATCAGCTTCTGCTTCACTTCTTCAATCTTGGTCTGCAATTCCGCCGGGAATGCCGCCTTGTAGATCTCGTTCTCTGCAATACCTACGCCGTCTTCAACGAAGCCAAGCACATCACGTTTACCCATTTCAAGCGTGCCGTCCTGCAGTTTCTTCACTGCACCAAGGATGGCCGAATCAATCTTTTTAATCGCAGAAGTAACGATCAGGTTGGCTTTCACACTATCTGTATCCTTCAGCAGCATCGCCTGGTCAGAATCGACGCCGATTGCATATTTGTTCTTTTCCTTCGCTGCATCGAAGATGCCAAGGCCCGTACCGCCCGCTACGTTGAAGATAATATCCACACCCGAGTTATACTGGATCAGCGACAATTCCTTGCCCTTGGCAGGGTTTACGAAATCTCCGGCATAAGAGACAGCTACCTTCACTTCCGGATCAACATACTGTGCTCCCTGAATGTAACCAACCAGGAAGGCATTGATGCCGGGAATGTCCATTCCGCCCAGGAATCCGATCACATTGTCCTTGTTGGCATTAGGCATATCGGACTGGGTAGCAAGCGCCGCAGCTGCTCCGGCCAGGAAGGAGACCTCATTGGTCGAGTAAGACATATTGTACATATTGGCAGGCGCTTCCTCGATGTCAGTGTCATAGTTGATGAATTTTTTATCAGGATTCGCTTCAGCCGTTGCATTGAACATTTCTGTAATTTCCGAGCCGCCGGAGATGACCACATCCCAATCCTCAGCAGCGATATCATTAAAAGTCGGCTCCCATTTCGTCTTGTCAGCGCCCATTTCCACAACCTTCGTTTCTGCGCCAAGCTCGCTTTTCACCTTCTGCAGACCATTGTTCGCCGCATCAAAAAACGACTTGTCCCCCAGCGTCCCCGGAATCAGCAGCACCACCTTGAGCTTGTCCCCCGCAGCCGCGCCGCCGCCTTCCGCATTCGTCCCCGGAGTTGCTGCCGCACCATTTCCATTACCGGATTTGTTGTTTCCGCATGCAGCGACCAGTACCATAACTGCCAGTAACATTAAAGTGAGCATTTTCTTTTTCATTTTCTAAGTTCACACCCCTATTTGTAATAGATCCACCCTGCTGAATAGCATAAAATCCCAATTACACGTTTTGTTGGTCTCATCGAATCGGGCAGCATGAATAAGCGACTGTTGAAATTCTGAAAATAAGCAATTTACTCTGAAAACCAAACATTTCATGTTACATTTCGCTAAAAAACCGTAAAATATCCGAACAAGATGGCCAGTCCAGTTGAGAATCTTCGGTTTTATTGATAAGATCATATCAAATGAAAACATAAATATTTATATATTTTCGGTCATGTTTTTGTACGATTCGGCTAAATGACTAACAAAGGAGGCTCATCATGGATCGTGTCCTATATATTGTAAATGCAGAACATGAAGCGGGTACCTATATCCCTCCGCATCAGCATGAGTGCTTCGAGCTTGTCTATTATATCCATGGCCAGGGCACCTGCAGCATCGGCCAGCGCAGCTACCACTTCCGGCCCTCTACCTTCGCCCTCATTCCGGCAGGCTTTAAGCATGATGAGAATCACCAGCCCAGCCCGGAGGTGCTGTTCGTTGGCTTTCACTGCGGCAATCCGGTGATTAATTCGCTGTCCGGTGTGTTTGACGACGATAAAGAGCACACCGTACTACAGACCCTGCAGCGGATGAACGCCGAGTTCAAGCGTAAGCGCGACGGGTTCAGCGAGCTGCTCAATCTGCAGATGAGTGAAATTACCGTCTACCTCCAGCGGCTGCTCAGCGCCTCAGGTTTCCATTCCCCGGCAGAGGATCAGATGCAGTATGTGCTCAATTATATGGACGAGCATTACCGCCACAAGCTCTCGGTGGCCTCGCTGGCAGAGATGTCCGGCTACAGCTACGACCGCTTCCGGCATCTGTTCAAGGAGCGGTTCATGCATTCCCCCCACCGTTATCTTTTACTAAAACGCCTGGATTATGCCAAGTCGCTCCTCCTGCACAGCCAAATGCATATTTCCGAGGTCTCGGCTGCAGCCGGATTCGTCAACGACGCCCAGTTCTGCAATATGTTCAAACGGGAGATCGGCCTCTCCCCGCGCACCTTCCGTATTCAGAGCAGAGTTATATAGGGAATAGTCCCATCCCCTGTCACAAGTAGCTTTTGTACACGAATCTTGTATTTGTTCACTGTGCAGGGGTCCGGCCAGTTCACTGTTGTAAGCTTGTTCCACTGTCCTGTTCATAGGCTGGAGCTTATAATCGTACTATGAACATTTAAGACAAAGGACGGTACCCGCAAGAATACACAGTGAGTCAGGGGGGCTACTTGGATGAGACTGAACAAGATCGGCAATCAACGCGCACTGTACAGCAGACTGCTAGTGAGCATTACGCTTTGCGTCTCCTTAACCTTTCTGGTCTCCACCATCATTTATTACAACTACTATATCGGCGTAGAAAAGAAACAGACCTTCCAGTCCGATCTCGGCAACCTCACACAGACCAGCCGGGAGGTCGTGAACATGACGGATGCTGCGCAATCGCTTTCTTTTCAAATCTACCGCAACAGCACCATCTCCAAAATTGTGTTCTACGATAAGCCGGACATCTACGATGTCACCGCCGCCATGTCCGAGCTGGGCAACTATCTGAGCTCCATGCCTTATATCGAATCCATCTATGTATATAATCCCAAGGGCGGGCAGCTGTATGTTGCCTCCTCCCATGGCCAGAACGGTGTGTATACCGAAAAGGAGCTGGTCGATACCTCCATTCTGGATATCCTGAGCCACTACCAGAACTATAAAGCTTTCACTCCTATTCCTAGAGTCTATTCCAACGGTGCACAGGAGAACGACCAGGTCCGTGCCTATACCTTCCTGTGTCTGGATGCGATCGGCTGGGACCGGGCCATTAATTCGGCGGTGATTGTGAATATTTCGGCACCGTGGATCAACAAAGAGATCGCCAGCCCGGCGGATTCCACCAGCGCGACCTATATTCTGGATGATCAGGGCGCCTTCCGCTCCAGCAACAGCCTGAAGCAGCAGGAGCTGACCCCGGAGGAAGCAGGATTCATCGAGCAGCGGATCAAGGGCCGGGAGGCCGGGTATTTCATCGCTCCCTTCGGGGGCGTGAACTCGCTGATCTCTTATACGGCACCGGATGATTTAAGCTGGCAGTATGTACGAATTACGCCGTATGAGATCATTACGAAGCAGACCAACAACATCCGCAACACCACCTTGCTGATCGCAGGTCTGGTGCTGGTGGCCGGCATCGGCCTCTCCTGGATCATGTCCAGAAGCCTCTACCTGCCGATGAACCGGATTGTCAGCGAGATGCATATTCTGGAGACTGAGAAGCGGGACAGCATGTTCATGATCCGGCAAAATACACTGCGGGACCTGATCCTCGGCCTGAAGCCGCTGCAGTCCATGCAGCAGGTCGAGAAGCTGCGTCAGCTCGGCATTCATTTCACCTTTAATGATGATTACCGGCTGATCCTGCTGCGGATTGACCGTTACCGGGAGTTCCGGGAAGCCCGCTCTTCTTATCTGCTGGCCTCCAAGTTCGCCATCATGAACATCGCCTCCGAAATCTGCGGCCAGACCTACCGTGTGGAGACCGTGGATATGAACGATGACGGAATCCTGGTGCTGCTGAACATTATCGATCCCGTGGAATATACGGATACCGGCTTGATCGAGGCCCTGCTCCGGCAGATTCAGCAGGCCTGCTCCGATTATCTGAAAATCAGCCTTACCCTGACCTACAGCCATATTGACCGTAATGCCAGCCAGCTGCATCAGCTCTATCAGCAGGTCCGTGAGGCGTCGAATCACCGCCTGTTCTATGGACATGGCTGTATCCTTAATGCCCGGGACATCTGTGCGCTAGATTCAAGTACTTATCATTATCCGGCGGACAAGGAGAAAAAACTGGCGGATGCGCTGCTGAGCGGCAAGCTGACGGACGCCGCCGAGCAGTTCAGCGCGATGATCCGCGAGACCGGGGCCTTCCCTTATCAGACCGCACAGTTAACCGTGTCCAGGCTCAGCGTCACCGTCAGAGAGATCGTAAATTCGATCCAGAAGCGTAACCGCTTACAAATTGATGGAATGGCCGAGCTTCCCAGCCTGGAAGCTGTCGAGACGATAGACGAGCTGGAGGAGGCCTTCGCCGCCCTCTTCCGTACCCTGCAGGAGCAGCTGGCCGGCAAAAAGAACACCAAGCTGCACGACCTCATCTGCCAGATCAACGCCAAGATCAACGAGGATTACATGAAGCCTCATCTGAGCTTGAACCAGATCGCCGATGAGCTGGATATGTCACCCATCTATATCAGCCGCCTCTACAAGCAGCAGACCATGAACAGCATCGTCGATGTCATCCTTGAAGTGCGGATGCGTGAGGTGTGCGCCCTGCTGGAGAACACCGACCTGCCCGTCACCGCGATAGCCGAGCGCTGCGGCTTCACCAGCAGCTCCTACTTGCACCGGATGTTTAAGCGCAGCTTCGGTACGACGCCTACCGATTACCGGCGGCTAAAGAGTGTGCGGATGAGTTAGGGGTTTAAACAAACTAGCCTGATCAAAATGTTGCAGATACTGCAACTTGGAGCCCCTATCCTTAGCTATTTAGTTGAATTGTTGCACCAAATGCAGCAACTCGCTCAAGTATCCGCCGAATTCAAGTGAATTGCTGACTTTTCTGCAACAATTCCTACCTTGAGCCAGTTTTAGAGTGTCGAATGTTGCAATTCATGCAGGATTTTAGAAATCGAGCCGCTCCATGCTTTGGTGGAACACCAAGCCCGCTGTTCGCTGTTCGCTTTGGTGGAACACCAAGCCTGCCTTTCGCTGTTCGCTTTTCCGCTTTGGTGGAACACCAAGCCAGTGTTTTGGCACCTTGCATTTGCTCTGTTACGCTTTAGATGTGGAACAACAACATCAGCCCGTCTCCAGATCCATGGAGACGGGCTTCTGCTCTTCCCCCTGCCCCGGGAGGCCGTCTGGGTGACGGGGCATTTTGTGTGGCGGGTGTAAGTGTGGATAGCGCTTAAACAGCGGAGAAAACGGAATGAATGTGGAGAAGCGGAGCGTTCGCCTTTGTGTCCGGATTTTCACCGCTAAGGTTAAAATCAAAAAAATCCGGACACAACAGCGATCGGAACATCATTCCGTTTTCGGAGCGTCCCCCCAAGCGCCCAAGCCCCCTAATACAGCAAAAAAAGCCCCAAAAGCCATTCGGCTCCCGGGGCTCCCCTCTTACTTAAGACCTTTCTCCGCAACATAAGCCTCCCACTGCTTCGTCCACTCCGCCTGAATCTTCTCCAGACCCGCCTGCTTCGCCTTCTGCATGAAGGTCTCCAGGCCCTTATCCACATCATCCACCAGTCCGGCCTCCAGCGGGAACAGGTACTGCTTCTCTACCTGCTCAAGCGCAGCCTTCTCTGCCTGATAGGAGCTGTAGTCTTCGGCGAAGCCCAGGAACAGGTCCGGCTTCTGGATTTTATCCAGCTCATCAAAGATCGCCTTGACCCCGTCAAAGCCCTTGTCGAACAGCATGAACTCCGGATTTCTCCACGCCCAGCCGTTCATGCCTTCCCGGGTGAACCCATTGGAGGTACTGGTGCCGACCAGCTTGTAATAGCCGTCTTCCACCGTGTAGTTCTTGCCTTCAATGCCGTATTGCGTCAGCTGATTATAGCGTTTGTCCAGCACCATCTTCTGATAGAAGGCAAGCGCCCGCTCCGGATTCTTGCTGCTCTTCGGAATAGCGAACCCGTTGTGAATCGGATGCACAGGGGTTGCATAGCCGGTTGTCAGGCCGAAAGGAGAATACGCCAGCTCCCAATCCGGGTGGGTCGTGCTGATCTTCATCTTCATATCATTGAACCGGTTAGGGTTGTCGCCGAACATGCTGGCCGCTTTACCTGAAGTGACCGGGTCCTGCATCGTATCCTTAATATTCAGCACATTCTTCGGAATGAAGCCTTTATCGGCCCAGCGCTTCATCATCTTGAGCTCTTCTTTTTGCTCATCGGAGCCCCAGTAGGAGTAGACCGTAGCCGGTGAATCATACTTCACACCCATGCCGTACGGCAGCGCTCCAACCATTTTATGCAGCTCTGTGTAGATATAATGTAGATTGTTGCCCACATCGCTGTTGAGGGACATCGGCATCATATCCGGCTCGTTTTTGACAATGCCGTCCATGTAGGCCTCATAGCTGGCCAAGTCCTTGGGCTCCGGGAGATTGTATTTCTTGCGCAGATCCTCGCGGTAGACGAACCCGTTGGTTACATACTCCTTGAAGGTCGCCGGAACCGTGTAGATTTTACCGTCAACCTTAACATCCTCCCACATCTTCTCGGGGACGAACTTCTGCAGCTCAGGAGCCGCCTTAGGCAACAGATCATCCAGTGCCAGGAAGGCACCTCGCTTCGCATAGGATTGATATTGCGTCCAGTCTGCCGTAAAAATCAGATCAATTGCCTGCCCGGAGGACAGCAGCAGCTTGTACTTCTGATCCCAATCCGTCCAGCTCGTGAAGTTGAACTTCACCGTGGCGTTCAGGTCTGCCTCAGCCATTTTGTTGACTTCAGCCTGGATGGCCGGAAGATCCTTAGGAGCATCGCCGAGCATATAGAATTGCAGCTCCACCTTCTTCGAGGTGTCGATCCCGGTATCCGCTGCCTTCGCCGCTCCCTCTGATGCAGCCGGTGTGCCTGCGTTGCCGTCCTTCCCGGCACTGCTGCCGGTGTTGCCATTGCTGTTCCCCCCGCCGCAGCCGGCCAGGAGCGATAGAGCGAGCAATCCGGTTGTAAGCGTAACCAAAGATCGTCTGCCTGCTTTCTTTCTCATGAATGAACCCTCCTAGAATTTGTTGTAAGACCACGCTTCCCTGACGCTCCTCGTGCTGTTCTTTCCCCGGAAGCATACCGCCCTTGTGTGTGACTCTATGTTAGCCGATATAGCAGCTGTACGGTAAAGGTACAATCTGCCACATGGTTCTAACCTTTGACCGCTCCGATCGTCAGACCCTTCACGAAATAACGCTGAATGAACGGATACAGGAACAGAATCGGCCCCGTGACCACAATCGCCATCGCCATCTTAGTGGATTCTGTAGGCAGATCACTGCCTAAGCTGACCCCGGTACCCGCGCCCATATTGGCGATGAAGGAAGCCGAGTTGATGACATTATACAAATGGAACTGCAGCTGATACTTATGCGGATCATTAATGAACAGCGACGAGGAGAACCAGTCGTTCCAGTAAGCCAGTGCAAGGAACAGGCCTACCGTAGCAATCCCGGGCATCGAGAGCTGCAGCACAATGCGCCAGTATATTTTGAAATCCCCCGCCCCGTCAATCTTGGCCGATTCGAACAGCTCCTCCGGCACCGCCGAGCGGATGAAATTCTTCATCAGAATAATCAGGAACGGCGTCATTAAGCCGGGAAAAATCAGCGCCCCATAAGAATCGGTCAGATGCAGATACTTGGTAATCATAATGTACCAGGGCACCAGCCCCCCGCCGAACAGGGTCGTGAAGTAAATATAGAACGAGAAGGTATTGCGGTATTTGAAATCCTTGCGGGCCAGCACATAACCGGCCATCGTCATGAAGAACAGTCCCAGCGTCGTCCCCGTAACCGTAGTGAACAGCGTCACCCCATACGCCCGCAGCACCTCATCGGGAAAAGTAAATACCGTCTTATAGCCCTCCAGCGAGAACTGCGCCGGGATGAAATGATAACCGTCCTTGATGATGGACTCATTAGCCGTCAAGGATGCCGAAATAATCAGCAGAAACGGAATCAGACAGGCTAAGGAGCCCAGTATAATTACCGTATAAGCTACTCCCTGTAATAGCCTGGTGTACGAGTCATCTTTGATTTGCATGCTCTTTCTCTCCTTTCGCAGCAGATTCCGCACAACCTAGAACAAGGCGTAATCGTCATTTATTTTACGGATGATATAGTTGACCGTCATAATCAGGAAGAAGCCGAACAGCGATTGATACAGGCCGGCCGCCGTTGCCATCCCGACATCGAAGGTCACCTTGAGCGAGCGGAACACGTACGTATCCAGAATATCCGTTGTATTGTACAGCACCCCGTTATTGCCTATCAGCTGGTAAAAGAGGTCAAACTGCCCCTTCATAATACTCCCCAGCGAGAACAGCAGCAGCATGACGAAGGTCGATTTCAGCATTGGCACCGTGATATACCAGATCCGCTGGAAAATGTGGGCACCGTCAATTTTGGCCGCTTCATAATATTCCTCGCTGATGCCCGTGATGGATGCCAAGTAGATGACCATGCTGTAGCCGAGATTTTTCCAGAGATAAAAGAGAATGATCAGGAAAATCCAGATGACCGGATTATTATAGACATCCACAGGATTCGCCCCGAATTGCGTCAGCAGCGTATTCAAGAAACCGTTATCATAATTGAACACATTGTAGACGATAACGCTTAAGATAACGAACGATACGAAGTATGGCAGGAACATAACCGACTGGGTCAGCTTCTTGAACCACTTCACCCGCAGCTCGCTAAGCAGAATCGCACAGATAATCGCCAGTACATTCCCCAGTAAAATAAAAGCCAGATTGTAGCCGATCGTATTGAGCGTCAGCTTCACCAACGTGCCGGACTTCCAGAGGAATTCAAAGTTCTTCAGCCCTACGAAGGGGGCGTCGAACAGCCCGGAATTGAAATCAAACTGCGTGAATGCATAATAGACCCCGACCATCGGAAAATACGAGTTAATTAGAAAGAACAACAGCGTAGGCAGCAGCATCAGGAACAGAATCCGGTTATGGACCAGTTCATGCACGAAGCCCTTCTTCCTTTTCTTCCGGGTACCGGAGTCAAGCTGCGGGGACAGCCCGCTTGTTCCCTTCAGGGGAAACTGGGCGACAAGCGGCATACCGGTCTTGCGTTTGCGGTGTCTCAAAGCCTTCACTCTCCTATGCCTATAGATAAGTTGCCGCGTCACTGGGCCCGAAGCCTCCGTCCTTGATGGCCCCTATGGCTTCGTTAAACCAAGTGTATGACTTGTATGACCTGAGTATAGAAGAAGCCTCCTGCGGCTGAACAGTGAAGCTTCGGGATATTCCTGTACTTTACGGCTAACCGCACTGTGCACTTATCATACATTTGTGCAGTAATCGCAAGTTCAACGCAAATAAGCCCCCGGAGTACTCCTTAAGGAGAACAATCCGGGGGAATTCGGGTGGTCGCACAGGACCTATCCGTAGCCTTACGATTTAAACTTGCCTGTAATAAATTATAGGTGATATACTCTGGAAAATGTACTAATTCTCCAACCTAAACTTTCAATATCCAAACTTTTCTTCAGGAGGCCAGCCCATGAACCCGCTTCTGTTCCGCATCCCTCCCCTGCCGCATTATATAGCCAGCGGCCTCAATCACTGCCAGCCCGGCTATAAACACCGGAGCCGCCAGCAGATCAAGGTATTTGATTTGCTCATTGTCCAGCAGGGATGCCTGTATATTGGCGAGGAGGAGCAGCGGTTCACCGTGAAGGCAGGCGATGCCTTGATCCTGCGCCCCGACTGCCACCACTTTGGAACCGAAGGCTGCAAGGAAGAGACGGCCTATCATTGGCTTCACTTTCAGACCTTCCATGACCTGCCTGCTTTATCCGTGACATTGCCTGCTTCCGGCAACCCGAATGAGACTGCAGGAGAGCTTCCCGTTTCTCTATTCGATATCAGCTCCTTCAATCTGGTGTTATCCCAGTTTGTTAACTTGCTGCTGCCGGACAGAGCTTACGGGGTATTGGAGCAGCTCACACAATTGCAGGCCACCGCCCACCTCGAAGCCGTCCGCTTCCGGCAGCAGCTCCTCTTCCAGGATCTCCTGCAGCAGTTGGCTGCTTCTGTGAATCCAGAGCACCGCAGCTCCCAGACCACCCTATGTGCCGAACAGGCCGCCTCCTATCTCCGCACCCACTACCGTGAAGAGATTACAACCGCCATGCTGGGAGACAGCCTCAACTTCCATCCGGTCTATATTGCCCGCTGCATGAACAAGGTATATGGCTGTTCACCCATGGAATATCTGCTCCGCTACCGGATCGGACAGAGCAAGCTGCTGCTGATGCAGACCAGCTTCCCGATCGCCCGGATTGCCGAAGAGGTGGGCTTCAACCAATCCTCCTACTTCAGCTCCAGCTTCATGAAGCTGGAGGGGTTGTCGCCGCGCGAATACCGGCAGCGCTTCTCATGAAACAGGCCATCAGCGAAGCATACGCTGATGGCCTGTTTACTTAGGGGTTATTACGCCTCCGGCAATGCCGCCGTCAGCGTGAACCCGAATTCCAGCGGCTGACCCGCTGCGATCCGGTATTCCGGATGCACCGGCGCTCCCCAGCTGTCATCCCCGCCCACACCCATCTGTTGTGCCGCGAGGGTGACAACCGTGTAGTGCACCTTAGGCAGCTCATAAGCATGTGCTGCCTGCTCCAGCTCGAACGCTGTATACGGTGACAGCGTACATTCCAGCGGCTGGCCTGCAGCCGCCTGAACCTGCAGCCCATACCCCCGGCTGTCCGTGATGCTCACCTCACGGACGCCCGTCCGGTTGCCGGATTCCTGCGGCACCAGATACGGTGACGGCAGCTCCGTCACCTTACGCCGGAAGCGGGTGAGCCGCGCTCCATAGGCGCGGTCACTGTAGTTCTCTTCCGGTCCGCGGGCATACCACTCGGAGGCCTCGTAGTCTGCCGACATCCGGAAGGATACCGCCACCACCGGAACATCCGGCAGACCGTCTGCCCCGGTGTAGACCATGCGGACACGGACGCTGCCATCGGCATGGACCGTGTACTGAATACTTGCCTTCAGCTCACTGCTGATGCTGAAGGCATAATCGAAGCTGACCGTAGCCCGGTCTGCTTCGGTGTGCAGGCTGACCGCTGTGCACTGGCGGGCCAGACTGGCTGCGAACCAGCCGCCGGCATGGTACCCCAGCGCAGTCCCCTTATCATTGTCAGTCGTTGCCCGCCAGAACAATGGAACCGGCGGAGTCGCAATCATCTCGCGCCCCCCGTAGCAGAGCGACACCAGAGAGCCCGCCTGCTTAGAGAACAAGGCGGAGAAGCCGCGCCCGGTGACCCCGATGTTCACATCCCCTTCAATCACGCGGAACTCCGCTGCCGCAGGCAACAGCGCCGTTTCTCCGCCTGCTTTTGCCCCGGCCGCTTCTGCGCGAGCTGCTTCAACCCGGAAGACATGCTCTCCATAAGCAGTCTCGAACCCCCGCTCCGCCCATAGCTCGGCTTCCTTCAGCACCAGACCTACAGCCAAAGTGTACTCCCCTGGAACTGCTGACACATCTGGCAATTCTAACGTAATTCTCGCCTCTTCCTGAGCCGCAACCGCAAGCTCCTTCTGCCCCTTGAAAATCTCCCGTCCCTCTTTCAATAACCGAAACTCCAGCAGCAGCCGCCCCGTCCCCTCGAACAGATTCCCGTTGACCACTGTCACCGCATCCCGTTCAGGAACAAGCCGGATATTCTGGTAGAGGAACTTTACCTCTTGCATCTTCGGCGTGATCGTCCGGTCAGCGAACACAATCCCGTTTCCGCAGAAGCTGTAGTCCGTTGGCCGGTCATCGAAATCCCCGCCATACGCCAGATACTCTTCACCGTAACGGTTCTTTGCTACCAGCGCCTGATCGATGTAATCCCAGATGAAGCCGCCCTGATACAGCGGATAACGGTTCTCCAGCTCGATATATTTATGGAGTCCCCCTACCGAATTGCCCATAGCATGCATGTACTCACAGCTGATATACGGCTTATACGGCTGATTCTCCAGGTATTCTACAATGTCGGCGGGCTTGGCATACATCCGGCTCTCCATATCACTGCTGTCATTATATTTGCGGTTATGGAAGACTCCTTCATAATGCACCAGCCGTCCCGGATCAGCCTTACGGAAGTAATGGGACACCTTCAGAATGACCTCGCCCGCATACGATTCATTGCCGCAGGACCAGATCAGGATCGACGGATGGTTTTTATCGCGCTCCAGCATCGATACCGCCCGGTCCATGACAATCCCCTCCCACTCCGGCTTATCCCCGGGGATGTTCCAGGACGGCTCAACGGCGCCCATCTTCTGCCACGAGCCATGGGACTCCAGGTTCATCTCGTCAATCACATACACCCCGTATTCATCGCACAGCTCATACCAGAGCGTCTGGTTCGGATAATGCGAGGTCCGCACCGCGTTGATATTATTCTGCTTCAGGATGATGATATCCTTGATCATATCTTCCCTGGAGATGTTGCGGCCCGTGCGGGGGTTGAACTCGTGGCGGTTGACACCTTTGAACATGATCCGTTTGCCGTTCAACAGCATCAGCTTGTCCTTCAGCTCGAAGGTTCGGAAGCCCGCCCGCTGCACAATTGCCTCCACCAGCTCCCCTTCGCCATTACATACAGAGATACAGACGCTGTACAGGTAAGGATTCTCCGCGCTCCACAGGAATACCTTGCCCGCATCCAAGCTTAGAGCCGCCTTACCCGCCACAGCTCGTCCTTCTGTATTCGCAACTACAGCGCCTGCTGCATCCTTCAGCTCCACCCGAATCACTGCCTCAGCCTCAGTTGCCATACGAAGCTCAGCTGTTAACTTGCCTTTCTCATAGGAAGCATCCAGCCCCGCCTGAATCCGCAAATCCTGTACATGCAGCTCAGGAACCGTATACAGATACACCTCGCGAAAAATCCCCGAGAACCGCCAGAAATCCTGATCCTCCAGCCAGCTCCCCGTACAGCGCTGATAGACCTCAACCGCGAGCTTATTGGCTCCTTCCTGCAGATAGGGTGTCAATTCGAATTCCGCAGGGGTGAAGCTGTCTTCACTGTAGCCGACGAAGTGCCCGTTCAACCAGACATAACAAGCCGCCTCTACGCCCTGAAAAGAAATAAAAATCGGCCCCTGCTCCATAATTGCCGGCACCTCAAACATCTTCACATAGCTGCCCACCGTATTACTGCTCACCGGAATCTCCGGCGGCCTTACAGCATCCAGACCGTCCCAGGGGTACATCGTATTCGCATATTGCGGCCTGCCGTACCCCTGAAGCTGGATATGACCCGGCACCTGGATGTTCCCCCAGCCGCTCGTATCATATTCCGTCTTATAGAAATCCTTAACACGGGCTGCCACATTCACCGCATAACTGAATTTCCAGTCTCCGTTCAGAGAGTAACGCAGCGCCATGGGGGCTTGTCTCTCCGCTTCCTCCATCGTTCTATAATAGCGGTGATCCGAATGCGCTTCCAACCGGTTCACCTGAAATACAGATACATCGCTTAGCCAATCCAGACTAGGTTCATTGCCTGACATTATAGTGTCCTCCTTCATCTTCTTGAAGTGAATCTGTTCCTTATTCTACCCAAAGTTCGCCCCGGCTCCAAGAAGCGGATCACAACTTCCGTGCAGATAACTTACTTTTCAGACGGTTTTATGGTTTCCGGAGGCTTTCGCTTCATTCTCCAACGATGCAAAATAAGCGATCTTATGGTCAATCTTCCGGGCAAAGCTCTGAAAGAACTTGATCTTCTCATCGATATGCTGTTTATGCTCCTGCAGCAGTCTGCGCTGATCTGGCAGACGGTCCTTGCCTTCCTGCGAGAACGCAATGAATTGCTTAATGTCGGCGATAGCCATACCGGTATCCTTCAGGCAGCAGATTAACGAGATCAGCTCCAGATCCTCGTCATTGAAGCACCGGTTGCCGTTCGCATCCCTCCCCACAACCGGCAATACCCCTTCCCGTTCATAGTAACGCAGCGTATATTGGCTCAGTCCGCTTTTTTGTGCTATGGTTTTGATACTGTATCCCATCCGTACAAGCTCCTCTCTGCCAGCCGTTGCCGGCCTCATCTATATAGTAAAAGTACCATCAATCCGTTTCTATGAACAGTCACTCTATGATTCTATTGACTTACACCTAACTCTAAGGTCTAAGCTTACACTATACCTTCATTTAAGGAGTGAATAATTAATGGTAAAAAGAATTAATGTAGCTAACGGCGCACTTGAGGTTTCCGAGATTTCCCTCGGTTGTATGCGGATCGCTGATTTGTCGCCCAAAGAGGCTGAAACCCATATCCACAGCGCCCTTGAGGTGGGCATAGACTTTTTCGACCATGCAGATATTTATGCCGGAGGTAAAGCAGAGGAAGTATTCGGTAACGTACTGACGGCAAATCCCGGAATGCGCGACCGGCTGATGATTCAGGCCAAATGCGGCATCCGTAACGGCTTCTTCGACTTCTCTAAGGAGCATATCGTGAGTTCAGTAGAGAACAGCCTGAAGCGGCTGCAGACCGATTATGTAGATGTCCTTCTCCTGCACCGTCCTGACACCCTGATGGAGCCGGAGGAAGTGGCGGAAGCCTTCGATAATCTGGAGAGCAGAGGGCTGGTCAAGCACTTCGGTGTCAGCAACCAGAACCCGTTACAGATTGAGCTGCTGAAGAAGAACGTCAAGCAGCCCCTTCTGTTCAACCAGCTTCAGCTCAGCATCATGGTAACTGGAATGATTGATTCGGGCTTCAACGTCAACATGACCAATGCCGGTTCCGTAGTCCACGACGGCGGAATCCTGGAGTACAGCCGCCTGCATGATATGACCATCCAGCCATGGTCTCCGTTCCAGTACGGCTTCTTCGAAGGCGTATTCCTGGGCAGCGAGAAGTTCCCTAAGGTGAACGAAGTCATTAACCGTATTGCCGGGGACAAAGGAGTAGCCGACACCGCGATCGCTATTGCCTGGCTGCTCAGACACCCGGCCAAAATGCAGCCGATTGTCGGCACCACCAACACCGCCCGCCTGCTCGACATCGCTAAGGCTTCAAGCATCACCCTCAGCCGCGAAGAATGGTACGAGATTTACCGCGCAGCCGGAAATGTCCTGCCTTAACGCAGAAGGCAAAAATACACCGCCAGCTATAGACGGAAGAGGTCTAAAGTCTGGCGGTGTTTTTTTACTACCTCGCGATTGGGCTTGCTTTTTTACCCATCTTATAAATTCCAATCCAGGCTAACAATAATACGATTTGAGCCAGAACGACCAGCCACAATACCTCCGTGAAACCTCCTATGAGACAAAATATAGTGTTAACCAGCGGGAATCCTACGAAAGTAAACATGATCGGAAAATCTTTTTTGGGAGTGATTGAATAATTAGCCTTCCGGTCCCAGAACTTTGTGAAAGCCAAGGCTAACACTCCGATTGTAATTACAGAAAGTGCAATCAACATCACCCATTGCATATTAGATTCCCTGGCGAAGAACGGCCCCATGTAATTAAAGAAGTTGGATAAAGGTGAGAACATACAAGCCAATGACGCAAGGGACGCCAAAAACGGATAGATATAACCCACGGTTTTACTGTAGCCTTTCTTCTTATGCCACCATTCACCGATCAGGATAAAGACTGTCCAATATCCCGCGATATAAATCCATCCTGTAAAATTCATCACCGGTTCCCCATAGATTTGAGGTTCACCGGCCAGCGGATAATAACTCCATCTTGCAATGGTTCCATCCATGGTCTCAAAAATCTGTTTAACGGCCACCGGGTCGAGTGAAAAGTCAAACACCATCGCACTTAATCCCGTAATAAACGGTTTCGTCCAGGACGGTATATTTACAGACTTTAGAACACGCAAAGTGGAATAGATGATCAGAAACTCAATAATAGGGACAGTAATTGGTATGTTAAATAACATTAAAATACTGCGCCCATAGGCGTAGAACCCTTCCCCAAGCGATGAAGCAGTAATTTCAAAAACGGCGGCGTAAAAGAACACAAAACCTATAAATTGCAGTAAAACCGTTTTGGGATGTGTTTCCTTATCAAGGATATAGAACACCATTAGGACAGCAGCAATTAAGACAAGAATGTCTTGAATAACCCATACAGGCACTACAGTTATACTACCCATTTTCTTCCTCCAATTAATTTAATTTGAATCGAACGTTTAAATAAATTATAATGTCACCATGTTAGTTAAACAACAGGCTGTTCGTTTGGATTATGTTAGTTACCATACAAATCATATTAGATTTGTTCATTAACCATTTTATTATTTTAAATTAGGAGGTTACGATGGCAGACAAAAAAACAGATCACCGGGTGAGATATACAAAAATGGTTATTAAAGAAAGCCTGTTGAAGCTGATGACAGAACGGTCTATCAATAAAGTTACCGTGACCGACATTTGCAGCGAAGCAGGGATTAACCGCAACACCTTTTATTCACACTATGCGAATCAGTTTGAGCTTCTTTCAACAATCGAAAATGATCTATATGAAGAAATTAAGCAACTTGGGATTAGTTCTGCAAGCCCTCAAAAGCTTTCTTATGAATTATGTAAATATATAAAAGCGAATAAAACGATATGTGAGGTTCTGTTCTCGGAGCATGGCAACAAAGAATTATTGGAAAGAATCCTATATATCAGTCACGACCTAACGATTGAGCGCTGGAAGCAGGAATTAAAATATTTTGATCCGCAATTATTTGAATCCTGGTATACGTTCACCGCTCATGGCAGTATAGCTATTATTAAAAAGTGGGTGAGCAGCGGTCTGAAGGAAAGCCCGGGTAAGGTTGCAGTTTTTATTGATAAAGCCACAGAGGCCGTATCCAAAGCATTTTATTCCGAGGAATCATAAATCATAAAAAATGAAGCGGTCCCTCTTTGTTGAAGGCCGCTTCTCTGCTCTTTTTCCAATTCATTTCATTCCTTATTCCTTACTCATTCTGATTGCTCTAATTGATCCTTTGCCTTTTGTAAAAGTGCAGTCTCTTGAGCGGAAAGCTCATTTAAAGTCGTAAAAAAAGGTTCTATGGGTACCATCACACCACAGGTTGAACCTAATCCCAGCATCAATCTGAGGTAAAATTGAACCTTTCTTTTCTCACTGGCAATTTGCTCTAATTCTGAGAGACCCGAGTTTTTTTCTTCATCTCCTGATGCTTCCTTCCGTCTCGAATTAAATATCTTCATTTCCATTAAACTTCCCCTCGGAGTATTCTTCGGCGCGCGCCAACAAATCACTCATGAATTTCCTGATCGTCTGTAACTCAGCCTCTGAATAAGATTCAATAAACTGATAAAAGTCGTCTTCTTTCGCTTGATGCATCTTTTGATGCAGTTGATATACCTGTCTTCCCTTATCCGTTAAGCTAAAATAAATCTCCTTCCGGTTGTTATTTAGTTGATTTTTCATAATGAAGCCTGTTTCCAACAGCTTGGAACTAATACTTGTAATGCTTGCTTTGGACAGATTCATTCTTTTGGTAATTCCGGTATGATTGATCGGCTCATGATCACCAATGCAATCAATAACATGCACACTGGTAATATTATTGGACAGCATATCGATCTGAAGCTTTTTGGCTTGCTCACGAAACAGATTAATTTCATGTTCTGTATATAATTCGTTCAAATGCAGCATTCTGATATATTGCTCATAAAGGTGACCTTTAGAATGATTTTGAAATTCCACTTGCCAAATCTCTCCTCTCTTGTACTTAATGCAGACTAGGGTCAAAGGCAGCAATCAATTGCTTTTTATTTTTGTTCACTACTGAACAAAATCATATTAGCACGAATGATATTGAGAATCAATATCATTTTCATCTTTTCAAGCCGAAATGAATCTGCTATAATCAACCAGAGTACCAAACATCCTACGTTTGTAAAGGAATGATACAATTGTTAGCTCAGACTCAACGTTTAACCTTGGTGGAACAGGTGGCCTACCAGATCCAAGAGAAGATCGAAAGCAGCGAATGGCAAGTAGGGACGCGTATTCCTCCAGAGCCGGAGCTAATGGAGCAGCTTCAAGTCAGTCGTAATACCTTAAGGGAAGCAATTCGGGCTCTAACCTACGCGGGTCTGCTCAAGACCAGACAAGGGGATGGGACTTATGTATGCTCCTCCAGTGTTTTAGGGTCAGTGATTAGAAAAGTAATAGAGCATACCGATAAGTTTGAGAGCCTGGAGGTCCGGTATGCATTAGAACGAGAGGCGGCTGCCCTGGCTGCGCTCAGGAGAGACGAGGAAGATTTGGCGGCACTTCGGACATGTCTTGACCAGTGCAGACAAGCAGCCGTCCAGCAAGATCTTGAAGCGTATGCTCACTGGGACGTGGAGTTTCACAAAATGGTGATAGCCGCTTCACATAATCAATTGATGTCGAATTTATACAATCATATTTCTGAGGCGCTGCAAAACATGATTTTAGAAATGAAGGATCTCAAAACCGTGGATTTCTATATCGACTCTCATGCCCTGCTCTATCAGGCCATTGCGGATCAGAATGGTCATCAAGCGGAGGAGGCTGTTCGTTTATACATTGACAAAGCCCGTACACAGGAGGCACATCTATGAGTTCACCAGAACAATTGTTAAACAAGCAAGATGGAATATCCAATACCGGTATTCGGAAGCAAGCGACACTCTGGTTCATGATCATAGGAATTATTTTTATCGCAGCGAATTTGCGCGCACCCCTCACCTCAGTGGGACCCTTGGTCAGTCTTATTCGGGACAACGTGCATATTTCTAATACTTTAGCAGGCCTGATTACTACAGTTCCACTAATTGCATTTGCCCTATTATCACCTTTTGTACCCAAATTAGGACATAAATATGGTATAGAACGAATTATCCTGATTTCTCTTATTTTTTTAGTCATCGGTATTGCTGTTCGGTCGTTATCCGGAGCAGCGACTTTATATGTTGGAACTGCAATTCTGGGATTTGCTATTACTATATGTAATGTATTACTTCCCAGTCTGATTAAACGGGAATTTCCGCAGCAAATGGGGACTATGACAGGGGTCTATTCGGTTTCCATGAATCTATGCGGGGCAATTGCTTCCGGTATTAGTATTCCCTTAGCTGTGGGAGCAGGTATGAACTGGCAAGGTGCCCTTGGAGTATGGGGAATACTTAGCTTCATCTCTATTCTCTTTTGGATACCGCTGCTCAAGACTCCAACGAACCCCGCCATTATTGGTAGCAGCACAGATAAGAACCATCAGGTTAAAATATGGCGCTCCCCATTAGCCTGGCAGGTGACTCTCTTTATGGGAATACAATCAGCCATTTTCTATGTGCTGGTTGCCTGGCTGCCTGAAATCCTAAAAGAACAAGGCATCAGTTCGAGTCAATCCGGCTGGTTTCTATCGGTTCTGATTATGGCGTCCCTCCCCTTTGCCTTTATCGTTCCTGTTATGGCAGGGCGTATGTCTAACCAGCGGTCCTTGGTGGTTATTACAACAATCCTACTTTTGATCGGAACACTTGGGCTTCTCTATAGCAGTGTCCAACTGCTTCTGTTGTGGGTGATTATTCTTGGAATTGGAGCGGGCTTTGCCTTTGGCTTATCTATGATGTTTTTCGGTTTACGCACTCAAAGTGCCCATCAGGCGGCGGAACTATCGGGCATGGCCCAATCCATAGGATATCTGCTGGCAGCCATCGGCCCGGCGCTGATAGGTTACTTGCATGACGCCACTCATAGTTGGAGTGCTCCACTCCTGATCTTGGTTGGCGCTTCTGCCCTACTCGGTATCATTGGTCTTGGGGCGGCCAGAAATCAATTTGTGGGTTCTACGAAGTAAGTTCATGATATAAACGACTTAACATATAAGCAGATGACATATAAATTAAAAGAAACAGGCCCTGTGTAGTAAGATACACAGGGCCTGTCTTGTTCTCAGATACATATGGGATAAGGTACGAAAGCTCAAAGAACATAATCATCCTGCAAATGAACGATGCTGGCGCCTCAGTCTTGTTCATGTGCCGATATAACAGATAATGCGTGCCTCTAGGTATACACACAATAAAAAAGCCCACCAGAGAATATCTCTGATGAACTCTTTTAGCGTAATACCGGCGAGAGGACTCGAACCTCCACGGTTTCCCACTCGATTTTGAGTCGAGCGCGTCTGCCATTCCGCCACGCCGGCAAATATTTAAAATGGAGGTGCCACCCAGATTTGAACTGGGGATAAAGCTTTTGCAGAGCTTTGCCTTACCACTTGGCTATGGCACCACATGAAATGGAGCGGACGACGGGAATCGAACCCGCGACCCTCGCCTTGGCAAGGCGATGCTCTACCGCTGAGCCACGTCCGCATATAATGGCTGGGGATATAGGAATCGAACCTATGAATGACGGAGTCAAAGTCCGTTGCCTTACCGCTTGGCTAATCCCCAATATATTTTTTGAAAGAAAATGGGGCGACCGATGGGTCTCGAACCCACGAATGCCGGAACCACAATCCGGTGCGTTAACCCCTTCGCCACGGTCGCCATGTGAAGCTTTTAAGTTGTATTGCTATGTAATTCTTATAAAAGAAATGGGGCGACCGATGGGTCTCGAACCCACGAATGCCGGAACCACAATCCGGTGCGTTAACCCCTTCGCCACGGTCGCCATATGATTCTTTTATATGAAATTACTTGGCAGGGGCAGCAGGAATTGAACCCACACCAACGGTTTTGGAGACCGTTGTTCTACCTTTAAACTATGCCCCTAAAAAATGGTGGAGGCTGATGGATTCGAACCACCGAACACGTACGTGAGCAGATTTACAGTCTGATGCGTTTGGCCACTTCGCTAAGCCTCCACGGTATGGTGCCGGCGAGAGGACTTGAACCCCCAACCTACTGATTACAAGTCAGTTGCTCTACCAATTGAGCTACACCGGCATATTAAGTTGTGTATGGTGGCGCGGGAGGGAATCGAACCCCCGACACAAGGATTTTCAGTCCTTTGCTCTACCGACTGAGCTACCGAGCCATAAAAATGATTCTGTAAAGATGGCGGAACCGACGGGATTCGAACCCGCGGTCTCCTGCGTGACAGGCAGGCATGTTAGGCCAACTACACCACGGTTCCATGTTTGGTACTTTATGGAGATTGGTTGCGGGGGCAGGATTTGAACCTGCGGCCTTCGGGTTATGAGCCCGACGAGCTACCGGGCTGCTCCACCCCGCGTCATTGTACAAAATCTATTCAGTTAAGATAGATGGTGGAGGCTGAGGGGTTCGAACCCCCGACCCTCTGCTTGTAAGGCAGATGCTCTCCCAGCTGAGCTAAGCCTCCATATATGACTCGTATGGGATTCGAACCCATGTTACCTCCGTGAAAGGGAGGTGTCTTAACCCCTTGACCAACGAGCCATGCTGTGTAAAAGTATTGCTACGGAGAGAGGGATACTCTTCACTTCGTTACGAGATTGCGAAGCAGTGCTAACGAAGCCTATGCTCCAACGAACCACTGAGGGTTCTCATCCCTATTCAATGAAGTATTGCTACGGAGAGAGAGGGATTCGAACCCTCGAGACGCTTGTGGCGCCTACACGATTTCCAATCGTGCTCCTTCGGCCAAACTCGGACACCTCTCCATATGGCTCCCCGAACAGGACTCGAACCTGTGACAACTCGATTAACAGTCGAGTGCTCTACCAACTGAGCTATCAGGGAATATACATACCAGGCTTGATCACCTGAAAACTGAATCCGAAACGAATCTGCGTGTTAGAAATTTGGATAAGCCCTCGACCGATTAGTATTGGTCAGCTCCATGCATTGCTGCACTTCCACCTCCAACCTATCTACCTCGTCGTCTTCAAGGGGTCTTACTAATTGGGAAATCTCATCTTGAGGGGGGCTTCACGCTTAGATGCTTTCAGCGCTTATCCCGTCCGTACGTAGCTACTCAGCCATGCTCCTGGCGGAACAACTGATGCACCAGCGGTACGTCCATCCCGGTCCTCTCGTACTAAGGACAGCTCCTCTCAAATTTCCTGCGCCCACGACAGATAGGGACCGAACTGTCTCACGACGTTCTGAACCCAGCTCGCGTACCGCTTTAATGGGCGAACAGCCCAACCCTTGGGACCTACTTCAGCCCCAGGATGCGATGAGCCGACATCGAGGTGCCAAACCTCCCCGTCGATGTGGACTCTTGGGGGAGATAAGCCTGTTATCCCCAGGGTAGCTTTTATCCGTTGAGCGATGGCCCTTCCATGCGGTACCACCGGATCACTAAGTCCGACTTTCGTCCCTGCTCGACTTGTAGGTCTCGCAGTCAAGCTCCCTTATGCCTTTGCACTCTGCGAATGATTTCCAACCATTCTGAGGGAACCTTTGAACGCCTCCGTTACTCTTTAGGAGGCGACCGCCCCAGTCAAACTGCCCGCCTGACACGGTCCCCGTACCCGATAAGGGCACCAGGTTAGAACCTAGATACGATCAGGGTGGTATCCCAACGGCGCCTCCGCAGAAGCTTGCGCTCCTGCCTCCACGGCTCCCACCTATCCTGTACAGATCGTACCCAAATTCAATATCAAGCTGCAGTAAAGCTCCATGGGGTCTTTCCGTCTTGTCGCGGGTAACCTGCATCTTCACAGGTATTAAAATTTCACCGGATCTCTCGTTGAGACAGCGCCCAAGTCGTTACGCCATTCGTGCGGGTCAGAATTTACCTGACAAGGAATTTCGCTACCTTAGGACCGTTATAGTTACGGCCGCCGTTTACTGGGGCTTCGGTTCACAGCTTCGGATTGCTCCTAACCGCTCCCCTTAACCTTCCAGCACCGGGCAGGCGTCAGCCCGTATACTTCGCCTTACGGCTTCGCACAGACCTGTGTTTTTGCTAAACAGTCGCTTGGGCCTTTTCACTGCGGCCCCCTCGGGCTATTCACCCTACCGAGGCACCCCTTCTCCCGAAGTTACGGGGTCATTTTGCCGAGTTCCTTAACGAGAGTTCTTCCGCGCGCCTTAGAATTCTCTTCTCGCCTACCTGTGTCGGTTTGCGGTACGGGCACCTTCTCCTGACTAGAGGCTTTTCTTGGCAGTGTGAGATCATGACCTTCGCTACTGTAATTTTCGCTCCCCATCACAGCCCAGCCTTACGGTGTGCGGATTTGCCTACACACCAGCCTCACTGCTTAGACGGACATCCATCAGTCCGCGTCACTACCCTCCTGCGTCACCCCATCGCTCATAGCGGATTACGGTGGTACAGTAATTTCAAACTGTTGTCCTTCGACTACGCCTTTCGGCCTCGCCTTAGGTCCCGACTTACCCTGAGCGGACGAGCCTTCCTCAGGAAACCTTGGGCTTTCGGCGGATCAGATTCTCACTGATCTTTTCGTTACTCATACCGGCATTCTCACTTGTATGCTGTCCAGCGCTCCTTACGGTACACCTTCAACCCACATACAACGCTCCCCTACCCCAGATACATACATATCTAGCCATAGCTTCGGTGGTGTGTTTAGCCCCGTTACATTTTCGGCGCAGAGTCACTCGACCAGTGAGCTATTACGCACTCTTTCAATGGTGGCTGCTTCTAAGCCAACATCCTGGTTGTCTGTGCAACTCCACATCCTTTCCCACTTAACACACACTTGGGGACCTTAGCTGATGGTCTGGGCTGTTTCCCTTTTGACAATGGATCTTAGCACTCACTGTCTGACTCCCGGCAAGAAGTAAATGGCATTCGGAGTTTGACTGAGCTTGGTAACCCTTGCGGGCCCCGCACCCAATCAGTGCTCTACCTCCACCACTCCATTCACCGAGGCTAGCCCTAAAGCTATTTCGGGGAGAACCAGCTATCTCCGAGTTCGATTGGAATTTCTCCGCTACCCCCACCTCATCCCCGCATTTTTCAACATGCGTGGGTTCGGGCCTCCAGTGCGTGTTACCGCACCTTCACCCTGGACAGGGGTAGATCACACGGTTTCGGGTCTACGTCCACATACTTAATCGCCCTATTCAGACTCGCTTTCGCTGCGGCTCCGGCTTCTCACCTTAACCTTGCATGTTAAACGTAACTCGCCGGTTCATTCTACAAAAGGCACGCCATCACCCATAGACAGGGCTCTGACTTTTTGTAAGCACACGGTTTCAGGTTCTATTTCACTCCCCTTCCGGGGTGCTTTTCACCTTTCCCTCACGGTACTGTTTCACTATCGGTCGCCAGGTAGTATTTAGCCTTAGCAGATGGTCCTGCTGGATTCATACGGGGTTTCACGTGCCCCGCACTACTCGGGATCCGTCTCGGAGAGAATACCATTTCGGCTACAGGGCTTTTACCTCTATCGCGGGCCTTTCCAGACCTCTTCGCCTACCATATTCCTTTGTAACTCCATGTGAGACGTCCCACAACCCCAAGAGGCAAGCCTCTTGGTTTAGGCTGTTCCGCGTTCGCTCGCCGCTACTGACGGAATCACTATTGTTTTCTCTTCCTCAGGGTACTTAGATGTTTCAGTTCCCCTGGTCTGCCTCTGCGTATCCTATGTATTCAGATACGAGTAACTGCGAATTACCACAGCTGGGTTTCCCCATTCGGACACCCCCGGATCAAAGCTTGCTTACAGCTCCCCGAGGCAGTTTCGTTGTTCGCCACGTCCTTCGTCGGCTCCTGGCGCCTAGGCATCCTCCGTGTGCTCTTAGTAGCTTAACCTCGATTTTTCCGTCAGGAAACTATCGGACAATGAATTTCTTCAACGTCTGTATTTCCATCAAGATCATCGTAGCATCGCCATTAATTCAAAACTTGTTTACACAAGTTCAGCTTAAAGGAATGTTCTAAAACGCAAATTCGTTTCGGTATCCAGTTTTCAAGGATCAAAGGTAAAGATGAGAGCTTAAACTCTCAAAACTGACCAACGAGTGAGTAACAGGCCTAAACCTGATTGGTTTGGAAGTTAAACTTCCGATTTGAATGTTTCCGTTGCAGGAAACGATTCTCCATAGAAAGGAGGTGATCCAGCCGCACCTTCCGATACGGCTACCTTGTTACGACTTCACCCCAATCATCTACCCCACCTTCGGCGGCTGGCTCCCTTGCGGGTTACCCCACCGACTTCGGGTGTTGTAAACTCTCGTGGTGTGACGGGCGGTGTGTACAAGACCCGGGAACGTATTCACCGCGGCATGCTGATCCGCGATTACTAGCAATTCCGACTTCATGCAGGCGAGTTGCAGCCTGCAATCCGAACTGAGACCGGCTTTGCTGGGATTGGCTCCACCTCGCGGCTTCGCTTCCCGTTGTACCGGCCATTGTAGTACGTGTGTAGCCCAGGTCATAAGGGGCATGATGATTTGACGTCATCCCCACCTTCCTCCGGTTTGTCACCGGCAGTCACTCTAGAGTGCCCAGCTCAACCTGCTGGCAACTAAAGTCAAGGGTTGCGCTCGTTGCGGGACTTAACCCAACATCTCACGACACGAGCTGACGACAACCATGCACCACCTGTCTCAACTTTCCCCGAAGGGCACCTGATGCATCTCTGCTTCGTTAGTTGGATGTCAAGACCTGGTAAGGTTCTTCGCGTTGCTTCGAATTAAACCACATACTCCACTGCTTGTGCGGGTCCCCGTCAATTCCTTTGAGTTTCAGTCTTGCGACCGTACTCCCCAGGCGGAGTGCTTACTGTGTTAACTTCGGCACCAAGGGTATCGAAACCCCTAACACCTAGCACTCATCGTTTACGGCGTGGACTACCAGGGTATCTAATCCTGTTTGCTCCCCACGCTTTCGCGCCTCAGCGTCAGTTACAGCCCAGAAAGTCGCCTTCGCCACTGGTGTTCCTCCACATATCTACGCATTTCACCGCTACACGTGGAATTCCACTTTCCTCTTCTGTACTCAAGTCACCCAGTTTCCAGTGCGACCTCAGGTTGAGCCCAAGGTTTAAACACCAGACTTAAATAACCGCCTGCGCGCGCTTTACGCCCAATAATTCCGGACAACGCTTGCCCCCTACGTATTACCGCGGCTGCTGGCACGTAGTTAGCCGGGGCTTTCTTCTCAGGTACCGTCACTCCGGTAGCAGTTACTCTACCGGACGTTCTTCCCTGGCAACAGAGCTTTACGATCCGAAAACCTTCATCACTCACGCGGCGTTGCTCCGTCAGGCTTGCGCCCATTGCGGAAGATTCCCTACTGCTGCCTCCCGTAGGAGTCTGGGCCGTGTCTCAGTCCCAGTGTGGCCGTTCACCCTCTCAGGTCGGCTACGCATCGTCGCCTTGGTGGGCCGTTACCCCACCAACTAGCTAATGCGCCGCAGGCCCATCCCCAAGCAGCAGATTGCTCCGCCTTTCATTCTCTCCTCAGGAGAAGAAAGAAATTATCCGGTATTAGCTACCGTTTCCGGTAGTTATCCCAGGCTTGAGGGCAGGTTGCCTACGTGTTACTCACCCGTCCGCCGCTAAGTCTGAAAGGAAGCAAGCTTCCTCTCAAACTCCGCACGACTTGCATGTATTAGGCACGCCGCCAGCGTTCGTCCTGAGCCAGGATCAAACTCTCCAAATTGGTATTTAGAAAGAGCGATTGCTCATTTTGAAACATCTGACGAGAATTTACATTCTCTAATTTGGATCTCACCGAAGTGATCTCCAGATACTCACTCGTTGTTCAGTTTTCAAAGATCAAGTTCATCTTTCGTCGCCGTTTTTTGTCTCAGCAGCGACCTTTATAATATATCACAGCGTCCTCGTTTTAGTCAACCTTTTTTTTATTTTCTTTTTTCGGCTGATTTACGACTGCATTACTGCGCATCGTTATGTCAGAGGGACGAGTTATAATTTATCATAAGAACTGCACCCTAGTCAACCCTAAATATTCTCTTCCCCTTCGGCTCTTCTGCAAACCCGGACAAATAAAATAACCCCACAAAGTGAGGCTTTAGCTTCGATGATGACTCAGGTACTCTGCGGGGGGCCCAAACATATAAATTCTATAAAAAAAGAGAGTACATTCACCCTCTCCATTCTCCCGCTGATGCTATCTATATAGAGCTATTCCCGTCAGTTGGCGATTTGTTAATTTTAGAGCGTATAACGAATGGCATGACCATCTCCGGCATCCACTGCCCACGAGGCGATCTCCCGAATTAATGAACGGGATACCAGCTTGCGAAGCACAAGCGGCAATTCTGCCTGGAGCGGGCTGAGCCCCGAATGCTGCAGAAGCTCCTTAATACTCCACGCCTCCTTACGGCTGCCCAGGATATGAAGCAGCATGGTACAGCAATCCTCCATTTTTGACATGAGGGCAAATTCACAGGCAAGCAGGATAAGCTCGATTCTCTGGTCCAGCGTCTCTGTGCTGATAGTCAATTCTTCATATAGCTTATGGACCGGTGAGTTCAGGCTTTTCACCTGTCCCCATACTGCCGGTTCCGGGAAATACCCCGCTTCACTCACTTCAATGCGCGCCCAATGATACAAGGCAATGAGTACGCAATTATAGGCATCCATGGTACAGCCTGCTTCAATGTAACGCTTGGACTTAATATACATATGTAAAAAACGGGCGAATTCCATAAACAGCACCCGTTCTTTAAGCGGGCCCTCAAACTGAATGAGCTGCTTGCGCATCTCCGCCAAGATTCCCTTCGGATCCCAGAGTACCTCTCCGGATATCAGGCTGCTCAGAAGCTCGTTGTTATCCCCGGCCATGACAGCACGTTCCAGTGCAGACAGCCCTACATGTACCGATTGTGTCCGCGTATCACCGGCAATGCTATGGGTTATGATGCGTTCCGTCTCCTGTTCCTCGTGCAGCAGAAGGACCACCATATCAAAATCGTGCAACAGTGCACTTTGAAACGTGGCATCCCCTCTTTGCCGCCAAGCAACGGCTCCCAGAACATTCTCCTCAAATGTCTCCCCGCTTAATAGGGTCAAATTGGACAGTTCCATACTTCCCTCCATCAAATTTGGCGATTTTGCGTCCGTCAGTTATAATCTCTATACATAAGCTTATTCTACATATTCATGCCAGTTCCTCCTGAACAACCGAACTATATTTCAGTTAGGAGATCATACTCATGAAATTTAAATCGGCTAAAATCAATGCTTTTCGCACCTGGGGACTGCTTCTGACCATGCTGGGCATGGGTCTCATGATCATGGGAACCGCAGGCATTGTATTCTGGGGATCTGCCGGAAAAGTCGTCGCTGCTGTCGGTCTTGTCATTGGACTCGTCTCCATGATGGCCAGTCTGGCTATTTATTTCTGGGCGGGCATGCTCTCCACCAGTGCGGTTCAGGTGGAATGTCCGGAGTGCCATAAGCTGACCAAAATGCTGGGCAAAACTGACCGCTGTATGTTCTGCCATACCATCCTCACCATGGACGCTGCACAAGCTACCATTACTGCCGAAGAGCTTGAAGCCCAGCAACTGAAACACTAATCCTCTGCAAGCAGCGCTTACTGACATTATGCATTTATTAAGAGACAAGGTAATGTAAGAATAGTATTGTCTGCCAAAAAAGGTGTTGTCCACTGTAGGACAACACCTTTTTATAATGAAATCATCTTATTTAATAATTCCCTTCAACGCTTCCCATGCCTCCGGACTGGCGAAGCTCCGGTTCCAGGCTGCCACACCGCCCAGCTTCAAGGACTGGGCCAGCTCTACCCTGGCTGTGAGCGAGGTGCTGTCCTCGATCCAGATTTTGCGGAGAACATCATCTTCCTTATACTCCACGTAGTTCTGTCCGGCTTCCTTATCGAATACCGGTGTCAGCTTCTTCTCGGCAATGATCTCCTTGACCGCATTCATGCTGACGGCCTTGGAGCTTACTTTGGTCTTGCCCTTCTCGGTGGCTTCCGTCCAGATCCGCGTATAGAGCGGCACTCCCAGAATCAGCTTCTCTGACGGCACCTTATCCTCCTCGATAATCCGGTTCATAGAGGTCTTAACCCATGGTAGAGAGGCTACTGATCCCGCAACCGGACTGGCTGCCCAGTGCTCATCGTAGGCCATTACAACCAGGAAGTCGGATACGGCGGCAAGCGCCGGACGGTCGAGGAACAGGGACCACATCTCGCTCTTAGATTTCGGCGTTACGTCAATAGAGACAATCAGATTCCGGCTCTGGGCCATCGGCTTCAGTTCCCGCATGAACTGGGTTACGTTCGGTCCATCCTTGGTGTACACATTCTCGAAGTCGATATTAATCCCGTCTAAGTTATACAGGTCTGCATACTTAAGCATCTGCACAATGGCATTCATCCGATTATCGTACGTAGATAAGGCTCCAGTAGTCAAGTCTGGTTCAAAGCTGTTGCTCAGCAGCCCCCATACCTCCATACCCTGATTATGCGCCCAATCCACATAAGAGCGGTCCGCCTGGCTGCGTACATTCCCCTTCACATCAATAATGCTGAACCAGGTGGGGCTAACCACGTTAATTCCAGGCAAGGCTGCAAATTTGGCCGGGTTCGGCTTGCGTTCGTACACGGCTTCCCAGAACATGTTAACCGGCTTGCCCTTCCAGCTGCGTTCAGCTCGTGTAGGTGTTTCGGGCTTTTTTTCTACCGTTCGGGTACCGTCTTCGGTAATATCATCCGCCTGGGCGTAGCCCGAATAACCGTTATCAAGCTGGGCGTATACCCAGTCCTTGGTGTCCGTATTCCAGATTCGTACGACATCCCCAGGATTCATATCTGCAAAAATCGGTGCATGCACCGAGGGTTCACTGCGCAGGGCTTTCGTTTTGCCGCCTTCTTTGCCCTTCACCTTGCCAAGCGGCACCGATTCTCCCGCAGTCATAAGCAGCACCGCACCAGTAGCTGTATCCTCTTCGATCTCGAAGCCGTACAGATTCTCCAGTGTATCTGCCGGAAGATAGGTCACTTTATCTTTAACCTCGGGAGCAAGGCGAAGCTGCAGAGGTTCATTGTTCAGAGCTGCGGCCTTGGATTCCTCCTGCATGTACAACAGACTGCTGTCCGTTGAGAGGATAACTGATTTGCTCTCTTTTTCATAGCGGATAGAAGGATCTACATATTCCTGCAAAAAAGGCAGCGGTAAAAGCAGTCCGTCCCCTGTGCCCGATGCTGAATAGCCGGTAAGCTGTCCCTTCACAAAAATCGGCTTGTCCAGGCCCTTCCAGTCCGGGTCCAGATGCTGGCGGTTCGGCAGTACATAATAAACAACCCAAAAGGCTGCGGCGGCTATGATGACAAGTCCCAATAAGCGGCGAGTAAGACTTCCACGCTTCGTGACGCGTCTTTGTCTCTGTCTTCTGTCCAAAATAGGTCCTCCAAACCGTTCGTTGAATTTTAAAAGCAGGCAACACTTCTGTTAAGTATACGCCATGCAGGCGAGCTTGGTTGCGCGAATCTCTTGGAAGGTTTGTGTTTTTGTAACAGCTTGATTCTCTATCTATACAAAAAAACGTGCAGAATCCGCTCTCGGACCCTACACGTTTATAAATAATATTCCATTCAGTGCTGCTTCTCGCCGCAGCCTTTGCACACACCGTACAGCTCCATACGCAATCCATGAATCTTAAAGCCTGTAGCCTGTTCGGCCTGACGCTCTACTTCATGAAGCGTAGAATAGCTGAAATCCTCAATCTTACCGCATTCCTGGCAGATAACATGATAATGATCAGATACATTGGCGTCGAAACGGCTGGAATTATCACCGTAGGTCAGCTCACGGACCATACCTGCTTCCATGAACATCTTAAGATTGTTATACACAGTTGCCACACTCATGCTCGGAAACTGAGGCTCAAGCGCCCGGTAGATGTCGTCTGCCGTAGGATGATTCATCGCTTCCATCAGATACGTTAAAATCGCATGACGCTGAGGCGTAATACGGACACCGGTTGTCTTGAGTTGCTCCAATGCATGCTGTACGCCACTACCCATCCATGCCACCGCCTTTGATTATACAACTTAATAATAATTCTAATGTAATTGTATGACTCTGCTTTCTACGTTGTCAATGAAGTCATTACATTATATTTATTATTATATAATAAATATTCCTTATTTCAATATTTGCTCACATTTAAATTGCTGTTTCCGTCTACCCGCAGCTTGAATTCGCCGGTTCCGATCTGGCCGGAAAGCACTTTTTTATCAATCACGAGTCCTGGCAGGTCTGTCACGATATCTCCATAGCCGCTGGAGCCCTCCACCGTATAATTACCCGTTAGCGGCAGAAACAGTTCAATATCCCCCACCGCACTGTAAATATCCCAGTCTCCCCCGAAATCCCCGGAGCGGATGCTGATCCGGCCATTCAGCGATTCGGCATGCAGCTTGGCTCTCGCTCCGGAGACCTCCACATTGCCGTTCTTTGTGGACAGATCCAGCGCATCCCCGCTGTCATATGCCGTGATGTTGCCGACCGCCGTTGACAGCTTCAGGGCGCCTCTGACGTCCCAAGCCCCCATATCGCCTCCGCTTGTCCCCAGCTCCACATTGCCCAGGACATCTCTGGCACGCACCGCTCCGTTTAAGGTTTTACCTTTTACATTGCCGTAAATGCGATGCAGGATCAGCTCCCCGTTCCCGGTCTCCAGCGAGATGTCGGCAATAGCTTCTACATTCTGCAGGGTAATTCCGCCATTCATTGTACGGACATTCAAGTCAAACCGCCGGTCTTCCGGCAGGGAGATATCGAGGTTGATCCGCGGCTGGCGTTTGCCGGATTCACCGTACGCCTTACTCTGGGGTGTAATCTTGATCGTTGTGCCCTCTGTCACCTCGACAAAAGACTGATCGGCTATGGATTCAGCCAGTACCCCGTCCAACTGGTCCACCCATACGGTTGCCGTAATCTCGATATCCTCCACAGCAGCCCGGTGAATGAGAATGTCTCCATTAATAGCGTCAATATTGACCTTGGAGGTGTTCAGTTCGACCGGCACCATTACCGGAGCCTTCGTATAAGAGCTTCCTTCCGCTTCCCCGTAATCGACCGCCGCCACGGTCAAGTTAAGACTCACCTTGTTCCACAAATGCAGATAGTGCTCCTGCTCGGTTACGATAAACACACAGGCAGCCAGTATTACCGCAGAGAACAATCCCCGCAGATCCATCCGCGCTCTTCCAGCCGTACCATTCTGCTTCAGCCGGCGGAAAAGAATATAGATCAGCAGATACTCTACTCCCCATAATACCGGAATGATGGGCCACCATTTGAGCAGCAGCATCATATAATCTGTTCCATCGCGCCAGTCCAGGAGAAGCAGGATTCCGACAGCAGCAAGCGTTACTGAGGCCGTATATCTGCCGATCCGCCGTTTCTTACGCTCCTTGTCCTGACGCGCTATGGAGTCCCTGGCCATTTCTCTGATTCCCATAAGCAGGCCAAGTCCTATCAGCACCACGGAGGCGGCAGCACCGGCAGAGGTCTCAATAAATTCCCGAAGCCAGGGTGGCCTTTGCTGGAAAAGAAAGAGCAGCGCCCCGCCGATAAGCAGCAGGAGGCCAAAGGAGATCCCCGGCTCGCTGATCCTTACCCGGCGTCTTGAGGTTGTACTGGCACTCATGGTCTCCAGCTCTTCAGGATCATGCTCTTCAGGATAACGCAGAATCCGGTCTGCAGTCTGGAGCGCGTCAAACACATTATAGAAGTATAATACCGGGATCAGCAGCCCCAGCAAAATCAGCAGCGGTACATTAATTTGCATCCCGATAGATGAGAAATACAGCAGTGCCACAATATCCAGCACAATAAGGAAAATGACAGAAATCCCTTTGCGGAGCAGCCCGAGATAGAGGTGTCCCGTGCCGGGAAGCACTGCAGCAAGCAGGCCGGCTATAAATTTACGTTTGCGCGGACGGCGCTTGGGACGGGGAGGGATGTAGGGGGCCTTCAATTCTCCGTCTGCTTCAGACAGCGGCATGCCTGCCCCGTTCTCTTCCTCCCGTACGGGAAGCTCCTCATGATTCTGATAACCGGAATTCATTCTCGGTACTCCTCCTTTCTAAAATGGGATGCACTTGTCATTTCAGCCTGCCTGTCCGGTGGAATTCCAGCAGCTCTACTCCCGGAACCACCTCTTCGGACCCCACAGGAATGAACCCGTGCTTGGTATAGAGCGTCACTGCCGGAAGATTCAGCTTCCCCGTAGATACGATAAACTGCTCCATCTCCGCATAACGGGCAAAGATAAATTCTAATAGTCTTCCGGCCACGCCTTGGCGGAAATGGTCCGGGCTGACCATCATCCGGGTAACGGTTAGCTTGCCGGGAGACTCCTGGGTAACTGCAACAGCGCCGAGCAGCTCCTCCGTCTCATCGAAGCAGCCATAGAAATCCTCTGTAACCCGGCTGAGCATGTCCCTCGTCTCCAGCAGCGGCGGTATGTCACGAAACCCGATGATCTCCGCCTCCAGGCGGTAGGCCTTATGCTGAAGGCTCCACAGCTCATCAAGTAGGAACTCATCCTGCAGGTTCAGTCTCACGATTGTATCCATCCGTACATTCCCCTTATATACTGCACAGGGGCCTGCCGTTGCCGACAAGCCCTGTGCCCAAGATTCTATGATCTATTACCCAAAAGCAGTCTATCTGTTCAGCACTTCTGCGAGCAGAGTGTTCGCAAGCCCCGGGTTAGCCTTCCCTTTGCTCGCCTTCATGACCTGTCCTACAAGGAAGCCGATGGCTTTTTGCTTGCCTGCCTTGTAATCTTCGACCGATTGCGGATTGGCTGCGACCACTTCCTCAACAATTCGTTTGATCGCCCCTTCATCGCTGATCTGAACGAGGCCTTGCTCTTCCACAATTACCGCCGGCAGCTTTCCGCTTTCCAGCATTTCTTTGAATACCGTTTTGGCGATTTTGCTGCTGATGGTCCCGCCTGCAATCAGGCCGATCATCTCGCCCAGTCCCTGCGGCGTAATCTTCACCTGGGATAATTCCAGATTGTTGCTGTTCAGATAACCGAGCAGATCGCCCATCATCCAGTTGGCGACAGCCTTGGCATCCTGCGTGAAGGCAAGACTGCCCTCGAAGAAGTCTGCAAGCGGCTTGGAGGAGGTGAGCACTCCGGCATCATAGGCAGTCAGACCAAACTCCTCACTGTACCGGGCCTGCCGGGCATCCGGCAGCTCAGGGATTGTGGAGCGGATCGCTTCCTTCCAGTCCTCCCCAATATGCAGCACAATCAGATCCGGGTCCGGGAAATAACGGTAATCATGGGCTTCCTCCTTGCCGCGCATGGACAAGGTCTTGCCTCCGGCTTCATCCCAGCGGCGTGTCTCCTGTACAACAGTTCCCCCGTCATCCAGAATCTCCGCCTGGCGGAACTGCTCATATTCAAGGCCACGGAGCACACCGCGGAAGGAGTTCATATTCTTCAGCTCCGCACGGATACCGAATTCTTCCTGGCCTGCCGGCCGCAGGCTGATGTTGGCATCACAACGCATGGAGCCTTCCTCCATCTTCACATCGGACACATCGCAGTACTGCATAATAGCGCGGATCTTCTCCAGGTAAGCACGCGCTTCCTCCGGCGAACGCAGATCAGGCTCAGACACAATCTCAATTAGCGGCGTCCCCACACGGTTGAAGTCAACCAGGGAAGCGAAGCCTCCATCCACATGAGTCAGCTTACCGGCGTCCTCTTCCAGATGAAGGCGGGTGATCCCGATCCGCTTGGTCTCTCCGTTCACTTCAATATCAATCCAGCCGCCCAGGCCGATAGGCTGATCGTATTGCGAGATCTGGTAGGCTTTTGGAGAGTCGGGGTAAAAATAGTTTTTGCGGTCGAATTTGCTGACATCTCCAATCGTACAGTTAAGCGCCATTGCCGCTTTCATGGCATACTCCACCGCTTGGCGGTTCAGCACCGGCAGTACACCGGGGTGGCCGAGACAGACCGGACAGGTGTGCGTATTAGGCGGCGCGCCGAATTCAGTGGAGCAGCCGCAGAAGATTTTGGACTTGGTATGAAGCTCCACATGAACTTCCAGCCCGATGACCGTTTCATATTTAGACATAGATAATCTCATCCCTTAAAAGTTTTGTGGTCAACTACTTCAAGCTACAGTTGCGGGCGGGCCTTGTGATGCTCTGTATGTTGTTCAAAGGCATGCGCAACGCGCAGTACCGTACTCTCATCAAACTCCTTGCCGATAATCTGCAGGCCGACAGGCAGACCTTCCGCAAAGCCGCAAGGAATGCTGATGGCAGGAATACCGGCCAGGCTGACAGGAATGGTAAGGATATCATTCAGATACATGGTCAGCGGATCTTCGGTCTGCGAGCCCAGCTTGAAGGCTGTGGTTGGCGCAGTCGGCCCGATGACAACATCATACTTGCGGAATACTTCGTCGAAATCCTGCTTAATCAAGGTGCGGACCTTCTGTGCCTTCAAATAATAGGCATCATAATATCCGGAGCTGAGCGCGTAAGTGCCGAGCATGATCCGGCGTTTGACTTCAGGGCCGAAGCCCTGGCTGCGGGAATTATGGTACAAATCCAGTAATCCGCCCCCGTCATCCACACGCACTCCATAACGGACACCGTCAAAACGGGCCAGGTTGGAGGAAGCCTCCGAGGAGGAGAGCAGATAATAAGCGGCTACAGCGTATTCCGTATGCGGAAGGGAAACCTCTTCCCATACTGCGCCAAGGCCTTCCAGCACTTTAAGCGCTGCGAGCACTGATTCACGGACCTGGGCATCCACACCTTCACCCAGGTATTCCTTAGGTACGGCAATCCGCAGACCCGAGACGTCGCCGGTCAGTGAGTTCAGATAATCAGGTATGTTAACCTTAGCTGAGGTGGAATCCTGGGCATCGTAACCGGCAATTGCCTGCAGGACGTATGCGGAATCCTCCACGGTACGGGTAATCGGACCGATCTGATCCAGTGAGGAGGCAAAAGCGACCAGCCCGTAGCGGGAGACGAGACCGTAAGTCGGCTTAAGGCCAACGACTCCGCAATAAGAAGCGGGCTGGCGGATGGAGCCGCCTGTGTCGGAGCCGAGCGTAAAGAATACTTCCCCGGCTGCAACCGCTGCTGCCGAACCGCCGCTCGAACCGCCTGGAACACGCTCAAGGTCCCATGGATTGCGTACAGCGCCGAAGCTGGAATTCTCATTGGACCCGCCCATGGCGAACTCGTCCATGTTCAGCTTGCCCATAGTGACGGCATCAGCCTGACGCAGCTTGGAGACTACGGTCGCATCATACACCGGCTGGAAATTGGTGAGAAATTGGCTGGCACAGGTGGTGCGCAGACCTTGGGTCACGATATTATCCTTAATACCAGCAGGCAGTCCGAAGAGCAGACCGCGTGAAGCCCCGGATGCCAGCTTGTCATCAAGCTCGCGTGCCTTGGCACGGGCTCCCTCTTCATTCAGTGTCAAAAAGGCATGAACCTTGCGCTCACGCTCCGTAATAACGGATAGTGAATCTTCGGTCAACTCACTGACCGAGACCGCTTTGGTGTTCAGCATGTTATGTAATTCAGGTAATCGGTATTGAAACAGGCTCAACTTGCTTCCTCCTCTCAGGTATGGGGTTATTCCAGAACAGCGGGAACCTTGAAATGCCCTTCTTCGTCTTCAGGTGCGTTAAGCAGAGCTGCCTCCTGGGTCAGGCTCTCCTTGACCACATCGTCACGCATTACATTGCTTACCTGCAACACATGGGTGGTCGGCGGAACGTTCTCGGTATCCAGCTCATTCAACTTCTCGGCATATTGTAAAATAGCATTCATTTGTTCGGTGAAGGTAGCCTCTTCTTCCGGGCTTAATTGCAGGCGGGCCAGCTTGGCCACATGCTGCACATCTTTGACGGTGATGCTCATAATGGATATCCCTCCTGTTTAAAGGGCTAAAGCGCCCGGATAACGTTTTTAATTATAGGGTAGACGGCCTTACAATTCAATGCGCTTGTCGATTGATGGAGCAAAAAGACCCGCACCTGCTATTGTGGCAGGAAGCGGATCTTTGAGTGCTCAAGCATTTATCCGGCTAATGATTCAACCGGTAATACAGGTCATTCCAGCGCAGCTCATTTTCAATTGAAGCCAAAGTGCTGGAGGCGTCAATGACGAGACACTCGATTCCTGCCATGCGCGCCCAATCCCGGAGCTGTTCACTTGTGGTATGGAAGGAAAAGGCGAAGTGATGTGCACCGCCGGCCAGAATCCAGGCTTCCGAAGCCCCGGTCAAGGAGGGTTCCGGTTGCCAGAGCAGGCGCGCTACCGGAAGATGAGGCATGCTGTGTTCATTCCGCACGGCATTCACTTCATTGATGATCAGACGGAACCGGTCGCCCATATCCACCAGCGTGACATTGATTCCGGGGCCGCTTGCTCCGTTAAAAATCAGCCGCGCCGGAGCCTCCTTGCCGCCTACAAACAAGGGATGCACTTCAATTCTCGGTCTGTCGGCAGCCAGAGACGGACAGACCTCCAGCATATGTGAACCCAGTACCATTTCATTGCCTTTTTGCAGATGATAGGTATAATCCTCCATGAAAGAGGTGCCTTGGTTACCGGCCATAATCTTCATCATCCGTACCAGCGCAGCCGTCTTCCAGTCCCCTTCACCGCCGAAGCCATAGCCTGCCGCCATCAGCCGCTGAGCCGCCAGTCCAGGCAATTGCTTCAAGCCATGCAGGTCCTGAAAGCTGGTCACGAACGCTGTATATCCGCCCTCCTCCAAAAATTCACCCAGCGCAATCTCCATCCGCGCCTGTTCACGAATCGCTTCCCGTTCAGCACCATCCGTACGTCCCTGATCCGTAAAATCGTACAATTCGGCGTATTCATCCATAAGCTGGCGCAGCTTGGCTTCGCTTACACTCCGAACCCGTTCAGCCAGATCGCCGGCCGGATAACCGTTGACCGTCCACCCCAGCTTGATTTGTGCCTCCACCTTATCGCCTTCTGTAACTGCAACATCACGCATGTTGTCGCCGAACCTTGCGATCCTCATCGTCTGGCTCCCGGTATAGCCCGCTGCCGTCTTCATCCACCCTCGGATTCTTGCACGCACCTCTTCATCCTTCCAGTGACCGGCAATAATCTTCCTGGGCATCCGCAGGCGGGCACCGATGAACCCGAACTCACGGTCGCCGTGCGCCGCCTGATTGAGGTTCATAAATTCCATGTCTATACTGTCCCAAGCAATCTCGACATTGAACTGGGTATGCAGATGCAGCAGCGGCTTGCGCAGCTGTGTCAGCCCCGAGATCCACATTTTGGCCGGTGAGAAGGTGTGCATCCAGGTGATTACCCCCGCACAGGTTCCGCTGGAATTCGCTTCAAGACAAACCCGCAGAATCGCTTCCGGAGCTGTGACTGTTTCCCGGAATTCTACCGGATACGGAAGGCCTCCTTCGCGGTTTAACTCGGCAACCATTGTCCGGGAGTTCTCCTCCACTTGCGCCAGTACATCCTCCCCGTATAATCCCTGGCTCCCTGTTATGAACCAGAATACATAAGGCTTAGCCTGCAGCATATCATATTCCTCCATTTGTTCAGTTCGTTGTGAATTTCAATTCAATCTCGTAATGAACGGCTGCTCCAGGCTCAAGCAGTTGCAGCGAATCCGCTTCCTGTTCCTCCGCCCTTCCCCGGGTCCAGCAATTAGACGGCTCAAGTCCCAGCACATGCTCGCCAGCTCCCGGCATTCTCCACTGCACCAGTCTGGGGAGCGTCCGCCGGTTCCACTTCAGTTCTAAAGTCAGGCCGCCGGCAGAAGAAGCTGCGCCGGGGATTGGAAATGAAGGGCTGTTAATTTGTGCGCAGATGTAGGTTTCCTGTGACAAGGGTTCATGATAATACACCTGTTCTGCATGCCGATGATCCGGCGTCTGCCATTCATTCATCCGTGACATCTCCATATCAGTATCACGTGCAGCACATGTGCTTTCCGGCAATATGATCCTTGTATCTTCTGCCAGCAGAGGATATCCGAAGTTGAAATGATACAGCATCAGATGCGGGGCGGGTGTGAAGCCTGCATTCTCCACGGTATCGTTAAGCTGAAGGCTGTTCTCGCCGAGCCTGCTTGTAATCGTGCGGGTCAGACGCAGCTTATGTCCAAAAATAGACGTTTCCTCTACAACTCCCCGCAGGCGCATCTCATATTCATCGCCTTGCCATTCTGCCTGATACGCAGCCTGCCGCGCGGGTGTATGGTGAATTCGTCCATGTAATCCATAGGCTCCGTACTGGTCTTGACCGGCTGCACCAGCTTGCGACAATCCGCAGGTCATCAACAAGCCGCCGGAAGCTGTCCGCAGCCAGTGATTCCCCTCTTCCCTGAAAAAAGCAGCGTGGGGATCGCCGTTGCCGGCAGACCAGCTAACCGGAATACCGCAGAATTCAGCCAAAGAGATATCCATGCCTTTCCCGGGATGCACCCAATAGGAGAGACCTGAGCCGGTCCGCACACGGAATACTTCCTGAGCGGCCTCCGGCCCTTCTCTCATGACAAAGGGCTGCACTCCCCCAAGCTGCTCGATCCGGCCTACTCTGGCTTCCAGCTCACGCCGGGTCCATTCTCTGCCATAAAGTCTTGCCATACCGCCATTCCTCCTGTAAAGGGCAGGTAAGCCTCAGGCTTGTCCGGCACTCCCGAAAATTCTCATCGTTCTCACAATATCCTGCTGTACCGCTTCCATAGCCCATGCGGAAATGTCATGATAATAGCTTTTGCGCTGCTTCGCGCTGTTGGCCGCCAACTTCGCCTGAAGCGTATTCGCCACTTCATGCGCCATGTTGGAATAATAGTTGAGCTTGCGGATGCCGCACTGTATGGAGGTGACATAAGCAGCCTCATCCAGGCCGGACCCGCCATGCATCACCAGCGGCAGGCCGGTAAGCTGCTTGATGAGCTTCAAACGTTCAAAATCCAGAACCGGCTCTTGCAGATAAACACCATGTGCTGTCCCGTAAGCGACGGCAAGGGCATCGATATCGGTATGTTCAATAAAGACTTGCGCCTCTTTGGGGTTGGTATACACATCATCCGGATCATATTCTTCTATCTCTTCCTCGTCTCCGCCGCCCTCCGGACGCAAGATCCGGCCAAGCTCGGCTTCTACGGAAACGCCGAGCGCCTTGGCGATCTTGCTGATCTCATTGGTCTGGCGGATATTCTCTTCCAGCGGCAGATGTGCGCCGTCGAACATCACCGACGAGAAGCCCAGCTTCATCGCACGGATCAGAATTTCATGATCCTGGCCATGGTCCAGGTGTACCGCAACCGGAACCCGTGCCTGCCTCGCGGCCGCAAGTATAACCGGAGCGATCACTTCTAGCGGAACAAGCGGAATATGCACTTCCGCAAAGGAAAGAATGACCGGCGAGTTCACCTCCTCGGCCGCAGCAATGATTCCCCGGATCATCTCCAAATTAATTACATTGTACGCGCCGACGGCATAACGCTTGGCTTCGGCATCCTTCATCAACTCTTTGAGGGTCACTAATGGCATTCTTCAACATCTCCTATGGGTATGACATGACGTTGTTCACCGCTTGATACAGCCGATTATATTTGGCGTAATTCTCATCGTAGTGTTTACGGTTATCCGGACGCGGATAGTAGGTGGTATTCACCTTCACCAGACGATGCGCCGCATCCTCAAAGGATGGGAACACTCCCAGTGCCACGCCGGCCAACATAATTGCGCCCAATATACCTGCCTCTTCAATATCAAGGGCGGTGATGGGCCTATTCATAATGTCTGCCTTGATCTGCAGCCACAGCCCGGACTTGGCGCCGCCGCCGCAGGCCTTGATCTCTCCAATACTCATGCCCGCTTGCTCCAGGCAATCCAGATTAAGTCTCATTTCATAGGTGACGCCTTCCATTAAAGCTCTATACAGCTCACCCTTGGTGGTATTAAAATTCAAGCCCGCAATGACCCCAGCAGCAGCCGGATTCATGTATGGCGTTCCTGAACCGGCAAAATGGGGCAGTACCAGGAGATCAGTGGGACCTTCTCCGGCGTTCTCGCCCATAATCTCATAGACACTTCGGCCGGACTCATCTGCCGCGCATTTTTCTTCGTAGCCGAACTGGTCCCTGAACCACTTGAGCAAGGAACCTCCGGTAAAATTAAAGGCATACGTGGTATATTTCCCCTGAATATAAGGGACTAGCGCCAGCTTGCTGGCGGCAAGCGCCTGGTCATTGACCTGCATTTTACGGAAAACGGGCGTGATGCACTCTACGGTGCCGATGCCGTCTACAGCCGAGCCTTCTTCCGTAACTCCCGCGCCTATAGCCGCGCATACCTGGTCATGTCCGCCGAGCACGAGCTGGAGATGGGCAGGCAAACCTAGCGCCTCAGCTGCTGAGGGTAAAATCTGGCCGATCCGTGATCCAAGCTCCTGCGCCTCGGGAAATATCCCGCGCTTAAGCCGTGCCGCCTGGATAATATCTTCATCCCATCCAAGCCGATGGACATCAAAGGCCATCGTTCGGGATGCCAGCGAATAGTCGATCACTGGTCTTGCACCGAGCTTGAACAGAATAAATGATCCAAACGGCAGAAATGTATGAAGCCGCTCATAAATGTCCGGCTGCTCTTCCCGGTACCACATCAATTTGGAGAGGGTGTACATCGGATGGGGGTGAAGGCCCGTCTTGCTGGTGATGTTCTCCTCCCCAATGTGCTCCACCAATGCCTCCAGTTGCCTGCTTCCCCGCTTGTCGATATACAGGAGGCTGTTCCCGAGCACGTTGCCTCCGTTGTCGAGGAGGACGGCAGCCTCGCCAAAGGAAGAAACGGACAGGCCGGCAAGCCGGGTATGAGGCCTGTCATACATGTTCATTGCGGAACCCAGTACAGCCTTAACCGCTTCCCACACCTTCTGCGGATTCAGCTCGTAACAGCCGCTTGCCGGTGATTCCATGGCGTATTCCCTGTATGCCTGGGCCAGCACTTCACCCGTTGAAGCCATGATCAGGCATTTCGTGCCTGTTGATCCGATATCTAAGCCTATGAGATCCACAGCGGCCCTCCTTTCTCTACAGCACGTATTTCACACCGGCTATACTATAGCGCTCGGAGACTTTTTCTTGTTCTTGTTCCTCTATGCTCACAATGCCTTCTCCGGCAATCTTTATTTTGGCAAAAGGCAGACTCTCAGAAATCGTTGCATAGCTGACTGCATCATCACATAAAAGCAAGCATTCTCCTGCTTCTGCACCGTACAGTACAGGCTCTATATTAAAAACCGTATGATCCCGGACACATAGAACGGGCTCTGCCCAAGGAATCAGCGCACCCTGTTTGATATACACAGGCACTTCATCCTCTGGGACCTGACGCGTGATCCATTGTCCGCCATCCAGCCACTCGCCGGTCAGCCATTCGTACCAGCGGCCTCCGGGTAAGTAGATCTCACGCGTGTCACCGTTGCCGTAGACAACGGGAGCAGCCATCAGATCGTCTCCCACCATAAACTGGTCGAAGCAATCCAGCACCTCGCGGTCCTCCGGGTAATCCATCACCAAGGGACGGATAGGCGGCACCCCTTGCTTACTGTATTTTCCAAATGCAGCATACAGGTAGGGAATCAGGCTCATCCTGAACTGCATCAGCTTTCTGCATTGCTGCGCGAGCTGCGGCCAGTCCTCCAGCCACTCACCGGCATGGTTACGGTCATGATCGAATTGCTTCCAGGGCGGCGAAGGGATCATATAACAGTTAAGTACAGCCATTGGCGAGAAAATCACAGCACCGATCCGGCGCAGCAGTTCCTCCCTTGTAGCGGTCTGGCGAACCTCCGGCGACCAGAGGAGACCTGAAAACGAAGCGGTGGCCATTCCCCGTACAAAGTCTTCATGATCGTACAGGTCGCTGTACAGCACATAAGGATAAGGCGCCGCGAGCGCGTGCGAAGCACGCACCTGTCCATAGGTCCGGCGGTCCGCTGCCTTGAACGGGGCGAGCATCGTTTGCTGATAGAGCTGGCCGAACAAGCTGTGCATCTGCTCCCCGTCCGCACCTCCCGGAAAACGGGCGAAATCAGGAAATCCCCAGTTGCCGATATAATCGCCGTTGTCGCATTCATCCAGCTTGAAGCCTGACAATCCCGCCTCTATGAATGGCTGATGAATTCCCGTGAAGGCTTCGCGTGCCTCGGCTTGCGTGAAATCCGGCACCAGGCCGTCCCACACATAGCTGTCTGCCGAATGGGGCCTCAGCTCCGGGAAGATAGGGCTCTCCGGATGCACATAAGCATGTTCCCAGAGATTGAGCCGGTATCCCATTTCATTCAGCTCCCGGATAAGCCCTTTTTCATCCGGGAATCTGCTTTTGTCCCATACATAGGTGCAGGAGTAGGCGTTCGTCTGCCAGCCCGGCTCCAGACCGAACATGTCGCAAGGCATTTCATCATCCCTGATTTGCCGGGCAAGCTGCAGGACATCCTCTTGATCCGCATGCCAGTCAGCGCGGTACATCATCCCGAGACCCCACATGGGCGGCAATGCCCCCCCGCCGCTGAACAGATTATAGCGGGAGACCGCATCCTTCATATCCTTGCCGCAAAAAATATAGACATCCACGCCTTCCGCTGCCGGAATGTCGATCAGCATATTGCCGCTGCCTTTTTTCACTTCCCAGTGACCCTTGCCGGTGCCTGCCGATTTGAACTGCTCCAGATCCTGCCGGCTGCCCACCCGCTTGCATCCTCCGCAGAAAAAGGTGGCATACCGGGCCGTGTCCACCAGAACTCCATAACCGGCGGTGCTTACATAGAAAGGAACCGGCGCATGGGAGTCGCCCAAATCCGCGGACGGGTCGGAGTTCGTGCGCAGCTTCTTCTTGCTGCCGCTCTGCCTGAACGATTTGAGCTGCAGGCCCAAACCGTATACCTCCTCCTTCGGGTCCAAGGGAAGCTCCAGCAATACGGAGCCTTGGCGGGGCTGAAAATGAATGTCCTCCCTTGTAAAGGGAAGCGGATGATCGTCAAGCGCATTCAGCGCTTCGAGGCAGGTGTCGGGCTTCAATACCGATACCGGTGTAATTTCTTCGGGTGTTCCGAAGGTCAGCTTATAGATCCCGCTGGCAATTTTCTGCATAATTCATTTCTCCTACTGTAAATATATTTTGGAACTATCCCTTCACGCTTCCCAGAACGAGACCAGAAACGAAATAACGCTGTAAAAAAGGGTACACACACAAGATCGGCAACGTGGCCAGAATGATCTGCGCGCTCTTGGTCGTACGCGGTGAGATGCTGGCCAGGAGTGCGGCATCCTCAGACCTCACATTGGTAAAATCAAAGCTGACTATAATGGAGCGTAAATAAGTGGCTAACGGATAGTTCTCGGTCTGATTCATGAAGATCATCCCGTCAAACCAGCTATTCCAGTGACCCACCATAGCCAGCAGCAGGATGGTCGCAAACGCCGGCATGGACAGAGGGAAATACAGCTTCCACAGGATGGTCCAGTGTCCGGCTCCATCTATGCGGAAGGACTCATCCAGTTCCCGGGGCAAGCCTCTGAAAAAGTTGATCATTAGAACAATGTTAAAGACGGCCAGTGCTGTGGGCAGGACCAGCACCAGCATGGTGTCCAGCATGTGCAAAGTTTTCACCTGCATGTACAGGGGAACGATGCCTCCGCTGAACAGGATGGTGAACATGAAAAACCATACATAAAAGGTTCGCATGCTGAAGTCCCTGTTCTCCCTTGACAGAGGATAAGCCGAAATAAAGGTAATAAGCATCTGCAGGGCGCTGCCCACAAGCACCCGGATCACCGCTACGCCCAGGGACCGCAGAAACTCCGGACGGGTAGCGATAAATTTATAAGCGTCGAGTGAAAAGTCCGACGGAAAAAACCGTACCTTCCCCATGGCCACCGCTGAGGCTGAGCTGAAGGAAATGGCCAACGTATTGACAATCGGCGCAATGCAGAGGATTGCCAAGAGAATGAGAAACAGTTTGTTGAAAATTGCGAACACGGCACTGCCGTCCAAACGATATTTCATCTTTCTCACCCTTTTCAAAAAATGCGGTAATCGGCAAACTTATAAGCCATATAATAAGAAACTGAAATGAGCACTCCGGACACCAGCGATTTAAACAGTCCTACAGCTGTCGCTACGCTATACTGTGCCTGATTGAACGCCAGCCGGTAGACCAGTGTGTCCAGGATATCGCCTGAATTGACAACGAGCGGATTGATTAGCATAAATACCTGTTCAAACCCGGCGTTCAGCACATTGCCCAGACTGAGGGTAGCCAGAAGAATGATCGTAGGACGAATGCCGGGCAAAGTAACATGCCAGATCTGCCGCCAGCGGCTGGCTCCGTCAATCATGGCTGCTTCATATAAATCGGGATTGATGGAGGTTAGCGCAGCCATATAAATAATCGTATTGAATCCAAAGTTCTTCCACACCTCAGTGGTGACCAGTACGCCGGGAAACAGCCGGTTGCTGGACAGAAAGCCTACCGGCTCTCCCCCAAAGGCCTGGATGAGGCTGTTAATCACCCCCTCCAGACTGAGGACATCCAGGATGATACCGCCGAGCACCACCCAGGACAGGAAATAAGGCAGGTACATCGCCGTTTGCAGCACCCGTTTCATCCGCTGGCCGCGCATTTCGTTCAGCAGCAGTGCGACCACGATAGGCACGAGCAACGAAAAGACTATTTTCAAAACCGAGATATAGATCGTGTTATACATGACTTGCCCGAAGCGGGGCATGGAGATGATATATTTGAAATTGTCCATCCCGACCCACGGACCCGCAAGCCAGCCCTTGAACACGCTGAAGTTCTGAAAGGCCATGACAATCCCCATCATCGGGATATAACAGAACAGAATAGCCAGTATAATCCCCGGTATCAAAAACAGATGGTACGGTAATTCATGTCTGAAGCGGCTCTTCAGGCGGAAAACTCTCACAGTTGGAACCCCCTTTCATCACAGGCTGGCGTTAATCTCATCCAGAATCTGCTGGCCCCCCAGTTTGTGCCACTCGGATACAAAAGTATCGAATGCATCGATAGGCTCCGCACCCATGATGATCTTTGTGAAGATTTCACGTTCATAATCGCCGAGGATGCCCATTTTATTCAGCATCGTTTCCGTGGTGCCTCCGTAAGCCTGGGGAATCAGATGATCCGTGCCGTAGCCCTCCACAATGGTTTTGAAGGCTTTGACCTGATGATATTCCATATAACCGGTCCCTTTGCCGTCCAGATAAGCTACACTCGGCTCGTATTTCCCCGTCTCGGTAAGTGCCTGATCCAGCTTGCTGGGATCGCGCTTCTCGATCGCTTCAATCAGATATTCCAGTGATTTCACGGTGGCATCGTCGGTTGTCAGGGTCCGGGCCAGCGATAAATGACCCTGTTCCACAATGGTCTGACCTTTTTCAAAGGCAAAGAATTTCTTGACTTCGGGATCATTCCGGTTAGGGCCGTAGGCCATTTCATTGTAATCATTCAATAATTGGACCAGGATTTCGGGATGCTCATAGTCCTTGTTCACCGCGTAATAGCTCACCACAGTGGTGCCTACATTGGCAAACACATCCTCACCGTCGGCGCTCGGAGCCGCCACTGGCGTCCAGATCATATCCGGCTGTCCCTCCAGGCCCGTACCGTACATGTATACATTCCAGCAACGCCCGTAGCTGATGCCGTATTTACCGCCGCTGACTTCCTCCGTTACCTTGGTCGTATCCTTCATGCCGAACTCAGGATCAATTAAGCCTGCGTCATACATTTCTCTCAGCTTGGCTAAGGCATTCTTCATTTCAGGCTGTACGCTGCCGTAGGTGATTTTGCCGTCTTCTCCCTTCAGCCAGCTCTGCGGATAGGCATGGTAACCGTTGAAGAATCCGGTTGTGGAGGTAATCCCGTCGAACAGCCAGTTGCTGAACGCCAGCCCGCCGGTATCGTCGATGCCGTTGCCGTCCGGGTCCTGCTCCTTGAAGGCCTTGGCCACTGCGATCACCTCGTCGATGGTCTTCGGCACAGGCAGCTTCAGCTTATCCAGCCAGTCCTGCCGCACCCACAACAGACTAGGCTCATAGATGACCGAGGTTGTGTAAGGCAATGCCATGAGCTTCCCGTCAAAGGTAGCCGAATCCATCGCAAGGCCGCCGTCACCGGTGAGAATCTCTTTGGTCAAATCCGAGGCATTCTTCTCGAAAACATCGGTCAGATCCGCTGTCATCCCGGCCTTCACCATAGTTTCCAGCTGATTGGTGGAGGCTTCGATGACGATATCCGGAATCGACCCCGAGGCAATAACGATGTTCAGCTTCTCATTGTATTCATTTTGCAGAGCTGTCCAATCGTGTACGACCTTCAGATTGAATTTGTCAGCATAATGCCGGTACCAGATGTTGTTCGCAAAATCATCCCCTGCGGGATAACCCCAGGTGGGCAGGGAATATCGGCCTACCCGCAGTTCGATGGGCTTATTTGGATCGGCAGTGGCACTCCCATTGGAAGTGGCGGTGTCTTTGGTATTGGATGGCGAGCTGCAGGCTGTTAGGGCCAGAAGAACGGTACTAATCGATAAAGCGGCAATTTTTCTCATGATTTCGCTTCCCCCTCATATTCGGTTTCTCCATGATCTGTCTACTGCACAATGAGAGCCGGCTGGCCCCAGAAGGCCCTGTCATATCCGTAATCGCCCAAAGAATCGGTAATCAGGGTGATGATGACTGAAGTTCCGGCATATTCGGCCAGCGGGATACTGAACGGCTTCCAGGCCCCGCCCGGCATCAGATCCTGCGACCACTTTATCTCCCCGTTCACTGCTATCCGGAAGCCGGCGCCCTGGGATTGTTCCGAGCCGTCCTTGATGCCGGCGAATCCTTGCAGTGCAGCCGGAGTGCCTGCCGGTAAATTCAAGGCATATTCAATATGCGTCTGCCCGTGCTGCGGCGGGTGGGCATCCAGCCCCTGCTTCTCAACCCCGAGCACAGAGCCGCTTCCCGGGAAGCCGCCGAACGGAGATTGAGACGGGCCCTCGCTTCCGTTCTGGAACACCAGGCTCGAATGATACGGAGCCGTGCTTAACGACAACGGCAGCTGCACGGGAGCAGAAACAGTGTTAATCAGATATACCGTACCCGAAGCGGGTGCCGTGATTTCGTAGCGGTTGTTGCCCAGACTTACGGATGAAGCCGCTCCATAGGTGGAATGCACAACACTGAAGGGCTGCGGGCTGTTCACCTTGAAGCTTACGCTGCGGTTGCCGCCGTATGTTGCGACAGCAACCGTCGGCGCGACCCATACGGCAGAGTCATTGTCTACCGTCACACCGGGATGCGTCTCCAGCCTGAGGGTCACTTCTTTGCCCGCCAATTCCGACAGGTCCAGCTCCACGGCGGTCGGCGTGGCACTTCGGCTGAACTGCTCTTCACTCAGCACCGTGCGATTCTCAGGCGCTGCTGCCTTCTCCCAGGCAGATACCTTGAAGGTTACACCGTCACTGCTCGCAACATTCTGCTCGGAGCCTAGCTGCACCCCGGCTTGAAAGCTCGCTGCCGCTGCCGCCGGCAGGCTGAGGTCAAATTCCAGCCATGTCTGTCCGCCCTGCCATGCTCCTGCATAAGGCGGATGGGCCAGTATCCGGTCGCCCCAGTGCTGCACGGTTCCTCCTCCTGGGAAGGAATAGGAGAATCCGCCCGTGGTAGAGAACGGGGCTGCGGTCATATGGACGGTCCCGTCTCCCATGACCTCTCCTGCTCTGACCGGTCCGTCGTAATTCAGCAGATCCATATCACCGGACTGAAGCTTATCCTCCATAACGATGGCAGTGTGGGTGGACCGGCTGGACAGCCGCTTTAGTGCCACATCCTCCGGCCACTCATAGACATGGAAAGCTGAGGAATCACGGGCCTGGTTCAAATACAGATAGGTTCTAAGCGGGTCCAGTCCGAAAAGCCTGTTCTGGTCGTACAGCACCCATCCGGGTATGCTTCCCGGCAACGGATAGCTCTCTGCCCCGTACAAATAACGCATGATGTCGGTGCCCCCGCCGGAAGGATTTCCGTCATAGGCAGTCAGCTTCTCGCCGTAGGAATCAAGCACATATTCGGCACTGCCGCCGCCCGCTGTCTTGAAAGCAAACAGAGTGGAATTTGACCTGTTGCTAAAATCGGCTCTAGGCTGTGCGCTCTGGTACCAATTCGCTTCATCCAGCAATTGCTCCATCAGCGGAGTGGCATTGGCGAGCTGGCCCAGATTGGGTCTGGTGAGCATCGGAATCGCGCCGAGCCTATTCTGAACGACTTTATGCCAGGCCATGTAATAGTCCTCCGTCATCGGGTTGGCATGATCGGGATGGCCGTAAATGGTCGTATACGGGGCAAAGATCGCTGAGCTGGCCGGAACCACCTGATTGATTTTGCTGTCATCCCACGTTCCGCTTGCGGCGAAGATGCCATAAGCATGACGCTGTGCAAAAGACTCGTACCGGGTCGTGATTTCATTCAGGCTTTCTCCGCCCAAGGCGATATTCTCCGGCAGCGCTTCTCTCAGCTCGCGGTGCAGAGCGATATTGCCCTGCATCATATTGCTGCCGTCAATCAGACCGTTGGCATCGTTATACATGAGCAGCGACTGGTCCAGATGCAGCGCATCCGGTCCGACTTCATTTACCAAGGCAGTCATCTTGCCAACGAAGAGCTCCCGCCACGCCTCTGCTGCCGGATTAATAACGGCAAATGAAATCTGTTCCGAGCCTGCGGTATACTCCCAACGTTTCCTCTCCAGCGTGAATGGGTCCTTCACCTGATAGGGTTGCATCTGTGTATAATTTTCGTTGTTAAACGATGTTCCAAAGATGTTAACATACAGCATCACGCGGAAACCCAGCGCCTGAGCGGCGTCAACCTTGGCAGCGATATCCGGCTTAGGTTCATAATTAGGAAAATTCACATCATAGGGGTCCGCTCTCCAGCCAGGAACGACCAGCAGCGTCCGCTCCGCATCTACCCGCTGTGCAAGCTCCTCAAGCATTGGCATGTCTTCCAGATCCGTCAGCACCGTGAATCCGATATCCTTGGCCCAATCCGGTTCCTTCGCGGAAGATTCAGACAACCCGAAAGCGCCGTCTGCCCACTCCCGGTACATCGTAGAGCCGTTGGTCCAGTCACCAGCGTAGGCTTTGAGCCGCCAATCGGTGGATACCGCCTTGACCGTCTGCTGGAATGGCGCCGGCGCTTGCGTCTCTATTCCAACATAGAAGCTGCCATTCTCATGCTTCACATGCAAGGTTTTGAAGAACCCTGCGTTGTCATCCGCATGAACCAGCAGTCCGCCATTTGCCCCCTGCACAAGAAACATCTGCGCCTCCCACACATCGGGATAGGTGAACTGGGAGAAGCCATAGGCGGCGTCCGGTGATTCGGCGGTGAGCCGAATCCCTCCCAGCGCGGGAATAATCAGATCATACGTATCCGGGACAATCATTCCCCACTGCACACCCGATATGCCGGGCTGCCCTGTCTCCGCATGCTGGCTGACAGTCAATGTACCGTCATATTTACGGGCAACCGTCGTCTCCAGTTCAGCCAGCGTAGAGCCTGAGCCCCAGGTGTGTTCATAAGTGACATGCCCCTTCTTCGCAGAAACAGCGGAAGATGCTGCATCATTCCACAGATTGTTCTGCGCCAGATGGCGGATGCCGGTCAGCTTACCGTCGTTTCCGCCGCGGGCCAGTTGTACCGTGCCGTAAGTGAAGTTGATGGCGGCTGTGCCGGAATCAATCGTTACCTTCCCTGTGATTGGATCTGCGGAACTTAAGCCCGGCAGAAGGCTATACAACAGCATACACGCCACACACACTATCACTGTTCTTCTAACCATATTGATCATTACCTATCCCCTCTCTTGATCCGGATTGGAATGAATCTGCATTTCAAACTGCCTGAGCCTGAATTCCGCACTCCCCTCACTTACGAACAATCCCTTCCCTCCCTGCTTAAAATCATACAGCCGCGTGCTTAATGCGATCTCCCCGTTCACATAGACTACGCAAACCTGATCTTCCAGATAGACGCTTAACGAGCATGAAGTTCCGGGCAGCAATGGCAGCGGCCGCTCCATGCCGATAGCGTAAGGGACATCTCCCTTTCTCGGCCACTGGTCTACGACAATCCGGTTACGCCCGGGCTCCAGCCGGATCATATATCCCTGCCCGAAGTCCTGATCTGTCCGCAGAATAAGGCCGCAGCCGCGAGTACCGGGGGTAAACGTTATCGTTGCCGCAAGCTTGCAGGCGCCTTCCGGCAGCGGCCCTGCATAAGCACCGGCGAAGGAATCGGTTGCCGCTGCTGCGGCTGTGCTTCCGCTAAATTCCCAGCGCCCGAGCACCTCCGTGAAGGATAGAGCGCTTTCTAGACTGAGCGCAGCATTTAAGGGTTCCGGCACTTTTACAAGCAGTGAGCCGTCTGTGCCCTGCATGATTTCGTGCACCACCAGATGCCCGCCCCATTGCCAGGTGCCGCCGTCATGCTCGCCTTCACGCGTCGGATTCCATCCGAACGCATAACGACGCTCACCATCGGTCCAGGTCTTCGCGGCATAGAATGCCCGGGTGTCGAGTGCATCGTTCTCGGGGGCCAGCCAGGGTCCCTCCAGCGAGCGGCTCATCCGGTAATGAGTGACCGTCCGGTCCGAGAATGTCGAGTACAGCAGATACCACCATTCCCCCATCCGGAACAGATCCGGGCATTCATGAGTCGTATACAAGTAGGGGGCCCAGAATGGCTCGCGCACCTCCCAGGTGTTCAAATCCTTAGAGGCGCACAGGGCAACACAGCCGCGGCGGCCCGCAGGCCCTTCCTTCAAACGGGCAGCAAGCAGCATCCAATATTCCCCTGCTTCCTCGTTCCAGAACACAAACGGATCGCGCCAGTCATGCTCCTCGTAACGGTCGGTTGGCGCGTAGAAAGCATCCTCCGGCCGTTTGTCCCAATGCAGGAAGTCGCTGCTGACCGCATGCATCACCGCCTGCTGAGCTTTGCCCTGAGCCGGATAATGAAAATTGTTGCCGGTATAGAAGATATGATAAAGCCCGTCTTTCTTCAGCACGCAGCCCGTATAGATATATAAGTCCTGCTCGGCTTCCCCTCCCCGCTGAAGAACCTCTCCATATTCCTTGTAGTGAATAAAATCGTTGGTCCCCAGCAGAAACCAGGGTGTGCCCTCACCGTGCCCTTCCCTGTCACGCCAATCTTTCAAGTACAGCAGCTTGAACTCGCCGTCTTCATAAAAGGGGATAACATCGGCCAGCCAGCCGTCTTCAGGCTTGTAGAATAATTTGCTCATGCTGTATGTTCACGCTCCTCATTACGGTTCATTAATTTCTTCCAGAATTGCTTTGCCGCCAAGCCGGTTCCATTCCTTTACGAAGCTATCGAATTCATCAATGGAAACGGCCCCCATAATGATTTTGGTGAAGGTTTCTTTCTCGAGCCGGTCCAGCATGGCCCACTTCTCAGTCATTGTAGGTGTTTGACCGCCAAAGGCAGTCATCAGCAGCCGGTCGCCGCTATAGTGGTCCATAGTGATCTCAAAACCGAAATACTGATGGGCAACATCCCAATTTTCCATGTTCCCGGTGTTCAGATAATCGAGCGCTGGCCCATATTTATCAGTTTCAGTGAGCGCATCCTTCAGCAGGCTCTCATCCTCGTTCTGGATAGCCTCGCGGAGTAACGACAACGACTCTGCCACATCTTCGTTCGATACGCCGGATTGGACGATGGATAGTCTGGAAGTGTTGATTCGTTCGCCGCCGTCTCCTTCCATCGTAATGAATTCGCCTTCGCCGCGTCTTGCGCCGTGAACCACCTCTTCATGCAGGTTCAGCATTTTCACCACTGTCTCAGGGTGCTCGAAGCCTTTGCGCACTACGACATAGCCGCTGGCCGAGAAGCCGACGCTGGCCTTGGCCGGCATGCCATCCACTGAAGGCACCGGAAACGGCTTCCACTCCATTCCAGGGTTGTGCCGCACGGCATCAAGGAATACATAGGGATTCCAGTTGGCGCCGAACGTCATGCCGAGCTTGTTCCCAGTGATATCTTCCATCACCTGGTTGCTGTCCTTGACTCCGAATTCCCGGTCAAGCTGCCCGGTCTTATACATCTCCTGAAGCTTGCCCAGCGCATGCTTCATCTCCGGCTGTATGGAGCCGTAAATGACTTGGCCGTTCCCTTCTTTGATCCAGGTCTGCGGATAGGCATGAAAGGCATTAAAGAACCCGGTAAGCGAGGCAAAGCCGCCATACAGATAATTATTGAGGGCCAGGCCGAAGGTATCCGCTTGGTTATTGCCGTCCGGATCTTCTTTGGCAAATGCTTCAGCAATCGCAAATACCTCTTCCAGCGTCCCGGGCTCCGGCAAACCCAGTCTCTCCAGCCAATCCGTCCGCACCCACAGCAGATTGGCTTCATAGATGGGAGCATTGACGATGGGTATAGCGAGCAGCTTGCCATTGAATGTGGCTGAAGCCAGTGCTGCACCGCCGTCTCCCATCTGCAGCTTTTTGGTGCGGTCTGAAGCATAGCGTTCGTAGACCTTTGTCAGATCTTCCAGCTGATCCGCATCCGCCAGCCCTTTGAGCTGGGCGGCCGAGACGGAGAACATTTCCGGCAGACTGCCCAAGGCGATCATGACATTCAGCTTACGGTTGTATTCGCCCGGCAAGGCGGTCCAATCGTGTATAATTTCAATTCCCAGCAGGTTCCGGTACTCCCGGTACCAGATATTATCTTCGATGCTGTCGCCGCCGGGATAGGTCCAGCTCTGGTCAACCGGACGCGCGATGTGAAGCTGAACCGGCGGATCGTATGTCCCGAACGGATCGGCTTCATATTGCTGGCTGTGCTGCCCTTCATCCGGCGGTCTGGAAGCTTCCTCAGTATTCGAACCTCCGCCCGTTCCGGGACTACACGCGCTCAACAAAAGCGACAACACTATTCCGTAAGACGTCAAGACTGCCCATCTCTTTCCCTTCACTTCTTATCCCCCCTGAATCTTGGTGGGTCCGCGTGAAAGTTCGCCTTATTTAGCATTATTATAGGCTGGCTTCCTCTCGCCCCTCTACTCGCCGATTTTCACTTTTGATTATCCGATTTGGATAATGCATGCCTCTCTCTGTATTCCTGGGGGGTGATACCAGTCTCCTTCTTGAAAAAACGGTAGAAGGATTGCTCCGTCATAAAGCCGACCGCTTTGGAAATATCCTGAACGATCAGGCTGCCGCCTTCCAGCAGTTTCTGGGCTTCCGTGAGCCGGGAGTCTGCCACGTAATCTGCCAACGACTGGCCCGTTAAGCGTTTGTACAACCGGGTCAAGTAATACGGATTGTAGCCTACGACATCACCGATCCTGGTGAGCGACAAATCCCCGGCCAAATGGTGCTCTACGTACAGCCGGACGCGGGTGATTAAATCATGCTCACGGTAGACCTGATCATTTTGCTTTTGTTCAAACAAAAGCATAGCCAGCGCCGATAAGTAGGCTTCTGCGCTATCCCAGGACAGGTGAGCCTCATATCTTGTCAGCTTGTCCAAATCAATGGAGTCTCCGATGACCTCATGCAATTCCCAGCGGTTCATATAAGACAGAAATAAACACATGAGGGAATAGTAGATCTCCAGCTTCAGCCGGTGACCGGTGCCGCGCTGCGGGGAGGCCAAGGCCGCCAGTTTGCCGAATTCGAGAAAGAAATGCTCCTGCTGCCCGTTGTCCAAATAAGCCGCCATGGCCCCCAGCTTACCCAATTGGCTGCTGACTTCATGATTATGCAGTTCCGTCTCCAGCGAAGCATCGCCGATTTCCTTGCACTCTTCGATCAGGACAAGCTCCTTGCCCATGCCCAGTCCCCGGCCCAGCAATGCCTTCAAGGTGCTGAACTGCCGGGGCGCATCCTCCCAGGGGCGAAACACTGCACCGGCTGAGAAAGAGATCCGCAGTTTCAGCAGCCGCTTACAGCACATTGCGATCGTCTCCAGCGTCCCGTGAATGAAACGGATTGCCCGCTTCTTTTCCTCCGGAGCATCGTTCAGGGGCTGCAGCAGCCATAACAGCTTGTTCTTGTCATAACGCAGACTGAGGCAGCGGACGGAGGGGTGCCAGTATTCCTCGGCAATATTCCGGATAGCGTACAGCATCAGCTCCCTGTCTGCCACACTGAGCTCATCCCGCCAATCATCCACGCGTCCGATGGTGAGCAATACGCCGCAGCCGGCATCCAGCGGACACTCAAGCTCATGAAATTTATGTGCAAGCTGGCTTAAGACCGGGCTGTCTCCCTGCAGCAGCTCCAGTAAATAATCGCCCAGCAGCAGCGGACGGACCAGCTGAAGCTGCCGGTGAGCCCGGCCGATCAGCTCCTCTGCTTCCACCGCGGCATCCAGCTGCGCAGCAGCCTGCTCCACGGCATGAAGAATCGCTTCCTCGCCCTCCGTCTTTAACAGGTAGTCCACCCCGCCGCCGCGCATGACCTGCTGTATATAATCAAACTCATCATATCCGCTCAAGAAAATAATTTTGCACCACGGCCAGTGACGCCTGATTTCCTGCTGCAGCTCAATCCCGTCCATTCCCGGCATGCGGATATCGGACAATACAATATCGAACTTCATCTTTCCCAGCAGCTCCAGCGCCTCCGCTGCGGAATACACGCCGTATACCTCCAGCTCCAGCTTGTCCCAATGCCCGAACAAATCAAGCAGGTTCTGCACAATCCACCGTTCGTTATCGACAATCAGCAGTCTGATCATGGCTGTTCCCCCTCTTCCCGTCTCATACTCAGCAGCACCTTCAACCCGCCCAGCTCGCTGCGTGAAACCTCAATTCCAAACTCCGGCCCATATTTCAGTTGAAGCCGGCGGTGCACATTGAGGACCCCTGTCGTTTCCATAGCTTCTTCAGCCAGAGTCAGCGTTCTTCGCAGCGCCTCCAGCTTTCCGTCGTCCAGCGCTTCGCCGTTATCCTCAACCCCGATAACAAGCCGGTCCGTTCCTTCCTCCCGGAAGGATACCCGCAGAATTCCTCCTGCCAGCTTGTTCTCCAATCCGTAGGCATAGGCGTTCTCAATTAATGGTTGTACAATGAGCCGGGGCACCATGGAAGACTCCCATCCCTGAGGTATGGGCTCCAGTTCGGATATGACCGTACCGGAGAAGCGGATGTTCTGAATTTCCACATAGGACCAGGCATGCTTCATCTCAGCAAGCAAACTGACCTGCTCCGCCCCATTTCGTGTGATGAATTGGAAATAACCGCTGAGATGACGAAGCATCCGGTCGGCTACTTCAAATTCCCTCATCCGGACAAGACCCTGCAGAATAAAGAAGGTGTTGTAGAAAAAATGGGGGTTAATCTGCGATTGCAGTTGCTTCAGCTCAGACTGCTGGGATCGGATTCTCTGCTCATACACTTCATGAATTAATTCCTGAATCCGTTCCAGCATGTGGTTGAAGTGATTATACACATAATTGAATTCATCCTGATTGCCGTGATATAGCCTGACGCTCAGGTCCCCTCTCTCCACTCTCCGGAAGGAAGTAATCAGCCGCCTCATCGGCTTATGAATAAAGCGGTAAATCCAGTAGGAGAAAACTACGACGAGCAGCAAAGCGATCAGCGATACCCCCCAAATCCAGCGCCGGTGCTTACTCAGAGGCTCAAGGACCGTTTCCGCAGGAACAAAAACAGCCAGCGTCGTCCCTAGCAGCGGTGAATATTCACTGGCTCCAAAATAGTCAACCCCCTCTGATTCCAGCCGGTATTGACCGGATGTGCCGCCTTCATTGAGCAGATCACCCTGCAGACCTTCCCCGAGCGCAGCCAGCAGCGAGTCCTCCACACCGGAAGCAATCTGCCACTGCCCGCCCGTATCCATCCATACTGCTCCGCCGCCTTCCCCCTCGGCCATGCTGGAGAGTGCACGGAGAATTTCCGGGCGGGACAGCTGAATCTCAATGGCCAGCACAGGCGGCCGGCCGGCGTACACAGCATCAGGATACACCCCGCTCATCAGCAGCTTCTCCCCCAAACCGAAAATCGGCGATTTCATATGGGCCGGGTTCAGAAGTTCTTCCAGCTCTTCAGGCGGCATCGCACTGTCGAAATTGTTGGCATTAATACTTCTGTCCATGGAGGGAATATACAGCTTAACGTTCTCCACGAACGGGCTGGAGCTTTTGAGCAAATACAATTTGTTCTTGGCAGATAATAAGGCGCGGATTCGTTCGTAGTCATTCAACTGATCCGGAACCGTCGCCAGCAAGAGCAGGTCGTCATCATTGACATACTCCAGCTTCAGCCGCGTAAGCCGTGTCAGCTCTGTCTCCAGCGAAGTCAGATAGAAATGGACACGGCTGGCCATGGATTCCGAGATTTGCTTCTGGACAACCTCTTGCCCGGATTGATTCATGATCAGCCCTGACAGGTAGAGCGGAATAATAACAAGCAAGAAAGCCATAACAAGTTTGGGATAAATTGAAAGCGCTCTCATAAATCTTGTCAATAGTATCTCTCCTTCAAAAGCTTTCCTTCGTATCGACATCATACCTCTGTAACAGGTCCTGGAACAACAAAATAACCCCACAAGCTATCCATGCCGCTGGCGCGGCACCACAGAAAATGGAAATGGGGAAGTAAAGTTATTTCCAGGGTAGGCTTCGCGGTTTTTTGGTGCATGAAATAAATAATTTGGGTGATTGCCGGACTGGGAGTCTCTTATATTGCCAAAAAGACACCTATTCTGCTGATTGCGGACTGAGTGGCCGTTATTGGGTCTGGACGAGCCGAAAACAAGAGCAAATAAGTTAGTTAAGAGTACCTCAGTCCGCCGAGCGTGCAGAATAGCCCAAACGTCTGAAATAACGGCCTTCCAGTCCGCATGGATTGCAGTAGCATGGATAATGTATGGCTGCGATAGGCAAAACTACTGAATTCTACGTACGTACCCAAGACTATACAAAATAACCCCACAAAGCCATCCATGCCGCTGACGCGGCACCACAGAAGATGGAAATGGGGAAGTAAAGTTATTTCCAGGGTAGTGAGGCTTTAGCGTAGGTGTTGACTCAGGTACTTTGCGGGGACCCCAAAACATATAAATTCTTAACTATCAAGAAAGAGAGGCGGTTCGCCTCTCACATTTCAAGCAGAAATTGTATCGTCTTGTCCTCAAAGCCCGGCAGCCGCTCATGGATAAAATCGGGATAGATCTCCAGTTTTTTCTCGCTGCGGATGCGGTTGTAGGCGGCGAACTGAGTGGAAGGCGGGCACACCGTGTCCAGCAAGCCCACACCCAGCATCACTTTTCCTTGAATCCGGTCCGCCAGATGTTGAACATCAATGTATCCGAGCCGTTCAAAAATCTCGTCCTCCCGCAGGTGCTGGGGATCGCGGTGACGAAAAAAAGTCCGCAGTTCCTCGTAGGCATCTCTGGCCAGGTCCATTTCCCAGACCCGTTTGTAATCACACAGGAACGGAACACTGGGCGCAGCCCGGTTGATCCGCGGCTCAAGCGCCGCACAGGCCAGCGCCAGCCCTCCTCCCTGCGATCCTCCGATTGCCGCGACACGGGCAGCATCCACTTCCGGCATGTCCATTACAATCGCGGCCAGCTGCGCCGCATCAAGAAAGATCTGCCGGAACAGCAACTGTTCGGCTGAATCATCCAGTCCGCGAATCAGGTGCCCTTTATGTGTGGTTCCTTTGACCCCTCCGACATCTTCGGACAATCCTCCCTGACCTCTGCAATCCATTGCAGCTATAGTAAAGCCCAAGGAAGCATAGATCAGCTTGTCGGCCCAGTCATCCGAGTGGTGGGCGTACCCGTGGAACTGTACCACCGCCGGATGCGGGCCGGCAGCATGCTTCGGCTTGATCAGCTTCGCGTGGATACGCGCTCCACCTGTCCCTGTAAAATATAAATGAAAGCATTCAGCGTACGGAACCTGAAACTCGCTTCTCACCAATTCAACTTGGGCATCCGTCGTTCTCATCTCTTGCAATGCTTGTTCCCAATAAGCCTCGAAGTTGGCCGGACGGGGGGTCCGTCCCTCGTAAGTCAATAATTGCTCCAGCGGCAGATCGATAAGCGGCATTCTAAAAGCACCTCGTCTCTTTTTTTTGTTTGTATGTCACACATAAGATACAGTACAATGTTGCCAGCAACGAGTGATCCATCCGGAAGAAGAGGAGGCAGCATAATGGGCTTGTTGTTCAACTTATCGGACGTCAAGGAACTGCTGCGCAATTTTTATACATTGACCGGTATCCGCACAGTGATTTTCGACAATTCCTTTCATGAGCTGGCTGCTTATCCCACCCGCCATTCGACCTATTGCCATATCATCCGGAGTGATCCGCGCGCGGAGGCCCAGTGCATCCTCTGCGACCAGCAGGCCTGTACCCAAGTGAAAAAGGAGAAGCAGCTATATACCTATCAATGTCATGCCGGACTTACAGAAACGGTGGTTCCTATTCAAACGGATAATCAGGTCATCGGGTATATTATGTTCGGCCAACTGCTGCAGACCGGAGAACGCGATGAGCTATGGCAGAGGGTCTATGAGAATATAGGCGTCTATCAGGTGGATATGGATAAACTGCACCATGCCTTTCAGCAAAAAAAACAGATCTCCAAGGAAATCATTGATGCTTATGCCAAAACCATGGAGATGAGCGCCAGCTACCTGTATCTGTCCCGGATGCTAATTCTGAAGGAGGATTCGCTCGCACAAAAGATTGACAGTTATATTACAGATCATATTAAGGAGCATCTGTCCGTTCCTGTTCTGTGCAGAGAGTTCAGCATCAGCAAATCCCATCTCTACAAGCTCTCGGAGCAGAACTTTGGCATGGGCATTGCGGAATATATCCGCAACCTGCGCATTCAAATGGCCAAACGGCTGCTGGGTGACACCGACAGTCCGATCTACGAAATTGCGGAGCAAGTCGGCATTCCCGATTATAATTACTTTACCAAAGCCTTTAAAAAGGTCACCGGCACATTGCCCAGAGTCTACCGCAAAGAAAATCCTTTGCAGGGACGCACTATGGACCGGTTCTGATTATAAGTGGAAGCGTATACAGGAGGGGAGGCGTCATGGCTGTCTCCCGCAAGCAGCCGATTGTTATCACCCCCGGTTTATAGATCTATTGCCCTGCTCTTTGCTGATCTTATCATCCGTTCCCTAGACCAAAATAGTAATAATCGTTTGAATTAATAGTCATTTTGTTTGTAAAGGTGTGGACTGCAGGCGGCATGCTTAGCTTATCACTAGACAAAAAAAAGCCGGCATTTCGCCGGCTCTTACTTAAATCCAAGCGCGAAGATTCACCTGTTTGATGAAATCCGCCTGGGACAAACTTTCTGGGGATGTTGTCTCTATCTCTTCCGCTTCAACTTCTTCGCCGTTCATCAGGTGATGGAACAGCTTCTCGTTGTACGTTGACAATGCATAATCTATCAGCGCTTCGTGCGTGGCTCTCTCGGCTTCTGCTACCAGCAATTGCTCCTCGGCCTCAATATCCTCTGCCGTAACATAGAAATTCCGGTTAGCTTCGGGAACACGAATGACATAATCAAACGCATTATCAGGATTGCGGTCGTAAGCAATCAGGTAGCCATAGTCTCCGATAGGAAGACTTTGCTCAAAAGCGTCTGCGACAATGACAATTTTCTCTCCTAAACGCAGCATCATCCTACCTCCTGACCAAAATCTATCATGGTTCTGCTTGTTTCAACAGTCTACTAAAAAAAGATAGAGCTGTCCAGCAGCAGGATGATTGTACGATGAATTTCCGCAGAAAACACTCTGAAAATTCATGAAAGATGGCTTTCTTATTGCAAAGCTTGCTAAAATGGCAATTTATTCCTTCCAGCCAGCAGTGAGGCACCGGCAATACAAATCACAATCAGGAGCACGGCGGAGACAATCGGTGCCAAGCCCACTCCGGTGCCTCCATCTGCAAGCACACCGGCAGACATTCCGGGCAGAGCAGCAGGCATCCAGCTCAGCTTAACTGGCAACAGGCCATGGACGAGACTCATGACCGCTGCCAGCAGGAGAGACAGGCCGGCAGCTGCAGGCCCGCGCAGCCAGGCACTGAAGAGCAGGGTAAGCGACACCGCACAGAGCAGCCACAATGCATACAGTCCGGACGCTGCGATCACATCCCGCCAGGATAAAGCTCCCATAAGCTGTATTGTATAATAAGCCGCTCCCGCTGCCCCCAGCCCAATGGCAATAACCAGTACCGTGAAGTTCGCGGTCCATTTGGCCGCAACAACGGATATAGAGGAGACCGGCTTCGCCATTAACAGTTCGGAGGTGCCGCTGCTGCGCTCTCCTGCCAGGCTGTTCATCGTTCCCAGCACCAGAATCAGCATACCAATTGTTCCATACTGGCCCAAGGCCTGAACCATTACAGAGGACGCGGCCGGTCTCTCCATATTCTCCATCAACCCAGCCGGGACATTGGAAGAGAACGCCAGGATATCCGCCATATAAAAGCTCACCAGCGGCTGCATAATTCCCAGAACAATAAACACCACGGGAACCCATATCAGCTTATAGCTGCGCACATTCTCCAGCATCTCCTTCAAATATAGAGCCCAAAGCTTCCTCATGTTCCCACCACCTTCATGAACAGGTCCTCCAGTGTCGATGAGCCTGCTTCAAATTGCAGCAGCGGAATATCCAGCTCTACGGCTTCCTGTAATAGCGTCCGGCGGGCAAGCCCTACATCCGTGACGTTGAACACGGCCTTGCCCTCCGAAATAAGCGCTTCTTCAATAAAATCCCTGTGTCTAAGCTCCTCCAGCCACCGGATAGCCGAAGCTTCCTTCCCTGTAGTGAGCCGGATTACCGGCAGACTGTATTCTGCGCGGAGACTGGACAAGGTTCCTTGAACGGCTATGGTCCCCTGGTTCATCAATACGACATCATCGCATATCTCTTCCGCATCATGCAGCACATGCGTGGAGAAAATAACGGTTGTCTGCTCCCGGATGTCCCTAAGCAGTTCCATGACTTCCCGGCGTCCGATAGGATCAAGCGCGGAGACCGGCTCATCCAGCAGAAGCAGGCGCGGGCGGTGTACCAGGGCCTGGGCCAGCCCCAAGCGCTGCTTCATCCCCCCGGAATATCCGCCAATCCGCCGCCGTGCCGCAGAGCCTAGTCCCACACGCTCCAGCACAACGCCCGATGCCGCTGCAGCCTCCCGTGCATTCAATCCGCTCATCTTGGCGGCAAATAAGATATATTCGTGCCCGCTCATCCAATTGTAAAAAGCCGGGGCTTGCGGCAGATAGCCCAGTTGCCGGCGGTAATCCGTCCCCGGAGACCCGTCAAAAGTGATCGTTCCCGCGCTCTGCGGCAGAAGGCCGGCAAGCATGCGCAGCGTTGTAGTCTTCCCGGCTCCATTGGGTCCGAGCAGGGCGACACAGCGTCCTGCTTCAATTCCAAAGCTGATGCCATTCACTGAGGGATGTCCCTTAAAGCTCTTGTGAAGATCCTTAACCTCTAGCAGCGGCATCAGAACTCTTTCCTTCCCAGTGTGAAATAAGCCACACTGCCCAGCAGGTTGCCAAAAATCAAGAATAGAACCCACATCCATTTCGGTCCGCGTACCTGCTCTGTCTTGCTCAGAGAAATCAGACCGATGATTGCCAGTATTACCTGCAATGCAAGCAGCGGCCCAATCAATCCCCAATTCAAATCATTCATAGCCGTATCCTCCTTATCTCCCGGGCAATCAGCTATTGTCTCAGCGGCTCCTTCCGGCCTTCCGTTTGCGCTTATCTGGAAGAACTACAAACAGCAGGTAACATACTGCCGGTGAGGGCGCCCCGGTAAGTCCCCAGATTCCCCACAACCAGGCCTTCATCCCCTGACCTCTGTCTCTGGCATCATGGAACAGCCAGGTTCCCTGCAGCAGCAGTAAGGCCGCAATAATCATCCAGAGCCAAATAGGTATCTCCTGCAGCTCCTTCACAATTATAATTCCTCCCGCCCGTGTCTGATCCGCGCTGCTCCCAGGCTGCCAAGTGCGCTCAGAATGAACACTGCCTGCAGACTCCAATACAGCACCGGCGCCGTGCTTAGAATAGAAATCACTATGGTAACCAGTACAAGAGCCACCAATAGGAAGATCAGCAGTTCCTTACGGCGCCGCTTCCTCCGGCGGACAGCTTCCCCGGCAATAAGCTGCTCCAGCTCCGGCAAGGAGGGCGGAGTAACATCGGCATACAGCATATCCAGATGATCCAGCTCCGCGGACAGCTTACCCAGCAGCTCCTCGTCACTCTTAAACCTCATCCTCATTCAGCTCCTTTCGCAGTTGACCCAGTCCGGCAGCTACCCGTGATTTGACCGTTCCGGAAGGAATCTCCAGCATCTCCCCGATCTCATCATAGCTGTACCCGTAATAATGCTTCAGCAGTACAGCCATTCTGTGCGCAGAGGATAGACGCGACAAGGCGTCAAGCACTTCACTCCACTCCATATTCCGGCTCTCAAAGCTCCAGCGTAAACTGCGGTTCCCCTGCTCCTGCATCTGCCCTTCCCGCCACTGCGCCTCACGGCTCCAGCGCCGCTTACGGTCGATGTAGAGCCGGCTGCCAATGGTAATCAGCCATGAAGAGAATGCCGAGGTCCCGTTATAAGTCCCGATCTTCTCCATACATCTGACCATCGTGTCCTGAGCAATCTCTTCCGCAAGCAAAGGGTCAAGTGTCGCTTTGATCAGATACTTGTACAGGAAGGGATAATGCTCCCGCAGCAGCACGGCCAGTGCAGCAGCGTCACCCTGCTGTGCCTGGCTGATGTTCTCCAGCGTCCTGTCGCCCATAGCCCCTCCCCTTATCTCTTCTGTCACACCTGTAATACGTCTATGTAATAGCTATCGTTCATTCAGAGTCCGAATTATTCTGCAGCTCCCACAGTCTGCGTCTCCATGGCTGTACAGCCCCCTTGCCTCCGGGAAAGCTCCAGAACAGCGTATACTTAGTATCACTCTTCCCGGTCAGATCATTCCCTTCATTCCGCTCTGCTATCAATGAATCATTCGCTTCCAATTCCCCGTAATCCAGCTGGCAATGCATATTATTCTTCATTCTGCTTCCCCCTAAAAAAATTCATATCTATAGGCAAATCTATAGGCAAAAAAAAGAACGCAAACCGGGATTATTCCACAGTCTGCGTGCTTCGCGAGGTAAATGTTACATTTAATTAACCATATTGTAACAACCTGGCCCCTGCTTGTCCACCTCTAATTTCCCGGTTTGTGTCAAATCAGGCCAGAAGATGTCGTTCCTACATCGGAACATACGGGTTGTGAAGCTTCTCATAGCCGATTGAGGTTCGCGGACCATGTCCGGGGAACACTCTCACTTCCTCATCCAGCCGGTAGAGCTTGCCGCGGATCGAATCAATCAGATCCCGTTCTCTGCCGCCCGGAAGATCGGTACGTCCCACTCCCATTTTGAACAAGACATCACCGGCGAACAGATCATTCCCGCATAAAAAGCTGACGCTGCCCGGCGAATGTCCCGGCGTATGCAGTACACGGAAAGAAAGGCCGAGCAGCTTCAGAATCTGGCCTTCCGCCAGATCGTATTCTGCCGGATCTGTGCTGATGGGAGGCGTGGTATCAGGCCACATCAAGGAGCCGTTCAGCTTCGGGCTGCCCAGCCACTCACTCTCCAGCGGATGGATATAGACCGGGCACTTCTTGGCCTTGCGGACCTCGTCCAGCCCGGCAATATGGTCGAAATGGGCATGTGTCAGCAGAATCGCCTCAATCTCCATTCCCTCAGACGCGCGCAGAAGGGCAGCTGGATTAGCACCAGGATCGATGATGACACCGCGCTTAGGGTCTGCCCCCGTCAGAAGATAGGCATTGGTCTGGAGTGCCCCCAGATTATAAGAACGAATATTAAGCATCGGCATTAGAATCCGGAGATCAGACTGCGCAGCTCTTTGGCGATAACTGCGTGTGATTCCGTTCCTTCTCCGTAGGCTTGCCCCATTGCTTTGCGCACTTCGGTAATTTTGCTGTCATAGTCCGCTGCTTCGCGGTCCGGGTTCTCCCGTTTGAATTCTCTCATCAGGGTCTGGACATGCTCCGGACGCGGTCCCCACTGCCCCAGTACATAACCTCCGGTATCCGCAAAAATCACGATGGGAACGGAGCGTCCGCCCATGGTCAGGAAATTGTCCATCAGCTCCTGGTTCTCTTCGAGAATCAGCACTTCCGTCTTAATGCCCGCAGTCTCCAGAATCCGGAAGACGACCGGAACATTGCGGACCACATCTCCGCACCAGTCCGCAGCCAGAATCAGCACACGCAGATCATCACGGTGATTCAGGCTCTCGAAATATTCCCGGTCACTCTCGTCTTCCCAGGCGAACTTCTCATACCAGGATTCAAAAGCCTGCTGGTTCTTCGTCATGGCTTCCACGAACTGGCGCGGAGTCAGGCCTTGGCCAAATTTGGATGCTACATTCTGCTTCATACTGCACTACCCTTCTTTTTGGATTTGTACCACTTGAACAGGAAATACAGAATAATTACCGCAATAGCGCCAAGAAGAATCTCATGAGTATACTTGGCTGCGACCTCATCAATGGTCTCCCACTTGTCTCCAAGCGTGTACCCCAGATAGACAAACAACGCGCTCCACGGGATAACTGCAAGGGTTGTCAGCATAGTGAATTTGCCCAGCGGCATGCGGGAAATACCGGCCGGAACGGATATGGCATGGCGGACAACCGGGATAAAACGGGCTGTGAAAATCACACCGGTCCCATACTTTTGAAACCATTCTTCGGAGTGGTCAATATGCTTTTTGGAGATGAAAATGTACTTGCCGTACTTCTCCAGCACAGGCCTGCCGCCATAACGGCCAATCCAATAAACAAAGATCTGGGCGATTACTCCCCCAACGGTACCGAACAGCACCGCACCAAAAAAGTTAATATCGCCTTGTGAGACCAAATAGCCGCCAAAAGCCAGGACAATCTCACTTGGAATGACTTCAATCATGAGCCCGATCATAATCCCGAAGTAGCCCAGAGACTGAATCCATTCAAACAATTGTGAAATGACATCAGATATAAAATGCACTGCAGGTCTCCTCCCGTATGGCGTAATAGCCTGGTATTCTGCTGGCAGAACCCATCTGCTTAACCGCTCTATGTATCCAGCTTCTCCTAGCCTATTCTAGCATATGCAGGCTTACGACTTCTACTTAAGGAATACAAGCGTAAACGGCTCTGCTGTTCTTTGCAGGACGGTAGCGGTTCGGCGGGAAATAGAAGGATAATTTATAGCGTGAAGCATATAAATTCTTCTATTTGGAAGAAAAGCGCCTTCGCTGAAACATATGTGTGAGTTTTCCGTGTTGACAAAGATTGGAATCGAGTCATATTATACATTTAGATAATTATTTAAATATCGAAAGGAGGACATGGAGTTGAATGAATCGTTCAAAGCGCTCGCCGACCCGACCCGGAGACAAATTCTCCGGCTGCTGCGTGAAAAGGACCGGACGGCCGGGGAAATCGCCGATTTTTTCAATATGACGAAGCCCAGCATCTCTCACCACCTCAATGCGCTGAAGCACGCAGGACTGGTGCAGGACGAACGTAACGGGCAATTCATCGTCTATTCGCTGGACTCCACGGTACTTGAAGAGGTACTTGGCTGGTTCCTGGAATTAACGGGTACGGGCAAGGGCAGCACGGACGGCCAACCGGAAACTCAGACAGATTCTGGCTCGAAGGGCTCCGGGACCAAAGGGAAAAGTGAACCGCCCGCTATTAAACATACGGAGGATGAACATTGATGAAGAATTTCACATGGAAGTGGCAGGATACGCTGATTGTCATTCTCGGGCTCCTCTCACTGGGCTACGCGCTGGTGAATTACGGCAGGCTGCCGGATCAGCTGCCCGCCCAATTCAGTATAACGGGCAAGGTCAATACTTACTGGAGCAAGGGTTCGGTTATTATCTTGTTCTCTTTTTTGGGCTTGATTTTTCCGCTCGCGATGCAGTTCATACGCAATGTTGACCCCAAGGGAGAGAATTATAATAAGTTCCCCGGCCCTTACAAAATGATCCGTCTCACCGTTGCCGTCATCTGTGATGCCGCTCTAGTCCTGTCGGTCAGCTTCGGGCTCGATGAGCAATTTGCCGCCGGAAAATGGGCTACTGTGAGCGTAGGGCTGCTGCTGGCTGTAATCGGAAATTTCCTGCCGCAGATCAGGGATAATTATTTCACAGGAATCCGCACGCCCTGGACGCTGCATGACCCTGCCGTATGGCGGAGAACCCACCGTTTCTCCGGAAGAATGTGGGTGACTGGCGGTCTGCTGATTGCGCTTGCCGCCTTCATGCCCGTTACGCTGTCGATCAGCATGATCATCACCGCTCTGGTAATCATGACTATTGTTCCAATTGTGTACTCATGGCTGATCTCGCGGCGTGTTAAAGCCTGAGATAAGCCGGGGGATGGGTAGGAACTGCGGCTCGGGGGATGGGCGGTGGTGGGAAGTCCTAGTACAGCAGTCATTCGGATGCTGCAGGCGCTCGAACGATAGTAACTGCATTTTGTACAATGGAATGCTGTAAAATAGGCTCCGAAATAGAATCTATTGTATTCCGTACAATGGAATGTTGAACAAAGGCCAGTTTTCACCCAAAACACAACATTCTACTGTATGAAATACAATAGAATCTCATTCTACGGTCAGTAATCCATTTTCTATTGCAGGAAATACAATCACCTACTTGAATGCAAGAGTAGAAGTCTGCAACGGGTGCAGCATCAGCTTAATATCAGCTTGATGTTCATGGATGTTCATGTTCACACGTTAACACTCCTGAGGTCTTCCTTACAGTTTTAAAGCTGATGGGCTACTAGTACAGTGTCAGATTGAAAAGGGCGGATACGCTTTTGATACTCAGGGGTTCGTGTAATGAAACCTTATCATCTCAAAAAATCTAACGGACTGAAAAGACCTTATTCCCACGAGAACGCCACCTTTTGCATCGTAACGGACTCAGGCGACCTTATCGTCCTTCTACGAGTCGTTTTGGAGCTGAATGGCAGGGGATAAGGCCCATAGGGTCCGTTAATCGCCCAAGTGACGACTTTCTTCCCGGATAAGAGCACCTCTGTCCGTTACGCTAAGCCAAACGCCCCTGAAGAACAAGGATCAATTGGGATAAATTGTAATTTTAAAGGAATTGCGTCTGCTCAACTATTTTAAATCTGATAAGGTTCTAGGTTGAAGCTGCGGTCATTGTGCTGATAGGTTTACTCCACTCGCGATCAAACTTCGAGTTCCATACTGAGGTACGTCTTATTTATTATTGGAGCTAAGGGCCGCCTGGGATTGTAAATGTGTTAACTCAAGATAGATCACTTCGCTCTGCGGAAGTAGGGTGAAGTTGCGGTCATTGTGCTGCGGTCCTCTGTCCTGCTCCATGGTGGTCAGCAGGCTGTACTGCCGCAGCAGCTCTAGTCCCGCCGTCGCGCTGTCCTCCGCTATACGTCTGTCTCCCTCTGCCAAGCTGCGTTCCCCCATCTCAAGCATTCCTCTTAGAGCAGCAAGCCGCCCCGAAGCATTAAAGTGATCCGTCTGTTGACTTCGGCGGACCCAGTACAACGCTTCACCAGGATCACTGCCCCGCAGATAATTTGCCGCAAGCTCCCCATGCAGAGCAACATTCCCTGGAGAGAATGACAGGCTGCGCAATAACAGATCAACCCCTTGGTTTTGTGGGAGCAGCCGTGATAAAGCAACCGCAGTCTGCGGCTCTCTCGGATTCCATCTCAGTGATTGCTGCAGCAGTGTAATTCGTACCGCAGGATCATTCTCTCTGACCGCCTGCTTGAATAGAGCAGCCCCTTTCATGACCTGGAAGGAAAGGCCGCTGTATAGGACGGTCAGCCCGCAGAGAACGGTTATGCCTGCATAAACCCATAACCGGCGCGGCCGCTTCCTTCGCTGGCCAGTCAGCTTGCTGCGCTGCCAACGGGAGTCATGCTGAGCTGGAGAGTTAACCGTCCTAATAGTCAGGCTATTAGCTTCGGCAACTGCCCAGGCGGGCAGCAGGAGCAGCAGCAGCCAGACCAGTCCATAGCTCCAGTCGAAATCGGCTGCGCTATGCAGCACGATCACAAGCAAGGGCGGAAGCAGCCTTGGTGACGCCTTGAATACCAGCCCTCCTGCGGCCAGGAGCAGCAGGAGGAGCGCAGCCAGACCCGCCATCCCGAGGTTCAGGAGGATGTCGAGGTAACCGCTGTGCACCTGGCTGCCTACGTAGGGGCGGGACTGGGCGGCAAGGTACGCATGCCGCCAAGTCTCGCCCCCGCGCCCCAGCCAGGGCGCTTCTGCCGCGAGCTTCCAGGCGTCGCGGTAGAACAGCCCGCGCGCGGCGGCCGTCGGTGACGGCCCGGTGATCCGCGCGCGTACCAGCAGCAGGACGGCGCTGGCCGCCGCCGTCCAGCCCGCCGCCGCCAGTGCCAGCACGGCGGCGCGGACCCTGCCCGCCGCATGGCAGCTGCGGCGGTGCAGCCATAGGCCGGCCAGCCACGCGCCGGCCCAGAGCCCGGCCAGCAGCAGCAGGCCGGGCAGGGGCTCTGCCGCCAGCCCGGAGCGGGCCAGCTGGCGGTAGAGTAGCGCCGCCGCGGCAACGGGGGCGGCGCCGGTGATTAGAAGCGGCACGAACAGTTGCCGCTTCAGGAGAAGGGCTGCGGCACCGGCGGCAGCCGCAGCCAGCCATGCGCCGCGCGACTCGCTGAGCAGCAGCGCGGCGGCGTACGGGAAGAGCGGCAGCAGGCGCGCCGCTCTCAGCCAGTGCGAAGCGGACCAGGTTCTGGTCAGCTTCGCACTGATGCCCGCACCTTCTGCACCTGACTCACCTGACTCACCCGCTCCACCGACACTTGCACGCACCGCACTGCTGCCTGCACCTCCCTGAGAATCTCCAAGCCTGAAGCTATAAGCGGCAGCAAACAGCCGTTCCAGCAGATACACGGCCATCACCGCACCAAAGGCATTCGGATACTGAAGCAGCCCGGCCAGTCTCGCACCAGTGGCACTGACCCCAGGCGATTCGGTATACGCCACCGCATAAGGAACCGGCAGACCTCCGCAGACCGCTAAGAGGGCCGACAAACTAATAGTGATTCCTAGCAGATGCCACACTGCTGCAAGAAGGGCCCCTCCCCGGCGGGTTCGTGCCGCCAACAAAGCGAATATCACAAAGCTAGTATAGAAGCCTGAGCGCAGCATTTCATTTAGCGTTCCTTGTGCGGATACGGGACTGCCCAGTGCCTGGATAGCATACAATAGACAGAGTAGCAGACAACCGCTGAGTAACCCCCATACAGCCAGCCGCCCCCTCACGCCACCTATATTGTCAGCCAACTCCCGGGTATTCTCTCTGCGTTCAGACTGTTCCTCAATTTGCGTCCTATTCAAGTAACCACCAGACAACTTCGGATCTACCTTGTGCAGCCTCAGCCCAGCCCCTCTACCAACCGCCATATAGATTAGTACCGATCCCAGCAAGACCCCGCACAAGCCAAACCACACCGTCAGGAACAAATACATCTCCCCGGTGAAAAAGAACCCTCTCAGCACACAGGCCGCAACCCCCGCTGCTATTAACGCCAACCCGCAAACCAAAGTAACCAACCAATCACTTGGCCGTCCATACTTGTTCACCTGCATCCTAAAATCTCCTATTACTCATGATGCTTAACAGTCTGCCCATATTTACTGGAAAACAGAAGAGGCAACTGGTCCCCCTAAGTTAACTCGAACGCTCAAATGAAGAGCACTTATACACCTGATTCCACCAAACGCAGCTCTCACGCTAAAATGAAGAGCACTTCTGCTCCTCATTCCACCAAAAGTAGCTCTCACGCTCAAATGAAGAGCACTTCTGTACCTGATTCCACCAAACGCGGTAGCGTCAAGAAGTTTGTGTAAATGAGTAGAAGTACCTCCCCGGGGTTACGGGTTGGGGGTGTAGTGTTTCTGGGGGGAGGGGGAACCCCGACCCCCAGAAATTGGATTCATTGGCTACTCTTCTACGACTGTGGGCAACGAAGGGTAGCGGGCTTCATAGAGCTGGCTGAGCTTCTTTTTCACCGTGTCCACCCCAAAGCCAGGGGTGACTCGCTGCCCAAACCTTTCGTTGTAGCCTAACATCTCCAGATACACGATTTTTTCTGCCGCATCCATGTTGGTCAGGCTGTTCATCGGCTTCAGACGTTTGCGGATTTCCTTGTTCATTCGCTCAATGGGATTGGACGTGTAAATCGCTTTACGCATCGGTTCCGGGTACTTGTAGAACGTCAGTAACGTCGAAAGCTGCTCCTCCCAAGACCGCATTTCCTTCGGGTATAACGCATTCCACTTCGCTTTCACCGTGTCAAAGTTCGCCCGGGCCACGACCTCATCTGGTGCATCATACACGGTCTTCAGGGCCTTAATCACATCGGTTTTGTGCTCCACACGGATTTTGGGTAACGTGGCTCGTACTTTGTGCACCACACAATGCTGCACATCCGCCTGCGGGTAGGTTTCTTTAAAGGCCGCATCGAGCCCCGGCAGTCCGTCAAATACACCGAGCAGCACTTCCTGGGCCCCGCGTGCGTACAGATCTTTGAGCACCTCCCGCCAGCCATTCGAGCTCTCTTGACCCCCTACGTAGAACCCCAGGATTTGACGCTGACCTTCTTCGTCGATTCCCATGGCAAAATAGACGACTTCGCCCCGGACCGTGCCCCGTTTAAGCTTCACGTAAGCCCATCCAGGTAGATCACAGAGTAGCGTTTGCTCAGCGGACGTTTCTGCCACTGGTGGATATCCTCCAGCACCGTAGCGGTGATGTTACTGATGGTGGTGGGCGAGTAATGGCTGCCGAACATGCTTTCAATAAATCGGGCCACGTCCCGGGTTCCCATGCCGGATTTATACATCTGGATCACCGCTTCTTCCAGCCAGCCCTCCCGCCGTTGGTAGGGTTCAAACATCTGAGTTTGAAAGAGACCCTGGCGGTCCCGGGGAACCTGAAGATCCTCGATATGGCCGTATCTCGTATGCAGATCCCGTGTATAGTATCCGTTACGGCTATTGCTGGCACCGGCTTCTTCACTCGACATAAACCCTTGGATTTCGGCACGCAGGAGCGATTCCATATTCTCTTTCATGAAGTCTTTAACAAGTTTTTCAAATAGATTATTTAGCATATGTTCGGGTACAATAGTCATCGAGTAGGGCTCCTTCTTGGTGTTGTGGTAAACCCGAGGATACCCTACTTTTTTGGTGCCTGGCTAGGCTCCAAATTGTGGTACACAACTTACTTTACGCCATCCCAAACGCAGCTCATACGCTCAAATGAAGAGCACTTCTGCACCTGATTCCACCAAACGCAGCTCTCACGCTCAAATGAAGAGCACTTCTGCACCTGATTCCACCAAACGCAGCTCTCACGCTCAAATGAAGAGCACTTATACACCTGATTCCACCAAAAGTAGCTCACACGCTAAAATGAAGAGCACTCCTGCTCCTCATTCCACCAAACGCAGCTCTCACGCTAAAATGAAGAGCACTTCTGCTCCTCATTCCACCCAAATTGGCACTCCGCCAATTCAGGAACACTATTGTCTATCAAAGCTCCTATAGGCTCCAATTTGCATTCGGTTTTCCACTTGCATAGGCTCTATCCCCTTGATCAACCAGTCCATACAGCCTCAAACCGCAAAAAAACAGCCGCCCCCATCAGGAAGCGGCCTTTCTGTCATACCCTAAACTATTCATCACGTAAATTAAGCTTCCGGACTGCCGGCAGGCAGCAGGTCGGAGCAGACGCGCTCCAGGTAAGGCTTGGCGCCGAGGAAATCGCGGAATGCGGTGTATTCGCGCCATTTGGCGGCCTGGTCGCCGCTGTCGCTGCGGACGGCGCGGATCAGGATGTTCTTCGGGGTATGTTCCATGTCGATGAATTCCAGCAGCTGGCTGCGGTAGCCCATCAGGTCCAGCAGCTTCGCCCGGATCGCATCGGTGGCCAGCGCTGAGAACCGCTCCTTCAGGATACCGTGGGACAGCAGCGGATTCAGCACCTCGCTCTCCACCTGCGCGAACAGCTCATGCTGGCAGCAGGGCACCGAGAGAATCACCGATGCGCCCCAGCGCACCGCCTTCTCCAGTGCAGCATCGGTGGCGGTATCACAAGCATGCAGCGTGACCACCATGTCCACCTGATCCAGCTCATTATAGTCGGCGATATCCCCCACCAGGAACTTCAGCCGGTCATAGCCCAGCTTGGCAGCCAGCGCACCACAGTGCGCAATGACATCCGCCTTAAGGTCAAGGCCGACAATATTCAGCTCCCGCTGCTCGCGGACAGCAAGATAATGGTACAGGGCGAAGGTCAAATAAGACTTCCCGCAGCCAAAATCCACAATCGTCAGCGGACGGCCTGCCGGCAGATCGCCCAGCACATCCTGAACCATCTCCAGGAACCGGTTGATCTGGCGGAACTTATCATATTTCTTGGCCAGCACCTTGCCTTCGCTGTTCATAATACCAAGCTCGACCAGGAACGGCACCGGCTCCCCCTCATCCAGCACATACTGCTTCCGGCGGTTATGGGCCAGATCTGGCGCTTCCTGCTTGCTGGCTGATTTGGTCAGAATAGATACCTTGTATTTCTTGCTGATCAGCACCTGATAGTCGGCACCTGCCGTACACAGCAGGCCTTGGCGGAAGGTGTCCCTCAGCAAGGAGAGCATCTCTTCAGCAGCATCCTCTGCGGGAATGTTGCGGTGTTCTACCTTAGGGCCGATATAATAGGCAAACTGATAATGCAGCTTCCCTTTTAGCTCAACAGGCTTAACCTGTACTTTATTGTAGGCGGCATCGCCCTTACTGCGCAGTTGGCTTAGTGTAGCCGTAATCAGAGTGCGGCCGGTTATCACTTGCTCGATCAATTCCTTCAAAGCTTCCAAATGGGTACATCTCACTTTCGGATATATAAAATAGAGCACGTAGTCTCCTGAATATCGTTACATTATAGCATTAACTGTCAGCTTGCTCCATTGTTCCATGCCCTGCTGTACTTCCTCTAGCGGAAGACTGCCCTGGGCTAACTGCTCCGGACTTAACATCAGCAGCCGTTCATACAGCTCCCTGCCTTCCTCCGCTACATTCTCCCCCTGCTCCCAGAGCCGGTAGAGACTGTTCTCCGCCTTGGCGTAATGTCCCAGAGATTCGTGGTAAGCCATCAGGAGACGTTCGGTCTTGGCGGGAAGGCGGTACGGCTCCACTTCCTCAAGCAGCTCATGGATCTCTTCCGTCATATTCAGCAGCTCACGGTCCGCGCCATGAAGATCGGCATAGATGAATAAATGCAGGGAACGCATCGCCCTGAACAGGGCTGCATCCCGGTCTCCTTTGGCCGCGTAAATCCCGCCTTCCTCCTTCAGCAGCCGGGCTACCCCTTGCAGCCTATCGGCCTCAAGCACCCCTCCAAGACGAAACATATCAGTAATATCCTCTACGGACAACGAATTGAGCAGACGCGAATTCAGGCGAAAATGCCGCATCAGCAGCTCATCTACCTCCCACAGAGCCTCCGTTGTTTTTTTATCCTGCTTCAAGGTCAGCACCTTGGCGACCATCGCCGTCATATCCTCAATCATCCGTACAATATAATCTCTCCGGAACATACCGAGCTCCTTTCGTTACGCAACTGCTTCTCTTCTGTATCCTCTGCTTGCTGTTGGACTCATCTTAAACCATTCGTCCCTCCGGCGCCACTCTGTGGAGTTAAGTCTTGACCCCACTATAATGATGAACTATAATCCAGTTACCTGATCTGTATTACAGATCGAACTAATTAACAGATCCTAAATTGGATACAGGCTGTATACATGTTAATACGGACCCACATAGGAGGCTTACTGATGACCAAGCCAACCGGCAAAACGCAAGACTCGACCACTGCAGCCGTTTCAGATCAACCGGATCTGCAGACAAGCAACCAGCTTTTGAACGTTACGCCGGAACAGGATAAGCTGCTGGAGAGCGCCTTACGGATTAAGATTATGCACACGCTGTCGGCAGAGCCGCTTACCTCCAAGCAGGTTGCGGAGAAGCTGAACAAGACTCCGGGTAATATTCACTACCATATCGTCAAGCTCTATGAAGGCGGTCTGCTGGAGCTTGTCCGTACAGAAGCCGCAGGAGGCATCATCCAGAAATTTTACCGTTCCAAAGGTACGATGTTCCACTCGGAGGCGCTTCGCAGCCTTCACTTCCGCAAAGAAGACCAGACCCGGCATTTCACTACCAGGCTTACTCTCTCTCCTCAGGAGCTTGCCGAATTCCACCAGGAGCTGCTGGAGCTGATTACTGCCTGGGAGTCCAAGGTAACGGAAGGTGACGAATACGGTGTGGAAGTGATGCTGGGCCGTCTGCAGTCTGCCGATGCTGCTGCGCAGCCGGAAGAGGAGGTACAGCAATAGATGAGCACCGCTGGCCCTTCCGGACAACCGAAGCATCATCCGCTTGAGGGCTTCGCCGCCCCTTTCCGGCAATCCCGCGCCTTTCCTTACCTGTGGCTGGGACATTTAGTTTCTTTTTTGGGCAGCTCGGTAACCATGGTTATCCTGCCTGTCCTAGTCTATTCCCTGACCGGCTCCACCACCATTATGGGGATGGTCATGGCCGCCTATATGCTGCCTAATGTAATCATGCTGCCGGTATCCGGACATATTGTTGACCGCTACGACCGGGTACGGATTATGATGCTGGCCGATATTGCCCGGTTCATCGTTATGATTACGACGGCTGTGCTGTCCTTGACCGGAGTACTGAGCATTCCGTTGCTCTATGGACTTGTTGCCTGCTACGGCCTGCTGGACGGCTTATTCCAGCCCGCCTACGCTGCCGTCCGCGCTACCGTATTCACTCCGGATATCCGCGTAGCAGCGAATTCTTTAACTCAGATCACGACCCAGTCCGTGCGGCTGATCGGTCCCGCGTTAGGGGGACTGCTGATTACCCACCTGTCCGCAGGCTTCGGCTTCGGAATTGATGCCTTCACCTATCTTATCTCCCTCATCTGCCTGATCTATCTGCGCAGAGTGATGATGACCCGGCTGCAGTCTGCTGCCGCTGAGACTGAAATCCCGGCTAAGTCTGCTGCCGGGACCTCTCCAGCTCCGCACTGGAGGCAGGATTTCGCCGAAGGAATACTTGTTCTTCGCAGCCAGCCCTGGCTCTGGATTACAATTCTCGCCTTCTGCTTCGTCAATATATGTTATACGGGCGTAATCAGCGTCCTTCTTCCCTGGCTGTTCAAGGTCCATCACGGCTGGCCTCCTTATCTCTACGGCCTGGCCGTTACGTTCTCCGGTGTCGGGGCCATAACGGCCGGCCTGCTGTACGGCCTGCGGCCAAAATGGAATCACCGCGGCATCCTGGCTTACGGCGGCGCCATGATCAGCGGGGCTGCCCTGCTGCTGCTCCCGTTCGCAGGCACCCCGGCAGCAGCCATCACCTTATTTGCCGTAGAAGGCTTCGGATTAATGATCTTCGGGCTGATCTGGGAGATCAGCCTGCAGGAGCTTGTTCCGAAGGAAGCCTTCGGACGGGTAGCCAGTCTGGATATGTTCGGTTCCTTCGCCCTGCTGCCGGTCGGATATATCTTAGTCGGCTGGCTGGCCGACCGGATCGGAGGCGTACCGACCATTATTATTTTTTCCGGCCTGGGTCTCTCTTGTGTTGCCCTGGTGCTGTGCATTCCGGCGATCCGTAAGTTTCAATAAAATATATAAATTTGCACAACAAAAAGAAGGCAGCACCCCGCCGGAGAGCGGGAGTGTTGCCTTCTGTCCCTATTGCCTGATGTAATTTATTGCTGCACAGGAGCATGCACGAAATCCTTAATAATCTTCGCCAGCTGCTCCGGTGCTTCAAACATGCCCATATGGCCAACACCCGGCAGCGTCACCTTGGTGATGTTCCGGTTGTCTGAGGTAAACGTCCGCTCCGGCGTCACCTTCGAATCCTCTGCTCCGGCAACCAGCAGCACCGGCAGCGCCGTTGCCGAGATCACATCGCGGCGGTCGGGACGCTCACGCATAGCCAAGGACGCGCCAACTGCGCCTTGCGGCGGAGTCTTGTAGCCAATCTCCTTGGCACGTTCCAGCAGCCGTGGGGCCGCTTCAGGAGCAAACAGTCCAGGCACCAGCTGATCCACAAAAGCAAAGATGCCTTCGCTCTGGATCATGGTGACGCTCTTGAGCCGGTTCTCCTTGGCTTCTTCACTGTCCGGATAGCCGGAGGAATGAATCAGCCCGAAGCCCTTCAACCGGGAGGCATGGCGCTGGGCAAATGACAGGGTGATATAGCCTCCGAGAGAATGTCCGAGCAGATAGCATTCAGGAATCTCCAGGGCATTCAGCAGCGACAGCACATCGTCGGCCATCTGTTCAATGGTATAGGCTCCAAGCGGAGCATCCGAAGCCCCGTGCCCGCGCAGATCCGGGGCTATGACCCGGTAATGGGCGGTCAGGTCTGGAATTACATTTCCCCAGTACTCAGCACTCCCGCAGAATCCGTGCAGCAGCACGATTACATCCCCTTTGCCTTGATCACTGTAGCAGATGTTACTTCCCTCGCATCGAACATTTTCCATGGCTGCTTACCCTCTTTCTATGTAGTGGTCTATATTAATAAGCTAGAACAAGGTGATTTGAAACGCTCTCAATCCGTAAGTCCGAATCCCTGGGCGGCTGCCTTGGCAATCTGATCTGCCATACTCATTACCCGGTAGAGCGGGGTAGTCTGTATCGTCCGGTAAGGGCGCGGACTGTTCACATCAACGATTGCTGCCAGACTGTAATTCCCTACAGCAGGCAAGAGTCCCCCTACCGATTCTGCCGGACGCAGCGGCTGCGCTGCCGCAAAATAACAGCCGAGTGCGGCCGGCGGTCCCAGGCAGGCATCAACAGCGATAATAATCTGCCCTTCCGGAATCTCTGTTATCCGCTGAACGAGATTATCCGCATCACAGGGCGCCGGAAGCGTACCCGTCACATTCGTAAATCCGTACTCCAGCAGGCGGCTTCCCGTCAGCGGTCCCAATGCATCTCCGGTGGAGCGGTCTGTTCCGATGCAGAGGAAGGTCAGCTGCTCAGCGGAATACATGTCTGCGATCCCGCGGAAGAAAGCTGCCAGCTCTCCGGCATTCATTTTACGCCGTTTTCTGCTCTCTTCTTCTCTGATGGCCAATGCCTCACTCCCCCTCACTCAGCAGCCTGTTATATTTACCTTTAATTTAACATGTTTGCGGGATCTGGACAAAAAAATGGTCATCCCCTGCCCAAACATGATAAGATATTTGAACTATACCAGTTCAAATTCTATTACACAGGAAGGACGGTTATACTCAATGGATTTGTCGAACCCAAGCCAGGAGAACGTTGAATATATGATTGAAGGCATCAAAAACAAGCTGAAAATGGCAAGTAGCGCTGCAATGCAGGCGTCTGCCTTTTCGGTGGAGCAGTATGAGGATATTCAGGATATTTACGAGGTGGCAATGGGCAGTGACCGGCTCAGTATCTCCCAGGTGGAGGCGCTCGTCTCAGAGCTTGGCCGCCTGCGCAAGAAATAACAACAGCTAGGTACACAAAATACCCCACAAAGTGAGGCTTCGGCTTCGAAGTTTACCCAGGTACTTTGCGGGGACCCCGAAATCTATCATGAGAAAGCCCTTCAGCTTCAACGTCCCGACTAACGGGCAATGAAGCTGAAGGGCTTTTGTGTGCGGCTACGGGAGATCAATCAGAATGAATTCTGCATCCCCTGAGCTGCTTATGCCTTTGAGCGTAAGCTCGCAGCTCTTGCGGATACGCGCCGCATCCCCCTGCTGGAGCTGGAATGTACCATCTGCGCATGAGATCTCCAGATTCCCGGAAATGACATACAGATGAGTGCGCCGCTCTTCCTGCTGAGGATAACTCAGCTCCCGGTTCGTCTGCAGCACGGACAGATAGATGTTAACGTCATTGTCCAGCTGCAGCGAACCCTGTGTCCCATCTCCTGTAGCAACGGGCAACAAGTGATTAAGCTTGAGCTCCGTAGGGAAGAACCGGGCATCCCATTTCGGCGGTTTACCGGGCCGGTCGGGCAAAAGCCAGATCTGCAGGAACCGGACATCCACATGGTCCGAGGGATTCGTCTCTGAATGATTAATGCCTGTTCCTGCGCTCATCAGCTGTACACTTCCTGCCTGCAGATCTGCATGATTCCCCAGATCATCCTGATGCTTCAGCACACCGGATACCACATATGTGATAATCTCCAGATCATGATGCGGGTGCTCATGCATGCCTTGCTCCGGCTTCAACTCATTGTCGTTATGCGCCAGCAGGGCACCGAAGTGGGCGTTGCTGGGATCATCGTAATCGGCAAAGGAGAAGCTGAATTCACTGTGTATCCATTCTCTATTCGAAGTATGACGCTCGGCTGCTGTGACTACTTTAATCATAATGCTGCACCTCCATAGATGTTGTTATTTTATCAATATCCTAAGCAGGGGAATGAATGCTCCTCAATATGAGATGTATATAGGCGCTATAATTTACTATTTCTTACCCCCTTCCCTTCGTGATCAATCAAACTTGTAAAGCCGCAAATTCTTCGGAATAGGTGTATAAAAGCTCGTTTTTAGCTGGGATGCTCCCTTATCCTCCGGCAATCTTTGCCAAGCTATTCCGCTGTTTCAGCCGATAGCCCAAAGTTTATATACGAAGTAAGAACATTCAGGCTAACCTGAATTTGAATGACAATTCTGATAAGGAGTGATTGATAATGAATAAAGCAGAGAAGGAATTTCCGGTAGAAAGCGGCAGCACGTTCTTTAAAGGGATCTTCATCGGCGGTCTGCTCGGAGCAGCAGCGGCCCTGTTATTCGCACCGAAGCCAGGGCGTGAGATGCGCAGTGACCTGTCCGACAAGCTGACTGTAGCTACGGACAAGACGAAAGAGGTCGCAGGAACGGTAACGGATAAAACTAAATCCTTGGCCACAACAGTTAGCGAAAAGGCTACCGATCTGGCCGGCACAGTCTCCGCCAAGGCCTCTGATATCTTCACAACAGTTAGTGACAGCAAGCAGCAGATTGCAGCCACTCTGGCCGAAACAGGTAAAAAGATTGGCGAAACAGTTACGGATGCTTCCAAGGATATTTCGGAGAACGTCAAGGATGCCTCCGGCGAGGTAGCCGACAAGGCGAAGGATGCTTCCAAAGAAGTCGCAGACGAAGCGAAGGATGCCAAAGAGGAAGTTAAGAATACTTACAAATCTTCTTATTAAGGCCGGGTCTCTGGCTGAACAGACATTCAAGAGAGCGGCCAGATCGTCTATAGCTGGCTGCTCTCTATTTATGCATGCCTTATATTCCAATAAAGCCTGGTTCAGGCTACAGAAAGCAGGTACGCCTTATGGGAGAAGCGGACAACAGAACCAAAGCTTATGACGTAGATGAGCATCCCTTCGAGCTGCGGCATGAGGTCAAACGCTTGAATGCGAGGCTCGACAAGATTGCCGACTCACTGGAGAAATCCGAGTTCAAGGATATCCTGGAGAACTATACAGACCCTAAGAAGCGGATCATCACCAATCTGATGGCCGGGATCTCCAGAGGCCTGGGCCTCTCACTCGGTACCTTTGTCATTCTCGGTATTCTTGGCTATATCCTCAGTTTGTTTCTCAATGTACCGGTTATCGGGGAATATCTTGGAGAAATCAAAAAGTATATCGATGCGAACTAAACACATTTCCCGCGCATCCCTCCTGCAGCCTACTCTACCGTGAATAGACTGCAGGAGGGATGTTGCTCTTTAGCCCCACAAAGTGGGGCTTTAGCGTAGGTGATGACTCAGGTACTTTGCGGGGACCCCAAAACATAAAATTCTTATCTACCTAAAAAAGGGCAGGTTCCATCCCGTAAGGGATAGAGCCTGCCCTGATAACTATAATGGCATTGATATTTAATAGGATGAATTAGCCATGATCTGCTTCAGCTTCTCGGTGGCCCGCTTTTGGATACGGGAGACACTCATCTGCGAGACACCCAGCTTTTGGGCGATAGCCCGCTGGGATTGACCATCCTGGAAGGCCAGCAACAGCACCTGCTGCTCTTGCTCCTTCAGCTGTCCAAGCGCCTGCTGGAGATCCATACGCTTCTCCACCGTCTCGTAGTCATTCGCATCGGAGCTGATCAATTCGCCCAGTGTGGCCCCGCTCTCTTCCTGAGAGAGCGGTGAATCCAGGGAGACATAATGATAACATTCTCTGCCGGCCAGTACTTCTACAGTTTCTTCTACAGTAAGATCCAGATAATGGGCAATCTCTTCAACCGCCGGAGAACGTTCTAACCGGATGGTCAGTTCATCGATGGCCTGCTGAACAAGCGCGCCTTTTTCCTTAATCCGCCGCGGAACCTGTATGTACCAGGATTTATCACGCAAAAAGTTTTTCATATGTCCAATCATACTCTTCATCGCATACGGCTCGAAGGGAATCCCCAAGCTGATGTCGTATTGCTGCAGCAGCCGAATCAGCGCCATTTGCCCCACCTGGTACAGATCCTCGTAGAGATCCGGACGGTTACGGGCAATTTTGCCGGCAGCCATCTTCACCATGGGTTCATATTTGCGGATGAGCACTGTTGCAATTTCATTGTCTTTCGTCTGCTGGTATTCCCAGATCAGGCTTACCGCTTCATTCATGGACTCTGGGGGAGTCACTTTGTCATTCATACTTTCTCCTCGCTGTAATTGAGCCGTTTAGTCAGGGTAACGACTGTCCCTTTCCCTGCTTCGCTAACGACGCTAACGTCATCCATCAGCGCCTGCATTAGGTAGAATCCCAGTCCGCCCACCTGAACATCATTCAGATCCTTATCATGCAGCGTCAGACGTTCTCCGGACGCGTCCATACCGTCAAAGCTCTCCCCCTCATCTTTGACAGTAATGGATAAGACACTTGATCCTACCTCAAAGATTACATCAACCATACCGTCCGCCTGCCCATAGGCATAGAGCACGGAGTTATTACAGGCTTCCGAGACTGCTACCTTCATATCTTCAATGTCTTCATAAGTGAAACCCATTTTCGAGGCAATGCCATATAAATTAAGCCGGACAATATCGACATATTCTGCACTGGCGGGTAACTGAAGAACTACTCTTTGTATGTCATCACTCATTCTTAGTTCGATCCTTTCCTAGTGGGAATTCTCTTGGGAGGCAAAAAATTTGGAAATGCCGGTCATGTCAAACAGCTTCTGTATTTGCGGAGGAACTTCAGCAACGGTAAATTTGACATCCATTCCGTGTCTTGCTTTGAGGATTGACAACAGAATTCCGATCCCGGTGCTGTCAATATACTTCAGATCCTTCAGATTAATCACGAGGTCAAGCCCCGTATCTCCCACTAGCGGCTCCATCACCAAACGGAAATCAGGGGCCACAGACAAATCAAGCTCACCCACCAGATAAACAGTGCATACTGTACCTACGGTTTCGGTTTTTGCATGAAACTTTTCGCTTTTATGTGTATTCATAGACAACTCTCCTGATTAAATGTTTTCTTTACCAATAACCCTAATAGCACACTGTTGAAACAACAAATGAGACTGTACAGCAGCGGTAATTCCTGGATTATGCGTTGAAAAGCGAGGTGTTCCGCTGGGTTGCGGGGTTATCCTTGCCTGAATATCTGGAGATCATTTGTTTGATGCTGCTAAGCTTGAGCGGCTTGCTGATGTATCCGTCCATCCCGGCAGCGGTACAGCGGTCTTGAATCCCCTCCATCACATTCGCAGTCATCGCAATGATCACTGTCTTGTCGGGAGAACCGCTGCTTTCCTGACGAATCAGGGAGGTTGCTTCAAGTCCATCCATCACTGGCATCTGCAGGTCCATGAAGATAAAATCATAAGCAGATTTCCGGGCCAGCTCTACAGCCTGGTTCCCGTCCTCGGCCACATCAGCGCGGTACCCGAGCTTATCCAGCATGCTAACCATAAGCCGCTGGTTAATCGGATGGTCATCCACGACCAGCACTTTGCTCCGGTTTGCCTCGTCTACCTGGTCCGCTGTGCCTTCCTCTTCCCGGCTGCAGCCCTCCAGCTCATGCTCAGGCACGGCTACCTGAATACTGAATACAAAGGTAGCCCCCTTCTCTTCCATCGACTCAACACGGATATCTCCGCCCATCATGCCCACGAGGGATTTGCAGATGGCGAGGCCGAGACCTGTGCCTCCGTACTTACGGGTCATGGAGGAATCAAGCTGGGAGAATGGCTGGAACAGCCGGTCGCATTTCTCCGGCGAGATTCCGATGCCGGTATCTTTAACCGTAAATTCCACTACCAGTTTATTATCCACTGTAGGCAGGCTGGAGGCAACCAAATACACGCCGCCCTGGTTGGTAAATTTCACCGCATTGGATACAAGGTTAATGAGCACCTGGCGCAGACGGGCCATATCTCCGTAGATCAGCCGCGGGAGCTTCTGGTCGATGAAATAGGCCAGCTCCAGATTTTTTTTGCCGGCTTCGGCAGAGAACAGACTGAACACCTCCTGAATGGTGGTATTCAGCTCGAATAATTGCTCTTCCATCTCCATCTTGCCCGATTCCATCTTGGTGAAGTCAAGAATATCGTTAATCACGGTAATTAGTGTGTCCGCACTTTTACGGATAATCTCAGTATATTCCTTCTGTTCCGGAGCAAGCTGGGTCTCCATCAAAAGATCAATCATGCCCACTACGCCATTCATCGGCGTGCGGATCTCATGGCTCATCATCGCCAGAAACTCGGTCTTAGCCTTAGCCGCGATCTCTGCTTCTTCCTTGGCTTTGATTAATTCGCCGTTCATGCGCTCAAGCTCCAGCGTCTTTTGCTGCAGCTGCATCGCTTGAATCTGCTGCTTCTTGCTGGTCAGATACATATTCACAAAGCCTTCAATCTTCGACTTCAGAATCTGCGGGATAAACGGTTTGACCATATAATCAATAGCACCGGCAGAATACCCTGCGAACAGATGCTCCGACTCCCTGCTGTTGGCTGAGATGAAGATGATCGGAATATCCTTGGTTTTCTCCCTGGCCTTGATTAATTTGGCGGTTTCGATCCCGTCCATACCTGGCATCTGAACGTCCAGAACAATCACGGCGAATTCATATTTCAATAAGCACCGCAGTGCTTCTTCTCCAGAATTGGCTTTGACAAGCTTGTAATGCTGACTCTCAAGGACGGCTTCGAGTGCCAGCAAATTCTCGGGACGGTCGTCAACCAGCAGTATATGAATCGGTTCCTGAACCCCCATAGGTCCCTCCTTACCCGCTATTTATTTTTGCGGTATATTTTCTCAACCCGGTCCAGAGGCTCATAGCTGTCACTGTAACGAGTGAAATGAATGGATTCCTTGGAACCGAGGACCAGCACTCCGAACCGGCTGAGGCTGTCATGGAACAAGCCATGCACATGATCGCGGAGTTCGTCGTTGAAGTAGATCATTACGTTCCGGCACAGGATCACATTGAATTCATTGAAGGAAGTGTCCGTTGCCAGATTATGCTCTGCAAAAATGATGTTCTTGCGCAAATACGGCTGCAGAATCACTGAGTTATATTTCGCTGTATAGTATTCCGAGAAGACACCTGTGCCTCCGGCCTCCAGGTAGTTCTTGGTGTATTGTTTCATCTTGCCGATCTCATACACGCCTTCTTTGGCCTGCTGCAAGGAACGGGCGTTCATGTCCGTGGCATAAATTCTTGCCTTGTCATATAGTCCTTCCTCATGCAGCATAATTGCCATCGAGTAGACCTCTTCGCCTGTGGAGCAGCCGGCATGCCAGATCCGGATATAAGGATAGGTCCGCAGGAGCGGAATGACCTTCTGACGGAAGGTCAGGAAGAGTCCGGGATCACGGAACATCTCTGTCACAGGGATCGAGAGACTGTACACGAACCGCTCGAAGCATGCACGGTCATGCAGCACCTTTTCCAGCAGGGCAGAAATGGTAGGTAAGCTCTCTGCATGGACATGATGCCAAATGCGCCGCTTCAAGGAAGGCAGGGCATAATTCCTGAAATCATATCCATACAAACGGTGTACTCCGTTCAGAAGCAGCTCAATCTCAATCTGTTCAAGCTCCTGCTTGCTCTCCGGCGGATTCCCCTGCCCCTCATATCCGTGCTCCATCGCTGCCATTGTCATCAATACTCCCTTGCCTGTGCCGTATTTCCGTACTTGGTTTGAACCTGCTGTATAGCTATTACCCCGAAATCACCCTTACGAATACAACCAGACGCGCATTAACGAAAGAAGCTGATCTGTACTGATCGGTTTCTTCATGTAATCGGAGGCTCCGGCTTCAATACACTTGGCCCGGTCCTCCTTCATAGCCTTGGCTGTGAGGGCGATAATCGGCAATTTCTGGTACTGCGGCATCTGCCGGATGCGGCGCATAGCTTCATACCCGTCCATCTCGGGCATCATCATATCCATCAGCACCAGGTCATAATCAGTCTGTTCGACAAGCATGTCGATGGCCTCGCGGCCGTTCTCGGCAAATTTCACTTCCATGTGATAGCCTTCGAGCACACTGGAGAGGGCAAAGACGTTGCGGATATCATCATCGACGAGCAGAATTTTTTTGCCGTCAAACAGCTCCTCTTTATTGTGCAGCTTTTGCAGGATTTTACGCTTATCCTCCGGCAGATTTGCTTCTACCCGGTGCATGAACAGTGTGGTCTCATCCAAAAGCCGTTCCGGCGAGCGGACATCCTTGATGATAATGGATTCCGCATATTTGCGCAGCTTGGTCTCTTCCTTGCTGTCCAGATCCTTGCCGGTATAAATAATAATCGGCAGATCGTTCAGCTCCTCATCGTCGCGGATCTGATCCAGCAGCTCGAAGCCGGTCATATCATCCAGCATCAGATCAAGCACCATACAGTCATATCTCTGCTTGTGCAGTTCATTCAGAGCCTCTTGGCCCGAAGACACCGCCGTAATCACTACATCATCATGTCCGATAAGCTCCTCTATGGAGCGGCGCTGGATATCGTCGTCCTCGACAATCAAGAGATGCTTCATCGTGCTGGCGGTATAGTTCTCAATCTGCGAGAAGGCCCGGTCCAGCGCTTCGCGCGAGGACGGCTTTCTGAGATAGGCCATCGCTCCCATCATGAGTCCCTGCTTCATTTCATCATTCACAGAGATCACATGCACCGGAATATGACGCGTCTGGGAATCGCTCTTGAGCTCCCTCAGAATCGACCAGCCGTCCATGACAGGCAGCTGGATGTCGAGGATGATCGCGTCCGGCAGCAGGGTCTTGGCCATCTGCAGGCCGATATCACCCTGCAGGGCTACCAGTCCCTTAAAGCCGCGCCCGCGGGCCATGCTCAGCAGGATCTTGGCAAAGCTCTCGTCATCCTCAATAATCAGCAGTACTTTGTCGCCGCTGGCCAAAGAATCGCGGTCATCTTCCACAACTACAGGCATAGCAGGTGTAGGCGCGATATCCCCTGCTTTATCCCATGGCAGTTCCTTACGGAACTCCTCAAGCTGCAAGGGCTCCCCGGCAGGAGCGGCTTCTACCGCTCCCGGCAACAGGCTGAAGTTCCCCTGAACCGGCAGATACAGTGTGAATATACTGCCCTGCCCTTCACGGGACTCCAGTCCGATGGCTCCGCCCATCAGGCGGGCTAATTCGCGGCTGATCGAGAGGCCAAGCCCCGTACCGCCATATTTGCGGCTCGTCGTACCGTCAACCTGCTGGAACGCCTCGAAGACGATATCCATCTTATCAGACGGGATACCGATGCCGCTATCCTTGACAGCTATGGCAATATAATCATAATCATGCGGCAGATAGGCAGGCAGCCGCTTGACGTCCGCACGGCTGACAGAGAACTCCACATACCCTTCGCTGGTGAATTTGAAGGCATTGGACAACAGGTTACGCAGAATCTGCTTCAGTCTGTGACTGTCGCTATATACACTGTCCGGCAGCGGCTCGTCAAAGGACAGGCGCAGCGACAGCCCCTTCTGCCCAGCCAGCGGAGCAAAGTTCTGCTTCACGAAGGTCTTCAGCTCAATCAGCGGAATTTCTTCATGATTCAGCTCCATTTTGCCGGCATCGACCTTGGACAGATCAAGAATCTCGTCAATCATCTTAAGCAGATCTGCACCTGACATATAGATGGTATGGGCGAATTCCACCTGCTTCTCGCTCAGATTGCCCTCCTTATTCTCTGTAAGGAGCTGCGAGAGAATGAGCAGGCTGTTCAGCGGGGTGCGCAGCTCATGGGACATATTGGCCAGGAATTCGGATTTGTATTTGCTGGTTACCGCAAGCTGCATGGCCTGCTTCTCCAGCTGCATGCGGGCATGCTCGATTTCATCCTTCTTCTCTTCAACCTCCTGCACCTGATCCTGCAGTGCACGGGTCTTGGAGACCAGCTCTGTATTGTAATGCTCCAGCTCTTCCTGCTGGCGCTGCAGCAGCTCCTCTGAGCGCTTCAGGGCATCTGTCTGCTCCTCCAGATTCTCGTTGGAGCGGCGCAATTCCTCCTGCTGGGTCTGCAGCTCTTCCGACTGGCATTGCAGTTCTTCGGTCAGTGCCTGCGATTCGCGCAGCAATTCCTCAACCACAAGCCTGCGGCTGATGTTGTTCAGAATAATCCCCAGATTACTGGAGAGCTGATGAAGCAGTTCATTCTGCAGCACCGAGAACGGTGTGAAGGAAGCGAATTCCACTACACCCAGCACCTCATCCTCGAATAAAAGCGGGTGAATGGAAATATAACTCGGATGCGCTTCCCCGAATCCCGAAGAAACCGAGATATAGTTGTCTGGTGCCTCTGTCAGCTTGATCGGCAGCTTATCCAAGGCGCTCTGCCCGATCAGCCCCTGACCAATCTCGAAGCTCTCCTTCGGCGTAACTCCCTCCTCACCGGCATAGAAGGCGCTGCTGACCAGCAGGTTCGGATTGTCCTGGCTTTTCAGGTAGACGGCACCATACTGCGCTCCCAGCACCGGCGTGAACTCACTGATGAAGGTCTGGGATACCTGATCCAGTGAGCTGACACCGCGCAGCAGCTCAGTAACCCGGGCAATGTTGGCATTCAGCCAAGCCTGATCACTCTGTGCCTGGGAATAGGATCTCTCCAGCTCCTGCTTTTGCTCAATATCCTCAGCCATCCGCTGAAATACCCGTGCTACATCACCAATCTCATCCTTCGACCTCACCTTGATCCTGCGGATCGCCCGCATTTTGCCGTTGCCGAAGCTGGTAATCATCATGGAGACGACGCTTAGGCCGCGCGTGATACTCGGTATCACCCACAGAATGACACCCAGCCCGAGCAGCAGCCCCAAGACCATGATCAGGGTGACCATCTGAATCGATCTGCTCGAAGCCTCCTGGGCATTGGCAGTCTCCTCGGTCATGCGGAAGGCATTGTAATCAGACAACGCATTCAGACTGTTCAGCACCTCGTTCTGAACATCCTGCCCTTCTGCGTTGCGGTACGTGTTGGCATTCTGAAAGTATCCGGCTCCCAGCATCTCCAGAACCTTATCCTGATATTTCAGATACGCAGAATAGGAGTTCTCAATCCGGGATAATATTTGCAGTTCCTCTGCCGTCTTCAGCGTGGCCTTAATGTTCTCCAGATGCTCCGCAGACTTGAGGACCTTACTGTCAATCTCGGCCTTCTGCGCTTCCAGGGTTACAGTATCGGCATTAAGCATGGAAGTCGTCAATATCCTTGCCATGTCGTTTACTTCCCCGCGAAGTCCTGAAGAAGCCCGGCCCTTGCTATACCTCTCCTGGTAGCTGTCCAGCTGACTGCTCATATAATGAAGCCTGTCATAGCCGATCAGGGTCAGCGCAAGCATAATCGCCAGCATGGCACTGAAGCCGATCAGCAGTTTAGCCTTTATCTTCATTCCATATCGGTTCCTTTCTTCAGCGAGATCCAGACCAGACATTTATCGTCATCCCGGTCCGCGTTAACAGGCTCGCTCAGGAATGCAGCGCGCACCAGGTCTTCCTGCCAGTCATGACTGGTATTCAAGTGTCCGATCATGAATTGCAGCTGCTCCTCCTGGCCGCCCTCCACCATCTCCAAAAGGCCGTCCGTGAACAGCACCAGATGCCCCTCATCCTCATAGCTCAGGCTCTGCTGCTGGATATCGATCCGGTCAAACAGTCCCACTGGGTGGCAATTGCTCTCAAGCAGCACCGGAGTCTTAGCGTCTCCTTCAAAGAACAGCGCCGGCGGATGCCCTGCATTCACATAATTAATCCGCTTCATGCGGGTATCAATGACAAGATAAATAGCCGTGAAATAATACTGGACCAGCTGCTTCTCAATATAGAGCTGGTTGAATCGTCTGTTCAGCTCCTGAATGACTTTCTCCGGCTCCACATACGTAGTTACGGTATCCTTCAGTACAGAGGCCAGGAACATACAGAACAGGGAAGATGAGATGCCGTGGCCCATCATATCCAGCAGGATCACCGCATAACGCCCGTCTCCCAGCGGATACCAGGCATACAGATCTCCAGCCAGCTCGAAGGAAGGCTGATAGATGGCATGCACCTCCAGAGTCTCCTCGGCCAGCGGCAGACTGAGTACCGCATTCTGCACCAGGGCAGCCAGCTTCAATTCATCCTGTATCCGCTGGTCCCGCTCCTTATGCCAGTCCTTCTCACGCTTCAGCCGCAGCGCGAGGCGGATGCGGGCCATCAGCTCCACCTTGTTGATCGGCTTCGTCACATAATCCACCGCTCCGGCATCCAGCGCCTCGGCGAGCTTCTTAGAGTCACCTACAGCCGTAACCATAATAATAGGAATATCCTTCAGATGCTCATATTGCTGAACTACACGGCAGGCTTCAATCCCATCCATTTCCGGCATCATCATATCCAGCAGAATCAGGTCCACGTCAGAGGGCCGTGGCTGCCCGTTCTCTTCCCCTGCACCGACGCCCAGCAGCTTCAGCATATCTTTAGCGGACGAAGCCGTTATGAAATTCCGGTAATCTTCCTTCTTGAGGATTTCACGAATGATAATTACATTGGTAGGATTGTCGTCTACGATTAATATTCTCAAGCTCTTCACCTCACACGAATAATATTAAGACCCTAAACCCGCAACTCTATCGTTCTATCATACGATATTTACACGGCCTGTTACCATCCAGCTAGATATTGGCATAAAACAGGTTCCGGCTTCAACAAAGTAACCTCCAGCTCCACTACATCTAGTGGGACTGGAGGTTACGCTATTGTACTATTGATGTCAACAAATGAGGCCAACGAAGCTCACCCGCGATTATTGTGGGTTTCTTTTGGCAATAACCAGAACCTTGCCTGTATCCAGCTCTTTCTCGTAAAATGCCGCCTCCGCTGCGCTGAAGCCCAGTGAAGTAATCTTGAAGCGTAAAGCGTCGCCACGCGAACGGAAGAGGTTGGCAATGGCACCGAACAGCCCTTCTTCGCTCAGCCCCACTTCATTAGTATCTGCGGCGTCTACAATACGCCCTTCGCGGTCTTCATCGTGACTAATCACATAAAGATCCTCTCTGGTGTAGCCGCTGCTGCGGAGCCGATTCACTTCTTCTATCGCCTGAACGCCGTTCTCCAGCAGCTTGGCATAAGCCTGTGTACCGGTTGAATCCATGAAATCACTCTCCTTCATAATGAATAAGGGCTTAGCCACCGGATAGATGACTGACCATTCATTAACCAATACCGCCGTATTTGAATCAGCTTCAGAAGGAATACGCGTCGAACAAATCCACGCCGTCCCATTCCCCGCTTTTCATATTACGGTAGATCTTGAGCGCGGCCTCTCCTCTAATGTAAACATCCCCATCCTCGGCTTCAAAATCAGGCGCTCCCAGCATATCCTGCACGTTCATCGTCTGGGGATGGAGCACCTGCCCGTTAAGACTCAGACCGTATTGCCCTGCATGAGCAGGCGAAACATGTACATAGAGGACGACACCGCCGCATACCCCCGCCGAGCTATCGGCATATTGATATTCAAGGCAACCCGCCCAAGGATCTTCAGCAATCTGCTGTGGCGTTCCCTTGGCCTGCAGCAGCTTCTCTTCCGTCATATATAAGCTAATCCCGGACAAAGAATCGAAGCTGCTTATGTAAGGATCGGCAACTGCGCTATGCTCGAAGGCGAACATTGCCGGCAGCTGTGCGGCGGTACCGGGAGCGGGCGTAACCGTCTCTCCTTGCGGCGGTGCAGATATGAAGGGAGAAAGCAGACTAAGCAGTAGAATAACCATTTTCATAGGATTCCCGCCTTTCATGAGCTGGTATTGCCCCGTCCTGTGCCCCGCCGTATATCATGTCATCAAGGTATTAGTGGCGGAATTTCTGCCAGATCGCGGCGGCTGCATCCACGCCTTTGAGGGCTGTAGCAATCTTGCCCTTGGATTTGCTTGAACTCACTGCCTCATAGGATTGAACGGTTCTCTCCTCCGCCGGTGTTAACGGGACTTCTGCGATAGAGACCGATTTTGCCTTATCCTTCAGTTCACGTGATTTACGGAACTTCTCAATTACCGTTACCGATACCTGCTTCACGGTCAATGTCAGCTCGTTCATGACATCGCCCAGATTCTTCACGGAATCCACGATCGGGTCAATCTTCTGGATTTTGCCCTGGACATCGGCAGTGATGTCATTGGCATGCCGGACTGTTGTTTTCACTTCATAGGTTAGCTCATCGATAGTCTTCTGAACCTCCTGCAGCGTCTGGCTGACCTTGTCGAGCGAGTCCTTCGCCGATTTCAAGGTTTTGATTAAGAAGAATACGAGTACTGCAAAGGCGATAGCAACCAGTGCTACGCTAAGTTCAATGATCATAGTAGATAACCCCTTCCAAAAGTGTTTAAATTGTCAGTTTCCCCTGTGTGATACTGCATAGTTACCCTTACAGAATTCGGCCGAAACAAAGGCCAAGCCCCTGGAATCCTCTTCCTTTCCTCCCTGTTTCAAATGGATAAGCCCCGTTTAAACAATGATTACATCAAGCGCACAGAAAGGATGACATCTCATGCTAAGATGGTCTATAATTCTGCTGGTAGTGGCCCTGATTGCGGGTATCTTCGGATTCTTCAATATTGTGGCGGCAGCTGTCGGCATCGCCAAAGTATTGTTCTACATCTTCCTGATCCTCTTCGTGGTCTCACTCTTTATGGGGCGCAGGGGACGATCAATGTAGGCAAGCATACCGTTAACTGACTGCCGGCCAGGCAGTGCTCAAGGCCCGGAGGTCTTTCGTGAGAAAGCCTCCGGGCTTCTTGCTGCCCTTCAAAAAGTATAGGCCTTTCCGCTCAGAATGTCATCGGTGATTCAAACCGGAAGGAAGCGGTTCCCCTCAAGCTGGACAAGAAAAATAAAATTTATTGCTTACGCTGGTTCATTCAATGCAAATTATGTTTACATCCATATTAGCACAGCAAGAACATAGAACATCACACCAACATACCTAGGAGGAATCATCGATGAAAAAATTAGCCAGTTTAACAGTAGCAATGGGTCTTATGGCTTCCCTTGCAGCAACAGCTTCCGCAGCTGAGGTAGTAACAGGAACAACAGATACTACCAAAACCACTTCTTCCGATGCAGTAACCACTGTAACCGGAGCAACTTATCTGAATCCGGCAGACCCGGTCATTACGGCATCTGATATTAAGCCAGCAACACCTCAGATCATTCTGACCAAACTTACAGCATTCCATCTGTCTGCGGGAAGCACGACTGCTATTGGCTGGCTGGGTGCACAGACTGTTGATACTACTGGTGTGATTACGAAAGACGCTATGGGCAACGAATGGAGAGAAATCTACACTTGGCTGGGTAAAGCCTGGATCAAGGTTCCTGCCTCCGCTTACGTAATCAATCCATAAGCGATTCGACTCATAGAGTCATAGCTGCTCATCTCATATGCTGCAGCTATGACTCAACGGATGTACCCTGACAAGGCACGTGGACGCTAATCCAAACGGCCTTTTTTTTGTGTCTATTGACAGTAAAAAGAGGTTATCCCTTCAGTAGAATCTTCTACTGAAGGGATAACCCCGCCATACACCCGCTTGTAGTTCACCCGTCACAAACTTGTACTGCCTGTCGCTTCTTGCTGTCCTCGCTGTATATATTAGCGGATGACCGAGCCTCCGTACAGGAAACGGTTCATCCAAGAAGCGCTAAGATTATCTACTCTTACACCGCCGGAGCTTACTGAATAGGTATGCAGCAGCTTCCCGTCACCTAAATACATGGCGACATGCGTAATTCTTGCCGTAGACTTGTTGATTCCGGTATAAGCAGAGGGAGAAGTTCCTTTATAATCCATGAAGAACATCAAATCGCCCCGCTTCAAGCCGGATACATCCGTAGTTACACCACTGTTCTGCTTCACCCAGTCCCCTTGCTGCCGGGAATCGGCAGGCAGCTTCAAGTCCGCTGCATCCATGAAGATCTGGCGGATGAAATCCGAACAATCGAAGGTACGCGTATCATTACGGCTGGAACCAAATTCATATGGTGTACCCAGATAGCCCATCCCCGCTGCGATCACACGTTCAATCACAGCCGTCTGCCCGGCTGTAGGTACAGGTGCCGGTGTTGGTGTTGGAACAGGCGTCGGCACCGGCGTCTGAACAGGTACCGGTGTTGGAGCTGGAGTGGCTGGAGCAGACGGCGATGAAGCACCCGCTGTAATATATTGATCGGATGAGCTGGTATAACCCACCGTCCCGTTTGCCATTCTTATTTTGTACCAATAGCTGTTGGTCTCTTCAAGAATGGTTACCTGGTCATTCTTATAGAGATATCCAACCACTTGACCGCTGGTTGCAGGGGTCTCCCTTACACGGACCGTGGCCTGAATCACCGCTGTCCGGGACGCAGGTGCGGAAGCCGTAAGCAATCGGATGTAGGAATCTCCCGAGCTCATATACCCCACAATTCCCTCTGCCGTTCTTACTTTGTACCAGTAGCTGTTAGCAGCTTCCAGAATAACGACCTGGTCGCCTTTATTTAGATATTTCAGTACCGTGCTGCTGGTAGACGGATCTGTGCGCAGCCGGACCGAAGCTTGAATAATGCCTGTCTGTCCAGCAGACGCCGCCAATGTTGTAATCGAAGAATCCGTTGCAGCGAAAGCCTGTCCTGGACTGAACACTCCCAAGGATAATGCCAGTGATGCGGAAACCCATAACGATGCTGTAAGTTTCTTGCGTGATACGATCATAGCGTTCCCCCGCTTAGCGTATTAAGAAATTCAACAACGGCGCGCGCTACGTTTGTTGCTTTCTGCCCTCATTATAGGCTGGCCCGGGATTTGGAACATGCTCCAAATTTCACAAAAAACCTTTCCATCTTATGGTAACATGCAGGTCTAAAGTCGCTATTTCTCCTTGGATTTGGTGGAAATTACAGCTAACTAGGAGAAATCATGGAATGTTACTCCTTGGGCTCCACGTGAACTTGCACATGCATAATGTTGTGCAGCTTGGTCATCCGCTCTTCAATCGAATCGCTGATCTCATGCCCTTCCATGACTGTCATGCGGGCATTCACCTCTACGACTACATCCACCAGCACATGATTGCCGTGTACACGGGCCTTCAAATCCTTGATTCCCTCTACGCCAGGGGTCCGGGCAATGGTGCTTCGCAGGTCAAGCAGCTTATCTTCGTCAAAGCCGTCCGTCAGCCGGTACGTGGAATCGCGGAAAATATCCCAGGCTGTCTTGATAATCAGCAAGCCGACTCCGATAGCAGCCGCCGAATCAATCCACGGCAGTCCGAACTGCGCCCCTACAATCCCTACAGCTGCCCCAACGCTTACAATGGCATCCGAGAAATTATCCTTCGCAGCAGCCATCAGCGCGTGGTTATTAATTCGCTCTGCCAGTCGCTTGTTATATATATATACCCCCATCATCGCTACCGCACACACCAGCGCAACACCCGCAGACCAGAGCTGCGGCGTGGCCTTCTCGCCCTCGAACAGCGAACGCACCGCCTCCACAATAACCTGAATGCCCACCAGCGCCATAATAAAAGAGGCCATCAGGGCCGCAATCGTCTCGGCCCGGAAATGTCCGTAGGTGTGATCGGAATCCGGCGGCTTCCGCGAGATGCGCAGCCCGATCAGCACCGCCAGCGAGGCCACAATATCAGTTAAATTGTTGAATCCGTCCGCCAGGAGCGCGCTGGAGGCGAACAGGTAGCCGCAGATCAGCTTAAAGGCTGACAGAATCAGATAAGCGGCGATACTGACCAGCGCACCCTTCTCACCCTTGCGAATATCTTCATAAATGTCGGTCATCTCTGCCTCTCCCCCTATTCCTGCCGCATAAATACAGGAAAACTTTCTTTGAGTTATTCTTGCCCTTGTAGCAGCATTTAAAAACATTTAGAATAAGGAAAAGGACTTGCTGCCTAAGGGGGTAACATAATGAGCGAGAACAACGAGAAACCAAAAATTAATTTGGCTGATGCCATCCGCCAGAAGCTGGAGCAGAAGAAACAGCATGCTTCGGGAAAACCGGGTTCAACCTTTCAGGCCGGCTCCGCGAAGCCGCTGAAAAGCCAGAATAACAAGAAGCCTAACAATCAGCGCCGCCGGACCGGCGGTTCCTAGACCTTAGATTTCAAGTGGAAACGGCTGCGTTATCCCTCCGGGGACGACGCAGCCGTTTTTCGTATGAACTCAGTACTGTCCATTCTAGTATATCTACTTCTTAAACCTCTACAGGATACATGCGGGCACGCATTTCCTTAATCTCCGGGTTCTCCAGATACTCATCATAGCTCATCGTACGGTCAATGATGCCAGCCGGTGTAATCTCAATGATGCGGTTGGCAATCGTCTGAATGAACTGATGGTCATGGGAGGTGAACAGGATCGTGCCGTCAAAGTCAATCAGGCCGTTATTGAGCGCGGTGATCGATTCCAGGTCCAAGTGATTGGTAGGCTCATCGAATACCAGTACGTTCGCTCCGTTCAGCATCATCTTGGCCAGCATACAGCGGACCTTCTCACCCCCGGACAATACGCTTGCCTTCTTCAGTGCTTCTTCGCCGGCGAACAGCATCCGGCCGAGGAATCCGCGCAGGAAGGTTTCGTCCTGATCCTTGGAATACTGGCGCAGCCATTCAACCAGGTTCATGTTCACCCCGTCGAAGTACTTGGAGTTATCCTTAGGGAAATACGCCTGGGTTGTGGTCACCCCCCAAGTATATTCACCCTCATCTGCTTCCTTCTCACCCATAATCACATCGAACAGCAGAGATTTAGGCTGGGAATACGGTCCTACAAAAGCGATCTTATCCCCTTTGTTGACTACAAAGCTGACTTCATCCAGTACCTTCTCGCCGTCCACCGACTTGGTCAGGCCGCTGATCGTAAGCAGCTGTTTGCCGGCTTCACGTTCAGGCTTGAAGTTCAGGAACGGGTATTTACGGTTGGACGGACGGATGTCATCCAGGGTAATCTTCTCGAGCTGCTTCTTACGGGAAGTCGCCTGCTTCGATTTCGAGGCATTGGCCGAGAAGCGCTGAATGAAGGCTTGCAGCTCCTTCATCTTGTCTTCCTTCTTCTTGTTGGCATCGCGCTGCAGTGCCTGGGCCAATTGGCTGGATTCATACCAGAAGTCGTAGTTGCCGACATACATTTGGATTTTGCCGAAATCGATATCCGCAATATGCGTACAGACCTTGTTCAGGAAGTGACGGTCATGGGATACCACGATAACGGTGCCTTCGTAGTCCATGAGGAAATTCTCCAGCCAGCCAATCGATTCAAGATCCAAATGGTTGGTAGGCTCATCGAGCAGCAGGTTGTTCGGACGTCCGAACAGGGCCTGGGCCAGCAGGACCCGTACCTTCTCGTTGCCGCTGAGTTCGGCCATTTTCTTGTCGTGCATCTCACGCATGATCCCAAGACCAATCAGCATAGCAGCAGCATCAGGCTCTGCATCCCAGCCGTTCAGCTCCGCGAATTCGCCTTCCAGCTCACCGGCGCGAAGTCCGTCTGCTTCGGTGAAGTCGCTCTTTGCGTACAGGGCGTCCTTTTCCTTCATAATTTCATACAGGCGGGTATGACCCATAATTACGGTCTCCAGCACCTGAAACTCGTCATACTCGAAATGGTTCTGTTTCAGTACGGCCAGCCGTTCACCGGGTGTGATATGCACATCGCCGATGTTCGCTTCGATCTCTCCGGACAGAATCTTTAGGAAGGTCGATTTGCCGGCGCCGTTCGCGCCAATCAGACCGTAGCAGTTGCCGGGTGTGAATTTTATGTTTACATCCTCAAATAGTGCGCGTTTTCCGTAGCGGAGTGTTATACCGCTTGTGCTAATCATTAAGCATTACCATCCTTTTCGCATAGGTTCCGGCTCATTATAGCATAAAATCAAGCAAAATGGCCCTTATTACGGCTCTTATTTAAGTAGAAGTGTTTAATACAAGCCTTCTCCGGGTTATTGCCCCGCCGGGCGTTCCTCAGGCTGGACGACCAGTGTCTCCCCATAGCCCAAGGTACGGATACGCTCCTCACCAAGCCCTTGCGCCACCCTCGCCTGCTCCATCCGGTCCAGCGCTTCGCGCGCGGTATCATCGGCCAGCCTGAAGGTTCCGAAGTGCATCGGAATCATCAGTTCGGCGCCTACATCAAGGAAGGCCTGCACGGCCTCCTCGGGATTCACATGCTGGGAGTTCATGAACCATTCAGGCTCATAAGCGCCAATCGGCATCAGCGCGACATGCAGCTTGAAGCGTCTGCCGATTTCCTTGAAGCCCGGGAAGAAGCCGCTGTCTCCGGCAAAATAGAGGTTCGGCGGAAGCAGCTTATGCTGCGCCTTGCCCTCCTCCCCCTCCGGGTGCTTCTGCGGGTCTGCCGGCTGAAGCACATAACCGCCCCAGTGCGAGGAATTCGTATCGAACGGCGTTCTGCGCGTCCAGTGCTGGGTCGGGACAAACGTCAGCTTGACGGCGCCCAGCGTAATCTCCTGCCACCACTGCATTTCCCGGCAGTTCGGGAAGCCTTTGCGGAGCATTTTGCGCTTAAGCCCGGCAGGCACCACAATGGTTGTTCCTGCCCGGTACAGCTTGCGGATGGACGCGATATGCAGATGGTCATAGTGGGAATGGGAGATCAGAATCAGATCGATCGGCGGGATATCCGCGAGCGGAATGCCCGGCTGACCGATCCGCTTCTCGAAGCCCAGCCGCCGTGCCCAGATCGGGTCGGTGATGATATTAAGCCCTTCGTATTGCAGAAAAAAAGTGGAATGCCCGATCCACGTAATCGTCGTCTCCAGCCGGTTCCCGGCCAGATAGTCGAGGCGCGGCGGATGATTCGGCACTTTATAGGTGTAATCCTTCTTTTTCTTGCGGCGGTCCTCACGCCATTGGCGGAATTCCTTAAGTGTTTTATCGGTGCTGACATTATCGATGTTGTTGTAACGTATTCTGGCCATAATCTGGAACACTCCTTCTGGTTGAAACAGATACCCATTACAAATTTTACCCAAATGGCTCCAGCGGAAACGTCCGGGAGAGATTGGCAGCGCGATTTCTGGGTGGAGCGTGTGTGTAGCCGTCAGATTAGCCGCCAGGCCGTTGCTTCTCTGGCCTCATATTCGCAAAATCCTGCCCAAAATGCAACATTCGCCTCTACTTTTGGTCTAATACCCGAAATTGTTGCATAAAAAGCAGCATCTCCCCGCCAACTCACGACTTAAACACTGGAATTCTGCATTTTATGCAACATATTCTCCACACCTCAGGGTTCCGCGGATTCAGAATTGCATAATGTGCAACATTAGTATGGGGATGCCTGCGCCAGAGGTTGGAAATGACGGGAACGGATAAATAATAACTAAAATTTCAGCTAATATAGTCCCCGGCCGCTTTGTATTCGTCTGCTGAAAGAGGTAAAATGCGGGTAACGCAATCGGTATAGCATTTATGCGATTTTATTGTCAAAAAGAGGAGCTGACGTATGAAGATCACCTTTATTGAACCGACCCCCAGTCCAAATACCATGAAGCTTCATCTGGACGAAAGCCTTGCCCCCGGTATCCGCCGGACCTATACCCCGGAGACCCGGCGCTCCGCCCCTTCCTGGGCGCAGGAGATGCTGGAGATTCCTGGCGTCACCAGTATTTATCATGCCGCTGATTTCGCCGCGCTGGAACGCAAGGGCAGCGCGGACTGGGCAGCGATTCTGCGCGAGGTCCAGAACCGCTTCGGGGCGGACGGCCTCAGCGCGGAATATAGTCTTGGCGATGAGAATGACGGCGCCCACTTCGGGGAGTCCCAGGTCTTCGTGCAGATGTTCCGCGGCATCCCGATTCAGATCCGGGTCAAGACCGGCGCGAAGGAGGAGCGCATCGCCCTCTCCAGCCGCTTCACCCAGGCGGTGACCGATGTGGCCAGCGCCGTGATGATCAAGGAGCGCAAGCTCAGCGATTACGGCGTGCGCTACGGCGAGCCGTCGGAGATTGCCCGCGAGGTCGAGCAGGAGCTGGAAGCGGCGTATCCGCAGAAACGCCTCGACTCCCTCGTGCAGCAGGCCATCGCGCACGGGGCTGCCGGCGAGTTCGTCGAGCAGCGGCACAAGAAAGAGCAGGCCGAGCTGCTGCGCGACCTGCACGATGAAGACTGGCGCGTGCGCTATGCCGCGCTGGAGGATTTGGCGCCGGGCGAGCAGCTCCTGCCGGAGCTGCGGGCGGCGCTGCACGACCCCAAGCTGCAGATCCGCAGGCTTGCGGTCGTGTACCTGGGCGACATCCGCACGCCAGGTGCGATGGAGCTGCTCTATGAGGCGATGAAGGACAGCGCCCCGGCCGTGCGGCGCACCGCCGGGGACACGCTCTCCGACATCGGCGACCCGGCAGCGACGCCGGTGATGACGGCGTCGCTGAGTGATGCCAGCAAGCTGGTGCGCTGGCGGGCGGCACGCTTCCTCTACGAAGTCGGGACCGCCGAGGCCCAGGAAGCGCTGAGCGTTGCTGCCGAAGACCCCGAATTCGAGGTCGGGCTCCAGGCCAAGATGGCGCTGGAGCGGATTCTGTCCGGCGAGGAAGCGGCGGGCACGGTCTGGCAGCAGATGTCAGAGCGCCGGCGGAGCTGACGTGAAACTGCCGTATTTTGTCATTGCCTGAGAAGCTGGTATGCCTTATACTGATTCCTGTTGTTCATATCGTTCAAAGATAGCCTCATCATACCTAGGATGAGGTAGAGGTCGCGGATAAGAAGAGTAAGCGCGTGGAGATGCCTAAGAGCCATCGGTGATACGCGCCCAAAGGAATATCCGCCGAAATCGTAACTGCTGCTCTTAGTCCGCAGCTACGATTGGGGCCGTTTGCCGAAAGGCGCGGAACTGTCACTGTGTATTGCTGCCTGTCAGGAGACTGCGGGAGCTGCACCGTGTTGCGCTATCTTAACAGGGAGTATGATGCGGAGCCAATAATCAGGAAACCGCAGCGTCCGTCTGCGGTTTTTTTGCGTGCAGCATGCCGGGAAGAAGACACCGGCACATGCAGGCAGCGGCACTCCCCTGTGAACAGAACCATCAATCTAAAGGGAGTGTCCTATTCATGCAAGAACAGCAGCCTAAACGGCCGGCAGTACAGGCAGGTAACGCCAATACGCCAGGCCTGCGCAAATCCTTCAAAGCAAGACATCTGACCATGATCGCCCTCGGCGGCTCGATCGGAACCGGACTGTTCCTCGCCAGCGGCGGGGCCATAGCCTCCTCCGGTCCGGGCGGAGCACTGCTCGCCTACACGGCCGTCGGTATTATGGTCTATTTTCTGATGACCAGCCTTGGGGAGCTGGCCACCTATCTGCCCGATTCCGGTTCCTTCAGCACTTATGGTACACGGTTCGTCAGCCCCGCCTTCGGCTTCGCTATCGGCTGGAACTTCTGGTACAACTGGGCAGTGACCATTGCAGCCGAACTCTCAGCAGCTACCGTTATCATTAAGTACTGGTTCCCGGACAGTCCTTCGTTCCTGTGGAGTCTGCTCTTCCTGGCGCTCATGTTCGGCCTGAACTTCCTGTCTGCGCGGGGGTACGGTGAGTCAGAATACTGGTTCGCCATTATCAAGATTATTACGGTGGTCGTCTTCCTGACGGTCGGCGTCCTGATGATCTTCGGGATTCTGGGCGGCAAGGCGGTGGGCTTCAGCAACTTCCAGCTAGGAGGCAGTTCCTTCCATGGCGGCTTCTTCGCCTTCGTCGGGGTCTTCATGGCCGCCGGTTTCTCCTTCCAGGGAACAGAGCTGGTCGGTGTCGCCGCAGGGGAGAGCGAGAATCCGCGCCGCAACGTGCCGATCGCGATCCGCCAGGTGTTCTGGCGCATCCTGATCTTCTATATTTTCGCGATTGCCGTCATCGGTATGCTGATTCCTTATACGAATCCCGATCTGCTCCGCGGCGGCATTGATGATATCGGCGTCAGCCCGTTCACCATCGTCTTCAACAAAGCAGGGCTGGCGATTGCCGCCTCGGTAATGAATGCCGTTATCCTCAGCTCCGTGCTGTCTGCCGGGAACTCCGGGATGTACGCCTCCACCCGTGTCCTGTACGCCATGGCCAAGGATGGAATGGCACCGCGCGTGCTCGGCAAGCTGAACCGCAGAGGCGTTCCTGTAGGCGCACTGCTCGTGACAACCGCTGTCGGCATGCTCGCCTTCCTCGCCTCCTTCTTCGGAGACGGCGCAGTGTACAATTGGCTGCTTAACGCTTCCGGGATGTGCGGCTTCATCAACTGGCTCGGAATTGCCGTCTGCCATTACCGGTTCCGCCGGGCCTTTGTGAAGCAGGGCCATTCCCTGGAGGAGCTGCCTTACCGGGCAAGATGGTTCCCGTTCGGTCCGCTGTTTGCCTTCGCTCTGTGTATGGTCGCCGTATTCGGCCAGAACATGGGTGCCTTCACCGGTGCGAAGATCGACTGGTACGGCATTCTGGTCTCCTACGTCAGCGTGCCGCTGTTCCTGCTGATCTGGCTGGGCTATGGCTGGTTCCGCAAAAGCAGCCTTATCCCGCTGGATAAGTGTGATCTGAGCACCCACACAGACTGATTCATTATTGCAACTTATCTTTCAGCAAAAGACCGGTTTTGATCCCGCAGCAACGGGCCAAAACCGGTCTTTTAAATATAGACAGTACCTTATCAGATTTAAAATAGTGGATCAGACGCAATTCCCCTTCAAATAATTCTCGTAACGGCCTGAGGTGCTTTTATTTGGGAAGAAATTCGCCAATTGGGCGAGTAACGGACTCCACAGGCCTTATCCTTTGCACTTCAGCTCCGATACGTCTCATAGAGAGACTATAAGGTCGCCTGAGTCCGTTACGCTACAAAAAGTGGCGTTTTTGCGGGGATAAGATCTCTCCGGTCCGTTAGATTTTGGGTGGATAGGGTTTAACAACCTTACATCCTTTTAAATCTGACGCTTTACTAGCTTAAGTTTGCTTCTATTCGTGGGAATTCCTGCAACTGTTGCTTACGCCCAGGTTGTGATCGTATCGACCGGCAGACAGTAAGATGGATAGCCTTCCTTGGCAGCTCATAGCAAGAACAAACCATGAGGTGATGGCATGCAGATCAGTGAAGTCGCAACACAGGTGGGCCTTCCTATTTCAACCCTGCGTTATTATGAGAAAATGGGCATCATTACGGAGGAGTATATCCTCAGAGAAGAGAATAATTACCGGAATTATGTCCCGGAAACCGTTCAATATATCGAAGTGGTAAAGAATTGTATAGCGGTTGGATTTTCAATTCAGGATATTAAAGACATGATTGCCAAGCATGGAATGTCCAAGGATGAGCAAGCACGCATTATACATCACAAAATAGCAGAGATTGAAAACACGCAGAAAAAAATGGAGGCTTCCAAGCAATCTCTGTACAATATTCTGGACATGAACATAACGTGTGAGGACGGGTTCGGAAAAACCTGAATCCTGTAAGAAGCAAGCCAGGCATAGAAGCGCCTTCGAAGGGACACGCTACCAGTATTCACAACCCAAGGAGGCCGCTATGAAAATGAAAAAAAACTGGATGATAGCCTTGCTGATGCTCCTGCTTGTCACCGCCGCCCCTGTTAGCCGGAGCTCCGCTGCGCCTGACTATGCCCGGTGGGGAACCATCGCCGTGAAGGAGACGCAGCAGAAATATAACGCCGAAATCATCGATTACAAGCACATCGGCCGGACCCAGATCAAGCCAAAGCTTACCGAAGAGAAGTTCAAGCTGCTGGTCCGCAGCAAAACGGGCCGGGAATTCGGCGTAGTCGTGATGGTCCGCTTCAACCCTTCAACAAACAAGCTTCAGACCATTCAATTCCTGGAAACCACTGCTTGAAACTCCACCTGACGGGTTCGCCGGTTAGCTGACACTTTTTATTTCCAGGTCACATATACCTTAAGATCTCCTGTATTCTCGAACGGCGAGCTGTTGAAGGCCAAGTTGTTCAGTCCCAGACCGTAGAGCACCTGCAGATCCTGTCTCAGCAGCTTGTCGCTTCCGCGATAGCGGAACAGCAGCGATTGCTGTCCGGCCTCTGCCGCCTGCTTCGCAAGCTTCTTGAGCTGTTCCGCCGACGAAATCACCTGATTCTCCTCGTACAGCCAGTAATTCAGGTCCTTCTGCAGCGTCTTGTATGCCTCCACCCCCTGGCCCCCTTGATTAACCAGCTTAGTCAAGGTCTGGGCATAACTGGTGGAGGCCGCCGGATAGGACTTGGTCCAAGTGTGGTCAAGGCGCATCTGGGCATCGGTCCTCATATAATAGAGCGTACTGATTCCACCCTCCGGACTCGGGTCCGGGTCATCCCAGGTGGTGTCGAGATGATACCATGCCCCATTCAAAAGCACCAGATTCCAGGCATGCGACTGAGTCACACCGTCTGCGGCCCTGGCCGTCCCTTCCACAATCCTGTTCGGAATTCCCGCCCCCAGCAGCAGCTTATAGGTTAGCAGCGTATAGCCTTGGCAGACCGCACTCCCGGTCTGAAGTCCCTCATAAGCGGTGTATTTGCGGTGCGAGTGATCGTATTCCAAATTCAGCACGACCCAGTCATGGATCGCTTTTACCTTCTGGTGATTGTTCATCCCCGGTGTTATGATCTGCTGCAGAATAGCCTTCACCTGTTTGTTAACATATGCCGTCTGCTGCAGCGTCTCCCGGTATTCCACCTGAACCGTCACATGAACAGCCCGCGTGCTTCCACGGTAAGAGAAAGCATAGCTGTCAATAATATAATACAGGTACGGGTCGCTCCCCATCGCCTGATTAATGGCCGTCTGGATCTCACTTTTCAGCTTGGCGGTCTTGCCCTGATAAGTGAAGGTGATCGTCTCTCTGCGGTTACTCATTGCTCCGGCCAGCTTCTGCGTCATTCCTTGTGTGGTCTGCACCACCGCCGAATCCGCTGCAGCATACGCATGCTCGTATCCCCAGTACATCGCAGGCGGAATAGCTGCACACACAAGCATAAGTCCAACCGCCGTCTTCATCAGCGATCTATATCTCTTCCCCATATGATCCGTGCGCCTCCTGCAATCTATATTATCGGCCATAGCCGTATACTCTATAGTTAATGCCAATAAACCCCTAATTACAACTTCAACCTGAAGAATGCAGGCGTTCGTGCCTTACTATCCATTATATCGGCTCTGACCTTTCCGTGCATAATAAGCAAATCTCTCCCCGCTGCGAGCAGTAAACCAAAGTGTAGAGGTGAACACAGGAATATACGCCCCCTCACACCCCCACAAAGTACACCCCGCCAGCCGTAACCTGAAGCGCACCGTTCAGCGCCTGGCGGCTACCGTCTGCAAGCTTCAGTTTCAGCTCTTGCGCGTAGCCAAGGCGCAACGTTCCATCGAACCGGGCTGTAATCCGCGCGGATACCAGAACCCCAGCCTGCCATTCGATGTCCACTTCATACCCCCCGCGTGCCTTCAGGCCGCTGATACGGCCGTTCTTCCAGGCTTCCGGCAGCGCGGGAAGCAGCGTAAGCTCCCCCAGATGACTCTGCAGCAGCATCTCTGCGATCCCGGCGGCCGCACCGAAATTACCGTCAATCTGAAACGGCGGATGCGCATCGAACAGGTTGGTGTAGACGGAACGGGTTAGCAGCGTGCGCACATAGCCGTAAGCCGCATCGCCGTCTGCGAGCCGGGCATAGAGATTGATCAGCCAAGCACAGCTCCAGCCGGTATGTCCCCCGCCGGAAGCAACCCGCTGCTCCAGCGTTAAACGGCTGGCTTCCAGCAGCTCCGGCGTGTCCCGCCTGTTAATCCGGTTGCCCGGATACAGGCTGTACAGGTGGGAGACATGGCGGTGCCCCGGCTCAGCTTCGGCGAAGTCATAGAGCCATTCCAGCACCCGTCCGCTCTCGCTGATCTTCAGCGGAGACAGACGTACGAGTGTCTGCTCCAGCTCCTCCTGAAACTCAGCGTCTACGTCAAGAATACGTGCAGCCTCCAGGCAGTGCTGCATCAGCTCAGCGATGAGGCTCATATCCATGGCCGAGCCCACAGATATACTGCAAGCTCTGCCGTCCTCCGCGATGAACCGGTTCTCCGGCGAAGTAGACGGGCTGGTAACCAGCCGGCCCTCCGGTCCTTCCACCAGCCAATCCAGGCAGAAGAGGGCTGCTCCTTTCATTAGCGGATAAGCGGTCTCGCCCAAATACTCCAAATTGGGGTTGAATTCGTAATGCTCCCACAGGTGACGGCATAGCCACACGCCGCCCATGGGCCAGAAGGCCCAACTGGCATCTCCGCCAGACGGTGTGGAAGCCTTCCACAGATCCACATTATGATGGGCTGCCCAGCCGCGCGCTCCATAATGGATGGCAGCCGTTCTGGCTCCGGTCTCACTAAGCTCCTTAATCAGCTCAAGGAGCGGTTCATGGCATTCGCTGAGATTACAGACCTCCGCCAGCCAGTAGTTCATCTGTGTATTGATATTGGTTGTGTAATTGCTGTTCCATGGCGGCTGAACATGGGGATTCCAGATCCCCTGCAGATTCGCTGCCTGTGTTCCGGCCCGTGAGCTGCCCATCAGCAGATAGCGGCCATATTGGAACAATAGGGCCTCCAGTGCCGGGTCTTCTGCCCCCTCCTGATAGGCTGCTAGACGTTCATCGGTTGGCCGCTCCTCCGCCTCGTGACCGCCGAGATCCAGATCCATCCGGCGGAAGATCGCCTGATGATCCCCGGTATGCCTTCTACGCAGCTCCTCATAAGTCATACCCGCCGCAGCGCTTAATCTGCTGGCGCATAGCTCCGCCGGGCTTAGCATAGCTGTGGAATACTGAGCTGGCGCTGCGGCTCTATGACTTGCTCTTGACCGCACCTCCTCATAGTCCGTTCCGGCAGCCAGCAGCAGCAGCACACGCTCCGCGCCACGGATTACCAGCTTGCCTGCGGAATGCCCGATACTTCCCCCGGTGACCTGTACATGCAGGTGCAGCTCGAACGCAACTCCAAGCCCCTCCTCATAGAGCACCGCAAGCGGATGATCCTGGTGGTAATTGTCAGCAATATGCGAGGGGCAGCGCCCCTGCATTACCAGCCCGTTCCCCTCCGCTGGACTAACGCTATGCTGTAATTGGCTGTCCAGCGCAAGCTCCAGGTGAATTCCTCCCGGCTGACCGCTTGTCAGATGCACAACACCAACCTGGTCCGGTGTGCTGATGAACACCTCACGGGTGAAGTTGCCCTGCTCCGTCTGATAGGTCACTTTGGCAACTCCGCTATCCAGATCAAGCTCTCTTTCATAGCTCCGGTAATTCTCTGCGCCCGGCTGCGTAAGAATCAGGTCCCCGAGCGGCAGGTAGGCCTGGGCGTTGACCCCCAGCATATGGGCATTCACCATATCCTCGGCCTCGCCATAGTGGCCTGCAGCGATTAGCTCCCGGGTTCTTTTCAAATACCTGAGCGCTTCGTAATTATTGGTATCCCGGGGGAACCCGGACCATAGGGTATCTTCATTCAGCCGGATCAGCTCTCTCCCCGTACCACCGAATACCATCGCCCCCATATGCCCGTTCCCGAGCGGCAGCGCCTCTTCCCAGACGGCTGCGGGCTGGCTGTATCTAAGCTTCCACGCGGAGTTCCTTTGTTCAGTTTCCATATTCTCCTCATCCTTCCTGCTAAGAGTTCTGAATACAGCAAAAGGCCCTGACCTAAGTCGGGCCTTTCTGCCTCCTGCTCTACTCTAAATCATGCTACATTTCATTAAGGATTACAGATTTTTTCCTGTCCACAGGGATACTCTCTTCTTCACCAGCTCAGTAAATTCTTTTTCCATATCCTGAGCGCCGGCTTTGTCCAGCTCAGCCAGGAAGGCGTCATAGACTTTATCGAAATCAGCCGGTTTGGACAGAATCGCTTCCGGGATACGCTTACGTACGATATCCTGGGTCTTTTTGAAGATGACCTGATATTTACCGTCTGTCGGAACCGGCAGGTTGTACAGGGCGCCTGTTTCTTTTACAGGGAATTCATCCTCTTTCGGGAACAGGTCCTTCCAGGTAGTCGCCTTATATCCGGCAAGGGATTCCTTCTCAGCTTCTGAATAGGAAGCAACGATCTGTTCAGGGAAGCTTGTAGTGTAGTAGTTGTCTGTTGAATCCTTCACCCCGTCACCATACCGTGCACCGAAGATCAGGTACTGGCCGATCCCGGTTGTTTTTTGGGTGTTCGCTGTATCATTGGCTAAGCCGTCACGGATTTCAGGCAGAACCTCACGTTTGCCGTTCGCATCCACAGTATAGTGCTTGTCTTTAATCCCCCAGGTTCTCAGGATCTGGCCTTCATCGGAGGACATCCAGTCCAGCCATTTGATGATCCGCTCAGGATCTTTGGCCGCTGTAGTAATTGCGATACCGTAACCGTCGATACCGGTCTGCATGAAGGAATGATCCTTATACTCTTCGGTCAGGGTTACAGGGAAGTGTCCATAGGTATACTCGTCTTTGCCGGCAGCCTTCAGGGCATTCTCACCATCAGAGTATTCCCATTCCTGGGAGATCAGACCGAGTACACGGCCGCTGGCCACTTTCGCTTTGTATTGGTCATCCTTTTGTACGAAGGTATCCTTATCAAGCAGTCCTTGATTGTACATGCCGTTCAGCCAGCGGAAATATTCCTTTTCTTCGGCGCGTTTGTAGTGAAGCTTCGCTTCGAAGGTCTCAGGGTCCACATAGTATTCACCATCATCCGGTGCGCCGGTTGTAGTGAAGGCCGGGTTCGTCACGGTGATCATAATCTTCCAGTCATCAGCGTTCAGCGTCAGCGGAATGGTAGGCTGCCCATCGGTTTCAGGATGCAGAGCGACATAATCCTTCAGCACCTTTTCAAAATCAGCTACAGTCCGCACCTTTGGATAGCCGAGCTCTTTGAGCACACGATGCTGAATTTCAAATCCGCCTGTGGCATCGAAGGACTTCTGGCCGACACCCATATTCGTAGGAATCTGATAAATACTCTGATCGTCCAGGCTGTACTTCAGACGGTTCATGTTCTCGCCGTAGACTTTCTTGAGGTTGGGGCCATATTTGTCAATCAGGTCCGTCATATCAATGATTAGGCCCGCATCCACCAGGGTACTCAGACTTCCTTTAGCGAAAATAATATCAGGAACGTCGCCGCTCGCCGCCATCATCGCAATCTTCTGGTCGCCGCCGCCGCTGCCTACATCGAATTCAGCTTCAAGGGTGACGCCTGTCTTTTCTGTAATGGCTTTACCGACATCATCCTGCATCTTGTTCCAGTTCGGGCTGGCATCCGCTCCAAAGAAGGTGAATGTAGCCGGTGAGGTATCTAGAGCCGTATCATCTGCTGCGGCAGTAGCATCAGGTGTAGTTCCTGAGTTGTTAGGCGTCGTATTGTTGGCTGCATTATTGCCGTTCCCTCCACAACCGGCGATCAGCATCGAGCTCATCAGCAGGAGTGTGAAGATCGTTTTGGTACTCTTGCGGTTCATTGTGTATCCCCCTTGTATCTTAGTATGTTGCCTCTATGCATATCAGGTGAGACCTGAATATACCATTGTGAACGCTTGCAAAACTACCATAAATATAAATTACCACTAATTAACACTTTGCCCTAAGCGGGTTAGCTGCCAGGCTCTGCACTGAACCCGGCAGCTTCTCCACTGTTGCTCTGGGTGAAGGTTTATGCCTTAACTGCACCCAGCGTCATCCCGCCGACAAAATATTTTTGCAGGAACGGATAGACCACGAGAATCGGCACGGTTACGACAATGGTAATCGCCATCTTGATCGACTCCGGTGAAATCTGCGCCATCTGTCTGGCCATATCATTCGCATTTGCCATGCCGCTGCCCTGATTGGTCGAAGACAGGACCTTCATCAGCTCGTACTGCAGCGTAGTCAGATGCGGCTTGTTGCCGTTGTAGAGATAGGTGGTGAACCACTCATTCCATTGTCCTACAGCCAGGAACAGCGCGACAGTTGCGAGTACCGGCTTGCAGAGCGGAAGGATGATTTTGTAGAAAATCATAAAGTCATTCGCCCCGTCCAGCTTAGCCGATTCCTGCAGGGCAAAGGGCAGTCCGTCCATAAAGGAGCGGATAATGAACACATTAAATGCGGCAACCGCACCCGGCAAAATGTAGATCCAGAACGTCCCGATCAGATGCAAATCCTTCATCAGAATATACATCGGCACCATACCGCCCGAGAAATACATGGTCAGGGCCAGAAAAACCGAGATGAACCTTCTCGCTCTGAATTCCGGACGGCTGAGCGTAAACGCCAGCATAGAGGAACTCACCAGACCCAGCAGTGTACCTGAAACGGTACGCAGAATCGATATTTTGAAACCTTGAATCAGACCGGTATAGCTGAAGATCCGCTGGTAATTCTCCAGAGTCCAGACCCGCGGGAAGATATAGATGCCGCCCCGGACCGTATCTGTAGATTCATTGAAGGAAATTGCCAGCACGTTCAGAAAGGGATATAAGGTCACAATCATGACTAATCCCAGAGTGATGTAGAGAAACACGTCGAATACGCGTTCACCTTTAGACATTTGAAAAGCTTTGCCGCCCATTTGATCCCCTCCTTACATAATGCTTTCTTTCGTTAATTTCTTCATCACTCCGTTAGCCGTAAACAGCAGAATGACACTGACTACCGAGGTGAACATACTTATCGCTGTACCATAGGAGAACCGTCCAATCTGTATCCCGTATTTAAGCGCATACAAATCCAGCACTTCCGAATAATCGGTAACGAGATTGTTCTGCAATTGGAACTGCTTCTCAAAGCCGATTCCGACCAGATGACCAATCGACATGATCAGGAGTACTGTAATCGTCGTACGAATCCCCGGCAATGTAATATTGAACATCTGCTTGACCCGTCCTGCTCCATCCACTTTAGCCGCTTCATACAGTTCTTTATCAATGCCTGTAATCGCTGCCAGATAGATGATCGCGTTCCAGCCCGTTTCCTTCCAGATGTCAGCAGCCGTTAAGACTCCCCAGAAGTATTTCCCTTTGGCCATGAACTGGATCGGCTCATCAATCACATTCATCCAGAGCAGCAAATCATTCACGATCCCCCCGTCAATCGCAAGCGTCTTGTAGACAATTCCGCCTACAACCACCCAGGATACAAAGTGTGGCAGGTAAGATATCGTCTGGACCGTTCTTTTGAAGACGCTTCCGCGCAACTCGTTGAGCAGGACCGCAAACAGAATCGGAACCACGAAGCCGAAGATCAGCCCCAGCATACTCATCGCCAGTGTATTTCTTAATACGAGGTAGAAGCGTTCATCCTGGAACAGCTCCTTGAAGTTGTCCAGTCCGACCCATTTCTGCTCGCTGAACGATCTGACCGGCTTATAATTCTGAAAGGCCATTAGCCATCCCCATATGGGCACATAGCTGAATATAAATACCCAGATTACGAATGGAAGGGACATCAGGTATAAGTACTTTTGCTGGAGTACGCTTTTCCAAAATCCACTATTCCGTTTCGCAGGTGGGCGGGGGGTTACGCTTTCATTTGTTGTAACACCGCTTTCAGTGAGCGCTTTCACGATCAATATTCCCCCTTCGCTTTGATAGCTTTATCTTATCCCAGCGCCGGGGGCGAGAATACCCAACAGATTTCACGTAAAAACCTATAGAAATTAGACATTCTCCCCGCCTGTATCCCCTTAAGCCTTCAAATCACTGTCCCTTCGGGATTGAAAATGTAATCCGGGTCCCCTCTCCTTCCCGGCTTGAGATGTTCAGCCCGTGCTCCGCTCCGTAATACAGAGTCAGTCTCTGCTGCACATTGCGCAGCCCGATCCGGCCCTGCTCCTCTTCCTCCACCTTGGTGATGACCTCCATAATCTCGGACAGCCGTCCTTCCTTCATCCCGATCCCGTCATCCATTACAATCACCTCAATCTCCTGTTTCTCCGTGAGGGTAATGGCGATGCTGACATGCACCGTGCCCTCCTTATTCTCCAGACCGTGAACGACCGAATTCTCCACCAGCGGCTGGATAATCAACGGCGGAATCATCACCTCAGCGGTGGCGGGATCCAAGGTAATCTCATATTCCAGCCTGTCCTCGTACCGGAACTTCTGAATCTCCAGATAGGAGCGGATCATCTCAATCTCTTCCTTGATCGGCGCTCTCTCCCGTCCGACTTCCAGATTCTTGCGCATCAGCTTGCCCAGCAGCCGGACAATATTAGCGATCTCCTTCTCTCCCCGCAGATGGGCGTTCATACGGATCGACTCCAGCGCGTTGAACAGAAAATGCGGATGAATCTGGCTCGCCATCATCTTCAGCTTAATCTCGCGCTGCGCAATCTCCAGCGTGCTGTTCTTCTCATTGCTCTCTATCACCTGGTTAATCAGCTGGTTGATGCTGGCTACCATGTAGTTGAACTGGCGCGACAGCTGGCCGATCTCGTCTGTTCCGTCAATGCGGGAGACGACATTCAGGTTCCCGAGGGCCACTTGATTGAGCTGGCGGCTCAGCCGCAGCAGCCGGTTGCTCGTCAGCAGCGAGATCGTGTAGACCAATACAAGCGCAACCAGCAGCACCCCGATTACGATAAACAGGCCCAGCTGACTCACCTTGTTGGCATCGCTCAGAATGCTTTTGGTCTCGAATACGGAAATGATTTTTAACTTGCTGACACTCAGCTCAGGGATCATCTCATCGATGATGACGTAAGAATCCTTGGCCTTCACCTGGGTCGTGAACACGCCCTTGGACTGCGCCTGCACATCAATCCCTATGTCAAAAGCATCCACCGTGCTGCCCACCAGCTGCGGATTTTTAGCGGATACAATATAGCCCTGCTCATCGATAATAATGGTCTCGAACGGCTCCTGGTGCAGCATCTGGTTCAGCTCATTCTGATTCACCTGCACCATCAGAATTCCTGACTTGCTGTATTCTGGGTAGGGCACCTGGCGGACCAGGCTCAGCTTGTTGATGGTTCCTTTGGGGCTGTTGATATAAGGGTCCTTGTCGTGGATATACATCCAGTAGATCTGATTGTTCTGCATAGCCTGTGTATACCAGTTTCTCGTGCGGATCTCCGGCGTTACCGGCGCGATGGACATATCGTCCACCAGAGTGGGATTATCGATGAAGAAGCGGATATTGGAGATTTCCCGGTACCGCAGCACGTATTCCTTGAGGTCGGTATAATTCAGGTAAGCCTTGGTCAGCTCCAGGATACTCGGATAATGCGTATTAACCAGCCGCTCCAGATCCTCATCGAAATAGAGCAGATTCGAAATATCTGTAGGGACACGCAGCTTGCTGTACAACTGGCTTTTGATCTTTTCCACGTTGTTGGTGGCCTGATCAATCGCTCTGTTCAAGGCTCCTTCCCGAAAATAATTTGTCAGAATAATCCCTGCAATCAGCACGGGAATCATCACCACTATGATATAAAAGAAGATCAGCTTGTATTTCAGCTTCATATTATTGACCATCCGCACCAGCTTCTTGATATCAATCTCCCCTCTCTATACAAACAGGCTGCTCCCGGTCTTCTGTAAGAAGGGGAACAGCCTGTATATCATAAGCCTCATACCTGATTTTCTGCAAGCTTGCCGGCCTACAGTTCCAAATTTCCCCTCCGCTTCTTTTTGCTTTTCGTTAAGTGCTTTAGCGCTTCTTAGATAAGTCTAGTTCTCCTTGCGGTAGGCGCTTGGGGAGACGCCGACATATTTGCGGAATTTGGCGTTGAAGTAATCGGAGTTCATGTATCCAACCTGCTCGGCCACCTCATAGACCTTCATGCCCTGGGTCAGCAGCTGCTTGGCCTTCTCGATCCGCACCTTATCCAGATACGTATTGAAGTGCTCGCCCACCTGGTTCTTGAACATTTTACCCAAATAGGCACTATTGTAGTTAAAAATCTCCGCAAGGGTGCCCAGCTTCAAATTCTCCTTATACCGCCGCTGGATCAAATCGGTGATCCGCTTAATCTCATCGCCGCGTCCGCCTCCGCTGCCCGTCAGCCGGGAGAGCTGCTCCATGTAGCCCGACACCAGCCGCTCTGCATCATGCAGGTACCTGCTGCTGTAGACCTCGCCCATCGGCGAAGCTTGTCCGGCAATCAGCGGGCGCAGCTCGGGACTCGCCGCCTCCAGCCGGGCAATTGTACTGCTGACAATCCGCAGCAGCTGATCCTTGATATAGGTCTCATCCCGCTGGGTATGCACAAGCTGGCGTATAATCTGCAGCGTAAGCTCCCTGGCCACCTCGCTGCTTCCAGCCTCCACTGCCAGTAACAGCTGCACCTCAATATCACGCTCGGGGTCCGGCTCCTCCTCCAGTTCCACCGCGCCTTGTGCAGGCTCCTCCCACAGGTCCGGCATTTCGCAGAGGAGGGTATTCTTCTGCCCGAAGAAGGCATCGTCCAGCCGGGCGCGTGCGGCCCCGAAGGACTCTCCGGCCTCCTCCGGCCGGGCAGCTGCTCCGCCCGCTGCGGCCACGAACTCCAGCCCCTCCTTCGAGATCAGGTGATGCAGCTCCTGCCAGAGGGCCGCCCGGGCGCGTTCATCCCGGAGCGGCTCCTTCAGCAGAATTCCCATATACGGGGGAAGGGTGAAGAAGAAGAAGCCCTCCGCCTCCTGCCAATGCCGCTCCATCAGCCGCTTCACTGCATCTTCGCGGGCATCCTCGCCCTTGTTAAGCCCTTTCAATTCCAGCAGCACCACTTCGCAGCTGCTGTCCTTAAGACCCAGCTCAGCCGCCGCCTCTCCGGCTTCCTTCGACTGCAGCAGCTCCCGCACCAGCACCTCGGTGGTTCTTGCCGGCTCCAGCGCCTGCCATTCGTTGATCCGTTCTTCCTGGCTGATCTTCTCCCGCAGCTCCTGCAGATAGCTGATCAGCTCCTCCTCATCCACCGGCTTAAGCAAATATCCGTCAATATGATAGGAGATGGCCTGCTTCGCATATTCAAAATCGGCATAGCCGCTCAGAATCAGCACATGGCAGCCTGGATTCTCCTTGCGCAGCTCAGCGATCAATTCCAGCCCGGTCATTCCCGGCATACGGATATCCGCCATCACAAGTCCAGGTTTCAACTCACGGAATTTGTCCAGCGCTTCATAACCGTTAGCCGCTGTCGCCACCACGGTATACCCCTCTTCCTCCCAGGGAATCAAGGTGCGCATCCCTTCCCTCAGCTTGGGCTCATCATCCACAATCAGTACTTTGATCAATTGGGGCCTCCCTTCACAGAGCTTATTACAAACTTTACAGCAAGCTTATACCATAACCTATATAAGTGGAAACGGCATTGCCGTCCTTTTAAAGGACGGTACCGTTTCAGCGAGAAATAGAAGGATAAATTATCGTGTGAAACATATAAATTCTTATATTTTAAAAGAAAATAAGCTGCCACCCTGTACAGGATGGCAGTCATTCCGTGCGGATATTCTATTTCCGGTAAGAAGCCAGCTTCTCATTCAGCTCGCGGGTCTGGCCGTATACATCCTGATACAAAGCGAAGATTCCGTCATATAGCGCCGCCTGCTCTGCATTAGGGGTATAGGTCTCTGCCGGACGGATGAAGGCTTCCGCACATGCACCAAGAGATTCGAACCAGCCTGCACCATAGGCTGCCAGCATAGCTGCGCCCATAGCCGGACCCTGCTCGCTCTCCAGCTTGATGATCGTAGCGCCGAAGATATCGGCCTGCATCTGCAGCCAGGCTTCATTCTTCGCCCCGCCGCCGATCGCCACAACCTCGGTAATCTCTTTGCCGGATTCACGCACAATCTCGATGGATTCGCGCAGCGAGAAGGTGATGCCTTCCAGCACAGCCCGGGTAAAGTGGGACAGCGTATGTCCGGAATCCATACCGATGAAGCTGCCGCGGATGCTCGCATCCGGGTGCGGTGTACGTTCCCCGCTGATGTAAGGGGTGAACAAGAGACCGCTGCTGCCAGCCGGGATTTCGTTCACTCCCTGCAGCAATTCGTCGAAGCTCTTGTCTTGCGCAAAGGTCTCCTTGAACCAGGTCAGGCTGTGTCCTGCCGCCAGGGTCACGCCCATAATGTAGAAGGCATCCTTCTCACTGTGGTTGAAGAAATGCACTTTGCCTTCGAGGTTAAGATCCTTGTTGCTCTCATAGGACAATACCACACCGGAGGTCCCGATGCTGCACATCGTCCGGCCTTCGCCCAGAATGCCGGCTCCCAGTGCGCCGCAGGCATTGTCTGCCCCGCCGGCGAACACCTTGGTGGTAGGCAGCAGGCCGGAGGCTTCGGCAACTGCCGGAAGCAGGGTTCCGGTCTGCTCGAAGGATTCCACGAGTCTCGGGCAGAGGGAGACCGGCAGATCGAACGCTCCGGCAATCTCCGCACTCCACTGCTTCGCGCCAACGTCGAGCAGCAGGGTTCCGGCTGCATCGGAGTAGTCCATGGCATAGTCACCTGTCAGGTGATAACGCACATAATCCTTCGGCAGGAGGAATAATTCAGCCTTCGCGAGCACCTCCGGCTCATGCTCCTGGACCCACAGAATCTTCGGAAGCGTGAAGCCTTCGAGCGCGCGGTTTCTGGCGATATCGATCAGCTTGCTGCCAAGCTTCTTCTCAATCTTACGGCATTCCGCAGTCGTACGTGTATCATTCCATAGAATGGCGGGACGCAGCGCCTTGCCTTCACCGTCAACGAGCACAAGCCCGTGCATCTGGCCGGAGAAGCTGATACCGTCGATCTGTTCAGGCTTAGCGCCGGATACTTCCATCAGACGCTTCAGACTGGCGATGGTTCCCTTCACCCAATCCTCCGGATTCTGCTCACTCCAGTTCGGCTGGGGTCTGCTGAGCGGATACGCTTCAGAGTGCTCAAAAGCCACTTTGCCCTGAGGATCTACCAGTACAGTTTTTACCGCGCTGGTTCCAAGATCGACACCAATTACATATTTCATAGTTATCCTCCTAAAAGTTATATGTAGCATTACTTCTTATGAAACTTCTCTGCAGCCGTTCAAAAGCACCTTCCACTAAAAGGTAAGGCGAAAGTAAGCGAGAGGTACGCCTAAGATGCGGCTACGATTGTATTTTCTGCAATAGATTCTCGTTAAATCGGCCGAAAATCGCAGGCTATTGCACTTTGTACACTAGAACTTGTTGAAAAGGCTGTTTTGTAGGGTACGCTCAAATATCTGTTGTACCAAATACAGCAGAATGCTATTTTCCAGCCAAATCAGATCATTCTGCTGCACAAAATACACTCACACGGTCCTGGTAGAGTATCAGATTAAAAGGATGGATAAGCTTATTAAACCCTATCCACCCAAAATCTAACGGACCGGAGAGATCTTATCCCCGCGAAAACGCCACTTTTGGCAGCGTAACGGACTCAGGCGACCTCATAGTCTCTCTATGAGACGTTTCTTAGCTGAAGTGCAAAGGATAAGGCCTGTGGAGTCCGTTAATCGCTCAAGTGACGACTTTCTTCCCGGATAAGAGCACCTCAGTCCGTTACGCTAAGCCAAACGTCCCCTGAAGAACAACACCCGCTTGGAAAAGATGTAATTGGAAGGGGCATTGCGTCTGATCCACTATTTTAAATCTGATGAAGTACTTGTAGAGTATCAGAACCATTCCGCCACTCAAGTATTCCAGTATTAAAAAAGGGGGCTGCCGAAGAATGCTCTCTTCAGCAACCCCCGTTGCGTGTATTCTCTAATGAATCTGCGGGCAATCCCGCAAATCCGGCAGCGTCTTACTCAGCAGTCAGGATGTACTGGTTAAGTGTAGCTCTCAGCAGTTCCTGACGTCCGGATTTGTTCGGACGCGGGCTCTCGTTGTTCAGCGCGTAGTCAGCCAGCGAAGCCAGTGTCGCTTTGCCGGATACGATGTCAGCGCCAACGCCTTCGTTGAAGCTGCTGTAACGATCAGCAATGAAGTTCTCGAATACGCCGTCTTCCAGCAGCTTAGCAGCTACCTTCAGGCCCTTAGCGTATACGTCCATACCGGAGATGTGTGCCAGGAACAGATCCTCAGGCTCGAAGGAAGGACGGCGTACCTTGGAGTCAAAGTTGATTCCGCCTTTGCCCAGACCATCGTTCTTCAGTACTTCATACAGAGTCAGTGTAGCATCGTAGATGCTTGCAGGGAATTCATCTGTATCCCAGCCGAGCAATGGATCGCCCTGGTTCGCATCGAGTGATCCCAGCATGCCGTTGATACGGGCTACATGCAGCTCGTGCTCGAAGGTGTGGCCAGCCAGTGTAGCATGGTTCGCTTCAAGGTTCAGCTTGAAGTGCTTATCCAGGTTATACTTCTGCAGGAATGCGATGCAGGTTGCTGCATCGAAGTCATATTGGTGCTTGGTAGGCTCTTTCGGCTTAGGCTCGATCAGGAACTGGCCGTCGAAGCCGATTTCCTTCGCATAATCAACAGCCATAGTGAACAGACGGGCAATGTTGTCCTGCTCCAGCTGCATGTTGGTGTTGAGCAGAGTCTCGTAACCTTCACGGCCGCCCCAGAACACATAGTTATCAGCGCCCAGACGTTTACCCACTTCCAGACCTTTCTTCACTTGTGCAGCAGCATGTGCGAATACGTCAGCGTTGCAGGTGGAGCCTGCACCGTGCATGTAGCGCGGGTTGGTGAACATGTTGGCAGTGTTCCACAGCAGTTTTTTGCCGGAAGCCTTCATGCCTTGTTCAAGGATATCTACGATGGTATCGATGTTGCTGTAGAATTCACGCAGGGACGCGCCTTCAGGAGCGATGTCCACATCATGGAAGCAGTAGTACTGCAGGTCCATCTTCTCCATGAATTCGAATGCAGCTTCCGCACGGGCTTTAGCCTTGTCCAATGTGCTCAGTTTGTCCCAAGCGCGGACTGCAGTTTCAGCGCCGAACGGATCGGAACCGCCAGCTGTTAATGTATGCCAGTAAGCCATTGCAAATTTCAGGTGCTCTTCCATTGTTTTGCCGGCTACGATTTCTGTAGGATTGTAGAATTTGAATGCATAAGGGTTGGTGGAACGGCTTCCCTCGTAAGAGATCTTGCTCACTGTTTCAAAATAAGCCATTTGTAAAATCCTCCTCAATATTTGCTTTATCCGCAAGCGTTTACAGCAACATCTTAACACATCCCTCTGACTTTGTATATTGGTTAAACAAAGTTTTTTTATTTTTATTTTTCCCGCTGTTTCACAGAGATCCCGGAGCTTAATTTCACCTCCAGAAGTTCGGGTTATACAAAAATATGTTGCGGCGGGTTCGTCCGGATTCAACGGATTCAGTTGCATTTTTGCGCTCTTCATTCTAGACTAGGGGGCATACCCGCGCAGCGGAGCCTAGCTTCACAGCTACCCTCTTCCTGCACGTGCAAAGCCCCCGTTCTATCCTGAAACAACGGCTTTCCTCATTGTTACATGCCGCCGATCAGCAGACCGGACAAAACTTATGGTGTGAAACCTATAAATTCTTATATTGTAAAAGGAAGTGTGCTGCTTGAAAGTTACCGGTGATCAGGCGCTGGTCAAAAAAATAAACAAATCGATTATTTTACATACCATCCGTATGCATTCCCCCATCTCACGGGCCAAGGTATCCGAGGTGACTGGCCTTAATAAAGCCACCGTCTCCAATCTGGTAGCCGAGCTATGCGGGCAGCAGCTGGTTACCGAGGCTGGACCCGGAGAATCCAGCGGCGGGCGCAAGCCGCTGATGCTGCATTTTAATGAGATGGCGGGAAGTGTGATCGGGATCGAGCTGCGCGTGAAACAGCTTAAGGCCGTACTCTGCGATCTGGGGGGCGGCATTCTTCATGAACGGGACAGTGTGCTGGAGAACCACGACTTCCCTTATGTGCTCGGGCAGATGCAGCAGATGATCTCGGAGCTGATCGCTACGGCCCCGCCTTCTCATTACGGACTAGTCGGCATTGGTGTCGGCGTCCCGGGAATGGTCGATGAGCAAGGCGTTGTCCTGTTCGCGCCCAACCTGGGCTGGGAGATGGTAGACCTGCGTTCGATTCTGGAAAGCGCCTTCGCGGTGCCGGTCACCATTGATAATGAGGCCAATGCAGGCGCCCAGGGTGAGCTGAACTTCGGAGCGGCCCGCGATGTGCGGCATCTGCTCTATATCAGCGCAGGGTCGGGGATCGGGTCGGGGATTATTATCGGCGGAGAGTTGTATAAGGGCGCGCGCGGCTATGCGGGCGAGACCGGACATATGACGATTGAAGCGGAAGGCAAGCCCTGCAGCTGCGGCAGCCGGGGCTGCTGGGAGCTGTATGCCTCTGAGAAAACCTATGATAATCCAGGTCTCTCCCTCCCGTCGCGCACAACGACCGGGCTGGTCAAGTATGCACTTGAGGGGCAGCCCGATACGCTAAGCCATTTCAACTCCATTGGCGAGTATCTGGGGATCGGAGTTACCAATCTGATCAACAGCTTCAACCCCGAGCTGATCGTTATCGGCGGCGCTTTATCGGAGGCAGAGCCGTGGCTCGGCGAGCCGCTGCGCCGGGTAGTAGCTGAGCGTACCCTCCCCTACCACAAGCAGCAGCTCGAAATCACCTTCTCCAGGCTGGGAAGCCGGGGAACCATGATTGGAGCGGGTTTTTCAGCGGTGATGCATTTTCTGGGCAACATCCGCGTGACCCTATAGAGCACACTACAAGCGGAACGGCTGCGGCATACTTTATATGACGCGGCTTGTTTTTGCGTGAAGGTGGAGGATCACTTTTGGTCTACGGCATAAATTCATATATTTCTTAAAATCGCCGCATTTTTTTCTGCATTTCCTGCTCTAAAAGGAGTAGCTATCCTATATAATAAGGATACTTGTGTGACATTTGTCACCATACCCTTTTTTCTGAAATGGAGAGAGAATCCATGACTTATGTTGATACGTCTGATATTTCGGCGAAGATGTTCATCGCAGTGCTGCTGCTGCTGCTCATCATTGCTCCGCTCGTCAGCCTCGGTGTCCTGCGCCTGTTCCAGTCGCGGAAGAAATCGGGATTCCTCCTTATCGCCAGCGGCATTGCCGTCTATGCTGTCTTTCAGATGTTCATGTCACTTACCTGAGACCTGCTAGGAGACAGCAATGACGTAAGCAAGTGGAGAAGCAGTATTTAAGATTGTTCATATTCGCTGAAGCAGGCCAGGCCCATGGGCAGATTTAAATGTTGTTTTTCCGCCGCCGCACGCAAAGAGCCGCCTCCCACCGGGAAGCGGCTCTATATATTTCAGGATTGCCGGCTATTATTCCGTTGCAGCCAGAGCCTTGTCGAACTTGGTCTTGTTCATGCCTACGATCTTCATATCCCCGATCACCGTAATCGGTACGGCTCTCATGCCCATATCCCACACCTGCTGGGCGTACTCTTCGTTCTGCTCGATGTTGCGTTCTTCGTACGCTACCCCTTTATCGCTCAGGAAGCTTTTCACCTGACGGCAATGCGGGCAATTCGTCGATGTGTATACAATTACATTCTCCATAGTATGATTTCCTCCTCGTATCTAAGTATTAGACTCTGAGATCTATTGTAGCACCGGAATCCTTGCTTCTCCAAATGCCAGACTTACATAATTACTGCGCTGTGCTCCAGGCTCTCGATATATTTCTCGGCATCCATAGCCGCCATACAGCCGCTGCCAGCAGCCGTGATGGCCTGTCTGTAACGGGTATCCTGCACATCGCCGCAGGCGAATACGCCGGGAATGTTCGTCTCGGAGGTTCCGGGATTCGATACGATATAGCCGTTCGCATCCGTAGTGATCTGTCCGCCCAGGAATGCCGTATTCGGATGATGGCCGACCGCCACGAATACCCCGCTGGCTTCAATGAACTCTTCTTCGCCAGTCTCGTTGTTGACAACCTTCAGCCCGGTTACGCCCTTATCTCCGGCAATCACTTCAACAGGGGTACGGTTCAGTCCCCAGGTCACTTTGGCGTTATCGCGGACACGGTCCTGCATAATCTTCGAGGCCCGCAGCTCTTCACGGCGGTGAACCAGGGTTACCTTGGAAGCAAAACGTGTCAGGAAGCCCGCTTCTTCAAGCGCGGAATCGCCGCCGCCGACCACCACGATCTCTTTGCCGCGGAAGAAAAATCCGTCACAGGTAGCACAAGTGCTGACCCCGCGTCCGATGTTATCCTGCTCCCCGGGAATCCCGAGATACTTGGCTGTAGCACCCGTGGAGATAATCAGCGTATCCGTAATCAGCGTGCCCATGCCTTCCACGTTCAGCTTGAACGGACGGTCGCCCAGCTCCACGCTGTTCACCCAGCCGGTCACGAACTGTGCACCGAAACGCTCTGCCTGCTTGCGCATATTATCCATCAGATCGGGACCCAGAATGCCTTCCGGGAATCCCGGGAAGTTCTCGATCTCAGTTGTAGTGGTAAGCTGTCCGCCTGGCTGCGGACCTTCGATAACGAGCGGGTTCAGGTTCGCACGGGCCAAATATATAGCAGCTGTCAATCCGGCCGGTCCAGTACCGACAATAATTGATTTGTACATGATGATATCCCCCTTGAGATGGACGGAAAAGACGCCATTCCTTATTTAAAATAATTATAATCTAGTATTTATTATGATCACCTCAAGGGGAGTTGTCAATATGTCAGACCCGTTGTAAACGCTCCTTTTTGTGAACAATTCAATTTTAAGCAATTTAAAATAAACGGGCGCACATATTCTGCTGCTCCCTCCATTGTACCGGCTTCTAACGCAGCAGACGCAATCCGTTAAGGATGACGAGAATCGTGCTTCCCTCATGCCCGACCACCCCGAACGGCAGCGCAATCCCCTGCACAAAGTTGCTGATCATCAAGGCGGCAATGACCGTTACGGCAAAAATCATATTCTGCTTCACAATCCGCTGTGTCCGGCGCGCCAGGGCAATCGTTCCGGCAATCTCTTCAATATTGTCATTCATCAGCACCACATCGGCAATCTCCAGGGCAGCCCCGCTGCCCTTCATCCCCATGCCCATGCCAACCGTTGCGGTAGCGAGCGCAGGGGCATCATTCACCCCGTCGCCTACCATGACCACATGGCCGTATTGCTCCCGAAGCGCCTTGACATGCGATACCTTATCTTCCGGCAAAAGTCCCGCGAACACGAGGTCAACGCCGCTCTGTCCCGCAATTACCCGGGCTGTAGCCTCGCGGTCTCCGGTCAGCATCGCTACCTTGATCCCCAGATCATGCAGCTTGCGCACGGCAGCCGCCGCCTGGGGGCGTACGGTGTCCTGCAGGGCAATCATTCCGGCGATGGTCTCTCCGGCAAGGATCAGCGATACCGTTTTCCCTTCCTGTTCCAGACTGCTGCGCAGAGCCTTCCAATGGTCCGTGGCCGCCCCGGCAGCCGACCCTTCCGCTTCATCCAGCAGATTGGACTTGCCGATCCTCCACAGCTGGCCGTCGATGACGCCTTCAATTCCCCAGCCGGTAACCGACTGGCTCTCTTCAATATCCCGCAGTCCGATCTGCTCCGTTTCCGCCAGCGCGACAATGGCCTCTGCCAGCGGATGCCCCGACAGCTTCTCGATGGAGGCACTCACGGCCAGCAGTTCTTCCCGCACATACCCTTCTCCGGCGATGAAGTCCGTGACCTGCGGAATGCCTTCCGTCAGAGTACCCGTTTTGTCAAAAGCAACAACCGAGGTCCGCGCCATATTCTCCAGATGAACCCCGCCTTTGAACAGGATGCCTTTGCGGGCGCTCTTGGAGATAGCCGACAGCATGGCGGGCATGATTGAGGATACCAGCGCACACGGGGACGCCACGACCAGGAAGACCATAGCCTTGTAGAACGTATCGCTCCAGCTCCAGTCCAGCACAAACGGCGGCAAGGTGATCAGCAGAACTGTTGCAGCTACCACTACACGGGCATACACGGATTCAAGCCGTTTAATGAAACGCTGTGAATCCGGCACTTCGTTCTCTGCCTCTTCTACCATGCGGATGATTTTGGCGAACAGCGTATTCTCGGCAGTCTTCGTTACTTCTATATAGAGGGGGCCTTCTCCATTAACGGTACCGGCGAATACTTCACTGCCAACAGTTTTGTCTACAGGAAGCGATTCTCCCGTGATGGAGGCCTGATTCACAGATGATTCCCCCCGGCACACCTTGCCGTCAGCAGGAACCAGTTCACCCGGACGGATCAGCAGCAGATCGCCCAGCATGAGCTGATCAATGGTAACCTCACTCATCGCTCCCTGTTCAATGCGCACGGCGGTAGCAGGCTTGAGGGCCAGCAAAGCGGAGATGTCCTTTTTGCTGCGCTCCATCGTGTAGCTCTCCAGCGCTCCGCTCAGGGCAAAGATGAAGATCAGCATCGCCCCTTCATTCCAGTACCCGATAGAGGCGGCACCCAGCGCTGCGGCAATCATCAGCAGATTAACATCCAGGTCACGCTCCTTGACCAGCGTCTCCACGCCTTCCTTCGCCTTCATCCAGCCGCCTAGTGTATAAGAGATCACGTAGAGAATGACGGATAAAACCTCCGACCAGCCGCTGGTAGCCCAGGCTACCAGCATAATCAGCCCGCTCCCAAGAGCGGCCTGCATTTCGGAGTTGCTGAGCATCGCCAGCGGATCGAAGCGGCGCGGCCCCGGAGTGCGGGGCTGCTGCGCCCCTCCTTGACGCGCTATGGATTTGGGCATTGATTTCGAGGTTGCTTGCATAATAAATCACCTTCCTGAATGGTTTTGGTTAAGCGCACACTTGAGAATGAGAGCCATTATTAACACCCTTAAAATGACACATGCTGCCCCGGCATCGCCGGGACAGCATGTTGAATAGGTATGGTTGTTGAGGATAATGACTGGGATGATGGCATGACTCAAAGTGATGACTAAAAGAAAGACATGCCTGAGAGATAAATGAGAATGATAATCATTGTTGCAATAGAGCAACTAAATTTCCTTCATGCAACTTATACCTATACTATACCACGCAAGGCGTAAAAGTAAACCCGGGGGCAAGCCTGATTTTTGGGAAAGTGAGTTGACCTGGAGAAAGGGTCAGGATTGCTGGGGGGCGGATGAAGAGAATTCCGATTAGGGAGGTTATTGAATGTACTTGGGAATTGGTGGAGTTAATGAGGTTGCGATTAATGAGGTTAATAGAAAGATGAATTGTTTAACGTCATTAACAGTAACTTCTGGTTCACCTGCGAATTCAGGTGTACTTCTGCACCTCATTTCCACATATCTCCCACTTTAGGCGAATTCAGGTGCATTTTTGCACCTCATTGATCCAGCGGTTCCATGGCGCGTTCCAAGCTGCGTAGTTCCTGGTTACTTCAACCAACTGTTCGTTGAACGCCAAAAAAATGTCCCGCACGGGCATTGCTAGGAGCCGCCTACGGGACACTTTTTATATACTGCTTGTAAACTCTGTATCTAACTTAGTCCCTCTGTCTCTACAGAAAGCCTACCGTTACAGTATGACTTCCACTTTCACGGATTGTTTGTGCGGGTATGGGGGGATGACTGTCCCTTCGAGCCGTTCGCCGTCCACCCGGATTTCTTGAACGCCAGAGCAGACATGGCTGTTGTTCTTCACGGTAATCTCATACTCGCAGCCACGGAACCGGCGGGTGACCGAGAAGCCCTCCCAGGCAGACGGGATGCACGGGTTAATGGACAGTCCGGCCAGCACAGGCTTGATGCCCATAATATACTGCGTAGCGGCTACATACATCCACGCGGCCGTCCCGGTCAGCCACGATACATTCGCCAGACCGAATCTGTCCGACTCCGGCCCGAACAGGTTCGAGGCATAGACATACGGCTCTGCTTTGTAGCGCCAGATTCCGGCCTGCTCCATGGCGATGTTCGGGATCAGCTGGCGGTAATATTTGTACGCCTGGTCCCCTCTGCCCAGCATACACTCCGCAATAATCGCCCAGGTATTGGCGTGGCAGAAGACGGCCCCGTTCTCCCCGGTTCCTTTGTTATAGTTGGTTAACGGATCGGCGGGATCGGGGAAGTTCGTGATGGACGGATGCAGTTTTTTGATGCCCAGCTCTGTATCGAGAATGTCGCGCACACTGTCCATCGCCTTCAGCCCCTTGTCAGCCTCAGCCATCCCGGACAGGGTCGCCCAGGTCTGCGCATTGAGCCAGATCTGGGCCTCCTCATGCTCAGCGGTACCCAGATAACGCCCGTCATCCATCACCGCCCGCCGGAACCATTGCCCGTCCCAGCCCAGCGTGTTCACAAGCGACTTCTGCTCATCGTAGAGCCGGTCATACTCCGCCGCATGCTCCGGGTAGCCGGAGGCCGCCGCCAGATCCTTCATGCGCAGCAGCACGGTCCCGAACTGCATCGCTGTCCAGATGCTCTCTCCCCTGCCCTCACGGCATACGCGGAAAAGCTGGTCATTCCAGTCCGAGCGCAGCATCAGCGGGAAGCCGTTTGGCCCCAGCCGGGAGACGGTGAAGTCCACCGCCCGCTTCAAATGATCATACAGCGGCGCTTCACCGCCATCATAGAACGGGATACTCTCCTGAAGGAACGCCGCGTCCCCGGTCTCAGCCAGAATGTCCCATACGGCAAGCGCCGTCCACAGGTGATCATCCGAATGGATGCTGGTCACCGGGTCCCATCCCTCATTCGGGAAAAAGTAATGATTCACATGCCCGTCCTGATACTGCTGCCCCACAAGCAGGCGTACCTTATCCTTGGCTGCCTCGGGATCGTACGGTACGACCGCCAGAATATCCTGGGCGGTATCCCGGTAGCCTACGCCCCGGAAGGTTCCGGTAGCATAATACGAAATATTGCGCGAGAACAGGAAATTCCGCTGCGCTTGGTACGGATTCCAGGTGTTAAGCATACGCTGTGCATCCTGATCCGGCAGCTCGCAGCTCCAGGCCCCGAGGTAACGCTCCCAGTTCTCCTGAAGCGCCGCGTAGGAACGGGTGACGAAATCCGCCTCCCGCGAATGGCCGATGGCCCGTTCAATCTCGTCCTCGTTCATCGCTGTCCCGAGGAAAAAGTTCACGGTGCGCGTCTCACCGGGCGCAAGTCTTACCCGAACCTGGAGTGCGCCGCAGGGGTCGCCTCCCAGAATCGCCGAGCCAGTGCAGCCCCCCTGCTCAATAGCGGCCGGATTGGATTCGCTGCGGTAGCTGCCGATGAATTCTTCACGGTCTCCGTCATATCCGGCAAGCGGTGCATCGGACATCATATAGACCAGCGGGGTTTCGTCCGGCTTGGGCTGGTTTTCCACCCCGTATTTGTAGATCAGCGCTTCCTTGTCATGGTACTGCACCGACACCTGATGCTTGTTATAGCATTGCCATTGCAGCTCGCGCATGAATTCCATCATCCCAAATTCGGCGTAGGCATACACGTTCAGCTCTTTGACCTCTGCGCTATTGTTCGTCAGCGTCAGATTCCAGATCAGGGAATTCTCATAGGGCCCGACAAAATAAACCGTCTTCGCCGCCAGCTCATCCGCCTGTGCTTCAAAGCGGGTATAGCCCATGCCATGGCTGCTCCGCCATTCCTGCGGCTTCCGGAAGGCCGGCTCATACGTGGGACACCAGTAGCTGCCTGTTCCGGCATCCTGCAAGTAAATATACGGGCCGGAGCGGTCGGTCGGCAGATGGAAGAAACGGTAACGGGTAATCCGCCAGATCTGCGGAGATTTATAGAAAGATAGTCCCCCGCCTGCATGGGACAGCATCGTATGGAAGGTCCCGTTGGATAAATAGTTCAGCCAGGGGGTCGGCATATCATGCCGCTTGAACTCTACCTCCCTCGCCTCATCGTTGAAGGCAAAATACTGGTCCAGCTCATTTGTACGCGCAAGCAGACTGACTCCATTAGGCGGTTCTACAGCCTTGTTACTCTGTGCGTGGGCGGATGGGCCTGCGGGTGGTGCGGATGATGCAGATGCTGCGGATGGTACCGGTTCATTGCCGTTCATATCGGTCTGCTCCTCTCCATTGCTCTTGCTCATTTGGGCTCCACCTCATCCATCGTCAGGCGGAACTCCAGATCATTCATATACGTGCCGTCTGTATTCAGGAACACCATGCCGAAGGCGATATCCTCCTGCGCTCCCCGGACGATGGCGATCAGGCGGTTGATCCCGCTTACCAGCGAAATCTCCTGTTCAGGATTTGCCACCAGCCGTCCATTCATATAGATCTCAAAAGCGCAGGCCGAGTTCACCCGGAGTCTGCCGGTTCTTGTTTTGCCCACTGTCTCCGGCAGATGCACGAAGCAGCTCAGGAACAGAGGGCGTCCATCCGGTGCGGGGATGAGGAAGGTTCCGTCCGGGCGGCGTTCTTTTTTCTTCATCCAGCCATATAGGCCTTCCCCCAGGTTATTCAGGGAGAATTCGGGGTCTGTATAGTAGTCCTTCATCGCCTCGTAGTCGATGTGCGGCGGACAGAACAGCGTCATTGCGGCCTCCACCGCCCACTGCGCATCCTCCTTGTCATGAAGCAGCAGCTCATCGGCGAACGCGCCTCCGAGATTGCCGAGCAGGCGGGTGTAAAGCCTGATGCTTTTGTCGCTGTCCTGGTCCACAAGCAGCTGCGAGCAGAGGATCTCTCCCGCTCCGGCCGCCTGCCGGATCACAAAGGCCCCCGGAGCTGCGGCCTGGCGGCGGTTCAGCTCGACCAACGCCAGCCGGCTGTATTCCGCCGTATGCTGCCCGGCGAAATAGTCCTTCCAGGCTGTGCCTTCCACGCTGGTGCACAGCACCTCCGCGTCCGGCACCTCCAGCCTGCATACGGCCAGCTCCCAGTTGACGACATCCCGGGGCGAGAGATGCACCTTGTCGAAGCCGAACAGGTCGACCGGGCTGATGCCCTGGACGGCGGCGTGCGCATAGTCCGCCGCCATATGATACGTCCCGTGCGGCGCGATGCGCACGGGAGCGTCCAGCAGGCGGGCGAGGGCCTCCTGCCCGCCGGGCTCTGCCGGCAGCACCAGCACGCTGCCGCCGGCCAGGGCCGCCTGGCGCACGGCTTCCGCCGCGCCCGGCCCGCCCAGCAGTTCGGCCTCCACGACGAGGAGGCCGGGGGGCAGGCCGGACAAGCCTGCGGCGCTGTCCAGCATGTGGCCCTTGAGGCGGAGCTTGCTGAGCAAGGCCTCCGCCATTCCGCCGCTGCGGACCCACACCGCAGCGGACCTTGCCGCCGCGGGCACCAGCGCGGCGGCGGGCTCGGCTGCGACGGATCGCGCAGCCGTTGGAACGGCCGCGTGGACCGCGCGGCCCGCATACTGCAGCAGGCTGCGCAACAGCAGCAGTGCCTGGGGAACCCGCTGGAGATGGTCCATAATCTCCAGCTGATTCGCCAGGAACATGCCCGCTCCGCTGCGGTATTCCAGCAGCGGCGACCACAGATCGCCGCCGTCTCCAAAGTCCCCTGCGCTGCATTCCAGCAACAGGGTGAAGTCGCCGGTTACCGGCTTCTCGAAGGCCGCCCGGATGATCGGCAGCGGCCCGTCCTCGCGCAGCTCCTCATGCCAGTACATCAGATCCTCTGCGCCTAATCCCCGGAGCACCGGATGCCCGTAATCCCCGCTATGTGCACGGATGAATTCCCTGCGGGTGAGCGGCAGCCTGCCGGGAGAGAGATGAAGCTGCTCCAGCAGCAGCAGCCGGCCGCCCTGCTGCACGAACCCTCGCAGCCTCCGGTCCAGCGTACCGTCCTTATCCTCCATCTTGCTGCCGACAATCAGCAGAGTCCCGGCCGCAAGCTTCTCTACCGCGTCCGGCTCTGCCCGGACCAGTGCGGGCACCAGCGCGTGAATTGCCTGGAAGTCCCGGTCAGAACCGATGTAAGCTGCGGACAGGGCGATCTCCACCGGCTCGGTCCGGCAGCTCCCGGACACCAAACGGTAGCTTACGTTCAGTTCATGCATCAGCTCGCCGCCATGGAACAGCCGGGCGGACAGCTTGGCTTCCCCTTCGCCTACTGGTGCGCCTACTCTAGCCCCCTCTCCTCCCGCTGGTCCTATTCCTACTCCGGCCCCATCGCTTCCTACAGAACCTTCCCCGGAGACCGCCTCCGGCATCCATTCCAGCCGGATGCTTCTGCGCTGAGCAGGCTCATGACGGAAGCGGAAGGTCTCGCTGTGTACCCTGCGCCCGCCCTGCATGACCTCACATTCGACCGTTACTTCCTGAGCTGACAGTGTATCGTTATAGACATCGAAGCTGCGGGAGACCGGCGCATCATCGAAGAAGCAGCGGTTGTATTCGGCGGCAATCAGCGTGACCGGCTTGAAGGCCGCGGCCATAATGGCAAAAGCCGGATTAGGCCTGTAGACCGGATATTCCTCCGGCAGCAGCCCGTTGTTCAGCGAAAGCGAGTAGGCCGGAATTACGGCAGGCTTGGGACCGGGTGTGGTCAGGTCGGCCTGCGGCAGCTTGATCTCCTGCTCCGGCATCGCCCGCATGAAGTAGTGGACAAAGTTGAAGGTAGAGATACCTGATACGCCCTGCCGCCGTGCATATTCCACGAACAGCCGCTCCTTGATGGCCAGCCCGGCAGCACTTGCGTCCGAATCCTTATATACATCCATTCCCGAGTACATGCTGCTGTTCTGCGGACAGATGTACCACCAGCCGCCATGCTCGCCGAAGGTGAGCGGAACCTGCCGGTCCCACTGCGCGATCGTGCCGTCAATGTTGTAATGGCGGCTCTCCACCTCAGTCTGCTGCTTGGAGACCAGGCGGTTATCCCCTTCCACCATGACCGGGCGGGTGTCATCCAGCGCCTTCATCAGTTCAATCAGGCCGGGGATATGCTGCTTGTAGTGATCGCGTCCGTCCACCCAGCGCATCTCGTTCTGCACACTCCACAGAATGACCGAAGGATGATTCTTGTCCCGCTGCACCAGCCGCTGCACATGCGCGCAGCAATTGCCGATGAAATCGGGATGAGCCGCATCCATGCTTTTGCTGGAGCCGTAGATGGCCGTCTCATCGACAATCAGCACCCCCTCCTCATCGGCAATCCGCAGATAATCTGACGGATACGGCTGCGCATGCAGCCGGATGCTGTTAATGCCCGCTTGCCGGCACATCCGGTACCAGCCCCGGATATAGTCCTCTGTCTGCTGGGCCGCCCCCTGAAAATGCCAGGAGTCCCCCCGCAGATTAACGGGAATCCCGTTCAGCATAAATTGCGGACCCTCGCACCAGAACTCCCGGAAACCGAAGGTCTCGCTCCGGCGGTCCAGAACCACACTATCCGATTGCAGCACAAGCTCCAGCTCATACAGAACAGGGGAATCCGGGCTCCACAGCATAGCCTCCTGCCAGGGCAGGCTGAAGGCCGCTCCGCCCCATTCCCGGCTGCCGGTATTGCTGCATAACTGCCGCCCGGCAACATCCTCCGCAGGGCGGGACGCTACTGCTGCTTCCGCTTCAAGGACGGGCAGCGAACGGGCGGCCGCCAGCGGCTGCGGCCGATTCTGCGGCTCTGCCAGTGCGGACTGGACGACGGAATCCCGCTCGCGAACCTGCAGGAGCACCCGCAGTCCTTCGGGTAAGAGCCCCTCTTCAGTGCTGCTGATCAGAGCGTCCACTTTCAGCCTGCCCTGCCGGACTGAGGTGCGGATCGTAAGATCCTCCAGCGTAACCAGCGGATAAGCCTCCAGGAAGACATCCTGCCAGATGCCCCGGGCGATTCTGCCGAACCAGGAGCCGGAGAGTCCGGTGATTTTTGTCTCCCCGGAGGGGAGCACCGCCGTGTCAAAGCTGCCGCAGACTACATGCAGCTGCTGCTCCCGGCCGGGCTTCACCAGCGCGGTGATATCCAGCCGCAAGGGCAGGAATCCGTCCTCCCAGAGCGCAACCCGCTCGCGGTCCAGATAGATGGCCGCTTTTTGCATAATGCCGTCGAACCGCAGTACGATCCGCTGCCCCAGCATCGTCTCCGGCACCTGGAAGCTGCGGTGGAGTACCCCGGCTTCAGCCTCATTCCATTCCTCGGGGTATCTGTACACATCGAAGGGCTGGAATTGATATTCGGGGACTTCGCCGAATTTGCTGCCCGAAGGCGCAGTATAGCTGTAGCGCCAGCTCGAGGGAACCTGTATTTTGCGGGCCTCGTATTGCAATCTCTCCGGAAGCGCGCGGCTGCGCGGCTGGTCATAAAGCGGCATGAAATCCCACTCACCATTGAGACATATGGATGTACGTAGCATAATCATTCTCCTTTTCCTGTATGGGGGCGGGGGATGGTTAGGACTAGCGCAAGCTTTTTCCAAATGGCCTGATCCGGCTGCACCCCACTCCATTTCCTGAAATGCGGGTCCATCACCTCACCCCAGTTCTCCGGCCGGAGATTCGTGGCAAGCTTCCCGGCGTACGGGGCAGGCTCTACCGTTGCAGGCAGCTCGGAATAAAAAAACAGCAGGTTCTCATGCAGCCCGATGATCCCGTACTTGTCGCCGTCTCCCGGGCGCTCCTCCTGATACTGGTAATGGTGATACACGTAGCTTGCGACCTGCTCCGGCTTCAGCGCCGCCACTCGTCCGTAGGGGGTTCCCGCCGAATGACTGCGCTTCCAATGCTCTGCGGAGACCGGCTGCTGATAATGAAAAATATCCATCATAGGCACCCACAACCGGGGCTGCCCCCCTCCCGGCCATTCCTTAAGAATCTCTGCCGCACCCTGAAATAACTGCTCCGGCTCCACCTCCCGGCTGGTGCATTCATAGTACAGAAACAGCTCCTTGCCATCCTGAAAAATACTAAGCCGTGCAAGGCCCAGCCTGTCCATGTGTTCATTCAGCAGTCCGGTCTGTGCGCCCCAGTACGCTGACGGATTAGCATCCTCCCTGCACTCGGCTCTATATAAACAACGCTGCATCGTGTCCCTCCAACCTTATGTCATCTACCCCTTTAGAGTAGCGTATCCGGCAGGCCGATTCCTTGACGATCATGCCCTTCTTTAGCATAATAACGACATACGAAAATTCAGCCATAAGCTCATGTGTTGCGGTAGCGGAATCCGGCTTAATCTTAGCGCAGTGCAGACTGCCCGCCGATGGTTGGGGAATAAGGAGAGGCGTGTTCCGGGAGAAAAAAAGAGGCTGATCGAGACCTGCCAACGGCGGCGTTGGGGGCACATATACACTTGACTCATGCGCCAACGGCAGATTTTCAGAAATGTGGTGTATTTATACCCTTCTCCCTCGCTCCCACGGCGGATTTCCGAAAATGTGGTGTATTTATACCCTTCATTCGCTCACCAGGGCCAATTTACGGAAATGTGGTGTATTTATACCCTTCATCCGCGCTCCGATGAGAGGATTGAGGGGGTGGAAGGATTGGAGGGATTGGCGAAATGGCGAAATAGCCGAATGTAGTGTATTTACAGCAGCGCCTGCGCAGCAGCAAGCACGCGAACAAGACGGCCAGGTTCCCCGGCCGTCTTGCTACACACCTATCAGCTCGTAATCGCTGCGCCCCCCGCTAATGCCACGCGCCCATGAGCCTAATCCTTCCCAACACCATCCCCATCCCCCTCAAGATCACCACCATTCAGGGGACTGCCCTGGGCTTTGCGGTATTCGCCCGGCGTGATGCCTTCAAGCTTCTTGAAGACGCGGATGAAGGACATGGGGTACAAATACCCCACACGCTCCGCAATGCTCTGCACCGGATCGGAGGTCCCGGTCAGCAGGCGCTTGGCCTCCTCCATCCGCAGGCGGGCCAGATAATCGACGAAGTTCTCGCCGATCTCCTCCTTGAAGATCCGGCTTACCGTCTTGGTATTCATGGCGAAGCTGTCAGCGACATGGGTCAGGGAGAAGTCGGGATCAGCGTAATTGCAGCCGATGTATTCGCGTACCTTATTGGCGAGCGTGTACTGCTCACGGTTCATCCGCAGACTGCGCAGCGCCTCCTCCATCTCTTCCAGCGAAGAGACCAGCTCCCCGTGCAGCTCCTCAATCCATTCAAAAGACTCCGGCGATTGCGGAATTCCCCGCAGCCGCCCGTTGTTCCAGATTCCCCGCATCTCCGGCGGCAGCTCCTGCATCTCCCGGGCCAGCCCGGTCTCCAGCAGCCTCAGCAGCCGGACGATATCCTCCTTGGAGTAGTTGCCGCCTGCCAGCAATTCAAAGATCCGCTCGATCAGCGGCTTCCACTCCGCGTTCCCCAGCCGGTACAGCTGGGGAACGGCGCCGATGGCCTGGACCAGCACATCCATGCCTTCTGCCGGAGGCAGCGGTCTTCCGGCTGGCGCCGCATAGACGCGGCCGGGACCGCCGGTGATTTTGCGCTCCAGCGCCCCCAGGGCCTTGCGGTACGCATCCGATAATCCGCTGAGACCCGCTACAGGTCCGCTGAGGCCGAAGGTTGCCGTGAATTTGAGATGCTGCTTCACCCAGGAGCAGGCACTCTCGGCAATCATTAGGGCCTTCTCCGCTGCACCATCGGCGTTCTCCCCACCGGCAGAACGGCGGAACAGCAGACCCAGACGACCAGGTCCGATCCACTCTGTCCAGAGAGCTTCCCCTTCCTTCTCGGCGATCTCCTGAATCACACTGCGAAGCGTGAATTTGAATAAGGCCTGGTCCCGGGCAGAGTAGCCTGCAGCAAAAGCCTCATAGAAATCAATCTCGGCAATTCCCACAACCGCGCCGGCAAATTCACCGGTCATTCCAATCCGCTCCGCTTCCCGGCTCCATACTTCCGCCGACTCCTGCCCGCTATTCTCCAGCAGTTCCTTGAACAATTGATTCCGCCTATGCAGGATGCCTTCCGCCTGCTGCTTCTCATAGCTGTTGGTCTGTTCAATAAGACTCTCCAGCGCATGGCCGATGAAAGAGAATTCATCATCCTCCTTGCTCTGCGGCTTCCAGCCGAAGGAACGGTCCTCTCCGAACCTGTAGATCCGGCTCATGACCTGCTCAATCGGACGGTAATTCCGGTGGCTGATATAGGTCATGGCCGCAATCCCGCCAACGACTGCAGCGAAGCCCAGGACCGCCCAGACATTGGAGAAGGCCGACAGCAGCGAGAAGGCCTCTGCCCGCGCCATTCCCACCTGGATCGACCATCCGGTATAGGAGGAGCTGCGGCTGACCGCCTGCTTCTGAAGCTGCGGGTCAGAACAGGTATCCGCACCGGCAAAGGCACGCCCTCCGGCATCTTTTAGGCAGATTTCCGTATTCGCCATATTCATATCCTGAATCAGTGCCTGCAGAGATTCCTTGCGCACGTTGATGACGATCATCCCCTGCTCGCCGGAGAAGTAAGGCACCTGCTCCACAAGTGAAATGACTGATTTCGGCCGATCCTCCCCGGAGAAAAGCTGCAAGTCACGGATGCCGCTCCAGACATAGCCGCCGGTATTTCCCGTCGCCGTCTCAATAAAGCTGCGGTCCCCAAAGTCCGGCAGGCGGGATGCGAAATGCTGCATCAGCACTTTGCCGTCAGACGCACGGTATAAATAGACCGAATCAATCATCGGCAGCGGCGACATGAAATCCAGCAGCACCTCCGTTACCCTGTAATCCTGATAAGGGTCAAGCTTCCCCGGCCGGTCAAAATAACTGCCAACCTTCTCATCCAGCAGCAGGCTTTTGATCGTTGTTGTCTCCAGGTTGCGCAAGGTGGTATCCACGATCTGCAGCACATTCTCTGCGTACACGCCGTTCGCCTTGGCTGTCTGTCTCTCCATCGCTTCATTTAAGGTCAGGAAGAACAGGATAATCAGGCAGAATACCACGGCAAACAGGATCGGCAGGTAGGAAAGAATCAGTCGGTACAGCCATTTCTTATGCATCGGTGTCATCCCCTGTAAGTCCAGATGTTGGCTATCATCGCTTAATAATATCGGCTACGGGGCCGGATTGGGAAGCATCGTCTGTCAGTACCCCAGTTCTGTGCTCGCATTGCGGGAGACCAGCCCGAAGTACCCCGCTTCACCGATGGCTCCTGCGGCGGTGTCCAGATAATTAAAGATCTGCACCCCGTTAACCTTGAGGATCAGCCGTACACCCCCGGATTCTTGAAAAGCACCCAGCTGAACGCGGCTCTGCACCCCGAAGGTGATCGCCGTATTCGGAATCGCCGGCCCGCCAAGGCTGGTCAGGCCGTCAATCTTGCCATAGATCACGGTGCGTACCCCTTCGTTGAAGCGGTGCAGCTCAATCCCCGATGTCCCTATGACCACCAGATACATGCTGCCGGTGCTATAGCTTAGCTCCTTGCTCTGGTTATTGAGCATCAGGGCGTACCAGTTGGAGGAGGCCGCGCTGTCATTGATCTTCATTTTGAAATCCAGCAGCTCATTCTGATACTTGCGGTTCTGGTAGATGACATGCCCTCCGGGGGCCCTCAGCGTAAGGCTGTCTTGCCAGGTCTCCTTCAGCCCGTTCGCGGTTGCCGATACGTACCAGCCATCCGGGTCCTGCAGCTCTGCCGTCAGGGGATGTTCGTATTGGCTGGCCTCATCCCATACCTTAACCTCATATTGCCCCTGGGTCACGGTGCCCAGATATTCGGCCGATAACGTGAGGGTAGCCGAGCCGGTCTGATGCCCCGTCAACAGGCCGCCCCCGCTGACGCTGACGATGGAAGGATCGCTGCTCGTATAGGTGACTTCCTCCAGCTCCTCGCGGTTGCCGAACAGCGTCTCGCCGTAAGGCTGCAATTGCAGGTCTGTGCCTTCACGGATATACGCCACATTGCCGTCATGCCCCTCCAGGCGGACTGTGGCTAAGGTATCGCCCACAAATACATCTGTTGTGATGGTCCGCAGAATGGAGCCGTTAATGATGTTCACGATAAGCTTCGTCTGTCCCTGGCTGATTCCGGTGACCACACCCCCGCTACTCACCGAGGCTACAGCCGGATCAAGAATGCCGTAATAGAAGGTGCTGGTTTCCTTGCCCAGCGGCTGGTCTTTGCCATCCATGGCATGGATTGAGACCTGTCCGCTGCCACCCGCGGCCAGCTTAAGCGGATCAAGCTTCCAGCGGCGGACCTGACCGTCTGCTGCAGAGGCATATTCCGGCTGAAGCCCGGCCTGATCAATGATCGAGCGTGCCGCCTGAGGCCACTGTGCATCCGGCTGGACCGTATTGTTCTCGAACAGAACATTGCGCCCGTTGTTGGTATAGCCGTCCGTCGTTGTATAATTGTTCACGAAATCCACATCATGGATGGTCGGCACATACGCCATCGCCCAGCGGAACGCTGAATGCCATAGCGGAGCATCCTTCAGGTCGATCACATTGTGCTCAAATTTCCAGTAGGCGGAGCCTTCATCCGTGTACAGGGCAGAATTGCCGTCCATCTGGTTGCGGATGTAGTTGCCGCTGACCAGATTTTTGTCCTCTGCGGTGGCTCCGGTAGGTCCGAGACTGTAGATGGCGCCTCCGTCACGCAAGCCCATTCCCATGAGGTCATAGATCAGGTTATCCTGAATCTTCACGTTCCGGGTAGCGGCGTCGAACAGCTTATCCCAGCCATACCCGATATGGGTTCCGCTGTAAGGCAGATTGTACATTTCATTATGACTGATATCCATGTCTATCGGATACCCGGCAGATACGGCGGAAGCCGATTTGTAGTCAATCCCGATGTCGTGGATCACGTTGTTCAGCACATCATTATTCTTCATCAGCAGCCTGTGGTCTGCCGGATGATAGATATTCCGGTCGGAGGAATTCGGCTGTCCCACGTTCAGCGCACTGCCTGAAATGTCATAGAAGCGGTTGCCTTCCATCCGGCTGTTCTGTACACCGTTCTGCATCCGTACGGCCGTAATGCCCAGCTTGGTGAATTCATTGTTGCGGAAATTCACCGTATTGGCCAGCTCCAGCATCACCGCCGCATCGGTCAGCTCATCGGGGATCGACGGATAACGCAGATGGTTGTTCTGGGAATCGGAGTGTCCCGCTGCCGTACTCGGCCGGTTCCAGGTGGTATACATGAATTTCAGGCCTTCAAAATTCAGATTGCGCACCGGCTCGTCAGCCGAGCTGCCATAGACTGTGGCAAGCTGTTCCAGTACAGGAACCACAACCTTGGCCGTGGACAGATTCTCCCAGGCACGCGGTTTGTAATACAGCATACCTTCATTCCGGTTATAGTACCATTCCCCGGCCTCATCCAGCAGCTCCATAGCATTCTCATAATAGACAGGTACAGTCGCCGAGGTTAATCCCCGGTTAAAGACCGCGCTCCGGCCCGGCTCCTGCAGGACGATCTGTGCTTTGCCGCCTGAAGCGGTTACCGACCCTACCTTAATCCGGGAATTCGTCCACAGCTCATTGAAGACCAGCTCTATATCGGACGTATTGTTCCACCCGGCAAGCTCCGTATTATCCGAGGTATAGCCGGTTGCCGTCTTCAGCGGATTCACGAGTCCCGCAGTGCTCCGGGCCCGGACTGCCCGGATGCCATCTACGAACAGCTGCCTTGTCTGAAGGCCGGTTCCGACATCCGCCCGGTAGATGCCCTTGGCGCTGTCGAACACCGTCCAGCCTGTGACGGACCGCCCGCCGCTGATGGCTGCCTGCTCCCCGGGGTAGCTGCGGTAAGTGACAAAATAGCCGTTCGTCCCCGAATCCTCCGGTGTGAATTCCAGCGGCTCCGTCAGCGTATACATCCCTTCCCTCAGATTGACAACAATGTCGGCGTCCATATCCTCATTCAACAGGCGTACCGCCTGCTGGGCACGGGCAATCGTCCGGAAAGGCGCCGCTTCGGTACCATTATTGCTGTCGTTCCCGCCAGGAGCGACATACAGCTCTTGACCTGTCGTTCTTCCGGTGACGGTGACTTCCGTCTCCGCGCGGACGCTTCCGGTCTCATCCGTGACGAACACTTCAGTCGTTCCGGCGCTTACCCCCGTCAGCTCTCCATAGCGGTCAATCACGGCAATGCTCTCGTCCTCTGTTCCCCACCGGATGCCTGTATCCGTGTTGTCTTCCGGTGATACTGTTGCCTGTAACACCACACGGGAGCCTACAGGAACCGCCCGCTGAAGCGGAGCGAGTACAATATCCGTGATCGGATCTTCGTAGACGGCTACCGTAGCGGTTACCGCCGGAAGCGCCTCGTTCGGCTGTGCCGTAACGGTCGTCACCCCCTCGCGGATACCAGTAACCAGACCGTTGGCGTCCACCGTTGCCACCTCTGCGCTGCCGGTGGACCAGGCTGCCGTCTGATCCGTAGCATCTGCAGGTGTGAACTGGAGCGGCAAGGACAGCTTCTCCCCTCTTCGCAGCCCGTAAGACTGCTGGGAGAAGGCTGCACTTACCGCCTGTTTGTATCCGCTTACAATAAAATCGTCAAAACCTATCTTGCCGATGCTGTCCTTATAAAAACCCATGTAGAATAAGGATAACGCTCCTCCCTCGGCCATGGGCTCCTTCGTCAGCAGACGATTGCCGTCAATGGACAGATCGAAGTTGTAGCTGCCGCTGTCGAAGGCCACCCGTACGTCATACCACACCCCTGCCGATATTGGCATTACAGAGGTCCATGATCCGGCACCTTTTTTCATATAACTGAACGCACCATTATTAATGGCGAACTTCACCAGCGTGACAGAGCCGCTCTGCGGGGTGGGCAGGTAGATCACCGCTCCGGTCTGCTCCGCTCTGAACGAATAGCTTAACAGGCTTCTGTACGTAACATCCGTAACGGATCTGCTTATAATATAGCTGCCCGCTGTTTTGGCTGCCTGCTGAATCTCCAGCAGCTTGCCAGCGTAGCCTTCCCAGGTCTGTACGGCAACGCTCACCCCCTGCGGCGGCGTCTTGATGGTCCAGCCGGCCGGCTTCGTGCCGGGGCTATACGACTCGAACGTCTCATCCAGCTTATAGGTGCTGTCTGCCCGGGCCACCGAACCAGGATTTGCCGGGAGAAGACCTGTCAGCAGCAGCATAATGATAGCGCATACAAAGAACGGTTTCCGATTGGATTGTCTCATAATAGCCACCTTTCCGTATGGAAGCATGTATAGTGTTCCGGTTGAGCATCCGAACTTAAGCAGTGAATTCATTCCATAGATGCAGCCCATAGATACGGAAATTAAGTGGAAACGGCCTTGCCGTCCTTTTAGGGGCGGCACCGTTTCAGCGATAAATGCGGCCTCTATGGAACTGCGTTCGACGCGAACATTTAGCGATAGTTGTATTTTGTACATTTAAAAACCGTGAAACGGAAGGATTTCGTCTTCTAACTGCATTCTGTACAACTAAATTCACCCAAATGGGTGAGAAGCGGGGTATAGGGGGATTTTAGTTGTACCAAATACAGCTAAATGGATATTCGGCGGTACATCGGACGATTTAGTTGTATGGAGTGCAATTAAGCCTACTGCTTCCGCCTGCACCTTAATCGGGACACGGCAACCCCTGAGGCATGCAATGGGTCAAAGGACCATGCAAGGAACAGAAAGGAATACAGTAATGAATAACAACGAACAGAAAGGCTTGCCGCTTGAACTGCGCGGCTTGGTTAAGTTGGTTAAGGGGCGTACGGATCAACGGTGAGCTGAACCGGGGGCTGGTGGCCCGCAGTCAGCTTAATGCTGCGGATCTGAGCCCATGGCTCCCGCGGCACCTCCCGATCGTCCGTCTCGATGTCTTCGATCCGCACCGCATCCAGCAGTCTGCGGACATCGCCAGCTTCCGCTGCCTCGTCCAGACATACTACCGCCCAGCCCGTTTCCAGGCGGGACTGCGCCAGCAGGGTGCTGTCGCCGGAATAGAGGACCTGGCGGAGCCTGATCCTCCCTTCCTCCCGCACCACAGTGACAGGCTGCGCGGCACGCGCCTCCGCTCCGGCACAAATCCCACTGAGCGCCGTGACCGCCACCGCACAGCCCGGATAACGCAGGACCAGCCATTCCCGGTCCCCGGCGGCGTTCACTACCCGCTCCACCTCACCGTCATAGCGGTGGATGACCCATTCATCCGCGATCTCCGCAGCCCGGTTATGCAGCCGGGTCATTGAGCGGACCACCACCAGCGCATTCGCCTGCTGGGCCGAGCGGGTCTTCACCTCCGGGTACAGCGGTTTTGCAAACAGCGCGGGCATCAGATAGGCGGTCCGGTAATCCTCCGCCGGATGCGTCCGCACGGCTGTGGAATCATCCACGTACCACCGCAGATAGGATACCTGCTGATCCTTCACGCTGAAGCTGACCGGAAAGCTCTGCCAGCCCAGCCCCCAGGTGGGATGCTGGTAGCTGCCCGGCATCACCGGAAAGCGGTTGATGCTGCCCAGCCGGGTATGCCGTCCGATCCAGCTGTAGGAACACGAGGCATCGAAGATCCGTTCCTCCAGCATCCGGGGTACGGGCAGCGCAGCCAAGGGGGCACCCCCTTGAAGCAGCTCCTCTTCAAACAGGAGCAGTGCCGCCACATCATTAAGCGAAAACTTCTGTTCCGCCAGACGGCTGAACTCGGCTACACCCGCAATCGCCCACAGCAGGCTCGGCCGCTGCGTCTCTCCCCGGAAGTTGTAGCTGCGGATGGTGGGAACCAATTCCTCCCCGTCATGGAACACGAGAATGCTCTTCAGGGTATCCATATGCTCTGACAGCCGCCCGGCCAGCTCCCGGTCATGCTGCTGAAGCACCGAACCGGCAATCCTCAGCGCATTCATCATCACCCCCTGGTAGACGAGGCTGATATTCTCTCCCCAGCCCCAGCCCCGGCGGCCGGTATATTCCGCCCATCTGGCGAAATATCCGCATGCGGTCTGCAGATGCTCAGGCTCCTCCAGGAAGTGGGCGATGGCCAGCAGCATGGCGCCGTCGCTCATCGTCTTGTTCGGGTAGAACAGCTCCGGGGTCCGGCATTCCCTGGAGAACCAGGCCGCCGCATGGCCGAACATCCGCTGCATCACCTCCAGATGACTGGCCGGGAATACCTCCGGCTTGCTAAGACGTACCGTTATAAGCGGCATGAGGATAAAAAATGCCGCATTCGAATCCTGTATCCCGCTCTCCTCCCGGTACCAGAGGAATCCCCCGTAATCCGGATGCTCCGGATCTGTAAACTGCAGCCGGGCGATGGCCTCAAGCATCTCCAGCCCGGCCTGCTCCTCCAGCCGGCCCAGCAGTGTGCCATAGGCATAATACCCTGCTGAGAACCGCGCCTCATGACAGTACGGCAGCTGTGATACCTGCCGGGTGTGGCCGGGCCAATTGTAGCGCACCAGCCCTTCCTCCACCACAATCCCCTCCGAGGCAGCCGCAAAGCTCTGCTCCAGAATTGCCCTTACCCCATTGTTCAACGCTTGCTCGCCTCCTATGCCGGAATTCCGTTTATTCGGCCGTGTCCAGCTGTTTGCCCATCTCATAAATATCCTTCAGCATGATCGCATCCGCTTTATGGTCCTGATACCAGGCTGCATAGAACTCATCGACCTTGGGTCCGCCTGCCTTCTCCCAGATTCCTTTCGCTTCTGCAATGAACTGGTCCACTGAACCGGGATCAGAGCTGACAATGGCCTGCATGGCCCGGTCGAGAATCGTTTTATTCGCGTTCGTGTTGATCTGGGTCAGATCCTGCGGCAGCAGCGGCAGGAAAGCCTTTTGCGTAATGCCGACAATCGGGCGGGCAGGATCCATATACAGCTTTTCAGACATTTCATAGATTTTGATTAAACTCTGCTCGGCAGGGGTAGGGTTAACCTTGTTCTTCAGCCCGTAATTCTTGCCGATCAGCGGAGTCAGCATGCCCATATCGCGGTTGTACTCCAGCTCCTTCTTGTTCTTCTCAGGGTCGATTACCTCCGCACGGCCGTCGGCAGTTTTCTTGTAGTGCACGCCTTCAATGCCGTTCTGGATCGTAGTGGTGTACTGCTCCGTGACCATGAAATCAATCATTTTCATTACAGACTCAGGGTCCTTGGCCGCTGCGTTCACCATACCGGTCATTTGGATCGGGGTGGTCAGGGTCGGGCTGAACTGCCCGAACTCTGTCGTCGGCAAGGCAATCGGAATGACCTCGGCTTCAGGAGAATTCTTCATCAGCGTCTCATAGGTGCCGATATCGGCACCGTTGGCCCCGTAAATCCCCAGCTTGCCGGAGATCCAGTCCTGCTTCTGCTTCTCGCCGTTCTTATCGGTGACGAAATCCTTATCCGCCACACCGGCCGCATACAGCTGCTTCTGGAAGGAGAGCGCCGCCTGAATCCGGTCCCAGTCATGCACCACCTGGTCATTCTCCAGCACCCACGGGTACTGGTCTTCGCCGAACAGCGTAAATCCGGTACCGAACATGTTGTTCAGAATAATGCCGGCCACGAAGCTGAGTCCGGTCCCGTACGTATCCGCCTTGCCGTTGCCGTCCGGGTCCTGCTCGGTGAACGCTTTTGCCACATTCAGCAGTTCTTCGGGTGTAGTAGGCACCTGCAAATTCAGCTTCTTCAGCCAGTCATTGCGGATAAACAGATAGTGCTGCGGGCCGAACTGGACCGGACGCCCCACCGTATACAGCTTGCCGTCCGCCATAGTGCCTGCCTTGCGCAGCGCCGGATATTTCTCCAGCATCGCTTTATACTCTGTACTGCTGTTCTTGATCAGGTCATCCAGCGGAAGCAGCTGCTTCTGGTTATAGAGCTGGCCCTGGTAAGCGGTATCAAATTCAAAGATCAGATCCGGGGCAGACTTCGACGCGAACAGCACATTGAACTTTTGCAGGGATTCGAAGCGCGGAACCGTAATGTATTTGACGTTCACCGGGCCGTTCTCGTTGACCCATTTCGTCCAGCGGTTGTCGCTCATTGTCCCCTCTTCCGCCGGCACGCTGCCGCGGTCATATAGAGAGACGGTGATGGAGCCGCGTTTCCCCGAAGCTTCTCCCTTGCCCCCGTCTGCGCCCTGCGTGGCGGCATTATTGCCGCCGCAGCCTGTGACAGCGATAACGAGCATCAGGGAGGCTGCTCCGGCAGCGGTTTTTTTTCTAAACCATAGTGGTTTGGACATATGAATGTGACCCTCCTATTGTGGTGTTCTTGATCGTTCGGATAGGATGCAGCGGTTAACCCTTGATCGCACCGATAGTCACGCCTTTGACAAAATACCGTTGCAGCAGCGGATACACGATCAGCATCGGAATAACCATCACCATAATCCCGGCGGCCTTGATGCCCTCCGGTGTAATATTGACAACCTCCTGCGAGTTCATCGTATTCAGCTCCTGCAGGACGGCCTGGCTCTTCACCATCTGCTGGATGAGCACGGTCAGATTGATTTTCTCCGGGCTGTTCATATAGATCATTACGTTAAAGAAGGAATTCCAGTAATACACGCCGTAGAAGAGGCCGATGGTCGCCAGCACAGGCAGGGACAGTGGCAGAATAATGCCCGCCAGCAGCCGCCATTCGCCGGAGCCGTCAATTCGGGCCGCTTCTACCAGCTCCTCCGGGATGTTCTCGAAAAAAGACCGCATGATCATCATATTATAAGTGCTGACCAGAGCGGGCAGCCACAGTGCCGAATACGAATCCACCAGGCCGAGACTGCTGACCACGAGATAGGTCGGAATCAGTCCGCCCGTGAACAGCATGGTGAACACAATCGCCAGGGTCAGCGTGCGTCTTCCGTAGAAATCACGGCGGGATAAGGGATAAGCGGCGAAGATGGTGAACAGCATGCTGGCGGCCACACCGACCAGAGTAATCAGCAGGCTGTTGCCAAAAGCGCGTACCACCGGCGTTCCCTCGAACAGCATGGTATACGAGCTGAGTGTGAATTCCACCGGCCATAGGGTGACAAAGCCGGAGAGCACCGCATCCTTGCCGCTGAGCGACAGGGAGGCCAGATGGAGCAGCGGCAGCAGACAGAGAATGCCTGCGAGCGTAAGCAGCAGATAATTGAAGCTGTAGAATACTTTTTCACCTTTTGTACTTTGCATAAATAGTGTCCTCCTGTTACCACAAGCCTTTATTGAAGCGCCGGGCAATGGCGTTGGAGATCAGCACCAAGGTCAGCGCCACCAGAGAATCGAACATCCCCAGGGCAGCCGTCAGGCTGAACTGTCCGCCTTGCAGGCCAATCGCGTAGATGTAGGTGCTGATGACCTCGGAGATCCCGGATACAATCGAATTCTGCAGCACGTAGACATGGTCGAAGCCCACCTCCATCACCCGTCCCATGGCCAGAATCAGCATAATGACGATGGTCGGACTGATCCCGGGTAGCGTAATATGGCGGATCTGCTTCCATTTGCCTGCCCCGTCCATACTCGCCGCCTCATAGAGACTGGGGTCGATGGAGGTTAGCGCAGCCAGATAGATAATGGCATTGAAGCCCGCATCCTTCCAGATTCCCGAGCCGAGGAAGATCGAGACCCAGGACCACTCCTTGAACAGGAAGGGAAAAGCCTGGCCGGTCAGCTTCTCAACCACCGCATTGGCTACCCCGGTCTGGGCAAAGATCGTTACTACCAGCCCGCCGACAATGACCCAGGAGAAAAAGTAAGGCAGGTAGACGAGGGTCTGGACTGATTTTTTGAAAAACTTGTTCCGGACCTCATTGAGCATAATCGCCAGGGCAATCGGGAACGGAAAGCTGACCAGCACCGACAATATACTGAGCACCAGCGTATTGCGGATAATCTGTACCGATTGCGCCTGGGTGAACAGATTGGTGAAATTGTCCATGCCGACCCACTGGCTGCCCCATACCCCCTCATAGAAGGTATAATCCTTGAAGGCGATGACCAGCCCCAGCATAGGGGTGTATTTGAAAATGATATAAAATGCGATAACCGGAACGAACATGACCCACAGGGGGACATTATTCTTGAAGCGGCGGGTCTGCCAGAAGCGTCTGCGGCTGCTTCCGCTCTGCCGTGAAGTGTCCAGCCGCAGCACCGCCTCATTGCTTGTATTCGCTTTCATTACGGTGCCTCCTTTCACTTGCGTGTGATGCGTGATTGCGTGATGAATGAATGCTATGGAGCTGAAATGGCCGATTTCATGTCCTCACCATAGCTGCTTTAGCGGGCCAGAGCAATATCCAGTTTTTCTGTTAATCGCCGCTGAACCCTTATACCGCCTGGGTTTACAGGATTCCTTCCAGCACCCGGGCCAGATTCTCCCCCATCCGTATATGTCCCTCATCCCCCGGGTGAATCAGGTCGCAGGACAGCCCGGCAAGGTCGTCCAGCACTTTGTTTCCCTCGATCAGGCTCAGCTTCGGGTGGTCCAGACGCTTCACATGACTGCGCAGAATATCGTTGAACTGAACATCCTTCTCCGCTATCCCGCTTCCCGGGAACCCTGCAAAATTGGGGTAGATCGTAATGACCGCCACCGGCTTCTCCGGATGCCTGCTTACCAGCTGGTCCAGCAGATAGCCGGTCCGCTCACGGAATTCGTCCGGGGACATGTGGTCACGCATATTCACGCCCAGCTCCAGCGTCATGAACGACCAGTCCTGCTGCGCCGCAAGATAATTACTCATCTCCCGTTCACAGTGGCAGGAGCCGCTCATGCCGAGACCCAGTACATCGGCGGCCAGCCTTCTTGCCGCGTGGGCAATATACGGCAGGCTGCCGTTCTCTCCATAGGTGATGGATGAGCCGTAAGCAATCCAGCGCTTGCCGGGGGTCTCCCCTTCCACCGGCGGACGGAGTGGATGGCCGAAGGTCTCAATGCCGCAGACCACACAGGCATACCGTCCGAAGCAGATCCGCCATACCTCCGGCGCAAAGCCCGCTGCCATCAGCAGATCACGCTCCGCCACCGCCAGCCTTGGCGGTTCGCTTAACTGGAGGGTGCGGATCGTCCCGGCCTGAAGCTCATGTCTGGAGTGGAACAGCCCGCCCTTGTATACCGTTACGCTGCCGTCAGTCTCAGGTAAAGTAAGCGTGACACGGATATTCGGAGCCGTGGTGACGAACCGGAGCTCGCAGCCGCCCGCTTCCCCGGCGATGAACCGCCCCCGCTCATTCAGATGCTCCCTGACGCTGCGCGGAATGCGGCGGAGATACAATCCGTAGCCCGCTGCCGGTTCCAGCTCGGCAACGTTATGGAAGGCAACCCGGTCCAGCCCCGGCAGCCCCTTGGTGCTGGAAGAATGGGTACTGGCGGAATTATACATGCTTCATCGCCTCCACCAGCAGCAGGAGCGCCATGGATTGCCCGTACGGCATCGGGCAGACCGGAATCTCGCGGTAGTCCTGTAGGGTAGCCCCCATGCCGGTGCCATAGGACACTCCCTGCACCACGCCTTCTTCATCAATCTGGCTCAGCACGTACTGAAGCGCTGCCATTGCAGGCTTGCGGCAGTCCTCAGGCAGCAGACCCTGCCGCACTGCCTTCAGCATGCCGTAAGCAAAGGCGGCGGTAGCCGAGGTCTCCAGATACGAGCTGCTGTCGTCCAGCAGGGTGTGCCATGCCCCTGACGGGTCTTGCAGCTCCGTCAGCTTGTTCACCTGGCGCGTAAGCGAGGACAGCAGGAAGCTGCTCACCCCTGACGGCAGCTCCACCATCTCCAGATAATCCGCCAGCCCGGCGGTATACCAGGAATTGCCGCGCGCCCACAGGGCCCGGGCAAAGTGATGGCTGCCCTCGAAGGTCCAGCCGTGGAAGAACAATCCGGTCACGGGATCAGTCAGATACTTAAGATGGACCAGAAACTGGCGGATGCTCTCCTGAATGCACTCCTCCTCCTTCAGTAAGATCCCCATCCGGGCCACGAACAGCACTGTCATATACAGCGTGTCGTCCCAGAGCTGTCCGGTATTCGGACTGCCGGTCACCTCATGCTGAAGCCCGCCTTCCTCCGTGCGGGGCATGTCATACAGCACGTACTCCAGCCATTCCCGGCATAGCCGGAGATAATCCGCGCGCCCGGTCTCCTCTGCCAGATAGCTTAGGGTAAGCATCGGGCACATGGTATTGACGTTTTTCTCCGGGATGCCCCCGTCAAGCTTGCTGTCGAACCAGCCGGTCAAATAGCGCAGAATCTCCTCCTCCCGGTTCTCCCGGTAGTAGCTGTATAGGGCAAACAGTCCCACCCCCTGCGGCCATTCCCAGTTGTCCATCGAGATGATGCCGATCGGGGCGGTCTCCTGAATGGAGCCTTTCATATCCTTCATCCGCTCAATGACGCGGGCGATCTGTTCCTCAAGCGCTGTTCGTGACATGGTGTGCATAATGTTCCCCCTTGTGAATGTCCTGACCAGGGCTTGCCGCTGCTAAACTGCTGCCCAATCGCCCTGTTCGCCACCTCAGTGTAGTCAAGCGGCGGAATGCCGTCCATTAACAAGAATCTTGCTTATGGCTTTCATTTCTGGCATTGTTCTTGGTGGAGCCGTATTCGTCTTAGGCGGGACCGGTGCTCACATGCAAATTCGGTATATTTTATAGTTAGGGAGGATAACAGCAATGAGAATCAAATTCGATCTATTTCCAGGCGGGGTTTCTAAAGCGCTAACAACGAGCTGGGATGATGGGAGAATCCATGACCGGCGGCTTGTTGAGATTCTGAACCAGCATGGGCTAAAGGGGTCTTTTCATCTCAATTCGGGGTTCTTCGGCAATGAAGGCTACATCTCGGGGGACGAAGTGGCTGCGCTCTATGAGGGGCATGAGATTTCGGCGCATACCCGCACTCATCCCTTCCTCTCCATGACCCCGCGCGAGGGCATCGCCGATGAGATTCTGACGGACCGCAAGGCTCTGGAGGCCATCGCCGGTTATCCGGTTCGGGGCATGTCCTATCCGTTCGGCAATTACAGCGATGCGGTGCTGAGCGTGCTTCCGGCCCTCGGGATTGAGTATTCCCGCACAGTGAAGTCGCATGGCAGCTTCAGCCTGCCGGACAACCTGCTGGCCTGGCATCCCACCTGCCATCACCGCGATATGCTCGCCCTGGGCAAGCAATTCCTTGAGGAGAAGCCCCGGTTCCCGCACATGCAGCTGCTGTATGTCTGGGGACACAGCTACGAATTCAACGACAATGACAACTGGCAGGAGCTGGAGCAGTTCGCCGCCATGATGGGCGGCCATGAAGACATCTGGTATGCCACCAATATTGAGATCGTGGACTACCTGTCCGCTGTGCAGGGACTGCGCTTCTCGGCTTCGCAGGAGATGGTGTATAATCCGGCCGCTACGGAGGTATGGATCTCTGTGGGGGATGAAGTGCGCCGTGTTCCGGGCGGGGGGACGGTTAGACTGGGGTAGAAATTGCTGGCCACGAAGGAGAAATGTTGCATAAATTGCAGGCGTGTTGATTACCTATATTATGGGATTTCAAAAACACCTATATGATCTTTACGCCTGAGCAGACTCAACTGAATCTGCCACTCCAGCGGAAGATTAAATATACGCCAGTACTGCATAAATTCCCAAAGAGTCAGCCTAGCAAAGACCGGTACCTTCGGATGAATTTCATCAAAAATGTATTTCAGAAGCACATACGCGGTAAGGGCCACAAACAATTGGCTATATACTGCATTTTCGGTGGTTCCAAATAGACATGGGACATTCAAATGCTGTTTCACCCAGCGGAAAAAGACTTCAATCTCCCATCGTGCTTTGTAAATTTCAGCAATCACCTGAGCGGACTCTTTTCTCAAATCGGTCACGACACGTACGACTTCACCCCGGTCATTTTCAAATTCAACGACGCGGTGGCGCTGGGCGGATTGGTGTTTCCCTTGACCAATATAACAGGTGATATCGCGTACGATTTGGGTGTCTCCCTCCGCCGGTCGCCGAAGCTTTCGCGGCATCACCAAATGGAGGTTGTCTTTCAGACGAATCACAAAGGACTGACCTTGCTGCACATATTGATCCAATCGACCGATTTTGCCATACGCCCGATCCTGAACTAAAAGGTAGTCCTTATCGGCCAAGACTTCTCCAAATGGAGCGTCATTACGCCGGGCAATCGATTCGACCACCTTCACGGGTGAATGCTGTCCCTGCGAAAAAGCAACGTGCAGTTTAATGCCACCTCTAAATTTTTTATACGGAGCCCAAGACATGCGGGAGTTGGCTGCCGTAACCGTCGTAGAGTCAATCAGCAGCAGATCTTTAGGCAGATTCAGGTGCCGCCGGGTTTGCCGGTTACATTTCTGGACGAGCATTTGAAACAAACGCTTGAAGATATCGTAAGGCACTTCACCGGCTTTGCCCGAAAGGGTGGAGTAATGAACCTTGGGCAAACCGTAGTTCGAGCCCACCCGAGCACTTTGACGAAAGCCATCCCATTGGTGGTAGCAGGCTTGGACAAAGTAGTCGAACAACACACCGACGGTCATTTTGGTTCCCGTATCCTCGTAGTCCTTGGTTTGCCCGCTTACCTTTTGGACTTCTTCCGAAGTTAATACTTGTTTGAACACGGCCAAGAATGGGGTATATTTATTCATGAGGTCGCCTCATTTCGGTTTGGTTTGGTCGTACTTACCATTACCCGAAATGGCGGCCTTTTTTGTCCCTTTTTATGGGAAATCAACACGCTTACATAAATTGCAGCTTTGATTCATTACTCCCGGGGTTTTGAGAGGAATGTTGTACAAAATGCAGGAATTGTCTCGCCCATCGGTTCGGGAGATGAGAAATGCTGCATTTCATGCAACAATCCATAGTTACAGCCGACTTAACGCGGGGAATGTTGTATTTAGTGCAGGATTTCGGATACAGCAGCCGGTTAGTTCAAAGGTACACTGTGGTGTGGTAACTCCCTGCTATATGCAGCACAATATAACCCGATTCCGCCGCAGCCTGAATGGCTGGTGGAGTCGGGTTATTGTTATAGTAGAATCGCTTAGGCACTGAGAGTTATCGGTAATGTATATATAGTCTGGCGGCCCAAAGGCCTGATTACCGGCGTGTGACGGTGATAATGCTTCAGGCGGTGGCAGCAGCTTAAGCAGCTTGAGTCGTAGCGCTGGCAGTGCGGATGAATGCAGCCTACAGCCTGATTACCGGCGTGTGACGGTGATAATGCTTCAGGCGGTGGCAGCAGCTTGAGCAGCCTGAGTCCTAGTGCTGGCAGTGCGGATGAATGTAGCCTACAGCCTGATTGCCGGCGTGTGACGGTGATAATGCTCAGGCGGTGGCAGCAGCTTGAACAGCTTGAGTCGTAGCTCTAGATGAATTAGGAGCAGCCGCCCTGTCCGCCTGCTACTGCCACCCTCCGGCGGCGGCATCTGGATTGTCCTGCCGGGCAATCCAGGTCAGGCAGGCCGCCCGCAGCAGCGCGTCGGTCCGCTGGGCCGCGCTGCAAAAGACCCCGCTCATGCCGATCTCATACAGATCGGCCAGCGCATACGCCGCCGGTGCCCCCGCGGCGAGCACTGCCGCCGCCGGCCGCACCCGGCGCACGGCGGCCAGCACCCCAGCCGCCGCCAGCGCGAAGCTCTCGGCGGCGTTCTCTCCGGGCGCGGCCTCCGCCGCCGCGCCGTCCAGCACCAGGAAATCGGCGATACGCGCGATTTCCCCGGCGGCAGCCTGCCCCACATCGGGCGCGAGCAGCGCCCCGATGCGGCAGGCTGCCGCATAAGCGTGGCCGAGGGTCTGCTCGGCCACGCCCTCAATGAATTCGCGCTGCGCCGCGAATTCCTCCAGGCTGGCGGGGTACGGCGCCAGCAAGTCAATGCGGCTGTCGCCGCCCAGCCGCTGGCTGTGCAGCGCGGCGGCGAACAGCGCATCAAGCTGCGCATCCTGAAGCGCAGCGAGTCTGGCCGGGCGGGCAGCGAGCTCCGGCGTATAGAGCAGAGCAACTGCGGCCCAGACGCCGTCCGCCGACTCCAGGAGGTCGGCAGCAGCAGCCCGCAGCCGGTGATAGATCCGCTGCAGGATACGCTCCGCCTGCTCCTCATCACTGCATGACATCCAGCTTGAATAGAGTGCTGCGACCTCCGGCGCAAGCAGCCATTCCTCGCCCCGGATCAGGCAAGGGCCCGCAGGGTAGACACCCGGCTCTGCGCGTTGAAGAGACCGCTCGCCCGCTCCATCACGCAGGACCAGGAATGCCTGACGCTCCCCCGGGCGGCGGGAATAAGTCCGCTCCCGGTTCACTTTTCCCTTACGCGGCTCCCCCTCAGCAAGAAATTCCGCTGCGGCGGAAGCTACAGATGCGGACTGGCTCATCTCTATGCCAATGGTCCGGTCGCCGGTGTTATACTTGAACGGGCGCTCTTCCTTGTTTGGATCATCCTTCTGCTGGCGTTCACCCTTCATCCTCGCACCCACCCTTTACCTTTGAATTACTGCCGCTCCGCTCCCCCTGAGGAGAAGCTGCCAGCATTTTAAGAGGCTTCAATCTATAAATACTGGCAAAGGCACTGAAATATGCAAACGGTATCAAATGAATGCAGCAGCACAATCTTACCCGGATGGGTAGTGGACAAGCGGTGGGGGGACGAGCTTCAATCGGCAGGCGAGCTGAAATAGGCGGGAAGTAACCTTTACATATTCTTTTATTAATCTCTATAGACTTCGAATTGATTTAAGGTTCGGGTTGACGCTTGGTGATCTGTTGTATTTACTACAGCAGATCTTCTCTTTAGCGGCTGTAAAAAGCGATCTGTTGCAGTTTGTACAGCAGATTTTCGCGGAAAGGGTGTTTTGGAGGCGTATGCCGGAAATCTGTTGTATGGAATACATCAGAACGGATTTTAGCGCCGGATATGGCCTAATCTATTGTACAAAATACACTCACTGGCCCATTTCTTGCGAATCAACTCCTTACAAACCGCTTCTCTCACGAACCACTTTTCTCACAAACCCATTTTCTCATTTCCTTGCGAATCAGCTCCTCACAAATCACTTCCTCATTTCTCACATCCTCGCACCCCCTCCTCCCTCTTCCCATTACTCCCACACCCACCCCCTGCTCCCACAAAAAAAGACCACCGCCTAATACAGAAACATTCTGCATCAAACAGTAGTCTTTAATTTCTCTTCCTAATTTTCCAGGAACTGCGATCTATTGAAAGCAGTGGGGGAAATCGACAGCTTTTGCTCACCGTCTATCCAGCTACAACTCTCTAGCAGCTTAGCGGCTCAACCTCTCCCTCCAGCACAGCCCGCTCCCGCTAATCCCGCTTAAGCCTGCTGGCTGGCAGCGATCGCCTGCTCCAGGTCGTAGAGGATATCGTCGATGGATTCGGTGCCGATGGACAAGCGCAGCAGCTCCGGTGTAACACCGGCGGTAATCTGCTCCTCGACCGACAGCTGCTGGTGAGTGGTGCTGGCCGGGTGAATAATCAGCGACTTGGAATCGCCGACATTGGCCAGATGGGAGAACAGCTTCACGTTCTCGATCAGCTTCACGCCTGCGGCCGCCCCGCCCTTAATTCCGAAGGTCAGGATCGCGCCCTGGCCCTTAGGCAGATATTTCTGTGCCAGCTCATACGAAGGGTGACTCTGTAGTCCAGCGTAGCTGACCCATTCTACCGAATCATGCGCCTCCAGATACTGGGCAACCTGGAGTGCATTCTGGCTGTGGCGCTCCAGACGCAGGTGCAGCGTTTCGAGACCCTGCAAAAGCATCCACGAGTTGAACGGTGAAATAGCCGCGCCAAGGTCACGAAGCAGTTGAACCCGCGCTTTGATGATATAAGCAATCGGTCCGACCGCTTCAGTGTAGACTACCCCGTGGTAACTCGGGTCCGGCTCGGTCAGGCCGGGGAATCTGCCGCTGGCCTTCCAGTCGAACTTGCCGCCGTCCACGATGATTCCGCCGATGGAGGTACCGTGGCCGCCGATGAATTTGGTCGCCGAGTGTACGACGATATCCGCCCCGAATTCAATCGGACGCAGCAGATACGGGCTTGGGAAGGTATTATCTACAATCAGCGGAATTCCATGCTCATGGGCGATAGCCGCCACTGCTTCGATATCCAGTACATTCCCTTGCGGGTTGCCAATGGTCTCGGCGTACAGCGCTTTGGTCTTGTCCGTAATCGCTGCCCGGAAGTTCTCCGGATTGTCGGAATCCACGAACTTCACTTGAATCCCCAGTTTAGGCAACGTTGTAGAGAACAGATTATAAGTCCCGCCGTACAGACTTGCGGAGGATACAATCTCATCCCCTGCTCCGGCAATATTCAGAATAGAGAAGGAAATGGCCGCCATTCCGGAAGCGGTCGCCAATGCCCCTGCCCCGCCCTCAAGCGCGGCAAGACGCTGTTCAAACACATCCGTCGTCGGATTCATCAGCCGGGTGTAGATATTACCGAACTCCTTCAGCGCGAACAGATTCGCGGCGTGCTCCGCATCACGGAACCCGTAGGATGTGGTCTGATACAAAGGCACGGCACGGGCTAAAGTAGTGGGATCAATCTCCTGGCCTGCGTGGACGGCGAGGGTTTCAAAGGACAGCTTGCGCTCTTCTGACATGGGTGTTTCCTCCTCTAAAATAGGTAATGTCAAATGTTAACTCTACAAGATTGTACCTATTCTCTCACAAACCATGTCATTTGAAAAGATAAAATTCTTATTAATTCACTGTGTTTTATTAAGTTTAGCAAACCCCGGCAGAGCCTTAGGGCTGCTGCGCTATCCCCCTCATGAAGCTCATGAATTTCTCCGCAATTTGCTTGGGATGGGAACGGTATACATAATGATTGGCATCCAGCAGCTCCATTTCTGCATGTACGGAATTCTTGATCAGCTTCTCATGCTCAGGAATCCATTGATCCGTTGCCGGATGCTCCGCCTGGACAAAGAGCAGGACAGGAAGATTGGGAGGAAACGTTACCTTCCGCTGTTCAGCTTTTTCAAAATTGGAAAGCATACTCTCCGCCTCATTTAACTGCGTCGTATTGTACATATTTTTCTGTATCAGCAGGTTCAATTGTTCTTTGGTATGTGCATCATAAGACAGTCCCTCATAAGGGTCGGCACTCAGCTTCAATTGCAGCCTTGCGAAGCCCAAATCGCGGAACCATTTAACCATGGTTGTCTCTGAAGACTCAATCTTTTTCTCACTGAGCGAGGGTACACTGCTGTCCAGTCCGACAAATGCACTGACTTCATCTGAATATTTGTTCACATAATCAAGACTATAAATGCCTGAAATAGAATGGCCCATAAGAATGTAACGGTCCATATGGAGCTGCTGTAATGCTTCATGAATTTCACTTACGATATTCTCTGAGGTTCGTTCTTTCTTCGTTGCGTCGCTTAAGCCGTAGCCGAAAGGCTCAACCACTACAACCTTGTAATGTGGTGACAGCTCGTCGATAAGCAGTTTGAAATCAAGCGCCGGTGAAGCAGTTCCGAACCCGGGAAGCAGCACGACCGTGTCCGGGCCAGCGCCCTCTATGAACACATTCATATTCTTGCCGTCTACGGATACATGCTGGCCGTAAGGCTCTATCCTTTTGGCTTCGGCATTGCTGCTGATTACATTCGTGATATACACAATCCCCACAAAAAGTACAACAGCGAGCAGGATGACTCCCAGTATTTTAAGCAGAATGTTGCGCACTTTCTTGAACCCCGTCTGCTTTCCCGTTGTCTTCTTCTCCGGTGATCTCATATTCATCTTCTCCTGTCTTAACTGGTAGTAAGCTTGCGTCCTTGCCGTTCATGCAAGCTTACCGGACGAAGATGTCCTCTCTATGACGACAATATGAACGGAAGATGAACGGAAGATGTACTAAAAATGCTACGGTTACCTACAAGCAAGCTTGTAGGTAACCGTAGCATTGTGATGAGAGTGATGAGAGTGACGAGCCTCAAGTATCATAGCTGACCAGATAATGATGGAGCTCCGTATTATAGCAGCCGATACTGTGTTCGATCAGCCGGCCCTCCCCGTCATATGAGTTACGCAGACGCTTCAGCACAGGCGTCCCCGGCGGCAGCTTGAGCAGCAGGCATACCTCGGGTGGTGCCGGCTCCACGAAGAAGCGGTCCCTAAAGTTCTCCAGCACAATGTCGTTCTCCTCCAGCGAGTCGTACAGGGACTGGATGTCTGCCCCCATCTCTGCCGTTCCCCCGCCGGGCAGGGCTGCTGCCGTCAGGAAATGCACCAGATGTATATAGGGCTGGCCATCCAGAATATACAAGCGTTCGATCCGCTGGCAATACGGCCCGTAGCGGCTGTATTCCTCTGATCCTGCTTCATTCGCGAGGCGCTGGGATGCGAGCAGCTTCTTTTCCAGCTTATGGCCTGCTTCGACCAGCAATTCCGTGAACCGTTTGCCCTTGGAGAGCTTCTGGTAGGCGGTATTGCGCATGACAATGGTTCCGACGCCGCTTTTCTTCTGCACATAACCTTCCTGGGCCAGCTCCTGGACCGCGCCGCGGACCGTCATTTTGCTGACACCGAACTCTTTCTCGAGCTGAGGCTCGGAGGGGATAATGCTGCCGAGCGGGTATACCCCGTGCAGAATCCGGTCTTTGAGGATCTTCTGGATCTGCTGGTATAAGGGGCCTTGCTTGCGTTTCAGTGACACCTTACGTTCACTACCTTTCAACATCTAAGGTATGGCCATCCAGCGCCCGGAGCACCTCGCTCTCGGTAAACAGCGCGGTATCGCCCGGGAGGGTATGGGCCAGCATCGCTGCGGCTGCTGCCATCTCCACCGTCTGCTGCTGCGGATACTCCTGCAACTCACCATGGATAACAGCGCTGGCAAAAGCATCACCGGCACCAATCCGGTCATACACCGGGAAGGTCAGCTTGCGGGAGAACGCGAATGTGCCTTGACGGTACAAATATCCTGTCAGGGAATGCGTATTGTCCGCATTAATCTCACGGTGGGTGCCCGCTGCCGCTTTGATTCCGAAGCGCTCCGCCACAGCGGGAACCGCTTGCTTCAACTGTGTTATTCTATCATAATCTGCTGCGGCGGTGCCAAGAATGTACAGCGCATCCTTTTCGTTCATCAGCACCAGATCGGCAAGCGCAAGCAGCTCCTCGTAATGAGGACGGGCTTGGGCATACCCCGCCTCACCCCATAACGCCGGACGGTAATTGCAGTCAAAAACCACCATGCCCCCCGCATGCTTCACCTCCGCCGCAAGCTGCTTCATCTGCCCGCGCACTCCGTCATTCATAGCCAGCGTAATGCCGCATAGATGGAGCACATCCACCCGGGAAGCCAGCGCCGCCATATCATACTGACCAGCCTCAGCGGTATTGAAGCTGCTGCCCAGCCGGTCGGTATACGTGACTCTTCCGGGGCGGGCGCCGAAACCGTTCTCCAGGAAGTACATTCCGAGGTGCTTGCCGCCCCGGCGGATCAGTGACGTATCCACCCCAAGCTTGCGCAGATAGGCCATCGCAGCTTCCCCCACTGGAGTCTCCGGCAAGGTTGTGATCAGTGCTCCATTATGGCCGTATCTGGCGAGCGCCGCCGTTACATTCACCCCGCTGCCCGAAAAAGAGTACTCCAGCCTGCTGCTCTGGGCCAGCGTCTCCACCCCCGGCACCTGCAGCCGCATCATCACTTCGCCGAAGGCCGCGATTCTAGGCATACCGGTCCACCAGCAATTTTATCGTACGGAGCAGCGTGCGGACATCCTGCACCTTCGTGCTTCCGGTCTGCGGATCGATAATGGAAGAATAGATATGCGGGATCACCTGCGGTACGCCTGCCTGAAGCGCAATCTCCAGAATGGGCGCGAAGTTATCGAGATCGATTCCGCCTGTAGGCTCCAGGGCAAATCCGGCTTCTCCGCAGGCCTGGGCCACCGCACGATATTCTTCTTCCAGCTCCAGCCCTTTCATCGGAAAATATTTGAGTGCATTGCCGCCCATATCCCGGACAAGGGCGATGGCGGCGTGAACCGGAACGATGGCCTGCGAAGCATTCCCCGCGCTGACCGGCCCGGTGGAAATATTGACATAGCCCGGCTGTCCGCAGGGAGAGACCAGGCTGTTAATCCAGCTGTCCTTCGCTCCCAGATTAGCACGGGTTGCGCCTACAGCCGGAAAGACCTGGTTGATATGGCTGCCCGCATAGCTTGCAGCAATCTCTGCAACCACCGCCGCCTGGCGGTTGTCCCCGGCGCCAAGCCCGATGGATACGGCATCCTGGATCGCCTGTCCGTACTCCGTCATAGCGGCGGACGCTTCCTGGGCGTTGGCGTAATTTTTGGAGAGTACGCCTACCAGCACATGCCCTTCGGCAGCCTCGTAGATATCCTTGGCGTTCCCGATACTGCTGGCCAGGACATTCAGTGCCGCTCTGTTCTTATAAAAACGCTCCTGAATCTTGCTCATTATGATCTGCCCCCTATAATCTCTTGAATTCTGCTGACGATGACCTGAAGATCATCGCCCTGGAGCGGCCTTGGATCGATATCGAAATACCCCTGCTTCACTCCATAGTCCCGCGTATACACGGCAATATCGCCTTCCCGCAGGCGGTCATTGACCTCCCTTGCATCCACACCCGCAGCAGCGGCATCAATCTGGATGCGTCCCCGGTAAATTGCCCGGCCCGCTTCATCCTGCACGATGCGTACCGACACTCCGGGAAGACCGGCCAGCGGCTGAAGCGCCTCCAGCGCCTGCTTCTCCTGCTGGCTGTTGTCAGCCTTGTCCTGGTATTCGTCCAAAGCCTGGAGCAGTCCGAAGGTGGTCTCTTTGCCCACCTTCATGCTGCGGCCGATCCCGTGCAACTGCACCTTCAGCCACTGGATGTATGTCTTCCCGCCCGCTACAATGCCCGAAGTTGGACCTTCCACAGCCTTCGAGCCGCTGTAGATGGCCAGATCGGAATACTGGACATACTTGCGCAGATCCTCTTCCGCAGCCGCATCCACAATCATCGGCACGCCTCTGCGCTGTGCAACCTCCCAGGCTTCCTCCACAGAGATCATATTCTTCTGAACAGCGTGGTGGGATTTCACATAGAGAATCGCTGCAGTACGTTCCCCGATGGCCTGTTCAATATGCTCCTTGCGGCCTTCGTTGGCATACCCAACTTCGACCACCCGGCCGCCGCCGAGGAAGACCATCGTCTCCACCGGCGCTCCATACTGCACATTATGGCCCTTCAGCATGATGATCTCATTCTTCAGCACCGGCTCCTGGTGCAGGCGCAGGCTGAGCCGCGGATCTCCTGCGGTTACAATAGCTGCGACCGACAGCGCAATGCCGCTGGAAGCCGAGTTCACGACAACAGCCCCTTCGGAGCCGAGCAGACGGGCGATATAATCTCCCGATTTGTCCACCAAATCCGCGATTTCCACATACCGCTGCCCTCCTTGCTTCATTGCCTCCATGACTGAATCCGCCGGTGCAGACACGCCAAGGATGCTCATTCTTCCGCTCGCATTAATCACACGCTTCAATCCATATTTAGCCTGTAATGAGTGATCCATTGATAAAGACTCCTTTTGCTTCAATATAGTGGTGCGCGGTCCGGACCTCGCCTTCCGAGTCCTGCAGTTGCTTCTCCCCTGCTTCCAGGGTGAACAAGGTCAGATTCGCCTGCTCCCCTACCCGGATCTGCCCCAGCTCCGGCTTGCCGAGCCACGCTGCGGCGCTGCTGGTGACGGCACGGATTACCTCTTCCAGACTGTAGCCGAGATAGAGGAACTTGGTCAGTACATCCGCCATGCTGTACACCGGACCGTTCAGCCGGTTGCCCCGGTAGATGTCTGTGCTGATCGTATTCAGCACGATACCAGCCGCCTTCGCCTGTTCCGCCACCCGGAAGGAGAAGCTTGCGGTGCCATGCCCTACGTCCAGTTGGACACCCCGGTCTACAGCATCCAGCAGTTCCGGCAGCGGTGTGCCGTCCGCCCGGAACAGATTGTTGGCTTTGCCGTTCAGGTAATGAGTAATTACATCGCCCGCCCGCAGCAGCTCCAGCACTTCAGAGATAGCAGGCGGCGCGGAGCCGATATGCACCATGAGCGGAAGCTTCGTCTCATCCGATAATGCCCGTGCCAGCTTAAGCGGCTCTATGCCGCTGCCCTTAACGACGCTTTGGCTGATGCGGGCTTTCAGGCCGACGATAAATTCAGGATACGCTGCTGCTGCGGCAAGCGCGCAGGTCCGGTCAATCCAGTCTAACTGAGAGAGCTCATCGGTCCGCGCAAGTCCGATTCTTGAGATATTGAGCAGCGCGAATACCCGGGTATCGGCCAGAAGACTCGCACTGTAAAAAGCCCCGATCCGGTCTGCTCCGCAGCTCCCGGCATCCACCAGTGTTGTCACTCCCTGCTTCACCCCGATCTCGTCGATCTGATCGCCGTAGGGGTCAAGCTCCGGCACAGCATGCACATGCAGATCAATCCATCCGCTGGAGCCGTATAATCCGGAGCAGTCCAGCAGGGTCCTGCCTTCCGCCTGGCCCGGCGGGGTAATCGCGGTGATGAGCCCCTCCTTAATGGAGATATCCACACTCCGGCCGTCCACCAGCCGCAAATTGCGCAGCACGTTCTCTGTGCCCACTCGTCCCATCTCCTTCTTCAATTACAGATTTACAGGGGAATTACAAAAAATGATTAATGACATGAACTCCATACATCCTTATATTTAACAATAAGCAACGGCTCTACCGTCCCGTCATTAAAATATAAAGCTGCTTCACTCCAAAGATTATAATGTTATAATGTTTATAGTAGCACAAGTGTAATCCGGAAGAGAACTGCAATTTCTAAATCAACAGGTTCCATCCAAGCTTTCTGGTCCGAATATCTTAACACTGGAGGTACTGCTGCATGTCCAATCCCGCACCCCAGCCATCCTTGCTGAACCGGTTCCGGCTGACCTGGAATCACTTCAAGTCAAGGCTGCTGCTGAAATACGCTTTTTCCTATATCCTCATGTTCCTGATCCCGCTCACCGGCGTTACCATCTTCGTCTATGAAAACGCCGTCAAGGGCCTGCGGGTCGAAATTGAACAATCCAATGTTAATCAGCTTAATCAAGTGAAAAGCACCATCGACGGCCGGATGAATGAGCTTCAGGAGATCGCCGGACGCATCGCTTATGACAAGCATCTGACCCCTTATATGGTCCGGCATCCCTATTACAGTCTGGAGGCAATTCAGGCACTGGCGAATTACAAGGCCAGCAGCAGCATTGCCGAGGATCTGTTCCTCTATTTCCACGGCGATTCCAATATCTATTCTTACCGTGGGCTGGCTGATCTTCACATCACCTTCGACACCCTCTATCAGTTCGAGCGCTGGACTCCGGAGGAGCTGCGGCGTGACTTGAACGAGACCCGTCAGCCGCTGGTCCGTCCGGCCGAGAATGTGACGGTCAATTCCCGGATGGAACCGATGCTCGCCATGCTCGTCCCGGTGAAGCCGAATGACCCGTTCCCTTACGGAACAGTCGTCTATCTGATGAAGGAATCCAATCTTACCGGCGTCATGGATTCAGTTCTGAGCGATTTCTCCGGCAGCAGCTATATCTTCGGCCCCTCCGGCGAGGTGCTGACCGCGAACAGCCATGGCGTCAGCTTCCCCCAGAACGAGCTGCAGACCCTATCCGCTCTTAAGCCGGGGATTCACAATCTGGAGCTGGACGGGGAGCAGTACTCCGTGGTCTCTGTGAAGTCCGAGGAGAACGGCTGGACTTACGTCACCACGATGCCCAGCTTCCAATTCTTCAGCCGGGTTGCCCATGTTCAGACGCTGATTCTGATTGTCTTCTGTATTACAGTCGTTACCGGCATAGCGGCGGCGCTGCTGCTGGCCAAGCGGCAATACCACCCGATCCGCGATCTGATGGAGTTCGCCAAGCCGCGGGGCAGCAGCAACGAAGCTCCCAAGCTGCGCAATGAATGGGAATCCATCCGCCAGACGCTCCATGACTACAGTGCCCGGATTGATCTTCAGGAGCCTTTTGTCCGCAACCAGTGTATGCTGCTGCTGCTCAAGCACGGCCAGCCGGATGATCCCGAGATTGAACAGATGATCCTGAGCGCAGGCTTCAGGCATCCGCAGGGACAGGGCCTCTACTTCTCGGCCATCCTGTCCTGGGATGATGCAGCGCCGGGCGGCAAGTTCTGGCAGGAACGCCATCTGCTGCAGGAGATGCTCAGCAATATCTGCCTGCCAGGCCCGGATGCGCAGATCTTCGGGATTGAATTCTCGGTCAAGGACCAGTTCGCTCTGATCATCTCCCTGCCAGGGGAGGGGGAGCTGCCCGTTCAGCGCCGGATGGAGCAGGTCATTGAAGGGATTCAGGATGTGATCCGTGAACACTCGCAGCTTGCACTGAGCATCGGTGTCGGCATGGCCTACCGTGATCTCGCCCGGTTGAACCAGTCGTTCATTGAAGCCGCCGCTGCCCTGGAGCACCGGATGATACGGCGCAGCGGCCAGGTCACCTACTTCGAGCAGCTTGCGGAGCTGAATCCCGCCGCGGCCGAGAGCTTCTGGATTCCGCGCAAATCCATGCTGAAGCTGGAGCAGAGTCTGAAGCAAGGGAACGAATCGGTAGCGGCCCAGATGATTGCCGACACCATTGACACGATCAAGGACGAGCCGCTGCAGGTTCATCTGCTGCGGTGTATCTGCTTCGATCTGCTGAATGCTTTTCTGCGCACCGCCTCGGAGCTGGGTATGGATGAGGTGTTCACCAATATGCCGGAGCTGACCTCCTTCGAGACACTGGAGGAGCTGGAGAGCCGGCTGCTCTCGCTGGCTTCCGCCATTTGCGCCCAGGTGGAGCGGAACACCGAGACCAGCGAGTCTTCCCTGATGGATGACATTCTGGCGTATGTGGACCAGCAGTTCGCAGACTATACCCTGAGCCTTGAGCATGTGGCGCTGAAGTTCGCCATCTCGACCTCTTATTTGAGCCGGAGCTTCAAGGAGAAGACCGGCAGCAATTTCTCGCAATATATCTGGCAGCGGCGTGTGGACGAGGTGATCCGGCTGCTGGAGAACACCAGCGCACCGCTCAAGGAGATCATCGAGCAGGTCGGTTACCTGGATGCGCCCAACTTCATCCGCAAGTTCAAAAAAGAAACCGGCCTGACGCCGGGGCAATACCGCAAGGAACATGCCTTGAAGGGGGCCGCTGCGAAAAGACCGGTTTGAAAAACGGGCGGAGCGTCCGCCCTGAATGTTGGCATACAACCAATCCTGCACATAATGCAACATTTTACTCATCCTATGGGCCCGAACGCATAATTGTTGTACAAAAGGCAGGATTCCATCTTTATCGGGCAGCGTGGCAGGTTTATTCCTGCATTCTATGCAACATTCCTCCCGCAAAGCTCGCTATCTGTGAACCGGGGCTGCAAAATGTGCAACATTTATATCACCAGCAGCTATGCAGGTGATTCGCCACTTCGCCATTTGCGGGACGAATCACGCAGCCTGCCTCACCAGTGCTTGGGTTACTCCGCTTCGCGGGGTGATTATCTGGTACTCCGCTTGGCGGGGCGATTATCTGGTACTCCGCTTGGCGGCGGCTTCCTGACTACTCCGCTTCGTTCAGAATATGCTCCACCAATTCATCCAGCGGCACCGTGGCGAGCGCGATCGCTGTATCGGTTACCCCGTAGTAGATATAGAGCAGGCCGTCCTTGACCACATTGCCGGTCGGGAAGATGACATTCGGAATCTGGAAGCCAAATTTCTCGTAATACGTCTCCGGCTCCATAATGAAGTTATGGGTCCGGGCAATGATTTTCTCCGGCTGCTCCAGATCCAGCAGCATCGCCCCTACACGGTATACGATATCTTCATCGACGCCGTGATAGAGCACCAGCCAGCCCTTGTCTGTCCGGATTGGAGGCGTTGAGCCGCCGATCTTCCGCGACTCCCAGGACAGGTTCCCGGCGGTGGCGAGCAGCTTGGGCTCTTCCCAATGCACGAGATCCTCGGAATAGGTAATCCACATAGCGGCTTTTTCCGTCCCGTAAGCTTCGCCCACATATTCTTCGGGGCGGCGGAGCAGCACGAATTTGCCGTTTATTTTCTCAGGGAACAGGATGTTGTCCCGGTCGTTAATGTCCAGCGGCGTGGTATCGGCCACGAATTCCCAGTCTAGCAAATTGGTTGACTTCAGAATCGAGGAGCGGGTCAGCCAGTGGCCCTCCTCTTCCCCCCAGCCGTCCGGGTAAGTCGGAATGGAGCGCTCAGGGACGCCGCGCCCGGTAGGATAATAGCTCATGGCGCAAGGGCGCAAGGCGTAGTTCAGGTAGAAGGTTCCATCGATCTTCACAATACGCGGGTCCTGCACACTGCCGTACGGGAAGCCCAGCATATCCGGCGTGACAATCGGCTCATCCTTCACATGGGTGAAGTTCACGCCGTCCTCGCTCTCTAGCAAGCCCAGATAGTTCTTGCAGGGAGTCAGGGAACCGGCAGTGCGCTCGATCATATAGAACTTGCCGTTATCGATGATAACCGCAGGATTGAACACGGTCACCTTGCGCCATTCATAGCCGCCCGGGACGACAATCGGATTATTGGGATGTCTTGTAATTTGCATGTCTATTCCTCCTGCGAATGATGTTCGTGGTATATAAGAAGCACTTAGGCTTTGAACTTGAAGCTTGATCGTCACTGCGGTGAACATTTGGACTTCCGGCCGCTGTTGTCAACAGATTTCTAGATTTAATCCGCTTTTCAGCGGTTGAAATCCGTTGACTGCTGATGCTTCCGAAGTGAGCTTTCCTGCGGAAAGCTTTCAGGCGGACGCTACCGCTCCTACAGTTCCAAATTTCCCCTCCGCTTCTCTGCTTTCTGTTAATTACTTTCGTGCTTCTTATATAACTTAAGCGTCTGTACCTCATAGGGTCTGAAGGACAGCGGGATGACGCCGCCGGCGGTCTCCACGGAGCCGGTCTTGCTCTCCAGCAGATTGACGCGGCAGGCGCGGACGTCCTCGTCCTTCCAGTCCAGTGCAGCCGTCTCTCTGCTGCCCGCCGCTTCATACAATCGGACAATTGTGCCGCTGCCGTCCTCGGCTGGCTTGATCGTGTCAAGCATGACGTGGCTGCTCTGGAAGGCAAGCCAGGCATGGGTGCTTGGATAGCGGCCGGAATGTGCAGCTTCGTTAATCGCCAGCAGCGGCTCATTCAGCGCTGCCGCTTCCTGTACTGTATCGGCCTGTCGCCAATCTCCGCTGTGCGGATAGAGCGAGTATGTGAATTCATGCTCCCCCTGGTCGGCATTGCGGTCCGGCCAGCGCGGAGAGCGCAGCAGCGAGAGCCGCAGCACTCCGTCATGGATGTCATAGCCGTATTTGCAGTCGTTCAGCAGACTAACGCCGTAGCCGCCTTCGGACAAATCGGCCCAGCGGTGCCCGCAGACCTCGAATTGCGCCTGCTCCCAGCTGGTGTTGCGGTGGGTTGGGCGCTCCAGCGCGCCGAACGGAATCTCATACGTAGCCTTCGCGGCCACAATGTCCACCGGAAAAGCAACCTTCAGCAGCTTATGCTGCTCCCTCCAGCTTACGCAGGTGCGGAAATCCACTCTGCGGCTGTTCCGGGGCAGTATAATCTCCTGCTCAATCTGCGATTCACCGAGCTGCCAGCGGAACTTCAACACGGTCTGCCCAGGTCCGCTGGTGAGCATCCGGCGGTCCAGCAGCTTCGCCTTGCCCGCAGGCTGCTGCTCATAACGCGGATCTATATCCCAGGCATCCCACAGCGGCGGGGTGTCATGATAGAACTGCAGCTGGTTCCCGGTTTGGCCGGGCTGGAGCAGCTCGCGGCCAGCGCTTTTGTCATACCAGCGGCTGATCTCGCCGTCTTCATTGAAGGTCAGGATATAATGGTCCGTCTCCCATTGCTCCGGGAAGCCGTCTCCAGTAGCAGAAGAATCTGTACGCGACACATCCCTTACTCCTGCTGGCTCCGCAGCCTCCCGCAGCCAGATTGTCCGGCAGCCGAAGGCCGGAACCTTGCGGACCTGCACAGCCAGCGTGCAGCTGTCCCCTCCACCCTCTGTGTTCCAGCATTCACTAGGCAACAGGCCATCTTCATCGAAGGCCTGCATAGCAGCCAGCTCAGGCCCCCCCTCCAGCCGAAGCAGCTCCGTACGCTCCCAGCCCAAGCTGTTGAAGACCACATAGGGACGGCCCTCGCCCGATGTATTCACCTCAGCCGCCAGAGCATGCAAGGAGCGGTCCAGCACCTGCCTGCCCAGACGGAAGATCTCCGCATATTCCTCCCGCGAGGTCGTATACACCTCCGGGATGGAAGTCCCGGGGATGATGTCATGGAACTGGTTGAGCAGCAGCAGCTTCCAGCCCCCGGCTAGCTCCCCGGAGGGCAACAGATGCTGCACATCCGGCTGATCCGGCTGCTCCAGATCCAGAGCACCGTCCTTCTCCGCCAGCACACTCCAAATCTCCGCCTGCCGGTACAAAATCTCCGCCTTGCGGTTGCTGCGCTTATTGAAGGCATGGGTCGTGAAGGTTCCCCGGTGCAGCTCCAGATAGAGATCGCCGTGCCATGCCGGAAGCTCCGGCTGGCGTGAGCCGATCTCCGAGAAGAAGGCTTCCGCCGTCGAGAATTCGCTAACCGGCTGGCCCGGCGCAAGATCGGTGCGGCTCACATATTCCAGCATCTCGTGGGTGACCCCGCCTCCGCCGTCGCCGTGGCCGTAGAGCAGCATCAGCTCATCGTGCTCTTCCTTCTGGGCGTAGGCCTCCCAGTGCTCCTGCACATCCTTCGGATGCGTATGCTCGTTCACCCCATGGTTCTGATAGGCCACAATCTTCGTCCCGTCAATGCCGACCCAATGGAATAAGGTATGCGGGAAGGGATTGGTATCATTCCAGCCCAGCTTGGTGGTCATGAAATAATCGATGCCCGCCTGCTTCAGCAGCTGCGGCAGGGAGGCGCAATAGCCGAACGTATCCGGCAGCCATTCAATCGTGGACTGCTTGCCGAATTCCTTCATATAGAAGTCCTGGCCGTACAGCATTTGCCGGACCAGCGACTCCCCGCCGGGAATGTTCAGATCGGGCTCCACCCACATGCCTCCGACCAGCTCCCACCGGCCTTCGGCAATCCGCTCCTTGATCCGCCCGTACAGCTCGGGATAATGCTCTTTGGCGAAGGCATAGAGCTGGGGCTGGCTCTGCGAATACCGAAAGTCCGGGTACTTGTCCATCAGGGTGCAGACGGTGGAGAAGGTCCGGCTGACCTTGCGGACCGTCTCCCGGACCGGCCACAGCCAAGCCACATCAATATGCGACTGGCCGACCATGTGCATCGTCCCCGGGTTCAACCCCGCAGGCCGCTCGGCTGCCGCAGCTTCCCGCAGCTGTTGTTCTGCCGCAGTTACGGCACCGCCGTCCAGCAGCAGCTCCTCCTTCATATAAAGCGTGTCCATGACCCGCTCCAGCGCCTTAAGGCTGCGGAGGCGGCGCATGTCTCCCTCCGGCAGCAGGAGGGCCGCTTCGTGTACGATTCGCACCGTATGCAGCAGGCTGTATACCGGACGATTGACGCGCACAAGCTTAATTTCAATGCCCGTCAGCGGCGGCTTAATCACCGCCTGCCGGTTCAGCGGGTCCTCCGGCTCAGGCACCGGATCATACAGCTCGATGTCAAGCGTCAGGCATTCGCCCGCACGGCCGGAAGGCAGCGGAATGAACCAGTGATTGCTGTCCAGGCCATGATAGGGCGTTCCGCCCAGCCTCAGCAGGCCTTCCCCGCGTCCCAGATAGAGCAGCGCCGCTTCTTCCGGTGCCCAGTCTCCCGGAACCGTAATCTCCCGGTGAAGGAAATACGTAGTGCCATACCCACCGTCCAGCAGAGAAATATTGTATTCCTGATGCACTTCCTCCTCATGCTCATAGCAGCCGGGAGTAAGGTAGCGGGATTTACGCATGCTCCACTCCGCAAGCTCAATCTTCTCAGCCCACTGCCGCTTCGCCAGCCACGCGGTGAACCGGTTCATACGCTTCATGGCTTAGCCCTCCTCCCGGACCCGGAGCGGTGCACTCAGGTACTCGGCGGAGTGCGGGCCTGCCATCACCGTGAATTCACCCGGCTCCACGATCCGCGTCAGATCCGCCGATACATACTCCAGCTCCTCCCGGCCTACACGGAACGTAACCGTCTGCGTGTCTCCCGGCTGAAGGCTGATTTTGCGGAAGCCCTTCAGCTGCTTCTCGGGCCGGGTAATGGAAGAGGCCAAGTCGGAAATATACAGCTGGACCACCTCGCTGCCCGCCCGGTCACCGCTGTTAGTTACATCCACGGAGACAAGCGCTTCTTCATCCGCAGAGATTACAGGAGGCTCCACCTTCAGGTTGCTGTAGTTGAATTCACTGAAGCTAAGACCATAGCCGAAGGGATATTCAGCATGGAAGTCCGTCTCCAGATACCGTTTGCCTCTCGTCCGCCGCTTATAGTAGTACACGGGCAGCTGACCGACATGCTTCGGGATGCTGATCGTCAGCCGCCCGGAAGGATTCACCTCACCGAACAGAATGTCGGCAATCGCATGTCCGCCCTCCTGGCCCGGGTACCATGCCTCCAGAATAGCGTCTGCGTGCTCTACAATCCAAGGCTCGGCAATCGGGCGGCCGTTGATATAGACCACAATCAGCGGCTTGCCCAGCTTGTGTAGCTCCTGCGCCAATTCAAGCTGCACGCCCATCAGATTCAGCGTGGACCGGTCGATGCCCTCCCCGCATTCCATGTCGCTCCAGGAATGCTCCGTCACGACAGAAGCGCCGGTGAGCAGATCAATCGTCCCCTCCCCGAAGTCTCTGGCGCTGGAGCCGCCGATCGCCAGCACTACCGCATCGGCTTCGGCCGCACAGGCCAGCGCAGGGGCAAAGCCTTCCCGGGAATCCCCCTTAATCCGGCAGCCGGGCGCATACAGGACCTTATCCGCTCCGCCGCCCAGCGCCTGCCGGATCCCCTCCAGCACCGTAACAATCGCGCCTGCGGGCTGCGGCGAGGTGTAGTCGCCAAGCTGGTTGTACGGGGCATCCGCATTGGGACCGATCACAGCAAGCTTGCGAATCCCCTTACTCAGCGGCAGCGCTGCGTTCTCATTTTTCAGCATGATGATGCTCTCACCGGCAATCTTCCGGGCCAGCTCACGGTGCTCCGGCTTGCCGATGATGCTCTCCGCCTGCTCAGGATCGGCATAGGGTCGGTCGAACAGCCCGAGCTTGAACTTCAGCTCCAGAATCCGCGCCGCCGCGCGGTCCAGATCAGATTCTTGCAGCCGGCCATGCTCAATAGCAGCCGCGATATGCTGCTCGAACATCTCGCCCGACATCTCCATATCGATGCCTGCCAGCAGTGCCTGCGCTACAGCTGTTTCTCCGCTATCTGCGGTGTTATGACCATTCGTCAGCATGCCCAGCGCTCCGCAGTCCGTGATCACGAAGCCTTCGAAGCCCCACTCTTCCCGCAGCACATCCTGCAACAGATAACGGTTCGTCGTACACGGCACGCCGTCAATCTCGTTGTACGCTGTCATAATGGACAGCGCACCCGCCTCTACCGCCTTACGGAACGGCAGCAGATCAACCTCATGCAGCTCGCGCAGTCCCATATGCACGGGCGCGGAGTTCCGCCCGCCTTCCGAGCTGCCGTAGGCGGCGAAATGCTTCAAGGTGGCCAGCACGGAATCCTCCGCGTCCAGCCGTTCTCCCTGCAAGCCCTTCACAGCCTCCACACCCATAGCCGCAATCAGGAACGGGTCTTCGCCGAAGGTCTCCTCCGTCCGGCCCCAGCGCGGATCACGCACCACATCCAGCACCGGCGAGTAGGTCGCCGCCCCGCCTTGGCTGCGGGTCTCCAGCGCTACCACCCGGCACATCTCCCGGTACAGCTCCGGGTTCCACATGCTGCCCAGTGCAAGCGGCACCGGAAATACAGTCGCCCCGATCGCCATATGTCCGTGGGAGCATTCCTCCCCGAACAGAATCGGAATCCCGAGCCGGCTCTCCTTCATCGCATAGGCCTGAATCGCATTGACCGCCTCCGCCCCTTCCTTCGGGGACAGGCCGGTCTCCAGCGTAACTCCGGTCCACGGGTCGGCGCGCAGCGTTCCATACAGGGAGCCGACACCTCCGGCGGCCACCTGCCGCTTGAAGGCTTCGGTCATGCCTGTGGTTCCATCCGGCTGCTTCTCATAGCACTGCCAGCCGAAAGGCTGGACTAATTGTCCAGCCTTCTCTCCAAGTGTCATGCGCTGCTGCAGGTCCTGTACCCGATCCGCCACAGATTGTGTTTTATCCTTATAGATCATTTTTACAGCACCTTTCTGCCGAGCCTGAATTAGTTGGTTTTCCAGCGGTCATACGCAGCCTGGTTAATCTCAGCTACACGCTCTCCGCCCATCTTCTTGACAGTAGCCACATAGTTGTCCCAGCCGGTCAGCGGCTCGGCACCGGTGATGAACTTCGCTTCCATCTGCTTCACATAGGTACTCAGGTCGGAATTCAGACTGCTGATTTCCGTCTGCTCTTCCACGGTTAGGAACAGGGCCGGGAACGGAATCCGCGCGCCTTTATCCAGCAGCTTCTGCTTAGTCTCTTGCTCTACCCAGAGGTCAAAGTCTGTCTTCAGCCCCTTGTTAATATCATCCATGGACAGGGTTGGGGCAGGAATGCCGTAGTTCGGCGTCAAGGTGGCCCGGAAATCCTCCATTTCCTTGCCGTCCGGTACAGGCAGGTATTGCTTCACGCGGTTCTCTTTGTCGGTGTACTCCCAGAGCGTACCCTCCGGCCCTTTGTTGAAGAACAGGGCGCCTTCATAGGAATAGAGGTAATCTACCCAGCGGAGCGAGGCTTCCGGTGCAGGGTTACTGTTCGTAATGGCGAATGCGCCTGTTGTAATTCCTCTGTTCTTGGCAATCGCCGGAGCGGACACCGATTCACTGCGCACAGGGGCGAACATCGGATCTGCCGTGGACGGCTCTCCGCCCTTCGTCATATAAGCATGCCAGTCGGAAAAGAGCGCCACGCGGTTATTCTGCGCCTTGGCCTTCTTCTGCTCCGCCGTCTGCGAGAAGCTCTCATGATCCAGCAACTCCTCGGACCACAAGCGGTTCATATACGTCAGGTACTCCTTATAGCCTTCTTCAAGCGGTGTGTAGTGGACCTTGTCCGCATCGTCTACATAGATTTCTTCTTCATAGATGCCAAAAGCGCCCAGCAGCCAGGTACGGATATCGCGGAGGTTCGCAGCAGTTGTAGTCACTGAGGAGATTGGAATCTCATCGGCAGTTCCGTTGCCGTTCGGATCTTCCTCCTTCACGCGCTTCAGGTAGGTGTACAGCTCCTCGGTCGTTTCCGGCAGCTTATCGATGTTCAGCGCCTTCAGGAAGTCGCCGTTGTACCACATCGGGTTACGGTACCAGTGCTGGCTCATTTCCACCACCGGCAGGGAGTAGATATGACCATCCGGGGCGGTAATCGATTTGCGCACATCCGGGTTCTCTTCCAGCAGCGCCTTGAAGTTCGGGGCATACTCTTCGATCAGATCCTCCAGCGGGATTAAAATCCCCTGCTCGCCGTAATTCATCTGCTCGGCAGTCGTCAGACCGGCCGCATAGAAGATATCCGGGTAATCGCCGCTGGCGAACACCAGATTCTTTTTGGTATCGAAGCTGTCCTTCGGCGCATTTTTATATTCCATCGTAATCCCGGTCTTCTCCTTCATCTGCTGGAGCACCGGCATGTTCTCCCAGTTCTGAATGCCTACATCCGGGGCCATCATGCTCAGAGTGATCGGCTCAATCACAATCGGGAAGCCCTCCTTGTTCACCGTAGCCTCGCCAGTACTCTTATTCGCAGTGCCTTCATTGGAGCTCCCGCAGCCTGCCAGCAGCCCAACAATCACAGCCGAAGACAGCAGAATCTTCCATGGTTTACGTGTGATCTGCATTCATAATTCCTCCCTTAGGTTCATTACATTTTAACCTTTAGCCTTTCACAGAGCCAATCATGACCCCTTGGACAAAATAACGCTGCAGGAACGGGTAGACCGCCACAATGGGCAATGTCGAGACAACGATGACTCCATATTTGACCAGCGATGCCGTCTCTGCCTTATTGTTCATGGCCATAGCTACCTCGCCGTTGATCGCTGCACCTGTGGTCTCGGCCGACATCTCCTGTAGGACCAGGATCTGGCGCAGCACCATCTGCAGCGGATATTTGGCTTCATCGTTCAAATAGATCAGGGACGGGAAATAGCTGTTCCAGTGTCCAACCCCGTAGAACAGGGCCATCACGGCGACAATCGGCGCGGACAGCGGCAGGATAATGCGGATGAACAGCTTCAGATTCGTACAGCCGTCGATGTGGGCCGCTTCCTGTAGTTCTTTTGGAATGGTGGACTGGAAAAAGGTGCGGGCGACCACGATGTTCCACACCGATGCGGCCACCGGCAGGATCAGCGCCCCCATGCTGTTAATGAGGCCCAGGTTCTTGACGAGCAGATACGTCGGCACCAGCCCGCCGCTGAAGAACATTGTGAACAGAATGAGGCCCATGAACAGCTGGCGTCCGACAAAATCAGACCGGCTGAGCGCATACGCGGCAGGCAGCGTAACGGCCAAATTAAGCAGCGTGCCAACAGCTGTATAGATGATGGTATTGAGATATCCGTTCCAAATCTTCGGGTTCTCGAACACCAGCTTGTAGCCGTCCAGCGTCACATTCTTCGGGAACAGCCACATGGCGCCCGAATTGACATCCTGCGGCGAACTGATGGACGCGCTGAGGATGTAGATCAGCGGATAGAGGACCACTACCAGCGCAAGGCACAGATAGATGTAGGTGCTGATCAGAAACAGCTTATCTCCCCTGGATTCTTTCATCGCAGTAACCAAAGACTTCAACTCCTTTCTACCAGAGGCTGTTCTCACTGGTGCGTTTGGCAATCCGGTTGACGGTAACGAGCAGTATTACATTGACCACCGAGTTGAACAATCCGACAGCGGTCGAGAAGCTGTATTGGGCGTTCACCAGACCGGCTCGGTAGACATAGGTGGATATGACATCGGAGGCTTCCATATTAAGCGAATTCTGCAGCAGCAGAATTTTCTCGAAGCCCAGGCCCAGAATGTTACCCATGTTCAGAATGAGCATGATCGTAATCGTGGGTATAATCGTCGGCAAATTGATATGCAGTACCCGCTTGATCCGGCTGGCTCCATCCACGATAGCCGCTTCATGCAGCTGCGGATCTACGCCGGACAGCGCCGCGAGATAGATGATCGTCCCCCACCCGGTGCTCTGCCAGACGCCCGAGAAGACGTATACCGTCTTGAACCAGGCAGGATCGGTCAGGAACTGTGCGGGCTCGAAGCCCAGGAATTCAATCGCCCGGACAATCATTCCGCTGGAGGGCGACAGGAAGGTAATAATCATCCCTGCCATGACGACTACTGAAATGAAATGCGGCGCATAGGTAACCGTCTGGACCGACTTCTTGAACGGGCCGTTGCGGACCTCATTGAAGGCCAGGGCCAGAATGATCGGCAGCGGAAACCCGATGGCAAGCTCATAGAAGCTGATGCTGAACGTGTTCCACAGCAAATCCCAGAAGAAATAAGAATTGAAGAACCGTTCGAAATGGTCGAAGCCTACCCAGTCGCTGCCCGTAATTCCTTTGGAGGGTACGAAGTTCTTGAAGGCAATCTGAATGCCGTACATCGGACCATAATGAAAGATGAAGAAATACAGTAACGCGGGAAGCATGAACAGATAGAGCTCCCAATTCTGCCAGATTCTTTTGCCAAGGGACTTGTTCCCCTTCATTCTCCCACTCCTCTCTATGTTAGTTTTCATTACACATAAATCTGTATCCGCTTCGCATTCTTGCTATGGCCTTGCCTGCTAACGCTTACATCCCAAATTGTAGAGAAACTAAGCTGACATCGTAAATATGTAGGTTGTGCATTGTCATGTTAACCAAGTGTAAAACCGCGCTGCTACGGGGCTTACGGGCTGAATAGCTTGTCTGCGCTGCTCCCCGCTGTCTGCGGTAAATGTGTGAATTATGAACCCTCCTCCCCCCTGCAAAAGTTACATATTGTGCTCCCCCGGCAGGTATGCAAACATTTGCTACGAATGCCAACGCTACAACACCCGACTGACATATAGGAGGTTTCTGTCATGACCCGTACAACTGCCCACCTGATCTCACACACCCATTGGGACCGGGAATGGTATATGCCTTATGAGCGTCACCATGTGCTGCTGGCGAAGCTGATGAACGAGCTGCTGGAGACGCTGGAGCAGGACGAGCGCTACCGGTACTTCCACCTGGACGGACAGACCATAATTATTGAAGACTATCTGCAAGTGCATCCTGAGCGGAGAGAGCAGCTGGAGCGGTTCATCCGCGAAGGCCGGATTGTCATCGGTCCCTGGTATGTGCTCCAGGATGAATTCCTGACCAGCTCCGAGGCCAATGTGCGCAATCTGCTGATCGGCCATCAGGATGCGGCGAAATATGGCGTGATCTCGAAGCTCGGGTACTTCCCCGATTCCTTCGGCAATATGGGCCAAGCCCCCCAGCTGCTCAAGCAGGCTGACATCGAGACTGCGGTGTTCGGCCGTGGCGTGAAGCCGACAGGCTTCGATAATATGGTCGGCGAGCTGAACAGCACCAGCTATGAGTCGCCTTACTCGGAGATGTACTGGGAATCCCCGGACGGGTCCACGGTGCTGGGGCTGCTCTTCGCAAACTGGTACAGCAACGGCAACGAGGTGCCGGTAGATGCTGAGGAAGCCAGGGCCTTCTGGGACAAAAAGCTCGCGGATGCCGGCAAATACGCCTCCACCCCGGAGCTGCTGTTCATGAACGGCTGTGATCATCAGCCGGTGCAGCGCGATCTCGCGGATGCGCTGGAGACCGCCCGGAAGCTGTACCCGGACACGGATTTTGTCCACTCCAGCTTCGAGGATTATCTGAAGGCGCTGGCCCCTTCGCTGCCTGAGGATCTGGTCACCGTGCATGGCGAGCTGCGCAGCCAGCATACGGACGGCTGGGGGACGCTGGTGAATACCGCTTCCGCCCGCGTCTACCTGAAGCAGCTCAACCAGCAGGGCCAGACGCTGCTGGAGAAGGGCGCTGAGCCGCTGGCGGCATTGGCTAATCTGGTTAGCGGGCAGGCTTATCCCCATGCTTTGCTGACCTATGCCTGGAAGACGCTGATGCAGAACCACCCGCATGACAGCATCTGCGGCTGCAGCGTGGATGAGGTCCACCGTGAGATGATCAGCCGCTTCGAGAAGAGCCGCCATGTCGGCGAAGCTATTATTGAAGACAGTCTGAAGGCAGTATCGGCACAGATCGGAACCCGGAATGTAGCAAGCTGGGGCGAATCGGCCCGGCCGGTGACGGTCTTCAATACTACCGGCTGGGAGCGCAGCGGAACAGTAAGCGTGGAGATGATCTTCGCCAAGCGTTATTTCAAGGAAGGGCCGAATCCAGCTGCGATTGCTGAAGCGCTGGATCAATTACCGCTTGCGCTTGATAGCGGGCGTCTGCTGGACGCAGAAGGGCAGACTGTGGCGTGCGAGGCGGAGGATCTCGGCACCCGGTTCGGCTATGAGCTGCCGGATGACCAGTTCCGCAAGCCTTATATGGCCCGGATGGTCCGGCTGACCTTCGAAGCCACGCATGTACCACCGCTTGGCTACAGCACCTATGCCTGGACGGGGTCGCCGGACGGTGCATCCGCTGGAGCTGCCGGTACTGCTGATGCGGGTCCGCTTATGCTTCTTGAACAGGGGATGGGGAATGACTTCCTGGCTGTCCATATCCGCGAGGATGGCTCTTACGATGTAACCGACAAGCGCACCGGCAAAGTCTTCACAGGACTCGGCGTCTATGAGAATTGCGGCGATATCGGCAATGAATATGTATTCCGCCAGCCAGAGTGTGATGCTGCACTGACGACCAAAGGACTCGCTGCCCGAATCTCGCTGGCTGAGCATGAGCCTTACCGCATCACGTATGAAATCGTACACGAATGGACGATTCCTGCCTCCGCAGACGCTTCGTTTGAGGATGAGAAGCGCAGAATGGTGCCGTTCCGGCTGCGCAAGGCCGGACGTTCTGCAGAGCAGATGCCGCTGCGGATCGTGACCCGGATCAGCCTGGAGGCCGGAGGGACCGGCGTTCAGGTCTCAGCCGCGTTCAATAATCAGGCCAAGGATCACCGGCTGCGCGTGCTTTTCCCTACCGGGCTGGCCGCTTCCACCCTGCGGGCCGATTCCATCTTCGAAGCCGCCGAGCGCAACATTGAACCGGCTGCGGACTGGATCAATCCAAGCAATGCCCAGCACCAGCAGGCTTATGTCAGTGTATCGGACGGCAGCGCCGGACTGCTGGTGGCCAACAAGGGGCTGAACGAATACGAGGTGCTGCGGGACGGCAGCAACACGATTGCTGTCACCCTGCTGCGCAGCGTATCGGAGCTGGGCGACTGGGGTGTGTTCCCTACACCGGAGGCCCAGTGCCTCGGCGAGCAGACCGTGGAATTCGCGGTCCGTCCCTTCGCCGGGGATACAGACTGGACGGAGGCTTGTGCCTGGGCCTATCAGTACCAGGTGCCCTGGTTCACGGTTCAGACCGGCTGGCAGGAGGGTTCCCTCCCTGCGGTCTATCAGCCGCTGGAATGGCAGGGCCGCACTTTGGCGCTGTCCGCCTTCAAAATGTCCGCAGAGCATGAGGACATGATCCTGCGCTGGTACAATCTGGCGGGAGTAGAGCAAGAGCTCGCGCTTACGCCGCATTTTCCCGTGGAGGCCATCCATGCCAGTGATATTCTGGAACGGCGCAAACAGCAGGAAGCCCTGGAAGCAGGCACTCTACGCCACTCTGTCGGTAAAGCTCAAATTGTCACCTATGCTCTAAAATCCGCACAATCCTAAATTCACTATGCCAGGAGGAATTACATCATGAATCTGCCAGCTTCCATTACCGCCTATCTGAATGAGGCCGATGAACGGCTTGCCCATCACCCGAAACTGCAGCAGCTCTTCCGCAACTGCTTCCCGAACACACTGGAGACAACCACTAAGCTGCTGGAAGACGGCACCACCTTCGTGTTCACCGGCGATATCCCGGCGATGTGGCTGCGCGATTCCACGGAGCAGGTGCGCCACTATATTCCTTTTGCCAAAAACGACCCTGAATTGCAGCGGATTCTCCGCGGCCTGATTGCCCGCCAGATGTTCTATGTCAATATTGATCCGTACACCAACGCCTTCAACGAGACGGCCAGCGACAAGCATTACCGGGACACGGACGACTGTAATCTGAACCCGTGGATGTGGGAGCGCAAATATGAGCTGGACTCCCTCTGCTTCGTCGTTCAGCTCGCTTATATGTACTGGAAGGAAGCGGAGCAGACCGATATCTTCGATGCTGCCTGCTATCAGGCGCTGACCTCCATCGTGAACACAATTGAGACCGAGCAGCATCACGGGGAGAAATCCCCGTATCATTTCATCCGGCAGACGCTCCAGGACACGGAGACGCTGCACAATAACGGCCGCGGGATGCCCGTCAACTACACCGGGATGAGCTGGTCGGGCTTCCGCCCGAGCGATGACAGCTGCGAATTCGGCTACAACATTCCCTCGAATATGTTCGCTGTGGTTATTCTAGGATATATTGGCGAGATGGCAACTGAGGTATATAAGGATGAGCGGCTTGCGGCAAGAGCAGCGAAGCTGCGCAAGGAGATCGACTTCGGCATCCGTACCTACGGCATCGTGACCCATCCGAAATACGGCAGAATCTACGCCTATGAGACAGACGGCTACGGCAACTACTCACTGATGGACGATGCCGGTACGCCGGGACTGATCTCTATTCCTTATATTGGGTATGTGGGTGTGGAGGATGAGATCTATCAGAACACCCGCCGGTTCGCGCTCAGCTTCGACAACCCGTTCTATTTCGAGGGCAAGCACGCCAAGGGCATCGGCAGTCCGCATACGCCAGGCGGTTATGTGTGGCATATGGCGCTGTCCATGCAGGCACTGACGGCGGATAACGATGAGGAGATCAAGGAGCTGATTGATATGCTGATCCGTACCGACGCCGATACCGGCTACATGCACGAGGGCTTCCACCCGGATAATCCGGCCGACTTCTCGCGCGAATGGTTCGCCTGGTCCAACAGCCTGTTCGCTACGCTGATCGGCAAGGCGATGGATAAAGGGCTGGTGTAGGAAGACGGCAGTAGCAAGGTTGTCGCCGCGCGGACTCTAGTTGTAGTTTGTACAACTAAAAGGACGCAGAATCCGGCTTAACCCGGTTTAATTGCAGTTTGTACAGCTATAATTCCCCATTTTCCGCAAAAGGCGGCTAACCGCTTCCTGCACCATGCCAGTGGAATAACGTATCTTAATTCACCGATATGGATGGAGATACCGGTAACAAGTGGAAAAACAGCAACTACTATAGTTAGTTTTCGCTGCTTCGGATGAATCTGGGGAATGTAAGTGTTGTTTATCCAATTGCTGGTTCGGCAGCGCTCATGTCTTCATTATTAGTTGGAGGAAATCCATCTGCTATAATTCCTCTCAGCAGAAAACGGCTGCGGCCTCCTTGACATCAAGGAAGCCGCAGCCGTTTCTTCATCTAGCTTACTTCTGCTTAGTAACCGCTCTGGCTCTGCTCGCCCTTGGCAATAGCTACGCCGCCGCTGGTTCCGATCCGGCTGGCGCCTGCGCCGATCATCACGAGGGCATCTTCCGCGCTGCGTACACCGCCGGAAGCCTTCACGCCGATCTCAGGACCGACCGTTGCCCGCATCAGGGCAATATCTTCCTTCGTTGCCCCGCCGGTCGAGAAGCCGGTCGAAGTCTTCACGAAGTCTGCGCCCGCTTCTACAGCAAGCTTGCAGGCACGGACCTTCTCCTCTTCAGTCAGCAGGCAGGCCTCAATAATGACCTTGGTCAGCGCTTTGCCGCGCGCGGCTTCGACTACAGCAACCATATCGCGCTTCACCAGCTCGTCATTGCCGTCCTTCAGTGCGCCGATATTAATGACCATATCCACCTCACCGGCACCGTTCGCAATGGCATCCTTTGTCTCAAACGCCTTCGTCTCAGGAGTCGAGGCCCCCAGCGGGAAGCCGATTACGGTACATACCTTCACTTCCGGCGTATCCTTCAGCACGGCATGCGCCGTAGCTACCCAAGCCGGATTCACGCATACCGAAGCGAATTTGTAAGCCTTGGCTTCCTCAGCCAGCTTGATAATATCGTCTTTACGGGCATCCGCCTTCAACAGCGTATGATCAATAATCCCGGATATTGTAGTCTCACTCATTGTTCTATTCCTCCATGTAATCGGTATTAGATATTCACATACCTTGTAATCATACCAATAGTCGGAAGCTTTTGAAAGCTGGAGGGTGCGGCGTCTGCCCATCCCTTCCCAACGGGCCGCAGGACAAGTCCGTTTAGGCCAGCGGAAGACGGAGCCCTATACCTTCACCTGCCGGATGGCGTCACGCAGATCGCCCGTACTTGCGCTGATGGTCAGCGAAGCCTCATAGACCTCCTTCATCCGCGCTAATTGCAGAGTGGTCAGCTCGCGGATCTCCCGCGTCTGCTCCGAGACCTCCCCGGCAATATCAGCCATACTGCCTACGGTTGCAGCGACCTCCTCCGACCCTGCGGAGAGCTGTTCGGCAGTCGCTGACACATCGATAATCTGCCCGGCCACCTCACGGAAGGCGGCCGAGGCCTCAAGCAGCGACGCCTCCGCTTCGGCCGACATCCGCACCCCTTCCTGCACTTCAGCCGAAGCTTCCGTCATCTGTTCCCCGATGCTTGCCGAAGCCTGGCCGATGTGCAACAGCAGCTCAGCCACCCGCTCGGCGGAGGCGGTGGAGCCTTCCGCCAGCTTGCGCACTTCACCGGCTACGACCGTGAATCCCCTGCCGTGCTCCCCCGCACGCGCCGCCTCAATCGAGGCATTCAGCGCAAGCAGCTTTGTCTGATCCGCAGACTCCCTGATCGCAGCCAGCGCGCCCTCAATCTCATCGGTATAGCCTTGCAGCCGCAGCACGATATCCAGCGTCTCCCCGGTGGATGCGGAGATCGATTTCATCTGCTGGTTAGTGTGGTTCATGGCCGTCTGGGATGCCTCTGCAATGTCCAGCGCCTTGACCGCGAATTCCGAGACCGCAGCCGAGGCCTCCGAGATGCGCGAGATACCCAGCGCCATCTCGTCCATGGCCACAGCACTGCTCTGCGCGCCTTCGGTCTGCGAATGGGCACCGGCGTCAATATCGCTGATTCTCCCGCTCACTGTCTCACTCATCTTCAGCACATCATCGGCATTCCTGGCGAAGGTCTCGGAGGAGCCGTAGAGACTGTCGGACGCGGTGGACACCCCGGACACCATCCCCTTCACTCTGGCATTCAGATCTCCCGACATCTGGAGCATCGCCTGATACGCCCTGCCAATCTCATCCCGGGAGGTGACCGGACGGGCATGCAGAGTGCGGGCTGCCCCGGCCAGATCCCCTTCCGCCATGGAGCCCGCACTCTGCGTAATGGTCGCCAGCGGACGCAGGGACCGGGAGACGAACCAGGCCAGCACCGCGAGCGCGGCCAGAGACAGGGCCAGAATAATACTGTAGAGCGGCAGGCTCTGAATCAGGACATCACGGGTCAGCGTACTCAGGACAGCCACATCGGTGTCAATGCCCAGCGCCCCGACCAGCCTCCCGCCCGCGTCCTTCATAGGGACGAAGGCTGAGATATAATCTCCGTATTCAGGACTATGGATCAGCGGCGTGCTGGCATTCTCTCCGGCCAGGACCGACTGCACCGCAGCAGCAGGCATATCCGTAGCCTCATTGATCCCCGATGCCAGCGGGTCTCCCTCCGGCCTTCCGTCAATCATCAGCTGCGGCTGGTTAGCCTCATCAATCCGTACAAAATATACATAACGGGCACCAATCGACTTCCGGAACTGATCCAGTTCATGGCGGAGGGACCAGTACAGGTCCGACTCCTGCGGATCGGCCAGGAATCCGCTGTAGCGGCCGGCATCAATCTGGGTTACATAATGGCTGGCAATACTCATGTTGTAGCTGCTGATCGTCCCTTTGACCGCTGATCCGGTGTTCATCCATTGAATGGCGGCGTTGCCTGCTGTAATGGATAGAATCACTAAGGTCATAACACAGAGAATACGGGCAATCAGTCTGGTTCGGATAAAAGAAAACATGGAGGCCTTCCCTTTCGCGCATCACAATTGCGTGGTTAAAGTAGGGCCACCCGAATAAGCAAAAGCAATGACAAATGTCCCTCTACCGGAAAATTTCGACAAACTTTTCAAAAATCCTTTTCCAAAAGACGGCATTAACTATTAAAATTTGAATTTCCAAATAAAAAGCTGCTTCTGAAGCTCAACCGCTCCAAAAACAGCCTTCTATTCCTTATCCGTTAATTTCCGTCAATGGCCGCCCGAAGGCGACAAGCCCACCCGCTGCACCAGCCTGGCGCTCTCTTCATTAAGACCGGTGAGGGTGACCTTAGTACCCCGTGCCGCGTACTTGTCGATCGTCTTGGCAATTGCGCCCACGGCCGACTGATCCCATACATGGGAACGGCTGAAGTCGATAATGACCTGCGCCGGATCACTGTCATACATGAATTCATTTACGAAATGGCTCGTTGTCCCGAAGAACAGCTGGCCAGATACTCTATAGGTCGTTACAGATGCGGTAGTATGAACACTCAGCTGGATGGAAGCAATCCTCCAGGCAAAAGATAAGGCGCTCAGCAGGACACCGAACAGCACACCGATCGACAGGTTATCCGTAGCCACTACTGTTACTACAGTTACTACCATAACCAGGGCATCGCTTAGCGGTACCCTCCGCAAGGAGGTCAGCGACTTCCATTCAAAGGTGCTGATGCAGACCATAATCATTACACCGACCAATGCGCCCATAGGGATCTGCTTCACCACATCACCCAGCACAAGTATCAGGAACAGCAGGAAGATCCCGGAGACAAAAGTGGACAAGCGCGTCCGTCCGCCCGATTTCATATTGACCATCGACTGGCCGATCATCGCACAGCCCGCCATGCCACCGAAGAAGCCGGTCACGATGTTGGCCAGGCCCTGCCCCTTCGCTTCGCGGTTCTTGTCGCTGCCGGTGCCGGTAATATCATCAATCAGCGTGGCCGTCATTAGCGATTCCAGTAATCCTACTACCGCGAGTGACAGCGAATACGGCAGAATAATCAGCAGCGTATCCAGCGTCAAGGGAAGATCCGGCAGATGGAATACAGGCAGCGCCGAGGTAATATTCCCCATATCGCCCACAGTTCGTACATCCAGATCCAGCACAATGCTCAGGACAGAGACTACGACAATGGCGACCAGCGCCGACGGCACCGCCTTGGTGATCCGGGGAACCGTATAGATAATGACCAGCGTAAGAGCCACCAGTGCATACATGATCCAGCCCTGTCCTTCAAAATGTACCAGCTGGGCCATGAAGATCAGAATCGCCAGCGCGTTGACAAAGCCGGTCATGACCGGCTGGGGCAGGAAGCTGATGAATCTGCCCAGCTTCAGCTGCCCCATCACGATCTGCAGGATTCCTGCCAGCACGGTAGCTGCGAACAGATACTCGATGCCATATGACAGCACCAGGCTGCCGACCAAGAGCGCCATCGCCCCTGTCGCCGCCGAGATCATCCCCGGCCGCCCGCCGGCGAAGGCCGTTACAACAGCGATACAGAAGGAGGCGTACAATCCAACCATAGGGCTTACACCAGCCAGGATGGAGAAAGCAATCGCTTCAGGAATTAAGGCAATAGCCACGGTCATGCCTGATAAAATATCACTCCGTGTGTTGGAGAACCAACCGTTGTTGTATGAGACGATTTGCTTCAAAATTTCAGTTCCTCCTATGTCCTGAACTATGATTTGAATTCACTCTATTCAGCAGCTTAACGATATAATCCCGAAGCCTTCACTTCATTGAAGAAGGTGTTGAACTCCTCGATATTCAGCTGCTGCGCCGCATCGGACAAGGCAGTAGCCGGATCAGGATGCACCTCCACCATAATACCGTCGGCACCGGCAGCAAGCGCGGCCTTGGCACACGGGATCAGGATGTCCTTGCGTCCGGTGGAATGGGTGACATCGACCAGCACCGGCAGATGGCATTCCTGCTTGAGAATCGGCACCGCCGAGATATCCAGCGTATTGCGCGTTGATCTCTCATAAGTGCGGATACCGCGTTCAATCAGCATAATCTCCATATTGCCGCGGGACATAATATATTCGGCCGCATGGACGAATTCATCCAGCGTGGCGGATAATCCGCGCTTCAGCAGCACCGGCTTGTTCACTTCCCCCACTGCCTTGAGCAGCTCGAAGTTGTGCATGTTCCGCGCGCCCACCTGAATGACATCCACGTAATCCAGTGCTTCTTCAATATGCCGGGGATCAACAATTTCACTGATCGTCAGCAGCCCGTATTCATTCGCCGCTTCACGCAGTATTCTCAGCCCGTCCATGCCCAGCCCCTGGAAATCATAAGGCGAGGTACGGGGCTTGAAGGCACCCCCGCGCATGACCTTAACGCCTGCCTTCTGCAAGGCCGCCGCCACCGTACGGGTCTGCAGCTCGCTCTCCACCGAGCAGGGGCCAGCCACCATCAGCGAGGATAATCCGCCTACCGTAACGCCGCCCGGAAGCTTGATAACCGTATCTTCCGCATGGTCTTTGCGCGCGACCAGCAGGGTCTTCTTATGCTCTGTACTTTGCAGATCAAGCGAAGCAGAGAAAATCTGCTTGAACAGCGTACGGATGGTTCCATCCGTGAACGGCCCCTTATTACCTGCCACCATTTTCTCCAGCATCGCCTTCTCCCGTTCAGGATCGAACTTCGGCACGCCCTGCTTCTCTTTGAGCACCCCAATCTCCTGAACGATTCCGGCACGCTCCGAGATCAGCTCCAGCAGCTGACCGTTAATCTCATCCAATCTTGCTCTCAGATCATCCAATTCCACATTACTCATTCCAAGACACTCCTTTGTGTAGTTAATAGTTAAGGCTATGAACGAACGCAAAAAGACCCCCCGCCGCAAGGGACGAGGAGCCGTGGTACCACCCTTATTTAGAGCTGAATCCCGCTGACGCAGCAGCTATGCGGCGGCACACCTGAAGCTTGCCGGCCTGTGGATTCAGTCTGTCTTACATCCGTTAACGCTGGAAGCGGGCCGCCCTACCCATACCTGCTGCAGCAGTGTACTTCAGGGACCGACTCGGAAGTGAACTTCGGCACTAAGCGTCTAATGAGGGTGCTCTCAGTCTCCGGCACGCCTTCCCTGTTAAGATCCGCTATGGAGTGCTTACTCTCTTCGTCATTGTCATTACAAGGTATATCAGTGCTTCTTGCGCACTAGTTTCTGCTATCTTAATCAAAAAGACTTCCATATGCAAGACAATACAGCAATGCATTGCAGCTTTAATACAGCATTGTGATTAAGCTGTGAATAGGAGACTGCTTATTCCTGTTCCGCAAAAAATTTCCTGATCACCTTCAAAATGCTGTCGCTTCTCAGCGGCTTGCTGATATACTCGTCCATCCCTGCTTCCAGACACCGCTCCCGGTCACCCTTGAGCGCGTTGGCCGTCACTGCAACGATGACCGGCTGCTCTTCAGCCGGTTGCTCTGCCCTGATAGCAGCGGTGGCCTCCAGGCCGTTCATGCCGGGCATCTGCACATCCATGAAGATCAGATCATAGCCGTGCTGTGCATTCATCTCGAACGCCTGCCGCCCATCCTCGGCCACATCGACGGTGAAGCCGCGCTTCTCCAGGATTTTGCGCAGGACGATCTGATTGATCACATTGTCTTCGGCCACCAGAATATGCAGTGAACGGCCCGCCGGTTGCTGATCCGGCAGATTCCCCTCCGGCCCTTCAGCCGGAAGCGCCTGCGCTTCTGTCCTTAGGACCACGGTGAACACAAAGGTCGCCCCCTGCTCCGCCTTCGTATCGAGATAGATGCCGCCGCCCATCCGCTCCGCCAGCTGCTTGCTGATCGCCAGCCCCAGACCGGTCCCTTCCCCCTGGCGGCCCCTGAAATGCTCCAGCTGATAGAACGGCTCGAACAAACGGCTGCGGGCCTCCTCGGGAATCCCGTTCCCTGTATCCGCCACAGTGAACTGGAGCGTTACCCCTGCCGGGCTTGCTTCAAGGCGCTTCACGCCTACTTGTACTCCGCCGGTGCAGGTGAATTTCACAGCATTGCCGGCCAGATTAAGCAGGATCTGCTTCAGCCGCTCCCCGTCCCCGATCAGCCGCTGCGGCACATCCGGCTCCGTCTCCACACGGATTGTCAGGCCTTTGCGTTCCGCCTTGAGCTGAAGCAGCTCCAGCGCGGAATCGAGGCAGTGCTGGAGGATGAACGGCTCTTCGTGAAGTGAGATTTTGCCGGCCTCAATCTTGGAGAGATCGAGAATGTCGTTGATGATATTCAGCAGCGATTCACCGCTCTGGCGGATAATCTCCAGGAACTCCCTCTGCTGTGAACCTGGCTCACTGCTCTCCAGCAGCAGGTCGGTCATCCCGATCACCCCGTTCATCGGGGTGCGGATTTCGTGGCTCATCATGGCCAGGAACTCGCTCTTGGCACGGTTCGTATTCTCTGCGGTCTCTTTGGCAATCAGCAGCTGCTTCTGCTCAGTAATATCCTTGACGATAATATAAAAGCCTACGGTAGACTGATTGATAATAATCGGCGCAAGAGTGGTCAGAACCTCCACCGAATGCCCGTCCTTATGCCAGATCAGGTTGATATCCTGTTCCACGGAGCCGCTTGAGCGGCGGGGGCCGATTACATTCTGCAACTGGCGCTCGCCGATGATCCGGCCGACACTCATGCCCACCATCTCGGCGATGGTATAACCCGTCAGCCGCACCGCCTGTTCATTGCCGTTGATTATATGACCCTCCAGATCGAGGGAGATAATGGCATCATGATTATACTTCTTCAGCGATGTATAACGCTCAATGGACTCCTGCAGCTTCTGCTCTGTCTTCTTGCGCAGAGTCACATCGCGGCCTACGGCCAGCACCCCGCGCTCCCCGCCGTCCTCCACCATCCTTAAGGTGAATTCAATCCAGAGGTATCCGCCGTCCGCATGAAGAATCCGCAGCTGGACGACAGGCGCGTCTGCAATCTGCTGCTCATTGAACAGGGCCAGATCGTCAGGGTGAACCAGCCTGCTGATGTCATGGCCGATCAGCTCCTCCGGTGTGTAGCCGAGCACCTCTTCCACAGAAGGGGAGCAATAGCGGCAGAGCGAACCAGGGGCAGCATAGTAGACGATATCCCTGATATTGTCGGCAATCAGGCGGTACAGCCCGTTAGACGGCCCGGGGAGTTCCTCCACAGATGCCGCAAGCGGTCTCCCGGCGAGATGAACGAGATAATACAGCCCCTCTCCCGTCGAAGGCTCGTTCACTTTCGCTACATGCAGCAGCACCGGAACCGCAGAGCCGTCCGCATGGCGCAGCTCTACTTCAGCTTCAAAAAAAGGGGCTGCTCCCGTCCTGAGGCTCCCCATCCTGTAACTATGTATGTGCAGGCAGTCTCCATACCAGAACTCCGAGAATTTGCGTCCCAGCAGTTGTTCTCCGGTATACCCGAGCAAGAGGGTTACCGCCGGACTCACATTGGTCCATTCCTCAGCAATGGAGAGGAATGCTACTCCGGCAGTTCCTGTCTTAAATGCCTGTTCCCATGGAGAAGACGTCTCCGTATGCTGTCTTAGCATAAGATCCACCGCCCGTTTGTGAAGTATTAGATGCAATTCTTTTATATTAAATCTGCAATATAAATATCTTGCATAATCGGGCGAAAGTCAAATCATTATGTCTAATTTAGACGTTTATTTATTCAGCTGAACACTGCAGCCCGTGAACCCGCCGTCAGACAGAGATCTCCCCAGTTCCCTACCTTTAATCCTTCCCTTGTTGCCACATAAGCTAAATCTTCTGTAAGTCTTCTCCGTAGAGCAGCCTTTTCACGGTTTCGGTGAACGCTTTAACCTGAAACGGCTTGGTGATATATTCGGCAAAGCCCTTCTCCCGGGCCTTCGCAATATCCGTACTTTGGGCAAACGCACTGGTCGCCAGTACCGGGATATGACAAGTCGCCTGATCTTGCTGCAATATTTCCAAGGCTTCATATCCGTTAAGGCCGGGAAGCCCGATGTCCAGGATGATCAGATCCGGCAGAGCTTCCCGCACCATGCGTAGTCCCAGCTCCGCCGTTTCAGCTTTCAGCAGCAATACGGAGGGCAGGTTTTTTTTGAAGATATGATACACCAAGGCCATATTGAGCTGATTATCTTCCACATACAGCACCGTCCACTTGTACTCCTCCATCCAGCTTATCCTCCTAAAAAGTCCCAGCACCGTCGGCTTCGGATAGGCAGAAAATAAAAAAACCGAAGAAAGGGACCATTCCCCCTTCTTCGGCTCATGTTCGGCTCATTTGCATGTCCGACTCATTTCCACCTCATATATGGTTAGACTTTAATGAAAAGTATAGGCTATCACGCTTGTATCTTTGTCGAAGTCCCAGTCCACATAAATATCCGCCAGCTCTTTGCCGAGCATCTGGGCGATGGTGGTGGTATCCTCCAAATATCGTTTTTCCATCTTGCGCTTGGTGGTCTTAAGCGTATTCTCATAGCCGAGGCCAATCAATTCCTTCTCTAGCGGAATCATAATGCCCTCACGCTTAATAATCAGAATGCGGGGGCCCAGCCACCAGGAGTCCGTATGGACCGGTTCCTTCTGGACCTTGCTGCTTACTTCCTTAATCTGGTTATGGACTTCTTCGCGCCCGGCATAATCGTCAACTGGTACATCGTCATTCTTGATGAGTGCCACGATCATCCCCGATGCGTTATGAATGCCCCAATCATAAAAAAGCTCGCCGACCTCAATAGCCATGCTCTCCTTCAGGTACGCTGCAAGCTCGGGAAGCAGGGACTTCATCAGAAGCTCCCGTGTATAACGAAACGCCTGTTCTTCTTCCTTATTCAATAAAAACCTCTCCACAGGTCCGATGAAGTTACGGATATGCAGTGCAATACACTGCTGCCCGATCGAGGCATGTATCGATTCAGGTCCCTTCCCGAAGCGTTCCCGCAGTAGCCTTCCTGTGAAACTGGAAAGTTGGCTAGTAAGTTCTGTAATGCTCATTCAATTTCCTCCAGCATAATATTCTAGTGTCTGTGTGCGTACATCTGGGGAGACGCTCCGCCTGCTGAAGAAACGGTTCGTTCAACTTAGTATAATCTCAACCGCCGAGTTCGTATATATAAAAGTTTGCGCAGATGTTCCCGCGATCATTCAAAAAGGCACTCCTCTGCCATAAATGGCACTGGAGCACCTTGGACGCCTGGATCATCTGCCTGCTATCTTCCATGTTGTTAGTCTGGTTACTTGATCTGCCAATCGCTGATATTGAAATCCTTCTTGGCCAGCTTCTCATCGACGAGGAAATTCTTGGTGCCCTCCAGCAGCTTAAGGCCGTCATCAGTGAAGGCTGTATCCTTGATATCACTAATCGGAGTGACCTGCTTCGCGATTTCCGGGGTGGTATCTCCGATCTCTGCCAGGAACTTATAATATTCATCTTCATGCTGCTTCAGGTCGGCCAGTGCCTTCTCCCGGGCCGCATTCCAGACCATGGGGAAATCTGGGAATTTCGCAAGATACTCCTCCGACACTACGGTAGCGCTGCTGCCCAGCAGGTCCGGGTGGCTTGAAGCATCATCCAGATGAATATATCCTTGATCAATCAGCTTGAGCGCAGGCACACCGGTATTGGTAGTCGCATCCACATCTCCACGGGCAAGTGCTGCAGTCGCATCCGGAATCAGCATATGAACCAGCTTATAGTCAGTAACGCCCTCCTGCTGCAGCAGGCCAACTACGTAGCGGTGCATAAACGAACCTTTTTGGATCGCAATCGTCTTGCCCTTCAGACCCTGTACCGTCTTCGGTCCATCCTTCTTGCCGATCAGATAACCGACCGTATGGGCCGTGGTTTGGGCGATCAGACGGGTCTTGGCTCCTGAAGCGTAGGCGATAATCGCCGGGGTATCCCCAAGACTGCCGGAATCAAGTCTGCCGCTGATTAATGATTCCGTCTGATCCGGTCCGTTCGGGAAGCCTGTCAGCTTTACTTCGGTAATTCCGTATGGTTTCAGCTCTTCCTGAATAATACCTTTGTAGAGGCCCCAGCCTTCCGCGCCTCCCGGCAGATTCAGCTTATTGGAGCCAATGTAGCCGAAATTCAGCACAGCCGGAACATGGCTTGCAGCCTTATCGCCAGCCGCTTCAGCGGTATTGGTACCTCCACTGCCTGCTGCCGGGCTGCTGCTACCCGAACCTGTATTATTGCCGCAAGCCTGCAGTACCAGCATGATCATCACCACAGCTGTAATCAGCGCGGGGCGTCCCTCTTTGCTCCATACACCCTTAATCTCTCTGTACAATTTGCTCATTGCTGTATTCTCCCCTCAGTCGTCTGCTGGATGATGTTAACGCATCTGAAATCAGAATCCTGCCCGCGCCGCCAGCTTAACCATGAAGTCATGACTAGCCACCGGCTGTCTGCCCTTGCCCCAGCCTACCTTCTCGCGGTAGCCTCCAAGCAGGCCTTGCTCCTCCAGCTCTGCCTCTGTTATCCCGGTAATCCCCTCGGAATCCGGAGCAACATACAGCGCATCCACCGGACAATATAGCTCACACATGAAGCAGGTCTGGCAGTCGCTCTGCCGGGCGATAACAGGAATTCCATTATCTACCCGGTCGAATACATTGGTCGGGCAGACGGATACGCATTGGTTGCATTCTACACACCGGTCAGCGCTGATGACTTCAATCACAACAATACACTCTCCTTCGCTATCTCTTCTGTCTTCACCCATACCTGATCCAGTCCGCCGCTAATCAAGCGGTGATGCTGGCTGTCGTCACTTCCCTTGAAGTCCTCCCGTTTATGCATTCCCCTGGTTTCAGTGCGGGCCAGTGCGGAGCTGTACATCCAGCGTGCCGTTGCCGTCATCGCTTCGGCTTCACGCGCCTTCATGCCTTCCGGCGTACGCTGGATTTCCCGGCTGCGCTGCTCTCTCCATAGTCCGTCCAGACGTTCCAGCGAAGAGGCCAGTCTCTGCTCTGTACGGAACAGATTAATGTCGTACGGTTTGACTTCTGCCTGCACAGCCTCCACATATTCTGCGGTTCTGGCCGCCGCTCCCGCCTTCACTTCCTGGTGAACCAGCGGTGAAGAGGATAACCCGGCGGGTGTGCGGTGATCCGCATGCCGCCCGAGTCCGGCTGCATAGGCTGCCGCCCCTTCTCCGGCGAAAGAGCCGGAAGACATTGCCCAGGCGGCATTATGGCTGCCGCCTCCGGTGAATCCGCCGCAAATCAGCTCCCGGGTAGCCGCATCCCCTGCGGCATATAACCCTGGAACACCCGTGCCGCAATTCTCGTCTGTAATCCGGATGCCGCCTGTGCCGCGGACTGTGCCTTCCAGCCGCAACGTCACCGGGAATACATCCTTGAAGGGATTGATGCCCCGCCGGTCGAACGGCAGGAAGAAATTCGTCTGCGCCACCCGCAGCAGCGGCTGCAAAGCCTCATCGGCTCCGTCAAGCTTCGCGAACACCTGGCGGCCTGCCAGCAGATTCCTGGCAATTACCGAGCGGCCCTTCTTGGAGCCCGCTCCTTCCACCACACTGCCGTCTTCATAATAGAAGCTGGCATAGCTGTAATACGCAGTCTTCGTTACAGAGGAGAAGGTCGGGCAGATCGCATAGGCATTGGAGAACTCCATGCCGGACAGGCTCGCCCCTGCTTCCGCAGCGAATAAGTAACCATCGCCTGTCAGGACGTTGCAGCCCAGCGCCTTACTGAGGAAAGCGCAGCCTCCGGTAGCGATAACTACCGCCCTTGCATGCACATTCCAGGCTTCTCCGCTCTGGGTCTGTACGCCGGCGGCTCCGGCAACCCCGTGCTCATCGGCGAGCAGCTCCAGTACCGGACTATGATCCAGTATTTTGACACCTGCCTTCTTCACCAGCTTGCGCATCAGGCGCATATATTCAGGCCCTTGCAGGCCCCGGCGGTACGGGTTGCCCTGCTCATCCACCGGGAATGGATAGCCGCTGACGCCCAGTCTGTTCATATTCTCATAGGTACGGTCCAGCACCCGGTCCATCCAGCGGTGCTCCGCCAGCTTACCGCCCATAGCATAACGGCTGGCCTTCGCCGACTCGCGCAGCTCTGCCTCCGGCTTCACATACCAGACCCCGGTGCCCGACGGGGCCGTTGCACCGCTGGAGCCGCAGTAGCCTTTATCGGCCAGAATCACCTTCACTCCCTTGGCTGCGGCTGTAAGTGCCGCCCATGTTCCTGCCGGTCCTCCGCCGATGACCAGTACATCTGCCGTCAGTTTCAATGCTTCCTTCAGTGCCGGTTGGTTCATGTTGTTTCCCCCTTGGTTTCATTAGCGTTAGCGTTGCATTAGCCCGTCATTAACCTTGATAGCTGTCACGCCAGTGCAGGAATTTGCGTTCGATGACGCGGAATAGAGAATCGATTAGCTTGCCGACCACAGCAAAAATAAGTATTCCGACAAAAATAACTGCCGTATTGGAATTCTGCTTCGCTTCATTAATGAGAAATCCAACCCCGGACTGTGACCCGATCAATTCAGCAACCACCAGACCGATCCAGGCCACAGCCATCGACAAGCGCAGTCCCAGGAGAATGCCGGGCAGCGCTGCCGGCAGGATCAGCCGCCGCAGCTTCTGCAGCGGACTGAAGCCGAGTACCCGGGCCACTTCGAACAATTTGTTGTCCACACCCCGGATGCCCATGAAGGTATTAATATAGAGCGGGAAGAAGGAGCCGCTCATGATAATCACCACCTTCGAAATCTCCCCAAAGCCAAACCACAGAATAATTAGCGGGGCAATCGCCAGATGCGGAACCAGCCGCAGAATCTGAACACTCGGGTCCAGCAGATAGGCTGCGCTGCGGAACAAGCCGGTCAATGTCCCCAGCAGCAGGCCGAGAATCCCCCCAATCAGGAATCCGATGCCCGCCCGTCCGATGCTGACGCCCAGATGATGGATGAGCTCTCCCCTAACGGCCAGATCCGCAAATGCGGAGAGGATCGTCAGCGGTGCCGGAAGAAACTCCGGCGAGATCCAGCCTGCGCTCCCGGCAAGCTGCCATACAGCTAGTACCGCTACGGGAATGGCAGCCCCGGCTCCCCAGTCATACAGAAGCTTTTTCCAGAATACAGAATCTGTCTCTCTCTTGTTGTTAGCTGTAGTAATTGAAGCAGTTCCGCTATAATCACGGGCTTCCCTTACCCCCTTGGCTGTCTTAATTATGGCTTCTATCCCTTCACTCATGATGTTCTTCCCCCCTATCCCTGATAACTGTCCCGCCACCGAAGCAGACGCTGTTCGATCAGGCGGACAATCGTGTCACTCAGCAGTCCGACAGCGGCAAATACAATAATTCCGGCAAATACAACAGGCGTATCGGCAAACTGGCGGGCATCCGACATCATGTAGCCAATCCCCGAGGTAGAAGCAATAAGCTCCGCGACCACAAGTCCCAGCCAGGAGAGTCCCAGCGACAAGCGTACCCCGAGCATAATATTCGGCACCGCCGCAGGCAGCACCAGCCGTACAATCTGCTTCCCTCTGCTGAAGCCAAGCACTCTGGCTACCTCAAACAGCTTGTTATCCGTCCCGCGTACACCCATAAAGGTATTGATGTAGACCGGGAAAAACGCCCCTTTGGCAATCAGCAGCACCTTGGATTCTTCGCCGATGCCGAACCAGAGAATGAACAGCGGCACTACGGCAAGACTCGGAATCATCCGGATCATTTGCAGCGAGGGGTCCAGCAGCTTCTCCGACCGGCGGAATAATCCGACCAGTATGCCAAAGAACAGGCCGAGCCCGCCCCCAAGCAGAAATCCTGACAATGCCCGCACGACACTGATTCTGAGGTTGCTCCATAAATCTCCGGTAGACGCCAGCGTAATGAACGACTGGACAATCGTATAAGGTGTCGGGAATAGCATCTCCGAGATCACTCCGTAATGGCCCAGAATCTGCCACAGGATCAGCACCCCTGCCGGAAGCAGCAGCCCCAGACCGGCAATGACCACTTTTCCGGGTCCATCAGGCCGTCCGGTTCTTCCGGCATTCTCTGCCGCTACAGTCCGCTCTGCCATGACTGTCCCTCCTTGAGAATCATTTAATATATTCGCATGGATTAAGTCGGATATAAATCGGCACTTACCCTCACTTTTCCACAGTAAGAATCTGGATTCACTTTATATTCCCGCCCCGTCCCTCAATTCAAGCTCCTCCACCTTCTCAAAGTAATTCAAAACCTTCAGCCGCAGCTCCTGAAAGGAGGTTGTCGTTTTGGTGCGCGGATACGGCAGGTCTATGGGAACGATCTTGCGGATTCGTCCAGGTCGGGGCTCCAGAATCACCACCCGGTTCCCCAGGAACACGGCTTCATCAATATCATGTGTCACAAAAATCATCGTCGTCCAGTTCCGCCGCCAAATGTCGAGCAGCACCGCCTGCATATGCGCCCGGGTAAAAGCATCCAGCGCGCCAAAGGGCTCATCCAGCAGCAGAACCTTGGGACTGCGCAGCAGTGCCCGGGCAATCGCTACCCGCTGGGCCATCCCGCCCGACAGCTCACGGGGATAGGACTTCTCGAAGCCGCCGAGCTTCACCAGCTCAATCAGCTCATCTACCCGCTGCCGGATATCCGGCCTGCCCAGCGGCAGATCCGAGGCAATATTCTTCTCTACCGTAAGCCAGGGAAACAAGCGGTGCTCCTGAAAAATAAACCCCTTATCGATTCCCGGCCCGCTGATCGCTGCTCCCTCCAGAGTAACACTGCCGGTATAGCCGGTATCCAGACCGGCAATGATGCGGAGCAGGGTGCTTTTGCCGCAGCCGCTGGGTCCAATCACCGTGATGAACTCGCCCTCCTGCACCTCCAGCTCGACATCCTCCAGCGCCTGCACCTTACCTCCAGCGGCATCAAAGTGCTTATTCAGTGCTGTGATGGACAACAAAGCCTCTCCCATATCTGCTCCTCCTTCTGGCTGAACTCCCTTAGTAACAAAAAACAGAGGAACCTCGCGCAGCAATCACGCAGGCACCTCTGTATGTACAGTCGGTAAAATATAATCCAAAGTAAATTGATTGGAATTTGTAAATTTAAAATATCATCCATCAGATGATCTGTCAATAAAAACACACAATATCCGAGCGGATTAATTTGATTTGATACTGACATCCTTTTGAAACTATGAAACAACAGCGAGGAAGCAGCCCATATTAATGGGATAATCGCAAACTTCCACTCATATACTTACAATTAGTAAGTAATTATGGTATACTGGGCTATATCCTTGCACTAACGGACAAGCTTACAAGATAACTGCTGCTCACTATTCTGGATGATAAGGGGTCTGTACCATGAACAATCAAGGGATTACACAAGCTAATGCGCAAGCAAATACACAAGCGGATGCTCAAGAAAAAGAAGCAAGCCTGCCGGAGTTTGAATTCGGCATTTATACATTGGGCGATATTGTTACCGACTGCCATACAGGGCAGCGGATCAGCCCCGCCCAACGCCTGCAGGAAGTCATTGCAGCCGCGAAGCTGGCCGATGAAGCCGGGCTCGATGTATTCGGCGTAGGCGAGCATCACCGGCTGGATTTCGTAATCTCATCGGTGCCCGTTGTCCTGGCAGCTATTGCCCAGGTTACACAGCGGATCAAGCTCACCAGCGCCACGACCGTGCTCAGCACCATTGATCCGGTCCGTGTCTTCGAGGATTTCGCCACCCTGGACCTCTTGTCGGGCGGTCGGGCCGAGATCATTGCCGGACGCGGCGCTTTCCTGGAATCCTTCCCGCTGTTCGGCTACGAGCTGGAGGATTACAAGCAGCTGTTCAGCGAGAATCTCGACCTGCTGCTCACACTGAACCAGCATGAAGTCATGAACTGGAAGGGCAAATTCCGCTCTCCGCTGCATAACGCCGAGATCGCTCCGCGCCCGCTGCAGCAGAGGCTGCCGCTCTCGGTCGGCATCGGCGGCTCGGCCGAAAGTGCCGAGAAGGCCGGGGCCCTTGGCATAGGCATGGCTATCGCTATCCTGAGCGGCAGCCCGGAGCCCTTCCAGAATCTGGCCGGCACCTACCGCCGCGCCGGGGCTGCCGCCGGCCACCAGCCGGAGGACCTGAAGATCGCCATCACCAGCCACGGCTACATCGCCAAGACCTCACAGCAGGCACTCGATGAGTATTACCCTTATTACTACAGCTACCGTAATAGCATCAGCCCGCGCCCTGGTCAGGAATACCGGGTCTCCCGCAGGGAATTCGGCCGGTTCACCTCGCCGGACAACACCCTGGCCGTGGGCAGCCCGCAGCAGATTATTGAGAAGATTCTCTATCAGCATGAGCTCTTCGGCCATAACCGCTTCATGACCCAGCTCGACATCGGCGGCCTCCCCTACGCAAAGGTAGCCGCCGCCATTGAGCTGCTCGCCACCGAGGTCGCCCCGGTGGTGCGCCGCGAGGTTGCAAAGAAGCAGCGCGGAATTTCCTCCGCGCAATAAACCTGTACTGAGGCCGCCCGGTTAATGGGCGGCTTCTTTTGACGGGAACAGGTGCACTAGTGCTCCTCATTTCCGCTCACCGCCCACTTTCTGCGGAATCGGGTGCATTAGTGCACCTTATTCTCCTCCTTTAGCTACCTTTTGCCGGAATCTGGTGCACTTGTGCTCCTCATTTGCTCATTTAACCAACTTTTCCTTGATTCAGGTGCATTTATGCACCTGATTTTCTCATTCAACTAACTTCCCCTCCCCCTCTAATCCGCCCCGCACCACTCGGCCCGCTTCCAGCAGAGTCTAAATAATTACCCTAATTCCTTATATTAGTTTCAATTCAAGACCCGGCAGACGGAGGCTGCCATATATGAGCAGGTGCATCAGAAAGGCGCATAACCTAAATGGGCGGCGGCCGTTCGTTCCTTCATTCGTTCTTCGTTCCGCCGTTCGTTCAACGCCAAAAAAAGCCTCCAGCGATTGCTGGAGACCTGTTCATTAGTATCATAGGTTAACGAATATTCAGGCAAATGATGGCTTGTTATTATCCACTTTACCGCTGACCAGCTTCTTGTACTCGTCGTCGCCACCCTCCACGGATGGTGCCAAATACACGCTTGACGCTGAGGGTGTAAGCTTGGGGCCGGATTTACGTCTGGAGCGGCCTTTGCCTCCCGCGCTGTTGCCGTCACCGCTTGCAGACCGGCGGACAGTACTGGATACACTAACGGCATTCTTCATATTCTTCATCCTGTTAGTCCCCTCCCACTAAATGATTGACGGTGCGGAACAAATCCCGGTTATAGGCCACGACTGCTGTAATATCCTCCGCCGACAATCTCTGACTTCCCGAGAAGTGCACGGACAGCACATGGTTCTCACCTAAAGGATAGCATAGGATATATACCTCCGCAACTTCCGTACGCTGTAAAAAAGTCCATTCTTTTGCCAAAAAAGCATCCAGCACCCCCGGCTTCACACTCCCGTCCCCGAAGGCGGCGAACGGATACATCTGCCCGCGTCCCACATTGCCGCCGACCTGCTTCAGGCCCGCTTCCGCTTCGGACCGCCACATGGCGGCTCCGATGACCCGGCAATCCTCCGGGGGCAGGAATGAATTGCGGACGGCTTCGCTCAGTGCCTGATATTTCTCGGCTGCCTGAGGCGGGGTTACATTATTATTATATTGCCAAAAGAAGTGAAGGATACTTTCTTTTCGCCTAAGCTCTGCCCGAAGCTGCAACAGCTCTACAGCCGGGTCGTGGTACATCCCCTGCGCCTGAATGCTGTCGATAATCTTGCCGCAGCTCACATCCACTGCCGCTGTAGCATTCTCATGCTGCCACTCATATTCCAGCGGGGTTAGTCCCGACAGATCCGACAGCAGATGATACTCTTCCACATTCTCACCCGGAACAAGATCACTGCGGGCAGGCACCTGATCCGGCAGCAGGCAGAAGACCCTGCCGCGTCGCAGCCTCGCCCAGAACAGGCCCATTTCGAACTGGGTGTTGTCCCGGGTCACATAATAATATTTACCCCTAATCCGGGCGACATCATCCGGCGAGAACACAAAGACGGCAAAATCGCTGATATCCAGATTCCGCTCCAGCGCTTCCATGGTGTATTCATTCGGCCGGAAAGCAGCGGCATACCACGGATGGACCTCGGCGGTCCGCTTCAACTGTTCGTGGATAGCCCTGGCATAGCGGATAGATTCTCTGGAAGAACCAATGAATAATCTAGGTCTGATCACGGCGGCACTCCTTTGTCTGTTTCCCCAATATGTAATAATTATACAGACATTTCCTGCCAACGAATAGGGCCTCGGGCGATATTGGGCAGCCGCAGAAGAATATAATTAGCATCGTTGTTAGCAGTAGTTGGAGTAGGTATTTATCTTCAATTTTAATTTTTCGGTATTCTCCGGCCGATGAAACGGGTAATAGAATGTTATCTCTAGGGGAAATGGGGCTTTATTTGTATGCGACAAAAAATACATACCGCAGTTCTGTCAGCCTGTCTGCTGACTTCATCCATACTGGCACCTGTTCTGCCGTCTTCTACCGCTTATGCTGCAACTGCTTATACCGCCAAAGTGTACGCCAGCTCGCTGAATGTACGCAGTGAGCCTGCTGCAAGCGCCGCCGTCACAGGCTCTCTGGCTGCCGGAGCCACCGTTACCGTCACTGAAGAGCAGCATGGCTGGCTCAAGGTCAGGGCCGGCTCTGTCTCCGGCTGGGTAGCCGGTTATTATCTGAAGCGTACCAGCGGAAGCTCCTCCACTAGTACTACTTCCGCCAGCACCTCTTCCAGCTCCGCCGCCTCCAAGGCATCGGCCAAGGCGGCAGTCAAGACCACCTCGGCCTCCAGCGGAACGGCTGTCGTGACCGCGTCTTCCCTGCGTATCCGCAGCGGGCCGGGAACCGGTTATGAGGTGGTCGGCTCCCTGCAATCCGGCAACAAGGTGACGCTCCTGCTCCGTCAGGGAGAGTGGTCGCGGGTCCGCACCGCCGGAGGAACGGTCGGCTGGGTATCCTCCGGCTATCTGTCAGGCGGAACCGTCCGCAGTGCAAGCACGGTCAGCTCAAATAGCCAGACTCCGAGTGTGGTACGGAAATCCGGCAGTATCCGGGGCAAGCTGATCATCGTGGACCCCGGCCACGGCGGCACCGATCCCGGCATGCTCGGGACAACCTATGACACGATGGAGAAGGATCTGACGCTCCAGACCTCCCTCTACCTGCGGGATTATCTGACCGCCAAGGGAGCCAGAGTGGAGATGACCCGGACCCGCGGGGACCAGAAGCCTGCGCTCTCCCAGCGGGTGCAGCTCGGGCGGGCGCTCGGTGCGGACGCTTTTGTCAGCATTCATTATAATTCATCGCCGAAAAATGTCTCCGGCACGCTGACCTTCTTCTATTCGCAGCAGAATGATCTGCGGCTGGCCCGGGCGGTGGAGACCCGGCTGGGTGAGGGCATCGGTCTGCGCAGCAACGGCCTCTCCTTCGGCGACTACCATATTCTGCGGGAGAATCCGCTGCCGGCCACTCTTGTAGAGCTGGGCTTCCTGTCGAACCCGTACGACGAATCGATTGTACGCAAGGCGGCTTATCAGCGCAAGGCAGCTCAGGCAGTCGCTGAGGGAGTGGCCGATTATTTCAGCAAGTAGATCGGAATCAGAGGCTGATCTCCCGGATATTAAGCTCCGTTCTTTTGCTGAGATCAATATATTCATCCCCGATGCGGATCAGCGGAGTCTCGATGTCATGCGGGTTCAGGTAGACAATCTCGCCGACCCGGCCATCGGTTAGGACCACTTCACGCCCGACCGACCGCTTCACGATATTTTCCAGAAAAACGGTTACAATATGCGGGTCCAGCGCGCCGAAGCTGCCTCTTCTCATCTGATCCACAATCATATGGAACGGCGTCGGTTCATGATACGGGCGCTTGCTGGACATCGCATGAAAAATATCGGCCACGGCCACTATTTTGCTGTACGGATCGATCTGTTCGTCCTTCAGCCCCAGCGGATACCCTTTGCCGTCATTTCGCTCATGATGCTGAAGCGCCACCAGGGCAATGCGTGAATTGGCTCCGGCGGTTTCTTTGAGAATCTCGTAGCCGTAGACCGTGTGCTTCTTCACCTGAGCGTATTCCTCGTCCGTCAGCTTGCCGGGCTTATTCAGCAGCTCTGAGGGAATCTTCAGCTTGCCGATGTCATGCAGAGTTGCAGCCATAGAGAGCACGGACAGCTCCGCTTCACTCATCTCCAGCCATCTGCCGATCAGGGTAGAGAGCACCGCAACGCCGACATTGTGCTCATATGTATAATCATCCTTCCCCTGCACCGAATGGAACAAGGCGAAGATATCCGGGTTGCGCGAGATTTCCTGAATGACCGGAAGCACCTCCTTGCGGATATCCGCCAGCGGGATTTTGCGGGAGATTCGGTAAGATTCGAATAATTCCTTGGACAGGTCCACTGTACTGTTGACCATCTTTTGGTAGGAGGGCGCCTGGTCAGCCTCATCTGCAAAAAGGATGTCGAATCTGTCGATTTTTTGTTTGCGGATTAGCTCCAGATGCTCGGCATTCAGTCTGCTTCCCGCCGGAATTACAGTCACTCCATAGGCATTAATCAGGTCATTCTTAATCGTTCTTCCCAGATCATTGTCCATATTATCCAGCTCTCCCCTATAACCGCAGCTATGTATTCATTGCCCATATAGCTATTATCGGTTGCAGACCGGGAAAAGCTGAAAGGTAGACCGTAAACCTTACATACTCAGGCTTCTTCTTCCTGCTTGCGGTATTCTCTTGGCGTGAGGCCGGCGGTTTTCTTGAAAACACGGCTGAAATACTTCTCATCCTCATAGCCCACCAGCTCCGCGATCTGCGACAGCCGCAGATTCGTATTCTGGAGCAGCGCCTTCGCCTTCTCCACCCGGAGGCCGGTCAGATAATCCGACAGATTCTCCCCCGTGACCTGCTTGAATTTGCGCGACACATTCTCCCTGCTGATGAAAAAGCGTTCCGCAATATGCTGCAGCGTCATCTCCTGCGCATAGTTCCGGTCCAGGTACTCCCTGATCTCCTGGACGAGCCGGCTGTCCGGCGCTTGCGGGCTGCTCTTGGATAAGCGGTGCAGCAGCGATTTCAGCCGGAACTGCCAGTTCTCCACCGAGAACAGCCCCTCGGCGTCATAACAGTGCTCCAGGCTGAGCTCCTCCTCCGGCCTCCAGCGCTTCAGAACCTCCAGAATCTCCGTCTGCTGCTGGAGCAGAACGCGCTCCGTGAGCAGCGGCAGCCCGGCCAGATGCCCGGCCCACTCCTCGACCACCCGCTCCATCCGCTCCAGATCGCCGGACAATACGGCGATTCTAAGCTTATCCAGCCGTTCCTCCAGGCCGTAGTCGTTTGTAGGTCTACTCCCGTCCCCGTAACCTCTGAAGGGATGGATTCGCCCGTCCCGCTGCAATAGATTCCGCTCCGCAAGCGCCTGGCCTGCCTGTTCAAAAGCAGACCGCAGCCCCTCCGGCAACGGGTTCAGCGGACTAAGCCCGATATCCAGCTGAACGCCAAACGTCTGGCGGATGGCTTCATTCATCCGGTTAAGCATCTCCTCCGCCTGCGTTACCGCACTCCACAGCAGAACTACAAGCTCGCCTCCGCCCTGCCAGTTGCGGAAGGCATAGCCGCTCTGGTCTGCGGCCATCACTTCATTGCAGACATTAGCCAGCACGAAGGCCGTCAAGGCCACATCCCCGCGGAATCTCCGCAGCAGATGGCAGTCTGCAGCTTGCAGCGGGATTACGGCGATTCTGCACTCCTGCGCCCCAATCGGCATCCCCAGCTCTTCACAGAGGGACAGCTTCAGCTCATGGAACGAGGCCTGTCCGCTCACCAGATCGGACAGCATTTTGTCCCAGTAGAGCGGACGCAGCGCGTTGAGCTGCATGTTCTGGCGCTGGCGCCGCTTCCGTTCCGCCTCCTCCTCCATCCACAGCTTGAAGGCATGCTCCGCAGAGGCAATCAGCTGCTTGCTGTTCAGCGGCTTCAGCAGATAATCCGTACCGCCGTATACGATGGCCGGCTTGACGTAATTGAAATCCTGATACCCGCTGATGACAATCGTCTTCGTATGCGGATAATGCCGGTGCAGCCATTCCAGCAGCTCCGCCCCGTCCATCAGCGGCATCCGCATATCCGTGAACACGACAGCCGGCTGATGCTCCTGCATGATCCGTGTCGCCTCCTGCCCGTTGGTCGCCTCATAGATCCCGGAGATGTTATAGCTGTCCCACGGAACAAAATAACGGATGGCCTCCCGCACATGCTTCTCATCATCTACAATCAGCACCTTCATCTCAGCCGCTCCTTCTAAGGATCATTTATCCTATTAAACATTTATGCTGTGAGCTTCACTGGGCAAAAGCCCAAATTAACCGTCTATCACCTCCAGCGGAATAATCAGCGTAACGGTAAGCCCCTGGCCGTCTTCATTATTCTTAAGCTGCATCTCCGCTGCGCTGCCGAACTGGAGCCGCAGACGGGCCAGCACATTGTACAGGCCGATCTCCTCCTGGCCTTGCTGGCTGCTGCCTCTGAGACAGGCCGTAATCTCCTCCAGCCGCTCCGGGCTCATGCCCCGGCCGTTATCCTTCACGGCAAGCACCAGCCTGGCCGCTCCTTCCAGCCTGCACTCGATCTGGATCAACCCCCCGCTTATGCCGTCAGCGAAGGCATGCTTGAAGATATTCTCCACAATCGGCTGCAGGATCATCTTCGGCAGGATCAGCTCCAGAGCCTCTGGCCCCGCCTGAACCTCCAGCTGCAGATTCTCTTCGCCGAACCGCTCCGTCTGGAGAATCATATAGTTCTGCACATGCTCAATCTCATCCCGCAGCGGCACCTGGGTCCGCTCGGTATTCATCGAATAACGCATCATGCTGCCCAGGGAATAGATGAGATCATATACCTTCGGCGCATTATAGCGCAAGGACAGGCTGGCGATCGATTGCAGCGCATTGTAGAGAAAATGCGGGTTCACCTGGGCCTGTAGCGCCTTCAGCTGATTCGTCTTGTTCGCCAGCTCCAGCCGGTACTCCTTAACGATCAGCTCATTGATCGTGCGGGTCATGCCGGTGATCTTGCGGGTGAGGAGCCCGAACTCGTCCTCCCGCTCGGCATCCATATGCGCATCCAGCTGGCCGGTCTGCACCTTCTGCGTGAAGTGAATCAGCTTCTTGATCGGACGGGTGAAGCCAATGGAGATCAGCACGGCACTGATGCCCCCGATCAGCAGGAACAGCAGCCCGATGCCCATATTGAACCGGGTAATCACCCTTGCGTCTGTGTAGAGATCCTCATAGGGCACCAGCTTGATAATGCTTCCGCTGAACAAAGGGGCCTTGATCTGCTTGAACATTACGATCCCCTGGAAGCCATCCTTCTTCCAGGCGAAATGCCCGCTGTCCTGCTCTGCGGGGAGACGGCTCCAGCCCGCTGCGACCGGCTTCCCGATCCAGTCCGGATCGGAGGCGAACAGCGCCTCGCCTTGCTCATTCAGCACATACAGGCGCTCAGTGTCCGAGGTGTACATCGACTCCACAATCCCCTCCAGCTCCCCCAGCGTATAATCGATCGACAAATCTGCCAGTACACTGTCACTGGGGGTCCGGTAGATGGGGAAATGGGCCGTAAAGACCGGCACGCTCCCCGGCTTCAGATTGGGGAAACCGGACTTCACTCCGTATTGATGATCCATATGCGTCACTTCGAGATACGGGCGGTAAGTCCCTCCAGCTTGCCCCTTGGCGGCATAGTCTGCATTATCCTCACGGCGGAAAAATCCCTTAAGCAGCAGATTGGACTGCCTGGCGGCCCTCACATACAGATGAATCTGATACGTATTGCGGTCGGAGAGAAACAGATTGTACAGCTGGGTGGAGATGATCGCCCGGGTGTCCGGCAGTATGGTGCCGGGCGGGGCCTGGGCGGGGCTTTTGGCGGTAAGCAGAGTGGTGTAGAAGGAGCTGGGAACATTGATCCCGCTGTAAAGCGACATCGCCTGCTGGTTCATGCCGCTGAAATAACTCCGCAGATTCGCCTCCCCCAGCGTCAGCAGCTTCGTATTCTGCTTCACGGACTGGTCTGTAACCGACTGCCTCGTATAGAGATAAGAGAAGGTCACAGAGATGCCTGACGGGATCACTGATGCCAGCAGCACTAAGGCCATCAGCCGTGTCCGGATGCTGTTCTTGAACATGGGGGAACCTCCTAGAAGTTGTGTGGGCCGTATGGCCTGCAATATAATCCACTTTTTCCGGCATGAAATGGAGTGTTGGCGGTGGCCCGGGCTTTCTATAATCAAGCTGTGAACCCGTAGATAGCTTACCCAAACTTACCCAAAGGAGAGTCCATATGAGAAAAACTCTAGGTATACAGCGCGGCTGGGGACAGCAAATCGTATTTCTCGGCCCCTGTCTGCTCTTTTTCCTGACCATTGTGGTCACCCCGTTCTTCCTCGGCTTCTACTACTCCTCCACCGACTGGAACGGGCTGGATCTGGACAAAGCGGTCTGGACCGGCGCGGCCAACTGGAAACGTATTTTCATGAATGACGATAAGTTCTGGGAGTCCCTGGTCTTCACCCTGCGCTTCACCGTGATCTCGGTTGTGGCTGCCAATGTGTTTGCGCTGCTGCTGGCCTTCATTCTAATGACGACGCTGAAGACGAAGAAGCTGCTCCGTACCGTCTTTTTCATGCCCAATGTGATCGGCGGCATTCTGCTCGGCTACATCTGGCAGTTCATCTTCACCAAAGGCTTCGCTACAATCGGCGAGCTGACCGGGATTTCATTCTTTCAACTGCCCTGGCTGGGCACGCCAAGTACCGGGTTCTGGGGTCTGGTCATCGTGTTCGTCTGGCAGACAGCCGGTTATATGATGGTCATCTATATCGCCGGGTTGGCCGGGATTCCCAAGGATCTCATCGAAGCCGCCCGCATAGACGGTGCCCGCGCTCCGCAGCTGTTCAAGAGCGTCTACATCCCGCTGATTATGCCGGCGATCACCATCTGCCTGTTCCTGACGACCTCCAATGCCTTCAAAATGTTCGACCTCAACCTGTCGCTGACCAAAGGCGGGCCGGGCACCTCGACCCAGTCGCTGGCCTATAACATTTATGCGGAGGCACTCATCAACAACCGGTATGGCCTGGGGACAGCCAAAGCGCTGCTCTTCTTCGCCGCCGTCTCCCTGATCACCGTTACCCAGGTCTGGCTAACCAAACGAAAAGAGGTGTCCGCCTAATGAACAGCAGCCGCTACCGCCCGGGCAACTTCCTCCTCGAAATTGCCGCCATTCTGCTGGCTATTGTCTTTCTGTCACCGTTCTATCTGGTCCTGAGCAACTCGGTTAAGGGGCTGAAGGACATCCTGATCGATGCCGCTTCCTGGCCGCAGGTGTTCCACTGGAGTAACTATTCCAAGGTCTGGGATGCCATTAACTTCCCGCAGGCCTTCTTCAACTCTCTGACCATTACGATTCTAAGTGTAATCTTCATCGTCCTGTTCAGCTCGATGGCCGCTTACCAGATTGTGCGCAAGCCGACACGCTTCAATTCCTTCGTGTTCCTGCTGCTGGTCTCGGCGATGATCATTCCGTTCCAGTCGCTCATGCTGCAATTAGTCCGGGTGACCAGCCTGCTGGAGCTGCGCGGCGAGCTGTACGGCATTGTGGCCTGTTATCTCGGCTTCGGGATGCCGCTGTCGGTCTTCCTGTTCCACGGGTTCATTAAGACGGTGCCGCTGGAGCTGGAGGAAGCCGCGCGGGTGGACGGCTCGAATCCGTACGGCGTGTTCTTCCGGATCGTCTTCCCGCTGCTGCTGCCGATTATTGTAACCGTCATTATCCTGAATACGCTATGGATCTGGAATGACTATCTGCTGCCTGTCCTGGTGATCGGCGGGAATAAGGATCTGACGACCCTGCCCGTAGCTGTGACCAAGTTCTTCGGACAGTACACCAAGAAGTGGGATCTGGCTCTTGCCGGTCTCGTCATGGCGATTACGCCAATTCTCTTGTTCTTCCTGTCGCTCCAGCGTTATATTGTGGAAGGCGTGACGGCAGGCTCCATTAAGGGATGATCTTAGGATCGGCTTTCCTTTGCAGCAATAATATCCACTTTTTCGAGCAACATATGAAGTGTAAGTCATCTATCAATTCCATTACGCTCTAAGAGCAGGAACCACAGACCAGGGAGGTTATTCTATGAAAAGAAAGTTCGCGTTCATCATGGCAACCGTTTGCACCCTCATTATCGCAGGTTGCGGGAACAGCGGCAATACGAATTCCGCAGGCAATGGAAGCGCCACTATTGCTCCTAACGCGTCAACCGAATCTGCAGCACCGGAAGCCAGCAAAGCGCCTGCCAAGGATGTTACGATCAAGATGTTCCAGTTCAAGGTGGAGATTGCCGAGCAGCTGAATGCACTCGCCGAAGAATATGAGAAGGAGACAGGCGTGAAGGTGGAGGTCGAAACGCACGGCGGCGGTGAGGATTACGGCGCACTGCTGAAGGCGGAGATCGCTTCCGGCTCTGAGCCTGAGATTTTCAATAACGGGGGGTATACAGCCCTTGTTCCTTATATGGACCGCGCCACTGACCTGAGCAATGAGCCTTGGGCCACCCAGCTGATCCCGACCGCCAAGACACCGGCAACCGTAGACGGCAAGCTTTATGGCATGCCTATGAATGTAGAAGGCTACGGGCTGATCTACAACAAGGATCTGTTCGCCAAAGCCGGCATAACGGAAGAGCCCAAGACGCTCCCGCAGCTCAAGGACGCTGTAGCCAAGCTGAAGACTGCTGGCATCACACCGTTTGAAGCCACCAATGAGTGGTGGTCGATGGGGATTCACCTCGTGAACGTAGGAATGGCGCACCAGCCTGATCCGAAGCAGTTCATAGACGATGTGAAGGCGGGCACACAGACCATCAAGGGCAATGCTATCTTCAAGCAATGGCTGGATCTCGTAGATGTGATCTTCGACAATGCCCAGGACAACAAGATGACTACCGATTATGCGACTCAGGTGGCTGAATTCGCCTCCGGTAAAGCTGCCATGATGCTGCAAGGGAACTGGACACAAGGCGATATCGACAAAATCGACCCGGCCCTGAACCTGGGCCTCCTCCCGCTCCCGATTAACGGCGAAGAAGGCACCATCCTGGTAGGCGTGCCTAACAACTATATCGTGAACAGCAAATCCGCACATCCGGAGGAAGCCAAGGCCTTCCTGAACTGGATGGTCAGCTCGGAAACGGGCCAGAAGTATCTGACCAAGGAATTCAAGTTCATCCCGGCGGAAGCGAACATCACCGCAGACGCCGCCGATATCGGCCAGGTCGCCGTTGCCGTGCAGGAGAAATCCGGGAACGCGCTGGGCTGGAACTGGGATATGTTCCCTGACGGCGTCACCCAGGGCTTCGGTGCAGCCATGCAGGAATACCTCGGCGGCCAGCTGAACCATGACCAGCTGCTGGAGAAGCTGGACAAAGCAGTGCAGGATATTGTGAAGCAATAGCAGCTGGCTGATCCTTTAACAGAAAAGAGGTGTCCCAGAAGCCGGCAAACGGCAAATGAGACACCTCTTTTGTTATGCGCATGATTTACGTACGACGCCTGGTAAGCACGCTCCGCAAACGGAATGTTGTTCCAATCGCTCTTATATCCAGATTTTTTTCATTCCCCTAATCGGTGAAAATCCGGATACAAAGGCGAACGCTCCGCTTCTCCGCGGGTCATTCCGCCCGCTCCGCTGTTTAAGAGTGGGAGTTACAAACTCTAATTCAAATGCACATCTGCTCTTCATTTACGTTCGCCTCCCACCTCCGGCGGGTTCAGGTGAACTGTACGTGGCATCCAATGTAGCTTCTTCCTTTCCTGGAGGTGCTCCACCTATCTCCCGCCAATTCCGAGACTTTCCGCTCACGGATCGCTTGTATGGATCGCATTGTTGCACATTTGCAGGATTCCTCTAAAAAAAGTTACGGGCTACGGTAGATTGTTGCATCTTTTGCAGGAATTCTGGTGTTTATAGCAAGTTAGCGCTGAATTTGTTGCATTTCATGCAGGATTTCAGCATAAGTCGCTTCTATGGGGCAGTATTGTTGCACATCTTGCAGGATTCCTCTATAAATGTTACTGGCCGTGGAGCATAGGGCCCACACTTCAAATAATCAATTCCCTGCACAGCTTACACAAACATCTCCACTACCAGGAACAGGTTCAACGCGACCACCAGGGCGGAGATGATCCAGCCGAGGATGGTGGTGATCCGGTGGTTCACCAGCCCCTGCATGATCCGGCGGTTACTGGTGAAGATGACGAGCGGAATCAGGGCGAAGGCAATCCCGAAGGAAAGGACAACCTGGCTCATGACCAGTGCGCTGGTTGCATTAACGCCTAAGGCGATGATGGCAAGCGGCGGAATGATGGTGATCGACCGGCGTAGGTAGAGATTGATCTTTTTATTAATGAAGCCCTGCATGACCACATCACCCGCCATTGTGCCCACCGACGAGCTGGACAGACCTGCAATCAGCAGGGCGAGGCCGAAGGAGATTGCCGTAACAGGCCCCGCCAGATTGCGGAACTGCCCGAAGGCGATATCCAAATCCTCGACCACCAGACCGTTCTTGAAGAACAGTGCGGCTGCTACAATGACCATAGCCATATTTACTGCACCGGCAATCAGCATAGCAATCAGAATGTCGATGAATTCCAACCGGAAGATCTGCTTCTTCTCACGCTCATCAATTCCGATTACACGGCTCTGGGTCAGCGAAGAATGCAGATAAATTGCATGGGGCATGACTGTTGCACCGAGAATTCCGGCAGCCAACAGCACGCTATCCACGCCTTCGAATCTGGGAGTGAACATTCCGGTCAGGACACTTCCTGCATCCGGCTTCGCCATAATGACCTGGAATGCAAAAGCCAGCACAACAATCATCACCATACCGGCGATTCCGGCCTCAAGCGTGCGGTAACCGCGACGCTGCAGCTCCAGAATGGCAAATGACCCTACAGCAGTAATCAGTGCAGCCGGAAGCATCGGTATGCCGAATAACAGATAAAGCCCGAGCGCCGCGCCGATGAATTCAGCAAGATCGGTGGCGATAATGACGATTTCACTCTGAATCCACAGGAAGATCGATACGCCCTTCGGGAATTGCTCCCGCGCGATCTCAGGCAGATTCTTGCCGGTAGCAATGCCAAGCTTGGCGGATAAGGATTGAATTAGTACGGCCATCAGATTCGAGGCGAAAATGACCCAGAGCAGCAGATACCCGTATTTCGAGCCTGCGGTAATATTAGTGGCGAAATTGCCGGGGTCCAGATAAGCTACGGAAGCTATAAATGCCGGGCCCAGAAAAGGAAGAAGTCTCTTCAGTCCTTTGACATCTCCGTTAAGCACCGATTGTGCCGAATGTTTGTTAGTATGAACTGCATGACCCTTTAGGATAGGGGATGATTCTACTGCGGTATTTTGCTCCATCATGTTCTGTCCTCCTCTTGCCCGGAAAAAGTTGTCTATACACACGAAAGTTTCCCTGGTGCAACATTTGATTTGTTTTTATTATAATCCTCAAGATGAGAATTGTAAATGTATTTTCACTGGGTTTTCATACGCTGCCTGAGCTTATGCCTGCACGCCTAATCCTTCACCCATATTATGTGATTCAGCCCTATAAAGTGAGGCTTATGCCTTATGTTATTACCCGCTCCCATTATCGAGTTGACTCCTCTGCTGGAGTGATTGTACTTTGTGCAAATGCAATCTAATGTACAAAGTGCAGGCAGCTTGGCAGACGCATCACGCAAATCAGCGATGCTCCTATAACAGGGGCATCGCTGATTGTGTAACTCTTTAAGCTTTTAATAAATTGCCTTGGCGCAGCCAGTCTGTACAGCGTTCGCAGAATGTGTGAGAAAGGTCTTGTATTTATTACGCTTCAGCTGATGGTGTTGCGTTGCCCTTCCAGGTGTCCTTAAGCGGGACGATTCGGTTAAACACCAGCTTCTGAGCTGTGCTATGCCTGCTGTCGATGCAGAAATAGCCGTGACGCAGGAACTGGTAGGTATCCCCGGGCTGAGGGTTACCCGCAAGCGGCTCCAGCAGGCAATCCTTAAGCAGAGTTACGGAACCCGGATTGATGTATTCCTCCCAGCTCTCGCCTTCCTCCTTCGGCCCGTTGTTATCCGTCAGCAGTTGCTCATACAGGTATACGTCACTCTTCAGCGCATGAGCAGCGGAGACCCATTGCACGGTTCCCTTCACCTTCCGGCCGCTGAGTGCACCGCCGCTTTTGGTCTCCGGGTCGTAGCTGCACCGCAGTTCGAGGACGGCTCCTGTCTGCGCATCCTTAATGACCTCATGGCAGCGGATAATATAACCGCCCTTAAGCCGCACCTCGCCGCCTGGAACCAATCTGCGGAAGCCCTTCACAGGCACCTCCATGAAATCGGCCCGCTCGATATAGAGCGTGCCGGAGAACGGCACCTCTCTTGAACCCATCCCGGTATTCTCAGGATTGTTAGGGATCGGAAGCAGCTCGGAGACCCCGGCTGCGTAATTGGTAAGCACGACCTTCAGCGGGTCAAGCACAGCCATAACAGCCGGCACCCTGGCCTTAAGGTCCTGTCTCAGGCAATGCTCCAGCAGCGAGAAATCCACCATGGCCGTATTCCGGACCATCCCGATCTCCCGGACGAAATCCCTGATGCTCTCCGGCGTGAATCCCCGTCTGCGCAGCCCGCTGAGCGTAGGCAGCCGCGGATCATCCCAGCCGTCTACATAGTTCCCGGCAACCAGCTCCCGGAGATACCGCTTGCTGGTGACCACTCCCGTCAGGTTCACCCGGCCGAATTCTTTTTGCCTCGGGGCTTCCGGGATTTCCAGCTCCCGCAGCACCCACTCATACAGCGGCCGGTGATCCTTGAACTCGATTGAGCACAGTGAATGCGTCACCCCTTCCAGCGCATCCTGAATCGGATGAGCGAAATCATACATGGGATAGATACACCAGGCACTGCCTGTACGGTAATGCTCTGCATGAATAATCCGGTACAGCACCGGATCACGCAGATTCATGTTCGGCGAAGCCATGTCAATCCGCGCCCGCAGCACTTTGGCCCCGCTCGGGTATTCCCCCTTGCGCATCGCCCGGAACAACCGCAGGTTCTCTTCCGGCGTGCGGCTGCGGTAAGGACTATCTGTCCCCGGCCCGGTTAATGTCCCCCGGTAAGCCGTTATCTCTGCTGCCGTCAGATCACAGACATAGGCCTTGCCCTTCAGAATGAGCATCTCTGCCCTGCGGTAGATTTCCTCCGAATAATCGGAGCCGTAGTAGATATGTTCCCCCGGACTGCGGCCGAGCCATTCAAGGTCACGGATGATCGCCTCCACATATTCCATATCCTCCTTGAGCGGGTTCGTGTCATCGAAGCGCAGATGGAAGCGTCCGCCATACTTACGGGCGATCCCCATATTCGTGTGGATGGCAAAAGCACTCCCGATATGCAGATAGCCGTTGGGCTCCGGCGGAAACCGGGTGCAAATCTCCCGGCTGAAGACTCCGGCCTCCACATCCTCTCTAATCAGCTTATCCATATAATTCTCCGGCAGAGCCGGTTCATTCGTATTAACAATATCGTCAGTCATTCGATCTCCTCCTGTAAATGGGTGGTATACTGCCTTCCCGGACAACAAAAAAGAACCTCACCTCCAAGACGTATGGTCTTGGGGACGAAATTCTCGCGGTACCACCCCAGGTTTATTAATATGTCACCATATTAATCTCATCAAGTACGGCGCTGCCGTCCGGCAGGGCTTATACTCTAGCTCTATAACAGGAGCTCCTGTCGTACCATCCCCGGCTGCTGCCTGGTTCCGGTAAGCCGCTCAGAGGCTTGTTTCCATTCAGTCCTCCCTGCTCCTTCACACCAGCCGGAGCTCTCTGTGAGGGAAGAACCTGAATGTACTCTTCTCGTCATCGCGTTTAAATTATTGGATACAGAATATCAAATCTCACGCCGGGTGTAAAGTACTTACGCCGGGCTGCCGGGAGCAGCAGCCTAAGCGTCTGCCGGGTCCAGGCTCAATGCAGCCAGCAGCTCCAGCGCTTCCTCATGCTCCGGCTCGATCAGCAGGGACCTGCGCGTATAATCCAGCGCCGCTTCATCATCCTCCTGCTCATAGCTGCAGATTGCCAGGCAGTACAGCACGGTAATTATCGGCTCCTCCCTACTTGTCGCCAGCGAATGCTCCAGGAAACGGCGGGATTCCCCGTACTGCTCCATCTCGAACAGCAGCAGGCCGCAGTCCAGCGCCAGATCATACTTTTGCGGCATCGGGTAGAAGCCCCTCCACATCCGGTCGATCCCCCGCTGAAGGTCCAGCAGCTCCTCGTCGCTGGCATCCGGCAGCAGCGCTGAGATGCGCTCGGCGCTCTGAATGAACAGCTCCGCGTCATATCCCCCCAGCCGCCAGAAGGCCAGAATCTGCTGCATGCCGATGGTGTCGTAATTCTTGTCGATCCATACCTTCAGGCTGAAGAAATCATCCGGCCCGAACCGCTCGACAAACCGCCGGTAGGCCAGCCGGGTATGCGGATGCAGCATCGGCTCCTCCAGCATCAGGATGCAGCCCACATTGAGATTTTTATAATGATGCTGTGTGAACTGGGAATGTGCGCCCTTCCGCTCAAAATAATGCACCAGCGCATGATAATTCGCCGTAAGCGAGATGCTGCCGTGGTGCATCAGCTTCGGCGGCTCGATAAACTCCCAGTTCTCCAGCCGGTGATCGCCCTTATCGGCAGTGAGCAGCAGGAAGCTTCCCCGGGACAGTGCACCCAGACGCTCCATGCAGGACAAAGCTGCCTCCGGGAACAGCACATGTGAATCCTCCAGCTTGTCCAGATAGAAGGAAATCACTTCATGATACGGATACGAGCTGTCTTCATAGCCCGCTGCGCGCTTGTAATGGTATTCCGGCACCAGATCACGAAGCACCTCGGATGGCCCCATCGTAGCGGACTGCTCAGGATATTTCAGCGAGACCTCGCATTCATAGATCTTGCCTTCATCCACATAGAGCAGCTCCTGCGGGATACTGTCGAAGAAGTAGTTGGCGATCACCATCAGCGGCTGCCCCAGCTCCCCGGGCTTAATCACCAATCCGCTCTGCGTTAAGGAGAGTTCCGTATCCCGGACCGCATCGAAGCGGGCAAAGTCAAGCATTCCCTGCTCTACAAAAGGCTTCAGACCCTCATGCTGCTGCCAGCCCTCAATGTTCTTCCACGGCAGATCGCTCATCACGTAACGGAACGGCGGCAGCAGCACGCCCGCATACTGGATTAGCTCACACAGCTGCTGGAGCACATGGAACGCCAGACGCCCCACTCCTGCACCCAGTTCCAGCACCACTACCGGCTCTGTAGTGAATCCCTTCTGTGCACGGTCCTGAAGAAAGCCGAAGATGATCTCCGCATACGCCGTTCCAATCATCGGATTGCTTGTAATATACTGCGGAACCTGGTCATTGGCCCAAGCCTGGAGGCCCAGCTGTTCATAATAGGTGCGCTGCAATTCCCATATAGGCGCTTCGCTGAAGCGGTAGCGTTCTTGTCCACTTAATGTCATTGGTTCTAACCCTGCTCTCTGATTATCGTACGGATCTTTGTCCGGTAGTCAAATATTATCACATTTGCGCATATATTTTCTTGAAATGCTGTGCGTTCCAGAAAGGAGCCTATGTGATGAATCCTGAGCATCCCCGTTCTCCAGGCCAGCCCGTCATTCCCCAGCCCATACGCAGTGACGGTGCAGGCAATATCGACCTGGGTCCACGTGACATCATGCGCGACCGGGAGAATCCCGATATGTTCGTTCCTCCGGTCACGGACAACGGGCTGATCCCGAATCTGAAATTCTCGTTCTCCGACGCCCATATGCAGCTGAATCATGGCGGCTGGTCCCGTGAAGTGACGGTCAGGGAGCTGCCGGTGGCCACTACACTTGCGGGCGTAAATATGAGTCTGACGCCGGGCGGTGTACGTGAGCTGCACTGGCATCAGCAGGCGGAATGGTCCTACATGCTGCTGGGCAGCGCAAGGATTACAGCTGTAGACCAGAATGGCCGCAACTTCATTGCCGATGTCGGTCCCGGCGATCTGTGGTATTTCCCTCCAGGCATCCCGCATTCCATTCAGGGTCTGGCTGAGGGATGTGAATTCCTGCTTGTGTTCGACGATGGAGGCTTCTCGGATTTGAACACCCTGTCCATCTCCGACTGGTTCGCCCATACGCCGCGCGAAGTCCTGTCCGCGAACTTCGGTGTACCTGAATCTGCATTCGCCTATCTTCCCAAGGAGCAGGTGTATATCTATCAGGATCAGGTGCCAGGCCCGATTGCAAGCCAGCGGATCGAATCGCCTTACGGGGAGATTCCGCTGAGCTTCAAGCACCGGCTGATGGCTCAGCCGCCGCTCAAGACACCGGGAGGCAGTGTGCGGATTGTCGACTCCAGCAATTTTCCCATCTCCCGGAATATCGCCGCAGCCCTGGTAGAGATTGAGCCCGGGGCGATGCGGGAGCTGCACTGGCACCCGAACAATGACGAGTGGCAGTATTACCTCAGCGGGCAAGGACGAATGACCGTCTTTGGAGGGGACGGCGATGCCCGCACCTTCAATGTCAGGGCTGGGGATGTCGGCTATGTGCCTTTTGCACAGGGGCATTATGTTCAGAATACCGGCACAGAGACGCTCTGGTTCCTGGAGATGTTCCGCAGCGACCGGTTCGCCGACGTCTCCCTCAACCAGTGGATGGCGCTCACGCCAGGGGAACTGGTCAGCAGCAATCTGCATGCCGGTCCGGAGCTGATGAACGCCCTGCGCAAGGTGAAGTGGCCTGTGGTGAAGTACCCGGATCAGGAACAGGGGAAGCAGAAGGAAGGATAGGCTTAGATTTCAAAATACCCCCACAAAGTGGGGCTTTAGCGTAGGTGATGACTCAGGTACTTTGCGGGGACCCCAAAACATATAAATTCTACAAGTGGAAACGGCTTTGCCGTCCTTTTGAAAGGACGGTACCGTTTCAGCGAGAAATAGAAGGATAAGTTATCGTGTGCAACATATAAATTCTTATATTTTCAAAAAAAAGAGCGGTCAGACTAAGGTCTGCACCGCTCCTTGTATATTATGAATTGTACACGGGATCGTGGCCCCTTGTTAGCTTATACGGCTCATGATTAGAGCCACTTCAGTTCCAGGTATAGACCCAGCAATGTGATGAACAGTGTGGGAACCGTCAGGATAATCCCAATTTTAAAATAGGTGCCCCAGGAGATCTTCACACCCTTGCCGGACAGCACATGCAGCCACAGCAGGGTAGCCAGTGAACCAATCGGTGTAATCTTTGGCCCCAGATCCGAACCAATAACATTGGCGTAGATCAAAGCCTCCTTCACCAGACCCGCGGCATGTGCGGTATCAATGGCCAGCGATCCGATCAGCACCGTCGGCAGATTATTCATCACCGAGGAGAGCAGCGCAGCCAGGAAGCCCATGCCCATTGTGGCGGCGAACAGCCCGTGCTTCGCAATTCCGCCGATCATCTCTGCAAGCACATCCGTCAGTCCCGCATTACGCAGACCATACACCACTACGTACATGCCAATGGAGAAGAAAACAATCGCCCAAGGCGCCCCCTTGACCACTTCCATCGTCTTCACGTAAGGACTTCTGCGGGCCATCAGCAGGAAACAGATTGCGATTACTCCAGCAACTACGGATACCGGAATGTCCAGGAATTCACTGACGAAATATCCGGCTACCAAAAGCGTGAGTACGAACCAGGATAGCCGGAACATCCGCTGGTCCTTGATAGCATCCCCCGGGAGCTTCATTCCGGCGGTATCATACGCCTTCGGGATGCTGCGGCGGAAGTACAGATACAGAACCAGGATACTCGCACCCAACGAGAATAAAGTCGGCAGCCACATATGGCCCGCATATTGCATGAAGGTAATGCCGAAGAAATCGGCGGAGACAATATTAACCAGATTGCTGACGGTCAGCGGCAGCGAGGTGGTATCGGCAATGAAGCCGCTGGCAATAATAAAAGGAAAGACCTTGCGCTCGTCAAGATTCAGCGCCCGGACCATCGCCAGCACGATCGGTGTCAGAATCAGCGCTGCCCCGTCATTGGCGAACAGCATCGCCACGACTGCACCCAGCACGATCACATAGATAAACATCAGCGTGCCGTTGCCGCGTGCCGCCGCCGCCATATGCAGCGCCGCCCACTCGAAGAAGCCGACACGATCAAGAATTAAGGAAATTAGGATAATCGCTACGAAGGCAAGCGTCGCATTCCATACAATCAGCGTCACATCACGGACATCGCCAAAGCTGACCACTCCTGCCGCAAGCGCGAGAATCGCCCCTCCGCAGGCGGACCAGCCAATCGATAAATTCCGCGGCTGCCAGATCACAAAAACCAAAGTCACAACAAAAATCAGGCAGGCTATCACAACCATAATTCAGCCCCCCATTTGATCTGCAGCATTCCCCGATGCACTCCTTACAGTAGATATAAATATAAGCCAATTTATATATACTAAAGCAGCCTTATCCGAAGTACAAGATAAAAATTGCTGGAAGGATCACCTGCGTTACACAAGGCTGTTCAGAGGCATTGCCGCCCCGCCCGTCAGCCGTCTGCTGCAATAATATTTATATGCTTAAGTACTAAGTGTATGTATGAATACATAGGCTGGATTATGGGGAATAAGCAGCTTCTTGGAGAGGAGACGCAGGTCCGGAAGAGCCATCCTTGTTGAGGGATTGGAGGTTCGGACTACCATGAGTACAGACCAGCTCATCGCACTGCTCGTTCTTGTGATTATGATTGTACAGCTTGCCGTCAAGAAGGATAAATCCTGAATCCTGAAGACAGCAGGCCGCCAAAGAGGCCGGGGCAACCCGGTCTTTTTGGCGTAGGAAGATGCGTAGACCGCAGGTACCAATCCAATTGTAATCGGTTTTTCGATTACATTTGGCCTACACACCGCGTCCGATCCAATTGTAATCGGTTTTTAGATTACATTTCACCTACGCGCCGCACCCGGTCCAATTGTAATCGGTTTTTCGATTACATTTGGCCTACACACCGCGTCCGATCCAATTGTAATCGGTTTTTCGATTACATTTCGCCTACGCGCCGCACCCGGTCCAATTGTAATCGGTTTTTCGATTACATTTGGCCTACACACCGCGTCCGATCCAATTGTAATCGGTTTTTAGATTACATTTCACCTACGCGCCGCGTCCGGTCCAATTGTGTTGGGTTTTTCGCATACATCGCTTCGATCTGCTAAAACTATAGTTTCCCTTACAATAAGAAATTAATAAAAGTCCCCCATTTCACTTACTAAAGTTGAGAAACATTAAAAAGTATAGTAGAATGATGACATGAAGAAAGGGGCGGATTATTATGGCCGAAGATAAGAAGATTATGGAAATTGGGATAAGCACGTTTTTGGAGACTACACCTGACCCGGTGACAGGGCAAACGATCAGCCATGCAGAACGTCTGCGGGAAGCTGTAGAGGAGATTGTGCTCGCTGACCAAGTGGGCCTGGACGTATATGGAATAGGCGAGCATCACCGTAAGGATTATGCAGGGAGTGCCCCGGCTGTAGTCCTCGCCGCAGCGGCAGCAACAACCAAGCGGATTAGACTGACCAGTGCGGTCAGCGTCTTGTCTTCGGATGACCCGGTGCGGGTCTACCAAGATTTCGCTACGCTGGACGGCCTCTCGAACGGCCGGGCAGAGATTATGGCCGGACGCGGCTCGTTCACTGAGTCCTTCCCGCTGTTTGGTTACAGTCTGGAGGATTACGATGAATTGTTCGAGGAGAATCTGGAGCTGCTGCTGGCGATCCGCGCCTCCGAGAAGGTCACCTGGCGCGGCGGGCACCGTCCGGCTATAAATAATCTGCCGGTCTATCCCCGCGCTGTTCAGGACCCGCTTCCGGTCTGGATCGCCAGCGGCGGCAACCCCGAATCTGCCGTGCGGGCCGGAACCTTGGGTCTGCCAATTGCCTTCGCCATTATCGGCGGAATGCCGGAGCGGTTCGCTCCGCTGGTGAACCTGTACAAGGAAGCCGCAGCACGCGCCGGGCATAATCCGGACAAATTGCAGATCGCTACACACTCCCACGGCTTCGTAGGTGAGACTAACGACCAGGCGGCAGCCTTGTTCTACCCGTCCACCCAAGCCCAGATGAATGTCATCGGCCGCGAACGGGGCTGGGGCGGAACCTACAACCGCGCAGCCTTCGACGATGCCCGCAGCTTACGCGGGGCACTCTATGTCGGTGACGCGGAGTATGTCGCCGAGAAGATCATTCTGCTGCGTAAGAATCTCGGCGTGACCCGGTTCTTCCTGCATGTAAATGTCGGCTACATGCCGCACCATGAGGTCCTGCGTGCCATCGAGCTGCTGGGCACCAAGGTGGCCCCTATCGTGCATGCGGAGTTAGCCCGAACTGAGGGAAAATAACTGCGCGCAAGCACAGCAAATCATACCCAAAGCACCTCAAGGCCCACTCTGCGCCTGAGGTGTTTTTTTGTGACGTCATCTGAAGCTTCTTATCTTATCTTCGTATCGTCCGGCGTTCATTCTCAGCCAAGATTACACCAGGGCCTGAATCACAGGATACGAAATCAGATTCCGGTCTCTGTACGCCGCGGTGATTACATCCTGATGCGAGCTTAGAATCCCATTCTGCAGCAGCACCGCCTTAATTCCCCTCTCGGCAGCGCCGTTATAGGTGAACAGAACACAATGCTCAGCGGCATAGCCGGAGAGGATCAGCAGATCGATCCCCTGCTCCCGCACAAGCTTTTCCAGATCCGTCTTCCAAAAGGCATTCGAGTATTCCTTCTTCACGTTGAAATCCGTCTCCTGAACCTCGACTTCGGGGATGATCGCGAACTTCGCTTCCTCCGCCGGCTGCATGCCCTCAATGTCCTGAATATGAATGACGGCATGTCCCTTGGCGCGCAGCAGTCCCGAGACAAAATTGATATACTCGCAGGCGCGGTCAATTTCCTTCTGCTCTACCCCGCTCACATGGACCTCTTGCAGATCGATAATTAACAATCCGATTTTCACTGCTGCTTCCCCCTATCCGTTGATCCTTCCACCTTACCTGATGCCGGATGTTCATTCAACCGCTTCTGCCAATCGATTCTTGTATATGTGGTCTCATACGCTGTACCGTCTTCTTTATAAAAAATCGCTGTTTTCAAATATGGCTCCGTAACCGCCTGATAACCGAGCCTGGTAACCAGTTGTATCATTCTGGGATTCTCCAGCGGATCAACACTGGTAAACAGTTCAGCATAGCCCAGCTTGCGGGCCAGTTCCTCATGGTAACGGATCAGAGCGGAGCCTACACCTTGTCCCCGGCTGGCTTCTTGTACATAGAGGTCACTTAATTTGGCACCGCTCTTTCCATTTAACTTCAGCAGCCCGAACCCGGCAATCCTCCCATCCTTCTCAGCGGCAATAAAGCAGATGTCCCCGTGCTTCTGCTGGTCCAGATACTTGCGGAATAAGCCCTCGTGATTACGGATTGCACATAGACTACCCAGATCGCTCCCGCTGGCGGCTCTTATGTTATATTCCATTGCTGCCTCCTCTCACAGATCTTATCCCTAGAATTGTAGCATCAATTGGCACTGAACCGGAATCTCCCAACACAAAAAACTGCAGTAGAATGATCCACCGGAATGGACCTTCTCTGCAGTATGTTTTGTCTTCACAGCTATCCTGATCCGGTTATTCTTTGACTCCGCCCAGTGCTACACCTGCGATAATATAACGGGACAGCAGGAAGTAGACTACGAACAGCGGCAATGCGGTCAGCGCAAGGCCCATGTAAATCGAGCCGAAGGAGGTCTTGTATATATCCCCCCGGAGCAAGCTGACCATGATCGGCATCGTATACTTCTCCTTCTGAGTAAGGAGGATTAACGGCATGAACAAGTTGTTCCAGTTGCCCACGAAGGCGAAGATGGCCTGCGTTGCAACTGCCGGAACCATCAGCGGCAAGATGATACGGTTAAAGGTTTTGAACTCACCGGACCCGTCCACGCGTGCTGCTTCCACAATCTCTATCGACAGCGTAGCCAGCAGATACTGGCGCATGAAGAACACTACCGCCGGCGCGGCAATTGCAGGAAGAATCAGTGGAAGGAAGCTGTTCGTCCAATGAATTTTATACATAAACTGATAGAAACCAATGGCACTTGCCTGAGAGGGAATCATCATTACACACAAAATAAAGGTAAAGAATGCACCGCGCAGCTTCCAGCTATAAGTCACTAGACCGTACGCCGCAAGGGATGAGAAATAGACAGTCAGTAGAGTGGCCGAAGCCGAGATAATAAATGAATTCATAAACCCCTGAATCGGATCGAAGCTCTTTTCGAGCAGCACCTTCAGGTTGTCCATCATATGGGATGAAGGCAATAGTGAGAGACCGGCTTGAATTTGTGCGGAAGAGCGGGTGGCGTTAACAAACATGATCCAAAACGGTAAAATGCTGAGCACCGCCAGGCTGATACAAACGATATAGATAATCGTTTTATTGATCGTCCGGGTGACATTTCCGCCTTTTTGATTATTGTCCATGTGCTACGCCCCCCTTTTGGCTGCTCTTGGTGGATTTCCGGTGCATTTTTTCGATTTTTTTAAGTCTTGCCGCGTCACGGTCACGCATTAGATAGAACACAAATGCAGACAATATCCCCGAGATCAAGAACATAATCATACTCGCAGCAGCTGCACGGTTGTACAAATAGCTTCCTTTAAAGGCTTGTCCATAAATAAACATCGACGTGGTAAGCGTAGAGTCATCCGGTCCGCCTGCAAGGAAGAGCTGCGGGATATCAAACATGGTCAAGCCACCGACCATCGATGTAATCAGCGTGAATAACATAATGGTACGTAAACTTGGCAGCGTGATCCGGAAGAACGTCTGAACTCCGTTTGCACCGTCAATCGCCGCAGACTCGAAGAGCGCAGGATTGATACCCATAACACCTGCGATAAGGATGATCATGGTATTTCCGTACCACATCCAGAACTGGATGAATGCCACAATGCCCCGCGCTACCGTCTTATCCTGAAGGAAGTAGATTGGAGCGTCGGACCAGCCCATCATTTGAAAAAAGCTGTTTACCGGACCCATCGGATAGCCAAACAGAGTACTGAATAGCAAGGCGATTGTGCCCGCAGTAATAACATTTGGCATATAGAGCAGAACCTTGAAAAAGCCTTGTCCCTTAATTTTAAGACGCTGGTTAGTGAACCATGCAGTGAGTAAGAGCGCCAGAAGGATCTGGGGAACGAAGTTAAGGAACCAGAGCAACCCGGTGTTGATCAGAGATTTCCGGAAAGAGGCGTTACTAAAGAGCAAATCTTTGAAATTCTGAAAAGGATTATCCAAAATATGTATTGGTTTTGGTATTAATCCCTGCAAATCGGTGAACCCGATGAATGCGGTGTATAAAATCGGATAGAGTGAGAAGATCAGAAAAGCCAAAACAAACGGAAACGTAAAAATATAGCCAAATTTAGAGTAGTTCACACCTTTGCGGCGCATGCTCTCACCCCTTTAGTTGATATGAAGGGGCGGGATGACTCCCCCGCCCCTTCGTTTGATTGTTATTCGCTATCGATATTAAGTTGATCTTTGACCTGCTGCTTGAAGGTTTCGATTGCCTTATCACGGGTCTTATTACCTGCAGTATATTCGCGTACTTGATCACGCCAGAGCTTGTTGATCGTTTCGTCGAATGCAGTCAGGTTCTTACCGGAAGCGTTGGCATTCGCCGGAACAAAGATATCGAAGATGTTCTGTCCGCCAACGAGTTCCAAGTCACCTTTTGACTTATCCATTACAACGGAGGAAGCAACGCTGTCCTTCGCGCCTTGCTCGCCCTCATTCAACGTTCCGTTAGCCCAGTAGTACTGGAGTCCGGTTTCGGAGGTGTCGAGTGTTACCCACTTGATAAAGTCCGCAACAGCCTTTTTCTTAGCTTCGTCCTTGACTACATCTTTGTTAGCAAGCAACCAAGTGCCTCCCCAGAAGAATCCTGTTGGGGATTCAGTAACTGCCCAGTCACCCTTTGTATCTTTGGCATGTTCGCTCAACGTATAGTTAATGAGCCAAGCGGGACCGAAGAAACCGAAGACTGGTTTTTCACCAGTGCCGTTCATATCAGCGAACCAGGCTTCTTGCCAATCTGTCGTATCGTTGTAGTAGTTATTGTCTTTAAGCTTCTTGGAGAGATCAAGGAATTCTTCACGCTTCGGATCAATATGCAGCTTGCCATCGACAATCCAGCCTTTATCAGAACTGTTTTCGATCGCGTGCCAGATATCGCCGTCACCGGAAACTGCGGCATATCCTTTAGCTTTCAGCTTTTCTGCTGCACTGAAGAATTTATCCCAGCCGGGTCCAACCTCTGTCTTGATCTTGGCCGGATCATCAGTTCCAAACACATCCTTGGCAAGCGAGCGACGATAGATAAAGGCTCCGCCTGTTGCCTGATAGCCGAGACCCTTCAGCTGTCCGTCAGTGCTGCTGCCGATATCTACAGAATACTGGGCGATGCCTGCATCCTTAACCATTTGATCAGTAAGGCCGAGGTCCGCATAGTTGGCTGCAAAAGTGGATGCATCACCTTGTGTATATTTGAGTACGAATGCGCCTTCAGTAGCATAAATATCAGGTGCATCTTTGCCGCCGGCAGCTAGCGCCTGGTCAAGCGCAGGCTGATATGCGCCGTCTGTAGTTGCTACAATCGTAGTTTTGAACTCCACATTTGCCTCTGGATGGATTTCCAAATACTTCTTAGTCATGTTCGGAATTTCATCGGTGAAGCTCCACAGATTGATCGTTACCTTCTCACCGCTACCTGCATCCGGAGCTTTGGTTGCCTCTGCCGCATTCGATGCCGGAGCCGTTGTTGCAGCTGCGCCGGACGAGTTATTACCCGAGTTCCCGCCGCATCCTGCCAGAGCAGATGACACCACGAGTACTGTTGAGAGTCCCGCTAAAACACGCTTCATACTTTTCATACTTTGCCTCCCCTTTTATATTCATCCTCGGTTTTTTGTAACCGCCTTCATATTATAGTGCCTGTCCCTTTCCGGCATAAGGAACCCTCATTGGGAAAAATACCACTTTTTATGGGTTCTGCTCTAAAAGTACAAAAAAGACGCCTGGGCTATATGCCGAAGCGCCTTAATACGCAGGAGAAGAATCAATCGTGATGGATCTCTCTACTCTTAATGATTCTTGCCAGAAGCAGGCCGTCGCTAAAATAGTATGCCTCATTTCTGGAAATGATAGCTGGATACAGATTGACCGCGATGGTCCATCCATTCAGAATGATGAAAATCAGGGGAAGGAAGTAGTTGTCTTCGTTGCCGATTCCCATTGTAATATAAACCAGAATTATTGCAGCAAGCTGGAACATTACCCCGCCAAGAGCAAATATGGTAGAACGCAGCCTGCTGAATTTTTCACTGCTCCCCATAAGTGTTAACCCGCCGAAGCCATAGCAGAAAATAAATAAAGTTCCGCAAAATGATACACGCCAGAACGGCTTTCGTTCTCCAAGTGTTACTATTGGTACAGGATAGCCCACGAGTTTCCCGGCCAAATAATGCCCAAGTTCATGAATGAACGTGACCAGATATTTTAACAATGTCACCATAACCGTAAGGAACACCGTATTCACCACTGACGGCTCCTTAATGGATAACAGGAGAATAAAGACGATAAACAGCATCACATATGCAAATGTCCGATTCAAGCAGAACCCTACCTTTACGATATATTTTTCACCGTTAACGAATAATTATCTGAATTCATTCTATCTAACTATGGCCCTTTGGGGTATAAGTAATTAGCCGCCCGGGCTGAAAATCTTGAAACTTGTCATACTATATAACGTAAATTTGGACCATACAGACTAAAGAATAACTAACGGGAGAGGAGCTTGTATCTGATGGAGTATTACCGCCGCAATATATCAGACACCTTGAAAGAAGTCGACAGTTCCGCAAGCGGGCTTACGTCTGCTGAAGTAGATAACCGGCTGGCCAAGGAAGGCTACAATGAGTTGAAGGGCAAAGCGAAGGACCCGCTCTGGAAGCTGTTTCTGGAGAATTTCAAAGATCCTATGGTCATTGTGCTGCTCATCGCGGCTACCGTTCAGATCGTAATGGGACATATTATGGAGTCTGTTATCATCTTCGTCGTGCTGATTCTGAATGCTGTAATCAGTGTGGTGCAGACCCGGAAGGCGGAGAGCTCACTGGACACCCTGCGAAAAATGTCCGCACCCGAAGCCAAGGTCATGCGGGACGGGGCCTTACTGTCGATTCCGGCAAGGGAGCTTGTCCGGGGAGACATCGTCTTCCTGGAGGCTGGTGATTATGTGCCTGCGGATGGACGGATTATTGAATCCGGGAGTCTGCGGATTGATGAAGGCATGCTGACCGGCGAATCTGAAGCCGTAGATAAGCATACCGATCCTATCCCGCAGGATGCTCCGCTGGGCGACCGGCGCAATATGGCCTTCAGCGGCTCGCTGGTCGTCTATGGCCGGGGAACCCTGGTCATTACAGGAACGGCGCTCGGTACTGAGCTAGGGAAGATTGCCGGGCTGATCGAGAGTGCCGAAGCCAAGCAGACGCCCCTGCAGCGCAAGCTGGAGAGCTTCGGCAAAAAGCTGGGGATCGCCGTCCTGCTGCTATCCGTGCTGATCTTCTCCATTCAGGCCGCACGCGTCTGGCTCTCGAATGACACGGTGGATACCACCGAAGCCATCCTGAATGCCCTGATGTTCGCTGTAGCAGTAGCCGTCGCCGCTATCCCCGAGGCGTTATCTTCTATCGTAACCATTGTACTCTCCGTGGGCACGAATAAGATGGCCCGGCAGCATGCCATTATCCGTAAGCTGCCCGCTGTAGAGGCACTGGGATCAACGAGCGTCATTTGTACGGACAAGACCGGGACGCTGACCCAGAATAAAATGACGGTTGTCGATTATTTCCTCCCCGGAGGCCCGAAGGAGCAGTTCAAGCTGAAGGCCGATGACTGGTCGGAAGAAGCCCGCAAGCTGCTGCATATCGCCGTACTCTGTAACGACTCCAATATTAATGAAGAAGGCAAGGAACTGGGCGACCCGACCGAGGTAGCACTGATTGCCTTCAGTAATAACAAGGACAGGGATTACCGCGAGATCCGCGATAACTTCCCGCGCGAGGCCGAGCTGCCGTTCGATTCGGAACGCAAGCTGATGACCACACTGCATACGTTCGAAGGACAGAAGGCCCTGCTTACCAAAGGTGGCCCGGATGTTCTGTTCAGCAGATGCTCCCATGTCCTGCTGGAGGGCCAGGAGGTTCCGCTGTCAGAGGAGGTGCTGGAATCCTTCAATGAAGCAAACGAACAGTTCTCCAGCAGAGCTCTGCGCGTGCTTGCTTATGCCTATAAAAACGTGCCGGACACGGTGACTGAGGTGGGCCTTGACGATGAGCATGACATGGTTCTGGTCGGCCTGTCGGCGATGATTGACCCGCCGCGCGAGGCCGTATATGGCTCTATCGCCGAGTCGAACAAAGCAGGCATCCGTACGATTATGATCACCGGGGACCATAAGACCACCGCCCAGGCCATCGGCCGCGACATCGGACTGATGGCGGAGCATGAGATCGCCGTTACCGGCCAGGAGCTGGATGCCATGTCCGACGAAGAGCTGGACAACAGACTGGAACAGATTGGCGTCTACGCCCGCGTCTCCCCGGAGAACAAGATCCGGATCGTCCGGGCCTGGCAGCGCAAGGGCAAAATCACCGCCATGACCGGTGACGGTGTCAATGATGCCCCGGCACTGAAGCAGGCCGATATCGGGGTTGCGATGGGCAGCGGAACCGATGTTGCCAAGGATTCGGCGGCTATGATCCTCACCGATGATAACTTCGTGTCTATTGTCAATGCAGTGGCCGTTGGCCGGACAGTGTTCGATAACATTAAGAAGGCGATCGCCTATCTGTTCGCCGGCAATCTGGGTGCGATTATCGCCATCCTGTTCGCCCTGATCTTCGACTGGATCAATCCGTTCACGGCCATTCAGCTGTTGTTCATTAACCTGGCGAATGACTCCCTCCCGGCGATTGCGCTAGGCATGGAAAAGGCCGAGCCGGATGTAATGAGCCGCAAGCCGCGGGACATCAGCGAGGGTATCTTCGCAGGCGGGATGATGCAGGCAGTGATCACCCGTGGTCTGCTGATCGGGATTGCCGTGATTATCTCCCAGTATATCGGACTGCAGCATTCGGATGAAATGGGGATTGCGATGGCCTTCACCACGCTGATTCTGGCGCGCACCCTGCAGACCTTCGCCGCCCGCTCCAACAGCCAGACCTCTGTGGAAGCCGGATTCTTCAGCAACAAATATGTAATCGGCGCAGTCATGATCTGCTTCGCCTTCTACGGCATTGCGGTCCTGCCTGGTGTCCGTGAGATCTTCTCGATCCCTGCCACGTTCGGCATGAACCACTGGCTGACCGCCACCGGACTCGCCCTAGGCGCAGTCATTGTGATGGAGCTGGCGAAGCTGGTCCGCCGCCTGCTGCCTGCGAAGCAGGCTGCTTAAGCCAGGCTAAGTTAACAAACCTTGATAACAGCAAGAAGCCTGCACGCCCTGTATAGAGGGGTGCAGGCTTTTTTATAATCCATCACTTCTTCAAATGATAAGGCACTGTAGTGACAATCACATCGCTGCGGAACAGCAGACGGGCGCGTATCAGCAGACTCGATTGATTATGAAGGATATTATGCCAGCCTTTCTTCGGAATGAACTGTGGAATGATTACTGTTACCCTATGGTTCAGCTCAGCGGCCTTCCAATTCACTTTATCAATAAACTTGGTCAATGGCTGTACGATGCTTCTATAAGGAGTATATAGGGTTACTAACCTTACGTCCGGCTGCCACTTTCTCCACTTCTCCTCGAACACCGCTTCATCTTCCCGCTCGAAGGGCACGTAGACGGCTATAATCTGCTGCGGAGACAGCGACTTGGCATATTCCAGGGAGTTCATCACGACATGAGTGATCCCGGCCACCGGCACGATAATCACATTGCCTTCAATCTTGATCGTCTCCTCACAGGTCGAAATTCTAAGCTGGTCCGCAATGGCCTCATAATGCTTATGAATCCGGTGGAACACCAGGAGCAGAATCGGCAGGAAGACAAATACCGGCCATACCTGAGTAAACTTGGTCATGAAGAACATCATCGTTACCACGAAGCTGATTAGAGCGCCAACCGTATTGATGATGAACTTTTGCACCCAGCCCGCAGGCTTTTCCCGGAGCCATTTCACCATCATTCCGCTCTGCGACAATGTAAAGGGAATGAACACACCTACAGCATATAAAGGAATCAGCTGCTCCGTTTTCCCCTCAAAGACATATATCAGAACCATGGACAGAACACCCAATATGATAATACCGTTGGAGTATCCCAGCCGGTCCCCCCGCATGGTGAACATTCGCGGAATGAATTTATCCTTGGCAAGGTTCACAGCCAGCAATGGGAAGGCGGAATAACCGGTATTGGCAGCCAGGATCAAGATTAATGCAGTCGTTCCCTGGATAAAATAGTACATCGCATTCCGGCCAAAGGTTTGCTCGGCAATTTGCGATACCACAGTGACGTCAGCACGGGGAGCAATCCCGTAATAATAGGCTAACACCACAATGCCGGAGAACATCACAGCCAATAAAGCCCCCATGGCGATTAAGGTTTTGGAGGCGTTGGACGCTTCCGGGCTTTTGAAATTCGGTATGGCATTGGAGATCGCTTCAACCCCCGTTAACGCAGAGCTCCCGGAAGAAAATGCGCGCAATAATAGAAACAGGCTGATCCCCGCTACCGGAGTCCCCAGTGAGGTATGCAGTTCTGCCGGAACGTTACCTGACAAGATGTTGTACAGACCTGTACCAATCAGGATGAATAAGGCAAGGACGAATAAATAGACCGGATAAGCGAGGACGGAGGCAGATTCCGTGACCCCTCTTAAGTTCAAAATCGTGATCAGCAGCACAAAAGCAATGGCAATCACCACTTTATGCTCATGTAGGCTTGGAAACGCTGAGGTGATGGCATCCGTGCCCGCCGATATACTTACAGCAACCGTTAAAATATAGTCAACCAGCAGCGAACCGCCAGCAATTAACCCCGGATACTTGCCCAGGTTCTCCTTAGACACCACATAGGCGCCCCCGCCGTGGGAATAAGCAAAAATAATCTGCCGGTAGGACAGAATGAGCGCGGTCAGCAGGATCAATACTCCCAGCGCAATCGGGATCGAATACCAGAAGGCGGCTGCCCCAATCGTAACCAGAACAATCAGAATCTGCTCCGGCCCGTAGGCAACGGATGACAGTGCATCAGAAGACAGTATAGCCAGCGCTTTCTTTTTATTTAACTTTTGCTCTCCGAGTTCACTGGACTTTAAGGGCCTGCCAATTAAAAATCGTTTTAAAAATGAAATCACTCAGTTTCACCACTCGCTTGTTATTTGTAGGATCTTGGTTGAACCCCATCTACTCCTGTTCCGGGACACAACAAAAACACCACAGAAGACTATTCTGTGGTGTTCAACATATCATGTCAGGCATTAATATAGCGTTAAGGAATACGCCGAGACATTAAGATTGCATTAAGATTATTCTCTATCCAGAGCATTGGCTGCCCCATGGTCCGGCCCGCGGGCAAGTGAGGATGTCTCTTCACGCAGATTAAATCCCTTAACCAAGAGCCAAAGCGGAAGAACAATTTCAAAGATTGCCCCTGGAATATACAGGATGGTTCCGGTATCACGGCCGCAGATGGCCAGACTACTGCTTGTTAACAACCCGGCATACCCGATGAAGCCGATCACGGACAACCAGCGCGGAATCAGCTCTGAACGGTAGAGAACATAACATAATAACAAGCTGCCCAAGCTCAGCACGATCATAGCCAGTTGAAATAACATCAAATGAGCTTCTACCGCTACATCCGCTATACGCTGGAGGTAAGAATAACCCGAGGCTTCCGCCGTTGCGTGATCTTCGCTTAACGAGATGAGCAGGATTGGCGCGATTAAACTGATTATTAGAAGCACAGACTCAATGATCCGGGAGCTTAAGTACCCTGCCGCAAAGGCCCCGTTATATTTTTGTAGAACAGGATAGAGCAGCATCGCAATTCCCATAACTGCTATAGCGTTGATCAACTCCAGCAATAATCCGGCGGCGGCTCTTGTTCTGTCTGCAAATAAACCCGCGAGAAATTCAGGCCCCTGCAGCATGGGATTCAGCAGCCAGCTCCCTAGCATATAAGCCCCCGTTGAGACCAGAAAGAGTACCCCGGCCACCCTTGCATTCCTGTTCATCCTTATCTCCCCTTAGCTCGTGTTACAAGGATTATAGCTAAGCGGCAGTATAGCCAGTAGACACTTTAGTGTGGTTTCAGCGGGTCTGGAAGCAAATTCAGCTCACGGGCACGCGCGATCGCTTCTGTGCGTCTTTGTACCTGCAGCTTCTCAAAAATCCTGCGGTTGTGCCCTTTGACCGTGTCCACAGCTAAGAAGAGCTTCGCGCCAATGTCCCGGTTGGACAGTCCCTTGGCGATAAGTGCCAGCACTTCAAGCTCTCGTCTGCTGAGCGGCTCGAACAGGTGGCCTTCCTGGCCCGGTTTGCGTTCCCTCTGTACACGCTCCAGACCCGCCTGTGCTTCTTGAACAGCCGGAAGCGGCAGATCACCGGCCAGACGAAGTGCCTCTGCGTAATATTCTCCTGCCGGACCGGGCCGGTTATCCGCTTCCTCCATTTGACCCAGGCCGATCAGAGACAGAACAGCCATCGGTTTATGGCCCATCATATGACTGTACGAAATGACCCCGTTATAGGCCTTCCGGGCTTCGATATAGTCTCCCCGCCGCTGGCAGGCCACACCCAGCATCCAAGCAGCCGATGTCCTGACCGCAAGATTATCCTCACGGAGATATTCTAACGCACGGCTTGACTGGGTAATGACTTCTTCTATCTCTTGGCTTACCCCTGCCCAGATCTCCCTTGCAGGAGCAATCAGCCCGATAAGATCATCGGTCTTATCCTCCTGTTCCGTCATTTGCATGGACGCTTCGGCCGCCAGTAATTTGGGACTGGCTACACCAGGCTTTGCTGCCATCATCAGCGCGGCTACGGCAGCCCGGGTTGCGGCAATAAGTCCGATCAGGTCTCTGATGCGGGCATCCTGCCGGACGCCCTCCAGCGCCGCTTCCGCTGCCCGCAGCTTAGGTTCGATATGTGTCGGCTTGCCGGTGATCAGCATAATTGAACCATATATCACGAGCAGCGCAGGTCTTGCCTCCAGCTCCGCAGCAGGCAACGACTCCAGCCATTTCAGCGCAAAATCTGCCGCTCCGCGAAGATGCAGCGGCTTCCCGTTACCTTCAAGCAGGCGTGCAGCACGGTCAATATCAGCCGATTGGACAGCATGACGAAACGCTTCGATCTCGAAGCCTTGGCTTTCATACCATTCACTTGCCCGTTTATTCATTTCCGCGATACTGCTGTTGTCGTGACTATCCTGCAGCCGTCTTCGCAATGATTCAGCGAACAAGTGGTGATAGCGATACCACTGTCTCTCATGGTCCAAGGGAACGACAAATAAGTTCTGGCGTTCAAGCTCAAGTAACTGCTGTTTGCCCATCATCCCGGTATTAAGCATAATGGCATCGCACAGAGAACCGCACAGGCGGTCAAGGACGGAGGTCCTGAGTAAAAAACGCTGAACGGCTTCCGGTTGCCGTTGCAGAACTTCTTCCACCAAATAGTCCAGTACGAAATGATGGCTGCCGGCGATGGACTGGATGAACCGTCCGGTACCACGATCCCCCTGTATCGAGAGCGCTGCCAGCTGTAAGCCGGCGATCCAGCCTTCGGTACGTGATTCCAATGCGGCTATTTTATCTGCGGGCAGGTTAAGTCCCATGATTCTGTTTAGAAATTCTTCGGCTTCTGCGGAAGTAAACACCAGATCAGAGGCGCGTAGCTCCGTTAACTGGTCTTGAACCCGTAACCGTGCTAATGGAATTTGCGGTTGCTCGCGGGTAATCATCACCAGGCGGACATGCCCGGGAAGATGGTCAAGCAGGAAGGAAACTAACTTGTCGACAGACTGCGATTGGACTACATGATAATCGTCAAGGATGATTATACAAGGAGCCATGGCGGCGAGATCCTTAAGCAGTGCCGGCAGGATTGCCTCCATGGACGGCGGCTCGGGAGACTGCAGCACCGCAAGCAAACTTTCGCCTGTCTTCGGGGCAAGTGTTTGCAGGGAGGAGATCAGGCAGCTCAGAAAACGCGCAGGCTCGCCGTCTCCTTCCTCCAGCGACAGCCATGCGCAAGGCCGCCCGCAAGTAGCGATCCAATCGCCAATCAATGTGGTTTTCCCGTAACCGGCGGGCGCGGAGATCAGGGTCAATTTACGCTGCAGACCCTCTTGAAGCTTATGGATCAACCGTTCACGGGGAACCAATTTGGGCCGAAGCGGCGGAATATTGAATTTGGTATTTAGGATAGGTGTAGGCATAACCACATCTTACCATCCGCCCTGTTTATCATCAATGCGTCTGCCGGTTGCAGGTGATGTCTACTCCTTAGCTTTTTCCTGCCACGTTCCATCCCTATAGATGAAATAACGGGAGTTCCCCTCCCGGTCGCGGGCAACAATCTTCCCTTCCGGCCCCTGTCTGCTCTCCCCGCTCACTTTAAATGAAGCTTCATCTTCAGTAGGAGGCACCCGGTACACGTACTCCAGCCCGTCTTTTCCCGAATTGCTGCGCACAACGTCACCCTTCGTGGCATAGATCAGATTAATGTCTAACTGAACCTCACCGCCCAAGACAGGTAACACCCCAAGCACCCTGCGCTGGGAGTCAATGACGTCAAACCCCATTTTCCAAAAATCACTCAGCTTATGCACCTGATTATCCTCCAGCGGATACACCTGTACAGCAGCCTGTGGAGTGAGCGTGAATTTACGCGGAAGCCCTTGTTCCAGTTGCATCAGCATGGCAAGCTTAAGGCCAAGATAGATCACAATAAACCCAGCACACCCCATACTAAGCACCCGTCTCCTGCGCACAGGCACCGGAAGCACGAAACTCATAACCCCCACCAACATAGGCACCCATAACGTAGGATCACCAAGATAGATCAATGACAGCGTATAAGCTTCACTGGACAGCGGGTAGATCAAATGTACTCCATGTCCCAGGTAGTCCACCAGAATATGCCCCAGCACACTCCCCGCCAGACACAGATATAGCTGGATATACGAATACTTTTTCAATAGAAGCTTGAATATGAACACAATTGGAACCATAACCAGCCCCATGACGACGATGGAATGCGACCACGGAGATACATACCTGTTCCCCAACAGATCCGGCACAATGCCCAGGAATGAGGCCAGTCCGAGCAGAACAACTTTTTCCCTGAAAGAAATCTCGTAGCGCATGAGCACCATCGATACAATGAAGCTGCCCGTAAGCAGATGTGTAGCCATGTGCATAGCCAATATCATAGACACCTGTAATCCCCCCGCTTTGCTTGTTAAGCTTCGTCCATCCCTGAATCGTCAGACGTTCCCCTCAATGTTCAGAGCCTCGACAAGTTATTAACAAATGGAGCGGGGAAAAGGTTCATTCAATTTAATACTCAGTTTAAATATACTTCCCGGGCGTCCTCAAAAATAGCATCTAATCGTTCCCGGGTAGGATTGTCTCCTTTAAACTGTATCTCATCAGCAATGCCCTTAGATTGAATGCCTTCACCCCCAGCAGGTACTTTACCATAAACAACGCCACGGATAATGTATACACCAGAATCAGTGAGGCTCTCTCTCAAAAACAGCAAGTATTCTTCATTCTCATTCATCAACTGATATCCTAATGTGCTGTAAACTCTTAACGAGTCTGCTACTGCATTTTCTTGGACAATGATGGTCTCCCCGCTGGACAACGTGTGGCCGGTGTTATTTTTAAATACATCGCTCAGTACAAATTTAGATAATGTGCGATTGTCAATAACCACTCCGTCCACATCTTCTTTTTTGAGAACTATTTCCTGAGTCCCGGCCTTCGTTCCCTTAACAACAATATCTGTTTGCGCATCCATTTCAGCAAACGTTTGGTAGCTGATGGCCCTATTGTTTGTAATGGCGTAAGGTGTTGTTTTCGTCCCTGCCGTATCTTGAACTGTTAATGGTTCAAGCGAAGCGGCTGCTCTCTCATATTCAGCCTGAAAAAAGGTTTTAGCTGAACTCATTCTGAAATACAGTCCGTCTTCTCAAAGTATAAATACGGTACTTCATTCTCTTTAGCAATCCACTCTCCAGATCCATCTTTAGAAAGCTCAACTTTTTTAGTCGAAGCAATCTCGTTAGTTGGTCTAAGTTCTTCTTTGGATTGAGTGATTGAACCACGAATAAATACAATACGGACTTGATTGTCTTTAACTTCAACACGCTCCATGTAATCATCGCTACCTAAACCTACTGTAGGGATGTAGACTTTATCTAATCCGGCTTTCTTAGCCGCTTCACGAATTTCAATTTTTTGTTCTGCGGTATAAGAGAGTGGCTCTGCTTCTGTCATCCCTTCACTTTCATTATTAGTGGAATTTACATTCTGACTTTGTTCAGTTGCAGGAGTATTTGAAGATAAATTTTCATTCTGACTGCATCCTGCTAATAAAGCACCAAGCAGCAAGCCAATAAACACGACTTTACTTTTGTAGTTCATGGAATATCCTCCACTTGTTGATTTGTCACCTCACCATGATAGACTGAATTGCTCTTCCAAAAGTTGCATAATATTCTCAGCTCAGTTTCTTTTTTGAAACTCTTTTCAGGCCCAGCAAACTAAATCAGATGGGAGCTGATCAAAATAAAGCGGCAGCCCTGTCTCCTTAAGAGTCCCGGCTACCGCTGCTTATTCAACACACTACTGTTTAATTACAGCGGGCTACCATCATAATCTCCATGCTCTCGAGCTGTAAGGGGTGATTCCCGAATTGGCCTGGGTTGCAGCCATATGCGGCCTCTACTGCGAACCCTTCACTCTCCAGAAGCATCTGTAATTCCCGGAAGGTAAAAGCGGTAGTATAAATCAATACCTCTTTGGATTCACCCTCGGGGCTGTGGATCTCTTCTTTATCGATTACGGTGCAGGAATACGGGTCAAATAACGACTCATCCTGTATACGCCGGGCTAAGTTAAGCGCATTAATTACCGTAAGAACACATAGAGAACCCGGCTTCAGCGCCCGATGAACTCCTCTAAGGACCTTCCGGTGATTCTCTTCACTCCCCGCCAGCCCAAAAGCCCCTTCACACAGACAGATCGCACCATCGAACTCCTGCTCAAACGTTAACTCACGGGCATCCGCCACCAAAAATGTTGCCGGCAGCTTGTCCTTCGCAGCTTCCCGATTCGCGTGCCTGATAAATTCCGCAGAAATATCCACGCCTACTGTTCTAATTCCATGCCGGGCCAACTCCAGACCATGCCGCCCCGGACCACAGCCAATATCCAGGATGCGGGTACCCTGCCGAAGATTCATTAACTCCATTAAAAAGTCTGCTTCCTGCAACGTTCCCTGGGCGAAACCGTATTTCAAATACTGCTCCCGCATGAAATCTCCGATGGCTTCATAATAATCCCCACTGTACTCAAAGTCTGCTTGCGTATTCTTCAAAAGCTATCCCTCCGTATCTGTTGTGCCTACACGGAAGTGGATTGGCGTGACAGCTTAACCCCTTCCGTGTCCCGAATGACAACGTTCAGCCTGTCAGCGCTTCTATTCATAAGTTCACTCGCTTTCCTTATTATGTAACTTCAGGGTAGACAATCGGAGCCGGGGAGTCAAAAGAAAGAACCGTTATACTCATTCTGTACGGTTAACTTAACGAAGCTCCCGGACCTTCAACCCCGCTGAAGCATCCAGCATAACCTCACAGACATCTGTTTTAATCGTTAGCGGATGCGGATAAGCTTCCTCCTGGTCAGACATGAACCAGACCCGGCCTTGCTTCACAGCAATAATCAGCCCGTGCTCGTCACCTGCGGCGGCGAACTGGCTACTGTAATCCCGCCAAGGAACGATCCCTACCCGGGATAACTTGAGCAGTGCCTCCTCTGCATCGGGTACAGGCAGACCGATTTCACTTACACATAACAGGCTGGCCGGAGAAAAAACTTCATTGGTGGAATTGTTCAGATTGTGCCGGGCAATCAGCTCTACAATATTACCTGCCGGATCATAGAAATAGATGGAATCGGCATTCCAGGACTCAAAGTGAACGACTTTCTGGCCCTCATTAGGAATGACAGATACCTTCGGAATAACCCACCTCAACGCTTCCTCTATCTGGTTCTCAGGGATGTTGAACGCAAAATGATATTTCGGCTGTCTGCCTGGGTCAGACTCTTTGAAGGTTAGAGTGGAATCACCCACTTGTACACTGAAGGACGCCGGATGTTCCCGGACTACTGTCAGCCCAATAGTATTCTCATAAAAGTCTTTCATTCCTTTCAAGGAATGGGTCTGCATTTCTACTTCTCTTATCATTTCGGATCACCTCTGTTTGTGGCATAACAGCCAGATCTTTGCTTCCATGGTATCCATGCAGAGAATTGAAGTCAAACCCGCATCTGCAACTTCTGCACAGCAACCGCGTCCATAATAATATGGAAAATCTATCTATTCTCTGAAAACAATAGGACAATTGAACACAACAGGAGGTTTATGTATGCGCTTTATGGCAGCAATTGTGCTGGCGGCGGCTCTGCTCTCAGGGTGTCAGGGAGCAGACAAGGAAGCTGTGAACAGCTCCTCTTCATCCCCGTTCACAGCTTCCCCGGCCCCTTCCTCACAGACTGAAGTATCACCCACAGCTACTTCAGCCACACCTTCCGCTCCAGCACCTTCAAGCGAGGAGGAGCCGCTGCTCTATATTGAGCAATTGAGAATTATCGGCGGAGGCGGACAAGTGATACAGGTGAAGTCGAACAGCGATATCGATAAACAATCATTGGAGCAAGCATTGAAAAATAGTCTGCAGACCAGTGATCCCGAAGCAGAATTCCGCTACACACTGGAATGGGAGTCCCCGCGGTTTGTGCAAATCCGCCTGCATCTGGATGAGAGCAGCGCCTGGTCCGGGACATTCAATCTGGATGAAGCCCTCACCGCAGACGGGCGCAAGTATGCCAGCACCGAGCAGCCGTACCGTAACACGGTTGTCGTCAGGGCCCAAGCTGGTCAAGGCAGCCTGCTATTCCAGGGCATCACCTCTGGCACCCGGCGCGTAGTACCTGCCTGGAACACGGGCTGGATCAAGTCCGTTCAGACTACCGAATCCTCCGCTCCCTCCTATCTGTTCTACGGGCAGGAGAAGCATCAATTGGTGCAAGCCCTGAAGGGCGAGGCGCTGGAGATTCCGGCTTGGCCCCAGGAGAAGGATGCCTACGGTAATGACTACGGTTACCATGAGATGTATTCTGACCGCTTCTATTCGGGCTTCACTTATATGATCTCAGGCAATAAAACGCTGTATCGGGTAGACCTGAAGAACTTCACCCGCGAGAAGCTTCATGTGTTCGACAAGCCAGTCTACGGCATGTCCTCCTCACCTGACGGTAAGCGTATCGCTGTATTAACCGCACACGACGAGTTCATTGGCCCTGCGGCAGACTTGACGGTGCTGGATCAGAAGGGGAAAATACTGCATTCCAAGGAGAATGCCTCCTTCATCTCCCACAGTGACGGCTTCCTGTTCGTATATTCTCTGACTTGGGGGGATGATTCGCATCTGCTTCTTCCCGCAGACAGAGGTGAGGAGAACCCTCTCGGCCAAATCCGCTACAATACCGGGAACGGAGACTCTTCGGTTATGCAGGATGAGCGCATCACGGACCAAGTAAAACAGGATATTTCGGAGCATGAGCGGCAGCTGCGAAGTGACTTTCTCTTCACTGAACTCCACTGGTCACTGGACAACCGATTCGCAGCCTTCAAATCCGGCACAGGCGCCATTCAGGTCTACGACACACAAGAGCGGACCTTCACCTTCGTCTCCGCAGGCACACTGCTGGACTGGATGCCGGATGGAACGCTGGCCTGGGCGGATGCCGGGGATCATGTGTATACTTTTTGAGTGAAAGTGACGGACATGCAGAAGATCTGCGAGGGGGATATGACAGAGCTTGTAACAATGGCGCGCTCATGTACATCCACGTTCTTTTATTCTATATCTAATTCGGCAAGATGCCTGCAATCCCGGCTATGGGTTGCAGGCTTTTTATAATCCCTTCTGATGAGGCATCGTTATTCTAAAAAAATATTTTTGTGTAACATAGTGAGAATATTGAATGGTTTTTTGCATCTTAGAAGTAGAACAGCAGGAAAGGAGGATTACAAATGAACGACAGGGAACAGGAGCTTAGCATAATCCACGATGTTTTAAGAGGAAATAAGGCATCCTACACTTTCCTGGTAGACAAATATAAAAACAAGATTTATGGCCTGCTTTTAAAAATGGGAGCCTCTACTGAAGATGCAAAAGATATGACACAGGAAACCTTTATAACAGCTTATCGGAAGCTGGGAAGTCATCGCACAGACCGAAGTTTTGCAGGATGGATATACACAATTTCGATTCATATATTCCAGAATAGATACAGAGGAAAGAAGCACCAGGTTCATCTAGAAATCACCAACGATCTCTTAAGCTCACTACCTAATCCGGAAAGCGAAGCTATACACCAGGAAAACAGAAAAGAACTCTCCGCTCTTGTTAACAAGCTTCCAAGCAAATACAGATTAATGATAGTACTGAGATATACAAATGACCTGACTTATGAAGAGATGGAGCAAATTACAGGGTACAGTATTAATCAAATCAGAAACGGATTGCATCGGGCTAAAAAAAGACTTCATAAATTACTCACAAAGGAAGGAGTGGACTTAAATGAAATGTTGGAGCATTGTGGAGATGGAAGAGTCTCTCATTAGTGGGCGACTGGATGAGTTGGAGAAGCATATTGAAAACTGCCCGGAGTGTTTGGCTCGTTACAATCAGCTCCTGCAAGAACAATCTGAATTCTCTGATGCCCTATTCCCGGATGCATTGCCTTCTTCATTCACAAACAAAATCATGGAAGAAATACAAGAAACCATAATAGATCCTGTCGGAGAGCCCGTGCAAATGAATCTCCCGTCTGGAGCGTCTGCTCACCGGACAAATAAAACCCTACAACGATGGACGGTTGCTGCTGCGACGATTCTCATATTGTGTGGATCCTTAATATTTGCAAGTCCATCTATAGCGGAATTCGTTCGTTCCATGTTTTCATCTGACGCCTCGTTAGACCCTGGACTACTACAATCCAGAGAATTAGGTCTGATTCAAGATCCAGGAATAAATGTTAGTAATCACGGGTACAGAATTCAGATAAATGAAGTTTCAGCAGATGCAGTCAGACTCACCATAGCTCTGAAGATCACTGACCGTTTTGGACAACCGATTAAAGACGGATTTGATCCAGAGAAGCTTATCGTTAAAGATGAGCAAGGTAATGAAGTCGGCTTAGGGAATGGGATTACAGGATATGCTGGTGGTGTATATGTTTATAAATACACTTATAAAGGGGAACTTACTTCATCAACGATTATTGTAGAAAGCCAGATTGATCAGATCAAAGAAACTAAAGGGAACTGGGCATTTTCATTTCCTGTGGATTTGACTATAGCTGCTTCTCTGACTACTGTAAATGAGTTGCATGAGCGCTATGTTACCCCTGAAGGCCTGACAATTCAAATGGAAAGACTGACCCGTACCCCGAGCGGAGTTAAATTGGAGCTCACAACATCACTAAGCCAACAAGCACGAAATAAAGTTCCGGCTGATATGGAAGAAAAGCAGAAGCTGATGTTTCACTTCGAAGATGAACAAGGAAAAATAATATCACAAGTTAATGGACTAGGTTCTTTTAATATGCTGGTGGGAGTTACATCAGAGCATACTGAAAAAGGGGTTCATTGGGCTTATACCTTTATTGATCTGCCTTATGATACCCAACACATAAAAATGGTTTTAGATGGATACTCCATACCCGAGAAGAGCGAGGGTTCCATAGTCATTTATCCAGCAAAACTCAGCAAAGAAAATGCCGTATTTAATAATTCTGGTGATATCGTAAGGTTCAAATCCTTTAAAATCACTCAGGACCCTGATCAACAAGCAGCAATAGCGGCCGGAGTTATCAAGAATCAAGAACCAGAATCGGCGGGAGTTTTTGAAATTAAGGGTGCCTATGTAAATACGGGCAATCCCGATATTGATAAATGGCAAGCCATTGATGATAAAGGCAATAATTATCCTGTAGAATTTCGAGGGAGCACGAGTCTAGAAGAGAAAGAACAAGATGGAATTTTCATCGTTAAAGGATTAAACAGTATACCAATGAGACTCACTTTAATTCGAAGTATTGTCGATCGGTATTATTCAGATGTTCAATGGTCTTTTGATCTTCCAAGAGGCAAACCAATCCCCGGATTGAAAAACAACGAAATCAATTAAGGCAGTAGTGAGAAAACCACATTTTGGCGCTTGTATTGATTTATTCTGAGAAGGAGAAACGCAGAGTTGTTGATTACAACTCTGCGTTCTCAATTATCCATTTATCCGTTTCTCAACCTTCAGCTCGAGTGTTAATGCACTCTCGGTTTACCACATCAATGAACCTATAATTATTTAACTATACTTCTCCCCAAAAAATCTCAGTCTCATATTCGAAGGGAACCACACCGCCCTGATTATGCCTGTCAAATATATTCTGCAGCTCTGTCATCATCGGCTTGTAATTCGGATGCCCCGGAACAGGGCTATAGGAGGAGGATAACAGCCGGCCGCTCAGACCCGCAAAATCGAACTCCTGAGTCATTTCAAACTGGCTTTTATGCATCGTATTCTCTTTGAAAAAAGAGCGAAGTATCGCCGGAGAAATGTTTTTATGATTCACTTGTTCATAGTCGGTTCCGTAGGTGCGAAGCAGTTGATCGTACTCTTCACGAAATGAAGTACCCTGTGTAAGCCGGGAATTCCATAGGAGTATGACTTTCCCGCCAGGCTGTAGTATTCTGCGGAACTCCGTTTGCGCGGCTACCCGGTCAAACCAGTGAAATGCCTGAGCACAGACAATGAACTCAACCGACTGCTCCGGTAACCCGGTAGCTTCCGCAGACCCTGATCTGCTCTGAAAGTTCGGATTGCTGTCTAAGCTTTTCTCTGCGGCTTCACGCATGGCCTGATTGGGCTCAACCGCGATTACATTGCTGCCGCGTTCCAGAAGCAGCTTGGACAGGCTCCCTGTGCCTGAACCGATATCTGCTATTTTACAGTTCGGGCGCAGACCAATATCGTTGTACAAATAATCAATAGCCGCTTGTGGATAGCTTGGGCGGTACTTCACATAGGAATCGACCCGGTTTGTAAACCTTTCACCACTGTTCATCGCTGTTCACTCTCCTATTTTGTTTTCTTCGGAAACCCGTATACGAATAGTATCACACCAATTAACGTAAGGATTGGCACAAAGATATTATCAAAGAAGCCGGCGATATGGATTTTAGGCTGTACATCGTACATTTGCGCTTGGTATAACGCAGAAATTTCATGAACGCGGGCGATCATAGTCCCTACACGTTCGATCGTGTAGATTAACCCGGCAGCAATCAGAAAGGCCGCCCCTAGTTTTCTGTATAAGTTGTTGCCCATGGAATATTATGCCTCCTCTACTCTTGTGGAATGATTTAGTTACGGTTTCACCACTCCGCCCGGAAGCTCGGAAGCCGGCGGCCAGACGATGGTGCCGCTGCGGTTCATGTACCCTCTGATTTCCTCGCGTGTATCCGGAACCAGCATGGTGATTTCCGCCAACTCGCCGTTGAACGAATGAGCCCAATAGAGCTGCGGCTTGACCACGAAGCGGCCGGAGGTATTAATAAAGCCGAACCTCTGTCCCGGGCTGGCCGGAGCCAGACCGCCCTTGAACAAGCCTCCGGCCGTAAAGCCCTGAATGACTTTGGCGCCCTTCTTATTAATATAGAAGGTGACTCCATTACGTTCAACGAATGCCAGTCCTTCCGAGAACGGCTGCGCCATGCTGAACTGCGGCTTGATTAGGTAATTGCCTGTTTTGTCAATGTAGCCGTATTTGCCGTTCACATACACGGCTGCTACTCCGTCGGAGAACGGTGTAGCATAATCATACCGGGGCGTTATGCGAAGCTTGCCGGTGGTGTCGATATAGCCGTATTTGCCGCCAACGGCAAGCGCAACGGCTGCCATGCCATCAGAGAAATCAGACGTTAAGCTATACCGGTACGGAACGATAAGCTCGCCCTTCGTATTAATGTACCCTGAGGCTTTGCCCATATTGACCCGGGCCAGTCCTTCGGAGAATTGAAATGCCCGGACGTAGATTGGCTGTATGGCCACCTTGCCTTGACTGTCGATATACCCGTACCGGGTCGCCGCGGCCCCGCCAGCCGGTTGAACCTTCGCTGTATACAGCGCGCGGTCATTATACAGAATGCCGGCATCTCTCAGCTTATATTCAAACAGCTTGGTACCGGCCGAGCTGAAATAATATTGCTTCTTAGCCGCATGGTCCTCGACATACACCGTCCCTCCAGGTATTCCTGAGTAACCATAACTATCATACACGGCTTCGATGACCACCGTACCTTTGCCGTTGATGAAGCCGTATTTCCCGTTCACTTCAACCGGATATAATTGATCGGCCGTCTTGGCCTGCACAGTACCAGCACCGGCAGCCTGGGCCTTGTCCTGCGATTGCGATGGACCCGCTGCACTTGCACTGAACACCATCGTCGTCATTAGTAGGGTAAAAGCCAGCTTTTTAAACACCTGTGGTTCACTCTCCTCAGAGGCTATTTTCCATTCTTTATGTATAGACGGCGATTGTACCGGTTTTGTTGTGCAATATTTGGAAGAAAAAAATAGGGCTGTCCCAAGCAGCCTCTCATGGCTACCAGGACAACCCTTTTGTAATTACAATCAGCGAACCTCGCCTCTGGAAGCAATCAGCTTCTGATACCAGTAAAAGCTCATCTTGCGGATACGGCGCAGCTCCTTCAGGTCGAACTCTTCGCGGTCAACATAGATGAAGCCGTAGCGTTTGCTGGAGCCCTGATGGGTGCTGACCAGATCGATGGCAGACCAAGGACAGAAGCCGAACACCTCTACCCCATCGGTAAGTGCAAGCTGAATTTGCTCGATATGCTTGCGGAAGAATTCAATCCGGTACGCATCATTTACCGTTCCGTCTTCCTCCAGCTTGTCGAATGCGCCCAGCCCGTTCTCTGTAACAATCAACGGAAGGTGGTAACGGGAATAAATCTGGCGCAGTGTTGTTCTGAAGCCCACCGGATCAATCTCCCAGCCAAACTCTGTGGTCTGGAGGTTAGGGTTCACTGATCCCCGGTACGCTCCCGGCTCGCCGACGATTTCGTGCTGATCGCCTGTGTGGGAGAAGTCGTTGCCGTCATTTTTACTCTCGCCTACGGTCTGGGAAGTATAGTAATTGAAGGCAATGAAGTCCGGGTGGCCTTGCCGGAGGATATCCATATCCCCTTCCTCGATCTTCGGCTCATAGCCCTTCTCCACCAAATAACTCCAGGCAATATGGTTATACCGTCCGTAGACCGCCATATCCAAATAGAGCCAATTGCGGATCGCTGCATAGTTATCTGCGGCCAGCATATCCTCTGGCTTGGAGCTTGCCGGATAGATGACACCGATGTTGGGAGCAGGACCAATCTTCGCATCTGGCAGCATCTGATGGCATAGCACCATAGCCTTCGCCTGCGCAACGAGCATATGGTGGTTCTGCTGGTAGAGCTCTTTTTGCGGATCGGTCATGTTCTCATTCAGGGTTCCGATCGATCCCGGGTGCAGAATCAGCATATTCTGTTCGTTGATGGTCAGCCACCACTTCACACGGTCCCCATAGTTCTCGAACAGCGTCTTGGCATATTGTTCAAAAGCATCGATCGTCGCCCGGCTGGACCACCCTCCCCGCTCTTCCAGCCCGTAAGGCAGGTCGAAATGGTACATGGTAACGATAGGCTCAATACCGTATTTAAGCAGCTCATCAATTAAATTGCTGTAGAATTCAAGCCCCTTCGGATTAACGGCTCCGTCTCCTTGCGGGTAGATCCGGCTCCAGGCGATGGAGAAGCGGTACGCTTTGAAGCCCATTTCCGCCATCAGGGCAACATCCTCTTTGTACATATGGTAGTGGTCACTGGCAACCTTGAAGTCCGTGACCCCTTCCACGTGGTTGGCCAGGTCAATGACAGAAGGCCCTTTGCCGTCCTCATCCCAGGCACCCTCCAGCTGATAAGCTGAAGTGGACCCGCCCCACAAGAAATTCTCTGGAAAAGCGTGAAGTTGTTTGTGCAGCATACCTTATTCCTCCTCTGTCTTCGATTAACCCACTAATGTCAAAATCACTTCGTTCTGCTCAATCTGCTGCTGGTCTGTCTCAAAAACTTCAACCTCTTTGGGTGTTAAAGTGACGATAACCGGCGTAATGGTCTGATACCCGGCTGCCCGGATCTGCTCCAGATCGAACCGGATTAGCAGATCGCCCTGGCTCACCCGGTCGCCTTCCTTGACCATTGGTGTGAAATGCTTGCCTTTTAGCCCGACGGTATTAATGCCGATGTGAATCAGCAGCTCAGTTCCGGCGGCGGACGTGATGCCAATGGCATGGCCTGTCGGGAAGATCGAGGTTACGGTCCCGTCTACAGGAGCAACCGCCTCTCCAATCACCGGATCAATCGCCAGCCCTTTGCCCATCGCTCCGGTAGAGAAGGCCTCATCGGGAACGGTACTGAGCGGGAAGGCTGTGCCCGTAAGCGGGCTGAAGATCAGTTCCTTTTTCAAGTCCACCACTGGTGTTACCAGGTTGTCCGGCTGAATGGGTTCTATAACTGCATCCGGAGCGGAAGCTTCAATCTTCCCCTTACTCTCATATCCGAACAGCCAGGTCAGCAGCAGCCCTGTCCCCATGGACACAACCATCGAGACAATGAAGATCGACATCGGCTGCTCCACCGGAATCGAGAAAATATTATGAAACACATACGCCGTATACAGCACACCGAAGTGTCCGTTAATCGCGCCGCCGAGCGCCCCGGCAATAATGACGATCGGAATCACCCGCTTGTAGCGGAGAATCAGGCCGTACACAATCGGCTCACTGACCCCGGCCAGCAGTCCGGTAATCCCGGAAGAGGCGGCGATACTCCGCAGGTTCCGGTCTTTCTTGGCCCGCAGGAAGATCCCGAAGGCTACCCCGATCTGGGCGAATACCGCTGCTGAAGCCATGGCTTCAATCGGGTCACCGCCGTTCGCAATATTTTGCAGCGTGATGGGAGTGAAGCCCCAGTGAAGTCCGAACACAACCATGAAGGTCATGCCCCCGCCAAGCACGATCCCCGACAGGATGCCGCTTACGCCAATCAGCCAGGTCACGCCGGAAGCGATCCAGTCGCCGACACTTGTACCGAATGGACCGAAGGCAATCACCGACAGCGGAACCATAATCATCAGCGAGAGCATCGGCACCATGAAGATCTGCAGGTCCTTGTGGATAATCTTCTTAAGCAGCTTATCCAGCAAGGCGTAGATGCTAATCGCAATGAAGATCGGGAAGACGCTGGAAGCATAACTGACCATGACCACCGGAATTCCCAAGAAGGAATGACCGCCGTCTCCCTCCAGCATCGCCGTAAAGTTCGGTTCCATCAGCGCTGCCCCGATGGCACCCGCTACGTAAGGGTTCGCTTTTAGCTTAATGCCCAGGGTAATTCCCAGGAAGATCGGCAGGAAGTAGAACACGGCATTACCGGCCGCAGACAGAATCTTGTAGGCATCGCCTGAATCGGACATCCAGCCCGCCAGCGTAAGCACCGTCAACAGCGCCTTCAGCATCCCCGATCCGGCCATTACGGGAATCAGCGGCGAGAAGCTCCCGGAGATAACCTCGAACACCTTCGATACCGCCGAGGTCTTCTGACCCGATTTCTGATTATCGGTGGATGTGTTGGACAGGAAGCTGGTATTCTTGACAATTTCGGCGTAAACATTCGCTACGTTACTGCCAACAACAACCTGGAATTGTCCTCCGCTCTCTACCACGGTAATGACGCCCGGGTGCTTCTCCAGCGTCTCCCGCTCGGCCTTCTTGTTATCCTTGAGGCTGAATCTCAGCCGGGTGGCACAATGGACAAGATCGTTAATATTCTGCTCCCCGCCTACGAGACGGATGATGTCTTCCGACATTTTTTTGTTATCCATGCTGATTCTCCTTTGCTATACTGCCAAAAATGGGCATAAAAAAACCTAAACGAAAGTTGTGAGATCACACCGGTGTGATCCACATCTCGTTTAGGTATCGCCTGCTTCAGCAGTAACAATCCTTAGATTTAAGTTGTGACTCCAATATAGCGGATTAAGTAATCGTTTGCAAGCCTTTTCCGGATTCCATCTTAATCCAAAGGATTCATATCTCTTGAAGTCACCCGCTGAATATGAATCGTCAGATACACCTTCTCGTCGATGGACATGGCGTTCCCGTAGGTCTCTTCCAAGTAATGATTGATCTTATTCGTACATGCAAAAGCCTGCGGAAATTTCACCTTAATCTGATCGTACAGGAAGTTGTCGCCCGATGCCGACCGCTCCTGTTCCCCGCTGATCATACGCTGGAGGAAATACTGGAGATGAGTGAGGAAGCGGGAGTAATTGAACGAATTCTCATTGAGCTTCACCTGATATTCTTCGGCCAGAATCCCGAAGATATCGCTCATCGCCTTGGTCACCTCGACCGTCCGCTGCATCTCCTGGCCATCCTGCCGCGCATTCACGAAATGCATCGCAATGAAGCTCGCCTCATCCTGATCCATCTCGATGTCAAAGTGCTTGCGGATCAGACTCAGTGCATGTACACCAATAGCGAACTCCTTGGGATAGAACCGCTTGATCTGCCAGAACAGCGCGTTCTTCAGATTCATCGACTTCCGGTAGCGGGCAATCGCAAAATGAATATGGTCAATTAACGTGATATATATATTGTCATTGAAGATGTCGCCCATATCGGCCTTGGCATAGGCAATAATCTCATCGGCCAGCGAGAAATATTCAGCCGACGTCTCGCCGATCAGATCAATCAATTTGCGTGGAACCTTCTCGGGCTTCAGCATGAAGGTCTTCTCAATCCGTTCCTCTTCGACCCGCTGGCCCGGCTTCTTCTTAAAGCCTAACCCGTTCCCAATGACAACGTATTCATGTCCGACCTGATCTTCAGCCCGAATGACATTGTTATTGAAAATCTGCCGGATAATCATGGTGCTTCACCTCTTCTGTATGCTCCCTGAAAATATATCCTAAGATAACACAGTGGTGTTAGAAAAGACAAGGGGCGGGGGCTTATGTTCATTTGGAACGTATTGGTACTACAATGGTAGCTACGAATTGAACCAATAGAATCAGAAAAAATACGTTCCAAATGCTCGGAATGGATGCCATTGCCAAGTAGAATGAATAGGGTGCCAGCCAGATCCAAGAAATGGCCATGAACACGCGAAGACCAAGCCAGATTGAAATGGTCATGAAGGCTGAAGGTACTATGAGCATGAGAAGCACAATCACTTGTGTGCTGCTGGATGCCGCCTGATCACTGTATGGGTTAGCAAACAGAAACAGAAAACTTAGTCCAATGCCCAGCAGGGATAAGAAAAAGGCTGACCACTTTATCCCAGGACTCAAATGCCTCACCCCTTTTGTTTACTGAGGATAATAATCAGAGAATCCCGAAATCAGAACTCTAGAACCCTTAGTGACGCTGTCCACCTTCCAAGTTCCGTTCGCGAATATTAGCGAGACTGTCCGATCCTCTGCATATTGATCTTCACCTGTAAGACCATTCGCTACTATTACAGATTGTGAAATTGTGGCAGAATTCTTACTGGTATAAATAGGTGAAGTGACAGGCGTTTCATAAGTACCCGCTGTTTTCAATCCTTTGTTCTGAGTAATAGACTTAATTAATTTATCCGTAAAGTACGGTTTAAAGGTTGAATTTACACTCTTAATTGAAGATACATTTGAGGCTTGATTTAATTTATCAGATAGAAGTTTCAAACGTGCTTCAGAAATTTTATTCTTTTCCGGAATTTGAATAGACGGGGTCTCCATATGAACAACCAATCCTTTGTTGCCCATTGTTACTGTAGCTTGTTTAGACAGTTGGTTCCACATTACCGTTGCCCCTAACGACTGACTAACAAAACGAAGAGGAACATAAGTGGTTCCATTGATGACTTGTGTAGCAGTATCCAAATCGACATATTTCTGTGCTGGTGTATCTGGAGCTTCACTTGAGGGAGCAGATTCAATAATCACACGTTTGAAATTTGCTGCAAGCCATATCGTCGAATTCCCGGTTTTGATTTTAACAACTTTATCTGTTTGAAACCATTCCACGCTTGCGTCAAGATTTTCGGAGACAGCACGTAAGGGGATTAAGACTCGGCCGTTGTTTATTTGACCATTGTTAATCGTTGTAGATGTTTGTGCCTCTGCCGCATAACTAGACCCAGGTGTTAAAGGTAGCATAAGAAATGCTGATGAAATCAATGCGATTGTCCATTTTTTTATCATAATATTTCCTCCTCTTAAATAATTCACCACAAAACACTCTCACGCATCTGATTTCTCTATGCAAATAGAATTCAGTCAAACAAAAACTCCCCATACAGCAACAGGCTTTATTATCTCACCTGTCTACCATATGGGGAGCACATCAGTGCAGAAACACTGTCATCTTATGTTGCGGATTAGCCTTTACTATGCAGAGTAATCAGGTAACCGTCCGGATCAGCAAAGGTAAAGGTACGTCCGAAGGGGCCGTCGATGGGTTCGGATGTAATTTTCACGCCTGCTGCTGCGAGTTTATCGTGAATGTCTTGCGCATCTGGAGCATAGAGCCATAGCGCAACACCAAGTCCAGGCTGAGTCCCCTTACTGAGTTCGACTCCCGGCAGGAGGTCACGAAGTGCAAATGCAATAGGCTTGGTGTCAAAAACCACCGCATGAGGCGGGCCCGCCTGTGAACGGACGAGTCCAAGATAGTGTTGATAGAATTCAGCAGAGCCTTCAAGATCGCTCACCTGAAGTGAGATGAAATCGGGTCCAATGACTGACATAATATAGCCTCCTAATATTCGCGTTTGTAGGTTAATATAGTCTTCATTATACCCACCCTTCCTGACAACGTTATGTCAGTAGCGTTCTATCTGTGCTCCCGGCTTGGTTCAGCCTTGTCTCCTCCAGACGCCTCCTGCACAAGCGGTAAATCCGCATCCGGTGTAAAAGGACGTATGCTTGGTATCGTAGGTCAGGGTTACAATCTCCAACCCGACATGCTCCGCTTCCTGAAGTAATCTCTTTACCAGGGCTTGCCCCAATCCCTTCCTCTGAAATTCAGGATGCACGAGGATGTCCTCCATATAGCCATGCTGCAAGCCCATTCCAGCAACATAACCGAACGCTATTAGCTGCTGGCTCTGTTCATCCCTCACGCCTGCCCAGAAGTTGCAGCGCTCGAATACAGCAGGGTAATCCGCCTGCCTGCCCTCCCACCCCACGAGTTCCCTTAACACTGGTACTTCATGCGGTTCGATCAGGAGATTGATGATGATCTCAAGGTTCATGGGCGGCTCCTTTTACGCAATTTCTGAAACGCCGAATACTCCTTATTGCACTTAATGAAACTTAGTATTGCCTCTGCGCTTTCTGCCGGAGTCTGCTCTTCCGTGTTCACTTCAAGGTCATATTCATCAAAACAATACACGATGTCGAACTGGGCATCCGCCAGTCCAATCTGCCGGTCCCCTCTGGCCTGCTCTCTTCGGATGAGCTCATCCCGGGAGCATAGGACGCCAACAAATAACGTAGTCCGGCCGGCAAAATGATCCAAAAACTCATTAAATCTCTTGTCGTTGTCGAATACGGTATCCACGATGACATTGAATCCCATTTCCGATAACAGCTTAATCGTCGAATAGAACATGGAGCATATAGAATCATCCAAGATTTCAGAGACCACCTGATGGTCGATTTCCCGTACAGGATCATCCGGAAATTTATGATTAATGAAATCATTGTAATTCATGAAAAAATCATCAATCGATACATGATAAAACGGAATCTCTTTCTGCTTTACAACCTCAGCCGAGATGGACGTCTTCCCGGAGCTTGAAGTTCCATTCAGAACAAGCAACATGCCTTTATCCATTCCGCCCCCGCCCTTTCACCGGATAGCCAATTTCCTGAATGTCCTCTGCCAGATCAGCAAAGTCCAATTCTTCGTTAAGCCCCTTCAGCATCTCCTCATCCAGCGGCTCCATGTCGAAGATTCGCTGCACCAGCGAACGGTCCAGTGAGATCTCGTAACATTCCTGAGCCCAAGTATAATAATAATCCGCTTTGCCGGTTAAAAGCCCCAACAGCTCGTAGGCCTCCGCCTCCAGCTCCTTGCCTGCTGACCACGCTTGTCCGCCTTGCTTCCATATGCAAAATGTTGTCGTATCCATCATAAAGGCAGGCTCCTGAAGAAATCCTTCAAATTCGTCAGGCACACCTTGCAGCACATCCTGCGGGCCACACACCCGGCTAAACCGCCGGTCATATCCCTTGATAATCAGCCCCCCTGGCTGAAATAGGGCAAAATAGTGTTCCCCTTCGCCGTCACGCATCGAAGCCATTTGTTCTTTTTCACCCCAATGGGCATTGTACGAATAGTACCGGAATTCCCATTCCGGCATAAGGATTGCCTCCAGCATGGCTGCCGCCTGGAAAATACATCTGCTCTCCTCCACATCTGGAAGCCGGCTGATGAACTGTGAATCCGTCATGAGTTCCCTCTCCTCTATCCCCTCTTTCAAAACACTTCCATTATAAACCATAGGCGATAGAGGGAGGAACTCTCCGCTGGATCAGTTAAACCCGCCGTTGACGCGAATCGTCTGCCCCGTGATCCAGCGGGCTTTGTCACTGACGAGCAGGTCGATCACATTGGCAATATCCTCCGGCTCCCCAAGCCGTCCAAAAGCATTCATCCGCCGGAAGGAATCCACCAGCTCCTCGGATTTCCCGTTCAGGAATAACTCCGTCGATACCTGCCCGGGTGCTACGCAATTCACGACGATATCCTTCACCCCGAATTCCTTCGCTAACTGGCGGGTTAACTGCTCGACTGCCCCTTTGGTTGCGGCGTATACGCTATAGGTCGGCAGCATCGCGCCCGATACAGAGGTCGAGAAGTTGATAATCGTTCCGCCCCGCTCCATATGCTTCATCGCTTGCTGGCAAGCGAAATACGTACCTTTTACATTTACTGCAAAGTGCCGGTCGAACATCTCCTCCGTTACATCTGCGATAGGCACACAGTCCATAATTCCGGCATTATTCACCACAATATCGACACGCCCGAATTGCCCGATTGTCTCCGAGAAAAGCGCTTCGACCTCACTGACCTTACTTACGTCACCTTGAACGGCTACCGCTTCCCCGCCGGACTCCTTAATGATTTGCACGACCTCGTCCGCTTTTCCACGATTAGATGAATAATTAACAGCTACTTTAATCCCTGATCCAGCCAATTGAATGGCGATTTGTCTTCCGATCCCCCGTGATGCACCTGTGACGATGGCTACTTTTCCGTTCTGACTCATTAGGACCACTCTCCTTAAGTTTGCTTAGGCCGGATGATGATCTGTTGGCCTTATGAATTCATTGTAAATCAAGCGAAGAACATCCCGTTATAACAGACCTGTTCACTTCTTGCCTATTTCTCTTCAACTCGTTATGATTAACAACAAACCCCGTGAATACGGAAAAAGGAGGCTTTCAACTTGGACGATTCATTGCGGACCGGGCCACTTTTACAGCAATTGGCTGCGCTGATCCTTCGCCATGCTCCATCGGCAGGCACCCGCCAGACGCTCATTCCTTCCTTGCAGTTGATGCACGCCACAGATGCAGCCGAACCGCTGGAGTCTGTCTATAAGCCATCGATCTGCGTGGTTGCCCAAGGAGCCAAAGCAGCCACCCTGTCGGGTGAGACATTTCATTACGATCCGTCAACGTACCTGGTGACCTCTGTCGAGCTGCCAATTAACGGGAGAATTACCGGGGCTACGTCTGAGCATCCTTTTCTGGGCATCAAGCTAAGCTTCGACCCAGGCACTATCCTCGAAATTGTAAAAGAAATGGCAGACTCCCCCCTTGCTCCGGGTGAAACCTCCCTTGGCATAACGGTTGCCCGCACCTCTGAGCCCTTACTTGAAGCCATCGTACGGCTTATCCAGTTGCTCGACGCGCCTCAGGATATTGCCATTCTGTCCCCGCTCGTGATCCGCGAAATTCTCTATCGCGTTCTTCAAAGTGACCAAGGCGCACACCTGCATCAATTCGCCATCATCGGCAGCCATGCGCACCGGATTGCTGAGGCCATCCAAGTGATCACTAAGCAGTACGATCGATCCCTTGTCGTTGAACAACTGGCTGAGTCTGTAAATATGAGCACCTCCGCCTTCCACAAGCACTTCAAGCGTGTCACCGCCATGAGCCCGCTGCAATACCAGAAGGTCATCCGCTTGCAGGAAGCCCGCCGCCTCATGCTGACCGAATCGCTCCAAGCCTCCGATGCCGCCTTCCGTGTAGGCTATGAGAGCCCCTCCCAATTCAGCCGCGAATACGCCCGCCAGTATGGGAGACCGCCGGTGGCCGATGTTCAGGGGCTGCTGGGCTCAGCGAAATAGCGAAGTGGCAAGTGAAATTATCGGGCTGCAGACGATATTTTTGCCCGCTATGGACAAACAAAAGCAGACATTACGTTCTTCGTGTCGTGGATTTGAATAAACACTCTCCATCTTTTCTTCGAAAATGGCTGATAAAAGAGCCGTTCCAGTTCTTCGAACTGTGCTTCATTCAGATGTAAAAAGAGCGCATGTTTTGCGATTTTGGCGGCAGGCTGGGAAGAAGTTTTCCGTCCTCCGGCCTTTCGTTTGATAGGGATATGAAATTGCAGCAGGTCCTCTAGCTGATCCCAGCCTTCCCAACTCAGCCGGCCTCCGCGTTTCCAGTCAATGGCATAGAGGACATAATAGGCGTGTACTCCTGATTGTTTGGCGGCAATAATCCAGGTGGAAGGAATAAACTTGTCCCGTTGTCTTCGATTCATTGAATTACACCCCTCATTCTAAGGACATCAAGGTCCTTCACGTGTGACATCGAGATACATCCGGTGGGCCGGTCCGCCCTCTGTGTAAGCGAAGCCGTTAGCGATGAATCCGGCGGCTTCGTAAAACTCTATAGCCTGCGGGCCAGCGGTCACCTCTACACGTACATCGCGGAGCGCAATATCTTGGATCAGGGCACTCGCAACACCTTGGCGTATCCATTCAGGATCTGTGAACAGATCCTCTAGCTCAAGGCAGCCGTTGGCAGGGCGTGCTGACACAAAGCCGACGACCCGCCCGTTAACAGCAGCGACACGTGTGAACGGCAACATCTTGTCGTCCCACACGAGCCACTCAGGATGAGCGGCGAAGAGATCCCGGTCAGCCTCAACACTCAGCGAAGCACGGCGATAAATATCGCGAAGCAGGCCGATATCGTCGAAGACTGCGTTTCTAATGATGAAGTTAGACGAGTATAACGGCTTTTTCCTCCCAACTCGACCCCCTTTTTAAAAATTAAAAAATAACGGCTCCATTCTCTGGCCAATTCTAAGAGTTCTCTCTCACCGGCCGCTTGTATAGAGCAGCATTGTTGCACATATTGCAGGATTTCTATATAACTGTTACTGGCTGTGGAGCAATGTTGCATTATTTGCACAAATTCTGGTGGTTAGAGTAAGTTAGCGCTGGATTTGTTGCATTTCGTGCATAATTTCAGCATATTCCGCTTTTATTGGCCAGTATTGCTGCATTTATTGCAGGATTTTGCTAAAAATGTTACTGGCTCATACCGTTTCGGACAGATCGTGGCCGCCTACCCGTTTAGTTTCCGGCCAACACATGGCCCAGATGCTCCAACGCCTGCCGGCTATGGCGGTAAAAGGTCGTTCGGCTCATATGAAAAGCATCTGCAAGTTGAGATTTCCGGTGATTTTTACGCAAATAGCTCTCCCGCAAGATATGCTGCTCCAGTTCTGTGAGCGGATAAGGCGGCGGCTCTGCCGTTAATATGTTCTGCATCAGGTCCCTCATCCCCGCTCCATTCATCCCCGTCGCCACCAGAATCGGCAAAGAACGTAGAAGATTATCGTTATACAGATGCTGAAGAAGGCTTCTCACCTGGTCCCACGGCACGGGAGGGATCTCTGCCGCCAGCTCCTGTTGTTGTTCCTGCTGCAAAATCACCCGCTCCACCCACCGGTCGAAAGACGCCTGCCTGAAGTCCAGCTCCCAAACGACCATACCCGGCTGAAGCCGATCTGGCGGTTGGGGTTGTTTGGGCTGGAAACCGGACAACGGAAGCAACATATGCAGCTGCGGGTCCTCTGTCGCGATAATCGCCCGCCATCCATTTGTTGTCTCGACCATCCATGATTGGAACAGCACGGCGCCTAACTCCTCCGGCCGATAAAAGGACTGATCCACGTTGACCGCGGCCAGCAGCATACACATCGTATCCGCCGCTTCGGATGACAGCGTTCGCAGCTGCTCAGCCTCTTTACCCAGCATTTCGAGATATAGCGGAGCGTACCGTTCCAGCAGCGGCATTGTTTCTTCATGCAGCCACAGCCCGGCAGAGAAAGCCAGCGGAATACCGTCAGTATTTCTGGTGACCAGAATGCTCATTGGACTCAACTCCGCAATATCATCAAGCAGACGGTGATGCTCTCCGGCCTGCACCAGTTCGGATTGCCAGTCGGACCGCGATAAAGATACCTCCAAATAACGGTGCAGATACGGCAAATCCTCCGGACAAAAACCTTGCTTCTGCTCCTGTCCATGAACACCCGAGAAATCAACATACTGATGAGCTGCAGGCAGCTGCTCACGGTACAGCTCCAGCGCATGGGCAGCAAACTGCATTCGGCGCAGCTGGTCTGCGGACGAATATTGCTCGATCAGCAGTTTTAACGCCAGCCGGCGCATTGTATTATATTCTCCGGGATCACGCTGCTTATAGTCGTCTCTCAGGATCCGGCCTACCACCTGATGTAAGGCAAGCCCGGCCGGAACCATCCGGACGCATGACAATTTGCTAAGCGCCGTATATTCCGCTGCCTGGAGCGGATGCTTCATCAGGCGGTTAAGCATTGTCTGATCTGCGGCGGGAAACAGCGACAGCAGCTGCAGAGCCTCATACATGTACGGGTCAGCGGCCTCCCGAAGCAGCTCTGCACTCAGGATTCTAGGCAGTTGTACTGCCTTTTCCATTGGATCCGTTCCTTCGCGCCTCATCAGGTCTGTGGTCAGTGCAAGCAGCAGCGGGTGCCCTTCCGACCTCTGGGCAATATCCTGCTGCAGCCGGTCGGGGAGACCGCTGTCCTGCAGGTATTCATAAATTTGCTCCCGGGTAAACAGCTCCAGCGTAAAGCGCTGAATCCTGTTCGACCACGTAGGGTCCGTATACCAGTGAAGCGGCAGTCCGGTTCTCGACGCCATCACCAGCAGGATCGCAGAATCCTTTAACAGGGGAAACAGCTGTGCCAGCAGCCAGCTCTCGGTCCGGGCCAACGACTCGCAGTTATCCATAATAATAACCGTACGCTCACGATACAATTCCGCTACAACATGGGCAAGCAGCGTATCGTCGGCCTTACGCACCCTGCCGTATTCCGTCTCCAAGCTCATGTCCAGATAAGCCAGAACATCCCTTGGCGTATGCAGACAGAGCTGCCCGTCCACCCACAGCACACGCACTGCCGCCCCGCGGGCCTCCGCCGCCAGCTTTGTAAGCAGTGTTGTTTTGCCGATGCCGCCAATGCCGGATACCGCAAAAATTTGCATACCCTCCCCAGGCGTTTCCAGCCAATCGGACAATGCCCGGATTTCCCGGGTACCTCCAACAATCCGCTGAGAATGTGAACTGGGCCCCGCTGAAGGATTATTCATTACTGCACGCTACTTTCCGTTTGAATTAAATTTGAAACATAATCGGAACAATCTATGAATTTAAATATACTATAATTTGATCTAATCAGCAGCGCTATGAAAGGGGAAAAAGAAGTGAGAATACATAAATCAAAGATAGCCGCCTTGCTTGTGGGCGTGATGCTTATCGGACAGCCGGGACTGTATACAGCGCACGTTTTTTCGGCTGGCTCCGCTGCAGACGGTATAAATGCAGTTGCGGACAGCCTGGAGGCTGTACCGCCAGTGGAGGAAGGCTGGGTGCAATTATCCTCCCCGGAGCATCTGGTCTATATCGATCAGCACCAGGAGCAATATGTAGACAAGAATCTGCGGCTGCTCCAGGACATCGATTTGTCCGGCGTGTCCTGGATTCCTTTTGGCGGTAATGAGTATGCTCCATTTAGCGGAGTTTTTGACGGGCAAGGGCACTCTGTAAAAGGGGTCACCATCGACGGCTACACGCGCGTCTACGCCGGTTTCTTCGGCGAAGCCAACGGCAGCATACGCAACCTTAGTCTGGAGTTGAATATCAGGGGCGGCTCCATTACAGGGGGAGTAGCAGGACTTCTGTCCGGGGGAAGCATCGAGAGAGCCTATACGAAAGGCAGTGTAACCAGTATTCTTCCCCGCAATCCGAATCAGGTTATTTCTGCCGGCGGAATTACAGGGATACTGGAGCGGGCAACCATTGAGCGAAGCTCCTCGGATGCCACTGTCACCGTCGGCCCGGGAGCCAACAGGTACAGCGGCGGGATTGCCGGACATCTTGTCGCTTCCTCCATCATTGACTCCTATTCCAGCGGTCCGGTCCGCAACACAGAGTATGACGGAAGTAGTTTTCTGTTCACCGCCGGAGTTAGCGCCTATTTAATCGGCTTTCCAGAAGATAGAAACACTATAAAACATACTTATTCCCGTGGGATCATAGCTTCTGATTATCCCGGAACTACTTATACAGGCAGAGCGGGCATTGCAGCTTATGTGACACGGACAGATGTATCTAGTTCTTACTTCGATACGAATACTACCGGGATGACTGTCGGGATAGAAAGTTTCTATGAATCGGATATCCGAGAGGCTACCGCAAAAACAACCGCCGAGATGAAGCAGCAAACGACTTACATGGGCTGGGATTTCGGGCACATCTGGAATATGAACTCAAAGGTAAACGATGGATACCCTTACTTCCGCCCCGAAGTCTTAACAGAGACGCTCCCTTATGCCGTGCATAATAAGCCTTATTCCTATGCGCTTGCCGGTTATGACGGCGCACATGCCGGGCTGACCTGGAGCGCTTCAGGGCTTCCCGAGGGCATGAGTTTGAGCGCTTCAGGCGAAATGCAGGGTACCCCGACAGCCGGTTTTCCGGACAATGGCACCTACACTGTTAAAATAACGGCGATGGATGCCGGCGGGGCAACGGCTGTACGCTCGCTCCAGCTTGAGGTAAAAAGACCAGCACCAGAGCTGAATGTAGCGCTCCAGCCAGGTACTGCGATCGGCACGACAGCCATTGAGGTGGTACCGCAGGAGGCTGGCAGCTCCTTTGCATATATGCTGGACCGGGCGGAAAATGATCCTCCTCTGTTGGACAGCTCCCTCCCGGAAGGTGCGGCCCCATATATCCCCGGCTCCGATCTTTCTGGTGTACAGCCGGGAATGACTGTAGATTTGTATGAGATAAACGGACAAGGACACATTCGAGCCTGGCAGCGTTTAGTGCTGGAGACTGCGCATATTCGGCAGGAGATCCCGGTTAGCAGCATCACGCTTGAGCCGTCATCCCTTCTTCTGACAGCCGGCGGAGCGCCGGTAAAGCTTACTCCAATTCTGAAGCCGGACTCCGCCACCCATAAAGAGGTGACCTGGAGATCCACTGATCCTGCAGTAGCGGAGGTAGACGAACTTAGCGGTGAAATACATCCCCTGAGTCCCGGTCAAGCAGTTATTGTCGCCACCGCATCAAACGGTCTGACGGCTGAGGCATCTCTCACCGTCGAATCTGCAACAGGCAGCGTGACAGGCTCAGTGTACAACTCTGAACTTGACCCGATCGCAGGCGCCTCGGTATCGCTTGACGGCACCCTCAAACAGACCGATTTGCAAGGTCATTTCAGACTGGATCATATTGCGGTTGGCACACACATGTTAATGATAGAAGCAGCGGGTTATCACACTTTCACACAGAGCATCGAGATTGTGGAAGGGCAAACAGCAGATACAGGAAGGATTATGCTCACTTCAAGCAAGACGCCTGAGCCGGAACCTTCGCCAACGCCGTCGCCGACACCATCAGCGACACCGGCAACAACACCATCAACGACAGCGACACCGACAACAACACCGTCACCGACACCGTCACCGACACCAACACCAACACCAACAGCGACACCAACAGCGACAGCGACACCGACAGCAACACCAACAGCGACAGCGACACCGTCACCGACAGCAACACCAACACCGTCACAGACAGCAACACCAACACCAACACCAACACCAACACCAACACCAACACCGTCACCGTCACCGTCACCGACAGCATCACCGTCGCCGACACCGACGTCATCGCCGGAACCAACTCCGGACTTTGGTTCGGCTCCGGCTAGCCCCGCAGCCACAGTTGACCCGGCTAAGGTTCTGCTGACCATCAACGGCCAAGGCGTTCTGGTCACGATGTCGCGGGAGATAACCCAAGGCGGGCAGTCGGCGATCCGCTTGAAGCCGGATGCTGCGATATTGGCTCAAGCACTCGCTGCTCAAAATGAAGTTCGTATCGAATTCCAGACGAACAGCTATTCTGCAGTATTTCTTGACCTCCCGGCAGAAGCAGTGCTCAACAGGCTGAAGCTGGCCTCAGCTGCAAGTGTGCCTGCGAACCATTTGGGATCTTCTGCTGCTGCCAAAGAAGGATCCGGCACCGGTCCAGATGACCCAGCCATCACTTTTGCAGTAAACGGAGCCGAGCATGGGTTGCCTCTGCGCCGGCTCAACGGTCTTATGCCTGCGCTGGATTCCGGCTCCATCGTGACCCTGGGCATCTCTTGGCTTACTGCGGCTGAGGAGGAAGCACTAAGCGCCGTCCTTGCGAACCAGGGAGCGGAGCTGACCGGAAGCCCTGTCGCTTTCTCAATGGAGAGAAACGGGAAGCCTGTAGAGAGTCTAAACAACAGATCCACAAATATGTATTTGAATAAGTCGCTGCCGCTTCCCTCCCCCGCTGACCCGCTTCCAGCTGCGGTTGTCAGGGTAGATCAAAACAGCAGTGTCCATTTTGTACCTGCGCTGTTTGGCGCAACTGCGGGTGAAGCGATCATTCATTCACCGCATAACGGCTTGTTTGCGGCAATTGCAACCCGTCGCTCCTTCGCTGATACCGCCGGGCACTGGGCCGAGGAAGATATTCAGCTTTTGGCTAACAAGTGGATTATGCAAGGCGTAAGCCGGGCCACATTCTCACCGGATACCGTCTTGACTCGTGCGGAGCTCACTGCGCTGCTGGTGCGTGCCCTGGGATTGATGGAGTCCGGGGCGGTCCACTCTTTTGCAGATGTCCCTTCCGGTGCCTGGTATGCTGCGGCTGTTGAAACAGCCCTGGAGGCAGGACTCATGACGGGATATGAGGACGGTACATTCCGGCCAAATGCCAGGTTAACGCACGAGCAGTTAGCCGCTGTGATCGCCCGTGCCTTGAACATCGCCGGAAAGATCCCGCAGATAACCGGACTCACTCCAGAAACATTGGCCGGCACAACCGGCCTCGCTCCTTGGGCGGCACAGCCTGTATCGATGCTGCTGGAGGCGGGTCTCCTGAAGTATTCCGAAGCCGTGGACTTTTCATCTAAAGCTCCGGTCACCCGTGCTGAGAGTGCGGTTATGTTGACGCGGATGCTGAAGTATTTGAAATTTATAGATCGTTAGGGGCGAATCCGGCTACATTTCCTTCATTGAAAACGGAATAACTGCAAGTTCATAAAAGACAAATGGCCTATAGATATGCAAAAAGCACAGAGTTTAAACAGACTCTGTGCTTCTTTTTATAGCGGCCGATCCTTAAATTGGCATCCAATTGCTAATTAGAATGTTTTATATGTTCCTCACTATTAACTGTTCACGTCTTGGCCCTACAGAAACGTACGTGATTTTCACATTAATTGCTGATTCAATAAACTCAACATAATGCTTCGCGGCATCTGGCAGGTCATCATAAGATCTTGCATTAGATGTATCACATCTCCAACCTTGAAAATGCTGCAGAATCGGCTTTGCTTTATCTAACTTAGCACTCACTGGAAATTGGTCAGTTATTGTTCCATCTTCTAGTTCATAACCTGTACAGACTGGGATGGTTTCCAAATATCCGAGTACGTCCAGATTCGTTAATGCGACTTCGGTTGCACCTTGTACCATACAGCCGTAACGGGTTGCGACAGCGTCGAACCAACCGACACGACGAGGGCGGCCAGTGGTTGCGCCATACTCCCCCGCATCCCCCCCGAGCTGTCTTAATTCATCTGCCGCCACTCCATCTAATTCGGATACAAAGGGACCCGTGCCAACGCAGCTTGAATACGATTTTACTACTGCCAATACCCTCGTAATCGCAGATGGAGGCAACCCAGCACCTACTGGAGCAAAACCTGCAAGTGTTGAAGAAGATGTAGAAAAAGGATAAATGCCGTGGTCAGGATCTCGAAGTGCCCCCAGTTGACCTTCTAACAGTATGGAATCACCATTTTCGCAGGCTTCGTGGAGCATTGAAGTGGTGTTGCAAACAAATGGCCGAAGTTTTTCTCCTTGGCTTACTAATTCCGGCATCAACTCTTCGGGTTGAACCGGTTGTCGCCCGTACATATGCACTAGCAGCACATTTTTAGTCTCCAGCGATTGTTGTAAGCGTGAAAAGAGCCGCTCCTCATTGTACAAGTCTGACACTTGAATTCCAAGCTTTGCGTATTTATCAGCGTAAAAGGGTGCGATTCCGCGTTTTGTCGACCCAAAACTGCGTGAACCTAGCCGCTCCTCTTCCAGTTCATCAAATAGACGATGGATTGGAAGAACGATTTGGGCTCGATCTGACACACGTAAACAAGGTTCTGGCACACCCCGGGCAAGCAGTTCTTCCCTTTCCCTCATAAAAGACTCTACATCAAGCGCTACTCCAGGGCCAATTACATTCGTGACGTTTGGATAGAAAACCCCCGAAGGCAGCATGTGTAACGCAAATTTTCCGTAATCGTTGATAATCGTATGCCCCGCATTGCTTCCACCTTGATAACGGACCACATAAGATGATTTTGCGGAAAGCACATCCGTCATTTTGCCCTTTCCTTCATCTCCCCAATTCGCTCCTACAATTGCTGTAACCGTCAAATTCATTCGCCTCCACCGCTTGTAATCCCTTACAGCGGTTATTATAATTTGAAAGACAGGCATTAGTAAAATTGAATTTAATAATGACTAACATAAATTGAGGTAATGACTATGGAATTCAATATGGAATGGTATCGCGTTTTTTATTGGACAGCAAAATTAGGGAGTTTGACCAAGGCTGCAGAGAAACTCCATATCACCCAGCCTGCGGTCAGCCATACACTTAAACAGCTAGAAAGGGGCCTCGGCGGGCAACTGTTTTTCCGTACGACAAAAGGGGTTACGCTAACCGCTGAAGGTGAAGTACTCTTTAATTTTGTGGAGCAAGCCATGCATTTTATCGAAATTGGTGAGAAGAAAATTGCGGAGATGCAAGAGTTGTCTTATGGGGAAATTAACATCGGAGCAAGTGATACGCTATGCAAGCATTTTCTGTTGCCGCACCTTGAACAATTCCACAAACAATATCCAGAAGTCAGGATCCGCGTCACTAATCGGACAACACCTGAGACCCTCACACTTTTGAAGGAAGGTAAAATTGACTTCGGAGTTGTGAACTTGCCTGTGTTTGATGCTAAGATCGATTTCCGTACCAGTTCAACACAGCAGGATTGCCTTGTTGGTAATCAAGAGTATGCGGCTTTAGCAGACAAACCATTACCTTTGGAGGAACTTCATCGTTACCCTTTGTTACTGCTTGAACCAGGAGGAAGCACGAGAAATTTTCTGGATGAGTATGCTGCATCTAACGGGATTACGTTAAGTCCTGAGTTTGAATTGGGAAGCCTAGATCTCCTTATCCAATTTGCCCAAAGCGGGTTTGGCCTTACCTTTATCATGCGGGAATACGTTACTAAGGAATTAAATGATGGTAAGCTAATTGAAATTCCTCTAACGCCTCCAATTCCTGAACGCCATGTCGGGATTGCGACACTTAAAAATGTCCCACTTTCTGCTGCTTCGCGACGATTCCTTGAATTTTTGCCATGAAATTTAAACTGGGCTATTTATATCACAAGGTTTAAAAAGAGAGCAGCCTGAAAGAATATTCAGGCTGCTCTTAATTGAGTTTTCTTGGATATTAATTTATACAGCTTTAGTTTCCCCTATCCCCTACTCCACAGTAACACTCTTCGCAAGGTTTCTTGGCTTATCCACATCATGGCCCAGGGCCAGAGACGCATAGTAAGCAAGCAACTGCAGGGTAACTACAGACAGTGCAGCGGTCAGCAGCGGCAGGGTCTGAGGGATCACGAATACCTGATCAACAGAGCGGAGCAGGTCGTCTTTGTGCTCTTCGTGAGTGATGGCCATGACATGGGCGCCACGGGCCTTCACTTCTTTGATGTTGCTGACGGTCTTCTCCAGCACGGATTCCAGAGTAGCCAGAGCGATGACAGGAACGCCTTCTTCGATCAAGGCTAAGGTACCATGCTTCAGTTCACCCGCAGCATAGGCTTCGGAGTGAATGTAGGAGATTTCTTTGAGCTTCAACGAGCCTTCCTGAGCTACAGCGTAATCTACGCCGCGGCCGATGAAGAACAGGTGCTTGTGCTCAGCGATTTGCTCAGCGTAAGCTTTGATCGCGTCTTTTTGACCGAGAATCACTTCTACTTGTTCCGGCAGAGACTGCATAGCAGCCAAAATCTTGGTCACTTCAGATTCAGACTGTGTGCCGCGTACTTCAGCCAGATACAGACCCAGCAAAGTGAATGCGATCAGCTGAGAAGTGTAAGCTTTGGTCGAGGCTACAGCGATCTCTGGACCCGCCAGCGTAACCAGTACACTATCTGCTTCTCGGGCAATCGAGCTGCCTACTACGTTGGTGATCGCCAACACATGGGCTCCATTTGCTTGACCTTCACGAAGAGCAGCCAGAGTATCAGCAGTTTCACCCGATTGGCTCACTACGATCACCAGTGTCTCCGGAGTTACGATTGGCGAACGGTAACGGTATTCAGAAGCGATATCATTCTCTACAGGAATACGCACCAGGGACTCAATCAGGTTACGTCCAACCAGACCGGCATTATAAGCAGTCCCGCAAGCTACCACTTGGATATTGCGGATGTTCTTGATTTGTTCTTCTGTCAGGTTAAGCTCAGGCAGAATAACCTTGTTGCCTTCAGCGTTCATGCGGCCGCGCATCGTATCACGGTAAGCCTTAGGCTGCTCATGGATTTCTTTCAGCATGAAGTGCTCATAACCGCCCTTTTCTGCGGTAACGGCATCCCAATCGACAGTAATCATTTCCCGAGAAATAAAGTTGCCTTCAATCGTCATCAGTTCGACAGCATCCCGTGTCAATACAGCCATTTCGCCGTCGTTCAAAATATATACGTTGCGGGTATATTCCAGCAGTGCAGGAATATCGGACCCGATAAAGTTCTCGCCTTCTCCAAGACCGATAATCAGCGGGCTGGCTTGACGTACAGCGACCAGCTTATCCGGTTCATATTCAGTCAGTACACCCAGAGCAAACGCTCCGCGCATGTAAGAAATCGCCTGTTGTACAGCCTTAACAATATCTCCCTTATACTCACGGGCAATCAGATGGGAGATGACTTCTGTATCTGTCTCCGAGGTGAAGTGGCATCCTCCGGCAATCAGTTCTTCCTTGAGATCCAGATAATTCTCGACAATCCCGTTGTGTACTACCGAGAATTTGTGAGTATTATCTGTGTGCGGATGAGAGTTCTCATCAGATGGCTTGCCGTGTGTTGCCCAGCGGGTGTGGCCGATTCCGGCACTGCCTGTCAGCGGAGTCGCGTCCAGACGAGATTCCAGGTTCGCCATACGTCCCTGTGCTTTTACCACCTGCAGACCATCCTTCGTGAACACAGCAATACCAGCGGAATCATACCCGCGATACTCCAGCTTCTTCAGACCCTCTACCAAGATCCCCTGCGAATTCTGATTACCAATATATCCTACAATACCACACATTATATTTTCCTCCGTCCAATTTATCGTAATTAGGGGCGCATGAGGAAAGAAACGTGCCGTGCGGCATGTTTTGAAGAAAAGCAAATATGATGTTGTCCATTACACTCAACATGATAACCTGTCAATTACATCGTTAGTCACGATTATGCACAGTCTTCTCCTCTGCCGTGGCAGAACCATCTGCGTTCCTGCAAATGCGCATACCCATGATTTGTACATCTTCAATTGGCACCCACAGAAGCGTTGTGTGCAAGGTCGCCCTCGCATTTTCCGCTTCCATTTACGGCTCTGGTGCATCACCGGGAGGTCCCCGCCGAACATTTCGAACACCTCCACCTCGTCAGCTTACATCTGCCGTGATCCGTTCAGACCGTCCTGCACTGTCGGCGCAGCTACCGGTCCTCCCTTCTCTCCCGCGCAAGATCAAGCTCTGGCGCTTGTGTTGCAATAACCTTACGATCCCCGCTTTCCTTCTGGAATGACACTCAGTCTATTATATGCATCTCATACTGTTTTTGCAACGATGTGCCGAAGAAAACCTTTTTCATCCATTTCACACTTTTTCCAAACAGCCATGACCTCATTAATAATTCAGCCGGTGAACGAATCGGATTGATCCATCCACCGGCTACCGTTCCTGCTATTTCAGTGAGTGATTACACCAGCTCGCGCTGAACCACTTCAACAATCTGCCCTACAAAAAGATCCAGCTCCGCCTTATCCGGCCCTTCGGCCATTACACGGATCAGCGGCTCGGTTCCCGAAGGACGCACCAGGACACGCCCGTTGTCGCCCAGCTTGCTTTCCACTTCTATGATCGCGGCCTCAATGGCCGGATTGTTCGGATAATTGGTTTTGTCCTGCACACGCACATTGACCAGTACCTGCGGATATTTAGTCATCATGGACTTCAGTGTGCTTAGCTTTTTGCCGGAGGACTTCATGGTATTCACCAGTTGAATCGCAGTCAGAATTCCGTCACCCGTAGTATTATAGTCCAGGAAAATCACATGGCCGGATTGCTCCCCGCCCAGATTATAGCCGCCGCGGCGCATCTCTTCCATGACATAACGGTCGCCGACCGCGGTCTTCGCCGTATTCAGCGCCAGCTTCTCTGTTGCCTTGTAGAACCCGATGTTGCTCATTACTGTAGATACAATAGTGCCATCCTTCAGCTTCCCTGCACGGTTCATCGCATCCCCGCAAATGCAGAGAATGAAGTCGCCGTCCACCTCGTCGCCGTTCTCATCGATAGCAATCAGGCGGTCCGCATCCCCGTCAAAAGCAAGCCCCAGATCCGCACCATGGCGCAGCACCTCTGCACGCAGAGTCTCCGGGTGTGTGGAGCCGAAGCCGTCATTGATATTAAGCCCGTCCGGCTCTGCCCCAATGGCAATCACTTCCGCACCCAGTTCCTTGAACAGACGCGGTGCCAGCTCATAGGCTGAACCGTGTGCACAGTCGAGCACTACCTTCATCCCCTTGAAGGTCTGGTCGATGGTTGTCTTTAGATACTCCAGATAGAGATATTTCGCTTGATCATCTGCCCGCAGTGTGCCCAGACCAGCTCCCACCGGACGCGGCAGCTCATCCTGCTCGGCATCCATCAGCTCCTCAATGCGCAGCTCTGTTTCGTCTGTCAGCTTGAAGCCGTCTCCGCCGAAGAACTTAATTCCGTTATCTTCCACCGGATTATGTGAAGCAGAGATCATCACTCCGGCATCCGCCTGGAGCAGTCTTGTGATATAAGCAACAGCCGGGGTAGAGACTACACCCAGACGGATTACATCCGCCCCAATGGACAACAATCCGGCAATCAGTGCCGATTCCAGCATCGGACCGGAAATCCGTGTATCCATCCCGATGACCACCTTAGGCTTTTCCACATTTCCTGCCAGCACATACCCCCCGCACCGTCCAATACTGTAGGCCATTTCTGCTGTTAATTCACGGTTAGCCACCCCGCGTACGCCATCTGTTCCGAAATACTTACCCATCTTATTTTCTCCTTTGTGAATACGCTGCTTCAGCTTAATAAATTATAGTATGAATGATTCAATAATTCGTGTATGTCAGGTGCTCATATAGACTCGTACATGACCGGAAAATTACGTTCCGCCCGTACTGTTGGCATTATTCCCGCTTGCGGGCGGCGTCGGTTCAGCCTCCGGCGGAATATGTGTCGGCGTCGGGGTCTCCTCTATAATCTCGACTGTAGGCTCAGGGGTAGGCTCTACGAGCGTCTCATTCCCGGATGCAGGCTCAGCACTGGGCTCCGGGGTAGGCGACGAGGCAGGCGTGCTCTCAGGCGCAGCAGTAGCTGCCGGAGCAGCAGGCGCTACCAGCTCCACCTTCGCAACAAGCTGCGAGGCGGGATTCTGCAGGGTAATGAACCGGGGGAGCGACACCTGCAGCGTGACATCATGAATGCCAGCCGCAAGCCCCCCGACATCTGCAACCACGCTGATACTATCCTGGGCCAGCTGATCCAGCAGCGTTGGCGCACCTGATATGGTCAGATCTATAGAGGTGCTTCCAGGGTCCAGCATACGGGCGGTCAGCCCGCTGCTGACGCCCTCCAGCTTAATCGGTACAGCGGAGAGGGTCCGCTGGGTAATCTCCGCCGCAGAGACCGCTACGTTCATGGCCGCAGGCTCAATCTTGCCGGTGCCCTCCGGCGGCTTAAGCTCCAGCTTCATCTGCTCGGTTCCTGCATTCTTGATCGTGCTCAAATCCAGTACGGCCTCATAGGAGGATAGGGTCTTCAAGGTCTCGGCACTGCCGAATACCGTGACCATATCCTGTTCAGGTGTCACCCTTGACAGCACCAGCGAACCGGGCAGACTGCCGGTGAAGCTGATGTCGAGCGGCAAGGTTTTGGAGGGGAGGGTAACAGGCACTTCCACTGCTGCTGTAGAGGGTTCAATGACCGCATCCTCCAGCTCTTTCCCCTTACTGTCCAGAGCATAGAGCTTCACCCGCTTCTCGCTAAAAGTCTCATCCTGCCCCTCCAGCTCCACCTTCCCCTGTACCTTCGCTACCCGCCCAAGATCACTTGCCGGCAGGGTAACCTCTACAGATACCGGGTCAATTACAGGCTCCCCTACTTCATAGCCTGCTGCCGGCTCTCCCGTAATATTCAGCGAGACGGGAAAAGACTTGGTCGTCCGCGGCTCTATATGCACATTCACCTGATTCGGGACCATAGCTTCCAGGGTGACACCACTCGGAGTCGAATACATCAGCGGAAGCGTGTTATCGCCGGGCTTCACATCCTTCAGATCCAGCCATACCCGATAAGCATCGGAGAACTTATAGGTCAGATCTGACTTTTTGCCCATTACCTCCATCCTGACGCTATCCACATCCTTGGTCAGTACATACTTCTCACTGTCGAAGCCTTCAATCTCCACTTTAACATTCTCAATCGTCTTCGATTCGTTATTAACCGTAGTCTGGTAGGTTGGCGCTGTATCTACATGCACAATGGTCCACAGAATAATGGCGAGTGCAAGGGCAAGGATCTTGTTGAAGTTGTTGTTCTTCATCCATTTATCCATTGTCTTTATTCCCCCTCCGTTTCCAGAAAGCGGAACTCTTCTCCATCAGGGGCGAGCTGGTTGCACTCAGCTCTTGGTGCAGCTTCGAGATCAGGGACTCTTCCTTAATATCCCGGACAATTTGTCCATTAATTGCCAGTGAGATCTGCCCTGTCTCCTCGGAGACGACCACAGATACCGAGTCTGCCACCTCGCTGATGCCGATTGCGGCACGGTGCCGGGTTCCCAGCTCTTTGCTGATGAACGGATTCTCTGAGAGCGGCAGATAACAGGCGGCCGCCGCGATCTGGCTTCCCTGCATAATCAGCGCACCGTCATGCAGCGGCGTATTGGGTATGAAAATATTAATCAGCAACTCCGAGCTGACTTGTGAGCGCATGGCGATCCCGGATTCCGTATATTCATTGAGCCCCGTCGCCCGTTCGAATACGATCAAGGCCCCTATTTTGCGGACAGCCAAATAATTCAGGGCTTTAATCACTTCACCGATTAATTTGCTAATCTCTTCATCGCTCTCCGCATTCCGCCCGAAGAACTTGCCCCGGCCCAGCTGTTCCAGCCCCCGCCGCAGCTCCGGCTGAAAAATAATAAAGACCGCAAATACCCCAAACGTAAACATCTGGTTCATCAGCCATTTCAGCGTGAACAAGTCGAGAAGCGTACTGCCGCCCCAGATCACGACCAGCACCAGAATCCCTTTGAGCAGCTGAACCGCCCGCGTCCCGCGCACCATATTGAGCACTTTATAGATAATGTAGCTGACAATTAGAATATCGATTATATCTTTAATGGATTCTTTCCATGTAAGGTCGGTAAAGTAGCTCATGACCGAAAACCCCCGTCATTTCAAATTAGCTGGGTTTATGTAAATTGTCTGTTAAGTTTGAATCTTATTCTAGGTTATAACGTTCCGCCTCCGGTTGCAAGTTTCGCGGCTGATAAATTGATGAACCTGTACTTTCAGGCAACAAAAAAGCGCCATCTTTCCGGAAAAAGAGGCGCAAATGAGTTATCTGCTACAAGCGACCAACATTAGCTATCGGTAGGCAACTTCAGAGAACATGTTCGTCACTTTATACCAGATCCAGCTTACTGCTTGGTCTATACTTTTGACTTGCCCGGAGATATGGGCGGTTGAAGCCTGATACAGAGAACCGTCGATCACCGTTACGTTCCCGTTGACTTCCCCGTAGACTTGAGTCTTACCGTTCTCCACCGTCAGATCACCGGAGATAATTTTGCCGGAGGGTACAATCACCGTATTCCCCTTGATCACAACCTGGTCGAGGTCTGCCCCTCTAACCACAAGCTGCCGATCCTGATTCCAAAAGGTTACGGAGCTCATCAGCATCACAAGAATGAACATGGACGCCGCCGTCAGAGCCGGATGTCTCTTGATCCAGGTGATGAAGGCTCTTTCCTTCTTGGGTTTCGGTAATGAATCCATAATCCGGCTAACCATATCCTCCGAGGCCACAGGTGCCTGGTGCATCAGGGAAAACATCAGCATATCGGTCTGTTCCAGTTCTTTGAACCTCGCACGGCACTCCGTACAGGATAAAAGATGCTCCTTCAATTCCCTCTGCTGCAGGTCGGGCAAGTCGTCATCCAGGTAGTCGTGCATCATAGAGACGGCCAGTTTGCATTCCATAGGAGCCAATCCTTTCATACGTGCTAATTTAGTGCATAAGACTTGCTTAACTTACATACGTCCCTGCCCTGCAGGAGTTTCATAAAAAATAATCTATTTTTACAATTTGGGTCCTAACTTCTTGCGCAAAAACTCACGCCCCCGGTGCACCCGGGTCTTGATCGTCGTTACGGGCATATCCAGCACATCGCCGATCTCCTGAAGCGACAAATCCTGCAGATACCGCAGAATCATGACCGACCTGTATTTCACGGGCAGGCTGTCGATGGCTTCATAGATGAGTCTCTGTGTCTCCGAGAGGAGCAGTTCCGTCTCCGGGGTCACATTATCGCTCGGAATCATGGAATACCCGTCAATCCCCTCCTGGTCGTTCATCTCGGCATCCAGGGAATAGGTCGGGCGCCGCTTGCGCAGCCGGTCAATGCAGAGGTTCGTGCCAATCCGGTAGATCCATGTTGAGAACTTCTGCTTATCATCATACCTGTCCAAATTTCTGTAGACACGCAAAAAAGTCTCCTGAACAATATCCTCCGCCTCATGGCGGTTATTCAGCATACGGTAAGCCAAATGATAAATTTTGTCTTTATATAAATCCACAAGCTCAGCAAATGCCCTTTGGTCACCCTTCAGGGCGAGCTTTGTCAGTCTGCCTTCCAGATTCTCCACCTGTTAACTCCCCCAGACTTGCCGCCCTTGGACTGTCAGCTCTTCGAAGACCACGGTACAAGCAATTAAATCGTAAATCATGTTTCTTCAAAAATCAAGGTTTGTATTGTTACCTTCTATATATATTGTGCCGGGAAAAGCCTGCTGCCGGGTTGCTGGCGGCTGATTAGTCGGGGGCTGCGCAGAACATTTGGACTTCCGGTCGCTGTTATTGGCAGATTTCCTGATTGGAACCGCAGGCTGCGGTCGAAATCTGCCAATAAAGGCGAACGCTATCGCTCCTACAGTTCCAAATTTCCGCTTCGCCCCCTCCATCAGCCTGGGTTCCCCTACTACCGCTTTTCTTGTTGCCCAAAGTATATCTCAGGCAACAATGGGGTGGGGCATGGGCTCGACCGGGTCTTTGACTCCCGACCTCCCTTGAACGACAAAAACCCCGTCCCTCCTCTAGGTAAGAGGCGAACGGGGTTGAAGAACAACGCCTTCAAAATCTTAAAGCGGCTTCGCCGACTTTTTAGATCAAGATCGTCAGAGCGAGTGCTCACAAAGCATCAGCCGGTATTCCGAAGACCGGCGGCAATACCATTGATCGTGAGCAGCACTTCACGCAGCAGCTCGGCGTCATCCCCCTCAGCATCACGCAGGGCGCGAAGCTCGGCGAGGAGCTGAACCTGCAGGTAGCTGAGCGGATCAACGTATGGATTACGCAAGCGGATCGATTCCTGAATGACCGGAACATTATCCAGAATATCCTGCTGTCCGGTAATCTTAAGAATCAGCTCGGACGTCAGCTTGAACTCGGCCTCAATCTGGCCGAAGATTCGCGCACGCGCCTCCTCGTTCTTGCCCATCCCGGCATATTCCTTGGCGATGACAAGATCCGCTTTCGCAATAGCCATCTGCAGGGTATCGATCAGGGTCGTGAAGAATGAGAAGTTGGCATACATATGCTGCATGATCTTCATATTCTCTTCCTTGCCCTCATAGAAGCTCTGCAGACCCGTTCCGGCGGCATACCATGCTGGAAGCAAATAACGGCTCTGCGTCCAAGCGAATACCCAAGGAATTGCACGCAGGTCCTCGAAGCGCTCGCTGTTCTTCCGCTTCGAAGGGCGTGAGCCGATATTCAGCTCTCCTACCTCCGGCAGCGGGGTTGACTCTTTGAAGTACGTAAGGAAATCCGGATCACGGAAGATCAGATCTTGATATTTGTTCAGGGACACCTCAGAGATGCGGGCAATAATCTCATCCCACTTGGCTTCATACAGATCCGTCTGCGGCGATCTGGCATGAATAGCCGCTGTAATGAGCGCTGATGTTGCCTGCTCCAGACTGCGGTATGCAATACCTTTCATTGAATACCGGGAGGAGATCACCTCTCCCTGCTCGGTAATCTTGATCCCGCCGCCGATGGTGGAAGCCGGCTGGGCCAGAATGCTCCGGTTGAGCGGCATACCGCCGCGTCCGAGGGCACCGCCGCGTCCATGGAAGAACTTCAGCTTAATGCCGAAATCATCGGCAGTCGCTGTGATCTCCTTCAAGGCAACACGCAGCTCCCAGTTCGCTGTAACTACACCGCCGTCTTTATTACTATCGGAATACCCCAGCATGATCTCCTGGAGATCGTTCATCGCTCTGACTGCATCGCGGTAGATCGGCATGCCCAGCAGCGTACGCATAATCTGCGGCGCATCATGAAGGTCGTCAATCGTCTCGAACAGCGGCACTGCCTGCAGAGTACAGACTACCGTACCGTCATTGTCTTTGCGGAACAAGCCGACTTCCTTGGAGAAGACCATTACCTCCAGAATATCACTTGCCGCTTCCGCCATACTAATCAGATAGCTTGTAATACACTGCTTGCCGTACTCCTCCTGTGCCTCATAGACCGCACGGTATACCGCCAGGCACTCCTCTGTCCCTTCACTGTAATTCTGGTAAGGGGAGGTCAGCGGACGCGGATCATTCAGCAGCTTCTCCAGCAGCACAATCTTCTCTTGCTCGGACAGCTTGGAGTAGTCCGGTGTAACATTCATCTTGGCCAGAATCTCGGTCATTGCATTCTCATGCTCCTGGCTGTGCTGGCGGACATCCAGCGTAGCGGTGTGGAAGCCGAACAGCTCCACCTGACGAATCAGCTTCTTAATGTAGGTATCTGCTACATAATCGGCATAGTGATGCCGCAGGCTGCGGTCAATCACGTTCAGATCTGCTATGAATTGCTCCGGGGACGAGTAGCGTTCCGGTGTTCCTTTTTTCTCATCGTCCAGCACATTCTGTGTCTTCGAGATCATATAGCTGAGTTTAATCCGGTAAGGCTCGTTATCATTACGCCAGGCATCGACCCGGTTGAGATTGATAATGTTCCGGTCCGCTTCAATGGATTCCACCAGCTCCGGCGTCACCTTCACAATGCTTGTACTAAAGCTGAGGTACTGCATCAGCTCGCGCATAATCCGCTGGTATTCACGAATAGCCAGCTTGCGCTGCAGACGTAGGGTCTGCAGGGTAACTGCTGCCTTCACCGACGGGTTGCCGTCGCGGTCTCCACCAATCCATGAACCGAAACGCAGATAGGTCGGCACATGCCAGTTCTGCCCCGGATAATATTTGCTCAGACAGCGTTCAAGCTCCTGATAGACATCCGGCAGCACTTCAAAAATCGTCTCATGGAAATAATACATCCCGTTACGCACTTCATCCAGCACCGTAGGCTTGCGGTCACGCAGTTCATCCGTCTGCCATAAGGTAATGACCTCATTCAGCAGCTTCTCACGGAGCTGTTCGCGTTCGCGGAAGGTCAGCGTCGGATTATCCAGCCCCATGACGTCATCGGAGATCCGTTTGTGGATATCGAGAATCGCACGGCGCATAGCTTCCGTAGGGTGAGCGGTCATCACCAGCTCCAGCGACATGCCCTTCATGATCTCATGAACCTCTTCATGCGAGAAATCCCGCTCGCGAAGCTCTTGAATAGCGCTCTCAATCGACCCCGGCTGTACCGTCTCCCCGGCAGAACGTTCGTAATCGCGTTTGCGGCGAATCCGGTGGTTCTGCTCGGCGATGTTCACCAGTTGAAAATAAATAGCGAAGGCACGGATCACCTGATGGCGATTCTCCGGGTCCAGCGAGCTGATCAGCTCTTTAAATTCATTGTGCAGTTCAGGCAAAAACAGTGAGCGCAGCGATTTGCTGGTCTCCCGGATCTTCTCCACGATATCCAGCAGTTCGTTGCCGCCTTGGTGTACCAAGACTTCGCCCAGTATGTTCCCCAGGAACCGTACGTCTCGCCGCAGCAGATTGTTGGAGTTGCTTTTGCTAACGGCAGTCGTAAGTTCGGTCATGCTGCTCCCCCCATCCTCTTCCGGATCAATGCTCTTAACATTGTCTATTTGAAAAGCTTTCCTCATATCATACAATAAAACCGCCCGGAAATCTTCAACTTTATTGCGCGGTAAAGCAGTGCAGTAATTTCGATTATACACTAACCCGGCTGTTTATGCAGTCAAAAATAATTATGTAATTCTTCCTATTAGATTATCTGTTATATATTTGTTTTATGTAGCGGTTATGTAAATTTATATAACGCCAGATGCTAAAAAACCGGCTCCAAGGAGCCGGTCATTTGTGTAACAGGTTACCTTTTATTTCATTGTATGGCCTGCACGGTTGTTGAATGCCAGTTCAAATAATCCGGTAGCCGATAATCCGGCCAATCCGCCTGCCCATAGACGCAAGGTCAACTCCAACTCTGTAAAAGGATACGCCGCCGCTCCGATCAGCAGCCCGATGCCAAGGCCAATAAACGGAATGCTGTTACGCGGCAGTGTGGTGTTATTTTTGATCAGCTGCACCAGGGCAAGAATAAATACGGCCAGGATAGAGGCAAAAGCCAACACATTATCCAGCAGTTCGCGGTTCATCATGAGATACCTCCCTTCTGCGGGATAGTGGTAATCTCAACCGTGTTGACGGCCGGGTGGTAAGCAATCTGAGCGCCCAGCGCTTCCGCAATCTTACGTGCAGGAACATAGGTGACCCCGCCATCCAGCCATCCGTCCGCAATCTTCTTGCCATTGACCTGTACTGCAACTTTCATCTGAGTCTTCACCGCTTGTTCCTCCTTGGGCTTCATCCGTTCAACCACCGCCTCCACGGCCGCAGCCGCAGGCTTCTTCCCCGTCCGCAGCTCCGCCAGGCTTAATCCGAAGCGCATTTGCAAATGCGGGTAATCCTTGAAGCTCGTCCAGTCGCCGCCCCATTCGAACCCGATGGCCTTAGCGTGCTGCACCACCTCCATCCAATCCCGAGTGCCGTTCTGGTTGCCGTCCCTGCTCATATCCCAGGAGACGCTGGAACCATTCGGAAGCAACAGCGCAAAATCCACCGCCAGCCCATAATTGTGATAACTGTACCCGCCGCGCGCATTCGTAACGACTGCACCCGGCTTGGTTCGCCCCTGGGCATAGAGCGCATCCTGTTCGGCCATCGTCCGCAGGCCTTGCGTAATCAGGATGGGAATACCCGAGACATAACTGCGTTCAATCAGTACGGTCGCGGCGGCAAGGACGGCGGGATGAAGCCCGGACAGCCGGGCAGCGGATTTATTCAGAACCTGCGCCAGCGTCAGCATGCGAATCCCCTCCGTCCCTGATTTCAGAGAGGACCACGAACAGATCCCGGCGTCTGGTGTACATGAGCAAGGTCAGGATCACCAGCCCTATGGTGGTTCCTGTCTGGGCAATGGCCCAGGCATCCGATTGCAGCGAGCTTCGTACAGCATCCGTGCCGGGATCGTAACTGAATCTGATCCAGAAGGCCACGGCCATTTTAACGGTATACGCCCCAAGGAAAAAGAACGCTGCCAGCATAAACAGACTGACTACGCGCACCCGGAATCTCCGCCGGAAATACAAAAAAAGCGCAGCCATCAGCAGCAGCGCACAGATAAAGGATATGGAATAGGCCAATAACAACACAATATCAATGCTGCTCATCTTCTGCCCCCCGATCATAGATTAGGAACTCGGCGAACCCGTTGTTCCTGATTTCTTCCTGAATGTCTTTGGATACATTCTTGTACCTGCGGATAGAGAGCGATACTCTATGTCCTGCCAGTGCAAGCTTCCGCTCTCTGTCCCGGTGCAGGGGCGATAGCCGCCTGATCCATTCACTCAGCACGTTATCCCCCCCTGTCTTCTTCATTCGTACTCCCCGTATGGCCGCCTGCGGAATGGTCTATTTTCAATCGCTGCAATACTTCCAGCGTGGGTGCCATGAAGTCTGACCGCTCTTTGTCGAGGATATTCTGCAGCCGGTCCCGGTCTTCCTCGGCACGCTCCAGCAGTTCACGCGGCACCAGATTCCCCTTCACAATTGACCGCAAAAGCACAAGCATAATCATGAGCAGAATCAGAGCGATGATATAAGCCAGTCCATACTTATCCGCAAGCGGCAGCAGCTTCTCCAGATTCGCAACATCGTTGCTGTCCATTGCTTCACTCCCTTCTGTGTGGTTATTAAAATAATTATATAAGACGCACTTAAGCTTTAAACTTGAAGCTTCGTCGTCACTGCGGTGAACATTTGGACTTCCGGCCGCTGCCCGTCCCCAGATTTCATGATTTTGAACCGCTGTTCGCGGGTGAAATCCGCGTGCTTCTTATATAGCCCCCGGACGGGTCCGAGGGCAAAATAAAAACGCCCTGAGCGGCGCCTGTGGCAATCTACTCTTCAGTTACAAGGAACGTAAGTCCGTTCTCCACCAGAATCTGCTTGACCGCAGGCTTCAGCGTAGAGGGGACCTCGCTATACTTCGTCTTCCCCAGCGTAACGCGTTGTGCAAAAAATAAGGCCATTGCTCTCACCACCTTTCTATAATAGAGGTAATGCGCAGGTTAGACCCACTGAACGATTACGTGTAGACTTGCGTGGCCATCTCCGCAATGAGATCCTCAATGAAATCCGCCCGTTCGCTGAGCGCGTTATTCTGCGCCTTTAGCCACAGATTCTCTTGCTGCAACTGCTCCAGCTCTGTCAGTACCGGCGGCTTGTTGGCCTCAGCCTCCTGGTACGCTTCCCACGCTGCCTGCAATTCAGCCTCTGTCGGCTGTGGCGCGTCCAGATTCCAGACGGCGATATGCGGCCCGCGTTCTACGAGATCATAATCCTCGCCTTCGGTCAGCAGATTGTAGTCGATGCCGTGGCGGTAGTGGACGCCTTCTACAGGTTGTTCTCCGATTTCTGGCGGCTTGATCTCGTAGCGTACACGACCTTTGACTTCGGCTCCCGGCCGCAGGACGGGTTCCGGGCCGTTGTCCTGGACGATAAAATCCTTCATGGAATCAGCGTCCGGGTACAGATACATGATTGCTAGTGATATATTCATTCAATTTCCTCCTTTATGAAACTCTAGTAATTTCAAAACAACCGTCCCATCCTGTTGATAAGGAATTTTCCGTTGATGATCTAACATATATCTCTAAATAATCTCCCGCAGACAGCTCTATACATGCCGATCCTTTTAATGCGTAACTAAATCCCGAAGGAATAAAACAATATTCCATTCTACGATACATAGATCCATTCGCATATAAGTTCATTTCTCCTACGGAACCCCCAGTCAAAAGTACAGCAGATGCATTTATTTGATAAACTCCCCTTTGTTTCGCAACGAAACGACTCATACTTGTATCATATTCGTTGAGGTGATCAAGGTTTTCGCTAGGGTATTGCGCTTTTGTCCAAGTATTTGCTGTCAAAATTTGATTACTGCCTCCTGCGGTGGCTCGACTAAACGATCTACTAGCTGTTGTATTATCTCCCCATGGGTTAATAACTCCGTTGCCCTCAACATGAATTGTTCCACCATACGATGTGCTATACATAGAGGTGGCTGTTAGCGTAGATGATTGAATTGCTATCACACCGCCATACGCTGCGGAGAGCCCATTCGTACACCCCGTGCCATATAAGGATTGCACCAGTACTTCTGCGTTTACGTGTGCGTAGATACCCCACAGTCGGTTACTCACTTGACATTCGTTTATATATACCTTAGAACATTCTATGAAAAATCCATATGTCGTTGCAGATGATATCACAACACAGCGATATAACAATATATTTGAACTTCCGGCAATAGAAAAACCCGCCCCCGTAGTCTTTGAAGTATTTAAACCTATCACTTCTACACGGCACAAGCAATCAATCACACCGACATATTGAACAGTTCTAGAGGTGCTTAACATCGAATCGCCGTTTAGTTGGATAACTCCGCGACCTGAAAAACCAGTTATCACGACTTCTTCTGCATACGTCCCTGCTGCCACATTAACAATAACAGTATGATTAACAATTTGCGGTATTGAATTTATAGCTTTTTGTACAGTTTTAAACGCTCCGGCTGCCGTATTAGCAATACCGGAATTACTATCACTTCCATCAATTCGGACGAAGTAAGTAACGGCTGCCGTAGTCTGCTGCGGCGTTGTAACAAGATTCGCCTTGCCATTCCAGGCCGTCTTCTCCGCATCTGTCACGAAGCGGTTGGACGCGTCCTGCGTAATGATCGATGGCGAGTGCGTGGAAGGATGCACATAATTATTAGCCCCCTGTGCTACGCTATCCAGCTTCGACTTATCCGCTGCGGCCATCAGCCCAGCCACTGAGTTAGTGGCAGTTGCCGTAGATGCCTTACCATTCCACGCCGTCCGCTCAGCCGCCGTAATATGCTTCACTGTATCGGCGGCGTGATCCTGCACGGCTTTGACGGCGGTGTCCAGAATATCCATATTGCCGTTCAGGTCGGTGATATCTACTATGTCTGTACCGTCCGGCTTTTTCAGCCCCAGATTACCCGTTGTCTTCATCGCTCACACTCCTATTCATATACTCTTAGTTCGTTCCAGGTCTTGCTGTGCGCACCGTTCCAGGTGAGGGACTTCAAGGAATCCCACCAGGTGTAGCTGTACACGAAGCTATAGTCCAGATGGGCCGGCTTAATCTCTTCCATGATCTGAATCAGCCCCGCCATATTGGCCGGGATGCCCAGTGTGCCGACGAAGCGCACCTCGAAGCTGTACGCTCCGGGCACCTCCACCACCTCCACATCTCCGCCGGAAAAAGCAGACGCCGTCCGCCGGATCATCTCCGGTGTCGTTGTGCCGCTGCCCCGTAGCTTGGCCTTGATCATCTCCCGCCGGGTGGCGTAGGACTTGTTCGGATCTGAGGCCAGTCCCAGCATCCGCTCCCAGCGGGACAGCCCCCAGGTGGCCGACTCCAGCGTCTTCTGCCCATCGCTGTCAGCCATGGCATAAGCCAATTCACCGCAGGCTATACCTGCGCTGGCCTGGACAGCCTCCATCTCAGGCACGCCCTGATAATAATCGGGCAGATACTTCATCAGATCAGGAGCGCTAATCTCCGGCCCTTCTCCCGCTACACCCTCTGCCGAAAACGTCACAAGGCCATATATACTGTCTCCATAAGCCATAGCTACACCCCCTTCAGCTGGTTCCAGGTCAGCGGACCTTTGGGCAGATAATCATGGGTATGTGCAGCCGCCGGATAGACAGAAGGCTTGCCGTCTACACCTGACCAGGGAACTGTATCCGCAGCCTGTGCATAATCGACCTTGCCGTTGTTATTGGTATCGTAGATGCTTTTCAGCATATCGCCTGTGCTTTGCCCTGCCGCCAGCAGCATATTGCTGCTGCCGCTGCCGATGAACAGCTTGCCGCTATCCGTGCAATAGCCCAGCTCGCCTGCGGCCAGCGTACCCAGCGCACTTTCCAGGCCGCGGCGGATTTGAATCAATGTCTTCAGTGCCATGCTTACCGCCCCCTAGAATGTTCCGCCATCGATACTGCCCACCGTCAGCCGGTTGCCTGCGTCATATACAATGCTGCTGCCATCCACATTTGCCGCAACACCGGACGCATCTACGGTAATCCCTTTGCCTGCGGTTACCGCAATCGCATCTGCGCTTACCGTAACCCCATAGCCCGCTCCGATATTCAGCGTTACCGCATCCGCCTGTCCGCCGCCGGTAAGGCCGCTGCCAGCCGTAATGGTCTGTAGCGCCCCACCGGTCCGCACCCAGGCGCTCCCGTTCCAGCTGTAGATTTTCTGCTCATCATCCACGTAGGCGGTCCAGCCAACAGCCGGAACATAATAAGACCAGCTACCTGCGGCATACTCCGCAATCTGATTGGTTTTACCCGCCCAGGCTCCAGTCGCTCCAGCCGGGATAATATACCGGTCTGCCTCCACGGGACTACCCGGCGGAGCCGTCAGGTTCTGATCCTTTACCGAAGCCTGCGGCTCGATATTATGCTTGGCCAGCTCGATTTCGTTTTTGATTTTTTGTGCGGACCACAGATCTGTCATCGCCGAGCCGCCATCGTTGATCACCCTGTGCTTCGAGGCATCGTTGATATGTGCTGCAATCTCTGCTGCCGTCTTCGTATTCGTGCCGTCCGACACTTTATTGGGATGCCCTGCTGTAAGATCTGCCCTCAGCACCTTGGCATACGTGGAACCGTCTGCAACATCGTCCACCGTTCCGGCCAGATCGGTTAATCTCTGCGCATTCACCCGGCGCCAGGCGGCCCCGTCATCGAAATACAGATATCCGTTATTACTCCCGCTGCTCACAACATACAGCCGCCCCACCGAGGCCGCCGCAGGTCGCGAAGCTTCGGGACCGGACAAGGCCCGGCCCACCATGGAGTTAGACGAACCGTCTCCGATATAGATCTCCTTCGTGTCTGTACAGAAGCCCATCTCTCCTGCTCTAAGCGCGCCGTAAGTGATCAGCTCCGCCCGCGTACCGCGTTTGACTTGAATGGTTTGTGCCATTTCACACCTCTCTTCTAAAAGATCCGCCGTCAATCTGCCCGGCCTGTTTGTAACGTTCCAGCTCACGCTGCGTGGCGGTCAGTCCTATCTGTAACTGATTCACATCATCCGCTTCCACGGTGTCCCCAGGTGTCTCGTAAGTCACATACACCTCAGGGACATCGGAATAGATGCTGATAAGCCGCTGCCAAGGGGCCTCATCCGGGAAAGAGACCGAGTAATTCCGCACCTCTGTCCCGCTGAAGCGTGAGCCTGTGTACACGGCCAGCGTCTGATTGTTAATATTGTCGTGGGCCAGCAGTCCGCTGAATGCACCACCTGTAAGCCGAAGCTTCTCCTCTACAACATGACTGCCGCCGTTTGCCTTTTTGTTCAGCTTATCCTGAAAGACATCGATCTGCTCCGGATATCCCATGCCTACACCTCCAGTACGACATTGCCGAACAGCGGCACTTCTGTCTCCAGCAGAGGGATATTTGCCGTTCCGCCGTTCAGCTTAAGTAAGCTATAGTCCACTACGCCCTCCGTATTCAGCAGCAATGCGCCAATGACCGATTGGCTGATATAGGTAGCGGCAAAAGCCTTCTCCTTACGATACTTCTCCAGGAGCGCGGTAAAAGCTTGAATAACCGGCTGCAGCGCATACCCCCCCGCCAACGTGACCTTCGCGGTCACGCTAATCGTGCGGCCCGTGGCCGATTCCACCGTCACCACCGCCCCCACCGGAGCCTGGCCCTCGCCAAGACCCGGCGCAGGATCGATGAACTGCTGCACCTGGGAGACCAGCAGCGGGGAGGCGGGCTGATGCTCCGCATTCACAATGACTACCTTGACCGTCTTCGGTCCGGCCCACAGCGGGAAGACCCGCGCTCCCCCTACGCCTTGAATCTGCTGCGCCCACTCCATATAATGATATTTATTGCCGCTCGTTGCAGGCCGCCGGGCCGAATCGAAGTACCGCTGACGCAATGCTTCATCCGTCTCCGCATCCGTGCCGGGAACCAGCAGGCCCGTAATCTCCCCCCGGGCCAGTCCCGGGATATAATCAATCGGCAGCAGCGCGCCCGTATACTGATTCCCCTCCGCCCCGGCAGTCTCGCTCTCCAGGCGGTACGTCCCCGGAGCCAGCTTCTCCGCCGCACTATAATGAAGCAGTCCCAGGGAGAAGCGGCTGCCCAGCGGAATATCCAGAGGCTGTTCACCGCTGGCATAGAACCTCGCGCCAAGCTGCGCTTTGCCTGCCGGATGACGCTTCAGTCCCGTCCAGGCAATGGTTCGTTCCAGATATTCGCCGTCCGCCGTATCCGGGAAGAACAGATTATTGCTGACCTCAAGCTCAAGATACATCTGGGCCATTTCAGCCGCTGCCGGCGCAAGCGCATCATAGATAATACTTCCCTCGCGCTTATCCAGCCCCTCTGGAACCCGATCCAGCATACGTTCCAGCAGAGCCTCGTACGTCTGATCCTCATACACTGGCCATCTCCTCCTTTCTAAGCTCCAAATCACCGTATACTGTGACAGCCGTACAGCTGAAGCTAACCGTATCTCCTTCAAAAAGAATCTCCACATCCTCAAGCGCCTGAATCCGCTCATCCTGGAGCAGCGCATCGCTGATCAGGCGGCGCAGCTCCGGCCGGGCCAGCAGCCTGTCCTGACCCAGCACCAGCTTCCACTCCGTTCCGTAGTCCGCGCTATAGATCAGGTGCTCATAACGGTTGGTCTGCAGCACCTTGATCGCTGCCTGCTTCACCGCTTCCAGCCCGTCTACCCGCCCGCCGATCCGACCGCGCTCCCAGTCCATCCGGTACGTCAGGCTCGGAGCATTCCCAGGAGCGGTCACATTCCCTTCCAGCGCTCCCGTCACCGGACCCGATCTGCCTATCGCCGGAATCATAGGTCCACCAGCCGATCGAGGACAATATAGCTCTGTCCGCCTTGCATCCGCACGAGCAGCACGCGGTCTCCCGCTTCAAGTCCACGGCGGAGCAGGATCTCCCGGCCTTCGATCACAGCCTTGCTCTCCATCACGGATTCAACCACAACCAGTGCGGCTCCCGTCAGCAGCAGCCGCTGCTCCACCTGAATCTGCAGCGGCTGTGCCAGAACCACCGTTCCATAAGAAAAAGCCACCGGATTCGTATTGGATACGGCCCCGAGGCTTGCCTGTTTAATAATATCGAGCATGTTGTCTACACCACCTTAATGTCTAGGGACATCGTATGCTCCCCTCCGGAAATTTTATGGCTGCATTGATCTACCAGGAACAGCTGTGTCTGGAATTCATCCAGCAGCACATAAATGAAGTTCCCTGCCCTCACCCGTATATCGCCAATAGCCTGCACGGAGAGACTGACCTTCTCGCGGTTATGCTGCTTCAGCAGATTGTCTGCTTTCTCCTGGATCTGCGCGGCATTCGCATTATCGTCCGCCTTCTGGTAGAGATGCAGGATACCCCAGCGCTTTACATTTTCTTTATCTGTGACCGGATAGAACTCGCGTTTGCCGGTCTTTTCGTTGTCCTGGTAGAGCAGAATCGTATTGTACGTATTATCGTCGATACTTCTTTTCAGCGAATAATCATACAGATAATGGCCTGCCCCCAGAATCACCTTAAGCAGCATGGACTGCGGGCTGCGCAGCGTCAGCTTGCCAAAATCATCATAGAACGCCATCAGCTGGCCCTTATACTGCAGCTCACTGCCGACCGCACCCATAATAATATCGAGCAGCTTCTTGCCGTCTTCGATCAGCGAGGGGATCTTGTACTCCGCCGGTTCCAGTAATCCAAGCCGCAAGCCGCGGTCTTTGGCAATGGTACTGATGACCTCAGCCGCAGTAACATCCTGAAGTACATAACTGCCATTGCCCAGCAGATAGCGGATCTGATCGTACGCCGTCAGCTTGATCTCCTGATTTGCACCCGTGTCAATGCTGAAGACGAAGCCGTAGAATACATCGACTCCGTCTCTGCGGAACTGCACTATATCCCCGTTGCTGATCGCGAATTTCTTATGCTGATATATACCGCTGTCCACCAGCGTAAGCTCAAGCGTCGCAGGCTTGCCGGTCCGGGTGGTTTTCCACGTGATATCCGTAACGATTCCGGCAATATTCCAGATGGCGCCTTCCTTATTAATTATGATTAATTCCATCGCCATGGCCTCCTAAGACAGCTTGATCACTCGGCCAATTTTGAGCTTCTTCAGTTCGCTGTCCGAGATATTGTTCAGCTTTTGCAGCGTTTTGAATTTACTGCCGTCACCGAGCAGCTTTTGGGCCACCGACCAGAGCGTATCCCCGGCTTTGAGCGTATAGGTAGCAGGCACTGCCTTCTCGCTTGCCCGTTTCTGCTGCTTCTTCACTTCACCGGTGCTGCCAACCTTCACGGCTAACGCCTGATAGAACACATACTTTTTGAGTCCAAGTGTATAATCGATATCCCCCGAGGACCCCGCACTGAGCTTCCAGGAGAAGTTCTCAATACTGACCGCCATATTAATGCCAATATCCCCGGTAAAAGTCTGCTGCGCCTGCGCCCTGGCCTGCCTCAGCCAATCAGGGGTTTGCGTATTCTGCACGTTCGCCGATTTCAGCCCTGAGAAAACAAACCGGACCGGCCTGCGGCTGAGCATCCATTTGCGGATCAGCTCTACATACTCGTAGGGTTTCAGCAGCTTACCGGCATTCTCCCCGGAGTACACCACAAACGGATAATACTGTGCCGGAAACATGCTCTCAATCGTAATCTCCGTCAGCTTGGGATAAGCGATAGCATTGATTTCACCGAAATCCACGATCGTATAGCTTTTGCCATCGCTGTTCTCCTTGATCTCCAGCGTCTCAGGGTTCACCGGAAGCCGGATCACCTCTTCATAATTATTGAAGCTAAGATAGAATCCATACTCCTCCATGTTACGTGTACACCCCCTGCGCCGTAGAGACGAACTCCTCTTTCAGCTTTTGCCCAATCTTCGTGATGATGGAGTCAATATCGCCCGAATTATTAATATTTCCGGTTGTTACCTGCACCGTTGGAGTCAGCTCGACAAAATTCTGAATCGACTGAATCTCCGCCAGCTCCCGCAGCATATCCAGATCATCACTGGAGATATCGACCTTTTCATTGATCTTGCCTACCTCGCCTACCTTGTTGACGTTGTTCAGGCTGCCGTTTTGGTTGGCGAAAGCGTTAGTTGAACCTCCCGGGATATTCTTAAGAGACTTAGGGTTAGTTAACTCCTTGACTTTATCCTCCGTTTCTTTTCCCTTATCCATAAATTTATTCGTAGCATTCATTCCTGTTTGGTTACCCTTATCATAAGCCGCACTGATATCCTTATAATCTTTCTGCTTGGACATTTCAAAGACAACTTTGTCTGCCGGTTTATACACTTCAAGGCCTTGGCGGTATTTAGCAATAATATTACTGGCACCATGAGGAGTCTCGGGTTCCTCTACATCAATTTTGACCTTGCTGATCCCTAATGTGTCGAAGAATGGAATGCTGCTCAGCATATCAACCAGCGAGTTGAATTTGTCGAGCACCCACTGGATAGCCTTAGCCATTATCTTCATGAATCCTCCGGCGAATCCTTCTGCGCCTACAGCAATACTATACATAACATCCAGTGCACCAGCGGCAAGACCATAAAAGAATCCCTGCACTTTATTGACAGCCCAATTAAATATATAAACTAACCCATCGCCAGCCAAAGTGAAAAAATTCTGGATACCAATCGCTATATTCTGCACAACTGCAGCCAGATAGTAGAACGATCCCACAATAAACCCGACAACCTCACCCGCAGAGACGCCAAGGTGCTGCAGAATCATTAATAAGACTGCTATCACAGCAATGACGATTAAGATAGGCCAGTTCGCCACCAGCCAGGCGGCAGCAAGCATATAGACCTGAACGATCATAGCTGCCAGGAAGACAACGGCAATCGCTTCAAGGATAGGCTTAATAAACGACCAGTTATCCTGAACCACCTGGGCCAGCCATAACAGCCCGTCAACGACCATTGAGATCACATTTGCTATGAAAAGAAACCCGTTAGCCATCGCATCAATAAGCGGCGCTAACTGTCCCGAAGTTAACGCTGTGTTAATCGTATCCATTACCGGCCGCAGAGCGCCCAGTGCCTTAGCACCAATCTGTCCGAGCGCATTGTCAATATTCTCGTTCATCACGTTCCATTTCTCAATATCCTCAGGCTGTGCTGCTTCCTTCACGGCCTTCTCCCCGAACGACTTAATCGCGTTAAACGGCGTTACCACATCAGCCGTTTTGAGGAATTTCATGATCTTGGAATCGCCGCCCGGTGCAGGTGGGACTGGTGGAGGTACCGGCGGCGGCACCGGGTCTTTCTTCAAATTGATCTTCGGCTTCGGCAGGACCTCGGGTACTGGCGGTTTAACATCCTCTTTTTTCACCTCAGGCTTTTTTTCTTCATTTTTCTTTTTTTCTTTAAGCCCTTTCCACCAGTTTACCTTTTTAGCCTCTTCCTCTTTCTTAGGCTCCTCTACAGTAGGCGTGGCGTTAAGCATCCGGACCCCCAACTGCTGGGATTGCGCAGCCCTTTGACTTTGCTGCATCACAATTGTTCTGGACACATCCACTTTGACAGGCAGCCGTTTAAATCCTTCCAACAGCGTATCATTAATCTGTTGCAAGGATTGAATCATCCGATCCTCCGAGCGGATGATTTGTTCACTGGAACGTCTCACAGCCGCCTGAAAACCCTTTACCGACCGGTTAACCATGTCGAGATTATTATTCATCCGCAGGCTTTGTTTGTGGACGGCTTTCCAGATCGTAACCGACCTGCGCGAGATAATGACTGCTTTCGAGCTATCGATTTCCATTCTTTCACCCCCTTCATCGCTTCTTCCCCTTGCTCCGCGCGCGCTCCCGCTTCTCCTTGTCCACGCGGACGGAGATCATGGCATAGATCGCCGCGCGTTCGCGGACGGAGAGCTTCATCAGCTCATGCGGGAGAATATGCAGCTCATGGAGGGCGTAGTAAGCCAGATTCGCCTCACCATCGCCCTCGTTGATTAGTTTTTTACGTCATCTACCAGCTCGTTCATATCGGTGGCGAAGCCGTTCAGGGCCTGTACCCGTTCCCCAAGCGCAGCGAATTCCCCGGGCAGCAGCATTTTGCGCAGCAGTGATTCGGCACCCATTACCCCGTAGGAGCGTTGAAGCTCCGTATTCTTCAGATCCGGATGCACAATGCTTGCCGTCATCAGCTTCGCCATATATTCATTGGGATCAATATCCGTAGTGTAGGTTCCGTTCTTTCCTTTGACCTTGCGGGTAGCCGCCTTGCGGCATTCCTGGTTCTCTTCCTCATTCATACTGCGCAGCTTCCAGACAGCAGGGTTACCTTCCTTGTCCTTGAACCGCAGCGAGACCGCGAATTCCTCTGTTGTATCACAAGCCGCATTTTGCGCAAAAAACAAACTTAATTCACTCATGTTGTTCCTCCCGGATTCTTATTGTGTTAAGGCAGCGAAGAGGCCCGCCACAGAATACCGCCGCACAGCGCAGCAATGGTTTCAATGATCCTCCAGATACTTTGCGGGAGCCCCGAACCTTTTCAGTCTTCTACTCTTTTACAACCTGCGGATAGTCCGCTTATGCTTTATTGGCCGGAATTCGCCGGAGCCGCGAAGGGCTGCACCAATTCCACATCCTCGAAGGTAAAAGCAACCTCTTCCTCCAGTGCATCCGACTCCGTATCCAGCGAAGCCATAATCACACTGTCCAGATTGACATCCTTCAGCATGATACGCTGGGCACCCACGGTTGAAGAAGGATCTTCATTGGTCACGATAATGCTGAAGTATTGGTCAATCCCTGTCTTCATGTACTCCAGCATCATCTGGCGGAAACGGCTCGTCATGTAGAAAATCGTCATCGTACCGCTGCCCGACCAGCCAGTCGCCTTATGCTGCACTCCGCGGCGTCCCAGCGTCTTCACTTCCGCCTTCTGCTTTTCAACCGTGGCTTCCAGGGTTTTGACATAGAACATCTCTTCCGTCTGTCCGTTAATCGTGGCATACGCCCGGCCCTCCTGGCCGGACAGCGTATCGCTGGCTCTCAAGAATGTCATCTTAGACCACCTTCACTTTCATATATACTTTTTCTACCGAATCTACCGGCTTCACCGCTACCTCCAGCACTACGCTGTCACTGTCCGCTCCAGGAGTCACGACAATGTCACTCTGCGCATTGAAGTTTTCAATCGCCCCGAGGTTCTGCAGATCATTCATATAAGTGACGCACTGCGACCAGAACAGCGCGCGCCCGTCCTCATTATTCGGCAATTTGCCAATGAAGTAGCTCTCAAAAATCCGCTTCAAATCACCAGCGATCCCATCCAGCACACGCAGCACGCGGTTCTTGGAGAAGGCCTTGCCTTTGTCTGTAGAGAAGGAGGTGAACGTGTTAATGTCCTGCTCCACTACTGCACGGCCTCCGCTATAGGTGAACAGCAGCTCTCCGTCTGTAAGTGCTTCTACAGTCTCGGAATGGCTGAAACGCACATCCGCATCTACAGCATCGTCATAGGCCTGATAAGTCAGGGATTCGTTCACCGCAGCAGCGGCAGTAGCACCGGCAACCCAAGCCACGGCATGAGCTTTATCCACCACCGTTCCATCACTCAAAATGACACCGTTCGCCACACTGATAATGCCTTCATGATCAGCCGTAGCGTAATCGGACAAGACCGCCTGCACCTTCTTGCCTTCCGTGTTACGCAGACGCTTCACATAGGCGCTATACAGCGACTTCAGCGTGTTATCCTGGGATACCAGACCTACCGTCTGGAAATCCTGAACCTCCAGCGCCGACAAGAACGCACTATGCTCCGCATTCGTCACCACACCATTCGCCCCGCCTGCCAGCGGCAGTCCAGCGCTCACCGTCAGCGCACCGGCTTCATTCGGCTTAAATTCTACATAAGCGTTCGCAGACAGATCAGCAGCAGCGCTTACCGTCTGCTTGTCCACCTCTGCCCCGTCCAGCAGCGTCCGGACATCGAACTTAGTAGCGTCATCGATATTTTTCTCGATCACTACCTTAAGCGCATTCCCGCGCTCCCCGCCATAGAGCGCAGTCGCCTGAATTCCGTTATTGGCCACAGCAGCCTTCACACCCTGATTCAGACGGTAGAGCAGCAGTGTGCCCGCCCGCTTCAGCACCTCTCGCACCGGCAGCAGCTCTACAGCCGTCAGATCGTAGCCCAGCTTTTGCTGGAAATCTTCCTGAGCCGTAAGCTTAAGAATGACTCCCGCAGGCCCCCAAGGCAGTGCAAGCGCCAAAGCTGCCGTACCGCGTTCCCCCATTTTACCTGCCACAATGCCGTTCGAGGCCACATTTACGTATACCCCCGGACGCACCTTGTTTTGTGTTGTCCATGTTCCTCCAGCCATTAGATAACCTCCTTATTTAGATACAGCTCCATTAAATGCTTAGCCTCTTCCAAGGTGTAGCTCCTGTCCTCTTGCAGAACTACCTCCAGTACATCCTTTTCCCGCGGCGCAAACAGAGCGGACTTCATCATCTGCTTCTTTCCAAAAGCATCCGCTCCCCCGCTGCCTCGTTCCCGCTCACTTGCCGTCATTTCCTTAGAACTCATTTCAGCCGCGCCCCTTCTGTGAAGTGTCCCATCAGCTCTGCCTCTTCCTCCGGCTGCTTCTGCTTCTGGAGATAGAGCATATAGTCCACGGTGAACAGCGCCCCCCGTCCCTCTGCTCCGGCCACCCAGGACTGGCGCACCACCCGATAAGCGGGATTAACACTTTCTCTTGCGTCCAGTGCCTCACAGAGCCCGTCAGCCATAGCCTCTGCGTCCAGCAGACTTCCTTGCTCATAGCGGATACCGAAGCGGTAGATCGCCATGTATCTGCCTTCACGCTGCCTGTCGTAGGTTGCCGAGAGCAGCTCCAGCCTGAAGTAGGCTGACTGCGGCTTATCCCCTTCCACATAGACAGGAATATCCGGGAAAAACTGCACCAGCGCAGCAGTAATATTTCCCCGTAGTTGCTCTACCGTCATGATTTCATTCCTCTCATGAATAGATGTGGTAATCCCTCCTGCCTTTCTTGAAGTCAATCGCGGGCCCGATTTAGGAAGAATAGAACCCGTCTTGTACCCGGCAATGACCGAAGGAGCTTTCACCGCGCTGGTCTGCCAGCCTGTCTCAGGCTTCGAGGATGTGGAGCATTCATGCTCCTGCGGTGTCCTTCTGCTTCATTTGCCATGTTATAATCATAGCCCCCCTGAGACCTTGTGCAGGCGCTATTACAGATGAGTTAACGATAACTTCCGGTGGTAAAAGGGATGGTAAATGGTGCTCCCCGCCTTAGCCCCGTCTCTACTGCACGGCCTGCTTCAATGGAAGGATTCAATATACGGCGGGGCCGCCAGAACATATAAGCTCATGCAAAAAAGCCGCATCACCCCGGCGGGCAATACGGCCATGTTGATTACATATGGAAGCTGCATTTTGTGTCCAAAGGATTTCTACCTCTTAGGCAAGTTCCCTTCAGCCGGGGTTTTCGTGAGCGTAGCGAGAGACAGCAGCTGCAGATCAGCGAGCGCCAGCGCCATCTTATAGAACGCCTTCGACCTGATTTTCACATAAGTATCCTTGCTCACCGGAGGATCGAACACATGATTATAGATAGTGTAGTCATAGCTCTCCTCTCTGCGCATGTACCTCTCCCGCACCAGTTGTTGTTCCCTCTGGGTAAGCCGCTCTACAACTGAATCGATTACATCACAATACGCCCGTCTTGCAGCAGGCACATCTACATTATGCGTGGCAATTGCTGCTGTCTGATCGGTAACCGTATTAGTCGCCCCATGGAAACGTTCCGTGTAGGAATAAGTAATCCCGGCCTCTTTAGCCTCGAACGTTACAGACTTGAAAATCCGGTATTTCTCCAACATATTCTCTATAGTGACCTGAGTCCTGCGGCGGTCAAGCTCGGGCAGCGAAGATAGAATCATCAACATTTATACCACTCCTTAGATGTTATACAGATTTAAGAACTTTGTTGCGGACCTTTCCGGCCAAATGTGTTAAAATTCTACTTGTTCGTATAGTGTTCGCTTTTTTTGATAATATACCACTTATCTACCAATTCAGTAAAACCTCATTTTGGCCCGTTTTGCAGCATAAACAAGCTATATGCATGTCCATTCTTACCTTTTGGCAATAATAGACTCTTTATTGTTTACCTATTGGCATAAATAGCTTATAGTAAGTACAACAGCTTTTTAGGTGATTAGGGATAAGGAGTGGTTATCGATGGCAGAGGAATTCGGATACTATCTGAGACAGCTTCGGGAAGGAAAGGGACTGACCATTAATCAGCTGGCAGCGCTTGCCGGTATCAGTGGAGCCCAAATCTCACGGATCGAGAATGGATTACGGGGTGTCCCCAAGCCGGCTACACTGCGTAAGATTGCTGAAGCGACCGATGTGTCTTACGAGGAGCTGATGGGCCATGCCGGTTATTTAACCGAGACTGGAAGCAGCACAGAGAGCTCTGTGCCTGCCTGGGCCACCAGCAAGGATAAGCGGGACTTCCGCCAAATGCTGGAGGATGACGGTGAGCTGATGTTTGACGGGATTCCCTTGAACAAGGAAGATAAACAGCGGATCAAGGACGTGTTAACCGGCCTGTTCTGGGAGGCGAAGCAGATGAACAAGCGGACCAAGCCCAAACAACATCCAGGTAAAGAGTAAGTACCAGGCAATCCAACTACTATTAACATGCTGCGGGTGAAGAATATGGATGAGCTAATCAAGCGTTTGGTCAAAAAATACAATACCAGCAGCCCTTTCGAACTGGCTGAAGCACTCGGGATTCACATCCGGTTTATGCATCTGGGTGACGGCACCAAGGGCCTCTACTACCGTAAGCTAAGAAGAAGGTTCATCGTCATTCATAACCAGCTGCCGCTGGAGTGGCAACGGTTCGTATGCGCCCATGAACTCGCGCATGACCGTCTGCACAAAGGGGTCAACCGTTTCTTTCTGGAGGAGAATTCCTATTTCTCACCAGGCAAGCTGGAGCGGCAGGCTAACCTGTTCGCGGTCAAGCTGCTATCGGTCGGCACTGCCATTGAGCAGGATGAATCCCTACAGAGTTATTATGCAAGGATCGGCATCCCGGCTGAGGTTGTCTTTTTTTTAGACGATTAAAGGAACGTACGTTCCTTTAATGACGCAACAAAAAACTCTTACCGCAGTAAGAGTTGATTGCCAGCCATAAGCTGTTCGATCGGGATGACACGATTTGAACATGCGACCCCCTGGTCCCAAACCAGGTGCTCTACCAAGCTGAGCTACATCCCGAAACTATTAGATTATTATGGAGCGGGTGATGGGAATCGAACCCACGCTATCAGCTTGGAAGGCTGAAGTTCTACCATTGAACTACACCCGCACAGGTGAAATGAATATCGGGATGACACGATTTGAACATGCGACCCCCTGGTCCCAAACCAGGTGCTCTACCAAGCTGAGCTACATCCCGTTAATAATTAATGAAGTAATAATGGCGCGCCCTGAGAGATTCGAACTCCCGGCCTTTTGATTCGTAGTCAAACGCTCTATCCAGCTGAGCTAAGGGCGCAAAAAATATTGGAGCGGACGACGGGAATCGAACCCGCGACCCTCGCCTTGGCAAGGCGATGCTCTACCGCTGAGCCACGTCCGCAAATAAGTGGTGCGCGTGAAGGGACTTGAACCCCCACGTCTTACGACGCCAGATCCTAAGTCTGGTGCGTCTGCCATTCCGCCACACGCGCATGAATCAATAAAAGTGAGCCATGAAGGACTCGAACCTTCGACACCCTGATTAAAAGTCAGGTGCTCTACCAACTGAGCTAATGGCTCATATTTGGCAGGGGATATAGGATTCGAACCTATGATGACGGAGTCAGAGTCCGTTGCCTTACCACTTGGCGAATCCCCTACAATAGATACATATATAATGCCCACAATCTCCCTCAAATATCAAGAACATTATGGTGGAGGCTGAGGGGTTCGAACCCCCGACCCTCTGCTTGTAAGGCAGATGCTCTCCCAGCTGAGCTAAGCCTCCATATGTATGGTGACTAATAAGGGTACTGATTAAAAATGGTGACCCGTATGGGATACTCTTCACTCCGTTACGAGATTGCGAAGTATTCCTTACGATGCCTATGCTTCAACGAACCCAGGGAATTCTCATCCCATAAAAAATGGTGACCCGTATGGGATTCGAACCCATGTTACCTCCGTGAAAGGGAGGTGTCTTAACCCCTTGACCAACGGGCCTTAAGTAAATCTGTGGAGCTCTCAACCGGATTCGAACCGGTGACCTCTTCCTTACCATGGAAGCACTCTACCTGCTGAGCTATGAGAGCATGGCTCCCCGAACAGGACTCGAACCTGTGACAACTCGATTAACAGTCGAGTGCTCTACCAACTGAGCTATCAGGGAATATTGTCCGCTTGGCAACGTCCTACTCTCCCAGGACCCTTCGGTCCAAGTACCATCGGCGCTGGAGGGCTTAACGGTCGTGTTCGGGATGGGTACGTGTGGAACCCCTCCGCTATCGCCACCAAACGGGCATTTACAGCGTAAATGCTTCAGGAATTTGATTCCTGAAAACTGAATCCGAAACGAATTTGTGTTTGCCCTTCTTACGGGGCCCCCGGAAAGTATTCGGAATCGGCTTCGTCAGCCTCTTCTTCACTTTTTGGGGTAGCTTTTGGATAAGCCCTCGACCGATTAGTATTGGTCAGCTCCATGCATTGCTGCACTTCCACCTCCAACCTATCTACCTCGTCGTCTTCAAGGGGTCTTACTAATTGGGAAATCTCATCTTGAGGGGGGCTTCACGCTTAGATGCTTTCAGCGCTTATCCCGTCCGTACGTAGCTACTCAGCCATGCTCCTGGCGGAACAACTGATGCACCAGCGGTACGTCCATCCCGGTCCTCTCGTACTAAGGACAGCTCCTCTCAAATTTCCTGCGCCCACGACAGATAGGGACCGAACTGTCTCACGACGTTCTGAACCCAGCTCGCGTACCGCTTTAATGGGCGAACAGCCCAACCCTTGGGACCTACTTCAGCCCCAGGATGCGATGAGCCGACATCGAGGTGCCAAACCTCCCCGTCGATGTGGACTCTTGGGGGAGATAAGCCTGTTATCCCCAGGGTAGCTTTTATCCGTTGAGCGATGGCCCTTCCATGCGGTACCACCGGATCACTAAGTCCGACTTTCGTCCCTGCTCGACTTGTAGGTCTCGCAGTCAAGCTCCCTTATGCCTTTGCACTCTGCGAATGATTTCCAACCATTCTGAGGGAACCTTTGAACGCCTCCGTTACTCTTTAGGAGGCGACCGCCCCAGTCAAACTGCCCGCCTGACACGGTCCCCGTACCCGATAAGGGCACCAGGTTAGAACCTAGATACGATCAGGGTGGTATCCCAACGGCGCCTCCGCAGAAGCTTGCGCTCCTGCCTCCACGGCTCCCACCTATCCTGTACAGATCGTACCCAAATTCAATATCAAGCTGCAGTAAAGCTCCATGGGGTCTTTCCGTCTTGTCGCGGGTAACCTGCATCTTCACAGGTATTAAAATTTCACCGGATCTCTCGTTGAGACAGCGCCCAAGTCGTTACGCCATTCGTGCGGGTCAGAATTTACCTGACAAGGAATTTCGCTACCTTAGGACCGTTATAGTTACGGCCGCCGTTTACTGGGGCTTCGGTTCACAGCTTCGGACTAAGTCCTAACCGCTCCCCTTAACCTTCCAGCACCGGGCAGGCGTCAGCCCGTATACTTCGCCTTACGGCTTCGCACAGACCTGTGTTTTTGCTAAACAGTCGCTTGGGCCTTTTCACTGCGGCCCCCTCGGGCTATTCACCCTACCGAGGCACCCCTTCTCCCGAAGTTACGGGGTCATTTTGCCGAGTTCCTTAACGAGAGTTCTTCCGCGCGCCTTAGAATTCTCTTCTCGCCTACCTGTGTCGGTTTGCGGTACGGGCACCTTCTCCTGACTAGAGGCTTTTCTTGGCAGTGTGAGATCATGACCTTCGCTACTGTAATTTTCGCTCCCCATCACAGCCCAGCCTTACGGTGTGCGGATTTGCCTACACACCAGCCTCACTGCTTAGACGGACATCCATCAGTCCGCGTCACTACCCTCCTGCGTCACCCCATCGCTCATAGCGGATTACGGTGGTACAGTAATTTCAAACTGTTGTCCTTCGACTACGCCTTTCGGCCTCGCCTTAGGTCCCGACTTACCCTGAGCGGACGAGCCTTCCTCAGGAAACCTTGGGCTTTCGGCGGATCAGATTCTCACTGATCTTTTCGTTACTCATACCGGCATTCTCACTTGTATGCTGTCCAGCGCTCCTTACGGTACACCTTCAACCCACATACAACGCTCCCCTACCCCAGATGCAAAGCATCTAGCCATAGCTTCGGTGGTGTGTTTAGCCCCGTTACATTTTCGGCGCAGAGTCACTCGACCAGTGAGCTATTACGCACTCTTTCAATGGTGGCTGCTTCTAAGCCAACATCCTGGTTGTCTGTGCAACTCCACATCCTTTCCCACTTAACACACACTTGGGGACCTTAGCTGATGGTCTGGGCTGTTTCCCTTTTGACAATGGATCTTAGCACTCACTGTCTGACTCCCGGCAAGAAGTAAATGGCATTCGGAGTTTGACTGAGCTTGGTAACCCTTGCGGGCCCCGCACCCAATCAGTGCTCTACCTCCACCACTCCATTCACCGAGGCTAGCCCTAAAGCTATTTCGGGGAGAACCAGCTATCTCCGAGTTCGATTGGAATTTCTCCGCTACCCCCACCTCATCCCCGCATTTTTCAACATGCGTGGGTTCGGGCCTCCAGTGCGTGTTACCGCACCTTCACCCTGGACAGGGGTAGATCACACGGTTTCGGGTCTACGTCCACATACTCAGTCGCCCTATTCAGACTCGCTTTCGCTGCGGCTCCGGCTTCTCACCTTAACCTTGCATGTTAAACGTAACTCGCCGGTTCATTCTACAAAAGGCACGCCATCACCCATAGAAAGGGCTCTGACTTTTTGTAAGCACACGGTTTCAGGTTCTATTTCACTCCCCTTCCGGGGTGCTTTTCACCTTTCCCTCACGGTACTGTTTCACTATCGGTCGCCAGGTAGTATTTAGCCTTAGCAGATGGTCCTGCTGGATTCATACGGGGTTTCACGTGCCCCGCACTACTCGGGATCCGTCTCGGAGAGAATACCATTTCGGCTACAGGGCTTTTACCTCTATCGCGGGCCTTTCCAGACCTCTTCGCCTACCATATTCCTTTGTAACTCCATGTGAGACGTCCCACAACCCCAAGAGGCAAGCCTCTTGGTTTAGGCTGTTCCGCGTTCGCTCGCCGCTACTGACGGAATCACTATTGTTTTCTCTTCCTCAGGGTACTTAGATGTTTCAGTTCCCCTGGTCTGCCTCTGCGTATCCTATGTATTCAGATACGAGTAACTGCGAATTACCACAGCTGGGTTTCCCCATTCGGACACCCCCGGATCAAAGCTTGCTTACAGCTCCCCGAGGCAGTTTCGTTGTTCGCCACGTCCTTCGTCGGCTCCTGGCGCCTAGGCATCCTCCGTGTGCTCTTAGTAGCTTAACCAATGTGTTTTCCCTGAGGAAAATCACGGTAGCAACTAATAACTATTTCCACTTGCTTACACAAGTTTCAGCTAAAAGATGTTCTAAAACGCAAATTCGTTTCGGTATCCAGTTTTCAAGGATCAAGATGCTGTTATTATGAAACAATCACGGCTGTGATGTTCGGAATAACAGACAATGTGCATATACTTTTGTAAAGAAGTTTTGGTGGAGCCAAGCGGGATCGAACCGCTGACCTCCTGCTTGCAAGGCAGGCGCTCTCCCAGCTGAGCTATGGCCCCAAATAGGTATTCAATTCATAAGTGTTATATGGTGGGCCTTGGTGGACTCGAACCACCGACCTCACCCTTATCAGAGGTGCGCTCTAACCAACTGAGCTAAAAGCCCATATAACAAAACTTTCAGTAGTGAAGCAATCAATGAATTGATTGTTCGCTTGGCGGCGTCCTACTCTCCCAGGACCCTTCGGTCCAAGTACCATCGGCGCTGGAGGGCTTAACGGTCGTGTTCGGGATGGGTACGTGTGGAACCCCTCCGCTATCGCCACCAAACGCATACGAAAGAGACTTGCTCTTTCAAAACTGAACACGAGTGAGTGTCCGAACCCGAAGGTTCTATTGTGGAAGCTGAGCTTCCGATTTGAATGTTTCCGTTGCAGGAAACGATTCTCCATAGAAAGGAGGTGATCCAGCCGCACCTTCCGATACGGCTACCTTGTTACGACTTCACCCCAATCATCTACCCCACCTTCGGCGGCTGGCTCCCTTGCGGGTTACCCCACCGACTTCGGGTGTTGTAAACTCTCGTGGTGTGACGGGCGGTGTGTACAAGACCCGGGAACGTATTCACCGCGGCATGCTGATCCGCGATTACTAGCAATTCCGACTTCATGCAGGCGAGTTGCAGCCTGCAATCCGAACTGAGACCGGCTTTGCTGGGATTGGCTCCACCTCGCGGCTTCGCTTCCCGTTGTACCGGCCATTGTAGTACGTGTGTAGCCCAGGTCATAAGGGGCATGATGATTTGACGTCATCCCCACCTTCCTCCGGTTTGTCACCGGCAGTCACTCTAGAGTGCCCAGCCTTACCTGCTGGCAACTAAAGTCAAGGGTTGCGCTCGTTGCGGGACTTAACCCAACATCTCACGACACGAGCTGACGACAACCATGCACCACCTGTCTCAACTTTCCCCGAAGGGCACCTGATGCATCTCTGCTTCGTTAGTTGGATGTCAAGACCTGGTAAGGTTCTTCGCGTTGCTTCGAATTAAACCACATACTCCACTGCTTGTGCGGGTCCCCGTCAATTCCTTTGAGTTTCAGTCTTGCGACCGTACTCCCCAGGCGGAGTGCTTACTGTGTTAACTTCGGCACCAAGGGTATCGAAACCCCTAACACCTAGCACTCATCGTTTACGGCGTGGACTACCAGGGTATCTAATCCTGTTTGCTCCCCACGCTTTCGCGCCTCAGCGTCAGTTACAGCCCAGAAAGTCGCCTTCGCCACTGGTGTTCCTCCACATATCTACGCATTTCACCGCTACACGTGGAATTCCACTTTCCTCTTCTGTACTCAAGTCACCCAGTTTCCAGTGCGACCTCAGGTTGAGCCCAAGGTTTAAACACCAGACTTAAATAACCGCCTGCGCGCGCTTTACGCCCAATAATTCCGGACAACGCTTGCCCCCTACGTATTACCGCGGCTGCTGGCACGTAGTTAGCCGGGGCTTTCTTCTCAGGTACCGTCACTCCGGTAGCAGTTACTCTACCGGACGTTCTTCCCTGGCAACAGAGCTTTACGATCCGAAAACCTTCATCACTCACGCGGCGTTGCTCCGTCAGGCTTGCGCCCATTGCGGAAGATTCCCTACTGCTGCCTCCCGTAGGAGTCTGGGCCGTGTCTCAGTCCCAGTGTGGCCGTTCACCCTCTCAGGTCGGCTACGCATCGTCGCCTTGGTGGGCCGTTACCCCACCAACTAGCTAATGCGCCGCAGGCCCATCCCCAAGCAGCAGATTGCTCCGCCTTTCATTCTCTCCTCAGGAGAAGAAAGAAATTATCCGGTATTAGCTACCGTTTCCGGTAGTTATCCCAGGCTTGAGGGCAGGTTGCCTACGTGTTACTCACCCGTCCGCCGCTAAGTCTGAAAAGAAGCAAGCTTCCTCTCAAACTCCGCTCGACTTGCATGTATTAGGCACGCCGCCAGCGTTCGTCCTGAGCCAGGATCAAACTCTCCAAATTGGTATTTAGAAAGAGCGATTGCTCATTTTGAAACATCTGACGAGAATTTACATTCTCTAATTTGGATCTCACCGAAGTGATTTCCCACTCACTCGTTGTTCAGTTTTCAAAGATCAATGTCTCATTTTAGCTCTTCACCGCATCTCAGCGGCGACCTTCATAATATATCATAGTGTTTCGTTGTTTGGCAAGCTTTTTTTTGAAAAAGTTATTTTTCATTATTTCTTGCCTGCGCCTTCTCATTAAACATTCAAAAGGAGCGCGAGATATAATGTATCATGTCGGCTCCCTTTTCGTCAAGCTATTCCATTCATTTTATTTATTCCGGTTAACTGCCTACTCCAAACTTAGTGCTTGAACTGAGAAGAACGTCCGCCCCACGCATACTTAGACAGCTCTTTCTGTGGAGCAAATCGTGCATACATACGGAAAACTGTTTTATATCGATTAGCAATTGCATGCCTAATGTTCTGATCTAAACGCTGGTCACTCATATCCAGCAGCATCTCATCCAGCTCTTTGCGCAACACATAGTCCAGCTCCTTGCATTCCTTCTCATTGAATAACATTCCCAGCATATGCTTGGCCTCCTTCATGAAATTCATAGTTATCCAAAATCATCAAACGCCGTTTCATCTCACTCAAAAAGCCATTTGATGCGGGAAGCTCTATTGAAGTGCTTACACTAAATTAACCGGAGTATTGAACCTATAACCATTATCATAAGAAAATCCCATTTATGGACTCTCTTTATCGTACCTGGCAGCAGATCCAAATGTTTCGGCTTTACTGTTATGCACAATTCCCCAGGATTTTATGATAAAAGCCAAAATGTAATTGTGCTCTCGATGATTGCTGCAATAAATAACAGAATCACGATCCAGACTGAAGCGGTGAAGGTCTGCCAGTTCACTGGCTCTCCCCCGCTCCGCTTCATCGCTCCAAAGAGTGCAGAGAGCACCTTACTGCCGAATTTCAGCCCAAAGGCGCAGGCAATGATGATGGCCGGAATCTCTATGATGCCGTGCGGCAGCAGTCCTTTTACAATCAGCGTGAACAGATCCTGTCCCTGTATCGCGGACAAATGAATCAGATAGCCGATAACCGCACCGTTGATGAGCAGGAAGAAGGCCGGCAAGAGACCGAATAGGGCTCCCAGATAAATGATGACAACGCTTTTGATACTATTGTTCAGAAAAATGAATACAAAAAAGCTCCACTGCGGATTGGACGACTCTCTAAGGTTCCCGCTAATCTTACTGATTCCCTCCAATTGCTCGTTGAGCAGCTGCTGCAGACTTCCTGTACCGATCCACCCTAAGAATCCCCCGGCTATAAATAGAACTGCGGCCATTAGGAGCGCGGTGCGAATCGTCCTTAGATCCTTGATAAATGTATTAAAAGATAACATGCGTACCTCCTGATTTAGATTCTGCGGAATTGCAATTCGTATGGAATGATTCATATCTGAGGTCATAAGCGCCCTGTACGAGCATACATTTAGAACAAACAAGCATTTCGCATGGGAGAGGAGCGCTGACATTATGAATTCTTTTTATGTATTTAGCGGCAAAAAGATCAAACGGTTCCTGTACATTTTTGCTGCTGCGCTTCTTACCGCCGGCGTTGTCTATGTGGAGAGGGGCAATATTACCGTATTCTCTGAAGCTGCCCCTTCTGCCATTTACAGTGTGCCGACGGAAAAGAAGCTGATCGCCTTAACCTTCGATATCAGTTGGGGAGAGAAACGCCCTGAGCCGATTCTGAAGGTGCTCGAAGACAAAAAGGTGGATAAAGCGACATTCTTCCTGTCCTCACCTTGGAGCAAAACCCATCCCGAAATCGTGACAAGCATCAAAGACGCCGGGTTCGAGATTGGCAGCCACGGTCACAAGCATGTGAACTACAGTACGTTAAGCAATGATGAAATTCGCACGCAGATTAGTACGGCCCATACAGTATTAACGGAGCTAACCGGTTCGCAGCCCAACCTGATCAGAATGCCTAACGGTGATTTTGACAAAAGAGTCCTGCAGGTGGCTACCGATCTAGGCTACAAAGTCATTCAATGGGACACGGACTCACTGGACTGGAAGAACATAGGTGTGGATAACATCGTTAACCGTGTAACAAGCAAAGCACACCCTGGAGATATTGTACTGCTGCATGCCAGCGACTCCTGCAAACAGACGCATGAAGCCCTGCCTCAGATTATTGATAAGCTCCGCAGCCAGGGGTATGAGTTCGTAACCGTCTCAGAGCTGATCAGCCAAAGCAGTGCCAACGGCAAGGAAGTCCGCGATTCCGCCTTGCTGGATAATAGCCTGGAAGACGCTGCAGGAATGTAACTCCCTTACCTGTGCATGGCATCAGTGGCGCGGTGAGATCAGCTGTGAGATATCCGGCGTCGGTGTATTCAGCTTCGGGTAGCTCAGGTCAAGCCCCTCCAGCGTTTTGACTACAATCTTGAGGGCCAGATAGTTGCGGTACCAGCGGTGATTCGCCGGAATCCAGTACCACGGAGCCTTATCTATACTGCTTTCCTGAAAAACATCCTCGTACGCCTTTTGATAATCGTCCCAGTATTCACGTTCCTGCAGATCACTGGCATCGAATTTCCAGTGCTTCGCCGGATCTTCAAGCCGCTCCTTAATCTTCTCCAGCTGCTTCTCCTTGGAGATATGCAGAAAGAGCTTAATGACCGTCGTTCCCTCTTCCGCCAGCATTTCCTCGAACTGGCGGATGTAGCGGAACCGCCGCTTGGCATCCTCCTTGCTAAGACTGCCATGCACGCGGGGCACCAGCACATCCTCATAATGCGAACGGTTGAAGGCGGCGATATAGCCTTTGGGCGGGGTCTTCATATGGACTCTCCACAGGAAATCGTGGGCTTCCTCCTCCAGTGAGGGCTTCTTGAAGCTGGTTACGATGAACCCTTGCGGATTGACGCCGGAGAATATGTGTTTGACGGTGCCGTCCTTACCGCTTGAATCCATTCCTTGAAGAATAACCAGCAGCGAATGCTTTTTCTGAGCAAAAAGGATATCCTGCAGCTTAACCAGCCGTTCCTTCAGCTTCTCCATTTTGGCTTCGGCTTCTTCTTTGGATTTGAAGTCTCCCCGTTCATCAGGATCGAGGTCCTTCAGGCGTGTTTCACTTGTGTCTTTTATCATATAGCGCTTGATGTTCATATATTCCCTCCTCCACTCTGTTCTTTAAGATTAACCTCTTCATCTTCATTCTAACCGCTCCCGGGTAGGCAATGCCAAAACCCCGTCTCCCTGGTTGTATACAGAGGGGCGGGGTTTTGAGCATGATTGCTATGGTCAGATAGAGGCCGGCTTCAGTACACGGTGCAGCATCAGAATCTGGAAGGCATTACAGGCGACAAGCGGTACAAGAATAAAGATGGTGGCGCTGTCCACGCCGATCCGCAGCACACCGATAATCTCCACTATAGTGATGGCTGTCATGAAGAAAAAGGTCGGGACCCAGGCTGACGCGTTCGTGCTGCGCATTTTGAGCCAAGATACAATTAGAGCAGTAAACAGAATCGCTATGCCTAGCGTCACATCCGTCCGGGCGCTCTGGTCTCCGCCGACAAAGGTGCGCAGGAACATCAGCTCAAACAGTGCCAGCACAGCTAGCACCAGTTGTATGTAGCGCCACGCCTTACGCGGGAACACCCCGATGCCCGTATAGTTGAGGATCAGATACGCAAAAAATCCGAGCTGGGCGTATACGCTTACAAGCACTCCGTAGCCCAAAAGAATCAGGGAGTACAGGAGAAGATCGGCAGTGCCTTTAAACTCTATACCGCCATTCCCTATCTGCAGAGCAAGTCCAGCAATGACAGCCCCGCCTGCACCGATCAAAAGCGTGGTCCAAAACAAATAAAACCATTTTCTCAAGCTCAGCGCTTTCACCTCCCCGTGTCAGATTTATTTTACCAAGGTTACCGTCAAAAAACCATTCCGCTTCAACATAAATGTTCCCTCGCGCGGCATACTACAAGCAGTAATTCTATAAAGGAGGGCAGCGCCAATGAAATGGAGGGCTATCTGGTCTGGAGGCTTGGCACTTGGCTTGTTGATCACCTTGACGGCCTGCGGGGGCGAACAGAGCAGTTCTTCTTCGGGACAAGGCGGATATAAGGAAATGAAGACGATGGTTGTCGATATATTAAAAAGCGATGAAGGGAAAAAGGCTGTAGAGGAGGCCTTGTCTACTCCAAGCTCAGAGGGGAGCAGCGCCGCCAGCGGCTTAAGCATGAAGATGATGCCTATGCAAACGACGGAACAGATTCGGATCGCTGTTAAGGATACCCTCACCGCACCCGAGTATCAGAAGGAAATCGAAAAGATTATGACTGACCCGCAATTTGCCGGGGATTTTGCCAAAGCGATTAATAAAGAGAGCAAAGAACTTCATCTTCAATTGATCAAGGACCCCACTTATCAGAAGTCGGTTGGCGAAATTATGAAGTCGCCCGAAATGACGAAAATGTTCCTCGATCTTACGAAGACACCGGATTACCGCAAGCAGTCCATGACCATTATGCAGGAAGCCATGCAGAACCCGCTATTCCGTATGGAGGTCCTTACGCTTCTCAAATCTGTGGTCCAGGATGAATTGCAGCCTAAGGTTGAGAAAAAGGATGGTGGTAAAGGCGAAAGCGGCGGCGGCGAGGACAAGCAGGGCGGTGACAGCCAGAAGCAGGAAGGCGGAGACGATTCCGGTTCGGGCTCTTAACCGCAATAAGGCCATGCCCCGTGAAGGGACATGGCCTTATTTGTTTACGTGCATGGTAAAGCTAACGGGTGATTATTGCTCGTACTTGGCAATCAGCTTGTCTGCAATGTCTGCGAACAATACTCCGGTAGCCGTATCCGCCTTATATACTGACGGTGAGAAGTCGGGCTCGGAGATATGGTTGTCCGGGGCACCCAGCGGTACCTGAGCCAGCAGCTCTGTATGCAGTGTCTCTGCCAGACGGGCTCCGCCGCCTCTGCCGAAGATGTAATCCTTTTTGCCGCAGGAGGAGCATTCGTAATACGCCATATTCTCAATGACGCCAAGAATCTCATGCTCGGTCTGCAGAGCCATAGAGCCCGCTCTCGCCGCCACAAAGGCAGCCGTAGCATGAGGGGTAGTGACAATGATCTCCTTGCTGTGCGGCAGCATCTGGTGGACATCAAGGGCCACATCGCCCGTACCTGGAGGCAAATCCAGCAGCAGGTAATCCAATTCCCCCCAGCCGACATCACTGAAGAACTGGCGCAGCATTTTGCCAAGCATTGGTCCTCTCCAGATGACTGGACTATTCTCCCTTATGAAGAAGCCCATCGACATGACCTTCACACCGAAGCGCTCTACCGGGATAATCGTTCCTTCTTCCACGATCGGCCCTTCTTCAATGCCCATCATGTCCGGGATACTGAAGCCGTAAATATCTGCATCAATCAGGCCAACTCTCTTACCCTTGCGGGCCAGCGCCACAGCCAGATTCACGGTTACGGTTGATTTCCCGACTCCGCCCTTGCCGCTGGCGATTGCAATGAATTTCACCCCTGAATTCTCATTGATCAGCTCATGCCCCTCAAGACCCGCTGCGTGTCCTTTGAGCTTCCCCTCTTGATCTGAATCCGGCTCGTCCCCGCCGCCTTCTCCGCGAAGCGTAGCCCGTTCATAGTCGGTGGCATCACGCAGGCGGATATGAATCTGTTCTCCTCCGCCCTCTGTAAGCAGGTCGCGCACCTGCTGCTCCAGCTCCATCCGCTTCTTCTCATCCGAATCCAGACATACGATGGATAACGAAATACGGTCCTCCTTGATCATGATATCGCGGATTAACTGTAGTTCGATCAGGCTTTTTCCGGATTCCGGGTCTGTAAGCGGCTGTAAAAGTTCCTGAATTTGTTCCCTGGTCTGCATGGAAAAGCACCTCTGTTCCTATCCGGCGGTAAGCCCCGGTATTTGTACCCATTATAGCATTACCCCCGGAGGGAAGAGTAGTCCCACCCTACGCCGCTATGGCTGCTCGGAGCTGTACCGCAGGATGCCCCTGTAGATGCTGGTTGCCACCTTCCGCTGGTACAGATCATCCCCTAGGAGCAAGGACTCCTGAGGATGTGACAGGAAGCCTACCTCAACAAGCACGGACGGCATTTTTAACACTTTTAACAAATAAATGGTATTCGCTGTCTTCGCCACGCGGTCTGTATTCTCAAGTGTAGCTCTCAGCTCATCCTGTACCAGCCCGGCCAAGGCCTTATTCCCCTCGTTGCTTGGATAATAGAAGGTCTGCGCCCCGCTCCAGCGGTTGGAGGGAATACTGTTCATATGTACACTGACAAACAGGTCGGCTCCCTTCTCTTCAATGCTCCGCACCCGCTGCTTCAGATCCTCCGTCTTGCGCCTGGCGTACCCTTTGGTATTGTCACTGGCCAGATCGTAATCCCCCTCACGGGTCATCACCACAATTGCCCCAGTCTGCTGCAGATAGTCGCGCAAGTACAGAGACACAGAGAGATTGATATCCTTCTCAATCAGGCCTGAGCGGCTTACTGCTCCCCCGTCCGGCCCCCCGTGACCTGCATCAATGGCAATCACCTTGCCGGAGAGCGGCAGGCTCCAATAATTGACCGTCCTCGCAGTCGGCATGTCGTAGGCGATGATTCCGATCATTATAGTGAGCAGTACTGCGCCCAGGATACTTTTTTTGATGCCGCGCCAAGAGATCCAGACCGAGACTTTATGCTTCTGCCCTCCAGACATAACAAAGACCCCCTCGTCCCGATAGATTCTACTCATCTATATGGGACAAGAGGGCCAAATAGTACTGGCTATGCTCCCTATTCGTTTAGGACTTCACAGCGGCTTCCGGTGACATGCCTTCAATCAGGATCTGCGCCACTTCCGGGCGGGTGAACTCTGGAGGCGGACACTGGCCGTCACGCAGCAGCGCCCGTACCTTCGTACCCGAAAGCGTCAAATGCTGCTCAGCCGGATGCGGACAGGTTTTGCTGGAGGCCATATTGCCGCACTTCACACAGAAGAAGCTGTGCTCGAAGAATAGCGGCGTAATCCCAAGTTCCTCGGCGGTGAAGTTAGCAAAGATCTCCTGCGCTTCATACGTACCGTAGTAGTCTCCCACACCTGCATGATCACGCCCGACAATGAAGTGTGTACAGCCGTAATTCTTACGCACCATGGCATGGAAAATGGCTTCACGCGGTCCTGCATAACGCATCGCTGCCGGGAAGACGCCAAGGAAAGTGCGGTTCTCCGGATAATAATTCTCCAGCAAAGCCAGGTAACTCTTCATCCGCACGTTGGCCGGAACATCATCCGACTTGGTCTCCCCTACCAGGGGATTGAGGAACAGAGCGTCTACGACCTCCATAGCGCATTTCTGGATATATTCATGGGCTCGATGTACCGGGTTACGCGTCTGGAAGCCTACAACCGTTCTCCAGCCCTTTTCTGCGAAGATCCGGCGGGTCTCGGCGGGGTCAAAATAGAATTCAGCAAATTTCTCCGGCTGCGGGCGGTTCAGTACCGTTATGGGTCCGCCTACATAGGTCGCCGGCCGGGACAGCAGCTTGCTGACTCCGGGATGTGCGGGGTCGGTTGTTTTGAACACATTATGCGCTTCAACCTGCTGATCGACCGTATAAATACTCTCAATATCCAGCAGACCGTAGATAACACCGTCATCTTCACCGATTAGAGAAACCCTGTCGCCTGTCTTAAGAGTTGCTGCAAGCTCGTCACCGACAGCCAGTGTAACCGGTATACTCCATACCGTACCGTTAGCCAGCCGCATATTGCTTACTACCGAGTGATAATCCTCTTCGTTCAGGAATCCGGTGAGCGGCGAGAAGGCGCCTACCCCAATTAAATCCAAATCCGATAAGGTCCAAGTATTAAGGGCAATCGATTGATGTGATGAAGCTTGCTTCAGCAGTTTTTCTCTCTCTTCTCCGTCTGCGATGCGCCGGATCAGCGTTCCTCCGTGAGGAAGTATTGAAGTCATCCCTGTTCTCTCCTCCTGTGCAATGCTATTATCTTATTTATGCAATCCGCATTCTGTCTTGTCCGAACCGGACCATCTTCCTGCACGCGGATCTTCACCAGGCATAACAGCCCGGGTGCATTGCTCACAGCCGATACTCGGAAAATTGCGGTCATGCAGCGGATTGTACACTACATCATTCTCGCGGATATAATTCCACACATCCTCCGTAGTCCAGTTGGCAATCGGATTGAACTTGACCAGCCCGAACTTATTATCATATTCTATCTTCTTCGCATTGGCCCGGGTAGGGGCCTGGTCCCGGCGAATCCCGGTAATCCAAGCGTCGTATTGTGAGAGAATACGGGTCAACGGTTCCACCTTGCGGATCGCACAGCACTGGTTAGGGTCAGTATTCCATAGCGCCTCCCCATACTGCAAGGCCTGCTCCTCCACCGTAATCTGCGGAGACACCCGGACGAATTCCATCCCGTACTTGTCAGCCATAATATCTCTAGTCTCATAGGTTTCCTTGAAATGATAATCCGTATCTAAATAGAACACATCTGTCGAGGGACTCACCTTCTGAATCATATCCACCAGCACCACATCCTCAGCCCCGAAGCTGCAGGCAAAGGTTATATTAGGAAAGGTCTCCACAGCCCAGCGGATAATCTCCTCCGGAGCCGCATGCTCCAGCTCTTCCGCTTTCACTTTGATTAAATCCTCTTTCTCGAGCAGGTTCATCTTAGTTTCCTCCATCCGGATATCGTCAAGATCGAAACCTACGAGGTTAATCCCGACTAATTCTATAAGATATAGTATATCCGTTTATCCGGCGAAGTCAATGGGTTTTGTTCAATTTGGAATAAAGTATGGAGTGGAATTTAACCCTGATCAAGATTAACTTGGTTTAAGTCAAAAAAAAGACCCCTCCATTTCTGGAGAGGCCGTTGCAATATTTCGAAACTTAAATATTTCATTCAAAGATTTGTTTAGCAAAGGCATCGCTTAACCCTATTGATTTTACTTTTCCATCCTCATTGAACGAAAAAGTTATAACATAAATATTCTTACTGTCTTCCTCGGGACTTTTAACTGAGAATTCTCAATATGTTCTAGAGGAATAAGAAGACCACTGGATATAGCCACCTGATGCAAGTTCAGGGGCAAAATAAAAACGCCCACCTAATGGACGCTATGACTTATTTATTTTCTCTCTCCAACAGAGCGGCCACATCGGCGCGAATGCTCTCAGGCACCTGTACCAACATCTTGATCCCCTTATTGATCAGGTTTGCATATATCTTAGCCATTGTCTGTAACACCTCCCTCTACGGGCGATTCCGGCTGCTGCCCGGCCATTACCAGCTCGTACAACTCAGTGATTGCGACCTGGGCATCAACCGTTTCCTGTTTGGTGACTTGCAGTTCAACCTTTGCAGCCTGAAGCTCCTCATAGCTCTCTGCCAATGCAACCTGTGTATCCATCAGCTGCGCCTCAGTCTCGTTCAGCCGTGATAGTGCATCTTCAAGCTGCTTCGTGGTGTCCACCGCTCCAGCCTCCACAGCAGCCATTCGTCCTTCCAATGGGTTCGGCTCGTTAAGATACGTAAATAATAATTCACCTGTCTCCGGGTCCACCCTGTAGCTGTCGCACTGCGCAAACTCCCGGGAGTACTGGCCGTATTGCAGCTTAACCACGCCGACCGTCTCCCGGACGCGCTTCGCCAGCTCCTTGATGCTGGCGAAGTCCTGGTCTTCCGTGGTCTCAACATAGCCTCGGCCGACGTACTCGCCGGTGTTGTGGATTACATTGCCGGTTGCTTTGTCATAGTAGATTTTCATGCTGATTTGCATAATATATATCCTCCTATTCTATTTCAAAAGAATCATAAGAATAGCCCCCGGGGATCCGAGGGCAATTGCCATTGATTTAAACCAGGACGTAGGAAGTAGTTAAGTTCACTCCTGAACCTATCCACTGTAGAGTACCGCCTAACAATCCTCCAGCAAGTACTGTAAATCGGAAGGATAATGCGCCTGTAGACGATTGGTAGTTCATGTACTGTAAGAACGAAGTTACGGTTCCTCCTCCTATGGCAATCGTAGAGCTGAGTCCTCCTCCTGTATAAGACCAGGAAGCGGATGTGTGTACTCTAAAATTATCAACATTGGAGGATGTTACATAACTGGATGAGCTTGACGAAAGTCCCGTGCTTACGGCAGCTAAAGTTTTTCCTGCCGGAGCTGCTATGGAAATAATCCATTCAATAGCATATCCCGACACAGAAGATGGGGCAACAGCTCCAGTGTTATGATTAAACGCGACAGGAGTCGGTGAAAAGTTCCCTGTTATTCCATAAATGCTTACTCCCGCTTTTATATTGGCTGGAATAAATGCAGGGTCTGCTGACTGAAGCTGCGCAGGCGTGACCTTAATCTCACCTGCTCCTGCCCCTCCTTTGCGGTACCCTTCACGCGGATATACGGCAAGAGCTCCGTCCCCCCACTTGCCTACGCCCTGCGCGGGATCAGCCCCATCGGTAATAACTGGCATCGCCCCTTGAAGTCCAAACATATTAACATCAGCTCTAAAGTAAGCAGGGTTAAATCCTGGATCATCCTTGTATACACCAACTAGTCCGCCCTGATCTGATGTTCCTGTCAAGTACGCTCCCTTTGGAATAGCCAAGTGTATCCGACCAACCCCAGACGGTATTTCCACCGTTGCCTCTCGCCATCCGGGGTAATTCTCGCCTCCTCTTAATGGGATTTCTCCATTAACAAGTCCATTTTCAGTCCCGAATGTTTTACCCGCTAAGACGTCCGCCGCTCCCGCTGTTCCATACTCACCCCCTTCACCCTGTAAGATAAAAGCCGTTCCATCGTACACCACTGTATACACCCCGCCCTGCACCAACGGAGGGTTATTACCATTTGGCTTTTTGATGGACTTAGCTCCCAGGCCGTTGACATTGAGCGTAATCGGGCCGGAGGTGGATGTTAACGCCTTAAAGGACAGCCGCTGCCCAGGTGCAAGCGCCGCAATTGGTGGAGTTGCGGTGCCAGTGAAATTAGGCGAGCTGCCTGCGATGGTGCCAAGGTAGGACAACGAACCCTGAACCACTTCAGCCAAGGTTTTGCCTGCGTGAAGATCAGCATCAAGACCGCTTCCCGCGCCGTCTACTGTGATCAATTTGGAAAGCACATCACTTGCTGTGTATGAGTTGGCTGGTAATGGTACAAAGCCAAGGGTAGCACCCATTACAGGACTGGTGTGTACCCCCACTCCTATTCCCCCAGCTACCACAACAGGAAGGGCAATCTGGACAACATCTCCTGGGGTCGCGTAGATACTCGGCGCACCATTAGAATAGCCAGTACCTCCGCTAATCAGGGTTTCAACATGCATCCAGCCATCAGAAGGCGTTACTTGTAGGTGGGTGGATTGAGCTATCCCATTCTTTTTTAACCTGCTTTCCTTGTTGATAGCTACCTTGGTTCCTGACTTTACCCTAATCCAGAAGGATACTGTAAAGTTCTTACCGACACCCGCAGCGGGGAAGCTGGCGTTAACCGTCATCAGGTATGCACCAGGAACGACCCCGCTAGGATTTTGAGTACCACTACCCATTGTATAAGTTGCTATATGGAACTCAGTACCATATCTCACTGTGGTTCCACCGTACATAGCTAATAGCAAGCTGCTAACATCAGCGGTTAATGCTCCACTCACACCACCGTTTGTGGAGTTGTCATGATAAAACTTTCCAGCACCTGTAACAGTAGTACCATTCCATGAGCTGAAAAATCTGATATTGGCAAAGGTGTTAGAACAGCTGACTTCTGAGGGGTCACTGTTAGTCCCAGCAAACCTACCAGAGTCTCCCAACATGTTTGTGACACTACCAAATGGTAAGTTGTCTACAGATACATTGGATGAGCTGTCTAGTCCAGCGTAACCTCCGGCAACATTTTTCGCTGCTGTTGTTTCAATCTGCTGCCAAGTTGTCCATGCACTTTGGTAATAATTACGAGTAAATATTACTGGCGCTGACGCTGCCATACTGTAGTAAGTCACCGTCTGGTTGCATCCAGTACCGTCAGCACTCACTGTTGTCTTAATGTCCAAATTGAAGCAGTAGCTCCCTCCGACGGGGGGCTGATTCGTAATAGTAGCCGATGAAGCGTTTGAAACCGCGTAGAACTGGCCCTCACTAACCAAGGTGTTCAAATCCATATTGTTAGGCAGTGGAGAAGCTTTCATTTTCAGTTCTCGCCACGATGACCAACTACTTCCGCTATTCCTGCTTTCTCTTGTAAACTTTCTTATGATCGTGATTGTGTTAATCGTTGCAAACACATCAGCCTCTTGAATGATATAGGCGGAATTGTACCGTTTTACAAATACAGATGTTGTAGACCCAGTCACCGGAAGATCCGGACTTGAGAAGGTCAGTGTGTAAATACCCGTGTCAAGCAATGTATTGGGGCTGACGGTGGGATTTCCACCTTTCCCTAAACCAGAATTTCCGGTAAGCTGATACTTTTGGATAGTGTCCGGCAGCACTGTACCATCCGCCACCCCCAGCTTTAGATTGTCGACCTTTCCCTCGATATAATCATCCGCGAAATCTTGTCGGGCATTATCCTGCCGCAGCTCCGCGACACTCTGGACCACCTCACAGACCACGCCACCCAGGCCCGTCCGCCAGGTCGCAGCGGCTTCTGTGACATTGGCAGTCAAGGCGTATTTATCACGGACTATATAGGTGACATAGTAATCTGCTGTTGAATCAAAGCTGCCTGGTAATGTCCGTGCATTAAGTGCACCGAGACCATCCGGCGCAAACACCCAGTTCTGAGTATCGTTTTCCGCATCTTTAAATACGGCGAGAAATTTCTGGGTCGGGCAACTCATAACTGCTTTTCCCCAGTAACTACCACTGCTCTGCGAGATGATATAGTAACTTCCGCTATCCAGCTTCGGCACTACTTTTTCTCGCTGGATAACTCCCGTTTCCACGTTGATCTGATTCCCGCCCGGGTGCAGGGTAATACTTCCTTCAGCATTTGGCACTGGAACTGGCTGTGATGCCAGTGCCAGCATATAGTCCAGAGAAGCCCATGCAATCCAGCCAGGCGCTTTATTAGCTGCGACCCATGCCTCAGTATTTGTCGCCGGGGCGCTACCGTCCAGAATAGACACCCATGCGGTATAGACTCCACCACTGCTGGTCGTGGCCTTCCAACCGTTTGTAAGGCCCTTTATTGCATTCCCATTTGGACTTATACCGTTAACCCAGCCAGAATCGACATTGCTTACTGTGATATATACATTACTGCCTACTGACGAGGGTAACCATGATTGCCCTCCTGATGTTGGGGGGTACGCATGGCTAAGTAATTCTCCTTTATAATTAATAACTCGTTCCCTGTCCGCTACTGCATTTGCCCCAGATGGCAATGCTGCATAAATAGAGGTGAATCCATTTTCGGTATTGCCGAACCTCCCCCATGTCCCAGTTCCGTCAAGAATAACATTTTTCCGCACACGCTCCACATACATCCAGTCGTTCCCCGCGCTAAATACACTGTCCCGCACATCCCCGATCTGCCCGAGCGTGACCGGGAGGATTATGCTCTGCGACTCCGCTGGTGTAAACGGAGTAACCGCGCTGCCAAGTTCTAACTGCCAGTTTTTATAAGTAATTGTCCCGGCGGCAGTATTGCGTGTACGCACAAGGATATAGCTAGTGTTAATGTCTGTGGTCCAAGTAAATGCTGTCACAATCATAGTTGAAGGGGTCTTGATTGGGCTTCCGTCTGTGGCATATTCAGATATTTGGACTCGACCTTCCCCTGAACTCGCCGTAATACTTGCGGAAAAGGTGTACGTCTCCCCCCCTTTTACATTCATCTTTGCAGATATGTCTGAGACTTGGTCTGCTGCTGATGCTGTCAGCGTCATATCATAAGGACCGTTCATTCTTGCATTGGCGTGAAGAGTGTTGGGCGCTCCCGACAGCAGGTTCTTCCCCTTCTTGGTCACTGCAACACCCTGAACATGCTGCTTACCGTCCACATATGGCCAATAGGCATCAACAGCATCGCCTGTGATTGTCGTGCCTATGGCTGTATACTCCGCTGCCGATACCTCATACAGCCGAAGTTCATCAATGTAGGAGACGCCAGCAGATGCTGCTCCTAATCCAAATAATAGCCTAAATCCCGTGCCCACTAGACTATTGCTCGCTGGGATCTTTACATATTTGAATTGCCAAGTACCTAGAGTTGAAACAGATCCGTATGTGGAATATCTAGTAGTCCACGCCCCCGCATCACGCAAAGAAATCTCTGGACTGTTTGAACCCGAAGTGGATTCAACAAATATCCATGCTGCCAAAATGTAATATTTGGTTGTATCCAAAGAGAATGGAAAATCTTTAAAGAGATAACTTGATGATGCTGAAGAAGCCGAAAACTTAACTGAGGATGAGCCTGAACGCTTTTGGTTGGTGGATAATGTAACACTGCCTGACCCAGATACTGACCACCCGTCGAGGCTTTCCCCGCTTCCTAATTTCCCGATCAGATTCGACCGCGTTACTCCCTGAACCACCAAATCCAGCTCCGAGCCATTAGCGTCCGCCATCACTACCGACGTGCCCGGCCCAAGGGTTTGAGTCAGGTCTACCCGGCCTACCTTTGTATCGGTATAGGCAATGGCTGCGGCCTGCGCTGCGTCTGCCTTAGCTTGAGCACCTACAGTTGTTTCAACCTGCTGCCCGCTTTTGGTTTTTGTATCATCTGGGATAACCTGCATCGCTAAAGGCAAGGTAGTGGCTGCGCCTGTGTAGACGCTACCCTGCACCCAATCTTTGGCCCCAAGTGGTCCGTGATGCTTAACGTGGGTAGTGTAGTTGTTCCCTGCGCTAGTTCTTGCTTCCACTGTTACAATCCATTTACCGTCTTTCCAATACACATCTGAGATTGACAACTGCCCTCTAATAGCGCCAGAAACCTCGGTATATTGTGTGCTTTGACGGTTAATGGTGCCCGCAGTGCTACCCATAACGTCCATCCGCTTTGTCAATCTGCCTTCAGATGAAGCGTTACCCCAAGCCCCAGTTACTGTCACCTCAATAAATCCAGACATGACGGCTGGACCAAAACTGTAGTCTATTTTCTGATTAGCGGTACCATTAACGGTTTGGAACGAGAATACCTTTTCGATGTACTGTTCGCTTCCCCCGAGTCTCACCCCTTGACCCACTATCAGCGATGCATTATCTAGTGCCGCCACCCCATTTGCAACATTCCTTTGCGATGATGGGATAGCCCCGGATATTGCCGCCCTATCCGCAGCGTTAAGGTGCCGGGTAGCATCATCCGCATGCGCCTTAGCAGCCTCCAGTGTTGTGGCCGGTGCAGTCCGCCAGGAAGACTTACCTGTAATGGATTTGACCGTGTTCGCCAGCCAACCCAGCAGATTGGTAATGGTGCCGCTGTCTCCTGTTGGTGCTGTAGTATCTAATATCGTCCGGCTGCCGATAACCGTGTCTGTGGCAGAACCGGCCCCGCCTGCTCCCGCAGTGATCCCCGCCAGTTTAGTCTTTTCGGCTGTGGTGTAGTCATTAGCAGACAGTCCCTTGCCGGAAACCTTATCCACTTTGACAGCATCCACTGCGTCCAGTTCAGATTTTTTCGCAAAAACAAGCGACTCATCAATGACTGCGGTAATATTGGCGGCTGTGCCTACCACTACGACACAATCGAACGTCTTCTCGATGATGTCTGATCCGCCGCCTGGCGGAATGTAATCCGCGGTTACTCCGGCATTAGCGTAGGCGTAGAGGATTTCTCCCGCATCCGGGTCTTGTGCGAAGACTCCTACTTCACGCCAGTAGAATCCTGTAGAGACATCCGCGTTCCGCAGCACTGAACCAATAATCGCCTTATTAGGCGGCTGTGTAGTTATTCGTTTAATCGGCAAACTGATCTTTTGCGAAATCAGTCCATTCATCGCCGGAACAGCCTGTCCTGTAAGTGAACCGTCGCCTACAGCAATGCGGGTATAATTCAACTTGCCCCCCGCTTGGGCCTTCCCCTGCAGCACAAGACCTTTGTTGGTCAGTGTCATGCCTCCAAATACTGCCACATGATTCCCTCCCTAAATCTGAATATGTTCCCCGAAATGTAAAAAGCCGCCCATATAAAGAGGCAGCTGCTCTGCTTGTGAAATAGTGACGCTATCGAGTACAGCAGACAACCTCTTAACCGCATCGACAGCGGCAATGAATTCCTGAGCCCGTGCAGCAGTCACATCCGCATTGTTGGTGACCACCCGGAAATGATAAGGGTCTCCTCCATATTGCCACCATTCTTCGACTGCACCCTGGCCAAACAGGATGGAGATCAGATCTTCTACTGCACCGGCAGTCCCTTTGTGTCTGTGAAAAGGAATTGCATTTTGAATCAGCAGCCGTTTCTGTTCAACAGGCAGAGCCGGATCATAATACGGCGGCTTGAATTGCCAGGCCAGCTCATCCGTTTCCGCATCCGTCCATTCCGTTGACCGGCTGAAAATATTCAGACCGGCGATCATAGTGCTTGTCTCTTGCAAATGTATATCTAGCGCAGCCGCAGCCGCGGCCATGGCAGGGTCCTTACGAATGGAAGGCGGGAGCAGATCGCTCAGGCTTAAGGTCTGGATATTAATCATCTGCCAGCCCCCCATAAGTCAGTGCCGTTGTGCCGGATAGCGCCACTTGGGTTGCGGACATTGTTTTATACACGGGCTCTGTCACCATGACCCGCAGCGCCCCGGCAGCCATAATACGGGATATTAGCTCTGACGGGTTGATATCCCTGCCAAGTTTGGAGCGCTGCCAGAGCTGATAAGCAGCAACGGCTGCCGATACTGCCGTCTGGATACCCGGAACCTCAGCAGCCCGGCTACGGCTAATATAATAGGTCAGCGCGGTATTATAACTGACTGGCTGTGGCGCACTCACGGTTACCAGATCTGTCAGCGGCCGGATTCCCCTGTCCTCCAAAGTCTCGGCAATTGAATTCAGAACATCCTCCCCTGGAATTCCCCCTTCTGCGAGTAAGGGTACCACGGTAACACGCCCGGGTGCCGGGGAGTAGGCATGAACATCCTTGATTGCCGAGGATGTGGACTTGGCCCAGAATTCATATGCTCCCTGAGGTCCAGCCGTTGAATATGATTCCGGCGCATGGCGTATGCGTTCCTTGAATGCTTCATCTGTCTCAGCAGCAGCACCGCCGGAGCTGATGGTCAGATTCGTTACAGCCTGGACAAAAGGCAGCGGGTCCATTGGAACATTAATCTGCCCAGGCAAGAATCCGTTCCCGGTTGTCCCCGATTCGGAGCATGTTGCCTTAACCGTTCCCGCTGTCTCTCCCGGGGGAATCTCCAAGTACTCCATGGTTGTAAAATAAATTGAGCCCTTCCCGCCCTGTACTCCGACGCGTGTCCCTGCCGGTATCGGGGCCGCTGAAGCCAGCGGAATGGATAAAGCGAACTGGAGCGTAACGATTGCTGCCGATGCCTCTAACCGCTTTGATCCTTGAAAAGCCCCCATATGATCTAGTAACGTTCCAGAGGCATACCGCAGCAAATTTCCTTTGGCGGTCTGATTGATCAGCACCTTTTGCTGAATAATCACCGCTGCGAGTGAAGACAAAAAAAGCCGCACCGGATCGGCAGGCTGTAAAGTGCGTCCGGCAAGGCCTTCATATACAGTGATGACATTTTGCTGTATGGCTGCTGCATCCTCCTCCAAAAAGCGGATATCCGGTAATTCAGCATATTCCAATTCCTACTCCTCCTCTGCCAGGCTATATTTCAGTACGACGGCCAAGCTGCCTGTAAGCTGCTCTTCTATATTCTTATGAAAAGAAACATCGGCCACTATTGCGCGTGGCTCCTGCTCCGTTATGGCTGTAATGATCGCTGCCGTCAGGCGGGATTCAGCGATGTATGCCGGTTCATCAATAATGGAGTAGTCCAGGCCAATCCCCCGGGCTAATGGTGCGCTGCCAAGCGGAGTAGCAAGGATCATCCTTATATTCTGAGCAACTTCCTCTTCTACCGTTGCCGGGCTAAAATCAATCAGTGTGGGCTGAGTCATATCTACGGTATACATCATTTTACATACTCCTCAAGTGAGATCGTGACCTGTGCATCCAGTACATTGCCAATGCTATCCAGCCTGTTCCAATCCTGTGACAAACTGCTGATGACCCATAGCCCAACCCCCACATTCTTGCGTCCTATGATTAACGGCATCGCCTTGCCGGCACGGTCCAGCTCAGTAAGCCTGTCCAGCTCTTTGCGCGGATTAAGGCCAAGCGCCGCTGAGAATTGAACCGAGAATGAAACGGAGTCTGCCCCCGGTCCCAGAAATTCTTTCTTGGGCTTCTTGCCGATAATATCGTGCTGAGCCCAACGGCTGGAGCTGCTGCGCTTGAATTCATCTATGGTACGAATCGCACCCTCCGCAACGACAAACACTACCGGCCCCAGACTGCCAATCTTATTCATTTTGTAATCTTGCTTCTGCTCTTTTCCGTTCTTATCACTCATCCGGTTCTGCCTCCTCCATCATGAACTGAGCTGGCAGACACCTTGCCGGTAACCGTCAAGTCTCCCTCGATCCGCACCCCGCCGCTTGATTTGACAGTAAGTGTTTGGGCTGTACGGTCATAATAGACATAGCTGCCATCCTCAAACCATACCCCCCGCTGATCCTGGGTACCAGAAGGTTCACCGTCATCTGCAAAATAACTTCCCAGACAGAACCCGGCGGAACGCGCATGATTCAAAAAAGCACACACAACCCGCTCTCCCGGCAACGGTACTGCATTGCCTTTTCCCCAGCCGCCCGGTGTCAGCACCGGCAGCTCGCCGGAAACCATATCATCACGGTCTGCAAAAGTAACCCTGACACTTCCGGCTGCCGGATTAGCTGTCGATACTCTGCCAATAAGTATCACCTTTCACCACCCCAATACTTTACGAATGTCCAGACTGGTTGTATATCCGCTGCTTCCAATTGAGTGCCTTGCCGATTCAATAATGTATTTGCCGTCAAACCGCTTCCAGCCTTTGATATTAATCGTTAGTCCCGCGGCCATCCTTAGATCTCCCATAAGCGAGAGAGTGCCTTTGCCGCCTTCTTTATTCTTTTCCCGGAGCCTTTTACGGGCCAGCCGCATCGCATCTGCCTGCGAGTCGACCTGTTCGTTAATCTTAAGCACGGGACCGCTCTTAGGCGCGCCTTGAGGCGTATACGTGGCCTTTAAGGACTCTTTGCCCTGAGAGGGAGTATACGTCACAGTACATGCCCGGAAAGCTGCATAGGCCGAATTGTAAGCGAAGCTGTAATCCGTTACATTAGTCTCCCCCCGCACGATCGTTGCCACCGCTGCTTTTTGTTCATATTCCTGTTCATCAAAAAGCACCAGGCTTCCAGAAGATACTTTAATGGCGATACCTTCTTGCGTAGCTGTGTTCAGCAAAAAGGCCAAGTCCGACACCTCCGACTGCTCCAGCCGGTCATAAGAGGGGTTGTCCTGTGCCTCATAGATTAATTTTAGCTTTGCGCGTTTGGCCACTTGAGCAGCTACTGTTTTCAGATTGGTTTTCTCCCAGCTGCGCGAGCTGCGCTGCATCCGAACCTCGGAGGTCACGGGAAGCGAGACCGCCTTAATAGAGATCGTATCGGGAGGACCGCTAAAATCAATACTGTCTACCTCAAAGGTGCCCAGCGGCAGCTTCTTAATTTCACCCGGCTTGTCCCAGTTGACCGTCCGGATCGCAGCAACCAATTGATCGCCTTCAACCGGTGACCAAGGCCCCTGCCAATTGCGCTCCCTATCCTCAAGTGTAACTGTAAGATCATCTAATGAACCTGAAGCAGCATCATTATACTGAAAATCTGTCAGCGATTTAGTGATATCCTGCGTAACATCTTTTCCGTTATAGCGCAGCTCCAGTACCGCTCTGCGTGCGTCCTGCATAAGTTCCATGTGCTTCACTCCCTTCGCCAGGGAGGCAGTGAACTGGATATGTCTGTGGGCAGCTCCGGTACATTCAGTACAATATTGCCTGAGAATACACTGACAGCAGCATGTGCCGGATTAGCATTCAAGAGCAGCGTCAGGAAACGGGCATCTCCATAGATTTTAAAAGCAATCCCGTCCCACATATCGCCTTGTACCGTTCTATAGATCATTGGAAGCTCACCCGCCTCTGTTGCAGCAGCATCGACTTGAACCGGCGTTCGAAGCCGTCCTCTGTCTGCTTTAAAGCCTCCCGTACCTGTTCAGCTACAGACTTATCGCCCCCTTGAAGGGTTACACTAGGCGCCCAGGTTACATGTATATCCCCATTGTTAACGGAATTATTATTATATCCCATTAAGTCATTTGCCTTCTCAAGCAAAGACCGGGACCGGGGCTTGCGGTTTAAGGGAATAGCGATTTCAGGGCCAGCCTCACCAAAAATAGAGGGCACGTATGCGATACCGCCTTCAGCGTACCCCTCAAAACCCGGATCATGTCGCGCCAAATAATTCGCTTTTTGGCCAGCTTTAGTACGCGTATTAGGCGTACCATCAGTTTTAATGGACTTGTGAACTTCTCCCCACTCTTCGTCCGTAAGTTTCCAGTTTGGAACCTGTCCGGTTTGCTCCCAAAGGATTTGTACGTTTACTCTCTTATCGGCAGGCAGTTTATCAACCTCAGCGTTAAGATTTATCATATCAGTCATAGCTTGATTAAATTGTGCTTGTTCAGCAGCAGACATATCCTTGTACTTGGCCGCTTGCTCTTGCAAGGTACCGCCGAGATCAAGCTCAATCAATTTCTTTTGGGAGTTGTAGTAGGAAATAAAGCTGTTTTCAGCTTCGGTTATTTCACTTTGAGTTTTCTTAATTTTTTTATTGTCTTTATCAAATGATTTCTCTAGTTCACCAAAATCTTCTTCAAACTGAAGTGTTCCTCCTAAATAATCATAGTCTTTTCCAGTGACTTGAGTAGCTTTTTTAGCAAAATCTGTAAGACGCTCTATCTTCTGATCATTTTCAGGGCTTAATTCTATTTCAGTGTATTCCGCCTGAAGTTGAACATAATCTCTATACTTCACCTTGTTCTTTTCATAAGAAGCCGTTTGTTTCTGGAGGTCCTGAGTCAGTTTGGAATAATTATTCTCCAATTCAGGCAATTTCGCTTGTGCAGTAAGTGCATCATGTTCTAATTCACGACGGCCCATTTCTTCCTTGGCTTTAGCAATATCTCCGACAAGACCTATCTGTTCTTTGAACTTATCATTCTTGGAGCCTTCTGCAGACAAAATATTTGGATTCATATCGATAAGTTCCTGCTCGACTAGCTTCTGCTTTCTTCTAGCTTCTAACAATTCTGCAGCGGGTGTATTTGCATCCTTAATTTTCTTATCCAACCGGTCTTGTTCAGTAATTAGATCCTTGGTTCTAGCACTGGCCTCCTCAATCCCAGCATAATTGGCATAGGACTCATCCAGCGCATCCCCCATATTCAAAAGCTCCTGGCGCGCATCCTCCTGATGCTTTTTGAAGGCGATGACACCGGCTGTGACCAGCCCCACACCGGCAACAGCGAGACCGACGGGATTCGTCAGTAATCCCAGCGCACCCGCAAATCCTCCAGCCGCTCCACTGGCCGCGCTGGCCGCCTTAATGATCGTGGAGAACTCCTGAACAATCTTCACTGTTTTTGTGGCCAGCATCGCAGCAGGAACAGCGAGACCGATAACCATCAGCACTTCTTTGTTGTCTGACGCCCAGCTGGTCAGCCCCTGAAGTGCAGGCATCACACTCTCTCCCAAAGGAACCACAAGACCGGACATCAACTCCCGCCCTATGGCTGCAAACTGCTCGGTTAGCGTATTATCCTTAATCGCAGACACTTCATCCATCGTCTGCCGGGTCATATCAAACTGATGCCGCGTCTGGCCCAGCGACAACACCGCTTTGTTGCCTATCTCCTCAAACTGAGACCCAAATATAGCGCTGGCAAGGGCCGCTTGATGAACCGGATCTTTAATTGCTTTTAGTTTAGCAATCACCTGATTCATGGCATCCTTACCGGTCATAGACCCGTCTGCCAGCCCCTTGAAGATTTCATCCCCATTGCCCATTGTCTTGCGCAGTTGAAGCATGGCCTTGCTCGCCGAATCACCGCCCGCCTTCAAATCCTTGACCAGGGCAACAGCTCCATTCTTTCCGGCCACTTTCACCAATTCGCCGAATTCTTTCGACTTCGTTCCGCCGCTTACAAGTGCAGCACTGAATTGGTTCAGCTGCTCAGGTGCAAACAACTCATAGACAGCGGTCTTTGTGGAATCCGAGCCCTCTTTCACCGTTGAACTGAATTTCTTCACAAGCCCGGCAAGACCCTCAAGGGAATCCCCCCCATTGTCCATGCCAGAGCTCAACAACTCAAACATCTCGTCAGCAGAATATCCCATTTTCTTGAAGTCTTCGCTGTGTTTCTCTACGGCACTTAGAAGCCCACCGGATGTATTCAGCCCCTTCTGTGCGCCTTGGGCCATCAGATTGTACGCCTGTTCTGAAGAAATGCCGAATTTCTGCATCATCGCATCAACAGCTTGTACTGAGTCTGATATATCCCCCTTAAACACATCACGATACGTCATAGCCTTCTGGGTAGTCGTCTCCAGTTCATCTCCGGTTTGGCCAAGAACTTGGTTTACCATCCCAACCGCGTCACCGATATCCTCGAAGTTTTTACCGTAATTCTGACTGTACAGGCTATCGGAGATTTCTTTCATTCCGCTCATTTCAGCGGCGGTTAATCCGGTTGATGCCTGAAGCTGCGCCATTGCCCCGGCAGAATCATTCACAGCCGTCCATACCGCTCTTAGCGGTTCAACCGCTTTAGTCAGCATGGAGAAATCCACTTCTTTGAAAGCAGTCTTAAGTTTGTCACCGAGTTGTTCGGCTTCGTCGCCAGCGTCCTCAGCATCTCCGCGCAGTTGATCAAAGTAGCCCGCCCTAGCCAGCTCTTTAAGCACGTCTTCCAAATCCTTAATTTGCTGTTCCACTTCCTCGACAGAGCGGGGAACATTTGGATTCACCAATACATTCAGCCGGACAATAAGCTCACTGATGCTGCTTGGACTCCCTGAACCTGAACCTGCCATAGGTTACCTCCCTCCTTTAATTCTCGCCACCCGCTCTGCCCAATCCCCCAGTTCCTCGACAGGCAGGTCGAGAAAATAGGGGATTGGAGTATGGGTAAGCATGGCCAAAGAGACGGCGATGTCTTTGATCCCATCGCCGTCTCCGCAGCCTACAGCAGCAAAAAACTTTGTGCCTGTAAGGTAAGTTTTGTGAAATCCTTAGCGGGCAGTGCTTTAATCAGCCCCACATGGACACCAGCAGCCTTGGCCACAATATAAGCCTGATAGGCTTTATTGGTCTCCTTAATCAATTCCCCGCCGGATTGACGGGCAGATTCCATCTGATATTGCCGGTCACAGGTAAGGATGTCCTCACCGGTTAATTTGTCAAAATCAATATTCAGGCTCTCAAACGTATCGCCCTCAAAGTTGACAGGCCGGGCGAAAGTGTATACTTCCGCTCCGGTCTCCTCCAGTTCTTTTGTTCCCATCGTGCACTCTCCTTATAGACCAAGATTCTGTTTGGTAGCCGCAAGGTAATCCACATCGTATACTTTATGAATATAGTTGTACTTATCAATTTCCAGTACCTGGACACCATCCAGGGTGACCTTCAGATAGTTAACCGAGAAGTTGTTGGTAGTATCCATTGCTGCTCCAGTCTCCAGATTACCGAGTGTCAGGCCGAGCGGTCTCGCCCGGACGGTAACCTTAAACGGCACCTCGCGGTATTCACTTGTCGCGGTATCAAACGTCTGAATGGAAGCACGCAGGTCCAACGTGTGGACCTTCGGTGCCAGCAGAGAGGCTGCCGCCTTCTCGATCGTGCGCCATTTAAGCGCCAGACTCATCGCTCCTGTGTACCCTGGAGAAGGCGCCGCCATTTCTCCGGCAATCCCGCCCCCTTTGATGGTATCTACCAGGTAAGTAATTTCCGGCAAAGTCGCGGTTGCTGTTCCCAAGTAATCGACGGCATTCAAATACACCGAATAATCAATAACCCGTTCTGATCTGTTTGGCATGATTGCTCCTCCTTCTACGCTACCAGCGCAGCCAAGTATGTTGTGTCGTATTCAAGCAGGAATGAAATTTCCTGTGCTGGTCCAGGCGGCGTAAGATGCAGGTGGAATGTAATTTTACCCGCCATCAGATCTGTCACCGGGTTCTCGGATTCATTGAACTCTACCCGTCCGCCCAACAGTGCTCCTGATGCCGTGAGGCCATTCAGCCAAATGTTAACGGAATCCGTAACCGCTGCTACCAGCCGCTTGTTCATCGGGTCATCCACCTTCTGCATGTAGGTCAGAATCAGACTGTTGCCAATCCAGTTGAACATCCGGCGGACCGGAATAAAGCTGTCTTTAGGATCGGTTACGCCTGGATATGCAGCGGTGTTGTTCCCCCAGCTTTTCCAGCCGCTTGTTCCCAGATTAAGTGCGGTTACAATGCCTGCACTGTTCAGGAAGCTGGCCTGGTCAATTCCGAGGAATTGGCTTGTCCCGTCAGATAGTGCAGTGCCATCCGCCTGTAGAGGCTTATTAGAAGGCGATACAAAAGGGATACCTCCATTATCGGCATCCGCCGCGGCAATAAGGCCGGCAAGCTGAGTGGAGAAATGATATTTCTTCTCCCCAAGCGTCAGCATCGGATAGGCGGCAACTTGCAGAGCACCCGTGTAGTTATTGTTGGCTTTCCATGTACCGGCCTCTGTATAAGAGCAGGATGGATCAATATCCGTCAGCGCAATCGCCTTGAAATTCCCATTGATATTCCCGGCTTTCGCCTTCATCACTGCACCAACCGCAGGCAAATGCGACCAGCCCGGAGCCAGCAGCAGATCCGGAAGGATACCGAAACGCGGGTAAGCTTGATGAACCAGCTCAAAACCGGTATATTCACCGGAAGATGTTACGCCCCCAATGATATCCTCAGCTTCTACAGCACCAGGGTCCAGCTTGTCATATCCAATAGAAAGTTGATCAATGCTGGATGCAATTGCACCAGAAGCCTTCGTTGTGACTAACACATGTCCATTCTGATCAAAAGCAGCTGTATAATCCTTACCGGATACATAAGTAGAAGTACCATCTGAAGATTTAACAATCAGTGTAGGCAGTAGTACCCCCTCAGCCTGCAAAGTTGCCAACTGGTTACTGACAACTACCGCTGCTGGAGCAACCGTTGTTTTGTGGATAGCCGGGTCAAGCACATTAACCAGAATCATGGGGGCTCTTTCGTACAAGGCAAAATGAGAATACACTAACTCGCTCAGCGTATATTTTGACCAGTCGTCACTATATCCCAGAGCTGCCACGGCTTCTGCGTAGTTATTCACAAGCACTGGAGTATTAACAGGTACAGCTGAAGTTGCCATATGGAGGGGAGCTGTACCCACCGCAAAGGGAATACCGCTTGTTGCTTTTGCGGGAGCCAGAACCGAAGTTGATTGTTCAATAATGCTTACACCATGTTTAAATGACATTGATTAGATCCCCTTTCCTAGAAGCCTTTGATAGACTGTATATTCTGCGGTTCCTGCTTGAAGAATTCGCTCCTGCACTGCGGTCATTTCCTCAACCGGAACAATCAGTTCAGCCACATCCGGCTGTTCAGCCATCAGGGGCGTTAAATAAGATGGAATGCCCGACCGGAATACGGTCGCTTGCAGCAGTTGGCCGCCACGCAAGTTAGGACCCAGATAAATTTGTATGGGCTCCTGCCCGGTTTGAGGTTGGTCATTATTTTCAATAGAATTCACAATACTACCTCCTGTCGAATTTGGGGCAATGCCCAGGTTGTTGTAAGTTCGCCCCTCCACACTGCTGAAGGGTGCTCTTCGTCAAGCTTCCATGTCCAATTGGCTTCCAAACTGAATTTCTGCTCAAGAACTCGTTGGCGCAATAGCAGGATACGTACCCGCTCCATCAGATTAAGCAGCATAATCAAGCCAGTATCATCTTCGGAATGGGTTCCAAACTGAAGTTTAATTTGAATTTGCCCGTGACCGGAATCTCCCTCACCCTCAGCAGGCCGAAGCATAATAACCGGAGATACCGGATTTACGCTTGTATTCGGCGGAAGATATCCCAGCAGAACTGGGGGCACGGGCTGCGTATCATCAGCCAATTCCTTTTGCAGAAATTTCTGGATTGCCATAAGTAACAGCGTAATGGTCACTTTCGCCCTCCTTGTATTTAGAACTCATTTCTGAACCGTGCGGGTCGCACGTAACGGATTCATGATGATTAACCTTCCTTCTATTTATTAGGGGCTTTCACTAGACAAACCCATTATTTATATTTCGTGCAGCGTGCTTCATCTGAGAAGTGAACCAAATTCGTCTATTACGGAACTGATCTTTTTTTGCGCACGCTGGATATATTCACTTACGCTGCCTGCCGAAATCATGAGCATTCCAGCAATAGCCACATGCGAGAATCCTTCACCGTTAGCCAGCATATAACACTCCCGCTCCCTTCTGCTTAACAGCCCGAGAACATGTTCCAGTTGAAAGCGCTGATCCTCCGATATGCCCTCTGAAGGGATCGCCTTGAAACGGCCAGTGAAATTTTGCATACGAATAGGCTCTAAGAGAATTTCCCGCTCGTAACCCGCACGCCGTTCAATTCCCCGTTTATTCCCCGGCCGGCGACCACTGCTCAGCCACTCAATCACATACTTGCAGTCACTGACCATTCCGGCGATCACCTTCTTATCATCCGCGTCCGCACCTTTGTACAACTGTTCTACACCTTTTAATGATCTTTGGTATTCCGGAAGCATTCTTAGACCGTAATCAGAATGGAGTAATATCCTATCCTCCTGCTCAATCATGCTCATGTTGATTCCCCTCTCTCATAAAAATTCCGCAAATAAATACTCAATTTCGTATTTTTTATTTATATTATGCTCAATTTCGCATTATGTCAAGCATTTCATCCTCTTAAATACGAAAATGCATATTTACTTTTCCCTTCAATCTCTCTAAAATAAAAGAAGATAATACGAAGTAGCGTATATCGGTTATTATGAGGAGGACTGTGTGTGCAGCGGGCTGAAGTCTTAAAGCGATTAATTGAGGAAACCGGCCTGAACACCAAGGCTTTTTCAGAAAAGGCAGGAATTCCTTATACTACGCTGAGGTCCATTCTAATGCGGGGTGTCGGAGGAGCTTCTGTTGATAATGTTCTTAAGGTATGCCGTGCCTTAGGGATCACTACCGAAGAAATGGATCGTCTGGCCAATGGATCAACAGAAGGAGACTCTGCTTCACCAATGTCTGAGCTGTCTGAGTTCGAAGCTTTTTTAAACAATCCGGAGCATGGGCTATTTTTCAAGGATTATCTGGATGCACCGGATGAGCGTAAGCGGGAAATGTTAACCTTCTGGCAATTTATCAAAGACCAAGAAAAGAAAAAAGCCGACTCTTAGACACCAATTAAAAAGTAGAACACATCGTGGTTTCAGCCAACGGGCTGATTCCGCATATCCATATATACGAACATACATTCTATTTCGGAGGTATAATATGTTTATTCATTATACAAAAACACATTTGGAGCATTTCGTGGAGAACCTCTACATAACCCATTCGATTCTGCAACCGGAGGACATCACAATTCCTAAGTTATCAGAAGAGTTAGATGTGCTTGTTAATTATGCGTCGATTACAAGCCGTGCTTATGAGTCCTCATTAGGTGTACGTTATATACTTCTGGATAATCGGGATTCTCCTATGAAGCAGCGGTTTAATTTTCTGCATGAGCTATGCCATATCCTGAGACACGCCGGCAATCAGACGGTAATGCCTGTCCCCTTCATCAAAGCACAGGAGGAGGATGCTGAGAAATTCGTTCTTTATGCCACCATGCCCTTTTTTATGCTTCGAACGTACAGTTTATCCGATGAATATTCTATTGCAGTTCAGCAGATTTCAGAGCTCTTTGGTGTACCCATAGATATGGCCAAAAGCCGGTTTGATCAAATCTTACGTCGGGAGTATGAAGGAGAAATGTGGCCTAAGAGGAGAAAAGAGCATCAGTATGCCTTTTATCAAGCTGAAGAGGAATGGTGCCAAGCTTCGGATCAGCCGGCAGTCTTTGCTTATTATGATCCTCACAGCACTTTGGATGGCCCCGATCAGCTTATTGTCTGTCTTGATCAGCACACGTTATCTACACGAACTGAATGGAGGATTCCTTTAGAGGAGAGATTTCAAGAAATTGAGCTGGATGCCCTGAGGAATTTAGAACTTGCGCCAGCCGCAAAGGGAGATCTGATCTGCTTCGATGGACAGCTTACCTTACAGCTTCACCAGCTTGTACACAGGTATGGTTCATCCAAACGAAACTTTGTACTCCAAATGAGAGATGTTGAACAGATCTTTGAAGCGGATCAGAGTACGGTGCGAAGATTTTTGTGAGCAGATATAAACAGTTTCTCCCCTGGTTAAATGTAATAATCTTCCACTGAAAAACCTGGCCGCTCCTCCGATGTAAATCAAAAAGCCCTAGATCACTGGGCTACCGACTGACAGAACATAAAAAAAGCTCCCAACCATAAAGGCCAGGAGCTTCCATTCCTTGAACAAGGAAATCTTAACGTTTCGAGAACTGTGGAGCGCGACGAGCAGCTTTGAGGCCGTATTTCTTACGTTCCTTCATACGTGGGTCACGTGTCAGGAAGCCGGCTTTCTTCAGCGTACCGCGATATTCAGGGTCTACTTTGAGCAATGCACGGGAGATCCCGTGACGGATTGCGCCAGCTTGACCGGAAATGCCGCCACCATGTGCAAGCACGATTACATCGTAGCTGCCCAGAGTTTCAGTCAGGTTCAAAGGTTGTCTTACGATCATTTTCAGTGTTTCAACACCGAAATATTCGTCCATCTCACGTTTGTTAATGACAATGCGTCCTTCACCCGGTACAAGGCGAACACGTGCTACCGAATGTTTACGACGACCTGTCCCATAGTATTGTACTTGTGCCATGAAACTGTCCTCCTTTATTCTTATCCGCGAAGTTCGTAAACTTCAGGTTTTTGTGCTGCATGTGGATGTTCAGCGCCTGCATATACTTTGAGTCTCAGCTTCATGTGATTACCTTGACGAGTCTTAGGAATCATGCCATGAACTGCGAATTCAATCATACGCTCAGGTTTGGTCTTGATCAGGTCTTCTGCAACAGTAACCTTCAAGCCGCCTGGGTGCATCGAGTGACGGTAGTATTTCTTGTTTTGCATTTTCTTACCTGTGAGGTGAATCTTCTCAGCGTTGATAACAATTACGAAATCACCAGTATCAACGTGTGGAGTGAATTGCGGTTTGTGTTTGCCGCGGATTAGGGCAGCGGCTTCGCTTGCCAAACGGCCAAGTGTTTTGCCTTCGGCATCAATGATGTGCCAATTGCGTTCAACTTCGTTCGGCTTCGCCATGTAGGTGGTACGCATGAATGTTTCCTCCTTGTTCTCGTACGAAAATCATCTGTTTCGTATATCTTGTTTCGCGATTGAATTACAATTTAGTGAGTTAAAAATACTTATTTGTTGGCATTTCCTTGATCGGGGCTGTGGGATAGCCATCAAGAAAACACAACTTTTATATTACAGTATAAACATGACAAGCGCAAGCGATTTTTAAACATTCAGTACTAATTTTTATAAAAAATATAGTGCCGGCCGTTTAGTCCTCCATCTCGTCATATTCCACACTCCAGAGTGCCAGCCCCTTAGACACAGCCGTAGGTCCGGCCGCTGCACGATCACAAGCCGCAAGTATTAGAGGTATTCTATCTGCGCTGATTTTACCTTGGCCCACCTGCATAAGCGTCCCCATAATAATGCGTACCATATGCTGCAAAAAGCCACTGCCTGTAATATAGGTATGGATCACTCCCTGGTCAGAAGAGCCTGGGCGGCACATGCTGCGGTCTACTTCAAGATAAGCCTCATAAATGGTCCGCACATGCGAAGTCTTAGTGGACTTCCTGGAGGCAAACGAGGTGTAATCATGGGTACCCAGCAGCGCGCTTAGCCCCTGCTCCATCGCAGGAACGTTCAGCTTCATCGGATGATGATGCTGCCAGCGCCGCTGAAACGGGTCCGGGAACCGGTTGCCGTTAATCGTGTACCGGTAGGTTTTACGCTTCGCCCCTCTACGGGAGTGGAACGAGAGCGGAACCTCAGCGGCCTCTGTAACCACGATGTCCTGCGGCAGCCTGGCATTCAGAGCCAGACACCAGCGCTCCAGCGGAATCTGGGAGGAGGTTATGAAGTTAAAAGGTTGGCCATAAGCATGCACCCCCGCATCAGTCCGTCCTGAGCCCGTGATTTTGAGCGTCTCACCGGTCAGATGCTGAATAGCATGCTCCAGCTTGTCCTGAATCGTATTGCCCTGAGGCTGGGTCTGAAAGCCATCATAGTGGGTGCCGTCATAATTGACTTTCATCAATAGATTGCGCATTTCATTCTCCTCTTTCAAAAAAAAGAGCCCCGGCGGGAGCTCCTTCTACTCTATACAAGGTGATTCCCGCGGTTATTTGCACGGCAGGGTAATATGCCCTGCAGTACAATAACGTTAAATACGTAAAGCGTACATCCGGAAATCATAGCTTGTGAAACTACGCGCGGTCTACCAGTTCAAGATAAACCATAGGCGCAGCATCGCCACGGCGAGGTCCCAGCTTCAGGATACGAGTGTATCCGCCTGGACGCTCTGTGTAACGTGGAGCAATGTCAGAGAACAATTTTTGGATTGCATCTTGTTCACCATCTACAGTCTCACGACGAACAAATGCAGCTACTTGACGGCGAGCATGAAGATCGCCCTTTTTCGCTTTAGTGATCAGTTTCTCAGCGATGGAACGAACTTCCTTCGCTTTGGCTTCTGTTGTCTGAATACGTTCGTATAGGAACAGATCCGTTACCATATCGCGGAACAAAGCTTTACGCGCGCTGGAATCACGGCCCAATTTTTGGTATGCCATTTGTTTTCCCTCCTTCACTCAAGTCTCAAGAACTCCGGGGTCCTATTCTTCTGTACGAAGTCCCAAACCAAGTTCCTCAAGCTTCTCTTGAACCTCTTCCAAAGATTTGCGGCCCAAGTTACGAACCTTCATCATATCTTCTTCAGTTTTCGTAGTCAGCTCTTGCACAGTATTAATACCGGCACGTTTGAGGCAGTTGTAGGAACGGACAGAAAGATCAAGCTCCTCGATCGTCATCTCAAGTACTTTTTCTTTTTTGTCTTCTTCTTTTTCAACCATAATTTCGGCGTCTTTCGCTTCATCCGTAAGACCTACGAACAGAACGAGGTGCTCGTTCAAAATTTTGGCTCCAAGGCTAACGGCTTCTTCCGGTCGGATACTGCCATCTGTCCAAATTTCCAGCGTCAACTTGTCGTAGTTAGTCACTTGACCAACACGGGTATTATCAATACCGTAATTCACACGTGAAATAGGAGTGTAGATAGAGTCAACTGGAATTACACCAATTGGCTGATCGTCGCGTTTGTTCCGGTCCGCTTGGACGTAGCCGCGACCACGGCCTGCAAAAATGCGCATGTGCAGTCTCGCGCCAGGTCCCAGCGTTGCAATATGAAGATCCGGGTTCAGGATCTCAACATCGCTGTCCGCACGGATATCACCTGCGGTAACGATGCCTTCTCCTTCAGCATCAATCTCGAACACTTTCTCTTCATCCGAATGAATCTTCAGAGAAAGAGCTTTAAGGTTCAGGATGATTTCCGTCACATCTTCCATTACGCCGGGAACGGTCGAGAACTCATGCAGAACGCCGTCAATTTGGACCGAAGTCACTGCGGCTCCCGGAAGGGAGGAAAGCAGAATCCGGCGAAGCGAGTTCCCCAGAGTCGTGCCATATCCACGTTCCAGCGGTTCAACTACGAATTTCCCATAGGTCCCATCATCATTGGCTTCTACGGTCTCAATCTTCGGCTTTTCGATTTCTATCACGAGTGTACCCCTCCTTCAAACGTCGCTCCTATATGAAACAGTCACCCCATCAGGTGTATCATGTAGTATGCCTAAACACCTATTATTAGCAGATGCGTCAGAATTATACCACAATCACAATTCTGATTGTACTAAACGCGGCGACGCTTCGGCGGACGGCATCCATTGTGAGGAACTGGAGTAACGTCTTTAATGAGGTTTACTTCAAGACCAGCGGCCTGAAGGGAACGGATGGCTGCTTCGCGGCCCGCGCCCGGTCCTTTAACCATAACTTCAACGGACTTCATGCCGTGTTCCATAGCTGCCTTAGCAGCTGTTTCGGCTGCCATTTGCGCTGCAAATGGAGTCGATTTACGGGAACCTTTGAATCCTTGACCGCCGGAGCTTGCCCAGGAAATTGCATTTCCGTGAGGATCCGTGATCGTAACGATAGTGTTATTGAACGTGGAACGGATATGTGCCACGCCAGACTCGATATTTTTCCGGTCGCGACGTTTCGTACGTACGACTTTTTTCGGTTTAGCCATTGTCTCTTATCACCTCTTCTTATTTCTTTTTGTTTGCTACAGTACGACGCGGGCCTTTACGGGTACGAGCATTGGTTTTGGTACGTTGACCGCGAACAGGCAATCCACGACGGTGACGAACACCGCGGTAACAGCCGATCTCAGTAAGACGCTTAATATTCAAGGAAATTTCACGACGAAGGTCACCTTCAACCTTAACCTCTTTGTCGATCGTTTCACGCAGTTTGCTGACTTCATCTTCCGTCAAATCACGGACACGTGTGTTAACGTCAATGCCTGTTTCATTAAGAATTTTCTGGGAAGTCGTTTTACCGATTCCGAAAATATAAGTCAAGGCGATCTCAACGCGCTTATCACGTGGCAAATCCACTCCAGCTATACGAGCCATTTTACGCTACACCCCCTTCTTAACCTTGTTTTTGTTTGTGTTTCGGATTTTCGCAAATTACCATAACAGTCCCTTTGCGGCGGATGACTTTGCATTTTTCGCAAATGGGCTTTACAGAAGGTCTTACCTTCATGTTAATTACCTCCTCAAAGTTTTGCGAAGCAAAACTTTTGTTGTAGTTCCCATCTATTTACGGTAAGTTATACGGCCTTTTGATAAATCATAAGGCGATAACTGCACGACCACTTTGTCTCCGGTTAGGATACGGATAAAGTGCATCCGCAATTTCCCGGACACATGGGCAAGTATTTGATGACCGTTCTCAAGCTCAACCTTAAAAGTTGCGTTAGGCAACGGCTCAATGACCGTTCCTTCTACCTCAATGACGTCTTCCTTAGCCACAGTTAGTCTCCTTTCTCATTAGCACTTTGTCCAGCGGGCTGGCCATACTTCATCACTGCAAACCGCAGCTTTCCGTTGGTGACCCGGCCGGTTTCTTCCAAACTGTCTACAATCTCACTGCTGATGAAGGGTATGAGCTCCAAGTGCTGAATATTCTTCTTCTTTGGACTGTCAAACTTACGTTTGTCCCCATCAGCAATATATACAAATCTGCTATCTACAACTGCGATAACAACGGCAGCCTCTCCGGCATCCTTGCCTTTGAGAATTCTCACGATTTGACCAACCTGCGGGCTGCTCCCAGTATTCACGTGAAGATCACCTACGCATTCAGTTTTGTGAAAATCTCCATGCCGTCCGGTGTAACTGCTACTGTATGCTCGAAGTGAGCGCACAGTGAACCGTCTACCGTAACGACCGTCCAGTTATCATCCAGTGTTCTGACATAACGTTCTCCAGCGTTAACCATCGGCTCAATGGCGAGTACCATACCCGGCTTCAGACGTGGTCCGCGGTCCGCTATGCCATAGTTCGGAATTTGCGGTTCTTCATGCAGTTCTGCCCCAATGCCATGACCAACATACTCGCGGACAACGGAGAATCCGGCGTCTTCAATGTATGCTTGAATTGCATGGGAGATTGTAAACAAGCGCACATCCGGTTTGACTAACGCCAGTCCAGCGTACAGGGAGCCTTCCGTGACATCCAGCAAACGCTGAGCCTCTTCGGAAATGCTGCCCACCCCGTAGGTCCAGGCGGAATCACCGTGATAACCACGGTACTCTGCACCGATATCCAGCGTAACGATGTCGCCTTCTACCAGTTTGCGTTTCCCTGGAAATCCGTGCACCAATTGTTCGTTGACTGAAGCGCAAATGCTGGCAGGAAAACCGTTGTAGCCTTTGAAAGACGGCAAAGCACCCTGACTGCGAATGTACCCATCGGCGATTCTGTCGAGCTCACCTGTAGTAATGCCTGGCTGGATAGCTTCAGCAATAAGACGGTGACTCTCGGCAACAATTCGACCAGCTTCCCTCATAAAGACAAGTTCCTGTTCGGATTTGCAAATGATCATTACATTAACCCCGCAGCATAGATACGATTTCAGAAGAAACGACATTGATTTCGTTTTCTCCGTTGACCTGACGCACAAGACCTTTATCGTCATAAAATGCAAGCAGCGGCGCTGTCTTGTTATCATACTCATCCAGACGCTTGCCTACACTTTCTTCGTTGTCATCCGGACGCTGATACAATTCTCCGCCATCAATGTCGCAGATGCCATCTTGCTTCGGCGGGTTGAAAATTAAATGGTAGGATGTTCCGCATACTGAGCAGATCCGGCGTCCGGTAAGACGCGCCATCAGCAGTCCGCGGTCCACATTCAAGTTAACAACGTGATCCAGTGAAGTTCCAAGCCGGCTGAGGATTTCTCCCAGCGCTTCCGCTTGCGAAAGGGTTCTTGGAAAGCCATCCAATAAAAAACCTTTTTCGCAATCGGACTGCTGCAGCCGTTCTTCGACGATTCCAATAGTCACATCATCAGGTACAAGCAAACCTTGATCGATGTAAGATTTAGCCTTCAGCCCGATCGGCGTTCCCTGCTTGATTGCCAAGCGAAAAGCATCACCGGTCGAAATATGCGGAATACCAAGTTCTTTAACAACAACTGCGGCTTGTGTTCCCTTGCCTGCCCCAGGAGGGCCCATGAATAAAATGTTCACGATTCTCTTCTCCCCCCGAAAGTTCGCCACCAAGCAAGAAACAGCACAATAGGTACCGGGAAGTTTAAAGCCTTAGGTACTTCTCCGGAACCTATCGCCTATTTATTGATGAAGCCTTTGTAATGGCGTTTGATCAATTGGCTCTCGATCTGCTTCATGGTATCCAGTGCAACACCGATAACGATCAACAGTGCCGTACCACCAATCTGCACTTGCTTCGGTAACCCGGATAACGATCCAAATAATACTGGCAATACAGAGATTAATGACAGGAACAGCGCACCGGACATGGTCAGACGCGACATTACTCTAGTCAGATACTTCTCAGTTGCCTTACCTGGACGTATACCTGGAATGTATCCGCCATTCTTTTTCATATTGTCAGCCATTTGCTGCGGGTTCATCTGGACAAACGTATAGAAGAATGTGAATCCGATGATCATGACTACATACAGCAGCATGCCGAGCGGCTTGGTATGATCCAGATTGGCCGAGACCCATTTAGCCCAAGTGTGGGTGGACCAGAAGCTCGATAAAACGATCGGGAATTGAAGCAGCGAAACGGCGAAGATAACAGGAATTACACCAGCCGCATTAATTTTAAGCGGAATGTGCGTATTCTGTCCACCGTACATTTTGTTACCGACTACGCGCTTGGCATATTGTACAGGGATTTTACGGATACCTTGTTGAACAAAGATCACCCCGACAATAATCGCAACAACCACGATCAGTACAATAACGACTTTAAGAATATTCAGGAACATCTGACCCGGCTGGATGAAGCTTGATTGCGCCGTAGTGGTGATATATCCCGGAAAGGCGGCGACGATTCCCGCAAAAATCAGGATCGAAATCCCGTTTCCTATACCCTTTTCAGTGATCTGCTCACCTAACCACATCAAGAACGATGTACCCGCCGTCAATATGATCGCAATAAGCAGGTAATCCGCAAAGGTTGCATTTGGAATCATCTCAGTGCCATAAATCCGGTTAAACCCGATAGATGTGGCAAACGCTTGAATCAAACCTAGCACTACTGTGCCGTAACGCGTAATTTGCGCCAGCTGCTTTTTCCCGTGTTCCCCTTGCTTAGCCCATTCGGCAAACTTAGGGACAACATCCATCGAAAGCAATTGAACTATGATGGATGCTGTGATATACGGGTAAATGCTGATCGCAAAAATCGAGAAGTTTTTGAGCGCTCCGCCCGAGAAGGTGTTCAAAAGACCCATCAAAGCGTCTCCGCCCTGATTTGTTGATTCCAGTACTTCTTTGTTCACACCGGGAACCGGTACAAACGAACCGATGCGGTAAATGATCAGAACGAACAGGGTAAACAGGATCTTTTTGCGCAAATCTTCAACATGCCATATATTCTTAAGCGTCTTGAACATTAGATCACCTCGGTTTTACCGCCGGCAGCTTCGATTTTCTCTACCGCAGATTGAGAGAACTTATTTGCTTTGACAGTCAATTTAACAGCCAGTTCACCGTTGCCGAGAATCTTGATGCCGCTCTTAGTGTTGCTGACAACACCAGTTTCAAGCAAAAGCTCAGGAGTTACTTCTGTTCCTTCTGCAAAGCTATTCAGATCTTCCAGGTTCACAATCGCGTACTCTTTACGGGTAGGATTGACGAAACCACGTTTAGGCAGACGACGATAGAGTGGGTTTTGTCCACCCTCGAAGCCTGGACGTACACCACCGCCGGAACGGGAGTTTTGACCTTTATGACCACGGCCCGAAGTTTTACCGTTACCGCTACTTGGTCCACGACCAACGCGGTTGCGTTCTTTCCGTGATCCAGGAGCTGGAGCAAGTTCATGTAACTTCATCGTTTGCACCTCCTTATGTTTGTTAATTTATGCGAGGCTGTTTAGCCTTCAATTTCAGTAACGGACAGCAAGTGGCTCACTTTGTTGATCATCCCGCGAATTGCAGGAGTGTCGTTGTGAACCACGGACGAGTTGGTTTTGCGCAGGCCGAGCGTCTTAACAGTAACACGTTGTGTTTCTGGACGTCCAATTACACTGCGTACGAGGGTAATTTGCAATTTAGCCATTGACGTTCCCCTCCTTAACCGCGTAATTCTTCGACAGATTTGCCGCGAAGCTTCGCGACCTCTTCAATGCGCTTCAGACGGGAAAGACCCTCTAAAGTAGCATTGACCATATTCATGGAATTCGAAGAACCCAAAGATTTTGTCAAGATATCGCCAACGCCTGCCAATTCAAGCACCGCACGAACCGGTCCACCAGCGATAACGCCGGTACCTTCGGATGCTGGTTTCAGCAGAACGCGTCCTGCGCCGAAATGTCCAGTAACCAGGTGAGGAATCGAAGTTCCTACGATTGGAATGTGGATCAGGTTTTTCTTGGCGTCTTCAATGCCTTTACGGATGGCATCCGGAACTTCGCCGGCTTTACCGATACCAGCACCAACGTAGCCGTTGCCGTCGCCCACAACAACAAGTGCACTAAAGCTGAAACGGCGTCCGCCTTTTACAACTTTTGCAACACGGTTGATGTGTACAACTCTTTCTGTCAGTTCTAAACTGTTCGGATCTACACGCAAGTCGTTAACCTCCTTTTAGAAATATTCTAGAATTCAAGACCAGCTTCGCGAGCTGCGCTAGCCAGAGCCTGAATCCGTCCATGGTACAAGTATCCACCGCGGTCAAATACAACCACTGCATAACCCTTTTCTTTAGCGCGCTCAGCGATCAGTTGACCCACTTTGCTTGCAGCTTCAACGCTGCCGCCATTTCCGATTGTAGCACTCAATTCCTTATCAAGTGTGGAGGCAGATACGATAGTAACGCCAGTCACATCATCGATCAGTTGAGCGTAGATGTGTTTCGAAGAACGGAACACATTCAAACGTGGACGCTCAGTAGTACCCTGGATCTTCTTACGAACACGCAGGTGTCTTTTGAGACGAGCCTTGTTTTTATCCTCTTTTGTAATCATGACTTCCCTTTCACTCCCTTCAGTTTGCCGTAAACAGCTTCACTTTAAGATGCACGGGGTATCTTACAATTAAGGTAGAGCTGGTTATTTCTTCTTACCAGCTTTACCTTCCTTGCGGATGATACGCTCGCCTTCATATTTGATACCTTTACCTTTGTATGGCTCAGGTTCACGTACGGAACGGATTTTGGCAGCGTAAGCGCCAACGCGTTCTTTGTCAATCCCTCTAACGATGATCTTCGTGTTCGCAGGAACATCGAACTCGATACCCGCTTCCGGTGTAATTTCAACCGGGTGGGAGTAACCAACGTTCAATACGATTTTATCTCCGGATTTGCTTGCACGATATCCGACCCCAACCAGTTCCAGAGATTTCGAGAAACCTTCAGTCACACCACTCACCATGTTGTTGACAACGGAGCGGGTTGTGCCGTGAAGTGAACGATGCAATTTGTTGTCCGACGGGCGAACAACAGTGATTTCGTTATTTTCAACTGTAATCTTCATGTCTTTATGAAGCTCACGAGTCAAAGTGCCTTTAGGACCTTTTACTGTAATAACGGCGTTGTCCAAAGTGACATCTACACCGCTAGGTACTGCGATTGGTTTGCGACCAATACGAGACATGTGTTGCACCTCCTTATCTTGTGACGTTTATTACCAAATGTAGCAGACAACTTCTCCGCCGGATTTAGATTGACGAGCTTCTTTGTCGGTCATAACTCCCTTAGATGTGGAGATAATCGCGATTCCAAGGCCACCGAGTACACGAGGTACTTCATTGCTCTTGGTGTATACGCGAAGACCTGGTTTACTGATTCTTTTCAGACCAGTGATAACGCGTTCCTGGCTTGGGCCGTATTTCAGGAAAATACGGATAATCCCTTGTTTGCTATCTTCAACGAATTCAGCATCACGGATGAAGCCCTCACGCTTCAAGATGTCCGCGATTTGTTTTTTCATAGTAGAAGCAGGCATTTCTACTGTCTCGTGACGCACAGTGTTGGCGTTACGAATACGAGTAAGCATATCTGCAATAGGATCAGACATAGTCATGTGTGTAAACCTCCTTCCCGTTTATAAACTTCTTACCAACTTGCTTTTTTCACGCCAGGAATCTGGCCTTTATAAGCTAATTCACGGAAACAAATTCTGCAAATTTTAAACTTTTGCAGTACCGAATGTGGACGACCGCAACGCTCGCAACGTGTATATGCACGTACTTTGAACTTAGGCTCGCGTTGTTGTTTAACTTTCATTGAAGTCTTTGCCACTTAGACTGACACCTCCTAAACATTTTCGGAGAAATGGATGATTCTTATTTTGTGAAAGGCATTCCCAGCTGATTCAGCAGCTCACGGGATTCCTCGTCCGTCTTAGCAGTCGTTACAATAACGATGTCCATACCGCGAACCTTATCCACTTTGTCATACTCGATTTCAGGGAAGATCAATTGTTCTTTAAGACCCAGTGTGTAGTTACCGCGGCCATCGAAGGCTTTGCTGGAAACACCACGGAAGTCACGAACGCGTGGAAGCGTTACGTTGATCAATTTATCCAGGAAGTAGTACATACGCTCGCCGCGCAGTGTTACTTTAACCCCGATCGGCATATTTTCGCGCAGTTTGAAACCGGCGATGGATTTCTTTGCTTTAGTGATAACCGGCTTTTGACCAGAAATCAGTTGCATATCGTTAACTGCAGCGTCAAGCACTTTGGAGTTTTGAACAGCGTCACCTACACCCATGTTGATGACGATCTTCTCGATCTTAGGCACTTGCATAACTGTTGTGTAGTTAAACTTCTGCATCAAAGATGGTGTAATTTCATTCAGATAACGTTCTTTCATTCTTGCTGCCATGAAGATTTACCTCCTTTCATTAGGACTGTATTAGTCGATAATCTCTCCGGATCTTTTTGCTACCCGAACCTTCTTACCGTTATCTAGTACTTTATAGCCGATGCGCGTAACTTTCCCGCTCTTCGGATCAATGTGCATTACGTTGGACACATGGATCGAAGCTTCCTGCTCGATGATTCCGCCTTGCGGATTCAGCTGGTTAGGCTTCTGGTGTTTCTTCACCATGTTCACGCCTTCTACCAGGACGCGGTTTTCACGAGGATAAGCAGCGATGACACGGCCTTTTTTACCTTTGTCTTTCCCGCTGATCACAAGCACCACATCATCTTTTTTCACGTGCAGTTTATTGTTATGGGATTCCAGAACTTTTTTAACTCTAGGCATTGATTACACCTCCTATAACTACCTTTTCAAGTACAACCGAGTATCACTCGGATTTTTAGATTACTTCCGGTGCCAAGGAAACGATCTTCATGTAGTCCTTGTCGCGAAGTTCGCGAGCAACTGGTCCGAAGATACGTGTTCCGCGCGGGCTTCTGTCGTCTTTGACAACAACAGCTGCATTTTCGTCGAATGCGATGTAAGATCCATCTTTACGGCGTACCGAACGTTTTGTACGAACAACTACCGCTCTAACAACATCACCTTTTTTGACAACGCCGCCTGGTGTTGCTTGTTTAACGGAACAAACGATCAGATCGCCGATTGCTGCTGTACGGCGTCCAGTACCACCCAGTACGCGGATACACATCAGTTCCTTCGCACCAGAGTTGTCAGCCACATGCAAACGTGTAAATGGTTGAATCATTATTATTTTCCTCCTTCCGGAAAGGGATCTGCTTCATGTTTTAGATGATTACCGCTTTTTCAACCACTTCAACCAGTCTCCACCGTTTGTCCTTCGACAATGGACGAGTTTCCATGACTTTCACGACATCACCAATTTTAGCTACATTCTCTTCATCATGTGCCTTGAATTTCTTCGTGGACTTGATGCGTTTGTGATACAGATTGTGCTTTTTATAGGTTTCAACAGCAATTACGATGGTTTTATCCATTTTGTCGCTGACTACTTTACCGATCAGCACTTTACGTGCATTACGCTCTTCGCTCATAATTAGCCTCCTTCCTGATTACGGATTATGCATCCGCCGTCACTTAACTAATCCCAAGTACTCTTTGATGGATAACGGTTTTAGCACGAGCTATTTCCTTACGCACATCACGAATCCGAGTCGGGTTATCCAGTTGGCCTGTTGCCAATTGGAAACGGAGATTGAAAAGTTCTTCCTTGAATCCGGCGATTTTCTGTTCAATCTCAGCAGTGGTTAAGTTGCGAAGTTCATTAGCTTTCATTTGCTTCACCACCCAATTCTTCACGTTTCACAAACTTAGTCTTTACAGGCAGCTTGTGAGCGGCAAGACGCATCGCTTCACGAGCGATTTCTTCCGACACGCCTCCGAGTTCGAACATAATCTTACCCGGTTTAACTACAGCTACCCATTTCTCAACGTTACCTTTACCACTACCCATACGAACCTCGAGAGGCTTCTGAGTGATTGGCTTATCCGGGAAAATCTTGATCCAAACCTGACCGCCACGTTTGATGTAACGTGTCATTGCGATACGTGCAGCTTCGATCTGACGGTTAGTGATCCAAGATGGCTCCAGTGCCTGCAAACCGAATTCGCCGAAGTTAAGCTCGGTTCCGCCTTTTGCCATACCCTTCATGTGACCGCGTTGTTGCTTGCGGTGTTTAACGCGCTTTGGTACCAACATGATTAGTTGCCTCCTTCCTGAGCAGCTTGTTTCTTAGCTGGGGGAAGAACTTCTCCACGATAAATCCATACTTTTACGCCGATACGGCCGTAAGTTGTATGTGCTTCAGCTGTTCCGTAATCGATATCAGCACGAAGCGTATGAAGTGGAACTGTTCCTTCGCTATAACCTTCTGAACGGGCAATCTCAGCGCCGCCAAGACGTCCGCCAACCTGAGTTTTAATACCCTTTGCGCCGGAACGCATAGTTCTTTGAATCGCTTGTTTCAGAGCACGACGGAACGATACACGACGTTCCAGCTGTTGTGCAATGCTTTCAGCAACAAGAATAGCATCCAGTTCAGGGTGTTTGATTTCATTGATGTTGATGTGTACTTTCTTACCGCCGGCGATAGCTGTAACTGCGCTGCGAAGTACTTCTACTTCTGCTCCGCCTTTACCAATTACCATACCTGGCTTGGCAGTGTGAATTGTAACGTTCACTCGGCTTGCCGCTCTTTCGATCTCGATGCGGGAAACAGAGGAATCTTTCAACTTGCCTTTAAGGTATTCCCGGATTTTGACGTCTTCCATTAAAAGAGTACCGAAATCTTTGCCTGCATACCATTTTGATTCCCAATCGCGAATAATACCGACTCGGAGTCCGACTGGATTTACCTTTTGACCCACGTGTTATCCCTCCTTATTTCTCAGATACCACCAAAGTAATGTGGCTGGTACGTTTATTGATCCGGCTTGCGCGGCCCATGGCGCGCGGGCGGAAACGTTTCATTGTAGGACCCTGGTTAACGAAAACTTCGCTTACGAATAAGCTGTTAACGTCCATAGAGTAGTTATGCTCAGCGTTCGCAATCGCCGAGTTCAGTAGCTTCTCAACAACCGGAGAAGCGGACTTCGGAGTGTGGCGAAGAATTGCAATTGCTTCCCCCACTTGCTTGCCGCGAATCAAGTCAACAACCAGTTTCGCTTTACGAGCGGAAATCCGCACCGATCTTGCATGTGCTTTTGCTTCCATTGTTTTCCCTCCTCTCAAACGAAGACGTTAATTATCTTCTGGTTTTCTTATCGTCACCCGCGTGGCCTTTGTAAGTACGTGTTGGCGCGAACTCGCCCAACTTGTGACCTACCATATCTTCCGTTACGTATACAGGCACGTGTTTGCGGCCGTCATATACACCAAACGTATGTCCGATAAACTGAGGGAAAATGGTTGAGCGACGGGACCAGGTTTTTACTACGACTTTCTTGTCTGTCTCGTTCAAATCCTCAACTTTTTTCAGCAGGTAGCCATCGATGAACGGCCCCTTCTTTAAACTGCGACCCATGTGTGAATCCTCCCTTCATCCGGTTCTTCAAAACCGCGAATCGACGCTTCGCGCTTAACTAACTTGCCTGAAGCGTCTTATTTTGTGCGGCGACGAACGATATATTTATCAGATGCTTTGTTTTTCTTACGCGTTTTGTAGCCGAGGGTTGGTTTGCCCCAAGGTGACATTGGCGATTTCCGTCCGATTGGAGCGCGGCCTTCACCACCACCGTGTGGGTGATCGTTAGGGTTCATGACAACACCGCGTACTTCAGGACGACGTCCGAGCCAGCGGCTGCGTCCGGCTTTACCAATCTTGATCAGTTCGTGATCTCCGTTACCTACGGCTCCGATAGTCGCACGGCAAACGCTGAGGATTCTGCGAACCTCACCCGAGTTCAAACGAACAGATACGTATTTGTCTTCTTTACCCAGCAGCTGAGCTTCAGTACCGGCAGCACGAACCAATTGTCCGCCTTTGCCTGGTTTCAACTCGATGTTGTGGATAACTGTACCTACCGGGATGTTGATCAACGGAAGGCTGTTACCAATTTTGATATCCGCAGCAGGGCCGGACTCAACTTTATCCCCAACTTTAAGGCCTTTAGGAGCGATGATATAACGTTTCTCTCCATCAGCATAGTGGATCAAAGCAATATTGGAAGTACGGTTCGGGTCATACTCAATTGTAGCAACGCTACCTGGTATGCCGTCTTTAGTCCGTTTGAAGTCGATGATACGGTATTTACGTTTGTGTCCGCCGCCATGGTGACGAACCGTAATTTTACCTTGGTTGTTGCGTCCAGCATGCTTGAACAGCGGGGACAGCAACGATTTCTCTGGCTGGTTTGTTGTGATTTCTTCAAACGTAGACACAGACATGTTGCGTCTTGCCGGAGAGGTCGGTTTGTACTTTTTGATTGGCACTATAGTTTCCTCCTTACTTTAAGAGTATTATTCTACCGCTTCAAAGAACTCAAGCGGCTTGCTGTCCGGGCTAAGCTTCACGATGGCTTTTTTCCACTCCGGAGTATAACCGGAATATTTGCCATAACGTTTCAGTTTACCAGGTACGCGCATTGTGTTCACACTAACGACTTTTACTTTAAAAATAGCCTCGACAGCTTTTTTGATTTCGGTCTTGTTAGCACGGATATCCACTTCAAAAGCGTACTTCAGTTCGCTCATGTATTCGGATGTGCGTTCCGTAATCACTGGACGCTTAATTATATCACGAGGATCTTTCATTACGCGAACACCTCCTCTACCTTCAGAACTGCTTCTTTAGTGATGATCAGTTTGTCGTACGTCAGTACGTCAAGAACATTGATGCCGTCAGCCGCTACGAATTTCACCCCAGGGATGTTACGAGCGGAAAGTGCTACATTGTCATCATAGCTAGGAGCTACGATCAGGGCTTTGCTGCCCACTTTAAGGTTGTTTAGAATCGCTGCGAATTCTTTCGTCTTCGGAGCATTCAGAGTCAAGCTATCCAATACGATAATGTCATTCTCAAGTACTTTTGAGGACAACGCGGATTTGATGGCCAACCGGCGAACCTTCTTAGGCAATTTCCAGGAATAGCTGCGTGGTGTTGGTCCGAAGACTACGCCGCCGCCTTTCCATTGTGGAGAACGAATGGAGCCTTGACGAGCACGACCTGTACCTTTTTGTTTCCAAGGTTTACGACCGCCGCCACGCACTTCAGAGCGTCCTTTTACTTTGTGTGTACCGCGACGAAGGGAAGCTCTTTGCATAAGTGCAGCTTCATGCAGCACATGTACATTCGGTTCGATACCGAAAACTGAATCACTCAGTTCAACTTCGCCAACTTCGTTACCACTAGTATTGAAAAGTGTTACTTTTGGCATTTCATGTTCCTCCTTTCTTCAGTAATTATTTCTTAACGGTTTCTTTAACTTTCACGAAGCTGTTTTTCGGGCCCGGAATAGCGCCTTTAACCAGCAGTACATTACGTTCTACGTCAACCCGGATGATTTCAAGCTTTTGAACCGTTACGGTCGTGTGACCCATATGTCCTGGCAGGCGTTTGCCCTTAGGAACACGGTTAGCCTGGATGGAACCCATCGAGCCTGGTCTTCTGTGGTAACGCGATCCGTGTGCCATTGGTCCGCGGCTTTGTCCCCAGCGTTTGATGTTACCCTGGAAGCCTTTACCCTTCGAAGTACCTGTTACGTCAACAAACTCGCCTTCAGCGAAGATGTCAGCCTTAAGCTCTTGTCCAACCTCGAGTGACCCGAGGTCAACACCGCGAATTTCGCGAACGTAGCGCTTAGGTGTTGCATTTGCCTTTTTGGCGTGACCCTGTTCAGGCTTGTTGGAGCGACTTTCCTTTTTATCGGAAAAGCCCAACTGCACTGCTTCATATCCGTCGATATTCAGGTCTTTCTTTTGCAGTACCACACAAGGTCCAGCTTCGATAACAGAAACCGCGATTACGTTACCTTCTGGAGTAAACACTTGAGTCATACCGAGTTTTTTTCCTAAGATACCTTTCAATGTTGACACCTCTTTTCTTTTCCTGGTTACTTAATGAATTACAATTTGATTTCGATATCTACACCGGACGGTAGATCCAAGCGCATCAAGGCATCCACAGTTTGTGGTGTTGGGTTCACAATATCGATCAAACGTTTGTGAGTCCGTTGCTCAAACTGTTCACGGGAATCCTTGTACTTGTGTACCGCACGGAGAATGGTAATGATTTGCTTCTCAGTTGGCAGCGGAATCGGCCCGGATACACCAGCACCCGAACGTTTTGCTGTTTCAACGATTTTCTCTGCGGATTGATCAAGAATTCTGTGGTCGTATGCTTTCAAGCGAATACGAATTTTTTGCTTTGCCATTTTAGTCCCTCCTTCTATCGCCCAATTTATTATCGGACATACTCCGTGAAAATTTTCCGACGTCGACCTCATGGCAAAGGGGCCGGGTGTGTCAGTAACCTCTCACATCATCGCAACGTCTCAGAACAACATTTATTATTATATCTAATAGGCGGCTATATTGCAAGAGCCTTTGCAAAACAAATCACCTTTTCCAGAAAAAAAGTTAAAAAAAACAGGGTTTTATCTGAAAATTATTAATCACTGATTTCAGCGAGCTGAATTAGAGCCTCCATCTCCAGAATATTCACGGTTCTTTTGTGCATAGCGATGATCTTCAACGCTTCCAGCTTGTTCAGTTTACGGCTTAGGGTCTCGGCAGTAGTGCCGATCATCGCTGCCACTTCTTTTTGCGCCGACGGGAGATCTACGGAATATCTCAGGTTTTGCATGGTCACTGCTGGTTCTGGTAGATTCCTCGTATATAAGTAGACCAGCAGCCGGGCTAACCGCTTTTCCACTTCAAACATATGCAGTGCCCCTGCTGATTCTTCGGCCAGATGCAGCTGCTCGCTAACAGACATCAGGAAGCTGAACGCGAGGCCCGCATTCTGCTCCAGCAGAGGAATAAAATCCTTCCGGTGCATCTGGCAGACCACTCCGCTCTCAATAATCTCCGCCGTTACATCATTATTTTTATTGTGAAGCAGGGCAAACTGCCCGAAATAATCTCCGGGAAAAAGAAAGCGGACAATATGCTGCTTGCCTTCTTTACTGTTCTTCGTCAATTTGATCAGACCGCTCTTCACCACATACAAAGCTTCAGAAGGCTCGCCTTCTCTGCAGACCTGGCTGCCCTTTTTATAGGAATGGGATTCTGTAATTGATTCAATGATAACCAATTCTTCATCGGATAAACTCCTGAATACCGGAACCTGGCGCACACAGGCATGAGAGCTGCACTTATTACAATCCATACATCATTCCTCCTCTACTGTCGCTTATCCCACCATATCAATGATCGAGGCACTATCGGGTGACTGGACGCACAGTTTTTCATTAAACTTGATCTATATCAAGGATTAATGTGCCGGCTGTCTATACAATAGGTTCATAGAGAGAAAAGGAGTTGATGGGCTTGCAGCAATACACTTTTGATGATATGCGCCAGATGGATCGGACAACTCTGGGCAACATGGTACCCCTTGAGCTATTCCGGACCATCCGCCTTATTGGAATGAACCAGGGATTGCCGTTAGGCGGAAAGGGAACGACTGTTACTATTGGCAGAAAGATTGGCGAGAGCCTGCCTGTCCATTCCGTGGAAGAGCTGCTGCAGTTCTTTGAAGAGCTCAAAATCGGAATTCCCCGGATTGTTCATTCCGATGAGCACAGAATTAATATTGCAGTTGACGATTGCTTCTGCAAAGGACTACCTTCGCTTGAAGATGAAAGAATGGTCTGTGATCTAGAGGGAGCTATCATTGAAGGTGCTCTGTGCCGAATTCTCGGCCGCAAGGTTTCAGTGAAGGAGATCAAATGTAATGTCACCGGTCATGAACACTGCGAGTATGAAGTTAAGCTTTAAACAATATTTTAATGAAAGCAGGGATTTATAATGGAAAAGAAAACATTAGCTGAGGCAGTGCAGTATCAAGAGGAGCGCTTTACCAAAAAAATCATTTTCCAAAAAGGGGATAGTGTTGTATTCGTGCTAAACTTCATGCCTGGGCAAAAGCTGCCTGTTCACAAGCACCCCGGAGCAGATGTATATATCCTCGCCTTACACGGTGACGGTACAATCCATGTTAATGAGGAAGAATTCTCCTTCATCCAAGGAGAGACCATCTACATTGCAGGTGACGAGTCATTCGCTTATACGAATAATAGTTCATCCCCGTCCAGTCTGCATGTCGTTCTGTCCAAGCTGCCTAATGCTGAGTATGCGAAAGAAATCTAATTCAAAATCTTTGTGATAACAACAAAACAGGCCCCCTTCAAATGAAGGGGGCCTGCCTTATGTTCAGTCTATCCTAACGGATAGAGCCTGAATTATTTCTGGATGGAAGCTACGGAACCGGCACCAACTGTACGTCCGCCTTCGCGAATGGAGAATTTAGTACCTTCTTCAATAGCGATTGGGGAGATCAGTTGAACAGTTACGGTGATGTTGTCACCAGGCATAACCATTTCAGTACCTTCTGGCAGGTTGATGATGCCAGTTACGTCAGTTGTACGGAAGTAGAACTGTGGACGGTAACCAGTGAAGAATGGTTTGTGACGTCCGCCTTCTTCTTTAGTCAGAACGTAGATCTGAGCAGTGAACTCAGTGTGTGGCTTAACAGAGTTCGGCTTAGCCAATACTTGGCCACGCTCGATCATGTTACGGTCTACACCACGCAGCAGTGCGCCGATGTTGTCGCCCGCTTGTGCGGAATCAAGCAATTTACGGAACATTTCCACGCCAGTAACTACAGACTTCTTAGTTTCTTCGTGAATACCAACGATTTCGATTTCTTCTCCGACTTTAACTGTTCCGCGTTCTACGCGACCAGTTGCCACAGTACCGCGGCCAGTGATGGAGAATACATCTTCGACAGGCATCAAGAAAGGCTTGTCAGTCTGACGTTCTGGAAGCGGGATGTATGTGTCGATCGTTTCGAACATTTCAACGATCTTCTGTGCATACTCGCCATCAGGGTTCTGCAGAGCTTCACGAGCAGATCCACGAACGATTGGAGTGTCATCGCCTGGGAAGTCGTATTCGCTAAGCAGATCGCGAACTTCCATTTCAACCAATTCAAGCAACTCTTCGTCCTCTACCATGTCGCATTTGTTCAGGAATACAACGATGTAAGGAACGCCTACTTGACGGGACAGCAGGATGTGTTCACGAGTCTGTGGCATAGGGCCGTCAGCTGCGGATACAACCAGGATTGCTCCGTCCATTTGCGCTGCGCCAGTGATCATGTTTTTAACATAGTCGGCGTGTCCAGGGCAGTCTACGTGAGCGTAGTGACGGTTAGGAGTTTCATATTCAACGTGAGCGGTGGAGATAGTGATACCGCGTTCGCGTTCTTCAGGAGCCTTATCGATTTGGTCGAATGCTACAGCAGCACCACCGTATTTTTTGGACAATACAGTTGTGATTGCAGCAGTCAGAGTTGTTTTACCATGGTCGACGTGACCAATAGTACCAATGTTAACGTGCGGTTTGTTACGTTCAAACTTTGCCTTTGCCATTTGAACAGTTCCTCCTTATTGTGGGGTCCATATATTTGAGCCGTCCGCCTATTTGCAGTTCTAAGGTGACTTAAGTGTTATACCCGGACGGCAAGTTAAAAATTAAGCTTATTCTCCGCCTTTGTTCTTGGCTACGATTTCTTCAGCAATGGATTTAGGTACTTCTTCATAATGAGAAAGTTCCATTGAGAATACGCCGCGTCCTTGAGTACCGGAACGGAGTGTTGTGGAGTATCCGAACATTTCGGAAAGAGGCACCTTTGCACGGATAATCTGCGCACCACCACGGGAATCCATACCTTCGATCCGACCGCGACGGGAGTTCAGCATACCCATTACATCGCCCATGTATTCCTCAGGAACAGTTACTTCCACTTTCATGATTGGCTCAAGCAGGACAGGCTTACACTTGTCTTTAGCTGCTTTGAGGGCCATCGAGCCGGCAATTTTGAACGCCATTTCGTTGGAGTCAACATCATGATAGGAACCATCTACGATGGTAGCTTTAACGTCTACAAGCGGGAAGCCTGCAATAACGCCGTTTTTCATTTGCTCTTCAATACCGGCAAGTGCAGGAGCGATGTATTCTCTAGGTACAGAACCACCGACAACTTTACTTTCGAATTTGCTGCCAGTACCCGGCTCGAGAGGTTCAAATTCAACCCATACGTGACCATACTGACCGCGACCGCCGGATTGGCGAACGAATTTACCTTCAACGCGTGCTGGTGCTTTGAATGTCTCACGGTAAGCAACCTGTGGTTTACCCACGTTGGTTTCTACCTTGAATTCGCGGCGCATACGGTCGATGATAATATCCAGGTGAAGCTCACCCATACCTGCCAGGATTGTTTGGCCTGTTTCTTCATCAGTGTGAGCACGAAGAGTAGGATCCTCTTCAGTCAACTTTCCGAGAGCAACACCCAATTTATCTTGGTCAGCTTTGGTTTTTGGTTCAACTGCGATTTCGATAACCGGATCAGGGAAGTTCATGGATTCCAGGATAACCGGATGTTTCTCATCACAGAGTGTATCGCCAGTACTTGTGTCTTTCAGGCCAACGGCTGCCGCGATATCACCGGAATATACAATGGAGATTTCTTGGCGGCTGTTCGCATGCATCTGCAGAATACGGCCGATACGTTCACGTTTGTTCTTAGTAGCGTTAACTACATAAGAACCGGATTCCAGGATACCGGAGTATACACGGAAGAACGTGAGTTTACCCACATAAGGGTCTGTCATGATTTTAAATGCCAGTGCAGCAAATGGTTCTTCATCCGAAGAGTGGCGAACCGCTTCTGTACCGTCCTCCAGATGACCTTGAATAGCCGGTACATCCAGTGGGGATGGCAAGTAATCAACAACAGCATCCATCATGAGCTGAACGCCTTTGTTACGGTAGGAGGATCCGACAATTACAGGGAAAACCTTAACTTCACATACGCCTTTGCGCAGTGCAGCTTTGATCTCGGCCACAGTGATTTCTTCGCCTTCCAGATACTTCATAGTCAGATCTTCGTCAAGTTCTGCAACCTTCTCGATCAGTTCAGTACGCAGAGTCTCAACTTGCTCCAAGAATTCAGCAGGAATATCAGTAACTTCGATGTTCTGACCCAGGTCATCCTTGAAGATGTGAGCTTTCTGCTCAACAAGGTCAATGATTCCTGTGAAGTCGTTCTCGGCACCAATAGGCAGTTGAATGGCAACTGCATTGGCTTGCAGGCGGTCACGCATGCTGTCGATAACGTTCAGGAAGTCTGCACCGATGATATCCATTTTGTTCACATATGCGATCCGGGGAACGCCGTAACGGTCAGCCTGTCTCCATACGGTTTCGGACTGAGGCTCAACGCCCTCTTTCGCACTAAATACACCAACTGCTCCATCCAATACACGAAGGGAACGTTCAACTTCAACAGTGAAGTCAACGTGCCCAGGGGTATCAATGATATTGATGCGGTGACCCTTCCAAGCAGCGGTTGTAGCAGCGGAAGTAATCGTGATTCCGCGCTCTTGCTCCTGTTCCATCCAGTCCATTGTAGCAGCGCCCTCGTGAACTTCACCGATTTTGTGCGTACGGCCTGTGTAGAAAAGAATCCGCTCTGTGGTAGTAGTCTTACCAGCATCAATATGTGCCATGATCCCGATATTACGTGTATTTTTTAAGGAGAACTCTCTTGACATGAAATGGATCTCCTTCCAAAATAGAAGTTATTTGAACGACTGCAATCCTACCAGCGGTAGTGAGCAAACGCTTTGTTCGCTTCAGCCATTTTGTGTGTATCTTCACGTTTCTTAACGGAAGCGCCTGTGTTGTTGGAAGCATCGATAATCTCAGCCGCCAAACGCTCTTCCATAGTCTTCTCACCGCGGTTGCGTGAGTAGTTTACAAGCCAACGTAATCCCAAAGCAGTACGTCTTTCAGGTTTAACCTCAATAGGTACTTGGTAGTTAGCACCGCCGACACGACGAGCTTTAACTTCCAATACAGGCATGATATTCTTGATGGCTGCTTCGAAAACTTCCATCGGCTCTTTACCTGTACGTTCTTGAATCAACTTGAACGAATTGTACAAAATGCTTTGAGCGACACCTCTTTTACCACCCAGCATAATACGGTTGATCAAACGAGTAACCAACTTGCTATTATACAATGGATCTGGCAATACATCTCTTTTAGTAACTGGACCTTTGCGTGGCATGGATATCCCCCTTTCTTATATGGTTATTATTCTGATAAGCTCATCTTATTTCTTGACTTTAGGACGTTTCGCACCATACTTGGAGCGAGCCTGCATCCGGTTAGCAACACCTGCAGTATCCAGTGCACCACGAACGATGTGATAACGAACTCCTGCAAGGTCCTTAACTTTACCTCCGCGCAGCAATACTACACTGTGCTCTTGAAGGTTATGTCCGATACCCGGAATGTAAGCAGTCACCTCAAGACGGTTCGTCAAACGAACACGGGCATACTTACGAAGTGCTGAGTTTGGTTTACGTGGAGTCATTGTGCCTACACGAGTGCATACACCGCGTTTCTGCGGAGCGCTCAAATTTGTAGCCTCACGCTTGAGGGCGTTGAACCCTTTTTGAAGAGCGGGAGATTTGGATTTTTCGATTTTGGCTTGACGGCCTTTACGAACCAATTGATTGATAGTTGGCATGTTGTGCCACCCCCTTCCTGAAATGATAGTCAATTTACAAACATTAAGTCCACAGACCCAGGTGGTTCATAAAAAGACAAATGAAAAGTCCTTGCTGCCGAAGTGTACCCCGGTACAAAAACGTTCTCTTGCTGCTATTGTTTTAAGACGGCTGCCATCGCAGCACCAACTTCTATACCGCAGGCCTTGCCCAAATTCAGCATCGTGTCCACATACGTGACCTTCACACCTTGTTTGTTGCAAAGCATTACAATTCTGGAAGTAAGCCGTTGATCTCCGTCCTCTGCCACATAGACTTCTGCGGCTTGGCCCAACTCCACCGCCTTGACGGTTTGCTTGGAACCGATCTTGACCTGAGCATCCTGTAACCCTCTGTCATCAGTCATGAATCATTACCTCCACTGAATAAGAATGACAAGACTACTCACGCACCTTAGACATATTAGCATCCTGAGCACATGATGTCAAGAAAAACGACAATAAATTTATTAATAATCACAGCAGACAGCCGCGTCACACCCGATTTCTGCGTGACGCGGATACTGCTTGCCATGAGTATTCAATTATTCAGCGGGTACCGGCTCCAAAGCTTCTTCATTGCTTTCAGCATTCGGGTCGCTCAGCTTCACATTACGGTAACGATTCATGCCTGTACCTGCAGGAATCAGCTTACCGATGATTACATTCTCTTTCAGACCGAGCAGTTTATCCACTTTACCCTTAATAGCTGCATCTGTTAAGACGCGGGTAGTTTCCTGGAAAGATGCCGCAGACAGGAATGAATCAGTTTCCAGGGAGGCCTTGGTGATCCCGAGCAGAACCGGTTTGGCAACTGCTGGTTCATTTCCGGCAAGAATAGCTTCCTTGTTGGCTGCTTCATATTCATGAATATCCGCAAATGCACCCGGCAGGAGACTGGTATCTCCGGCATCGATAATACGGATTTTGCGCAGCATCTGCTTGATCATAACTTCAATGTGCTTATCATTGATTTCAACGCCCTGGTTACGGTATACACGCTGTACTTCTTGCAGAATGTAGTTCTGTACCCCGCGGATTCCTTTGATACGCAGCATTTCTTTAGGGTCAATAGAACCGTCTGTTAACTCATCGCCGGCCTCAATCTCCTGGCCTTCGCTGACACGCAGACGGGAGCCGTAAGTGATGGAATACGTCTTGGACTCTGCTTCACCCTGGACTTCGATTTCGCGGCGGTCCTTGGTTTCACGAATTTCCTTAACTACCCCGTCAATCTCACTGATTGTAGCCTGCCCTTTAGGGTTACGGGCTTCAAATAGCTCCTGGATACGCGGCAAACCTTGCGTGATATCGTCTCCGGCTACACCACCGGTATGGAATGTACGCATAGTAAGCTGTGTTCCTGGTTCACCGATGGATTGTGCGGCAATAATACCGACAGCTTCCCCGATTTCCACGAATTTACCTGTTGCCAGGTTACGTCCGTAGCACTTCTTGCAGACACCGTGACGGGCACGGCAGCTGAGTACAGAGCGGATCTGCAGCTTGGTAACACCAGCATTCACGATCTCTTCAGCCTTATCCGAGTCAATCAGATCGTTACGGTGAACGATGATTTCCTTCGTCTCCGGATGACGGACGGTCTCGAAGGAATAACGGCCTTCAATACGGTCGTAGAGATCCTCAATGACTTCCTTACCATCCTGAATCCGGCTAACCATGAAGCCTTTATCAGTACCGCAATCTTCTTCACGGACAATAACATCCTGCGCTACGTCAACCAGACGGCGTGTCAGGTACCCGGAATCCGCTGTACGCAGCGCTGTATCGGCCAGACCTTTACGCGCTCCGTGAGTAGAGATAAAGTACTCGAGGACGGTTAGGCCTTCACGGAAGTTCGCTTTGATTGGCAATTCAAAGATCCGGCCCGAAGGTGTTGCCATCAGACCACGCATACCACCAAGCTGGGTGATCTGCGATTTGTTACCACGCGCCTTGGAGTCGACCATGAGCATGATGGAGTTGAAGCGGTCCATCGATTTAAGCAATACGTTAGTCAGATCATCCTTGGTCTTCGACCAAATCTCGATAACGCGGTCATACCGCTCATCATTGGTAATCAGACCGCGGCGGTATTGATTCGCAACCACATCAACCTTAGCTTCGGATTCCTTAAGAATGGTAGCTTTTTCCTCAGGCACGATAACATCCGATACGGCAACCGTAACACCGGAACGTGTAGAGTACGTAAAGCCTAGTTGCTTAATTTTATCCAGAATCACTGAAGTCTTGGTGGTGTGATACGTCTCAAAGCAGCGGGCGATAATGAGGCCCAGATATTCTTTACCTACAGCACTGGCCTCCGGAGCAGCCATGATCAGTTCGCGGACATCCGCACCCTTTTCATAGATAAAGTACTTCTCAGGAGTTCCCTGCAGCAGGTTAGTTTTGGTAGCTTCGTTGATATACGGGAAGCTGCTTGGATAGATTTCGTTGAAGATAATCTTACCCACAGTCGTGATCAGCAATGCATTCTGCTGCGCTTCTGTGAAGCTGGTTTTTCCCAGAGCCTTAACAGGAATGGCAACACGTGCATGCAGACCAGCAGTTCCGCGCTGATAAGCAGAGACTGCTTCATTCACGTTACGCAGGATCATCCCGGTACCCTTTTCTTCCTTGTTGTCCATGGTCAGGTAGAACGTACCAAGGACCATATCCTGAGAAGGGGTAACGACAGGTTTGCCGTCTTTAGGGTTGAGGATGTTACCGGACGCCAGCATGAGAATACGGGCTTCTGCTTGAGCCTCAGCGGACAGAGGAACGTGTACCGCCATCTGGTCACCGTCAAAGTCGGCATTGTAAGCCGTACATACGAGCGGGTGAAGACGGATTGCGTGACCTTCTACCAGAATCGGTTCGAACGCCTGGATACCCAGTCTATGCAGCGTAGGGGCACGGTTCAGCAGAACCGGATGCTCTCTGATTACCTCTTCAAGCACATCCCATACTTCAGGACTTACGCGCTCAACCTTACGCTTCGCGCTCTTTATGTTGTGGGCAAGCCCTTTGTTAACCAATTCTTTCATTACAAACGGTTTGAACAGCTCCAGTGCCATCTTCTTAGGAAGACCGCATTGGTACATCTTCAGGTAAGGTCCTACGACGATAACCGAACGGCCGGAGTAGTCAACACGTTTACCGAGCAAGTTCTGGCGGAAACGTCCCTGTTTCCCCTTCAGCATATGGCTAAGCGATTTGAGCGGACGGTTACCTGGTCCTGTTACAGGACGGCCGCGGCGGCCGTTGTCAATCAGCGCATCTACAGCTTCCTGAAGCATACGTTTCTCATTCTGAACGATAATGTCAGGAGCGCCGAGGTCCAGCAGTCTTTTCAGACGGTTGTTCCGGTTAATTACACGGCGGTACAGGTCATTAAGGTCAGACGTAGCAAAACGGCCGCCATCGAGCTGAACCATTGGACGAAGCTCCGGAGGGATAACCGGGAGTACATCCATGATCATCCAGTCAGGCTTGTTGCCGGAGTTGCGGAAGGCCTCAATGACTTCCAGACGTTTGATCGCCCGGTTGCGGCGCTGGCCCTGAGCGGTACGCAGCTCTTCTTTGAGGAATTCCAGTTCTTTATCGATGTCGATATCCTGAAGCAGCTTTTTGACGGCTTCTGCACCCATGCCGGCCTGGAATCCGTAGCCGTATTTCTCACGGTAGCTGCGGTATTCTTTCTCGGACAACAGCTGCTTCTTCTCCAGCGGAGTTTCCCCTGGATCAGTTACAACATAAGATGCAAAGTAGATAATCTCTTCGAGCGATCTAGGAGACATATCCAGCGCCAGACCCATACGGCTTGGAATACCTTTGAAATACCAGATATGAGATACAGGAGCTGCCAGTTCAATGTGGCCCATACGTTCGCGGCGGACTTTAGCGCGGGTAACTTCCACGCCGCAGCGGTCGCATACTACGCCCTTATACCGGACGCGTTTGTATTTACCACAGTGACATTCCCAGTCCTTTTGCGGTCCAAAAATACGTTCGCAAAAGAGACCCTCTTTTTCCGGTTTCAATGTACGATAGTTAATGGTTTCCGGTTTTTTAACTTCTCCGCGGGACCAAGAACGAATTTTTTCCGGGGAAGCGAGCCCGATTTTCATAAATTCAAAATTGTTAACGTCCAACAAGGAGCAACCCTCCTTAACCTATATCCTGATTTAGTCCCACAGCCCTCTCTTGACACTGAAGTCAACAGAGGGCATGGTCCTTTGTGTAATCAAATTAGTGACTTGCTGGTGAACTACTCTATGCCGACTTCTGCGCCCTCCAAATTGAGGCTCAGCTTATCGCTTGACGTCTCGTCCTCATCGTCCAGTTCCTTCATCTCGATCTCCTGCTCGTCGCCGCTGAGGATTTTGACATCCATACCGAGCGACTGCAGTTCCTTGATCAATACCTTGAACGATTCCGGCACACCCGGTTCTGGAACATTTTCACCTTTGACAATGGATTCGTACGTTTTCACACGGCCGACCACATCATCGGATTTCACGGTCAAAATCTCTTGCAGTGTATACGCCGCGCCGTAAGCTTCAAGCGCCCACACTTCCATCTCCCCGAAACGCTGTCCGCCGAACTGAGCTTTACCGCCCAGTGGCTGTTGTGTAACGAGTGAGTAAGGACCTGTAGAACGGGCATGAATCTTATCGTCAACCATGTGCGCGAGCTTGATCATGTGCATGACACCGACAGTAACCTCGCGCTCGAAGCGCTCGCCTGTACGTCCGTCATACAACACAGTCTTACCATTACGCTGCATTCCGGCTTCTTCCATCGTATCGAACACGTCATACTCACGGGCTCCGTCGAATACCGGAGTAGCCACGTGGATACCCAGACGCAGTGCAGCCATACCAATATGGACTTCAAGCACCTGTCCGATGTTCATACGGGAAGGAACGCCCAGCGGGTTCAGGACAACCTGTACCGGCGTACCGTCCGGAAGGAACGGCATATCTTCTTCTGGCAGGATACGGGCAACGACACCCTTGTTACCGTGACGTCCGGCCATCTTGTCACCTTCAGAAATCTTACGCTTCTGGGCGATATAGACACGAACCAGTTGATTCACGCCAGGAGGCAGCTCATCGCCGTTTTCGCGTGTGAATACTTTGACGTCAACGATAATACCATCACTACCATGCGGAACGCGCAGGGAGGTATCACGAACCTCACGGGCCTTCTCACCGAAGATCGCATGCAGCAGGCGTTCCTCAGCAGTCAGCTCAGTTACACCCTTCGGAGTAACCTTACCTACCAGAATATCGCCGGCATTGATTTCCGCACCGATACGGATAATTCCGCGCTCATCCAAGTTGCGGAGCGCCTCTTCACCGACGTTAGGAATATCACGTGTGATCTCTTCAGGTCCGAGCTTCGTATCACGGGCTTCGGATTCGTATTCCTCGATGTGGATCGAAGTGTATACATCTTCCTTCACCAGCTTCTCACTCAGCAGGATCGCATCCTCGTAGTTGTAGCCCTCCCAAGTCATGAACGCAACGACTACGTTGCGGCCAAGCGCAAGTTCGCCCATTTCTGTGGAAGGTCCATCTGCCAGGATATCACCTTTTTTGACGATATCCCCACGTTTCGCCAGTGGACGCTGGTTAATACAGGTACCCTGGTTCGAACGCATGAATTTGTGTAATTTATATTTAACGATATCGCCTTTAACTTCCTTGCCCTCAACTGCCTCAACACGGCGCAGCCAGATTTCATTGGCAGAGGAGCGTTCGATAATACCGTCATATTTGGAGACAATACATACGCCGGAGTCTTTAGCAGACTTGTGCTCCATCCCTGTCCCTACAAGCGGAGCCTTAGGAATAAGAAGCGGAACGGCCTGACGCTGCATGTTCGATCCCATCAGTGCGCGGTTGGAGTCATCGTTCTCAAGGAACGGAATGAGCGCCGTTGCGACGGATACGACCTGTTTTGGCGAAACATCCATGTAGTCTACACGGTTGCTAGGCATAGTAGTAATGTTGTCTGAATCTTTGTTGTATCGAACGATAACCTGGTCTTCCTTGAAAGAGCCATCCTCATCGATCAGTACATTCGCCTGTGCAACTACATAGTTATCTTCTTCATCGGCAGTCAGATAATCGATTTGCTCAGTTACCTTGCCTGTCTTCGGATCTACCCAACGATACGGAGCCTCGATAAAGCCGTATTCATTGATGCGGGCGAAGGTGGACAAGGAGTTAATCAGACCGATATTCGGACCTTCCGGAGTCTCGATAGGACACATACGGCCATAGTGACTGTGATGGACGTCGCGGACTTCAAAGCCTGCGCGTTCACGGGTCAGACCACCAGGTCCAAGTGCAGACAGACGGCGCTTATGCGTAAGCTCGGCAAGCGGGTTCGTCTGATCCATGAACTGGGACAGCTGAGAGCTGCCGAAGAACTCTTTGATGGACGCGATAACCGGACGGATGTTGATCAGTGCCTGCGGCGTAATTGCATTGGCATCCTGAATCGACATTCTCTCGCGGACTACGCGTTCCATACGGGACAGACCGATACGGAACTGATTCTGCAGAAGCTCACCTACAGAACGCAGACGGCGGTTACCCAGATGGTCAATATCATCCGTGTTGCCGATACCATGCAGCAAATTAATAAAGTAGCTGATTGAGGATATAATATCAGCCTGAGTAATATGCTTAACCGATTTATCAATGTTGCCATTGGCGATCAGTTTGATGATACGGCCTTCTTCGATTGGCGAGAATACGTCAATGGTCTGAAGCGGAATATCTTCGCTGTCCATTACACCGCCGGTTACACGGTAGTTTTTGGCAGCCATACTCTTCTCGAAATAAGGAATCAGCTCATCAAGCAGGCGGCGGTCCACCATTTGGCCGGATTCTGCCAGGATTTCTCCGGTAGACTCATCAACCAAAGGCTGTGCCAGACGCTGATTGAACAGACGATTCTTAATATGCAGCTTTTTATTGATTTTGTAACGGCCTACATTGGCCAAATCATAACGTTTCGGGTCAAAGAAACGTGCGACGAGCAAGCTCTTGGCATTATCAAGTGTAGGTGGTTCGCCCGGACGCAGACGCTCGTAGATTTCAATAAGCGCCTTCTCCGTGGAATCCGTGTTGTCTTTATCCAGCGTGTTGCGAATATATTCATCATTGCCAAGCAGTTCCAGAATTTCAGCATCACTGCCGAAGCCCAGAGCACGCAAGAGGACTGTTACCGGGATCTTACGAGTCCGGTCGATACGGACATACATGATGTCCTTAGCGTCGGTCTCAAGCTCCAGCCAGGCTCCGCGATTCGGAATTACTGTGGCGGTGTAAGTTTTTTTGCCGTTCTTATCCACTTTTGTGCTGAAATAGACGCTTGGAGAGCGAACCAACTGGCTGACAATAACCCGTTCCGCACCATTGATAATAAAAGTGCCGGTTTCCGTCATCAGAGGGAAATCTCCCATGAACACTTCCTGCTCTTTTACCTCACCGGTCTCCTTATTGATGAGACGCACCTTCACACGCAGAGGAGCTGCATATGTTACGTCCCGCTCTTTAGCGTCGTCAACCGTGTACTTCGGTTCACCCAGGCTGTAATCAATGAACTCTAGCACCAAATTCCCTGTGAAATCCTGGATCGGCGAGATGTCCTGGAACATTTCCCGCAATCCTTCCTCCAAAAACCAATCATAAGATTTTTGTTGGATCTCGATCAGGTTCGGGACCTCGAGTACCTCGTTAATTCTCGCATAGCTCCGCCGAGTGCGTCGACCATACTGAACAAGATGTCCTGCCAACTTTACTCACCCCTCATGTCTACTCACTTAAAAATTGATTGCGAACCCTTGTTTGGACCCGTATAATGGAACCATATCACAAGGATTCAGCCATAAATACAGAAAAGCCCCTTATCGAAATCTTTCGAAAAAAGAGCACATCTATCCACGGCCAAAATACTCCTTATCCAGTAGATTTGCCCAAAACGTGCGTATTATACGTCACCAGGCTACAGTTCATGCGCTATTATCTATTGCCCCGGCGACCTTCGCCGTGACAGGAACATAGAGAACGGAATTCGCAAAAACCTGCCGTGCGGCATGCGCTTACCGGGCGACAATATATCACTTGACATTTCAGCAAACTAAAGACATGGAGCCTAGCTTAATACTGACATTTTATAATAATACCACTGCGGACATCGCATGTCAATGAGTATTATTATTTATTTCTGAGCTTTTAAGATTCTATAGCCCTTGTCTTTCCCCACTTCTTCTACCACCGGAAACATACTCTCCAGCTTGGCAACCGCCGACGGCGCACCCTGCTTCTTCTGAATGACAACCCACAGACAACCGCCCTCATTCAAATGCTCATACGCCTGTTCAAAAATCGCATGCACTACGGCCTTACCGGCGCGGATCGGCGGGTTGGTTAGAATCACATCGAAGGTCTGCCCCTCTACTACCGATAGCACATCACTTTCCATCACCGTAACATTGCGGATTCCATTATGCTGCGCATTCTCGCGGGCAAGCTCTACCGCACGGCTGTTGATATCAATCATCGTCACATGTCCCTTGGAAGCGAGATACGCCGCACTAATCCCTATAGGCCCGTAACCACAGCCCACGTCCAGTACCTTCGCATCCTCCGGAATTTCCATCGCCTCAATCAGAACACGACTGCCATGATCAATATCCCCTTTAGAAAACACACCGGCGTCGCTGGTAAAGCGGAGGCGTTTGCCTCTCAGCTCCGTATCGATGCTCCGTCTGTCATGACGCGCTTCCGGCTGCTGCGAGTAATAATGCTGCGACATACCATCCTCCCTTTCACGTTGAACTACAAATACCTGCAAGGCTCCCTTATAGAGCAACCCCCTTGAACAAGTTCAAGGGGGTTGCAGGAACCGGAGAGAATAACTTCTGCTCCGGGGCAGTACCTATTGAATCAACTTATTTTACTTCTACAGCTGCGCCTGCTTCTTCCAATTTTGCTTTAGTAGCTTCGGCTTCTTCTTTGCTTACTTTTTCTTTGATTGCTTTTGGAGCGTTATCTACAACTTCTTTAGCTTCTTTCAAGCCAAGACCTGTGATTTCGCGAACGATTTTGATTACGTTGATTTTGGAAGCGCCAGCGCTTGTCAAAATTACGTCGAATTCGGACTGTTCAGCTTCAACAGCTGCTACAGCGCCGCCAGCTGCTACTGGAGCTGCTGCAGTTACGCCGAATTCTTCTTCGATTGCTTTTACCAGGTCGTTCAGTTCCAGTACGCTCATGCCTTTAATTTCTTCTAAGATAGTTTCTTTGCTCATGATTGAACCTCCATTATATTTGAATTGGTTTGTGGTCTTGATTATGAAACCAGAAGCAAAGGCTTACGCGCTTTGTTCTTCTTTCTCAGCAACAGCTTTAACTGCAAGCGCGAAGTTGCGCATTGGAGCTTGAAGCACGCTAAGCAGCATGGAGAGCAAACCATCGCGGGATGGCAGTTCAGCCAGTGCTTTCAGTTGGTCCGCATCGATAACTTTACCTTCTACAACGCCGCCTTTCAGTTTCAAAGCGTCGTTCTTCTTAGCGAAGTCATTTAGAATCTTAGCTGCTACTACCGCATCAGTCTCGCTGAATGCGATCGCTGTAGGACCAGTTAGGACAGCGTCCAGATCAGTCAGCTCAGCTGCCGCAGTTGCACGGCGAAGCAATGTGTTCTTCAGGACTTGGAACTCAACGCCAGCTTCACGAAGCTGCTTACGCAGTTCAGTCACTTGCGATACGTTCAATCCGCGGTAGTCTGCAACAACAGTGGAGACACTGTTCTGCAGTTTGCTAGTAACAACATCAACCGCATCCTGTTTTGCTTGGATTACTTTTGCATTTGCCAATTGTATACACCTCCTGAAAATTTATGTCACGGCGATTCTTCCGGAGAAACCGCGCCGTTCCTACGCAGGCATTAGAAAAGCCTCCGCAGATTCACGAAGGCTTGATAAAACGGAAAGTTAATCAGGCGAGCCTGGCACTTTTTGTTTCTATCACAACACCTCGGTAGGAAATTAAGCCCTACGGCACCTACTGTCTACGGTAAGCATATTCACATTTAAGATTGATCACCTTAATGTTCACAACTGTTATAGACTATCAAAGATTACTCTAGGAGTCAACCTTTAATTATCTGAAAGCAGCTGCGTTCACACGAGCACTAGGTCCCATTGTGGACGAAATAGCGATGCCTTTAAGGTATACACCTTTGGCAGCAGCCGGTTTCGCACGGTTCAGAGCGTCCATAAGAGCTTTAAGGTTCTCGTTCAATTGTTCAGCGTTGAAAGACACTTTGCCGATTGGCGCGTGAATTTGGCCCGCTTTGTCAAGACGGTATTCGATCTTACCAGCTTTGATTTCTTGAACAGCCTTGGTAACGTCGAAAGTAACTGTACCTGCTTTAGGGTTAGGCATGAGACCTTTACCACCGAGCAGACGACCCAGTTTACCGACTTCACTCATCATGTCAGGTGTAGCTACGCAGACGTCGAATTCGAACCAGCCCTGTTGAATCTTGTTGATCATGTCAGCATCACCAACAAAATCAGCGCCAGCAGCTTCCGCTTCCTTCGCTTTTTCACCTTTTGCAAATACAAGCACGCGTTGTGTTTTGCCTGTGCCGTGAGGCAGGACAACAACACCACGAACTGCCTGGTCTTGTTTACGCGGGTCTACACCCAGACGAACTGCTGCTTCAACGGTTTCGTCGAATTTGGCAGTTGCCGCCTTTTTCACAAGCTCTACAGCTTCTGAAGGCTCGTAAGTCGCTTCGCTGTTGATCAGCTTCGCGGATTCTTGGTACTTCTTACCATGTTTAGCCATGAAATGTTCCTCCTTTGTGGTATTAGCGGAAATTCCTCCCACATATTGCGGTCATGAATGACCGGTTCATCGAATACATATTAGTCTTCGATTGTGATTCCCATACTGCGGGCAGTACCTTCAACCATACGCATTGCAGCTTCAACAGATGCAGCGTTCAGATCGGGCATTTTGGTTTCAGCGATTTCACGAACCGCTGCGCGGCCCAGCTTCGCTACCTTTTTCTTGTTTGGTTCGCCGGAGCCTTTTTCTACTTTTGCAGCGATGCGAAGCAGAACAGCAGCCGGAGGAGTTTTGGTGATGAAGGTAAACGAACGGTCTTCAAACACTGTAATTTCAACCGGGATGATTAGACCAGCCTGGTCGGCAGTACGAGCGTTGAATTCCTTACAGAATGCCATGATGTTGACACCCGCTTGACCTAACGCCGGACCTACTGGAGGCGCTGGATTCGCTTTCCCTGCAGGAATCTGCAGTTTCACCATTTTAATAACTTTTTTAGCCATGAGTGACACCTCCTTGCGTAAATAGTGGTATTCGAATGCTAAGCAGCATTCTCCCACAAGAAACCCTTGTGCTTGTTATATCTTCTCCACTTGAGTGAAATCCAACTCCAGCGGGGTTTCCCGTCCAAACATGTTGACATGCACCTTGATCTTGCTTTTGTCAGCCAAAATTTCTTCCACAGAGCCCACAAAATTCGCAAATGGACCGACCATAATACGTACGGATTCCTTAATTTCGAAATCAATCTTCGCTTTAGGTTCAACCATGCCCATATGCTTCAGAATCTGTTCAACCTCTTCGGGTAGCAGAGCGGTAGGCTTAGAGCCCGAACCAGTTGAACCGACAAATCCGGTAACGCCCGGCGTATTGCGGACAACATACCAAGAATCATCAGTCTGAACCATTTCGACCAAAACGTAACCAGGGTAAACTTTACGCATGACAGTTTTTTTCTTGCCATCCTTGTTTACCAGCTCTTCTTCCATAGGAACAAGAACGCGGAATATTTTGTCTTCCATGCCCATGGACTCAACGCGTTTTTCCAAATTGGCCTTGACCTTATTCTCATACCCGGAATAGGTATGAACAACATACCATCTTTTTTCCATATCAAGCCACCTGGGACCTCTCTAAATAATCGCTTCAATCACAGCGGAAATACCGATGTCCAGAACCCAGAAGTAAAGAGAAATAACTACAATTGTACCGAGAACGATCAATGTATAGTTCTTCAATTCTTTACGGCTAGGCCAGCGAACCTTTTTGAGTTCACTCCAGCTCTCAGTGAAAAAGGAAAACAAAGACTTGAAACTACGTTTCACGCCGACTACACCTCCAAAAGACTATCTGGTTTCGCGATGAGGAGTTTGCTCGTTACAGAACTTGCAAAATTTCTTCATCTCCAAGCGGTCGGGGTGATTTCGCTTGTTTTTGGTTGTTGCATAGTTTCTTTGTTTGCAACTTGTACAAGCCAAAGTGATAATTACCCGCATGATGTGCACCTCCCGAAGACGTACTTCTAATCATCAAATTAGAAGACGTAGATATTGATTCAAAAAAAAGCCGCGAATTTAGGCCTACCTAAAACACTTTAGCATAATATCAATGTCTGTGTCAACGAAAGTTTCCCCCATCGCACTGGGTAATTCCGGGTGCTGTAGCCTTATGCCATAAGTCATCTTTGATCCTGCTTCTTCCTTTGCCACTAGCTGTCTTCCATAATCATTATGCTGCAATTCGCTTGTGTATAAACCTGCCATCCACCAACGCTTCGCCTATCGCAAATTCGCCGTATCTAAATCTAGCGGACACTAAAAAAAGACTCGAGTTCCGAGCCTTCCTAGTCATTATATCATTAATTGTCACGCACTTCCAGATATCTTTCCAATTTACGTTTCACTCGCTGCAAAGCATTGTCAATGGACTTCACATGCCGCTTCAAATCCTCGGCAATCTCCTGATAGGAACGTCCGTCCAGATAGAGCATCAGAACCTTGCGCTCCAGATCACTCAGAATCTCGGCCATCTTATCTTCCAGTCCGATGAACTCCTCCTGGTTGATAATCAGCTCTTCCGGGTCCAGCACCTGACTTCCGCATATCACATCCATCAATGTCCGGTCGGAGTCCTCATCATAGATGGGCTTGTCTAACGAGACATATGAATTAAGCGGGATATGCTTCTGGCGGGTAGCGGTCTTAATGGCGGTTATAATCTGACGGGTAATGCACAGCTCGGCAAAGGCCTTGAACGATGACAGCTTGTCACCCTTGAAGTCACGGATGGCCTTGTATAAGCCAATCATGCCTTCCTGCACAATGTCTTCACGATCTGCCCCGATCAAAAAATAGGAACGAGCCTTGGCACGCACAAAATTACGGTACTTGTTAATTAAATGCTCCAATGCGCCACTGTCGCCACCACGGAAGATCTCGACAATTTCTTCATCACTTATGAAATCATACTCGGACAGCATTAATTCCTTGAGGTCGACACTCACCAAGAATCCCCCCGGCTGCAACGCAAGACACATCGTTACTTCTCGAAATATAGGAACAGTATATATTATGTTACCTTACACCGTCAACCGGATTTGTCCAAAAACAATCTTCAATAACATATTATGTCATTTTGTTGCAGGGGGCAACTGCTATTCCTGTCCTACTGTCTGCGCCAGTCCTCCAGCCGTTTACGCGTCTCCGGCGGCAGCTTGTCTTCCAGCGAGTGACGGGTCCCGCTCACGCTTCCCGGCTCAATGGCCTTCTTCACCTGCTTCTGGCTCTCCTCAATTTCAAGCCTAAGTTCCCTGGCCGAAATCCGGAGTGCGCCCTGGGCAAAAACGACATGCTGCTCCACAAAATCGCTGGTGGCTACCGAGATCTGTCTGCGGCGGTGCGTGAATTCCCCAACGAGCCGTTCGATGCATTCATCTGCCGTTTCCTTCTCCTTGGTGAAGAAGACCTGGATTTTCCCTTGTTCAAACGATCTGCCCAGTCCCGGCACACGGTAAGCATCGAACACAGCAATGACGCGCAGCCCGGAGAATGCCTGATAATCGGCCAGCATATCGAGCAGCCGGTCGCGTGCCCCCTGCATACCGGTCTGCGACAATGCCGCAAGCTCCGGCCAGCCGCCGATCATGTTGTATCCGTCCACGAGCAGGATATCGCGCCAGTCTGCCATAGTTATCCCTGTTCTTGGCGGCGGCGGAGTACCTCGTACATGATTACACCCGCTGCCACCGAAGCATTCAGAGAGTTGATTTTTCCGGCCATCGGCAGCTTAAGCAGCACATCGCATTTCTCACGGATCAGGCGGCCCATCCCTTTATTCTCATTGCCAATCACCACGGCTACCGGTCCGGTGACAATATCCGATCCGAACAGATTCTGATCGGTATCCACATCCGTGCCGACTACCCAGACTCCCAGCTCCTTCAGCCGGTCAATGGTCTGTCCGAGATTTGTTACGCGGGCCACGGGCACATATTCGACTGCACCAGCCGAGGTCTTGGATACGGTGGCAGTAATCTGCGCGGAGCGGCGCTTCGGCACAATGACTCCGTGCACACCTGTGCAGTCAGCCGTACGCAGGATAGACCCGAGGTTATGCGGATCTTCAATTTCGTCCAGCAGGAGCAGAAACGGCGGTTCTCCCATGGCTTCAGCAATTGCCAGAATATCAGCAACCTCCGTGTAGGCAAAAGGCGCCGCTTGCGCCACCACTCCCTGATGCTGAACGCCCGGTGCGAGCTGATCCAGCTTGCGCTTGTCCACATGCTGAATGACAATGCCCGCCTTGCGCGCTTCCGCAACGATTGGTGCGGTCAGGTGCTTTTGCGCAGTCTCGGCGATCCAGATTTTGTTGAGTGTCCGTCCCGCTCTAAGGGCTTCAAGCACCGAATGTTTGCCGGCCAGTATTTCTTCTTCCGTTCTCAATTCTTCCATTGTTTTATCTCCTGTTCTGTATACTCACTTGGGGCGGTGCATCATATATTCGATACTGCTGTGAACAAGCTCCTGGATTCTCGCCTGCTGTCCGGTGTAATATAAATACCCGATCATGCATTCAAAAGCGGTGGCGTGGCGGTATTCCAGCACATCCGCATTTTTGGGAATGCTGCCGGATTTGGCGTTGCGTCCCCGCCGTACCACATCCTTCTCCTCCTCGGTGAGCACCGGGTCCAGAAAAGCAAGAATGGTGCTCTGCGCTTTGGCGGAGACCAGCCCGGTCGCTGACCGGTGCAGATGCTGGGGGCGCAGATTGGGCAGCGAGATCAGATACTGCCGGACTGCTACTTCGTAGATGGCATCTCCCGCATACGCAAGGACGATAGGCGGCAGCAAATGGGCCGGCTTGGAGGGTTCATACGGAAACCAGGCGCGGTTCAGATCAAACAGCCCGTTCATTTACGCCGCCACCGCATTCCCTGTGGAGTATCTTCCAGCAGAATCCCGAGCGCGTTCAGTTCATCGCGGATTTCATCCGACCGGCTCCAGTTCTTATTCTTGCGCGCTTCCGCACGCTCCGCAATCAGGCGTTCCACCTCTTCGCTCGCCACTTCTTCCTCTGCCTCTACCGTTAGGCGAAGCACCGCATTCATCTCGGCAAAAGCCTTCAGCAGCACGGCGAAATCAGCCGGATTCGCCTCAGGATCAGCAAGCGTAAGGTTCGCCAGGCTCACCCAGTCGAACACCGCCGTAATAGCATCCGGCGTATTGAAATCGTCCTGCATCCGGGCATGGAAGTTGCTAAGGATAGCGGTCAGCCGCTCCGTAACCTGCAGACTTGCCTCACCCTCTGTCCCCTCCGCCGCCAGCTCAAGGCGGTGCTTCACATTGCCTTCGGCCAGAGCGATCCGCTCTACGCTTTTCTCAGCAGACAGCAGTGCCTCCTCTGTGAAGTTCAGCGGATTACGGTAATGGCTGGATAGCATAAAGTAACGGATAGCCCCCTGCTTGAACCGCGCACGGATATCCTTCACGAGTAGACCGTTCCCGAGCGACTTTGACATTTTCTCATCGCCGATATTCAGAAAAGCATTATGCATCCAGTAATTCGACAACGGTTCACCCGTCAGCGCTTCAGTCTGGGCACATTCGCATTCATGATGCGGGAATTTCAGATCCTCTCCGCCGCCGTGAATGTCGATCGTCGTCCCCAAATATTCGCGCACCATCGCCGAGCATTCAATATGCCAGCCGGGACGGCCCTCTCCCCATGGACTGGACCAGTGTACTTCGCCCGGCTTGGCTGCCTTCCAGAGTACGAAATCCTCCTGGTTTTCCTTGCGCGAATCCACCTCGACACGGATACCGAAGCGCAGCTCCTCCAGATTCTGGCGGGACAGCTTGCCGTAATTGGCAAATTTGCCGGTACGGTAATACACATCTCCACCGTTCTCATACGCATAGCCTTTGTCTTCAAGCTCCTTAATGAACTCGATAATCGTATCCATGCTCTCCGTAACACGCGGATTCAACGTCGCCGGCTTCACGCCAAGCCCCGCCAGATCCTCCTGGTAGGCGGCAATGAACATTTCCGCAACCTCGGCTACGGTGATGTTCAGCTCCTCTGCTTTGCGGATCATTTTATCATCCACATCGGTGAAATTCGTCAGATAGCGGACCTCATTCCCAAGCGCCTCCAGGTAGTTGCGCACCATGTCAAAAACGATGACTGGTCTTGCATTCCCGATATGCATATAGCCGTAAACCGTGGGTCCGCAGACGTACATCTTCACCTTATCCGGCTCCTGCGGTACAAATTCTTCCTTCGTGCGCGTCATTGTATTGTAAATGTGCAAAGCCATTCTTGTCCCAACCCTTTCTATTGTCCCCGGATTCCTGAAATGCCGGTGCTCTTAAATTTCGTAATCGCCGATATATTGCTGGCTTTCGAGCCGCCGCTGTTCCTGCTTCTGCTTATCTTCAGCACCCATCTGTTCTCTTAGCTCCTCGATTTCCTTCTGCAGGAACTTGAGGGAATCAATCAGCGGGTCTGGCATCTTGGTATGATCCAGCCGGTCGGATACACGCTCCCCGTTACGTTTGACCACACGCCCGGGATTGCCGACTACCGTACTGTTGTTAGGCACTTCACGCAGCACGACTGCGTTAGAGCCGATATTAGAATTATCGCCGATTCGGAAGGAACCCAGTACTTTGGCACCAGAGCCGATGACTACATTATTGCCGACGGTAGGGTGACGCTTGCCCTTCTCTTTGCCGGTTCCCCCAAGTGTAACGCCCTGATAGATAATAACATCATCGCCAATCTCACAGGTCTCACCAATGACAATACCCATTCCGTGGTCAATAAACAACCGGCTGCCGATAACCGCGCCCGGATGAATCTCCACTCCCGTCATGAACCGGCTCATCTGCGAGACCATGCGTGCCAAGGTAAACCAGCGGCGTTTGTAAAAAGAGTGGGCCATCCGGTGTGCCCATATCGCGTGAAGCCCGGCGTAGGTGAAGACGACCTCGAACCTGCTGCGGGCGGCGGGATCATTGTCGAATACTGCCCGAATGTCCGACTTGATATGCTTAAACATCACGGTTCTCCTCTTCTCTGAGATGCTATATTTCAACAAAAAACGCCCCTGCAGCATGATAGCTGCAGAGACGTTTAACCGCGGTCCCACTCTGCTTGAACATTCGAATACGTGAGAGCTGTTAAACTTCGCAGCCCCTATATCCGGTGTTCCTCTTGGTGTCTGTAACGGCGACTGCCCGGCACAGTCTACAGCCCCGCACAGGGACATTCAACCATGCAGCTCCCAGGTGCATCTTCAGCGGCAGACAAATGAATAACTCCCAGCCTTCAAGGGCATTCGCCCTTAAGCGGTTATTCTCTCTGGCAATTGTCCGGATACGCCTACTTTTCCTGATCCCAGCTATTCTTAATATTCTTCTATCTTAGCGAAAAGACACAGAACTGACAAGGGTCTTCTCCCCTTGTATGTCCCTGCTCTAAGCGCCTTTGATTTGTGATTTCAGGCGTTCTATCACCCGGCTGCGGCCGAGCAGCGCAATCGTTGCATTCAAGTCACGGCCATGCATCTGTCCGGTAAGAGCGACACGAATCGGCATAAACAGCGCTTTGCCTTTGTGTCCGGTCTCCTTCTGCACTTCCTTGATCAGAACAGCCATATGCGGAGCGCTGAAGTCTTCGGCAGCCTCCACTTTGGCCAAAAATGCGGACAGCACTTCGGGAACCTGGGCTTCGGCAAGCACCCCTGCCGCTTCGGTCTCCAGCTCCAAAGACTTGCGGAAGAATAGCTCGGAGAGCGCGACAATATCCGATGCGGCTGTCATTTGCTCCTGGTACAACGCAACCAGGCTCTCCGCCCAGCTCTGCTGCTCCTCACTGAGCGCCTCAGGCAGACGGCCCGCCTTCTGCAAATGAGGAATCGCGAGTGCCGCAATCCGCTTAGGATCGGCATGCTTGATATAGTGATTGTTCAGATGCGCCAGCTTGTTCGTATCGAACACTGCCGGGCTTTTCGACAAGCGGTCTGCCGTAAAGATCGAGATCAGCTCTTCCTTGGTGAAAATCTCTTCTTCTCCCTCAGGCGACCAGCCCAGCAGGGTGATGAAGTTGAACAGAGCTTCCGGCAGGTAGCCCAGCTGATCGTACTGTTCAATAAACTGAATGATCGATTCATTCCGTTTACTCAGCTTCTTATGGTCATCGCCGACAATCAGCGTCATATGGCCAAAGAGCGGAGCCTCCCAGCCCAGTGCCTCATAAATCATGAGCTGGCGCGGGGTATTGGAGATATGATCTTCTCCGCGCAGCACATGGGAGATAGCCATCAGATGGTCGTCCACCGCTACGGCGAAGTTATAGGTCGGAATACCGTCCTTCTTCACGATGACGAAGTCGCCCATTTCTTTGCTGTTGAACGAAATGCTGCCTTTTACGATATCATTGAAGGTATAAGTGCGGTCTTCCGGCACGAGAAAACGGATGCTGGCCACGCGGCCCTCCGCCTCAAAGGCCAGGCGCTGCTCCTCGGTCAGGTTACGGTGTTTGCCGGAATAACGCGGGGTTTCGCCGCGTGCCGTCTGCTCCTCGCGTTCGGCCTCCAGCTCTTCCTCTGTGCAATAGCAGCGGTAAGCCAGGCCGCGGTCCAGCATATCCTGCCAGTAGACACGGTATAGATCCAGACGCTCAGTCTGGCGGTAAGGCCCGTATTCGCCCCCAACATCCACACTTTCATCCCAATCGATTCCCAGCCACTTCAGATACTTCAGCTGGCTCTCTTCCCCTTCTGCAATGTTGCGTTTAAGATCCGTATCTTCAATCCGGATAATGAATTTGCCGCCCAGATTGCGGGCGAACAGATAATTAAACAAGGCTGTTCTGGCATTTCCGATATGTAAATGTCCCGTAGGGCTCGGTGCGTAACGCACCCGAACTTGATCCGCCATGGGTTTCCCTCCGCTTCATATTGGTTAAAATTAGGCCTTTACTTGCGCTAAAGCCATCTCACGATGATATCACATCTTGCAGCAGACAGACAATAGATTGGGCGGCAATTCCCTCTCCGCGCCCCGCGAAGCCCAGCTGCTCAGTCGTTGTTGCTTTTACATTCACCTTCGCTACGTCAGCGCCCAGCGTGCGGGCAATAATCTCCGTCATCTGCGGAATATAAGGTGCCATCTTCGGTTTTTGCGCAATGATGGTTGAATCGATATTCCCCAGCCGGTATCCGCGCTCACGCGCAAGTGCCCATACCTGCTCCAGCAGCTTCAGGCTGTCAGCATCCTTGAAGGCCGGGTCTGTATCCGGAAAATGTCTGCCGATGTCCCCAAGGCCCAGTGCTCCCAATATAGCGTCGCTTACAGCATGCAGCAGCACATCCGCATCGGAATGCCCCAGCAGCCCCTTTTCATACGGAATGCTAACCCCGCCGATAATACACGGCCTTCCCTCGACCAGCTGGTGTACATCAAATCCTTGTCCTACAGCAATCATCTGTGTTCCTCTCCCCTGCTTCTTACTGTGAATTCAGCGAAATCCAGGTCCTCCGGCGTCGTGATCTTAATATTCATATAGCTTCCTTCTACAACTGACACGGTAATCCCGCTGCGTTCCGCCAGACTGGAATCATCGGTTCCGACAAAACCGTCCCGCTCTGCCTGCTCATAGGCCGACAGCAGATCGGACAAACGAAAAGTCTGCGGGGTCTGAATCGCCCACAGACTTCGCCGGTCCGGCGTTGACAGCACCTTGCCTTCACTGTCTACCTGCTTAATCGTATCCTTAACCGGTACTGCAAGCACCGACGCTCCGGCGGACTGCGCCCGCTCGTAGCAAGCCTCTATCTCACTATCCTGCACGAATGGCCGTACCCCGTCATGAACCATGACCCAATGGGTCTTAAGTTCCTCCAGTCCGCGGCGAACCGAATGCTGGCGCTCCGTCCCTCCGGGAATGACTGCAACCACCTTATCCAGCTTGAAGGCTTGTACCCATTGCTTACAGCGCTGCATATCCGCTTCCCCGGTGACAAGCACAATCTCGGAGATTAGCTTATGCCGCTGGAACACCTCCAGGGTATGCACGATAATCGGCTTGCCCTGCAGCAGCAAATATTGCTTGCTCTCTGCCGTTCCCATCCGGGTTCCTCTGCCTGCCGCTACGATAACGACGCCAACACTGTTTGACATGCTTTCGGCTCCTGTCTTTCTTTCACGTATACTCCCATCATAACGTGTTTGGCTGGCATTTCCAAGCCCGAAAGGACACTGCCGGAAGCCTTGACTGAACTTATTGTGCTTTTTCCAGAAGCTTCGGTTTGGCAAAAATCATCCGTCCTGCCGATGTCTGCAGCACGCTCGTCACCAGAACCTCCATCGTAGTGCCGATATAATCCCGGCCGCCCTCCACCACAATCATCGTGCCATCGTCCAGATAGGCTACGCCTTGTCCATGCTCTTTGCCGTCCTTAATGACCTGAACAATGATCTCTTCGCCCGGCAGAACCACCGGCTTCACTGCATTTGCCAAGTCATTAATATTCAGCACCGACACACCCTGCAGCTCACACACCTTGTTAAGGTTGAAGTCGTTGGTAACGACCTTGCCGTGCAGTACTTTCGCCAGCTTGACCAGCTTGCTGTCCACTTCCGAGATCTCCTCGAAATCCCCTTCATAGATCAGCACCTTGACGTCCAGTTCCTTCTGAATCTTATTTAGAATATCGAGCCCTCTGCGCCCGCGGTTACGCTTCAGCAGATCCGATGAATCCGCAATATGCTGCAGCTCCTCCAGTACGAACTCAGGAATAACAATCGTGCCTTCGATGAAGCCCGTTTTACAGATGTCTGCAATCCGCCCGTCAATAATCACACTGGTATCGAGGATTTTATGCTCCTGAGTTCCACGCTCCTCAGGTTCAGCAGCGCGTGCCCAGCGTCCGGTGTTCCAGAGCGAAGCCAGCTCCTCCTTCTTTTCCAGCCCGATCCGCAGGCCCATATAACCCAGAGCAAGCGTAGCAGCTACCTGCAGCAGCTCCCCTGCTTTGCCCAGCCAGGACATAGCGGGGTACAGCAGCAGAGACAGCAGCAGACCTCCCGTAAGCCCTGCTGCGCCTGCAGCAAGCTCATTCATCGGGATACCCGAGCAATACGCAACCATCTCCCGCAGCTTTGAACTTGCCCATTCCGCGCATAAAGTCCCCGCAATCAGAAAAATAATGGCACCCAGCACCGCAAACAAAATGCTTCCTTCCATAGGCAAGCTATCCTCCAGTTTCCCAAGGCCTACCGGGAACCCTCTTTCTGCCGCGTGATATAGCGAATAACCGGACCAGGCTCCACAACACCCGGCAAGTATTAAAACAAACTTTTTCCACATAACCTCGCACCTCCTTTTATTCATCCATCAATCCTCTATACCTCACCAGTATGTTCCAATTTTTAGGACAATAATCCGAGGGAACGTTATTTTTTCTGCAAGCCCGGAATTTCCATTGGACTCTGTTGCCGTAAACTGCTATTCCTGGTTGAAAATGAGGGAGGCCCTGGCATATAATGAACTCAATTCGAACCCAGGGGTGAATGGAAAATGAGCGCACCAAGTTTACAGGCCTTTCAGGATCAAGTCTCCGAACTGCTGCTCCGTCACCGTAGTCTTCTGGATGTCATGTCCAAGAATGGACAGAGCAGTGCTTCCGTCAACCGGGCCGTCGTCAAAGCCATTACCGAATGCGGCTGCATTCAGCTGCATGCCACCAAGCAGGTCTTCGAGCCCACTCTAGGACTTGAGCAAGCCAAAGAGCTTGCCGGGACTCATCTGGCAGGAGAGCTGTGTGAGAACTGCCGGGAGGTCATTGGCTCCGAGCTGGGCCGAGAGCTGTTCTACATGTCTGCACTCTGCAATTTGCTTGCTATCAACATGGACGAGGTTGTCGCCAAGGAATCGCAGAAATGCGCAACACTCGGGTTGTTCAACTTGTCCTGAGCAGACCGTCCGTGCTCTCCTTCATCCATTCCGCCAGCTCCGAAGGCCAGTATTCCGTATACTTCCCTTCCCGCAGGCAGCAAAAAGGCATTGCACTCTCCTGATATTCAGGAAAGGCAATGCCTTTTGTACTTACCGGTCTATGAATGAAATAAGTTCTGAAGAAGAGCTAACCGTTCTTGGAATGATATACCTTATCTTCCGCGCGTCTTCTGCGGCGGCGTTGCCGCCGGACCTTAAATAATCCTAAGCTCTGTCTAAAGCCATACAAGGCATACAGCGCCAGCAGTCCAAAGATCAGCTTGGCAATCTGTTCAGGGAAGACCACCGCAACAGCTACAGCGATCACGATAACTACAGGTGCGCCTATAACCGCTTTTTTGGGAAAACCGATCTTCTTGAAATTGGGATACTTCACTGTGCTGACCATCAGATACGACAGCAGGAGAGTAGCCACAATCATGAATGGTGCAGATACATCCTTATGGAAAAGTGCAAGAGTGGCCAGAACACCACCCGCAGCAGGAATCGGCAATCCTACGAAATATCCCGGAATCCCCGGGCGGACATTGAACCGGGCCAGACGCAAGGCTCCGAATACAGGGAAGATCGCTGTGACCGTCCACCCCAGTGCAGGATTCAGCTCCTGCAGACTTGTTAAATACATAATCAGCGCAGGTGCGACTCCAAACGAAACTACATCAGATAAAGAATCCAGCTCCTTGCCGAATTCACTTTCACATTTCAGCGCACGGGCCATACGGCCATCCAGCCCATCGAGCAGCATCGCGATAATCACCATGATAGCGGCCATGCTCAGCTTACCGTCAAACGCCATCATGATACCAAACATTCCAAGCATCAGATTACCAATCGTAAAAAGACTTGGAATTGATTTTTGTATCATTTCTTCACCTCAATTTTCCTACTTGTACTGCATGGGACTGCAACATTACGTGATTGTATGGTATTTACATTTGTCTGTCAATAAGAACTTGTTTCTGGAGCCGCTTCAGCCCGTCCTGAATATTACGTGCGCGAACCTCGCCAATGCCGTCTACTTCATCAAGCTCAGCTATGCTTGCCGTCATCAGGTTAGGCAGCATTTCGAAGCGTTCCACCAAATTGTGGATGATCACATTCGGCAGCCTTGGGATCTTGTTCAGCAGGCGGTAACCGCGCGGAGTCACAGCTTCTTCGGAGGAAATGGCTGTTGAGGAATAGCCCAGCAGACGGGCAATATGGTTGTCATCCATCAGTTCATCATCGCTGCTGCGCTTCAGCCCGGCAATGATCTCACGGATCTTCTCCTCCTGCTCTTCTCTGGCATAGTCTCTGTACAGCAGCCATGCTTCTTCCTCTGTATTTCCAACCAATTCTTCCATCTGCATACTGATCAGCCGGCCTTCATTGCCAAGCTCGTTGATGTAACGCTTAATTTCCATTTTGATTCTCAGAACCATCTCCACGCGCTGGATTACACCGACGACCTCGGCCACCGTCACAATCCCTTCATATTCGGAAGCGGACAGGTTGGTCAGCCCTTGTGTCAGCACGGCTTTGTACTTCTCCAAAGTCTGAATCGCCTGGTTGGCCTTGGCCAGAATGGCGCCAATTTCCTTGAGCGCGTAACGAATGGAACCCTGATACAGTGTAATAATATTCCGGCGCTGGGAAATGGAAACGACGAGCTTGCCGGTCTGCTTCGCTACACGTTCAGCCGTCCGGTGCCGGATTCCTGTCTCGATCGAAGAGATGGAGGAATCCGGGATCAGCTGCGTATTGGCGTACAGAATCCGCTTCAGATCCTCGCTCAGAATAATCGCTCCGTCCATTTTGGCCAGCTCGTATAAATAGTTTGGTGAAAAATCGCAGTTAATGGAGAAGCCGCCATCGACAACCTCCATAACCTCCGGACTATATCCGACAACAATCAGTGCCCCGGTCTTCGCTCGAAGCACATTCTCCAGCCCTTCCCGGAAAGGTGTTCCGGGTGCAGCCATTCTAAGCAGATCATTCATATTATCTGATGGATTATATTCTTTCATGTCCCTGTGCCCCCTAATCTAACGCGACCGCTAGTGCCTGTGCTACTGTGCTGACGCCTATAATCTGGATATCCTGCGGATGCTTCCATCCTTTCAGACTCTTCTCGGGCATAATGACCCGCCGGAAGCCAAGCTTGGCCGCCTCTTTCACCCGCATCTCTGCGCGTGATACCCCTCTCACCTCACCAGTAAGCCCTACCTCCCCGAAAAACACATCATACGGCTTGGTCGGAAAATCACGGAAGCTGGAGGCAATGCTGATGGCGACAGCCAAATCCACCGCCGGCTCATCCAGCTTCACCCCTCCCGCAACGTTGAGGTAAGCGTCCTGATTCTGCAGGAACATGCCCATCCGCTTCTCCAGTACAGCAATAATCAGCGCCATCCGTTGATGATCCATACCTGTGCACATTCTGCGGGGCGAAGGGAAATGTGTCGAAGCAACCAGCGCCTGCAATTCAACAAGAACGGGTCTTGTGCCCTCCATGCTGGCGACCACCGCTGACCCGGCCACTCCAAGCGGGCGCTCGGACAAGAACAGCTCCGACGGGTTCTCCACCTCAGTCAGCCCGACTTCCCCCATTTCAAAGATCCCGATCTCGTTGGTGGAGCCGAAGCGGTTCTTCACCGCCCGCAGCAGACGGTACGTATGATGGCGTTCCCCTTCAAAATAAAGGACACAATCCACCATATGCTCCAGCATACGCGGGCCGGCAATAGCCCCTTCCTTGGTTACATGCCCTACAAGCACCGTAGCAATTCCCCGGATCTTAGCAATCCGCATGAATCTTGTCGTACATTCCCGCACCTGTGCTACACTGCCCGGCGCACTGGTTACTTCCGGCATAAATACAGTCTGTATCGAGTCAATGACCAGAAATTGAGGCTGAATCTGCTCAATGGCTTCCTCAATGCTCTCCATATTCGTCTCACACAGAACATACAATTCCGCAGACAGCGCTCCGAGGCGGTCGGCCCGCAGCTTGGTCTGCCGCACAGATTCTTCCCCCGAAATATACAGCACGCGCAGCCCTTGTGTAGTCAAGGCATGCGAGGTCTGCAGCAGAAGTGTCGATTTCCCGATTCCGGGATCGCCTCCCACCAGCACCAGCGAGCCGGGCACGATCCCGCCGCCAAGCACGCGGTTAAGCTCTCCGATGCCCGTCAGAATACGCGGCTCCTTGTCACTTTCTATATTTATGATCGATTGCGCCTTTTCTTTACTCTGAAAAATAGGTGCATTCATGCCTTGTGTTTTGACGACGCTTTCCGTTTCCTCTACCATCGAGTTCCATTCCTGGCACCCCGGGCACTTCCCGAACCATTTCGGCGATTCATAGCCGCATTCGGTACAGAAAAATTTTGTTTTAGGTTTAGCCATGTGCACTCCTTACCGTCCGAACTTGCTAAAATTGCGGATATTTTACTCTTATTCAAAGTTTACCATTTCTGCACACTGAACGGAAGGACACTTAAGATCTAGTTTTCATTTGCGTCTTCTTTTAGGCGTGTCTAGGTATGCCTGAGGGGCGGAAGCAAAAAAAGCTCCCGCCCCTCTATACGGAGGAGCGGGAGCTTTGTTTCATTTTACGGAACAATTATTCAGTTTCGACTGTTTTCTCCAGAGAGACCTCGGCCCGTGCTTCAACGGTGGTTACGACCAGTTCGCCGTTCACCTCATCAATGTTAAGGGAATCCCCTTTCTTGATGTTTCCTTTGAGCAGTTCTTCGGAGAGACGGTCTTCGATATGCTTCTGAATCGCCCGGCGGAGCGGACGGGCACCGAAGGCCGGATCATAACCCTCTTTGGCCAGGAACGCTTTGGCGCCATCGGTGAGCAGGAAGTCTACATCATACTCACGCAGACGCTTGCGCAGCTCGTCGGACATCAAGGTAACGATCTCTGCGATATGCTTCTCCTCCAAAGAGTGGAACACGATGATCTCATCGATCCGGTTCAGGAACTCAGGCCGGAAGCTCTTCTTCAGCTCTTCCATAACCTTGCCCTTCATATTGGTGTAATCGGCGCCTGCATCTTGAACTGCCGTGAAGCCAAGCGTCGAATTCTTCTTGATCGCCTGTGCCCCGACATTGGAGGTCAGGATAATCAGGGTATTGCGGAAATCGACCACGCGGCCTTTGGAATCGGTCAGACGGCCGTCTTCCAGCACCTGCAGCAGAATGTTAAACACTTCAGGGTGGGCCTTCTCGATCTCATCCAGCAGTACAACCGAGTAAGGCTTGCGGCGCACCTTCTCTGTCAATTGTCCGCCTTCTTCATACCCAACATACCCTGGAGGCGCTCCGACCAGACGGGAAGTGGAATGCTTCTCCATGTACTCGGACATGTCGATGCGGATTACCGCATTCTCGTCACCGAACATCGCTTCGGCAAGTGCCCGCGCCAGCTCGGTTTTACCAACCCCGGTAGGTCCGAGGAAGATGAAGGAGCCCATCGGACGTTTCGGGTCCTTCAGTCCTGCACGCGCCCGGCGGAGTGCCCGGCTGACCGCCTTAACGGCCTCATCCTGGCCGATAACACGTTCATGCAGCAGAGCTTCCATATTCAGCAGACGGTCCGTCTCTTCTTCCTTCAGCTTACTGACCGGAATGCCGGTCCAGCTGGCAACCACCTGTGCGATATCCTCAGGTGTAACCTGGGAATCGGTGCGGCCCTGCTTTTCTTTCCACTGATTCTTCGTAGTATCCAGCTCTTCACGAATCTTCTGCTCAGTATCGCGCAGTGCAGCAGCCTTCTCGAACTCCTGGCTCTGGACTGCGGAATCCTTCTCCTTGCGGATATCATCCAGACGCATTTCGAGTTCCTTCAAATTCGGCGGAATGGTGTAAGAATTCAGTCTTACCTTGGAGCCCGCTTCATCAATCAGGTCAATGGCCTTGTCCGGCAGGAACCGGTCTGGAATATAACGGTCCGACAGCTTGACAGCTTCCACAATGGCTTCATCCGTAATTTTCACCCGGTGATGGGCTTCATAGCGGTCGCGGAGGCCGAACAGGATCTGAACAGCTTCTGCAGGAGAAGGCTGATCCACCGTGATCGGCTGGAAGCGGCGTTCCAGGGCAGCGTCCTTCTCAATATATTTGCGGTATTCATCAAGCGTTGTAGCACCGATGCACTGCAGCTCACCACGGGCCAGGGCGGGCTTCAGGATGTTGGAGGCATCAATCGCGCCTTCCGCACCGCCTGCTCCGATCAGCGTATGCAATTCATCGATGAAGAGCACGATATTGCCTGCTTGGCGAATCTCATCCATAATTTTTTTGAGGCGGTCTTCGAACTCACCGCGATATTTCGTACCGGCCACTACAGAACCCATATCGAGGGTCATGACACGTTTGTCGCGCAGTGTCTCCGGAATTTCATTGTTGATGATCTTTTGAGCCAGACCTTCGGCAATCGCCGTTTTACCGACCCCGGGCTCACCGATCAATACCGGATTATTCTTGGTCCGGCGGCTGAGTACCTGAATGACACGCTCAATTTCCTTGCTGCGGCCGATCACAGGGTCGAGGTTACCGTCCTTGGCATATGCCGTAAGATCGCGGGCCAGTCCGTCCAGCGTCGGCGTGCTGACATTAGCCGGAGCCCCGCTGTGACTGGAGGTCGCTTCACTGCTGCCCAGGAGCTGCAATACCTGCTGTCGGGCCTTGTTCAGGCTGATGCCGAGATTGTTCAGCACACGGGCTGCTACGCCTTCTCCCTCGCGGATCAGACCGAGCAGGATATGCTCTGTTCCTACATACGTGTGACCCAGCTTGCGGGCTTCGTCCATGGACAGCTCGATGACCTTCTTGGCACGAGGAGTATAAGCGATGTTGGTCGGTTGTTCCTGACCTCTGCCAATCAGCGTTTCCACTTCATCCTGTATCTTCTCCAGACCCAGACCAAGTCCGATCAATGCCTTAGCGGCAATGCCGTCTCCTTCACGAATCAGTCCGAGTAAAATATGCTCTGTCCCAATGTTGTTGTGTCCCAAACGTACGGCTTCTTCCTGCGCCAGCGCCAGCACCTTTTGTGCGCGTTCCGTAAATCTTCCAAACATCATATCTCCTGCACCTCCACGGATAATAAATATCTATAATTAATGTTGTGATCCCAGTGTCTCCCGGAGCAGCTTCGCCCGGTACATATCGCGTTCAGTAGGCGACAGCTCGTCACCGAACAGCTTTTGCAGAAAGCCCGGCTGAGTCTTAACATTCAGCTCATTGAGCACTGAAATCGAAGGCCCTTCCAGAATCCCCAGATCTACACCAAGCCGCAGATCGGAGAGCCGCTGTGCCGATTCTTTCAGTTCCATCACAGCAGCATAGGCCAGAATTCCGTAAGAGCGCTTGATACGGTCAGTAATCCGCAATGCGGAATCCGCCAGCAGGCGTTCACGCGCATTCCGCTCATGCTCTATAATCTGGGTGACTACGCTGTGAAGATTCTCAATAATCTCATTTTCGGTCTGTCCCAGCGTAATCTGGTTCGAGATCTGAAAGATATTCCCTACTGCTTCGCTGCCTTCACCATAAATCCCTCTAACGGTAAGCCCCACCTGATTGACTGCGGATAAAATGCGGTTGATCTGATGCGTCATCACCAAGGCCGGCAGATGCACCATAACCGAGGCTCTCAGCCCTGTTCCCACATTGGTGGGACAGCTTGTTAAGTAGCCTCTGCGGTCATCGAAGGCGTAATTGACAGCAGCCTCGAAAATATCATCGATGGCGGTTGCCCTTACCCAGGCTTCTCTGACCTGCAGCCCCGGGAACAGGCATTGAATGCGGAGATGATCCTCCTCATTGATCATAATGCTGACCGACTCGTCCTCATTAAGAATGACTGCCCCGCCTTTGGAATCATCCGCCAGGTTAGGACTGATAAGGTGCTTTTCTACCAGCACTTTTTTGTCCAGCTCACCCAGCTCATCCAGTCTCAGCAGTTCAAAGCTGCCGAAATCTGCAGAGGCATCGCCCTGAAATACAGGGGCAAGCTGCTCCAGCACCTCCTCCGACTGCTCTGTTGTAGCGAGCAGCGGGAAAGGAAGGTGCTCCAGATTACGGGCGATACGCATACGGCTGCTGATGACAATCTCCGAATGACTGCCGCCGCAGCGCATCCATTCACTAAGTGCTTGTTCGGTATACCGGAGACTTGACATGCCTGATCCCCCCTATATATCAAAGACTTTACTCTTGTGGCAATTCTTTTTCAAGCTTGCGGATTCTGTCCCTCAGCTCAGCTGCGGTCTCGAACTCCTCCTGCACAATACTCTGCTGTAATTCCTGCTTCAGCTCGTCAATCTGACGCTTGCACATAATCTGTGCGCCAGCCCGCTTGGGAAGCTTGCCGACATGTGCTGTACTGCCATGCACCCGTCTGAAGAGCGGGTCAAGCGTACTGTCGAAATACTTATAGCAGGAGCTGCAGCCGAACCGTCCCAGCTTGCTGAACTGTGAATAGGTCATGCCGCAGTTTTCACAATGCAGACCCTGCACACTTTGTGCTGCTGCTGATTTGCCCTTGCCCGAGCCTTCCAGATCCAGGAGACCGGAAAGCAAGCTGTGGATTGAGAAGCCTCCCGCAGTTCCGGGAATCAGTTCACCCTTCTCCCGCGCACAGCTTTCGCAAATATGAAATTCCGTCTTCTCCCCGTTCACGATCTTCGTGAAGTGGAGTGTAGCCGGTTTGACGCCGCATTCCTGGCATAGCATGAGCGGTGTCCCTCCTTACCATTTGACAAATTATTTGCCCAATAAAGAGATTAGCATAGCCTTCATAAGCTTGGCACGAATCTCATCCCGGTACGGCAGATTAACCGTCAGGCATTCCCGGGAAACCGCAGACCGCATCAGACACGCTTCACGTTTGGAGAGGAAACGGGCCTCCTCCAGCTGATAAATCAGCCCTTCGGCAGAATTCTGATCAATATCATTCCCTATCGTGGAGTTCAGATGTGCGTATAAGGCCACATTCTGAGGCAGCTCATAGCGCTGAATCCGGATATATCCGCCCCCGCCCCGTTTGCTCTCCACCACATATCCCTTTTCCAATGTGAAGCGTGTACTGATGACGTAATTGATCTGTGACGGGACACAGGAGAACTGGTCCGCCAGATCATTGCGCTGAATTTCCACCGTACCTTCGGGACTTTCATGCAAAATATTCTTCAGATATTGTTCAATAATATCGGAGATATTACGCATCACTCATCCTCCAGTGTGTAAGCATTGGTTAAATCTGTGCTGCGCCAACGCCTGCCGCCCAGTGACATGCTCTTAAGAACTTAACCCGGGCAATGCAATAAGAATCGGCTGTAATAGCCTCTGCACTGCGCTTTTCTCTAAATGTTACATTCCTGAGAACGATCCTATCCGGCCTGCGTTGACTTTGACTTTCTTTGACTTTTTCATATTATAACATATTCTCACTGAATTCCAAGGGGTTACTCTTATTTTTTACTTTTTGGCTGTAATGTATTCCGGTTGCCTGCTTAGTTCACTGAATTGGGGCGTTATGTATAGGAAAGCTCCTCCGCTTCCAAGGGAAGAAGAAGAGCCGTTCGCTGTCAGAAAAAATCGAATAATGCCGTCTCGGCCTGCGGAATCAGCGCTTCAAGCCAAGCAGTCGCCTCAGCAGTCCCGGATAATTGTCCGTACTTTGCCGCCTGAAGCGGACGTTTGTATCCCATCAGCAGCACAGTAAGCGTGCCGATACTGCATTCCAGGTCAGCCTCTGACCGCTCGCCCTGAATCTGGATAAGCGTCGCCTCCCCGTGCTCCGACACCGTCCACCGCCATAACCCGTTGTTCCAGGGCGCATGCTTATCTTCAATATAAAGCACCCGCTCCCGGTCACCCTCCGGCACATTGAAGGTCACGTTCTCCACAAAAGCCTTAGCATTGACGATTCGCGCCATGAAGTATGGATAATTCTCCTGTGCAATCCGCGGATCAGGAAGGAGGAAGGGCAGAATATCGTCAGCAGGCACCAGCTTCAGCTGTGCAGCCGTTATCATGGAGTCATGATTGGCAAGGAAGGTCCACAAGCCCTGGCGGGCAAGCTCGTTCCCATAGATGAACTCATCTATGACCAGCTCCTGCTGCACTATTTTATACAGCACATAGCCTTCCGGTTGACCCTCCTCTGAATAAAACACACAGGAATGCGTATCGTCATCAAGCACACTTTCCTTCCACCAGGTCTCAGTGCGCTGGAGAGTCCCGTTATACCTCATGGCGAATTGGCCGTACAGCTGCTGGAATACTGCAAGATCAGGAGTATCGCGTTTCACGCTGCCCTTAATCTCCTTCTTGTGCGGGAACTTCCCTACCGGAAGAGTGTACTTCTTATATTCACAATAGATCTCCCATCCGAATTTACGGTAAAAGGGAATCAAGAATGGATGCAAAAAGGACAATGTCTGACCGGCTTCGTTCATTGTCTGGAGCGCATGGGTCAGCAGATGGGCCACATACCCCTGCCGGCGGTTCTCCGGCCAAGTAGCTACACCGGCGATGCCCCCCATAGAAACGGGCTTGCCTTGTATATATACCTGTAACGGAAGAAGCGTCAGCTTCGCACCGATGCTGTCCCCTTCAAAAATCGCCCAGGTTTGTTCCGGTTTGAATTTTTCCTTGGCACGTACTCTATCTTCTGCTGAAACCTTATATTTAAAAGCATATTCGGACAAGCTCAGGCTGTCCTCAAATTCTCCTGCACGTAATTGCCTGATTTCCATTCTGTTCCCCCCGTTACATTTCATAAATTAGCTCCAGTTATTTGCTTAATAGAGAGTATAACAAGCGAAGCCGCCAGATGCTAATAGAGGCTTGTCATCAGCTGCAAAAAGAATAGTTATCCACAGCCTTTGCACAGCAACGCAAAAAACCGGAAAGAGATTCTTTCCGGCTGAAATGAGTTATCCACGAATACGTTTTATCTATCCACAATATTCACTTTTTATCCACAAAATCGGTGTATTACTTATGTTTTTTCTTGACTCATCCACAATATTATGCGTTATGTCCCCATAATCCGGGGATCAATTTGTTCCTGCAAAGGTATCCACATGTGCGCAACTTTTCTGTACTTACTGAAATTTATCCACAGCTTTTCCACAGCCCTGCCCGCACGCAAAAAAACCACTGTCGATTGCTCAACAATGGCTAATGTGTGCTTGGCAACGTCCTACTCTCCCAGGACCCTTCGGTCCAAGTACCATCGGCGCTGGAGGGCTTAACGGTCGTGTTCGGGATGGGTACGTGTGGAACCCCTCCGCTATCGCCACCAAACGGGCATTTACAGCGTAAATGCTTCAGGAATTTGATTCCTGAAAACTGAATCCGAAACGAATCTGCGTGATAGAAATTTTGGATAAGCCCTCGACCGATTAGTATTGGTCAGCTCCATGCATTGCTGCACTTCCACCTCCAACCTATCTACCTCGTCGTCTTCAAGGGGTCTTACTAATTGGGAAATCTCATCTTGAGGGGGGCTTCACGCTTAGATGCTTTCAGCGCTTATCCCGTCCGTACGTAGCTACTCAGCCATGCTCCTGGCGGAACAACTGATGCACCAGCGGTACGTCCATCCCGGTCCTCTCGTACTAAGGACAGCTCCTCTCAAATTTCCTGCGCCCACGACAGATAGGGACCGAACTGTCTCACGACGTTCTGAACCCAGCTCGCGTACCGCTTTAATGGGCGAACAGCCCAACCCTTGGGACCTACTTCAGCCCCAGGATGCGATGAGCCGACATCGAGGTGCCAAACCTCCCCGTCGATGTGGACTCTTGGGGGAGATAAGCCTGTTATCCCCAGGGTAGCTTTTATCCGTTGAGCGATGGCCCTTCCATGCGGTACCACCGGATCACTAAGTCCGACTTTCGTCCCTGCTCGACTTGTAGGTCTCGCAGTCAAGCTCCCTTATGCCTTTGCACTCTGCGAATGATTTCCAACCATTCTGAGGGAACCTTTGAACGCCTCCGTTACTCTTTAGGAGGCGACCGCCCCAGTCAAACTGCCCGCCTGACACGGTCCCCGTACCCGATAAGGGCACCAGGTTAGAACCTAGATACGATCAGGGTGGTATCCCAACGGCGCCTCCGCAGAAGCTTGCGCTCCTGCCTCCACGGCTCCCACCTATCCTGTACAGATCGTACCCAAATTCAATATCAAGCTGCAGTAAAGCTCCATGGGGTCTTTCCGTCTTGTCGCGGGTAACCTGCATCTTCACAGGTATTAAAATTTCACCGGATCTCTCGTTGAGACAGCGCCCAAGTCGTTACGCCATTCGTGCGGGTCAGAATTTACCTGACAAGGAATTTCGCTACCTTAGGACCGTTATAGTTACGGCCGCCGTTTACTGGGGCTTCGGTTCACAGCTTCGGATTGCTCCTAACCGCTCCCCTTAACCTTCCAGCACCGGGCAGGCGTCAGCCCGTATACTTCGCCTTACGGCTTCGCACAGACCTGTGTTTTTGCTAAACAGTCGCTTGGGCCTTTTCACTGCGGCCCCCTCGGGCTATTCACCCTACCGAGGCACCCCTTCTCCCGAAGTTACGGGGTCATTTTGCCGAGTTCCTTAACGAGAGTTCTTCCGCGCGCCTTAGAATTCTCTTCTCGCCTACCTGTGTCGGTTTGCGGTACGGGCACCTTCTCCTGACTAGAGGCTTTTCTTGGCAGTGTGAGATCATGACCTTCGCTACTGTAATTTTCGCTCCCCATCACAGCCCAGCCTTACGGTGTGCGGATTTGCCTACACACCAGCCTCACTGCTTAGACGGACATCCATCAGTCCGCGTCACTACCCTCCTGCGTCACCCCATCGCTCATAGCGGATTACGGTGGTACAGTAATTTCAAACTGTTGTCCTTCGACTACGCCTTTCGGCCTCGCCTTAGGTCCCGACTTACCCTGAGCGGACGAGCCTTCCTCAGGAAACCTTGGGCTTTCGGCGGATCAGATTCTCACTGATCTTTTCGTTACTCATACCGGCATTCTCACTTGTATGCTGTCCAGCGCTCCTTACGGTACACCTTCAACCCACATACAACGCTCCCCTACCCCAGATGCAAAGCATCTAGCCATAGCTTCGGTGGTGTGTTTAGCCCCGTTACATTTTCGGCGCAGAGTCACTCGACCAGTGAGCTATTACGCACTCTTTCAATGGTGGCTGCTTCTAAGCCAACATCCTGGTTGTCTGTGCAACTCCACATCCTTTCCCACTTAACACACACTTGGGGACCTTAGCTGATGGTCTGGGCTGTTTCCCTTTTGACAATGGATCTTAGCACTCACTGTCTGACTCCCGGCAAGAAGTAAATGGCATTCGGAGTTTGACTGAGCTTGGTAACCCTTGCGGGCCCCGCACCCAATCAGTGCTCTACCTCCACCACTCCATTCACCGAGGCTAGCCCTAAAGCTATTTCGGGGAGAACCAGCTATCTCCGAGTTCGATTGGAATTTCTCCGCTACCCCCACCTCATCCCCGCATTTTTCAACATGCGTGGGTTCGGGCCTCCAGTGCGTGTTACCGCACCTTCACCCTGGACAGGGGTAGATCACACGGTTTCGGGTCTACGTCCACATACTAAATCGCCCTATTCAGACTCGCTTTCGCTGCGGCTCCGGCTTCTCACCTTAACCTTGCATGTTAAACGTAACTCGCCGGTTCATTCTACAAAAGGCACGCCATCACCCATAAAAAGGGCTCTGACTTTTTGTAAGCACACGGTTTCAGGTTCTATTTCACTCCCCTTCCGGGGTGCTTTTCACCTTTCCCTCACGGTACTGTTTCACTATCGGTCGCCAGGTAGTATTTAGCCTTAGCAGATGGTCCTGCTGGATTCATACGGGGTTTCACGTGCCCCGCACTACTCGGGATCCGTCTCGGAGAGAATACCATTTCGGCTACAGGGCTTTTACCTCTATCGCGGGCCTTTCCAGACCTCTTCGCCTACCATATTCCTTTGTAACTCCATGTGAGACGTCCCACAACCCCAAGAGGCAAGCCTCTTGGTTTAGGCTGTTCCGCGTTCGCTCGCCGCTACTGACGGAATCACTATTGTTTTCTCTTCCTCAGGGTACTTAGATGTTTCAGTTCCCCTGGTCTGCCTCTGCGTATCCTATGTATTCAGATACGAGTAACTGCGAATTACCACAGCTGGGTTTCCCCATTCGGACACCCCCGGATCAAAGCTTGCTTACAGCTCCCCGAGGCAGTTTCGTTGTTCGCCACGTCCTTCGTCGGCTCCTGGCGCCTAGGCATCCTCCGTGTGCTCTTAGTAGCTTAACCAATCGCTCCGGTATTGGCTCATTCGCTCATCTTGTTTTGAATAGCGCACCCGGATTACTCCGTATGCTAGATTATTCAAAGCTAAAAGTCGCTCACCATCCAAAACCATCGCTTAGCATTACTAATTATTGAAACTTGTTTACACAAGTTCAGCTTAAAGGAATGTTCTAAAACGCAAATTCGTTTCGGTATCCAGTTTTCAAGGATCAAGTTGTATCCAATATTTTAGACATACAAATAGATGAAGTTTGTTGGTGGAGCCAAGCGGGATCGAACCGCTGACCTCCTGCTTGCAAGGCAGGCGCTCTCCCAGCTGAGCTATGGCCCCGCAAATTCCATCAAAACCGAACAAATGGAAACGCTCAAGGCTTTACGAAGTAAAGCCTGCTTCAGGAAGTTAACTTCCTGAAGACTTTTATTTGAATGTCTTCATTGCAGAAGACGATTCTCCATAGAAAGGAGGTGATCCAGCCGCACCTTCCGATACGGCTACCTTGTTACGACTTCACCCCAATCATCTACCCCACCTTCGGCGGCTGGCTCCCTTGCGGGTTACCCCACCGACTTCGGGTGTTGTAAACTCTCGTGGTGTGACGGGCGGTGTGTACAAGACCCGGGAACGTATTCACCGCGGCATGCTGATCCGCGATTACTAGCAATTCCGACTTCATGCAGGCGAGTTGCAGCCTGCAATCCGAACTGAGACCGGCTTTGCTGGGATTGGCTCCACCTCGCGGCTTCGCTTCCCGTTGTACCGGCCATTGTAGTACGTGTGTAGCCCAGGTCATAAGGGGCATGATGATTTGACGTCATCCCCACCTTCCTCCGGTTTGTCACCGGCAGTCACTCTAGAGTGCCCAGCTTCACCTGCTGGCAACTAAAGTCAAGGGTTGCGCTCGTTGCGGGACTTAACCCAACATCTCACGACACGAGCTGACGACAACCATGCACCACCTGTCTCAACTTTCCCCGAAGGGCACCTGATGCATCTCTGCTTCGTTAGTTGGATGTCAAGACCTGGTAAGGTTCTTCGCGTTGCTTCGAATTAAACCACATACTCCACTGCTTGTGCGGGTCCCCGTCAATTCCTTTGAGTTTCAGTCTTGCGACCGTACTCCCCAGGCGGAGTGCTTACTGTGTTAACTTCGGCACCAAGGGTATCGAAACCCCTAACACCTAGCACTCATCGTTTACGGCGTGGACTACCAGGGTATCTAATCCTGTTTGCTCCCCACGCTTTCGCGCCTCAGCGTCAGTTACAGCCCAGAAAGTCGCCTTCGCCACTGGTGTTCCTCCACATATCTACGCATTTCACCGCTACACGTGGAATTCCACTTTCCTCTTCTGTACTCAAGTCACCCAGTTTCCAGTGCGACCTCAGGTTGAGCCCAAGGTTTAAACACCAGACTTAAATAACCGCCTGCGCGCGCTTTACGCCCAATAATTCCGGACAACGCTTGCCCCCTACGTATTACCGCGGCTGCTGGCACGTAGTTAGCCGGGGCTTTCTTCTCAGGTACCGTCACTCCGGTAGCAGTTACTCTACCGGACGTTCTTCCCTGGCAACAGAGCTTTACGATCCGAAAACCTTCATCACTCACGCGGCGTTGCTCCGTCAGGCTTGCGCCCATTGCGGAAGATTCCCTACTGCTGCCTCCCGTAGGAGTCTGGGCCGTGTCTCAGTCCCAGTGTGGCCGTTCACCCTCTCAGGTCGGCTACGCATCGTCGCCTTGGTGGGCCGTTACCCCACCAACTAGCTAATGCGCCGCAGGCCCATCCCCAAGCAGCAGATTGCTCCGCCTTTCATTCTCTCCTCAGGAGAAGAAAGAAATTATCCGGTATTAGCTACCGTTTCCGGTAGTTATCCCAGGCTTGAGGGCAGGTTGCCTACGTGTTACTCACCCGTCCGCCGCTAAGTTTGAAAGGAAGCAAGCTTCCTCTCAAACTCCGCTCGACTTGCATGTATTAGGCACGCCGCCAGCGTTCGTCCTGAGCCAGGATCAAACTCTCCAAATTGGTATTTAGAAAGAGCGATTGCTCATTTTGAAACTGACGATTCATTGAATGAATCTTGTAAAAATTAAAGCGTTCCATTTGTTCAGTTTTCAAAGAACTTGCTCCCGGCATTTCAACATTAAGTCTCTTGCGCAGGAATTAGATCATATCATTTTATTTCGTTTGTTGTCAACTTATTTTTCTTCCGCCGCTCATTTCAGCGTCGGTGTCTCATAAGCACAAGAGATAATATATCACGTGTTCCAAGCCTTTGCAAGCTTTTTTTTAAATGAAGATTAGTCCCCCTTTTTTTGAGCTAATAATGAATAGTTGACCGCTGCCCTGCACAAATTGATTCCCATAATACTTCATTTGTCGTTACAATAGAATTTATCTTCATATCCATTGATAACTAACTTATTAGCTGTTTCTGAAAGGAGTTCAAATGTCCAACAAGACCCTGCCTCAAGCACCTCCCGTCCCTTTGGGGGAATCACGCAATCTGCAGCAGACTACCATTTACCGCATTTTGCTCGCTGTCAGCTTTGTTCATTTATTCAACGATTCCATTCAGGCATTGATTCCGGCGATGTTCCCTGTACTAAAAGATAACCTGGTGCTCTCCTATGCCCAGATCGGCTGGATTGCGTTCGCGCTGAACCTCACCTCTTCGGTGATACAGCCTATTATCGGCTTCGCCGCTGACCGTAAGCCCCGGCCGATTCTGCTGCCGCTGGGGATGTGCTGCACCTTTGCCGGAGTGTTCCTGCTCGCTTTTGCCGGTAATTATGTATTAGTGATTGTGTCCGTAATGCTTGTAGGCTTCGGATCAGCTGCGTTCCATCCGGAAGGCATGCGCGTGGCTCATATGGCTGCCGGTCAGCGCAAGGGGCTGTCGCAATCCATATTTCAGGTGGGCGGCAACGCCGGTCAGGCCTTGGGTCCTCTATTAATGAAGTGGGTATTCATTCCCTTCGGTCAGATGGGTGCTCTCGGCTTCACCGTCATCGCCGCTGCCGGAGTCGCCATCCAAGCCTATGTGGCCCGCTGGTACCGAGAGATGCTGGATGCCGGATACACCTTCCGCAAAAAGTCGGCAGCCCGCTCCATCGACCCTGCCCGCAGCAAACGTATTCTGATTACAACGGTTATTCTGGTCTTCATCGTATTCGTGCGATCCTGGTACGGCGCCTCCATCGGCGGGTATTATGCTTTCTATTTAATGGACAAATACGGGATGACACTGGATAAGGCACAGATCTATATCTTCATCTATCTCGCTGCCGGCGCTGTCGGTACTTTCTTCGGGGGCCCGCTGGCAGACCGCTTCGGCCGCCGCAATCTTATTCTGGTGTCGATGATCGGGACGGTACCGTTTGCGCTGGCCCTGCCTTTTGTGAACCAGTTCTGGGCGGCTGTGCTGCTGATTATCTCCGGGTTCATTCTGCTATCCAGCTTCTCTGTCACTGTGATCTACGCGCAGATGCTGTATCCGGGCAATATCGGGACGGTCTCGGGTCTAATAACCGGCCTTGCGTTCGGGCTTGGCGGAATTGGTTCTGTCGTGATTGGGCATCTGATCGACACGATTGGAATCGCCACGGTGTTCGTGGCCTGCGGCTTCCTGCCGCTGCTCGGCCTGCTGGCTCTGCTGCTGCCCGGTGACAAGAAGCTGGAGGAATGGGCTGCCGAATAAACACAACTATTCATAGCATCGAAAGAACCTTGGAGAACATAGCAGCCGCAAGCCCGCTGCCGGCAGTCATATAGTTGTCCGGATCAGAGTGGTCGAAGCCCATCCATACCGCTGCGGTCCATCTGGGGGTATAGCCTACAAACCATAAATCCCGGTTGGCTTTGCCGGGAACTCCCGGCAGATCCAACTGCGTGGTTCCTGTCTTACCGGCGACCGTAACCTCCATTTGCGCCCGTCTGCCCGTCCCTTCACTCACCGCCTGACGGAGCATTCCGGTCATATCCGCTGCGGTTCGCGCCGAAATGACCTGCTGCGGCGCAGAGACATGCGAGTAAACTACCCGGTCCTGCGTATCCCTGATGCTACGTACCAGATATGCCTTGTTATGAATACCTCCATTCGCAAAGACAGTGTATGCTTGGGCCATCGTGAGAGGGGAGACGCCGCCATGCAGACCTCCAAGGGCAATAGCCAGATGATTGTCCTCTACCCCGAGTTCCACCCCCAGCTTGGCAGCAAACCCGCGGGCGTAGCTGACCCCCACCTGATGCAATAGCCATACCGCAGGGGCATTAATGGACTGCTTCAGGGCTACCCTCATGCTCACCTGCCCACGGTATACTCCGTTCAGGTTAGCGGGCCTGTAGCTGCCATAGGCTGTTTTTACGTCAGGCAGGAGACTGTCCGGCGTATATTTGCCGCTCTCCAGCGCCGGTCCATAATCTATAATGGGCTTGAGCGCGGAGCCTGGCTGCCGGGAAGGCGTCACGGCTCTGTTCAAACCGCCTATACGCGGGCTTCGCCCGCCCAACAGTGCGGCCACTTCACCGGTCCGCTGGTCCATGATGACCATGGCTGCTTCTGCTCTCTGGTTTTTGCCATCCGGCGGAAATGCCTCTTCCTGTGAGAAGGCCCGCTCCATAGCCCGCTGCGCCTCAATATTCATGCCCGTAACCAGTGTATATCCTCCTGTGCTTAGCTCCTTTTTCGATAATCCTGTCTGCCGCATCGCTTCCTGAATTGCTGCATCCATATAGGACGCCCCGACAATCTCAGTCTTATCCTTAACCGGAGGTACGTAGGTGCTCTTCATTGCTGCCGTCATCTGCCCGGTTGTTATCAGCTTGTGCTGCTGCATTATCCGCAGGACCAGATCCCGTCTGCCTGCTGACAATTCAATGTTATCTGCCGGGTTATAGATGGAAGGCCCTTTAGGAATAGCCGCCAGTGTCGCGATCTGTCCAATCTCCAACTGCTTCAGATCAGTTATACCAAAATAACGCTCCGCTGCAGATTTCACCCCATATTGCCCTTGCCCCATATAAATTTGATTAAGATACAGCTGCAAAATCTCATCCTTCGATAACTGCTTCTCCAGCGCCAACGCTATTGAGGCCTCGTTCAGCTTACGCAGCAGATTCTGCCCCCGGTTCAGATACAACCCCCTTGCCAGCTGCTGAGTGATGCTGCTTCCGCCCTCCGATACCCCCATATGTACGGTATTGTTGACTAATGCACGGGCTATTCCCTGGTAGTCCAGACCTTTATGGACGTAAAAACGGCGGTCCTCTACAGCAATAAAAGTATCTATGAGCAGCTGCGGCATTTCTTCTAGCCCTGCTTTGATTCGATAGCCCGTTTCAGGCAGCGGTATTCTCCGCAGCACTGTTCCATCAGAGGCCATAATGACACTTGATTCCGGTAAAATCATCTTCTCCGGATAACGGTCCAGCATCAGCTTTCCATACTGACTCATATAAATCATTCCTGCTAGCATGAGAATGGCAAGGAAGACTGTCAGATCAAAAACGGTATAGCAGATACGTAGCAGTAATCTCCGTCTTGTTCCCATACTCATACCTGCCGAGTCCAATGCTCCAGAAGCTTTTCCAGTCCCAACGCCTCGTGCTTAGCCATCACCAGATGCTGCAGAACTGTACTGGGGATGGTACAGACCTCTTCCTCTGACTCCGCTACTGTCTGTTCCAGCGTGCGGATCAACGCCCTCGTCCGCAAAATAAGCGCTATGCACTCTTGTGCATCCGGCTCCGGCATTTGTATTTGCGGTGCAGGGGCCGCTGCTGGACGCAATCCGGCCTGATGAATCCGGCGCAGACTAGCGGCCAGCCATCTGAATTCCCCACCCGATTGCACCTCAAGGTCCATAAGCTCACAGGAGCCGTTAACCGCCAGTTGTTCTGCGGCGCGCAGCAGCGCGGTGGTATCATTGGCTGCTTTTTGTGAACGGAGCAGGAACAGCCCTGCACATACAACGGTGAACATCATGAAAGCCGCCGGTCTTGTGCCGATATGATTGATGATCCAATGCATGGAACGGACAAACAGCGCAGTCGATTCCGGCGTATACCATGAATAGAGCATAGTAAAAATCCCCCGCATAAGCAGCAACAGCAATGCACTAAGCAGAGTGCTACCGCAGAATATGTAGAGGTAAAGTGTGCGGATCGTGTGTATTTTTGACATCAGCCAATTTCTCCTGCCTCCCCGGGTCTCATCCCATAGCCCAAGGATATCGGCTAAATCTTAAGAAACACCATTGCCACTTCTTAAGAAATACTGAAGATTGTCAGGAGGATACCGGAAATCGGGTAACAAAGTCAGTCCGGGATCTGGTGCTGTGAGCCGTAATCTCCCCATGATGCCTTTCCACAATTCCCTTGGCAATCGCCAGACCTAATCCCGATCCCCCGGTAATCTGCGATCTGGAGCGCTCCGCCCGGTAGAACCGCTCAAAAATATGTGGAAGATCCCCCTCCGCAATCATCTCGCCGAAATTGCTGATCCGCACAACTGCATCGTTACCTTCACGGCTGAGTCCAATCTCAAGACGTTTTCCGTCCTTCCCGTACCGGATCGCATTGGCAATCAGATTCTCATACGCACGTACCAATTCATAAGGAGCCGCTTCAATCCATAGCGATTCGGTATCATCCTGCAGCTCATAAGTCATGCCTTCACGGGTCAGTGCCGGAACCGATTCCTCCGCAAGCTGGCGCATAAATGCTTTGAGATCGAGCCGCTCCAGCACTAACGGCAGTCTGCTGCTGTTAACCCGCGTGTATTCAAACAAGTCGTCTATCAGCTTGCGCAGCACCAATGACTTCTGATAGGCAATCCCTACATAGTAACGTATCTCCGTCTCTTCCCGGCAGCGGTCCTGCTCAATATATTCTAAAAACCCAAGCACTGAGGTCAACGGCGTGCGGAGATCATGTGATACACCGGTAATCAGCTCGTTTTTAGACTCAACAGCCTTGCGTTCTTCCAGCAGCGAATGCTGTAGCCGCTCAGACATAATGTTGATATTCTCTGCAAGTACCCCCAGCTCGTCCGACGTTCGAACCTCAATCCTGTGCGATTCATCAAGCTTCGTGATCTGCTGGATACCGCTGGTGATCTCTTCGAGGTACGAGACGATTTTACGCGTATAGATGAAGAAGAAAATCAGGAAGCTGGCAATCCCGACAGCAGTCATCAGCGGCGCTGAACCGATATGGTTGATGATCCATTTCAAAGTAAGCGAGTACAGCGCGGAGGGCTCCGCCGGCTCAAGATAAACTAAGGAATTGACCAGCCGATAGCCGGCCAAAAGCAGAGCTGCCCCTGACAAAATGCTCAGCACAAAGGCCCAGATAAACTTCCAGCGGATGGTGCTTATATATTTGGTGTTCACTACAGTTCCCCTCAGCTTTCAGGATGGATGATCCAGTTTGTAGCCAATGCCCCATACGGTCTGCACATAACGGGGCTGCTTTGCATCCAGCTCGATTTTGTCGCGGATATTGCGGACATGCACCATCACGGTGTTGCCACCATCCAGAAAAGGCTCATTCCACACTTTCAGATAAATCTGCTCCATACTGAGCACCTGTCCCTGATGCCGCGCCAGAAGTTCCAGGATAGAAAACTCGCGGGGTGTCAGCTTCACCTTGCGATTGTCCACACTTACCTCATGCCGAAGTGTATCTATCAGCAAATCTTCAAAGATCAATTCGTGCTCATTCGTTCTGGCAGAAGTACCGCGATTCAATTTATGGTAACGGCGCAGCTGCGATTTGGCCCGCGCCACCAGTTCCAGCGGATTAAACGGCTTGCCCACATAATCGTCTGCACCGATGCTGAGTCCAAGGATTTTGTCCATATCGGCATTCTTGGCGGAGAGCATAATAATCGGCATGTTGCGTTCTTCACGAATCTTCATGCAGGCGGCAATCCCATCCATTTGTGGCATCATCACATCCAGTATAATGAGATCCACCTCTTCCTTGCCAAGGCATTCAAGCGCCTCCCTTCCGTCAAATGCCTTAAGCAGCCGGTACCCCTCATTGCGAAAATAGATATCCAGCAGTTCCACAATTTCCACTTCATCATCCACCAGCAGTATCGTTTCTTGGTTCACGGGCATTTAATCCTTTCCTCAGCTCTTTCCATTAGTCTATAAGAAAAAGTTCAGCGAAGGCAACCATACGGCCGGGCTTAATCGGGGTAATATTATTCAGCGGTGTTTTTTTGCGGTACAATTAGTTAAAACTTAAATTAATAATGATGTTGGACACTTATTCATCAACGGGAGGGGCTGCAGATGAAAAAAATATTGACCGGCATCCGCAAAGGATACGGCAAGAAGCTCGTCTCGATTCACCAGTGGAATGCCTGGCTGGTCTTAATTCTTGCCGTTAGCGGTCTGATGCTGGTGGGCGGCTTCTGGAGAGAGCTCCTGGGCGAAGGCAGAGTGTGGCTGAAATGGGGTCACATCGTGTTCGGTCTGGCGCTGTTGATCCCTGTGGTCTATTATCTGCTCCTGGCGGCGAAGCACTGGAAGCGGCTCAAGGGTAAACCTGCGCAAAAAGCCAACGTCCTCTTCGTGCTGACGCTTTTGATCGGCTGGCTGGTCTCAGGGGTTGTGCTCTGGCAGTTCAGGCTTGCCGGGCCGAGAGCAGCGAATACTGCGTTATTCATTCATGATCTGCTGACCTGGGTCGGCCTGCCAGTCATCATCTATCACTCCATTACCCGGGTGAAATGGTTGAAGGAGCCCAAGAAGCGCACAATTGTGGCAGAAGCTGTACCTGTAAAAGAGACCTCTTCTCCCGCAGGACGGACGCGACGCGCGGCTCCTTCTGAAGCCCAGCCTATGTATTCACGCCGCGGGTTCATTAAGGTGGCGGTAGGCGCAGGGCTTGCCGTCACGCTCGGCCCTACTTTTGTCCGCTGGATCGGTAAATCCCTGCAGTTTCCGGGTACAGCCGACTATGCTGCAACCAATGCCAATGCATTGATTCCCGACCCTGTTCCGCTGGCAGAATCAGCACCCCCTATCGGCGGGGGAGCCGAGGGCAGCTTTCGCGTATATACGGTCACGGCCATTCCCGCGTTCGATAACTCCAACTGGTCTTTTACCATTGATGGCCTGGTGGATAAGCAGCTGAGCTGGAACTGGGAAGAGTTCATCAAGCTGCAGCGCGAGGTGCAGGTCAGTGATTTTCACTGCGTGACAGGCTGGTCTGTGTACAAAAATACATGGGAGGGCCTCCCCCTCTCGAAGCTGCTCGATATGGCCGGTGTGCAGCCTGGGGCCGTCATGGTCAAGTTCTACTCAGGAGACGGTGTCTATACGGACTCCCTCACTCTGGATCAGGCGAGGATGGACGATATCATGGTGGCCGTGATGCACGATGGCAAACCAATCCCCAATCAGCTCGGCGGGCCGGTTCGTCTCGTTACTCCGCAAATGTATGCCTATAAATCAGTCAAATGGCTGAACCGCATTGAGTTAATCAATGAAGATTATGTCGGGTACTGGGAACAGCGGGGGTACGATAAGGATGCCTGGCTGCCGGGTGCGAAACGGGTATAATGTTAGCTTCTGCCCTCTATTCAGAACAAAAACCTCCTTTCCCAATTAGGGAATTGGAGGTTTTTTTGTTCTTGCTTAATGGATCAGAGGCTTTTGAAGGAAGCGTCGTACAGGCGGAACATGGTTTTGTAGCCGGATTCGTCAATCTTGATTCCGACATCCAGACGCCCCGATATTTCCAGCGGACCTGAGGTGTGGCGGAGCTTGCTGCCTTCAGGAACAAACACGATCATAATCTTGTTCCAGTAGGTCTCATCCCCATTATCGAACGGACATTCTGCACCTGGTTCGGGAATAAGCAGGAACCAGTTTTTCTCAAAAGAAAGAACCTCACCCATGAATCCCTTAATGGTAACCTGCTGTCCGCTGAGATCCCAGAAGTGCTCTGAGGGCCGGGTCTGATCGTCTCCGTCAAAAAAACCGTTCCAGTCTATGGCTGTATTCCCTGTGGAGGCAGCAACCACGGTAGCCGTTGCTGCCGCAGACGGTGAAGGCGATACGCTCAATGCCGGAGCAGATCCAGCCTTGACGGGTTCTGCTTCATCTCTGCTCCCCCTGGTATCCTTAGACACTCCCGCTGGGCGGGGGCTTTGTACAGAAGATGAGGCTGCCGGACTCGGAGTAGTAGTTACGGTCTTCCCAGGGGTCTTCCGGGAAGCCGTCTCAACAGGTGCAGCAGCAGGCGATGGAGACGGCTTGAACGTAACCGTCACCTTGGATCCGGCATCCGCACCTTTGGATGGAACAGCAGACGCAGCAGCTCCGCCCTTGGCAACTGGAACAGTGGCCTCCGGAGAAGGGGCCTGCGGGGAAGGGGATGCGGATATCTGTGCTTCCACCGTGACTTCCGCAGTGCTCTGCGGAGCTTCCGCCACCGCCGCAAAGGACTCCCCGTTCCCATTAGTAGCAGTATTCTGGCCGCATGCCTGAAGCAGCAGCATACCTGTCACAGCTCCTGACAGCAGAAGCATTCTTCCTTGTAGTCGTATCAATTGAACGTACCTCCTATGATTTGAACAAGGCGAGCGGATGCATCCGGTACATCCGGAAGGCCGGTCCAAGCGAGGACAGCAGACCTATAGCCAGCGCCCCAAGCACAATAAGCCAATGCTCCGGTGTCCAGTGATAGGGCTCGATTTGAATGCCCGCCTGCGAGAACAGCATATCCCTCAGCAGATAGGCACCTAAATGACCGGTCACAAGCCCCGCGATAAGTCCGGTTGCCGTTACCAGCAGGCCTTCTGTGGTCAAGGACAGCCATACGTAGGCCCGTGATTTTCCGAGAAGACGCAGAATTCCGACATCCTTGGTCCGCTCCGAGGCTGCTGCAACAAGCGATAATAGAATCGCAATACCTGCGAGCAGCACACATATGGCCGTCAACATCCCAAGCAGCCGGGAGCCCTGATCCACTGCATTCAACACATCGGACACAGCCTTGCTGGTATACACCGCCTGAATACCGCTGCTGCCATCGAACGCCTGCTTCAAATCATGGGCCCCCAGCAGACTAGCCGGCTTAACCAGCACTGCCGTAATCTCCCGCTCCTCAGGCGCCAGCCCATGTACAGCCCAGGCATAGTCCACCGTTGTAAAGACCGCACGGTCATCCGGAGTATGGAGTTCTGGAAGAATACCCGCTACCCTGTACCGAAAATCTCCATGGGCATGCCCGCCTGATTCTCCGGCTGCATGCTCCTCCTCATGACCCTCCTCATGCTCAGGAGCTGAGGATTCGTGGTCTTCTCCCTGCACCAGTCCATGCGCCCCCGCAAAGGTATCGCCTATCTTCAATCCCAGCGACCGGGCGACGTAAGAGCCTACAATCGTCTCTCCAGTATCGGCATACATCTTGCCTTCCTGTAGTCTGCTGCCGCCGTAACGGGTGAAGAAGTACCCGGAATCTATCCCGACAATTGGATAGCCCTTGTAGTTGTCGCCCGTGGTCATTGCATAAGCGGCTTCCACAGACGGGTCCTGCCGTGCCTCATCCAGCACAGCAAGCGGGATATTCCCGGTTGGTGCGCCGATATGATAAAAGGTATTGAGTACCAGCTGTGTCTCACTGCCCGCTGCGCCTATGACAAGATCAAAGGGCCCATAGCCTTTCTTGGCCCCCTGCTCTACACTCTGCCGGGACAAAACAAGCAAGACAATAAAGGCCACTGTAATGGCCACGGCGCACACGGTAAGCAGAGACAGGAACCGCCGGTGCAGCACATTGCGGAGGGTGAGCCAGAACAGGCTCATAGTGAAATCCCCTCCTTGTCCATCCCGCTGAACGAAGACCGCTGACGGGCTGATACCTCCCGGTGCACTTGGTTGATATCCTGAATGTTCAAGCGGTGCGGAAACCGTTCAGCCATATTGAGGTCATGGGTTACCACGATTAAGGTGTGTCCATGCGCTGCGCTAAGCTCCAAGAGCAGAGAGGATATCTCATCGGCCGTCTCCCAGTCCAAGCTGCCTGTCGGTTCATCTGCCAGCAGAAGCGGCGGGTGATTGACCATGGCTCTTACAATGGCAACGCGCTGCTGCTGCCCGCGTGAGAGCTGGGATGGCAGATGCCTTCCGCGGCCCCCCAGGCCCACCTGCTCCAGCCAGCCGTCCACTATGCGCCGTCTCTCCTTTTGCGGAAGCCGGGCCGTCATGGCAATCTCGACATTCTGCCGAGCGGTCAGCGAAGGAATCAGATGGAAGTCTTGAAGCACATAGCCTATAGCAGAAGCACGGAAGGCATCGCGCTTCGCCTCAGTTAACTCGTGAAGCAGCTGCCCATCTACGGTAATTCTGCCGCTGTCTGCACTCATAATGCCGCTGATCAGATGCAAAAGCGTGCTTTTACCGGACCCGCTGGGTCCGGTAATGGCTACACGCTCTCCTTTTTCAACATTCCACCGGGGGATATCGAGGATCGGCACAGCTCTGCCGTCCACTGTGAATTGTTTGGTCAAATTCTGAATCTGGAGCAATAGGAGCCACTCCTATCTGAGCACAATGCGTTCGGACAGCGCATCCCAGGTTAAGGTCGTGCCCTTCAACTGGTTGAACGCACTAAGCGGAAGGTAGAGTACGTTGTTATCCACATCCACCGTGTATGCGGCCGCTTTACTGTTCAGCTTCGCTGTTTTACCGGTCAGGTCGACTTCAATCGTATTCTTTCCAATAGTAAGCTTGGCAGCAGAAGTGCTCCCTGTATAGGTTCCTCCAAGCGCCTTCACCAGAGCCTGAGCCGGATAGAGCACTTCATTGTCGCGGCTGATTTTGAATTTCGGATAAACATATTTCGACTGCAGCTCTGCGGAACGCTTGTTCAGATCCAGTCCCAGTATTCCCGCTCCCATAGTTGCGATCTGCGTGTTGTCAATCTGCCCCTTTACCTTGTCAGCAATCGGGCCATACGCCCACACCCCAACATCCACCGCAGAGTGGCCGTGACCCGACCAGCCGACCAGCAGGCGCTTGGAAATCACTGCATTATATGCGCCTTCCCGTTTGTACGAAGAACCGTCACCGTTCGTAATCTGGGTAACTTCCTCATCCGTCAGATCTGTAATCCAGGTGTTTGCGGTTACGATTTTGCGGATCTCTTCCGGTGTCTGCGCTGCTTCAAGATCCGCTGCCAGCGTCTCAGAGGAATGCTTCTGCTTGTTCCACAGATCGATGTTGATCTCATAGATATTGTCACGTGAGAGTGAGAGGCCGCCTGTCTCATGGTCAGCCGTAACCACCACGGAGGTGTTGCCGTTTTTCTTCGCAAAATCAACGGCTGCCTTGAAGGCTGCGTCGAAGTCGAGTGCTTCCTGCACGAGGGTCGGCAGATCGTTGGCATGACCGGCATGGTCGATACGCCCGCCTTCAATCATCATGACGAAGCCGTCTTTATCCGTGGACAGAATATTCAGTGCCTTGGAGGTCATCGCTGCCAGGCTCGGAATTTCCGGAGTGCGGTCTGGAGTATAAGCCACATGGGAGTTGCCGAACAAGCCTAAGACCTTGGTATTCTTGGAAGTGAGTGCATTTAAGGCTGTGGTATTCTCAACGACCGTGTAGCCTTTGGCTTTGAAGTCAGGCAGCAGGTTCTTATCCGTACGCTTGCCCTTCTCATCCTTGGTCAGGAAGAACTGCTTCCCGCCGCCCATCAGCACATCCACTCCGCTCTCCAGATACTGTGAGGCAATCGCCGATTCATTGTCACGGTTACGGACATGGGATGCGTATACGGCTGGTGTGGCATGGGTGATACGGGCAGTGGTCACAAGGCCGGTGGCCTTGCCCGCGCTCTCCGCAGCTTCGATAATAGAAGCAAAGGGCCTCGAGACATCCTCATTCGAGACGCTGATGCCCGCGTTATAGGTTTTATGGCCTGTAGCAAATGCAGTACCGGCTGAGGCGGAGTCTGTGACGATCCCGGATACGATTTTACCGCTGTCCTCTCCCCGGTCTGCATATGTAGTAGCTTGTCCCACGTAGTATGGATCGAGGTTCAGGTGCTTGACACCCTTGGTATATTGCTGAAAATATCTTGCCGCAGACACTTGGGCCGGGCCCATGCCGTCGCCGATCAGAACGATAAGATTCCTAGACTGGGCCTTGGCAGCACCCCCGGAATTAGCCGGGCTCTTGGCCGCACCTGCAAGGGTTGCTCCTGATACTACGGCTGCGGCCAATCCTCCAAAAATCATGCCCCTCATTAACTTGTTCATCATATACCCCTTCCTCATTGTGACGGTTCTAATCCCAAGCTTACCTTGGAAAGATTAACTAACTGTCAAAATAAGTATGGAGTTGTATTAAATTATCAAGTGTTCACACGTACATAAAAAAGCCCTGTACCCCACCGCCGTCAGGCAAAGGAGTTACAGGACTCTCTATACACTCTATCCGTTGATCGTTCTCACTTTACAACTCCAGCAAGCGAATCAGCTCATCTTCATCTTCGATGACCTTGACCCCTAGTTGCTGCGCCTTGGCCAGCTTGCTGCCCGCCTTCTCCCCGGCGATGACCAGGTCGGTCTTCTTCGAGACGCTGCCGGATACCTTGGCTCCCAGAGCTTCCAGGCGTTCGGCAGCTTCTTCGCGGGTCATTTTGTGCAGCGTACCTGTGAGTACAACGGTTAAACCGCTGAAGTAAGAGTTGGTAGCAATTACACGCGGAGCTTCTGGAGCCTTGGCCTCTACCCCCAGCGCCCGCATACGGTCAATGCTGACCACTACGAACGGATCGGCAAAATAGTTCACGATGCTCTCCGCCACAATCCCCCCGATATCCGGCAGCCCGGCCAGCTCCTCCGCTGTAGCAGACATGACGGCTTCCAGGCTGCGGTAATGGTCGGCCAGCATTCTTGTTGTAGCTTTGCCGGTATTAGGAATGCCGAGCGCATAGAGGAAGGATGCCAGATCTCTGCCCTTGCTGTCTTCGAGTGCCTTCAGCAGATTCGCTGCCTTCTTCTCTCCGAACCGTTCCAGCTTCACCAGCTGGTCGAAGGTTAGCTCATACAGATCCGCAGGCTCCCGTACACTAAGCTCCTCATGCAGCTGAGCCGCCGTCTTCTCACTGAACGTCTCGATATCCATGGCATCTCTCGATGCAAAATGAGTAATCCGGCTGACAATCTGCGGCTTGCAGTCAAGCTTGTTGTTGCAGAACAGATGAGCGCCGCGCATCTCCAGCGGGAATCCACAGGCCGGGCACTCCTCAGGGAATAGGATCTCCCCGCCGTCACTCTCTTCTGTCACCTTGCCCAGAATCTCTGGGATAACATCATTGGAGCGGCGGATGAACACCCGTGTGCCCAGTGCGAACTTCAAATTCTTGCGCTCAATATCGCCCACGTTGTTAAGGGTGCAGTTCTGCACCGTAACCCCGGCTAGTTCTACAGCCTCCACCCGCGCGAGCGGAGTCACTTTGCCGGTACGTCCGACATTCCAGCTTACAGATTCCAGAATGGTTGTGGTCTCTTCCGCCTCGAATTTATAGGCAACGGCCCAGCGCGGGAACTTGTCGGTGTACCCCAGCGCCTCGCGGATGCGGAAGTCCGTGACCTTAATCACTGCTCCGTCAATCAAATAATCCAGACCGGAACGGCTCTCTTCAATCTCTGCCAGCTGCTCGGTCACATCATCGAAATTGCTGAAGTAGTTGAGGTAAGGGTTAACCTTGAACCGGTTGCTGCGCAGGAAATCCATCATCTCTTGGTGATCGCCGAACTGTACGCCCTCTGCATACCCCACATTATAAAAGAAAGCATTCAGCCTGCGGTCGGCCGTCATCTTGGGATTCAGGTTGCGCAGCGCACCCGCAGCACCATTGCGTGCATTCTTCAGCGGCTCTGCTGCGCGGGTATTATAATCCGCCAATACAGACAAATTCATAATTCCCTCGCCCTGCACTTCAATAACGCCTTCCTTGAACGGAATATTCAGCGGAACGGACTTGATCGTCTTCACCTGAGCCAGAATTCCCTCACCTGTCACCCCGTTGCCGCGGGTAGCTGCTTGTACAAGCGCCCCGTCACGATAGGTCAGGTTCAGCGTCAAACCATCGAACTTCAGCTCCACGGCATAACACGGCTCCGGCAGCGGATTGTCCGGGTTCTTGGTGTTATAATCATTCACCAGCTTCAGCACACGGGTGTTCCAGGTACGAAGCTGTTCAATGTTCTGTGCCTTATCCAGACTCCACAGCGGTGCCAGGTGGCGGTGCGGTGTGAACCCCTTCAGCAGCTCCCCGCCTACCCGCTGGGTCGGAGAATGCGGCAACACAATTCCGCTCTCCGCTTCCAGTGCTACCAGCTTATCGTAGAGAACATCGTATTCCTTGTCGCTGATCTGCGGGGTATCCAGCGTATAGTAGTGATAATTGTATTGATTCAGCTCGGCAACAAGTTCTTCCATCGTGAACATAATATCCATCCGGCACATCCCTCCGTCAAATGGGTTTCCTACGGTTAGCGTGATCCAAAAGCACTGCCGTTAATCGCAAGCTTGATTTATTCAACTTTGGTGATCGGCGCAAAGCCGGCCAGCAGGCGCTTGACGCCTACCGGGGCCGGGAAAGCAATCTGCAGCTCCGTATCGTTGCCGCTGCCCTTCACGGCTACAATGGTGCCGATGCCCCATTTGCCGTGGGACACCTTGTCGCCCGCCTTGAAGCCTCCGGCCTCCGCAGCCGCCCCGGCCCCGCCCGTCGTGCGCTGCGCGCCTCCGGTCGTGACCACAACACGGCCCGCGCCAGGTACCGCGCTTGCCGAGCTGCCGCTGCCGAAGCTGGCGGACCCGCCGCCTCCCGGCGCGTTCCCGGCAGCAGCGGTGCGGCTGCCGAAGTTCCCCCGGCCGCCTCCGCTTCCGCCGAAGCCCCGGCCGCCATAGGCACCGCCTGCCTCCGCGCCTCCGCGCCGGAAGCGGTCCGATTCACGGACGGTATCTTCCTTCAGCTCCTCCGGAATCTCCTCCAGGAAGCGGGACGGCGCATTCGCGTTCGTCCGCCCGAACAACGTGCGCATCCGTGCGCAGCTGAGGAACAGCTGCTTCTCCGCACGGGTAATGCCCACATACGCCAGCCGGCGTTCTTCTTCCAGTTCATCATTGTCCTGGAAGGCACGGCTGTGCGGGAACACCCCTTCCTCCATCCCGATGATGAAGACAGTCGGGAACTCCAGCCCCTTCGCGCTGTGCATCGTCATCAGCACCACCGCATCACTGCGTTCCTCATCATCGTTCACGCTGTCGATGTCCGCGATCAGTGCCAGATCGGTCAAGAAGGAGACCAGTGACTTGTCTTCATTATTCTTCTCGAATTCCATCGTAACAGACAGGAACTCGTCAATGTTCTCCAGGCGTGAACGGGACTCCAGCGTATTCTCATTCTGCAATTCAAGGCGGTACTGGGACAACTCCAAAATCTTCTCCGTCAGCTCTGTCACCGAGAGGAATTCCACCATCCGGTGCAAGGCTTCGATCATATCGTAGAATTCCACCAGCGTATTGCGGGTCCGTCCGGCGAACCCTAGATCATCCACTGTCTGCAACGCCCGGAAAATCGAGACGCCCTGAGAAGCAGCCGCTGCCGCCAGCTTGCCAACGGTTGTATCCCCCAGCCCGCGCTTAGGAACATTAATAATTCGCGTCAGACTGATATCATCATCAGGATTAGACAGCAGGCGGAGATACGCCAGCAGATCCTTGATTTCTTTACGGTCATAGAACTTGATCCCTCCGACAATCTGGTAGGGAATATCCGATTTGATCAGAATTTCTTCTATTACACGGGACTGGGCGTTTGTACGGTACAGAATCGCATGGTTCTGGTAAGCCTGTCCCTGCTTCACATTCTTGGTGATCTCCCCGGTGACGAAATATCCTTCGTCGTGCTCGGTGTCACCGCGGAACACCTTGATCTTCGCGCCTTCATCGGAGTCGGTCCACAGCTTCTTCGGCTTGCGGCCCGTATTGAGGGCAATCACGCCGTTGGCGGCATTCAGAATGTTCGAGGTGGAACGGTAATTCTGCTCCAGCAGAATCGTCTGGGCTTCGGGGTAATCCTCTTCGAAGTTCAGGATGTTCGAGATATCCGCCCCGCGCCAGCGGTAGATCGACTGGTCACTGTCCCCGACCACGCAGATCCGGTGGTGGCCTTCAGCCAGCATCCGGCAGAGCATGTACTGCGCCCGGTTCGTATCCTGATACTCATCGACATGAATATACTTGAACTTCTTCTGATAGAAATCCAGTACATCCGGCTTCTCCTTGAACAGCTCGATCGTCTTCATAATCAGGTCATCGAAATCCAGAGAGTTGTTGCTTCTCAGCCGGTGCTGGTATTTGGTGTATACCTTAGCTACCAGGCCTTCAAAATAATCGCCAGCCTTCTGCTCATACTGCGCCGGTGTAATCAGCTCATTCTTGTTCGTGCTAATGACGGCCTGGATGGCCTTCGGCTCGAACTTCTTGGTATCAATGTCCAGATCCTTCATACAGTTGCGGATGACAGACAACTGGTCAGTCGAATCCAGAATGGAGAAATTCGAGGTGAAGCCTATCTGATCAATATCCTTCCGCAGAATCCGCACACACATGGAGTGAAAAGTGGATACCCAGATATCCCGGCCCTCCGGCCCCACCAGCTTGGAGACACGATCCTGCATCTCCCGGGCAGCCTTATTCGTAAACGTAATCGCCAGAATCGCCCAAGGCGGTGCCTTGCGGTTCGCGATCAGCCAGGCAATCCGGTGGGTCAGCACGCGGGTCTTGCCGCTGCCTGCGCCAGCCATGATGAGCAGGGGGCCTTCAGTTGCTTCTACAGCCTGACGCTGCGGGGGATTCAGACGGCTTACGGCGTCTTGTATGTTAACAAGTTGCATGTGTTACATGCTCCTTTCTGAATTTAAGCTATATCAAGAGGCACTTAAGGTTTGAACTCTAAGCTTGGTCGTCACTGCGGTGAACATTTGGACTTCCGGCCGCTGTTGTCACCTGATTTCCTTGATTTATCCGCTCTTCGCGGTTGAAATCCGTTGACAAAGGCGGTCGCTATCGCTCCTACAGTTCCAAATTTCCCCTCCGCTTCTTTTTGCTTTTCGTTAATTTCTTCAGTGCTTCTTGTATACGCTAAAGATCTATCAATTCTACCAGTCCATCTGCGGGGTATCCCGTACAGCCTGGACCGTCAACAGCGCTTGTTCCACATTACTATAAATAATATTGCCGACCACTACTGTATCACATAGCGCGGCTACATGCATGGCTTCCTCTGCACCTGTAATTCCGCCTCCATAGAAAAGCTGGCTGTGCTCAACCACTTCCCTGACCTCGCGCACAATCTCCAGATCTCCATAGCGTCCGCTATATTCAAGATAGACCACCGGCAGGTTCATCAGCTTGTCTGCAATCTGCGCATAAGCTCCCGCACCAGCCGCATCCAGCGAACAGTCCGCACCGGTCAGGCGTGCTACCGAGGAATCGCTGTTCAGCACAATATAGCCCTCTGTCAGCAGCAATTCCCATGGGATCAGACTGCCGAAGCGTTCAATGGCCCGGCGGTGATGGCCGAGAATCCATGAAGTATCGTCAGTGTTGAGCACCATGGGAATCATATACAGGTCAAAACCGGGCACAGCGGCCTCCAGATCCGAGATTTCCAGTGCACAAGGCAGATCATACTGCCGGATTCTCTCAAGCAGACTCACTGTATTCTCATAAGTCACGCCGGTAGAGCCGCCTACGAGTATCGCATCGGTTCCCGACTGGCAGACAGCGGCCAGCTCCTTATCACCAAGCACACGGTCCGGGTCCAGCTTGAATACATGCCGCCACGGCCTGATCATTTGCCGCATCTCGTTCATCTTTGCCCATCCTCATTGTTCATCTAAGTGAATATACACACTCCTGCGCACGCAAAATCCGTATCTCTAGTCTAAGTCAGCACGAAGGGGGGTGTCAATTTAAAAGAGAACAAAATGCGAACATTTTTTCGCATATTTGCCTTAGCCTTCTCCTCAATCAGCGGAGACCCTTGATCCGGTTCAAATCATTTTCCGGGACAAAATCAGTGTAGAATCCGTAGACGCCTATCCGGGAGAGCTCCACAATTTCCTGCTCATCGTTTACGGTATGCACATAGACCCTGGCGCCTGCTTTTTTCAAGTTACGTACGAAGCTCTTGGTAGCCCTGGTTGTTGGCATGGTGATATCCACGCCAGTCTGCTTGACGAATTCAATGATCACCTCGTCGCTGTCCTCTGTCTGGTATAAGGTAAAGATGATCTCAGGAAAAGCGTACACCTGCTTCACAACCTCCAGCATCTCCCGGCTGTAAATCTGCGGAACAATCCGCTCCAGCAGCGCAGGGTCCTTCTTCCGGGCGGCTTCCACAATCAGCTCAAATTGCTTCGTTACCTGCTCCGGTTCCAGCTCCTTCGTGTCCGTTACAATATACGTGTCCGGGTAGAGCTCCATCAGGTTGACGATTTTCTCAATATCCAGCGGAGAGTAGAGCTCCAGCACCGGGCTGTTCATCACTTCATCGTGAGTCAGCACCTCCCCCTGCTTGTCAGGAGGCAGTACCTCCTCTTGCCCCAGCTTCTTGCTCATCCCCGTAGTCCATTCATGGCGGGCCACCAGCTGTTCATCACTGGTCAGCAGCAGGTCCGCCTCAAAGATCCGGGTCCCCTGCTCATAGTTCGCAATAAAAGCGTCCTTGGTATTGGTATACGCCTTGTCATTGATTCCGCCCATGGCATGGGCAATGACTCTGTGGGCCGCGAAGCCTGTAGCTGGCTGTTTTTCTTTTCCTCCAAGCATCAATACAAGCAAAAGTGTAACAGCCCCGATCATAGTAATAGAAGCAATAAGCTTTGTTCTCTTCATGATGGCAGTCTCCTTTGCAAGTAGTAGAGAGTCGGCTGAAAAAAGCAAAAACGGCTGTGTCATCCTCAAGGGGCAGCAACCGTTTTTTAGCGGAGAATAGAATATAGATAAGACCGTGTATTAATAAGCGTTCTTAAACCCATTACGAATAGTCTTGGCAATAATCCGGATATCGAACAGCAGAGACCAATTCTCGATATAGAAAATATCATGCTTGATCCGGTCCTCAATCGAGGTATCCCCGCGCAGACCGTTACTCTGAGCCCAGCCGGTAATCCCCGGCCGCACATGATGCTTAACCATATACTTCGGAATCTCGCCGCGGAACTGCTCTACAAAATAAGGGCGCTCCGGCCGGGGACCAACCACACTCATCTGCCCGAACAGCACGTTGAAGAATTGCGGCAGCTCATCCAGACTCGTTCGGCGGATAAACGTACCAAAGCGGGTCCGGCGCGGATCTTCCTTCGTGCTCCAGCCTGTGTCCACCTCACCGTCCGTCTGCATTTTCATGGAACGGAACTTGTACATCATGAAATTACGGCGGTTCAGCCCCACCCGCTCCTGCTTGAAAATCACCGGTCCCGGTGAAGTCAGACGCACTCCGAGCGCAACAATCAGCATCACCGGAGACAGCATAAGAATGGCGAACAAGGCGAACACAATATCAAACGCACGCTTTGCCATTTTGTTCCCGGCCATATCCAGCGGAATATCGCGCACATTAATCATCGGCATCCCGGCAAAGTTATCGAAATACGGACGGGCCGGCAGGTAATCGAAGAAATCGGGAATAATCAGCGTCCGCATCCCGGCTTTCTCACAAGTTGCAATAATAGCCGGGTATTTCGAGTGGGCATCCAGCGGCAGCGCCAGAATCACCTCATCGACAGGAAGCATCTCCAGCATAGCCTCCAACTGATCCACTGTACCCAGAATCGGCTTATACCGCTGCTCCTCAATGCCATCCCACTGATGGAAGTCATCCAGGAACCCGATAGCCTCATAGCCCAGCTCCGGATACTGCTCCAGGTTGTTATAGAATCTTTTACCCAATGTGCCTGCACCAAGAATCAGAACGAACTGGCGGTTGAAGCCTTTTTCACGCAGTGACTTCAGCATCTTCTTCAGCACATAACGGTACAGCATAATGGATAGAATATTGAAGCCCATGTAGATCGCCAGGTATTGCCGGGAGATATCAATCTCCCTCAGGAAGAACATCAGGCCCAGCAGGATAAAGATGCCCATGGCATGAACCTGAAAAATCTTGATGAATTCATCAATGAACCGCTTCTTCCGCTTAGGCAAGTATAGAGACACTACAATACCGATCAGTACGGCTATGGCCCCATAGATAATACTCCAGTACCCATAGGATTCTATAGGCAGCGTCCGGTAGGATTCCAGTAAGCCGCTCTTGAACTTCAGCCACCAGGCCGCAAGGAAGGACAACTGGATCACGATAAAGTCGGCTACCATATATAGTTGGGTCAAAAACTTTTGATTCCGGCGAATCATAATCTCACCTCAGCCTTCGATTCATTGCGGATACCGGCTTCCCCGGGAACATTCAAACTCTGTGCGGGTGTAGGTACCTTACGAGGGGCAATCAATGCGTTGCGCAGCAGCGACAGAGTGAACTTAACGCCGACGCCCGCATAGACCGCTCCATTTATCATACTGTTGTAGCGGCTGCTATAATGCTTCTTATGAAATAAAATCATGGCCCGGTGAAACTCATACACAATCTTGAATGGTCTGCGGCGCGCGCTGCCACCCTTCAGATGTACGATGGACGTCTGCGGATAATAATAAATCCCCCAGCCCGCTTCCTTGATCCGGTAACACCAATCCAGATCCTCTCCATACATGAAAAAGGTCTCATCCAGCCCGCCCACCTGCTCAATCGTCTCCCGCCGCAGCAGCATGAACGCTCCAACCAGACAATCTACCGGATATTCATCGTCCGGGTCCAGATAACCGAGCTGATAGCCGTTAAACTTCGGACGGTCCGGGAACAGCTTGCTGAAGCCAAAGGCATAATAAAAGGACGCAGACGGTGTCGGAAACCCTCTCCGGCAGGCCTTATCCAGCGACCCATCCGGCAGAATCACCTTACACCCGGACGCGCCAAGATCCGGACGGCTATCCATGAACGCAAGCATGGTCTCCAGCGTATCCTTACGGATCACTGTATCCGAATTGAGCAGCAGCACATAACGCCCGGAAGCGACCTCCATCCCCTGGTTATTCCCCTTGGCAAAGCCTACATTCTCCGAATTGGCGATTAACAGCACCTCCGGGAACTCCTTGCTTATCATCTCCACCGAGTTATCCTGGGAGTTATTATCTACTAGAATAATTTCATAGGAATACCTTGTCTCCGAATCATACACCGACCTCAGACAATCCATCGTCAGGCGGCATGTGTTGTAATTTAGAATCAATATACTAACATCTACATTCACTGCTATACTCTCCTGACAAATATATTGACATTCCCGAAGTTTAAATATTGGGATTCTTAAGTGATTAAACCGAAGTGTATTTCTACTATCGGAGTATGACCTTAAGGTGAGGCTATGTCGTTAGCCCTCCTAAGACAGTGCGTTTAGCATCTTAGGCTGATCGGCTATTACCACCAATCACAGGCGCGTGAATGATATTCATTGCACCGACTTTATCACGATGTGTGTGAAACCCGCATAGGCATGAATATTTTCTATCTGTCGCTTTATTTAGTGCAGAGCAAGAAGGACATTTTTGAGATGTATACGCAGGATCTACGTATTCCACTTTTATTCCAGCCATATTTGCTTTGTACTCAATAAATTGTGCTAAGCGATAGAATGACCATGTATGCAAGTTTTTTTCGTTTTTACGACTTGTTCTTGTCGTTTTCCTGATATTCGTTAACTTCTCTAAGTGGATGACAGACACTTGATTCTTGATGGCAAAATTGATAATTTGCCTACTTGCTTTGTGGTCTTTATCTTTCATCCATCTTTGTTCTTTATTATCAAGTCTACGAATTGCATGTAGTTTTTTCTTCTGTCCTAATACTTTTCTCACACTACGAAACTTGCGTTTCCTATATTTATTCTCTCTACCATTCCCAAAAAAAACTGTCTTTCCTCCGCTAGTAACTGCCACGGCAGGGACCTTCAACCCCAAATCGACACCCATTACATGTTCGCCTGTTGTTATCTCTGTGGGAACTTCAAGTGAAACCTGCGCAAACCACTTTCCTGATTTTTCAACAATTCTCATTAGACCACATTTTGCATGTTGAAGGTACTTCTTATCCCTTTCTGTCAAAACAGCAGGAAAAACTGTCTTCTTCACTATATTATTTATAATTATTGGAAAAGCAATGGAAGAATCCCTAATGGAATAGTTTTGATTGTTGATATAATAGGTTGGCTTCTTTAAAATTGGGCGCTTCCTGTCTTTCTTTACTTTCTTGAATATGCTCTTAGCATCACGAATAGCTTGATTAATCACAGCAGAAGGAAGTGTAGCTTCTACATGTTTTGTCGTGAGCTTTGGGAATGCCCCTTCTTGCTCTGCTTGTTCAGTTAATAAATTTATAACTCGAATATATTCTTTACTCAAGGTTTTCAATTCGATGGAGCTATTTGGAAAGAATCTAATCTTTATGGTGACTGACTGCAAGGTCCTCTCCTCCCATCATGTTATTGTTCGACGTAATATTTCAAAAAGCTTATAATCTATCGACAATTATTATAACATGAAAGGCACATCGATAGGCGGAGCCTGTTTAGGTTTTTTTTACATACTTAGTATGATTTATATCAACCTTGTTTGCGCTTGACCCTCTCCTGAATATATCGGCGCTTGCGCTTAAGGGCAGCTCTCTGTGCGAAAAAGGATCTCCAGGCTCCCAGCAGCTTTGGCTCCTTCAATAGGGAGTAGCCGTGTGCGGCAATCTCATAAGGAAGAGAATTTAACAGAGTAATCAGCAGCGTGCGGGAGGGCTCGTTCTTGTATATCATTTTATACCGATTAATGTAGGAAATCCGCTTGATGAACATCGCCTTGCCGCTCCGGCCCGACGTCTTCCACCCCCGCTCATGGTAGCCTATCGCTTCCGCATCATAGTAGGCCTTCCAGCCGAACAATTCCGCACGCCAAGCCACATCCACATCTTCCTTATACGCAAAAAAATCCGCGTCGAAAAACTCCCCCTCCACGCTGATATCCTCAATCATCCGCCGCGCGTACATCGCCGCTGCACCGGAGACACCGAATACTTCACCAGACTCATTCCACTGGTCAGCAGGCTCTCCCGCTCCACGATCAAACGCCCGCCGCGCCTTATTCATCCGCAGTCCGGTACTATCCACGAGCGAATGGTCCGCCTTCAGCAGCAGCTTGCCTGTGGCACTCCCGATCCGTGGATCAGCCTCCATCCTGGCGACCAGCTTGGAGATATAGTCCGGGGCCAGCGTAAGGTCCGGGTTCAACACCAGCACATAATCCGTCGTAGTCCCGGCAATCGCCTGATTGTGTGCGGGGGCGAAGCCGGTGTTATGTTCATTTTCCAGAAGGACTAGGTTAGGGATAGAAGGGCTCTCCGAACTTCCTGCATAGTTGGCTGAAGCTGTGGTACGTGATGAGATTACTGCTGCGTCTACGGAGTGTAACGGATCGATACGCATACGCGCTGATCCCTGAGTAAGCTCATGATAGAACGCCCTAACCTTCTCCGCCGATCCATCCGCGGACGCATTATCCACCACCACAATCTTTTTGACCGGATAATCCTGATTGAGCACAGCCGACAAGCATTCCGCAATATCATCTGCGCTGTTATAAGTAACAATATGCACACTAACCGTTTTAAGTTTCATGGGGTACCTCGAATTCCATATATTCATTGTTTGAGCCTGTTACTCCCCATTATAACGAAAAGAGAGGTGCCGGGCTATGGAAGGTTGCTCAATACAAGAACCCCCTAACCATTAAGATGGATTAGGGGTTCTTTAACATATCCTGTAACTACTTCAGCTCCAGCAAAAAGTCTCTCAGCCCTTCACGCCATGGACGGATATCCCGGAACCCGTTGGTACGGATCGCCAAATGCTCCATCACCGAGTTACGCGGGCGCGGCGCTGGACGGGGGAACTGCTCCGTAGCACAAGGCTCAAGCTTCGCCGTGAACTTTAGACCGAGTAATTCTTCAGCTTCAGCGAAGATCGCCTGAGTGAACTCATACCATGTGCAGGAATCACTGTTCGAGGCATGGTAGACTCCATACTTTTCCGTCTGGATCAGCTCCAGCAAGAATCTGGCCAAGTCCACAGTGTAGGTAGGCGAACCTTTTTGGTCGTCGACAACCTGCAGCAGCGGCTTTTCCTGTCCCAGCTTCAGCATCGTTTTGACAAAATTATTACCATATTTGCCGTAGACCCATGAGGTGCGTACGATGAAATACTTGGAGGATAACGACTGGACCAATACCTCTCCAGCACGCTTGGACTTCCCGTAGATACTCTTAGGATCGGTATTATCATATTCATGGTAAGGCTGTTCTCCCATGCCATCGAACACATAATCCGTGCTGATATAGACCAGCTTAGCCCCTGCCTTCTCAGCAGCGAGCGCCACATTCCGGCTTCCTGTGGCATTAATAAGGTACGCTGCATCCACATCAGTCTCAGCTGCATCCACAGCCGTATGAGCCGCACAATGAATGACCGCGTCGGGAGCGAACGCACCAATCGTCTCTTGGCACTGGTCCAGATCGGTAATATCCATCTCCTGACGGTCACAGCCCAGCACCTCATACCCCTGCCCTTGAAGCAAAAGCATAAGATCCTGCCCAAGTTGCCCGCCAGAGCCTGTGACAAACACCTTCATCTTCGCCATTACAGAGAATCCCCAAGACGGGTACCGTACTGGAGTGCGGCATATTTCTGGTATTCGCCAGACTGAATGCGGGTCCACCATTCCTTGTTATTCAGATACCACTGAATAGTTTCCTTAATGCCGGTTTCGAATGTGTGCTTAGGCTTCCAACCCAACTCATTCGTAATCTTCGTTGGATCAATCCCATAACGGCGGTCATGCCCGGGACGATCCTGAACATACGAAATCAGCGAATCCGGCTTACCGAGCTCTTGAAGCACCGTATTCACGATATGCACATTCGTCCGCTCATTGTTGCCCCCAATGTTATATACCTCACCATTCACACCTTCATGGATAACCAGATCAATTGCGCTGCAGTGATCCTCAACATACAGCCAGTCACGGATATTCATTCCGTCTCCATACACAGGCAAAGCCTGATCTGCCAGCGCACGCGAGATCATTAGCGGAATCAGCTTCTCCGGGAACTGATAAGGACCGTAGTTATTCGAGCAACGGGTAATGTTCACCGGCAACCCAAAGGTTTCGTGATAGGCACGCACCAGTAAATCTCCGCCTGCTTTACTTGCAGAATACGGGCTGTTCGGCGTCAGCGGTGTTTCTTCCGTGAACAGATCTGTAGCACCAAGCGATCCATAGACCTCATCCGTGGACACTTGAACGAACTTAGTCACACTATATTTCTTAGCCGCATCCAGCAGCACTTGAGTACCCAGCACATTCGTCTTCACAAACACTTCCGGCTCCAAAATACTCCGGTCCACATGCGACTCCGCCGCAAAGTTAACCACCACGTCTACACCGTCACCGATTAGCTTATCCATCGCCGCTACATCGGTAATATCCGCCTTCACAAACGTATAGTTCGGATGATACTCAACAGATTTCAAGTTCTCCAGATTCCCCGCATACGTCAACGCATCCACATTGACGATCTGATAATCTGGGTGTTGCTGCAGCATGTAGATTACGAAGTTGCTGCCGATAAAGCCGGCTCCGCCGGTGATTAGGAGTTTCATTTGTTGACCACCTTTTAGTAGTAATGATAATTGAAACGCTGTAGCGTAGCTTACAACTCAAAGTTCAGTTCTGCATCCTTGAGAAGTGGAAGACGCCGGTCTTTGTCGGACAACACCGGATTCGTAGCCGGCCAGTCAATCCCCAGCGCCGGATCATTCCATAGTATGCCACGGTCATGCTCAGGGGAATAATATTCGTCCACTTTGTATAGTACTTGGGTGTTGGGTACGAGCGTGCAGAATCCGTGGGCGAACCCCCTAGGCACGAGTAGTTGACGCTTGTTGTATTCGCTGAGAATGACCCCGACCCATTGCCCGAAGGTAGAAGAATTGCGGCGTACATCCAGGATGACATCATAGATCGCACCACTTAGCACACGAATAAGCTTCGTCTGTGCCTTAGGGTTTAACTGGTAGTGCAGCCCGCGGAGTACGCCAACCTCTGCTGAGAGAGATTGATTGTCTTGAATGAAGTTAAAGTTAACCCCAGCTTTATGCATGATTTCTTCGTTATAGCTCTCCATAAAAAAACCCCGGTTGTCGCCATGGACAACCGGTTCGAGTAGGCTCGCGCCTTGAAGTTTTAAAGGAGTGACATTCATAATGGAGCTCCTCCTCATATCTAAAGTTTCAGCTTACCAAACGCTTCATCAAAAATAATATTCTGCGCCAGCTCATTTGCTCTAGCCAACGATGCATGGGTACCCGCGTCAGTCCACCAGCCATTCAGAACATCATAGGTAAGCTGATTCTTCATAATGTATGCATTATTTACATCAGTTATTTCAAGTTCACCGCGACCGGAAGGAGTCAGTGTCTTAATAATTTGAAAAACCTGACTATCAAACATGTATATGCCGGTGACCGCATAACTGCTCTTTGGAGCCTGCGGCTTCTCTTCGATTGAAAGAATCTTACCCTCTTGCAGCTCAGGAACACCGAAACGCTGGGGATCTGGAACCTTTTGGATAAGGATTTTCGCTCCTTTTCCTTGCGTACGAAAGTTCTGGATGTATGGAGTAATGTCGTCTTCAAATACATTGTCACCAAGAATAACAACGCTCTGCTCTTGCCCGACGAATTGCTCCGCCAACCCAAGGGCCTGTGCGATGCCGCCTGCTTCGTCTTGGACTTTGTACGTAAATGAGACATTCATAGTAGTACCGCTTCCTAACAAGTTCACCACATCACCCATGTGCTCCTTACCAGTTACAATCAGGATGTCATGTATACCAGCCTGCTTGAGCTTATAGATGGAGTGAAAGATCATAGGATATTTACCAACAGGGAGCAGGTGCTTATTGGTTACTTTGGTTAAGGGATACAGGCGGGAGCCTGTGCCTCCGGCTAGGATTATGCCTTTCATAGAATACTATCCCCCTGACACCATAATGTTCCTAATCTGAAACAATTATTTATTGAGTACTTTTAACTGAATTGATTTTGGTTCATTATCCAAATTCAATTCTTCTTTTACTAAATATAATGGTCTACGCTTAGACTCATTATAAATTCTACCAATATACTCACCTATAACACCCAAAGTAACCAATTGCACCCCACCAAAAAACAGAATGGCAACCATCAGAGAAGGATAACCTGGCACAGGGTTACCTAAAGTTACAGTAGCTATAACTAGATAGGAGGCATAGACTAATGCCATAACAGCAATAATAAGACCTAGATAAGTAGCTATTTGTAATGGTGCAAATGAAAAAGAGGTAATTCCTTCAATTGCAAAATTCCAGAGTTTCCAATAATTAAAACTACTTTTCCCTGCATATCTTGCTTCTCTATAATAAGTTATACTTGTTTGTTTAAAACCAACCCAACTAAATAATCCTTTCATGAATCTGTGTTGCTCAGGAAGTTGATTCAATGCTTCAACCACTTGCTTTGTCATTAATCGAAAATCACCAGTATCTGCTGGAATCTCAAACCTTGTCATTTTCCCCATAACTCTATAGAAGGTATGTGCAGTAGCCTTTTTCAACCACGTTTCCCCATCTCTTTTCAGACGAGTAGCATAAACTACATCATACCCTTCTTTCCATTTCTCAATTAGTAATGGTATTACTTCGGGGGGATCTTGTAGATCAGCATCAATAGGTATCACAATATCCGCCTTTGAATAATTCAACCCTGCAGACATTGCAATTTCTTTACCAAAGTTCCTAGATAAGTTAATAACTTTAACACGAGTATCAATCTTTGACAGGAGACGAAGACGCTCCATTGTGTCATCCTTGCTTCCATCATTTATGCATATTATATCGTAGGTATAATTATTACTCTCCAAAACCTCAGTGATTTTCTCATAAAAAAGAGTGACATTCTCCCCTTCGTTATACATTGGGACTATAATTGATAGATTAAAGCTATTTGCTTGCATAATTATACCTCTCTTTTAAAAGCATTTTAGAATATAAGACTTTTACTTCTAGTTTTATTAGCAAAATACTAATTACTATCTAAATCAATTTAATCATCTAAGAGTTGATATATTAATTATACAAACAGCTTATTATGAAATAAAAAACAAAAAGTCTATATTCTATTTTTCCACAGAATCAATCCTTAAATTTTCAACAGCAACTCCTAATATTCTTTGGTCTTCACTCATATTTAAACTTTGAGGAGACGACGCATTAGGTATTACCATTACAATTTTAAGTTGATTAGTAATAATACTTTTAGGAATATCAAATCGATATATATCATTATCCTTAATACTTATCTCTTTAATTTTATGATTATTTGCATACACAATTAATTTTTGTTCTTTTATGTCTCCTCCAATAAGTGGCGACATTTTTATTGAGAATACTAGATCTGTTTCAGGCTTATTCAGAATAAATTCTAAATCAGATTGCTTTCCTTCAGTCCATGTACTTTTTTCTTCAGTTAAGCTCCAACCTGCACCTTTAAATAGACTTGAATTTCCACCTGCACCAAATTCTACAACAGTTCCAACTTTATATTTAAAGCTATATAAATCCATATTCAAGTTGTTAAGTTGTGGGTCTAGTGCTCCATTCGGAATGTATAAATTATAACCATCAACTGATAAAAATAAATCATTGTCTTTTTTAATTTGAAAAGATTGTTTGACTAAAGAATCATTAATTATATATATACTATTAGATTCCCAAATACCTTTTTTAAGATTGTCCATTAATTTTTCATTATACGCTTCTTTCTTTTTAAAGTCTTCCCTTGCAGTATAAACAGCATTTATCGTCATATTTTTTTTTGCCGCAAGCATTGAGAAAGCAACATAATCTTTGCTGACCTCTGCAGGAACAAAGATAATATTCTTATACCTATCGTTGTTCAACTTCTTCCATACATCATCTTTCAAAGGACTTTCCCATGTTACCTCACTGGAATACATTGTATGAAATTCATTGAATTTCCCCGTAAGATCTGCAAATTGAATTGATAATGCTAAAGCTAGAAAAATCAATGCTCCCCTAGTTCTCATTGTTTTTAATAATGAAGACAATATAAATATAATCAACAAATAATATACTGGCCAGAAAAACCTTCCAGTTGCTCTTATTATACCGCATAGTTTTAATACTGCTTCAGGTAATGGGATAACAAATAATGTTCTACCCGAAAAGGTTATAACGTTACTTAATGAAATTATTGTAAATATTATCGCTAAACCTATTAAACCCTTTTTCCCTCTAATACTTATTTTCCCTTTAGTAAGAGTTATATAAATTGAGCAAATTAGCAGGATTAAAACTCCAATTCCCAGATAATTAAAACCTTCAGATTGTTCAGGTGTTACTGTTAGTTGATCTTTCAGAAAATAATGTGACCACCCTAAAGGATTAAATAACGAATTGAGATTCATTGAATAAATACCAAAACCATACATTGATCCCGATGAACCTAAATAAAAGTATCCTATTAACCAAAGCGTAGTTAAAATAAGAATCCCTGCAGAGAAAAAGTATAAAAACGTCATTCTCAAATTTATTACTTTGGTAAATAGCATTTCTAATACTTTTATTACAAAAATTAAGAAACACATAATAAATAGATATGGATGTATTAACAGGCTAATAAACAATAATAAAAGCCATTTCCGATGCTTATAAAATGATCCAAAAAGATATAAAGAAGCCAAAATTATCCAGTGGCCCATTAACGCTTCATGCCCATACGCGCGCATTAACATTATTGGACTCATAATAAAAAACATTGTTCCAAGTATTTGTAATGATATGTTTTTGGTTAAATTCTTCATCAGTAGTAGGCTAAAAACTCCCTGAAGAACATAACAGGTCAAAATCCAAATACCTAAATATTGAAAATTTTCTGGAAGAAGCCCATTTACCATCTTAAATGGAAAAGCAAAAAGGGGCACAGAGTCCATAAAAGTAATAGTAGTTCCAATGGGAGTATTTAATGAGCTTATAACTGATGGTGGAAAGGTCCATGGATCATTTCTAAAAAAGTGCCATCCCAGAAAGTGCTGCGCAGGGTCAACTTTAGTTAGAAGCCAGTTAAGGGCTGAGGTATTTAATACTTTTGGACTTAAAACAGTCAGAAAAAAAATTGCTCCTAATCCGCCACTAATTATAACTCCGATAGATTCAAACCATCTTTTTTCTAGAAAATCTTCTTTAAAAAAAACAAAAAAAGTACTTATTAATAAGGCAAGGCCGAGAGATGTATATATTGCCCCATACTTCAAACTAAATACTAGAACCATAAATAATACAATAAGAGCGGAAAACACCCTTTTTTTATATAACATATTAAAATTCATATTTCCTCCAAGGATTTTGATTGAAAAGTTATTTTTTTATGACCAAAAAAACCCAATATAGTATAGAATCCTGAGGAAATAAAAATACTCAAGTTCTTTTCTAACCATAAATTACTAACATAATGCTCTAAGTACTTTTCAACATAAAAACCTAGTGAATAAGCAACTATAAATGAAAATAAAGAAACTAATACAAATTTCGTTAGACTTTCCTTGTTACTGCCTGTGTAATTGAATGTGAAGCTTTTATTTAGAAAAAAGCTTACTATAACACCAATTAAATTACCCAAGGAAATAGAAATTAAATAATTTAATTTTAATATGTTAAATAATAAAAGAACAGTTGATAGTCCAACAATAGTATTTATAACACCAACGATTATATATCTTAAGAAGGTGTACAATTTTACCTTATCCATTCTATACTCCCAACTCAAAAATTTATTTCCATTAATTAAGTCATTCTTAAATCCTATCGGACACATAAAAAGGTGATAAAAGATTATTCTATCAAAGACCGTTAAAACTTAAATATCCCCTTTATTCCAAAACTTCAAATAGATAAGCCGAAACATGATTAATTTGACTTTGATCTGATATATTTAAACCAAATTCTATAAGTCTTTGTGAGAGGAGATCACAATAGTTGAGTTTAAAAAGATCTTCCTCATCAATGCCCTCAAATTTCATAATCCCATTCAGTATGCTATAAGTGATTTTTTTCCGGTTTAAATAATTCAAGGCATAAAGGGAAGATTTCAAAGAATAATTTTTTCGTTCTTTTTCATCCTCAAGCAAAAACCTCAATTTTTTTTTAATTTCATTCACTTCTTTTTCTTCATCTGCATAACTTATCTTGATGATTGTGTCATCTGGCAACTCTGAAAACCATCCAATATCTGTAACTAATGTTGGTTTACCAAATAATAGGGCGCGAATCATACTAGCTGATGTTTCACCCATATAAGGAAATCTTAAGTTTACGACTATATCAGAAAGTTTCATCAAATCATCAAACTCTTCAATAGTTGTAAATCCAGTTTGAATAACAACAGATTCAAGTTTATATTTTTTTATATACTTATTAATATAATCTCCTTCTCCAACTAATAGATATTTTAAATTCTTAGTATCCATTTGAGAAAGTGCAAATAAAACTTGATGTATTCTTTTAGATTCAGCAACAAAACCGAATGAGGAAATAACTAAGTCGTTGGCATTAATTCCATATTTACTCTTCAAACGATTTACTTCTTCAGTTAAAAGCTTATCATTGTCTGCAGGACCGATTTGGGGGATTACCCAACAGTTTGCTGTACTAGAAACTTTAAGAATTTCGTTTCTTGAATATTCAGAATGAACCATTATTCCTTTTGCATGTTCTATCAATGTTTTATTTAATGGTAACTTTTCAGGTGATTTAAACTGCAGAGGGGGAATATCTTCGCTTAAAATCGACTTCATAAAAGCCGCATCCTTAACCCCACCATTACTTTCAGCTTCATTGATTAACAATTGAGGGTCGTCTAAAGTTTCCAGAAAATATCCAGTTATCAAATAATAAAGAACTAGATCATGTAAGATTACGTACCCATTATACTTTAGAAAAACGTCATAAATATGTGAGTGATAATAAGGGTTATTGCCGATGTTATAGATTACAGCATCATACTTTGGTAAGTTTGATAGTAAATCCGGATACGTAATATAATCGTAGATTTCATAATTCGATTCCAAACCATAAGGTACAAAACCTGAAACCCATATATCAACAATTGCTTTTTCAGATAGTGCTTCCACTAAATATTCTGAGTAATCAGATATCCCACTTTTCAAGGGATTAAACGGACTAAAATATGCTATTCTCATGTTATTAACCTTTCGATAACATAATTCCAATCAACTTTTAATTCCTCCAATAATCGCTTCCCATTTAAGCCTAGTTCTCTAGCTTTATGTTTGTTCTTATATAAAAAATCAATTTTCCCAGCCAACTCTTCAGGCCTTTCTTCCATCACAAATCCTGTATGTTCATTCTTCACAAATTCCAGTGGTCCACCTGAGTCGAAGTGAGTTAGCACTGGTTTCATAGCAAAAAAAGCCTCAAGTGTAACATATCCGTAGTCTTCTTGATAGGGCCCATTATAAATGGCAAGTGCATTGGCGTAATATTTTCTTTTCTCTTCCTCTGTAATAAAGCCTACAAAAACAACTCTATTTTCAAGTCTGTTTTCTTTAATGATGCTCTGTATTTTTTGCTTATAACTTTCATCCAATGCCCCAGCCAAAACAATTTTAATATTATCATTGCAGTATTTTAGAGATTCTATTAAGATATGTTGTCTTTTGATTTCAGTTATTCGCCCAGGATAAAATATATAATCATCAAAGTCATTACAATAGAATTCTTTGTGATTTGAAGGCGGATGATATAAAGGGATAGAGTCTAAACCATTATACTTCTTTAATCGATCAGTAACTGTATTAGAAATTGTATATAAACCTTTACTTTCGGCAAGGAATTTAGTGTCATTTTTCACAATGATATCCTTAACCCTAGATCCATCCTCCATCTTATCCAAGTCTCCGTATTCAGTCCCCCATAATTCATAGGCTTGTCGATGTTGATGTAACATCCATGTTACTTTATGATGATGTTTAACGTAATACATTGGAAATTTTAAAGCGATAAGTTTATCGATCTTCACACCATTTACCTCGGTTAGATCTATCATCCTAGAAGAAAGAATACTATCCATAATACTTGATGCTGGATACCACTTAAATGGCATGGTTATTATATCAGCTTCATATCCGCGCTCCGTTAATTCTCTTAACAAATTTGAGGCTAGATATTCAGCCCCCCCTGTAATAAAAGGGATCTGCACAGTAGCAATCGCAATTTTCATATTTATGCTCCTATACGTAGATAATTATCAATATAATCTTCAAATTTCATCTTCAATACATCTAATGAAAATCTTTTTTGAAAATTCTCAATCCCTTGAAGTACAAGGTAGTTATAGATCTCTTGATCATTTGCAATAGTATGAATCACTGAGGCAAGGTACTCTGGATCGAATTTGTCTGTTACGATTTGGTTTTCTCCTACTGTTTCTTTTACTGCTGCACGGTTCAAAGCAACAATAGGCTTTTCAAAATACTGAGCTTCTATTAGAGGAACTCCAAAACCTTCGTGTTCACTTAAACAAAGAAAAATATCACAACCGACAAAAAAGGATTTTAACGTTTCGGCAGATATCTTATTTGTAAAAATAATGTTTTTATCTAACTGATTTGATTGGATCAGATTCTCTATTTCTTGATTATAAAGATTTATTTCTTGATCATATCCACCAATAATCCAGAATTTAATATTCATATCATATAATTTCCTGTAAGAGTTTACTACATGACAAATATTTAAATGTCCTTTATTAGGAGCCACTCTGCCAACAAATAAAACATTAATACATCCATTACTTTTCAAAAAAGAAATCATTTCTTCTTGTTCCTTTACTAAAGAAGATAAGATCTCTATTTTGTGAAAGGGTGCTAATATTGATGTTTCCTCAATATTAACACCTAAATCTAAAAGTTCTTTATTATTGTATTCAGAATCACTTAAGAAGGAGAATTTCGGATTTCTCACTAGCCGTTTAGTTTGTTCTCTACCCAATGTAGTAAGCTTTGTATAATTATCACTGTATTTTTCAAAAAAAATGGGCGGCGTTATATTATGATACTTCATAATCAATTTACAGTTAGATTGATTTATTATCTCCTCGCCAAGCTTCCAATATATACTGTGATGATATATAAGTACTGTTGATTTTTCGTTGATTTTCTTCTTTAAAAGTTCATAATTTAGATTAACAATATCCTCAGTTGAGTTGAAATTTTCGCAAAACACCCACACACTTATACCTTTATTTTTAATGATTTTGTACATCTCTTGTATATCATGTCCTATAGCATCGCCATCACTAATAGTTTGATGTAGAATAATAAATTCCATTGAGAACAATCCACCATTTTCTTTATTAGAATACTTATCTCCATGCAATTAATGCATAGTCTTGATACCCGTACAACATTCCATATAAATCCCCAATTGCTCGGTTGATCTCTTCTGAGTTCTCAATATTTCCAATCTGTGGAACATTAATATGCTCCACTGGACTAACATTTTTCCTCTCAGTTTTATGAAAACCAATTTCCTTAATTACAAAGTCTAATGTTTCAGGATGCACAGGTTTCGTGTGAGTCGGGTCTATATAAAACCAGTTACTCATGGCGTAAACGCTTTGAGCATTTATAGTTTCTATAATTACTTTACCTCCGGGTTTTAAAGCATTCAACATAAGACCCAATAATTCTGTATATTGTTCAAAGGTCAAATGTTCTATAACTTGGCACATAGAAATACAATCATAGGTCTGAGGAGGAACAGCTGCTAAATAATCAATTGCATCTGCATATTGAACATTGAACCCTCTATCAATGCAATACTCTACCATATCTTCATTGATATCTATGCCATTCACACTTATTCCATTATCAGTAAGTAGCTCAATGAACTCACCTCTACCACAACCTATATCTAGCACCTTATCAGTAGGAAGAATATATTCTAAATATTGCTTTTGACGCTCTTTAATTGAACTTCTTGATCCTCTAAATCTGTTTTCGAACAACAAATAATCCATGCTATAATTATTTTTTTGTTCTATAAGGGTACTTTCCTCTGGTAGTACTTTATTATGAATTAGAGCCGGCCCTTCTATAGAAGATTCATTTTTCTTCAATTTCCTTCTGACAAAGCTCAACATCTCGTTAGTACTTTCAATCTTTTCATAAATATTTTGTTCTTTTTCACCTAAGATGTTCTTAAGTTGTTGTTGATTATTATGTTCTATAGAAAGTTGCTCTTTCAAAGCTGCTATGTGATCTAAAGCAACAGAAAGCTCTTTTGTAAGCCCCTCTATCTTGAGGTTCAGGAGAGAATCACTTGTATTTTGTTGAACTATGAAATCATTGATTGTCTGTGCCAATGTAGCACTGTCAGCAGTTAATTGTTTTTTTTCTCTAATCAATTGCTCATTGGATTTTACTAATTCATCAATTTTCTCAGCTATTAAAGCATCATTGAGGGAAACTCCATCTAAAATTTCTTTAGTGAACTTTGAACTTTCTTTCATAAAATTCAAAGTTCTTGTTACGCTTGCATTAAAACTTTTTTGTTTGAAAAATAAGGGGTTGATATACCATCGTAGAAATTTGCGAATGATTTTTTTCCCTGAAACGATTATTTTACCAAAATTACCTCGATGACTTGTAATCATGAATTCAGAATCAACATTCCAGCCTCGATTAACTTGTTCTAGTTCAGTAGCTAACTGCATCTGTAACTGATGATACTCAGTTGATATAGTGTGTGTAGATTCCATCTTCTTTGTACTCTTAGCAAAACTAAAATTATTATTGATTCTTGATAAAACATCCTCAAAGGTCAATTCTTTTCTTGACATATTAATCACCCTTTACGAAAATTCACGGTTGTCTCGAGGTAGCTAACACCGTTAAAATAATTTTCTTTTCCTGAAATAACCTGAAACGTTGCAGCATGATCATACCAATCATAATTTTTTGTTAAATGATCACTTTGATCATGCACTGCCACTGTAATGTTATAGGTCCCAGGGCCTAGATTAGCATCAAGATGAAATTCAGCAATGATTTTTTCATTTTCTCGGCAGCTTATAGACTCATTATTTAAATAATAGGTATTAGTGCCAAATATATCATTTCCGAGACGATCTCTTATTATAAAGCCTACTGTAGGCTTGTTCACCTTTTTGTTACAAATCATTTCAACCCTTAACGTTATTTCATCTCCAACCTGAACTGCAGACACCTGCTTTTCAGCCAATAATATCTTAACTGCAGAAATACTAATATCTTTATTTCCAGATCGAGTTATTAACTTTTTATTATGCCCAATACTTTGGTTGATTTCATTTTCAGCTTCTCGCTTCGCGATGATTGCATTATAATAGTCAAGGATTTCGTCAGGGTGACCATCTTTAATCGCAACTCCTTGATCTAAAAGTATAGCTCGATCGCATAAATTTTTCACCGCTGAAGGATCATGTGATACAAATAGTAAGGAGGTGCCTTCTTCCCTGAATTTCCTAATCCTACTAAAACATTTGTGTTGAAAATAACTATCACCTACCGATAAGGCTTCATCAACAATTAGAATATCCGGTCTAACCGCTGTTGCTGTCGAGAATGCTAGCCTTACAGCCATACCACTTGAATAGGTCCTTACTGGTTCATTGAGATAATCACCTATCTCTGCAAAATCAATAATATCAGGTAATAAATTATCAATTTCCGCATTATTTAGACCCATTATTTGACCTAACATATAAATGTTTTGAATTCCAGTAAAATCCGGATGAAAACCAACGCCAAGTTCAAGAAGGGCTGCAATTTTACCTTGCACTGTTACGGTTCCATTTGAAGGATACGTTGTGCCGGTGAGAATCTTTAGTAGAGTACTTTTCCCAGCCCCATTATGTCCAATGAAACCAACTGATTCACCTTGATGAACTTTAAAACTTATATTTTTCAACACTTCTAAAGGTTTATGCTCATTTTTTCCTGTAACCCATTCTTTTACCCTTGCCCACTTACTAGGGTATCTTTTATATGTTTTAGATAGATTATTAACACTAATGATTTCCATCACAATTCATCCACCATTTCTTTATCCAGTTTTTTAAACGTGTAATATGCGATAAGTAAAAGAGCTATCGCTATTCCGGTAACAGGTAAAAGACTGGAGTAATTAGGCGCCTTATTGTATAAGAATATAGAATGGAACCCTTCAGTAATAGGAACCATTGGATTCCATTTATAGATTCCTTGCATCCCCTCAGGTACAATTGATTTGGCGTACACAATTGGAGTTAACCAAGACCAAAATTGTAGTACAATGCCTAAAAAATGTCCCACATCCCGGAAGAACACATTTAAGGTTCCAACAATAAGGCCTAATCCTAAAGCAAACAATTGTTGTATTATCAAAAGAGGAAATACGTTCAATATTTCCCATCCAGGCAACTCACCAATAATCAATAAAAAAATAATATATAGAATAGAAATTATCAAAAAGTTTATAGTCACTGAAATAACAATAAAAATTGGCAAGGAGGTCCTTGGAAAACTGACCTTCTTTAGCAACGAACCCTGATCCAAGAAAATGCTCTGAAGACGTAAGAGGGTTTCATTGAAATAATTCCAAGGAAGTAAACCGGCACACAAATAGATACTATACGCTAAAGTATTATTTTCACCCGGAAGGCGAGCACCCATTATTTGAGAAAATATCAACGTATATACAAGTATTATGGCAAGAGGTTGTATTACGGACCAAACTGAACCCAACACAGAATTTAAATACCTAGATTTAAAATCTCTCTTAACCATACCTAAAATAAAATTCCTATAATTCCATAGCGACTTGAAAATTTCCCTCACCTCCACCGATATAACAATTTACATATTACGATAATAGTTCAATATATTAAGTAATGACTCTTTCAAATCCATTTTAGGATGCCATTGGGTATCCCTTGATATTTTTTCGTTAGAGCCTACAATAAATTTATGTTCTATCGGTCTAAATTTAGATGGATCAACCTTAACTTCAATATGGGATTTTGACAACGCAACAAATTCAAATAATAATTCCTGAATTGATACCCCTCTACTGGAACAAACATTATAAATCTCACCGACACACCCATCTTGCATTAACATATAGTATGCATTCACAATATCTTTAACATCTGTAAAATCCCTAACCGAATCTAAGTTGCCTACCTTAATAGCTAAATCCATCTTACCCTTCTCAATATCCACAATTTGTTTTGCGAAGTCTTGTGTTACAAAACCTTCTGATTGTCTTGGCCCAATATGATTAAATGGTCTCACATGGATGGCTTGAATTTGATATGCTGCAACATATTGTAGTACAAGTTGACAAGCCGATAGTTTACTAACCCCGTATGGATTTTTAGGGTTTGTCACATGCCTCTCATCAATAAATTCCAGCACTTCAGAGGAACTGCCATATTCCTCTGAAGAACCAATGCTAATAAGTTTTGAATAAGGTGAGTGTTCTTTAATAGCATTCAAAATATTAAGAGTTCCAATAGTATTATTTAAAATTGTAGCTTGAGGATTTCCCCAAGCCAGTTTCACATTGCTTTGGCCTGCAAGGTGGATTACATGCGTTGGTTTATAGTCTTTTACTACCTTATCAACGTCGTCAGTATTTAATATATTCATATTTACAATATTCGCATTATCCATTGAATTTCTTGCAGAACCAAGAAATTCAATGTTGTTATGAATCAAAAAATCCATCATGTATTGACCGACAAAACCAGTTGATCCAGTAACTAATACTTTCATATTACTTAACACTTGTACTTGCTTTAATTTTCTCCATATCACTATCAACCATCATTTTAACCAGTTGTTCAAACCCAACCTCAAGCTCCCAGCCCAGTTCTTCTTTAGCCTTTGTACAGTCACCTAGCAGCAGGTCCACTTCAGCAGGTCTAACAAACTTTTGATCCACTACAACATAATCTCTCCAGTTCAAACCAACGTGGCTAAATGCGATTTCTACAAGCTCTTCAATAGTATGAGTCTCGCCAGTCGAGATCACGAAATCATCAGCTTTATCCTGCTGTAGCATCAGCCACATTGCTTTAACATAATCACCAGCAAAACCCCAGTCTCTCTTAGCATCCAGGTTACCCATACGAAGTTCAGTCTGGAGACCCAGTTTAATTCTGGCAACAGCGTCTGTAACTTTGCGGGTTACGAATTCAATACCACGGCGTGGCGACTCATGATTAAACAAGATACCGGAGCAAGCATACATATTATAGCTCTCTCTATAGTTAACAGTGATCCAGTGACCATAAACCTTGGCAACACCATATGGACTACGCGGATAGAATGGTGTTGTTTCCTTCTGTGGCGTCTCGACCACTTTACCGAACATTTCACTGCTTGAGGCTTGATAGAATCTTGCTTCCGGCTTAGTCAAACGAACAGCTTCGAGCATATTAGTAACTCCAATACCTGTTGCCTGTCCTGTTGCTACAGGTTGAATCCATGAGGTTGCCACAAATGATTGAGCAGCCAGGTTGTAAACTTCATCAGGATCAGAAATTCTAACAGCATTAATCAATGATCCAAGATCCAGCAAATCCCCATCAATAAACTCTATATCATTTTTAAGGTGCTCGATGTTCTCCATAATCGGCATACTCGTTCTACGGCGCAAGCCAAACACCTTATATCCTTTAGACAGTAGAAGCTCTGCCAAATATGATCCGTCTTGTCCTGTGATTCCTGTAATTAGTGCACGTTTAGTCATTTTCAAAATTCCCCTTTATGTTATATAAATTAGAGATTAAACATTAGTTTAATCAAATTACAAATATTGCTCAAGCTTCTGCATACGCAGTTCTTTTAGCAAGAGTTTAACTTCTTGGGCTTTATCCTTAGTGCAGATCAAAGTAACATCTTCAGTATCAACAATAATTAAATTCTCAATCCCTAAGGTAGCAATCAGTTTGCCATTGCTTTCTATAATACAGTGTTTAGTATCAAGATTTAATATATTTCCCTTTATAACATTTCCATTCTCGTCCAGATCACTGATCCGTTCCAGCGCCGTCCAGCTACCCACATCATCCCAGCCGAACACACACGGGATTACATAAATATTATTGACCTTCTCCATAATGCCATAGTCTATCGACTGATCAGGCATCTTTAAAAATTCCGAGCGGATAATTGCATCCCGATCTTTTGAACCCAGAACCGTTTTCATCGTTTCCAAGATATCATGCATGTCTGGCATCAGCTCTTGTATGTAGCTTCTAATCGTTTCAATCTTCCAGACAAAAATCCCGCTATTCCAGTAAAAATTACCTGATTCCAGATAAGACTGGGCTGTAGCCAAATCAGGTTTCTCGACAAAATTATTCACCTTATGAACGAACAGTTCATTAATTTCCTGTGACTGATTACTGCTTTCAATGTAACCATATCCTGTCTCTGGATAGGTTGGCTGAATACCAAGAGTCACAAGATTACTATTTTCTTGAGCTACCTCAACTGCAGTTTCCAATATCTTAACGAAGCCTTCTTCGTTTTCAATAATGTGATCAGAAGGGATAACAATCATTGTGCTGTCAGGAAAGCGATCTTCAATAATAATAGACGCTAGTCCAATACAAGGCGCTGTATTTCTGCCCACCGGTTCAATGATAATATTCTCATGAGGTAAATGCGGAATTTGAGCCTTAATTAATTCAGCGTAAAGTTCATTAGTGACAATGAAGATTTGATTGATCTCAATCAGTTTTTCTAATCGGGCAATAGATTGTTGAATCATTGATTTACTACCTGATATATTCAAAAATTGTTTGGGAAGATTGGTCCGGCTCTTAGGCCAAAATCGTTCCCCTTTGCCACCTGCCATAATAACTGCTGTAATTGTCATTTCATCCTCCAAATTTCCACAAAGAAATGTAATCCAATCTTTGCTTAATCATTTCTCCCACTGCTTTAGGGGAGTAATTCTGTTTTATATGTTCTTCAGCTTTAGACGATATCTCTGCATAAAAGTTCTTATCGTCACAAAGTCTACGCATATAACGGCTCGCATGTTCAACATCAGGATCAGCCCAGTGCTGATTCGCCTTGTATGGGCCATGATCGTGGTTAAGCTGTTTCAGGGAATAGTCAACCAGACATGAGTTATTGTGGCTCATAAAATCAGTATTGGAGGACCAGTTCGTGCCTATAACTGGCTTACCTAGAAACATCGCCTCTGCCAGACCAAGACCAAAACCTTCACTTCGATGAAGAGAAACATAGCTGTCTATGACTGAAATCAAAGCATTTGTATCATTCCTGGATAAGGTTTTGTCGACCAAATAAATATTCTTATACGACCCAATCAAGTGATATAGTTCTTCAAGTTCCTTTGAGCCTTCCTCCGCACTGTTCACCTTAATAACAAGACCAACAGATTCATCATTAGAATTAAATGCAAGTTGAAAAGCTTTAATGGAGGCTTGGGGATTCTTCCTCTCCTGATAGCTCTTTAAATCATACATGGAGAGAAATAGAAAGGTTTGCTCCGGTAACCCAAAATAGCCTCTATCACGCATATCAGCAATATTCACTTCAATACTGTGAGGTATTTTAACTACTGGCACCGGACTTTTCATTGCAATGGAATCTACTACAAATGTCGAAGGAGCCCATATCTCATCTACCAGATTAAAGCTTTCCTTCCACTCGTCGGGGAAATCTGGAAGCTCCCAATGCCAGAACCCTATATTGTATCGATCCTTAAAAATCGAGTTCCCGTAATGAGCGTATATTTCAATCATTTGTTCGGCATTAATATGAAACACATTGAGATTAAATTCGGGTTCCTCTATTTCCTTGTGCATCCAAGTCGTATCACTCATACGCGCCGAGTTAGTGCCTGTGAAATTTATTATCCCAAAAGGTATTTCGACAGCATTTATACTTTTAGCGGCGATTCTGCAAGATTCTCCAATGCCCATTTCCGCCCTTGAATATCCCACTAGATTAATACCTGATACATTTCCCTTAATAGAGCTTGCATCACCATTTTTATCGATCGGAAAAGCAGTTTTAAGCAGTTTCTGTTTGATACTTTGTCTCTTTTCGAAGGGGAAAATCTTAACTGCAATTGGTTTTAATTTAACTGCAAGTCGGTAAAGCCTTTTATAGAGCAGGGATTTAATACTACTCATATCTAACAATCAACCTTATATTGAATTTCATTCATAAAGCCCCCATAATATGTCTAGGTGAAATCACCACGTAACTACAATATAAAAACCACAAAAAAACGAGCAAAGTAGCCCTGTGATAATTCTATATGCTAAAATATCCTCGTACCTACAGATAAAGGAGATTAAAAACGTGTCGAAACCAGTATACGGTAAAAATGCGGTTCAGTCGAGAAATGTTGAAAAGATATCCAGTTACATATGGGCGTTAGCGATAGGGTTTATTGTTTTTTTGGTCTGGGCCCCGTTTCAAGTGGGATTATTTAATGGGCAGCAGATTGACTTTGAGAAGCCGGTCTATCTGTCTTCACTCCTAAGCAGCCTGTTGCTGCTGGTGTGGGTAGGCCTATACTTCACCAAGTTCAAAATGGAGGGACAGCGTGATGCGCTGGCTGTGGCCTCGCTGCTGTTGCCTGCTACCTACGCGTTGTCGCTTATTGGCGCTGCTTCGCATTATATGGCGATGAATCTGCTGTTTGTACAGAGCATGTATGTCGCAATATTCATTATAGCGTTATATTTGCTCCAGCAAAAGCAACTAAATGTTGTCATTCAAAATGCGATTCTGGCGATTGCTTATTTCATCGTCGGTTTTGGTCTGCTGAACTGGCTTGGCAGTTGGAAATTCGCTGGTGGGCTGGTAGGCTGGTTCTCCAATACGGTGCGTGGTGGTAAATATTTGGATGCCGTCATGACGGACTCTAACGGGCTGCGTCTGACCTCAATTTTCCAGTATGCCAATACTTATGCTGCCTTCCTCATGGCCTTCCTGTTCGTGGCGGTATATGCCCTGGTCCGCTCCAAAAAGTGGTACGGCACGCTAACGCACAGTTTCATGCTGGTTCCGATTATTGTATCTCTGCTGCTGACCTTATCCCGTGGGGGACTTGTCATGCTGCCTGTAGTGTTCATCCTGCTCCTGTTGTTCCTGAAGCCTGCGCAGCAGATTCTCTGGATTATTCATCTTGCCCTGTCTGGCCTCGCGGCCCTGCTGGTTACTAACCCGTTGACTACTCTTGGAACGGAGCTGAACACGGCGTATACCTCATCGGCAGCACTTAAGGCTTGGGCCTACCTGCTTGGGGCCTCTGCGGTCGTTGCAGCTCTGAGCTGGGTAATTCAAAGGTTTGCGGCGCCATGGCTGCAGAGCAAGCTGGGAGGCTCGGAAACTCGTAAATTTACCGGAATGTGGATTCCACTCGGCTCAGTCGTAGCTGTAGCTGTCGTTGTTTTCCTGCTGATCGGAACAGGCTTGAAAAGTGTTTTACCAGATAATATTGAGACACGGCTGGAGAACATTAACTTCAAGCAGCATAGTGTACTCGAACGCTTTACTTTCTATAAAGATGCTATGAAGGTAGTGAAGGATTATCCGGTTCTCGGATCGGGTGGGGGCGGCTGGTCTGCTTTATATGAAGAGTACCAGAACAATCCTTATGTGAGCCGTCAGGTCCATAACTTCTTCTTGCAGTATTTGATTGAAGTCGGCATTGTCGGGTTCATTGTGTTTATGGGCTTTATCGGATTTATTTTCTTCAAATACATCCGTGCCTACCTGAAGCGTGACAAAGATGAGTTCCATAACGGATTCTTCTTCTACATTATTGCGCTGTCTATCCTTGTACACAGTTTGCTGGACTTTAATATGAGTTATGCGTTTATGGGTATTCTGGTGTTTATCGGTCTGGCTGGTATGGGCGCTGTAATGGATAACAAACCGCTCCGTCAGAGCTGGAATAAAGCCGGCATTCGGATGGGATACATGGCTGTACTGACCATCGGGACGATATTCATACTGTTCCTGTCGATCAACTACATCGGGTCGAGCGATGCTGCTCTCAAGGGTAAAAATTTAGTTACTGTGAGTACTTCCTATGAGGAGATCAAAACTCCGTTGGTCAAAGCACTTGATGCCCGTCCATACCATCCGGAAGCAGCATTATACTTGTCCTCTCTTGACATGCAGGTATTCAAACAAACTCAAGACGAACAGTATCTGACTGAAGCGTCCACTGTGTTGACCCGTGCTTTGAAAGATGAGCCTTACAACAAAAATCTATTGGCTCAATTGGCCAGCTATTACGATCTGAAGGGTCAACCAGATTTGGCGTTGGCTGTATACAATGATAATGCTTACAAGTTCAATTGGGATATCACGTGGTATGAGTCAATGATTAACCGTGCTCAGACGCTTGCTGCCGCGGCTAGTGGGCAGAAGGATGAGGCCAAGAAACAGGAATACCTCACCGCCGGGCTGGATGCGTACAAGCATGTGGTGGATGGCGTAGAGCATTTAAAAACCTTGCCTCCTGAGCAGCTGCAGGGCCGTCCGTTCTCGGTTACAGCTACGATGGCATTGAACGCTGGCAGACTTCAGTTACTAGCAGGCAATAATGAGGCTGCAGCCACTTCCTTGAAAATGGGCTTCAACGATCAGTACTCCGATGTCATTAATAGCGCAAGTCTCTGGGATACCAACTGGTATAGCTTGCTAATTACTCGCGCTTACGACTTGGCTCAACAGGCCTACACTCAGAAGAATGATGCCGATAAGACACTACATTTGGAGATCGGACAGATAGCCTACAGACAAGTAAACTCAGATCTCCAAGCGAAAAATATTCCACCTGCTATTACGCTCAATGCTGGAAAGATTGAAGTTATGTCTGCACAAGAGCAGCCTCCAGCACTACAGACGGCCATATCCACTTTAAAGTCTGGATTGAGTGAGGATTACAGTGATCCAACTAACCGTGAGATTGCACGTTGGTACTTAGCGGCACTTGCAAAATCAGGAAGCGACCAAGATCAGGTGGTCTACGGAAAACTGATTGCAGCAGATCCTGCAGAAGCTGATCGGGTGAATGAAATTGTTAGCACTAGCTTTAAGAACCTTCAATAACTAAAAAAAGCGAGCCACTGTCTGAGTACAGTCGCTCGCTTTTTTTCATACTACTTGGTGAACAGCCGTTCTTCCTGCTCAATAACTTCCTTTAAATACTCCAGCAGTCCTTCCTTAAGCTCCTCATGCTGAAGGGCGTAGTGAATGCTTGTCTGGATAAAACCCATCTTCTCCCCGACGTCATGCCGTCTGCCTTCGAAATCATAAGCAATAATCCGCTCTACTTCACTTAAACGAGAAATAGCATCTGTAAGCTGAATCTCGCCGCCTACACCTACCTGCTGCTCACCCAGCATATCGAAGATACGCGGAGTCAGGATATAACGTCCCAGAATCGCCAGGTTGGATGGAGCATCCTCACGCTTTGGCTTTTCTACAAGCCGGTTGGCTCTGTAGACACGTTCAGCTATTTCAGAACTGTCCACTACCCCGTAGCGGGATACTTCTTCCCACGGCACAGGCTGTACACCAACAATGGAGGATCTATATTGATCGTATACTTCGATCATCTGCTTCAGGCAGGGCTTGTTCGACTCCACGATGTCATCCCCCAGCAGGACGGCGAAGGGCTCGTTACCGATGAACTTCCGCGCACACCAGATGGCATGTCCGAGGCCGCGCGGTTCTTTTTGACGAATGTAGTGGATGTCGGCCATCTCGGAGGATTTGCGCACCGATTCCAGCAGCTCCCACTTCTGCTTCTCTGCCAGATTAAATTCCAGTTCAAATGAATTATCGAAATGGTCTTCGATTGCACGTTTGCCTTTACCCGTCACAATAATAATATCTTCAATCCCGGAAGCAACCGCTTCTTCAACAATATATTGAATCGTTGGTTTGTCTACGATGGGCAGCATTTCCTTGGGCATCGCTTTGGTCGCAGGCAGGAAGCGGGTTCCCAGACCGGCAGCGGGAATGATTGCTTTACGGATCTTCATCTCATGGCTCCTTTAACAGATATACTCATAATCTCAATTATAACAGTTCCTGTTGATTTTGGGCAGTATACTAAGGCAGGGACACACAGGGACCGACCGTTCCGGGTGAACAGCCAGCGTTGACGGTCTCATTGGATGTTGATATAACAGCACTATGCAGACAATTTGATTCGAAAAGGAGGTTATCCATGTTAGACTTATCCAGTCCAGTATGGAAAGAGCTTCACGGCCCTTTTGGCTCTTCGGAAGCGGTCCCTGGCTTGCTGCAACAGTTGCAGGAGGACTACACCACAGAGGTTAAAAATGAGCTGTACTGGGAGCATCTATTCCATCAGGACTCGATTTACAGCATCACTTATGCTGCATTGCCTTATTTGGCGCAGCTTGCCAGGCAGTCAGACGATCCCGAAGTAAAAATGGATATCTACGCGACCTGCGGGATCTTAGTGGCAAATCAGTTGACAGTCCACAGCGGAAATCTTCCTGCTGAATTTGCACATCAGAACCCGCTGCTTGCTGAGGAGCTTGTCCAAGAAATTTATACGACCTACCTAACTGCCGTTGAACAACTGGGCATGCTGTCAGAAGAGATCTTTCGCTATGCGGAGGGGGCTCAAAAGGATGATCAGGAGAAACGATACATCCTAGCCGCAGATGCTGCTTACCGGGGAGATCAGGCGGTTGCAGGTATATTGTTGACTTATTCGGAAGGCGACGAGTACAACGCCGCCTGTCCAAGCTGCTATGAAGAAATGTATATTTGGCCAAATGAGAACAGCCCCGGTATGACCGCCTATTCAGACGATCCGGTGTTCAACGGCAAGGAGAATGGTCAAGCTATTACGCCTTCCGAGATTGGCAGTGTCCGGCCGGAAGACAGCCCGTTAGCACGCCTGTGGCAAGCAGCTCATACCATCAAGAACGTTCAGCTCCTGGAGCAATTGCCTTATCTCTGCGGTCATGTGAACTGTCCGGCTTGCGGTGAACAACTGGAAATTTGGCCGGAGCTGTTCCCGTTGTGAGAGATGTATCTGGGTAAAAGTATTGTTGAAATGGAGCCAGGATGCAAAAAAAGACCCGGAAGAACAGCGAAGCCATCTGGTTGGATGGCCCCGACTTCTGCCGGGCCTTTTTTTATTATGGCCTTAGCCAATTATATGCGTGAAACAATCGAAACCAGCCCTTTTGGGGTTGGGCCTGATTCATTTACTTCGCATTCACTAACTGCCCACGGGTTACCCCGAGCTGGTTAGTGGCCTTCAGGCTTTTCCAAACCTGGGTGCCGGAGATTTCGCCACGCAGTGCACGGCTGTAGAGGCTGATGACCTCTGCGACCTGCTCTGGAGTCTCCTCCAAGAACTCTACGCGGAAAGAGGATACTCCCAGCTCACGGAAGTTATTGAGGTATTCAGCGCCTGACTGCTCTACCGCGTTATAGACGGTGTTGCGGCAGCCTTCGTCCACACGGACGGGATGGGACATGCCGATCCGGTCCTGCAGCGAGGCCCGCTGCTCCTCACAAGGACGGCCACAGTTGGTGTAATCCGTGCCTTCGCTCATAAAGGTACAGTAGACGCAGTGTTCTGTATGGAACATCGGCAGATGCTGGTGGATGACAACCTCCATACGGGAGGTGTCGCTGTGCCCGAGCAGATCGACCATCTGCTGGATGTTCAGGTCATACGACGGTGTCACCCTGTCACAGCCCGCGTCCAGGAACAGATCCACAGCCCGGTGATTGGCGATATTCAGCGAGAAATCGCCGATCAGCCGGGGATGTGCAGCCTCCGGGTGCTCCATGCGGTGACGCAGGTAATAATACAGCGCGCCGGTGTTACGCACCAGCACAGCATCCGGCTGCAGCCGCAGGATGTTAGCATGGTAGCCGTTCTCGTTCGGCATATGGATGCGCGGGGTGGCCAGCGCAATGCTGGCCCCTGCTGCCCGCACAGCATCTACTGCCGCCGGGAACTGCTTGATGAACTCGAAATCGGCGTATATATTCGTTACGCCGGCTTCGAGCGCAGCCTGCACCTGCGGCAGGCTGCGGCACAGCGCGGTGAGCTCCGCATCACCGCTGCCCACAACCGCTGCGGCGCCCCTGCGGGAGGCGCCGCCGTAGACCTCTACCTCCCGTTTCACATACACGGGAGGCTTCGGGCGCTCGCCCGCAAGCAGTTCCACCGCCTGGCGGCGGATGCTGTTCAGCTCGCGCATGGGTACGATCACGTCGCCTTGCAGATGTGACTCCAGCGCTTCAAGCTGGAACAGGGTCCCGCCCAGGCGGCCGAATTGTTCTTCCAGCAGCGCGGTATCCATCGGACGCTTCTGCGCTGTCTCCAGCGCGAGCTCCGAATCCACACGGACAGTGACGTTCTTCTGAACGTCTGTCCACCAGGTCGTCAGCTTCTCGCCTGCGCAGCCCTGCACCCGCACATGAACCGGGAATACCCGGTACGGCTTCTCGGTCTCGTACGACTGCCGTAGCGCCTTGTCGAGCGCCGGGTCGTTCGTCTTCCAGATGCGGTCCCCCACATGCAGACGTCGCAGATCTACGTCATTCCGGCCCGGAACGATGTCAACAATCCATCCTTCGCCAGCTTCACCCTCCAGCTTGACGCCCTTGCGGCGCAGATCATAGACGCGGCCGCCTTCTTCCTTCTTCGTCGGATCTCCGGCGTCGAACACAATCCCGTCTCCGCGCTTCAGCGGAGCATTAATGCGGCAGACTACACCATCGCGCAGGATCTGCTCCACGGTGCCCAGGTACACCCCGCGGCTTTTCGGGAAGGTACCATCGACTAACTTCTTATTATTAGTGCCTTCAAGGAAACCGTTCGTGAACCCGCGCGAGAAGCTCTGCTGCAGCTCACGCATATCCTCCTTCGAGGTAGGCGTCCAGTTACCTTCAAAATACTTATCGATCGCCTTACGATACTTACTGACCACATTAGCGACATACTCCGGGGTTTTGAGCCGGCCTTCGATTTTAAATGAGGTTACTCCTGCTTCAATCAGCTCCGGCATCAGGTCGATGGCAGCAAGATCCTTCGGCGACAGCAGGTAAGTCACATCACCCATCGGCTTCACTTCACCGTCAATCATCAGATCATACGGCAGACGGCAGGCCTGAGCGCATTCCCCGCGGTTCGCCGAACGTCCCCCCCCACATTTCGGAGGTCAGACACTGGCCCGAATAGGAGACACACAGCGCACCATGCACGAATACCTCCATCGGCAGGCGGGCTTGCTCGCCAATCGTGCGGATCTGCTTCAGATTATTTTCACGGCCGAGGACTACACGTTCCAGCCCCCATGGTTTCGTGAATTCCACCGCTTCCGGTGAGGTGATCGTCATCTGTGTAGAACCGTGAATCGGGAAGTCCGGCGAGATCTCGCGGATCATCTTCACCAGCCCCAGGTCCTGAACGATAACGGCATCCACACCCGCATCCACGCAGGCATCAATCAGTCCCTTGGCATCCGGCAGCTCATTCTCGAACACCAGTATATTAAAGGTAAGAAACCCCTTCACTCCATAGCTGTGCAGAAACGCCATAATCTCCGGCAGCTCGTCCATCCGAAAGTTGTTCGCTCTGGCCCGTGCATTGAATTTCTCTACGCCAAAAAAGACAGCATCCGCCCCGTTCGCCACCGCTGCACGCATGCAGTCCCAATCTCCCGCCGGAGCCAGCAGCTCTACGTCTTCTCTGCGTATCCCTTGCTCTTTCATTTATATCCTCCCAAACCGCCTGTTCGGCGGGTCATTTACAGCTTTTTAACTTATTAATTGTATCAAATATCACACCTCCGCGCCATCTAAATGGCAAGAATTATATGAACACTTCTTTCGTCAGCACATACAAAAAAAGAATGCCTCCTGCCAAAAATGGCAATTCAGGCATTCTTCGTATACCCTCCTACTCCCCCACCCACCCAAACGACCCCAGCACCCGCTCCAGCACCGCCTGCTGGCTCGCCGTAGCGTTGGCGGCGTTCAGCGTGACAGTGAGCGTATAGACCACCTCATTGCGGCTGAACACAATGATCTTCTTGCCCACCGGGATGCTATTCTTGGTCTGCTCTACTGTGAGTATGGTGGCTGGCATACCGGCAAAGGTGGTTTCTGTGACGTTTTTTATCTGCGGACCCTTGGGATCTTGCTTGGTGTTCTGGTAGTAGCCCTGCAGCTGGCCGACGGCATATTCCGGCGTAACCTCGGGGCTGGCATAGAGCTGGAACCGGCCGCCGGTGAAGCGGTATTCCACGCTCTGGCTCTCAAACAGATCCTGAACCGGGCTCCACAGCCGCGGAATCTCGAGCTTATAGCCGTAAGTCTTGGAGGTTTTGGTGACCGACTTCTGGCTGAGCTGGGTATAATCCTCTGAAGCCAGGCGTCCAAAGTTACTCTTGGTCTGCGCAAAATCAATATCAATCGAGTTCAGCACCTCTGTGAAGCGCGCCTGATCACTACTCTGCCCCGGCCCGGAAGCCGCAACATATTCAAAATAATAACGGTACCCGTTCTTCAGCAGCAGAATCTGATATTCGGTACTCCACCCGCTGCCCGGGTTAAGCCCGATCTCGTTAATCAGCACCGGTTCACCGGAGACCTTGCCCGCTACGCTGTCCTTCAAGGTGTAGGCCTCAGCCACATAGGTGTCACGGAGCTGTGACTGCAGTTCCTGGTTCCAGCTTGCCAGCGTAGAGCCCGCAGGGGCGGAGCTTACTTTTACACGCAGATAACTCCCCTGTTTGCCCGCATAGTAAAGCTGCTGGTCATCCGCACTCCAGTCGGCAGGAACCTTAAGCGCAATCCCGTAATCGTCGTTGTAGCCTTCGCGCAGCCCGTTGCGGATGGTGGACAGGTCGCGGATGCTCCGGTCGGATGCGTCAAAAGAGGGCTGAAAAGAATTCAGCAGCGCCGCAAATTTGCCCAGGTCCTTATAATTCGCTGCATTATCATCTGTCAGATAGATCTCATACAGCCTGCCTCCGGCATAATATTGCCTGCCCTCCCAGAGCGCGCCGCTCGAATCCTTGCTCACAGTCCGGGCATAAGGAACCTTGGCCGTAGGTACAGCCTCCCGGTCCAGCACAGTCTCCCCTCCCCCCTCCGAGGAGCGGACCAGATTCTCCAGCAGCCCTTCGGGATCAAGCGGAACGGCCAGCGGCGAAGCATGCACCTCCAGATAGTACCCGTTCTCTGCACTCGTAAAAGTCGCTACGCTCTCATTCCCGCCGCTGTCGCCTACCACAAGCCCAGGCGGATAGTTCATGCTCCACTCCAGATAACTGTTGCCGATCCGGGTTTTGCCGGCGTCACTGTCAATCCCGCTCTGCGCTTCAACGCCTACAACCGCTACCGGAGGAGATAACGCAACCAGTACCCCACCGCCCTCCGCTGGAGCCACCCGCGCGCCGAGCACTTCAGCCACGAACCTCAGCGGCACCATCAGCACACCTGATACCATACGCGGGGGCGCGGCGAGTTTGATTTTGACGCCATCCTTCCAGGCAGTCGTGCTACCTATCGTCATTGCACCGGTATGCGGGCCGTACATAACTTTCACCACATCATCGCCTTGCAGGGAGACGGTGCTGCCGAAGGCTTTTTTGAAAATCCCCAGCGGGACCAGCAGCGTTCCATTCTCCGAAAAAGGCTTCGGAATCGTAACCGGCTTCCCGTTAACCGTTGCGGAAGTACTGCCCGCTTGAAGACTAAGCTGTAGCAATCCCCCCTCCGCCGCCTGAGCCTTTCCCACAGGAAATAGGCTGAGCAGCAACAACAGGACTACAATAACTGACACTCCGCGCCGTAGATGTCCCGCCCTGCTGCCCGGCCCGGCTGTAACTACCGCCTCCTCACTCTGTCGTCTGATCATCGGTCTCCCCCTCCGTCTTAGCGGCGTTCACCAGAGGGTCACCTTGTCCAAGAACAAGGCTTCTGGCCACGATATCGCCGTCACTCTGCATCAGCAGCTTGACCACTGCCCCCGGCTTGTACTGTCTGAATAACTCATTAACATCGACAAGTGAGGTAACCCGGTGTCCGTCTATCGCATAGAGGGCATCGCCTGACGTGATCCCTGCCTTGCGCGCTTCTGCCGTAAGCACCTTCGTCACCGTCAATGGCTCCTGCACCGGCAGTCCGACAATCACGGGCCAGCTCTCCTCAAGCTCCACTCCAAGGCTCGGACGCCGGACCTCTCCATATTGGAGCAGCTGATTCATGATGTACTTCATCGTATCTGCGGGAATCGAGAAACCCATATTCTCTACACCCACAGCTGCGAACTTCATACTGTTGACCCCGAGTACCTCCCCCTTCATGTTAACCAGCGGTCCGCCGCTGTTGCCGGGATTGATCGCCGTATCGCTCTGAATCAGCCGGTACGCCGCATCCACCGAACGGTTGAGACCGCTGATTACACCTACAGTAGCCGAATTTCTCAGGGAAAAAGAGATCGGTGTCCCGATCGCTATCACCTTCTCCCCTACCTGAAGATTGGCGGCGCTGCCTGCGAAGGTTGCGGGTTTTAAGGCTTTGGCTTTGATTTTTACCAATGCAAGATCACTGAATTCGTCCGAGTATGTATCTGTGATGTTATAGCTCGTCCCGTCTGAGGTGACCACTACTGCCTTCTCCAGCCCAGCCATAACATGGGCATTGGTAATGATCCATCCGTCTGCGCTGACGATAATCCCGGAGCCGTGGGTCAGATTGTAACGGTCATCCGGCCCGCCGGTTTCTCCGCCCGTTTTGCCGATAATGCCGACTACAGACGGCGAGACTTTGCTTATGATTTGCGGAACCGGATCTGCTGCTGCAGGCTGGCTCCATTGTCCCTTACTCTCCTTTTGCACAATACCTGCTTGTCCGCCCTTCATTACGTTGACAGCCGTGCCTCTATCAGCCGCTAATGCTCCTGCCTCTCCGTAGCCCACCCCATGAATAACACCGGCTGGACCTATGATTCCCGACAATGATATCAGCAGAATACCCGGCAGTACCACACTAGCCCGGACAATCCCGCTCCTCCCTATTCCCATGGCTCTCCCCTTCTTTCCTGCGCTCGAAGCATATAAATTCTTATCTTCAAAAAAAGACGCCTTTAGGATCGCCGCAGGCGGTAAAGGTGTCTTTAAGATGAACTTGCATTTGAGGTTATGTGTGCTCTACTCTAGCTGAACCAGTTCATAATCATTGCATAATCGGATACCACAAAAACCAGCAGGCTTACCACTGCAAAACCGATGGCAAATTTGTTCTTCTGCGGAGCTCTAAGCAGCCGGACCACACCGATAAGTATCAGGATCGTGAATACAATCATAAACGCATCGAAGGTATGAAATTTAGACGGTTCTTGCGCGGCAGCTTCTGCAAGCAGCATGGCAATCCCTCCCTGAGAGTGTTGTCAAGCAAGTTTCTCTAATCCATATCACCTTCTATGTTATCGTTACCATTTCCGTCACGCAATAGAAATATTTTAAAAACGGTGTATTTGTCACAAAAAATATTCCTGATGGCTAAAACGCGCCTCGAATTGGCGATATTTATCATTGACCGCTGTTGTATCTTCAGTTTTCAATGAGCCCATCCACCTCAATCCAGCCTACAGCTGCTGCTATTCAATCAACGCAAAAGCTTCTCATTGAATCTTACGGCGGACATGCTTTAATTATGCGTGTTTGATTTGGCTGGCCTTTGTGGACTTAGTGGACCGGATAAGCGCTAAATCACTATCCACCATCATCTTGACCAGATCCTCAAAGGCAACCTCTCTTCTCCAGCCGAGCTTTTCCTTAGCCTTGGTACTATCACCTAATAGCAGATCCACTTCTGCTGGTCTGACAAACTGCTGATCCACTACAACATAATCTTTCCAATTCAATCCTACATGACTAAATGCGATATTTACAAGTTCTTCAATTGAATGGGTCTCTGCCGTAGAAATGACAAAATCATCCGCATTATCCTGCTGAAGCATCAGCCACATTGCTTTTACATAATCGCCTGCGAAGCCCCAGTCTCTTTTGGCATCCAGATTCCCCATCCGGAGTTCCGTTTGCAGACCCAGCTTAATTCTCGCAACAGCATCAGACACTTTACGGGTTACAAATTCAATGCCGCGGCGTGGAGATTCATGGTTGAACAAGATCCCGGAGCAAGCAAACATGTTATAGCTTTCTCTATAGTTAACAGTAATCCAATGACCATAAACTTTAGCAACACCGTATGGACTTCGTGGATAGAAAGGGGTCGTTTCTTTCTGTGGTGTTTCTAACACTTTACCGAACATTTCACTGCTTGAGGCTTGATAAAATCTGGCTTCCGGTTTAGTTAAACGAATCGCCTCGAGCAAATTGGTAACGCCCATTCCAGTGGCCTGAGCAGTTGCGACAGGTTGAAGCCATGAGGTGGCTACGAAAGACTGAGCAGCCAAGTTGTACACTTCATCCGGGTCCGAGAGGCTCACTGCTCTCATCAGAGATCCCAAATCAAGCAGATCCCCTTCTATAAACTCTATTTCATTCTTGAGATGCTCGATATTATCCATTATTGGTATACTTGTTCTACGGCGCAAACCAAATACTTTATAGCCTTTGGATAACAGAAGTTCTGCCAAATATGATCCATCTTGTCCTGTAATCCCTGTAATTAGTGCATGTTTTGTCATTTTACGATCTCCTTTTTCAAAGGTAGTTGAGCTTACTCATACCTATTAACAAAGCCTGAATAATATGTCTAAGCGCTTTCTTGTCCGGTATCCTTACAAAGTGGACTAATTGACGCTCATACACACGCTCTACTCCGAATCCATCTCAAGACTCGGTACACATTATTTAGAAAGAACGGTGACCCCTGCTTGAAATACATCGAATTCGGAATCGGAAACACATGGTGGGTGCGAACAGAGATTGAACAGCCGGATGGCACGGAGGTCGAAGTACAGGGGATCATCCGGCCAGTTATCTTCCGTTCCTGTTACATTCGAGTCTGGATTGGAAGAATAGTCTGGATTGCGGACTCACGGGAAGGGATCAAGCGGGGATCTAAAGCTACCCGCCGGTTCAAAATCATCTTCGGCATCCGCAGTGAGTTGTAGCGGGAAGCAGATAATGACAAATGGTGACCGGCTAACATTTCTGTTGTGTGCGTTTTTGCTTACCGCCGGAGTGCGAGTGTTGGGGGTATTTAAGTTGAATTCGTACATTTAATTTGGCGAAAACTTTGCAATTATAATAAATAGTTGGAAAAACAACACTTGTTGAACCCGATTTTTAGGAATTTACAGAGTTCCAGGGAGAGAAGTGGACTTTTTCCAACTACGTTCGTCCAACACACCGTTTCAGCTGTATTAAGTGCCTTATTTCCAATTAAGTTTGCTCTACAACTTAGAAACTCAATCGAGGGCATTCTGACTCTCCAAAACGTATGAACCGCGTGACATTGGCCGCAATATTAAAATACCCCATGCCTCTTCTGTAAGAAGGGACATGGGGTATTCGGGTTAATGAGGTGATTAGACTACACCGTCTCAGACGTCTGCAGTTCCATAGCCTGCGTACGTTCCGTATCACGGATCAGGACAGGCTTCAGGTAGCGGCCCGTGTAGGATTCTTCAACACTGATCAGCTTCTCTGGTGTTCCGGTAGCAAGGACAGTACCGCCGCCGCTGCCGCCTTCCGGCCCCATATCGATGATATAGTCGGCTGTCTTGATGACATCGAGGTTATGCTCGATGACCAGAACCGATTCGCCGGAATCGACCAGGCGGTGCAGTACCTCCAGCAGACGGCCGATGTCATCCACATGAAGACCGGTTGTCGGCTCATCCAGGATATACAGCGTCTTGCCGGTACTGCGTCGGTACAGCTCGGAAGCCAACTTCACACGCTGGGCTTCGCCGCCGGACAGGGTGGTTCCCGGCTGGCCGATGTTGATGTAGCCCAGACCTACATCCAGCAAGGTCTGCATTTTGCGGTGAATCTTCGGAATATTCTTGAAGAACTCCGTGGCATCCTCCACCGTCATCTCCAGCACATCCGAGATGTTTTTGCCTTTATATTTCACTTCCAGCGTCTCGCGGTTATACCGTTTGCCTTTGCAGACTTCACAAGGTACATAGACATCCGGCAGGAAGTGCATTTCAATCTTGATAATGCCGTCTCCACGGCACGCCTCACAGCGGCCGCCCTTCACATTGAAGCTGAAGCGCCCCTTCTGGAAGCCGCGCACCTTGGCCTCATTCGTCTTGGAGAACAGATCACGGATATCATCGAACACGCCAGTGTACGTAGCCGGATTGGAGCGTGGAGTACGTCCAATGGGGGACTGGTCAATTTCGATGACCTTGTCCAGATTCTCCAGGCCGCGGATTTCTTTGTGCAAGCCGGGACGGACCTTGACAGCCTTGTTAAGCTGGCGGGCCAGACTCTTGTAGAGAATCTCGTTAATAAGCGAAGATTTGCCGGAGCCGGATACCCCGGTTACCGCAGTGAAGACGCCGAGTGGAATTTTTACATTCACATTCTTCAGGTTATTCTCCTTCGCTCCACGGATCTCGATCCAGCGTTCATTATCCGTTGGCCGCCGCTTGGAAGTCACCGGGATGAACTTGCGTCCGCTCAAGTATTCACCGGTCAGGGAACCGGGGTCTTTCATAATCTCCTCCGGGGTCCCTTGGGCAATGACCTGGCCGCCGTGTTTGCCGGCCCCCGGTCCAATGTCGATAATATAGTCAGCCGCCATCATGGTATCCTCATCATGCTCAACGACGATGAGCGTATTCCCCAAGTCGCGCATATGGGCGAGCGTAGCAATCAAGCGGTCGTTATCCCGCTGATGCAGGCCGATACTTGGCTCATCCAGAATATAGAGGACACCCATCAGACTGGAGCCGATCTGGGTTGCCAGCCTGATACGCTGGGCTTCCCCCCCGGATAACGAGCCGGCTGCCCGGCTAAGGGTCAGATAATTCAGCCCCACATTCACCAGGAAACCGAGCCGGCTGCTGATTTCCTTGAGGATCAGATTGGCAATCGCTGTTTCTTTCTCACTAAGCTGGAGTTCTGCGAAGAAGTCCAGGCAATCCCCAATCGAAAGATCCGTCACATCGGCAACGTTCCGCTCGTTGATGGTCACGGCCAGAATCTCTTTTTTGAGCCGCTTGCCTTTACACGAATGGCAGGGCTTAGCGCTCATGAAGCCTTCAATGAACTCACGGATTCCTTCGGAGGCTGTATCGCGGTACCGGCGTTCCAGATTCGGAATAATTCCTTCAAACGCAACCAGGGCGTCTTTGCGCTGGCCGAAGTCGTTCTCATACCGGAAACGGATCTTCTCGCTGCCCGTTCCGTGGAGCAGCTTGTTCATATGCTCCGGGGAGAGGCTGCTAACCGGTACATTCTGCGGAATCTTGAAGTGCTCGCATACGGATTTCAGGAACTGCGGATAGTAGTTCGACGTACTGCCTGTCCAGGCCAGGAAAGCTCCTTCTTCAATCGATTTCTCTGTATCCGGGATCAGCAGATCGGGATCGACTACCATATTCATCCCCAGCCCGTCACACTCAGGACAAGCCCCGAAGGGGCTGTTGAAGGAGAACATGCGCGGAGCCAGCTCTTCGATGCTGAATCCGCAGACAGGACATGCAAAGCTGGCACTGAACAGCAGCTCTTCCTGGCCCATCACATCAACCAGAATCTGACCGCCGGACAGCTTCAGCGCAGTCTCCAGGGAATCGGTAAGCCGGGTCTCAATATCATCCTTAATTACAATCCGGTCAACGACAACCTCAATCGTATGCTTCTTATTCTTCTCCAGTACAATATCTTCCGTCACTTCGCGCAGCTCACCGTCCACACGTACACGGACGAAGCCTTGCTTCGAGATATCTGTGAACAGACCTTTATGCTCACCCTTACGGCCGGAAATGACCGGGGCCAGAATCTGCAGCCGGGTCTTCTCCGGGTATTGCATAATCCGGTCGACCATCTGTTCCACGGTCTGTGAGGTAATCTCTATACCATGATCCGGACAGTGCGGATGGCCGATCCGGGCAAAAAGCAGCCGCAGATAGTCATAGATCTCGGTAACCGTCCCTACCGTGGAACGCGGGTTACGGCTCGTCGTCTTCTGGTCAATCGATATGGCCGGGGAGAGTCCGTCGATGGAATCTACATCCGGCTTCTCCATCTGGCCCAGGAACTGGCGGGCATAAGCAGACAAAGACTCCACATACCGGCGTTGTCCCTCGGCGTAGATGGTATCGAAGGCCAGGGAGGATTTACCTGAACCGCTCAGTCCCGTTAGCACGACGAAGCGGTCACGCGGAATCGTTACGTCGATGTTCTTGAGATTATGGGCCCTTGCGCCCTTGATTACTATACTTTCATGTGCCAACGGTACCTCTCCTTTAAGGGGAATTTAAAATGGAAAAACATTACCTTTCGATCCCTCCCAAACCCTCCCTTCCAAGGGAGGGCCCCAAGGGTTGCACCCTCTGGACACCCGCAAGCTCGGCGGAAGGAATTAGGTTGGTGAATGGACGACTACTGGGGCAATGGGCCCGCTAACCCCTACGGAGCCGCTCCTACGATTAGAGCGATTCGGCTCGCTGTGGCTTGCCGACAACGCTGTCCCTTCGGGATACGCGCTAAGAAATTAACTGCGGGCTGTTCCTGCGGAATGCGCAAGAGCTTAACGGCACGCTGTCCCTTCGGGATACGCGCTCAGAGCTCAACTGCGGGCTGTTCCTGCGGAATGCGCAAAGAACTTAACGGTACGCTGTCCCTCCGGGATGCGCAAGGGCATGGCCCCTTTATCTTCAAAAGGAACGGCCTGAGTAGCGCCGTTCCCTGGATCGTTAACTTCAGCGCCGGGTTACTCTGCCCGCAATTCAAGCAAGGCATCGCGCAGTTCGGCGGCGCGTTCGAATTGCAGGTTCTTGGCGGCGTCCTTCATCTCGGCCTCCAGACGCTGCATCAGGCTCTGTTTGTCTTTCTTGTTCAGCTTGCCGCCGACACCGGTGAGGTAATCGGCCTTGGACTCGGCCACCTTGGTCGCCTCGATGATATCGCGCACCTTCTTGTTGATGGTCGTCGGGGTAATCCCGTGCTTCTCGTTATGGGCGATTTGAATCTCGCGGCGGCGCTGGGTCTCGCTCATTGCCTTCTCCATGGAGTCCGTAATGCGGTCCCCGTACATAATGACCCGGCCCTCTGAGTTACGGGCAGCACGGCCTATCGTCTGGATCAGCGAACGCTCGGAACGGAGGAAGCCTTCCTTATCGGCATCCAGGATCGCAACCAGCGACACCTCCGGCAGGTCAAGACCCTCTCTGAGCAGGTTAATACCGACCAGTACGTGGAATGTGCCCAGACGGAGATCACGCAAGATCGCCATCCGCTCCAGCGTCTTGATATCTGAGTGCATATAACGTACCTTAATGCCAATCTCCTTGAAGTAGTCCGTCAGGTCTTCAGACATCTTCTTCGTAAGGGTGGTAACGAGTACACGCTCATCGCGTTCTACCCGGTCACGGATTTCATTGATTAGATCATCGATCTGCCCTTCGGTAGGACGCACTTCAATGATAGGATCAAGCAGACCGGTAGGACGGATAATCTGCTGAACCATAGTATCGCAATGCTCCATCTCATAAGGGCCCGGTGTTGCGGACACATATACAATCTGGCTTACCTTGTCTTCGAATTCCTCGAATTGCAGCGGACGGTTATCCAGCGCAGACGGCAGGCGGAAGCCATGCTCCACCAGGACGGTCTTACGCGCACGGTCACCGTTATACATCGCCCGGATCTGCGGCAGCGTCACATGGGACTCGTCAATCACAATCAGCATGTCATCCGGGAAATAGTCCATCAGCGTATAAGGAGTCGCTCCCGGCTCACGGAAGGTAAGCGGACCGGAATAGTTCTCGATCCCCGAGCAGAAGCCGACTTCCTTCATCATCTCGATATCATAACGGGTCCGCTGCTCCAGCCGCTGAGCCTCCAGCAGCTTGCCTGCTTCACGAAGCACAGTCAGCCGTTCCTCCAGCTCACGCTCAATATTGACCAGTGCTACACGCATCGTCTCTTCCTGGGTTACGAAGTGAGACGCCGGAAAAATCGCGATATGATCGCGTTCGCCGATCAGCTCGCCTGTCAGAACATCAATCTCCGTAATCCGTTCGATCTCGTCTCCGAACAGTTCTACCCGGATCGCATGCTCGCCCTGGGATGCCGGGAAGATCTCAACCACATCCCCGCGCACACGGAACGTACCGCGCACGAAATTAATATCATTGCGCTGATACTGGATATCTACAAGCCGGCTCAGAATCTGATTGCGCGGCTTCTCCATTCCTACACGCAGCGAAAGCAGCAGGCTTCCGTATTCCTGCGGCGAACCGAGACCATAAATACAGGACACACTCGCTACAATAATAACGTCACGGCGTTCGAACAGCGAGCTGGTTGCCGAGTGGCGGAGCTTGTCGATTTCTTCATTTATGCTGGAGTCTTTCTCAATGTAGGTATCGGAGGAAGGAATGTACGCCTCTGGCTGGTAGTAATCGTAGTAACTGACGAAGTAATCCACGGAATTGCTCGGAAAAAATTCTTTGAACTCACTCGCCAGCTGCGCAGCAAGCGTCTTATTGTGCGCAATGACCAGCGTCGGGCGGTTCAACTTGGAAATCACTTGTGCGATGGTAAAGGTCTTGCCTGTACCTGTCGCTCCCAGCAGCGTCTGGTGCTTCTTGCCCTGCCGGATGCCGTCCAATAACTCTTCTATGGCATGAGGCTGATCGCCCTGGGGTGTATACTCGGACTCCAGTGCAAAAGTCTTCGTACTGACGACAATATCACTCATTTGCCCGTCTCCCCTCTATCGTCTAGAATATATGAATATATTATAATTTTAACCCTAATCATCCTTCATCCATACCAAGCTGAAAAATATGGAAGATAGGAATGCACGTTCCCGTTTATTATACAGCGTTGCCCAGACTGTTGCAAACCATAATATATAGAAATTTAAGGAGCCTGAATTTATGGATTTCATTACAATACTCGGCCTGCTGGCCGGAATTGCCGCTATGATCGGCGGTTTTCTGTGGGAAGGCGGCAGCCTGTCCGGCCTGCTGCAGCCCAATGCAGCCCTGATCGTATTCGGCGGTACCCTTGCGGCGGTGCTCATCAGCTTCCCGGCGTCCAAGCTCCGCACTATTCCGGCGGCGCTCCGCTTGGCTTTTGGCCGGCAACGGGATACCAGCCGGGAACAAGCCGAAGAGCTGATTGCCATGGCTGCACTCACGCGCCGCGGCGGTGTTCTCGCCCTGGAGAAACGGGCAGAGGAACATCCGGATCCCTTCACCCGTGAAGGCCTGTTTCTGATTGTCGACGGCAATGACCCGGATCAGGTCCGGCAGATCCTGGAGCTTGGGATGGATGCCAAAGAGCTGAAATATGAAGGGTACGCCAAGATTTTCGAAGCCGCAGGCGGCTATGCACCAACCATGGGGATTATCGGCACCGTTATGGGGCTGATCCGGGTTCTGAGCAATTTAACGGACCCTTCCAATTTGGGCGCGTCGATTGCCGTAGCTTTTACAGCAACACTCTATGGGGTAGCCAGCGCTAATCTACTCTTTTTACCCATTGCCTCCAAAATCAAATCCCGCAGCCAAAGTGAGCTGGGCACCATGGAGATGCTGCTCGTCGGCATTCTGTCCCTGCAGAACGGGGATCACCCGCATCTGGTCCGGCAAAAGTTGGCTCCCTTCCTGACAGACGCTCCTAAACGCAGCATCGGCACCAGCCCGGGGGAACCGCTATGAGGCAAAGAAACCGCCGGCAGCCCCGTACCGCCGCTGGCAAGGAGAGCCGGGACCGCTGGATGATTACCTACGCGGATCTGATCACGCTTCTGCTTATTTTTTTCGTGATTCTGTATGCTATGAGCAGCCTGGATTCGCAGAAGTATGCCATTGTCAGCGGATCCTTATCGGATACCTTCAGTAGCGGAAGTGCAGTGCTGGAAGGCGGAAACGGCGTGCTGGAGGGCAATCAGGGAATCACCGGGAATGCCGTTTCGAAGGGGAACACTGAAGGCGGCGGAACGGCTGGCGGTCCTTCTGCTACAGGCTCCGCGAATGCGGGCGGGCTGAATGGAACCGGGGCAGATCATCCTGCAACCGGACAAACAGGAAACGGGGAGGGACACCAGCCGTCAGCGCGCGAGCTTGCTTTTCGGGAACAGGAAGCGAAGCTGGCTGCTCTTATGGGCGTCATCACCCAGTATGTGGAGGAGAATAACCTTGGGGAACAGATTTTTGTGGCCGATAAACCGCAGGGCATTGCCATCACGCTGAGTGACCGGTTCCTGTTCGATGCGGGTAAGGCTGAGTTGAAATCCCCTGCCTTCCCTGCACTGCGCCAGCTATCGGGCCTGTTCCGCGGCATCGGCGCCACGATCAGCATCGAAGGCCACACCGACAATGTTCCCGTGACGCCCGGATCAGTCTATAAAGACAACTGGGAGCTATCCGGCGCCCGTGCGCTGTCCGTCCTGCGCTTTTTTCTGGACAAAGAGGGGCTGAGCCCTGATACCTTCCAGTACGCGGGTTATGCCGATACCCGGCCTGCCTACGATAATACAACCGCCGAGGGAAAGCAGCGGAACCGCCGGGTTGAACTAATTGTGCTGCGTCAGCTTCAGGAGGAAGAATAGCACGTAATTGCGAGCGAATCAGCTCAGATACCGGCAGGCGGCAAAAGCATATATCCATTTGCTAATAAAGGAGATAGACCGCTATGCAGGATACAAACGGAGCGGCGTCGGAGGCCGCAGGGTTCTTCAGGTTTTTGCGGCTGGCAGTTTCGCTGATCATGATCATTATTGCCCAGGGGATGCTTACCCTCTTCGTCGGATTTTTTGCCGCCTTCATGCAGTTCTTCTCCTCCCGTTACTTCTGGGGAGACCTGGCCCGCGTCTATCCGCTGGACAAGCTGATTGCAATTGGCGCTGATTACCTTATTGCCGGAGCTCTCTTCGCCCTGGCTTGGTTCGGGGTCTGGTGGATGCTCTACGGCTTGTCCGGGAATGGGCGTATCCGCTGTTTCCCCCTGCTTTTGCTGAGCGCGTATTCGACGTTTCTTCTCCTCTTTGCACAAGTCAATCCGGTCTATAACCCGGAAGCCATGATCCCCAGTTCTGCCGGGGAAGCGACATTTATCGTTTGTATGGGGATGTCGGCTGCTGTGCTTTTCCCGTTTTATTCAGCCGGGGTGTATTATTTCGTGCTCAAGCCCGCCACCCGTCCGCGAAAAAGATACCGTTTCCTGCTGCTGTGCTCTGTATTTTCCATTGCGGGTCTGGCTCTTCTGCCCCTGCTGTGGCAGCTGGCTCCGGGCCTTTATCCCGGTCTGCTTAGCTTCCCGGAATAAGATACAGACGCAAAAAGACAGACCTCTCACATTAGTAACATCTAATGTAATAAAGAGAAGTCTGCCGTATTCAGCGCTTTCGCGGATAAGCTAACTTTTATTCCCCAACGAGTTCCTTGTACGCAGCCGCATCCAGCAGGCCGGTTACTGCCTCTGCGAACTCTGCATCAAGCTCCAGCTCAAAAATCCAACCGTCCCCGTAAGGCTGGTCATTGATCAGCTCCGGGCTGGCCTCCAGCGCATCGTTGATCTTGGTCACCTTACCGGATACGGGTGAATATAGCTCCGATACGGTCTTCACGGATTCGATACTGCCCACACTGTCGCCTGCGGAGATCGCCGCGCCCACTTCCGGAAATTCTACAAACACGATATCGCCCAGCAGATGCTGCGCATGATCCGTAATCCCTACACGTACTACGCGTCCCTCGCCCTGCTGCGCCCACTCATGCTCTTCGCTGTATAGCAGGTTGTCAAGCACTTCACTCATTCCAAGCCGCCTCTTTTCCGTAATTGGAGTTCTAAATTTAGTTATAGCCTAAGTTATCGGCTTGCCTAATGTCAATATAACTGACAGTAAAATTAAATTTGTCAACTTTTTGACGTTTTTTTGATTGACAGGGCGGAGGGTTACCCGGTTTAATGGAGTCAGTAGAAAAACATATGGTTTGCGAATGATGGCATAGGGAGAGACTGTCTCACAGGAAGACAGCGCCGAAGGAGTAAGCCCGGGATGGGTGAATCTCTCAGGCAAAAGGACCTTTGCCGGACGCATCTCTGGAGAGCATCCGGGTGCCTGCGCCGCAGGCTTCACGGATCACCAACGGGGAAACCTGCGCGGCATGGCAGGGTAACTCTCAGGTACCAAGGACAGAGCGAAAGTCCATTTATGCATACGTGCATAATGGCTTTCGCCTGTCCTTTTTCGTATGTAATCAGACCAAGGGAGTGACAAGATGGAGTCTTTGAGAAGAACGCCTTTTTATGATCTCTATGCCGCTTATGCGGAGTCCAGATGTATTGATTTCGGCGGCTGGGAGCTGCCGGTGCAGTTCACAGGCATCGTGAAGGAGCATGAAGCCGTCCGTGAACGGGCCGGACTGTTCGATGTCTCGCATATGGGGGAATTCATGGTTACCGGGAACGGCGCTGAAGCCTTCCTGCAGAGAATGACCACCAATGATGTCACCCGCCTGGAAGACGGCGCAGCGCAGTACACCCTGATGCTCTACCCAAGCGGCGGAGTGGTGGACGATCTGCTTGTATACCGGCTGGGCGGGGAGCGTTACATGCTTGTCGTCAATGCGTCCAATATCGACAAGGACTTCCAGTGGCTGCAGGAGCATCATACCGCTGAATTCAGCGGGGTCACCCTGCAGAATATCTCGGATGAGACGCTGCTGCTCGCGTTGCAGGGTCCGCTGGCAGAGACGATTCTGGCCAAGGTCACGCAGGTGCCACTAACAGAGCTTAAGCCGTTCCACTTCATCGAACACGCTGAAGTCTGCGGCGTCACCGTCCTGCTCTCCCGTACCGGATATACCGGCGAAGACGGCTTCGAGCTGTATGCCCCCGCCGATACAGCAGCAGCACTCTGGAACGGTCTGCTGGCCGCTGGCGCTCCGCATGGCCTGACGCCTGCCGGCCTGGGCGCACGTGATACGCTCCGCTTCGAAGCCAAGCTGCCGCTGTACGGCCAGGAGCTGTCGGCGGAGATTACGCCGCTTGAAGCCGGTGTCCAGTTCTTCGTGAAGCTGGACGCAGGGGACTTCATCGGCCGCGATGCCCTGCTGAAGCAGAAGGAAGCCGGCCTGCCCCGGCGTCTTGTGGGCCTGGAGATGATCGACCGCGGCATTCCCCGCTCCCACTATCCCGTGTACGCGGACGGAGTGAAGATCGGTGAAGTTACGACCGGCACCCAATCCCCTACCCTGAAGCGGAATCTCGGACTCGCCCTGCTGGACGCTGCCTATACGGAGCCGGGCACAGAGGTGTACGTGGAGATTCGCGGCAAGCAGCTCAAGGCTGCCGTCATCAAAGCCCCATTCTACAAAAGAAGCCAAGGAGTGAAGCCGCAATGAAGCACCGCTATCTGCCTATGACTGAGCAAGACCGCGCAGAAATGATGGAGACCGTAGGCATCCAGTCTATCGATGAGCTGTTCGCCGATATTCCGCAGTCTGTCCGTTACCAGGGGACCCTGCCGATGTCCGGCGCCCTGGACGAATATGCACTGCTTCGCCATATGAAGGGGCTCGCAGACAAGAACGCCGATTTCGACACTCACACCAGCTTCCTCGGCGCCGGATTATATGACCACCATGTTCCGGTCGTGATCAACCATGTGATTTCCCGTTCGGAATTTTATACCGCCTACACCCCTTATCAGCCGGAGATCAGCCAGGGTGAGCTTCAGGCCATCTTCGAATTCCAGTCCTATATCTGTGAGCTGACCGGGATGAAGGTCGCCAATGCCAGTATGTATGACGGCGCAACGGCCCTGTCCGAAGCGGCTGTGCTGGCCGCAGGCGCAACCAAGCGCAAGAAGCTGATTGTCTCCCGTACCGTTCACCCGGAAGCGCGCCAGGTGCTGCGCACCTCCGCCAACGCCTGGGGCCTGCAAATTGTAGAGATTGACTATGCTGACGGGGTAACGGATCTCGCCAGGCTGGCCGAAGCCATTGACAGCGATACCGCTGCTGTTCTGGTCCAGTCCCCCAACTTCTTCGGCGGGATTGAGGATCTGCGCCAGATTGAGCCGCTGATCCATGCGGTCAAGGGACTGATCGTGGTCAGCGCGAACCCCATTGCACTTGGCGTATTGGAGTCCCCCGGACGGCTTGGCGCAGACATCGTAGTCGGCGACGCGCAGCCGCTGGGTATCGCCGCCTCGCTGGGCGGCCCTACCTGCGGATTCTTCGCGGTGGCTGAGCCGCTTATGCGCCGGATGCCGGGCCGGATCGTCGGCCAGACGGTTGACCGGAATGGCAAGCGCGGCTTCGTGCTGACCCTGCAAGCCCGCGAACAGCATATCCGCCGGGAGAAGGCGACCTCGAATATCTGCTCCAACCAGGCGCTTTTGGCGCTGTGCGCCTCCGTCTACCTGTCCGTGATGGGCAAGGAGGGCATGCGCGAGGTAGGTGAGCTGAACATCCGCAAGAGCCACTATGCTGCCGGGCGGCTGGCTGAAATCACCGGTGCAGAGCGCGTCTTCACTGCCCCGTTCTTCAATGAATTCGTCCTGAAGCTCCCGGAGGGCAGCAGTGTGAGTGCGGTGAACTCCAAGCTGCTGAAGGAAGGCTATCTGGGCGGTTATGACTTAGGCCGGGATTATCCCGAGCTGGCCGGACATATGCTGGTGGCCGTAACGGAGAAACGAAGCAAGACCGAAATTGACGAATTCGCAAGCGCACTGGAGGGCTGTGTATGAAACCGGAACAAAGTCTGATTTTTGAATTAAGCCGTCCCGGCCGCTCGGCCTACTCCCTGCCTCTGTGTGATGTGCCGCAGGAAGAAGGTCTTGACTCACTCATTCCCGGAGGGCTGCTGCGCAGTGAGCCGGTTGTGCTGCCGGAGGTATCCGAGGTGGATGTGATCCGCCACTATACCGCCCTGTCCCGCCGCAACTTCGGAGTCGATAACGGCTTCTATCCGCTCGGCTCCTGCACGATGAAATACAACCCGAAGATCAACGAGGATGTCGCCCGCTTCCCCGGACTCTCCAAGATCCATCCGTACCAGCCGGAGGAGAGCATCCAGGGTGCGCTTGAACTGATGTACACGCTGCAAAAGGATCTCGCCGCCCTGACCGGCATGGATGCCGTATCCCTGCAGCCTGCTGCCGGTGCCCACGGCGAGTGGACCGGCCTGATGATGATCCGCGCCTACCATGAGAGCCGCGGCGAGATCCGTTCCAAGGTCATCGTGCCCGATTCCTCGCACGGTACCAACCCGGCAAGCGCCGCAGCCGCCGGCCTTGAGACAGTCACCATCCCGTCCAATGACAAGGGTATGGTTGACCTTGAGGCGCTGAAGGCAGCTGTCGGCAGCGACACTGCTGCGCTGATGCTCACGAACCCGAGTACCCTCGGACTCTTCGAGACGCAGATCGTCGAGATCGCCGCGATTGTCCACGAAGCGGGCGGACTGCTCTATTATGACGGAGCGAACTCCAACGCGATTATGGGCATCACCCGCCCGGGCGATATGGGCTTCGATGTCGTGCATCTCAACCTGCACAAAACGATGAGTACGCCGCACGGCGGCGGCGGGCCGGGAGCCGGACCCGTCGGCGTGAAGGCGAAGCTGATCCCGTTCCTGCCGCAGCCTACTGTGGCACAGAACGGGGACGGCAGCTTTACGCTGGACTGCGGCGGGCCGGAATCGATCGGCCGCGTCAAAGCCTTTTACGGCAACTTCGGGATTCTCGTCCGTGCTTATGCGTATATCCGCACCTACGGTCCTGACGGCCTGCGTGAGGTGTCCGAGAACGCCGTGCTGAACGCCAACTATATGATGCACCGGCTGGCTCCTTACTTCGAGATTCCCTTCCCGGGCGTCTGCAAGCATGAATTCGTCATGTCCGGCAAAAATCTTAAGCAATACGGTGTACGTACCCTCGATGTAGCCAAACGGCTGCTCGACTTCGGTTATCATCCGCCTACCGTCTATTTCCCGCTGACTGTAGAGGAATGTATGATGATTGAACCGACCGAGACGGAGAGCAAGGAAACGCTCGACGGCTTCATTGAGACAATGATCCGAATCGTTAAGGAAGCCGAGGAGACGCCAGAGATTGTCATTAACGCACCGCATACGACTGAAATCAGCCGCCTGGATGAGACGCAGGCCGCGCGTAAGCCGGTACTCAACTGCTCCTGCGGTTAACCTTCTACCAGGGAAGCTAGGCTTCTAAATCAAATAGCCGGGTCAGGGATACCTCAGTATCGCTGACCCGGCTATCTTTTATATGTATCCGAATACGGAATTGCCCGCTACGGCGTAAGGCGCTTCACGAACTGGAAGCGGTCATTCACCCGCATTTTACTATAAATACTCTTCAGCATATTGCGCACGGTGCCTTCACTGATGCCCAGATCGCTCCCGATGTGCAGTGCGCTCTTCTCCATCAGCCACAGCCTCGCCACCTCCTGCTCCCGTGCGGTCAGCTTATATTCCAAGAGCGTAGCTTCCAGCCGGTACCGCTGCATCTCCGGGTTCTTCTCCATCCACTTCTCCATGATATTCTCGGCAATCTGCTGTACGAAGGGAATGGCGAACTCTATCGGCTCTCCTCTATTAAAAGAAATATCAACATACCCGTAAACGCTATCATCATCCTGCAGTGGAGCGCATACACAGTTCCAGTCCCGGAAGGTCTGATCCGTATGCTCCGTTCCCCGCACCACCCCGATGCAGTTCATCTCCATCGCCAGCGATACGGCATTCATTCCCGCCTGTTGCCTGCTTAAGCTGACCCCCGGACGCAGCTCCGCCTGCTCCATCTCCGCCCGTGTCTCCGAAGAAGAATAGACCAGCTCCAGAATGGTCCCCGCCTTGTCCGTCAGGAACACCACGTATGGAATGGAGAGCAGCTGGCTTAATTTGTTCATCTCACTGCGGATCGAAGAAATCATAGCTCTATGATAGATATGCTCCCTGGATTCTTCGGAAGAACCCGCCGCAGACATCACTCCCTGGGCATGGGCCTTAGTTGCATCCAGAGGCCGGAAGGCTTCAAGTTCGCTAGCTTCTAAATCCCCAGGCATACTCCATGCTCTTGATTGATTAAAGACTCTCACAAACGATCCCTCCATATTTACCAATTCCTATATTATCAATTTTAAAAGAAAGCATTATAACATACAATTACGGAATAATGAACATTCAGTATTGGATCTGTAAATCCCCGCGTTAGCGCTGTAAAATGTAGAAATCTGTTCATCTTATATTTCTACATAATTCCAGGAGGTTCGACATGCTTCGCATTGGCTATCTATCGACTGCCCTCAATCTGGCTACCGCCATGGTATCCTTCCTGCGCTTTGGCAGTAATTATGCCCTGTTCATTATGGCCAGCTATACACTCTTAACCCTTGCGGGATACCGGCTGCTGCAGAATAAAAGGACGCTGCATCTGATCCCTCTGCTCACCTTCAGCTGTTCATTCCTCTTATACAACGTGACCTATGTATTGTTGAAGCAGATTAACCTCGTAGACCTGTACGCAGTAGACTGGAGACTTGAGGTTCAGCTGGCGCTTCCCCTGCTGGTAGGGTTCGCCGTCCAGACTCTCCTTAAGCGCAGCGGTAAATCCCGGTTGGTGTAGGCTATCCGGGGTTACCGCTTTTTTTTGCAAAATCGACCTAAACTGATAGTTTTCGACATCGGCTCAGTGATATATTTACTCTTACGTCTTTCGATCGCTGAGGATTCAGATATTTTCTCCGCAGTCATCTGCGGTAACGCTTTCAAAGTAATGAACAGGAGGGTTAAGCTTGAGTATGATTGAAGCCAGAGGACTGAGTAAGTCCTTTATGCAGGCGGTGAAGGAGCCCGGTCTAAAGGGAGCGGTGAAGCATCTGTTCCTGCCCAGGCATATTGAGAAGGTGGCGGTCAAGCCGCTGGATCTGAGCATTGAACCAGGGGAGACGGTGGCCTACGTGGGACCGAACGGTGCCGGTAAATCGACCACCATCAAGATGCTGACCGGCATTCTGATGCCTTCCTCCGGGAGTATCTCGGTGAACGGGATCAATCCGTACCGCAAAAGAATGGAAAACGCCGCCCAGATCGGCGCAGTCTTCGGGCAGCGCACCCAGCTGTGGTGGGATATTCCGATTGCCGAGTCCTTCTCGCTGCTGAAAGATATCTATCAGATTCCGGATGCCCTCTACAGGAAGAACATGGACTTGTTCACCGAAATGCTCGGGATGAGCGAATTCATCCATCTGTCCGCGCGGAAGCTCTCGCTGGGTCAGCGCATGCGTGCCGATCTGGCCGCTGCCCTGCTGCATAATCCGCCGATTCTGTATCTTGATGAGCCGACGATTGGCCTTGACGTATCCGTGAAGGAGAAGATCCGCGGGTTCATCAAGCAGATCAACCAGGAGCAGCAGACGACCGTGATGCTGACGACCCATGATCTGGGCGACATTGAGGATCTGTGCAAGCGGCTGGTCATTATCGATCACGGCGCGATCATTTATGACGGTACGCTGAGCGAGGTCAAAGCCCGTTTTGCCAAAAACCGCGTCATCTTCTTCCAGGTACGCTCCCCTATGCCGGAGTTGTACAAGCTCCTGGAGCAGAGTCCCGGGCTGAAGCTGGAACAGCAGAGCAGCCAGGAGTTCTCGGTCACTTTTGACCGGTATGAATATACCGCCAGTGAAGTGGTCAGCCGGGTGATGAAGCATGGGGAGGTACTAGATTTCCGTATGGAGGATACCCACATTGAGCAGGTCATTAAGGCTGTCTATGACGGCCAACTGGACTTGAACGAGCACCGGGGAGCAAGGGGGCAGGCGCACCATGACGACAGCAGCCCGGCTTAACAAATACAGAAGTATTGCCAATCGTTCTCTGCAAAATGTGATGGCCTACCGGAACTCCTACATCATTAATTTGCTCGCAAACTCCATTAATCTGGTCGCGATCTTCTTCCTCTGGCAGGGAATCTATGGCGGGCGTGAGGCGGTGGGCGGCTACTCCTGGGATCAGATGAAAACCTATCTGCTGGTAACCTTCCTGGCCAATTCCGTCTTATCCTGGTATTCCGAGACCGCCATCTCCGGCAAAATCCTGGACGGCAGCGTCGCCATGGACCTGTTGAAGCCGATTGATTTTCAGACGGCCCGATTCGCTGAGACCTTAGGTGCAAGTCTGCTGGAGGGGGCGATGAGCACAATTCTGCTGATCGTGTTCGCCACCTTCCTTACCGGAGTAACCTTCCCCCACTCGCCGGTCGTCTATCTGCTGTTTGCGGTCAGTCTGCTCTGCGCGGTTGTGGTCAAATTCGGCGTGGTCTATCTGGCGGCTCTGTTATGCTTCTGGTCGACGGGGTCACTAGGGATTGTCTGGACGCGGATTGCGCTTACTAACCTGCTGTCGGGCGCGCTGGTGCCGCTGGCCTTCTTCCCGGATTGGCTGGAAAAGCTGGCGCTGCTGCTGCCCTTCCAGGCCATCATTCATACGCCAACGATGATCTTCCTGCAGCAGGCAGATACGTGGGAGAGCCTGCGGCTGATCGGGATTCAGCTCTTTTGGGGGGCAGCGCTCTGGATGGCGGGCAAAGCCATGTGGAACTGGGCGGTCCGCCAGGTGACCATTCATGGAGGCTAAGGCGGAAGGAGGACGCAGAATGAAAATATCGCAAATGCTCTATCTCTATAGAAGGCTATATGTGCAGCAGCTTAAGGCAATTCTGGAGTATAACAAAGACTTTTATATCCTAATGTGCTCGGCGGCCTTGACGCAGGTTCTGGGATTCGTGTTCCTGTGGGTGATTTATGACCGGATTCCGGACATTCAGGGCTGGCAGTTCTGGGAGGTCACCTTCATGTACGCCATGATCTTCCTGACGGAGGGGGCGGGTTCGCTGTTCTTCGAGGGAAGCTGGCGGTTGGGCAGGCTGGTCAACACAGGGGAGCTGGACCGTTATCTGCTGCGGCCGGTGCCGGTGGTTCTTCAGGTGTTCTGCACGGGGATTGGGATTAACGGACTCGGCAATCTGCTCATCGGCGGAGTGATCATCTGGCAGTCGCTCATGCACAGCCCTATCCACTGGACTGCGGGTAAGGCCGCTATTCTTATCCTGCTGTTCGTCACAGCGGTGATTATCAGGGTATCCATTAATCTCATGGGCAACTCGGCGGCCTTTTGGATTCGCAATGCCGGGAATGCGTTCCCGCTGATGGTGCATAATCTGTCAGATCTGGCTAAATACCCGATTACCCTGTTTCCGCAGGCGATCCGCATCTTTATTTCGACGGTGCTGCCCTATGCGTTCATCAGCTTCTACCCGGCAACCTATATTTTCGGCAAAAGCGGCTGGTCCGGCTGGTGGCTCCTCGCCCCTGTCGCAGCTATCGGAAGCGCAGCTGCGGCTTACGGAGTATTCCGGTACGGGTTGTCCCGGTATGAGAGTACGGGGAACTGAGGGGTGTGGCGGGTGTGGCGGGTGTGACAGTGTGGAGGTACGGCAGTCCACCGCTCACTTGCGGCGGGTTCCAGCGGTATGTCAGTCCGCCGCTCACTTGCGGCGGGTTCCGGCGAGAGGTGGGGTAGCTGCCAGTAACCGGGGCAAGGAGAATGAGGTGCTGGGGGTGATGAGGTGCAGAAGTGCACCTTATTGGCTGGATTGGCGCGCATTTGAGGATTTCAGGAGCACTAATGCTCCTCATTCAGTCATTTAGCCAACTATCTACGAATTCAGGGGCACTAGTGCACTTCACTTGCCCATTTTGGCGTATGTTCGCTGAAATCAGGTGTATTAGTGCACTTCAATCGGAGCAATACTCTTCTTCAACCAAACTTGGCAACATTCCATTCCACTCACCAGTCCGCTTCCGGCCGCATCTGAGGGATTTATCCCTCTCATTCCACTCGCCAACCCACTTCCAGCAACATCTGAGGGATTTATCCCTTTCATTCCACCCATCCGCCCACTTCCGGCCACATCTGAGGGATTTATCCCTTTCATTCCACCCATCCGCCCACTTCCAGCCGTATCTGAGGGATTTATCCCTCTCATTCCACTCGCCAACCCACTTCCAGCAACATCTGAGGGATTTATCCCTTTCATTCTGCTCATCCGGCATACCTCCGCCTGCCTCCGCCAACCTCCCGAATCACTCCCCTCTGATTTTCAGTATCTTACTATATTAAAAAACCTCCCTTTGGTTACCTGGAAGAAAAACTCCAGATACAAGGGAGGTTTTACTCTACTTCGTTCTACTGTGCAACAAATTGCCGCTTATCGAGGTCCAGCTCATAACTCTGTGGTCCTGGTCCCGGTTCGCCCCCGGCACCCTGTGGCAAGTGCACCACTAACTGTTCATTCTGGTTGGCCGGGAACGGCGGCAGCTCGGAGTAGACCAGTGTATCGTGTATGATCTCCCCTTGCTTGAAGGATAACGGAAATATTTCTCCCCTCTCCTTCTCCCTGGCAAAGGCGTAAGCAACCAGCCCATGTCCCGATTTATATTGGGGAGCAAGCAGATAGACTTCTGCCTTTGCAAAGGAGACCACGGCAAATTCCAGCACACGGTCAGTTGGCTGTACGAACAAGAAGGCAGGCAGCTTAAGCAATACCTGATCCTGCTTCCCCGTCCGGTATACAATAGAGTAATCAGCCTGATAGGTCTGCTCCCCTTCGAGACCGTAATTGCTGGATACCTCCAAGTGGCCCCGCTCCTCGGGGCCGCTTGCGATCATCAGCAGCTCGCCTTGCCCGGCTGCGCTTCTCGCGCGGATGGTTCCCGCAGCATTAACGGAATCAGCAATTACCAGATTGCCCGGAGCTTCGGGCTGAACCTGATTTAACAAGCCAGCCGTAGCTGCCGGAACCGCTGCAGAAGCAGTTGGTGCAGATGACACAGTCTGTGCAGAAGCAGTAGGAGTTGCAGACGGCGATGCAGAAGCAGACGCTAAGGCAGATGGAGCCGGTTCTGCCGCCCGAGTACCGGTGACGGTTGTATTTTGGCTGCTGCATCCAAGCAGCAGGCTAAGCGACAGGACCGCGCCCGCTGCCAGTGTTGTAGCTGTAGACCGGATTGGACTCATTCCCCTCTAATCGTTTTTTGAGTACAATCCATTATATAAGATTATCACGGTCCACAAATTTAGAGATTGTCTTATTTCCTTTAAAAAATAGTCACCGGAACATTCCCTTGAGCAGCGGCGGCGTGGCGAGTGTGGTTACCATTACAGCAATAATCACGCTGGTAAAACACTGCGGCAGCAGCAGTCCGCTCGCAAGACCGGTGGCGGCTATAATCAGGGCGACTTCGCCTCTGGAGATCATGTCTGCGCCGATAATGAGCGAGGAACACGTATTGAACCCGGTCCGCCGAGCTTACTATTTTCACTCCTTTTCTCCTAAAAAACACGTAAAACGACAAAGAGAAGCCTGCGTGACAGGCTCCTCCTAATAACACTGAAATATTCAGCTCACTTCAAACGATTCTCTCCAAGATAGCTCCAATGAATATTGCTGTAAACCGGACTACTTCAGATAAAAGACCTCACGCAGCGGCACCATCGGAACCGCGTCGTTGAAATCAAAGGAACCTTCGACCATCTTCGAGGTGATCGCATTCCAGCGGTTGCAGGCATCACTCCCGGCAATATAGGCGAACGCAGCTTCCGTATCATCACATTCAAAGCAATAGAAGAACTGGTTGCCGTTCTGAAAAATCGAATAATTGCGGATGCCCGCCTTGCTGTGCTCCTCCAGAATCTCCGGCCACGGCTCCAGATGCATCTGTACGTATTCCTCCAGGCATTCCTCTTTCACCTTCCAGGTCCAAGCCAGCTTATTACTGCCCATCCTAGCATCCCCTTGTCATATATTCCTTTGATCCGATCATATCACATAATTATATAGTTTGAATATGTCTGATTTAGACATGGAAGGTAGCTAGGATACGCTTGTTCTCAGGTGCTGATTCCCGCTTCATTCGGACGGAGAATGGCAGAGCCAATCGCCAGCAGAACGGCAGCCATCAGGCCAAGGATCGCAAACGGCAGCCACAGTTCATTCCAGCCGCCGCCGGTTGCGGCAATGTCTACCGCCTGAATGGCCCACTTCTGCGGTGTAAAGTTGGCCAGCTTCTGCATATATTCCGGCATGATGGAGACGGGCCAGAAGCAGCCGCCCAGCATACAGGTCGGGGTAAGAATCAGCGAATTCAGCATCCCCGCATTCCGCGGATTGCGGATCAGGCCTGCAACGGTGCTGGCGATGCCCATAGATACCAGCATGAAGGCCGCCAGAACCAGGAAGTAGAGAAAGAGCGGCATCTCGTAATCGTAACGGAGCACCCATTTTCCCAGGACCAGCACGACAAGAATCTGAATCATTCCTACAAGGAAGCTGCCCAGGAAGTTGCCAAGCGCAATTTCGTAAGAACGGACCGGCGCGCTGAACATGCGCATCATGGTACGCCCTCTGCGGTCATCTGTGATCTGGGAGACGGAGCTGGTCACCAGTGCCATCAGGAACATGAGCGTCATCCCTGTAACCACGCCCAGCGTCTGCCGCGGATAGAGATCATAATCGGTGCGGGTGCCGACCACGTTGTGCTGCTCCGACTGCTTCAGCACAGCAGCGAGCTGCGCCTGCATATCGCCTGTTCCTCCGCTTGCGGCAGTAACGGTATGCGCTGCTTCGGCAATCTGAGCGGCAGTGGCGGTGATCTTCAGCTTCATCATGATTGAGCTTTCACTTGCCCGCAGCTCATAGATGCTGATCTGCGGCGGCTCCCCCGCCAGTAAGGCGGCAGTGTACCCCGCAGGAATGAACACCCCCACGGTTCCCTCCTGCTTAATGGTCGCTTCCTTCAAAACGGCCTCGCTGCTGCGCGGCTCGAACCTATATTCTCCGGCCTGCTCCAGCTCCGTAATCAAATGTCTGCCGGCTGCCCCCGTATCCGAGTTGGCATACAGCACAGTTGCCGGTCCCTCCGCCATCCCTCCGGTAAGGGAGATAATCGCTGCCACCACTACGCCGGGAAGCAGAATGAATACCATAAGCCCCCTGAAGGTGCCAATGCTTCGTCTAATCATATTCCAGGCAATAATTAATATTTTATCCACGGTAACCCACCTTCCGGTATGAGACAATCACTGCCGCGAATAATGCCGCGCTGATGAAGCACATCACCCACAGATTCGGCAAAAGCTGATCCAGACCGGAATGCAGCATCATCCGGATGAACGCCTGCTGCACCCAATGGTTGAGCGTGAATGCACCTGCGCTGTTCACCCAGGAATCGGGAAGCGGCGCCATTCCACCGCTGACGAAGGTCATCACTATAGTCAGGACACTAATGATGTTCGTTGCAGTCGCCGAGGTCCGGCTGAAGAGGCAGATCAGTACGCCCAGCGTCATGGAGGCGGCAATCATCAGCAGACAGAACAGCAGCAGCAGTCCCGGGCGGTTGCCCCAATAGACCCCGAACAGCCAGTCAGACAGCAGAATAATCGTAAGGCACTGCAGGATGCTGACCAGGCCTACGCCGAGTATTTTGCCAATGAACAGATGACTGTCTTTTACCGGCATGGAATGGATTCTGAACAGCGTATGGTTCTCTTTATCGTTAAAAAGTGAGGCTGCCACAGTAAGTCCGCTGTACATCAGGAACATCAGCAGCATGGACGCCGCATAGAATTGGGCCGCCGAATAGGTCCTCCCGCCATTGTTCAGATCTCCCAGCACCACCCCCGGCTTCCCGGCAGGTGCCGAAGTCGCTGTAAGCGCCTGCGGCCCAAGCGTAACGGCTGCCGCCTGCTTATAATTCAGCTCCATCAGCAGATTGTCGAAGGCTGTTCCCGCTACCCGGTTATCGTCATGGCTCCTGCCCAGAATGAACTCCAGGCTCGCCTTCTTACCGCTCTGCACCTCCTGGTCAAAGCCCGGAGGGACAATAACGCCATAGGCAAATTTACTGGTGCGCAGCCCGCTCTCTGCGGCTTCACGGCTCTCTGTCTTGACAGGAATAATGAGCCCCTTCACCTCAGGCGTCTCCAGAAAAGCTGTAAGAATCGCTGATGCCTCTGCCCCTCCGCCTCCGTTATTCACAATAGCTACTCGTACAGGCTTGATCTCATCTGCCCCCTGTACTCCGACCACCCCGGAGAGCGAAGCGCCCAAGAGGAAGATCAGCACCAGCGGCAGCAGGAACATATTAAGCAGCAATGTGCGTGAACGGAGCTGCCTGCGCAGCTCAAACCCCATAATGATCCAGATATTCACACCTATCCCCCCTCTCTAGTCCCGCAAGGTCCGGCCGGTCAGACTAAGGAACAAGGTCTCCAGATCCGGCTCTTCAATATTCAGGGAGGAAATGACCCCTTCGTGCTTGGAGAAAATAAACAGAATATCCTGGAGCGCACTTTGCGAGGAGGGAAGATACAGCTCAATCGCATCCTGCACCGCTTCTACCCGGTTGATCCGGGGATGCTGCCCCAGTTCGTTCATTAAGGCAGGGGTGACGCCCGCTGCCTTCACAACGATTTTCTCCTCGTGGGCCACCCGTTCGCGCAGCTCGTTCTCCGTACCGCAGGCAATGATATGCCCCTGGTCCATAATGGCTACCCGGTCACAGATCGCAGCTACCTCCTCCATATAATGGCTGGTGTAGATCACCGACGACCCCATCTTATTCAGAGCCTTCACGGATTCCAGAATATGATTGCGCGACTGCGGATCAATGCCGACTGTGGGTTCATCCATAATAATCAGGCGCGGCCGGTGCATGATGGCGCAGGCGATATTCAGCCGTCTTTTCATCCCTCCCGAGAAGGTGGACGGCTTATCCTTGGCCCGGTCGCTAAGACCGGTGAACTCCAGCGCTTCCCGGGTCCGCTCCTTCAGCAGCTGTCCGCGCAGCCCATAGAGCCTGCCGAAAAAGCTTACATTATCGGTTGCCGACATATTCTCGTATAATGCCAGCTCCTGGGGCACAAGGCCAATCCGCTTCTTCACCTCAAGCGGCCGCTCTCTTACGGACAGCCCGTCGATCCGGATCTCGCCGCTGTCGGCTTGAAGCAGCCCGCAGATCATGCTGATGGTCGTGCTTTTTCCGGCACCGTTCGGGCCCAGCAGGCCGAAGATTTCACCCTCCTGTATATTGAAATTCACGTGATCCACAATCAGCTTACCGTCATATCTCTTCACAACATCGCTCAGTACTGCAAGTGCCATTGCCGATGCCCCCTATTCCTTCATTCTCGTATTCTTATTGTACAGTAGGGCAGGCACAGCCGAAGGTACTAAAGGTCATGATCCGCAGGTGACGAAAGTCATCTCCTGAAGAGCAGTACTCTTATGCTAAGATGGATGTACCTGAGAAGCATGTTGAAGAATAAGCGATATTTTATCTAAAAGGATGAGCCTACTTGACCAGAGAACTGATACTGCTGCGCTATAGCCTGCTGATCATCCCGGCGATCTTCTCGATTCAAGTCTATGAATTCGCCGACTATGACAGGTTCACTCTGCATTTCATGCTGCTGATGCTGCTGGTCACACTGGGTGCAAAGACATCCGGATCTCTCGCCGCACTGACCGGAGGCATGGAGCTGGTCCTCACTGCCTGGCTTTGTTATGAATACGGGCCGCTGATGGTTTTTCCGGCCTTGTCTGCGGTGATCTCCTATTCCCGGCGGCAGCCCAAGAATACAGCCCTTACCTTCTTCTGTATTCATCTGGCCCTGCTGAATGCTGCCCTGCTGAATGCGGCTCCGGCAGTGCTTGTGTTCACGAACCTTACCTTCCTGCTGGGTGCCGGCCTGAACCTGCTGCTGCTCCGGACAGGGCGCGGGCGTGCCGATACCTTATTCCTCTATGATGAGCTGCGCAAAAAGCATTTCGAGCTGGAAGAAGCACGCGCAAGGCTGCTCCAGTTCACCTCGCAAATAGAGGTGGCTGCGCAGGCAGAAGAACGTGTGCGGATTGCCCGTCAGCTGCATGATGACATCGGGCACCGGCTGATCCGGGTCAAGATGATGACCGAAGCGGCCATCCACACCCTCCCTGCCGCACCGGAAACGGGACTGCAGATGATGAACCAGATCCGGGATCAGCTCTCGGGCAGTATGGACGATATGCGTGCGGCGCTGAAGCGGATTAACCCTGCTCCGCAGCTTGAAGGAGCCTATGCGCTGGACCGGCTGCTGGAAGAAGTGGGCCGCGATACAGGTATTGCCACCTCCTATATGGTGCAAGGGATTCCTTATCCGCTCTATCCGAGCCTTCAGGTTGTGCTGTACACCAATGCCCGGGAGGCCATCACCAATGCACTGCGGCACGGGCAGGCCAGCTCCGTATGGGTGGAGATCACCTATACGGAGCATGAGGTGCGGATGGAGACCGGCAATAACGGGAAGCTGCCCGAAGCTGAACCGCTGAGCCGTCTGCCGGGCAGCAGCGGGATGGGCATGAAGGGCATGAGCGAGCGCTGCTCCATGGTGGGCGGGACGCTGGAGCTGCGGCTGGAGCCGCAGTTCACGGTTGTTACCCGGCTGCCGGTGTATCGGCAGCCGGAGAGAGTGCTGCGCTGAACGGGGAGTAGGGGAAGGGGGCGGCTGCTCCCCCTCTGCCAGAAGCAAGTGGAAAAACGCATCTTAATTTCACAGGTTCCGATGATTTTGGGAAATTGGTTGGAAAAACTGCATCTGCTGTTGCTGGTTGTGATGCTGACGGACGAATTGGGAGTAATTAAGTGTCGTTTGTCCAACTGTTGTCCCCAGAGAGGGCATTTGCTAATCAGCAAGTGTTGTAAATCCAACTATTTTCCCATGCTAGAACATCAACAAACTGATCTGCTGTCCTACTATTCGCTCGTACTGTAGCAAGAGATGGAGCTTACCTGAGAGTTCGCATACACTCATCAAGTTCGCCGGGACGGGCAGCGGGAGAATATTCACAGATAAGAGGTGCTGAACCATGATTAGAGTATTGATTGTTGACGATGATTCTTTTATCCGCGAGAGCTTGAAGGTGTTGATCGGGATGGATGCCGGTATCGAAGTGGCTGGAACCGCAGGCGATGGACGGGAGGCTCTGTCCTTGCTCGGGGAGCTGCCCGGCGGAGCGGATGTTGTACTTATGGACATCCGTATGCCGGGCTGTGATGGGGTGGAAGGTGCACGGCTGATCAAAAAAACTTATCCGGCAGTAGCCGTCCTGATGCTGACGACCTTCGATGATGACGAGTATATTATTGAGGCTCTGCGCGCTGGAGCCAGCGGATATCTGCTCAAGAACATCCCGCCGGACCGGATCATTCAAGGCATCAAGACCGTACATGAGGGCAATATGCTCATTCATCCCGAGATCGCCCGTAAGCTGGCCGGCTTCCTCCAGCCATCCGCGCGTCAGGAAGCCTCCGAGTCGGCTCAACCGCTTGCTTCCTATGGCCTGACCAAGTCCGAGCAGGCAGTCGTTACCTCCATTGCAGAGGGACTCACCAACAAGGAAATCGCCGCCAAGCTGTTCCTGAGCGAAGGCACCGTCAAAAACTATATTACCGACATCCTCAGTAAGCTCGGCGTACGCGACCGGACACAGATTGCGATTCTGTACCTGAAGACAGAGCGGGTGAACCCTTGAGCCACAGAAATGCTATCTCTCGCCAATTCTGAGCGTTTCCTCTCACGGGCCGCTTATATGGATCGCATTGTTGCACATTTCGCAGGATCCTTCTAAAGTGTTACGGGCTACGGGTACATTGGAATTCCGGTGCTAAGTGCGATCCACTCCGTCCGAATGTGGTCGGTTTTTCGATTACATTTGGTCCATATGCCTCACACCACTCCCTTAACAGGTATAAATTTAAAAGGCCCGTTCTCTCTGAACTTAGTTCAGAAAGAACGGGCCTCTTTAACCTTCCGCGCCAGCAGCCGCTGGGGGAACCAATTACGTTGGTAATCTACGATCAGACGCCGTCAGACACCGGCAGATTCCTGCTTGGTCTCTGCCGGAGAGGTCTGCTTAGCCTCTGCAGGCGGCGTTTTCTTCGTCCGGCCCAGCCGGTCACCCTGCACGCCCCGCTGGCGGATGCCTGTGCGCATCCCGATGATGCTGAAGATGCTGGACGGCTTGGTCTCTGCGGTGATGCCCCCGTCCGGGTCCGGCACCAGAATGATGCCGAGCTGATGATGGTCCCCGGCATAGATCGCGCGCTGCAGATACTTGCTCTCGCCTTCGCGGTTCTGCACCTCCAGCTTGCAGAACGCGGGGTTCATGCGCAGCGCCTCATGCAGCTGCGCCGCGCTGGTCAACAGGACCCCGTTGACCTTCAGCAGGATCTCGCCGGGCAGGATGCCCAGCTCCTGCGCGGGGCTGCCCTGCAGCACGGCCAGCACCTTGCGGCCGGCCGGGGGATGCACGAAGACGGGGCTAAGGCTGCGCTCCTCCAGAGCGCTGTACCAGCTTAACCCTTCGTGCAGCGCAATAGCCGCGAGCGCCGCGACAACCGTCAGCGGGCTCCATAGGTCCGCAAGCAGGCTGAGGCCGAGCAGGACGGCGCTGTAGACCAGCAGCCGTCCGAACGTCCGGGCCGCCTTGCGTCCGGGCAGCATGCCCTGGGTCATCTCGCTGAAGCCGATGATGACCGGCAGCGAGACCAGGCCGAGGCCCCCGCCCAGCAGCGGATGCCACGGCAGTTCACCGATTCCACTGCCTGCGGGAATCAGCACGAACAGCGGCAGCGGCCAGAAGGCCTGCAACTGGTAGCCGCCCACCACCTTGCCGCGCTTGCCGGCAAGGAACAGCGGCGTCGCCAGCCGGGGTCCCTGCCAGCGCGCCAGCAGCGCCTCGGCCACGTGCAGCAGCGCGGCGAGCGCCAGCAGCGCGGGGATGTCCATCGCCCGCACGGCACCGGCAACCGTTCCGGCGACTCCGCTCTGTAGCGTCCCCGGGAAGAACGACAGGACAAACTGCACAATTCCAAGCACGCCTATGGCATACGCAAAGCATAAGTAACGCACCCGAAACAGCATTAAGACAAGACTGACCACCCAGATACAGGCTACAGCCGTATAGGTCACTGAGACTCCCAGTGCAACTGCGGCAAGGGAAACAAGCAGCCCCATAAGTCCGCCGGTCCAGACGGTCCGCCAGGTTTCCGTTCCCCAGCTATGCAGCTTCACATGAATAAGCTTCCGCTCCAGGACCACCTGCCTGCGGTAATACAGGGCAATAAATACAATAGCGATATAGTAATAGGGCTGCATCAGCAGATGAAGGACTGCTGTGCCTAAGCTGGTCAGCAGCTCCGGGAAGACATTCAACGGTTCGCACACTCCTTTTCATAGCCTAGAGGATAATTATAGCGCGAAGCATGTAAATTCTTTTCTTGTAAAGAAAAAAAGAAGGCTGAAATCAGCCTTCTTACTTTTTCGACGCCGCAGCCTTGATTTCCTTCTGAATTTCTTCGATCCCCTTATTCCGCTGATTGTCATTCACCGGATCTTGGATGACCTTGATCAGCGCCAGCTCCAGCGCTTCAGCGGTCTTGGCGTCAATCGAGCCAGTCGACTTCAGCTTGGCTGCGCTCTGGAATTTCTTGACCGCTTCTTTGGTCCCGGCATCGAAGTAGCCGTCCTTGCGGCCCGGCTTGTAGCCTAGCCCGTCTAGCATGGTCTGTGCACTTTTGACATCTGCATTGTTCATATTATATTGCAGCGTAACGCTCTTGTTAATCGGCGCCACCGAGAAGTAATCGGGCTGGGCTACGGCGATATCCGGCTTAATGCCCTTGCCGTGAATCCAGGTGCCGTCAGGCGTAAGCCACTTGGCAATCGTAATCTTCAGCAGGCTTCCGTCACCGAGCTGCTCCTCGAAGCTGGTCTGCACGGTTCCTTTGCCGAATGAATTCTCTCCGATCAGCTTGGCTCCGGCCGATTGCTGCAGGGCTCCGGCCATGATCTCCGAAGCGCTCGCGCTGCCTTTGTTCATCAGCACGACTACCGGATACTTCTTGCTTGATCCCTTAGAGGTGCTGATCTCGCGCCGCTTGTTCTTATCTTCCACCTGTACAATGGCTTTGCCGGAAGGTACGAACTGCTCAACCATCTCAATGACGACTGGCAGCACACCGCCCGGGTCATTGCGGACATCAATAACGAGTCCCTTCATGCCTTGCTTCTCCAGCTTCGTCAGCTCTTCCTTGAACCGCTCCGAGGTGTTCTGTGAGAACTGCGTAACCTCGATCACACCGACATGCTCCTTCTCCATCTTCGCATAGACCGTCTCCAGTCTGACATCATCACGGGTGATGACGAATTGCAGCGGCTCTGCTGTTCCGGTCCGCTGGACCTTCAGGGTAGCCTTGCTGCCCTTGGGACCGCGGATTTTGGCTACAGCCGCATTCAGCTCCAGCCCTTCCAGCGATTCACCGTTAACGGAGAGGATCACATCCTTGGCTTGAATGCCGGCCTTCTCTGCCGGTGAGCCTTTAATAGGGGAGACTACAACGACCTTGCCGTTATCGGAGGAGACTTCAGCGCCAATCCCCGAGAAGGAGCCTTCAATGCTCTCCTCGAACCGCTGTGCCGTCTCCTTGCCCATGTAGTTTGAATACGGGTCGCCCAGTGCTTCCATCATTCCGTTGACCGCACCGTCAATCAGCTTCTCCCGGTCGACCTTCTCATAATAATTGCTCTCGATCAGGCTAAGAGCGGTACCCAGCTTCTTCGATTCCTTCTCCTGTAGTCCGGCAGTCTGCAGGACCGTCGCCAGCCCTTCACCTGCGGCTTGTCCGAATACCTGCACATAACCGGTCACGCCCAGGGTCAGCAGACTGCCGCACAGCAGTGCCGCGACGATCATAAAGGCCGCAGTGCTTTTCTTTAACATGATGTTCCCACCGTCCCTTCTTGTCCATCTTAACACCAGCATGGGCCCGTTCCATGAGAAACGGCATCTCTTCCAGTATATGCCGCAGCATGAAAATATATTTATCAGTTCAGCCAAACTTAAAATTTATCCGCTAAGCGCGCTTACAGATAAGGCATAGGATTTACCGGTTTCCCGTTGATCCGCACCTCAAAATGCAGATGCGGGCCGGTAGAACGTCCCGTTGAGCCGGATTCCGCAATCTTCTGCCCGCGCTCCACCCGTTGTCCCTGGCTCACCTTGATACCGCCTTCGCGGATGTGACCGTACAGCGTCCATACCCCGCCGCCATGGTCAATAATGACACAATAACCATAGCCGCTATACCACTGCGCTAACACAACCGTACCGGAATCCGCCGCGTGAATACTCGTACCCTGCGGCACTGCGAAGTCCGTACCGGTATGCAGCTTGCCGACCTCATGCGTCACCGGATGGGTCCGGTAGCCAAAAGGAGAGGAGATCCGCGCGTAGCCCACCGGCCGGAGATAAGGACCATCTCCGCCGGAATATTCCTCTACACTCGCAACGGAGGAGCTGTCGCCGCCGGAAGACTTGGAGGCCTTCGCCTTCTCCGCCGCCTTGGCTGCGGCTAACGCCGCCCGGCGCTGCGCCTCAGCCTTCGCTGCCGCCGCTCTGCGCGCCGCTTCCTCCGCCTTAATCTTGTCCTTCTGCGCTTCCAGCGCGGAGCGGCTGCTGGCGAGCTCTACCAGCTTGGCATCCTGTTCGGCGGAGAGGACCTCCGAATTCTGAATCTCCTCATCGTAATACGCGATGAGCTCCTGCTTCTCCGCTTCCTTCTCCTTCAGCATACTGCGCTGGGCTTCCAGATCGGTATACAGCTGCTTCGCCGTGGCATATTGCCCTTCCAGCTCCTGCTTCTTGGTAATCACCGTCTGCTTGTCCAGCTTATGCTGCACCAGCAGATCCTGATCCTGATCCACGATCATCTTCAGGGAATCGGCCCGGTCCAGGAAGTCGGAGAAGCTGGTTGAGGACAGCAACACATCCAGATAGGAGACTGCGCCATCCGTGTACATCAGACGGACACGGGATTCCAGCAGCTTTTCGCGGGAGGCAACACGCGCCTCCGCCTCATCCAGCTCCGTTGCCGTCACGGTAAGCGACTTCTCCGTGCTGGCAATTTTGCCGGATATCGTGGTCATCTCACCCTTCACCTGGGCAATCTGCCCCAGCACATAGTCCAGATTCAATGTGGTCTTATTCTTATAGTGCTTCGCTTCCTGATTGCGGGAGTCCGCTTTCTCCTGCGCCGCCTTGGCCGCCTGGACCTCCTGCTGCAGCTGCTTCAGCTGCTTATCGATTTCGGCAACACTTGTTTTCTTCGCATATCCGTCAGAGGGCCCGAACATTGTGACAGCCAGCAATATAACGGCCATTCCGGCAGCTATTCTTTTCAACTTGCACTCTCCGTCCTTTGTTCAAAGATGTGAATCATACAGGCTATACCTTCAAGAACTTGCGGATCGACACCGTGCTGCCCCATACGCCAATCAGTACACCGAGGCCCACCAGCAGACCGCACAGCAGCAACCAGATATTTTCGAATGGAATCAGTTGAAGCCCCAGCATCGGATCTCCCTTCACGGAAGCCACCAGACTGCTGTAACCGGCGTAGAGTGCACCAGAGGTTACCACTGAACCAATCAATCCGATCAGAGCGCCTTCGATAAAAAAAGGCCAGCGGATGAAATAATTCGTCGCGCCCACGAGCTTCATAATGCCGATTTCCTTGCGGCGGGCCAGAATCGTTACCCGGATGGTATTCGAGATCAGGAACATCGACATTAGCGCCAGTCCCGCTACAAAAATAAACCCGATATTCCGCACCGCCTTGGTCACCTTGAATAAAGTCTCTACAGAGCCTTTACCGTAGTTCACCTTGTAGATCGGCTGCTCTTCATTCGTCTTGTTCAGTGCTTCTATCTTCTCCGCTACAAACGGAACCGTGGTCGGCTCAATGACTTCGACGAGCAGCTTGTCCGGCAGCGGATTATTATCTTCATCGAATCCTTCCAGGAGCTCGGCGGCATCCGGCCCCATATCTTCACGGAATTCCTTCAAGCCCTGTTCTTTGGAGACGAACTCCACCTTGCTGACTTCCGGCATATTGCCGATTTCGTTTTCCAGCTTCTCCCGCATCTTCTGGTCCGTATTCAGCGTCAGATGCACATTGATCTGCACCTGGCTGTCTGCTTTGTCCGCAATTTGATTGACGTTGAGCACCAGCAGGATGAACACTCCGAGTACGAAGAGAGAGACAACGATGGAAGTGATGGACGCCACCGACATCCAGCCGTTGCGGAATACGTTTTTGAAGCCTTCCCGCAAATGCCGCAAGAAGGTTTTAAAACTCATAACCGTATTCCCCTCTCAATTGGTCTCTGACGATCGTTCCATTCTCAATCGCAAGCACCCGTTTGCGCATTTTGTTCACAATATCCCGGTTGTGGGTCGCCATAACGATCGTGGTGCCGCGGAAATTAATCTCATCCAGCAGCTGCATAATGCCCCACGAGGTCTCCGGGTCCAGATTGCCGGTAGGCTCGTCCGCAATAATAACGGAAGGATTGTTGACGATAGCTCTGGCAATCGCGATCCGCTGCTGCTCTCCCCCTGAGAGCTGTGAGGGCTCACGCCCCGCCTTGCTGCGCAGTCCCACCAGATCGAGCACTTCATTCACACGCTTCTTGATAATCTTCTTCGGCGCCTCAATAACATCCATCGCAAAAGCCACATTCTCATACGCCGTCATCTTCGGCAGCAGCCGGAAATCCTGAAAGACCACACCGATATTGCGGCGCACATATGGGATCTTACGGGGCTTCAGCTTGCCGATATTGAACCCGCCTACAGAGATCTGTCCTTTGGTTGGCGTTTCTTCTCTATAAATTAATTTCATGAACGTTGATTTCCCTGCGCCGGACGGTCCGACAATGTAGACGAACTCATTACGGTCGATTTTGACGGATATTCCTTGCAATGCATGGGTCCCGTTAGCATAGGTCTTCCATACATCCTGCATCTCAATCATTTTCTCACTTCCCGATTCTGACATCTTCCGCCGGGCCACTGGGCCGGGGGAGCTTCCATAAACTGCATGATTATCGCAGGCGTATCTATTGTAACAAATCCATAACCCCTTGAGTACCCGAAAGTTTTACCGAATCCTTACATATACATAAAAACATCAGGTTTCGCCCCATAGAAGGAGAGATTACTTATGAAAAAAATACACGCCGCTCTCATCGCGGGTTTCAGTCTGATGCTGGCCGGTTCGCTTGCTGCCGGAGGGCTTCATCTGTACGGCAGCCAGCCCACCCTGCCCGCAAACACCGCTATCGCAGGCTGGGAGGTAGGCGGAATGAACATTGCTGACGTAGCGGCCGGAATGGATGCAAGACTTCAGGCGCTGGAAGCTACTCCACTCATGCTGAAGGCAAAAAATAATGCCGGACTACAGGTTACCCTAAAGCAGGCAGGCGTGACCTATGAAGCCGGGGATTTCCTTCAGGCGCTGAAGACACTGACGGACGGCACGCTGATGGAGCGGGTACAAGCCCGGCGCAACTGGTCCGGCAGCTGGAATATGGACATTCAGTTGCAGACTTCGCAGCTTAGGAGTCTCTTGAATCCCGAGTGGGAAAAAGAAGCCTTCGGCGTTCCGGTCGATGCGGTCCGGCAGATCACCGGAGATGACCGGGTCGTATATACGCCGGGCACCTCCTCCTACGAGGTGGACTGGCAGGCGTTGGAGCTTGCGATGCAGGCGGCGGTGCCCACCCGGTTGGCTGCTGACGGCAAGCTTCAGGATCAGCAGATTCAGCTGGAGATCCCTCTTGCCGTCAAGCAGCCGAAGATCACGCTACAGTCACTCAAGGATCAGGGCATTGACCGCAAAATCGTCCAGTTCAGCACCTCCCTCGGGGCCAGCGGCCCCGGACGCAGCTTCAATGTAGAGGCCGCCGCCAAAGCCGTGAACGGCACGGTTCTGCCGCCGAATGCGGTTTTTGATTACGGAAAAGCGATCCAGAAGGCCCAGACCGAATACGGCTTCCGCGAAGCCCCGGTCATCGTGAACGGCAAGCTCCAGCCCGGCACGGGCGGGGGGATCTGCCAGGTCTCCAGCACCCTGTATAATGCTGCGCTTCGCTCGGGCCTTGAGATCGTAGAACGGCGCAACCACTCGCTTCCGGTCAGCTACCTGCCCAAGGGGCAGGACGCCACTTTTGCCGAGGGATATATTAATTTCCGCTTCCGCAACAATACCGGCAAATATCTGATCATCAAATCCGAAGTCCAGGGGCGTACGCTGACCATCAAGCTGTTCGGCACGTTCCCGAAGAACGTCACCTATTCCATTGAATCCAGAACCGTCGAGGTATTGCCCCCCACGGATAAATATGTGAGCGATGCCTCGCTCCCCAAGGGCGGAACCCGGGTACTGCTTGCCGGCAAAACCGGTTATGTAGTTGAAACTTACATTACCCGCCATGTGGATGGTAAAGCTGTAGAAAGAAATCTGCTTTCCCGCGATACCTATTACGCCCAGAAACGTGTCATCGCCATCAACCGCGGCGGGATGAGCAAGTCCGATCAGCCCGAATCCCCGCGCAGACAGCTCGTCGAGGACGGAGTGAAGGTGCGGTAACGTCTATTCCCCCTGAATGTACGGCAAACAGAAACGGCTGTGCTCACCTTGTGACAAGGTCGGCACAGCCGTTATTTTTATGAAGTGCTGGACTGAGCCTGAAGCCTCTGTTGCTTAGAAAAGGGTATCCGGCGACATATCAATTCTCCAGTAGCCGTTCACCTTCTTCAGCTTCACTGTTACTACTTCGGAAGACCCGTTCGGTCCTTCCGCAGGTACAGTAAGTTCGAACACTGCCGCCTGTGCAGTCTTGGAGACCATCCGTGCAGTCGCTCTGGTGAAATCAAGCGAGTTGCCCAGATCAGAATTGACCTGTGCCATTCTGCCCTCATGCTCCAGGAACTGTGTCTGTGCATAGAAGGCGGCCGCATTATGCGTGAAGCCCTTCTTGATGTAGCTCATCAGCTGCTGCTTCGTGCCCAGATCGCTCGACAGATAGCGGTACTCCACTGTTTTATAAGTGAACAGCTCCGGGCTGAATACATTGCCTCCCCGGCTGGCATACGTGTATAGCTTCTTGGCATGAACCACCAGCGGAACAACGCTCCGTTCCGTGAGGTTGTTAATGGTAGCCGGCCCTTCCTTGCCCGGTGCAGACGCCGCAACCGTTCTAACGCCCTCAATGCTTGCCACCGGCGAAGCCGCAAGCGCTCCGCCCCCTGCAGAGACAAGACCCAGTGATAATGCCAGTGAACCGATCATCCATTTTTTGTTCATCATGAACGCCTCCTCATATTCCTGTTGGGTAGTTTGACCACTGCTTCTCTTCAACTGCTGCGATAAGTACTATATAACTTACGATAGCCCGTAAGCTGTAATACCCAAACCACCCTGGGGTATAAACGGATAATGGGGGAAAAGCGTAAAAAAACTCTGCCCCCGTGTAGTCGGGGGCAGAGCTCTATAGTTATCAACTGTTATTTATTTCCGCTTATGGATACCTGAGTGGAATTGCCGGCTGCAAGTGCCTGATCTTCAGTTTCAGGATCAATGGCATCTTCAAAATAGGCTGTAAACGAAACGTTCGCCGTTATAATTTTAGAAGAACCTCCTGCACCCCCGCCGTCCGAGGACCGCTGAAATGTTAATGTATCGACATTCACTACGCGGGGCAGCTGTTGCAGCGCAAGCAGCCATTTGCTGATACTCGAATAATCCCCCTCGACTACAGCCGTCATAGTCAGCGGCTTGACCGCAGGATATACCGCCGTACCTGAACCTGTCATGGTCTGAATCGGATTCTCTTGGCCTATACTGAAATTGACATCCTTTAGCTTCGCCCCGGATACTGATCCGATAGAGCGCAGATCCAGAATCATTTGTTCACTGTTGTCGCCTTTCGGAAGCTGGGTGAGCAGTGCAGCCTCTTCGGCTTGCTGTGAGGTGTCGTTCTTGCGTTCATTAATTTTGCTCTCAAGCAGACTATTCTGTTCATTCAACTGGCTGAGCTCCGATTCCTGATCTTTGACAGTTCGGCTGGTAGGCTGTAGACCAAGCATGAAGAAGGCGAACAGCAACAAAAACAGGATTAGAACGCCCAATGTAATAGGGGACCTGTATTTATTAATTTGTTCCACTGCCATCCCCCTCCCCTGACGCTGCCTGTTGGTCTATTCCAGCTGCTGTATCGTTAGTCTTTGTTTTTAGTAAGCTCACATGGTAAACCGCAGTATACGTACCATATCCTGAGACCGAACCGGACTGTACGGTGGTATCCCCTTCTGTCAGCTTCTGAATTTCGGCTCCCTTGGTGAAAGACATTTTGCGCAGATTGGCCAAATAAATAGAGGAAGCTTCCATACTCGGCACTCTTAACGTGAGATCAATGGAATCATGGTACGTATAGTTTATACTTCGCAGTAAGCTATCCTGCGGCAACCCCGAAGATAGCTCATTCAATACAGGTACAATAATTGTTCTATATGCAAGAATTTCATCCACTGCAGCCTTTCTGTTCAGTGTTCCGGACACTCCATTTATCTTGGCGAGTTCGCTTTGAAGCATCAATGAGCGGTCCTGGGCACCCTGAATTTGTTGCTCATTCTCTGTAATCTGCCCTTTATTTGTTGCAAAGAATATACCGACTCCTACCACACCGACCAGCCATATTCCAACAAGAGCAACAGCAACATATGGGAAAAGAATGGCCTCCCGGTCTTCCCGCGGCAGCAGGTTAACGGCAAGGGTATTACTATCCTGCAGGGCTGCCCCGGCGGCTACACGATAATCATTCAGCTCAGGATCAGGAGCACTGTCACCCGTGACATCTTCCAGTCCGATAGTTGTAACCTCAAGCTCCGTCAAGGATTGTTGCAGTTCCTCGAGCAGCTGGTTGCGAATCTGTAGAGGGCCTGTAATCAGGACATTTTGAATTCTCGTGCTTCCGTCATGAAGACTGTATTGATAAAAGTTCAGCATGCGCGATATTTCAGCGGTGATCTCCAGCATCCGCCCAGGCGCAAGCAATCCCCCGGCCAGGCTAGCTGACGTTGCCGCAACTTCTCTCATATATTCTATCCCAGCTTGTACAGTGGGCTGTACTCCGCTGTTCAAATCCATTTGATTAATGGTTCGGATGAACACCGGATTACCGCTGCGGAACATATATACGTCAAGAACATTCTGCTCGATATTAATAAGCATCGTATCCTCAAACTCTGCCTTGCGGCCAATACTCAAGCTACGGGCAAGTGCTGTTGCCGCAATCTCCACAGTAGCAACCCGCAGACCCGCTCCTTCAAGCACATCAATATAGTCTTGAATCGGCTTACGGGGAGCAGCGAACACCAGGAGATGACTGTTCTCCTCATCTACATCAATTGTGACATAATCATAAACAGGGCTTTCAAAGGGCAGATGCAGTCCCGTCTCCACCTCCAGCTTCACAAGCTGCTCTACCTGCTTCGGATTCGTGCTGGGAATACTCATTTTACGGATGATGATCTGTGATGGCGGAATCGACAGCGAGACCCGTTTACCGCGCAGTCTCTCAACCTTCACCCAGTGCTTGACAGTTTCCAAGAGAGCTTCACGATCGGCTACCTGATTCTCAACAATTAATCCTGGCGGGAGCGGAAGATAGCGCTTCTTACGTACTTCCCATAACTTTTTGTTCTTAAAGCTGATATAGCGGATTCCCGTCTGCTCAATCGCAAGACCGGCCACCGGGTTCTGAAGTCCAAGCATAAGCCATAAGCCTCCTAATGAATAAGCGAGAGATACCCGCCGATAATCTCTGAACCGTAACCGTAAGCAAGTAATCCTCCCAGAGCAAGCCAAGGACCAAAGGGAACGGGCTGCCCGCGCTTAACGATACCCGTCAATTGGAGTGTACCGCCAACCAGTGTACCTAATAGACATGCTGCGAAGAAGGCCAACAGCACATTAGGGAACCCTATGGCCAGTCCCAGCAATGAGAATAGCTTGAAATCACCCATACCCATTCCGCCGAACCAGGCAAAGGGTAGAATGATCGCTCCTCCAACAGCAGCACCTAGAAAGAATAACCATATCGATCCATCAACATTCAATAGAGTGAGCACTAGCAGGAATGGTGTGAAAAATAGCAGGATTTTATTCGGTATCAGCATATATTTGAGATCAGCCACCGTTACAATAACAGCCACACTTGATAATACAATCGCCGTCACACCTTTAACAGTTACGCCGAACTCCAGATAGGACCACAAGAACAGCAGTCCGGTCGCAAGCTCACCTAGCGGGTACAGCATGGATACTTTGGCACCGCAATGCCTGCATTTACCACCGTTTGCCAACCAACTGAGTACCGGTACCAAATCCCGCGGCTTCAGGCGTGTTCCACAACCGGTGCAGTGCGAAGGAGGATGATTGAGCGATTCTCCCGCTGGCACACGCAGAGCGACAACGTTATAGAAGGAGCCTAATATTAGCCCGAGCAGCGTGATATATACAGCGATAACGATGGTCATAGTCCATTCCTTTTGTGTAAAGTGATTTGTAAAAAAGGAACCGGAATGATCCGATTCCTAGATAATTAAGTAAGATATCGTTGATTACTCAAATAATCTTTAAGAATTTGGTGTTGGCGCCGGTGTAGCTGGACTTGACTTTAAGACCTCTGAAGCTGTATAGCTACCTCCAGCCTCCTTACTAGTTCCAGTAGTGGGAACAGATGGTTGATCAGCAGAACCAAGCGGCTTTGGCGCTATTTGAACTGAATCTAACTGGCCTTTGTCAGTGAAAATAACAACACCGCCCTTAATAGTGGCTTTTGAACTTGGAAGACTCAAGTCAGTATCCAAATACCCTTCTCTCTGCATTTCAGCAATAGTAACATTTACACCAGAAGTATCAACGAACTTACCATCTTTTTCACCAGCGATGTAAAGTCTCGCCGCATCATAAATTTGCCGGGCTGTAGCTACGTCAGAGTCTTTTTTTGTATCCGAAATAACATTCCCGATCAAAGGAATCGCAATAACCGCAATAATCCCCAAGATAACGATAACTGCCAATAATTCGATCAGCGTAAAGCCCTTCTGGCCTTCCTCTTTACTCAATCTCTTCTTGATTGCATTTGCTAACATTTGATTTCCTCCTAAAATGTATTTTTAAAGGTCTGGATGAGTGCTTGAATTCGTTGTATCTGCATTCGTCAGTACGAAGGCTATCTGCCCCCGCCCGGCGTCACCCCTCTCAAAGATGTCATCACATATTGCTATAGATACTGAACATTGGCAGCATAATGGCTGCTACAATCACGCCGACTACTCCCGCCAGGAAAGCTATCAATAACGGCTCAAGTAAAGACTTCAGCCGGTCAACAGTGTTTTCCACATCCATCTCATAGAAATCTGCTATCTTGGACAACATCTGGTCGAGCGCACCCGTCTCTTCGCCTATGGCGATCATCTGTGTGACCAGCGGCGGAAAGACCCAGGCTTTTTTCAAAGGTTCCGACAGAGGCTTTCCTTGTCTGAGTGAGTCTCCTGCGCTGCGAATGTACTTTCCAATTACCTTGTTGCCCGCAATTTCTTCAACAATCGCCAGCGATTGCAGGATCGGCACTGAACTGGCATACAGCGAAGAGAAGGTTCTGGTGAACTGCGCAATAGAGCCCTTCTGATTAAGCTTCCCGAACACAGGCACCTTCAGCTTGGCATAATCCAATGCGTAGGCCCCCTTCTCTGTACGCTTCGTTATCTGAAAGGCTACTATGATCACAATCAGACCGATCAGCCAAAAATACCATTGCCCTTGTATGCTCTTACTAAGCACAAGTACCATCTTGGTGATAGCCGGAAGCTCTGCATTCATCGACTCGAACATAGTTACGAACTGCGGAACGATAGCCCACAGCAGATAGATAACAGCGGCCACCGCCATAACGCCAACGGTGATCGGATACATCAGCGCAGATTTAATTTTCTCTGTGGTGGTATGCTGTTTCTCAAAATACATTGCCAGCCGTTCCAGCGTTCCTTCAAGGTCCCCGGTTTCCTCACCCGCCCTTACCATACTCACGAACAAATGCGGGAATATCTTTTTGTGATCCTGTATAGCTTGTGAGAAAGCTATTCCCCGCAAAAGACTGGAACTGACGTCCTGCAGCGCTTTGGCCAGCGGCTTGCTGTCTGTCTGCTCCGCCAGAATTCGGGTCGCATCAACGATAGACACACCTGCACGGATTAACGTGGCGAACTGGCGGCAATAAATAATGAAATGAATGGTTTTCACCGGATTACCGATATAAATCTCCATCGACAGGATAGAGTTTTTCTGCTCATTCAGTGAGAAAACAGTAAGTCCCCGCTTGCGGAGTTCCTCCATGGCAGTGGACTTATCTTGTGCCGTAAGCTTACCTTTGAGCTGTTTGCCCGCCGAAGTCTTAACCTGATATTCAAATTGAGGCATCGGAACTCCCCCCCGCAAGATAGGTTTTAGCTGCCGATGTATCAATTAGCCCTCTAGCCAGGCATTCACGGATGTTCATCTCCAGCGTATGCATCCCCTGAGCTTTACCCGTCTGCATGATATTCTTGATCTGATGTGTCTTCTCGCTCCGTATCATATTCCCGACTGCAGGCGTATTAATCAGAATCTCAGTTACACTGATTCGCCCCTGACCTTGAGAGCGGGGGAACAAGCGCTGGGAGACTACTGCCAGCAATACGGAAGCCAGCTGCAAGCGGATTTGGTTCTGCTGATGTCCGGGAAATGCATCGATAATCCGGTCAATTGTCTGCGGTGCGTCTGAGGTGTGCAGGGTTGCCATGACCAGGTGGCCGGTTTCAGCTGCGGTTACCGCTGCCGATATCGTCTCCAAATCGCGCATTTCTCCAAGAAGGATGACATCGGGATCTTGCCTGAGCGCCGCCCTAAGGCCGGTTGGGAAACTGGCAGTGTCGCTGCCAATCTCTCGCTGATCGATAATGCAGGTCCCATGGCTATGTAAAAATTCAATCGGATCTTCCAGCGTAACAATATGTTTACGTTCACGGCTGTTAATATGATGGATCATTGCTGCTAATGTAGAGGACTTGCCGCTCCCTGTCGGGCCAGTTACCAGAATCAGCCCCTGTGGCTTCAGCGCCAGTGATGAAAGTATCGGCGGAAGCGCCAGCTTCTCCAGGGTCGGAATATCTGCCGGAATACTCCGGGCAGCAATACTGATCCCCCCTCGCTGACGGTATACGTTCACTCGGAACCGGACTCCGCCTTCTAGCGGGTAAGAGAAATCATACTCACCCGCCGCCCGGAATTCAGCTTCTCTCTCGGGACCGAGCAGGTCAAGGGCCATCTCTTCAGCCTCGCCGGGACCAATGAGTGCTCCCTCCACATTCTCTAGCCTGCCGTCAATCCGCAGCACAGGAGGTGAGCCTACGGAGATATGCAAATCAGACGCTCTGGAGGAGTGAGCCAAGTGCAGAAGCTGTATTATCGTTCTAGTTGAAACTGGCAATATGTCTCCCCCTAATCATTAATGGGATACTGTCTCCCGCAGCACTTCCTGCAGAGTGGTCATCCCCTGCGATACTTTAAGCAGACCATCTTCCATCAGTTGGACCAGTCCGCCTACTTTGGCAGCGGAGCGCAGTTCTTCTACCGAAGCGGAGTCGGTAACCAATTGCCGCATATGATCATCAATAGTCAAAACCTCATGGATGGCAAGCCTGCCCCGATATCCGGTAGAGTTGCAGCTTCCACAGCCGCTTCCCCGGTGAAGGATATCCGTTCGGAGTCCGTAGCGTTCAAGCATAATCGCTTCCTGCTGGGATGGCTTATAGGTCTCCTTACAGTCTGTGCAAATTTTGCGCACCAGCCGCTGGGCAACGACACCGATCAATGACGACGCAATCAGATAGGGCTCGACACCCATATCACGAAGCCGGGATATGCTGCTTACAGCATCGTTAGTATGTAATGTTGACAGTACCAAGTGTCCTGTCAGTGAAGCTCGGACCGCAATTTCAGCTGTTTCGGTGTCCCGTATCTCCCCTACCATGACAATATTGGGGTCTTGACGGAGTATAGAGCGCAATCCCGCTGCGAATGTAAGGCCAATAGCTGGATTAACATGTACCTGATTAATTCCTTCAAGCTGGTACTCCACAGGATCTTCAACCGTGATAATGTTAACCGTCTCCTGATTCAGTTGGCTGAGCGCGGAATACAGTGTCGTAGTCTTTCCGCTGCCTGTAGGCCCTGTAATGAGCATGATTCCATATGGGCGGCCAATCATTTCCTTGAATGTGGCTGCATTGCCTTCACTGAACCCCAGCGTATCCACTGCCTTGATACCTGTACTGAGATCCAGCAGCCGCAGTACAATTTTCTCCCCATGCATCGTCGGCAATGACGACACACGAATGTCGATCATCTTGTAGTCGAATTGCATTTTGATACGGCCATCCTGGGGAAGGCGGCGTTCCGCAATATTCAGCCGTGCCATGATTTTGAGTCGGGCTGTAATAAATCCCTGCATCTGCTTGGGAATCAGCCGCTCGGTACGAAGCGTCCCATCAATCCGGTAGCGGATAAGCAGGTTATTCTCGCCGGGATCGACATGTATGTCGGACGCCCGCAATTGAACCGCCTGTTGGATCATCTGATTAACAAGCCGGACAATGGGAGAATCCTCGTCCGTAATTTCTGTCTCCGTAATCTCCTCCTGTGTCGGCAGCTCAATCAGCATCTGGTTCATAGAGTCGCGCATACCATAGTGCCGGGCAATAGCACGCTGCAATTCGTCTCTGGTAGAAATGGCCGGTTCAATCCGGAATCCCGTGCTCATCCGCAAATCCTCAATTGCGAAATAATCCAGCGGATCTGCCATAGCTACCATTAGCTTCCCCCCCTCTTTCAAGAAAGGGAGAACCTGATACCGCTTGGCCATACTTTCCGGAATAATCTGTGTAATCGCCGGGTCAATATGGTATTTATGCAAACTGACATGAGGGATACCCAACTGGAATTCCAACACCTCAATCAATTGCTGCTCTGTAATGTATCCTTGTGAAATCAGCAGGTCACCTAGTTTACGTTTGGTCTTGCGCTGGTCTATCAGCGCCTCCTGAAGCTGTTCCTCTGATATAATTCCGTTCTCTACCAGCAAATCTCCCAATCTCTTTTTTATGATTGCCAACCGCAGCTCATCTCCATGCCATGTGGATTATGTAGATTATCGGTTCATATGTGAATCAAAGTACCCATTTTAAATTTTTATAATAAAAATTTAGATAATCAACTTTAAAATATAATTCTAAAGACTCAAATATAGGGGTATATTTACACATTCCCTCATTGCCTATCTGTGAAATTTATCCTAGAATGATATATAGCATATTATAGGTGATCTTACAATAATTTTAGGGAAAAAATGCAATTTTGACATATGAAATACACTATTCAATCTATTTTTTCGATAAACGGAGGAATTGATGATGAAGGAAATGTTTAGACGGAGAAAGTTGGTCTTTTTTTCTGGGGCTTTTGCATTGATAGTAATGCTAGTTGTACTAGTTCAGGTGTTCAGTCCAGATGTGGAGGCCTCCAATAATAACTATCCGATAAGCATTCTTGAGGTCACTGATCCAACTAGTAGCAGTCTAAGTTCAGGCGGCAGTGAACTGGAAGAAATCAAGAGACTTTCTAATGTCAACGTAGAGACTATGACCATGAAAAAGTTCGTGTCACTGCGTGAGGACTGGGATGGAAAGTACGATGCAATTTACATAGGCCGCGGAAGCTTCAATAAGCAATTGGTTGCAAGCACTGTGAACACTAAAGATACCGACCGGGATAAAGCCCATAATACGCTCGCTGTCCAGAATGATATCACGGGTCTGAAGGCACAAGAAATTATCGATTACTATATCAATAAAGGGCTTTATGTATACTTTCAAGAGGATACCTTTGCAGCTCAGGATAAAGATAAGAATCTTCAAGGGAAACTCTATGCCTCTTTTAATATCTACCGTTCCTCTATGGGTGCAAAGAGTAATGTCATATTTCTCACAGATACTACCCGCAGCAGCCTGATAACCGCAATTAAGACCCGTACTGCACCAACAATAACTGGCCTAATTCGGCGTCCGCTGCTTACAATTTCTAATAAATCAAAGATCAAGAGTTACCTGGCTAATCCTAATGAGACTTATGGACCAGGCGACACCATAACATTCGCAATTAAACTTGATAATGTCCCTAATATTGCTGCCACCCCTGCCAGGGTTCGATTGTATATGAATATGGATTCTTCCATTCCTATGACAGAAGAGCATGTGGTTGCCTCACTTGAGCTGAACTCAACTGAAGGAACGCTCCAATACACACTACCTGATACTTATACCGGACTGCTTTACTGGAAACTGGAGGTCACTGATACCTCAACCAACCTCAAATCCTTTGATAGGGACATCATTCGCTATACTGGCATTAAGCCGGTCATCAATGTTCTTCAGGTCATGCCCTCAGGCCGTTCTGACAGCTCGCTCCGCAATAGTCTTAACATGAATCAGAATTACTTGGATACCAGCAACTATCAGCTTTCTATTTCTACGATGAACGTCGACAGGTTTAATACTTATATCACTGAGCATGCCAAGGATCCACAGCGTGGTCTGAACGGTGTTTATGATATGATCGTCTTCGGTTTTCAGGATATGTATGACCGGGTAACCAATCCAATGCTTTCAAAAGAGGCTGCCCAAGCAGTCTATGATTTCGCTAATACGACAAAACAAAGCATCATGCTCACCCATGATACGATTTTCATTGATGACCCGAACGATTCAAATTTCTGGGGTGATTATTTCCGGATACCCGTTGGACAGACTATAAGAACTTATCTCGGGGGAAATGCAGTAAATACATCCTCCAAGGTTGTTCCAGTCAATAACGGCTTACTAACGCAATATCCTTTTAACCTCAATAATGCAAACAATACCTACTACCCTGTTGCTGATACACATGATCAATTTTTCATGCTGGATCTGGAACGGGCCGATGTAGTACCTTGGTATAACATAAAGAGTGAGTCTGGGAAAACTCAGCGGGATGTTGACGACAGCTATAACCACTTTTACACCTACTCTGTAGGAAGCATTACTTTCTCTGGTACAGGACATAGCAAGAAAGGAGATATTAATAGTAATATCAAATTTCCGGACTGGGAACAAAGGCTTTTCGTCAATACCATGTACAGGGCTTTTGCCGGGGCTAACCATGCACCAGAGATCACAGTGAACTCCCCTGCTGATAGCAGTGTCATCCCGTCCTATGCCAATGAATTACTGGTAGATTACAGCGTAAGAGATTTTGATCTGAATGACCGCAGCCTGAAAACCTCCATTCGCTTTAAAACGGGAGGGAATTACATAGATAATATCGGGGTTAATGATTTGAACCTTCAGTCTGGACGGACCATCAGCCGCTCCTTTACTAATCCGCTTCCGAATGGCGGAGATCTTCAGATTGAAATTAAAGCCTGGGACAGTCATGGTGCGCTGGCAACCAAAACGGTTAACGTAACGATCAAACCGGCCACCTCCAGTCTGATAGCAACACAATCCTTACCCGCAAATATTATTGATGGCCACATTGTAAGGGGGGAACAGGTTGCTGTTACCTATACAATCACTCCAAAACCGATCCCATTCTCCCAAGCCCAGATTACGGAAAATGTCGGCGACAGCCAGATTATTTCTAATGTTATTTTTAAAAACAATCTTCCATCCGGGCTGGAGATTGTTGGATCATCCTCACCGATTAACCAAACAGGCACGGTAGAATCCGGCTATAGCATTACAAAAAAATTAAATGATATCCGTTATACCCTCCAGACTGGAACAAACGGCATTAAGACATTTGTTCCCGCTCCAGGCCAGGAGGTTACTTTCTCAATTACAGTATCTCCGCAAAAAGGCGGGGACTTCACATTGAATTCAGCTACTCTGCAATATGATGAAATTCATGCTACAGCTAACGATTCACTTCTTGGAACCGGAATGGATTATAATCTCATTGTTATCAATAATCAAACAGCTGCTACGATCAATAATCTCTCTATTAAAGGACGGGTGGCTGTAAGCGGCGATGTCGATTTCCGCAATATTAGCGGGGGTGCCACTATTTACGGGGATAACGCTAACGGCGATTATTCTCAGAATGCTCTAGTAGTAGGCGGAAGCTTGTACTATAACAACAATATCACTATCAACGGTAATGCAGTGTACAGCGGTACTTATTATTACAGCGGTGCTGCAGACACCCAGTCTATCAGAGGAAAGGTTGTGAAGGGCTCACCTGTTGACTTCGCTTCGCTTCGGGACCGGATGACGAGTCTCTCAGCCCGACTCGGTAAACTGACCAATAATGGATCAGTAGAATCCGCGTATGGCACAATTAAACTAACAGGCACGGGTGATGCCAAACTATTTGTATTTACCGTTCCGGCTGCTATGGTTGCTTCCGCTTCGAGCTTAAATATCTCTGTCCCATCAGGCTCTACTGTCTTAGTCAACACTGGCTCAGACAGTGATATTGTCAAAATGGCACTCAACACTAATCTCAGCGGAGTCGATGCCGCCCATGTTATTTACAATTTCCCAAGTGCTAAATCATTGGAATTGCACTATACCCTGAAAGGAACATTCTTGGCTCCAAATGCTACTGTCAGTTTTGATAATGGAGAGCTCACGGGTCAGGTAATCGCAGGTTCCGTTACGAAGATGACGACCTTATTGTACTCACCTTTTAGCGGAACAATCCCGGTTAATGATGTCCCTGTCCCTGGCACGGCGGTATTTTCACCAGAGTTAAAACTGCATGCGGCAATCTGGGTTGAGAAAATTACGCTGCCGCCAACAGATATCCTGCTGAATGATAACCCTTTGCGGATTGTTCCTTCAGAAATTTCACCAGCGGATGCGACTAATAAGGTATTAAGCTGGAGTTCAGCCAATCCTTCAATTGTGTCCATTGATCCCATAAGCGGAGATATTACCGGTAATAGAACAGGTTCCGTTGAAATTACAGCTGCAGCTACAGACGGAAGTGGAGTGACAGGAAAAGCTATAATTACCGTCAAGAACCGCAGCCTGAGGATTGAAGGCGGAGATAGTCCGGTCAGACCTGATTCCAATGTCGGGCTTATAGCCATTTATAACACAATCCTGGAGAAGCAAATTACCTATAGCTGGAAGGTTTTTGATGTAAACGGCAAAGATGTGAGTAGCTATATCCAGGCTACCGCTGAGAATGCTACATTTAATGCACCTGTATCCGGAAAGTACAAGGTTCAAGTCTACGTCTCCAGCGACAAGGCTGATCATGTTTCTTCCAGCAAAATCATAACCGTGAAAACTCCGCTTGAGGCACTGACCATTTCGGGCACCGGGAACTCGATACCAACCAAAGGTTCTCTTACTCTTACGGCAATTCTAACACCAGTAAATGCAGACGAGACATCCTTGGAGTGGAGCTTCCTCAATCCGAACGATAGCCAATATGCTGAGCTGAAGCCCATTCCCGGAACGAACCAATGTCAACTGGTAGCAAAAGATGTTCCTAACCATACGGTTCAGGTTATAGTACAAGACAAAACTAGCGGGATCACCAGTCTGCCTTATGCTGTAAATATTACCGGTCTTATTAGTCTCGAATTCAGCCAGTTCAGCCACACCATATATGTCGGTGATCCTGCCTTTAATCTGGCGGATCTGCTATGGACAATACCACGCACCTTTTCCTTGGCATCGATTCTGAATGACTTAACTTGGACTAGCAGTGACCCTGCTGTTGCCTCGTTTGCCAACATCCACACAGGATCAATCACGGGGAACAAAAAAGGTACAGTGACGGTGACAGTCACCTACGCCCCTCCTGGAACAACTGAGGTTAAAGCAAATATCGAAGTGATTGTAAAAAAACGTGAAGCAAACCTTAATGAGGGAGACCTCTACTAATCAACTTTGGGTAAAGATCTTATGTCAAATAAAAAGACCTTCTTAGCTCCGATCGTTACAGAACGGATGAGAAGGTCTTATTTTGTCTTATATCAGCTAACTCTCTTCATCAATTTGTTGGATTCGTATCAGAAGCTCTGGGAGGTACACTTATCAGCCTCATCGGACTGACAGCTATATTCACTTTGCGGACCCGTGGCAGACTGGATTGCTGATCGGTGTAAACCCTGTGATTGTAAATCACCCGAAAACGTTCCCTTGCTCTTGGCTCTGTAACTTGGGGTTCCGAGAAGATCAACTGGCTGGGAAGTACTGCGTCAGGCGGTTCAGATGTATTGCCCAACACCGCATTCACTGTCAAATCTCCTTTTGAGAAAAATCCGCCTTTCAACCAAAATATTGAACCTACCCCATAAAGTTTAGCTTCAGCATCTGTATAAAAAAATGCATTCATTTCATCTGGATCTGCATTGGAAAAGGCATCAATCCGGTTTACCAGCACCGGTCCCTTGGAGATCAGCACTAATTCCTTCTTATCAGTACCCGTTCCTAAGCCGCTAATTACAGCATCCTCCACTGTAGTTCGTCCCAGCACAAGCATCGTAGAATCGAAGGACACGTTGCCTTTAATCTTTACATCACCCGTGACTAGAATGTTTGCTTTTATATATAGTGGATCGAAGTCAGCTTTATTATTTGTAATATCTAGGTTGCCGTCTATCACAATCCATTTTGGAACGGCACCCCTTTTAGCTGTCTCTTCAAAAGTCAGGCCGTAGAAGTCATTCCCCTCAATAGTGAGATTACCGTTAACCCGAAAGGATTGATTCAGGTTCATGAAGGATTGGTGATACGCAAGAAGCTCCCTCTCATACTGATCAAGCCTTGCCAGATAATCTTGATCGCTCTCTTCTTCATCTTGTGCAGGTTTCTCGGGAGGAGAAGTTACTGTCTTGGCATTAATAAGACTCCCTGTCTGAAGCCACTCGGTTAGCTCACCTGTACTTTTTTGGTTAAGTTGTTTCCTCAATGCCTCAGCGGCATTGTCATTTGAAGGCGATGTGGCTTCAACGAGCTTATCAATAAAGGACTCCTCTACATTAATTTGCACAAACTTTTTCTGCTCTTTAATTTTAATCTTGTCCAAACTAATCCCCATGATATCCTTAACGGTTTGTTTCATATCGGAGCTATCAGCCAATATTTTGGCCTCTCCCCCGTTTCCTGAGGAATCAAACACATGGTATTCAATGTCCTTAAGGGACTGAACAAAGACTTCTCCCAGATTCGCAGCATCTATTCCATTAGGCTGTATCTGCGGAAACATTGTTGATTTTTTTAGCCCGGGATCACCCAGATACTTATAATCTGCCCTGTTAGAGATAACCAGCTTATTACCTGCATAAATATTACCTTTCAGCACTGGAGCCCCATTCAGATAGACGTTCTGCTCAGAACCAAAGGCATATTTCAAAAAATCAGGGTAGGTGTCGATCGTAATTCTCTGCTGCAGTGTACGTTGCACTCCATTTACCAGTGCTGAAGCCTCCACATCAATATAGTATTGTCTTAGCTGACTATCGAATTTCTTATCTTTATACTCAATGTAATCAATCATGCCACTGCTGTTAACGCCAAGCTCTGTAGATACATTAAGACCTTTCTTGTCTAACCCGCTTAGAATATTCTCTAGCTTGTCAGGATTAATATCCGTAATTGGGGACAGCTTGGCCTGGATAAACGCGGTGGCCTCATCCAGGCCCTTTTGCGCCAAATGAAGACTTTGCACATCATTCTCCCTGGTCTCTGTCCGTACAGCTCCACCAACAGTCGCACTAAGTACCCCCATCCCAAGAATCGTAAGCAACAGCACGATGAACATTACCAGAACCAGGGCGGAGCCACTCTCGGAACGAAACTGCTGTACTCCAACTCTGTTTCCATCCTCTCGTGAGAGACTTTTCAGCTTAAGAATCAAAGCCTTGCCTTTAGAAACCGAATTGGCTATCCACATGTAGCTCCTCCTCCTCTGATGCTCCACCTTTATAATTTAACTTAAGCTGGATTCGCACCAATCCGGATTCATATAATGCATTAAGATTGGACCTATCCTCATCTACCTTAGTAACTGCTATGGTTGACCCTGCTAATGCTGAGTCCAAATGAAGTGCCGCCGTGCTTCCCGGACCAATCCTTGAGTCCCCAATTTGAATATCATCGCCGTCAACCTGAATACGCAGCGGATCACTATCAGTTCTCAATAGCATAATTCCTGAATTCGTACTCTGAATTTCCTCAGGTCCATAGGTATATAGCTGTGTAATAATTGAAGACATCACAAGATCAGCTTCATCACGCAATCTATTTTCCACCGTAATTTTATGATAGCTTCGGAAACCAAACGTAGTCACGGAGCCAATGATTCCGGCCACAATGGCAAATAGACTGATGGCAGCGATCAGTTCAATTAGAGTAAAACCATTCTCGCGCTCAGCTGTATTAGCGAATCTCTTCATTGCTGATATATCCCTCCACCTCTACGGGTGCTGATAGGCTTCCCCCGGAATCACGGGTAACCACTACCTTGACTGGAAGCAAGTAGTTTCGTAAATCATTTTCACCTGTATTTACATCTAGCCCCTTTTGATAAATAACATCAATACTGTAATCCGTTCCATTTACTTTGGGGTGTAGTACATGAGACAGGGTTTCCGTGTTAAACGCCTTACGGTAAGCGGCTCCCTCATCACTGATAGCATCACCACAGTCTCCAATCTTGCAAACATCAGCAGAAAGTCTTTCTGTTGTATCTCTGAAAAACTCCACCGTCTTATCAAAATCCTGCTTCTCCATATAAAACAAAGCGTTCCGCGCCAGATTGACCATGATCGTCTTGTTCTGGTTGGACTTGGAATAGGTCATGGCATTGGTAAAATAAGAAGTCAGCACCAGGGACACTATCGACAAAATGACGATGGCGGCCAGCACCTCGATCAAGGTGAAGCCCGCTTCCTTGCTCCGCTCGCGGCTGCGGTTCCATGGGTCTTTCCAGGACATTGTGTTCGCTCCCTATACTCTATTAGATTCAATTATGGGCTTATCTGTGTCTTCAGTCCTGTGTCCTTGCGTGTTTCTATGAATCTTTCTACCTACTTCCATTATATTCTTTCTCCTCCGGCAGCAGCAATGCTTGCGGACAATAAATCTGGAGAAATCTACAGTTTATATCAGGTAGGGGCTGTGCTATCATGTGGGCAGAAAGGGGATACGTAAATGGCTTTGATTGAATGTAAATTTTATTCGGAGGTGCTGGGGCTCAGTACTTCGATGACTGTCATTCTGCCGCAGCAGACCACTACGCAGATCGGAATGAGCAATGTCTCCAAAGGAACCTTACACCCCACCCTGTACCTGCTGCACGGCCTGTCTGACGATGATTCGATCTGGCTGCGCCGGACCTCGATTGAGCGTTATGTAGCGGAGCTGGGTATCGCTGTTGTTATGCCGCAGGTCCACCGCAGCTTCTATACGGATATGGAGGCGGGCGGCAAGTACTGGACCTTCATCAGTGAGGAGTTGCCAGCGCTGGCCCGTTCCTTCTTCCCTTTGTCAGCCAAGCGCGAGGATAACTTCGTGGCGGGATTGTCGATGGGCGGATACGGGGCGATGAAGCTGGGACTGCGCAAGCCGAAGGATTGGGCCGCTGCCGCAAGTTTGTCGGGAGCACTCGATATGGCACATAATTTCTTGGACTTTGAAGATCCATCGCAGAAAACCAAGGATTATTTGCAGATTTTTGGGGACAAGGACATTGCGGGCACTCCGGAAGATCTGCTCTGGCTGCTTGAGGAAGTGAACCGCTCCAAAGGGCCGAAGCCGCTGCTCTATCAGTGCTGTGGAACCGAGGATTTCCTCTATGAGGACAATCAGGTCTTCCGTAAGGCCTGCTCCAAGACCAAGCTGTCTCTGACCTATGAAGAGGGGCCGGGCGAGCATGAGTGGGGATACTGGGATGCCAAGATCCGCGATGTGCTGAAGTGGCTGCCGCTAAGCAAGTAGAATCATCCAGATTGTAAGCGGATACGGGTCATTTCCATAAGCTTCTATCTGGGGTGCGGAGAATATAAGATTACCTCTCGAAAAAAAGACTGTCCTACCGCATCTAACCGATGCTGAGTAGAGACAGTCTTTCGTTTAAAATATAAGAATTTATATGTTGCACACGATAACTTATACTTCTATTTCTCGCTGAAACGGTACCGTCCTTTAAAAGGACGGCAATGCCGTTTCCACTTATCCGCTAGTTTCGCCTTCAGGCTCCACCAGGCTTACTCCGCAGCATGTCCATGCTGCTTCACCCATTCACCCGCAGCAACCAGGTCCGCTTCGGCCCGCCCGATGGCAGCCTGTACCTGAACCGTGGCGGTACCGCCGTAGACATTACGGGCGTTCACCACGGCCTCCGGCTGGAGCACCGCATAGATCTGGTCGTCGAACAGCGGCGAGAACTGCTTGAATTCGTCCAGCGTCAGATCCAGCAGGAACTTGCCCTCGTTGATGCAATACAGGACGGTCTTGCCGATCACCTCATGCGCCTGACGGAACGGCAGGCCTTTGCCTACCAGGAAGTCGGCGATATCGGTCGCATTGGAAAAGTCCGTATTCACCGCTTCGCGCATCCGCGCCTTGTTCACCTTCATGGTGGAGATCATCGGTGCGAACAGCTGCAAGGCCCCTGTAAGGGTAGCAACGGTATCGAACATGCCTTCCTTGTCTTCCTGCATGTCCTTGTTATAGGCCAGCGGCAGCGACTTCAGCACGGTCAGGAGTCCGATCAGGTTGCCGTAGACACGGCCTGTTTTGCCGCGTACCAGCTCCGGCACATCCGGGTTCTTCTTCTGCGGCATGATGCTGCTGCCGGTACAGAAGGCATCGTCCAGCTCCACGAAGCTGAATTCGGTGCTGCTCCACAGTACCAGCTCTTCGCTGAGCCGGGACAGGTGAGTCATCACGAGCGATGCATTCGCCAGGAACTCCACGATGAAGTCGCGGTCACTGACCGCGTCGAGACTGTTCTCATAGACGCCATCGAAGCCAAGCTGTTCAGCCACGAAGTGGCGGTCGATCGGGAACGTCGTTCCCGCCAGCGCCCCAGCGCCCAGCGGCAGCACGTTAATCCGCTTGTAGCTGTCGGTCAGGCGCTCCGCATCGCGGCGGAACATCGACACGTAGGCCAGCAGATGATGCGCGAACAGAATCGGCTGTGCCCGCTGCAAGTGAGTATATCCTGGAACGATAGTCTCCAGGTTATCCTTGGCCTGCCCGATTAGCGCACCCTGCAGCTCATGCAGCAGCGCTACCAGCTCCACCACGCGGTTACGCAGGTAGAGGTGCATATCTGTAGCCACCTGATCGTTACGGCTGCGTCCGGTGTGCAGCTTGCCGCCGACCGGGCCGATCTCTTCGATCAGGTTCTTTTCAATATTCATGTGGATATCTTCATCAGCAACCGAGAACACAATCTCCCCCGCACGTACCTTGTCCAGTACCTTCGTGAGCCCGTTCTTGATCGTCTCGACATCCTCCTGCGGCAGAATTCCGCATTTGCCCAGCATCGTGACATGTGCCAGACTGCCCTGCACATCCTCTTCCGCCAGCACTTTATCAAATTCGATAGAAGCCGTATATTCCTCTACCAGCTTGTTCGTCCCTTTGGTAAAACGTCCGCCCCACAGCTTACTCACCAGTTGTTCCTCCTTGATAGACGTTAGAAGGGCCGCCCCTGTCCGGTTGGGAGGAACGGCCTTCTTGTGCCCGCTTTTATAGTCCTACTTATTTATTGGATTCCGCTACGCCTGCCGATACCTTCAGACGAAGGGCATTCAGACGGATGAAGCCGGTCGCATCGCCCTGGTCATAGGCCTGGGTAGGATCTGCCTCCATGGTGGCGATATCCGGGTTGTACAGGCTGACCGGACTCTTGACGCCGGCGCCGATGATGTTGCCCTTGTAGAGCTTCACGCGTACCGTACCGGTCACGTTCTTCTGGCTCTCCTTCACCAGGGCCTGCATCGCAATCCGCTCCGGTGCGAACCAGAAGCCGTTATATACCAGCGTACTGTAACGGGTGATCAGGCTGTCACGCAGGTTCATCACTTCACGGTCCATGGTGATCGATTCCATTTTGCGGTGAGCGGTGAACAGAATGGTTCCGCCCGGAGTCTCATACACACCACGGCTCTTCATGCCGACAAAACGGTTCTCGACCATATCCACGCGTCCAATCCCATGCTTGCCGCCCAGCTCATTTAGCTTCTCCATCACTTGCAGCGGGGATAACGCTTCGCCGTTCAGCGCTACGCAGTCACCCTTCAGGAAGTCCAGCTCCAGGTACTCGGCTTCATCCGGAGCATCCTCCGGAGCATTGGAGAGCAGGAACATTTCCTTGTTCTCCGGTGCGCTTGGATCGAACCACGGATCTTCCAGCACGCCGCTCTCATAGCTGATATGCAGCAGGTTGCGGTCCATCGAATACGGCTTGGCCGCAGAGGCTTGTACCGGAATACCGTTGGCTTCGGCGTAAGCGATCATCTCGGCACGGCCCGGGAACTGGTTGCGGAACTCTTCCAGGCGCCAAGGCGCGATTACCTTAATGCTCGGCGATAATGCCGCAGCGTTCAGCTCGAAGCGTACCTGGTCATTCCCTTTACCTGTAGCTCCATGGGCAATGGCTGTTGCGCCTTCGGCGATAGCGATATCGACCATGCGCTTGGCGATCAGCGGACGGGCAATGCTGGTGCCCAGCAGATATTGTCCCTCATAGAGTGCGCCCGACTGGAACATCGGGTAGATGAAGTCATTCGCGAACTCGTCGCGCAGATCATCGATGTAGACTTTGGATGCGCCGGTAGCGAGTGCTTTTTCCTCGAGACCGTCCAATTCTTCCTTTTGACCAATATCCGCTGTAAAAGCAATAATCTCCGCATCATACGTTTCTTTCAGCCACTTCAGAATGACTGAGGTATCCAGCCCGCCGGAATAGGCGAGTACAATTTTTTCTTTTGGCATGGGGTGTTTAGCTTCCTTTCGGTGTGGAGGGTGATAAGATCAACTTCGGCTTTAAAAACGGGTTTTGAACGTCACTACAGAGAATATTTGGACTTCCGGCCGCTGTTGTCTACAGATTTCTTGATTTGTACCGCTATTCGCGGATGAAATCGTAGACAAAGGCGGACGCTAACGCTCCTACAGTTCCAAAATTCCCTTCAGATCCTCCCCAACCCTCTTATTAAAGTTCCCGTTGATCTTATATATGTGTTGTGTATATAAAATTAAATACTTTACCCCAGCGCCTTGCTGGGGGTGGTGCGCTACATCTAGCCCATCAAAGCCGCCATAAGCGCCTTCTGCGCATGCAGGCGGTTCTCCGCCTGATCGAAGATCACGGAGTTCGGGCCGTCGATAACGCCGGTGCTGACCTCTTCCTCCCGGTGGGCCGGCAGGCAGTGTAAGAACAGATAATCGCTCTTCGCGCCTTTCACCAGCTCCTCGTTGACCTGATAGTCCTTGAACGCCGCTTCACGCGCCAGCTGCTCGGCCTCGAAGCCCATGCTCGCCCAGACATCCGTGTAGATGACATCTGCGTCCTGTACTGCCTCCTGCGGGCTGCGGGTCACAGTGATGACTGAGCCTGTCTCCTTGGCGATCTCACGCGCCTCAGCCACGACTGCCTCGTCCGGCTCGTAGCCTTCCGGTCCAGCGATAGAGACATGCACACCCAGCTTGGCGCCGCCGATCAGCAGAGAATGGGCCATATTATTGCCGTCGCCGATGTACGCCAGCTTCAGGCCTTTCAGCTTGCCCTTGTGCTCGTATACAGTCTGGTAGTCCGCCAGCACCTGGCAGGGATGCGCAAGATCGCTGAGGCCGTTGATTACGGGAACTGAGGCATAGCGCGCCAAATCTTCCACTTTATCATGGCCGAACGTACGGATCATGATACCGTCCAGATAACGCGACATGACCTGGGCCGTATCACCAACCGTCTCGCCGCGGCCCAGCTGGATATCATTTTTGCTCAGGAAAAGTGCATGTCCGCCCAGCTGATACATCCCCACTTCGAACGACACCCGGGTACGGGTAGAGGATTTCTCAAAAATAAGGCCGATCGTCTTCCCCAGCAACGGCTGGTAGACTTCACCGTTCTTCTGCTTGCGCTTCAGCTCAATCGCGAGGTCGATCAAATACGTGATCTCCTCCGGGCTGTAATCATTCAGCTCCAGCAAATCACGGCCTTTGAGCTGTGCGGCAATTGCATCTGTAGCGCTTGGTGTAACCTGACTCATCAATTTGCCTCCCCGCTTACTTTGTTAGCATAAGTATGAATTAGTTCCGATAGGATGTCCACCGCCTGATCAATCTCATCGGTGCTTACATATAGATTAGGCAGCAGCCGAATGACATTCGGTCCGGCCTGAACGAACAGCAGTCCGCGCTTCTGTCCGGCAAGCACGATCTCGGCCACCGGCTCCTCGCATTCGATGCCGATCAGCAGGCCTTTGCCGCGAATCTCCTTCACAAAAGAAGTATCCGCCAGCTTCGCTCTCAGCTGTCCGCTTAAGTAATCGCCCATCTCCGCCGCCCGCTCGGGCAGCTTATCTTCAAGCATGGTCTCAATGGTCGCTTCCATCACCGCTGCCGCCAGCGGGGTGCCGCCGAAGGTGCTGGCATGGCTGCCCGGGCTGAAAGCCTCGCGCAGATAGCCTTTGCCGAGCATCACACCGGCCGGGAAGCCGCTCGCTACCCCTTTGGCCAAGGTGAAGATATCCGGCTCAATGCCGTAATGCTGATGAGCAAACAGCTTGCCCGTACGGCCCATGCCGGTCTGCACTTCATCCACGATCAACAGCAGCCCGTGCTCCTTGCACAGCGCAACAACAGCATCCAGGAACTCCTGCTGTACCTCAAGCACACCGCCCTCGGCCAGCACCATCTCCAGCATGATCGCTGCCGTATGTTCAGTAATGGCGCCTTTCAACGCGTCCAGATCATGCAGCGGCACCGTCTTGAAGCCCGCCGGAAGCGGCAGGAAGCCTTCCTTGACCTTGGCCTGCCCAGTGGCTGTCAGTGTAGCCAGCGTGCGTCCATGGAAGGACTGCTCGAACGTAATAACCTCGTAACGGTCTGTACCCTGCACCTTCTGATGATACCGGCGCGCCAGCTTGATGGCCGCTTCATTCGCTTCCGCCCCGCTGTTGCAGAAGAAGACCTGATCCGCACAGCTATTCTCTGTCAGCAGCGCAGCTACCCGGTCCTGGCCCGGAATGTGGAACAGGTTCGAGACATGCCACAGCGTATCAATCTGCTCCTTCAGCTTCGCGCCGACCTTCTCCGGCGCATGGCCCAGACTCGTTACCGCAAGTCCGCACATGAAGTCCAGATACTTGTTACCCTGCTCATCCCATACCCAGCTGCCTTTGCCTTTGACCAGACTAATATCATATCTGCTGTATGACGGGAATACCGCACTCAGCTTGGCAGGAGCGGCCCCCTGTCCGTTCGTTCCTGCTGAACGCTCCTGCGGCGCCCCTGTCAAAGAATTCTTGTCCGTTTGCGTAAGCTCACTCATTCTTAGTCACTCTCCCACCATGCTGCTGCCGGCTACCCGTCAGCGCGTCTAATTTTCACTTGTCACTCTACCTGAAAATCCAACTCATTATTCTATCCATGCCCCGGTTTCTGCACATCTGTTATCTTACAATCCGCGTCCCCAGCGCCTCGCCCTTCAGCACCCGGCTGAGTACACGCGGCTCTTTGCCGTCTACAATAATAACCTCGGACACCTGACCCTGGATGCAGTCCATCGCGGCACGCACCTTGGGAATCATTCCGCCGTAGATTTCACCATTCTCAATCAGCGCTTCGATCTGCTCCACTGTTACGGAAGGAAGCACGACCTTCTCCCCGTCCACCGTCCGCATAATGCCCGGCACATCCGTAACCACGATCATGCTCGGTGACCCTATATAAGAAGCCACCGCCCCGGCGGCGGTATCTGCATTGATGTTGTACCGCTGGCCTTCGCCATCTACGCCCACTGGTGCAATAACCGGAATATAGCCCATCGCGAGGATACCCGTCACAATCTCCGCCTGGACTCCGCTTACCTCTCCCACCAGACCGACTTCCTGATGATTGGCCACCGGACGAGCCGTAATCAGGTTGCCGTCAACGCCCGACAACCCGAGTGCCTGCCCCCCGCTGGCCTGAATTCGGCGGACAATCGCCTTGTTGATGCTGCCGGACAGGGTCATCTCGACCACATCCAGCACCTCTTCCGTCGTTACCCGCAGGCCGTTCACGAACCGGCTCTCAATGCCGAGCTTCTCCAGATTGCCGGAGATCGCCGGGCCGCCGCCATGCACGATTACAGGCTGAGTCCCGCTGACCTGAAGCTCACGCAAATCCTCGAAGAACGAATCCGGCAGCGCCGCCAGCGTACTCCCCCCGCATTTCATTACGAACAGCCCGGCGGCCCCCGCCTGCGCCTGAGGCTCTATCGGTTCTACTGTCATCTCCCTGCCCCCTCTGTACCAGCTTCTACACGCCTCTGCACAGATTACGTGCGGTAAGCCGCGTTAATCCGCACATAATCATAAGTCAGGTCACAGCCCCAGGCTGTAGCCTGCCCGCTGCCGTCTGACAAGGTTACCGTGATCAGCACGGTATCGCTTTTTTGCAGATAATGCAGTGCCTGCTCCTCATCAAAAGCCACCGGACGCGAGCCGCGCAGCACCTCGATCTCACCCAGCTTAATATCCACCCGCTCCGGTGAAACCGGAACGCCTGCACGTCCTACAGCCGCAATAATCCGCCCCCAGTTGGCATCCGCGCCGAAGATCGCCGACTTCACCAGGCTTGAGCCGACCACGGTCTTGGCAATCGCCGCCGCAGCCTCATCATGCACCGCCCCGCTCACCTGCACCTCAATCAGCTTCGTGGCCCCTTCGCCGTCACGGGCAATCGCCTTCGCCAGACTCTGGCACACATGAGTGAACGCCGCTGCAAAAGCTTCCCAGTCCGCATGCAGACGCGTCAGCTTCTCATTGCCCGCAAGTCCGCTGGCCATCGTGACCAGCATATCGTTCGTACTGGTGTCACCATCCACTGTAATCATATTAAAAGTAGAATTAGTAGCTGTGCGCAGCAGGCTGAGCAGATCCTCGCCATCAATGAGCACATCAGTGGTCATGAAGCCCAGCATCGTCGCCATGTTCGGGTGAATCATCCCGGAACCCTTCGCCGCACCGGCAATAATAACCTCAGTACCGCCTACCGTTACTTTTACACAGCTTTCTTTTTTAACCAGATCGGTGGTTAGAATCGCCTGGCTGAATTCCTCCGCACCGGCAGCGCCTGCGTCCATCTTCTCCGGCAGTCCGGCAATCCCGCTGCGCACACAATCCATCTTCAGCAGTTCCCCGATCACACCTGTGGAAGCGACAGCGACATCCGTCTCATTCACGCCCAAATAACGGGCAGCAGCCGCACGCATCTCATACGCATCCGCCTCGCCCTGGTCCCCTGTACAGGCATTGGCATTGCCGCTGTTCACGATCACCGCCTGCAGCGTCCCGTCCGCCAGACTCTCTCGCGTAACCTTCAGCGGAGCCGCCTGAAACACATTGGTCGTATACACCGCAGCCGCCGTAGCCGGCACCTCACAGAGAATCGCGGCAAGGTCATTGCGCTCTGTTTTTTTGAGACCGCAGTGCAGGCCGCCAGAAGTGAAGCCCTTAGGTGCAGTAATGCTCCCGCCTTCTACGACGGTATATAGTGGTTGCTCACTCATGATATTGTTTGACCGCTTGCACTTATGGATACACTGGTGTGTAACCAAGCCCGCGGGTTTCCTCCCATCCCATCATCAAATTGAGGTTCTGAATCGCTTGCCCTGCGGCGCCCTTAACGATATTGTCGATAACCGACACAATAGTAACCCGTCCGGTACGCGCGTCTGTGGCGAAGCCGATATCGCAATAATTCGATCCGCTGACTTCCTTCGTTGCCGGAACCACTCCGGGTTCACGCACCCGCACATACGGCCTGCCTGCATAATAGTTACGGTATAATTCCACCAGTTCCTGTTCGCTATGTTCACCAATCATCCCGGCATACATCGTGCTCATAATCCCCCGGGTCATCGGCACCAGATGCGTAGTGAACGTTACCGTGACCTTTTCCCCCGCAATATCGGTCAGCACCTGCTCAATTTCCGGAATGTGCTGATGTTTGTTGATTTTGTAGGCTTTGAAGTTCTCATTGATCTCGGCAAAATGTACCATCAGGCTCGTTCCGCGCCCTGCCCCGGACACCCCGGATTTCGCATCAATAATGATACTATCCGGCTTGATCCAGCCTGCCGCAAGCGCCGGAATCAGCCCCAGCAGCGTAGCTGTCGGGTAACAGCCCGGGTTCGAGATGAAGTCCACTCCGGCCGCACGTTCGCCGTACACCTCACATAAACCGTATACCGCCTGCTTAAGATAAGCTTCCGGAGGAGCCGGGTGCTTATACCACTGCTCATACTCCGCGCCATCCTTCAGCCGGAAGTCCCCGGACAGATCGACAACCTTGAGTCCTGCCGCAAGCAGCCCCGGCACCAGCTTCGCACTCACTCCCGAAGGGGTAGCAGTGAATACAACATCCGCCCGGCTTGCAATCTCTGCTGCATCTACGCCATCCAGCTTACGCTGCACCACTCCCGTCAAATGCGGAAAACCCTCCTCAATCGGCGCACCCGCACTCGAAGAGGAAATCACTGAAGTAATCTCTATATCAGGGTGGCCCTGCAGCAGCCTGATCAGCTCCACGCCCCCATAACCTGTTGATCCGACAATTGCCGCTCTCAGCTTGCCTGTCACTGTCATCCCCGCTTCCCGTTTCTCATTTCTATCATTATCGCCTGACTTGAACCGTTCTGCAAATATGTATTATTATACGACCGAATTAATATAAATACAACATGTTACGTTAACTTTATTCAGGCAAAAAGAAAAGCGCAGAGCCCCTATGGGAGCCTACGCTTCTCTTTTAAACCCTTCGCCCAGCACTTCGTGAGCCTCTGTAATAATCACAAAAGCACCCGGGTCCACCGAGCGGACAATCGCCTTCAGCCTGGTAATTTCATTCTGGCCTACTACGACCATCAGCACCGTACGGTTGTCACCGGTATAGCCGCCTTGCGCATTCAGCTTGGTCAGCCCGCGGTCCAGATCATTCAGAATCGCCTGCGAGATATCCTCAGTCTGATCCGAGATGATATAAGCAACCTTCGTGGTGCTGAAGCCCACCTCCAGCGCGTTGATCACCCTGCCCGTGACGAACAGCCCGATCAGTGCATACATCGCCTGCTCCATCCCCAGCACAAAAGCCGCCAAGGTAATCACCGTACCATCCAGCAGCACGACAGACAGCGAGAAGCTGAAGCCGGTTAGCTTTTGAATAATCTGCGCCGCAATGGTCAGTCCGCCTGTAGAGCCGCGCCCCCGGAAGACGAGGCCCAGGCCGAGGCCCACACCAATTCCTCCATAGATAGAGGCCAGAAGCGGATTCGTGGTCGGCACAGGCCCGTCCTTCGTCAGGAAAATAAACAGCGGCAGCACAAAGCTGCCCAGCAGAGAGCGGATGCCGTACTGTTTACCGAGGAAGATCACGCCGAGAATGAAGAGCGGAATATTAAGCGCCCACTGGGTAAAAGCAGGCTCTGCCCCAAACCAGGCCTCCGCCAGTACCGACAGCCCCGACACCCCGCCGGAAGCAATCCGGTTCGGGAGGAAGAACAGATTGAACGCCAGCCCTGTGATCAGCGAGCCGATTAGAATTAGCGCAATATCCACCGTATGACGCAGCGGCCCGTTCAGGGGGATAAGCGGAGGTTTGTTGCGTGAATTGATTTTTTGCATCGCTATAGCCTGCTCCTTTATGTTCAGAAAAAAATCCCTACACCTCCGAAGACGCGTAGGAATGTGATTACCTTTATTCAGCTTCCGTTTTAATCTGGCTCCGCAGATACCCGTCAATGAACCCGTCCAGATCGCCGTCCATGACTGCACCAACGTTGCCGGTCTCTACCGAAGTGCGGTGATCCTTCACCATGCTGTATGGATGGAACACATAGGAACGAATCTGGCTGCCCCAGGCAATCTCGGATTGTTCTCCGCGGATCTCGTCCAGATGTGCCTGCTGCTCCTGAATTTTGCGCTCATAGAGCTTGGATCGCAGCATCTTCATTGCCTGCTCCCGGTTCTTGATCTGTGAACGCTCGTTCTGACAGGTGACCACCACACCGGTTGGCATATGCGTAATCCGCACCGCCGAATCGGTAGTATTGATGTGCTGACCGCCCGCGCCGCTGGCCCGGTACGTATCAATCTTCAGGTCTTCCGTACGGATATCCACCTCAACGTCGTCTGCAATCTCCGGTACCACATCGCAGGATACGAAGGAAGTATGCCGTCTGCCTGAGGAGTCAAAAGGCGAAATGCGCACCAGCCGGTGCACGCCCTTCTCTGCCTTGAGGTACCCATATACATTGTGGCCCTTAATTAACAAAGTTACACTCTTGATTCCCGCTTCATCGCCCGGCAGATAATCCAGTACATCTACCTTGAAGCCCCGCTTCTCCGCCCAGCGTGTGTACATGCGCAACAGCATCTGGCCCCAGTCCTGAGACTCGGTACCGCCAGCCCCCGGATGCAGCTCCAGAATGGCATTCAGCTTATCGTAAGGCTGATTGAGCAGCAGCTGCAGCTCAAACTCATCCACTCGGGCGCTTATGCTGCGGATCGTTCCGGCTGTCTCTTCCGCCAGTTCGTCGTCGCCTTCCTCATCGGCCAGCTCCGCCATCATGGCAGCATCATCATAGTCCTGCTGCAGCTTCTCGAATTGGTCAACCACCGATTTCACGGCATTCATCTCGCCAATCACGCTCTGCGCCTGATCGGAATCATCCCAGAACCCGGGAGCCGCCATCTTCTCTTCGAAGTTCGCTATCATCTCCAGCTTCAGGTCTAAGTCAAAGTGACCCCCTAAGGTTGGTTAATTTCTTGCCCATTTCACGCAGGTCCTGCTTCACATTAGGATCGATCAATTGGATCACATCACCTTTCAAATTAAAATATTGCGCCGGGCTGCCGGTTTGGGCTCACCGGCATGGACGGGCATCTATGCTGCTGTTGCTTCGCTTCATCAGCCCCATGGCCAGGTGTACGCCGTAACTGCGGGGAATGTTTGGACTTCCGGCCGCTGTTAGGATTGAATTTCCTCATTCAAACTGCTCATCGCAGTAGAAATTCAATCCTAAAGGCGGACGCTGACGCTCCTACAGTTCCAAACTTCCCCTCCGTTACTTCCACCTCAGCCATAAAACATCCCGAAGCTCCCGCCCTGACGCACAGCTGTGCGTCCCATACCACTTCAAGCCCAAAAAAGCAGCCGGGCCGCAAACGGGGGAGTCCCCCGGGCCCAGCCGCTTTTTATTGTCATTATAACCTAAGTGCCCGTGAACAAAACCGGAAGAGCCGTGTGGTGAAAGGTATTCGCAGCTTCATGTCTGCTCATTATTTCACCGGTTACTACCAGAACCCGGCCGTAACTCTGTTTCTCTTACGCCTGGCCGTGGCAGTTCTTATACTTCTTGCCGCTGCCGCATGGGCATGGATCGTTACGGCCGACAGTGGACTCCACATGCACCGGACGTTTCTCGGCAGGTTCTGCGTTGGTGGAGATCTTGTCTTCCTCCACTACCGATTGCCGCTCCTGATTCGTCTCGATGTGCGCCTTCATAATGTAGGTCGCCACTTCCTCCTGAATGTTCGCTGTCATGGCGTTGAACATCTCGAAGCCCTCAAATTGATATTCGCGCAGCGGATCGGTACCGCCGTAAGCACGGAGGTGAATCCCTTGACGAAGCTGATCCATGGCATCGATATGATCCATCCATTTGCTGTCTACGGAGCGAAGCACAATGACCTTCTCGAATTCACGTACCAGCTCCGAGCCAAGACGCTCTTCGCGGGCAGCATATTTCTCAAGCACACGGGCGAAGATAAATTCGATCATTTCTTCTACTTCTTTGCCCCACAGATCATCGCGGGTCAGCTCATCTTCTTCAAGAAGCTTGCTGTTCACATAATCTGCAACCTCTTGCAGCTCCCAGTTCTCCGGGATATCGTCACTACAGTGGGCATTCACAATACGGTCGATAACCGGCTTGATCATTTCCACTACGATGTCTTTGATATTGTCCGACTCCAGAATTTCGCGGCGCTGCTTGTAGATAATCTCACGCTGCTGGTTCATGACGTCATCGTATTGCAATACGACTTTGCGAATGTCGAAGTTGTTGCCTTCTACCCGCTTCTGGGCAGATTCGACGGCCTTGGTAATCATACGGCTCTCAATCGGCTGATCTTCCTCGAATCCCAGACGATCCATCATGTTCAGCACGTTGTCCGCACCGAAGCGCTTCATCAGCTCATCCCCAAGGGACAGATAGAACTGCGTGGAGCCTGGGTCGCCCTGGCGACCAGCGCGTCCGCGAAGCTGGTTATCGATCCGGCGTGATTCATGGCGCTCTGTACCAATAATATGCAGACCGCCCACATCGGTTACGCCTTCGCCCAGTACGATATCCGTACCGCGTCCAGCCATGTTCGTGGCAATCGTTACGGTTCCCGGCTGACCGGCATAAGAGATAATTTCGGCTTCGGCCGCATGGTGCTTCGCATTCAGTACCTGATGTCTTACACCCTTGCGCTTCAGCATTTCCGATACGCGTTCAGAGTTCTCAATCGATACCGTACCTACCAGCACCGGCTGATTCTTCTTGTGACGTTCCACAATTTCAGCAACGACGGCGTTGAACTTGCCGTTCTCGCTTTTGTAGACCACATCAGGCATGTCAATTCGTTGATTCGGCTTATTCGTAGGAACCTGAAGAACCTCAAGACCATAGATCTTCTTGAACTCCTCTTCCTCCGTCTTCGCCGTACCTGTCATGCCGCCCAGCTTACGGTACATCCGGAAGTAGTTCTGGAAGGTGATCGTAGCCAGCGTCATGCTCTCATTCTGAACTTCGATCTCTTCCTTCGCTTCAATCGCCTGGTGCAGCCCGTCACTGTAACGGCGGCCCTGCATCAGACGGCCAGTGAACTCATCGACGATCATAACCTCGTCTTCATTCACCACATAATCGACATCCCGGCGCATAATAGCGTTCGCCTTCAAGGCCTGTACAATATGATGGTTCAATGTAACATGGCTATGGTCATACAGATTCTCTATCCCAAAAGCACGCTCAGCCGTAGCCACGCCCTTCTCAGTGAGCGCTACAGACTTCACCTTGATATCCACGGTGTAATCCTCTTCGGCAGTGAGCTTCTTCACGAAACGGTCTGCTGCATAATACAGCTCCGTCGATTTCTCAGCCTGGCCAGAGATGATCAGAGGGGTCCGCGCTTCATCAATAAGGATGGAATCGACTTCGTCAATAATACAGAAGTAGAGCGGGCGCTGTACCATCTGTTCCTTATAGAGCACCATGTTGTCGCGCAGATAGTCGAACCCGAATTCATTATTCGTGCCGTACGTAATATCGCAGGCATATGCCGCTTGCTTATCATTATGGTCCATGCCGTTCAGGTTCACCCCAACGCTCATGCCCAGAAAGTTATAGATTTGTCCCATTTGCGCACTGTCGCGCTGAGCCAGATAATCATTTACGGTGACGACATGCACGCCTTTACCCAGCAGCGCATTCAAATACACCGGCAGCGTTCCAACCAGTGTCTTGCCTTCCCCGGTCTTCATCTCGGAGATCCGGCCTTCATGCAGCGCCATACCCCCAACCAGCTGAACGTCAAAATGCCGCATGCCCAGCGTCCGTTTGGAAGCTTCGCGTACGGTAGCAAAGGCCTCAGGAAGAATCTCTTCCAGGGTCTCACCTTTCTCAATACGGGCGCGGAATTCCGCTGTCTTCGCCTGCAGCTCTTCATCCGTAAGCGATACGAAATCCGGCTCCAGCCCATTAATTACTTCGACCGTCTTCATGAGACGTTTGACATCCCGTTCATTAGTGTCGCCAAATATTTTCTTAACAAGTCCTAGCATGGTTAACCCCTTTCATGCAACACAGATGGTGGAACCGAGCCCATCCTCATAGATTGAAAGGGCCATATATGATTTCGATTCCGCTGCTTCATAAATTGTAACAGTTTGTAAGAGAAGCCGCAATACAAGCCGCCCTAACCTTATTCTGTATAATCCCCTTACAAGAGGACAGAAGATGGCATTTTAATGAAACTTCTATATATACGCACAAGAGCCCTATTCGCTTCAGGCGAATAGGGACTCGTCTAATTGTCCACGTTAGGCTGAACCGAAGCCCTTGCTTATTCCAACAATTCCCGGTCCAGAGGTTAGTTCTGCTCGATCAGACCGTACTTGCCGTCATCGCGTTTGTAAACTACGCTCACTTCGGAAGTGTCAATGTTGGAGAACACGAAGAACGTATGTCCAATCATGTTCATTTGCAGAATCGCTTCTTCCACATCCATAGGCTTCAAGGTGAACCGTTTGTTCCGCACAACCTCAAGATCATCATAATCCTGTTCCTGCTCTTCAACAGCAACGGCGCTGCCCGAACCTTCAACGAACAAGGTCTTCAGGCTGCCTTCCTGACGGAACTTGCGATTAAGCTTAGTCTTGTGCTTGCGGATCTGACGTTCCAGCTTGTCCACTACGGCATCGATGGATGCATACATATCATCGCTGCGGTCTTCCGCACGAAGCGTCACACCAGCTAGAGGAATTGTCACTTCCACCGTATGAAGGCCGCGAACGACGCCAAGCGTCACATATCCTTCAGAGGTAGGGGGTGCTTCGAAATACTTCTCAAGTCTGCTGAGCTTCTTATCAACATAGTCTCTCAAAGCGTCGGTCACTTCAATTTGTTGACCTCGAATGCTGAATTTCATAAGGCACTCCTCCTTTGTTTACTTTTCCATTATAGCAAATTGTCAGGGCTAAGTAAAAAACAAATCATGACAGACTTTACATTCACCTAACAATAGATGTAACAGACCTGCCGTAACAACAAACGGCCCGGCTCGAGCATAAAGCCGCCCTCGCCGGACCGAATACTGATTGCTGTATTATTTCACGCTGAAGCCTGGATTATGAATGATTCCATTCATCAAGATTACTTATTTCGTGTGAATACGCAGAAGCTCTACAGGTGACAAGGTGCCATTAGAATCAGTGATAAAGAAGACTTTATACGCTGTATTGGCAGTGAGTCCAGTCAGGTTAATACTGTGTTTCACAACTGGATTACCTGTAAGAGTACCAGCCCAAGGCGCTGTTAATGTAGCACCCGCACTGTTCTGTGCGTTAGCAATCTGCATTGCCGTTGGATCAGCATCTGTTGCCTTAACCACCACATATTTCAGAGGGGTTACCGGTGTACCCGTCTGCCCGTAAGCAGCATATACATCCGCAGACACTGTTGTTACATTGGTGATCCCTACCTGAGCGACCGACCATGTGCTGCCTGGTGCTGTTTTCACTTGAAGCGGCGTTACGCCGGACCAGTTACCAGAAGCGTCAGCCAGGGCAACGTAAACGGTATAATCCGTATTTGCAGTCAGACCATACACCGAGAAAGCAACGGATGTGCCGCCTGTAGCCGCAACTTGGCCGAAATGAACGCCTGCTGTTGTAGCATTAATCAGTCCGTCTTTCACTTGTGCTGCAGTTGGTGCGGTTACGTTCATGCTGTATGGAGCAACTACATAATACACGGCTCCTGTAACAGAAGGCGTAACATATACATCAGCGGTAACAGAACCTACATGGCCGTAAGTCACGTTGCTTACAGACGGCAAGGTAACGCTACCGCCTCCACCGCCGCCTCCGCCAGTGCCGCCACCACTACCGCCGCCAGGAGCTGGAGTAGCTGTTGGGCTGGTGCTTGGCACAGGTGTTGCAGATGGAGCCGGTGTTGCTGTCGGTGCTGGTGTAGGCGTTACTCCGCCTGTAGCCGGCTTATGCACAACTGAGTTGCTTATAATTCCCACCGCTTCGGCACGGGTAAGGGATTTCTTCGGACCGAAGGTTCCGTCAGGATAACCGTTAATGATCTTCTTCTCAGCCGCTGAGGCTACGGCCACCTTGGCCCAAGCTGCGATCTGAGCATTATCCTTGAACTTAAGCGGAGTAGAGCTTGTACTCAGCTTAAGCAGCTTGGCAGCAATAACTGCTGCTTCCTGCCGGGTGAGCGGGTTGTTGGCCCGGAAGGTATTATTCTCATACCCGCCAATATAACCGGCCTTCACAGCTTTAGCCACTTCACTGTAGACCCAATTGGATTTCTTCACATCCGTGAAGTTAAGAGTAGCTGCTTCGGTGAACCCGAACAGACGATTAATCAGTGCCACATATTCACCACGGGTAATTGCCTTATTCGGCTTAACCGTTCCGTCAGGATAACCACCCAGGTATCCTTTATCCAGCCAGCTCTGCAGTTGCTTCTGCGCCCAGTGTCCTTGAATATCCTTAGGTGCAGGCGCTGCGGACACACTTCCCAGTGATCCAAGCAGCATTGAAATACCAAGTACTCCGGCCGTAAGGCCACGCCACAATTTCTTCATTCTTTTGTTCATCCTCCTGTGAGTTTGATGGGCATAGGCTTCACTGCATGACTTCTTACCAAAAGATCTTTCGGAAGCATACGCCTAAGCAATAATGAGAGTGCAGACTAGGCAACAAAAAAGCCCAACGGTTTCTATTACCCATATTTTGGAGGATGTTAACATTTTTCCGTAACTAATTTTTACAAAGTGTCCAATTTAGGACTCTTTTCATCTCGAAATGTAGGCCATTTACTCGAAATTGAGAATATTTATAAGAAGAATGTAAGAACAGAGTCATACGGTCCCTCCTTACAAAGAACACCTCTCGAACTCTTATCCCCAGCTTTATGCACAGTTTATCCACAACAGACAAAGTCACATCATTAGACAAAAGCAACTTCATTCACTGCATAAAAAAGACCCAAGGGAGATCCCCTGGGTCTAACGCTAGCGTTGTCTCAATTGCTAACCATCTACCATATATGTAGGTCGGCTTCGCCGGATGATTATAATTTGATGACGTTAGCTGCTTGTGGTCCGCGTGCGCCTTCAACGATATCGAACTCTACGGATTGGCCTTCATCCAAAGTCTTGAAACCGTCAGTTTGAATCGCGGAAAAGTGTACGAATACGTCGCCACCATCGGAAGTTTCGATAAAACCATAACCTTTTTCTGCGTTAAACCATTTAACTTTACCTTCCATTGACTAAACATTCCCTTCGTCATCAGATGAACGTGAGTCTTGCTCACAATTCGACTATACCACCGCAGCTTCTCTATTGTCAATTGGAATAGTAAATGATTACTTTCAATAATTTACCAGGGTACAATCGGCATCAGAAATGGATAGAATTCGGTAATATAAGTTACAAAAAAAGGAGCAGACGCTTGTAAATACCCGTCTGCTCCCCTATTGAAACAGGAGAAAATCTATTATTCTATCTTTATTTTTTACGGTCCATCAGGAAGCTGTCCGGGGTGTAGGCGGTCTCGTAGGCGCTGCGTTGGATTTTAGCTAATTCTCTATGTTGAAGCCAATTGGCAGCCTCGCCTTTGAGTTGCTGCATTCTTTCAATTATTTCAGGATCTCGTCTTAGGACTGCCTTCAGATGACTCTCTTCCTCAATAGAGAGAGCAGACTGTCCACTAAATTTTTCTCGAATGGAGTCAATCAAAACCTGACGTTTCTCAACAAATTCCTCTAATTCCTCGAAAGAGCAAGTATTTAATCGATTAGTGATATTCAATGTAATATCAACCAATATAGCGACTTGTTTATCCATACGTGTTGTTATTTACCGGCATCTTAGAGGCTTCCATCCAAGTTAAGCGAAACTCAGTTAAATACCCCAAGGCCTCTTCTGCATGCGATTTCTCCTTCTTTACATTCGCTTGGATAAGCAAGTAATTAATATATTCATAAAGAGAGAGCAAACTGTTGGATATCTCGTAAGAAGGATTCAAAGTCGACATCAATTCACTGATAATCAGTTGAGCTTTGCCTAGATTCAAGTTTGCCTTCTGATGATTCACCGAATCAATCCCCTCGATACCAGCCCTGACAAATCGGATTGCTCCATCAAACAACATTATAAGCAACTGCGCTGGGGTCGATGTGTTAACCGATGATTGACGGTATTTTTCATAAGGAGAATTTATCATTTATGTCACCTTTCAGTTCAAATTAATTAGAGAATAAACTACTTAAACTTGAAGACTGAGAATTATATTTATTCATCGCAGTTTCCATAGCTGTAAACTGTTTATAATATCTAGTTTCTAAATCGCTAAGACGATCCTGCAATGAATTAATACGTGAGTTATAATCCTTTAGCATCCGTCCCATAACACTTTCCGTTTTGTAGGCAAAATTAAGGTCAGTTGAGAATTTTGATGTACCCGCTTTTAACACGATTTTATCTAAAGCTTTGTCTGCTGCAGTAGATAGTCCCCCAAAGATTCCTCCGTTCACCTCAAGCGCAGAACCACGGAATGTATCGCTTACTTTTTGTGGATTATCCAGGATAGCCTGTTTAAGTTTATCCTCATTCAGATAAAGCTTCCCATTTTCATAATATTGCCCAGTAGTAATTCCCATCTCACTAAGAGCACCAAGTTTACTAGTTATTGCTGTACGCATATCTGAAATTGCAGTTTGAAGAATAACATCTCCTTTGAGCAAACCACTTTTCGCTTTCTTCTCCCACAATTCTATTTCCTTCTCGCTCATTGCTTCCTTTTGTTCATCCGTCAGAGGAGTGAAACTTCTGTACTTTTCTTCCCCTATAGTTGTAGCCATTGTGTTGATAAGTTCATTATACGTTTCTACAAAAGCTTTAATTGTCTCAACAGATTTATCAGCATCAGCCTGAGTCTTAATCGTAGTAACTCCGCCCGTAGTGTCGCTTTTAGCAAGAAAAGTAAGCGTAACACCATTGACAGTTAGAGAATTTGAAGTACTGGTATAAACCTCAGCAGTAGCAGACTTGCTGCTGGTAATTTCGACTTTTGCTTCTTGGGCTTTAAAAAATGATGCGCTTGTATCACTATAATCCATCTTTAACAGAGTAAGGAGTGAACCACTGACCTTTTGACTTTCAATCAAGTTATCTGTTCCAAACTTATTGGATGTAATCGATAACTTACCACTCACTTCATCGAAGGTGGCTTTGATAACTCCTGAGCCACTATTTATTCTAGCCATAGCTGTTGAAATAGTATCATCCTCAGTAAAAGTAATACTTTCTCCACCATCTACAACAAATGTTAGTGGTGATGTCGCTCCACTCAGATTAATCAACTTGGTACTGAGTGTAACTTTACTTTCATCAGGACTCTTCGAAGTATCAATAGTAAGTTTTGCGGCCGATTCTAATGAGGATTTAGTTGCAAGCTGTGTCACCTTAACCGACATATCCACCCCATTAGATGCCGAGCTAGCCTCTGCCCGAACAGCAGTCGTATTGCCTCCCAGAATTGCTTTTTGAGTGTTCATTTGGGTTGAAGTATTCCACTTAATAAGTTTATTCATTTTTAGATCGACTAATTTAGCATTAAATTCTCTGTAGCTGTCCCGCTGCCATTCCATTAATGTCTTTTGTTGGTTCAGCTTATCCAGTGGTACGCGCTTAGCTGCCATCATTTTTTTAACTACACTGTCGATATCTAATCCTGAAGAGAATCCGCTAACTCTCATCACCATTCATAATTCCTCCTTATACTTTTTCATCAATAAGAATGCCGGCTATTTCCATCATCTTTGCCACAAGATCCAGCGTTTTTTCTGGTGGAACCTCTCTTATTAACTCGCCTGTTTCTTTATTCATTACCTTTACCATCAGGGCATGAGTTTTCTCATGTATGCTTATCTCTAAAGAGGTGGTTGGCCCTTCTAGCGCCTTTACTGCACGAGCAATAGTTCGGATTAGCTGCTCTTCTCCAACCGGCACCTTGACTCCCTGCTTTTCCATAGCAGTTAGTTCCGAGGCACTTGTAACTTGCGCTATCCTATTATTCACGTCTTTGTTTGAGGCTGATTCATTTCTCACATTACTAATGCTCCGCTCTACCGATTTAGCGGATAGAGAAAACTGAACGTCCATTCCCATAACCTCCACGGAAACTTGTATTTAGTTTATATATCGGTATTAAAGAAAGGTTATTAAAGTATTTTAATTAATTCTCCTGATTTTTGTATTTAGCTGAAACTGAAACAACACCGTAAAATATCAAAATAAGAAGAAAGAATAGGAATCTCCAGTACGAAAGGTTTGCAGCACTAAGAATTATTCTCCTAATATAATGCTACATATTCTGTCTATCTCTTCTACTGAAGCTCAGGATTTAGCGGTAATGTTAATATCTGTTAAGCTATATAAAGAGTTCACCTCGTCTCATCCCATTGGTTTGGTTTTGTCACATAACCTATTCGAGATTTGAGGAGGTACTCTTTTTTCTATGCCTAAATGTCTTGCTACTACTAGGGGTTCAAAGCCGGGGTCAGACTGACTACAGTTGCGGGATTTATGAAATTGATTCAATTTCAAAACAATTATATTTAAAATAAAACAAAAAGCCACACTTGCTTAAGAGTGGCTTTTGTCTATTTGTACTTCTTCTTAATATTTTATAATAATTTAGCCCTATACTCATGATAAAATTCACCACTCTGACTGTAACAGCATGCAGCTGCCATAAGTGCGCTTAATAATCCAAGAACATTAAGGAGGTACTTTTCCAGTGCTTGTCGTAAAAAATTGAAACCGCAGCCCTGATTTTTATTATCACATTCCCTTTAGTTGCGTTTTCTCCATTTCTGTTATAAATGGATTTTCAATCAACTCACTATAATTTTCATGTAAGGTTTTAACCATAAATTCATATGTCTCTGAACAGTCCGTATTATTGTATTGCTTTATTTTTTGACACATAGAGATCATATACGACCATTCGGAATACCTGACTCTAGATGTAATACCAGGTACGTTTTTACAGAGGTATTCTGTACGTTGACGAAAAGCAGAAAGGTACTCATTTAAAATTCTTGGTGAAAGTACATCAGTCTGGATAAAACTAGTCATATTACTTCCATGCTTGGTAAAACTATAAAGTGGTTTTCCTTGCACAACTACAATGTTAGCTTTGGCAAAAATCTTATAAATGATGTGTATATCATCCACAATCACATTTTCTTTAAAATGTATACCATCAAATAATGTTTTGCGGAAAAGCTTTGTTGGCGGTGCCACATTGTATTTTTCGCGTTTTAATAATTCATCCAGCCCCTGCACTTTATCCAATATTAAAAGATCATCAAATATAAAATACGGCTCTTTCCTACTAGAAAAATCATTCCAGCTACCGCACATGGCTATATCAGCATTATACTTAGTAGCCAAGCCCCATAGAAACTCAAGCATCTGGGGTTCGCAGCAGTCGTCATCATCAACAATGGTAATAAACTCACATGAAGCTACTTCTAGTCCCTTATTTCTGCCAACAGGTGCTCCACGGTTTTCTGTGATAGGGATAAGTCTAATTCTGCTATCTTGCTCAGCATACTTATTACATATTATTTCGCTACTATCTGTAGACCCGTTGATTACCACAATAAATTCAAAGTCAGTAAATGTTTGTGAGAGTATGCTTTCAATTGATCGGGATAGAAACTGTGCTCGATTATACGTGCACATTATGATGCTGATCTTAGGCATTTTTAGCGACATTGGCAGCTTCCCCATTCTATCCACAATATATCAGTAAATTTTGCTGGAAAACTGAGAATCATGCAACCCTAGTTCTCTAAGTTGATTTATAATTGAATTTGCAACGCTATCACTTTGAACCGACACTATCACAAATATGCTACTCAGACTTTCGGGAGGCATTCTTTTTAGGATATAGGGTAAACTTACAGGCAACCCGTTGATGATGCATCCTTCTTTTTTCTCACTATTATCAATAAATCCTTTCACATCATACCCAGCATTTTGTAATATTTTCGCAGTTCCTTCACCATTATACCCAGTGGGGAATACATAGATCTCCCTGTTCCCTTTTCCATGTAACAATTCCACTGTAGTTTCTATAACATAAGTTCGGTACAAACAAATTCCAATGTATGCACCATACCCCCTTACTAACTCATGTAAAGATTGTCTCCGTGATAACTCAGCGATCAGTGGAAAAATGTCCATGTTGGATTGAATGATCATAGCTATTTCACGTAACTCTTCTCTAAGGAATGTGCTACAACGTGTTGAGAATAACCCCAGTAGGAAATCGATACGGGAATACAAAAATTCAGAGCGAGCATCCTCAAATTTTTTCTCGTTGAGAAAACGCAACAAATGGAAAGCAACCACTAAGTGAGACTTACTGTGCAAATAACTTTTAGTTGAGGTGATTGAACCCATAGCTCTTGGACGGTAGCAGTAAAAAGGTTCTTCAAGTAAAGCAAATGTATTAGCGCAGCATATCACTTTGGGAAACCATTCCTCATCCTCTGAATGATACCCTTCAGGAAATGTTATATTATTTGAGATTAAAAGTTCTCGGTTTACAATGATTTTCCAAGGTGTACATAACAGATTAGGGATAGTGAGCAAGTATTCAGACATTTGGCTGGAGTCACTTTGAATAAATACTTCCGGGTTGAGCGGTACATCTTTCGTAATGAACGCCCCTTTTTCCGGTATGCTAATAAATTGCCCCATTAGCACACTTGGAGCACAATCTCGGAGTTTATCTGCAATATGCGAGAAGATACCGTCTATATAGTAGTCATCATTATCACAGAAATGTACATATTTCCCCTTAGACATATTTAAACCTATATTACGCGCCACTGCCGGAAGACTATTAACCTCTAGGTGAATCACTTCTATTTGCTCATATTGTGCTGCATAAGCATCGCAAATATGACCACTATTATCTTTTGAAGCATCATCAATTAAAATTATTTCATAATCGCTGAACGCTTGATTTAATATACTTTCAAGGCATTCTTCTATATATTGTTCTGCATTAAACACAGGAATGATGATACTTAACAGCGGCATAATTCATCACCTCATAAGAAATATCTACAATCAACGATGGGCTTTCCAGGGTACTTCTTATCTATACCAACAAACTGCTCCCATGCAGTGACCAGAACAAGGACGTCCGATTGGTCACCTATAACTTGAACATTATCACAGTAACTAACCTCGGCGAAATTGTACTCCCTGGCAAAGCATTCATTCGCCACAGGATCAAATCCAATAAGGTTTGTATAACCTGCATCCAATAGAAGTGAGATAATCTTTGCTGAAGAACTATCCCGAACGTCGTCTGAACCAGGTTTAAAAGACAACCCTAGAATACCTATCTTGTCGGAAGGCTTTGCAACTCTCATGATTTTAGCTGCCATCGACTGAGGCATCATATTATTTATGGCAATAACATTTTTAAGCATCAGAGGTTCGTACCCTTTTGACATGGACTGTGCATACATGGCAACTGTATCTTTCGGCAAGCAATACCCACCATAACCACACCCAGGATAAACATAAGATGACATGCTAGCCCCACCCCAACGGCGATCCATGTGCAAAATGTTAAAAGCCTCTTTAATTTGAATATCTCCGATTGTATCGGCGATTTTAGACATTTCATTTGCATAGCTAATCATACTTGCTAGCATTGTGTTGGATAAATACTTAATATATTCACCAGTATTTAGCGAAACAGCAAAAAAGGGACTATTGAATCGGCTATACAAGGAACGGAGCATCTCCTCACCCTTATGATCTTCAACACCACAAACGATACGATCAGCATTTATCGCATCATCCCAGCACTTCCCTTCCCGCAAAAACTCGGGGTTATTAGTGACACTAAACCTATCCCCGGGAAGTAATCCTTGAGCACTCAAATACGGAATGACTCGTTCAGACGTTGTGGACGGGGGTACAGTAGATTTTACAACGATCACACGGTGCTTACCATCGTGTAGAACATTAGCAAACATATCAATAGCAGAATAAATATATTTTAAATCCGCCTCTCCATTTTTACCGGTTGGTGTTCCGACACATAAAAAGACAAATTCACTATTCCTCACAGAGTTTTCTGCATCATCTGTAAGGATGAAATTCCCATGGATATTTCGAAGCAGTGCATCATCGAGTCCTGGTTCAACAAAAGGAAGCTTTCCGTCATTAATCAACTCCACCCTATGTGCATCTACGTCGAAGCCATATACTTTATGTCCTTTTTCAGCAAATGCCAGAGCAGATGTGAGCCCTACAAAACCAAGCCCAAACACTGTAATTGTATAACTCATTTTAAAACTCCTACTAGTTTATAGTTTAGCTAATTTCAAATATCGCCACTCATTGCCCGTATTTTGTACCTTCTAAGTATACCTTTTGCATACGTGGGGCTACGTTTGACACGTCATATTCCATCAGCCGTGTTAGATTAACCTTTCTGTCTTCAGGTTGTTGAATTTTGGATAGAATATAATCAGCCCAATATGTTGAACCTTTATCTAGAGGGATATAATCAACCAACCCCATGTCAGGTTCAGGTTGGCATACATCAGATACAATACAGGGAATACTTGCTGCTTGTGCTTCAATGAGTACAATCCCGAAACCTTCATATATAGATGGCAGTAAAAAACAATCTGATGCTGACAATGCTAGTGGAATACTGGTATTACTTTCAAGCATTGTTACATAATTATTCATATCAAGTTTTTCAATATATTCTCTAATCTCATTTTCAAGCGAGCCAGGGCCTGTCAGCATTAAATGAAGGTCATTTCTTACGTTCAACATTTTTTTAAAAGTTTCCAGTAAGAATAATTGATTTTTTTGGGGTGTATATCTTCCGACATTAATAAAGTTTATATTTTGAACTCCAATGTTTAATTCCAAGCACGCTTCATTTCTATTGCAATGATCCCTAACAAAATCGTGGATCGCTACCGGATATGGAACGATTTCTGACCGCTTGTCTTCTAAAATGTTTTTCCCGAATTGGTACTTAGAAGCTGCTTTAGAACATCCCCAAATATGGGTTGCGTACTTCCTGCAAATTGTTAATTTTAATTTTCTTGTTAATTTCCTCACTAAACTAAGACGTTGTTTATCGTCAATTCCAGTATTATTACTGTGAGCAATTCTTACCGGAACCCCTGCCATCTTAGCTGCTATCATCAAAAAACCTTCAAGCATGGGATGAGCTATGTGCACCGCGCAAAAAGGTCCCTTATCTTTTAAAAGCCTATAAAAGCTATAAATATAATAAATATCCATAGAAAAGTTCCACTTTTTATTACCATTATGCTTTCTGTTTGCAAACAGATTGAATATTCTACCACCATATCTCTCTATTTCTGCATGGAAATGTCCCGTTTCAGGCTTTCTTACTGCAAAATCAATTAAAAGCTGTCTATGCTCAATACCTCTATATACCTGTATTATTGCTGTCTCTATTCCGCCTTTATCAATTGGCAAGCCATTCACAAACAGAACTCTCTTAGGTATGTTGATCATGACGCCCCCTTGCCTATTATCAAACAACCGCATAACAAACGGTTTCGTACATACTGATGTTATAGTGTCTAAGATAAATTTTATATTCAGGTACAAGCTGTTTCAAAAATAAGGGGATTTCTACAATATCTAATGGTTTATGATATACGCATATTGCAAGTTTAGGCTTATATTTTTTAATGGTCTCTTGCGCACCTTTTAAAGCCTCAAGTTCTGCACCTTCGATGTCCATCTTTATAAAAGTTACCGGTTTTCCATCAAGTAGCTCATCTATCGATATTACTGGGATTTCTACAATACCATTCTCACTTACACCACTTGAACCATCATTTACCGCATTAAAACGGAGAACATCCCTTTTACTCCATAGTCCACAGGTCAGTAATTGGATATTATCATACTTAGAGCTTATCTCAAAATAATCCTTATACTTACTTTCCTCAGGTTCAAACGAGTAAATCTGCTTAAACATACCGTTTGTCTGTTTTAGAAATTCTAGTACTGTATCACCAGTATAAGCACCACCATCTATAAAAATTTCTTCCTCAGAGAGAGAAATGATTTTCGGGTCGAAATATTGAGGGGTTTTGCTTCTCAAGGTAAGAAGATATTCATGATTCCCAGAGATACAACAATTGAGTCTATCATAAAAGATGTCCTGGGAAAGCTCATCAGAAAGCGCGTCATAGGTTTTGGAAAAGTATCCACAATTTTCAATTATTAAATTATAATAGTCTTTTAATTGGTCATCTCTAAATCCCTCTAGAGCCATTACTAGTCTTTCTTGAAGTTGAAACTCCTTTATCTGCTGATAAATCTCATCATAATAATCCAATGACGTTATAGTAATATGGCAGTCTCTATAGTTTGTCTTTAGTTCCTCAGGATTGATCACAGGTATGCCTTCTACGGTAGTCCCCCATTTTGACGGGTTTCCATCACAAAATACAAAATCCTTAAATAGATCCTTCATGGCATTCAAGTAATAAACTCCCCATGATCCGCTTCCATACAAAATTAATGGCCTTTGATTATTTATGGAGTCATTTGCAATTAATTCAGATAATCGGTTTGACCTGCTTTCTAATCTCTTGAGTGAAAATTGATTTATCACTTACAGTCACACCCTCATAATTTACTCAACCACAGCATAACAAACAGTTTCAGTCAGACCATAATTATAATGTCTCAAATAAAATTTATACTCAGGTACAAGTTCTTTTAAATACATCGGTATCTCCACAATATCCAGTGGTTTATGATATACGCATATAGCAAGTTTCGGTTTGTATTTTCTTATGGTTTTCTCCGCGCCCTTCAGTGCTTTAAACTCTGCTCCTTCTATATCCATTTTGATAAAAGTTACAGGGTCCCCACCAAGAAACTCATCAATGGAAGTCACTGGAATTATAGTATTACCTATTTCACTTATTCCACTAGCCATATCATCACGTGAAGAAAATTTAAGTTCTTCCTTTTTATCCCAAAGTCCATAAGGTACAAGATTAATATTATTGCTAGAAGAGAAATTCTTTAAAAAAATCTCATGTTTACTTTCCTCCGGTTCAAAAGAGTATACTTTTGTATACTGCCTATTCGTTTGCTTAATGAATTCCTGAACCGTATCTCCTATATATCCCCCACCATCAATAAATATCTCTTCATTTGATAAAGAAATTATCTCTGGCTCAAAATATTGAGGTGATTTGCTTCTCAAAGGAGTAATATACCTGGAGTTAGCACTGATAATGTAATTTAATCTATCGTGAAATAACCGCTTAGAATAATCGTCAAATAACAAGTTATAAGTAGTTGAAAACTTCTCGATGTTTTCGTGAATTAATTCATGATAATCTTTATATACGTGCAACACGTCGTAATCATCTGTAATAACAGAATATATTGATTCATCTAGCAAAATTTTTAGGTTATTCTCCTTCAATTGAAGACGGATTTCATCGTAAAATTGTAAAGAGGTAATTATAATGTAGCTATTACTATAATTGTTTTTTAATTCATCAAAGCTAATTACCAATACATCATCAATACTTGTTCCCCATTTGTTTGGGTTGTTATCACAAAAGTATACCTCTACTACCATGTCCATTTTTTTTATCAGATCTAAATAATACCTTCCTATGAATCCCGAACCAAATAACACAATTGGTTTTCGATCTGTAGTTAAAACTTCCGAACACTTCTGTAATAAAATATCAATCTGATTTGACTCCTTGGTCAGCATATCAACCGAAAATTCATTCACCATTGATATTCACTCCTGTCACATTCCTGTAAATAAAGCAGGTACCTCTTAATTCCCTCTTCAATATGAATTTGCGGCTCATATTCAAGTATTGTTCTTGCCTTTGTGATGTTCGGACAGCGGCGATTAGGGTTATCCGTCAAATAATCCTTATCTGAATGAACTTTATACTCAATGGTACCATTGTAACCAAACTGCTCATGAGCTATTTTTTTGTAGAGTTCGGCTAATTGCAAAATAGTAATCTCCGGTTTATCCGAACCGATATTGAATACATCAAATTTTCCATATAGAGCACACTTAATGTACCCTACTGTGGCATCGGGAATATAATCAAACGTACGGGTCGGCTTCCCGTCAGAATAAATCACGATATTCTCGTTATCTATTACAGCCTTTGCGAAATCCGCTACTACCCTTTGATCATTAATTCTCATCCCGGGTCCATAGTTATTAAACGGACGAACAACAGTGATCGGCATATCATATTGCTTCGCAAAATTATAACAGAGTGTTTCTCCAAAACGCTTTGATTCATCGTAGCAGGCTCTCGGTCCACAAGAATTTACATTTCCCCAATAATCTTCCGTAGTTGGAATTTGAGAAGAGTGAGGGTCGCCATAAATTTCACTGCTGGAATAAAACAAAAAGCCTTTAATATGTTTAGTTTTAAAGAAATCAAGCAATCGACGAAGACCAGTGACATCGGCATCCATAGTTTCAATGGGATGTAGTCGATAATAGATGGGAGAGGCGAGTGATGCCATGTGGAAAACAAGATCTGCATCACCGGCAAAGTCAAAATCACAGGAAATAACATCTAAAGTACGCAAATCAAAAAGTGGATTTTCTATAAAGCGCTTCATCCAGTTTGGCTGCCCAAACATAAGTTTATCAATGCCATAAACTTTTTTAACACCAAGCTGTTCACCGTGTGCAGCAAAGAAATGAAGCAAGGAATATCCCAGCGAGCCTGCAAATCCAGTGATTAAGATCGTTGTACCATATAATTTTTGCTTATATTCCTCTGACATCGATTTATAAATAAAACCCATATCTTCTCTGGTTATTTCTGGCATCCACATATCAATGCCCCCTCTCAAACAATGATATCCTACTCCCACAGCTTCCAAGGTGCTTTGTTGTTTCTCCACAGGTTCTCAAGTACGCCTTTATCTCGCTGCGTATCCATACACTGCCAGAATCCAAAATGCTTATATGCATTTAATTTGCCTTCATGAGCAATTTTAACCAGCGTATCAGCTTCAAATACTGTAGTGTCGTCCTCAATATAGTCAAACACTTGGGGTTCTACAATCATAAAGCCGCCGTTGATCCAGCCCCCATCCTCAACTGATTTTTCAACAAAACGGTCAATGCGGTTCGTCGCTTCATCAATAGCGAGAACCCCAAAGCGCCCACCTGGTTGAATAGACGTCATAGTAATATAGGCTTCGGAGTTTATATGGTATTGTTTGAGTTGATTTAAATCTACATCGGCCACTCCGTCACCGTAAGTAAGCATAAATCTCTCATCGCCCACATATTTTCTTATTCTTTTTATTCTACCGCCTGTCATCGTATCCAACCCAGTGTTCACTAGTGTAACACGCCATGGCTCGGTAACATTATTATGTACCGTTAACATGTTTTGATTAAGAAAATCAAAGGTGACATCTGAGGTGTGAAGATAATAATCAGCAAAAAACTCTTTTATAACATAACCTTTATAACCAAGACAGATTACAAAATCATTATATCCAAAGTGACTATAGCTCTTCATTATATGCCATAGAATAGGCTTGTCACCAATTTCAATCATAGGTTTCGGTTTCAAATGGCTCTCTTCGCTTATTCTCGTCCCATATCCACCAGCTAAAATTACAACTTTCATCTCACTCACGCCTTATATTGGTATTTAAAGAGCATTAAGTTCAGTTTTTATATGTTGCCGTTGCGTTTCATCTACACATAAATCCAAAGCTGTTTGATAAAGGCTCCTAGCCATATCCTTCAAACCAACATTTAGAAACGCCAAAGCTATTAACTCCATTGAGTTACATTCATATGGATAGAACACCTTTAAAACAATAGCAGTTTCAAGTGCTGGCAACAATTCACCCATCAAAATCAGTATATATAACTTGTAGTATAGAGCATCATAATCAAGAGGATGAGTTTCAAGAACGTCCAGTAACAATTCTACCGCTTCTTCGTACTTCTCATCATAGATACTTCTTTCCATATTCAGTTTAACTTGTGTTAACTCATCAAGTTGTATTTTCGAACCAAGTTTAGTCAGTGATTGTTTCAGCAAGATGAAATTGTTATCCGTTAAATTTTGGTCACAAATAATTAGTGCCTTTTCAGAATCTCCATTCACAATTTCTCGTAATAAGTCAGGCTGTGAGGCAAGAAACTCGCATGGAATACCATTACTTTCCGATTCAGCAAGTGAATCTTTTCCAGTAGATTTAAAGAAAGGGTATAACAATGAGACACCGAAATGGTTTTTATTGTTTATATCACATATTGAGGATAGATAAAGTAGAAGGGCATCTTGTTTATTATCTCCAGCAGAAGTAATCATTTTTATAGATGAATAAAGCCTATAAATAAAGTGATTCATTGCTAGAGGTATCTCAAATTCTTCAATATCCCCCACTTTTTGATCAACAATATCTTTCACTTTTATGAATAGATTGTCCCAAAGATCATTTTGCCTAAGCACTTGATATACGAACTCATCGGATATAATCATCTCGATAGCTTCCAACCTATCTTCTATGGAAGCTGATTTAGCATTCATTGCTATTTTCACACAGTCCTTTATCGATTCTAGGAACACAGAAGCTATAAACTGTAAGTTTGAATCGTTAAGTTTGTTCCAACTCCTTAGTAATTCCTTGCTCTCTTCAAAAATAGTCTTATAATCTAGATACCTATTTTTATTCAGCTGTGAATTATAGAACGAATTCTGTCTCATTCTGTAGTAATGAAGTGGTTTATTTATTCCCACGACTGAGTGTGCAAAACTTAAACAATCAAGGCAAAATAGAGTGTCGAATGCGTTTAATAGAGTAAGCGGTTTTTCTACTGTTCTATAATTGCTTTGTTTCATTGCTAGAGGCAACTTAAAAAGCTTTCCCCACATTGATCTAAAACTACTGTAAATTTGGGGCAGCAAATCACCCAGAGTGGTTAAATCTTCTGTATAAAAGTCAGGGGGACAACGCACACTCCTTTTATGGGGGTTTTCCTCTAGAAACATTGTTGTTCCAGCAACTACAATATCTGCATTATACTTTATTGCAGCGGCGTAAAGTTCCTTTAGAAAATCAGAATGAATGTAGTCATCACTATCCAACGCACACCAGTATTCAGCTTTACTACTGTTAAGATACTCAATATAATCAGGATTCCAAGGTTCATTATATAAAAAAGTGTTCTTTTCATTTCTAAAAAGTCGTATTCTACTATCTCTCTTGGCGTATTCTTCGAGCAACATGCTAGTTCTATCAGTCGATCCATTATCTACAACTATCCACTCAAAATCTATAAAGGATTGATTTAGAACACTTTCCACACATTCCACAATATACTCTTCCACATTAAAAGCCAGTGTCTGTAGAAGTACTGCTGGCGGCTTTATTAGATTCACCTTACTTCTCCTTTGGGTTGTTGAGACTGGCAAAAAATCACCAATATCCTTTATGAAATGATGTGTCTTCAATAGTCTTCATTCTACTTACATTTTACTGTAACTTCTTAATTTAGTTGTTTGGAGTACTAATATACATAATATATCGGATAAACGTAGCCCTTTTTGCAGTTATTCTCTTTGGAAAAATGGGGTGGATTCGCACCTAGAAAATCAATCTCAGCATCCAATACAAATATATAATCGCAGGAAGCATTGTGATTACTAAAATTCCTTGCTCTGCAAAGCTGCCTATCCATTGGAAAGGGATATTTTCGCCTCACTCTTTACAACAAAGAAAATATCTCCTCCAAATTATGTTCACGATTAGTTAAAATAAGTATGATCAATCCAAGTAACTACAGGAAATTTTCGTCTAATTTCATTTTTCATAATACTCATTCCTTTAATATCATTTTGCTTCTCGTAGCATTGGTAATAGCGCTCATAAGTGCTATAGACAGGTTTTAAGTCCATGAGTTTGGTATAGAATAAATGAGCATCTTCGAGATAGTTACTTTGAAAACAAAGATCACCAAGTAATGTAATAACCTTTATATTATTTGGTTGCTCGTCATATAGCTTGATCAAAATATCAATTGCTACCTCTGTAAAACTATAATCCGCGAGTAAAAGGCATATGTTGTACTTCGTTTCTACGCTTCCCTTCAAAAGGAGCCCTAACACACTTTCAAAGATTTCAAATTCCTGCAGTATGATAAGATGACGGCAAACTTCAATAAGCAATTTTTCTAAACCTGTAGTTAATCGAACATTGGAACTATCTTGTCTGTTGACTAAACTCATTAGCACGTCACTCTCTCTGTTGCTTAAATTCAAAAGTGGACGCGCTCTACGAAAGAGGGCAGAATCCTTAAGAATAACAGAAAGTAGAAGCAGATCTTCTCCCGCTTCAACAGGATATGTGGTAATATCAGACCATTGTTCACGTGCCTGCTCATATTTTTTATCAAATTGTAAAGACACCGCGATAATATGAGGTGGTGGTTTGATATTAAATTTCCCCACATATTTCCTAAGCAACGGGTGTCTCAAGACGTATAGGGTATCCAGCAACAGCCTTAAATCATTAATATTCTGAACATTATATATGAACTCTATATTGTGATAGACCTCCTGAACAGGGAGATTTGCTTTCGTTACGATTTCAAAATACTTTTTCAAAGCCGGCGAGTACGTTTTCTTTTCTCGTAGGACCTGAACCGTCTCTTCATAGCTTTGAGTTATTTTTCTTTGCTTGTCATATATTTCAGCCAACATAAACCGGGCTTTATAACCTCCTGAACCTTCAGATATCATCGTTCCTTCTGTTTGATTTCCAATGAGGAGACACTTCTTGAATGATAATATCGCTTCTTCCTGATAACCGGCTTCCAAGAGCATTTGTCCTTGAACATAACGCATTTCAGAATCCGAAGGAAATAACTGAAGCGCATCCTCTATGATTCTTAAACCGTCTTCATGCTTATCCAACTTTCCCAGACTCGAAGCGAGAAAAGACAGCAGATCCGGCAAAAATGCTTTATCTTTACACAAAGGGTAGGCTTGTTGAAACAGTTTAACCGCTTTCTCTGTTTCACCAAGAGCTACATAAGTTCTCCCCATATTAAACAAATTGTATCCACTAGGATTCTCATTAACAGCCTTAATCATGATAGGAAGATTTCTTTGCAGTTTATCCTTCTCTTCTATCGTCTCTTTGTTGTAGCCCGTATGGTGAAGGAGCAGATTCGCATCTCCTCCAACGAAAGAATAACGTTTATCCAATACATTAATATGTTCATGCAGATGACTCTCGAAATAAAGCTGATCATTATTCTTAAATAATCTTACTGCCTTATGTGTAAAGGTTTGCGCATAGGATATATAATTTTTAATTTCCAATAAGAAATAATCTGCATCTGAAACAATTTCCTTATAAATATCAGATTTCTCATCCAGATATTCATCCGCATCCATGATAAAAATATAATCACAGGTTGCTTGTTGAACACTATAGTTTCTTGCCTCGGAAAAACTGCCAGTCCATTCAAAGTAGTGAAGGTTTGAAGTAAACCTAGTTGCAATCTCTATAGTCGCATCTTCTGACCCAGTATCTACAATAATAATTTCGTCCACTTTGCCGATAACACTTTCCAAGCAACGTGCAAGTGTGTTCTCTTCATTCTTTACAATCATGCATAGTGATACTGTTCTATTCATCGAGGTATCCTCTCATCATTTCAGAAATTAATAATTATACTCTAATTATCGGCCTTTTTTCATAACAAAATAAGATGCATGATGATTAAAAATTTATTAATTCTATTCTTTAATTGTATTGAGAAAACCAAGGCGCTGTTGGGCAATCTTGTAATTGTATTCAGCTGAAATTCGATAATATGTTTTTGCTTTGCCCAGATTACCTGTAGTTTCATAGAATACAGCAAGGTTATAGGCTGCCAGGAAACTGCCTGTTCCTTTAACACTTTCGTATTTTGTAGTATCTCCTACGGACAGACATTTCAAATATGACTCTTCTATTAAGGGGAAATATTCAAAATACTTATCTGTATCACTAAACACCAGCTCCATAAAGAACAACCCACTAGCGAAAAGGAAATCTGGATAGTCGCTTAAGTTATGCGTCTCTTGTTCAATTAGAGTAAGCCCTCGTTCAAAATTGTTCAGCCCCAAGATTGTATGTAAATACTCAATCACTACTTGAGGTTTGTAACCATCATTATTGGTGATTGTGTTATAACATTTTGTTAGGTACACATTAGCTTTAGCATATTCTTTTATTATCCGGTACTCTTTACCCAGCTGGAATAGTGTATATGAATCACCAGGATTCTGTTCTAACTCCACTTCTAGCATCTTAATATTACGTTTATACTTCTCAGACTTAAAATATCCGTCATGATACACCTCAATAGATACGTTTTTTCTTGGAAGATCAGAAACAATCTGCTCATGTATTTTACCGTTGTAGAATGATCCTTTGGGAAACAATCGGGTCACATAAGCCTTCGATTCTCTGAGCTCTCCATTATAATCAAAGCTGTTAGTAATTTGGATTCGACCTAGGGCATCATGCTTACGTATGAAATCGTCTATTTCCTTCCGGGAAGCATGTGTAATCTGATCATCTGCATCCAGAACTAATATCCACTCACCATTGCACTGCTCTAAAGCATAGTTTCTTGCACTCGAGAAATCATCATCCCAAATGTAATCAAAGATCCGTGCTCCAAAGGTGCTTGCAATCTGCTTAGTATGATCTGTAGAACCTGTATCAACGATTACGATTTCATCAACGACAGATTGTACACTCTGCAGACACCTTGCAATTTTTTTCGATTCATTCTTTACAATCATAGCTAATGATAACATCGGCCTCACCTCACTTAGTTTCTACCGTGCATTCGTAGGTTCAAAAAAAAAAGACCTTAGATAAACTAAGGTCTCTATTCAGACAGTGAAGATTAACGGAGCAATTGAAGAACACCTTGTGGCTGTTGGTTCGCTTGAGCAAGCATCGCTTGAGCTGCTTGTGCAAGAATATTGTTCTTCGTTTGCGCCATCATTTCTTTGGCCATGTCCACGTCACGAACACGGGATTCTGCTGCAGTCAGGTTCTCCGAGGAAGTATTCAGGTTGTTGATTGTGTGTTCCAAACGATTCTGAACAGCACCCAGTTTCGAACGTTCTGTAGATACTTTTGCAATGCCCGCATCAACAGCTGTCAGAGCTGTTTGCGAATTAGCCTTAGTCTTCAAATCACCTACAGCAGTCATTAATGCTGCAGCATCCATATCGGCAAAGGTATAAGAAATCTTTTGCCCTGTGTTAGCGCCCACTTGGAAGTCCACAGCAGTTGTAGCGCCATTCCAAAGTTTCTGTGTATTGAATTCGGTATCATCAGAAATACGTGTAATCTCAGTGGCCAATGCCTGATACTCTTGGTCAATAGCTTCACGGTCAGCCGTAACGTTCGTATCATTGGAAGATTGAACAGAGAGTTCTCTCATCCGTTGCAGGATGGAGTGAGTCTCATTCAATGCACCTTCAGCTGTTTGGATCATGGAGATGCCATCTTGAGCATTACGGGATGCTTGATCCAGACCACGAATTTGTCCGCGCATTTTCTCAGAGATTGCCAGACCTGCAGCATCATCTCCTGCACGGTTAATCCGAAGACCGGAAGACAATTTCTCGATGTTCTTACTTGTGTTGCTTGTATTGATTGCCAATTGACGGTGAGTGTTCAGCGCCGTAACATTGTGGTTAATGATCATATTGATTTCCTCCTTGAATGTAACTTCCACATCCTTGTGGAAGGTTTATAGATTAGAGTTGAACCTTAGATTAACGAAGCAGTTGAAGAACGCCTTGCGGCTGCTGATTCGCTTGAGCAAGCATTGCTTGAGCTGCTTGAGCAAGAATGTTGTTCTTTGTCTGACTCATCATTTCTTTAGCCATATCCACATCACGAACGCGGGATTCTGCTGCAGTCAGGTTCTCAGAGGATGTATTTAGGTTATTAATCGTATGCTCCAGACGATTCTGAACCGCACCCAACTTCGAACGTTCTGTGGATACTTTACCGATAGCCACATCAACAGCAGCCAGAGCTGTAGATGCATTGGCTTTTGTCGTCAAATCACCAACAGCAGTCAAAGTAGTTGCATCCATAGAAGCGAATGTATACGAAATTTTTTGTCCAGTATTAGCACCAACTTGGAAATCCACTGCTGTGGTAGAACCGTCCCACAGCTTCTGCGTATTAAATTCCGTGTCTTTAGAAATACGTGTAATCTCAGTTGACAATGCTTGATACTCTTGATCAATAGCAGCGCGGTCAGCCGTAACGTTCGTATCATTGGAAGACTGAACAGAAAGCTCTCTCATCCGTTGCAGGATGGAGTGAGTCTCATTCAATGCACCTTCTGCCGTTTGTATCATGGAGATTCCATCCTGAGCATTACGGGATGCTTGATCCAGACCGCGAATTTGTCCGCGCATTTTCTCAGAAATAGCCAAGCCAGCAGCATCGTCCCCTGCACGGTTAATCCGGAGACCGGATGACAGCTTCTCGATGTTCTTGCTTGTATTGCTAGTGTTAATTGCCAGTTGGCGGTGAGTGTTCAGCGCCGTAACGTTGTGATTGATAATCATGATAATTTTCCTCCCTGAAATATACTGGTTCCACATCCTTGTGGTAACAAGGATCCGTTAAGGTCGGCCGCCCTGCGGGATCTTCGTCTAAATTATATATCGTCTTTAAACCCTCATGAGTTTAGAGTAATCCGGCAAATTTCCACATATTTATTTTTGATTATTTTGATGTCATAAAGAAAAACCGGAGGTAGCCCTAAGCTACCACCTGTTAAAGTCTTATATCCATATTAATTTTTCGCCTCACGTAATCGTTCAATAAGCGTGTTAATCTCTAAGGGAGCAGGTGCTGCCGATTCCTGATTGGATTCCTTAATGGATAGATATATTTCTTTACGAAATATATCTATATGACTGGGAGCTTTTATACCAACTTTGACTGTATCCCCCTCTACACTTAAAATTGTAACTTCAATCTGGTCCGTTATGATGATACTCTCGCCTTTTTTTCGAGAGAGAACGAGCATATTAAACACCATCCTTTCCATCAATACTTGGAGACAACGCTAATAAGCTGTGCTTAGTATGATAAGGTGTGTTGTGCAGTACAATCTGCTTGCCTACTCGTTCTTCTGGATTAAGCACAAGAGGAGCAAGCAAATTAATCGTAGACTCCTCCACCTTATTCTTCAGGGTTATTACACAACGTACGATTAGTTGGTTATTAATCTTTAGTTCCTTTGCTTCAGCGTCAGGAAGATCAAACTCATAAGACGGATAGAAGACAAAAGGGTCACTAAGCAGAAAGGACAAGGCCTTATCTTTCGTCGACTGTAAATACCAGAAAGAATGATCAGGGGTAGAAATTAATGCGAAATCAGTTTCCTCTTCAAATCCGGGAATCCCCTTTGAAAAATGAAATACATGTTCCTCATCCACTTTCATTTTCCCCCAAGACAGTGTATCAATAATCATCTGTTTCCACTCCTTCGTACAATATTAAACAAGAAAAGCCGTAGAAGCGCTATCCGGCACAACTACAGCTCACAAATTACCATTTCAAATTCACTTCAGGCGGAATGAACTGAATAGATGCATACTGCCTCATATATATATCCAGTTTACCTCTTGTATATTCAATATCAGGCCGACGAACAACTACATCTATCTTTATCGCTCCCCTCAAAAACTCAATCCGGGGGCTTCTCGTTTCAAAATGAATATCCACATTATCATACGAAGCGGGGCCACGAATTTCAGGAAACGAAACAGAATTCCAATCCCCCCCATACAATTCTGGAATAGAGTTTCCAGGTTTAAAGAATTCAGCCATTCGATTCCCCTGCTCCACTCGACGCGCAATGCCTTGGAGGTAAATTTGCTCAATACCGGAATATATGCGCCTATTCACCTCAATAAGACTCCCGCCATTATAGGCAGCCAATGCTTTGGATTGATCCACAGACATTTCAGGTTTAAACTGCTGGATATCCCACTGCCCTCTTTCGGATGTAATGTTTAGCTCTGCTTGGTGTTGAATAATTGAGAATTCCCCCATGTCAGAATCAATACCTATCAAACCAGGTGTCTGACGTATTTGAACTACTGACAGTTTCAACAGAGAGCACCTCCATTATCTTATGAAATCAACGAGAGTTGTAGATATAATCTTAGCTCCAACAGATAGTGAGGCATTGTAGATGTTCTCTTGAATCTTGGACTTCATAATAAGTTCTTCGTAGTCCGCATCCTCAGTCTTAGCTTGAAGGTCTGTCAAGTTTAAATTCAAATCGCTCAAACGATCCTGCATCAACTCTACGCGATTAGTCTTAGCACCTATTTCAGAGCGGGCTGACAAGATGGTCTCTACGCGAGTGTCAATTATATCAAGTTGTCTGGAAACCGCTGTAATGTTACCAGTTTTCAATCCTTCTGAAATACTGTTTATTATAGAAAACAGATTATCTGTTTCTCCTGTATATCCAAAAATATCGTTTCCTGTCATATTAATAGGTAATTCCACACCCTCACCTACAATATATTGAATTTGTCCTGGGTCTGTTGTAATTACCTTAGTAGTATCGTAGGTGCCATCAGCCCGCTTGGCAAAATCATAAGGTTTGGTAGCATACTGTTCACCATTGAATATATACTTTCCGTTCAGCTTGCTGTTCGCTATATCCACTAGTTGTTCTTTAAGTTGCATCACTTCTTCATTAATACTATCCAAAGCTGACTGTGGATTACTGCCGGTAGAAGCCTGAACAGTAAGCTCCCGCAAACGTTGAACAACATCCCCCGCCTGTCCCAACACCGTATCGTTATAATTCAGCCAGGACAGCGCGCTATCCACGTTCTTCGTGTACTGCTCATTAGAGGACAGCTCGGCGCGGTAGCGGAGGGAATAGGTGATGCCTACCGGGTCGTCGGAGGGCTTGTTGATTTTGCGGCCGCTGGCCAGCTGGAGCTGGGTCTCGTTCATGGTTCGTGCATTGCGGTTCAAGTTAAGCAGCAGCTGTGAGCTCATCATATTGGAGGTGACTCTGATCATGGTATGGCCTCCTTATCTTCCGACTGTGCCGGTAGAATTAATCAATTTATCAAGCAGTTCATCATAGGTGGTCATGAAACGTGCAGCAGCACTGTAGGCATGCTGGAATACGAGCATATTGGACATTTCTTCATCCAGCGACACACCGCTTACGGATTGGCGGCGGGAATTCACTTGCTCCACCAGATAATCGGCGTTACTCGCCTGGCGTGTGGCCTCTTGAGATTGGATACCCAATTGTCCAACCATGGAGCTGAGATAGGACCCGACTGTACCGGTCTTAGTACCATCTGCTGTAGCGAAAGTATTGTTATCCTTCATATTGCTGAACAGCAGCGCCAGTGTATTATTTCCTTTTACTACGGATACATTGCCTGAGGTATCTGTAGTAGTACGCAAGGAAGTAGCAAACAGCGTGGGATCTGCAGCGATTTCTGGATTCAGCTTAAGATTGGCAGCAGTGATCGCTTCTCCGGCTACCGCAGAGGTGAAGAACGGCCGGCCCGAGGTCCCGTTGAGCGCATACCCCAGTTGGTGGAGACCGTTCAGACCTTTGACTGTTGTTCTTAGATCACCCGGCAACGGGATAGGTACCGCGCTTCCTGCTGAAAGAGTTGTTTTGGTGCCATCTGCATTAATAATCTCTGAATCCTTGAGCACAGTCGTTCCTGCGGGCAGGTTAGAGCCTGACGGTATGGTCACCTGCACTTCACCATTGGCAATGGTATTGGCCATCGCGTCGAGCTGCTTCCTGTAATCTGCTACATAGGTGTTTTTGGAGAAAAGCATCCCATAAGCTTCACCAGCCTTCAAATCGCCGGAGGCGAAGGCGGTATTAAGAAACGTACTGTCTACAGCCGCAGTCACGGTTGCTCCTTGAACTAACGGCTGTGTGCCCAGTGAGATGTTATATCCGGCATCTGTATCCAGAATGGTGATGTTAGCAATCTTGGACAGCTTGTCCGTCAACAGGTCGCGCTGGTCGCGCAGATCATTGGCTTTGTCGCCCATACCTTCTATCTTGGAAATGGATTGATTGAGGTCAGCGATAGAGCTGAGGTAGCTCTGAATCTCTTTGCCTTTGACGTCAATGTTGGTACTGAGATCGCGGTCCAGATTGCTGAGCTGTGTACTCATATAGTTCATGGCATCCGTGAGGGCCTGGGCTGTCTGAACGACGATCTTGCGGGCTGTGGGATCTTCCGGATTCTTACTGAGGTCCGACCAGGATTTCCAGAAGTTATCCAGTACGATACGGACACCGGTATCTGAAGGCTCATTCACAATCGCTTCCAGCTTATCTAAGGTATCCGACTGAATGCTCCAGTTCCCGCTTGCCGAGTTCTCCCCGCGGAATTGATCGTCCAGGAACATCTCCCGAATCCGCTCAATGGAACTGAATTCAACCCCTGTTCCCAGTTGCCCTGGCATCGTCGAGTTATTCATACCATAGGCTTCAATCGGGATGGCCGCCTTCATATTCACACGCTGGCGGGTATACCCCTCCGTGTTGGCGTTGGCAATGTTGTGGCCGGTGGTATTGAGCGCCGCTGTCTGGGTAAACAGGCTTCGTCTTGCGGTCTCGATGGAGTGGAATGTGGATGTCATGCTACTTGTTCCTCCCTTGTGATTGCTGCGGTGAGCGCAGCTCAGCGGATAACCTGATTATCCACGGGCATCAAAAATACCCGGCCGAGTCACACTGCTGCCCTTGTCGGACGGATGATGGTATGTCATTTCCTGATTTGGTCTTCCGACCAGCAAATCCAGGGAATAATCTATAAAGGTAAGCGACTGCTCAATCAGCTTCTGGTTCAGCTCATTGGCCTTTTTTAATTGCTGCAATGTGCCGGAAAGCTTCTGCTGAATCTGCAGCAGGCGCGATTTGTCATCGGGATCAAAGACAAGGCGGGACAGCTCGGTAAGATTCAGATTCAGATTGGAACGGATTCCAACCCCCTGCAAAAACTCGAAGGCTGCTTCTGCACGCCGTTCTTCCAGCTGTCCGATCACCTTCATCAGCTTGGACTCGCGGTTCAGGATATCAATAAGACCCTCCACCTTGTTGTCCATAATGGTCTGTTTCTTGACTGCGGCCAGATCCAGCATCTGCACATGCGCCTCGTCCAGCCGCTCAAGCAAGTCTAATAATGTTGTAAGTGCCATGGGTGTTTTCACCTAATTCTCGGAGGATTGCTTAAAGTAGGGGGCGAGTGTCTCGGCGAGCTTGGCTGCGTCAACCTGGTAGGTACCTGCGGATACTTGCTGTTTCAGGCTTTCGATCTTGTTCGCACGTTCAGTGTCAATCTTCCCGCTCTTCTGTGCCTGAAGCAGCTTGATGGCTTCATCCGAAATCGATACCTCATCCTTGCGTGTACTCTTCTTCATCTGTTCCTGCCTTTGCGATTCCGCACTTCGTTGGTATGGATTAATCGCATTGATTCGTCCGGCATCGTTAATTTTCATAACTTCACCTTCCTTCTGTAATAAAAAAGCCGATAATCTTTACTAAGTTTATCGGCCCCTGTTGAAACATTCTTTATAGCTGCAAGCGTTTTTTTGCAGAATTGTTTAGTTGCGGAACTTGTCCACCGCGCGGTAAGCGCCATCTGGAGCCTTCTTGGAAGCGCTCGAGTCTGCACTTTCCTTGGCTGCATTGGCAAGGTCCTTGGTCAGACGGCTGCGGCAGCTGTCGCACATATGCCCGTCCCGGATCAGGGTTCCGCATACCTCACAAGGGTACATCATATTAGGCGCATTGGCGATGGAAATCCGGCCCTCCCGGATAAAACGCGTAATTTCCTTGATGGAAATATCGGTGGCATCGGACAGTTCCTGTATGTTGGTGCCTCTATTTTTACGCAAATATTCTACACAGATTTCATATTCATGCTCTAACTCTTTGATGCAGGGCTGGCACAGGTTCATCAGGTTCTTGACATATAACCGGCCGCATCTCGGACAATTGTCTACATTCATTTCTACCGCGGCTCCCTTCTATCATTCTGCACAACTCATGAATCGCTTATGCTACTAAGATTACATGATCGCCGAAGATCCGTCTATGATTAGTATCGGTCAGGGAAGCGGTTTTATTGAATTCCAGAGCAGCAGCTGCTGCTAGGAACGGGCCCAGGTCAGAGAGTATATCTCGGCAGTACAATCCAGGCTGCGGCAGAGCTGCTGAAGCGCCCCGGCGCAGGCACGAATCGTACTCCCTGTAGTGTAGATATCATCGACAATGATGATTCGCAGAGTGTGCTGTTCACGCTGATGCGTCGCACGGGAATGCAGGTGTTCCTTCAGACTTTGCAGAACAACCGGATCTGTATTTCCGGCAAAAGCATGCTTCATATCGGCCAGGCGCTCCCTTCTGCTTTTGAAGCTCTGCTTGGCAGTGTGATGGGTGCGGACCAGCAGCGGAAGCTGGGGGACTCCTCTACGCCGGGAGACTGCGTCTGCCAGCCGCTCCGCCTGATTGAAGCCCCGCTCGGACAGGCGGACAGCGCTCACAGGTACAGGGACCAGGATATCGGCTTGCCACAGGTTAGAACAATTCCGAAGCTTTGATTGTAACAACGTGCGTGGTTCGCTGAAAAAATTACTTGCTTGTGCTCCATCTTGTGCTTGTCCGCTCTGTTCCTGTTGCAGCAGCGCATATGCCCTGTCCAGCATCAGACCAAGCAGGGGCGCAAGCCGCTCATTCCCCCGATATTTATACTGCCCAAGTATTTCGCGCATTTCACTAGTGTACGCTACTGCACTCCGGTTGCACCGGATCGGTAAGTGCCCATGGCTCCGGCTGCAATCGGGACAGCCCACATGACGTCCGCAGGTCTGGCACCGGGGAACGCGAATCCATGGAATGCTGCTCTGGCAGTGTACGCAGATTCCGGGCCATTCGGGGGAAGGACGGCCTCTGCGGCCGCAAAACAGACATTCCGGCTGCGAAGGCGCGATCAGGGAGCGGGCTTGCTTCATCCATGACGTCAGGTGACGCATTGTAATCCTCCTAATAAAATAGAATGTGCAGAGTTTAAAAGTACAGAGTGTATAGAACTCAAATTGTGGGAGCTGGGCATTCACAGCTATTTCCAAGAAATCCTCACAAAATCATTTGGACTTGAGATATCCTTGTCTGCGCGCAATGGCGTTCATACTGCGGATTTGTGATATAGCGGCGCGCTGCGAGCGGCTCCATTCTGTCGAAGCGAAGATGACGTTGCCTGCCGGATCATCCTTGGAGCGTCCCGCCCGGCCCGCCATCTGCACCAAGGCTGCTTCATCAAACAGTCCGCTGTCCGCATCCAGAATAAAAACATCACTATGCGGTACCGTAACCCCACGCTCCAGAATCGTGGTCGTTACCAGCAGGGAAATGGTGCCATCCCGGAACTTCAGCACCTTCTCTGCTCTCCCCGGGTCTTGAGAGGAGGTGCCCTCTATAGAAATTTCGGGAAACATCCGCCGCAGAAGCTGCAGCAGTCCCTCAATATGGGCAATCCGGGAGACGAAGAGGAAAATCTGCGCCTTACGGTCAATGGACCGCTGCAGCGCTGAACGCAGTCCTGCCGGAATTCTGCCCTGCTTCAGGCAGCGATGAAGCGGCGGCATCCGGATATGGCGCGGAACCGGCAAGGGGTGTCCGTGAAAACGGATCGGGACCCTCGCATGCGGCAATCTGCCGGAGCGGGCAAGACGCTGAAGCTCCGCAGGCGGCGTGGCGGAGAGTAGGATGAATCGTCCGCCGGGCTTGCAGACCTGCCTTGCAGCATAGTCCAGCATAGGATCGTTGTGATAGGGAAACGCATCGATCTCATCGATGATGACCAGATCGAAGGCCTGGTGAAACCGCAGCAGTTGGTGCGTGGTCGCCAGGGTGATCCGGCTGCGGCGCAAGCGGTCCTCGCTGCCTCCGTACAGCACGGCGGGGACATCCGCCGGGAAGGCTCTGGCCAGGCGCGGCGCAAGCTCCAGCACGACGTCGCGCCGCGGCGTGGCGATCAGCGCCCGGCCCCCGGCCGCGAGCGCCGCCTCCAGGAGCGGGAAGATCATTTCCGTCTTCCCCGCTCCCGTCACTGCCCAGAGCAGGAACCGCTCTGGGCCTCTTGCGGCGGAGCGCTTGCGCGGCTCCGCCAGGAACCCCAGCGCAGCGGCGGCGGCGGCCGCCTGCGCTGCGCTAAGCCCCCACCGGCGTGCCGCCACGGTGGGGGACACGCCGGCCGTGCAGCGCACGGCCGGCAGCGGTGCGCTGCGCAGCAGCAGCGCGCAAGCCCGGCTGCGCCCCAGTGCGAGGCAGGCCTCGCAATAGGCGCAGCCGGCAAGGCCGCACGCGGCGCAGGCCGTGCGGCCCGTGGGCACGCTGCCGCAGCGCAGGCAACGCGGCACTTCGCGGCGGCGCAGGCCCAGCCGCGCGGCGCCCGCAGGGCCCAGGACGGCGGCCGTAAGCCGCAGCCGTCCCTGGAGATAGGCGAGCTGCGCCGCAGCCCGCCAATGCTCCGCCAGTTCCGGGAGCTGCTCGGCCACCAGTGCCTCTGCTTCACCCTGAAGCAGAGAACGCCCGTCCAGTGCTGCGACCAGGCGGTCTGCTCCCGCTGCAAGCACCTCCATTTCCCTCCTCCGTAAGCTCTCCTGTTCGTTCCTTCGCAATTTTGTCCTCGTACTCGCCTGCACGCCGACCTGTTCGTTCTCTTGCCAATTCTCCCTCACATTCCCCTGTCCATCCGCCTGTTCGTTCCCCCACACACCCTCCAATCTCCCATACCTGCTCCATCCCCTGTCCTCCGGCAGCCTGTACACCTTAGCCTCCTCAAAAGGCCACCCTTCGCCCCGTCCCCCTCCAGCAGCCCGCTCCGCCCGGATCTCCGCCTTCAAAAGAACTGCGGCGGATTTCCGCCAGGCTGCCTCATCCCAGCGCCGCATCTGGTCCGTGAACTGGCAGGCTGCTGCCAGCTTCACTGCCCAGCCCAATGGCAGTGACCGGGAGAGCAGCACAACCCGGTCTGCCGCTTGGTTTTCCTGCGCTTCCAACTGCCCTCCCCAACCCTCACCCGCCCACCATAATTCATCCACCCCCAGATTTAACGAAATCCGGGCCTGCCACTCTCCACCCTGCTCCACCACATACACAGCCACCTTCAATCCCCTCGCCCCCTTATCCTCTGATGCACAACAAAAAAGCACACCGCCCCATTCCTGGAGAGTGCGCTTCACCCGTAACTTACATATTTTCCTGTCATTCGCCGTGCTTGGATGAGAATCTCCCGCTTCCCGGCAACCGCATCATCCGCAGCGGCAGCAGCGGCTCCTGAACCCGCAGATCCACTGTAACCCCCTGCAGGAGTGCATCCCTGTCCGCGAGACCGTATAACGGCACCGCAGGCGCAAATTCAATAGAAGAGTTGTAATAAGCCATCCGTGAGGCTACCGCCATGGTCCTGTCCTCTGAACCGTCATCCACCAGGGTGACCTGCAAGGGCCTGCCGATCCAGCAAGCATGCACTGCAAAGACCCTGAGATACCACTCCACCACGGCCTCATGATTACGGGTAATCAGAATATAGTGAAGCCGCTTACCAGTCCGTGCTGCTGCCCGGGTCTCTTCCCGATGATGCAGGAGTTGAACAAGGGCTGCTGCGGATGCATAAATAGAGATAATCCAGATTAACTGGGCGATCATGAAGATGCACCTCCCTCTTATACCCACACTATATGCCGGTGATAAAAGGACGGTGACAGCCCACTAGCGCGGGAGCCTCTCCCGCCAGTTTAACTTAGGGTACATATTTAAGTTAGCATTTTGCAAAATTCGAATAGAGTGCGGACTGAAACAATACTATGGCTGCAGCTCGCGGCTGCATACAAGTTATGTACCGTTTATAAGGATCATTAGGATTCTCCAAAACGCTCAGTTAAAAGTTTATGAGGGAAGCTATAAAGTTACCCAGCCATATTTGATAGAATTAATTACAGCCTGCGTGCGGTCATCCACTTCCATCTTTTGCAGAATACTGCTGACATGGTTTTTGACCGTCTTCTCACTGATAAACAGATACTCCCCGATCATCTTGTTGCTCTTGCCCTCTGCCATCAAGCGAAGCACCTCTGCCTCACGGCGGGTCAGCGGATTGTTATCGCCTGCAACGAATTTGACACCGGCTTCCTTCACAGCCGTCTCGGCCATAGCGCCAGTCTCGTTAAGGTATGTCATACGCCGCAGCTGATTAATCAGCTTGCCGGTCACCTTCGGATGGATAAAAGCATGTCCTTCGCATACAGAGCGGATCGCATTAATCAGCGACTCGGCTTCCATATCCTTCAGCAGGTATCCGTTCGCCCCCTTACGCAGCGTCTCAAACACGTAGCTTTCATCATCATGAATCGAGAGGATAATCACTTTGACATCCGGGAACATTTCACGGAGCTTTTGCGTAGCCTCCACGCCGTTCTCAATGGGCATATTGATATCCATCAGCACGATATCCGGCTTGTTGCCGTTGCAGAATTCAAGCACCTGGATGCCGTCCCCGCATTCGCCTATGACCTCGATGTCATCCTCCATATTCAAAATACGCTTAAGCCCTTCACGAAACAATTGATGATCATCGGCCAAAAGAACTTTAATGGGCGCTTTGCCAGAGTTTTGGTTCTCCATCACATTACTCCTTTCCCTTTTCCACATTCGTCGGAATGTGAATTACGATTGTTGTGCCCTGGTTCTCGGCTGACTGTATTTCCATTCTTCCCTCCAGCAATTCCACGCGTTCGCGCATACCCACCAGACCGAAGCTTTCCCGGTTGGCTTGTTCACTGATTTTTTTCACATTGAAGCCTAAGCCATTGTCTTTCACGACAATCTTGATCAATTGAGCCTGATAAGTAATCTCCACCAGCACGTAACTCGGATAAGCATGCTTCGCCGCATTGGACAGACCCTCCTGCACCAGCCGGTATACCGCCGCTTCCATCGCTGAGGACAAACGGTGCTCCTTCCCCCTGGTTTCAAAAGAGGTACGGATTTTCGTCTTCTCCTCATAATCATGCACATACTTCCGCAGAGTCGGAATCAGCCCCAAATCATCAAGCGCCATCGGACGCAGGTTGAAAATCACCTTGCGCATTTCTTCCAGGCTGTATCTTACCTGCCCCTTTAAGTCTATTACTTCGGCTTGTACCAACCCAAATTCCTGCTTTACCAGCATTCTTTCTACAATTTCCGTCCTTAGGACTAGATTCGCCAGCATTTGAGCAGGACCGTCATGAATTTCCCGGGCAATTCTTTTCCGTTCCTCTTCCTGAGCCAGGATTATTTTGAGTCCGATCATCTGGCGGTTCTTCGCAGATTCGACAATTCGCGTCACTTGACCTAGTTCTCCGGACAGATATTCCAGGACAACGCTCATTTGCGAACCAATCGATTCGGCACGCTCTACAGAATTTTCGACACTGCGAACCCGCATTTGCAGTTCATCGCGTCTGTTCCGCAGATAGGCCTCCCTCTCCCTCGTCATCATCAGCTCCAGCTGCAGCTCCGTCGCCTTCTCATAGGCAATCCGGATATCCTTCTCCGTGTAGCGGACAAAATCCCGGCTGACCTCTGTCAGCCGGATCCGGGAGCGGTGGTACTGCTGCTCCAGCTTGTCTACCTTTTGCAATGTTTCATCCGTTTCTTCCATAACCCGCTGCAGCTCTTTGTTGAGTGCAGCAAGCTCATCCCGTGCCACCTGCAATATTTCGAATATCTGATACTTGCTGCTCTCCATCACGTCGATGGTGTTCTTAATCACCCGATCTATTGCATCGGCCTGAAATTCCACGGATGCTTGCCCCATTTCTATCGAATCGTATTAAAGGCTTTCCTTTATACTAACATATCACGATTCGATAGTTACGGTCTTAGTGTTCTGTTCCCATTTTACAGTGAGTCCGAGCTGTTCTGTCACGAGTCTGAGCGGTACTAAAGTCCTGGCATTCAGGATCATAGGTGCTACTTCAGCACTCTGCCGCTTCCCGTTTAGTACGAATTCCTTCTTGTTCACGGTCAGATCCAGCGCCTTGGCGCCGCGAAGGACCATAATCTTCTTGGTCTTCGCATCCCAGACCGCATTGCCGCCGAACGCATCCAGTACATATTTTATCGGCACATACGTACTGCCGTCCTTCACAATCGGTGCGACATCAATCGGCCGCTTGGTGCCGTTAACCGTCATTGCCTTGCCGCCAATGCTCATCGCTGCCGTCCCTTTAGGCAATCCCGCCTCACTGGAGAGCGATGGCATCACGAAGGAAATATTATCAAAGGCCACTGTCCCTGTCTTGGCCCGTTCATCCTGGCCTTCTTCTACATTTACCACGTAAAGTCTCTTAAGGGAAGCTGGGAATTTAATCCCTGAGCCGGACAGATCGATATTAAGCGTCTTCCAGCCGTTCCAGTCGATAACTTTTGCCAAATCAATATAGGCCGTCTTTCCGCTGGCATCCGTCAGTTCGGCACGCATCCAGTTCAGGCTCATGTCCCCCATCACATCGACTGACATTGAGGTTGCTGCCGCCGGAATATCCTTGCCCTTTGTTCCGTTGAACTGGGCGTATGCGTACATTTTACCGGTGCCTGCACTCATATCATAGCTAAGCGATAACACCTTCGAGCCTGCTCGCTCTGCGCTGCCCGCAACTACTGCTGCTGTTCCAGTGACGCCTGCCGCATTGGTAGTGAATGCGAACGGATAATTGGCATTCTCGAAATCCTCCCAAGCCGTAGCAGCCGCAGTAGACAAGACAACTGCCGTACTGAAGCCGTCATAGCGGGCAATCGCATATCCGGTAGTTACGCCAGGATCGACAGCCTCCACCTTAAGCTTGCCATCTCCCACACTTCCTTTGAAGCCGATAAACTCCCACTTCAGTGCGGTTGCCGGAACAGCTATCGTTGCCCCGCTCTTCGACACTGCGCTAACCGGAACTGATACAGTGGCCCCTGCTTGCAGCGGTGCAGTTGCTGTACCTGCAATCAGGCTGGACAAATCTTCTCCGCCCAGAACGGTGACCTCGGTCTCCGCACTCGCTGTTCCGCTGGTCGCCTTCAGCTTGACGGTTCCCGGCTTGACGGCCGTGGCTTCGCCTGCATTCACAGTTACACTGCCGCCGCTTGCGGTCCAGGACGGATTAGCCGCTGCTACATCCACCGGATTGTAGTACGTATCATAGCCCTTCAGAGTGTAGGTGGCCTTTTGTCCGATTAACAATACCGAACTGCCGCTGATCTTGATCCCTTTCACTTCACCTTGCGGAGCAGAAGTATATACCCCCACGCCGTTAACGATTGTGCGCTGCTCCTTGCCGTATTCGGTATTGAAGGTAAGTGTAGTCGAGGTTTCAGCCAGCGGGCGGTCTACCATCGTTGTAGAGCCCCCTCCGTCCAGATTTATCCCTTTCCACACCCCGATATTCGTCATGAAGGATTGCAGCTCTGTCAGCGACAGACCCGCACTATTGCTATTCTTCTCGGCTGCAATGACATACACATATCTGCCATCCTGCGAATACCCCAGCGCTGTACGCGCCCGGTACCCGCCAATGCTGCTTGTAGAACGGGAGAACGACGACGCCTTGCCGTTATTGACCAAAATGGTATGTCCGCCGATCATCATTTGCAGCGTAGAAGGATCGAGCTCCTGCTGGGTGGTTTTGGAACGAAGCTTGTAAGCGCTGCTTAGCTTCTGTCCTACAACCAGATGGGCTTTAACGAACTGGGCAGCCAGCCCGTGCGTCCGCAGAATATAAGCCCCTTTGGGCACGGTCACCGGCAGAGCCGAATCCAGCGAGATCTGGGTAATGACATCATTCTCTACCAGCACCTCTGTCGGTGTAGTAGAGCTGCCCTTAGGGCGTTCCAGCGCTGTCCATGCATCTGTATAGATATAAGCAGCGTTAGCGTGACTGTAAGTCGAACTGCCGCCTTCGGGATTGTAGGCCCCTTTGTTGATGCCGGACAGCGGGAACTGGGAGCCATCCTCTGCGGTCAGCATCCCCTCAAATGTATATTCATCAATGATAGGTTTACGGTCCTTGGTTACTGCAAAAGCGTACATTCCGTTCAGCTGTGAAGGAGTAGACACCAGCACACCGCCGGATACCTGACCGCCGATCGGTGCACCTTCTCCGCCAGTATTGAAGTAATCCCCGTTCACCGCCGCGACTGCTCCTGTCTCCGCCGCCATGCCCCCGGTGCTCTGCCGTGTCGTCAGATTCCCGCCTTTGCCGGTCATTACATCCAGAGAGACGTACGGATTATTCAGATCGACACGAATGACGCTGGCCAGTCCTGTCGCACTCTTACCGGAACGCACCGTGGTAAATTTATATTTCATCATCATCGCCCCGGAAGTGATAACCTCTTCACTAAGCTTCGTCGCCGAGAAGGACGCTGCTGCTTGTGCTACCGGTGCAGGGCCTGCGCCCAGCCATCCTGCACCTTCACTCCCGACAACAGGCATGATCCAGATTACACCCGCCAGAGATGCAGCAATCCATTTTTTAGCAGGCGACCATTGATTTCCCCGTGTTTGCTCTGTACTCTTTTTCCCCATGAAAAGCTCATTCATTTCAGTGTAACTCTCCCATCTATTTGTACTCTTCTACCTCGCTATCAAGACCTGGATATCAGTTCATAGTAATAGACTATACCTTTAATAGACTGAATTCAGCTCGAAAAGTTGCGAAAATTGGAGAGAAGTAGCAGGTTTTACCGGCTGGGCGGAGCCACTGTGGTGCTGGATGTGCAGACAAAAAAACACCCGGCCTAAGGGCCGGATGCTCTGCTTAACGATACAGTTCACTTACAAATAGCCTGCCGATTTCAGCATCCGCTGCAGCATAACCGCAGCCTGCCCTCTGGTAGCATTGCCTTGCGGCTGGAATTGTGTGGTGCTGATTCCCTGAATGATCCCCGCCTTGACCGCCTTGGCTACAAATTCAATACTCTGGCTCAGAATTCTCGCCCGGTCCTTGAACGGGCTAAGCGTATCCATCACCGATGCGCTTAACGTTACAGGTTGCCCCGTATACTCCAGAGCCCTCACCATCATAATCGCCATCTGCTCACGGGTAATCTTATCCTCCGCACGGAAGGTCCCGTCCGTGTTGCCGTTGATGATGCCGGCTTTGGCGGCAGCGCCGATATAATTGCCCATTTGACTGGATGACTGCACATCTGAGAAGCGTTGCGCTGTCACGCTATCCCCTAGCAGACCTAGCCCTCTGCTCAGCATTACAGAAAATTCGCCCCGGGTGATGGCTTGGTCCGGCTTGTACTGGCTGCCATAGCTGTTGTCGATGATATTCTTGGCTGCCAGTTCAGAAACAGCCGTATTACTCCAGTGAGTTGCAATATCCGCAAAAGAACGCGTGGAAGAAAATGCTCCAACGATCTGATTTCCGCTGGTTAATGCACGCATTACTTTGTAAGTTCCTTTGGTAATGCTCGTTGTAGGCAGATACGCTGCATCGTAATAGGATTGGTCTAACCTTGCTACAGAAGTCTGCTCACTGCTATTGGGACTTGTTGTCCGGATCATATACTTCCCTGGTAAGCTAAGCGCAGTCTCATTCGCGTAATTTCCTGTTACAGATGCTGCCAGCCGAAGATCAGCCAAAGGCGTTATACTGGTTAGCCCCTGTGTCTGAAATCTTTGGACGAATGGAGCAAACGCCTCAGACGGCATTTTCTCTATGCGATAGATAAGAGAAATATTACTGCCGGTTGTATTTAGACTGGCTACGATTCCGTTGAGGTCTATTTTACCGAGATCAACACTATAGATCTGATCCCCATAACGAATACCAAATGATGAAGCCTTGTTTCGGTTGAACGCATCCATGAGTGGCTGTAGAGGTACAGTAACATAGGCTGCCAATTCGGTGGAAGGCACTTCAAACACTAGTGAAGCCGTGCCCTGAGCGTTTAAATACATATAACTGGCTGCCAGCTTATCTGCATTAAGACTGTATCTTTTCACATCCTGACTGTAGATTGAGCGGTCTGCTGCGATTACGGCGGAGTCAATCTTCAGTAGCGGGATTGCGTCTCCAAACTCGCTTGCCTCCAAGGTCCCCAGATAAGCTGGACGGTTCGCATCTGTTGGCACAGCAGCCGCCACACCTCCAGTAAGGTTCTTCACCGGAAGCTGCGAGAACGAAGCGAGTGCATTTCCGTTAAGATCCTTAATGAAGGATGTCCCCGTAGTATAGGATAAGTCAACTGTCTGCCCGCTGGCCGCAGACTCTGTCAGCATTAGTTTGAGGACATTGCCTGTTAGGGTATAGTTCTGCACCAGGGTATTTGTGCTGTTCAACCTGACGGCAAACTGCGAAGTACTCAGTGCAGAAGAAGTCAGCATACTTTGGACAAAAGTTACCGTCAGCTCATTACCGTTCACTGTTGCGCTGCTGATCTCCGATACTGTGATATCGCTCAGATCAACCGGCTTCAGGTCCACATACACAGCCCGGTTGCCGTTAAGATCAGTTAAGCCTTTTACGCCGGGGACATAGGAGACTGTTACAATTTGACCAGCTACCAGGTTATTTTGAAGTGTTAATGTCACACTGCTTCCACGTACTGCAACATTGGTGACGTAATTTGGGCTACCTCCCACCAGAACCGAGAATTGGCTGTTCATCGGAAGGTTGCTGTCAGATAACCCCTCATTGTAGTTCATTGTAATTTTCTTTCCTCCGCCCGTCGCATTCTGGAACACGGGCGGCACATCATCCTTACTATTGCGGATGTTAAACTCTGCGAAATTCGCAATATTCTGTCCCAGAGAACTAACCAGCGGATAGGAACCGGCGTAGTAGGATACCCGGACCGACTCCGAATTACCCACCTCAGAGCCTACAGTTAAATATAGGGTGTTGCCGCTGATGCTGATAGAATTCACCCCAAGCGAGTAGCCGTCAGTCGTGACCACAAACTGTTCATACGCATATGAAGAGACCGGTTTGAGCGTATCATTGAAGGTTAGTGTCACTGTTTTGCCGGTGATTCTACCTTCTTTGGGCGTAGGAAGCGCCGATTCTATGGTATTAGTGATCTGCTGTCCAGAAAAGGTAGCCGCAGCATTCCCGCTCGTATCCTGAATAGTCCGCACACCGCCGGTATAGCTGATTTTCACATTCTGGCCTACAGCGATGCCTGTGCTAATCACTACAAATACACTGTCCCCTTGAATATAGGCACTTTCAATGTTCCGGGTTTCCTCATTGACGGTTACCCCGAAGCTGGAAGCCAGCAGTGCCACAGAAGCGTTAAGCGGCTCATTATACCTCAGGCGGATCGTCCGGTTGTTCTCCAGCACTGCACTCGTCAGAGATGGCGGAGTCTTATCTATGGCTACAGTGCGGAAGCTCCATGACTTGGTGCCGCTTAATCCCTCATACTGTACGCTGGGGTCTGCTGCATCCGTGAACGTCCCTTTGGCGATGTCAATATAATAGATCGTATCCGATTCCAATGCTGCTGTCGGCTTGATTAAAAACTCCTTGGCAGAGGCGCCCTGCTGAACTGTCGCTGCCACTTTAGATCCATTGCTTTTGTACAGAACTACCCCGTTCGTGACGGTGCTATTATAAACAACATCCCGGTTGAAATTAACTGCAATTGTCTTGGAAATATCTACCGCCTCACTGCGGTCCGCTGGGGATAATGCGGCTACAGACAGACTTGTTAATGAAGCTGTTGTAAATGTCCAGGAGTACGGACCTGAAGCCGGAAAGAGATGCCCATCCTGATCATAAAAAGCCCCCTGCGGTATAGTCACTGTATATAGTGTACCGCTCAGTAGCGGTGAAGCTACTGAGGCTGGCAACAGAGTAATTGTCGAGCTTCCCCCACCAGTAACATTCGTTGAATTGACATTCAGCCATCTTGTTCTAGGGTCCCCTGCACCTGGAGAGACTGAAATCACTCCAGAAGCAGGACTCATCGGGCGGTCGAAGTACAGCTTAAGTGCTCCACTGACCGATGCACCAAAAGAGGCGTTGGCCGGAGCCGTAGATGCAGAGATAGTCCCCGTGCCGATCGTAGAAAAGCTCCAGCCGCTGCCGCTGGCTATCCCCTGATAGGTTGTATTATTAGCATCCTTGAATGCATAAGCGTCGATAAGCACATAATAATTCCCGCCGGACGCAAGCTTATTAGCCAGTGTCAACGTCACCGTTGTCGAGGAATCTGCACTCTGGAAGGCTACACCAGGTTCTCCATCTCTGATCGCAAACTCTTGTATAACCGCGTTATCCGCTGACGAGAGCAGCCTGACGCTGCCTCCTCCGGCTGTAAGGACTCCAGATAGGCGTATACTCAGCTCCGTTAAGCTACTCGCCTCTACCCTGGAATTGATGGCAGGAGTCATGCTACTTGCTGTAATCGCCGGATTTACCTCCGGGGCTGTCGTGAACTTCCAGCTTGTTGCCGCAGATTCATTGCCTGCACTATCCTTGAAAAGCCCCTTAGGCACACTCACGCTATATGTTTTGTATGGAGCGAATTTAAGACTGGAGCCTAGCTTGATCTCATAGCTTGACGAGTTTCCGATTAGTCCTGCACTTCCGACTGCAATTTCCGTAAATACCGTTTCGGCATTTACATCTGTAATGGTGATTTTCCCGGCTTGCGGGATCACCTGGCGGTCAAAGCTAAGCCCCAGCGAAGCCCCGGTATTTACAAAAGCAGACCCGTTCGCAGGAGAAATGCTGATTCCGAATTCCGAAGCGGCGTATACCGCTGATGTATGTATACCGATAACCGGACTGCCCAGACCAAGCAGCAGATGACCTGCAATAATAATAGCTGTGCCTATTCTTACCTTCTTTTTCATTCCTGATAAAGCTCCCTTCAGCCCCTCGAGCGTTTCTTGTATACTGTTATATTCGGCTAAAGGGCTTCCAAAGTTTAGAAGATGACGGCTGAGGGCACATCGGCTTGCTTTTTCCATAACAAAAAGCCCATATAATCCCCCCTGATGAGGGGTACTATATAGGCATGATTATGATTTGATGGCATTATGCAAACTAGCTCAATTCATTTGCTGAACTTTTAGATTCCGGACTGGGCTTTTAACAAATCCGCCTTATCCACGCGTTCCCAAGGAAGATCCACATCAGTACGGCCAAAATGTCCATAAGCAGCTGTCTGTCTATAGATAGGCTTACGCAGATCCAGCATCGAGATGATTCCTGCCGGACGAAGATCAAAGTTATCGCTGATCAGCTGAACCAGCTTCTCCTCACTAATCTTCCCCGTCCCATATGTATCTACATTGATTGATACAGGGTTTGCAACACCGATAGCATACGCCAATTGAATCTCGCACTTGTCAGCAAGGCCGGCAGCGACCAGATTCTTCGCTACATAACGGGCAGCATAGGCTGCTGAACGGTCCACTTTGGTCGGATCTTTACCGGAGAAGGCTCCGCCGCCATGACGGGCATAACCGCCATATGTATCTACAATAATCTTACGTCCAGTCAGACCGGCATCTCCCTGAGGACCACCAATAACAAAACGCCCAGTAGGATTAATGAAATATTTAGTGGCCTCATCCAGTAGTTCAGCTGGAACAACCGGAAGAATGACATGCTCTTTGATGTCTGCCTGAATTTGCTCAAGGGTGATTTCTTCTGCATGCTGGGTAGATACGACGATCGTGTCCACACGCAACGGCTTGTCGCCCTGGTACTCAATCGTAACCTGGGTTTTTCCATCCGGACGCAGATATTTCAAAGTTCCATCTTTACGGACTTCCGCCAGACGACGGGCAATTCGGTGGGACAGGGCAATCGGTAGAGGCATGAGCTCAGGCGTCTCATTCGTAGCGAACCCGAACATTAGACCTTGGTCACCGGCACCAATGTTAGCAGTCTCTTCAGCTAATGATGCAGGATCACGGTGCTCAAGAGCAGCATTTACACCTTGGGCAATATCTGCCGATTGCTCGTTCAACGAGCTAAGGACGGCACAAGTATTATAGTCAAAACCAAACTTCGCGCGGGTATAGCCAATTTCCTTAATAGTATTACGTACGATTGCCGGAATATCCACATATTCAGACTTGGTGCTAATTTCCCCGATGACAAGCACGAGACCTGTTGCTACAGCTACCTCACAAGCTACACGGGCATTAGGATCGTTAGCAAGAAATGCATCTAGTACCGCGTCGGATATCTGATCACAGATTTTATCGGGGTGTCCCTCCGTTACGGACTCAGAAGTAAACAGATGACGCCCTTTGATCGACATATACAACAACCTCCCATATTGTTGATCTGACACTGTATTCAAGGGGGCTCCCTAGTAGAAAACAGGCCAAATATAAGTAGTAGAATAATAATGGCCAATGCCTGTTTTATTCAAAAAATGAACCTTTTCCGAATGGAAAAGGTCTACGGCCTTCCTCAAAGGTCATATTATCTTATTTACCGGTGGCTGTCAATTGAAGCCAGTTATGCGAAAAGCGACTGCTCGGCCTGTTTGATCAACCGCTTTGTGATTTCCCCGCCAACAGATCCATTATCTCTGGAACTAAGATGTCCCAGATACGGCGTTCCTCCAGAAACCCCTGATCCACCTATGGTCCCCAGCTCAGAAGCAAACTCCGTGTCCATTCCACCACCGTACGAAGCTCCATATAATCCGAATTCAGAAGCAATTTCATATTGCATTTGTTTCAGCATTGCCCGGCTCTCTGGTACCACTGTGCGATTTGTACGTGCCATGTTACAGCACCTCCTGCGAATTTTTTTAAGATTACAGGTGGTATTGTGTACGAATTCCAAGGGCCTAAGTCGGCTCAATGTTTGTCAGCTGTGGGAATGAGTTCCGGGGTATAATGTTGTCCAATATAGGGCATTCTTTATATAGAAAGAAAAATGTCGATTGAAGTGAACTTTAACACAAGCTGTTGTTTATTTAAGAGTATATGCACCACGGACCATAACAACGATCTTCATCGTCTGACCGTCCTGTACAGCGATCCCACGTCCATCCCGCGGGAAAGATAACAAATGATTCGTAGGCGCAGCGACACCATTCGCCAAATCGACACCATCCGTCAAGTCAGCCACCCCATTAGCATCCTGGGAATAAATAACCGCTTTGCCGGCACGAACAATGAATTCTGCACCTGCTCCAGCAATAAGGGTCTGTCCAGGCTTCACATCAACAATTTCACTGGCATTACCAGTATTGCCTGTATCACCCGAACCGGAAGCCGGCGCTTTGGTAGGAGCTGTAGTTGCAGCCGGTGCATTAGTTGCTGTAGCGGCCGGAGCTTGAGTAGGTGGACTTATTGTCCCACCCTGCAAGGCTTTCTGAATCTGCTGGTCCACATAGCTCTTGGTAACAACCGGGTCCTCAGCCGTTCCCGGTTGTGATCCGACACCGGCACCTTCAGCCTTTAGGTTAAGCATAGATCCAGCCCACAGGCCACCTGCCAGCAACACTGCCGACATCGAAACTTTCCAAGTGGTCTTCAAATGTGATTCCTCCTCATAGTGGGATAAATGGCTATAAAAAAAGAATAGCCTCCGAAGAGGCTATTCTTGAACTGCAGTAATCGGAGATTACTTAGCGTCAACTTCGTTTCCAGTAACGATAACGTTGTTGGAAGTATCTGTGATGTTAGAAGTGGTATTAACTTTAATCTTAACTGTGTTGATGTTGTTAGCGTTAAGATCAAGAAGCTTACCAGTTGCCTTCACAGTGAACGTTACATAGTATTTACCGGAATCGTTACCTGCACCAGCAGTTACAGTGTTTGCAGTGTACAGGGAATCTTGGGCAGTTGTTGCAACGCCATTGATAATGAATTCGAAGTCTTCCTTCTGAACAGTTGCACTATCCAGTTTTTCAGAGAAGCTCAACACCAGAACTTGAGTATCACCAGTGGAAACAGTGGCTCCAGTCAGTGTAGGTGCAACTCCATCAGTCAGGCTCATGTTTTGAGGGAAAGCAGCAATTCCATTTCCTGCAGTATCCACGATACCGGAAGCTACGAAGTTATAAGTCTTAGACTCAGTGATCGACGAGCTAGGAATAGTGATTGTAAGTTCTGCTGACAGTGGTGCAGAAGAATTGTCACCAGTTGTCTTGGTGATGAAAGAGTAGGCAGTGTTTGGCAGAGCCTTGCCATCCAGTGTATAGCTGTTGAGGTCGCGAAGGCTGGCAACATTCAAGCCTTTGTTATCCTGAGCAGATACAACAATGACAACATTTTCTTTCTTTCCATTAGCGGTAGTTTCTTTGTAACTAACATTAGTTACAGTAGGTCTTTCCGAATCAGTTGTCGAAGCAGCAGCAGCAGTTACAGTAACTGTAGTCGCTGCAGATTTGTTTCCAGTGAGGGAATCATCAACAACGAATGCAGCTGGCAGACGAAGTGTATAGCTTCCGCTCAAAGCAGCTACGTTAGGGTAAGTTACTTTCGCGCCATCAATTGATGGGGATGCGAAGTTCGCATTTACCAACTGACCAGTGGATTCATTGATCAATGTTGGAGCACCGGACAGAGAACGGATATTCTCAGAGAAGGTAACAACCAGACCCTTGCTGCCGTAAACAGCACTTACAACTGTTGGAGCAACTGTGTCCTTAGTGATTGTTACTGGCTGAGTCAGTGCAGTTCCCAGAGTGTTACCAAGTGTATCCTTAACGGATGCACCGAATACCAGGTTTCCAGTGAATGCAGCAGTATCAGGAACCTTGAAGCCTGCTGGAACTTGCAGTCTAATTGTGTCGCTGTCTTTAGTTGTGACCACAGACAATGTACCTTGGCTTTCACCATATACATTCAACAAGCGAACATTAGCAACAAGGGACTGATAGTTAACTTTCTTGTTGAAAGTGATATCGAAGTACTTGTCACTTACATTGACAACCTTAGTGATGCTTGGAGCCGCTGTATCAGAAGTTACAGCAACAGTAGTTTTGATTGGGTTAGGGGTAGCAATGTTTCCTGCATAGTCAGATACGTTCAACAGGGATACATCATAGCTGGAACCACTGTTCAGAGCAGCGCCAGTAGTGAGTGTAATCGTGTCATAAGTATCATCAGATACAGTAGCAGATGCAGCCGCACCGTTTACATAAGCGATAATTCCAGCTTTTTTCACTGGCTCGCTTACTTTTACAGTTACAGTATTAGTAGTAGTCCTAGCTACTGCTGTTGCACTAACAACTGTAGGAGCAGTAGTGTCAGCAACATTCAACAGGGTAGTATAAGTAGCGAAAGCAGTTCCTGAAGAAGTCTTAACTGCATCAGTAACTACAACGGAGTACTGGCCCTTCATGAACTCAGTGCTTGGGAAAGTGATAGTTGCTTCATTTCCGCCAGCATTCACAGTAGCATGAGCACCTGCAACAGTAACATTATTAGTTCCAGTTACGGTAACTACTTTGATTGTGTCAGCGATAACCTTATCATCAGAGATTAGGGAATCAGTGCTGATAGCACGGTTGAATTTAACAACCAATTGCTTGGAGTTTGGAGCTTCAACAGCTACAACCTTAGGCGCCTGCAGAGTTACTTTTGCAGTGTAGTCCTTTTCAAGGTGTTTGAAGTTGATTGTTTGTTCAACGCCTTCTACCAGGGCAGTTGTCAACTCAACGTTTGCAGTTGTCTTATCAGAGAAGGTAACAACCACTTGAGTTGGGCTTACTGCTTCAGCAGAAGCTACAGTCAATGTAGGAGTCTTTCCGATTTGATCAGCTGCATAAGCTGTCTGTACTACCAGAGCACGGTCAGCATTAGATTTGAAGTTTACATCTTTAGCAATCAGACCAGCGTTGATAACTGCTTGTGCATAGCCTTTAGCCCATGCGGATGCACTGTTATCAGTTGTAGTAGGCTGTTCCAGTTTCAGAGCGCGGAACAATACTGCCGCAACTTCTTCAACTGTTACTTTACCGTTGTAGTTGAAGATGCCCTTAACTGTGTCTTGACCTTGCATCAAGCCTGCAGCTGTAACAGCTTCTACATAAGGTACAGTCCAGTTAGTAGCTGTGTAACCTTTGTCTTTGTAAGACAGCTTACCAGTTACTTCAGTAAGACCGAACAATTTAGTAACGATCTTAGCGAATTCACCGCGAGTCAGATCTTTTTCAAGGTGAGCCTGACCATCTGGGTATCCATTAAGAATACCTTTTGCTGCCAAAGCATCAAATGCTTGTTGTGGAGTTACCTTTGCTGTTTCACCAAATGCTACAGAGGCAAACATCGAGAATGCCATTGCTGTAGACAATGCTACGGATAAAATTTTCTTCATAACCTTTTTTTCTCCTCCTTGGACATTCATAAACTGGGAATTTTCTTTAGTTGTGTAGCTCATATCACTCATTTGTCGAGCACCCCCTTTCCCGAGTTGAGCAGATTAAGTATAAATAATGTCTGTGACGGGTATCACAGAAACTTGTAAACAGCTTCAAGGCATAGTAATACTAGATTCCTAATTCTACCTAAGTATTATACAATGTGCCTCTAGTCACGTAAAGCTAATTTTTCCATTTCGCAATGGGCAGTGCCTTCAGGGCATTCCGCAATTGCCTTGTGCAAGTGACTCTACACCTTAAACGCAGTAGTTTCAAAAAAGTTGCGCTTTGGTTAAAAAAACTTTTTATGCCCTGCTGTATTCCTGCCCCGATACTCTAGAAGATACAATATGTATGTTCTACTAACTATTGTTAATGTTGGGTGGCTACGGGAATCAGTATAGCATAGAGACATTCCAAACGTCATTAAACAATATTTGTTAAGTTTACAAACAAATATTACATAATAAAAGTGATGTATTTGTTGATCAGCATTCGAGCTAATAAGTATATACCCACATTACAACAAGGTTAACACGTTCGCAAATAAAATGAATATACATAAAGAAAGGCTGCCGAGAATCCTCAGCAGCCTTTCTTGCAACCTTGTAAATCCAGGACTAACGAATCTTCATGGATAGCTGTATCAATTCCTGGCGTTTCTCAGGACTTGCATTAACATTCTCATACATAGCATCAATCGCTGCGCGGTTCTCGCGGTAGCTCTTCTCATGTTTGATTGTGCTATGAGACCATTCAATCAAAGCATTCTCAGCAATGACCAGCTCGTTATAAGCATCATGGAAGCCAGTTGCTTGAACAAGCTCTTCCATTACTTCCTGAGTGATCTCCTGCAGTGCCCGCTTCGCTGCAATTTCTTTTTCCATAACCTTTGCTCTATTCTCAAACATATTCTTTGCTTTCGTGTAATCCAATTGTGCTTTTGATAAAATCGGTTTCATCGATGGCTTTCTCCTTCTTGCATTAAATGTTTGTGCTTACAGCTTCTTAGGCCATTGTAACGCAAAATAACACACAATTCAAAGATTTGTATATGGAAAATGTAAAAGATAAGCCTCTTTCCCGTAAACAGGGAGTCAGAGGCTTATTTTTACTTCATATATAGTTGTTTATTTCTACAATCTCTTCATTTTAGCCATAATACGTTGTGCCATCACTGCTGCGTCCGCTCTCGTAAAGTTAGCTTGCGGATCGAAACGGAATGTTGCCTTCTTTTGTCCAGCCACCAGCTTGTTCTCAATTCCAGAAATCACACCAGCCTTGTAGGCTGCAAGGATAGAAGGTGCTGAGTATACTGACACAATTGATCCCGTATCCGTAAATAGCTTCTGCAGGGCTGCCAGATCAGTCGCATTGTTTCCAAGCTTCAAGCTCATTGCACGGGCGATCATGACCGCTGCATCTTCTCTGGATAAGGTGCGGTTAGGGGAGAAGATTCTCGGAGCTGTTCCGCGGATAATCCCTTTGCGGACCGCTGTTTCTATATAACGGTAATCCCAGTGATAATCACTGTATTTAACCACATCTGAGAATGTCAGATTGTTTGGCTCGTAATCAAGCTGAATACCCATAATTTTGACAAGCATAGTAGCAAACTCTCCACGGGTAACATTCTCATATACGCCAAACTCATTAGCATCCTTCGCATTCATAATCCCACGGGATAAAATAGTCTCCAGCTCGCTGCGTGCGTAGGTGTGGGAGACAATATCATCGTAACTGTATCGTAAGCTCATTACTGTGTAATAACCAAAACCGTCAAATGTGGCCGTAATCGTCTTACTGCCTGTATTGACTACACCGCCCATGTTATACCAGGTACCGTCAACATTCTTCCAAACAGAGATGTTTGAGGTTGCCGCATTAACGATTGTCGGATCATATTTCAGGGTAATCTTTCCTTGTTGTGTAGGCTCCATCCATCTGCCCATATGACCGAGGAAGGATTCATTCCCCTTCTTATATGGATGGGAAGCAACTACAGTTGAATAATCATTAATAGAAGTCGCGGAAACAAAGTATCCCGGGTCAATCCAATACAGATTCGAAGCATATCCGTAATGAAGCTTTGGAGTCATATAAGCAGTAGCCAAGCCACTGGCAGGAACTTCAACCAGCTTGCCGTCCTGATAACTCGTACCATCAAATTCACCTACAGGGTTATACTGCTTCACGGTGCGTCCATCTTGCTTATCGGCAATGCCAAGCAAGATATATTGTTCATTGAACAAATTGATCTGCCGGGTATTACTTGACCCTGGTGTAGGCGTTGCATCCCGCAGCATTGTTCCTTTTGGGAAAACAAGACTAACTGCATTCTGGAAGGCTGTCAGCTTGCCAGATGAGTTAAGAGTCGTTTTTAGCTGTGCACCTTGCAGGATCTCATCTGAGTAGGTTACATCGAACGTTCCGTTGGATTTCGTAGTGCCTGTCGTGACGGTGAATTTAACCGTATTCTTCCCTTTTTTCAGACCCTTTAATTCGAGACGGAATATGTCCTTCGCCCCTTTAATCATTGGTTCTTTACCAATTACAATACTTGTAGCACCTTCAGCCTGAATGCTGACATCAAGGAAGTTCTGTTTGATAATGCTCTCGTTAGGAAGCTTAGGCGATAAAATGCTGTACGGAGGAACCTCACGGGTGATCTGCAGTGTCTGTGTAATAGCCGCAGTTCCCACTCTTGCCGAAATCACAAAGGTCTGGAGACCGGTTGTAGGTAGCTCTTGACCTTTTAATACGAATTCACCATCTTTGGCGGGCGAAATAGGCGTACTAAGATAACTGGATGCTGTACTCCACCCTACATTCTTGCCACCAGAGCTATCAGAATTATAGTCAGCAACAGCGTATTGTTTACCATCTTTCATAATTACAACCTGAGTGGCATTGCTTACGACAAAGTGAACATCTGTAGCAGATTCGTTCGTTGTATAATTTAGATTTGAATTTTTGATAAATACTCCATTTGGGTCGGACGTCTCACCTACCGGATAAGGCACGACACCATCAATATTCGGAGTATTCTCTGGGAACAGATACACAGTAAGAGTGGTCGTGACCGGCACACCGTTTGCTGTACCTGAAATGGTGATCTTATTCGGGCCGGACACCAGAGAAATACCAGAAGTAGAGGTAATCGCATAATTAAATACGTGAGTTACATCATTAATTGTCGGGACAACCGTTGTTCCATTGATGGTTATTTTAACGGATGACTTGTCTATGTCCGGAAAGTTCACTAACCGTCCATTAATGGATGTGAACTCACCACTATATTTGAACACCTGGTTATTATAAATATTAGTTACATCTATAAATGGGGCCGATACATAATTAACCGAAAGTACCTTCTTATCTATAATGTTAGTAGTAGATCCATCCTTTTTCAGATCAATCTGTAAAGTCTGCTCGCCTGAAGGCAGGCCGGTGATCTTAAATACTCTATAACCCTGGCTAGTCTTCATTGAGGTTCCTTCGATCACAAACCGGTCCGAAGGGACCTTGGCACCATTCTGATACGAACTAATCTCCAAATTGTCAGGAGCAATTGTTGTATCGCTGGTCTTGATCATTAACCACAGTGGAATCTCGAACAAATTGGAATTACCCGAGAAGACACCGGATGAAGAATAGCTGACAGTTTGATTCGTTGTGCCGCTCACTACAGGACTATACAGTTGCTCTACACTTGTAATGTAAGGATCATCTGCATTCCGGTAAGTGAAATCCAATGGATTAATACTCTTTCCATTATAGGTCCCATTGGTAGTAGTAAATGTAATTGTATATTTACCATTGCTGGATATTGTAACATCATTGGTACTTGTATATTTAAATGTAATATATTCTCCCGACTTAACCGGAGTTGCATCAATGGTAGTTGCGCCACCAGCAAGTACATCACTGCTTGTAGTTGTGTTACGAACAGTAAAGGTCATGCCTGAAAGTGGAGCCTCTGCCGTATCCTCGGATACTCTAAATGTAATGGACCCTGTAAGCTTACCTTTAATCTCAGTATCCCCGCCTGTTGCAGATACAACATTCCCACTATCCACAGCATATGTCCCAACCTTGGTCTTGTTCGGAGTTCCCTTATCAATAGGCGCATACACTACTTCACGTGTCACCGCATAAGTACGCGTACCCGAATCTGTAGTCGCAACAAAGGTCAGCTTATTAAGACCCGGAGTCAGCGGTATGTCGGCAATGACGAAGGTACTGCTACCGCCGTTAAACATCTTGGAATTATTGACCATAACCTCTGTGGCATTCGGAGCTTCCAGAGTCAACGTTAATCCTGCTGTATTAACCATTGTGGGTGTATTCTCACTTAGCAAAGTGCCATCCGGTAGAGCTATATTATAAATGGCAGGAACGTTGGAAAAATTAACATAGGCTTCTCCGCTGGCCAGGCTTCCAGTAGCTGTTGTACCAAAGACTGTAATCCGGTTAAGGCCCTGACTTAACTTGACACTTGGGAAACGGAAGTTTTTCTCGTTCTCAATAATTGGCTTGACGTCAGCACCACTTGCTCCAGGAACTACATTCCCGTTGACAATGCCGTCCACCTGATAATAGATGCTGTCTGCAGACACTCCATTAAACGTACCCTCTACGTCAACGGTACTTGTATTGACTGAAGTTGGGGCACCCTTATCTGTACTGAACTTGGTGAACTGAAAGTATTGTCCTGTTGCAGGGTCCGCTGCATAAACAGCACCTGCTGAGGAAAGTGTGGATAGCAGCATCACTATCGCTAAAAACATACCGCCTATCGCCTTCAAACTTTTTTTCACGTAAGAAACCTCCTACTGCTTTTTGGTTTGTTGTCGGCCTGTGCAGCATTCCGCGTCTTAACCAACTCTATATTTTTATCGGACAGCTATAGACTAATAATTAGCAAAAAAATAAAAAACCTTACTCCACTGGAGTAAGGTTAGGTGCACACTGTAATTTTAATTTTATAAATTGCTAATAATGTATCTAAGATTTGGAGCTGCGTTCAGGGTCAACCTTCATCCGCATTCTCAAAAACAAATCAATTACCGGACGCTTGGTCTTACTGATGACCCCGGTGATCTCTGCGCCGATCTGCAGGAAGAAGAGCATGACGCAGATGACTACAAAGGTAACCCAGTTGGCTTCGTAGAGCGAAGCTGAGGTCTGGATGACCGCCAGGATACCGAAGAATGCGGCAATGCCGTAGATGATCAATACTGTCTGGCGGTGGCTGAAGCCAAGTTCGCGCAGACAGTGATGGAGATGGCCTTTATCCGGAGCGAAGATCGGCTTCTTCTGCAGCTTGCGCCGGACGATGGCGAAGAATGTATCCGATAACGGAACTCCGATGATCAGGAGTGGTGTGATGAATGAAACCACCGCAATCTGTTTGAAGCCGAGCAGTGCGAGCAGCGCCAGGCAGAAGCCCAGGAACAGCGAGCCTGTATCGCCCATGAAGATTTTGGCGGGATGGAAGTTGAAGAACAGGAATCCCAGAATGCTGCCCAGAAGCAGCAGACAGAGCAGGGCAACCATGGTGTTTCCCATCAGGAAGGCCATGACAGCAATCGTTGCAATTGCGATACCAGATACGCCTGCTGCAAGCCCGTCCAGACCGTCAATCAGGTTCACGGCATTCGTGACGCCGACAATCCAGAAGATGGTCAGAGGGATGGCAATCCAGCTCTCCAGGGAAGAATAGCTATTATGAAAAGGAATATTTACGAAATCAACCGTGATGCCAAACCCGAAAACTACGATACAAGCAGCGGCAATTTGGCCCAGCAGCTTCACTTTGGCTGACAGCTCGAACCGGTCATCCAGACCGCCGATCAACACAATCAGACCTCCGCCGCATAGCAGCGCCTTAATGAAATTAGCCTCCCGGGGAGTGAAGTCATAAGGAATAATCGGTAATACGGCAAGCAGGCCTAACACAAACGCCAGAAATATACCGAGTCCGCCGAGGCGGGGCATGATCTTCGTATGCACTTTCCGGGCATTTGGCACATCTGTCGCACCGATCTTAATAGCGAATTTCTTCACGAACGGCGTCAAAAGCAGTGCAAGCCCCATGCACACAATGAATCCGGCGATGTATATGATTAACATGTGAAAAGTCGACCTCCATTTCTCTACCGCATTGAATTATACGCTGAACCAAAAACAAATTCCAATACTGTTTTTAGGCGATACCACGGATTTTTTCGGTGAATTCCCTCATTTTACTGGTCTTTTGTGACTTTATCTTTCTCTCGTACCACTTTTACTGCGAATTTCGGCAGCGCAAGCATTCTTTTGTAACGTGTAGGTTCCTTGAGCAGCCGGTATAACCATTCTGCCCTTAATTTCTGAAAGGCAACAGGGGCGCGGCGGCTCTTGCCGGAGATCACATCAAAGCTCCCGCCGACACCCATCATCACCGGGATCTGCAGCCGGGATTTGTATTTGGCGATCCATGGCTCCTGGCTGTCTGCCCCTCTGGCAACAAAGAGCAAGTCAGGCTTCGCTTCAAGGATGCCGCCCACAATCTGTTCATCTTCTGCCGGACCAAAATACCCGTCATGATATCCTGCGATGACAATACCGGGATATCTTGTTTGTAACCGGGAAGCCGTCTCGCGAATCACCTCAGGGGTAGAACCGAGCAAATATACTCTCCAGTTATAGCTTTCGCCTTGGTGCAATAATTCATGTAAAAGATCAAAACCGGCTACACGCTCAGCTACAGGCTCATGACAATATCCCGCTGCCCATACTACTCCAGTCCCGTCAGGGACAACCAGCTCTGCTGATTTCATAATTTCCATATAAGACGGATTCTCCAGCGCCGCCATAACCATGATCGGATTGGCAGTAATTACCTGATGAGGCTCACGCTTACGAACCGCCTCCGTTAAATAGGAAACGGTGGTTTTCATATCCGCCTTGGATACTCGTATGCCAAAAATGGGCACTGTCGGTATTACGCTATCTGCTTTCACTTGTCACTCATCCTTTATGGCCGAAATATTGGGCAATTCGCCGGGCCGGAGCCTCTGCCTCTCGGGTGAGCGCGGCGATCAGCGGCTCCCGCTCCTGCTTCCAGCTCTCCCCCGAGCTCAGCAGCTCCAGAAGCCCGGCAGCCACCTTGTCTGCCTCCAGTGTATCCGTCTTACCCACCGGCTGACAATTCACCCGCTCCAGAAAATGATCAATCTTCGGATCATACGAGACGCCCATCAGCGGAACACGCTGTCCCGCAGCATAGATAAGGCTGTGCAGCCGCATGCCTATAAGCGCCTGGCACTGGCTTACCTCCCGCAGCATCTGCAGCGGATGAAGCGCATCCTCACGGATCGTTACCGATCCCCCATTATCTTCTATAGCCCGGCCTATCTTCTGCATCACATAGCGGGAAGCCTCATTGTCCGCAGAATGATGGAAGGGCAGAAAGTGTACATGGAGCGGCTGGACCGCTGAAGCCTTCACCAAGCCCTCAGCCAAGGAATCCAGCTCCTTACGGGACTGCTCCCAGAAGCGCACGGAGACACCTACAGTAGCGGGCGAACCTTGCATGCCGTAGTTGGGTGTTCCAGCTACCGTATCTGCTCCTGCAAGTTGTTCCGGCTGCATATCTTCAGGCAACTCCAGACCCATAACCGGGTCAGGTACTACCTCTACCTCATCAATACTAAACCCCATCGACTGAAGCAACAAGCGGGACTGTTCATCCCGCACCGAGATGTACGCACATTTCCGGAAAACCGATTTGATCAGCGGATGAAACAGCTTGCGGTTCACCGGGCCGATCCCCTGGGAATAGATAAATGTCGGCTTCCCCATCCACTGGGCCAGCTTGATGATGCCCAGGTAATATGGGATGGTCTTGCTGCTTGTCACATCCTGAAGCAGGCTGCCGCCGCCGCTGATCAGACCCGCACTGTCTGATATGGCTCTCCGCACCTCTCCCAGCTTCATCCGGTGTACTGACTCCACCCCGTATGTGGCAGACGTCCACTCTGGATCAATGGATAAGACCACAGGCGTAAGTGTTATTCCGGCGGCCCGGGACTGCTTGTGTACAGCATTCAGAATCGACTGCAGAACGGCTTCGTCTCCACTGTTGTGGAAGCCGTAAAAGCCGGAGATTACAATTTTTTGAGCAGAGGTGACCATCGTTTCCAACACCCTTCCGCAATCTGCCATACCCCTACAGCGATAATACCGATAATCAGGCCGAGTCCCAGACCAAGAAGTCCGCGAACCAGCGAAATCAGCACAGGCGAATGAATATGGGCAAAGGTATCCACCATAGACAACTGCCCAATGACTGCAATAATCATGATGAAGGCTGCACTCCTGTATTTATAAGCCAAGAATGCACCGAGGATAAAGAGCGGATGTGCCAGCAGGAATTCCTTGTTACGCGGTCTGACCCCAACGGTATTCTCCAGGAAGACACGAAGGAGTTTCTCCGGTGCACTTACAGTTCCGGCATTCCCGGTCCGGCTCAAATAATACATCCCCACGATACCGATTACGCCGGCCGCAATGACCATAGCGAGTGTAATCGGTGTCCGCAGCAGCTTACCTGTCTTGTTAAAGGCAAACTCTCCACGGTACAAAAGAACATAGATTGCGGTAAGCCCGATCGGTGCCAAATGCAGCAGGCTCACACCACGGAACTGTTCCAGTACCAGGGCATAGGTAATATTATTCAGCAGCGCAATGACGAAAGGCACCGCACTGAATGTAATTAATGCAGTTTTGACATACAGAACGAGACTATGCGTCAGACGGCGGCGCGGGCTCATTACGGCAAAGGTTAACGGATTGGCACGTAAAGGCGGGCCCATTTCATTAATTTTGCGGATAGCCAGTATTATAGCCAGGGTAGGCGCACTTATGGCTACGGCAAGCGCAAGCGCCTGTTCAAATAAGGTTGGCTTCAGAACCAGCAGCCCGGCGCTTCCCACCAGTCCAAGCACCCATACAGGCAGAGTAAGCCATGGAATGAAGTAGGAGAACAACAGCGCAACCATAGCTACCGCTCCGATTACTGCAATCAGCTTGAAATAACGCTGGAAGGAGGAATCGCTCACATCAAATGCTGTAGCCTGCCCAATGTGGAAGCCGTTCGCCTCAATCTTGGCCACCGCACCCTCAGGTCCGCTGAGACTCTCAATCAGGTTATCCATCGTATCTGTAATGGCAGCCTTCTTGGTATCTCTCGAGGGAATCGTATTCAGATAGATCATGCGGATATTGCGGTCTTTTGTGCCCAGCGCGAACCGGTCAGCAATCACCTCAGTCTTGAGGCTGGAATCCGCCTCGCTGAGGGAATACAGGCGCGTCACGTTGTAATCCAGCATATAAGCCAGCTTGGAGAAGCCCTTCTGTTGAACCTTAATATTCTCGATTGCCGCTATTCCCATCCCGTGTTGCTTCAGGAGGTTAGCGAAGGTGGTTAGACTGCCTGTATCCGCATCATCGGAGTACCCCTTAACCGACTCTCCTTCAAAAAGAATCCGCTTGACGCCAAGCTCAGCGTAACGGTCCAAAAGTTTCTTCACGGCATCCTGATTGTATGCCAGCGAGTCTACAAGCCGGGGCACAATGCTGAAGCCCTTCTCATGCAGCATTTCCAGTGTAATCGGGTCCGGCTGCAGCGGCTTGAGCGTTGCATCCTCCAGCGGCGTCTGGATAATTAGCCCCTGCTGGCCGCGGTAGTTCCATTCTTCCGTCCGGATGTCCACTCTGCTGAAGGCATCGCGGATAACCGGTGAGAGCATTTCACTGTTCTTCGCACTGGTAAAGAGGACATATGTATAGTTCTCATTCTCCGGAATCACAGTATCGGTAAGATTGGCGATATCAGACGCTCCCCAGATCATCAGGCGGCGCGCCTTGCGGAAATCCTCCAATGTATTTTCATAGATAGCCATACTCTGAACACCGGCTGCCTTCAGCCGGTCCAGCTGCTCGTTGATATAATCCTGCGGATTCTGCCGGTAGCTCGCAACCTCAACCAGATCCCGGTAATCAAAGACAAACTCAACCGATTTGGAAGACTTCTCTGTCTGTAGACGGTCGTATACGACCGGAAGCGCACCTATAAGCCCTATCACCATAATGATCCATAACCACTTGCGTGATGCTATATTCCAGCGTTGCCATTTCTGCTGCACCAAAGTACCTCCTCTTTCACTTTAAAGCTGATTGCCGTACGTCACAGCTGCCGACCCGACCCTCTTGCCAGCGGCAAATTTAAGCGGAAACGGAGGTCTGTCCATCTGGAGCAGCTCCGTTTCCGCAGGGAAGTTATATATTGCTTATTATTTCCCGTCTACCCGTGCCATAACCTGACTGGTTAATTCCGCAACCTTGTGCTTGGCGTTGTCCAGGGATTCACCCACCACGGCAAAATACACTTTGATCTTCGGTTCCGTGCCGGAAGGGCGCAGGCAGAACCAGGAGCCGTCCGACAGCAGATATTTCAGCACGTTCTCTTTAGGCAGACCGTCAAGCCCCAGGGAATAGTCCAGCACCTGCGTCACGGAAGCACCTGCGATTTCGTGCGGAGGGCTGGTCCGCCAGTCATTCATAATCCCCTGAATCTGAGCCACTCCATCCTTGCCCTTCAGCGTGCGGGACTCCAGGCTCTCCAGGAAGTATCCGAACTGTGCATACAGCTCTTGCAGCACATCGTACAGGGTCTTGCCCTGGGCCTTGTAATAGGCACCCGCTTCAGCGATCAGCATTGCAGCAAGGACTGCATCCTTGTCACGGGCATAGTTACCGGCCAGATAACCATAGCTTTCTTCATATCCGAACAGATACGTATACTCGCCTGACTGCTCGAACTGGTTCATCTTCTCCCCGATATATTTGAATCCGGTCAGGGTGTTGAACACCGTAGCGCCATAATGGCTGGCTACAGCAGCGCCCATCTCACTGGTTACAATGGTCTTGACTACAGCGCCGTTAGCCGGCAGCTTCCCCTGTTCCTGTAAACGGCTCAGGTAATAATGAATCATGAGCGCGCCGGACTGATTCCCGGACAGCACTACAAATTTGCCTTCGTTGTCACGAACCACAGCGCCCATACGGTCAGCATCCGGGTCTGTACCGATCAGCAGATCTGCATTCAGCTCTTCGCCCAGCTTCATCGCCAGGGTGAAGGCTTCACGTTCCTCCGGATTCGGAGATTTCACAGTAGAGAATTCGGAATCCGGCTGTTCCTGCTCAGGAACTACATGTACCTGGGTGAAGCCGATCTTCTCCAGTACACGGCGGACCGGAAGATTGCCTGTCCCGTGCAGAGGCGTATAAACAATGGAGAAGTCACGGCCCAGCGAAGAAGCAATTTCTTCACGGCTGACACTTACCGCAGCAACCGTATCCGTAAAGGCTTCGTCCTCTACGGCTCCCAGCCAGTGCAGCAATCCTGCGCTCTCTGCAGCGTCCTGAGACATGCGCTTCACACCGTTGAAGGAGTCCACATTCAGGATATTAGCAATAACCTGCTCTGCTTCATGCGGCACCAGCTGCCCGCCCTGTGCATTGTAGACCTTGTACCCGTTATATTCAGGCGGGTTGTGGCTGGCAGTGATCACGATGCCTCCAGAGGCCTTCAGATGGCGGACGGCAAAGGAGAGCTGCGGCGTAGAGCGCAGGGACGGGAACAGATGGGTCTCAATACCGTTGCCGGCAAGTACAAGCGCAGCCTCCAGCGTGAATTCCGGCGAGAAGCGCCGGGAATCGTGGGCAATGACCACCGAGGGTCTGCTTTCTCCCGTATGTTGTCCCAGAATGTAATCTGCAAAGCCCTGAGTTGCCCGTCCCACCGTATAACGGTTCATCCGGTTACTGCCTGCCCCAATGACTCCGCGCAAGCCGCCTGTACCGAATTCAAGATCTCTATAGAATCGTTCTTCCAGTTCCTTCGGTTCACCCGCAAGAGCCTTCAGCTCTTCTTTGGTGTTCTCGTCGACAGAAGGGTCCTGCAGCCAGCGTGTCAGGGTCTCCTGCGCTTTCGGGCTTAATCCAGTCATGTCAATCTCTCCTTCTCCATCTATAATATATAAGTTTATAACAGGAACTAGCTGAGTGCGAACATAATCTCGCCGGACGCTACTGTCTTGCCGTCCACCTTGGCAGTGGCTTGTCCTTTGCCGATGCTGCCTTTCAGCCGGGTAATCTCTACCTCAAGCACAAGGGTATCGCCAGGGACAACCTGCCCGCGGAAGCGGAAGCCGTCGAGCCCGGCCAGAAAGCCGATTTTCCCACGGTTAGCCTCTACTCCGAGAATAGCTACAGCACCCACCTGAGCCAAGGCTTCGGTAATCAGCACACCCGGCATAACTGGAAACCCTGGGAAATGTCCGGCGAAAAACGGCTCGTTCACTGTAACATTCTTGATGCCTACCGCACGTTTGCCCATTTCTATTTCAGTAATTCTGTCCACCAGCAGAAATGGGGGCCGGTGGGGGATTATTTCTTGAATTTCATTGGTATTCATCATAATTATAAAGCTCCCTTCGGTTGTAACCGCGTCTTATGAACCTCCGCCTACAGCAGCACTTTTGTTTTATTCTCCGCTGCCCTGCATAAATATGGACAGCTTCGGCAAAAACTATAATTATCCTTCACCACCTGCAGCAGTGGAGGTTAAGATAAGGGGCTTTCTCCACCGCACGCGGCAGCATGACGGAGAGAGCCCTTTTTGGCGCTCTTAGGGCACGCCATCATTATACATTTTCCAGTATAAAAAAGAAAACTCCCCTGCACAACAAGGGAGCCTTAACTATCAGTATGCGATAACGCTTCAAGGTGCGAACACCAGATCATATACATGCTTCCAAGTACTCCACAGGAGCACATCGCTTAGTTCCTTTTTGCCGAGGATCACATATCCTACGACCAGCCCGCCTCCAAGTGCGGCAACCAGCAGCAATGGAATCAGGAACCACTGAATAATGGTCCAGGCCCTAATCCTGCGCCGCTTCACCGGCTGCTGTTGTTCCTCTTCTGCATTCTGTGCAGTCTTAACCTTCTCACGACTCATTCCTTCACCTCACGCGCGCATGTTATTAGCCAGGCCCAGCATCTGGTCACTGGAGGACAGCGCCCGGGCAGCAAGCTGATACGTACGCTGAATCTGCATCATCTCCGTCATTTCCCGGCTCAGATCCACGTTAGAGGATTCCAGATAGCCTGAGCGAACGCCTACATCCTTCGCTTCGCCCGCTGCTCTTTGCACGAATGCCTGCTGCGTTGTCACGCCTTCAGCCAATACATAGAAATTACCATCTACAGCTTGCAAGGCATTCTTGCTGAGCGGCTCAACAATCATTAAGCTGCCTGCCAGGACAGGCGGCTGTTTCTCATCCGTCTTGGTCCACACCTGCCCGCGCTCATCAATAGCAGCACTTACATTAGCTCCTACGCTGAGCGGGGTGCCGTTAGCACCCAGCACAGGATTGCCGGTATTGTCCACAAGAATCATCTTATCCTTATTGGCGGTATCCGGGGTGAAGTGGAAAGCGCCCTGGCGGGTATATGCCGTTTCACCATTGACTTGAACGCCGAACAATCCATTGCCTTGAAGCGCCAAGTCCGTAGGCTTCCCTGTCTCCTGGAGCGTGCCTTCCTCCCAATTACTTGACACTGTAGGCACACGCACACCAAAGCCGATATTAAAACCCAGCGGCATACTGCGTCCAGGCTGGTTATAGTCCTTGGATTGCTGCTGTACACGGGTAAGCACATCCTCGAACGAGCCTTGTTTGCTCTTATAACCATTCGTATTCATATTGGCAATGTTATCCGCTATAATATCCAGCCGCTGCTGCAGACTGGCCATTGAGACAGAAGCACCGATTGTTGAGTTGTTCACAGGTCTAACCTCCTACTAGCTTGATAAGAAGAAACTGGCTAACACCATCAATATAATGATCCATGCAAGCCCGGCTATACCCGGCCGACTTCATTCACAGCCTTTTGCAGGCTGCTGTCATAGAACTGGATCACTTTCTGATTCGCTTCATACGCGCGGTAAGCGGCGTTCATATCCACAGTGACCTGAGTGGCATCCACATTCGAGTTCTCAAGGTAGCCCTGACGGACCTGCAGATTATCAGTTCCATTGGAAAAGCGGATGTCTGCGGCCTCGGCATCATCGGCATGGAAGACACCATTACCGTCACGCACCAGCTCCTGCGGTCTTGTGATGACGCTGATTCCGATCCGTGTGCCTGAAGGCAGTCCGGTAGCATTGTTAATCAGATTGCCCTGCCCGTCCACTTTAAGGTTATCCTGAGGCCCTGTCAATCGCAGCGGATTGCCGTCACTGCCCAGCACTCTGAATCCGCCTGAGCTAAGCACTTCCCCTGTAGGAGCAACTGTAAAGCTTCCGTTACGTGTATATAAATTATTGCCTTCATTGTCTTGAACCGTAAAGAACGCCTGGGGCCGGTAAATAACCTCGCCCTCCGGACTGATATATTTCCCCGAGCCGTCAAAAGCAAGGTTGGTGCCCGGATTATCCGGGTCTGGGACCTGCAAATCGGTAGACAGCGCAAAATCTACGCTCTTGCCGCTCTCAATGAGGTCGCCCTGCAGGTATTGGGAGACGGACTGCTCGGCAAAAACCCCGGTATTGATCCGTCCGACAGGCTTAGCAGCGCCCCCGTTCATCGCGGTGATCAGCACCTCGGGAAAAGCATGGCTGACACTGTCGACCTGCTTGTACCCCGTAGTATTTAAATTGACCAAGTTCTGCGTCGCCGTATCATGTCTGCGCTGCTGCGTTACCATTCCTGCTGCGGCTGTATATAATCCTCTGAGCATGAGGTCAGTCCCTTCCTGGAATCTGCTGTTCTCCCTTATTATCGGCAGGCTAGAACTTTTTCTTAACCACCTTGTCCAAATGATCCAGCATAATTCCCGTGCCCTTGACTACGCAGTGCATCGGGTCCTCAGCCACCCAGACCGGAACATGCAGCTGTTCGGAGAGCAGCTCGTCCAGTCCGTTAAGCAGGGCGCCTCCGCCGGTCAGCACAACTCCACGGTCAATAATATCTGCCGACAGCTCTGGCGGTGTACGCTCCAGCACCGACTTGGCCGCAGCCACAATCGAAGAAACCGGATCCCACAGCGCTTCCTTCACCTCACCGGATGAAATAGTAAGGGTCTGGGGCAGTCCGCTCACCATATCACGCCCGCGGATATCCATCTCTGCCTTCATACCGCCCGGCCGTACCGAGCCGATGGTCACTTTGATATCCTCCGCTGTACGTTCACCAATCAGGAGCTTATATTTCTGTTTAATATATCTTAAAATGGCATCGTCGAACTTGTCCCCCGCGATCTTAATGGAAGAGGCGGTAACGACGTCGCCCATGGACAATACGGCTACATCCGTCGTTCCGCCGCCAATATCGACGACCATATTTCCGCTAGGCTGATAAATGTCCATTCCTGCGCCAATGGCTGCAGCTTTGGGCTCTTCCTCCATGAAAACCTCTTTGGCCCCGCTGCGCTCTGCCGCCTCACGGATGGACTTCGTTTCCACAGAAGTAATATTGGTGGGAGCACAAATCAAAATACGGGGCCGCGAATACCAGGTCCGGCCGCCAACGCTGTCAATAAAGTATTTGAGCATCATTTCCGTAATGGCAAAGTCGGCGATTACACCGTCACGGAGCGGACGAATCGTCGTTATATTTCCAGGTGTCCGCCCGACCATCCGGCGTGCCTGTTCACCAACCGCAAGGACCCGCTTCGTATCACTTTCAAGTGTGACCACGGAAGGTTCATCCAGAACGACTCCCCTTCCCTTGACATGAATGAGCACGTTAGCTGTGCCGAGATCGATTCCGATATCCTTGCTAAGCATAATGAAAGAGCCCCCAAAGTGTTATTTTAAATGAGAAAAGAAGATTGTACCAAATTTAAAAATACCATACTTTAGGGGGTGAGTACAATGGACTAAACCTGAATTATGGCGCGAAAATCCGAAAATCTTATGGCTTTGAGGCTACGGCAACCTCACGCTTCTTACCTGTGGTTTTCTTATATTTAATTTTTGTGGCTTCTCCCCCCCGAAGATGACGGATGGACTTGTGATATTCGAGAATGTGCTTCACCTGATCAGCCAGATCCGGATTAATTTCCGGCAGCCGTTCGGTTAAATCTTTATGCACCGTGCTTTTTGAAACGCCAAATTCCTTGGCTATGGTCCGGACCGTGTGCCTGGTTTCCACGATGCAGCGTCCGATTTTAATGGTACGTTCCTTGATGTAATCGTGCACGCTCCCGCCTCCCAACTGTGAATAGTTTGGTACATTATATGAGGGGCGGGCCTATATATTCGCGCTTTCAGGACATGACAAGCTCAGGAAGGCTCATTTTATTTGTCGGACAACCCAATTCACTGCATTTCACTGCCCCATTTCCGGAATAGAACCTGCCGGACTGTCCATTTCGGGGAGAAGCAAAAAATAACCCCACAAAGTGGGGCTTTAGCGTAAGTGATGACTCAGGTACTTTGCGGGGACCCCAAAACATATAAATTCTCTTTAAAAAAACAGGAGGCTTCCGCCCCCTGCTGAACATTTCGGCTTAGCGCTGCGGAAGCAAATCCGAAGGATTCACAATCTTGCCGTCCTCATGCACTTCAAAGTGTACATGGTTGCCAAGACCCTTCTCCATCTCATTACGTCCCGCTGCCCCCAGCATATCGCCTTGCTTCACTTCATCGCCCTGCTTCACTTTGATTTCACCAAGACTCTGATAGACCGTCTTCAGATCGCCGGGAGAGGTAATCTCGATTACCTTACCCAGTACAGCAACATCTTCCACTCTGGTAACTTCACCGCTGAGCGCCGCCTTCACATCAAACGTCTTGTTGTCCTCACGGGCAATATCAATTCCGGTATTGGTGACAAAGGTATTATTGTACTGCACCATCGCCGCAATATGATTCTCTTCCGTGCCGTTCTCGTCGTAGTACGGTTTGACCACTTCCACTTCACTCGGGCTGGCTACCGGCCAGACCAGGCTTTCGGCTGATGCGACAACTTCCAGGGCTTCGGGATCACCGTTTGCAGCTCCGGTTTTGCTGCCGGCCTCACCTTGGGATACTACCGCGGCGTTATCAGGATTCAGCGGCTTCTGGCCGGCATCCTGATAGACCCACACCAAGGTTAGTATAAGTGCCGCTGCCGCCGTGTAGACTGCCGGGAATACCCACCGTTTGGATAACAGTCTGCTCCATGAAGAAGGCTTAGCGCCTGAATCTCCCTGCTTGTTTTTGAGAGATTCATCATGGGTTGATTTGATTTTGTCTTGTTCATTCATATGGTTATCACCTCAGTAACCAGTGTTACCGGGCGCTTCGCTTTTATACGTATCTTGCAGATTATTTTTTCAGAAGAGTTGAGATTCCGGTAAAAGAGACCCCGCTGTAGTAGTGTTTGAGAATCTGTGTAGCCGTCTTGCCCTGCTTCGCCATTCCGTTCGCCCCCCACTGGCTCATGCCGACACCGTGGCCGTTACCATACGTGGTGATCTGCACCTTCCCCGCTTGGCGCTTCCAGGTGAACTGGCTCGAGCGCAGCCCCAGCTTCTCTCTCACTTCCCGCCCGGTAAACACCTTCCCTCCGATAGAGATCTGTTTGATCCGGTGGCCGGCTGTAAGCGACAGCACCTCCGCCGGCAAGCTGGCAGAGGATTGAGCGGAGACTGGCGTTGCCTTACCCGAAGCTCCCAGACTGGCTGACACCGGAAGGTCCTTGGTTCCAAGGCCCAGCTTGCTGCGCAGCTCCGAGTTACTGAAGGTGTAGGTTACGGCCAGGTTCGGGGTGATCTGCAGCTCCCAGGGGCTGGCTACACTGCGCAGGTAGGGAACCGCAGCATTCCAGTATTCCTCGGAGTTCTCGGTATAGCCTCCGCTGGAGGCGAAGAAGGAAGCTGTGATCGGCTGCCCCTGATAGGTCATGATCGTTCCGCGCGTCTCCAGGACCGCGCGGCGGATCTTCGCCAGTCCGGCGCGCTTGCTGCCGGATGCCCAGTCCCGTTCCAGCACGGCCTTCGATACGTAAGCCTGATGGCTTACCGTATCGCTCACATCCGCTTCGGGAACGGGTACCCCGCTGTGGTCGCCGGCGGCCAGACGGCGGGCAATGAACGTGCGGGCCGCTACGGCCTGCGCCTTGAGCGCTTCAAGCTCAAATTCGGCCGGCATCTCGGCCGCCAGTACGCCGCTGACGTACTCCTCCAGCGGCAGGGTCTCGATTTGTCCGCTCCGCGACAAATAGACGGTGACCTCCGGCTGCGGCGCCTCTGCGGCAGCCGGTGCCGGCGGCGCCGGAACGGCCGTGGCCTGTGGCACGGCCGGGGGCGCCGGCGGCTGTTGTCCCCCGCGCTGCGGGACAACAGCCAGCGGCAGCAGCAGCGCCGCCAGCAGGGGCGCTGCCAGCCAGGCGGCGGGGGCCAGCCGCCGCGCGCGCGCGTAGCTATGCGGACGCTTCAGGATGCGCCGCAGCTTGATTAACTCTTTCATCTCTATGGCTCCTTCCGTAAGCACCGGTGATTCTTATAGATATGAATTTGCGGCACCTGCTAGAACGGGATTTTGAGAGAAAGAGAGTTGCGGAATCCCACGGTACGTATAAGATTTTTTTCAAAAAAAAAGGACCAGCCGCTTAGCGGCTGGTCCTAATATTTTTAAGAATAACTATTATACCCAAGACGGCTGAATCTGGAAGCGGGGTCTGATCTCTTCGGCTTTGGAGGATTCGCTTCTGGCCGGTTCAGGCTTAAGCGCTTCTTCTTTTGCAGCAGGAACTGCCGACTCTTCCATGGAAATACGCCATATGTCCGCACCAAGTCCTGACAGCTTCTCAGCCAGGTGCACATACCCGCGGTCAATGTGATGTGTTCCGCTAACTTCTGTAGTGCCTTCCGCCACAAGCCCTGCCAAAATAAGCGCAGCACCTGCACGCAGGTCCGTAGCACATACCTTAGCGCCGACCAGACTGGCATTGCCCGTCACAATCGCAGAGCGGCCCTCAATCTTGATCTCCGCGTTCATGTTGTGGAATTCATCCACATGCATGAACCGGTTCTCGAAGACGGTCTCTGTCACTACGCTGGTTCCTTCCGAGCGGAGCAGCAGTGCCATCATCTGTGACTGCATATCTGTCGGGAATCCCGGGTAAGGTAATGTCTTGAGATCGACAGCCTTCAGCGGCTTGTCGCTGATGACACGGACTCCGTTCTCATCCGGGATAATCGTAACGCCCATTTCCTCCATCTTGGCAATCACCGGACCCAGATGGTCGGCAATAGCTCCCTCAACATACACATCACCGCCTGTAATCGCCGCTGCTGCCATGTAGGTTCCAGCTTCGATCCGGTCAGGAATGACATGATGTCTTACGCCGTGCATACGCTCTACGCCTTCAATCCGGATGACTCCGGTTCCGGCTCCGCGTACAATGCCGCCCATCCCGTTCAGGTAATTGGCAAGGTCGACAATCTCCGGCTCTTTAGCCGCATTCTCAATTACTGTGGTGCCTTCGGCAAGCGCGGCAGCCATCATTATATTTTCGGTCGCACCTACGCTGGCCACATCCAGATAGATCTTGGCTCCGCGCAGTCTTCCGTTACTTTTCGCATCGATGTAGCCCTGGCCCAGACTGATCTCGGCTCCAAGCGCTTCAAAACCCTTCAAGTGCTGGTCAATTGGCCTAGTTCCAATGGCGCAACCGCCAGGCAGAGAAATACGAGTATGCCCCATACGGGACAGGAGTGGACCCATAACCAGGAAAGAAGCCCTCATTTTGCGTACCCATTCGTATGGTGCTTCACAGGAAGTAATATTAGTGGCATCTACTTCAATCACATCGTTCTGGTATGTAATACCTGCACCCAGAGATTCCAATACCTTGTTAATCGTCATTACATCGTCTAACGGAGGTGCGTCCACAATGACGCTAACTCCTTCTTCTGCCAATAGAGAGGCGGCTATGATCGGTAGTACGGAATTTTTTGCGCCGCTAACTTTCACGCTCCCGGTCAATCTGTTGCCACCGCGGACGATAAATTTGCTCATTTCGGTTTCCCTCCGCGTCCATTATTTCTGAAATAAATTTTGAGGTTAAAATTCGTCTGTTAAGATATTGAATATTCCGTCATTGCGTCTTAGGTGCAGATTCCTTGCTTAACTTCAGTGTTGACATAATAAAACCTTATTATTCGACACTTTTTTCACTGCATCAGCCTATACAGATATAACCAAAGCCGCTGCCGTTAAAACATCCGTCCTATAAGTCCGCTCCAGCCCAGATAATCAAGCAGGAACCCGGCCACGAAGTGACCCAGGACAATTGCCAAGAGCAGGTGCAGCAGTCTGCCCTGAGGGCTCTTGGGATATCTTATGACCAAATCCAGCTTAAGGTTCTGAAGTGACCACCAGGATAATGCAACGCAGATCAAAGAGATAACCATCGATATCATATTGCTGGTGCCGATCGCACCCGACAACTCAGCGGATAAGCGTGTGTTCATATTAGCCCCCTGTGTTAGGTACTCGGAAATCGACTCTTATATCATACTTGTGCAGGGGAAAAGAATCCAGTACTTTTACGAAATTTTAAACAAATGGGTCTTTATATGCAGATCTGATGACGATATGTTCATAAACTGCTAGATTCTCATCTAGCAAAAAAAGCAGTCAAGCCCAGGGCTTGACCGCTTATCTGCTACTGTTGTCCTTTACCGGTCGAAACTTTGATGCGCGTTACAGCACGCTGTAATGCCAGCTCCGCACGGCGGTGATCGATCTCATCCTGCTTGCTTTGCAGCTTAAGGCGGCGCTCAGCCCGCTCCTTAGCCGCTTCAGCGCGCTCCACATCAATATCCCGGGGCAGCTCAGCACTTTCAGCCAGCACCGTTACCTTATCTTTGTGCACTTCAACGAAACCGCCATGCACAGCGATGGAGACTGTAACGCCGTCCGCCTTAACGCTAAGCGGAGCAACCTGAAGCGGGGTGACGAGCGGAATATGTCCCGGGAGAATCCCCAGTTCACCATTCACGCCGCGTACCGTCAGACTGTTCACTTGCTTGGAGTAGACCAGATGCTCCGGAGTAACTATTTCGAGCAAAAAGGTATTCACTTCCATTCCTCCTCAAAGCTTTACAGAATAAAGCCCGATCCCCCAGCATAAGCATGCTTAGGGTTACAACGTTTTCGCTTTTTCCACGGCTTCTTCAATCGTACCTACGAACAAGAACGCTACTTCCGGAAGATCATCGTGCTTACCTTCCAGGATTTCCTTGAAGCTGCGTACAGTTTCTTTGATTGGCACGTACTTGCCTTTGAAGCCGGTGAACTGCTCTGCTACGTGGAACGGCTGGGACAGGAAGCGCTCAACCTTACGGGCGCGGGATACAATCACCTTATCCTCTTCACTCAGCTCATCCATACCCAGGATGGCAATGATATCCTGAAGCTCAGTATAACGCTGCAGCAGCTGCTTAACGCCTTGTGCCACGTTATAGTGCTCTTCGCCGACGATTTCCGGTGCCAGCATCCGCGAGCTGGAAGCCAGCGGGTCAACCGCAGGGAAAATCCCTTTTTCGGAGATTTTACGCTCCAGGTTGGTCGTCGCATCCAAGTGGGCAAACGCCGTTGCCGGTGCAGGGTCTGTATAGTCATCCGCAGGCACGTAGATCGCCTGGATTGAAGTAACGGAACCTTTCTTCGTGGACGTAATACGCTCCTGCAGCTGACCCATTTCTGTAGCCAGTGTAGGCTGGTAACCTACCGCAGAAGGCATCCGGCCGAGCAGGGCCGATACTTCGGAACCCGCTTGGGTGAACCGGAAGATGTTATCGATAAAGAGCAGCGTATCGCGGCCTTCTACATCACGGAAATATTCCGCCATGGTCAGTCCGGTCAGAGCTACGCGCAGACGCGCGCCCGGCGGCTCATTCATTTGTCCGAAGACCATCGCCGTTTTTTTGATAACGCCGGAATCGGTCATTTCGTGATAGAGGTCATTCCCCTCACGTGTCCGCTCGCCAACGCCGGCGAATACGGAGATACCGCCGTGTTCCTGTGCAATGTTGTTAATCAATTCCTGAATGGTTACTGTTTTACCTACGCCGGCACCGCCGAACAGGCCGATTTTACCGCCCTTGGCATAAGGGGCCAGCAAGTCGATAACTTTAATTCCGGTCTCCAGAACCTCTGCCTGAGTTGATAACTCATCAAAGGTAGGAGCCAGACGGTGAATCGGGTTTCTTGCAGCTACCACCTCAGCACCGTTATCGATTGGATTACCAAGTACGTTAAATACGCGGCCCAGTGTTGCTTCACCGACTGGAACCGAGATCGGTGCTCCCTGGTCAATCGCATCAATCCCGCGTACCAGTCCATCTGTGGAAGACATGGCGATACAACGCACCAGGTTATCTCCAAGATGATTGGAAACTTCAAGAGTCAGATCCATGTTACGGCCATCGCTTAGAGTTTCAACAATTTTGATGGCGTTGAATATCTGGGGCAACTGGCCGCGTTCAAATTCAATATCGACAACCGGACCCATAATGCTCACAACGCGTCCTTTGTTCATCTTCATTTCCCTCCTCGAAAGCTGTTACATCTGTATTAAGACTGCGCGTTCGCACCAGCCACGATCTCGGTAATTTCTTGCGTAATGGCCGCCTGACGGGCACGGTTGTACGTAAGTCTAAGTTCTCCGATCATTTTTGACGCGTTCTTCGTTGCACTGCCCATGGCTGTCATCTTAGCTCCCAGCTCACTGGCTTTGCCGTTCAGAAGAGCACCGTAGATTAAAGTCTCGGCATATTTCGGAAGCAGAACTTCCAGTACGCCTGCAGGCGAAGGCTCGTATTCATAAGCAGCAGATGCTCCGTGATGCTCGCCCTCCCCAACGCCTTCCATAGGCAGAAGTCTGTCTACAGTCGGAATCTGGCTGATCGCATTAACGAACTGGTTGTAGCAAATGTAGATCTCATCATAGACGCCTGTCTCGAACTGGTTCACCGCCGAATAGGCAATCGACTTGATGTCGGCAAATTTCGGGGTATCGGACAGCTCGGTGATTTCTTCTACAATGGGATATTCACGGCGCCGCAAAAAGTCACGGCCTTTGCGCCCGATCACAAACAGCGCATACTCATCCTTGGACTTATGGCGTTCTGCGATCAGCATCGTTACTTTACGCAGAATATTCGCATTGTAGCCGCCGGCAAGACCTCTGTCCGAGGTGATGATCAAATAACCTGTTTTTTTGACAGGCCGGCTGACCAGCATCGGGTGCTGGAGATCCTGCGTACCGGCAGCAATACTCGAGACGACCTCTTTCAGCTTCTCTGAATACGGACGGGCTGCTTCTGCCTTCTCCTGCGCCTTGCGCAGCTTGGACGCAGCGACCATCTCCATCGCTTTGGTGATCTGTCTGGTGTTCTGAACGCTCTTAATTTGACGTTTAATATCGCGCATGCTTCTTGCCATGATTTCACCACCTTAGAGCTTTGGCGTAGCCAAAGCTAACTTCGTAAGCATAAGCTGAGCTTTGACGTACCCAATAGCTAACTTCGTAAGCATAAACGGTAATCTCTATATATTAGCTTGTAGCAAAGCCTCTTTTGAATTTCTCGATGGCAGCCTTGAGCGCTGCTTCGTTGTCAGCTGTCAGATCCTTGGTATCCGAGATGGATTTCAGGATTTCAGTGGCACTGCTGTCGATAAAGGCCAGGAATTCCTTCTCGAAACGCTTAACGTCCTTGACAGGAATATCATCCAGATGTCCTTTGACAGCGGTGTACAGACTAAGCACTTGATGCTCAACGCTAAGCGGCTGGTTCACACCCTGCTTCAGAATCTCCATCATACGCGCACCGCGGTTCAGACGGGCCTGCGTTGATTTGTCCAGATCGGAGCCGAACTGGGAGAAAGCCTGAAGCTCACGGTATTGAGCCAGATCCAGACGCAGGGAACCGGCGACCTTCTTCATAGCTTTGATCTGTGCGGAGCCCCCTACACGGGATACAGAGATACCTACGTTGATCGCCGGACGCTGTCCGGAGTTGAACAAGTCGGATTCAAGGAAGATTTGGCCGTCTGTGATCGAAATTACGTTCGTTGGAATGTAAGCCGATACGTCAGAAGCCTGTGTTTCGATGAATGGCAGGGCGGTTAATGAACCACCACCAAGCGCATCGCTAAGCTTGGCTGCACGTTCCAGCAGACGGGAGTGCAGATAGAATACGTCACCCGGGAAGGCTTCACGGCCCGGTGGACGGCGGAGCAGCAGAGACAATTCGCGGTAAGCCGAAGCCTGCTTGGACAGGTCATCATAAATGACAAGTACATGCTCGCCCTTATACATAAAGTATTCGCCCATAGCGCAGCCTGCGTACGGAGCAATATAAAGCAGCGGAGAAGGCTCGGAAGCCGACGCGGTTACAACGATAGTGTAATCCAGGGCGCCATGACGGCGGAGGGTTTCTACTACCTGTGCTACAGTAGATTGTTTTTGTCCGATAGCAACATAGATACACTTCATCCCGTTGCCCTTCTGGTTGATAATCGCATCAATCGCGATCGCAGTCTTACCTGTCTGACGGTCACCAATGATCAGCTCGCGTTGTCCGCGGCCGATTGGCACCATGGCATCGATTGCCTTAAGACCCGTCTGCATCGGTTCGTGTACCGACTTACGGTCGATAACCCCCGGCGCGTTATGTTCAACCGGACGGAATTCTGTAGTAGCAATCGGTCCCTTGCCGTCAAGCGGCTGGCCCAGTGCATTTACTACGCGGCCCAGCATGGCTTCGCCAACCGGAACCTGCATGATCTGGCCGGTACGTTTAACCTGATCGCCTTCGCGGATCTCTTTGTATTCACCCAGAATAACAACACCGACGTTGCTTTCTTCCAGGTTAAGCGCCATGCCCACTACCCCGTTGGAGAACTCCAGCAGTTCCCCTGCCATTGCGTTTTCCAGACCGTAGACACGGGCGATACCGTCGCCGACTTGAATGACGGTGCCAATTTCGGCCACTTCGATATCGGCTTTATATTGCTCAATTTGACTTTTGATCAAAGTGCTGATCTCTTCAGGTCTGATGCCCAATATCCTCACCCCTATCTTCTTTGCTTATCATTAAAGGATTTCTCAAGACGCGTAAGCTTACCGGCCAGACTTCCGTCATACAGCGTATCGCCGATTACGACTTTCAGTCCGCCGAGCAGGCTTGTATCGACCACATTGGTTACACGAATCTTACGGCCAGTAAGCTGGCTGAATTCAGCCGCAACACTGTCCTGTTCTGCCTGGTTCAGGGAATAAGCGGAATAGACAGTAGCGTAGCCAATGCCAAGGGCATCCCCTTCAATCTTGATATATTTAGCCAGTAACTCTGCGAAAATATCGGTTCTGCCCCGCTCTACCAATAGCTCTACCGTGTTCATGACCGCTTCCGAGACTTTACCTTGAAGTGTCCCGCGCAGCACATTCAGCTTGTCGGATTGCGAGATACGGGGTGCCAGGATAAACCGTTTCACCTCTGCATCATTATGAAGCACTTCGACGACTAATTTGAGCTGTTCTTCCACTTGAAGCGTAATGCCTTCATCCACTGCTACACTGTACAAGGCTTTTGCATAGCGCCCGGCAACTACCGTATCGCGGCTCATGATCGGCCTCCTACCTCTTTGAGGTATTGATCAACAAGCTGTTCCTGCTCGCCGTCAGCTGCAACTTCCTTCTCAAGCAGCTTCGAGGCAATGCGGACCGAGGCTGTACCCAGCTCGCTGCGCAGCGCTTCAACCGCTTTATTCTTCTCGTTCTCAATGTCGCGTACCGCTTCGTCTTTCAGACGGCTCGCTTCCACATGGGCCTGCTCGAGAATCTTGTCAACCTGGTTGTTGCTGGTAGCCTGGGACTGCTGAATGATAGCCTGTGCCTCTTGGCGCGCCTGCTGCAGGGCCTGCTTCTGCTCTTCTACATAAGCGACCGCCTGCTCTCTGGTCTTGGCTGCTTCATCCATTTGCTGCAGCACCATTTCGCGGCGCTTCTCCATAATTCCGAACAGCTTGCTGAAGGCAAACTTGCTGAGCAGGAAGTACAGAACTCCAAATGCAACAATGGAAAATACTATATTGGTCCAAACGATATTCACTGAGGTCACTCCCTTCCGTTACCGCGGCTTGCGGACATATACAAAAGTAAGGCGCGGATGGCACTTGCCCTCCCCGCCAAACCGTAAAAACGGTTTATTAAGTAAACATGATCAGGAACGCGATAACTGTAGCGGCCAAAGGAATAACTTCCACGATACCTACACCGATAAACATTGTTGTCTGCAGTGCGTTACGTGCTTCCGGCTGACGGGCGATAGATTCCACCGTCTTGCTGACGATCATACCGTTACCCAGACCTGCGCCGAGTGCGCCCAAACCAACCGCGATTGCTGCTGCTAAAAATTCCATTTGTAAATATCCTCCTTTAATTTCGGTTCTTTTTGTAATGTCTTAATAATATAAAATCTCCCGCGAAGTATTCCGGCACCTGCCGCTATCCTCACGGCAGCTTATTAATGCGCTTCTTCCTCGTGGATCGTCATCTGTGCGATGTAGACCATCGTCAGAATCGTAAAGATAAAGGCCTGAAGCGCCCCGACAAAGATACTGAAGCCTTGCCAGATGGCCAGAAACGGAATACTGAACAGTCCCAGCTTCAGAATGACGGTAATCAGAACCTCGCCGGCAAAAATGTTAGCGAATAGACGAATGGCAAGCGCCACTGGCTTCGCCAGGTTCTCAATAATGTTCAGCGGCAAGAAAATTGGAAACGGCTCAATATAATGCTTGAAATAATGCTTGCCGTTCAGCTTGATGCCTAAGTAGTTCATGAGTACAAACACAACGATCGCAAGTCCTGCGGTTACGTTGATATCTGCAGTCGGCGATTTGTACCACAGAATCTCAGCATGCGCGCCATCGGCCAGGTTCTTAGTTGCTTCGATAACATGTCCGAAGACTGTAACCGGACCATCGGCCTCTGTAATAACGGAAAACGGCAGACCAAGGAGATTGGAGACGAAGATAAACAGTATCAGCGTCAATCCCAGTGATATGTAAGGCTTTCCCTTCTTCAGATCCATGGCGCTGCTGATCAGTCCCTGTACAAATTCAACCACCCATTCCATGAAATTCTGGAGCTTGGACGGATTCTCAACCGACAGGTTGCGGACGGAGAGCATGACCAGTACGAACACTATCACCGAGCTGATTACCAGCATCAGCACAGCAGACAGGTCAATCGGTATTCCGCCAACATAGATTAAAGGCATTTCGTGCATAGTATCATCCCCCTTTCTCTTTAATATGGCTACAGCTTATTCTTGATTCCTAGATATATCCCCACGGGAATAGCCAGAAGCTGGGGGATGAACAGGCCGATAATCGTTGCCTCCAGCGAGAAATGCTCATATTTGACTGAAAACATAGTAACCAGAATTCCAAAACTGATTCTTGTAGCAAAACCAAGACTGAAGGAGCTTTTCCCTTGCTTCGCCACCGCTGCTGTCACTCTTCTGACCTTGAGGGCTAGATAACGGAAATTAACCAGTCCTGCCAGCAAGCCGAGTGTCATTCCCAGAGTAACTGCACGGGTCTCATGATGGAGAGCCCACCCCATTACCAATCCTGCCATAATGATTACTGTCACCCTGGTGACGATATTGATTACGGGAGTCATATTATCCATTTTGCTCCCCCAAAAAATTTTTGATTAGCAAAGCAACATTCACAACGCCGAGAATCAACCCGGTAATTGTTCCGATAGCCAGCCAAAAAGCAGGTCCGTCCATCAGATTGCGCAGCCACTTTGCCACAAAAAAGCCTATTACAATGTAAGCGGCAAGCAAACTGCCCGCACCCGCGAGTACTAGAGCTGTACGCCCCAGTCCAGGCTCATTCTTTGATTCCTTCATAGGCTACAATCCCAACTAATTTTACTGAATATCCAGACTCTTTGTCAATTCACAGAAAATTGCCCAAAATCGCATGAAAATATGAAAATAATCACAGCAAAAAACACCAAAACCATATAAACCGTACAGTTTAACTGTATGCTGCTTTTATTAACGTTAGTATATTAGTTGTCTTGCCCTGTTTTATCATTTGTGAACATTGTGTGAAATTCTTCCGGGCGCTCTGGAGCGACTCCGAAATGGTGCAAAATCGCATTGACAATTCTTTCGGAGGCTTTGCCGTCTCCATACGGGTTGGCGGCCCGGCTCATCGACTGATACAGGTTCTGATCGGTCAAAAGAGCATGTGTCCGTTGATACACCTTCTCCTCGTCCGTCCCCACAAGCTCCAGTGTTCCGGCCTCGATCCCTTCCGGGCGCTCGGTTGTATCACGCAGCACAAGCACAGGAACTCCAAAGGAGGGAGCTTCCTCCTGCAGGCCGCCGGAATCGGTCAATATCAGGTGGGTATGCGGATAAAAGTTATGCAGGTCAACGACATCCAGCGGATCAATCAGCTTGATTCTAGGGTGTCCGCCGAGGATCTCATGCGCAGGTTCCTTCACTGCCGGACTCGGGTGCACGGGATACACAATGGCTACATCTTCAAATTCATCAGCGATTCTTTTGACTGCACGGAAAATATGACGGTGCGGTTCGCCTTGGGATTCTCTGCGGTGCGCCGTCATCAAAATAAGTCTTTTTCCTGAAGCAAAATCAAGGACCGGATGCCGGTAGTCCGGCTGTACGGTATATTGAAACACATCGGTTACGGTATTGCCTGTGATATAAATACTTGATTCTTTTTTGTTCTCGTGTCTCAGGTTACCCGCTGACCAGTGAGTCGGAGCAAAATGCAGATCAGCAAGCACGCCTGTCAGCTGACGGTTCATTTCTTCCGGATAAGGCGAAAGCTTGTTCCATGTCCGAAGACCTGCTTCCACATGCCCAACCTGAATCTGCTGAAGGAAAGACGCATAGCTGGCCAGGAAGGTGGTCAGGGTATCGCCATGCACAAGCACTAGGTCCGGCTTCACTTCGCGGAGCACGGGCTCCAGGCCTTCGAGCACCCGAATCGTGATCTCATTGAGCGTCTGGCGGTCCTTCATTACGTCCAGATCGTAATCCGGAGTAATCTTGAACACCTCGAGTACCTGATCCAGCAGCTCCCTGTGCTGCGCAGTTACACAGACAATGGACTCAATCTGCTCAGGATGTCTGTTCAGCTCCAGAACCAGAGGCGCCATCTTGATTGCCTCGGGGCGCACTCCGAAAATCGTCATTACTTTAATTTTGGACATAAGCCCTTCCCTCTCTTCTGAAAACCGTGGTCTATTGGATTGATACTATTATTATCTGTGCTTCTTACTTGGTACCGTACAGTCTGTCCCCGGCATCTCCGAGGCCCGGAACGATATAGCCATGATCATTCAAATGATCGTCAAGTGCTGCAACATAGATATCCACATCCGGATGAGCAGCTTGTACAGCCGCAACGCCTTCCGGGGCAGCAATCAGGTTCATCATCTTGATCTGGGTGCAGCCGCGGTTCTTGAGCGAGGTAATCGCTGCAATGGCAGAGCCGCCTGTAGCTAGCATAGGATCGATCACGATCAACTCACGTTCCTGGACATCCGTAGGAAGCTTGATGTAGTATTCTACCGGCTGAAGGGTGTCCGGATCACGGAACAGACCCACATGGCCTACCTTGGCTGCAGGAAGCAGCTTAAGCACACCTTCGAGCATCCCCAGACCGGCGCGCAGAATCGGGATCAGTCCCAGCATTCTCCCCGAAATCACCTTGCTCTGCGTTTCCTGCACGGGCGTCTGCACCGTAATGGTCTCCAGCGGGATATCACGTGTAATCTCATAAGCCATAAGTGTTGCTACTTCATCGACATGCTCCCTGAAGTCTTTTGTGTTGGTCCGCACATCGCGAATGAATGTCAATTTGTGCTGAATCAATGGATGATCGCAAATCACCAATTTTCCCATGTTGTCCCTCCGGTAATTGTAAGTCTTATTTATAGCCAAAGTAAGCGCCCGGCTTCTCAGGTGGCTAAATCCTATCTATTATATCATCACCAAGTCCTCTTTTCACCTACAGATAGACAAATCCGCAGGTCCCCCCGTTTACTGGGGAATTACCACACCATGGAAGCTTAAGGCAATATAGCCACCTCTCTGGATATAAAACAAAGCTTAGTTTGTACGATTAAGCGCTTTTAATACTATTCACAGTTCTTTCACTACTTTTATTGAAAATTCCATGAACTTTCATGTAACTTTCAGTATAATTCAAACGTTTTCTTGGGAGCCATTTGTGAACATTATGTAACAGCAATAGCGTGAAACATATACATTCTTATATTTTAAAAAAGCCCTTGCGTAAATCCGGCGGAACCGGGTACGCAAGGGCGATGTTAGAGGGACTCAGATTAATACTGCAATCCAGGGTAGATCGGATATTGTTCAGTCAGCTTAGCTACCTCGCGGGCTGCTTGGCTCAAGTTAGCTTCATCCTGCGGATTCTTGAGGACACTGGCAATAATCCGGCCGATCGTGACCATAGCCTGCTCATCCATTCCGCGTGATGTAACAGCCGGTGTGCCGATGCGGATACCGCTGGTGACGAACGGGCTGGTCGGGTCAAACGGAATCGCGTTCTTGTTGACAGTAATTCCGATGGAATCCAGCACCTTCTCGGCGTCCTTACCAGTAATGTTCAGGTTACGGGTATCGAGCAGGATCAGATGGTTATCGGTTCCGCCGGATACAATATTAACGCCTTCGCCGACCAGAGTCTCTGCCAGCACCTTGGCATTCTTAACTACGTTCTCGGCGTAAGTCTTGAATGATGGCTGCAGTGCTTCACCGAACGATACGGCCTTGGACGCAATCACATGCATCAGAGGTCCGCCCTGGGAACCAGGGAAGACCGCTTTATCAATAGCGGCAGCCCATGGCTGTCTGCACAGAATCATCCCGCCGCGCGGACCGCGCAGGGTTTTGTGCGTAGTTGTAGTGACGAAGTGGGCATGAGGAACCGGGCTCGGGTGAAGACCGGCAGCCACCAGACCGGCAATATGAGCCATATCGACCATGAACAGAGCGCCCACATCATTCGCAATCGAACCGAGTGCGGCAAAATCAATGGTACGCGGATATGCGCTCGCACCGGCAACGATCATTTTGGGGCGGTGCTTGAAGGCGGCTTTGCGCACTTCATCATAATCGATCAGGAAGGAATCCTCCTGTACGCCATAAGCCACGAAGTTATACAGAATGCCGGAAGCATTCACCGGGCTGCCGTGGGTCAAATGGCCGCCATGCGACAGATTCATACCAAGAACAGTATCGCCGGGCTTGAGTGCAGCCAGGTATACAGCCATATTGGCCTGTGCGCCGGAATGCGGCTGCACGTTGGCATGCTCAGCACCGAACAGCTCCTTGGCACGGTCGCGGGCCAGGTTCTCTACGATATCCACATCTTCACAGCCGCCGTAGTAACGCTTGCCGGGATAACCTTCGGCGTATTTGTTCGTAAGCACGGAGCCCATGGCCTCCATGACGGCTTCACTTACAATATTCTCTGAGGCAATAAGTTCAATGTTCGCACGCTGGCGGCTCAGTTCGAGGCCCATCGCTTCCAGTACTGCCGGGTCACTTTTACGCAATTGTTCCATGTTTCTAATTTCCTCCCTGTAACTCTGATTTATGTGGTGTTAGTTAAACCCTCTCAATTTCAGTCACAATTCGCGGAACCGCTAGTCTCAGGCGTGCGGTACACAGCCCGTTCCCCGCCGATCAGCGGCGGTCTGCTCCAAGCGGCATTTACCCGGGCAGCCCCGATATACCTCAGGCTAGGCCGGTAAGGTACAGCAATCCGGCGCAGATGCATGCCGATCAGGGTCTCCCCGATATCTATACCGGCATGAGCTTCAATGGACTCTGCCAGCACCGGATCTGTCATGGACTGGTAGGCCGCAGCAGCCATAGAGCCTCCGGCTCCCGGAATAGGTACAGCCGACACCTCTCTAAGGCCAAGAGCTTCCAGCAGGGCGCGTTCCATCACCAGCGAACGGTTCAAATGCTCGCAGCACTGATAGACCGGCTGAAAGCCAAATTCAGCTGCAACCTGCGCGATCCCCTCCAGCAGCTGCCGCGCAACCTCCAGCGCACCGCCTGTCCCAATCCGCTTCCCCGCCACTTCGCTGGTGCTGGCTCCGACGACCAGGATCTTCCCCGGACCGAGCTTACCCGCTACTGCAAGTTCACGCGTTACCGCAGCAGTGGCTGCGGCCAAAGAAAGTTCCCCGCTGCCGGTTAGCTGCTGCTCTGCAGCCGCCATACCGGATAAGCGTTCATCCCCTGATTTCTGCTTCAGGATTTCCCCCATCTTACCGCCCCCTTCAACCGTTTCTGATTTCCATGGAGATGCAACTTTTAAACAAAAAAGAGCAGTCCGCAGGTTGAACTGCGGATGTGCTCTTTTGCCCAGGCGACCGGCCGTTTATTCCAGGTGCTCCATCGTGGTTTCATCCACACTTGTCGCCAGTTACACCGGAACCGGATCATATTTATTACATCTTAAGGGATAGTCAGCAAAAAATCAACCACTTCAAAGCCTTCTCAGCGATTCAAGCTTATCAAGCAGACCGTACAGCGCCGTACGGATCTCGGCCGCCGCCAGCTCGTAATCTTCACGCGAGCCGCCGAACGGATCACTGATATCGAAGCTGGGGATACGCTGGCGGATCTCAATCATCCGCTGCATAGCCGCATCATCCGGTTCGGTGCCCAAAGCCAGATTCAGCTCCGCCTCCGCATACAAGCTGTCCAGCTCCCGGATATCGGCATTCACGGATTCCTGCGTCTGGACATACTCCTTAAGGGTATGGGTCTTGGTAACGGCGTCAGGAAAATACTGCAGCAAGTGCCGCTTATGCGCTCCTGTCAGGGTAAGGATCAAATCGGCCCAGGCTACCGCCTCCCCGTCAAGCTGTGAGGATACGATGCGGTCCTGAATCCCTTCATCCTGCAGAATGCCCGCAGCATGTCTGGATATGGAAGTACCCGGGACAGCAGAAACTCCGGCAGACCGCACCTCCACCTGAATGCCCCGCTCCTTCGCAAGCTTCCGCAGAAGCCCTTCGGCCATGGGACTACGGCAGGTATTACCTGTGCAGACAAATAAAATATGCAGCAACCTTTCCACCTCCGGTAAACATTATAATTTCGGTATGAAGCTTAAAAAGTATGGGTATTGCCGTTATTGTATCAGAAGATGAACATCAAGCCAAACGCCAGCAGGATGGCTCCGCCCAGCGCTTCCCCGTATTCTCCGAGTCCTCGGCTTACCCGCCGGCCCAGCAGCAGCCCCGTAATGGACATGACACCGCCGCAGGCACCGAAGGCCAGCACGGTTAGAATAATACTATTCACAAACATCCCGAGTGAAACCCCGACCGAGAAAGAATCTACACTAACACTGAGCGAGATCAGCAGCATCCCCCAGATCGTCCGGTGATCCATCTGCCGGCTGCTGCCGCCGTCGTCCTGGCGGAAGGAATTAAACACCATATGTCCGCCCAGCAGAACCAGCAGGCCTCCGGCCGCATAGGTGGTAACCTGTCCGAGCAAATGGCCGACATAGCTGCCTGTGAACAAGCCCAGCAGCGGCATCAGGACATGAAAAAAAGCAATCAGCAGGCTAAGCTGCAGCACATGCAGCAGACGGATACCCCTCATCCCGATACCCACGCCCAGCGAGAACGCATCCATCCCCAGCGCAACTGCCATAATAGCTATTGTTACTAACTGGCCCCAGCCGCCATGTATTCCGCCCCAACCCCCATATATTCCGTCCCAGCCCATGAATAACCCTCCACCCTGAGTCCGTAAGTTCTTGTACAACAACGATATGCGGACAAGATGGTATTCATGACTGTGAGGTGGATGGAAGGTACTGGAGATTCTGGCTTATCACGGACTGAGAAGCCGTTATTTTTGAGAAAAACCACTTTTGCGCGGGCTAACGGACTCCCATGCGCTTATCCGCTGACTTCCAACCCAAAATGAGCTGACGGAGAGGAAATAAGCACATCACAGTCCTTTAGGCCTGGAAAATGGACTAATATGCGAAAATAACGGTATTACGATCCGCAAGGCCATCAGGAATGAACGGGGGGATAATATTTCGGCGTTAGTCGGCGTCGATTACCGTATCACCGGCGGCTTTCATCAGCCGGTTCATGATGGCTGCGCCGAGGCCCGTGACCGGGCAGGCCTCGGCCAGAATGTACGTGGCCCCCGCTTCATCAAAACGCCGCAAAGCGGCATACAGGAAGCGGGCGGCCTCCTCCGGCGAGGACAGCGAGCCGAGAGACACCGTGCAGGCGGCCGGGTCGGCGGGATACAGGGCTCTATGCTCCTCGAAGAGGAGCAGGCCCGTGATCTCGCCCGCCCGCTGCGCCGCCTGCAGCAGCCCTGCGGCGGTCTCCGCCACGCGCTGCGCGGAGGAGCCGCGTACAATGCCAAGCGCGCCGCGCGGGGCATAGTGCGTGTACTTCATGCCCGGCGCGCGCGGCGCCGGGCTGCTGCCGGCGGCCGGCTCCGCGGCGGCCGCTTCAGTGCCGGTCACCGCCGCGAGCTGCTCGGCGGTGATGCCCCCGGGACGGAGCACGGCTACCGTCCCGTCCGGCTGCACCTGCACCACGGTCGACTCCAGGCCGACCCCGGCCGCGCCGCCGTCCAGAACCCCGCCGATATATCCGGCGAGGTCTTCCAGCACATGGGCGGCCCGCGTCGGACTCGGCCGCCCGGAGCGGTTGGCGCTGGGCGCGGCAACCGGACAATCCGCCGCGCGCAGCAGCGCAAGCGCGACCGGATGATCCGGCATGCGCACGCCAACCGTATCCAGGCCCGCAGTCACCAGCGGCGAGAGGACGCCGGGGCGGACCGGCAGCACCAGCGTCAGCGGGCCGGGCCAGAAGGCATCGATCAGCGCCGAGGCCACCGGATGCACCTCCGTCACCAGTCGTTCGAGATTCTCCCGCCGGGCAATATGCACGATCAGCGGGTTATCAGAGGGACGGCCTTTGGCGGCGAATACCGCTTCTACCGCTGCGGTATTCCGCGCATCTGCGCCCAGTCCGTACACCGTCTCCGTCGGAAAGGCCACCGTCTCCCCGCTCCGCAGCAGCGCTGCCGCTTCCGAGATCATGCCCAGGTCACTCCCGCCCGGCTGCCAACCGGCAGAACTCCCCAATCCGCCGTCCGTTCCCGCCTCACCGGAAGCAAGGCTCCAGTACAGAGTGGACTCTATATGACCGCTGCGGCGCTGGGCCGCGAACGGTGAATGCTTATCTTCTGTCATCTATCATCACTAGCTTTCTGATTGAATTATTACGCCAAAAACGGCCCCCTCAGGCGGAGCCGCTTCTGCTCAAGTGCTGCAATCATCGTACCATATCCGGCGCAAAAACTGTAGAATCCAATATCCGTTTACGCCATGCTTCTCAGGACATTCAAGCGAACAGCCCGCAGATCCAGCTCCAGATATTCTTCAGCAGCTCCCACACGAAGAACTTCACCTTCGGTGCCTCAGCAGCATCACCCGAACTTCCCTCCTTGTTAGCTGAATCAGAGAGACTGGATACTGCCCCTTGTCCTTTTCCATCCGCAACCTTCACCTTCGCGCCGTCTCCCGAAGCCTTTGCTGAGACCTTAGTAACATCCTTCGCCCCTGCCTTCGCAGCAGCCGGTTCCGCAGCCGCAGCATCCCCGGTTCCCGCATCGATGAAGCAGAGAGGCGGAAACAGCACACACCACCAGTTCTGCCCTTTGCCTGCGCCAAGCGTGACCCGGACGGCCTCATATTCTCCGGCAGGGTAGACCCGGCCGCCATACATTTTGGTCGGAAAAGGAACCGTGCCCAGCTCCACCTGATAGCCGTATTCAATCCCGCGTTGCGCCAGCTCTCTGCCCACCAGCTCATTCAGCTCCGGCAGATGATTACGGATCAGGGCACGGGCCTGCTCCAGACTCTGCGGATCTTCCAGCCCGGCCACCCACTGATTAATCTGCTCCACGATCCGGTCACGAATCTGGCGCTTGACCAGCTGATCCCCGGTGCCGTCCGAATTCGCCAGTATACGCAAGCGGATGGACTCCTGCGGGATGGATACCTCTGCTACAGCAGCATCACTTTTTTGCCCTTCCCAGGCCATCATTAGAATCATAAAAAAACAAATTAAAATGGCAGTATACTTAAAGGTAATCCGCAGGGAATCCCCCCGCTCCAGCTTAACATCCTCCATCCTTCCGCAGCCCCTCTCCCTCTGAACCTCTTATGTTCCCAGTATGTCCAGGAATGAGAGACTGCAAACCTAGTAATCTATTATTAATAAACTAGAGAGCGCGCGGCAGCCTAGCTTTTGGACAAAAGGGATTTACCCTTCGTGTCCGGCTGCGGCAGCGGGAGATCGTCCTCCACATCCTGCCCGTAGAGCCTTACGCTCATCGCTATCCCCATACAGGCCATATTAATCAGCAGCGAGGTCCCGCCGTAGCTGATGAATGGCAGGGTAATGCCGGTCAGCGGCATCAGTCCGGTCATCGCCCCGATATTCTCCAGAATCTGATACAGCAGCATCGCCACGATCCCGACAATCAGGAGCGGCCCGCCGCGGTCTCTGCATTCCAAGGCAATCAGTATTAATCTGTGAATCAGGATAAAAAAGAGCATCAGCAGCGCCGCTGCACCCAGGAAACCGAATTCTTCCCCGATCTGCACAAAAATCGATTCTGAATACAGATACGGCACACGGTTGCTCTGTACGGAGCTGCCTTGCAGATAACCTTCTCCATCCAGCCCGCCGGAACCAATTGCCGTCTGGGCATTTTTGGTCTGATAGCTCGCAGTGCTGCTGGCCAAATCAGGTACCAGCCAAGGATCAAACCGGCTGACGAAATGGTCCCGTCCGAGTGTTTTTTCAATGAAATCTACCGTCTGTTCGTGATAGTTGATATAGCACAGGATGAAGCCCAGAATCGCTCCGCCGGCGATAACTAGACCAACCAGCGCATGCGAGAATTTGATACGCCCGATCCATAGCAGGCCAAGCAGAATCACGATATAGCTGAGCGCATTGCCCAGATCGTTCTGGACGATGACCAGCGCGCACGGCATAAATGCAATCAGACCCAGCGGTACGACATCGCGCCAGAACTGGAGCCGGGGTTTATTTTTACGGACAAGCACGGTGGTCAGAAAAATAATCAGAATCAGCTTGAACAGCTCCGCCGGCTGAATGCTTAAATCTCCAATACCGATCCAGCCCTGGGCACCATTCTTGACCTTGCCGAAAAAGCTGACCGACAGCAGAATCCCGATCCCGGCGATGTAAATATAAAGTCCATACCGCACCAGCAGGCGGTAATCGAACAGGGTGATCAGGATAAACGCGATGAAGCCCAGCGCATAATATTTCAGCATGGTGATATGCATACCGTCCAGGTCGTCTCTTCCGTGAGTCACGCTATAAATGGAGAAGATACAGATCCCCATCAGCACAATCAAAATAAGCACAATGCTGCCGTCTATTCTTTTGATTCTCTGCAACATAAGGATATAACCCCTTACCTTCTCCGGATTAGGAATCCGCCAGCTGCATCCAGCCAGGCTTCAACCCACTAATTTCCATTGTAATTCAATTGGGAACAAAAAAACACCGGAACCCTTCGTTAACGAAGAATTCCGGTATAGATGAAGCATCCAGCTTCCCCATATGCACGGGCTTTACTATTCTTAATGAGTTAACTTCTTTTGGCGGGAGCCGGTGAAGAATATAGCGCAGGAGTAGGCAGATCCTCCTCTACCTCTTGCCCATGCAGACGCACGCTCATGACAAGCCCTATGCTCGCCATATTAATCAGCAGTGAGGTTCCCCCGAAGCTGATAAACGGCAGCGTAATCCCCGTCAGCGGCATCAGGCCCAGGAAGGCCCCGATATTCTCAAAAATCTGGTACAGCAGCATCGCCACCACCCCGACGATCAGGAACGGCCCGCCCCTGTCCTTGCACTCCAGTGCAATTAGTATCATCCGGTGAATCAGGATAAAGTACAGCAGCAGCACCAGCGCCGATCCGACAAAGCCGTATTCCTCTGCAATCTGTACAAAAATAGAGTCCGAATAGGTGTACGGTACACGGTCGGTCTGCACCGAACTGCCCGTCATATAGCCTTCACCGCTCATTCCGCCGGAGGCGATCGCCATTTTGGCGTTCTTTGTATGATAGATCGCTTTGGCCGTCGCCTTATCCGGCACCAGCCACGGATCGAAGCGCTCGATCCAGTGCGAGCGTTTGATATCTACCAGGAAATCTTTAATTTCATCGTGATAATGAATATAGCTCATAATTCCGGCAGCCGCAGAGCCGCCTATAACCAGCAGCCCGATCAGCGCATGGGTGAATTTAATATTACCGATCCACAGTAGGCCGATCAGAATAACGATGTACGAGAGCGCATTTCCCAGGTCATTCTGGCTGATTACAATCACAAACGGCAGGAGACTGAACAATGCCAGCGGAACCACATCGCGCCAGAACAGCAGCTTATTCTTTTTTTTGCGGACCAGTACAGCCGCCAGGAACAGAATTAGAATTAGCTTGAACAGCTCAGCCGGCTGAAGACTGAAGCTGTTGCCGAACTTGATCCAGCCTTGTGCGCCGTTCTGCTCTGTGCCGACAAAGCTGACCAGCACCAGAATGCCAACCCCTGTGATATATACGTATAGCGCATATTTTACAAGCAGGCGATAATCCACGAACGTCAGCCCGATAAAGGCAACGAAGCCCACGATATAGAATTTGATCATCTTGATATGCGACCCGTCCAGCCTATCGCGCCCGTGGGTCACACTGTATATGGAGAAAATGCTGACCACCATCAGCAGCACAAGAATCACCAGGATGACGCCGTCAATCTTCTTAATCTTCTGAAGCATATTCTGTCTCCTTACTCAGTACTGGTTCTTCCCGTTCTTGTCCCCCGGCAGCAGCCCAGGCAGAAGTTCCGTCCTGTCTATTGTAAAGGAAGGGAGCGCCTAAATACAATTTCCATCGTTTGGGGGTGCTCTGTCAGGTGAACAGCCGGACCGCCTTCCCTGCAGCGGACTAAGCGGACCTTATTCGTTGCAAAAACACCTTCCCGGAAGTTATGCGGACAGAGAGGACTCTATTGGTTCAGTTGGTTGCTCACACAGGCCTGTTTACAGGCAATAAGTTCTTCTCAGTCCAGAAGTGTTGGTCTTTTCGCGTTAATTAAGCAAATAGCGTCTTCTCAGTCCGTTCCCCGTCTTCACCGGGCTATGCCCAGCACATGCCGGGGAATCCCGGCGAGATCATCAATGGTGATGATCTCGTCCCAATGTCCGGCTGCCCGCAGCAGTCCGGCTACCTGCTCGGCCTGCCCCTGGCCGAGCTCAAAGCCGACCAGGCGCGGCGGAGCCGGGAGCAGCGGCAGCTGCTCCATCATGCGGCGGTACGGGTCCAGCCCGTCCCCGCCGCCGTCCAGTGCCGTGCGCGGCTCATGATCGCGCACCTCGCGCTGCAGCCCGGCGATGTCGCCGCCGGGGATGTACGGCGGGTTGGAGACGAGGATATCCGTCTCCAGCCCCGCGAACGGCTCGAGCAGATCGCCGAGCCGCAGGTCAACGGCCGTGCCGTGCCGCTGCGCATTGCGCCGGGCCACGGCCAGCGCGCCGGGCGAGATGTCGCCGGCGCAGACCCGCCACGCGGGCGCTTCTGCCGCCAGCGTGACGGAGATGGCTCCGCTGCCGGCGCCGATATCGACGGCGGTCAGCGGCCGTGCGGCGCAGGCGAAGCCCGCGCCGCTCTCCCCGCGGGCTGCGCTGCGGCCCGCCCCGCTGAAGGCGGCTGCTTCATCCGCAGCCGCCTCATTTCGCGGTCCCGCTTCGCCCGGCACCGCCCCAGCCTCACCGCCCGCAGCTGTCCACTGCTCGTCTCCTTCAGCTTCACGTGCGGCTTCGCCCCGCACCCCCGCCAGCCCGTCCGGCCACAGCTCCGCGCCGTACTTCAGAATCGCCTCGACCAGCAGCTCCGTCTCCGGGCGGGGGATCAGCACATCGGGCGTGACCTCGAAGGCCCGGCCGTAGAATTCCTGCTCGCCGATGATGTATTGCACCGGTTCCCCAGCCGCGCGGCGGGTCACCAGCGCTTCCCAATCGGCCTTGCGCGCCAGCGGGAACGGATCAGCCAGCGCCATATAATAAGCCGCCCCGGACAAGCCCAGCACATGCTCCAGCAGGAGCTGGCTGCTGCGCTGCGGCTCCATAAGGCCGTGCCCGGCCAAAAAAGAAGAAGCCTCCGCAAAGGCTTCCCGGATGCTTTGCAATTCCGACATGACGTAAGAGTCGTGTTTCAAAGCATTATTCTCCTTTTTCCATCAATTCTGCTTGTTCCGCAATCGACAGCGCCGAGATAATCTCGGTAATATCCCCGTTCATCACCTGGTCCAGACGGTGGAGGGTCAAGCCAATCCGGTGGTCTGTCACACGGCTCTGCGGGAAGTTGTAGGTACGGATACGCTCACTGCGGTCACCGGTTCCCACTTTGCTTTTGCGTTCTCCGGAATACTTCGCTTCCTCTTCCTGACGCTTCAGATCCGAGATCCGGGTACGCAGCACCTTCAGAGCCTTATCTTTGTTGGAGTTCTGGGACTTGCCGTCCTGGCAGGTAGCCACGATCCCCGTAGGTACATGGGTTACACGTACTGCCGATTTGGTCGTATTAACGGACTGTCCGCCCGCACCGCTCGAACAGAAGGTATCGACACGGATATCCTTGTCATGAATCTCGATTTCGAAATCTTCCGCTTCCGGCATTACAGCAACCGTTGAAGTAGACGTATGGATACGTCCGCCGGATTCTGTGGTAGGTATGCGCTGCACACGGTGTGCGCCGCTTTCGAATTTCATTTTGCTGTAAGCGCCGCGCCCGGTAATTTGGAAGATCACTTCCTTGAAGCCGCCGAGATCATTCGTGTTCACATCCATCAGCTCCACGCGCCAGCCCTGGGTATCGGCATAACGGGTGTACATCCGGTACAGGTCAGAGGCGAACAAAGCCGCTTCGTCCCCGCCGGCTGCGCCGCGGATTTCCACGATTACGTTCTTGTCGTCATTAGGGTCCTTAGGCAGCAGGAGCAGACGAATCTTCTCCTCAAGAACGGCCTGACGCTCGGACAGCTCCTCGATCTCCATCTTGACCATTTCTTTCATTTCATCATCAAGCTTCTCGGCCTGCATCATCTTCGCAGCTTCGAGCTCTTCCATTACGTTCTTATATTCGCTATACGCCTCGAAGGCGGGCTGCAAGTCGGATTGTTCTTTGGAATAGTCCCTCAGTTTCTTACTGTCGCTTGCAACATCCGGGTCACATAGCAGTTCACTGAGTTTCTCGTAGCGGTCCGCCAGGGATTGCAATCGGTCCAACAAGGGAATTCACCTCTCCTGATTCAAATTCTTCGTTCAATATTACTTTAAATTGTTGCTACAACTGAAGTAGATATACGACTTTATATTATACCACCACAAGCCTCAATTGGCTACACTGCCGGCGGCGGGGATGGGAAAATCTTTTGAAAAAGGTTCAGATGACGCAAAGAGACCATCCAGCAAGCAAACCTCTACTCCTGAATGGCCTTTCTATAACAAGCGAAAAGTATCTATACGTTGAACCGGAAATGCATAACGTCGCCGTCCTGCACCAGATATTCCTTACCTTCCAGGCGCAGCTGCCCGCGTTCCTTGGCACCGTTCATTGAGCCTGCCGCCACCAGATCGGTGTAAGCTACAACCTCCGCCCGGATGAAACCGCGCTCAAAGTCCGTATGAATCACGCCCGCTGCTCCAGGGGCCTTGGTGCCCTTGCGGATGGTCCAGGCACGAACCTCTTGAACGCCCGCAGTGAAATAAGTGTACAGACCCAGCAGCTTGTAAGCCGCTTTGATCAGACGGTTAAGCCCGGATTCCTGCAGCCCCAGCTCCTCCAGGAACATCTCCTTATCTTCGCCTTCCAGCTCTGCAATCTCCGCTTCCACCTTCGCGCTGATCGGCACGACTTCAGCATTCTCGGCTGCTGCGAATTCACGGACCTGCTGCACATAAGGATTCTCCTCGGCAGTCGCTACTTCATCTTCGCCCACATTCGCCGCATACAGCACCGGCTTCAGGGTGAGCAGGTGAAGATCACGCACGATCAGGCGCTCATCGTCAGACAACTCCAGACTGCGTGCAGGCTGATCAAGATACAGGGCTTCCTTCACGCGCTCCAGTACTTCTACTTCCTGGGCGTATTTCTTGTCGCCGCCCTTGATGTTTTTGCGGGAACGCTCAATCCGCTTCTCCACGCTCTCCAGGTCAGCCAGAATCAGCTCCAGGTTAATCGTCTGGATGTCGCTGATCGGATTCACCTTGCCGTCTACATGGGTCACATTCTCATCAACGAAGCAGCGCACCACATGAACAATGGCATCCACCTCGCGGATATGGGCCAGGAACTTGTTGCCCAGGCCTTCACCCTTGCTCGCACCGCGCACCAGTCCGGCAATATCGACGAATTCAAAAGCGGTCGGAACCGTCTTGTTCGGCTGTACCAGCTCTACCAGCTTATCCAGACGTTCGTCCGGCACTTCTACAACCCCGACGTTCGGGTCGATGGTGCAGAACGGATAGTTGGCGGATTCTGCGCCCGCTTGTGTAATTGCATTGAATAATGTCGATTTGCCTACGTTGGGAAGTCCAACGATACCTGCTTTCAAAGCCATTTATATGACAACTCCTATTTTCGGTTGGTTTGATCACCGCATGAAATCCCGAACTGATCTCAAACCATTATATATTAGAACAATTTCTCCAGCAACAGCGGATGTCAAGGGCGGGCGGCCAAACTCATCATGCCGGGTAAAAAATATTTACTTGGCTCTGCCCGTTGTGATCTGTTTTTCGAATACATCCAGCCTACGGGGGCGCTTCCACTCCAATTGTGGTCGGTTTTTCGATTACATTCAGCCTACACGGCGCTTCCGCTCCAATTGTAATCGGTTTTTCGATTACATTCAGCCTACACGGCGCTTCCGCTCCAATTGTAATCGGTTTTTCGATTACACCCTGCCTACACGGCGCTTCCGCTCCAATTGTAGTCGGTTTTTCGACTACATTTCGACTACACGTTGCACCAGTCCCATTTTGTTCATTTTTCCGTGAATCCTTGGCTCGCACACCGCCGCACTTACTCCCCAACACTGCCCCTCATGCAAAAAGACTCCTTAAGGAGTCCAGTTACTTCGGCAGGTGCTATGCAGAACTTTATGCCTTCCTGGTGCTACTTTCCGCCTGCGGCTATAGCGTCTTGGACATTGTGATGTCTGTAACCTGGAAGCCCATTTTCTTGTATAGCCCAAAGGCGCGTTCGTTATGCCCAAAAACATGCAGGCCGATCTTGGCCGCCTTCAGCTTCTTAGCTTCTTCATCCAGCAGGAGCAGTGTCTGCTTGCCATAGCCCCGGCCCTGGAAAGGCTCAAAGATATAAATGTCATAAATGAACGCCTCCCGCACCCCGCGGTTCTCGGTCACGTTGAACCAGAGGTAGCCAGCTTGAGTCCCCGAAGTCTCCTCTACTACCGAATAGAAATAAGCTCCCGCCGTATTGAGGCCTTGTGGCAGGTAGCGATTCATCGATTCCTGGGCCTGCGCTAACGCTGTATCTGCATCCCAGGCACCGGCTTGTATTTTCTCTTCTGCGTAGTCGCGGGTAGATTGCTTCAAGAACGACTGAAACGCAGTTTCGTCCATCGGGATTAGTGTAATCGTCATTTGGATACCTTCCTTCGGTTCTGATTATAAAAGCAAGCCTGGCTCAGCGCCGGACCAGACGCGGCGTTCCGCGCAGTGCGGCAAGATCCGGCGCGCCGATGCCGAACATCACTGTCCGCAGTTCCAGCTCTACCTGGGCCAGCGCCTGATCCAGCGCCTCCTCGGAGCTGACGGCCGGACCCAGCAGCCCCCGTCCGAAGCCCGCCAGATCAGCGCCAAGGGCCAGCGCCTTAGCGGCATCGACGCCGTGCTTCAGTCCGCCGCTGCCGATCATTGCCCCGCGCGGGGAGACCGCGCGGACCTCGGCAATGCACTCCGCCGTGGGGATGCCCCAGTCGGCGAAGGCCTCTGCTGCCGCACGCCGTACCGGATCGATACTACGGAACTTCTCTACCTGGCTCCAGGAAGTGCCGCCTGCTCCGGCGACATCTATGAAGGCAGCGCCAGCCTGATATAGCCGGGCGGCGGTATCGCCGTCAATCCCCCAGCCGACCTCCTTGATCCCCACTGGAATCTCAAGGCTCCGGCATAATACCTCTATCCGCTTCAGCAGGGAACCGAAGCCGGTGTCACCCTCGGGCTGGAATACCTCCTGCAGCCCGTTCAGATGGAGAACCAGCCAGTCCGCTCCGGCAATCTCAACCGCCCGGCGGCATTCTTCTACTCCGAAGCCGTAGGCGAGCTGCACGGCTCCGACATTGGCAATGACCGGAATCGTGGGTGCATTGGCCCGCACATGGAAGGTACCCGCCAGTTCCGCGCGTTCTACAGCTGCGCGCACTGAGCCGACTCCCAGCGCCCAGCCCCGGCGCTCCGCCGCTTCGGCCAGCCGCTCATTGATCTTCCCTGTAGCCGCGCTTCCCCCGGTCATGGAGCTGATCAGCAGCGGGGTACGCAGCCTACGCCCTAAGAATTCAGTTTCCAGTGAGATGGCATCGTAATCCAGCTCCGGCAGGGCGTTATGGCGGAACCGGTATTGCTCGAACCCGGTTGTAATTCCGCTGCCGGCCACATCTTCATTCAGGCAGAGCCGTACATGCTCAATCTTCCGTTCTCCGGTTCTGGAGTCGGGCAGCAGAGATTTATGTCCGGCAAGGCTTGAGACTGCCGCCTCCTGCCCTGGCTGGGTATATGCGCCTGACTGCTCCACAGCGCTCTGCGGCACACCGTTTCGCGGCATATCATTCATGCTGTCTTCCTCCGTTTCTGCTGCACTATTCTCTAACTATAACAACATCACCCTGCTAAGAGTTATTCATCTACTTGCAACATATCCCGCTCCACAATTACCTTCCATTATAGCATAACTATAGCACAACCCTGCTCGGCCGTTGAACGCTGGCGGGATGCTCACTCTTCATACATGGCTTGCAATATATTCGCCCACCAGCCTGCCGGACAAGGACACCACAGGGGTTCCCCCGCCCGGATGCGTGGTTCCGCCCACATACCACAGTCCCTTAACATCGCTGGAACGGTTGCCCGGGCGGGAAAAGGTCTGCTTCACCGTATTGGAGGATATCCCGTAAATGGCCCCCTGATGCGCCAGCGTATCGCGGGCGATATCCTGCGGGGTATACCGCTCCAGCACATCTGCGGACGACAGCCCGCTCACGCCGTGGCTCTCCAGTACAGATATTACCCGCTCCCCGTACACATCCCGCTCCTCACTCCAATCGCACGCCGGGCTCAGATAAGGCGCATTAGCCAGAATGAACAGGTTACTGCCGCCCGCAGGCGCCATCTCAGGCTCGGAATAACCGGAGTGGCATACATATACTGTCGGCTGCTGCGGCGGGCGCTTATGCTGGAAGATATCCTTGAATTCTTGCTCATAGTCCTCCGGGAAAAACACCGTATGATGCAGCAGCGCATCATACGTACGCGGCACGCCCGCCAGCGTTACCAGCCCGGACAGGGAGGGTTCGTACGCTTCAATCCTGCGGTCCGTCATTCCCGGACGAACCGCTTCAGGCAGCAGCATCTTGTTGATGCTCAGGACATCGCCACCGGCTATCACAGTCTTAGCCGGGTAGAAGCCCTGCGCTGTGTCCACACCTTCCACCGCACCGGAGACTACGGAAATCCCTGTTACCTCTATGCCTGTAATCAGCTGCACGCCCAGATTCCGGGCGAGTGAAGAGAGAGCGCTGATTAATTCATAGGTGCCGCCCTTCACCCCGTATACGCCTTCCTGAATCTCCAGATGACCAAGCATAGCGAAGATAGAGGGGGAACGATACGGCGATGATCCGACATAGGTGGCATAGCGCCCCAGCATAGCCAGCGTATTCGGATGGCTGAAGTAGCGGAGGAGCAAGCCGTGCAGGCTGAGAAAAGGCCGGACCCGCACCAGATCCCGCACAAGGGAAGGGGAGAGCTTATCCCTCCAGGATAGCAGCAGCCTGTTCAGGAACTGCTTCTCGCTGAGCTGATACAGCCGCGAGGCTTCCTCCAGAAACTCCGGGAACTTCGCAGCATCTGCCGGGCTGTAGGAGGCCATCTGCTCCCGCATTCGCCCGGTATCCCTTGAGAAATCGACCACCCTGCCGTCGGCGAAGACATTGCGGGTGCGCGGCTCCAGCTCATAGAGCCGGACATAATCCTCCATGCGGGCTCCCGCAAGCTCATAGAGCGAGCGGAAGACATGGGGCATCGTAATCGTACTTGGGCCGCGGTCAAAAGTGTAGCCCCCCGCCTGCACACGCTGCAGCTTGCCGCCGGGCTGCTGCTGGCGTTCCAGCACAGTCACTTCCCAGCCCTCCGCGGCAAGGGTAACCGCACAGGACAGCCCCCCAAATCCGGCGCCTATGATTACTGCCTTCGGTTTCATCCATAACGCCTTCCTTTCCATTCATAGCCTGCACGCGTGCGGCTACCGCGCCAGGACGCCACAGCAATCAGTGACAGGCAGAGTATACCCGCCGGGAGGAGGAGACAGAACCACAACGGCTGCCGTCCGGCAGCATCACTGGTCCGTTTCACGGCCAGACCCGCAAGCAGCGCAGCAGCAGGCCAGAGCGCCGCGCCCGGCTGTCCGCTTAACCCATAATACAGAACGGCGGCAGCGGGCACAGCATACAGCGACAGATACGCAATAAGCACACCCAGCAGCAGCACCGGGCGGCGGCCAATACCGGCATAGATATTCTTCCGGTAGCCCTTCCATACTTGCCTTGCATTGTGGTACATCCTCATGAACACCTGCTCCGTAACATCCATAAGCGCCACTGTCCCGCCTGAACGTTTCACAGCGCGGGCCAGCGCCATGTCATCCACCAGCTCGCTGCGGATGGCTGCATGCCCGCCGCAGCTGTCGTAACTGTCCCGGTGAATCAGAATGAAGCCTCCATGCGCCGCAACAAAGCGCGGATCTCTGGAGCCGCGGACCAGCGGAATGGGCAGGTGGCAGATGATGGTAAAGACCATCAGGGGAACAACCAGCCGCTCCAGCCAAGTTCCAGTCATCTGCCGGGGGAAGCCGGTAATCATGCCGCCGCCCGCTGCTTCAGCAGCAGAGAGGGCCGCCTGAAGCGCCCCTTGCTGAAGACGGACATCTGCGTCCAGGAACAGCAGCCAGTCTCCACTCGCCGCTTCTGCAAGCTGAGCGCAGGCATGGGACTTGCCCAGCCAGCCCTCCGGCAGCTCTGTTCCTTTCAGAACTCGTACTCTGCCGCTGCCCGCCGCTTCGGCAATAGCACCCGTTCCGTCAGTCGATGAATCATCCAGCACAATAATCTCCGCCCCGATACTGCCGGTGCTTGAGGCCAGTACGGAGGAGAGGCAATCCCCAATATTCTCCGCTTCATTCCGGGCAGGGATCAGCACAGACAAGCGCAAGGCCCGAGAGGACGCCGATCCTGGAAGTACCTGCGCCGCTCTTGCTCCTGGCGCTGCCCCCAGCTTAGGGAGCTGCGCTGCATTCCACATTGCGAACACAAGCTGGAGCAGCAGAATAACGGTTACAGCCTGAAAGAACACATTCATCCGCTCCCTCCGCCCGGCCGCAGCAGGTCAAGCCATTCATTGGTTGATCTCCCCCGGCGGAGGAGCGGCCTGAATTCATCCGGCATATAGCCTTGATGGTTAAGCACTTTGCAGCGGTGTGACTCCAGTTGTCCGCCAAGAACAGTCTCCAGCCGCCGGGCGATCGCCGAGCGGTCCATCTCCGCCCAAGGGAGCAGCAGCGGCGCACCGGCCAGCAGTGTAGCTTCCGGCTTGGTATGCCGGAATAGGCCGTGGTATAGCGTCACTGGGACTACCGCCGCCCTCGGACTGAGCCGCAGCGCCAAGGAAGCCCCTTCCTTCAGACTCAGCGGCCGGTGCTCCAGCGGCCGGATTTCCCCTTCAGGGTACATCCAGACACTCTCCCCCGCCTCCAGCAGCCCGGCTGTATAGCGCAGGGAAGCCCGCGCATCTCCTGGACTTCCTGGGTTAATGGAGTACGCGCCAATCTTTCTGAAGAAGGCATACTTACGTAGCTGCTCCTCTTCCATCATGAAATAATGACGCTTCCCCGGCAGCTTCCCCACGGCGTGATAGGCCAGCAGGCCGTCCCACCACGAGCTGTGATTCATGAGGTAGAGAATCCCCCGCCCGGCAGCGGCAGCGGGCTGAAGCTCTCCGCTGATTCCGATGAAGTGGAAATATCTGCGCAGCAGATACATGGAATTATAGCGGTAGAATAACCAGTCAAACCTTCCCGACGGAACGGCTTCCAGCATAGCGTAGACTCCCTTCAGCCAGTGCGGCGCCTGCCACAGCGATCACCGTGCAGGCAGGCAGTCCCTCTGTCAGGCTGATCAGGCCGAACAGGATCAGGATTGCCTGATACAGGCGGGTGCCCCGGCGGGCAGCCAGGCGGGTGAACGGCACGGCCGGGAGCAGCATGGACAAGGCAGCGCCTGCAATCAGCCAGCCGCCGAAATTGCTCCAGGGCACCTGATAGAAGCCACCGCCGCCCTCCCAGTGCCAGAAATTCCTGGCGTGGGCAACAGGATCGAGCACCAGATCCATCAGGACCGTCCAGAAACCAACCTGTACGGCCCGCAGCAGCAGAAGCCGGAGGCCGCGCTGTCCGAAATCATGGCTGATCAGCACGGCATTGCACACCACAGCAATCCAGGCGAAGCCCAGGGTAACCGGCACACCAAATAATAAAGGCCCCAGAATAGTAGAATAATTATAATCCCCAAACAACCGGCCGGAATGCACGCCTACCCATTCGACCGCCATTCCGCCTAACCAGATAAGAGCTGCAGCACACCAGAACCGCTTGGTCATCCGGCCTCCCGAAGAATTGACTGACCAGTCAGACATGAACGGTTTGAATTGCCCCTTGATTACTAAGTCCAACCCGTAGGCACCATAGAATACGAGAAATAATCCGTTAGAGAACTTCAGACTATCCGGAATTCCGAACACGATCAGCAGCAGCGCACCGATGGTATACCAGATCCAAAAAAGAGTTCGGACCATCGTTAGACCACCGCAGTTCTTACACCGGCATAACGCACGACCGTACGCTGGAACATCTGAAGCTTGGCTTCATCGCTGACATAGGATCTTTTGCGGAAAACATCATACCCGTCTGCCTCCACAGCATCCAGAATAGCAGCATAGAAGGATGCGGCAAGTTCAATGGCAAGACCGCTCTCCAAAGGGTACGTATTCACATGCGCAAGTCCTTGCCGGAACCAGTCCAGCGCTTCTGTCCGCAGCTCCTGAATAACAGCGGTGAAATGGTGATTGACTTCTCCGTCCTCCAGCTCCTGCTGGCTGTAACCATGTCTGTCCATCACCTCAAGCGGCACGTATCTGCGTCCTCTCCGGAGATCCTCACCCACATCGCGGATGATATTCACCAGTTGCATTCCTATCCCCAGCGCAATTCCCGAGGTCCGTGCCGCTTCACTCTGATCATCCCGCAGAACAGGCAGCAGCATCTCTCCTACCGTTCCCGCTACAAGATAACAATAATCCTTAAGCTGCTCCATTGTGTCATAGGCTGTGAAGGTAAGATCTCTAAGCTGTCCCTCCATTTGCAAAAGGAACGGCTCACGCTGAAGCTGCGGGAAGCTGCTGAACAGCCAGCGCAGCGCCGGCCAGATGAAATGCCCGTCCGCCTGCTCCAGATTCATGAAATGCTCCCGCAGCTCATGGATGCTGTACGGCGCGCCTTCCGGCTCATCCACACTATCGTCTATAATCCGGCAGAAGGCATAAATAACATGCACCGCTTCACGCCTGGGACTTGGCAGAACATCAAACGCCTTATGGAACGAAGTGGACCCTTTCTTCATCAGTTCCTCACATTGCTGCAGTATCCTTTCATCCATGTACGCTCATCTCCTTTATCATTTCCTGAACGGCAAGCTTCGCTCCCTGCATCACGATTGGCACACCGCCGCCCGGATGGACGGAAGCACCAGCGGCATACAATCCCTTAAGCGGATAAGGCTTCGGCTGGGGCCGGAATACCCCCGACTGGCTCAGCAGCGGTGCAATACCGAAGCTGCCCCCGCCGTACATTCCTTCCTGCTCCGCATCGGCAGGCGTTCTCAATCTGCGCCAGATCACACTCGCGGCAAGTCCGGAGAAGCCCCGCTTCTCGGCATCCGCCATAACCTTATCAGCCAGTGCTCCGGCTATTTCCTCCCAGTTCTTATCCGGTGCCGCCGGGACGGGAACCAGGAAATACAGCACGCTCTGTCCGGGTGGAGCTGCACTATCGTCCAGTGCTGCCGGATTAAATACATAATAAGATGAATCCTGGGGAATTTGTCCCCGGTCAAACAGCTCGTGAAGGCTGCTGTTCAGACTGTCCGGCAGGAAGAATTGGTGCACCAGCGACTCCGGCCAGCGCTTATCCGTGGCTGCATAGATCAGCAGACAGCCCGAGGACGGCTTCCATGTACCGCGTTTTATGGCCTTAGCCGATGCGGCTCTGACCTTATTCTCCGCCACAACCGGTGCCTGTTCCTGCTTGAATACACCGGGAGGCAGCAATTGCTCTACATTCGGGAAATCTCCATTGTACAGAACGGCATCATAGGGAATCGACTGCCCCTGAACAACAACTCCGCAGCAGCGGCTCCCTTCAACAATCAGGGATTCCACCTCGGCACCCGTATGAATCTGTACCCCGCGGTCTTCCAGCTCCCGGCCCATGATTTGCGGCAGCGTGCCGTATCCGCCTTTCAGCATCCAGATGCCGAAGGCATGCTCGGCGTAAGGAAGCATGGTGTAGATGCCCGGTGTGCGGAAGGGGGCTCCTCCAATATAGAGGCTCTGAAGGGAGAAGGCATCCTTAAGCTCCTCATTCCGAAAATACTGGCCGATAGCAGAGCGCAGATTCCGGTAAGCGCGCAAGCGGACCATCAGCGACAGGTTAGCCGGACTGAAGAATTCCCGCCCGCTTGCATACCCCCGCTCCAGGAACGAGCTCCGCCCCTGCGGATACAGCACCGACATGTCCTTCATGAACCGGGTGAAGCCCTTGCCCTCTCCGGGATAGAGCCGGTCAATCTCTTCCGCCTGCGCCGAAGCATCCGCGAATTTGGTCAGCACCCGCCCGCTTCTGAAGTGAACCCGGTAGAGCGGATCACAGTGCAGCAGCTCCAAGCTCGATCGCGGAAGGCCGCCTTCTTCCAGAATACCCAGAAGCATCTCCGGCAGCAGCACGATCGTAGGCCCGCGGTCAATCCGGTAGCCGTCCTGCTCTTCAAAGGCCACACGCCCGCCCGCTTGGGCCGCCCGTTCATAGATCACTACCTCATGCCCCTGACGGGTAAGCAGCAGCGCCGCCGTCAGCCCGCCGATTCCGCTGCCAACGATGGCAATGCGGCTCATAGCGGAACCCCCGCACCTGCGCCGGGCGCGCCTGCCTGTACGGTGAACCGCCCCCGCACAGCCTGGTCATGCTCCCGGAGCAGCCGTGCGCTGATCTTGGCCGACTCGAAGATGGTCGGCAGGCCGCTGCCCGGATGGGTTCCCCCGCCCACCAGCCAGATGCCGCGCACCTCCTCGAAGGTATTATGCGGCCGCAGGTGCATCATCTGCCCGAGATTATGGGCCAGATTGAAGGTAGCCCCGTTATATACATTCTGCTGGTTCTGCCAGTCCAGCGGGGAGAAGAACAGGCTCTCTTCCACTCGTCCTGCAATTCCCGCGAGCTGCGGGATCTGCTGCAGCCGCTCCATCATCCAGTCCTCTACCTCCGCACGCTCCTGCTCCCAGTTGATATCGGCACTCAGATTAGGCACTGGCATCAGCACGTAGAGCGAGGACTTACCGGGAGGCGCCAGTGTCTTATCAATAACGGACGGATTATGAATATAGATAGAAGCATCCTCCGACAGAACGCCCAGCTCAGTGATCTCTCTGACATTACGCCGGTAATCGTCCGCGAAATGAACCGAATGATGACTGAGGTCCACCTCTCCATCCACCCCGAGATAGAGCATGGCGGTGGAGCAGGAATATCTTTTGCGGGCAATCTTGGCAGGGGTATATTTCTTCAGAAGTCCGGGCTCGAACAGCTGTGTCATTGCAGAGCCAAAGTCTGCACCAATCACAATATAATCCGCATCCACCTTCTCCCCGTTCTCCAGCAGCAGGCCTGCGGCCTGCCCTTCCTTGACGATAATGCGTTTCACTCCGCTTGCGGTATGGACCCGCCCGCCATGCTCCTGGATGACCTCAGCCATAGCCCGGAGCACACGGTTAATTCCGCCGGCCGGATGATACAGGCCGTAGCGGTGCTCCATGTACGACAGAATCGTGAAGGTGCCGGGACATTCCCATGGCGACATCCCCAGATACTTAGCCTGGAAAGTGAACGAGAACCGCAGCCGCTCGTCATCGAAATAACGGGACAGCCGGTTGTACACAGTGTCTGTAGCGTTCAGCTTGGGCAACGCGTGGAACACATCTCTTTTGACATAATCGCCTAATGATTGGAACGGACGCTGCAGCAGCGGAATCACCCGCTCCAGCTTGTCGGCCTCATCGGCCATGAAGCGGCGGTAGCCGCTGCCGTTGCCGGGGAACAGCCGCTCAATCTCCTCCGCCGTCTGATCCTGGTTCGTAGAAGGCGTAAATACGGTATCTCCAAAATGCAGGGAGTACAGCGGATCAAGCGGCGTAAGCGCAACATAATCATGCACAGAACGCCCGGCCAGAGTGAACAGCTCCTCCAGCAAATGAGGCATCATCAAGAAGGTAGCTCCCCGGTCGAAACGGTAGTCTCCCAGCTTCAATTCTCCTGATCTTCCGCCAACCGCCGCCTGCTGTTCATAAAGATCTACTTCATATCCTTCGGCGGCAAGCAGCATGGCGGCGGCAAGCCCGCCCGGCCCTGCGCCGATTACTGCGACTTTTGCGGTATCTGTGGTTCGGATCAAGCGGCTTCCTCCTTCGTCAAACATTATACAAGAACTATACAATAGTGATACAAATATCATACATACTTTGCCGGGCCATGTAAATATCATCCGCCGCACTTCCAGCAATTTGGTTGCTAGACTTGTCCATAGCAAAAGAACCGGCCAGCCCTATACAAGGGTTCTGACCGGTTCTATGGAATCGCATGCTCTATTAAAATTCACTATAACTGCTGCAAAAGCTACGCCCTATGCCGGCTTCCGGCAAATTCCTGATCGAACCAGGCCTGCCACTGCTCCGGCGGCTCAGCCATCACATAGGTGGCGCTGGTATTTTGGAGGCTGATTCCCTCATAGGCTTTGCCGCCCGCAATGAGCTGCAGCTCCGGGTATAGTCTACCCAACCGTTCGAGCAGCTCCTCCGTATAAGGGACCAGCGTGCCATTCGTAACGGACAGGCACACCGCTCCGATCCGCTCTTGCTTCTCCAGCAGCTCCATCACCCCGTCCTCAGGCGTGTTGGCCCCCAGATAGATGACTTCAACCCCGTTCCTGCGCAGGAACAGCGAGAACAGCAGCAGGCCGACCTGGTGATGCTCTCCCGCCGGGCAGAAGGCAAGCACCTTGTGCAGATGGGCATACACCGGGAAGACATGAAAGAACTGAGATAGCCGGTTCGAGATCATATGTGTCATATAATGCTCCTGGGCCACGGTTGCCGTCCCTTGCTCCCAGGCATCACCAACCTTCACCAGAACGGGCACCAGCACCTGATGGACCATCGCCTCATAGCCGTACAGGGAGAACCCGAAATCAATCAGCGCATCCGCCCGCTCACCCTGGATATCAAGCAGCGCTGCATAGATCTGCTGCCTCATTTTGTCCAAGGCATCCTTGGGGTCACCGCCCGCAACGGACAGCCGTTCATCCAGGTCCTTCTGCTTATGCTGCTTCAGCATCCGCACAGCATGTGAGATACTGATGCCCGGTTTATCGGTCTGTTCCTTCAACCAGCGGAGGTCCTCAATATTCTGTTGGTTGTACAGTCTATAGCCGGACTCGGTACGTTCCGGGACGACAGCCTGATACCGGTTCTCCCACGCCCGCAGAGTGACAGAGGGAATATCGAGCATTTCGACGACCTGTTTGATGGAATACACGATGGTTCTCACTCGCTTCCTGTTTACACTGAATACTTTGAAGATTCAAACCTTATACAAATTATTTACACTCATTATACAATCGCTTCCGTGTTATGTCACCAGAACTTGTATGATGCAGCTTGCCGGTACAGTACGGATGAAATGGAGGGCTTTTTGTAACACTAGATTTTTCAGGGATTTTGCACTCAGCTGCTTCACTTCTCCTTAGCGGGCGTTATAGGTATTTACAATGCCGGGCCACCCTATAGCCGCTCTGGCCCGGCAGCAGACCCAGGAGGATGAATATGAATCAAGGCCGCCATCCCGTCACACCCGAACAATTACAGATTACGCTGGCTTCAGGTGCCATTACGGCATCCCGCCACAAGCGCCAGACGCAGCTCTTCCTGCGCCGCCGTTCCAAGCTGCTGCTTGCCCTGATCCTTCTTCTCCTCTGGCTGGCCGGGGTGATGCTCTATCAGACCCATAAGCCGCTGCCGCCCGGACTTTCTGCGGAGAGCCCTGCTTATAAGGTGAACACGGTCGCCTTCTGGCATGATCTGACCTACCAGGACAACAGCGGCAAGCAGGCGAGGGAAGAACAGATTCTGCCCAGAATCCTGCAGATTATTGAAGAGTCCCGGCAGTTCCTCGTGATCGACCTGTTCCTGTTCAATAACTATACTCATACAGACCAGCAGTTCCCCGCTGTCAGCAGACAGCTTACCGATAAGCTGCTTGCCCAGAAAGCCGCTCATCCGGCCATGGAGATCGTCTTCATCACCGATGAGGTGAATACGAATTACGGCTCTGCGCCCAATGCCCTCCTGGAGGAGCTGAGCGCAGCCGGAATTAAGGTTATCCTGACGGATGTGGACGATCTGCGTGATTCGACACCTGCTTATTCGGCGGTCTGGCGTACCTTCATCCAGTGGTTCGGGCAATCCGGCACCGGCTGGATTCCGAATCTGATGGCCAGCGGAGGACCGGATATTACCGCCCGTTCCTATCTGAAGCTGCTGAATGTCAAAGCCAATCACCGCAAGGTCGTGCTGAGTGAGAACACCGCTCTGATCTCCTCCGGCAATGTGCATGACGCCAGCGCTTATCATTCCAACATTGCCCTGGAAGTGCAAGGTCCTATTCAGGAGGATATTCTGCGGAGCGAGCAGGCGGCGGCTAATCTCTCGGGAGCCGGCCCCTTGCTAAGCAAGCCTCCTGAGTTCAAGCAGCCTGCCGCCGCATCCGGTGATGCCCCGCTTGGAGTCCGCTATCTGACCGAAGGCAAGGTGTACAAATATGCCCTGGAAGGAATCGCTGCGGCAGGACCCGGGGATGTCATCTGGATGGGTATGTTCTATCTGGCGGACGACAAAATTATTGATGCCCTGCTTGCCGCAGATGCCCGCGGTGCCCAGGTCAGATTGCTGCTTGATCCTAACCAGAATGCCTTCGGACGGGACAAAATCGGCATCCCGAACCGCCCGGTTGCGATGGACCTGGACCGCCGCTCGGAAGGAAATATCCTGATCCGCTGGTACAACACAGGCGAGGAGCAATATCACAGCAAGCTGCTGTTCATTGCCAAGGCATCAGGCGACTCCATTATCTTGGGCGGATCAACGAACTTCACAGCCCGGAACCTGGATGACTATAATCTGGAGAATGACCTCTGGGTGTCTGTTCCACGAGAGCAGCCATTGTATGCGGAGGTGGAGGGTTACTTCAAGCGGCTATGGAACAACGAGGGGGCTGAGTATAGCCTGCCGCTGAAGGAATATCAGAGTGACGCGACCTGGTTGAAGTACATTCTCTACCGGATACAGACGCGGCTTGGATTCACTACCTTCTGAATGGAAAAAGAAAAAACGGTACCGTATCCCACAAGGACGGTACCGTTTTTCATTCTGCTTGTCCGCTTACAGCAGCGGAGACATCAGCCGGGCTGCCGATTCCAGCAGCCGCTCCAGCAGTCTTTTCTCCATGAAGGTCTCATGGACAATCAGCCGCGTGGACTGCAGGTCACGCTCGAAGTCTGCAACAATGCGCGAGACACTCTCGGTCTGCAGCAGCAGCGCGTTCACCTCGAAATTAAGATGGAAGCTGCGCATGTCCATATTGGCCGTTCCGATCGTAGCAATCTCCCCGTCGGCAATCAGCAGCTTGGAGTGGATGAAGCCCTTCTCATATTCATAGATCTTCACGCCGGACTCCAGCAGCGCCGGGAAGTAGGAATGGGAGGCCAGGAACGGAATCCATTTATCCGGCTTGGCCGGGAACAGCAGGCGGACATCCAGCCCCGACATCGCCGCCACACGCAGCGCAGTCAGTATATCCTCATCGGGGATGAAGTAGGGACTGGCGATCCAGACGGATTTTTCCGCTGTAGTTATCATGGAGAAGAAAATATTCTTGAGCGCACGCCGCTCATTATCCGGGCCGCTGGCAATAATCTGCACCGCCCCGTCTCCGGTCGTGAAGCGAAGCTGGGGGGAGAGGTAATCCTGCTCCAGGATTTTCTCACCGGTCGTGTGCATCCAGTCCTGCAGGAAAATAATCTGCATCGTCCGCACCGCCTCGCCCCTCAGCAGCATATGTGTATCCCGCCAGAACCCGTAGGTTTTGCTGCGGCTCAAGTACTCGTCCCCGACATTCAGACCGCCCATGAAGCCGACATCGCCGTCGATGACCACGATTTTGCGGTGATTGCGGTAATTCACCCGGCTGGAGAAAAAGGAGGTCGAGTTGCCGTAAGCAGCCACCTGCACCCCCGCATCACTCAGCTCCTTAAGGAAGGCCCTGGAGAGCTGAATGCTCCCGACCGCATCATACATGAACCGGACCGCCACGCCCGCACGGGCTTTCTCAATCAGAATCTGCTGAATGCGCGTGCCGATATGATCCGCCCGGAAAATATAATATTCCATATGAATATGATGCTGCGCCTGCCGCAGCTCCAGCAGCAGCGTCCCGAAGGTTTCTTCACCGTTCGTTAAGATGCGCGTCTCCGAACTGAACGAAATCGGCGTCCGGCCCAGTCTCTGCGACAGACCCAGCAGCTTCTGCCGCGCAGGGCTGAACACTGACCAATCCTGATGCATCCGCAGCGCGTCATTCTCAATCCGTTCATAGGCCATGAGATCGCGCTGGGCTTTTTTGTCATACTTGCGCCGTTTGAACACATTCTGCCCGAACAGGAAGTAGAACACCAGCCCCAGCACCGGAATCAGCGCCAGCAGCAGAATCCAGGATACAGTGGTCGAAGGATTGCGGTTCTCCATGAATATACCCAGTCCGATAGAGATGACCGTCAATGTGGAAAAAATACTGATAATGGTTCCGGCTGTGCTGCCGAATATCCCAAATCCAAAATAATAAAAAGCCAGCATAGCCGCTATGATAACCATAGCCTGCAGTCCTCTTCTCATATGTACCCTACCTTCTCATTCCGCCGATTCTCACCAAAATGACACATTTATATCTTACATGAAGAATCCGTTTCTTCCTACTGAAACCTGCAAATTTGTATTGCTGCAGGATATATAATATAATCTCCCTGACCAATCAGTCAAATACAGAACTGTCTAGTCAGAACGGGGGCTTATATCGCCTTGACCGCTAAAAGCATCAACAAAAAAGAGCAAATCATCAAGACCGCCATGCAGCTGTTCGCTGTAAAAGGCTCCTCCTCCACCTCCATGCAGGAAATTGCCGAATTATGCGGGATCTCCAAAGGAAGTCTATATCTGATCTTCAAATCCAAAGAGGAGCTGGAGCGCAGTATATACATCTACTGCTTCCGGATGATTCATGATCCTCTGCAACAAGAGGATCAGGCGGCTGGCAGAGAGCCCCGGGAGAAGCTGCGCAACCAGCTCGAAATCCTGCTCAGTCATGTATACGAGCTGCGCGAATTCCTGCAGCGCCAATTCCAGGATGTAGCCGGCCGGGGGGTGTCCGAGATTCCCGATTGGGTGAAGCAGAACAACGCTGCCCTGCTGCGCTGGTTCCAGCATAAGCTGGAGCTCATGTACGGGCCAGAAATTCTGCCCTATGCAGGCGAGCTGTGCGTGCTCAGCCACGGCATGATCAGCTCCAGCATCAAGCTGTTGTTCGGCCAAGAGACTGTTGTCTCCATCCCTAAGCTGGCTGACCGGCTGGTGGACTGGCTGGACATTATGGTCGCCGGCCTGCTTGCCGGGCAGCCCGCCCCTCTGATCTCTTCCGCAGTCCTGGCCGGATGGGCCGAGGGTCAAGGAGAAGGGCCGCGCCAGAGCCCGCTTCAGCTGATCAAGGCGATGAAGCTCCTGCTCAGTGAAGCAGACGGGATCAGCCCGGAGCAGGCCGAAGACGGTCTGGAGTCCCTGGGCATTCTGGAGAGCGAAATCCTCACCACCCAGCCCCGGAAAGCGATCATTCAAGGGATGATTGCCAATCTCAAGGGGTTCCCCGGGCTGACCGGCGAGCTAAGTCAATTGAAGAAAGAACTCACACCCTATATGCACACTTCCTGCGGACTTCATTAAGGAAAGATGCGGCACACCTGTAAGATCAAGAATACTTATACTGGAGGTTCCCTTTACTGATGAAAAGCCTTATTAATTTCTCTCTCCGCAACAAATTCGCCGTCTGGCTGCTGACGATCATTATTGTCTTCGCCGGTCTCTACAGCGGAATGACCATGAAGCAGGAGACCCTGCCTAACATTAGTATCCCTTATCTCAGCATTACTACTATTTATCCCGGAGCCGCACCCGAAGGCGTCGTGAATGACGTCAGCAAGCCGCTGGAGCAGAAGCTCCGCAATGTGGACGGCGTGAAGATGCTGACTTCCACCTCACTGGAGAACGCCTCCAGCGTCACCATAGAGTTCGACTATGGCACGAACCTGGACAACGCGACAGCAGCGGTGCGTGAGGCGCTGAACGAGGTGGCTCTGCCGGATAATGTGCAAAAGCCGCAAATCTCGCGCTTCAGCCTCAGCTCGCTGCCGGTCATCTCCCTCAGTATCTCTGATGAGAGCTCCGGCGATCTGGAGGAGCTGACCCGGGTTGCCGAGAATGATATCCGCCCGGCGCTGGAGGATATAGAAGGCGTTGCCTCTGTGCAGATTGCCGGACAATATGTCAAAGAAGTCTCCCTGAAGTTCAATCAGGAGAAGCTGAAGCAGTACGGACTGACCGAGGATACGATCAAAGGCATCATCCAGGCCTCCTCCCTGCGGGTGCCGCTCGGATTGTTCGAGATGGACAAAGCACAGAAGGCTGTTGTCGTTGACGGCAACGTCACTACAGTGGAGGACTTGCAGAATGTCCGCATTCCGCTCGTTCCTTCTGCTCCTGCGGCGGGTGCTGCCGGAGCCGGTGCAACTGGCATGCCTGGCACAGGAGCCGGGGAAGCAGGCGGTGCAGCTTCAGGCGGTGCTAGTGCTGCTGGCGGCACCAATGCTGCGGCTGGCAGTACCGGGGCTGGTGCTGGCGCCATGACCGGGCTGCCGACGGTGAAGCTGAGCGAGCTTGCCACTATCGAGGTAGTCGGCAAATCGGAATCCATCTCCCGCACCAACGGCAAGGAATCCATCGGGATTCAGATTGTGAAGGCAAATGATGCCAACACCGTCGATGTCGTGAACGGGGTCAAGGACAAGACAGAAGAACTGAAGAAACAATACAAGTCGATGGACCTCACCGTGCTGCTGGATCAAGGCAAGCCGATTGAGGATTCCGTGAACACGATGCTGTCCAAGGCTGCCTTCGGCGCCCTGTTCGCCGTGCTTATCATCCTGCTGTTCCTGCGCAATATCCGCTCTACCATTATTTCTATTATCTCGATTCCATTATCCCTGCTGATTGCAGTATTATGCCTGCGGCAAATGGATATTACGCTGAATATGATGACGCTCGGCGCCATGACCGTAGCCATCGGGCGCGTAGTCGATGACTCCATCGTGGTCATTGAGAACATCTTCCGGCGGCTTACGCTGTCCGGCGAGAAGCTTCGCGGCAGAGAGCTGATCAGCGCGGCTACCCGTGAGATGTTTGTGCCGATTATGTCTTCAACCATTGTGACGATAGCCGTGTTCCTGCCGCTCGCCTTTGTCAGCGGGATGGTCGGTGAGCTGTTCCTGCCGTTTGCCCTCACTATGGTATTCGCGCTGCTGGCTTCACTGGTGGTTGCCATTACCCTGGTGCCTGCACTGGCCCATACCCTGTTCCGTAATGGACTCAAGAAGGGGAAAAAGGGTCACGAAGACAAGCCCGGCGCATTGGCGGGCGGGTATGTCCGAATCCTGGACTGGTGTCTCTCGCATAAGCTGATCACCTTGGGTGTTGCTGTCCTGCTACTGGCAGGCAGTCTGTTCCTGATCAAGCCGATCGGCGTCAGCTTCCTGCCTTCCCAGGAAGAGAAGAATGTTACGCTTACCTTCTCCCCGAAGGCCGGTCAGACGCTGGAGGATGTGAAGGCGCTGGGCCTGAAGGCTGAGAAGTTCATTCTGGCGCAGGAGCATCTTGATAAAATGCAATATTCGATCGGCGGCAGCAGCCCGTTCGGAATGGGCTCAGGCAATTCAGGCTTGTTCTATGTCACGTATGACAGCAACACGCCTGATTTCGATACCGTGAAGGAGAAGTTAATTGAAGGCTTGAGCCAAGAGGTGCCGGATGGCGTGTGGGGCGATTTGTCCGGCATGGCCGGAGGCGGACTGGGCGGCAGTACCCTTACTGTTAACATCTTCGGCGATACGCTGGAGCAGCTCAAACCGGTAGCCGATGACATTGCCGGGATCGTTCAGGCAGACACCAAGAACTTCAAAGACGGGAAGACCAGCCTCTCTGAAGCCTATGATCAATACACCATCGTCGCTGACCAGGCCAAGCTTAGCTCACTGGGCCTAACGGCCGGACAGCTTGCGATGAAGCTGAGCCCTGCCGGAACCCGGCCTGTACTGACTGAGGTAGAGCTGGACGGCAAGAATTACAAGGTCTACATTGAGACGGACAAGGATTCCTACAATAGTATTGAAGAAATGAAGGCCGCCACGCTCACTTCGCCGCTAGGTATTACTGTACCGATTGGCGAGGTAGCAAGCATCGAACAGGGCCAGTCCCCGGATTCCATTACCCGTGAAGACGGCAAAATGAAAGTCGAGGTAACCGCCGACATTATCTCCAGTGACATTAATAGTGCCTCCAAGGCTGTGCAGGACAAAATAGATGCTCTTGATCTCCCGGACGGCGTGACCATCACCTTCGGCGGAGTCACCGAGCAGATTAATGAGACCTTCGGACAGCTTGGCATCGCCATGCTCGCGGCTATTGCGATTGTATACTTCGTGCTCGTAGTCACCTTCGGCGGCGGTCTGGCACCGTTCGCCATCCTGTTCTCGCTGCCGTTCACAGTTATCGGCGCTCTTGTTGCCCTGCTCCTGGCCGGCGAGACCTTGAACGTCTCGGCACTGATGGGCGCACTGATGCTAATCGGTATCGTGGTCACCAATGCAATTGTCTTGATTGACCGCGTAATTCATAAGGAACAAGAGGGAATGTCTACCCGCAAGGCGCTGCTTGAGGCCGGGGCTACCCGCCTTCGCCCGATTCTCATGACTGCGCTCGCGACCATTGGCGCCCTCCTGCCATTGGTTACAGGCCTGGAGAACAGCGCCGGAATCATCTCCAAGGGGCTTGGCGTAACCGTCATCGGCGGTCTCGTCAGCTCCACGCTGCTGACCCTGGTCGTTGTACCGGTGGTGTATGAGTTCCTGATGAAGTTTCGGAGTAAGAAAACTTACGAATAAATAGGGGATGAACTTCAGTTTCAGTTATAGGGAGTGTACTGGCGAACCTCCACTTCAGCAGGACCGTGACTGCAGAGAATGTTTGGACTTCCGGTCGCTGTTAGGTTGGAAATTCCTGATCCGAACCGCTCTTCGCGGTAGAATTTCCAACCTAAAGGCGAACGCTATCGCTCCTACAGTTCCAAACTTCTCCTCCGCCACTCTCCCTGAAGGGGATACTCCAGATCACAACCTATAAAGTGAAAGCTTAAGTTCAAGACCCCCCGGAGCAGAAATAAGGCGCCCTTCCGAATTAATGGAAGGGCGCCTTTTTGATTGAATATGGATGCTTAACTAAGCCATGGCTGCTGCGCTGCTCTCCAGCGAAGCCTTCCAGGCACGCAGCATGTGCAGATCCTGCGGCAGGAATTCCTCCAGCATATGGCTGAGTCCCAGATACAGCGGGCTGTCGGTGGCAGCGTTCATTCTCGCACAGAATTGTGGAGTCCACTTCAGCAGATGCTCCTCAAGGAATCTCTCCTGGATCTCCAGAAGCTCCATCGCACTGCGGATCGAGAAGCTGTTGTACAGCATCCGTTCATGCAGCACGGCCATGAATTCCAGTTCAATGGCAATATGGTCGTCGGCTTCGCCGCTGCACTTCTTGAAGACAATCCCCGCCGAAGCGTACACATCCGAGAGCACGTTGCAGAATTCTTCCTCACGGCCCAGCTGAGCCGCTTCACGGGCCACGAAGGAGCTGACGGCCCGCTCATTCATCAGACGTTTGTATTCGAGTTTCTCTTTCTCGCAGATGGCCGGTAGCATAGACGGCTCCTGGCTGCACAGGTAACGCTTCAATTCACGGCCGCCTTCGGTCATCTCCGCAGCGACACTCATCTCACGGTTACGGCTCCACTGGGCGACCAGTGAGAGAGATGGTTTTCTTCCATAGAAGTCCACCAGCAGCTGATATATTAATCCCCGACTCTCCAGCCAGCGGCTGCAAGCCTCCGGCACGACAAGCGATGGAACAGTTGGTATGGTCATTTTGCAAATCCTCCCTACATAGTTTGCCGGATACCCGGGGTATCCTTAGGGATCGCCGCCTGAGCCTTCCGGTATCATAGCTGTGCTTCGCAAAAGTAAAAGTATCTAAAGTTTGAATCTTCCGCAACTAAATTATATCGAATATGATAAGCGCTTTCGGTGAGCATTCTATGACCATTCCCTGGAATTGTCGCACTTTTGTCATAATTAGGCTGCTGCTTTGGCCTTCTGTCCCCCTATGCTTTAGATTGTCCGCTGTGCATTGACGCGGCGGAATGGTTTCTTTAAAATTTAAACTAAAATCAACAGGTGAAGGAGCAACGCTATGGAGCCGCTGACTGACCCTTTTGGACGCATACATGATTACCTACGCATCTCGGTTACTGACCGCTGCAACCTGCGCTGTATCTATTGTATGCCCGCCGAAGGAATGCAATTCCAGCCGCAGGACGAGATTATGAGCTACGAGGAGATTGCCGCTGTGGTGGAGGCGCTTGCGCCCCTGGGCCTGCGGAAGGTCCGGCTGACGGGGGGCGAACCGCTGGTCCGCAAGGATCTGGAGAAGCTGGTCTCTATGATCGCCGTCATCCCCGGCATAGATGACATATCATTGACGACGAACGGGCTGATGCTGCCAGCCAAAGCGGCTATCCTGAAGCAGGCCGGGCTGTCCCGGGTGAACATCAGCCTGGATTCGCTGCGGCCGGACCGCTTCTCGATGATTACCCGCGGCGGCGATGTTGCCAAGGTGCTGAAGGGAATTGAAGCTGCAGAAGCCGCCGGCCTGTCCCCGATCAAGCTGAATGTCGTGCTGATGAAAGGCATTAACGATGACGAGATCAAGGACTTCATCGCCCTGACCCTGAACAGCCCGCTGAATGTGCGTTTCATTGAATACATGCCGATTGGCAGCGCCAGCGATGCCTGGCGGCAGACCTATCTGCCGCTGGAGACTGTAGTAGAGGCCTGCAAGGAAGCTGGCTGGACCACCGAGGAGGCCGACATGCCCTCCGGGAATGGCCCTTCCCAGAACCGGCGGGTCACCGGCGCGAAGGGAACCTTCGGGCTGATCCATCCGGTCAGCGAGCATTTTTGCGACAATTGTAACCGCCTGCGCCTAACCGCCGACGGCAACATCAAAGCCTGCCTGTACTGGCAGGACGAATATAATGTGCGCCCGCTGATCAGCTCCCCTGCGGCGGTGCAGGCCCTGTTCCGCGAGGCGCTAGGCAACAAGCCGCATAACCACGAAATGGCGCTGGCCCTGGAGCACAAAGCCCAGAGCCACACCCCCACCGCCCGCCGTATGTCGCAGATTGGCGGGTAGGACGCACGGAGAGAAATGTAACAGGCCCATGAACAAGTTCATGGGCCTGCTTAAGTAGAGCAGATTCATAGTTCAAGTGTTAAGCTACTCCAACACAGTCATTGAAGCAACCGCCTTTTCATAAGCCTCTGGATCAATTTCCTTGGCAGATTTCATGCTAAAGTAAATTCCATCAACCTCAAAATACAAAAACTCCTGGTCCCCTTTTTCCTTAATCCAGTTTCCTGTTATGGTTTGAGTAAGCTGAACTTTTCTTCTTGTTTCAATTTCATGTAACGGTTCAAGCTCTCTGGAGGACTCCGTAATTAAACCACGAATGAACGAGAGACTAACTTCATTTTCTTCGGCCTTAACGCTATGCAGGTAGTCATCAACACCCAAGCCAATTGTGGGTATGTACACTTTACTAAGTCCAGCTTTCTTCGCAGCAGTAAGGATTTCGTTTTTTTGCTCATCAGTGTAACTTAACAGTTCACCTTGTTGCTTCTCTGGATTGTCCCTCTCTCCTGAAGCGTTGCCTGCATTTACGGTTTGGATCGGCTCAGTCACAGACGGCCTAGCGGTCTGGGCTGGATCAGAAGAAGATATGTTACTAACCCGACTACAACCAACTAACAATATTTCTATTAATACGACACTCGCTAATAATCTTCTTTTATAATTCATTGTTAATTCCTCCCCACACTTCAGAAACCTATTCATCCATCATAGGCTAAACGAATTGCGGAAAGTTCTCATTAAGGTCTCAATAATATCTCATTTTTGGAAATCTATAATAATTCTATGCTGTCCAACGCATGAAGTCTGAGATTCCTTGAAGGATCTCAGACTTCATGTAAGGAGAATCTATAGTTTAAACCGTTCCTGAATACCTCAACCCGACTTAGGAATATCCGTAATCGCAATCTCGAAATCGACGGATATGGTCCCCCGGATCACTTGTTGCTCGCTGTCTAATTTGGCGGATAAGTCGACGCTTTGCATGATCACATCATCACCTTTGTACCGTTTGCGGGATAGATAGTATGTTCCCAGTTCGCTGCAGAACTGGGTGTAGTTTTTTTCATGAAGAAATTTGTTATGTTCACCAAAGATACTATAAACCTTCCGGTAAGGAATGTAGTCCGCAAATCTCTGTATCACATGATCCACGTCCCACTTATACTGATTAGCCATTTGAACGATCTTGAACAGCGCCATGAATATTTCATTTTCGTGATTTGAGATGTATTCGACATATGCATCAAGAACCTCAATCTGCCCATCCATTAAGCGGTAAAGATACGTATTAGCCGTTCCCCACTCTATATATTGAGCCTTAATACGCCACGCTTCTTCGTCATCTTCCCGTATCCAGCTATGATCCATATATATAGGTATCATATCGAGCGCAGTTTTGTAATCTCCCATCTCTTCATAAACACAGGATCTCATAAGCTGAGCATGTAATATATAAGTATACAGCGGCCTTTTATATAACTTACGATCTCTATGCCTACGGCCTGATTCACCATGAAGGTCATAATGGACGGAAGCCACTCGGAGCATTTCTTCTACAACCTCAGATACCTTGTCCCATTTCTGAAGCGCGAGATAGATATCCGCCAACTGCTTCAACGCATCCAACTGATTGACTTCGTCCAGCTTATCGACATAATTCTCTAATAAAGTAGCAGCGATTAGATTTTTCTGCGGATCATCACCCAGATTAATCAGGAAGAGCCGATATTGGCAGAGAGCCAGCCGTTCAGAATGCTGATACTTCTCGCTGGCTCCCACATTGTCATAGATTAATGCTGCGGCCTGCCAGTTTTTCTGCTCAAATAACTCCTCCGCAACCTCGAACAGCAACGGTGCATACAGCAGATTATCCAGTAAATTCTGCGCCACCCGCTCAATACAATCCAGACGCGATAACGCCGCGCATTGCAGCAGGAACGGCCGTAAACGCCGCCAGGTCGGTGTCGAATCGTATAAACATTCATCCACATACTGACTGTAAAAGTAATCCTCCGGCAGCCCCATCCCGCTGGTCACGCGGGTCAGGTGGTTCATCGCCAAGGCTTGTTGCCCCTTCATGACCCGGCTGAGTGTACCGGAATGAATTCCGCTGGCAATTGCAAACTGATTAATAGACAGTTTATGTTTTGTGAGATACGCCGCTATCTCGTCTCGAATTTTGACTGTATGCTCCACCGCATTTACCACCTCTTTTATACACGTATCCGTTGGATCTTATATTTAAATTTCCAGTTATTTTCATGATCAATATTTAAGCAGGCGGACGCTTGTTCATCCGATAGGCATTATCGTAGGCATTGAGCAGCTCATCCAGTACTACGGATTGCCGCAAGACCTCCGGGTGATTGAAACCGCCATATTGAATATGTAATGTATGAAGCTTACTCCTAGCTTGCTCTATACGAATTCTAACGATTGCTGGACTATGCATGGGAATCCCGCCTCCTTATGCAACATTATAGATATTTATGTAAAACTGCATAAAATAGGTCTCTTTGCATTATCTACTATATTGGTTATAGGTACAATAATTTCAAAACCATGGCGAGGAAACAGTAAGTCTGCTCTGCCTCTTACAATTGACATCAACCGTTTGATAAATGTATGTACATCTACACGACAGTTAGGTTCTGAATATATCCCCTTTAAAAATCAGCAAATAAAAAACGTTCCCGGAATAAACGGGAACGTTAGTTGATGGGTCAGTTAACCACCAATACCATGTGAATTAGTTTGGATTAATGACTGAATGCTGCTATCTTTTACAATTCCACTAGTTGAAATTGTAGACAAAATTACGACAGATAAGCTACATAGAACCAGAAGCTTGATAAATTGTTTTTTCATTTGGTTTGCACACCTCTCTCATTAAAAGTTTGTATCTTTCCAACTCTTCTGCACTGGCAACATCCCTGTATTGTTCAAACAAATTGACACAAGTGATTGCTACACTCTCATTGTTTATAATAGATGAAGATTCCAAACATTCTAGTAAGAATTCAATCCCTCTGTTTCTTTTATTATGCAAATAATAGTTTGCCAATTCAGCGAGAAATCTGGCGTGTTTGTCTGCCATAATCTGTGAGTTGTATTGACCGAATTCTGATTTATATGTTCGATATGGGATATAGGCAGAGAAGCGCTCCAGAATGTGATCAACATTCCAATCATACCAATTTGCACATCGGATAATATTGTACATCGCCGTAAATATCTCGTCTGTTTGTGCAGATATATATTCGACATACTCGTCTAGCACTTCTATTTGTCCATCCAGCATGCGGTATAAGTAAATGTTCGCAGTACCCCACTCTCTAAACTGAACTAACGTTCGTCTCGCTTCTTCATCATCTTCCTTTATCCAGCTTCCGTCCATATAGCGCGGCACAAGTTCTATAGCAGATTTATAATCCCCGTATTCCATGCAAATACTAGAGAGAAAGAGATGAGCGCGCAAAATATAGAGATATAGTGGAGTTTTAGAAGTCTTAATGTTGCCTCGATTTAAGTTTGACTGGAGCTGGAGATTATAACGTAGTGTAGCCAGTTCAAGCATCTTCTCTGCGAGTTCATTAACTTTAGGCCACTGCTGCAAGGAATAATAGACTTCCAACAAATCCTTTAACCCATCCAACTGATCCGCCTCGTTCAGGCGCGGGATGTAGCTCTCGAACAGAGTGGCCGCGCGCAGGTTCGTGCTCTGGTCATCACCCAGAGCAATCTGGAACAGGCGGTATTGGCAGGTGGCCAAGCGTTCGGAGTACTGGTATTTCTCGCTGGCGCTTACATTCTCATAGAGTAGTGCAGCCGCCGGCCAGTGGCCCTGCTGGAACAAGCCTTCCGCCACTTCAAACAGCATGGGTACATAAGTCAGATTATCCAGCAGGTTCTCCACCAGACGCTCGATACAATCGGTACGCCCCAGTTCCGCACATTTCACAATGAACGGGCGAAGCCGCCGCCAGGTCGGTGCCGAATAATAGAAGCATTCCTCCACATACAAGCTGTAAAAAAAATCCTCGCTAAGCCCCATTCCTGCAGTGATTAACTCCAGATGGCTCATGGCAATGGGCTGATGACCATTAATAATCCGGCTCAGTGTCCCGGAATTAATACCGGAGCTTATGGCGAAGTGATTAATAGACATCTCATGCCGGGTTAAATAATCTGCAAGCTGGTCTCGAATCATGACTGCAGGCTTCAAAGGAACATCACCTCCTACATCCCAGAATTTAGAACAATATGTTTATATCTGTAATAGTAGGGGATCAGATTTGAAAATTCAATAGAATAGAGTCAAATAAAACAACTATATCTCGAAAGTGTGAAGAATTCGAAACAGTTTGGCAAGCGGCTTGCCGGGCTTTACGGATAAGGGCTGAAACTATGTTTATTATGGGAGAACTGATTAATCAGTCTCCATCTTTTTTCAGTAAGGGGGAAGTTGAAGTTTATGAGAAAATTCAGCATCATTTCAATTTCATTATTATTACTTGTTTTAATATATATTTTAGGCAGACCACATCCTGAGATTGTTAGCGTCAGTCTTATTTCCGAAACAGCGGAAATTACTTACACTGATATTGAAGGCATTCGAATATTCGACGATGCTATAAGAACGGTGAAAAAAGTACGCGGGGCTGTTGATGTGGGTCCACCAACATATAGAATGAATGTTACTTACGCGGATAGCGAAGTTGTGAAATTCAGCCTTTATTTAGATTTTAAAACCAAAAGTGGATTTTTGATTAAAGATAGTAATAGCGAAAAAATGTTGAAATTAAAAGAAAGCAGTTCTAAAGAATTAACAGATCTATTGAGTAAAGACTAATTTGAGGGAAATCTCTAGCCATACAACAGCCCCCACAACTGAACTCCCATGTAGACGGCGATCGCCCAGATCAGCAGTGCCGAAACGGTATTCATCCCACTCATGACCTTGCCGGAAGCATCCAGTCTGCCGAGTTGGCGGCCCGCTGCAGCAAGACCCAGGAACCAGAGCCAGGAGACGGCCACTGTCGCCGCCGCGAAGGTCCAGCGCACCGCCCCTTCGTATTGCAGCGAGCTGGTTCCAATCACACCCACCGTATCCAGAAGGGCATGAGGGTTCAGGAGGGACACAGACAGCGCATAGAGGATCTGTCCCTTCGCTGATAGTCGGCCCGACTCATCCTTCGCCGGAGTAGAGCGCCAGATTCTCCAGCCCATGAAGGCGAGAAACAGAATGCCCGCGCCATATATAACAGGTGTGACCCAGCGCAGCGATAAAATGACCAAGGAGACTCCACCGACTGCGGCAGCGATAAGCAGTGTGTCGCATACCGCTGACGTCAGTACGACAGGCATTACACTGCGGAATCTAGGATGCTGTGCCCCTTGGTTGAAGACGAATATATTCTGCACGCCCAGCGGCAGAATCAGCCCGAAGGCCAGGATCATTCCATGTAGAATGGCCTGCACCATTTCTTTTCCCCCTTATATCTTCCTAGTGGTGCTTCCAGATAAACAAGCCTCTCAGACTTCCTCCGGTTATAGCCTAATGATCGTACCCTGCCATAGTGGCTGCCGTAACCATCCAAGTTCTGCGACACATACCAACCAAGATGAATGAAAGAGGAGGAATCATGGTAGACTGGAAGAAAGAAGGAACGAGAAAGAGAGAACGAAATGAGAGATAATGTTAGTCAGTAGCGGCTGTGAGGGGACAGTGAGTTCGCTTTTTTTCGCTTTTGCACAATAATTCGCCCGGAAGGAGCCTGCTCTTGACACATGCACAAAGGCCCAACCATACAACAACAGAAATAAACACGCCCGGCCCATCCGTACATACGGAGGATTCCCTGCCCGCAGCTACTGGATCACAGCAAGCTGGTACCCGCTCCGTCCTGACGGACACCTGGAAGCCGGACCCGGCTTCTCCGCTGCCGCTTCACGGCCAGATCTCCGACTACTTCATGGCGAAGATCAGCACAGGGGCCTGGCCTCCCGGTATGCGTCTGGCCCCGCAGCGGGAGCTCAGCCGCCAGTTCGGAGTGAACCGCAGTACGGTGGTTACAGCGCTGGGCCAGCTGACCGCGCTGGGCCTGATCGAAGGCAGACGCGGCGGCGGAACGATAGTTACAGGCGTGCGTTCAACGCCCCCGGCTTCCGGTGGTTCCGCCAGACCGTCCGGAGAAGCCGGGGAAGCGGGGCCCTCTGAGCCGCAACGCTCCGGCAACTGGAATGACTATGTGGAGGAGGGGACTCACTATCCCAACCTGCCTACCGTGCAGGATATTAACCGGCTCGAATATGTGCCCGGTCTGATTCGGCTCGGGACCGGGGAGCCTGCGCCCGAGTTGCTGCCTGGAGCGGCGATGAATGAGGTGCTGGCCGGACTCGCGCAGCGTGTTCTGCCTCCGCTCTCCTATGAAGAGCCGCTCGGTAATCCGGCGCTGCGGGCGGCGGTCAGCGGGTTACTGGCCCGGAGCGGCATTACCGCTGGACCGGACTCGATTCTGATTACCTCCGGCGCCCTTCAGGGGCTTCAGCTCATTGCCCTTGGGCTGTTGCCGCGCGGCTCATCTATTCTGCTGGAGAAGCCGTCTTATCTGTATTCGATTCATGCCTTTCAGTCTGCGGGGGTGAAATTCAGCGGCCTGCCTATGGATGAGCGCGGTCTGATCCCGGAGCAGCTTGCAGCCGAGGCGGTCCGCAGTAAGGCCGCAATGCTGTACAGCATCCCTTCTTATCACAATCCTACAGGGATCTTGATGGATGCCGGACGCCGCCGGGAGCTGATGGAGGTCACAGGCAGACTCGGGCTGCCCATTCTGGAGGATGGGGCCTACCAGGAATTATGGCTGGACGTCCCGCCTCCGCCTCCACTGAAGGCGCTGGATCATGAGGGGCGGGTCCTGCATCTCGGTACCCTGTCCAAGGCTGTCAGCCCCGGGCTGCGCATCGGCTGGATTGCCGGACCGGAGCCGGTCGTCCGGCGGCTGGCCGACATCAAGATGCAGAGCGATTACGGCGCAAGCTCCCTGTCTCAGCTGGCAGCCGCCAGCTGGCTTACGGGCGGCTATCATGAGGAGCACCTGCAGGTGCTGCGGGGCAGACTGCGCGCGCGCCGCAGCCACATGCTTGAGCTGCTTAAGCTCCATTGCACCGGACTGGCAACCTGGAATGTGCCGGCAGGAGGCTTCTATATCTGGTTGTCTCTCCATCAGGCAGTCCCTCCGCGCAAGCTGTTCAGCGCAGCACTAAGTGCCGGACTGCTGCTGAATACAGGCGATCTGTATGACCGCAGCGACGTTAGGCATCTCAGGCTGTCCTACGCTTATGCCTCTGCGGCCGAGCTGGAGCACGGCATCCCCCTGCTGGCTGAGCTGATCCGGAGAGGACTGTGATAAGAGCCATCACCGTCAGACTACAAATAGCCCTGAACAAATGACTGCATACGGGTCATTTGATCAGGGCTATGCTATTGGGACACCCGGGTGAAGCGGAAGGACCCGCAGCTATAGCCAATCTCCGGGCGGGGGACGGCCTCTGCTGGATACCGGGGCGGACCCTCCGCATCAACGGCAGGTTCATCTGCTCTGCTGCGGCAAACGCACGATGAAGGCCGTCCCCTCTCCGGGACGGCTCGTTACGTGTACGCTGCCTTCGTGGAGCTCTACGATCTTCTTCACGAGCGGGAGGCCGAGCCCGCTTCCGCTTCCACTGCTGACGCTTCTGGACTTATCCGCCTTATAGAAGCGTTCGAAGATCCGCTCCAGCTCCTCTTCGGTCATGCCGAGCCCGCTGTCCCTGACCTCCACCTCCACCCGTTCCTCCATGCTGCGCACAAAGACGGTGATCCGTCCGCCCTGCGGGGTGAACTTGATGCTGTTATGCAGCAGGTTGGTCCATACCTGGCTCAGCAGATCCTGTACCGCGCTCACGGTGGTCTCCTGAAGCTCGGCCTCCACCTCAATCTCCTTGCCAAGCCACTGCGGCTCTGCGGCCAGGATCATCGCCTGCACTTGCTTATCCAGCCTATAAGGCTTGCGCTCGAACGGGAAGCTCTCCGCCTCCAGCACAGACAGCTTCAGCAGATTATCACTCAGGCCGGACAGACGGCGGCTCTCCGCTTCAATGATATCCAAATAATGCTTGCGGATATCCGGACTGAGGTTCTCCTCTTGAAGCGCGGCAGCGAACCCGCGGATCGAGGTCAGCGGCGACTGGATCTCATGGGAGACGCTTGCGATGAAGTCCTGCCGCATCAGCTCCATCCGGCTCAGCTCGCTCGCCATTTCATTAATTCCTTCCACAATCCCTCCGAACTGCCGGTACTGGCCGCTGTTCTCCAGTTCAATCTTGAAATCGCCCTGCGAGATCTGCCGCATGGCCGTAAGGATCGGCCTATAGAAATTCTGATCCTTGCCGCGTGTAGCGAAGGCAATAATCGCCCCGCTGACGAAAAAGATGATAATCTGCATCGCCATCACAAACAAGTGATACCCGTATTCAGAGAAGGACCAGCCGAAATGACGGACCAGCAGTTTTGATCCGAAATAGCTCCCGTTCCAGGAGATATAGAGCATAATCAACATTCCGGCTATAGGTCCAACTATACCGATTTTCTCCCATATCTTCATGATTCTGCGCTTCATGCCTATCCCTCCAGCCGGTAGCCAAGCCCCCGGATCGTACGAATGGAGAATCCGAATCGCTCCTGCGGAAACCGCTCACGCAGACGTCCCACATGTACATCCAGCGTCCGCTCATTGCCTTCATAATCATAGCCCCAAATCTCTTCAATGAGCCGATCGCGGGTCAGCGTCTGCCCCCGGTAACTGGCCAGCTTGAAGAGCAGCTCGAATTCCTTCAGCGGCAGCGTGAACTCGCCATGCTCCGACAGCACTTCGTAGGTTGTGCGGTTCATCCGCAGACTGCCTACGGTAACACTCTGGGCGGCGGAAATCTGGTAACGCTTCAGCAGTGCCTTGACCCTGGCGATCAGCACCGGCGGCTCGAACGGCTTGACCAGATAGTCGTCTGTGCCCAGCTCGAAGCCTTTGACAATCTGCGAGGTCTCTCCTTTGGCCGTCAGCATTAGTATCGGAAAATCATACTCCTTGCGCAGCTCCCGGCACAGCTCCCAGCCGTCCATATTCGGCATCATAATATCAATGATCGCCATATCCGCCGTGCTCTCTTCGAGCAGCCGCAGCGCCTCCAGTCCGTCAGAAGCGCTCAGCACCTCCGCCATCCCTTCAGCTCTCAGGAACACTCCCACCAATTCGCGGATATGCGGATCGTCGTCCACTACCAGTATTTTGACCATAGTCTGTAGTCCCCTCCTCTATCCCTTGGCTCAGAAGCTCGGGTGTGTTCAGCTGCAGCTGCTGCTCGGCGAATTCACGGTACAGCTCATGGTCCCTCAGCAGCTCCTCATGCGTGCCCTTGCCGGTAATCCGGCCCTTTTCCATGAAAATAATCTGATCCGCGTTCACCACCGTAGCTAATCTGTGGGCGATTACAATTGTGGTCCGGCCCTGCATCAGATTGCCCAGCGCCTTCTGCACTACGGCCTCCGACTGGCTGTCGAGGCTTGAGGTTGCCTCATCCAGCATGAGTATCTTCGGATCGCGCAGCAGCGCTCTGGCGATGGCAATCCGCTGCCGCTGTCCGCCGGACAGCTTCACCCCACGCTCACCGACATCCGTGTTGTACCCGTCCGGCAGCTCTTCAATGAATCCGTCAGCGTAGGCCATGGCCGCAGCCCGCTTCAACTCCTCCTTGCTGATCTCGCGGTCCAGCCCGTATCCGAGATTCTCGGCAATGGTACCGGCCAGCAGCGGACTTTCCTGTGAGACATAACCGATTTGCTTCCGCCAGGATTTCAGGGAGAACATCGATACCGGCTTGCCGTCCAGACGGATGACTCCGCTCTGCGGTTCATAGAAGCGTTCCAGCAGCGAGAACAGGGTTGTTTTACCGCCGCCGCTTGGGCCGACAATAGCGGTCACCTGCCCCGGCAGCATAGTGAAGCTTACCTTGTTCAGTACCTTCTCTCCCGTCTTGTATCCGAAGCTGAGGTCTTCCACAGCAATTGGCCCCTCTGTGCCCTCAGCCTCTTCCACGCCTTCATACATCTCTTCCTCTGCTGCAAGGGTCTCAATGATCCGCTCGGAGGCACCCTTGGCCTTCTGGAGCTGGGTGAAGAATTGCGTCAGCTGTGTCAGCGGCATAATAATCTGAATCAGATACAGAATAAAGGCGACCAGTTCACCGGCCGTGAGCGCCCCTGAGGATACCAGCATCCCGCCATAGCCGATAATAACCACCAGCAGCATCATGAAGACGAAGGAGATCAGCGGGCTGATCAGGGCGCTGATCTTGCCCTCACGAATCCCGAAGCCCAGCAGGTTCATAATCCCTTGCCGTCCGGCTTCATACTCCTTCTGCTCCGCTCCTGAGGATTTCACCAGCCGGATCTCGGACAATACGCCGCTGAGCACAGCGGTGAAGGAGGCCGTCTCGTCCTGCGTTCCCTTGGAGATCTTGTACATCTGCCGTCCCAGCGGCACCAGAATCAGCGCCGACAGCGGAAGCACCGTGAACAGCACCAGCGTCATTTTCCAGTTCAGATAGAACAACACCAGGACAGAGCCGACAATGGAGATGAGGCCGGTGAACAGACTGGCCAGATGCTCCGAGATCAGTGTCTTGAGAATTCCTGTATCATTAGTCATCCGGCTGACGCTCTCGCCTGTCCGGTTCTCATTGTAATAGGATACGGGCAGCACCAGGAATTTGCGCCACAGCCTGTCACGCAGCCCGGCTACCACCTTTTGCCCGACGGCATTCAAAAGGTAGATGGAGACTCCGCCGGCCACGGTCTGCGCAATGAACGCTCCGGCGATGCCGGCAATCTGCAGCTTGCTCACAGAAGCCAGCGAGAAGCCGTCCACCAGATTCTTCGTGAACATGGGGATGACCAGACCGACGAGGGTCGAAATGATGCTGAGGCCAAGGGCCAGCGCCAGCAGCAGATAAGATGGCTTGGTTTCGTGCAGCAGCTTCAGGAAGGGCTTCATGGCCGCGCCCTGCTTCTGCGGTGCTTGCTTGTTTTTCATAAGAACTCCCCTTTTCCGGCAGATAGATGTATGGAGCAGTCGGGCCCCGCTTCCGCCTTAGAACCCAGAATAACTGGCCTATGTAAACTGAAGTTAAACAGATATTTTGCCATTGATTTGTAATTCCCCATAAAAGTTGGTTTGTATCCCTTTTCAACAAATGTTACAGTGATATCAGCGGCATCATAAGACGGCCACAGCAAGAATGCAGGCATCCTAGCGGGAAAGGAGTGCAAAGTTTGCGGGATCATCTCGATAAGCAGCTGTCTTTCACCTCTCTGAAATGGTTCAACTTCTTCGTATATGGAACGGTTGTCCTCTTCACCAGCTTCTTTCCCTTATATCTGCAGGATGTAGGAATGAATAAGCTGGAGATCGGGAGCCTGATGTCTGTAGGCGCTCTGGTATCCATTATTGCCAACCCCTTCTGGGGCATCTGGAGTGACCGGTATCAGAATATCCGGCGGATTGTCCTCGTCATGCTGACGGGAACGCTGGTCTTGACCCAACTTGTCTTTCAGGCTAATACATATGAAATGATCTACATATCCATTCTGTTCTTCTATTTCTTCCAGGGGCCGCTGTTCGCCCAGAGCAACACGATGATTCTCAGCTATATTGACGGAACCAGCCGCAGCTTTGGCTCTTTCCGGTTATGGGGATCGCTAGGCTGGGCTTTCACCGCCATCCTTGCCGGTCCCGTGATTGAATGGGCCGGTATCTCTGTGTTGTCGTATCTGTTTGCGTCACTGCTCTGTGCAGCGATGATTGCACTGATCACGCTGCCGAAGCTGGACCATTCGATCGGAATCGCCCCCTTGCCCTTCAAAGGCATGAGCCAGATCTTCCATAACCCGTTCTTCCTGTGCTTCATCCTCTTCGGCATCCTGGTCTCGATTCCGAATACGATGAATAACACCTTTGTGTCACTGTACATCACGGAGCTGGGCGGAAGCAAGATTATGATCGGTCTCGCTGTATTCCTGTCCTCCATCCTGGAGATGGGCGTGCTGCTCCTGTGCAATTACTTTCTCCGGCGCAGAATCCCGGTCCTGCTGGCCTCGCTCACGCTGGTCAGCGCGCTGTTCTTCCTGCGGTGGTGGCTGATGGCCGATGCAACGACCCCATTGCAGGTCGCACTTATTCAGGTGCTGCACTCCATTACCTTCGGCGGCTTCTTCTATGTAGGAACCCAGTTGACCATGCTGCTGGTGCCTAGGCCCTACCGTTCCTCTGGACAGGCTCTCTACACGCTCACCTGGAGCGGAATTTCCGGCATTCTAGGCGGCGTCCTCGGCGGCTGGATGTATCAGACCCTAGGCGCGCAGACGATGTATCAATCCGGTGCGCTTCTTGCCCTGTTCGGGGCAATCGGCTTCGGAATGATGTGGCTCACTGTCATTCGCGGCAGCTACCGCCCTCCGGCTGATCCAGAGGATGAGCTGGCGGAGGACTAGCAGTGCACGCAAGATATAGCAAACAGGCTTGGCCTCCCGGTGGGAGACCAAGCCTGTTTGCTATATGCAGCTCTTCTAGCCTTTCTTGGGCTGGAAGGAGCTTTTGAGGGATACAATCAGATTGAACACCAGATGCTCCGGCGATGAATACTTGCTGTCTACGTTGAAGTACCCGTGACGGAAGAACTGGAACTTGTCCTGCGCCACACTGTCCTTCAGCCCAGGCTCCACGAAGCCCTGCAGGATCTCGATGGACTTCGGATTCAGCTGATCCAGGAAGGTTGGCTCCGGCTTGTCCGCGGAAGCTTCCAGACCTTCTACTTCGGCATCCGTCTCCGCCTCTTCAGCAGAGATCAGCGGCTCATAGAGGCGGAATTCCGCCGGCACAGCCTGTCCTGCATCTACCCAGTGCAGCGTTCCCTTAACCTTGCGGCCGGTGAACCCGCTGCCGCTCTTCGTCTCAGGATCATAGGTACAATGCAGCTCCACCACTTCGCCGTTCTCATCCTTGATGAAGTCGTTGCACTTGATGAAATAAGCATTCTTAAGGCGTACTTCATTGCCGGGGAACAAGCGGAAATACTTATTCGGCGGAACCTCCATGAAGTCATCGCGTTCAATATAGATCTCACGGGAGAACGGAATCTGGCGGTTGCCCATCTCCGGGTTCTCCACATTGTTCTCAATTTCGAAGTATTCGGTCTCGCCTTCGGGATAATTCGTAATAACCACCTTCAGCGGCCGCAGCACAGACATCGTCCGGGGAACCGTCAGCTTGAGATCTTCACGGATGAAGTGCTCCAGCATCTGCAGATCCACCAGCCCCTGGCTCTTGGAGATACCAGTCTCATGCACGAAGCTGCGGATGGCCTCCGGCGTATAGCCGCGGCGGCGCAGCCCGGAGATCGTCGGCATGCGGGGATCATCCCAGCCGTCCACATGGCCTTCATCGACCAGCAGCTTCAGCTTGCGCTTGCTCGTAACCGTCTGGGCCAGATTAAGGCGTCCGAATTCATATTGATGCGGCGCAGCCTCCATCTCACATTCCGCGACAACCCAGTCATAGAACGGGCGCTGATCCTCGAACTCCAGGGAACAGAGGGAATGGGTGACATGCTCAATGGCATCCTCCAGCGGATGTGCGAAGGTATACATCGGATAAATGCACCATGCGTCCCCCGTATTGTGGTGATGGGAGTGGGAGATCCGGTAGATGACCGGGTCACGCAGATTGATGTTAGGAGAGGACATGTCAATTTTGGCGCGCAGCACCTTCTCGCCGTCCTTGAATTCTCCCGCCTTCATGCGGTGGAACAGATCGAGGTTCTCTTCTGCTCCACGTTCGCGGTAAGGGCTATTCTGCCCCGGCTCCGTCAGCGTGCCCCGGAATTCACGGATCTGCTCGGCGCTGAGATCATCGACATAGGCCTTGCCCTTCTTGATCAGCAGCTCGGCACGCGCATACATCTCCCCGAAATAATCCGAGGCAAACCGCAGCTCCTCCCATTCATATCCGAGCCATTTCACATCCTCCTGGATGGAGTTGACGTATTCGGTATCTTCCTTGAGCGGATTCGTGTCATCGAATCTCAGGTGGGTTTTGCCGCCGAACTCATCCGCCAGCGTGAAGTTAATCCAGATCGCCTTGGCATGTCCGATATGTAAATAACCGTTCGGCTCCGGCGGAAAGCGGGTGACGACTTCCTTAACCTTACCCGAGCGGAGATCTTCGGTAATGACGTTCTTAATGAAATTGGAGGGTGTACCCTGGTTCTCCACATTGATCAACCTTTCATTCTGTAATATAACTACTTCCTTGTATGAACATGTTTCCTACTAATATACCCGTTAAGCAGTGAATGTTCAACAAGTGGAAGCGGCAGGTGCCGTCATTTTAAAGGACGGTACCGCTTCAGCGAGAAATAGAAGGATAATTTATCGTGTGAAACATATAAATTCTTATATTTTAAAAGTTAAGAAGCAGCCCCCGCATCCTTTGACTTCTCTCCTGGCGATGGAGTAGCATGATAAATATAGGAATATTACGCTAAAGGGGGATGCTTATGCAACCGGTAAAACTGCCTAAAGAGCAGCGGGAGATGATTACGGAGAATATCCGTGCCTACTTCGAGGCGGAGCGCGGGGAAACGATCGGCCACCTGGCCGCAGACAATCTGTTGGAGTTCTTCCTGAAGGAGCTGGGACCGGCGATCTATAACGGGGCGCTTAGCGACTGCCGTACGCTTGCCCTCCAGCGCATGCAGGCCCTGGAGGAAGACATCTACGCCTTGGAGTGGCAGAAGCGTTAGTTCTGCGAGGCTTATATCTCACAACGCATAGGGGGCAGCCGCATGTTTAATTATGTCATAGATGAAGAGCTGAAGCTGAAGCTGCTCATGCCGGAGCATGCCCGTCAGATGTTCGCTCTGGTGGAACGCTCCCGCCACCGGCTCAGGCAATGGCTGCCTTGGGTGGATGGCGTAACCGAGCAGGCTCATCTTACCACGTTCATCAAGAACTCCGTGAAGCAGGGCATTGATAACGGGGGCTTCACCGCCGGACTATGGGTGCGGGAGGAACTGGCCGGAATTATCGGCTATCACGAGATTGACTGGCATAACCGTTCGGTCGGCATCGGCTACTGGCTGGGAGAAGGCTATGAGGGACAAGGCTATATGACCAGCGCCTGCCGGGTCTTTGTCGATTACGCCCTGCTGGAGCTTGAGCTCAACCGCATCGAGATCCGCTGCGCTACAGGCAACCTGGCCAGCCGAGCGATCCCCGAACGGCTGGGATTCATCTTCGAAGGAGTCATCCGCCAGGCCGAGAAGCTGCCTGCCGGTTATGTGAACCACGCAGTGTACGGCCTGCTGCGCAGCGAATGGAAGCTGCTGGGCTGAACAGGGAGGGATGCAGGTCATAGAACACGGTTGGGCTGAGCATTCAGGGTGCACGGGATGGGCCGGGTAGGCGGATTCGGGGGCACTTCTTCTCCTCATTTCCGCTACCGGCCCACTTTCGGCGGATTCGGGGGCACACCGGATATAGTTGGATTTTCTCCACTTGCTGATGAACGATTTGCATTTGTGCGGACAATAGTTGGATAATCAACACTTAAATGACCACATTTCGTCTAACAGTGCTGAAACTAACTATTTTAGTTGTTCTTTTTCCACTTGTTTACTTGAAAGGCGGGTTGAGGGCGGCGGAATGACAGAGTGGCATGTGCAGATGCGAAAGTGGGAGCAGTGTCCCAGCTCCCCTCCCTGCCCCACACGTACCAATCCCCCTTCACCACCTAGCTCTCCGCCGCAGCCAGCCAGCCCCGGAACCGCTCCCGGAGGCCAGCCGCAAGGCTCTCCAGGCGGGCAAGCTCCGCGAGTCCGGTATGGTCCTTGCGTCCGTGCTCCATAGAGTACAGGACCTGCCTCACCGGGATACGGCCTGCTCCGCTCGCAAGCTTCACGATCGGGTCCCCGGCTGCAAGGCTGCCTTCGCGCAGCACGCGGAGGTAGAAGCCGCTGTAGCCGGTGGACAGCACTTGGGCCGGCATATCTGCCGGTCCATGCTTTTGCGTGAGCTTGAAGCACGGGAAGCGCGGCTGGCTCACCTCCAGCAGTGCTGTACCGATCTCTAACACATCCCCGATGCACACCTCAGTCTCCAGCAGTCCACGCGCCGTGATATTCTCGCCGAAGGCGGAATATTCCAGCTTCCGGCCCAGCCGCTCCTCCCAATGGGCATAATGCTCCAGCGGATAGACACAGACCGCCTTGTCGGGGCCTCCGTGGTTGACCAGATCCGCTTGCCCGTCCCCGGTGAACCCGCCCACCCGAAGCGCAAGCGGCCCGGCTACCGGCAGCTTGTAGATTCCGGTGTCCAGCGGCTTGCCGCGGTACTCCACCGTCTTCGGCTTGCCGACATTCAGCGAGACGACTTGCATCTTAATCTCAGTCTCCATCCCCTTCTCCTCCCGTCAGCCAGCAGCTCATAAATACTTCATCCACATAACGTCCGCTTAAGTAGAATTCCTCCCGCAGCCGTCCCTCTTCCTCGAATCCGCATTTGCGGTAGAACTTAAGCGCCGGTGTATTGCAGGACAGCACACGCAGACGCAGCTTGCGGATACCATGCTTGGCGGCATGGCGCTTAATCTCCGCAATCAGCCGCGTGCCTACACCCAGCCGCTGAAAGCGCGGGTGCACAGCGATATTCACCTCGCATACATGGCGGTTGCTCTCCATCCCGCTGGGACAGCCGAAGCCGACATAACCGCATAGCTCCCCGTTCTGCAAGGCTACCAGCTGGGAGCCGGGCGGCGCATGCAGCAGATAGTCCTCCCGCGAGCGCCACATCAGCGGACCCGGGGTTGTATTCTCCGTCCAGATCATATTATCCAGCACGATCAGCTCACGGGCATCCCTGATTTCGGAGGGCCGGATAAGCAGCGCAGCATCTCTGTTGATTGGTTGCATCATTAATACACCCCTTGCCTTACTAAGCATAGTAAAAGGATTAGTTACAGCCTGAACGATTATGCAGTCCTGCGCTCAGGCTGTACAGCCGAACGATTGATATAGGCGTGGACCGCGAAGTATCCCACGGACAGCACGGCCATGCCGCAAGCCAGCCAGGCGGTTGGCGCAAGACCGCCCCTGTCGAACTGGACGCCCATCAGATAGGGCCCGATGACACGGCCGATTGCACCAATCCCGCCGCTAAGCCCGAGATAGAACGGCGCGCTGCGCTGGGCATGCTCCGAGATGAAGGAAGGCATCGCCGGAGAGATCAGCATCTCCCCAAGCGTAGCCAGCACCATGCCCAGCAGCATCCCCGGATAGCTTGGCATCATCAGAATGACAGCATACCCGGCCAGGTAAAAGACGGCGCTTGCTGTCATCTGCGCGGTTGACGTCTGCGCGAACCCGCGCTTGATCAGGCTGACCAGCGGCTGCGCCGCGAAGATCAGCACGCCGTTCAGCGTCCAGAGGAAGCCGTATAGCTGCTTCGACCAGCCCTCCGAGATAATGAACGGCGAGACTCCGCTGTTCCAGATCGAATTACCGATCAGCAGGAACATCGAGCCCAGCGCCATGAACAGGTAGATCCGTATATGGCCGAGAAGTTTCCAGCCGGAACCTTCATTCTGCGGCTGCTTCTTAGCGGCTTTGCCCTGAGCCGGTGCCGCCCCTACCTTGCGCAGATAGACGAAGAAGAATCCGGCAAATACGGCCGAGGTAACCCCGTTGAGCACAAAGCTCAGCATATAATTGCCCAGGAAGCCGCTCAGCGAAGTTCCCAGGGCTACCCCTATATTATTGGCAACATAGATGATATTGAACAGCTCTGCCCGTTGCTCCGCGAACCGGAAGCCGATAAACGCCTGAATGGCCGGGAGGGAGAGGGAGTTGAACAGCCCCATCAGCCCCATCACGATAATGAATACGCTCCAGCTTCCGCTTGCCCACGGGAGGGCAAACAGCGTCAGAGCATTCATGGCCAGAGCACCGACAATCAGGCGGTTGACCCCTACCTTATGGTACAACGAGCCGCCCAGCAGCTGACCGGCAATCCCGCCAAGTGACTGCACCAGCAGAACGATCCCCGCGTCCTTCATACTGCGTCCCAGTTCATCGAATACATACATCGTAACCAGCGGCCACATCAGCGCACTGCCGGTAGCATTAATAAGACTGGCAATCAAGAATACTTTAATTTCCTTCGGATAGGCCTGCATGAATCTCATATCTTGTCTGTCATCCCCTGTAACATAGCTGTCATTAATCCATCCAGTATCATCCGAAAACAGGGGGCAGGGCAAGCATTCGCGTTAATGCTGTATCGCGGGAAACCAGGGAATTATTCTATTGAAAATCAATCCCGTCTTCACCGCCGCCAGCGATATTAATATTCTATAACCCGCTCTTTCACACGTAAACAAAAATACCTTGCCGGCACTGATTCGTTCCCCGGAACCCGGGGTAATGATCCATATGAAACACTCCCTATTTTATTCACCGTGAGATCCGATTTCGTTCCCCCGAATCGGATTGCACGGTGAATTTTGTTTTGTCCGGATTCTTTTATTTGCATAAAAAAACACTCCCTGTCTCTACGAATCCCTTGAAGCAGGGTGCCGAGAAGCAGGAAGTGCCTGGGCCAAGCTATGTTACAGTCCGGCGATTCACACCGGGTCAGGTCCGATATTGATTAAGCGTGTTTCTTCAAGCCCGCAGCAGGGACGCCTGCAGCCGAGCTCACTGCTCCCGGCTCTTTGCGCAGATAGGCCATCCAGTACGCAGCAGCCACGAAGATCGCGCCGCCCGTCAGATTGCCCAGCCAGACCGGAACGAAGTTGGCCACATACTGGCCCCAGGTGAAATGTCCTTCGAAGATCGCAGCAGGGATAAGGAACATGTTAGCTACAACGTGCTGGAAGCCGATGGCCACAAACGCCATGGTCGGGAACCAGATACCGAGGATTTTACCGCTGAAATTGTCTGCCCCGTACGACAGCCATACCGCCAGCGCTACCAGCCAGTTACAGCCGATCCCGGAGATAAAAGCCTGCAGGAACGTAGCGTCGATCTTATGCTCCGCCATACTTACCAGCTTCTCCAGATACACACCATCTGATGTAAGGCCAACGATGTGACCGAAGAAATAAGCGACGAACAAGGCGCCTGCCAGGTTGCTGAGCGTGATCAGCACCAGATTCTTGATCACTTCCAAGAACGAGATCTTCTTCGCAATGAACGCCAGCGGCACCGCCATCATATTGCCTGTCAGCAGTTCCCCTCCGGCAAGCAGCACCAGAATGAGTCCAACCGGGAACACCGCAGCCCCGATGAAGTTAGCGATGGACCCCCACTCGGCAGGCGCACCGGCAATGACACGAATATCCAGCAAAAATCCGAGCGCAATAAACGCCCCTCCCAGAAAACCGAGAATGAGTACAGTGCTAAGCGGATTATGTGCCTTCTTGACTCCGTTCTCTACCGTCACTTCAGCGATTCCCTGCGGTTTGTTATAAGCCATGATTCCTATCCCCTTCTAATTACTTAAAATTTGTTCCTTTATGCCATTGTAACGTGATCCTAATCACATTTACGTGATAAAAGTCACTATCCGAAAAACCTAGTGAAAGTTTTCACTGACATGTCAAATTTACCATAAAAGCTGGATTCATGCACTGATTTAATGCAGTTCAAGGAATTCACAGATTAAACTCAACGGAAGGAACCGGAGCATCCAGCAGCGAATAAAAAAGATAAAAGTTATACCGGCTGCTTGTTAAACAGGCCAGAGAGAGGAGTCTTTGTATGGTTAGCCAAGAAGTACAGGACATCATTGAAACGTATATCAGGGCATATAATTCTTTTGACATTCAAGGCATGGTTGACCTGATGCACCAGAATATCATTTTCCGGAATATTTCGGATGGGGTAACCACCACGGAAACCAGCGGCATCCCGGCATTCCGGGCATTGGCTGAGCAATCATCAACGATGTTCTCCAGCCGCCGCCAGATCATTATCGGGTACAGCGCAGGACCTGACAATAATGTTGAGGTGGCCATTGATTATGAAGGCATTCTTGTCGTAGATATGCCTGGAGGATTATCGGCCGGTGATATGCTGCGGCTAAAGGGAACGTCTATATTCGGCATTAAGGATGGAGAAATTGTGTTGATTGAGGACCGCAGCTGAGCACATAACATTTAAGAAACACAAGAGTAAACGGCTTTGTCGTCCTTCACAAGGACGGTACCGTTTCGGCGAGAAATAGACGGATAAGATGTAGTCGGTTTTTCGACCACATTCAGCCCGGATGACCACTCGCGTATCCCCGGCTTTATGCACCACTTATCCACATCGGAAGAAAATCATAATTCCCTTATCAAAAAAAAGAGCCCGGAATGGGCTCTAATACAAAGGTATCAATAAATTAAGCGTGGACAGGCTCCTTGACCGGAGCAGGCTTAGGCAGAGCCTGGAGGCCTGCGGTGTTCAGGAAGTTCCAAGGCTTGTTGTAGTGCGGCTGGAAGAAGAAGTCGATGAAGGCCAGCTGGTCAACGGTCATCTTATTCTGGATGCAGACCGATACGGTATTGATCGACTGCGTCAGATCCATCTTGGACATAATCTGCGCGCCCAGAATGCGGCGGGTGGCACGGTCAAAGACCACTTTTACCTGAACCTGCTCGAAGGTTGGCATGAACTCCGGACGGTAGTTGTCGATCAGCATCACACTTTCCGTATCCATTCCCTCGGCTGCGGCCGCCTCTTCCGTCAGTCCGGTTCCGGCAATATTGTCTTCATAGATCTTGATGCCCGACGTTCCTTGCGTACCCATGTAAGGGATCGTGTTCGAGACCAAGTTGCGGGCGACCAGCGTTCCCATACGCACTGCATTGGTGGCCAGCGGAATGTATGCGTGCTTACCCGTTGGATTGTAATGAATCGCACAGCTGTCACCGGCAGCATAGACATCAGGCAGGCTGGTCTGCATATAATCGTTCACCATAATCGCGCCATTCGGCAGCATATCCACTTGACCCTTCAGCAGCTCGGTATTTGGACGGAAGCCGATGCAGAGAATCACCAGATCCGTCTCATGCTCACCCTTGCTCGTAATCACCTTGGTCACTCTGCCGTTCTCCCCTGCGAAGGAGGCAACCTTTTCGCCCAGCGCCAGCTTAATGCCGTGATCCTCAAGCGACTGCTGGATCGGTGCGGTGAACTCTTCATCGAGATATTTGCTCAGGATGCGGTCTTCCCCATCAATCAGCGTAACTTCCTTGCCGTTCATCTGAAAAGCCTCCACCAGCTCGACCCCGATATATCCGGCACCGACCACAGTAATTCTGTTCACCTTCTGCGCTTCTTCGATAATGGTGTTGGAGTGATTGTAGTTCTTCGAGAGCAGGATGCCCTCCATCTCTATCCCTTCGAGCTTAGGCACGATCGGCCATGAGCCTGTTGTCATAATTAGTTTGTCATAAGTATCTTCCATTTCCTCGCCGGTCACGAGGTTACGGGCTTTCAGGGTTTTGCCGGCGGTGTCAATGTTGATTACCTCATGGCGCATCTTCGTCTGCACACCCAGCGCGGCCAGCTGTTCCGGGGAGGAATAGAAGAGTCCCTGCGGGTCCTTGACCACACCGCCAACGTATAAGGCAATGCCGCAAGACAGGAATGAGATATTATCGTTACGCTCATACACCGTGATCTGTGCATCCGGGTATAACTGTGCGGTATTTACAATGGCGGCCGTTCCGGCGTGGGTACATCCAATGACTGCTACTTTCATGATTTCTTCCTCCTCCAAGTTGAAAAGCTTATTTAGTAAGGCTTGTGTTTACGTTTGTGATTGTTTTCACTTTATACACTGATTATATTGTGATATTTATCACATTACAAGTGTTTTTGTGATTTTTCTCACATTGTTCACAATTTCAAATTTTAATAACTTTGGAGTTTCACCGCATCATCCACTCCACTAGTGCCGCCGATGCGCTCTTCAACCTTCGCTTAGTTTCCCCCGGAGGAGGGGCATTATGTCTGCCAGGAGCAGGAAACAGCAGGAGGGAAATTGGCTTATGCTGCGCTCCCAGTCCAATTGTGATCGGTTTTTTGCATACAAAAATAGCCTCACCCTCCGCAGCATACCTGCGGTAAAGTGAGGCCACACTACAACTATTGGCTGGGATGTCTTATTCCAGACCGGAAATTACGCCATCCTCATCCACCAGTATTCCTTCTGCCGCAGGCTTGGCGGGGAGGCCCGGCATCGTGACCATGTTGCCAGTGATCACTACAGCGAATCCCGCCCCGAGGGACAGGGTGATGTCCCGGACGCCCATGGTGAAGCCTTCCGGGGCTCCGAGCAGCCGGGGCTGATCCGAGAAGGAATACGGGGTTTTGGCCATGCAGACCTGAAGATGGTTCAGGCCCAGCCGGTCAATAATAGCCAGACTACGCTTAGCGGCCGGAGAGAAGGCTACTCCCGCTCCACGGTAGATCTCCGTGACGATGCGGTTGATTTTGGACGGAATATCCAGATGGTCATCATACAGCGGTGCGTACTGCACAGGCTCCTCCCGGTCCAGCAGCTTCAGCAGCTCCTTCGCCAGCTCCTGTCCGCCCGCGCTTCCCTCCGCCCATACCTTGGATACCGCAGCAGGTACCCCCAGCCGCCCGCAGGCCTCCAGCACCTCATTCACTTCCGCAGGGGCATCCCCCTCAAAATGATTCAGCGCCACCAGCACAGGCACGCCAAACTTGCGCAGATTCTCAATATGACGCTCCATATTGGACAATCCGGAGAGCAGCGCCGGCCGGTTGCTCTCATACAGCTCTTCCTTGCGGACGCCGCCGTTGTATTTCAGCGACTTCACCGTTACCACCAGGACAGCAGCCGCAGGAGCAAGCCCTGCCTGGCGGCATTTGATATCCATGAATTTCTCCGCGCCCAGATCTGCGCCGAAGCCTGCCTCGGTCACCACCACATCGCCCAGCTTCAGCGCGTAGCGGGTTCCGATCACACTGCTGCAGCCGTGGGCAATATTGGCGAACGGGCCGCCATGCACAATGACCGGGGTTCCTTCCAGCGTCTGCACCAGATTCGGCTTCACCGCCTCCTTCAATAGCGCAGTCATCGCCTCCACAGCTCCAATCGCCTGTGCGGTTACCGGCTGACCTGAGTGGTCATATCCGACCAGAATGCGGCTGAGCCGCTGCTTCAGATCCGCAAGGTCGCTGCACAGGCACAGCACGGCCATAATCTCGGAGGCTGTTGTAATCTGAAAACCGCTCTCCCGCACAGTTCCGTTGCCGTCGCCAAGGCCGGTCACGATATTCCGCAGGCTGCGGTCATTCATATCCATAACTCGTTTCCAGACGATGCGCTGCGGATCAAGCCCCAGGCTGTTGCCCTGGAACAAATGATTGTCGATCATCGCCGAGAGCAGGTTATGGGCTGCGCTCACCGCATGGATATCCCCTGTGAAATGCAGGTTAATCTCATCTGCCGGAACAATCTGCGCCTTGCCGCCCCCGGTCGCTCCGCCCTTCATCCCCAGACAGGGACCAAGCGAAGGTTCACGCAGCGCAGCCACCGTACGTACACCCGCTGCATTCATCGCCTGAGCAAGTCCAATCGTCGTCAGCGTCTTGCCTTCACCTGCCGGTGTAGGATTCATTGCGGTAACCAGAACCAGCTTGCCGTCCGGCTCATGCTTCAGCTCTGCCCAGAGCGAGGGCGCCAGCTTGCTTTTATATTTGCCGTACAGTTCCAGATGCTCTTCCTTAATCCCCGCTGCCGATGCTACCTCTGTAATTAACCTCATGCCTGTATGTAACCCTCCTGCCGTTATTATCCTGCATCCTTGCTTCCTGTAAGCCATTCATGGTGTCACGCGAAACATGTCTCTTCAAAGGATACAGGGTCTCTGAAAAGATTCAAGGATAATTTTCATAAAGGGCTACTTCAGAGCGGTTAATTTCAGCCTTACTACAGCAGGGATTCGATAAGCTCCTTCATGCTCTCCGGTGATTCCTTCGGCTCGACACGGGCCACTACATTGCCGCTGCGGTCCACCAGGAATTTCGTGAAGTTCCACTGGATATCACTGCTCTCGCCGTCACCCGGCTGCTGGCCCTTCAAGTATTGAAACAGCATGCTCGCCTCCGGACCATTCACATCGACCTTGGCGAACACCGGGAACGTAACTCCATAGTTAATCTGGCAAAAGGACTCCGCTTCCTCGCTTGTGCCCGGCTCCTGGCCGGCAAACTGGTTGCACGGAAAGCCCAGTACCACCAGACCCTGATCCCCGTACTGCTCGTACAGCTTCTGCAAATCTCCGTATTGCGGGGTCAGTCCGCACTTGCTGGCCGTATTGGCGATCAGCAGCACCTTGCCCTCATAGTCCTTAAACGGCACTTCTGTACCCGAAGGCTTCACTCCGGCAAAACTATAAATCGACATCTCTGCTTCGCTTCCTTTCGGCTATATAATTAACCTCTTCATTTTACCCTATTCGCAGCCAAAACCAAATTCCGGCGGGAATGGCTACGTCCTGCGCTCCAGACCGCAGGCTTCGGCGATGAGCCGGATGGATTGCAGCTTGTCCTCAAAGTCATGGATATGCGAAGAAATCATCAGCTCCCCGCAGCGGTATTCTTCCGCCAGCAGCTGAAGCTGCTCCCTGACTTCAGCAGGCGAGCCTATGACCATCCGCTTCCGGTTATCTGCAATGGTGAAGCGGTCGTACGGGGTATATGTATAGTTCAGCGCTGTCTCTACGGACGGGGTCGGGGCAGAGAGGTGTTCCCTCTCCAGGCTGACCAATGAGAGATCCATACTGGCAGCCAGCCGGTCTGCCCCGGCCGATGTCTCCGCACAGACAGCGAACACCGCAAGCAGCGACTTCGGCGATGCGGCAGCCACGGAAGGTGCGAAGCCATCCTGGTACTCATGCACCGCCCCCGCTCCTCCGTTCCTGGCAATGAACCGGGCGAAAGCATACCCGGTTCCCAGCCGGGCAGAGAGCGCCGCACTCTCCCGGCTTGAGCCCAGCAGCCAGACCTCCGGCGCTGCGTCCACCGCAGGGGTTGCCCGTAATCCGGCGTAACGCTGCGGAGATGCTCCGCCCTCAGAGTCATACAGATAGGCCATCAGCTCCCGGATCTGCTGCTCGTACCGGTCAACGTCGTCAATAGTGACACGGGTATCCTGTAGTGCTTTGGCGGCCAGAGCACCGCCGCCTGCCGCCCTCCCTATCCCGAGATCGATACGTCCGGGATAGAGTGCCTCCAGGACGCGGAAATTCTCAGCGACCTTGAACGCGCTGTAATGCGGGAGCAGCACCGCTCCCGAGCCGATGCGGATCGTAGAGGTTACCGCAGCAAGATGCGCCATCAGCACTTCAGGGCTGGAGCCGGCGAGGCCCGGCGCAGCATGATGCTCCGCGACCCAGAAGCGGTGATAACCAAGCCGCTCCGCTTCGTGGGCCAGCAGCGCAGTCTGGCGGAGCGCCTCGGCCGGAGTGCTTCCCTCCGGCACCGGGGATTGATCGAGAATGCTTAATTTCATGTGAGAGCAGCTCCAATGGGTTGGATTTTCGAGGCTTCAGCATACCGTACATCTATACTAATATACTAACTATACCCGCACCGATGTAATTCACAACCGGAAGAATGTAATGCCGCCAAGCAAACGCACGGGCTGAGGATACGGTTCAGCCACAGACTGATGTGTCAAAGGTTACTTGCACAGTAATCAGGCGGCTCCGCAAGGATCACGGAACCGCCTGATTTATTTTCATAGGAAGGAATGCAATAACGATGTTCATGTTACTTTTTCAGGGATCCATTTTACCCGATGCTGTTGGTGATACTGGTAGTGCTCCTGTTGCTTACCGGCGCTGCCTCTTTTACTGTTGCACCATCTTCACCAGCATATGCGCCAGCCGGTGGCGTTCCTCCTTGTTGCCGGCCTTCCACAATTCCAGCAGCAGCTTCTCTTCACTATTGCGGGGCTCCTCATACGCTGCCAGGTAACCGGCGATTTTCTCGGCGGCCAGTGCCAGCTGTTCGTCGCTGAGACCGATTTTTTGCGCCAATTGAATGCGCTTTCCTAAATACGCCTTGAAGTGCTCGAAGTTGTCCAGTATCATTTCCTTCTGCCCCGGATCAATCCGGTCGAGCGCCTCCGTTACCCGGTTCATGGTCACACTGCCGTCCTTACTCACCACATGATTATGTTCAGACATCAAGAAACGCCTCCCATTTCATAGTGTGCGGTTTCCCACTACTTAACCAGCGTTCCCGGGGGTGAACCACCGTTCACGAACGAGTCTCCGCCCGCTTCAGCAGCATGCAAGGCATGCAAGTGGATAAACGTATCTTATTTTCCCGGTTTCAGCGGATTGTCAGGAAGCAAGTGGATAAACAGCATCTAATTGGTGGCGTTTGACTACTTTTGCTGAATATTGATTAATTAAGTGCTCATTATCCAACTGCTGCCGGAGGATAGCTCAATCGCGCCGCAGCAGCTGGATGAAATCCACTTATTTCCTGAATGGAAGGACAGATACTGGTGACAAGTCTCCGCCCGCTTCCCAGACACACAAACGGCCCCGCAAATCGCGGGACCGCCTGATTATAGTGCGGGTTTAATTCGACACCGGGACAGCGTCATAATATTCTTCGAGTGTAATCCCTCTTTCGGCGATGGAAGCGGCAATCTCCTTACCTACGTAACGGACATGCCAAGGCTCGTACTTGTACCCGGTAATGGCCTCCTTGCCCTCAAGGAACCGGATGATATAGCCGTATTCAGCGGCATGGGCGGCCAGCCACTCCGCTTCCTTCGTCCCTGCAAAGCAGCTCTCGGCTGCACATTTACCGTCTCTGCCGGACAGGTCAATGGCCAGTCCCGTCTGATGCTCGCTGTGTCCCGGCATGGCACTGTAGGTGCGGGCCTTCTCTTCACCGTCTCTGGCGACATAGTTATTGAACAGCCTTTTCTGGGTCGATTCCGAACGGTAGCCGGATACACCGGCCAGATAGACCCCGTCCGCCTTCGCCCCCGCGAACATCTCCTCCAGCGCCGCAGCCGCTTCACGCCGCAGCATGCGCTTCTCAATCTTTTCCGAGAAAATAAAAGGAACATCCGGGTAGACCAGATCGGAAGGCTTATACTTATCAGGCAGGCTGTACTGCTTATTGACCATGACCGCGATGCTCTCCGGCTCGGCTACCACCATCTCCGCAGCATTATTACCGGATGTTCCATTACCTGAACCTTCAGGATCTGGCTGATCCGTAGGCTCTGGTACTGCCGAAGCTTCAGGCGCTGCCCCCGGCCCCTCGGCTCCCAAATCTGTGCCTGTGTTAACATTGGTTCCGTTCTCCTGAGAAGCTGACGGTGCCGTATACTTCCCGATTCCCCAGCCGGCCGCAATGACGACGATGAGTAGAATGACAATTTTGGCGGTTTTGGACATGCTGTGTAATCCTCCTAAACGTTGTGTACCCTCGCACTCCTGAATTCGGCAGATTCCCGGCTGATCAAGAGTGCAGGCTACTTTCTATATCTCTCTATACTTGTACCCGAATATCCGAATGTTCTGGCAGCATCTATTAGACAGGCCTGATAGCCAAAAGGTTTCAGTAAATAAATATTACCATAGAGTCATTGGCTGTTACGCCGACGGCCCTATGGTAACAAGGATTAGCTATGCATGTAAAGTGCCTTTATCTGGCGGAGCCGCGTCCGCCGCGTGAACCGCCGCCGGAGCCTCCGCTGCGCCCGCCGCGCGATGAATTTCCACCGCTGCGTCCGCCCGAGCTGAAGCCGCCCTTACCGCCCTTGGAGCCGCCTCGTGAGCCGCCCTTGGGAGCGGAGGCGCCTCCGCCCCCGGCATCGTTGCTGCGCGCTACATGCGCCCGGAATTTCGGGCTCGACTTCGCGCCGCCGGGATTATACCCGGCCCCGGAGCCGGCACCCTTCGAAGCGCCGTAGCTGAAGCCGCCGGCATCTGCGCCCCGCGATACGTTGGTGCTGTAGCCGCTGCTCGGCCCGCCCTGGGAGGCGTTGCCTCTGGAGGCCCCGCCCCGCGCAGCGCCGCCCTTGCCGCCGCGTCCGCCGGCGGCACCCGCACCTGCACCCGCAGCATAGCCGCTGGCTGCTGCGCTGTCGCCGCCGCTGGCGAAGGCGCCGTAGCCGCCGCCAGGTCTCGGCTTCTTCGCCGCGCCTGGCCCGGCGGAGTCGCCCTTCGGCGCCGCAGCTGCGCTGTACGCGCTGCGCTTGCCGCCTCCGGCCGCGTCCTTCCGGCTGCGGCCGCCGCCTTCCGCAGGCGCGCCCCAGCCGCCTGCGTCCTTGCCGCCGCGTCCGCGCCCGCCCGGACGCCCTGCGGCTTCGCCGCGCGGCGCACCGCCGCTGCGGCCCTGCCCGCGGCCGCCACGGCCGGCGCGCGCCGCTTCAGGCGCCGCGCTCTGCCGCCCGCGCGGCGAGCCGCCGCCTTGGACCGAGGTGAATTCGCCTACGCCGAATTCATCCTTCTCGTACCGGCGGCGGTCCAGCCGCTGGGAGATGCCGTGCTCGATCAGCTCGAGCCCGTCGCGCTCGCGCGGCGAAGCGAACGTGATCGCGAGGCCCTTGCCTCCGGCGCGGCCGGTGCGGCCAATCCGGTGAATATAGCTGTCCGCATCCAGCGGAAGATCATAGTTGAAGATATGGGTGATCCCTTCAACGTCCAGGCCGCGTGCCGCCACATCCGTAGCCACCAGCAATTGGAGCTTGGCATCACGGAACCGCTTCATGACAGCTTCGCGCTTGCCCTGCGACAGATCTCCATGCAGCTCGTCGCAGTCATAACCGGCCGCCTGCAGCGCCTCGTTCAGCTTGATGGCCCGGCGCTTCGTCCGGCAGAAGATGATCGCCAGGTAAGGACGGTCGCGCTCGATCAGGGAGATCAGCGCCTCTTCCTTATTGCGGTCCGAGCATTCCACCACCTGCTGGCGGATATTATCCAGAGGGATCGGCGATCCGCTCTTAATAATGACATCCAGCGGCTCCTTCATATAGTTCGCTGCCAGCCGCTTGATCGGGTCCGGCATTGTCGCAGAGAACAGCATCGTCTGGCGGCGGTAAGGCACCGCTGTGATGATCGTCTCCACATCCTCCAGGAAGCCCATATGCAGCATCTGATCCGCTTCATCCAGCACCAGCATCTTCACGCCGCTGAGGTCCAGCGTCTCCCGGCGCAGGTGATCCAGCAGCCGTCCCGGCGTACCGATGATCAGATGTCTGCCGCCTTCCAGCTTACGCAGCTGCTTCTCCACATCCTGTCCGCCGTAGACCGCCAGAATCTTCACGCCCGTATGACGGGCCAGCTTGCGCGCCTCCTCTGTAATCTGCAGCGCCAGCTCACGCGTCGGCGCGAGAATCAGCGCCTGCGGATAAGCGGCCTCGACCCGGATCTTGTCCATAATCGGCAGCAGAAAAGCCAGTGTCTTCCCCGTTCCCGTCTTCGCCCGCGCAATTACATCCAGACCCTGCACCAGCGGCGGAATCGCCTCTTCCTGCACCAGCGTCGGCTTCACGATGCCCTGCCCCTTGAGCAGATCGGTCAGCACTTCTGATACTCCTAAATCTTTAAAACCCGGCAATTGCTCCACCTCACTATTTTTCTAAGTTTTCATTTCAAAAAAGTCTGGTCACTCGGCCCGGTATCCAGTCAGGTTACATCCTAATTTCATAACTTATATTCATCCATGTAACGGAGTAAAGTACGCAAGGTAAGCAGAGGGGATGTCATCCTCAGGTCCTTTGACAAGGACGGTACCGTTCACATTCTTATCGTTTCAAATAAAAGCGGAAGCACCCCGTCACCGGAGCCCTTCCGTCCTATGGGCCCGCAAGGCAGCGGTCGAACGTTCGGTTATACGGCGCAGCAGCGATCCACCGGACGTTCAGACGGCACTCCATTTGCGTTCCATTACACTTTAATTGTGGCAAGTTATCTTAATATTGTACTTGATTTCGCAGCCTTTGTGTGCATCCGGCGAAGAATAATTATTTATCCGGCGCTTCCGGCTAGAATCTCCCCGATTTGAAGATGGAGAACAGCAGCCACAGAATCATCAGCAGTGCGATGACCGAACCGATCTCCACAATCGGGAAGTCCCAGAGCAGCGACGGCTCGCCGCGCAGGGAGGAGGCAACAATCAGTCCGGCCATGATAATGCTGAAGGCCAACAGCACGATACTGAAGGAGAGACGGTTGCCGATCCGGCTGAACTTATGCTCCAGGTCCTGCAGCTCAGGTACCCCGATCTCTACCTTCAGCTTTCCCTTGCTGATCAGCGAGGAGAGCTGCCGGGCCTGGGCGGGAAGCTCGACCAGACTCTCGGCAAGATCAGCCACCCCGCCCAGCAGCTTGCGCTGCAGGCGGCTTCCGCTGAAGCGCTGCTTGAGCAGACGTCTGCCGAACGGCTCGGCCATCTGCATAATGCTGAAGGCCGGGTCCAGGCTGGCGACCATGCCCTCCAGCGTGAGCATCGTCTTGCCCAGCAGCGCCAGATCCGGCGGAATGACCAGCCGGTGCTTGCGGGCAATGCTGAACAGATCATTCAGCGCCTTGCCGATGCTGACCTGCTTGAACGGGATATCATAATACTGCTCGCGCAGCCGGTCCATATCCTCGTGCAGCGCCGTCCGGTCAGCCTCCTCCGGGATCACTCCCAGGCGCAGAATGGCCCGTACCATCGAGTCCGTATTCTTGCGCATGAGAGCAATCACCAGCGCGGACAGGCCGTCCTTCATATCCTCGCTAAGCCGCCCGACCATTCCGAAGTCGATCAGAGCCAGCTTCCCATCCTTCAGCACCATGACATTGCCGGGATGCGGATCGGCGTGAAAGAAGCCATGAATGAAAATCTGATTCAGCATCATCTCCACAAACTGCTGGGCAATCGTCTTAAGCTTCATATCCAAGCCCAGCAGCTCGTCCTTGCGGTTCAGCGTAATTCCCTCCATGTACTCCATGGTCAGAATCCTGGTGGAGCTGAAATCCCAATAGATGGCCGGTATATATACGTTATCTTGAGCAGTCAGCTGCCCGGCTATACGCTCGGCATTGCGCCCTTCCTGGGCGTAATCCAGCTCTGCCATCAGAGCCCGTGAGAATTCCTCGACCATCCGGGCTAAGCCGTATTGCCTGGCCCAGTCCATCTTGCGCTCGGCGAGCAGGCTTAGATCCGATAGAATCTCTAGATCCCTGCTCATCGTCCGCATGACGCCTGGCCGTTGTATTTTGACCGCTACACTCTGCCCGCCATGCAGCACAGCCCGATGCACTTGGCCGATGGAGGCGGCAGCGAGCGGATGATTCTCGAAATATTCGAAGACCGCATCAATGGACTGGTCCAGCTCCTGCTCCAGAATATTGCGGGCCGTCTCGGCTGAGAACGGCGGCACATTGTCCTGCAGCTTGACCAGCTCCTGAATAATCGCATCAGGCAGCAGATCGGAGCGCGTACTGGCGAGCTGGCCCAATTTGACGAAGGTCGGCCCCAGCTCTTCAAGCACCCTGCGGACCCGCTCAGCGAGGGTCACACTTTCATGAACCTCCTGTGTGATGATCCGGCGGGGAAGCGACAGAAGATGGTAGAGGCCCAGTTCCTCCACCATATAGCCGAAGCCATGACGCATAAGCGCCATGGCGATTGCCCGGTAACGTCCGGCATGCCTTATGCGGACAGCCATTTATTCCGTACGCTGTTCCGGCACGGTGGTCTCCTGGGGTGACTTGCCTTCCAGCTCGGCAACACGGCCCTCAAGCTGGGCAATGCGCGATTCCAGCCTGGTGATATCCTCCTGCACTGGTACCTTAAGCTCCTTCAGAACCCGCTGAACCTGCTCCTGCACGGCAGACTTGAACGCACCCCGTTCTTCATCTCCGCGCTCTACCAGCCGGTCCACCAGCGCCTTGGATTCCGACGGGGCCAGCTCGCCCCGCTTCACCAGCTCGTCTACGACCTTTTCAACCTTTTCCTTGCTGACAATGGTGAGGCCAACGCCTAATGAGATAGCTTTCTTCAACAGATCACTCATGGTACTTCCCTCCCAAAGATTGCAGTTATGGATAAAGTATACCCCTTCGCCCGCCATTTCACAAAATAACCCCACAAAGTGGGGCTTAGCACCGATATTGCTGATTATTTGCTGATTATCTGGGGATACGCGCCGCCCAGGTGGCTGCCCGCAGAATCAGCTGGCGAACAGCCGGATGCCGGAACGACGGCTCATGATGGCCCGGCATCAGATAGACCACCCGTCCAAGGCCATAGCTGTGGCACCAGGCCGCAGGCAGCATCTCCCCGTCCGCTTCGTATTCAAGCAGAATCTGCTTCTCGGTGAACGGATCGAACTCGAACCGGTACGGCTCTTCATCGAGCTGGAAGTCTTCGATGCCCTCGGTAATATCATGCTCCTGCACCTTGAACTGAAGCGGAGTATAGGCCGGGTGGCCGGTGAATCTGGCACCGATCAGCTGGGCCAGCTCATAACGCTTCGCCAAGGATACCCCTGTGTGCAGGACAATCAGACCGCCTCCTCCGCTGACATAGCTCAGCAGACCTGCCGTCTGCTGCGGAGATACGGTTTCATTCCACAATTCATTATATGCGATACACAGATCATATCCGGACAAATGCTCGCTTAGCATCAGCTTCTTGTTCTCCGAGCATTGCACAGTCAGAAGCTCATTCAGAATTTCACTGACCTGCTTGTCCACACCTTGCAACGGGTGAAACCGGGGGTGTGTGTAATCGCCTAACAACAGGCATTTTCTCTTATCCATAGGTCTCCTCCTCCATCTCTCTCTGTATTTGTAGTTGTAATTGAACGTCCGCTGCTAGCGGTTAGCCGCAATATAGCGGCCCAGGGTAACGAACATGCTGCCCATCCGCTCGTGCTCCGGCATGACGATCCGCTTCACGCCTTCTTCCTTCAGGGCCTCCGAGGTCATACGGCCTACAGAGACCGCAAGCACCTTGTCTTCAAAAGCCTGCACCAGCGCCGCAAGCTGCCCCTGCTCCCTCGCATGCTGTGCCAGGAAGCGGAATTGCGGTGCACTTGTGAACGCCACCGCATCCACCTGACCTTCCGTGATCTCTGTAAGCAGCAGTTCCAGCGCTCCAGGCTCCGGCTGAGTATACCTGTAAGGCTGCACACAGCTTACAGCTGCACCTGCCTGCTCCAGCCACCCGACCAGCTGCGGGGCAGTCTCCCCGTGCAGCTGAAGCATGACGCGCTTACCCTGCAGATCATAGTCCTGCAGGCCGCGGATCAGTCCGGCAGAGCTGCCGTCATCGTCACGCACGACCGGCTCAAGCCCCCGTTTCTTCAGGGCATTCACTGTCTTATAGCCACGGGCAGCAACAGGTGAGGCAGAGAGAACCTCCAGGAAGCGGTCTGCAAGCGCAAGCTTCGCAGCCGTCTCGAACAATGCGTCCAGCCCCATACCGGTAGTCAGAATAGCCAGATCCGGCGGCTGCTCCGTCCAGGCAATCAACCCCTCACGCAGGGCGGCATCATCCAGAAAGGTTGTCCCTTGAGCGGGACGGTGCAGCGCGGTTCCTCCCATATTCTCTACCAGCTTGGCCATGTCTTCCGCTTTACGCGGACCGGCCAGGGCTACGGTAATGCCCTTTAATTGCTCTGCCATGAACGCTTCTCCCCTTCATCACCCCGTATTGTTGTTTATCAGTATACTTGCAAAGTGAGGTAAAAGAAAAGACCGGACCGTATATTTGACCTCAGGAATTCTGCTTATCTTCAGGCACGGTAAACCCTCCGCAAGCGATGAGTTAAAAGTAATTCTCACACGTGCAGGTTTGAGGCTCTACTGGTTACCCGGGTGCAGCTTGAAGCGCCCGACCAGCTGCTGCAGTTCATCGGCTTGGCGGCTGAGGTCGGCTGAGGAAGAGGCGATCTCTTCCACCGAGGCAAGCTGCTGCTGGGCTGCTGCCGAGATCGTCTCGGTACTGCCTGCCGCAGCCTCGGTGATGCCGCGGATTTCGCTGATGGCCTGGTCCAGACTGTCTGCTTCTGCAGTCAGGGTCTGAACGCCTTCGTTCATCCCGCCTATGGTCTCCGCGGCCCCTTTAATTGCCCTGCGGATGCGCGAGAACGAACGTCCCGTTGTATCCACAGCCATAATGCCGTCCATTACCTTGCTCTTCGCCTCCTCCATGGATGCCGTAGCCCGGATCATCTCTGCATGGATAGAGGCAACCTGTTCGGAGATCAGGCTTGCCGACTTCCCGGATTCTTCCGCCAGCTTGCGGACCTCCGAGGCCACTACCGCGAACCCGCGCCCCTGCTCCCCCGCTCTGGCCGCTTCTATAGAAGCATTCAACGCCAGCAGGTTTGTCTGACGCGAGATTCCCGAGATGACACCGGTAATCCCCTGAATCTGCCCGACCCGCTCACTTAGCTGATCGATAACCGCGCCCATCTCCTCCACGGTCTCATGAATGCCGTTGATTTTGTCGACTACGCTGATGACCGAATCATTGCCCTCCGCAGCTGACAGCGAGGTCTTGTCCATCATTACCGACACCTGCTTCATGAACTCCGAGATATGGGCTACCTCAGTGGTGGTGGCAGCTGTGCTAGCCATCCCTTTATGTACACTGCTGACCTGCTGCTGCGTGCCGGCTGCCACCTCCTGGATGGCCACTGTAACATGTTCTATTGCTTTGGTCGTCTGCTCTGCCCCCGCGCTCAGCTGCTCAGCGGAGAAAGAGACATTATCCGTCATAGTCTGTACCCCGATAATCATCTGCCGCAGATTCTCTACCATCAGGCGGAAATTCCCGGCCAGCAGGCCGATCTCATCTCCCCGGAAGTCCCCGATATCCTGCGACAGGTCGCCGCCGGCAATCCGCTCGGTTGCCTTGCGCAGGCGGATCAGCGGCTTCAGGATCGACGCGATATTGAAATAGATCAGCACCAGCGCCAGCAGCACTGACACAGAGATGACCAGCCAGACTGTCTCACGGATGTCGCTGGTTGCCTGCGTAATCTCATTCAAGCTGAAGGTGCCTCCGATTCTCCAGCCCGTCAGCTCATTCACCATGAAGGTCATCTTCTTGGGTGCATCCTTATATACATAATCGAAGCTGCCGCTCTCACTCCCGAACATCTGCTTCACGAAGTCAAGCGAGGATTCCGCGCCAATTGCTTCTGTGGGATGAACCAGGAATTTCTTGCTGCTGTCGATAATCAAAATGTAGCCCTCCTGGCCGACCTTGATGTTCGTCATACCGGCAAGGAAGGACAGATCCAGATCAAGGCTGACTACACCGTTTCCGCCCGCGAGCACCGCCGATACTGCAATGGCGCTCTCCCCCTTCACCGTCTGAAATACCGGAGAGATCACTGTGCCGCTGCCCTGCTTAAGCGCATTGATATATGTATTTTCCTTGCGGGGATCATAGCCCTCCGGCAGCTCCAGCTCTGCGCTGCGGATGCTCTTGCCTTTGCTGGTTCCGGCATAAATATCAAGCACATCGGGATGCAGCGCCGCATACTCCCTCAATCTGCTCTCCAATGCAGGCGCCGCCAGTCCGGCTGCCTCGTTATTAATGGAATCTGCCGGAAGCTGTCCGGCAAAATAGAGGATATCATCTATTTTCGACTGAATATTGGAACTTATGATCTGATTCACTGCAATTACACTTTCCCGGGCATTATTAGTAAGCTGCTCCTCCATGGTGCTGCTGGCCGATTGATAGGTTAACCAGCCTATAATGATGCTCGGTACCAGCAGGACAAGCAGATAGGTAGTAATCAGCTTTGTACGGATGTTCAGACGCACCTTTTTATTCATATAATGGACTCACTCTCTCTTTCTTCATGGGTCTTAAGATGGATCATGGCGGCAGGCTTAATATATAATTAAATATCAGCCCCCGAAACCCTCTTTTTTCCGGTAATTGATGATAATTTCCCTATATTTATTGATAATTTTTATAGGAGCACAGCAAAAAGACCGTTTCAATGAAAACGGTCTTTTATTATATCCGGTTACTATGCGGACCCTCGCAGCTCATACAAACGTCCTAGTTCTGGCGTGAGTTCCTGCTCTGGCAGGCCGGGCAGATTCCCCCGAATACCACATGGGTATGAGTGATCGAATAGCCTGTATCCGCCGCCACCGAATCGCTCCACTCCTGCGGAACCTGACTCATCACTTCATCCACGGCACCGCAGATTTCACAGACAATATGCTGGTGGTCGTCCAGACGCGCATCATACCGGCTGGCCGCCTCGCCCAGCTTCAGCTCGCGGATCATCTGCTTCTCTGTAAGGTAGCGCAGGGAATTATAGACCGTTCCATAGGCCAGGTTATGCCCTTGCCCGACCAGCCGGTTCATGACTTCCGCAGCAGTAGGGTGATCATGGGAATTGCGGACGATATCGTATACGGCTTGACGCTGAGAGGTAAGGTTCAGGGTTCTCATCTTTATCATCCTCTAACTTGTTTTTAGATCAAGTATAAGTCCTGATGCCGGAAGCGTCAATGCGCCGCTACTTGATCATGCCGGAATACTTCACCTCCACCTGCGCTTTCACCTGGAAGCCCAGCCGGGGGTACAGCCTGCTCCATTCGGCCATCTCCGTGCTGTTATTCCAGTGCCGTGCACCGTAGTGCAGCCCCCAGCCCAGCGGGTCCATGCCGCTGCCTTGTATTTTGACCAGCAGTGCAGTTACGGCTTGTTCCAGTTCTGCGGCACCGGCCTCTCCAATCTCCTTCAGCATATGGTGGGTGACGATCTCCGCCGTGCTGTTCTCCTCCAGGATCGCCCGGATTTTAATGGTATAGCGGAGATAGGGATCTTCATCTGCGGGAGTAACAATCCGGTAGCTTGAAGAGGAGCTCTCCGTATAGTACTGATACATACCGCCGCCTATATGGGCGGGGAAGTTCGTCCGCAGATTGGAGCGGGACAGCAGATTGAACAGCCGGGTCTCGTCCGGGGAGAGGACCAGCTGGATTTTTCTTTTATCCAGCAGAGCGATCTTGTTAATCAGGAACTGGTCCTTCTTCTGCGCTTCAATAACCGGTAATATGGGGTCTATCCCATTCTCATAAATACTCCGCATCAGCTGGTAGGAATACACACTGGAGATGAAGGGCGACTCGGTGCCTTGCCCGCTCATTGCCAGAATCAGCGAGTTGGACGGAATGCGCTCTGACGGCGGCTTAACCTGAAGCACCTCCAGCGCCCCCGGCCTGCCCACGGCGAAATTAAGAATCAGCTGGATGTCTCTGCGCCGGACCGCCCAGTCTGTTACATGCCGGATATCACCCGCGGCAAGCCCTTCCCCCAGAATCACCGATTTGCAGTGCACATAGTCGAGCTCCTTCTCCACCTTGGACTTCATTCTGCGCAGCGCCTCGGAGATGCTCTCTGATTCCTCGGTGAGGATCTGCATCTTCTCGTCAATCTTCGTAACATCGCCCTGGGGAATGGCCAGCTTGAGGCTTACCTTGAATGTCCCTTCCTGCTGGCCGGAATCGATCCCGATAGCGACCACGAAGATTCGCCGGTCGATATCCTTGTAATTGCAGCCTGTAAGGGCCAGGGTCAGGGTTGCGGACAGCAGCATCACCAGCAGAGTCCCGATTGCCCCCGCCCTCACGCTCTTCGCCTCCTTACCATCCAGTAGCACCAGAATAACAGCAGGATCAGCAGCAGCTCCCCGTACCAGCGGATATGCAGCAGGAATACCCCGAGCATATTCAGGTCGTATTGGTCTATACGCATCATGAGCAGAGTAGCTGCTGCAAAAACCGCCAGAATGACGATCTCTTGCCGCAGCTTGGCCTTAGGTCTGCCGGGGGCGGAGGGGAGCTGGCTGAGGAGCAGCTCTTTGCCGACATGCCACTGGATAATGGCACTGACGAGCGCCAGTGTGCTGTAAGCAAAATAAAAGATATAAAGCATACGCTCAATCAAAAACGCTTCGATCCGGATGCTGTCCGCTGTGGTGAACCAGGTGTACACATGCCGCTCTACGCCAACAGTTCCGTGATATCCGATAGGCACATAAAACGTGATGGCCAGCACCAGCAGCCCCTCCAGACTCAGAATCCAGATATGCCTCAGCTTCAAGCCATGAAATACCCGGTTGAAGACCGCCATATTAATGTAGCCGCTGAATGTAAAGGTTGCTGCCGTAAGGCTGTTCCAGTCGGGAGGATGCAGGGCATGTGTCATGATCTGCAGCACGGCGTCCCAGCTAAAGTCCGGGTTCACCACCGCCTTGACTGTCGTGTACACAATTAAGGGCAGGGTGATAGCCAGTGTAATTTCCAGTCCATAGAGCAGGGACAGCGAGTCTATTCTGGCACAGAGGCAGGTCAATATCAGGAACCCGAGCAAGACTGCCATGGTGCCTGTGTCCGGGCTGATAAACCGCATGGTAATATCCACAAAGGATAAGAGAATCAGCGCCCCGGCCAGATACCAGAGTACCGCATATACGATAATCAGCGGGGAGGCCAGCAGCCTCGGCATCACTGAACCGAAGATCTCTGGCAGTCCCTTTCCCGGGAATTTATGAATGACTCTGGTGAACAGATAAATGAACAGCGTGCCCGTGCCCACCGCAACCAGAATGGAGGACTGCGCACCGTCGAAGCGGGCATCCAGCAGCTCACGCGGGGTGAAGTTAATGATATTGATCAGGGAATTCATGAGAAACAGGCAGTAGAAATAGCGGCTGTTTGCCATCAGGAGCCCCCGCTTTTCTTCTTCAGTGACGCTCCCAGCGCATCAAGAGCGAACATCTTGAAGTACGGCTGGCCGAAGCTGCGCTGGCTGCACAGGTACAGTGTGAACCCCACCAGGCAGATGACAACACCGACCAGCCCGAGCACAGCTGCGGCAATGACAAAGAAATACTTCAGCACACGGATGGAGAAGCTCATCATATTCAGCGGGACCAGGAAATTGGATATCGCCACCACAGAGACGAGAATAATCATAATGTTGCCGATCAGCCCCGCCGCTGTAGCAGCTTGCCCCAGGATCAGACCGCCGACCGTGGTCGCTGTAGGGCCGATGGCTCTGGGCAGACGCAAGCTGGCCTCCGTCAGGAACTCCATCATAATCATCATCAGAATCACCTCGACAAAAGACGGGTATGGCACTGTGGCGCGGCTTCCCCCGATCAGCAGGGCGATCTGCACCCGCACAATCTCCGGATTGTATGAGGTGAAGGCAATGTACAAGGCTGGCAGCCACAGCGTCATAGCCACGCCCAGGATGCGCAGGAGCTTCAGGAAGCGGCCGACGAAGGGCAGATGGATTTTATCATCCATGGCGGTGAAGAAATCATTGAATATGGACGGAAGCACAATCGCATACCCGGTCGTATCCAGCAGGATCGCTACCTTGCCCTCTGCCAGATTGAATACCACACGGTCGGGGCGCTCGGTCACTATAGTCTTGGGAAAAATGCGCAGCTTGTCGCTGCTGATATATTTCTCCAGTTCCCCGGCAGCCTGCAGAATGTCGAGCTTCAGCGAGTCCAGCTTCTCTTTTAACTCCGCCAGCACCTGATGATTCACCCGGCTCTCGTCGTAAAGGATCGCCGCTTTGGTCTTGGATACATTGCCGATGACGGTAAATTCCATCTTGAGCGCAGAGGACAGATAACGCCGCCGGACCAGATTGAGGTTCACCGCCAGATTCTCCCCCAGCGCATCGGAGGGGCCTTGACTGATGCTCTCCGTGATCGTCTCCTTGATACTGCTGGCCTCCGCCCGGAGGACATCGAAGCAGCAGAGCTTCCCCTCCCGCCCAATGCAGGCATACCCGCTGAGCAGAAGGTCCAGAGCACGCTGCCCGTCTGTTACCTCTTCACTGCCGGGATAATCGGCCACATAGCTGTAATAGGCTGCGGGATGCCCCATCTCATAGAACGGGGCAATGATATTGCGGCTGATGGCCTGTCCGTCTGTCACACTTTTGATATAGAGCAGGCTGACCTGTCCCGCCGGAATCGTTAAAACCTTGTCTTCAAGGTCGCCGAACCCGCTTAGCTGGCTTCTGATCCATTCGAGCGGGACCCTCTGTGTATGCTGTTGTCCTGACATAGGTCCCTCCCCCTCTCCGCCCGCTGCTCCTTGAATTTCTTCTTAGGTTGGCACTTTCTGGCGATTTTCATGCACCTGCCGGGGAAGCAGAGCGTTTCTTTTCACGGAAGAGTGGTAATAAATGAAATGGATCATCACTTAGGAGGGAATATACTATGAATGCACAGGAACCCCGTTCGCAAGGTCTTCCGCAATTTCCGGAATCATTATGGGTAGGCAGCACCGGGCGGCCGTCTTTTCCGAGACTTGCGGAAGATCATGTTACAGACGTAGCTATTGTAGGGGCAGGAATTACCGGGATTACTACCGCTTATCTGCTGTCCAAGGCCGGATATAAAGTCACACTGCTTGAAGCCGGGCAGATTCTCGGCGGGGCTACCGGTTATACCAGCGCCAAAATCTCCGCCCAGCACGGCATGATCTATCATGATCTGGTGAAGCATTTCGGCGAGGAGCAGGCCCGGATGTATTATCAGTCGAACAGCGAGGCCATGGAGTGGATGATTGCCACAGCGGAAGAGCTGGACCTGTCCTGCGGGATGAAACGGGAGGCGGCCTATCTGTATGCGGATCAAGGCGATGAGAAGACAATCAAGGCTCTGAATAAGGAATTCGAGGCTTACGGTAAGCTAAGACTGCCCGGAGAGTGGCTGGATCAGGTGCCCCTGCCGCTGGGCGCGGGCGGGGCCATCCGGATGCCGGATCAGGCCCGTTTTCATCCGCTGGAGTATCTGAAGGGGCTTCTTCAGGCGGTTCTGGACAGGGGCGGCACTGTATTTGAGCATACGATGATCGGGGAGAAGGTCGATACAGACGGACAGATAACCCTGCATACCGAAGGAGAGAAGTTCCAGATCCGTTGCCGCCATGCGGTGTCGGCTTCCCACTTCCCCTTCTATGACGGCGGCTCCCTCTATTTCTCGCGGCTGCATGCCGAACGCTCCTACTGTCTGGCGTTCGAGCCGGAGACGGATTATGAGGGCGGCATGTTTCTGAGTGCCGGTGAACCGGTCCGCTCGCTGCGGGCAGTGGAATGGGGAGACAAGAAGCTGGTCATTGCCGGCGGGGAGAATCACAAGACCGGTCAAGGCATCTGTACATTCGGCCACTATGAGAATCTGGAGCGGTTCGCCGGGGAGCTGCTGGGCATTCGCAGTATTCCGTTCCGCTGGTCCACCCAGGATCTGATCACGCTGGACCGGGTTCCCTATATCGGCAAGCGCGCCGAGGACGAGGAGATCTATATCGCCACCGGCTTCGGGAAGTGGGGTATGACGAACGGAACCGTGGCTGCCCGCCTGATCGCAGACGGCATTCTGGGGAGCAGCAACCCCTACACCGGGTTATATGATCCCTCACGCTTCAAGGCGGTGCCCGCCATCAAGAACTTCATTGTACAGAACCTCTCGGTTGCCAAGGAGCTGGTCGCCGGCAAAGTGGAGATTGTGCACACCAAGACAAAGGATCTGGAGCCGGATCGAGGTGCCGTTGTCTTCCATGACGGCAAACGCGTGGGTGCCTACCGCGACCCTGAGGGCCAATTGCATCTTGTGGACAGAACCTGTACCCACATGGGCTGTGAATGCGAATGGAATAATGCCGAGCGCTCCTGGGATTGCCCGTGTCATGGCTCCCGCTTCTCCTATGAAGGCGATGTACTCGAAGGTCCGGCGACCTTGCCGCTTAAGACAATTACGCCGGAAGACTAGAGCAGGATGACCGGTCACTGCGGGGCATTAGCGGCACAAACGGTCCGGAGGGCCGGGGAGGAGCACTGCCAGAGCTGCGGCTCCGGCGTGATTGTGCCCGGCCGCTCAGGTATAATAGACAGTATCTTCTAGAATTACCCATCATTCTATATATAAGGAGCGTGACGACAGGTTATGGATTTGAGAGGAACCAGTATTGTCATTACAGGTGCAGGCAAGGGAATCGGCAAGGCGCTCGCTATGGCGCTGGCTAAGGAAGGCGCCAACCTGGGGCTGATCTCCAGAACCTCAGCGGATCTGGAGGCGCTGAAGGCGGCGCTGACCGAGGTGTACGACATTAAGGTCAGTATCGCCGTAGCCGATATTGCAGTACGTGAAGAGGCGGAGCGGGCGGTAGTGGCTCTGCAGAAGGATCTCGGCCCCTTCGACGCGCTTATTAACAACGCCGGGATCGCCCAGTTCGGCACGTTCCTGGAGATGGACCCGGCAGACTGGGAACGTCATATGCAGATCAACCTGTTCGGGGCCTATTATGTGACCCGCGCGGCACTGCCTGCGATGATTGAGCGTTCGAGCGGCAATATCATTAACATCTCCTCCACCGCAGGAGAACGCGGCTTCGCCACAGGCTCTGCCTACTGTGCCTCCAAGTTTGCTCTAATGGGCATGACGGAGTCACTGGCGATGGAGGTACGCAAGCATAATATCCGTGTCGTAGCGCTGACCCCAAGCACAGTGAATACAGGCCTTGCTTCCGATGCGGGTCTTAAGATCGGGGACGAGGACCGGATGATGCAGCCGGAGGACGTTGCTGAGCTGACGCTCGCTGCGCTTAAGCTGCCTGACCGCGTCTTCCTGAAGACGGCAGGCATCTGGACCACGAATCCGCAATAACGACAGACTTTACGTAAAGTAAAGCCCTACAAGGAGGACTTGGCATGCTGGTAGTTACCAATACGATTAAGATCAAGGAAGGGCATGGTGAAGCACTGGCCTCACGGTTCAGCGCAGATAACGGGGTGCAGAGCATCCCCGGCTTCATCCGTATGGAGGTGTGGCACGCCGCTCCTAAGGAAGGCGTGGAGGAGTTGAAGATCTGCACCGTGTGGGAGAATGAGGAGGCACTGAACGGCTGGACCTCTAGTCCCGCCTTCCGGGACTCGCACCGCGGTGCCGGCCGGAACGAAGCCATTGTCGGCTCCTCGCTCGACAAGTACGAGCTGGTGCACAGCCGCACTCCGGACGTTCAGGCTGACTAGCCTGCTTCTTAAGCAGCAATAAGTGGAGAGGGCCGGCCGTTTAGGACGGTCCCCTTTTCTGCGTGAAGGATAAGATTCTTATGTGACATCCTATGTATATGCTGGACAAAATTACTGTGCAATCCATTGTGTCCGGATTTTTCACATACATTTGCTCCATAGGCCTGCTTGCGACCACAATGTATGCTGTTTTTCGCATACATTCGGCATACACGTCATCGCCACCAGCACACTGTATTCGGTTATTCACTTACATTTAGTCCGCTATCCTAAACATCTTATCGCAGAAAACAGGGATACCCCGCCAGCCGTCAGGCTTAGCGGGGCATCCCTGTTGTTATTGCTGTGTATCCGAAGCAGAAGCTTCGCTGATCTCCTGATGCTTACCCGGCCAGAAAGCCGCACGGCCAAAGAGGACGGTGATGGCCGGGACCAGGAACGGACGGACAACGAAGGTATCCAGCAGGACACCGATCGCAGTGATGAGACCAAACTGGACCAGCACCTGAATCGGAAGGCTTGCCAGCACGGCGAACGTACCGGCCAGGATAAGTCCGGCGGAAGTAATGACCGAACCGGTCTCATTCACACCTTCTGCAATCGCCTGCTTTAGCGGCATATGCTTACGCTTTTTCCAGATATTCGAGATCATGAAGATGTTGTAATCCTCTCCGAGCGCTACCAGGAAGACGAAGGAATATAGCGGAATAGCCCCTTGAATCGCATCTGCTCCAAGCACGTAATGAATGATGATCCAGCCCAGGCCCAGTGCCGAGAAGAACGATAGAATTACTGTCCCCACCAAATATACTGTGGCTACGACAGATCTGAGATAGACCAGCAGCAGCACCGTAATCAGGCCGATAACGACCGGGATGATCAGATCGGTGTCCCGTTCCCCAATCTCCTTGGTATCGTGCTGGGTAGCGGTCTGGCCGCTAATCCATACCTTATCCTGCGCGTTCTCAATCCCGGATTCCGTCAGAGCCGACTCAACCGTAGCCTGAAGTGCCGGTATATGATCCATCGCCTCAATCGAATACGGATTGTCCTTGAATTCGATATCATAGGCAGTAATCTTCGGGTTGACGGCCCCTTGCTGCGGGTCTGAGACCACATCCACGTAGGACAGGCTGCTCAGCACGGATTTCAGGTCTTCTCCGCCGGATAACCCTTCCGTATCAACCATCAGCTTGGCAGGCGCCAGCTCGCCAGGGGAGAATTGCTTGCCGATCAGGTCAAAGCCTTCCCGCGACTCCATAGTCTTCGGGAACGACGACAGAATATCATAAGTGAACTTAATTCCGCTGGAAAATGAGGCCAGCACTCCCAAAAGCACTACTGTAATTCCGACAATGGCCCACGGGCGGGATACCACCAGGTATCCAATTCCCTTGCGGCGGGCAGGCTGCGGCTGCGGCACCGGTTTGCCCTTGGCCTTGGCCCGCTCCGCTTCCATCTGCGGCGTGCGCGGCACAAACGGGAAGAAGGAGGTCCGTCCGAAGATTGCCAGCAAGGCTGGAACCAGGGTCAGACTGGCTACTCCCATAATCAGAATGGAGACGCTGAACGGCACTGCGAACCGGTGGTACGCGCCATATTTCGCCAACAGCAGAGCGAAGAGGGCCAGCACCACGGTGAAGCCGCTCATCGCAATCGCCCCCGAAGAGTGGGAAATGGCGCTCAGCAGTGCACGCCCCTTATTCTCCTCCACCTTCAGCATCTGGCGGAAGCGCGAGATCAGGAACAGGCAATAGTCTGTCCCTGCCCCGAAGAGCAGCACCGTCATAATCGAGACCGCCTGTGAATCCACCGTAATCCAGCCTTCCTTGGCCATCAGACCAAGCACCGGGCTGGTTACGCCATAAGCAAAGCCTACAGCAACCAGCGGAATCAACGCCAGAATAGGTGAACGATAGATCAGCAGCAGGAAGACCAGCACCAGAATGACGGTGGCAATCAGCAGCGACACATCGGCATTCTTGAATAGCCCTGTAGCATCTACTGAGATTCCAACCGGGCCGGACACACGCAGGCTTAAGTCTCTGCTATCCGGCTTGGCAGCAGACGGGTCAGTCCCCGTCTCCGTCCGGACCAGCTCCTTCAGGCTCTTGAGCGACTCCCCAAGCTGGTCGCTGTCCGCCGTCTTATCGAACAGCACCGGGGTAACGAGCGTGCTCCGGTCCTCCGACAAGGACGCCTGCAGTGCCTGCGGCGGCAGCTTGCCCAGCGGCGGAACAAAATTCTGATGCTCCAGCGGCTGCTGCTCAAGCTTGCCGTATACTGCGGTTATATGTACGAGATCCTCCTCTGAGATTCCCCCGTCACGGTGCCAGACGAGCAGTGCCGGCACTCCGCTTCCGGCCGGAAATTCTCTCTCGGCAACGACCGATGCCCTCACCGATTGGGAATCCTCCGGCAGATTGGAAGCATTGTTGGCCACCTGCGAATTCACCGAAGGCCATAGCATTGTAAGCACCCCAACCAGTACAATCCACACCAGCAGCGTGATCCATTTGGTCTTGCTCCCTGCTACCCATTTTCCGTAGCCCGACATACCTTTCATCCTCTCTCCTATCCGTCCGCCCAAGCAGAAACGGCTGTGCCGTCCTTTTAAAGGACGACACCGTTTCAGCGAGAAATATAAGGAAAATTTATAGTGCGAAACATATAAATTCTTATATTTCAAAAAATGAGCCGCGGGTCATTTTGATATCCTTATCATATATACCCCGAAAATTTTAAGCAAATCTTTTTTTGAAAAACATAGGAAACCCTTAATAAATCATCCAATTTAAGCTAGTGGATTGGTCACCATTCGCCATCAGGGACAACCTCCAGGGTGGGATTTGTTCTTCACGGGCGTTTGACCCGGCTTAGCGGACTGAGGCGCTCTTATTCGGGAAGAATGTTGTCATTGGGGCGAGTAACGGACACCATGGAGCTTATCCCCCTGCACTTCCACTCCAAGACGTCTTGTAGCGAGACGTTAAGGTCGCCTGAGTCCGTTATGCTGCGAAAAGGGGTGTTTTCGTGGTGATAACGTCTCTCCGGTCCGTTAGATGCAGACTCGCCTGGGGGATGGAGCTTCAGTAAACGCACCTCTGAGTTTCACAAACTTATCCACCGTTTAAAATCTGATGCTGTAATAGTAGCCCTTGCCGCGCCGTCACCGGTATATCCTCATATGATGCGATTCAAGCAGATGGAAATGCTGCATTTAAAGCAGCTTCTTCCCCCCCAGTAACCCGGGTATTCGGAAGATTGTTGCACAAAATACAGGAACTTTGAGTTATACCCGGTGTATAGGCGATGGATTATGCCTTCTATACAACAATTCCCGATTTCGGTGGATTGAATACGGGAATTGTTGTATTTTGGGCAGGAATGAAGGGGGGGTTGACCTAGTTCGGTTAGTTGCAAAAAAAAGCGTTCATACAGAGAATGTCCGAAGACGCTCTGCATGAACGCTGGTTATAGTTGGCTGTGGTCTACAGCCGGCTGTATTCAGAGGACTATTCTATTACAAATTCAGATCAGCCTGCGTCCGGCAGGTCATCCCCGGAGAACTGGCTGTTATAGAGATCGGCATAGAAGCCGCCGGCTTCCAGCAGTTCCACATGGGTGCCCTTCTCAATGACACTGCCCTGGTTCATCACCAGGATCAGATCGGCGTCCTTGATGGTGGACAGGCGGTGAGCGATCACGAAGCTGGTTCTGCCGTGCATCAGCGTGTTCATCGCCTTCTGGATCTGCACTTCTGTGCGCGTATCTACGCTGCTGGTTGCTTCATCCAGAATAAGGATGGACGGATCGGCCAGAATCGCCCGGGCGATGGTCAGCAGCTGCTTTTGACCCTGGGAGATGTTGGAGGCCTCTTCATTCAGAATCGTGTCATACCCGAGCGGCAGCGTACGGATGAAGTGATCGGCATGCGCAGCCTTGGCTGCCCGCACCACATCAGCCTCCGTAGCCCCTTCCCGGCCGTAAGCGATATTATCGCGGATGGTCCCGTTGAACAGCCAGGTATCCTGGAGCACCATACCGAATTTGCTGCGCAGCTCGCTGCGCTTCATATCGGTGATGTTCACACCGTCGATCACAATCTCCCCGCCGCTGATCTCATAGAAGCGCATGAGCAGGTTGATCAGCGTGGTTTTGCCGGCTCCGGTTGGTCCTACAATTGCGATGGTCTGTCCAGGAGTGACTTCGATGTTCATGTCTTCAATCAGGAGTTCACCCGGCTTGTAGCCGAACTGCACGTGACGGAATTCCACAGAGCCCTCTTCTGCATCTGCTGAACGTTTCGCCAGTGTAGCTGCCGTTTCAGGGACTTCCTCTTCCTCATCCAGCAGTTCAAATACACGTTCTGCCGAAGCGATGGTGGACTGGATGATGTTGGCGATATTCGCGGTCTGCGTAATCGGCATGGTGAACTGGCGCGAATACTGGATGAACGCCTGGATGTCGCCGACATCGATCGCTTTTTTGGTCACGAAGATCCCGCCGACCACACACACCAGCACATACCCCAGGTTCCCGATGAACATCATCAGCGGCATAATAATCCCGGAGATGAACTGGGAGCGCCAGCCGGAGTTATACAGGTCCTCATTGATGGTATTGAAGTCCTTCAGGGAGTTCTTTTCCCGTCCAAAAGCCTTGATGATCCGGTGCCCGGTATACATCTCCTCCACATGACCATTCAGCTGGCCCAGCGATTTCTGCTGTCCGACGAAATAGGTCTGGGAGCGCTTGGTGACCAGCATAATCACTACGAAGCTCAGCGGCAACGTAACAATCGTAATCAGGGTCAGCCATGGGCTGATTGTCAGCATCATCACAATAACCCCGACAATCGTCACTATGGAGGTGATAAGCTGGGTCAAGCTCTGCTGCAGGGTAGTACTGATGTTGTCCACATCATTGGTCGCCCGGCTGAGAATCTCCCCGTGGGTCCGGGAATCGAAATATTTCAGCGGCAGCCGCTCCAGCTTGCTGTTGATCTGCTCGCGCATATCGTATACAACCTTCTGTGCCACACCGGCCATTACATACTGCTGGATATAACTGAACAGCGCACTGAACAGATACAGGCCTGCCAGCAGGATCAGAATATCATTCACATAGCCAAAATCAATCTTAGCTCCAGGCACGCCCATCATCTTGCCATAAGCACCTTCGAAAAGCTTGGTCGTTGCTTTCCCCATGACCTTGGGGCTGAAAATACTGAATACGGTACTGGCAATCGCCATCACGAATACAATAATCAGCTGGACCTGGCGCGGACGCAAATACCGGACCAGGCGGCGCAGGGTGCCCTTGAAATCCTTTGCCTTCTCGGCGGGCATTCTCATGCCGGGACCGCCGCCCGGCCCGCCGCCGAAGCCGCCGTGTCTGCCGCCCTGCGCCGGCTTCGCTGCTTTGTTCTGTTCACTCATGCTATTTCCTCCTCTGACAGCTGCGAGGATACGATCTCGCGGTACACCTCATTGTTGTCCAGCAGCTCACGGTGCGTACCCATTCCGACAATCTTACCTTCATCCAGTACGATAATCCGGTCTGCGTCCATTACCGTGCTTACCCGCTGTGCCACAATAAGGACAGTAGATTCCGTAGTCTCCTCCTTGAGAGCAGCCCGCAGCTTGGCATCCGTCTTGAAGTCCAGCGCGGAGAAGCTGTCGTCGAACAGGTACACCTCCGGTTTGCGGACGAGGGCACGGGCGATCGACAGGCGCTGCTTCTGGCCGCCGGAGACGTTGCCGCCCCCCTGGGAGATGCTTGAATCGAAGCCTTCCTTCATCGCCGAGACGAAGTCATAGGCCTGCGCCACCTTGGCGGCATGAAGAATCTCTTCCTCGGTAGCATCCTCTTTGCCGTAACGGATATTCTCGTTGATGGTACCGGTGAACAGCACGGCTTTTTGCGGAATATAACCAATCTTGCTGCGCAGATCCTCCTGCGTCATCTGGCGCACATCCACACCGTCCACACTTACCGTACCCTCTACAGCATCATAGAATCTCGGAATCATGTTCAGCAGCGTGGACTTACCTGAGCCGGTTCCGCCGATAATAGCAGTAATCTCACCGGGGCGCGCACTGAAGGTAATTCCCGACAAGGCCGCCTGTTCCGCACCCGGATAAGCGAAGGATACATTGTCAAACTCCACATACCCGCGCATCTCGTCACGGCCGTCCGCATGAGTCGCTGTAGCCGTAGTCTTCAGTTCTGCAGAGGTAGGGTCCTTAATCTCAGGCTGCATATCCAGCACTTCATTAATACGCAGCGCTGAAGCTGAAGCTCTTGGAATGAGCACGAACATCATCGATACCATGATCAGCGAGAACATAATCTGCATCGCATACTGAATGAATGCCATCAGGGAACCCACCTGCAGATCGCCGTCGCCGATACGGATTCCGCCGTAATACAGAATGGCAATCATCGAGAAGTTCATGACAATCATCATCAGCGGCATGAGTCCCGCCATCACCTTGTTGACTTTAATCGCCGTATCGGTAAGATCGCGGTTCGCTGCACTGAACCGTCTGTTCTCATGCTCAATCCGGTTGAACGAGCGGATGACGCGGATACCGGTCAGATGCTCGCGCAGCACCAGATTTAATTTGTCCAGCTTGATCTGGATCGCCTTGAACAGCGGAAGCCCCTTCATTCCGATGAAAAATATCGCTCCGACCAGCAGCGGAATCACCACCACAAAGATCAGCGAGAGCTTGGCATCCTCCGACACCGCCATAATAATCCCGCCGATCATCATCATCGGGGCACCGACCATCATGCGGAGCATCATAGTCAGGACGGTCTGAACCTGTGTAATATCATTAGTGGTACGTGTAATCAATGAGGCCGTGCCCAGCTTATCGAATTCATGGAGCGTAAAGTTCTCCACATGATTGAACACCCGGGAACGGGTATTCTTCCCGAAGCCGGCCGCCACTCTGGCTGACAGATAGCTGGCAATAACAGAGCACAGCACGCCTCCGGCCGCCACCAGCAGCATGAAGCCGCCGATTCTCCAGATATACGGCTGGTCTCCGTCCACAATCCCTTTATCGATAATGTCACTCATCAAGGTGGGGAGATACAGGTCCCCCATGGACTGCAGGAATACCAGAATCAATACCCCTGCGACGGCCAAGCGGAAGGGCTTCAGTTGTTTCATTAATTTAATCAAGCTTCTCATCTCCGTTCATTTGTAGCCGGTCTAGATTAGGCGGAGGATTATCCTCCATAAAGGCATAGACTTTCAGCAGCAGTTCCGCCAGTTGATCAGATTCTTCCTCACCTAAATACTCCACCATCCTGTGAAGTGTGGCGTCCATATGGTCCCTGGCCTTGCGGGTAATAATTTTCCCCTGTTCGGTCAACTTGATGCGCACTACCCTGCGGTCAGACGGATCTGCCTGCCGTTCTACCATCTTCTTGGCTTCCAGGCTGTTAATCAGCTGGGTTACCGTTGGCGGAGTCAGTCCCAGGAAACGGCTGATCTCCGACACCTTAAGTCCCAGATCTGAAGCATGCGACGCCCGTGCAATACATATCAGTAAAGTCATCTCACTTGGCTTATGCCCCTCCACCGAGTGATGCCAATGCCCTTTGCGCAGCTTCCGAAGTGCAGAGAAAAGCTTGTGTCCGACTGAGTTTTCACCTTCGCGATTTATCCCAATGCTTCCACCCCATTTTTAGTTAGGTTTCCAAATAATTAAACCATGTATTAATTAGGCTACCTAATTATATTTTCGTGCCTGCAATTTGTCAATTCCTGATTATGCTCTTACTATGTAATTTATTTCACATTACCACGCGCAAACGCTCCCGCGACACAGAGGGTCGGGGAGTCTCTCTTAGCTATCCAATTAACTGCTCTAATCTGCTCTAAAATTCCACTCCGTGTTCAACAGCGGTAAAGCCTTTCACCTTCGACCTCTGGTCTGTTCCTGTACCCGCAAGAATGAAGCTAAACAATACCAAAACGCTGGCCGTCATCAACAGTGATCTCTTCATGTGCTCTCACCTCCCTGATCAGCTCCCGGTAAGCATTCTGCTGGGTATCCGAAGCGTAGTCTCTGTTCACTTCAAATAAGGTTACACAATTAATAAAGTCCTTGCCGCTGTTCAGCCTGATGGTCAGGCGCAGACAATGAAGAATATAGTCAATTCCCCTGGTATACTGCATGCGGGAGATATGGTAGATCGCAATCTGATAATAGAGACGGTACACCCGGTCTACATTAATCGTATCCTGGAATTGTTCAAAGCGCAGCATCTCCCGGGAAAAGCGCGACATCACTGCATCAGCGGAGAACCCGAAGCGGTTGGCCGACTCCATAATGATTACCATGCCGGACAGAATCTCGCCGGGATGCTCAGACAAGAAAGCGATATAGGACGGCAATACAGAGATGTTGCCCATCAGAATCTCCAGCGTGAATCCGTTGGCCGTAGCAAACAGCTTGAAGCTGTCCACACTGCTGCGCCCCTCGTCATCCAGCATCTCGAACCAGCTCAGGTCTGCATACCCGGCGGTATATTTCTTGGCCTGCTCATACTCCCCTTGCTTGGTAAGCGCCGATGCCTTCAGCAGATAACCGTGCCCGTAATAGACCACCAGCGGACGTTCTGCCTGAAAGGCCTCTGCCCTCTTCCCCTTACTGCGGCGCAGCTCCTCGCGGTAGATTCCGCTGGCTAATGCCCTCAGCTCGTCGGCGAATTTCTCAACATCCTTCCAGCGGTGCAGCGCGAAGCATACCTTCGCCAGCTTCAGCAGCCCGTCCAGCTGCATCTCCTCGGGAAGCAGCCCGCGGTACGGCTCGAAGCTGATTACAGCGCGCAGCTTCTGCTCCATATCCACATCGGGCGTGGACTGCAGCGACTTGAAGATACGGTACTGGCTAATCGCCATGCGCTCGGAATAGCTGTCTTGTTCATGGTCTACTATCAGCTTGTAGAACACGATGGATTCCTGTACTTTTCCGCTGCAGAATAGCCTCTCTGCCACCCTGTAGATGATATCCAGCGGCCGCTGATATTCCATAATCCGCCTTAAGACCTCTTCAATGCATTGCTGCTTGCCCATCTCGGCACATTTGACCAGGAAGGGCTCAATGCGGCGGCGGGAGATCCGCTCTTCACTGAAGCACTCATCCACATACAGCGGATACAACCAGCCTTCCGGGAAGCCAAAGGCCCGGATCATGGCATCCAGCTGTCCCAGCGAGATGGGCTTCGGCGGATTGCCGTGAAGAATGGCGCTGAGACTGCCGCGGTTCAGGCCGGAGACTTTGGCAAATGAGGCAAGATTATGGCCCGAGCGGGACAGACTCTTCTCAATTTCCGTACGTAATGTAGTCAGCTTCGCTTCCACCCGGCACCTCCCTATCCATCATTCAGGTTATCCTTCTATTAATTGCCATTATAGGACAACACTATGAAAAGCACAACGAAAAGCACAACAAAATGGCCCCACATTAGTAGGACCATGATTACATTCACCATCAATTATTGCTGCAAAGCCGCCTGATTCCGGATCCGCTGGCTCTTCTTATTCTTGCCGTAGGGCGCGGCTCCATTCTTGCGGCTGCGCAGGCTCTCCATCATCAGGTTCTGGGCCATCACAATATATCCATCCAGCCGCTGGCTAAGCTCCAGCACTGCATGGTCGCTCAGACTCCGTTCCTGGGCTACCTCCAGCAGCTCGCTTCTTAAATTCTCTATAGTAAGGAACAGCTCATCTTCTCTGTAATCCCGGCCATTGGCATCAGGAGAATTCTGGTAAAGGTTCACAGTTACTCACCTTCTCTCTATCAACTTCTCCCCTATCATAAATCATGATGCCAAAAAACAAAATTTGCAAAAAAAGAAAAAAATGTCGGCGGAAGTATAAATAAGCTCTGCTATTTATATACCCTCCGGAGGCTCCGGCGGCGAATAACGTTCCCCAAGTACATTCATCGCAAAGGTAATCCACTCCCTGGCGGCAAAGGACAGATAGCGGTCCTTGCGCCAGATCATGCCCAGCTGCCAGGGAATCACCGGCTCGGTCAGGGGAATAACTGCAATCCGCGAACGGTCGATATCCCGGCAGATGGTCTCCGGCAGCAGCGCAATGCCCATCCCGGCGGCGACCATGCGGCTGATCAAATCCCACTGGGAGCTTTCGTAGACCACCTTGGGCTGAAAGCCAGCTTTGACACATTCTGAGATGATCCGGTCATGCAGGGCGAAGTCCTCCCGGAACAGGACGAACTCCTCTTCCGCCAGCTCTTTCAGCGGCACCTGCTGCGCTCCGTCCAGACGATGGCCTGCGGGAACCAGCAATTCCAGCCGCTCCTCCACAAAGGTGAAGCTATGGAACCGTGCCTGGTCCACCGGCAGCACAATCGCTCCTATGTCGAGCAGGCCGGACTCTACGTCATCCTCCACTTTTTTCGCCCCGTCCTCATGCAGCCGGATCGTCACCTCGGGATACTTGCGGTGAAACTCCCCTATGACCGCCGGGAAGAAGCTCGCCCCCACCATGGGCGGCAGTCCGATTCGGATATGCCCATGCTTCAGATTGCGCAGGCTGTCCAGCTCGGAGGAGAGGCTGGCAAAGGACTCTACAATGTTCTGCGCCTTGATGAGCAGCAGCTCTCCGGCATCCGTCAGGCGGATGCTTTTGCCCTCGCGGTAGAACAGATCTGCCCCCAGCTCCGTCTCCAGATTACGGATCATCTTGCTGATGGTCGGCTGGGTGATATACAGCGATTCTGCGGCTCTGGAGAAGCTGTTCAGCCTTGCGGCCTGCACGAAATACTCCAGTTGTCTGATATCCATTAGGCACCCTCCATGTATAGACAATTAGAATGTGAGATATTCAATCTATTCATTGTACCTATGAAAGAATTAGATGTAAAATTTCAGTAAGAGATGAAAGGAAGTAATCATGATGAAAAAGATTGCCTTAGGCTTACTGCAGGTGGCCGGACTAACCGTGTTCTCCCTGCTGGTTAACGGATTAACCTCACTGCTGCATATTCCGCTTCCCGGAAGCATTATCGGGATGATTCTATTATTCCTGCTGCTCGAATCCGGCGTGATCCGTCTGAACTGGGTGGAGGCAGGAGCTTCGTGGCTGCTGGCTGAGCTGCTGCTGTTCTTCATTCCATCGGCTATCGGGGTGATGAACTATTCGAAGCTGCTCGAATCCTTCGGCCTGCAGGTACTGGCTGTTGTGCTCGTGGGCACCTTTGCTGTCATGGCCAGCTCAGGTCTGCTGACAGGTATGATCTATAAAGTAAAGGAGCGTAGAAGCTCATGATGACTGGACTCTTATTCCTTGGACTTACCATCACGGTATATGTTATAACCAAACGGATCTATGCGGCCAGCGGCAAAATGTATACCTCTCCGCTGATCATCACCCCGCTGGTAATCATCGGCTTCCTGTTAATCACAGGCAGCTCTTATGATTCCTACAATGCAGGCGGCAAATGGCTGTCTGACCTGCTTCAGCCGGCGACCATCGCCTTCGCGATTCCGCTGCACAAGAACTTCAAGCTGCTCAAAAAGCACGCCGCCGAAATTGCGGCAGGCGTGCTGTCAGGAACGGTAATGGCTGTGCTGTCTTCCATGCTGCTGGCCAAATTAATGCACCTGAGCGGAGATCTCGCCACCAGCCTGGTCCCGCGTTCGGTAACTACGCCGATTGCCATGAGCATCTCTCAGAGCATAGGCGGAGTTCCCAGCATCACCGCAGTCTTCGTCATTCTCACAGGTGTGCTTGGAACGATGATGGGGCCTTCGGTACTGCGCCTCTTCCACATTGAGAATGAAGTGGCGCGCGGGGTCTCGCTTGGCACCGCAGCGCATGGCACCGGCACCTCCAAGGCCTTCGAGCTCAGCTCGCTGACCGGCACCATCTCCAGTATCTCAATGATTCTGGCAGCGCTGTTCTCCATCGGGCTGGCACCTGCAATGATCGCCGTGTTCATTCATTAAGCAGCCCCCTGGTCCTAAGACAGAGTCCTACAGCTTCACAGGCAATCCGCTCTGGGCAGATTCATACGCGGCGCAGGTTACCTTCAGCGTCTTGTACCCGTCCTCATAATCGCTGAGAATACGGGAGCGGTCTCCAGTGCGGACAGCGTACAGGAAGGCCTCGCTCTCTACCGCGTAGGGGTTGCCCGTATTCCTGTATTCCTTGCTGTCCCCGCTGCGGACCTCTAGAAGACGCTCCGGGTTCCAGTCCAGCATGCCGTTGTCATTATAGAAGCTGATTCCGGCCTTGTTCACCTCACCGGGCAGCACACAGGTATTGGAGATGCTGGCGATAATGCCGCTTGCAAGCTTCAGCGACACGGTGCCCACATCGGCTACAGTCACCCCTTCATGCTTCTCATGCATAATCCGGTTGCCGAACATGCCGTAGACCTCCGTCACCTCACCGGCCAGATAACGCAGCAGGTCAACAATATGCGTCGTCTGCTCCGTGAATTGCCCGCCGGACTGCTCCTGATTGCGCCACCACGCCACGCCGGGCATTCCGCCCATCCATTCTCCGGTAATCATCCCTACCTTGTCTCCGGCAAGCGTCTGCTTCAGCCGCTGGATATTCTCCTGGTAGCGGAAGTGATAACCTACCGAGGTCAGCAGCTGATGCTGTTTGATATCCTCAAGCAGACTTGCCGGAATGGCCGTACTTGAACCTAACGGCTTCTCGATAAAAAAGGGGATATCTCTACGGATCAGCGCCCGTTCAATCGCCCCGTGCGATTGTGGCGGCACACAGATGTAGACGGCATCCAGCTTGTGGCTGTCCAGCATCTCGGTAATCTCCCCGTAGCCTTCGGCCCCGTAAGGGCGGGCCATCTCTTCTCCCTTAAGCTTGCTGCTGCCGCAAACGGCCTTCAGCGACACATCCTCCATGCCCGCCAGCAAATCCGCATGTACCTTGGAGAACCAGCCTGTTCCAACAAGTCCGATATTAAGCGTCATGTCATTACCTCCTGAGTTGTCTGGTGAATGCCTTGTCAAAGATTATACCTGCTTAGGTCATCACAGAGTAGTCCTGCCACTCCTCTGGAAGCAGTTGCCTGTAGGATTGCTGCATGAAGCGGTCGTCAGCGAGCACAATGACCCCGCTGTCGCTCTCACTGCGGATCAGCCGTCCTCCGGCCTGTTGCACCTTGCACATCCCCGGGTAGATATAAGCATAATCGAAGCCGTTCTTGCCCTGTGACTGGAAATAGCTCCGCAGCAGATTGCGTTCCAGCCCCACCTGCGGGAGTCCGACACCTACGACCATCACCCCGTTCAACCGGTCGCCGGGCAGATCCACCCCTTCCGAGAAAATACCGCCCAGCACGGCAAAGCCAAGCAGCGGCTCCGGGTTATCCGGGCGGAAGGCCGCCAGGAAGCTCTCCCGCTCCGGCTCGCTCATCCCGCTGCCCTGCAGCAGCGTGGGGACTTCAGGGTACTTCTCAGTGAACACCTCATAGACATGCTTCAAGTAGAGATAGGAGGGGAAGAAGACCAGGTAGTTGCCCTTCTTAGAGACCAGGCCTTTGAGCGCATCACTAAGCGGCTGTATAGAAGCCTCACGGTCATGAAACCGGGTGGATACCGGCAGCACAGATACCTGCCACTGCTCTTTGTGAAAAGGTGAGGCCAGGCTCAGACTGTAGTCCTCCTCGCCCGCACCGATCATATCCCTGTAATACGAGAGCGGCGAGAGAGTCGCAGAGAACAGAATCTGGCTGCGGAAGCTCTTGCCCATTTGCTGCAGCAGATGCGACGGATCGAGATTGAACAGCTTCAGATACACATCTCCGCTGCGCACCTCGGCATAGGTGATGTAGCGTTCATCGTAGGTTTTGAAGGTGCGGAGCATCGCCTGTACCGCGTAATAGGTATCCAGCAGGCTGTTCTCCCCTTCCTCCTCTGCCTGCGCAGAGCCTACAGGAGAAGAGGGATTCAGCAGCTCCAGCTCGGCTTCGGCTGCGAAGTTCTCCAGCAGCTCCGGCAGCTCCTCGGGATAGGCCGCCCACTCTCCCGCCCCCTTGTCACTACAGCTCTTGCGCAGCGCAATGAAGAATGCGTTCACTGCTTTGGCGGCAGTGCCGAGCCGGGGATTCGCGGTTTTGTAGGCACGGCTAAGCGCCAGGAAGGGGGCCTTGGTAAGCGAGGCAGAATACATCTCCCGGCCCCGGTCTACCAGATTGTGCGCTTCATCCACCAGCAGCACTGTGTTCTTCTTACGTTCCTCGGACATACGTTTCAGACTGATGCGCGGGTCGTAGATATAATTGTAGTCGCAGATCACAACATCGCAGGCATAGGCGGCATCCAGCGAGAATTCAAACGGGCAGACCTGATGCTTATGGGCATAGCCGGCAATCGTCTCCCGGGTCATCAGCGTCTCATGCTCCAGCATGTCAATCAGCGCGCCGTTGATCCGGTCATAGTACCCCTCTGCATAAGCGCAGGAATCCGTGCCGCAGATCCCCTCCTCCCGGAAGCAGGCCTTCTCCTTCGCCGTCAGCGCAATGACATGCAGATGCAGCCCGCGGCGGTTCAGCATCGCGGCCGCCTCCTGCGCCGCGATCCGCGTAACCGTCTTGGCGGTCAGATAGAAGATACCGGCCGCCTTGCCTTCGCCCAGTGCTTTGACCGCCGGGAACAGGGTGGACATGGTTTTGCCGATGCCTGTCGGTGCCTGGGCAAAGAGGTTCGCCCCCTCAGCAATGGAGGTGTAGACTGCGGCAGCGAAATGGCGCTGGCCGGGCCGGTAGGCCGAGAACGGAAAGGACAGGGCCGCGATGCTCTCCCCTCTCTTCGCCTTGTAATGGACCATCATCTCGGCATACGGCGCATACCTGCTTACGGTCTCTAGTGCAAAAGCCGTCAGCGCTTCGCGGGACATCTCCCGGTAGAGACTGTACTGCGCCTCGCTCCCCCGCTGCACATAGGTGAGCTTCACCTGGATATAGGGAAGCTCAAGATCCGTTGCCAGCATGTAAGCGTACATGTAAGCCTGGGCCCAGTGTACCTCCTTCCCTTCAAATGCAGGGTCCGGAATTCCGGCCATGGACTTAATCTCCTCTACCGTCAGGCTCCCATCCTCTGCCGTAAGCAGGCCGTCGCAGCGTCCGTCAATCTGGAACAGCAGATCCCCGTAAGGAATTCCGGTCTTCAAATAGACCTCCTTGCGGTCCCCTTCCTTGTATTGCTTCTGGATCAGCTGATGGCTGCGCGTCCCCTCCGCCATGGCAGCCCCGCTGCGGAAGCCCGGCTCCAGACTGCCGCTGCTGTAGGCAAATTCCACAAGCGCCCTCACGGACAGTGTGATTTCTGTATGCTCCATCCGTCCCCACCTCCAATAATTTCCGCCAGCTTCCGCTGCGTATGGCTCATATTCTTCGTTTAACGCCGATATTAACCCGCCTGAGGGAATGGTCAGCGCCGGGTTCGTTCTAGCCGTAGTTTACGCGCGCTTCAGGGAGTATACGGCAGCTTCTGATTTTTGACATTCCTTCCCTGGCACTTCATAATAAGTTTTATTGATAATGGTATTCTTCTGTCCTCATGCTGCTGTTTCCTTTTCAGCCGGGAAACATGTTCATTTTATAGAAAGAAGGCGAAGCTGTGTCATCCCAAACTGTAAAACGATGGCTCCTTAAGCCATTTGTGTTCTTTTCCATTCTTTTTCTGTTCAAAAGCCTGCTGGCCTGGGGTGTAATCTTTGATGATTTAAAGTTCTGGCAATCCGTATTGACGGAGCTGCCCTTTGTCTGGGCCCTGTTTTTCCTGATTGAGCGCTTTGCTTCCAGACGGAAGCTCGGGTATTACATGACGGTCAATCTGCTGGTTACCGCGATCTTTTTTGCCGCCATTATGTACTTCAAATATTACGGGGTCATTGTCACTTACCATGCCGCCGAGCAGGTGAACCAGGTCACTGCCGTCAAGAACAGCGTATTCTCCTTAATGGACCCTTATTATCTGCTGATCTTCACGGACATCATTGTGCTGGGATTCTACTTCTTCATTAACAAGAACGGCCGCAATTATAAAAAAGATCAAATCAACCGGCGCAGTGGCCGGACGGTGCATGTCGTACTGTTCGCGGTCTCGCTCGGACTCTGCCTGTTCAATATTCTTCCGAATAAGGCGAGCATGAATGAGATCAAAAAGGCCCAGGAGATGGGCATCCTTAATTATGAAGCATACACGATCTTTGCCAAAGATAAAACCGAGCTGGTCCAGGCCAGTGAAATCACACAGAGCACGATTAACCAGCTCAAGGGCATCGACCCTTCAGCAGTCTCGGCTTATGCCGGTGTCGCCAAGGGCAAGAATCTGATTATCATCCAGCTGGAGTCCTTCCAGAGCTTCCTGATGGGTCTCAAGGTAGACGGCCAGGAGGTTACTCCTAACCTGAACCGCTTGATGGAACAGAGCCTGTACTTCACGAACTTCTATCAGATGGTCGGCCAGGGCAACACCTCCGATGCGGAATTCGTGGTCAATTCGTCCTTCTATATTCCTCCGCAGGGTGCGGCTACCATGTCTTATATTGACAAGCAGCTTCCGAGCCTGCCCCGTCTGCTGGGAGACAACGGCTATCAGACAGCCACGTTCCACACCAATGTAGTGGAATTCTGGAACCGGGGCGAGTTGTACAAGGCCCTCGGCTGGCAAAAGTATTACGATCACCAGTTCTTCGGTGACGAGGATGCCTTCTTCTTCGGCGCTTCCGATGAGGTGCTCTACCGCAAATCCTCGGAGAAGCTGAAGGAAATGAGCGATGCGGGCCAGCCATTCTATGCTCAGGTCATCTCCATGTCGGCGCATCACCCGTTCACTATTCCTGAAGAGAAGCACAAGATGAAGCTTCCTGAGCGGTATGAAGGAACCTTTGTCGGCGATTATGTGCGGTCGCAGAACTATGCGGACTATGCCTTCGGACAGTTTGTAGATGAACTGAAGGCGAGCGGATTATGGGAGAACAGTCTGGTTATGGTCTACGGCGACCATATGGGACTGCCGATCTATTCGCTGGATCATGACGACAAGCAGCTAATGAAGGAAATCTACGGATATGATTACAGCTACGCCAATATGCTCAACATTCCGCTGCTCATCCATGGTGAGGGAATTGCTCCGCAGAAGCTTGCGCAGGTAGGCGGAGAAGTCGATATTATGCCTACGGCCGCCAGCCTGCTGGGGGTATCGATGGATAACAACATCCATTTCGGCCAGGATCTGCTTAGCCAGTCCTACAATCTGCTGCCGCAGCGGTATTACCTGCCTACCGGCTCCTTCATTTCCAGCTCTGCCCTGCTGATTCCGGGCAACAGCTTCGAGGATAATACCCAATATCCGCTGGCGACCGGAGGTACTGCCCCGGCCGGCAACGAGGATGAATACAACCGCGCTCTGCGGCTGCGCCAGCTGTCTGACAGCTATGTTACACAATTGCCGGACAAAGAGCCTGCCGCAGAATAGCCAGACTAGACAAGACAAGAAGCAGCGCCTCTCCTTGAAGGGAGAAGCGCTGCTTCTTTGTGATCCTTATGTTAACGCTCCTGATTCTCCAGCATGAGGTAATAATCCGCGAAGTTCTCCAGCTCTGCCGGCTCCAGAATGGCCAGATGCTCTTCCAGCAGCAGCAATGACCGGCGCTGTGCTTCTTCCAGCACTTCTTGTCCCTTGCCCGTGATCGTGACGATTACCGCTCTGCGGTCATTCTCGTCCGTCACGCGGGCGATCAGCTCCAGCAGCTCCAGCCGGTCCAGCATGACGGTGACTGCACTGGATTTCACTTCCATCTTGTCCGCCAGCTGAATCACCCGTGCCTGCTGCTCCTGAAAGATCATATGCAACAGCCCGAATTGCGGCACAGTCAGCCCCAATTCCTTATGCATTGACATCTGCGACATGATTCTGCGCTGAACCTTCCACATGGATAATCCCACACGTTCGATCAAAGGATTGACTTCTTGTGACATCCCTTCAGCTCCCAGTCCGTTTGTTCTGCTTCAAGCGTACCATTATACCGGTCCGACATACAATATTTTTTGAATACGCGCCTACTTTTCAATGATTTTTTATACATAATCCATCATTTTCCGACACAAAAATTCTTTTTTTTGACTTATGCTCAAACCGCAGCGTATGCGCTATAATCGTAGCAGTGACCCCATAATTCACTTAATCTTTTAGAGTCAGGGCTGGTGATATTTGTTATGAAATTGGCAACAAAATTAACATGGATGATGCTGATTGTATTGCTGTTGGTTGGTTCATCCATAGGCTTCTTCGGTTATCATGCGGCTTACAAACAGATCGATGAAGCTGCAGGCATTGAATTGGTAGGCTGCGCCAATATAACTACCGGCTTAATTGATCCTGCAGACATAACCGCTCTGGCTGCCGGGGATACCAGCAAGCTGACTGCGATTGAAGACCGCATCGGATGGATCAGTGATCACAAGCCTATTTTCAAAGAAGCCTTCATTCTTTCGCTGGACGGCAAGGTACTGGCCGCTGACAAAAACTTCAAACAACGGGGATACAAAGCAGGAGACCCCTTCTACTTCTCTGATGAAGATAAAGAAATGATTACCACCATGAAGCATTCCGCCTACTCGAAGGTGTATACATATCAGGGCACCTCCCTCAAAACCGGCTACGGCCCCATCTATCAGGACCATGACCCTACCAAACCCATCATTGCATTAATGGCGATTAACTTCGACGGCCCCTTAATTCAATCCCGGACCATGGATATCATCACCCAGCCCTTCCTGATCGGCAGCTCCATTCTGATTATTGCGATTCTCGCCGCCTATCTGCTGATCCGCCGGATGGTCAGCCCGCTTACCAAGCTGTCCGCATCCGTTAACACAGTAGCCAAAGGAGATCTGACCCGGGAACCGCTGCTCTTCAAGGCCAAGGACGAGATCGGCGAGCTTGCCCGCGACTTCAATGCGATGACCCTGAGTCTGCGTGACCTGATTACACAGGTCAACGATACGTCCATGCTGGTTGCCTCCTCCTCCCAGGAGCTGTCCGCCAGCGCCCAGGAGACTAACCGGGCCGGAGAGCACAGCGTTAATGTCACGCTGGAACTGGCCGACGGGGCACATACCCAGCTGCAGAATCTGGAGGGCAGCTTCAAGGCCGTGCAGGATATGTCGCATTTCATTACCGAAATTGCAGGCAATGCCGACAGCGCAATGAACCAGGCAGCCATCAACTCCCAGAAGGCCCGGACAGGCCGGGAATCTATGGACTCGACTACTTCACAGATGGCTATTGTGGGTGCAAGCATCTCGGATCTTTCCGGCATTATCGAGACGCTCGGCAGCCATTCCAAAGAGATTGAGAATATTGTCGGCACCATAGCCAGTATTGCCGAGGAGACGAACCTGTTATCCCTCAATGCGGCGATTGAAGCTGCACGGGCCGGAGAAGAGGGCCGTGGCTTCGCCGTTGTCGCAGGCTCTGTACGCAAGCTGGCTGAACGTTCAGCCGGATCTGCCCGCCAGATCGGCGAGCTGGTCAGTCTGATTGTCCAGCAGATGGACAAGGCCGGAGAGACCATGAAGCACTCCACGGAAGAGATGCATCACGGCAAAGAAATGATTATAGCGGCCGGGCATTCCTTCTCCGAGATTGAGTCGTCCGTCTCCGATATGTCTTCCCACAGCCAGCAGATTTCAGCCACTGTCCGTGAGCTGGCCCTGCTCTCTGAGGGACTTGTCACTTCGATCCAGAAGATCGTGGCGGTCTCCAATCAGACAGCTGAGGGCGCGGAGACCTTGTCCGCCTCGTCCCAGGAACAGCTTGCGGCCATGCAGGAGGTTGAATCCTCCGCTACATTCCTCTCCTCCCTGGCAGAGAAGCTGCAGGTATTGGTCGAGAATTTCAAAATTTAGGCCGGAGTATCATACATTCTTCAAGACAAAATCACCCTGCGGGTGAAGGATGCTCGCGCCTTCTCTCACCGACCGCTTGTAAGGGGCAGCATTGTTGCACATTTTGCAGGATTTCTCTATAAATGTTACCGGCTATGGAGGATTGTTGCATCATTTGCAGGATTTTTGGTATTTAGAGTAAGTTAGCGCTGGATTTGTTGCAATTCGTGCAGGATTTCAGCATAGACCGCTCCTATGGGGCAACAATCTTGCACTTCTTGCAAGATTTCTCTATAAATGTTACTGGCTTTAGAGCATGGGGCCCTTCCCCCGGCATAGCAGCACCCATTGTATTCGCTTTTTCGCATACAATTCTTAAGTAACTAAAAAGGCTGCCCTGATGCGGAACAACCCTCCACATCCAGGACAGCCTTTCGTATTATTAGGTCAACCAGAGATTACTGGTTGGCCTTTTTTAATAACCGTTTTACGATGGAGGCAGCCGGGAGAACGTGACAGCCTCTGGGGATAAACCCCGTACTAAAAACAGTTCTCCCACCGCCCCCTTCTACCATGTTTGAGCTGGTTGAGGCCCTGACCTCGTATCACAAGCGAAGCTGTGGAGTAGGAACCATTGTGGGAATACCGGCGAATTCGAATGAGGAGGAGAAGATGAAACTGTTATTGGCATGGATGTAGCCAAAGGAAAATCTGTTGCCCAAGCATTTGTTAAGCGGAACTATCCTTTTGGACGAGTCCAAGAAATTCTTCATACCCCTAAAGGGTTTGAAAAGCTAAAACAACTCTTGGAGGAATTAGAGCAGAAGACGACCCACAAGCCAGCCGTTATTTTAGAACCCACCGGACATTATCATCGTATCCTGGTGTTCTATTTGCAACAGGCTGGATATGAAGTCATTCTCGTCAATCCGTTGCAGGCACAGAGAGCAAGAAGAACTGGTTTGCGTAAAGTCAAAACGGACGCATCAGATGCCTGGCATTTAGGGGAGCTGTACTATCAGGAAGAAAACTGGTCTACCTATCCTGGACGGAAAGAAGCGTTGGTGGACTTACAGTTCTTAACCCGAGAGCATGAGTTTATCACAAGCTTGTACGTTCAAGCCAAACTGAACATGCGTACACTTGTAGATCAGATCTTTCCGAGTTACGAGGGTGTGTTTAAAGACTTATATTCCAAAACCTCCTTGAACTTGCTAAAAGCTTGTCTCACTTCAGAAGGGGTGAAGGCTCAGACTCCAGAAGCTTGGATGGGCATGGTGAAAGCGGCTACCCAGGCTTCACGCTCTGAAACTTGGATGAACCGCAAGGTAGAAGCACTACAGAACGCAATCGCGGATAATCCCGTGCAGCGCGTTCCTTATGGTCTGGAGATGGCGCTGCGAAGCCTGCTGGCTCTTGTTCGTGAATTTCAAAAGCAACTTACAGAACTCGAAAAAGTGATCCTTGAACTGTCACAAACTCTGAACGAAGTTCAGCTTCTGGAATCCATCCCTGGGGTCGGAACAAAGTTAGCCACGGCCATTGTTTCGGAAATCGGGGATGCTTCACAGTTTCGCCATCCCAAACAACTGGTGGCCTACGCCGGAATCGATCCAAGCGTCTTCAGTTCAGGGAAGTTTGTGGCTACGCAGAACAAGATCACGAAACGGGGTTCCAAGCGACTACGACGAGCGATGTATTTGGCGGTAACATGCGGATTACGACGAGGAATAAACCCTGGTCTCAGGGAGTATTACGACAGAAAAAAGAGTGAAGGAAAGCCCCACAAAGTAGCCGTGATCGCTTGCGCCAACAAGTTACTCCATCACGTGTACGCTATGCTTAAGAAAGGGCAACCCTACACTCTTTAATTGATTTCATCCATAAACTTCCATTTCGTGGAGGTTTATTTGATATGCTTTTTTACAGTATATCAAATGTACACGTTCTTCAAAAGCTCGACTTGACATACCATTAGCTGGTTTTTGTGCAACAGCACCCAGGAACATTATGCCGTATTCTCAATAAACCATTGGCCTAATTCATTAACCGGCATCGGACGCCCGTAGTAGAAGCCCTGCATTACCCGGCAGCCCAGTGATTGCAGCAGCTCAATCTGCTCCGTAGTCTCCACGCCCTCGGCCACAACCTCCATGTTCAGATTGCTGGCAATGGCAATGATGTTGCTGATGATCGCTTTCTTGGAATGCATCTTGCTCTTCCGGATGAAGACCTGATCGATCTTCAGGGTGTTCACTGGAATCTCATCCAGATTGCCGAGGGAAGAGAAACCGGTTCCGAAATCATCCAGGGATACCCGCACACCGAGATCCCGCAGCTTGGAGAGCTGGGCAACCGTCTCTTCCATATTGTTCATTGCAATCGACTCAGTAATCTCAAGTTCAAGGAAATGCGGCGCAAGGCCTGAACGCGACAAAGCCTCTTCCACTACCTCATACAGGCATCCGCCTTCAAACATCCGCGCCGACATATTAATCGAGACTGCTACACTGGCGACCTTCGCCTGATGCCAGAGCATATTCTGTCCGCACACCTCATGCAGCATCCAGTATGTAATAGGAACAATCAGGCCGGTCTCCTCGGCGATCGGAATGAACTCTCCCGGAGAGATGACGCCATGCTCCGGATGTCTCCAGCGCAGCAGCGCTTCAAGCCCCACGGTGACATTCAGCAGCGAATCCCATTTGGGCTGGTAGACCACCATGAATTCCGAGCGGGCCAGCGCCTTGCGCAGATCCTTCTCAAGTAGCATCCGCCGGACCTGATGACGGTTCATCTCCAGATCGAACACACTGAATTTATTCTTGCCCGAATCCTTGGAGGTATAGAGCGCCGTATCAGCTGCCTTCATTAACGCCGAACGGTCGGTGCCGTGCGCCGGAGTCATGCTGATTCCCACACTCGCAGTTACGTACAATTCGTTACCTTCAATACTGTAAGCCTTCTTGAGCTCCTGGAGGATATGCTGTGCCACTTCCTCCGCTGCCGCGGCGGTGCAATCCGGCATAGCAATCAGGAATTCATCCCCGCCAAGCCGGAACACCTTCCCCTTCCCGCCCACACAGCAGGTCAGCCTGGCAGATACCTCACACAGCAGCAAGTCTCCAATATCGTGCCCAAGCGTATCATTAATCGATTTGAAGCGGTCCAGATCAACAAAAAACACGGCGCCGGAGACCCCGCCGAAGAAATCATCCTTGAAGTAGCGCTCCAGACCATGCCGGTTCGGCAGCTCGGTGAGCGGGTCATGATAGGCCATGCGCTCCAGTACATCTCTGTCCAGAAACACAGTCCCGCCGGAGATCGCCAGCACGAACAGGGTAACCAGTGAAATCCCTGTCAGCAGAACCACATCGGTCTCCATCAGTATCGGGGCAGATGCCTGCCAGCTGTAATTATGCAGGTCGCTTGCTCTCAGACTCGTATAATGCATACCGGTAACCGCCAGAGCGATGAATAATGCCGAATACAGCTTCCAGCGGCTGAAGCCCGTATGATCCTTGAATCTGCGGAACATTAGAATGCCGATGTAGGAAGCGGCAAGGGCGATCAGTACCGATACAGCCTGGTCCATTGCCCTGTAATGAATCTTGTCCTCCATCTCCATGGAGGACATTCCGGCATAATGCATGAACGATATGCCGCTGCCGAGTATGCCGCCGCCCGCAAGAAGCCGCCAGCTTCTCTGGCGGGGAGCCGTAACCATCTGCAGAGTTGCATAACAGGAGGACATAATAATGAGGAGAGATACTGCAGCCATCACCGGATGGTAGCTGACCTTGAACGGCAGCCGGCTGGCCATAATGCCGATAAAATGCATGGCCCAGATCCCGCCGCCAAGCACACCGGCACCCGAGAGCAGCCAGAGACGTCTGACCCGGCCCGCGGAATGGGAAACCTGCGAAATCAGATTAAGCGCGGAATACGCTGCAACGGCAGCAAGCGCATAGGATAGTAAAACAATCCAGATATTATAGTGGATTCCCATTTGATCCATAGTTGACCTCTTCACTGGTTATAGTATCAGCGTCGTTTCAGCGTCTATCTTAAGTTAAAAATCAATATACGAATAGCGGATAAATGGAAGAGTATATAATGATTACAGGTATTCTCTGAAAACTAACTTTAGCTGTATTTTACCTTGTATTTACCGGGCTGTCTAAGTAAATAATGGAACTTGGAGCCTTTTTCGAACGCCGGCAAAAATTGTCCATATTTGTCCTCAGCCGCCTGCGCGGAGGGTTGGAAATCCGTTGTCCCGGGAGGTGTCTGGCAGGAAGGCCCTGCGCCAAATCCAGGCATTTGCAGCTACCAGAATTACCATGTAGATGTAGATTCCTGCAGGAATCAGGGTGAAGACATAGTGCACTCCGGCAAGCCCCCCCAGAATGAACAACTGCACAAAGGCACTGCCGGTGAATTCCTTCCGCTGCGCCGCCTCATACTTCTCTGAGAACGGAAGCGCCTTCGGGAACGTAAGGAAACAAATCACGGCATACAGCAATAGAGCCAGCAGGACAACTGCCATATCTGCAATAATCCAGGAGCCTAAGAGAGCAATGAACACCGCCGCCTCCAGCAAAAAGAGCGGCACCAGCAGCTTCACGACCGCTGCCTTCAGCATTCCCCGGTAGACCAGCCCCTTGCCCGGCAAAGGAATTACCTGATAGATCCATGCCCCCTTATAGCTGGCCGAGTAACGGACCATCTGCACGACTGTCATCAGCAGCAGCGCGCTGTAATAGATAAACAGAAAGGACTTGGAGCTTCTGATCCCGGCCAGATCGCCGCTCCACACCTGATTGAAGATGAAGATAAAGGGAAAGATCAGCGAGAAGCCGATGGTCGGATATACCCGGAGCTTGAACTCGCGTTCATTCTTCATCATCGACCAGGTGAAACGGAAGAACATGGCCTCCGCTTTGTTCCGGCACACGCTCTCCGACAGCACCCGGGCAAGCCGCCCGCTATCCCGGCCCTCTGCGCCATGCTCAGCCAGCTTCTGAAGGCTGCGTTCAAATACCGGCATTAGCCGGATGTAAGCCGCGAACATTACGGCAGGCACCACCACAGAGAGCGCTGTCAGAATAATCACTGGGCGGCTGCCTGTTCCGCCGCCCAGCAGTTCGAACGGCGCTCCGAACCAGACTGGCGCCAGCAGGAAATGCCACCAAGCGGGAATGAAATCTAGGCCCAGCTCCGATAGATTGAATATCCGGCTTACCAGCTGGGCACCGACAGTTACCGCCACAGACAGGACAATCTGTACGTAGTTGATAATGTCCTTGAGCTTTTCCCCGTCAAAGAACCTCAGAATCAGCAGATAGATTAGCGCAGTGAATACCAGAATGAATCCGTCCATCAGCAGAATCTCAGCCGCGTACACAAAGAAGAAGCCCGGCCCGTGCCGGAATAGAGAGAACAGCAGTGAAGGACCAGTGAAGGTCAGCGTTAAGGTCAGCAGATAGATCAGAATATGTAAGCTCTTGGCCATGTTCAAGGTGCGGCGGTCCACCGGCTTGGAGAAGAGGATGTTCTTGTCACGTAAATCCAGCATTACCGTCGAGAAATCGGAGATCAGCGTCGTGGTGATCAGGAACATCACTATACTGAACAGCAGACTCATCATCAGCATATGATGATCTCTGGGTGCGACCATAGCGATCAGCATCAGCCCCAGCAGCAGATAGAGCCACTGGACTCTAAAAGGGGAGCCTTCCATATCCAGCTTGGAATTCTGCGACCCGGAGAATAAGGTAGGTGTCCGTCTGCCATCCATCGTCAGCTTCACCTGAAGAATACGGCGCATGAGCGCATAATCGGCTCCCAGGCCCTTAAAGATCCACTGTATCCGGTCAAGCAGCTTCAGAATCCGGAATTCATTCATGCGCCGCACCCTCACCTATCACGGCTACGAACTCACCCGCAATATCCTTGTATCGATCGAACCCGGTCAGCTGATTGAAAATCTCCTCCAGCGACCCCTCCCGGCTCTGCTCCCGCAGCTGTGTGAAGGTTCCGTCTGCGACAATATCTCCTCCGTCCAGCAGGATGATCCGGCTGCTGATCCGCTCGACCACATCCATAATATGCGAGGAATAAAAGATCGTCTTACCCCTGGCGGCAAGCGTGGCGAAGATCTCCTTAACCACCATGACACTGTTGGCATCCAGTCCGCTGAGCGGCTCATCCAGGAACAGAATATCCGGGTCGTGCAGCATGCTGGCAATCAGCAGCACCTTCTGCTTCATTCCCTTGGAGTACGAGGCAATCCGCATATCGTAAGCCTTCTCCATACCCAGCAGCCCCATCAGCTTCCGCGCCTTATCATCGGCATCGGCCTGCTTCAGTCCATACAGTTCACCGGTGAAGGTCAGATACTCCCGCGCTGTCAGGCTGTCATACAGCTCTGCCACCTCGGGTACGTAGCCGATCCTTCTTTTGTAAGCTGTATCCCCGTCCGAGATATCCCTGCCAAAAATCCGTATCGTTCCGTTATATCCGTCCACCAGCCCGAGCATAATCTTGACTGTCGTGCTTTTACCGGCCCCATTGGGTCCGATATATCCGATAATCTGCCCGCGGTATACCTTCAGATCAATCCCCCGCAGCACCATCCGGTCACTGTAATTCATCCACAAGCCCTCAATTGAGATCACCGGCTCTTCCGTTAAGCCCATTGACGTCTCTCCCCCTTCGGTAAGCATACTTTTCCTTCCGGCAACAGAAAGTACCATTAACCCTATTCTAGCAAATTTTAGCACTTGATTCCTGTGATTTATCGCAGCGGGAATTCTGCATCGACCCGAAAAACAGCAAAAGGGGTGTCCCATAAGCCATGCAATGGCTGGGACACTCCCTTGTTTTGGAGTTGGATGGACGTTTGCGCTCGGTGAGGACGCTCCGCGAACGAAACGTTGTTACAATCGCTGTGCTTTCCAGATTTTTTTACATTCCCCTTAACGGTGAAAATCTGGAGACCAAGGCGACCGCTGCCGCTTTTCCACAATCATTTCGTTCTCTCCGCTGTTTAAGCGGGATATACACCATGGACCCACTTTGCTTGCCAATGGATCTCGAAGAAGATATTCAAGAGCATCACCTCGTTCGTGTCGTAAATGCTTCTGTCCATCGGCTGGACGACGCCATCTTTGACGACCGGGGCTTCTGGCGTTTTCTGCTTCGCGGTATCAAAAAAGTGACGCTTGAGGTCGATTTGCTTTCCGCTTTTGAAGATAGAGGCCTGTCTCCGCTAGTATGGGATAGCCCCTTGATGAACTTGCTATGCTGCTGAGGAAGCGCTGCTATTGCACCAGCAAATTATAAATAACCTGCGCCGCCTGTGCTCTCGTAGACAGCTCCGCGTTTGTAATCTGCCGGTCCGGCTTTAACCACCAGTGCTGGGGCTGCGCTGGCCTTAGTCTGCACGGCGGCAGCTACAGCCGGGGTTGCTGATATATAAAGACACCAAAAAGCAGCGATTCCTCCGCGGTTGGAAGAATCGCTGCTTTTTGGCGCTGTTTATGAAAATGAACTCAAATAATTACCCCAAGCGGATCCGCTCACGCCTCCGGGCAGATTCCAGACAGCTCTCGATCAGCCTCATATTCAGCAGCGGGTCCTCCTCCGCAATCCATGGCTTGCCGCTGAAGACTGCCCTGGCGAAATGGTCGGCCTGCTGGACGTAAGGGTTGGCTCCGACGGCTGCGACACGCCGGGGCTCACCGCCGCCGTATACGAAGAACTCTGCATCATCGAATCTCGCATTGAACGGCATCGGAATCTCGATCCGCCCCTGCGTACCGAGCACCTCCAGCAGCTGGCGGTTGTAGGCCCACATCCCGCAGTCGAAGATCAGGCTCTTCCCGCCGGGGAACTCCACCAGCCCGGAGGCCACCATATCTACATTGTCATGCTCCGGCGAGAACAGCGCGTGCACGGTTACGGCCTCCGGCTCTGTACCGAACAGCATCCGCGCGGCCGTAAGCGGATAGCAGCCGACATCGTAGAGCGATCCGCCTCCCCAGGCAGCATTGAAGCGGATGTTGGAGGTATCCGTAGCATCGTTGTAAGTGAACGTGCCGCGGATGGTACGCACTGCACCGATCTCGCCGCTGGCGATAATCACCTGCAGCTCATTGATGCGCGGATGATGGCGGTACATATAAGCCTCCGCCAAGTGAACGCCCGCCTTCCGGCAGGCCTCTACCATCTCGCCCGCCTCACGGCTGTTCAGCGCAATCGGCTTCTCGCATAGGATATGCTTACCGGCTTCAGCCGCGCGGATCACCCATTCACAGTGCAGATGATTCGGAAGCGGAATGTAGACGGCATCCACCTCCGGGTCCGCAAGCAGCTCTTCATAGCTGCCGTAAGCCTGCTCAATGCCGAATTCGGCGGCTACGCTGCTGCTCTTCGTGAGTCCCCGGCTGGCCACCGCCCGGATCACCCCGGTCTCGGACTCCTGGATAGCCGGCATTACCGAGCCTGTAGCGATCTGCGCGCAGCCCATTATTCCCCAGCGAAGCTTCTCTGCCAAAGTTATCACCTTCCTTATCTTAGTGTAACCCATATAACAGCTATACCCAGCACAAGGATTCTTGCCGCACTCATCAGCACGAAATTCTTCACCGCCAGAATGAAGGTCGTGCCTTTATGCTGCTCCTGATAGAAGCGTGCAATATTGCGGCACAGCGGAATCAGGGTCAGCAGGAGCAGCAGGACCAGGACCGGATGGACCCCGAGCAGCACCAGCACAATCAGATCGGCAAAAGACACATAATAGAGCAGCCTCCACAGCAGCAGTGCATTCTCCCGACCGATGTACACCGGCAGCGTGTATCTGCGGTTCTCGATATCATCCTCAATATCGCAAATATTGTTCGCCAGCATAATTCCGGCAATGCCCAGAATCGCCGGGACGGAGAACCAGAACAGATACAGTACCTCAAGGAAATTGATATGCAGGCTGATCCATTCGCCCTTCAGCAGCAGCGTGACCACTGCCTGATCCGAATGAATATAGGCCGAGATGAAAATAATGACGAACCCCATGAACAGCCCGGAGAACAGCTCACCGAGCGGCATCCGCGAGATGGGGATCGGTCCGAAGGAGTACAGAATACCGATCAGGAAGGACAGTCCCCCGAGCAGGAACACCAGCAGTCCGGTCTGGAATACCAGGGCAATACCCCCGCCTGCCGCCAGCACAAGGAGAATGACGATCAGCGCCACCACCGTAGACTCCTTCAGCTTGAAGCGGACAATCGGATTATGGGTCTCATACCCGTAGCCATGGGTTTTGGCGGCCTTTTTGAAATCATAATAGTTGTTGATCGCTGTTGTTGCCATATCAAAGCTTAAGAGAGACACCAGCATCAGCACGAAGCGCAGGATATAGAAGTCCTCGAACCGGTACAGGGCATACAGTGTCCCCAGCAGCAGCGGGAGCATACTGGCAACCTTCGTCGGCAGCTCGACAAACTTGAAGAAAGTTCTTAGATTCACAGCCATTCATCCTTATCAGTCATATGAGCACGTTATTGTGCGGTAGTTGTAATGGTAACCGGCGACCATTCAGCGATAACCGTCTGTCCGTGCGCCGACACGCTGCCTTCCGGGGTCAGGTCCTTCTCCGTCATAATGCCCAGAGCGATGGTGAAGCTGTTGAATTTCACGGGCACATTCCGCTCGCGCCGCACCTCATTCCCATTCACATAGAAGACAGCCTCATTATTGCCCCGGTGGTAGGTGATGGCGTACGTGTTGAATTCACGCGGCTTGAAGTCCGTATCCTCCTTGAAAATACAGAAGTATTTGGTTCCCCCCGTCTCGGGTACGGTTACCCCGGGGAACGGAAGGATGCCGTACACACTTGCATATTTATCGTTACCCGCGAAGAAATCAAGCGCCGCGCCTGTGGTGAAATCCAGCAGATTCAGCGACACATAGCCGTCATACAGATCCCCCGGAGCCGTGCCCTGCGTGCGGGCGCGGATCTGGAGCTCGAAGCGGATTTCGCCTTCCTCCGGAACCTCTACCGGCTGGGCCGAATAGTACATATGCTTGGCATTATCCAGAATCTGCACTTGATCATGCTGGCGGCTCAGCTGAGCCCGCACGTACAGGTAACCGTTACGCACGATCACAACCGCTTCCGGCTCACGGTACGCCCAGAACGAGCCGTCCGGCAGCTTGAAGCCGCCCGTCTGCCAGACCTTTCCTTCCTCCAGAATCGTATGGAAATCCCCGATCACCGTTTGCTTGCCCTGTACAGCAGGCATACCTTCGTTCTCTGGTTGTTGCTTGTCCATGAATTCTCCCGCTTTCTGTAGTGTAGTAACCTATCCATTTCTTATATTTTAAAATAGCCCCTGGATCAGCAGCGCCACCGTCATGACCGCCCCGCAGCGTACCGATGCGCGCTGTGAAGCACCCATAAGCGGCAGATAGGCTTCAGAAGGATTCTCCGGCTGGAGGCTGCGGTAAATCCGAATCGGGGCAATGGCTGTCAGCAGAGCGAGCAGCGCATATACCGGCAAGATATGAAGCAGCACACACGCAATCAGTGAGGCATAAGAGATATAGAGCAGCACCTGAGAGAACACCAGCGCTCTGCGCTCCCCCCATACCACGACCAGTGTAAGCTTGCCGGCCTGCTTGTCAGCTCTCCAGTGCAGAAAGTGATGATTGAACAGCAGCAGGGTAGTGAGCAGCCCGCTTGGCAGCGACAGCAGCACCGGCTTCAGGCTGAACGCTCCGGTCTGAACGAAATAAGCGCCCAGCACCGGCATGAGTCCAAAGGCCAGGAAGATGGCAAGCTCGCTGTAGCCCTTGCCCCGGTATCCGAACCGCAGCGGCGGCGCCACATAGAAATAAGCGATCAGCGCCCCTCCGGCCACAAACCAGAGAATCTCCCAGCCGCTGTACAGGCTGAGCAGCAGGCCGCAGCCAGCCGCAACGGCCAGCAGCCCCCAGGTCAAGAGGGCAAACAACGACTCACGCATGATGCCCCCGGACAGGAACCCGGAGTTCGTGGAGATAGCTCCAGGAGTATGCTGGGCCTCTGTATCGGTTCCGTTGCGGAAATCCCACAAGTCATTTACCATATTGGAGAATAAATGCGCAGCCGCCGCTCCAATGAACGTTATTACAAATAAAAACGGATGGAATACTCCCTGCCATACATAGGCCCCGGCCGTTCCCAGGATAACCGGTATGAGCATAACAGGAATCACTCCAAACCGTGAGGCTTTCTTAAATAGGGTCCACTTCTCCATCATGCCAAGAATGATCTCCTTTTATTATTATTTGATAATTATTATCATTAAATTATTATACATCAAAATTCGACACTTCGGGCAGATTTACGCTGCAAAATATTCCCTAATCGTGGTACACTATAATCGATGGTACTTATTTCCTATTAAATCTTAAATAATGAAGGGGATCAGATGAAACTCCGCAAAAAAATAATCATCTTCATTAGTTTTATCGCTATCCTCGGCATTGGTGCCACCTATCTGATGCTTCACCTGATTCTGCTGAACCGCTTCGAGAAGCTGGATGAGGCAGAGCTGGAGCGCAACCTGAGCAAGGCTACCGCTGCTTATCATCAAGAGCTGGAGAAGCTGAGAACAGGACTCCTTGATATTGCTGTCCGTGATGAAACCTACCGGTTCATGGAGAGCGCAGCGGCTACCGGCTCTGCTGACTCCGGCAGTACGACTGCCGCCTTCATCCGCAGCAGTCTTGAACCGGCTGCTGATCCAATGAATCATTTCGATATGATTGCCCTGCTTGATCTGGACGGACAACCACTGTATGGCGGCACTTATGATCTGCCGGCAGGAATAGTCACCCCGTTAACCCAGGAGCAGCTAACGCTAATGAAGCTGATCCGAAGCCGTCTGCCTGTGCCGCAAGCTACCGGCGAGAGCCGGAGCGGCTTCATTAATCTGGACAAGGGCACTATGCTAATTACCCTTGCCCCTATTCTTAACAGCGGCAGAGACAAGCCGGTCATCGGAACAGCCATTGCCGGACGGATGCTGCACCAGGACGAGATCGCGCAGATCTGGGAGGATACCCTATCCACGATGGAGATGTCGCGCCTCACCACCCCCCTGCTTGCGGACAGCGGAGGCCAGCGCGTATGGACCAGCCCTGTCTCAGACGGGCAGATGTGCATTCATACAGTACTAGACGATCTGTTCGGCGATCCCGGAATGGTTCTCACCCTGAAGGAACCCCGCCAGTTCTACAACAGCGGGCTCAAATCGCTCTCCACCTTCCGTATATTCTATTCTATCTCCATTATGGTAATGCTGGGCGCAAGCCTCCTCTTCGTGAACCGGTTCATCCTGAGAAGAATGTCTTCTCTGGTCCGCAACATCCGTAGAATCGGCAGCAGCAAGGATCTGTCGATCCGGATTCCCAGCTCCGGGCAGGATGAATTCAGCGAGGTTGAGGTCGAATTCAACCGGATGATTGATTCGCTGGAGCAGACCCAGGACGAGCTGCGGCAGCAATCGATGCTGGACCCGCTGACCCGGCTGCCCAACCGCTCCCTGTTTTTCGACAAATTAAATGAAGCGATTGCCGCCGTCAAGGGCAGTGAACGCCAGATCGTGCTGGTCTTCATTGATCTGGATCATTTCAAGACGGTGAACGATACCCTCGGCCATGACTTCGGCGATGCTATCCTGAAGGAGACTGCGTTCCGCATCACACAGGTTGTCGGCAAGCATGATGTGGTCTCCCGGCTCGGCGGTGATGAATTTACCATTCTGCTCTACGATGTGCCTGATGAAGGCAGCATTGCCCGGCAGCTCTCCCGGATTCAGGAAGCCCTGTCCATGCCGCACCGGATCAAGGGACATCTTCTATATAATACCGCCAGCATCGGCATCAGTATTTATCCGCAGAACGGGGAAGACGCCGATTATCTGGTCAAGCAGGCGGACCTGGCCATGTTCCATGTCAAGGAGACCGGCCGCAATAATATTTTTCAGTATTCAGAGGATCTGGAAGCAGGCATCCGGCGCAAAAAGGTGCTGGCCCAGCAGCTTCTCTCGGCTGCCGCCGGGAACGAGTTCGAAGTGCACTACCAGCCGATCCTCCGCACGGGACAGCTGCAGGTATCCAAGGTGGAGGCCCTGCTGCGTTGGACCAGTCCTGCTTACGGCAATATCTCACCGGCCGAATTCATTCCGCTGGCGGAGAGCAGCGGCTCTATCGTCGGCATCGGCAGCTGGGTGCTGCGCCAGGTGTGCTCTGATATGCGCGATTTCCGCAGCCGGGGGCTTGAGCTCACCGCCGCGGTGAACATCTCCGCGCTGCAGCTCATGCAGCCGGGCCTGCTGGAGCTGCTCTTAGAGCTGCTGGATGAATATGAGCTGCCGGCCTCCAGCCTGGAGCTGGAAATCACGGAGAGCGTGCTTGTCTCCGGCGACGGCATCTTCCTGTCGCTGCAGCAGCTTCGGGCCCACGGGTTCCGGATCTCACTGGATGATTTCGGTACAGGCTTCTCCTCCCTCAGCTATCTGCGGCGCTTCCCGGTCGATGTGATCAAGATTGACCGCTCCTTCATCTCCGAGATGTCACGGGAGGCCCAAGGGGATGTGCTGGTCAAGGCGATTATCGAGCTGAGCCATAATCTGGGGCTGCGTGTAGTCTCGGAAGGCATCGAGCATAGAGAGCAATTCGATATGCTGCGGGAGCTGGGCAGCGACGAGCTTCAGGGTTACTATATCAGCCGGCCGCTTCAGGCCCAGGCGCTGTATTCTTTTCTGGAGCAAGGTAATTATTACACCGGACGATAAGAGACTTCTTTTATAGGCAAGCTACTAGCGATATGATATGATAGGCAGGCTGATAACAGCACCCGATCCAGGGTGCTGTTATCCTATGCGAACACTTATGAAAATTGGAGGCTTTCATTGTTATGTCAGCGCAACCGCACACCGCACAGTCCGTCAAAATCGTTACCGCCGACCCCAGCGCCATCGGCCTATTCGGACTGGCCATCGTCACCCTGGTCGCTTCTTCACAAAAGCTCGAAATTACAACAGGTCTCAGCTATGCTATTCCATGGGCCATCTTCCTCGGAGCCTTCGCCCAGCTATTCGCATCCATCCAGGATGCCAAGCACAACAATACCTTCGGCATGACTGCCTTCGGCGCCTATGCGTTCTTCTGGTTCGGCATGGGAGCAAGCTGGCTGATCAAGCTCGGTGTATTCGGTGCAGTGCTGGCAGAGGGTGTTGACCCCAAGCAGCTGGGATTTGTTTTTGCAGGATATCTTGTGTTCACACTCTTCATGACGCTCGGCGCCGTTGAGGCGAACCGCGTACTGCTCATTATCTTCATCCTGATCGACTTCCTGTTCCTCGGACTCTCGATGGATGCCTTCGGCGTCGCTGCGGAATTCTTCCACAAGCTGGCTGCCGTATCGGAAATGGCGATCGGTATCGTATCCCTATACGGCTGCGGCGCATCTGTGCTCAACGCCCACTTCGGACGTACCTTCCTGCCGATTGGTGCCCCGCTGGGCATCTTCAAAAAATAGCTCCGGCTTCCAGCCGGGCAGGGCCATGCCCTCTGTCAAAAAACTCGGATAAATGCTTACTGCCCTTTTATGCAGACGGTGTTTATCCGTTTTTAGATTCAGCCTGGTTTTGTTAGGAATTCCCTTGCGCAAACACGATAATAATGACATGCTATAGATACCCAAGCGACATTTATCGACATTTCCCTGCGGTCTAGGAACCGCTTATTATACGCTTTGACATCTACGGCTTTTATTTTTCCGGTATCGGGGGCAATCCATGGCTTTCCTTAGTAAAAAGCCTTTAAGCATCATCATCGGCTTCATCATCGTCCTGCAGCTCTGCCTGTTCTATTACTATTCCGTTTCCCTGGCCCGGGAATATAGAGCCGAGAAGGCGGATCTGGCCTCACAGGCGGTTACGCTGGCCTCGAACATCGAAGAACGGGTGGCCATTGTGAAAGGGGTCAGCTCCTTTATCCAAACTGTCGGCTTCGATGCCGATCCTGCACTCATCCAAAGCTACCTGGTCACCGCACACGCCAAGAACACCAGCAACGTCACGAATATCATGATCGCTCCGGATGGTCTGATCCGCTACCTCTACCCGCTTGAAGGCAATTCGTCACTGCTAGGCAGAAGCCTGCTGCTGGATTCCTCCCTGGCCTCTCCCGGCATGATCCAAGAAACGCTCCGTTCCCGCAGCATTACAGTAGACGGTCCGCGCACACTTGCCCAGGGCGGCTATGGCATGGTGATCCGGCAGGCTATCTATAAGGATAACTCTCTGGAGGGCATCGTCTCCGTCACCGTAAAGATTGATAATATCATTAACCAGCTTGTGTATAAGGATAGTAATATCTATGTCACTACCAAGGATCATACCTTCCTGTTTGGCAATGAATCCAGTGCGTCGGACCCCCGGCTCACTGTTCCCGTCAACACCTACAATCAGCACTGGCTGATGGGGATTTCCCTGCCCTCCCACAAGAAATGGCAGGTGCTGCTCAGCGTGCTGTGGATTGATATTGCTTTTCTGCTGGTGATTGCCTTCATTCTATATATCTTCTGGTATCAGAGCCGCTTCAACCGTGAACTGGAGCGGTTGGTCAGCATCCGGACCCGCGACCTGCGTATTTCCAAGCGTCTCTATGAGAAGCTTGCCCATTACGACAGCCTGACAGAGATCCCCAACCGGCGCTTCTTCATGGATGAATTTGAGCGTCTGCTGCAGAGCTCGGAGCCGACGCAGACCTATACCTTATTCTTTTTCGACCTGAACCGGTTCAAGGAGATTAATGATACTCTCGGACATTCTATAGGGGACCAGGTGATCAAAACCCTGGCCGGACGGCTCAAATCCGGGAGCCTGCCCTTCAAGCTGTTCGCCCGTACCGGCGGAGATGAATTCGTGATGATCTTCGCGGGGCTGCCGCACACGGATATTCCTGTGATCGCTGGTCGGATCAGCATGCTGATCTCACAGACCCTCCTGATCTCGGGAGCACATCTGAGCCTGTCGACCAGTATCGGCATCTCCCTGTACCCCGAACACTCGCAGAATACAGACGATCTGCTGAAATTCGCTGATATGTCAATGTACCAGGCTAAGTCACAAGAGGACGTCAATTACTTCATCTTCGACTGGGGGCTGCGCGAGAAGCTGGAGCAGAAGACGATGATCGCCAAATACCTGCACTCCGCGCTGGAGCGGGAAGAGTTCGTGCTCTACTATCAGCCTCAGATCAACGCTATCACAGGAGAAATGATCGGGATAGAGGCGCTGATCCGCTGGAATCACCCCGAGAAGGGGCTAATTGGACCAGGGACGTTCATCACCGCAGTCGAAGAAGCCGGGCTGATGATCCAGCTGACCGACTGGGTGCTGCGTGAGGTGTGCCGCCAGCTGTGCGAGTGGCGCAGCCTGGGGATGCCGCTGCTGCGGACTTCAATCAATATCTCCAACAGCTGGTTCTACAACCGTAACCTGATTGAGAATCTGTTCGCCGTGCTTGACGAGTACGGACTGGATACCGGTGTGCTGGAATTCGAGATTACAGAGAGCACCGCGCTGCTGGAGGAGCATTATCCATTGCTGCAGCAGATGCGCGATCACGGGATCATCGTCTCCATCGATGATTTCGGCACGAAATATTCTTCGCTGAATTACCTGAAGCATTTTCCAGTGAACAAAATCAAGATTGACCGCACCTTCATCACAGGCATCGGCGTCAGCTCCATTGATGAGACTATCATCAAATCCATCGTCTTCGTCGCCTCCCAGCTTGGCTATGACCTGATTGCCGAAGGGGTCGAGACGCCGGAGCAGCTGGCCTTCCTGGTGCAGCATAATTGCCCGCATATCCAGGGATTCCTGTTCTTCCCTCCGCTGCCTGCCGATGAGATCCGTAAGCTGGCCTCCTGAAGCTGTCAGGATGCTTTGCACGCGGGTATGGCGATCGTTATAATTAGCTTAATTCCGATGTTAACCCGAAAGGATTCTGAGACCATGAATAGATTAACTACCGGCGAAATGGCCGGCACCGCCCTGTTTGCGCTGATCCTCGCCCTCCTGGCGTACCGGATTATCCGCGGCATGCCGAAGATGGCCGGAGACATTACCGCCTTCCGCAAACGCACCCTCGTCTGGACCCAGGTCGCCCTGGTGCTTACCGTTCTTCAGCTCAACTTCAAGGCCGGGGACTGGCGCTTCGGCATTATCCTCGGCCTGATCGTCCTGTTCACCGGCAGCATCTGGCTGTCCGCCCGCCGCTATGACAACGCCCGCCAGGCTGAGTCTGAGCATCGGGATGAGCATTAAGGCATACGGTACGCCTGCATGCCAGCACAATATGTACATTTCAGGCTCCCGTCAGGGGGCCTTTTCTGTGTCTTCCGGCCGGGCGGCAGGCATACTTTCCCTCTCCCTAACCATACTAATGACATTCTATGGATACCGATGGAGGGCTGATGAATGGGCAAAAAACTGAATCTGCTGATGTTCAGCGGGGAGTATGACAAGGCGATGGCCGGGCTGATTCTGGCGAATGCGGCCAGGGATATTGAGGTGGAGGTTACGATGTTCTTCTCGTTCTGGGGGCTATTTCTCGTCCGGGACCCGGAGACTATGACGCTAGAGGATAAAAGTATCTACGAGAAGCTGATGGATGTCATTACTCCCAAGGGGCCGGAGCAGCTGCCGCTCTCGCGGATGAACTTCAGCGGGCTTGGCAAGCTGATGCTGGAGGAGATGATGGAGGACCAGGGGGCACCGAAGCTGATACATTTTCTGAAGGGGGCGCGCAAAAAGAACATCAAGTTCTACGCCTGCAAGCTCTCGGTGGAGATCATGGGCTTCAAGCCGGAGGAGCTGCTGCCCGAGGTGGAGATTATCGATGCCGCCGCATATCTGAAGGATGCGCTGGAGAGCGATATCCAGCTCTTTATCTGAGGGATATGGGCTTTAACCTAATTACGCCACCGGGCATATACTGAGGCTGACGAAGACGGATTGGTTACGCCCGGCGGGTACGCGGAGGCTACGGCTCGCATGATACTTGCCTTGCGCAGCACCAGAGCCTGCCGGAATCCGTCTGATTGATAGAGCATTCATTGCCTGGAGGGATTGCCCGTGCTGAGTATCCACCGCGCCGCTGCGGCAGACGCGCCTTCTTCACTGCAAGAGCATTTCGCGGCATTCCGTGAGCACACTGTCGGCAGCCGCCATCTGATCTCCACCCCCTACGGACGTCAGCCGCTGCTGTATGCCGACTGGACGGCCAGCGGCCGCCTGTATGAGCCGATTGAGCGCAAAATACAGGAGACCTTCGGCCCCTATGTCAGCAATCCGCATACCGACTCCAACACCACGGGCCTGACCATGACCCTGGCTTACCATGAAGCACGGAACATCATCCGGCAACATGTGAATGCAGCCCCCGCAGATGCCCTGCTCTTCTGCGGCAACGGCACCACCGGCGCGGTGAACAAGCTGCTGCGGATCATGGGCCTGAAGCTGCCGGAATGGCTGAAGCCGCAAACCCTCTGCGCTCCGGAGGAGCGCCCGGTCATCTTCGTCACCCATATGGAGCATCATTCCAATCTGCTGCCCTGGCAGGAGAGCTTCGGCGAGGTGGTTACCGTTCCCTCCGGGCCGGGCGGAGAGATGGATCTGCAGCGGCTCGGGGAGCTGCTGGAGATCTACCGGAACCGCCGCTTCAAGATCGGCTCCTTCACCGCCTGCTCCAATGTCACCGGCATCGACACCCCGTATCACCAGCTTGCTGCGCTCATGCACCGGCATGGCGGGGTATGCTTCGTGGATTTCGCAGCCAGTGCCCCTTACCAGGAGATCAATATGCATCCGGCAGCCCCGCAGGAGAAGCTGGACGCCATCTTCTTCTCGCCGCATAAATTCCTCGGCGGCCCGGGAACCGGCGGCGTGCTGCTGTTCGACACCGCGCTTAGTAACGGCCGTCTGCCGGATGAGCCCGGCGGCGGCACCGTGGTATGGGTGAACCGCTGGGGCGGACGCCGCTACATTGATGATGTTGAGGTGCGCGAGGACGGGGGCACCCCCGGCTTCCTGCAGGCGATCCGCACCGCGCTCTGCGTGAAGCTGAAGGAGCAGATGAACGGAACCGGACAATATATGATCGTCCGCGAACAGGAGCTATGCCGGAATCTGCTCTCGGGGCTTGCGCAGATTCCCGGCTGCTCCGTGCTGGAGGGCGTACACCGTAAGCGGCATGGTATTGTCTCCTTCACGCTGAAGGAGATTCATTACAACCTAGCGGTACGGCTGCTGAATGACCGCTTCGGCATTCAGGCGCGCGGCGGCTGCTCCTGTGCCGGTCCGTACGGCCATCAGCTGCTCGGGCTGAACCCGGCGCAGTCCCAGGCGTTCATCCAGGCGATCCATGCCGGGGACCAGTCGCTGAAGCCGGGGTGGGTCCGCCTGTCCCTGCACCCGATCATGACGGACCGGGAAGTAGAGCATATGGTCTTCGCCGTACAGTCTATCGTCAGCAATATTGGGGAATGGAGTAAGGATTACCGCTACAATGCTGTCACCAACAGCTGGCTTCATACCGGAGAGAGAGGCGTTATAGAGGAGAATGAGGAGATCCGTAAATTATTTGTGCTGTAGCGGAGCGTTGCCGCGCAGCTCCCGCTCCCGCGCCAGCCGGGCGAATCTGGCTTCAATCGCTTTAACCCCCCAGAGTGAAGCTCCGATAAACAGCAGCACATAGATGATCTCCGCCGGATGACGGATGAACCGCTGCACATCATTGCCGATATAGGATACCGCAAATACCATAATGGCTTTGCCGGCGCACAGCGCAATCAGGTACGAGCGCAGCCGCATTCCGGCCAGCCCCGCCGCCATATTAATCACCACGAACGGACCCACCGGAAACAGACTAAGCAGGAACACATAGCTGAACCCGCTCTGGCGGACCCAGGTCATCGCTTTGGCTACCTTGGGCCGCTTGGCCCATTTGCTGAGGTAGGGATGTCCGGCAATTTTGCGGATAATCAGGAAAGTGACCGTACAGCCTGCAACCAGACCGATCCAGGAATACAGGAACCCCAGCCATAACCCGTACACCGCCCCGTTCAGCCCCACAATCGCTATAGTCGGCAGCGGGGGCACGAACGATTTCATGAAGGTAAGCCCCACACCGGGCAACGGCCCGAACGAGCGGTATTGCTCCAGCAGCAGAAGCAGACGCTCCTCGGTCAGCCATGACATAATATTTAAAAAGAACATTTCTTCAGCGCTCCTCAAGTACGATCTGAAATTCAATTATACAACACTTCCGGCGGGAATTAGAAGGAGGCTGGACAAGCGCAAGCTGCCGGAGATATGATGAAATTATGAGAACCTTTGATTATAGTCTGCTGGCCAAAAGAGTGCTCGCCCTGTTATGCATCGGCCTGCTCACCGCAGTGGTGCTGATTCCCCTGCTCGGCTCCTCGTCTGCCTGCTACAGCCCACGGTCAGGATGGGCCGATTTGTCCTCCTGCACCTTCGATAATTCTGCCGTCTACCCGCTCAGAGGGGAATGGGAATTTTACTGGCAGGAGCGGCTGGAACCCCAAGAGACCCTATCCCGAACCGCAGAGGCGCCGGCCTATATGCCCGTGCCCGGCGCTTGGGGCCGGGGGTCAGAGGCTACCGGCTTCTCCCGCTACGGATATGCGACCTACCGTCTGCTGGTTCAGCTGCCGCCAGGGGTTCACGCCTTCGCCCTCAAGGTGAGCAATATCCGCAATGCCAGCGAGGTATATGTAAATGGCGAGCGTCTGGGCGGAAGCGGAACGCCGGGGGAATCCCGGGAGACCACCAAGCCGCGCAACCATCCGTATTCCCTGACTTTTCACAGCAGGGATAACCTGGCGGAGATTCTGATACATACGTCTAATTTCACTTATTCAAACGGAGGCATTGCGGAGCCTATCCGGATCGGCACTCCTGCTGCTATAGCTGCCATCGACCAGCGGAACCGGACCTACGACACTTTGCTGGTGGCAGGCTTTGCTTTTATCGGCTGCTATTTCATCGGCCAGGGCTTGCAGCGCAAAGAGGACAAGTCTTCGCTCCAGCTGGCCGTCTACTGCTTCGTGATCGCCCTCTACATGCTGACTCACAGTGAGAAGCTGCTCTTCGAGTACCTTCCATCCCTCTCCTATGAAGGATTCAGCAAGCTGCAGGCGGTGTCGGGTGTAGTCGGGTTCTATTGTGTATCCAGCTATACCCATTCTTTGTTTCCCGCACTCTATTCCCGGCTTTTCAAGCGGATCTGCTTCGTATATGCCTTGTGCTTCTGCACCATTGTACTGTTCACCACACTGCCTGTATATTTGCGGATTACAGGGGTGCTGCTGGCCTTCAGCTTCATCTCTGTCTGCTATACCTTCTATGTCATGGTCAAGGCTGCCTGGCAGAGGGAGACCGGTTCTAACTATCTGCTAATCGGTGTGATTGCCGCAGTCATGTTCACCTTATCCTTAGTCAGCAATCTGTTCTTCGGTACCGAACTCTACGCGGTTCCGCCGGTAGCCGGCCCAATCTTCATTCTTGCCGAAGGGCTGTTCCTGTCTGCGCGCCACGCCCATGCCTACGAGACCATTAAGCAGCTGTCCCGGCAGCTGGAGCGCAAGGACAGGGATAAAGACGAGTTCCTGCTGAAGACCTCCGCCGAGCTGCGTACGCCGCTGAATGCCATCATTAACGTGGCTTTATCCATGCATGAGGGAGCCGGAGGACCGCTAAGCCCGTCCCAGCGGGAGGATATGCGGCTGATTCTCGGTACTGGCAGAAGGCTGGCCTTCCTGGTCAGGGATATTCTCGATTACGAACAGATCAAGCGCCAGCGCATCACCCTGCAATGGGGGACTGTCGATATTCAAGGGGTAGCGGCCATCGTCATTGAGGTCTTCCAGTTCCTGAACAAAAAGGGCAGCATCCGCATCAAAAATCACATCCCGCCGGGCCGCTTCCTGGTCCAGGCGGATGAACAGCGGCTGATGCAGATCCTCTATACCCTGCTGGATAATGCGCTGAAATTCACGGACCGCGGCAGCGTGGTCATCGAGGCCGCTTGGCGCGAGGAGTTCATCTCCATTGCCGTCACAGATACCGGAAAGGGCATTCCCGAGGATCAGCTGGAGTACATCTTCCGCGACTATGAGCAGATCAGCGAGGCTGATTCCCTTGAGACCGGAGGCCTCGGGCTGAGCCTTGCGATCAGCCGCAAGCTGATAGAGCTGCATGGCGGGAGCATCTCCGTCTCTTCCCGGGTTGGCCGGGGCAGCACATTCACCTTCACGCTTCCGGGCAACGAGGCGGAAGCCGCCGCTGCTGCCCAGACCGGAGAGCAGGCGCTCTTAAGGCAAGCGTATACCCCGCCGGAAATGCTGGATGATCTCTGGAAATACCGGTCGGCTGCTCCGCCGCAGTCCAGCGGACAAGCCGTTCCCTATGCGCCGCGAATCCTGATCGTAGATGACGACTATGCCAACCTGAAGGCACTGACCAACCTGCTGGCGCTGGAGAATTACAGCATCGCAAGCCGCAGCAGCGGCAAGGAAGCGCTGGCGCTGCTGGCTGTAGACCGTAATTTCGATCTCTGCATAATCGATGTCATGATGCCCGAAATGTCCGGGCTGGAGCTGTGCAGGATCATCCGCCAGACTTATACCCCGCTGGACCTGCCGATCCTGATGGCTACGGCCGGGCAGCAGCTTCACTTCAACGAGGCGGCCTTCCGCGCCGGAGCCAATGATTTTATCCATAAGCCTTATATCTGGAGCGATCTGAAGGGACGGGTCAACACGCTGGTTCAACTACGGCGGTCTGTCTCCGAACGGCTCAGCTCGGAGATCGCCATGCTGCGTGCGCAGATCAAGCCGCATTTTCTATACAACGCTATTAATACAATCATCTGGATGAGTACACGTGACACTGAGAAGACGCAGCAGCTGCTATACGATCTAAGCCATTTCCTGCGCGGCAGCTTCGACTTCAGCAACCAGGAGACCGCCATTCCGTTCGAGAAAGAGCTGGAGCTGATCGAAGCCTATCTGTCACTGGAGCAAGCCCGGTTCGGGAAGCGGCTGAATGCCGAGTATCGTATTGAGGTCAGTGAATTCCCGTTGCCGCCGCTGATTGTTCAGCCTATTGTAGAGAATGCTGTTCGTCACGGACTGATGGAGAAGATCGATGGAGGAACGGTAGTCATCTCCACCCGGCAGGCGGGTGGTGATATCCTGATCACCGTCTCGGACAACGGGAAGGGAATGAGCGATGAACAGCTAGCCTCGTGGATGAAGGACGACTACCGGTCTTCGCATGGCGAAGGCACCGGAATCGGCCTGCGGAATATTAACCGCCGGCTGCTCACACAGTTCGGGCGTCCGCTGATCCTTACACGGGGAGCCAGCGGAGGTATAGATGTACTGATAACTATCCCATGGAAGGAGGAGGTCTCCTGAGTATGAGTATCTCTGTAATGGTAATTGATGACGAATGGCCGGCACTGGATCAGATGAAGGGGCTGCTGCTCCAGTGTGAAGGCGTTTCCTCTGTCCTGACGTACGATAACCCGCACGAAGCCCTCGCAGCCGCTGCCAAGCTGAAGCCGGATGTTCTGTTCTTGGACATCCAGATGCCGGAGCTGTCCGGCCTCACTTTTGCCGAGAAGCTGTTGCCAGTATCTCCGGACACAGACATCGTATTCGTAACCGCCTACCGCAATTATGCTGTCGAAGCCTTCGACCTGTCTGCGATGGATTATCTGCTGAAGCCCGTTGATCCTTCGCGGCTGCTCAAGACCTGGAACAAGCTGCTCATTAAGCGTCTATCGCCAGCGGCCGCCGGGGCAACCGGAGCAGCCGGAGAAGCAGGGAGGACAACTGCGTTCCGTCTGCTGGGGGATTATGAGCTAACCAGCCCTCAAGGCTTAGTGAAGTGGAGAACACATAAGGCTCAGGAATTATTTGCGTATCTGTGGATTCACAGGCAGGGCAGTGTCAGCGTCATTCTGAATGATGTGTTTCCGCAGTGGAATTACGAGAAGGGCAAGCAATATCTGCACACTACGGTCTACCAGATCCGCACCACCTTGAAGAAAGCCGCGCTGGAGGACAAGATTGAGCTGACCTTCGGCAGGGAGAACTACAGGCTGGAATCGAGGGGGATTGAGGGGGACATTGAGAAATTCCAGGAAGCCGCAGCTCATGCAATGCAGAATAGCCAGCTGGAGGAACTGCAGAAGGCCTCCGCCCTGTACACCGGTGATCTGCTTCAGTCGCTGGACAGCCTCTGGGTGTATTCTGCCCGTGACAAATACCGGAGGCTATATCTCAAGCTGCTGGAGCAGCTTACCCTAGGATTGGTGCAGGCTGCACGGCCACACGAGGCCGAAGATTACGCCGTGCGCCTGACGGAGCTGGAGCCGCTGGAGGAGAGCTACGCCCTGCGGCTCATCGCGATCTACTACGAAACCGCCAAGCCCCTGCGCGCCCAGCGCAAATTCACCCAATTCAGTGAATCCTACATCGCAGAGACCGGCGACGCCTTGCCGGACTGGTTCGTGGAGGAATACCGGCGGCTGGGGAGCTAGCCTGGGGCATTTTCAGGGGGAAATTGGAGTGTGGTGTGGAGACTGCTTATTGCCGATGGATTATTACTAGCTGAGGGTTAGCAGTGACCCGGGGATAGAGGAATGACTGACTTAATTGTACTTTGTACAACTAAATCGTCGGATTCATAACCCTTACTCCGTTTAGTTGTACTTCGTACATTTAAACAGCGGCCTTCCCTGAGTTTTCACATCATTAGGCAGATTTAGTTGTACAGAATACAGTTAGAAGATATATTTATGCCTATTCGCTGTTTTTAGGTGTACATTCTGCAACTATCCCTGCACCTTAGTAATCTTAGTGATGCACCTGCATTTTTTCGATATTTTACGCCACATTTCGACGTTTATCAGTGTTTTATCAGTGACAATTGTTACCATTGTTCATATACAAAGATCATTCGTGCATAGGGATGCATCATTATGATGGCAATGGGGGATGTAACATGAATAAGAGGAATAGATTCAAGCAGGCAGTCAGAGGGATGAAGGTACTGCCACTTATGATGTCCATGATTCGTGAGGCCGCAGTGGATAACACCGCACCTGCGATGTCTGTTGAGGTCTCCACTGACAAAGAGGTTTATACTCCCGGGGAAGAAGTTACCGTGCTGGTGCATTTAAAAGACTTCACACCAAATGACCCCGGCTACAGCTCTCTTAACTTCATTATCCAATATGACAGCCAGGTATTCGACAACCTTGAATATACGCAGCACTCGGTTTATGCGGAAGGGAATTATACGGCTGGGAGCGAGGTCGATAACCTGTTCCAGTTCAATTTTCAGAGTCCTGTCGATGGCAGTATTTACCTCGGAAAAAACACAAGTATGCGCGGCATCGATATTCAGGTTGAAGCAAGCAGCGGACAGCATACGATTCCTGCGGTAGAGCAGACGCTGGTCACCTTCAAGCTGCGGGTCAAGGAACTTACACTTGCCTCCTCCTCAACGATCAGTCTGGCCAATGAATTCACCCGAATCCGCACCTCAGAAGCCGCGAACAGCTTCTATCTCTACTCGCCCGATGTCACAGCGAACTCCCCGGCAAGGGTCGAAATTGCCCAATCCCCGTCCGTCTCCGTCTTCTCTTCACAGGAGCCGGTCAACCGCCTGGCGTAGCAGCGTATTCTGCAACTGCGGCAGCTCCATCCACATACATATCCCTTACATAATTGGCTGCCGTCTATAATTCTTGTGCTTATGAAGCGTCCGGTTTCAAAAAGGAAGGCACCCTCCGCGAATGTATACACGGAGGGTGGATTTGAATCGCTGACCATCATGTCGATCCTTCGTCAGGAATATAAGGGGGATTAATAACTGTTATGCGGGTTCATCTATGAATCTCAGCCGCAGTCTGTCGGGTTCGGCCAACAAGCAGAGTCGTCACATGCTTGCGCGCGTCCGCTGTGAGCAGCAGCAGCTCCACCGGTCCGCCGGCCGGTTCACTGCGGATGAAGGTAACCCTGGCACCGTCCAGATCCTCATAGATCCCGGCAACGCTGTAGCCCAGCCCGATGAGATTGTCGATTTCCTGCCGTTCCCGGTCGAACTCTGCAAATGCTGACATCTCAGACCACTCCTCCGCTGATTTCAGTCTGGGCCGGATGGGGAGCCTCGGCCTCGAAGCGCTTGCGGTGCAGGTATTTACCCTGTCCTGCGGCACCGACGAATACCTTGTCCTTGATGACAAACTCGCCCCTGCTCAGCACAGAGACCGGCTCGCCCTTGACCGTAAGCCCCTCGAACGCATTGTAGTCCACATTCATATGATGGGTCTCTGCCGACAGTGTCCGCTCCGCTGCCGGGTCGAAGATCACAATATCAGCATCGCTGCCCACAGCAATCGTGCCCTTCTGCGGGAAGAGGCCGAACAGCTTGGCGCTTGAGGTGGCGATGATATCCACGAATTTGTTCAGCGTGATGCGGCCCTTCTGCACCCCTTCGGAGTAGAGGACACTGAACCGGTCTTCGATGGTGGGTCCACCATTCGGGATCTTTGAGAAGTCCCCCCGCCCCAGCTCCTTCTGACCTTTGAAGTTGAACGAGCACTGGTCAGAGCCAATGGTCTGCAGCGTCCCGCTCCAGAGGGCATCCCAGAGTACATCCTGATTCCACTGCTCGCGCAGCGGAGGAGACCAGACATACTTGGCGCCTTCGAAGTCCGGCTTCGCCAGCGCCGACTGATCGAGCACCAGATACTGCGGACAGGTCTCGCCGTAGACACGCAGCCCTTTCTTGCGGGCCTCTGCAATCTTCCAGGCCGCCTCGGCGCAGGTGACATGCACCACATAGAGCTGTGAATCCGTCAGCCCGGTCAAATACGCCGCCCGGCCAGTCGCCTCGCCCTCCAGCTCAGGGGGACGGGTCAGCGCATGATAGATCGGATCGGTATTGCCTGCGGCCAGCGCCTGGTCCACCAGATATTCGATGACATCACCGTTCTCGGCATGCACCATGACCAGCGCCCCTTCGCGCTTCGCCGCCTGAAGCGTCTTATACAGAACTCCGTCGTCGGCCTGGAAGGTGTTCTTGTAAGCCATGAACACCTTCAGCGAGGTGATGCCCTCCTGCTCGATAATCTGCGGCAGCTCGCTGAGCACCTTGTCATTCAGCTCTGACACCATCAGGTGGAAGCTGTAGTCGATGACCGCTTTATCCTGTGATTTGCGATGCCAGGTATCTACGGCCTGCTGGAGCGGCTGCCCCTTCGTGGTCAGGCAGAAATCAATCACCGTAGTGGTTCCGCCGTAAGCAGCGGCAATCGTGCCGGTCTCGAAGTCATCGGCGGTAACCGTACCGCCGAAGGGCATATCCAGATGGGTATGGGGATCAATCCCTCCCGGAAAGAGATAACAGCCGGAAGCATCAATGATCTCCGCTCCCGGCGCTTCCAGATTCAGGCCGGTGCCGCTGATGATTCCGTCCTCAATCAGGACATCCCCCGTATACGTATCTGCCGCTGTAACGATAATTCCATGCTTGATGATCTTCTTCATCTTAACCCACCTCCGCTTCCGAATAAGCACCGTTGACCCCGCTGATGATCCGGCTGCGCTGATTCCAGCTCATCGGGGCCGCTCCGCCCTCCAGTGCTATCATATCAATGGCTCCGTCTGCCGGGCAGACAATTGAACACAGATTGCAGCCTACACAATCCTCCTCGCGCACTTGCAGAATCGCCTTGCCCTCCGCATTCGTCAACATATCGATGCATTGGTGAGAGGCGTCTTCACAGGCAATATGGCATTTATTGCAGTTGATGCAGTTCTCCTCGTTGATCCGCGCAACGACTTGATAATTAAGATCAAGATCGCCCCAGTTGGAATATTTGGGCACCGACTTGCCAATCAGCTCGGTTACCGAAGCCAGCCCCTTCTCGTCCAGGTAATGGTTCAGACCGTCGATCATCTCCTCCACAATCCTGAAGCCATGATGCATAACCGCTGTGCAGACCTGAATCCCGGTTGAGCCCATCAGCATGAATTCGACGACATCCTGCCAGGTGGAGATGCCGCCGATGCCGGAGATCGGCACGCCGACTTCACGGTCCCGGGCACATTCCGCCACCATGCTAAGGGCAATCGGCTTAACGGCCGGGCCGCAATAACCGCCGTGTGCTCCCAGGCCGCCGACATTCGGAATCGTATTCCAGCTGTGGATGTCCACCCCGGCCAAACTGTTGATTGTATTGATCAGGCTGATTGCATCCGCTCCGCCCTTGACGGCATGCCGGGCCACCACGGTAATGTCGGTGATGTTCGGCGTCAGCTTCACAATGACTGGTGTAGTCGCCACCTCCTTGACCCAGGCGGTCTGCGCCTGCACCAGATCAGGCTGCTGGCCCGAAGCCGCGCCCATCCCGCGTTCAGCCATGCCGTGCGGACAGCCGAAGTTCAGCTCCAGCCCGTCTACGCCGATGGCCTCCACGCGCTTCACAATCTCATGCCACTTCTCCCGCTTCGGCTCCACCATCAGGGAAGCAATGATCGTATGGTGCGGGAATCTCCGCTTCGTTTCATAGATTTCCTTCAAGTTAACCTCCAGCGGACGGTCGGTAATCAGCTCAATGTTATTGAAGCCCGCTACACGCTGTCCGCCAAAATGAACGGCGGCAAACCGGGCCGAGGTGTTGATGACCGGCTCCCCGAGCGTCTTCCACACCGCGCCTCCCCAGCCTGCCTCGAACGCGCGCTGCACCTGATAGCCTGTATTGGTAGGCGGCGCAGAGGCCAGCCAGAACGGATTCGGTGACTTGATGCCTGCAAAATCAATGCTGAGATCTGCCATTGCCATTCCCTCCCCCTTCTATGAAATCCGTGTTATACGGCAGAGCCGATTACGCCATCCTGACGGCCTGACCACTGCTTCACAATCGCATAGGCAGCATCCTTGCCCTGCTGCGCGGCAGAGACCACCATGGCCTCCCCCGTCCCTGCACCAAAAACAATATCGCCGGCAGCATAAATCTGCGGATCAGAGGTACGGCCGGTCGCGGGATCAATCTCCACTACGCCCCGCTTATGCTTAAGCCCCAGCGCCTCAATGAGGTCAATCCGCCGTTTCTGGCCGATAGCCACCACTACGGCATCCACCGGGAGCAGGAATTCCGAGCCCGCCACCGGCACGGGAGAGGGGCGTCCATCCGGCCCGGCCTCACCAGTCAGCTCCATCCGTACACATTCCAGTGCCGTAACATTCCCTTCTTCATCCCCGACAATCCGCTTCGGCAGGGTCAGCCAGTTGAACTCCACACCCTCCTGCTTGGCGAATTCATATTCAAAATCATAAGCCGTCATCTCCCCGCGCGTCCGGCGGTAGATCATCTTCACGTTCGCTGCGCCGAGCCGCACCGAGCAGGTGGCCGCATCAATGGCCGTATTGCCTGCACCAATAACAGCGACACGCTGTCCCATCAGCTCCAAGGCAGGAATCCCGGTCTTGGTGGTCTCCACCAGCTCGATCGCATCATAGACACCGGACAGCTTCTCGCCTTCAATCCCCAGCGGAGGCACATAACCCATTCCGGCCGCCAGCACAATCGCATCATATCCGGCCTTAAGCTCTTCTATGGAAATATCCACTCCCACCTTCATTCCTGTGCGGATCTCTACGCCCAGCCTCTCCACCTGCTCCACTTCCCAGAGCGAGATGTCCTGCGGCAGCCGGAAGGAGACAATCCCGTGGGTATCCAGGCCACCGGCCAGCGGCTTCGCCTCATAGATCACTACCTGGAAGCCTTCGCGTGCCAGCTCTCTGGCCGCCGACAGACCTGCCGGTCCTCCGCCGATCACCGCTACTTTCTTGCCGTTAGGCTCACCCGCCCGGAAAAGCTGGAGACCGCTGCGGATCGCCCAATCCGTAGCGTACCGCTGCAGCAGGCCAATCTCAATCGGCGCAGAAGTACCGTTTAACACACAGGCTCCCTCGCACAGCTCCTCCGTAGGACATACCCGTGCGCAGCTTGCGCCGACCGGATTGGCATCCATGATGGTCTGCGCCGATCCTCTGAGATTGTCCGTCGCGATTCTTTTAATGAAGGAAGGGATATTGATGCTGGTCGGACAGGCCTTGATACACGGCGCATCATAACAGTACAGACAGCGGTTAGATTCCTCGATGGCCCCCTTGCGGGTAAGCCCCGGCTCTGCCTCGGCAAAATTACGCATGAACAGCTCAGGTGTCAATGTGGTAAACGGTGAAGATTGCTCCATCGGGTACCCCTCCTTCTGGCCAGAGTAGCTTCCACTCTTGCTTCGATTTATGTTATATAATATAACATTATTACGATGATTGCCTTAATGTTTTGCATACTTGTAAGAATTATTGTAGTAAAATAAACTTCAAGCCGATAAATTCGCTAATCACACTCTGATTTAAGTTAAGTTTCCTGACATATTATATTTAAACTATAGTCAATCCGTTTTTTCGTTACATTAGACAGATTGTCTAATTTCAAATGTCTATTTTTTACGTGTGAGAATAGCCTGAGAACGAAGTGAATGAGGGGGAAGCTTATGGACTGGGAACTTGTATTTACGATCCGCGACGCGCTGAAGCGGCCGCTGTTCGCTGAAGCTGAGCTGATCGGGGGAAGAAACGGCCTGAACCGGGCTATCCGCTGGGTGCATGTGCTGGAGAGTGCGAGCCTGGAGAGTCTGATTCATGGGGAAGAGATGATTCTGACCACCGGAATGAGCGCAAGCACGGATCTGGACGCCGCCCTGTCTTTCATGCAGAATCTGATTGATAAGAACGCCGCCTGCCTATGCATCGAGCTGGGAGCCTACTTCAGTGCCATTCCGCAGGAGATGATCGCTCTTTCGAACCTGCATGATTTTCCGCTGATCCAATTCACCCGCACTGTACGGTTCGTCGACATTACACTCGATCTGCATTCCCTCATCATCAACCGCCACCACCGGATGCTGCAAGAGCTGGAGAGTATCTCCCGCGAATTCCACCGGCTGACCCTAACCTCCCAGGGAACCCTTAAGGTCCTGCAATTGTTATGTAAAAGCACCCGCACACAGATTCTCTATATGCAGCTGCAAGGCAAACCGCTCTTCTTCCCGGCCCTTGCGCCCGAGGAGCAGCGTCCGCTGCTTGGCTTCTTTGAGACCTTCAGCGAAGAGATGGAGGGAGCAGCGCCGGAGGCCGCCCCCTATATCCGCGAATACGGCCACAATACCATCGCCGTGAAGCCCGTAGGAGCCTTGGATCAGACCTGGGCCTATATCCTGATGGTCTGTAATCACAAGCCGCAGGAATTCGACTGCCTGCTGCTCGATTCGGCCTCCTTATCCATCGCACAGGAGCTGCTGCGCACGCGGTACATGGAAGAACGGAAGCTGTTCTCGGAGAATCTGTGGGTGGATGAGCTGGTAGGGGGACGCACTCAGGACGACAACCGGCTCAAGGGGCTGGTCGGCCCGGACTTCAACCTGGTCAATGAGCTGCCCTACCGGGTCTGCCTGATTGAGATCGAGAATCCCCGGGATGTCAAATGGAACAGCTCGGAGAATGACTGGGAATCCATCACCTTCCATCTCTCGCTCATCCTGCGCTCCATCTTCGAGAAGCACTCCCTCCGGCCGCTGATCACCCTGAAGAACAACCGGCTGACCGTCATTGCGCTGGATATCCAGTCCAAGCTGCCCGGCAAGCTGCGCCTGCAGCAGGCGCTTGATTCCCTGCAGCATATCCGCGCGGATGAGAAGCTGAAGGACCTGCAACTCGTCATCGGAGTCAGCAAGTCCCACCGGGGCCTGAAGCATGCTCATGCCGGTTACCAGGAAGCCGTACAAGCGCTGTCCCTCTATTCCTGTTACCAGAAGCCGGTCCTCATGTATGAGGAGTTAGGCGTCTTCCAGCTGCTGCTGAGCCTGAACGACGGCAAGACGCTGGAGAATTTCATCCGCAGCTATATCGGCCCGCTGATTGACCACGATGAGGCAAAAGGCAGCGAGCTGCTGCTGACGCTGCGCGTCTACCTCGATCATGACGGGTCGAAGCAGATCGCCGCCCGCAGCCTCTTCATCGTCCGGCAATCCCTCTACTACCGGCTGGACAAAATCACCGAGCTGCTCGGCGAGGACTTCATGCTCCCGGAGAACCGGATCTCCATTCAGGTCGCCCTGCGCGCCTACCAGTTCCTGTACCCGGAGAAATTCACTCTGCCCAGCTCCCGTTCAGCACAGCTGTGAAGGTATCGATGATGAACTGCACATCCTCATCCGTCGAGGATAACGGCGGAGCGAAGGTGAGCACATTATTGAAGCCAGCCACCGTATCGCCGTTCTTGCCGATGATCAGCCCTTTGGCTTTGCAGTCGGCTATAATCCCCTTGACGATGCTTAGCTCGGTGGGCTGTTTGGTGGATTTATCCGCCACCAGCTCAATCCCAACGACCAGCCCGAAGCTGCGGATATCGCCAACCAGCTTATGCCCAAGCAGCCCGGCGAACCCGTCCGCCAGCATACGTCCCAGAATCCCGGCGCGCTCCACAAGCTGCTCCTGCTCCAGAATCTCCAGGTTGCGCAGGGCCAGCGCACAGGCAGCTGGATTGCCGCCGAAGGTGTTCACATGACGGAAGTGCCCGTATTCATCGCTGTTATCCTTGAAGGCCTCATAGATCTCCTTGCGCACAGCGGTAGCGGATAACGGCAGATAGCCGCTCGTCAGCCCCTTCGCCATCGTGACAATATCGGGCTTGATTCCGAAATTGTGGTGACCGAACTTGCGGCCGGACCGCCCGAAGCCGCAGATCACCTCGTCGATAATCAGCAATACGCCATGGGTACGGCAGATCTCCTGCACCCGGTCCATATAGACCTGATGCGGGACGATCACGCCCCCGCCGGTAATGACCGGCTCCATAATCACCGCCGCTACAGAGGCTACACCTTCCCAGACGATCATATCCTCAATCGCCTGCGCACACTGGAGGTTGAACGCCTCTTCGGTCATGCCGGCCGGACGGCGGTAGCTGTCCGGCGGCGCCACATGCAGGAACCCCCCACTCAGCGGCTCGTACTTGTACTTGCGCTGCGCCTGCCCGGTCGCCGCCAGGGCGCCAAGCGAGCTTCCGTGATAGCCCCGGTAGCGGGCAATGAATTTATGGCGGTCAGGCTGGCCGGTCTGCTGCTGGTACTGGCGGGCGATTTTGAAGGCTGCTTCGTTCGCTTCCGACCCGCTGTTGGAGAAGAAGATGACATACTCATCCTCCAGCCATTCATTCAGCTTCTCAGCCAGCGCGATGGCCGGCATATGGCTCTGCGTCAGCGGGAAATACGGCAGGCTCAGCAGTTGGTTATACGCCGCCTCCGCCAGCTCCTTGCGCCCGTACCCCACATTCACACACCACAGGCCGGACATGCCGTCCAGGAATTTGTTGCCGTCAGTATCGGTAACCCATGATCCGCTTGCGGATGCTGCAATCATTGGCGGATGCTGCTCACTGTAAGGGGTCATATTATGCCACAAATACCGCTGGTCCTTCTTAACCGCCAGCTCGCTTTCTTTACCCAGACTCTGCACGGCACACTCTCCTCCCTCGGGTTTCCTTCTTTTAGTAACGCGCGGTAATCATTTTCTTGCGGGTGTAGAACTCCACACCGTCACGCCCGTTCGCATGCAGATCTCCATAGAATGATTTCTTGTATCCTGAGAAAGGGAAGAATGCCATCGGTGCCGGCACGCCCAGATTGACGCCCAGCATCCCCGCATCAATCTCCTCGCGGAATTCGCGGACCGCCCTGGCGCTGTCCGTATAGATACACGCTCCGTTGGCAAAGGGAGACTCATTAGTGACCGCTATCGCCTCCGCCAGATCCTTCACACGCACCACTGACAGCAGCGGCGCAAAAATCTCATCACGCCAGATCTTCATGCCCGGCCGCACATGATCGAAGATCGTCGGGCCCAGGAAATACCCGCTGCCCGCGGCCGCAGCATCCTTACGGCCATCCCTCACCAGCACCGCCTCCTCGGCAAGCCCAGCTTCAATGTAATCGATCATCCGGTCTTTGTTCGCCTGCCGGATGACCGGGCCCAGGAACACCCCCTCCTCCTTGCCGTTCCCAATCTTCAGCCCGTCCGCGGCCGCAACGATCCGGCTCACCAGCTCATCGGCAATATCCTCCTGCACCACCACTACAGCGCAGGCCATGCACCGTTCGCCTGCAGAGCCGAAGGCTGCGGATAGAATATTCTTCACCGCATGGTCCAGATCGGCATCCTTCAGCACGATCGAATGATTCTTCGCGCCGGCAAGCGCCTGCACCCGCTTGCCGCGTGCGGTCCCCTGCTTATAGACATATTCCGCCACCGGCTGCGAGCCGACGAAGGAGACCGCCTTCACCTCCTCATTTGCAAGCAGGCCGTCCACCACCTCATGCGCCCCGTGTACCACATTCAGCACCCCCGGCGGGAAGCCCGCTTCTGCGAACAGCTCCGCCAGCCGGTTCACCAGCAGCGGGGTCCGCTCGGAGGGCTTCAGCACAAAGGTATTACCGCAGGCTACCGCCAGCGGGAACATCCAGCAGGGCACCATCATCGGGAAGTTGAACGGGGCGATGCCGCCCACAACTCCCAGGGGATAACGGAACATGCCGGACTCTACGCCTGTCGCGATATCCGGCAGCTGGCTGCCCATCATCAGCGTGGGAGCGCCGGCGGCGAATTCCACGCATTCGATGCCGCGCTGCACCTCGCCCAGCGCTTCCTCCAGGCTTTTGCCGTTCTCCAGCGTAATTAGCTCGGCCAGCTCCTTGCTGTGCTGCACCAGCAGCTGCTGGTACTGGAAGAAATAGCGGGCACGGCGCGGCACAGCGACTCTTTTCCACTCGGAATAGGCTCTGGAAGCTGCCCGCACGGCTGCATCCAGCTCCTCCCGGCTGGAGATCGGCACATAGGCAATCACCTCACCTGTCGCCGGGTTGAACACTTCCTCCTGCCGCCCGGATGAAGACTCCACCCAAGCTCCGTTCACATAGTTCATCACTTTACCGGCCTGCCCCGTGAGCAGTGTCATCGACTGCACCTCTTTCCCTGTGTTCGTCCGCTACCCTAGAAGAGATGACCGCCTTACCAGGCGGCCATCTGCTTCAGCTATGAAGGAATTCTGTTACCTGTTATTTCGCAGCCATCTCTACAATCTCGTTCGTGTAGGCCTCCTCCACCTTGGAAGCCGTCTTAATGACTCCGAATTTCAGCGCGATATCGGCGGTCTGCTGGAAGGCAGCAGCATCCGTATAGCCCAGCTTGGAAGCATCGAAGCCCTCCGGCTGGATTAGCTTGGCAACCTCCGTCATCATCGTCAGCTGATGCTCCCGGGTCGTGCTGCCCGCTTCGGCAAGCTTCATCACACTGTCCACAGCCGCTTCGGGATCAGCAATCGCATCCGCCCAGCCCTTCAGAGAAGCGCGGACGAACTTGGCCGCCGTCTCCTTGTTGCCCTCCAGCCATTCCTTATTGGCGAACAGATTGTCTTCGAGCATCGCCACCCCTTCGTCATTCATGTCGATAACACTGAGGTCCTCTGCCTTGATGCCTGACTCCAGCACCACCTGATATTCGTTGTAGGTCATGGCCGAGGCCGCATCCAGCTCACCGCCGAGGAACTGGTCCATCGTGAAGCCCTGCTTGGTGAAGTTCAGATCCTTGCCTGAATCCAGCTTGTATTTATCAAACAGCGCCAGAAGCTCAAACTCATTGCCGCCCATCCAGTTACCCACCTTCTTGCCCTTCAGCTCAGCCGGTGTAGTGATGCCCGCTTCCTTCTTGGATACCAGCACCAGCCCGCTCTTCTGGAAAATCTGGGCGATCTGCACCAGCGGCATCTCCTGCTCCTGGCTGGTCAGCAGACTCGCCACCCAGTCCACCCCGATATCGGCCGAACCGCCGGCCACCTGCTGCTCAGGCACGATATCCGGCCCGCCCGGCAGAATCTCGACCTTCAGGCCCTCTGCCGCATAATACCCTTTGTCCTGCGCCAGGAAGTACCCGGCGAACTGGGCCTGCGGCACCCATTTGAGCTGCAGCTTCACAGTGACCGGCTCAGCCGCCGGTTCTGTGGTCGCCGCAGCTTCCGGCGAAGCTGACGCCGCATTCCCCGCAGTCGCTTCTGCACCGGAGGGACCGGCGTTGTTGTTACCGCCACAGCCTGCAAGCAGCGAGATCAGCATTAGAACCGCCGCAAGCCATAACCCGCCACGAGTTTTGCCCTGTTTACCCTTCATCATAGCAACTCCCCCTACCACTCAAGTTTTTTTGTAAGACAGCCTGACACAGCATGATTGCGCTCTTATTGCTATATGCATACAGCTTGTGCCTGGCAGCTTCTTTATCTCCTGCCAGCGTACAAACCGGATGTAACAGTTCCAGGGTTGCGGATGTTGCGATTACAGGCATTGCGATTACAGGCGCAGCGGATACTGCGGGAATTCACGCTACGCCCGCCGGGAAGGGTGCCACTTGATAAATACCTTTTCCAGCCGCTCCACGACCAGGTAAAAGATTACTCCGGCAACCGCAGCAAGCACGATGCAGGCCCAGCCCAGCGGCATCTTCGCCACCTTGATGGAATTCGAGAGCAGATACCCGAGCCCCCGCGAGGAGAAGAAGAACTCCCCGACAATTGCCCCGATCATGCTCGCTGTTGCGTTGATCTTCAAGGCAGTGAATACATGAGGCAGACTGTTCTGAATCCGCAGATGGCGGAATACCGCCCGCTTGCCTGCCGCATAGGAATGCATCAGGTCCAGCGCCAGCGGGTCCACAGCCGCCATGCCCTTGTAGGCATTGATCGCCATAGCCGCCATCGTGACCGCGGTCACAATCGCCGCCCGCGAGCCGATGCCGTCTCCGAACCAGAGGTTCATGATAGGGGCGAGCGCCACTATGGGAACTGCATTGAGTGCAGCTACCATCGTGAGGCTGCCGCCGCCCCAGCGGGGCCAGGCCGTAGCAGCCAAGGCAATCAGGAAGCCGCAGCCGGAGCCGATCAGCATACCAAGAACAGCTTCAGTGAGGGTATACCCGGTGTAAGAGAGCAGCAGACTGAGATTATCCCGCATCGCTTCAGCGATGGCGGAGGGGAGCGGCAGCTGATATTTCTTCAGATCGAAGATGCGGTGAAAGATCTGGAGCTCCCACAGCAGCAGGAACAAAGCTCCGGCAAGCAGGGGCAGCACGAACCCGGGGTTCAGCCATTTCAGGAATTTCCATGGATCTCTGCCTTGCTCTATATCCGTCTTAATAACGTTGTTAGAGGATGCGAATTCGTGAACCGTATTGCTGTCCATTAGCGGCTGCCTCCTTGGGGACGGAATTCCGGCTGCCAGGGGGCCACCAGACGTTCCACCAGACTCATCAGCCAATAGCTGGCCATACCCAGCAGAGCACCAACCAGTACCGTGGACCAGAACATGTAAGTATGGGAGGGCCCATAATAGAGATTGCGGAGCATAATAACCCCGATCCCGCGCTGTGCACCCATCAGCTCGACCAGAATTGCGCCGGTTACAGCCAGCGGCGCTGCAATCTTCAGCCCGCTGAACAGTCCCGGCAGCGCTGCCGGGAAGCGCAGCTTCCAATATACAGCCCACGGCTTAGCGGCATAAGAGTGCATCAGCTCCAGGGCAGAGGGGTCCACACTCCGCAGACCGCGCAGCATATTCAGCGCCACCGGGAAGAAGGTGATATAGCCCGAGATGATGATCCTCGACATCTGCTCATCCCGCACAATACCGTATATGATCGGCGCCAGCCCCAGAATGGGAATCATCTGCGAAGCAACGGCATACGGGAAGGCAAGCTGCTCTACCGTCCGGGAGAGGCTCATCAGCACGGCCAGCAGCACTCCGGAGAGCGCTCCGATCAGGAAGCCCACCCCGGCATTGCCGAAGGTGGCTCCCCCTTCCCGGAGAAGGGTGCCGCTGTACTGCCACAGGGTGAGCGCCACTTCATGAACATAAGGCAGCTTGGACTGGGCCAGCGGAGTCTTCGCCACATGCAGCAGCCACCAGGAGACTGCCTCCCACAGCACCAGCAGACCGCAGATCCAGACAAGCAGCGGCAGTGTACGCCCCCGCATTAACGCACGGTTCAGCTTCATAGCTACACCCCTTCGAAGCTGTCGCGGATACGGGCAATCAGCTCGAAGAACTCCGGACTGTTCCTCATATCTGCTGTACGCGGACGGGGCAGCGGAATATCGACAACCGCCGAGAGTCTGCCCGGATGCGGAGACAGGACGAACACCCGGTCCGACAGGAAGATCGATTCAGGAATGCTATGGGTAACGAACACAATCGTGCTCTGCACCTTGCTCCAGACAGAGAGCAGCTCTTCATTCAGCCGCTCGCGCGTGAATTCATCCAGCGCCGAGAACGGTTCATCCATGAGCAGAATTTCCGGCTCCATGGAGAGCGCCCGGGCAATGGCTACGCGCTGCTGCATCCCCCCGCTGAGCTGCCAGGGATACTTGTCGGCGAACCCCTGCAAGCCTACGAGATCAAGCAGCTCCAGCGCTTTGTCCTCACGAACGGATTTCTTGACGCCGAGCAGTTCCAGCGGCAGCGTAATATTATGCTTGACCTTCCGCCAGTCATAGAGCACCGGACTCTGGAACACAATACCGTATTTCTGGGCCAACCGGGCCTCCTTGGCGCTTTTGCCTGCCACCATAATATTTCCTGCCGTTGGTGTGATAAGATCTGCCATCAGCCTCAGCAGCGTAGTCTTTCCGCACCCGGAGGGACCCAGCAGGGAGACGAACTCCCCCTTGGCAATATCAAGACTTACCTGATGCAGGGCCAGCACGTCTGCCGTCTCCGTCTGGTAACGCATTTCGACATGCTCCAGCTGTATTTCAGGAATTTTTGCTGCTACTAGTGACATCTCCAGTCCCCCTCCATCCCTGAATCTATTTAATGTTAATTAACATAACATATAATTCGCAATTTCAGTATTTTTTCTGTACTCATGTACGATTAATTAACATGTTACACGCTGCCCGTGAATCCCACATTAGACAAAGCGTAACATTGAGACAGTGAAATTCCGTCACTTTGTCTAAGGGGCCGCTTACAGTGTAAATAATAGAACAGATTGCCGATAAAAATAGTAATCACATTTACTTACATTTCATTTTGTGTCCAGGAGACTATTCCCAATGTCCTATGCTCATCACAACCCATGGAGGCGCTCCCCATGGCATCTATGATTTCCAACTACATTATTATCGTTTCGATCTCCGGTGTGCTGAATGCCTTGCTCGCCCTGTTTGCTTTTTACAGGAAGACTGACTTCTCGGGTCTGCGCGCATTCATCGTCAGCTCCGCCGCCTCGGCGGTATACACATTCGCCTTCGCGCTTGAACTCTCAGGGAACTCGATGGAACAGATTAAGTTCTGGATCAAGCTGGAGTATCTCGGGATGCCGTACATCGCACCCTCCAGTCTGCTGATGATCATGCATTTCGTGGGCTTAGAGAAGCTGGTCTCCAAAAAACTGCTGGTCCTCCTCTACTCCGTCCCCGTGATCTCCACGGTGCTTGTGTGGACCAACGACTCCCATCACCTGTTCTATAAGTCTATCTACTTCCGGGGAGACGCGCCTACACCGCTGGTGGATATCGTGATGGGACCCTGGTATATCGTGCAGGGCAGTCTGACCTTCGGCTGTATGCTGGCCGGGATGTGCCTGATCCTCTGGCGCTGGGGGCGGATGCGGCGGGCTTATCTGCGGCAGATGCTGATTATTTTTGTCGGACAATTCCTGCCTGCGCTGGGGGCCTTCCTCTATCTGATGGACCTGATTCCGTATGGAACAGACCCTGTTCCTGTAGTGATGAGCGTAACCTCGTCCCTGTATATATGGGCCATTCTGTCCAGAGGGATGCTGACCGCCGCACCGATTGCCCGCGAGAATCTGTTCGAGAGCATGCGCGACGGCGTACTGGTCACGGACCTCTCCGACAAGCTGGTGGACTATAACCGGGCCGCTGCCGAGATGCTTGAGGATCTGGATGCCGCAGCCATCGGCCGCCCGCTGGCCCAGCTCTTCCTGCCTGCCGGCAAGGAGGCGTTCGATTATGTAATGAATTCCAATCCTCAGATCAGCGAAGAGCAGGAGCTGGTATGGCATTCCGGCGGAGAAGTCCGCTATTATCAGGTCCGTTCCTCCCCCGTGCAGAAGCATGACGGCCATCTTGCCGGGCGGATGATCATGCTGATCGATGTTACCGAACGCACCCTGCTCCAGGAAAAGCTGCTGCAGCTCGCCACCATCGACAGCCTGACCGGTATCTACAACCGGACCCACTTCATGGAGCTGAGCCGGCAACGGCTGAAGGAAGCTGCCGGCTCCGCCGCCCCCTTTTCGGTCATCCTGCTGGATATCGATTTCTTCAAGAGCATTAACGACCGCTACGGGCACCATCACGGGGATATGGCCTTGCAGCATGTAGTAAGCGTATGCCGTCAGCATGTCCGGGAGGGCGATGTCTTCGGACGGTATGGAGGTGAGGAATTCGTCTTAAGCCTGCCGGGAGCCCCCTTGAAGGAAGCGGCCCTGATCTCTGAGCGCATCCGCAGGGACATCGAGCACAGCACCTTCTCCACCTTCACAGGAACAATTAAAATCACAGCCAGCTTCGGCGTGACCGAAGCCCTCGGCCGTTCGATCTCACTGGAGGAGCTGCTCTCAGAAGCAGACCATGCCCTCTACTCCTCCAAGCGGAACGGCCGCAATAGCGTTCATCTGTATGGCGTCTCCTCCATCACCCGCTTCAAGCCCATGTGATGGAGGCAACCCCTCTTTTCCTGCCCCGCGCGGCACCTCACGCTTCCCCTGCGCATATCAAGTAGAAAGAATAAATGGCACCCGCCGGGTATAACCGCCTGCTCTTTTGGTGATACCAGCTTCCATAGCCCCTTTTCCTCCAGTTCCTTCCTGTCTCTACACTGATTTCCGTCATTCCTGTTCTCCTGTTGTTTGCATAGGCGGGTTTTCAGTTTAATAAGAGTTAGCCGATCCGTTCGGTCTTCATTCCATAGTTGCGAGGGGGAAGGGACTATGATCAAGATTGGGCTGACCGGCTTCGGGGACCATGAGGAGCTGTACGGCAAAATCAAACCCGCCGACCGCCTGCCCGCTTACAGCGCCCATTTTCCCATTGTGGAGATTGACAGCTCCTTCTATGCGGTTCAGCCGGTCCGAAATTACGAGAAGTGGGTGCATCAGACGCCGGAGGCATTCCAATTCATTGTGAAGGCTTATCAGGGAATGACCGGACATCTGCGGGGGAAAAAGAATTACTACGATACGCCGGAGGAGATGTACCGGGCCTTCCATACCTCTATCGCCCCTGTCCGTTCAGCGGGGAAGCTGGCGATGGCCCTGTTTCAATTCCCGCCCTGGTTCGACTGCACCAAAGACAACGTGGATTTCCTGCGTGAGGCGAAAGAGCGGATGCTGGATGTGCCCGCTGCCATCGAATTCCGTAATGATTCCTGGTACAGCCCTGAGATGCGTGAGCGGACCCTCCGGTTCCTGGAGCAGGAAGGCTGGATTCACACGATAGCCGACGAGCCGCAGGCAGGTTCCGGCTCCATCCCGATTGTCCCTGTCGCCACCCGGCCGGATCTCACCTACGTGCGGCTGCACGGGCGCAACACTGCAGGCTGGAATCAGAGCAGCCACCCGGACTGGCGCAAGCTTCGCTATCTGTACTGCTACAGCACCGAGGAACTGACGCAGTGGAGGGACCGGCTGCTGGAGCTTGAACAGACCTGTAAGAATATTTACGTGGTATTTAATAATAATTCTGCCGGGGATGCCACTCCTAATGCCCTAGAGCTGCAATCGCTGCTCGGGATCGACGGCGGACTGGCCCCGCGCCAGCTGGACTTGTTCACCTGATGTACAGAGGTCTACATATATCTCTTCTACTCCTTGCTGAAGTGCCAGCATTACCAGAAGCTCCAGATCAGACAACCGTCTGAGTCGTCTTACACATGTAAAGGAGGCCTACCTATATGAAGAGAAATCATACTATGATGCAGTTTTTTGAATGGCATGTCGCGGCGGATGGACAACACTGGAAGCGTCTTGCCCAGATGGCCCCGGAACTAAAGGCGGCGGGAATGGATGCGGTGTGGGTCCCCCCTGTTACCAAAGCCGTCTCCCCCGAAGATACCGGCTATGGGGTCTACGATCTCTACGACCTTGGTGAATTCGATCAAAAGGGCGGTGTGCGCACGAAGTACGGAACCAAGCAGGAGTTAATCGACGCAATTGCCGAGTGCCTGAAGAACGGCATTGCAGTCTACGTGGATCTGGTCATGAACCATAAAGCCGGAGCGGATGAGACGGAGGTCTTTGAGGTCATTGAGGTGGACCCGAACGACCGCACCAAGGATATCTCCGAGCCGTTCGAGATTGAAGGCTGGACCAAATTCGATTTCCCGGGGCGCGGGGATGAATACTCCAGCTTCAAGTGGAATCATACCCACTTCAACGGAACCGATTTCGATGCCAAGGAAGGCCGCAGCGGCGTCTTCCGGATTGACGGCACGAATAAAGGCTGGAATGAGAATGTGGATACCGAATTCGGCAACTACGACTACCTGATGTTCGCCAACATCGATTACCTCAATGCAGATGTGAAGCAGGAAATGCTGAACTGGGGCAAATGGCTGGTCGATACGCTGCAATGCAGCGGATACCGGCTGGATGCGATCAAGCATATCAACCACGAGTTCATCAAGGAATTCGCCATGGAGATGAAAAAGAAACGCGGCGAGGACTTCTACATCGTCGGTGAATTCTGGAACTCCAATCTGGAGGCCTGCCGCGAATTCCTGAACACTGTCGATTACCAGATCGATCTGTTCGATGTCTCTCTTCATTACAAGCTGTACTCCGCCGCACTGGCAGGCCGGGACTTCGACCTGACGCATATCTTCGATGATACGCTGGTCCAGACACATCCCGCGAATGCAGTCACCTTCGTCGACAATCATGATTCCCAGCCTCATGAAGCGCTGGAATCCTGGGTAGGTGACTGGTTCAAGCAAAGTGCCTATGCCCTGATTCTGCTGCGCCGCGACGGATATCCCGTGGTCTTCTACGGGGATTATTACGGCATCGGCGGCCCTGCCCCGATGGAAGGCAAGAAGGACGCCATCGATCCTCTGCTCTGCGCCCGCTACACCAAGGCGTACGGGGAGCAGGACGATTACTTCGACCATCCGAACACCATCGGCTGGGTCCGGCGCGGCGTTCAGGAGATCGAAGGCTCCGGCTGCGCTGTAGTCATCTCCAACGGAGACAACGGAGAGAAGCGGATGTTCGTGGGTGAAGCGCGCAGCGGAGAGGTATGGGAGGACTTCACCCATAACCGCGGGGAGTCCGTCACCATCGGCGAAGACGGCTGGGCCGTATTCCCGGTGAACGGCGGCAGCGTCTCCGTCTGGGCACTGCCCGAGCCGAAGCCGGCCGACGCCTGCGCGGAGGAGTGAGCTTATAAAGATGAAAAATGCCGTCCCTGTTGTTAGGGGGACGGCATTTTTTCCACAAATTATCCACAAAAGAAATATATTACTCTCCACAAACCATAACAAGTTACTCATTTGCTAATCTGGTACTCATTCGGCCCACTTCCAGCACCATTAAGGGGATTTATCCCCGATGTTATCCACATTTTATCCACAGAATGCACAACATCCGATGAACCCCACAGAATTCCTATTGTGAATAACGCAAAGTAGACGAATCCACGCCGCAGGGGCTATGAATTCGCCTATTTATGCTGGGCAAGACATAGCTTGCAGTTAGCATTTGTATTTATTAGTGAACAGCTTGTGGTTAGCGGCTTGTGGTTGTGTTGTCCCCGTCAGCCCAGACGCCTGTGTCATGGTTCAGAATACGTTCGATCGGATATACCTTCCATACCGCTGTTACTACAGCCGAACACAGGACTGCTTTGAGCAGGTCGCCCGGAAGAAACGGCCACATACCAGCCGTCAGTGCCTTGCCGAGTGAATCCATGCCTGTAGAATAGGCAAGCCATCCCACACCGCCCGGATAAACTAACAGTGCCCCGAAGATAAAGTTAGCTGCCAACAGCTTCACAAAGGTGTATTTGTCCTGCTTAATGCGTTCGGCGAAGAAGCCGATCAGCCAGGCCACGAACGGCCAGGAGAAGATATATCCGGCGGTAGGTCCAACCAGGACCGCTAATCCTCCGCTTCCGCCCATCACCTGGAATCCGGCAGCAGCGAGTCCGATTACGATTAGTACAGCAAGTGCCCCGTATCGGGCCCCAAGGATAGAACCAGCCAGCATTACCGCAAGGGTCTGCATAGTAATCGGTACCGTGGAGAAGGGCAGCGAGATTTTCAAATAACTCAGAGCTATCATGACAGCGGCGAATAAGGCACTGAATATCAGGCCGCGGGTTGTCCATTTCTTCATGGCCGGGAGGCTCCCCCTTTTTTAAAAATATAATTTATATGTTTCACGCTACAAATTATCCTTCTATTTCCCGCCGAAACGATACCGTCCTTTAAAAGGCCGGCAAAGCCGTTTCCACTTGGGATCACTATAACATCCCCCCTCCAGATACATCAATCCTAAAATCTTTGTTATAATGGGGAGCAATTGTTGACTAGAGCTGGACGGAAAGCAGGCATGAAGATGATCAGGGCACATAATGTAAGCTTGTCCGTGCGGGAGGGGCAGCATCGCCGTATGGTACTGCAAGGGATTAACATTCATATAGAGCCTGGGGAATGGGTAGCGCTCACAGGGGCAAACGGCTGCGGCAAAACCTCGCTGATCCGCACCTTCAACGGACTGAACACCCCCTCCAGCGGCAGTCTGTCCGTGGCCGGACTCGATCTGCGTCTGCCGGAGAACCGGACGGCTGTAAAGCAACGTGTGCAGCTCGTATTTCAGAATCCCGAAGCACAGACGGTCGGCTCCACTCCGTTCGAGGATATCGCCTTCGGGCTGGAGAACCGGGGACTGGAACGGGAGCGGATGATTGCACGAATCCATGAGATCCTGCAGCAGGTAGGGCTAAGCCACAAAGCAGAAGCAGAGGTATCCACGCTGTCCGGCGGAGAGCGCCAGCGCCTGGCGGTAGGCAGCTGCCTGGCACTGGAAGCTGAAATGATTATCTTCGATGAGGCCACCTCGATGCTGGACCCTGAGGGGAGATCGGATATTATGGAGCTGGCTCAGGAGCTATGGCAGACGGGCACTACCATCCTCTGGGTCACCCAGCGGATGGAGGAACTGGCCGCAAGCCCGCGCATTGCGGTGCTCGGCGAGGGGAAATTGCTCTATGACGGCGGCCCGCGCAGCCTGTTCTACACCTCAGAGCTGCCGGAGACCCTCGGCTGGCTTCCTTCTCCGGCCGTCCGGGTCGGGAAGCTGCTGCGGAAGCAGGGCTGGCCGCTTCATCTGCTGCCGCTGACCGGGCAGGATCTGGAGGAGCTGCTATGAGAATTCATGCGGATCAGCTCACCTTCTGCTATGTTGGTGGCAGGCCAGCCGTTCAAAAGATATCTCTGGATATCCCTACAGGTTCGCTGACTGCCCTCTGCGGAGTGAACGGGAGCGGTAAGTCTACCCTGCTCCGTCTGCTCGCGGGTCTTGCCCAGCCCTCCTCCGGGCAGATACATTACGGTGACGGTGACGGGAAGAAGACGGACAACACGACCGCCGAACTGGTATCCATGGTATTCCAGCAGCCAGAGACCCAGCTCTTCGCGGGTACGGTACATAAGGATATCGAATACGGCCTGATAGAGCGCGGGGTGTCTAAGGAGAAGCGGACGGAGATCATTTCCAGCGCCCTGGCGAAGACCGGGCTGGCTTACGATGAATTCGCCGGGCGATCCCCCTTTCTGCTCAGCGGAGGCGAGAAACGGCGCGTAAGTATTGCGGGAGCCCTGGCCGTACAGCCCGGGCTCCTGATTCTGGATGAGCCGACCGCAGGGCTGGACCCGCAGGCGGCACAGGCACTGCTCGAAATGGTGGAGGAGCTGCGTAGCAGCGGACTGACCTTGATCATCGGCACCCACGATCTGGACAGCTTCCTTCCAGTTGCTGACAAGGTCATCGTGATGAAGCAGGGTGCTATCCATTATGACGGGCCTGCTCCGGCATTGACTGCCGATCCCGGCCTGCTGGCAGACGCCGGACTCATCCCCCCCGTCTATGCTTCTATGGGACGCAGAGCGGTGCAGCATGGTCTGCTGGAAGCAGTCCCGGATAGTCTGGAGGAGCTGCTGACCGCACTGGAAAAGCACCCGCTGCCTATGCCGCAGACGGACAACTGGGCGGCAGGCTCTGGCATCGTTGCCCGCAGCGGCGCCACAATACCCGGCAGTCAGAACACCAATGCCAGCGAACAGAGCGTGCAATACAGCTTAGAAGGCATCCGCCACCGGGATAATTCCCATCAGTTCACCGGGAGGAAGACCGCCCAGGCGATAATCAGGCCCGGCAGGCCAAAGCTCGAACAGGACCCTCCACGCAGATCTGGTTGGCAAGGCCTTGACCCCCGGGCCAAATGGCTGGGGATGATTCTCGGCTCGCTGGTCCTGTTAGGGATGAACACTCTGCTTCCGCTGCTGCTCACCACCGGGCTACTGGCCGGGCTCGCGGCTTCAGCTCACATCTCCTGGCGCCGGGCGTTCCGCTTCTTCCGCCCGTTCCTGCTGATGTTCCTGTTCCTCTGGCTGCTGTCCGGGCTTAGCTGGAGCTCTCCCGACTTCGCACTCGGGCCGCTCAGCTTCAGCTACGCAGGACTAATGCGCGGAGGAATCAGCGTGCTGCGCTTCCTGCTGCTGATTGCCCTGGGCTTCCTGTTCACCGAGACGACCACCGGCGCCCCCTTGCGCGAGGGGCTGGAATGGGGCATCGCTCCGCTGCGGACCCTGGGCATCCGCACCCGTAACTGGTCGCTTGCCGTATCTGTGACCCTGCAGTTCGTGCCGTGGATTCTCGGCAAGCTGGCCCAGCTGCAGCTGGCGCTGGGCTCACGCGGAAGACGCGCACGCGGGGTGGCCCGCTGGTCCCCGAGGCAGATCGCCCTAATCATCGTGCCCCTGCTGATTCTTGTCCTTGGCATGGGCGACGAGCTGGCGACAGCCGTCGAATCACGGGGGTATGATCCCGCCAAGCAGCGGACCCCCGTCTATCAGCTCCGCTGGAGCAGGCGCGATACACTGGCAGCGCTAGGTATCCTGGCGGTCGCAGCTATATTGTGGTGGGTAGCCCGGATTAGCTGAGCGGATGCGGAGCGATTCAGCGAACAAAATTACCATAGTGGATGGATCATGAGCGAATGGATCATGCAAGAACTTATACGTGCTTCGCAGCTAATATAGTTAAACCCACCTTACCTATCCGCCCACCTGTGGGGCATCCGGCGAAATCAGGGGCAACAGTGCCCCTGATTTTTGCTTCATTGGCCTTTATTCAGCCTTCGCACCCTCGCGTCAGCCCATTGTATGCTGTTTTTGGCATACATTCAGCCCGTGTGCCTGCGTACCACCTCATTGCGGTGCGACCCCCTTATCCCGGAGTCCTCCGTATCAAATCAGTACTTATCGTAGATATGCTCTTTATTTCGCTTTTTCTCTCGGCCAGAAGAAGCGGGAGCGGTCTTCTTGGGTCAGGACCCACTCCGCAAACGTAGCTGGCGGCATGTTCCGAAGGCTCGTATGCATTCTGCGGTTGTTGTAAAAGTCCATGTACCGGTCCACCGCTTCATAGGCCTCTTCGAACGTGTCGAATGCCTCTTTGCGGAACAAATCCCGGTCAATATTACTGTGGAACGATTCAATAAAAGCGTTTAAATCCGGCGTTCGAGGCGGAATGCGTTCATGGGTCATTTCCCAGCTTTCACACATGTCGCCAAACAGGTGGCTGACGAACTGTGGGCCGTTGTCGGTGCGGATCACCGGGCGTACGCTGCCAGGGGCGCAGTGTTGCTCCATGGCGCGTCCCAGCGTCTGGCAGGCGTGCTTGGCCTCACACGACGATCCGCGGTGGTAGCCGACGATGACACGGGTAAACACATCGATAATGCTCAGGACAAAGAAATGCCGGTCCCGGCCCGCCACGTACCCGTACTTAATGTCCATCTGCCAGAGCTGGCCTGCTCCGGTAATGACCCGGTTCTCCGGCAGCTTCCGGGGATGCTTAAAACGCTTGTGACGCTGCGGCTGCAGGATATCCAGCGCCTGACACAGCCGGTAACTTTTCTTGTGATTGAGCTTTAAACGGTGCTGGTTCCACAAGCACTTGGCCAGCAGTTTGTATCCGTACACGTGCTCTTCTCCAGCGATTAATTCCAGCAGCCATTCCTGGATTTCCTCGTCGCTAATTTTCGCTCCAGACTCGGTCAGAGAGTAGCCGGGTACGGGTCTTCCGCGCCCCTGGAGTACGGCCTGTGCATCCTGTGACTTGCGTTTCTTACGGTCGTAGTACGTGGACTCTGCGAGCCCGATGAGACGTAGTACCAACGCTGCGGAATATCCCTGCTTAATGAACATCTCGGCTACCTCGATTTTTTCGGATAAGCAGGGGTTGGCTTTTTTAGCAGTTCACGCAGAATCTCAATCTCTAACTCCTTTTCACCGAGCATCTTGACCGCCTTCTCATATTTCTGCTCGACCTCTACCAGGCGCTTCAGTTCCTCTACCTGCTCCTGGGGGTACGGATGATCTTGTTCTCCATGGGCTTCCCGGTAATCCCTCACCCACTGATTCACCGTGGACGGAGTCACCCCATACTTTCGGGCAACCACCGCCGCCTTAATGCCAGATAACACCTCTTGCGCTGCCTTCTCTCTTGTTCCTGTTAAGTGTCCCATACCGTTCATCCTCCTCCTATCTCTAGTCTACATTTTTGTGGGGGAGGACTCCAACTTCATTAGGGGGCTGTGGAGATTGTATGCTGTTTTTGGCATACATTCGGCCCGTGCGCCTGCGCGCCACCCCATTGTATGCTGTTTTTCGCATACATTCGGCCCGTGCGCCTGCATGCCAGCCCATTGTATGCTGTTTTTGGCATACATTCGGCCTGCGCGCCACCCCATTGTATGCTGTTTTTCGCATACATTCCAAATTCCTCATGCTTATGTCCTTTGCCTAACTTTTCACTATGCACAACACTCTGCACATTCCAGAGACAACTTCCAGCACGAAGGCCTCACTTCCCCTCCTCCGGGTGCCTGGAGACCAGCCGCACCAGATCCAGGGTCAACAGAGGGAGTGTAACAGCAGCGGGATAGGCCAGATACCGCGGCTCCCATACCGGGTTGAACTTCTCCTTATACCGGCGCAGACCGGAGAAGCCGTACCAGTGGCCGCCGCGTTCAAAAACCAGCCGGGCAAGCTTCTCCTCCCGCAGCGCTCCAAAGCGTCCCCCGACATTGGACAGCGGGGCAGACCCGAGGTTAAAGCTTCTGTATCCGCGGCCTTTCGCCCATTCCAGCAGGCACAGGAACAGGTAGTCCATAGTGCCGTTCGGGGTATCCTTGTGATGGCGCATCAGATCCACCGAGACGCTCTTCTGCCCGTCATAGCCAGGAGCCACGGAGGCAAAAGCCAGCACATGGCCCTCTGGTCCGCGCAGCAGCGCCAGCGGTGCGAGCTGGAGGTACGGCTCGCTGAACCAGCCCAGCGAATAGCCTTTTTCCATCCGCCCGGCCAGCCATTCCTCTGACAACAGATGGAGCTCCTGCAGCAGCTCCTTCGAATGCTGTGCCTCTGTGATCTCGAAACGGTAGCCCTCGCGCTCGAACCGCCCCTTCACATTACGAAGGCTGGCGTTCCGCGAACCGCTAATGCCAAAGTCCGCCAGCGGAACCAGCGCCTCTTCCCCCAGCTTGAAGAACCGGTAGCCCTGCTCATGATAGAGCGGAAGATGCGCCGGGGTCGCCTGATAGAAGACTACAGATAGGCCATATAAGTCTGCAGCCTGTCTGAACTCACTGATTCCATTGTTAAGCAGATCCATCGGCCCCAGCGGGTCACCCAGCACCACCAGCTTGTCCCGGACTCTGGCGAAAGCGAACAGCACCCGGCCTCCCTGGGCCCAATAGAAGCTTTTGTCGCCGAGGAACAGCATGTGGCTTAAGGCATTGCCCCAGCCTTCTGAGAGAAAGCGCTCCAGCCGCGCCATATCCTTATCCGCGAGAAGCGTATCTGCCTTGTGCTGCGGCCTGAGGGCTACAAGCATCGTCAGCAGCAGCCAGGAGAAGATCAGTCCGCCGGCCGCCGTAACGGCCACATTACTGTGCTGCCGCAGCCATTCCGGCTGGATGCCGGGCGGAAGATGCTTCAGGAAGCCGTGATGGGTATAACTCGCCAGCCCGTAATAGCTAAGGGCTACAGCCGAAGTCAGGAGCAGCCACCATAAGGTGCTTTTAGCGCTAAAAGGAACGCTGATCCGGTAGAACCGGCTTCGTGAGATCCAGAGAATCAGCGCCACCACCAGCAGGAACAAGGCCTCCTCGTAATCGAACCCCTTCGTAAATGCAAAGACCGCCCCGCCAAAAAGCAGCAGGCTTGTCCAGACGTAAGCCCTGCGGACACGCAGGGAGATCCCCCGCGACAGCAGAATCAGCATAAAGCCGATCAGCACGGACAGATGGTGCGAGATCTGCATCACGGGCAGCGACAACAGCTCCTCTGTCACCTTCAGCCGGTAGAGCAGCTCAGGCGTAGCTGCGGACAACAGAAGAAGCAGACCGCTGGCCAGGACCAGCTTGCCGAGTGCCCATACACCCAGATCGCTGAGGAAGGTATATTGGCCGGGCCAGCCCCATATTTTCTGCCATACCGTCAGAGGTGCATCCACTCTATCGCCGCTGCGCTCAACGCCCTTCGTACCCGGCAGCCCGAACTCCAGCGCAGCCAGCACCAGCCCGAGCAGCCAAGGGATAATGTAATAAAATAATCTGTAGATGACCAGGACTGCCATGGCATGGTCACTCTTGATGCCAAGCTGGGTAAGCCCGAGCAGCGCAATCAGATCGAATGCGCCAATGCCGCCGGGGGCCATGCTTAGAATTCCCGCTATGGCGGCAACTACATATATACTAAAGACCGTGAGGAACGGGGCGTTCCCGAGCAGTTCACTGGCAATGAACCAGAAGGTCAGCCCGGCGAATATCCACTCCAGGAAGGAAGCTCCCACAGAAGCAACCACAGTAGACCAGGCGGTTCGCCCCTCACCCCGGTTGACCCATTTGGCGAAGAGCGCAGAGCGCTGGAGGAGTACAAAGAACGGCAGATACAGCGCTATCCCCCAGACTGCAAAACCCAGCCAGCGATGCGCCTCCAGCAGCCGGTCCGCCGGCAAAAGCCCGGTAATCGTCCCCCACCCGAGCAGCGACAGCCCCGTAATCATCAGTGGCGACAAAAACACAATAGCCGGCGCGAGCAAGGACGCGGGCACACTGCTCCGCTTATAGAGCAGCGTTCTAAGGCCCGCACCAGCCAAACCGGCGAATCCGATCATATTATTGAACGTATTGGCAATCCAGGCATAACGGAAGGTCCGCAGCCGACCGATCTGCAGGCGGAAATGCCGCCGGATCAAGTAATCATAAGTACTCATAACCGCCACCGACAGCAGCGATATCCCCAGCATCTGCATAATAGAGGGCACGGGAACGGATTTCAGATCACGGATGATTTTGCCTAAGTGAATCTGCTTCAGCTCATGCTGCCCCTCCAGATAGACCAGCCCGATAATCAGCAGCGGAAAAAGCGCCCGCACCGCCTTAATCCGGTAGATGGATATCAGCAGCCGTACGATTTTGAAGCGTTCCAATTTATTTTTGATTACAGTATGCATGACTTCACCTGTCCTCACTGCCGAACGCTCTTGTTGCCTGAACATATTCAGCCCTCTTCATACGAACCCATTATAACAAGATCCACAGCAGAACTCCCGTATAATGGTCACACGCTTACAAGAGTTAGACGGCAGGCGGAGGATATTCCCTGCACAGGGAGTATATTAGTTCCGGTGATGGGAGAAGTGTACGCATTCATATATGCATAAAAGCACCCGGACTGCGATTAGTCCGGGTGCTTTTATCATCATGCCAAGAGTTGTCATTCCCTAATGGAGGGCCTGTCACCACGGCAATGGCGGCTCTCTTCATAGGAAAGCTGTTCTCGCTCAAGCTTATACTCTAATGTCGAATCTCCCAGAGCTGTCGGTGGTTGCGTTAGCAATCTCCTGAACGGATGCCGCTGTCAGCTTATTATTGTTACCGGAAGGCTTGTCCGGAGACACAGCAGCGTTGTTGGCAGCAGCGGAGCTGCCCGCAGCCTGTGACTTCTGGGCAATTTGCGCTTCGATCTGCTTGATCTGCTGTTCCAGCTGCTTGGTTTGTGTTTCTTTGGCTTGCTCGTTGTCCTGGCTTGCGCTTACCTTCTCAAGCTCAGCTTCCAGCTTCGCCTTCTGCTTCTCAAGTGCAGTGGTATCACTGGCGCTGGAGGAAGTATAAGATACGGATGCTGAAGCGGCTACGGATGAGACATTCATGGGCGGTCCCTCCTCTCACCTCTTCAATATATCCCTTTTCTCTACAAGGAACGTTAAAATGCGCTGAAAGTTTGCTGAATATCCGCTCTTTACTCCTTGCGCGCCCTCCGGTTCATCAGCATAACGCTCAGCAGGATGATGACCAGCCCGGCGATGGTGTTGGCATAAACCTGCTCCTGCAGGAAGATTACGCCCCACAACAGGCCAAATACAGGCACGAGGAAGGTAACGCTGACGGTCTTGACCGGGCCGACACTGGCAATCAGCCGGAAATACAGCAAATACGCCACCGAGGTGCAGATCAGCGACAGGCCGAGGACAGAATATACAGCGGCGGAAGAAGGGAGATGATCCGGGGCAAAAATCACCGCCAGCGGCAGCAGCACCACACTTGCGCCCAGCTGCTGTCCCGCAGCAAGCGCCAGCGGAGTGAGACCGGAGCCTACACGTGACGCGTATAAGCCTCCGAACGCATAGCAGAGCGCTGCTCCAAGCGAATAACCTACGGATAAAAGAACCGTACTGGTCAGCGGGAGCGGACTCCAGCCAACCAGCACACCCACACCTACAAGGCCTATTATCAGTCCGGCCGATTTGGCCGCCCCCGGCTTCTCCTTCCGGGTCCCCCATGCCGCCAGTGCTGCGAACATCGGGGTTGTAGCATTCAGAATTGCCGCCAGCGAGGCGCTTAAGTGCAGCTCAGCCATACAGATCAGCGTGAACGGAAACGCCGCGTTAATCGCACCGAGCAGCAGGAAAGACTTCCAGTGCTTCAGGAGATCCAGCCTGCGCCGGGTCAGCAGCGCATAGAGCAGCAGAGCAGCTCCGGCAATCGTAACGCGCAGCTCTGTCGTGAAGACCGGACCCAGCTCCGGCGAGGCAATCCGCATGAACAGGAAGGAGGCTCCCCAGGCAAAAGCAAGCAGCAGCAGGGTAGCGAAATCCTTGCGGCTCAAGGCTGGACCTCTCTTCTGCACAGCAGCAGATAGGACAGAACCGACAGGAGACCCGCTCCCGCGATGACCAGCGCCATCGGCAGGGCCGAGCCGCTGCCGCCAAGTCCGACCAGCGGAGCCGCGCAGCTCCCCAGCAGCAAAGGAAGCAGACCCAGGAGCGCTGAGGCGCTGCCTGCCGTCTCCCCCTGATCCTGCATCGCCAGCGAGAAGCTGGTCGTACCCACCAGGCCTACACTGGAGACCACGGCGAACAGACAGGGCAGAATCAGCGCCAGCCCGCCCCCCGCGAGGAGGGTGACCAGCAGCAGGATGCCGCCTGCGGTGCAGAGAAGAAGGCCGCAGATCAGCAGCTTACGCTCACCCACTCTGGCCGACATCCGCCCGGCAATCTGCCCGGTCAGAATAATACCCAAGCCGTTCACGGCGAAGATCAGGCTGTACATTTGCGGGGATACCCCGTAAATGGTCTGCAGCACAAAGGATGATCCCGAGATATACGCGAACATGCCTGCCATAACAAAGCCCTGGGAGAGCGCGTAGCCCATGAAGCCGGCATTGCCAAGCAGAGTGCGGAAGGTACGCAGGGTTCCTGCCAGTCCGCTGCGTATACGCCGTTCCTTAGGCAGAGTCTCCGGCAGCCGCAGAAGAATGACCGCCGCGAAGAGCAGCCCGCATACGAACAAGACGATAAATACACCCTTCCAGTCCGTCACTCTCAGCAGTTGTCCCCCGATGACCGGAGCTGCAATCGGACCCAGTCCGTTGACAATCATCAGCAGCGAGAAGAACTTGGTTAATTCCGAGCCGCTGTACATATCGCGGACCGCCGCGCGGGAGATCACCACCCCTACCGATCCGGCCAGGCCCTGGACGAAGCGCAGCACAATCAGCAGTCCGATGGACGGGCTGAACGCGCAGAGCAGCGAGGACACCGCATAGATAATCATCCCGAACAACAGCGGAATCCGGCGCCCGTGCACATCACTGAGCGGTCCGGCTACAAGCTGGCCCGAAGCCAGCCCCAGCAGGAAAAAGGTCAGAGTAAGCTGAACCATGGCGGGACTGGTATCGAAATAGAGACCAAGAGCAGGCAAGGCAGGCAGATACATATCTATCGACAGCGGGCCAATGGTAGCGATGGCTCCCAGAATCACGGCAAGCTGCAGCCGCAGGCTTCTGGACGGCCCGCCCTCGGCCAGGCTTGTCATCGAATTTTGCTTCATCATGAACAGGATACATCCTTTCTTGCACGTAACCTTTAGTAAAACGGCAGCGCCATTTATGTTCAGGTCCGTTTATATATTTCTCCATACTACCCGATTACCGCCGGATTGTTCAATGAATTAATGGTTCGGCGGGAAAGAGCAGGGGGAACTGGTGCAGAGGGATCAAAGTGCAATAGTGCCGGGAGATAGAAGCGGTCTGATGGGGGCGACCTGCTCGCAAATCCTGCAGAATATGCAACAATGTCGCTCATGAGAGGCCCTCTGCGTGGAAATCCTGCTTGAAATGCAACATTCGCAGCCCTAACTAGCCCCGAAGCGCCGGAATTCCTGCAAAAGATGCAACAATGTGCCATAGCCAGTAACAAATTTAGAAAATTGCTGCAAAAAGTGCAACATTGCTGCTCGGTTGAAGTGTACTGTGCGCGTATCCTGCGCGAAATGCAACAGTCGCAACCCCAGTTTGTGCCGAATTTGAGTTACGTGCCCCCGCACCCCCGCCCAATCTCCACAACAACAAAAAACCGCCTGCCGTAGCCGCCAATCCACTATCTGTGATCGGCAGGCCCGCAGGCGGTTATTCTATTCCGGGTGGTGCTGTTGTTACTTACACTTAATTGGTAAGAGCGGCCAGCCAATCTCTTGCCGCCTCCGCCTCGGCTGCGCTCAGGCGGTGTCCCTGATTGCCCCAATGGGAGGTAACATCGGCTCCCGCTCCGCTGAGCAGAGCTTCCAGCTCCTTGGTCTCCGGAGTGGGGATAATCGGATCGTTGGTCCCTGCCCCGATAAAGACCGGAACCCCCTGCAGCGAAGGAATCGTCAGACCGCGCAGCGGAACCATCGGGTGCAGCAGCACTGCCGCCCGGAAGAGGGCTCCATAATGGAAGAGCAGGCTGCCCGCGATGTTCGCACCGTTGGAATAGCCGACAGCGACCAGATTACCGGCATCGAAGCCATATTTTGCAGCCGCTTCCTCCAGGAACTGCTTCACCTCATGGGTGCGGAAGATCAGATCCTCCTCATCGAAAATCCCCTCCGCCAGCCGCCGGAAGAATCGCGGCATGCCATTCTCCAGCACGTTGCCGCGGATACCGAGCACAGATGCTCCGGGTGCCAGCAGCTCGGCCAGCGGCAGTAGATCACGCTCGTTGCCGCCTGTGCCGTGGAATAAAACCAGCGTTGGCTGTGTTACGTCCGTACCTTGCTTGAATACATGGATCATACCTGCTTCACCTCGATTTCACGGATTTCAAACGGACTTAAATTGTCTTCTATCGCCGCACGCTGCGGCTCAAACCACGCCGGAAGCATCAGCTTCTGCCCCAGCGCCTCAGGTGCTTCATCACGGGCAAAGCCTGGAGGATCGGTTGCAATCTCGAACAGAATCCCGCCTTCTTCCCGGAAGTAGATGGCATTGAAGTACTGGCGGTCCTGCACCGGAGTCGGCTGGTAGCCGTGACTCTGAACCCGGCGGCCCCACTCCAGCTGCTCGTTGTCATCTACGGCCCGCCACGCAATATGGTGAACCGTACCTGTACCGCCGCCGCCCTGCGGAACCGGTGTGGCCTTCAGATCAATAATATTGCCGATGTCTCCAGTCGCTCTATACCGGATATAACCGTCCCCTTCAGCAATACGTTCCATCCCAAGTGTGCGGGAGAGTGTATCAGCTGTGCGTTCCGGGGCTGTGCTGTAGAGGACAGCACCTCCGAAGCCTTTTACCGCATGCTCTACCGGAACGCCGCCGAACGACCAGGTGCTCAGCGCACCCTCTTCACGCTCCACCAGCTCAATCCGCAGTCCGTCATAATCCGCGAAGGAGAGATACGACTCGCCAATCCGGGTAACCTTAGTCACAGGGATCTGGTAAGCGGCCAGCCGCTGCTCCCAGAATCCGAAAGAGCCGGCCGGTACAGCATAAGTGGTCACACCGACCTGGCCGCCGCCGATTCTGCCTTTACGTCCATGAGCCCATGGGAAGAAGGTGATGATCGTACCTGGTGCACCCTGCTCATTGCCGAAGTAAAGGTGATAGACCTCGGGGGCGTCGAAATTGATGGTTTTTTTGACGAGCCGCAGGCCCAGAATTCCGGCATAGAAATCAGCATTACGCTGTGCGTCTCCTACAAAAGCGGTAACATGGTGAATCCCTGCAGTATGCATAGTCATGAGTGAACCCTCCTGATAGTTATGATGATGATGCGCTTATTTTTATTTTAGTTGAAGAATATTGCGTCCAGTGAAATCGAACCCGCACCTGTCAGCGCTATACCTACAGCGACTACCAGTACCGTTAATGGAAACTCAATCCCGTTCGCCGTGGACCAGAATCCGTTAGGGGCATGCACCTTCACAATGGCACCGAGCATCGTTGCCGCAATCAGTACCGCAGCCACCGGAGTAAGCAGACCCAGAGTGAACAGCAAGCCTCCGACCAGCTCCATCAGACCTGCCAGCACCGCCATACGCACGCCGGGCTTAATCCCCATCGACTCCATCCAGCCGCCTGTTCCCTTAGGCCCATATCCGCCGAACCAGCCGAACAGCTTCTGTGCACCATGCCCGATGAACGCTACACCAATTACCAATCTCATCAACAATAAACCTACACTAACCATTTTAAACACTCTCCATTCTCTTGGTTTTAATTATCTTAACATTAAGATATTTGCTAAAAAATTTATTGAGCTATTATTCTCTCATTAGTTCAACGTACTAATAAGCAGACAACCTTACCGCCGCTGGGCTGCGACGCACTCACTTCTATACGCCCTTGCCCAGCTTCTTCAACAGCAGTGTCGCCTGAGCCTTCTCTTCACTGTCCAGTCCGCCCATAAGGTTATGAATAGAATGAATATGCTGCGGAAAAATATGATCGAACAGCTCACGCCCCGTCTCTGTAATCTCGGCATACGTAACCCGGCGGTCATCCTCGCAAGGAACGCGCTTCAGCAGTCCACGCTTCTCCAGCTTATCGATATTGTAGGTGATGCTGCCGCTGGTGACCAGAATCTTCTCGCCGATCTGCTGAAGCGGAATCCGGTTTCTATGATACAGCACCTCCAGCACCATGAACTCCGCCGATGCCAGCCCGTGACTCTTCATATCCTTCACCGCCTGATCCATCAGGCTCTTATACGCCTTCGACAGAACGACGAACAATTTCAGCGATGCTGCCTGCTCTTGCTCCTGCGCAGTATCTGCTTCCGTTCCTGCTGTCTTATTCTTGCTGCTCATTCGCTGCACCTCCTGCCCGGCTGTGTTTGTCTTTAAGTTAATTATCTTTAAGTTAAGATAACTATACGTTATGGGGAGCGGTCTGTCAAGTGGTTCTATTCACTGAATTTGCTTCTGGAGAAACAAATTGAACTTCTTTCTAAATGATGTAGAGTTACTCTGCGACAACGGAAGGACATCTCCATTCGAAATATAGATATTATAGCCCTTCACATAACTGACATGGTTCAAATTGATAACAAAGCTCTTATGTGGAACTACAAAGTCATAGAGGCTCATCTTTCTTGAAATATTAGATATCTTTTCTTTATGGATTATGTACTGCTTACCTTTTATGGTCTGTAAATATATATCGCGGTTCATGTACTCAAAGTATAGTATTTCCTGGCTTTGAAGAGATCGCACACCTTCTTTGCACAAAAATTTAACCTGCTGCACCTCTTTCTTGTGCGGAGGAGTGTACCTAACGGTATCTATGAGCAAAGAGAAAAGGGTATCGCGATTCACCGGTTTTACCAGATAACCAAAAGCATGAACGGAGAACGCAGAATCTTTATTTATTGAGTGGCTAGATATAAATACGATTTTCACTTCTGTATCCAGCTCACGGATTTCCCGCGCCAACTCGTAACCGTTAACGCCGGACATATCCAAATCCAGAATTAACAGATCAAAAACTTCCCTGTCCTGTAATATAGTCGTTCCAAAAACGTACTCCTTTATGCTGTATTCTATTTGATTGTTCAAAGCTTCTTGAATGTAACCGCTAATTTGATTAAGGACATGGAGTTCGTCCTCACATACTCCTATCTTCAGCATCCTGGTCATCTCCATACATGTTTTCCGTGCTATTCACAACACAATTGTGATCTGCAGGTGATCTTCCAGCAATTCAGCACTGATCGTTCCGTTTAATTTATCAATTAGAATTTTGACAATTGCCAATCCCAGTCCGGTGCTCCCTGCATTTCGGGATATATCCGATGTATAGAAGCGGTCGAACAGTCTTTCCACATTCACTTCATTCGGGCTTGAGATCCTATTGGTTATTATTAATTCTGTTACGCTGCCCTTCATCAGGGTAATCTTGATATCACCTGTGGCATACTTAGCTGCGTTATCCAGCAGGTTCTGCAAAATACGCCGCAGCATATCCTCATCTGCCCAGACAAATACGGTATCTTCCGGGAGGATAATTTCAGGATGCAGGCTCCGTACCTCGAACATAGCAGCATTCTCCACCACGCTATCCATAATGGCATTCGAGTAATTTACATTCTTGAATTCCGGCTCAATCTCTTCAGAATCAAGTACAGCCAGTTCATAAAATAATTTGATTAAAGTCTGCAGATGAGCAGCTTTGCGGAAGACTATTCCTATTTGTTCACGTTGCTCTGGATTCACTGCCCCTTTGCTCAGCAATTGAAGATAGCCAATCATTGATGTTAAGGGTGTGCGCAGATCATGGGAGATGTTGGCTATGGATTCTTTCAAATGATTGCCGCTGCGTATCATCTGAATGCGGAGCTCACGCTGCTTCGTCAGATTCTTATTGATCTCTGCAGTAAGTGAGTTCAAATCCTTATCGATCAAAGATATACTCAGTTTCTTTTCAACCGTTCCCAAAGACAATTCAACCATCTGTTTTGTAATATTGCGGATTTGCCTTTTTAGTGAAAAGAGGCGGAACATAATTACTCCAAAGATTACCGAGAGCAGAACAGCGATATATATCATTAATTGTAGCGCCTCTTTCCATCCTTATTTAAGTTCAGACGTATTGAACCGCAGAAATGAGAGCGCTATGAACAGCAGCAGAAATAATCCTCCTGAAAGTATGATCTCCGACACCTGAACCGTAGAGAGAGAGAAGGCTAAGGAGACTCTGATCTGATTCATAGGCAGCAACCGCAGCCACGGCACAACTTCATACCAGCCCAGCGGCCCTGCATAGGCAATGCACATTGCACTGATAAAAAGAACAACCATTGATACAGATACTGTTTTGGCAGAGTCCTTGAATAAAAAAGCAAGAAAGATACAGACTGAGAACACTGCACTATTCAGTAGCACCGACAACAGAATTACTCTTAGGATATACAAAATATCATGATTCCAGGAGTTCCCCCAGCCCAATTGAAAGGACATTCTTATGCTCCCCACTACCGGCCCCAGCAGCATCAAAAGATTGAATACAGCCAAGTAGATAAGACATTTACTGAAGAATATTGCCATTCGCGAATGACCCGCTACGACCTCCAGATGAATCGTGCGGTTCGAAAAGTCCTGGCCCATCAGCAAAGCCACAATTGCAGAGAATAACACCAGCCAGACCGTTGAATCGTAAACCATTGCATAAAATATGCCTATAGCATCTTTATGTGTTGTCAGATCAGCAATATAGCTCTTGCTGGCAAGAAGCCCGTAAAGGATACTAAGCAGTGCACTGCCGATAAAAAACCGGTTGTATTTCATGCGGAACCATTCCATTTGCATTAGATTATTCATGGCATCCTCCCCTTTAATATAATTCTGACCGATTGAAGATTCTAACTGCCGCCAAGCAGAAACACATCAAAAAAATGATTCCGACCAGCAACGCCGTACCTATGGATGAAGAGTCCTCAATTAATAATCTCAGCTGCCCCAATGGAATAAAGTGCGCAATCGCCTTAGCGTTCGGACCATTAAGCAGAAAGATGTTCAGAAAATAAACCAATGCTGGAATCGATAGGGTTTTACCAATGTCTTTACAGATGAAGGCCGTCAGCAGCGAAATTCCGCACATCGCTGCGTTCAATACTGCTGTGGTAAAGAATAAGGCAATTACTTTGCTAAAATCAGACCCGAAAGGATGACTACCCCATCCGTGACTTCCGGTGTTATACGCAATACAAAGAATGGGCTGCAATAACAAAATGATGTTGGACCCCACGATAAACAGGATGGCCTTGCTAAAGAAAACATGATTACGTGAATGTCCTGCGCAAATCATGTGGTACAGAGTATGGTCAGCGAAGTCCTTACCAAGGTAGAGTGCTCCAAATACACAAGTGAGCAGCATTAGTATAGGTGCGTTATACAATGATGCCGATACACTATCATTTCCTGTAAGCTGCCCCTGATCCAGCATAAGGAAGCTGCCAAGCATTACAGACAGAGCAGACAGGATAAAAAAACTCTTATCATGCACCAGCTTATACAGCTCCGCCTTAATGAGACAATACATGCTTCTCTCCTCCAATACGCTCCAGGAAGTACCCTTCCAGCGTATCCCCGGCGATTGCCATTCCTGTAATCAGCACTCCCTCTTTCATTAAAGTGGCCGAAATCCCCTCCATGTCATCTAAGTGATCATATAGCTTAATGGTTCCATCAGGCATAACCTGATAATCTTTGATATTCATCCTGCTCTCTAAAGCATGCAGGGCATTCTCTACATGATTAGTCTGAAGGGCAATATGGCGTTTGCATTTCTCATTTAGCTGACTCTGCGTTAATTCCTCAATCAGAACGCCTTGATTAATGAGGATGTACTGCGACACTGTCTGATACAGTTCGTTGAGAATATGGCTGGATATCAATATCGTTGTCCCGCGTTCCTCATTTAGGCGTTTCAGCAAGATCCGCATTTCAGCTATGCCCATCGGGTCAAGCCCATTAATAGGTTCATCCAGAATAAGCAACTCGGGATCATGCAGCAAAGCAATCGCAATACCCAGCCGCTGGCGCATTCCGAGCGAAAAATTACGTACTGCCTTCCTTCCAGTAAGATGATCCTCCAGACCCACCAGCTCCAGTGTCTCTCTGATGACCTGCGGATCGGGTATCCCCCGCTGAAGCCGTTGAACCTCCAGGTTCTGCACCGCAGTCATGTTAGGATACAAGGCAGGCGTTTCAACCATACAGCCGATCCGTTTGCGCTGTTCCTGCAAGGCCTGCTTCCCTGTCTTACCGAACAGGTGCAGCTCACCGCTCGTAGGAAAGGACAACCCTACAATAAGACGGATCAGCGTTGTTTTTCCCGCGCCATTCTGCCCGATGAAGCCGTAAATCTTTCCCCTTTCAATGGTTAGATTAATATTATCCAAGGCCAAAGTATGATTATATTTCTTGGTGAGATTTTTGGTCATAAGGATGATGTCACTCATGTCTGCCACGCTCCTTATCTACAGTTACGCTGAATTACATAACCTTACTGACTACATTAAGCGGTAACCTTAAAGAAATTCTTAATTCTGCCTGGGCCACTTTTAAAGAATTTATAAAGTTTATGTTCCTGCAGGGCTTTGCACACAACAGGAAGAGCCGCTTGCGCCATAAGCAAACGGTATCCTCAAAACGAGCTTATATACTTTATCCGATCTTGGGCTAGTCAAGTTTATACAAGCGGTATCCTATTCCCCAAACCGTTTCTATGTAATGTTTATCCGGACTTACTGCCTTCAGCTTATTGCGTATATTGCTAATATGAACATTCAGCGTGTTATCTTCACTCATGTACTCTTCATTCCAGATACTCTGAAATAAATTGGATTTAGAATATATTTTCTCTGGATGCCTCATAAGCAGTTCAAGAATACCATATTCTTTGGCCGTAAGCGCAAGCTCATGACCCGCAACCTCTACAATATGATTCATCTCATTGAGTTGGATGTCCTGATAAGCTAAACTTCTGGTGCCTACAGAATCCTGGTTCATTCGATTACGCCTTAGATTACTTTCTATTCGTGCAAGGGTCTCATCAAGATCAAAAGGTTTGGTGATATAATCATCCGCGCCAATCCGCAGGAGCTCAATCTTGGTTTGGATCGTGTCCTTGGCTGAGATTATGATCACCGGAACTGCAGAATATTCCCGCAATTCATTTAGCAACTGATCGCCGCTCTTATAGGGCAGCATCAGGTCTAGGAGGACTAAATCATAACAGCCCCTTTGAATGAACTGCAAAGCCTCTAACCCATTGTAAGCTGAAGTAGTCAAATAGCCGTGTTCCGTTAAAAACTGGCGAAGCAGACTATTTATCTCTTTCTCATCCTCAACAATAAGTATATGTTCCAATTAACCACATCCTTATCATTTCTCTAATCATCATTATTCGGCTATTTTGCCGGACTCGCAGATTCTTACGGGTATATATTTTTCCTTTTATCCTTTATTTTAACACTTATTCTCGAAAAAACGATAATTAAGATTAGAATTAGATACATTTTGATTTCAACAAGTCCGTCCAGCCAGTAATGCCGACTCGAGTACCCTATCAGAAAGTTATGATACACTTGAATAACCGGTGTAATAATAATATAGATAAGAACCGACATCGATATTGCATAGTACATAAGATAGACGCCCTTAACTTTTAATGACTTGTTGGTTAACAGTCCCTTAATTCCTGAAAAGGACTTTTTTCTTAAATTAGGAAATTTCAAAATAGTTGTAAGCAGAAAGTATCCATCCAGCGGCAAGAAAGGAATCAGGTTAGTCACTATCAGACCCAGATTTGAATAGCAGATAACCAAAAACAAACTGTGAAGTGTTCCTGTCGAGAACCATTGACCTATTGCACCCGCGGAAAAAATCATAAAGTTGCAAAGTATCCCGGCCACCCAGATAAAGGCTCTTTTTTTGCGTTCTAATGTGTAGATTCCATTAGTTATGATATAGGCCATAGGATTAATATATAGATACAATGTTATTTTCATTTGCTTGGGAATGAGCCCATACTTTTTGGCTACCACAGCATGGGAGATCTCATGAAGCAAAACGCTTACGGTGGTTACTGCTAAAGAAATAATTAGGCTAATCATTGAGGAATCCACAATTTTATAAATATTCACAAATAACAATGCTTTAAAAACCCCAGGCAATAAGGGAATGGCTGCTATCCCTAGTACAACCCCGCACAGCAATAATGCATGGCTCCATTTCGCTAAAATGCTGAACATCGCTTGAAAACGGCTTAAGCTTAGTGCGGTAATTTGTATGCCGTGTTTTTCAAGTTCGTTAGAACTGTCATATTCGATTTCCGCATTAGTGATCAGACCTGCATGCTCAAATAAAGTATAGAGTCTATGGACATCAAGTTTCAGATTGTGTTCTTTCTGGAGAAGAGCATCAACCTCTGACAAAGAATTCTTCCCGTCAAAATAACTCGCCGCCTGCATAATAGCATCTTTATTGGCCTCCTGGGCCTCTATGTAACGGTCATACGCAAGGCTGCCTATGCAGTATATGTTTTCCCTGTTTTTATTCTCAAACAGCAAATAAGCTTCCAAATCGGAAGCTATTCTAGGCTTTATCACGTTATGCACCCCGCTCACTCATCTTCTTCACAAAGCGCAAGCAGCACTTGTTCGGTCAATCCCTTGAGGAAATTGCATTCCTCTTCAGGAGTTGTGAATATATCGCCGGTGCCAAAATGATTAATTCCCATACACCCATTGCACATCGTATTGTTAAAACAATCCTTGCATTGCTCATTCTTCAGCTTGTCAAAACGGCGGAATGCATTCGACAGAGAGTCAAGACCGCTCCAGAATTCACGATCTACAGAATTAACATTTCCGAGCTTGTGTTCCTCAACATCTGTAAGCATGAAACAAGGGTAGATATCTCCATTTGAAGAAACCGAGTAAATAGAAGTGCCTGCTTGGCAAATATGCCTATCCGTTCTTCTGGTTCTCAAATTGCCTAGTATTCTATTAACGAGCATGTATCCGTTCTCTTTTTCTCTAATCACCTCCGGAATCGCTTTAAGAAAAGAATCCCGATCCTTCAATTTATATTCCATTCCATCTTCTGCGCTAACCGGGCTGACATGAACATCTGTGATCCCAAGCCTTTCGCCAATATACTTGACCACTTCTCTAACCTCAATGCCCTGCTCTACATGAAGTTGTGTAAAGGTAACCTCTGCACTTTGGGGTTGTCCGGTCCGAGCGCGCAGCTTCAAAATGTTGTCTTCCAGAATATCTGCTACCCCGGCACCTGTGTTCGCCAGCCGGGTCTGATTAGTGATCTCGCGGGGTCCATCTATACTTACGGTAAGTTTTATGTTGTACTTATTGATTAAAGCAATAAATTTTTCACTGGAGCACATCCCATTTGTAGTCATACAAAGAACGGGCTTAGTATCCATTTCTTTTCGCTGCAGCTTCTGTTCAATATATTCTCCTACGTAAGCTATAGCATTAAGATTAAGGCTAGGTTCGCCGCCAAACAGCTGAATTACTCCAATATTATTATATCTTTCAAAGAATATGTTAAGCGCCTGTTCCAGCACGGCTTCTTGCATAATCCCCTTATCTGAATGATATGTCCCGCCGTTGGCGTAGCAGTAGACGCAGTTTAAATTGCATTCATTAGTTATATTCAATACTAATTTGTAAAGTCCATCTGGATCTGCTTGAAGCTCTGTCAGGCTATTCGTATTATTGTTAACGATCTGGTAAAGATCGTAATAGTCCTTATCCGCTATATTATACTTTTTTACGATTTCCTCTTTAGTCATTTCTTTCCAAATATCGCCAATGATGTTTGCAGTCAGGCCATCAATCTTAAAAAACTTATATGAGTTCGGAAAGTACAGCACGTTTGTATTTGTCCCCTCAATAATATGCGCCTTCATATTCTCCTCCTATTTTCATTTTCAGAACGCCCGCTCTGGGAGAAGACGTTCTGAAAATAAATTGTGGAATCCTAATAATTAATGGCAGTATGCACCAAACCAGCCGTTAGGACATCCAAAGCCGAAGCTTGGAGTCATTGCTTCCTCCATAACTTCACAAGCATCCAGCTGCACTTCTTTCATAACGATTTTGTTGATTTCCTGCATTTCTGTTTTGTTTTGCATTTTCATTTTCTCCCTTCAGTTGATTGTTTTATATAATAGGATAAATATCCTGTTATATCTCTTCTTGCAACTTACATAATTCCTCAAAACACCCAATAAAATCTCTTGTTTCCACTTTATTATTTAATATGTAATAGTTATACTTTTCCTTTCATTAAAGATCAATCCTTTGTGCACACAACACATTTTTTTCAACATAGAATCAAGATTTTTCAGTCCGGCAACCAGAACACTGCCTCACCGGGACAGGACGCACCTCTGCCATCAGATCTGCCTTAAGCTCCTTTCAGAATGTCTCCTGCATATTTGACCTGTTCTCTAAAACGGCGTAGACTTTCAAAAGGTGAGTATGAACTGAAGAATGAAACTATTTCTATAGAAGGAGGCTGATTATGGAATCGAAGGATCATCATCATTCCGGGGCCGCCGCGCCGCGCGTGCTGATCGTGACGGCAGTCGCGGCTGAGCGCGAGGCGGTCCTGCGCGGCCTGGCCGGCAGCGGCCGCTTCGACGTCATCGCGGCGGGCGCCGGCACCGCAGCAGCAGCGGCGGGCACCGCCGCCGCCCTGGCAGCCGGCTCGTACGGCTGCGTCGTCAGCGCCGGGATCGGCGGCGGCTTCCCGGGCCGGGCACCCGTAGGCTCGCTGGTCGTCGCCAGCGAGATGCTTGACGCGGCCCTGGGCGCAGAGACGCCGGAGGGCTTCCGCAGCGCTGCCGAGCTCGGCTTCGGCAGCGTGTCCGTGCCTGCGCCCGGCGGCACGGTGCAGGCCCTTGCGGCCGCGCTCGCAGCGGCCGGCCTCACGGTAAGCACGGGCACCGTGCTTACCGTGTCGACCGCGACCGGCACCGCCGGGACGGCCGCGGCTCTGGCCGCGCGCCATCCGGAGGCGGCGGCGGAAGCGATGGAAGGCCACGGGGTTGCCGTGGCCGCCCAAGCGCTGGGGATCGCAGCGCTGGAGCTGCGCGCGATCTCGAACCCGGTCGGCCCGCGCGACCGGGCCGCGTGGAAGATAAATGAAGCGCTGGACGCTCTGGCAGCAGCGGCGGCTATTTTACGGGAGGTGCTGTAATGACTCAAGAGCTTCATATTGCTTATTCCCCTTGTCCGAACGATACCTTTGTCTTTCATGCCTGGGCGCATGACCTGATTCCCGGGGCACCCAAGCTGGATGTAATGTTTGCCGATATTGATATCACTAATGGGCTTGCGGCAGACGGCGCCGGGCCGGAGGTACTCAAAATCTCCTACGCCGCACTCCCCTGGGTGCTGGACAAATACAAGCTACTCCCTTGCGGCGGTGCACTGGGACGGGGCTGCGGACCGCTCGTACTGACCCGCAAAGGCGCAGGCGCCATCAAGCATCCACGCGAGCTGTCCGGCCGCAGAATTGCTGTACCGAGCGAACGCTCTACGGCATACCTGCTGTTCCGGCTATGGGTAGCGCAGCAGGTGCAGGACGGTCCGGCCGAGATCATCGTTATGCCTTTTGATGAGATCATGCCCGCCGTGCAAAAGGGAGAGATCGATGCAGGACTCGTCATCCACGAAGCCCGTTTCACTTACCCGTCTTACAATCTCAACCTGCTGACTGACCTCGGCAGCTGGTGGGAGAGCGATACCGGCCTGCCCATTCCGCTTGGTGCGATTATTGCCCGCCGTGATCTGGACCATGAGGCCATTACCGGCTGGATTCGCAGTTCACTCCAGTATGCCTGGGACCATCCTCTGGACTGCCAGGAATACGTGTTAAGCCACGCCCAGGAGCTGTCGCCGGAAGTGGCCAAATCGCATATTGATCTCTACGTCAACGAATTCACAATGAACCTGGGCGAGGACGGCTACGCAGCCATCTCTGCACTATTGACCCGGGCCGCTGCCGAGGGGCTTGTGCCTGCAGTTGATCCGGCGCTGCTGCGGTAGCACGAATACGGTTGTACGGGTATTGATACACCCGGTGTTCAAGCTGCAATTCCACTTTTCTTGCACAGGAGGCTATTCCCCATGATTCCTTCAGGCAACAGCAAGGCTAATATCGACCGTTTTCTAGGATACCAAAATGACTACGACCGTTATCGGCCGGAAGCCCCGCCTATGGTTATTGAACTGCTCACCAGTTATCTGGGCCGCCGTCCTGCCCATGTTGCAGATATTGGCTGCGGCACCGGCCTGTCCACCTTTCTGTGGAAGGATGCCGCTGATGCGGTAACCGGAGTGGAACCTAACCCGGATATGCTCAGCAAGGCACAGGAGAAGCTCCGTCTGCTCGGCAGCGGAGCGGATAACCTGTCTTTTGTGCAGGGCTACTCTAACCAGCTTCCTTTTGATACAGAGAGTGTGGACATCATCACCTGCTCGCAGTCGTTCCACTGGATGGACCCGGCCAGCACCCTTGAGGAGATCGCCCGTTGTCTGCGGCCCGGCGGAGTCTTCGCAGCTTATGACTGTGACTGGCCTCTGCTGCTGCAGCCTGCCATCGAAGCCCGGTACAACCGGCTGATCGCAGCTTCAGATGCCTTGCTTACAGAGCTTCAGCCGGACACTGATCAGGCCAGCAAATGGGACAAGGAAGGACATCTGGGCCGGATCAAAACCAGCGGAAGGTTTACGTATGCGCGCGAGATTGTTTTTCATAACACAGAATCATGCGATGCAGGGCGCTATGTTGGACTAGCCCTCAGCCAGGGCGGCGTCCAGTCCCTCCTGAAGCTCAGCCCGGCCTCACTTGAGCAGGACATTGCCGAATTCTCGGCAGAGGTAGAAGCATTCTTTCAAGGCCGGACCTTACAGGTACCGGTTAGCTACCGGATGCGGACCGCTGTGAAGTGACATTTTGCTCGCTCCATATCTAGTCAAGCCTCCAAATTTACCCTATACTTAAAATCAGCGAGACGAAGAACGTCCCGGTTGCCCTTTGTGGGGAAGCCGGGGCGTTTTCTATTTTCCGGAGAGGATGAGGAGCATGACTTTTGAAGAAGCGCATGAACAGTTTATCAGCGGACACTTGAACAGCAGACCTGAGGGGGAACGAAGAGCACGCTTGGAAAGGGGGCATCGGCATGCCGAGGTGCTGTTCCTGATGAATGTATGGTGGCCTTTGCGGGGACATTTTACCGGACTTCACCCGGAGTATGAGGTGATGGACTGGCGGGGACGATCTTATTTTGCCGACTTCGCCTGGTTACCAGGGTACGTGAAGCTGCTGATCGAAATCAAAGGCTATGCTTCGCATGTCCGAGATATGGACCGCAACAAATACTGCGGCGAGCTGAACCGCGAAACCTTCCTGTATGCTATGGGCTATCATGTAATTTCATTCGCGTACGATGATGTTGAACAGCGTCCCGAGCTTTGCATGACTTTGCTGAGGATGGTGCTGGGCAGGTATCAGCCTGCGGCAAACCCAGTATCGCGTGTACAGCTCATAGAGCAGGAGGTAATCAGGCTAACTGTTCATCTGGCCCGGCCCATCCGTCCGCAGGATGTGAAGCAGCATTTCTCCATCGATTACAGGACCGCCGTCCGGACGTTGCATAGTCTAGTTGACAAAGGCTGGCTCCTACCGGTTCCCACCCGCAATCAGGAACGAACCGCACGATATGAGTTGAAGCGCGGCGTACTGGAGTATTTTAATTAGTCTGCGGCAAATAATTGGAAAATCGCATCTTAATTTCTCGCTTCCTGTGGAATAACCGGAAGCAAGTGGAAAAACAGCATCTACTACTCTTGGTTTTGCCGCTATGGAGCGATCTGAGGAAATTTAAGTGCTGTTTTTCCAACTCTCTCGGCCAGAACCCTTTAATACTTATCAGCAAGTGGATAAAATCCATCTATTTCCCGCTTCCGCTGTACTATAACTCGACTCCACCAAGGCTAATTACTCCACAAGCCCGAGCAGACCGGTTCTTATCCTCAATCAAAATATCCTCCCCAGCGCCTCCCCCTGGTAACCAAAAACCCCCCGCCTGCGCATAAGCACAAACGGGGGATTCTCAGCAGGCCTACAGCCTGCCGGCTACTTCTTATTCATCTTAAACATTAGGAACAGCTCATTATAGTGGGCAAGCATCCGCTTGCCAAGGTTGTCGTAGACCTCCAGCCGGTCGGTGAGCTCGGCGGGCGGGTAGAAGCGTTCGTCGCCGGAGATGTCCTCCGGCAGCAGCTTCAGCGCAGGCACGTTCGGCGTGGAATAACCGACGTATTCTGCATTCTGTGCGGCGACTTCCGGCCGCAGCATGAAGTTGATAAACTTATGAGCGCCCTCGACATTGCCTGCGGTGCGCGGAATGACCATGTTGTCGAACCATTTGTTCGAGCCTTCCTCCGGCACAACGAAGTCCAGCTTGTCGTTGTCATCCATGATCTCCGAAGCGTCGCCGGACCAGACAATACCGACTGCCGCTTCTTCGTTCGCGAGCAGCATTTTGACCTCGTCACCTACAATGGCCTTCACATTCGGAGACAGCTTGTTCAGCTTGGCGAGCGCCTCTTGCAAATGTTCCTCCTTCGTGTCGTTGACGGAGTAGTGCAGGCTGTTCAGCGCCATACCCATGACCTCACGGGCTCCGTCCACGAGGAAGATGTTATTCTTCAGCCGCTTGTCCCACAGGGAATCCCAGCTGCTGAAATCAATCCCCTTCGTCATGTCGGGGTTGAAGATGATCCCCACCGTCCCCCAGAAATAAGGAACCGAATACTTGTTACCGGGATCGAAGGACAGATTCATGAACTTGGAATCGATGTTAGCGAGATTCGGCAGCTTGCTGTGATCCAGCGGCAGCAGCAGATTCTCTTCCCGCATCTTGGCAATCGCATAGTCAGACGGGATGACAACATCGAAGATGGTGCCGCCCTGCTCGACCTTGGTCAGCATCGCTTCATTGGAATCGAATGTCTGGTAGATGACTGTAATTCCAGTCTCCTCTTGGAACTGCTTCAGCAGATCGGGGTCCACATAGTCGCCCCAGTTATAGATGGTCAACGTGTTGCCGCCCGAATAGCCCTGGGCTGAATTCAACCGGGAGGCCAGGAACATCAGTCCGAAGGCAACGATCAGAATCGCCAGGAACGTATTGACTAGCTGCTTCATCTAGGCACCCCCGCTTCGGCTACCGGCTCGGCAATCTGTACCGGTGGGCGGCTCTTGCGCTGATTCAGGTAGTAATACCCGATGACCAGCAGAATCGTGAAGAGAAAAATCAGCGTGGATAGCGCATTAATCGATAACGAGACCCCTTGCCGGGCGCGGGAATAGATCTCCACCGACAGGGTGGAATAGCCATTGCCCGTGACGAAGAAAGTAACTGCGAAATCATCCAGGGAATAGGTCAGGGCCATGAAGAATCCGCTGAAGATTCCCGGCTTGATGATCGGCAGAATGACCTTTGTGAGCACATCCCGGCGCGTAGCCCCGAGATCGCGGGCGGCATCCGTTAAGGTCGGGCTCATCTCCTGCAAATGCGGCAGGATCATAATGACCGCAATCGGAATGCTGAACGCCACATGCGAGAGCAGCACGGAGGTAAAGCCCAGCTTGATCCCGACAATTGTGAACAGGATCAGGAAGGAGGCTCCGATAATGACATCCGGGCTGACAATCAGCACATTGTTCAGCGAGAGCAGCGTGTTCTTGGCCCGGCGGCTGCGGACATGATGAATTGCCAGCGCACCGATCACCGCTATTATGGTCGCAATAGCCGATGACAGGAGGGCAATGACCAATGTGTTAATCACAATAATCATCAGCCGGGTATCCGCAACCACTTCACGGTAATAATCCAGCGTGAAGCCTTCGAACTTGTGCATGGTGCCGCCGCTGTTGAACGAGTAGTACATCAGATAGAAGATTGGCGCGTACAGCACCAGGAAGACCAGCACCAGATAGATATTCGCGATGCCGTTCTGGTTCTTAACCCTGCGTCTGTTCTTCATCCGCGCACCCCCTTCCGCGAGCCGCCGGTCAGAATCATGAACAGCGCCATAATCGCGATCAGGAACACCGCAACGGTCGAGCCCATCCCCCAGTCCTGTGTGACCAGGAAGTGCTGCTCAATCGCGGTGCCGAGCGTAATCACCCGGTTCCCGGCAATCAGACGCGTAATCATGAACAGCGACAGCGCCGGAATGAACACTGCCATACAGCCGGAGCGTACACCCGAGATCGTCAGCGGAAAAACCACCCGCCGGAACGTTGTCCATCCCGATGCGCCCAGATCGCGCGCGGCATCCACCAGCGACAGATTCATCTCATCCAGCGCACTGAAGATCGGCAGAATCATGAATGGAATGAAAATATAGACCGACACAAACACAAAACTGAAGCCTGTAAACAGAATCTGCTGCTCGCCCAGACCCACCAGATCAAAGAAGTTATTGACCGGGCCGAAGGTACCGAAGATCCCGATGAAAGCATATGTTTTGAGCAGCAGATTGATCCAGGTCGGCAGAATAATCAGCAGCAGCCACAGCTGCTTGTGCTTCGTTCGCGTCAGCAGATAAGCGGCCGGATACGCCACCAGGAGCGAGAACACCGTGATCAGAAAAGCGTACCAGAATGAATTCAGCATCATTCTCATATAGACCGGTGTGAAGAAATTGACGTAGTTATTCAGCGTCAGCTTCCCCTCCAGATCGAACAGGGAATAGTAGACCACCAGCAGCACCGGCGCAATGACAAACAGTGCGATCCACAGATAGTACGGGATGAGATAATACGACTTCCCCTTACTCATCATGGCTCTCCACCTCGGCGTAAGCCTCCAGACGCTTGTCGAACTCTTCCTCCGTTTCACCGAAACGCATAACATGGATCGCTTCCGGGTCAAAATACAGCCCGATCTCGGAGCCAACCTCAGCCTTACGGGTGGAATGGACGAGCCATTCATGGCCTGAGCCGTCGTAGCAGCTGATTTCGTAGTGAACCCCGCGGAACAGCTGGGAATCCACACGCACCTTCAGCTTGCCCGCTTCCAGGGTGGCAATCTCCAGATCCTCAGGGCGGATCACAACCTCCACTGCTTCATTCGGCTTCAGACCGGCATCGACACATTCGAACCGGTGTCCGTTAAATTCAACCACATAGTCCTCAATCATCACAGCCGGCACGATATTCGACTCTCCGATGAAGTCGGCCACGAACCGGTTAATCGGTTCATCGTAGATATCATTAGGCGTGCCGCTCTGCTCAATTTTGCCGCCGTTCATGACGAAGATCCAGTCGGACATCGCCAGCGCCTCTTCCTGGTCATGGGTAACGAAGATGAAGGTGATTCCCAGCCGCTGCTGCATCTCCCGCAGAATATACTGCATCTCGGTACGCAGCTTCAGATCAAGCGCAGATAACGGCTCGTCCAGCAGCAGTACCTGCGGTTCATTGACAATGGCGCGCGCAATGGCGACACGCTGTCTCTGCCCGCCGGACATTTCATTAATGGCCCGCTGATCATAGCCGACCAGGTTGACGAAGCGCAGCGCTTCCTGTACCTTTTGCTGAATTACATCCTTCTTCAGCTTCTTGATGCGCAGTCCAAACGCCACATTCTCGAATACGTTCAGATGCGGAAACAGCGCATAGTCCTGAAACACTGTATTGACCTGCCGCTCATTGGCGGGAATGTGGTTGATTTTTTTGCCGTTCAGATAGATCGAACCTTCAGTCGGCTCCGCGAAGCCGGCGATTAGACGCAGAATGGTCGTTTTTCCGCAGCCCGAAGGGCCCAGCAGCGTGTAGAATTTACCGCGTTCAATTTCGAAGCTCACGCCTTTGAGTACAGCCTCTTCGTCGTCGTATTGCTTAATCACCTGGTCAAAAGAAATAATAGTGCCTTCCGGGGTAGCTATAGCTAACAACCTCCCTTACCTTATGTATTACAACCTATTTTACCCGCTTCTTGCGGGAGACAATCCGGCAGCGGCATGCTCAGCACGGATAAGCGACAATTCCTGCCTTGGTTCGACAGACTTCAATATATATAGCATAAAGGAATCCTGCAATATATGCGATAGCTTACATTGTGAAATCACGCACAAAAACTTAACAAGTTCGTAAAATCTTGCCCGCCTCCGGCCTGTTTTGAGGTGCTATAATGAAAACGGATGAAAACCATAAAATTTTTCCTATTTACATGAAAGAAGATGACAAACATGAACGAGGGCTTACAAGAGCGCCTTGAAAAGTTCGGATTATCCTTATATATGATACGGATTACGCTCGCCGCTTCGCTCTCGTGGCTGGCCGTGCACATTATCTACGGGGACCATTACCTGTACTTCGCACCGCTGGCGGCGATTCTGATTACCCAGAGCAGCGTCAAGGCCTCCCTTGAAAAAGGCGTCTACCGCATGACCGGCGTGGTCCTTGGCGGCATCGTCAGCCTGATCGTAGGCAAGTTCTTCGATGTGGGCGCGCTGTCGATTCTACTGATGCTGCTGATTGGCATTGGGGTGGCTACAGCCTGCCGGATCAATATCCAGGCCGTCTCCCAGGTCGGCGTCACCTCGGTGCTTGCACTCACCTTCTATCATGACCAATATATCGTCTGGAGAGTCGCCGAGACGCTGATCGGCGTGCTGATTGCCCTAATCATCAATATGATTATCGTGCCGCCCAAGAGCTTCGTCAAGGTCAAGGACCTGGCGCTGAAGGGCAGCCTGACCTTATCTGATGCTTTAACCGGATTTGCTGCAAGCGGCCGGGATGCCGCGCAGGCCAAGGCTGCTCTTGAGCGCTCCGGCGAGCTGCTGAAGAAGAGCGACCGGTTGCAGAAGGAGATGCATTACACGCTGTCCCATTACCAGTGCCGTAAGGACATTGGCAAGCTGACACAGTCGACCACCCATCTCATCAAGGTGCACTCCTATGTCAAAGCCATAAGCGAAGAGATCGCTCTGCTGCCGGCCCATTATGCCGCCGCTGATTGGATGCTGGAGGTCGTAACCGCAACGGCAGACTGTATCGCCCTGTACGGCACACGGACGCTATCGGATGCCGAATGCAGCGGACGTTCACTCCCCGAGAGTCTGAGAAGAGCCCGCGATGTGCAGCTCGCCTGGTTCTCGCAGCTGCAGGATCAGTGCCCGCTCGCGGCCTTCCGTGATCTCGGTGCGGTATTCTCCCACCTGAACCGGATTCTTGAAGAGATCGAACGCGCCGATTACGCGGCCCTTTCCACCGCACCACAGCATGTCAAGGCACAGCCTGCACGCGCCATCCAATTCATACAAAAAGGACTCTTCCACAAGCTATAAGCTTGGGAGGGTCCTTTTTTTGTGTTCTATCCATGCCGGCCACTCTGCACCCACCCGGCTCTCCAGCTCGCCGCCGAAGCGGTTGCCGTTCCTTCTTGGTGGATGGGTCGCGCGCTAAAGTAGCTCGGTTGGCTTGAGTGGATTAGGCGAGGGGCAGGGGTGGCTTGGATAGCTAGTGTGGCATGAGCAGCGAGAGCAGGTATCAGAAGTGGCTTGGGTGGCATCGCAGCGTGCAAGGAATTAGTTGGAAAAAAGGCGCCTAATTCAGCCAAACCAAACGATTTCGCTGAAGCAGTTGGAAAAGGTACATCTAATCCGCCGAATTCTATCTAATCCGTTGAAACCGGGCAAAATAAGTGCTGTTTATCCATGTGCTGTTCCCAAAGGCAGTATTCATCCGGCAGCAGGTGTACAAAATCCAACTAATTACTACAAGTGGAACGTTAACGCGAACTGGGATACACAAATTCCACCTTAGTATAACGCACGCAGAGGTGAACGCCGAAAGCCGCAGTTAATCGGCAGGCAGATATCTCCAGCCCCCGTAGGCTGTAACATTCTCGGCTCCGGCGGCGGCATAGCCTTCGCAGATGAAGCCTGTCACTTCGCGGCCATCGGCAAGCGCCACCCTGCCCAGGCCCAGCGGAGCCGGGATAAGCGTGGCGAATGCACCCAGCGATTCCACAGGCATCTGCCACAGCTCCAGCTCGATTGCGCTTCCCCCTGCCGCCTGTCTCAGCAGGCCCGGCTTCGCCGGCACGGTAGGGAGCTTGACCAACTCGTAACAGGCAGCGGTCCGCGCTTCCTGCCAGAAGCGGGCACCATGCTCCAGCATCTGCTTCTCCAGCGGGAAGCCGCGCATGTGCAGCCCGCAGACGGCAAGTGTAACCATGCCGGACACTGGTAGATCGGCACCAGTAGCAGCGCCAGCAACAGTTCCAGCAACAGTTCCAGCACTAGCTCCTACTCCTACTCCAACGTCAGTACCAGCAGTACCAGCAGTACCAACAGTGCCACCAGTACCTGCGCTACCCTCCGACTCCAGGGATTGGCACTCTGCCAGAGGTTGAGCCCCAGTCCCAGCAGAATTCACCGCACTCTCACCACCACCTTCCCCCTCCGCCAACAGCCGTCTTCCGGCTCCATCGAGCAGATGCTCGCTGTCCGCCAGAGCGAACAGGGTAATGCCGAACGGCAGGTTCTCCGCCGCTTCTCCGGCAGGGATCGCTACCGCCGACAGATCAAGCAGGTTGCAGTGATTGGTGTAGCGGCCCATATCGGAGTTGGCCCCTACCGGGTTCGCGGCTACCTGCTCACGGGTCCAGGTTCCGCCGCAGGTCGGCAGTACCAGCACCGCATCCCTCAGCAGCAGCTCTGCTTCCCGCTTATACCGCTGCAGGCGGTGCATGGCCTGGAACAGGCTTGATGCGGTGTGGCGCTCTGCTGCCCCGGAGGAGAGAATCGACTCCGTTACCGGCAGCACAGCATCACGGTGACTCTCTACGAATGCGGCCAGATCGGCCCAGCGTTCAGCTACCCAGGGGCCATCATACAGGATGGCTGCCGCTTCAGAGAACAACGTGCAATCCACCCGTTCAACGGGCAGCCCCAGCGCCTGCACCACCGCTTCGGCCCGTTCCCAGGCCCGGCGGTATTCGTCCGCATGTGGCCCATAGAAGTCCAGCGGCGCTTCCGGCAGCAGCAGCTTCCCGGGCAGAGCGGCAGCCGCCCGCTTCACAGCACGCGACCAAGGATCGGCTGCTTCGAAGCCGCGTGCTGCGCGGTCCACCGTGAGCGCATCCTCCAGATTGTGCGCGAATACGGTGACACAATCCAGGCTGGCACACGCCGGCACTACGCCGCGCACCGGCCAGGCCCCCAGGCTGGGCTTGAAGCCGACCAGCCCGTTCAGCGCAGCCGGTACACGGCCCGAGCCGGCGGTATCGGTGCCCAGGCTGAACACCGCCTGGCCCCGGGCCACGGCAACCGCCGAACCCGCGCTGGAGCCGCCGCTGATGTATTCGGGACGCAGAGCATTATGCGTCTCTCCGTAAGGGCTGCGCACACCGACGAGTCCGGTGGCGAACTGGTCCAGATTGCTTTTGCCGACCGGGACCGCCCCTGCAGCCACCAGTCTCGCCACAACCGCTGCGTCTGTATCCGGTTGATAAGCGAATTCAGGACATGCCGCCGTCGTGGGCAGCCCCCTCACATCAATGTTATCCTTCACCGCGAACGGGATGCCCCACAAGGGATACTCCTGCGGATTCAGCACTTTGAGCGCTGCCAGGTAGGGAGCGATCTGTGCCTCGGCGGGCGGTTCAATCCAGATGTTCATGTCCTTGTCCCGCTCAGCACGGCGGATGATCTCCCGGATGACCTGCTCCGGGTCTAGCGTGCCGCTCAAATACTGCCCCCGCAGCCAACCGGCAGTCAGCTTCACGGGCCATTCTGTTGTTGCTGTCATCAGGCTTCATCTCCTTCTCTGCGTATCGGTGCCGGACCTGCGGCCCTTGCTCATCTCATGCAGCTTCAGCGCAAGCTGCAGCTCCAGCATATCGTCACCGTCATCCTGGCCGAGCCCCAGCAGCTCACAGGCCCGGTCAATCCGGTAGGTGACCGTATTATAATGAGTGAATAGCTCCCCGGAGGTCCGCTTCACGTTGCGGTTGCACTTGAAATACAGCTGGAGCGTCTGGAGCAGCGAAGCGTTATGCTTGCGGTCGTACTCCAGCAGCGGAGCAATATACTGATCCCTGTACTCCGTAATCTCCTCCAGCTCGGGCAGATGGTACAGCAGCCGGAAGACCCCCAGCTTCCGGTAATCGACATAAGATCCGCGGTATCCGCTGATTTGGCGGATACGGGCGATTTTGCGGGAGGATTCATAGCTGAACCGCACCTGATCGGGGCCGTCCGCAAGATCGCCAATACAGAAGGCGCAGGTCCCGCTGACAAACACCCGGTTCATCTCGGCCAGCAGACGCCCCAGCGTCTCCTCCAGCGGAAGCTCCGGCTGCTCCGGCACGGTCAGAACCAGCTCCCCTTCAAGGATGGTGAGCTTCACATGCTGAAGGTCTGCCCGGGCACGCACCCGCTTCACTACCTGCTGCAGCTGCTTAAGCTCGGGCTTATCCTCCAGCCATCCGGCGGTTACAGCACGCAGCGGGCGCTCCGGGAGCGGGCAGCCGCAGGCCGCGCCGCGCAGCTTCAGATCCTCGGCAGCGGCAATCCGGCCGCTGATCCAGTCCTGCAGGAACTGATCCACATACTTCAGCTCCACCTCGCGGCGGGCTCCGGCATTGATCATTTCCAGCCCGACCAGCACACCGACCCTGTCAATCGTTAACTGATCCACTACCGACAGCTCGCTGTTCCACTCCAGCAGCACCAGCAGACACTGGTCTGCTCCCTTGTCATTGACGGCTGAGACATAAGCGCGGATACGCCGTTCTCCAACGGTGAGGAACGTAATGCCGAGACTGCCTTCCTGGCGGAGCTGTATCCAGGCCGGAAGCTGCTCCTCCAGCTGTAGCGCATCCGCCTGCGGAGAACAGAAGAGCTGATCGGTATCGTCCAGCAGGACGACCGGATTATGCAGCATCCCGTCCAGAGTCAGCAGGAAATCCTCAATCCCGTCGCCATGGAGAAGCTGCTTCGACAGCTTCTGGAACCGGCTCTGCAGCTGCGAGAGCTCCCGCGCCTCCTGCACCAGCACCCGCTCCATAATGTCGCGGACCACATCGGAGAAGGAGGTGGAGGCGGGCAGCTCGAAGATCGGAAAGCCCAGCTGATCCGCCAGCTCCAGCGCCCGCGGCGGAATCTCATCGATATAACGCTTGGTTTTGATCCCGAGCGCGGACACTCCCTTCTGGTCCAGCTGCGGAATAATCTCTGCGAGCAGCTCCGGCCGGTTATGAAAGGGGAAGCCGCTCGTAATCAGGAACTCTCCCGGACGGACCCAGTCAATAACATCGGGAACCTCCATCACATTGACCCGGTTAATATAACGCCCAAGGCCGCCGGCTCCGGCCAGCAAAGCCGCTTCCTTCAGATCGGGAATCAGCAGAATATCGCTGCAGGTCAAACCGGTAATTACATTGCTGCCCATGGCTCCGCCGCCTTTACTATAGCTTGGAAGAATAGATATCCTCGATTAGTGTAGTGCCGAAGAAGCTGTTCCCCGGCACCTCCGCCTCCGCAGGTACAAAAATACTGATCTGCTCCGAAGGAGAATCCCCTGTATTCCGGACAGAATGAACGACGCCAGCAGGCACATGGAACGTATCTCCGGCCCTGTAGCTGTACCACTCCCCGTCACATAGCAGCTTGACCTCTCCTACGGTAATATGAATGATTTCGACTACATCATGATAGTGCGGCAAGACCTGACCGCCGATCCCCAGCTTCTCCCACAGAATCGAGCTCATGCGGATGCCCAGGCGGTCCGCCTCCTTTGCCGAGACAATCTCCCGGTGATACAGCTCTATGTGATTCGGCATAAGCTCCCATGTCATATCTGCTGCTGCCAGCACTTTCGTTTCCTGTGTATGCATATTCGATTCCCCCATGATGGATAAAATGTTGTTGTATCTTACCTGCGGCGGAACACAGCCGCCACCGGCCCTCCGCCCTTCGGCCCCTGATGCTCGCCTCCGCCGGAGACATAGATCATCGGGTCGCCGCCGACATAAGCCAGCACACCGCCGACTACAGCCCGCGCATGGCGGGTATGATTGATATCCGAGTCGTCCAGCATGATATGGCGGCGTCCGCGGATGACGCCATCGGGATCAGCTTCCGCCTTGGCCAGCACCTGTACCAGCTCTTCACCGGGATACCGGTCCAGCAGGCCCTGAAGCGCAGCACCATCCACAGCATCCTGCATCACGGCATGGTCGATGTGGTACGGGCCGTCCGCAGACAGTGAGTTCCCGAACACAATCACTTCGCAGCAGGACAGCTCACTGCCCGCTGAAGTAGAGGCTACCGCGCTGAATTGAGTCCAGTCCGTGCAGATATCTTCCTCCTGTAGAGAGGCACGATCCACCTCACCCAGCGCTACCCCGGCACCAAGTGCAGAGGCTCCTCTGGAATAGCCCATCGATTTATAAGTATCCTCTGTAATGAGTGATACCCCACGGCTGTGCGCCTCATAGATCTGTTCAGCGGTAAGCAGCGGACACTTGATCTGCACAAAATGCACATCCCCCGGTGAGGTGATGCCGGCATCCATAACCGCCCGGGTCACGGCATCCGCCACGGCGTCTGCCTGAGGGAGCCGGCCCAGCTCCTCCGGACGGAAGCTCCGGGTTCTTGCCACACCAATGGCGAGTGACTTCAGGCCATCAGCGACCACACCCGGCTCCCCCTCTCCGCTGCGGCTAATAACTGTGAAGTGCGGGCTGAGCACCCCCTCCGTACCGCCGGACATCACATAGGAGATATCGGCAGCTCCTCCTTTTGCCGCTTCAGCAAAGAAGCCTTTCAGTGCCATAACCGCATAACCCCGCGTAAAATCATTCACACAGCCGTTGCCCTCCGTCTTCCCCAGTACCGCAACCACTTCCTCCGGCCGGAACAGCCCCGCTTCCACCGCTGCGCTTAATCCCGACATATCATGCGGCGCGCCTGCAGGGATTCGGATAACCGAGCAGTTCATCATAGATCATCGCTCCTTGTCCAGAAAATAACCCGTTTCTCCAGCAGCCCGATACACCAGAACAACAGCAGGCCGCACAGCGCCGAAGCAATAATAGCCGAGAACATCACCGGCGTATCCATATGATAGGAAGAGACCAGCACTACATAACCCAGTCCCTTATTGGCTCCGACAAATTCGCCGACGATGGCACCGACGATGGCCAGCGAGGTGGAGATTTTGAGGGCAGAGAAGATATAAGGCAGACTCGTCGGCAGCCGCAGCTTCCAGAAGATTTCGCTCTTCGTCCCTTTGTAGGTGGAGAACAGCTCCCAGGCTTCGTATTCAATCGCCTTAAGCCCCTTAACACTGTTCACCAGAATCGGGAAAAAGCAGATCAGCATCGAAGCGATTACCTTCGAGGTATATCCGGTTCCCAGCCAAACGACCAGCAGCGGGGCCAGCGCCACCAGCGGCGTAGTCTTAAGGGCAATGGCCAGCGGGAACATTCCCTTCTCCATCGGCTTGGAATGCACGAAAATCACTGCGGTAGCCAGGCCGAGGATATTGGCGAGAATGAACCCGGTCAGGGCTTCACCCAGCGTAACCAGCGTATGCGACCAGAGCGAGCCATTAATAGCCGAGACTACCTGTGTAGGTGCAGGCAGCAGATACATGGGAACCGCCAGAAGACGTACAGCCAGCTCCCACAGCAGCAGGAAGCCGAGCGCAAACGTAACCGGGTACAGGGTGTCTTTGATTTTGACCGTCATAGATGCTTCACCCGCTTTCTCAGTTCCTTGACAATCCGGTGGAATTCCGGCAGCTCTTCCATGCCCGCTTCACGCGGGGAGGGCAGCGTCACCGGAATGATATCCGTCACACCGGCAGGCCGGGGAGACATCATCACGACCCGGTCCGACAGCAGCGCGGATTCATGAATCGAATGGGTAACCATTACAATGCTGCTTAGACTGGTCTCCGGGCTCTCCCACAGCCGCAGCAGCTCGAAATTCAGCTTCTCCCGCGTCAGCTCATCCAGCGCGCCGAACGGCTCATCCATCAGCAGCACCGTCGGATCGGCCGCCAGAGCCCGGGCAATCGCCGCCCGCTGCTGCATCCCGCCGCTGAGCTGATGCGGAAAGTGGTTCAGATAATCCTGAAGGCCGACCAGGCGCAGGGCACTTTCTGCTTTTTCACGTGCCTCGGCTTTGCTGAATTTCTTCTTCTCGCCCAGCTCAAGCGGCAGCATTACGTTCTGCAGCGCACTGAGCCACGGCATCAGGACCGGCTTCTGGAAGACCATGCCCAGGGACAGATCCGGGGAGGCATACGCCACTTCTCCACCGGCCTCCGGACTTAACAATCGCAGCATCAGCCGGAGTGTTGTAGATTTCCCGCAGCCGCTCGGTCCGAGAATCGAAATGAACTCATTGCGGTATACGTCAAGACTGACCTGATCCAGCACAGGCACGTTGCCGAAGGAAAGAGAGCAATTGCGCAGGGAGAGCATCGTTTCCCGGGTACCGGGATGCTGCGCGGAGGCAGCATCCAGCTGTTCTTTGATCGCTGTTGTCATTATCGGGTCCCTCCTTATTTCAAAAACTCGTTGGTGAACAATCCGCCGATGTCCTGTTCCTTTTTCACAAAGCCCAGCTCGACCAGATTCTTCTGCAATGTCTCCCAGGACGCCTCGTCCATTGAGCCCAGCGGAAGCTTCTCCGGATCAAGCAGCGGAATGCTGGCCTTCATCATATTGACCTCATGCTTCAGATCCAGCTTCTCGCCATATTTCAGACCGAATTCCGCTGCCTCCTCCGGATGCTTGACCGCATAATCCCAGCCCTGCATAGATGCCTGCACGAAGCTTGCGACCATCTCCGGGTCCTTCTTAATAACAGACTCCGTAGTGAACAAGGTATCGGCATAGAAATTGATGCCATAGTCGTTCGGATCAATAATATTCACTTCCTTGCCTTGCTCCTCTACAGCCAGCACCTCATTAATGACATATCCGGGCCAAGCCTTGACCTGACCGGTTAACAGCGGACTCAGATCATATTTGACCGGCATCTCTTCAATTTTCGAAGGTTCGATGCCCGCACTTTTCTCCATGGCACGGAAGGTCAGCTCTTCGTTTCCGCCCAGCTTAATGCCTACCTTTTGCCCGATAAGATCCTCCATTGTCTTGATCCCGGACTCTTTGAGCGCGAACATGACGAACGGGGTTTTGCGGTAGATCGCAGACAATGCTTTGACCGGGACGCCTTTCTCTCTGGCAATGACGACCTGGTCGGCACCGGTAACTCCGAACTCCTCACTGCCGGAAGCTACCATCTGCACAGCCGGGAAATCCGAGCCCCCCGGGCGGATCTCAACATCCAGCCCCGCTTCTTTATAGAAGCCTTTTTCCACTGCGGTATAAAAGCCGGCAAACTGCGCCTGATGAATCCACTTCAGCCGGAGCACCACCTTTTTCAGCTCGCCTGAGCCTTCTGCTCCCTGTCCTTCGGCCTTTCCGGCATCCGTATTGTTACCGCAGGCGCTCAGGAGCAGCATTAGCGAGGTTAACAGCATCAGTGCTTTCGTTCTGGACTTGTTCCACATGGTAATTCCCCCGTTTATGAATGATTTAGTATTGCTCCAGCGCCTTCAGCACCGCTTGCGAATCACTTACACTGCCGAACACCCCGCCCTGCATTTGAACCATATTCAACGCCGCCAGGTGATTCGCTTCATCCGTCGCTCCCGTGCAATCCGCAAGGATCAGACACTCGTACCCCCGGTCATTGGCCTCCCGCATCGTGGTGTGTACACAGACATCGGTAGTAATACCAGTCAGAATCAGATGGGTAATTCCTTTATTCCTCAGGATCAGGTCCAGGTCCGTTGCGTAAAAGCTCCCTTTGCCCGGCTTGTCTATAATGTACTCTCCGCGGGCAGGCGCCAGCTCCTCAATGATCTGCCAGCCGCGCTCCCCCCGTACGAGGATTCGTCCCGCCGGTCCTTCGGAGCCGATCTCAGCCCCGATCTGGCGGCTGCGCCACCGTTTGTTCGCCGGCAGATCCGACAGATCCGGCTTATGCCCCTCGCGGGTATGAATCACGGTGAACCCTTCGATGTCCCGGATACGTGCCAGCAGCCGCTGAATGGGCTGAATCGCCCGCGCCGTTAATGAGAGATCATAACCCATTCTCTCGACGTAACCGCCCTTGCCGCAAAAATCCGTCTGCATGTCGATAATCATCAGCGCTGTCTTCGCCGGGTCCACTGCCCCGTCATAAGGCCAGATGTAAGGTGTTGCTGCAATCTGCATGGTTTATGCTCCTCTCCTGATGTCGCTATCTCTATTAATGTTAGTTTAGTTAACATTAACTCGCGTTTCTTTGGTATGAGTTAGATTATATTACAATGAATTTGCGATGTCTTCGGTTTTATTACGAAATAATACACTGAATGTTTGTGTTTATTTACATAGTTAACACATACATTACATAATCATTCGCAATACTGCTTATTAAAAAGGAACACTCCGGGTTTTGCCAAGCCCAAGGTGTTCCAACAGTTGAATACCCGCATTTCTTCTCATCTTCCTCTTCCATAAGCTGTAAGCGCTGGGAAACCAGTTTTTTTGTCGAAATAGAGCTGCATATTTCGAGTTTTTTGATAAATAGGCATAATATAGTTGAAAAATAGCTCTTTAAGTACTAGAATTAAGCTTGTTTGCAGAAGTTAATGACGCATAAGAACTATTTATGATTCTTTTTGTCGATTGCAGTCGATCACAATTCATCACCTCTACAGGATGTATATCATTGATCTATTTCTAAAGGCAAACTTCCCGAAAGGGCAGGACGCAAAGCTATGGGCCTAAGAACGCCAGAATCCGCGTTTACGGTTGCCAGGCTGCCAATAGAGACCACTTAAGCCAGCTGTTCAGGAGGAAGACTTCCGGGCTTGATGATGTTCTTTTTCTGTACGAATTGCCATTGATCATACGAAAAAGTGAGGTTACAACCATGCCGCAGCAGGATATCGAACCAAGCCGATATGAATTCGTAGAGTCCCTGATGCTTGAACGTAAAGGTCTCCTGGATTCATTCTCTGTGGAGGGCCGGACTTCTGACGGGACAACTGGAGATAAGAATGGAATTATCCTCGTGCAGGACAACCAGATATTCATTACTCCCCCGCTCCCCGGAGGCGCTCCCGCCCGCATTTCTGCGATCCACCCTGTTGTCCTGAAGATCAACTGGAAGACCGTTACAGAGCCAACCGAGGTGACCAAGTCAGATTATATTACCTGGGAGATCTGCGAGAAGCCGCAGTATGAAATTACCGTATCGCCTGACAAGCTCAAGGTCCACTTCACTTTATACCGTGCAGAGAAGTACGCCTGGAATCTGGTTAACTGTCCCGCCGCCTTCGAGGCGGTCGTCCGTGCCCAGCCCAACCCGGCGGTGCTGCTGTCCACGCTCACCATAGAACAGATTATTTCTTCACTGGACAACCGTTTCATTCTGCGCAGCCTGAACATTCCCGCCCTGTACGCGGAGCTGGAGAATCCTACATATCTTCCCGTATGCATCGCAGAAGGAAGAGCTCCGCTGCCCGGCAAGGAAGCCCGGCTGGAATTCCTGCTGCCGGAGCATACACTGGAGGGGAACAGAATGCTTGGGGGACAGGAATCCCCCGCTCAGAAGCCTGCGGAACCCTTGGAGTATCTCCGTTTCCCGGGAGCTCCCTTTACCTTTGCAGGTGAGGTCTTCGCCCGCAAACTGCCGCCGGAGGAAGGCATTCCCGGCCTCGACACAGACGGAAGGGTTCTGCCCCCTCCCCCGCCGCAGGATATCTACTTTGCTGCCGGCAATCATGCCAAGCTCCTTCCCTGCGGTAATATCGTAGCCAACCACACAGGCAGACCCCGCATCTGCGGAGGAAGCGGCAGCATCCGGATCTGCGACTTCCCTCCGCTCTGTCTGCTGACCAGAGAGATGACAGAGCCTGCGGGCGACGTTATGTTCGCAGGCGACATTATTGTACCGGGAGATCTGGAAGGATCTGTACGGATCGAAGCCCTGGGGAATGTGTACGTCTATGGCGATATCCGCCAATCTACGATTATAGCCACCGGCAGTATTTATGTTAGCGGCCAGGTTACCGGCAGCGGCCTGTACGCCGGATATGCCGGGGTACAGCAGCATCGTCTGCACAGCCTCGCAGGACTGCTGCGTATAGAAGTGGACGGACTGCGTGAGGCGGCACGCCAGCTGGCCAAGAACGTAGAGTCCCGGCAGCAATCGGTGAATTACGGTCTGGTGGTCATGCTGCTGCTGGAGGATAAATACAACCACCTCGATAGCCTGATCCGCGATCTTGAGGCTACCCTGAGCCGTATGAACGGAGAGTTCGGCTCCGGCACAGACCCGCTCCGGCATATGCTTGAGGTGTTCACCCACCCGGGGCAATTCACCGGATACATTACGGATAGTGTCCTAAGCAGCTTCTCCAGGCTGCTCCTCAAGCTGGGCGAGGAGATCGAACTGCTCGAGGAGGAGCATGCAGTAATTAATCTCGCCCGTTCGCAAGGCAGCCGCCTGGAGTCCGGCGGCAAGCTGCTTGTGCGGGATTCTTGTTAAGTACTACTAGATAAGGAGAAGTGAGAGCATGCGATATAACCGTCTAGGCAATAGCGGCCTTCAGGTGTCCGCCCTGGGTCTTGGAACCAATTCATTCGGTAAACGGGCAGATCAGGAGACCTCGGTCCGCATTCTGCACACCGCTATGGGTCAGGGCATCAATTTCATCGATACCGCCAATATCTATGCCGGCTCTGAATCGGAGCGGATCATCGGCCTTGCGCTTGAGGGCAGACGCCATAACGCAGTGCTGGCGACCAAAGCCGGATTGCCGAAGCATGAGGGACCCGGCGGCAGCGGCTCTTCGCGCCATCACCTGATGCAGGAGCTGGAGGGCAGCCTGCGCCGGCTGAAGACTGACTATGTGGATCTGTATCAGATCCACACCTTCGACCCCTACACACCGCTGGAGGAAACGCTGCGCACGCTGGATGATCTGATCTCCGCAGGCAAGGTGCGGTATATCGGAGCCTCCAATTATGCCGCCTGGGAGCTGATGAAGGCGCTTGGAATCAGCGAAGCCCGCAGCTGGGCGAAATACATCTCTATCCAGTGCAGCTATTCGCTGGCTGACCGCACGCCCGAGGCCGAGCTGCTTCCGCTCTGCCTGGATCAGGGGCTGGGCATCATCCCCTACTTCCCTCTGGCGGGCGGTATCCTTACCGGCAAATATGCCGGCAGCGGCAAGGCCCCTGCCGGCTCCAGAGCAGAGACCGATCCGAACTTCCGCCGCTTTCTTACCCCGGAACGCATCTCGCTCGGGGAGCAGGTTCAGGCCATTGCGGAAGGGCTGGGCACCTCACCTGCGGCTCTATCCCTGTCCTGGCTGATGAACCGGCCCGCCGTCTCCACGGTGATTGTCGGCGCGACTACAGTAGAGCAGGTCCAGCATAATTTGCAGAGTCTCTCTGCTTCGCCGGATGCGGAGGTACTTGAGCAACTTGACCAGGCTAGCGCCGCCTTCCGCACCGGCGAGCCGTTTGCGGTCTACCGGCTGCCATAAGCGCTGACGGTAACGTTCATATCTATACACACAAAGCGAGCCCCCGTATACATATACGGAGACTCGCTTTTGTGTTTTTTGGCTCATATTGAATTTGTATTATACCGCAGCGATGAACCGCTCCATATCTTCCTGTACGGTAGTAATACCGCCGATACCAAAGGTATCTACCAGAACCTTGGCTACATTAGGCGACAGGAAGGCCGGAAGCGTAGGGCCCAGATGAATGTTCTTCACGCCCAGATGCAGCAGCGCCAGCAGGACGATCACCGCTTTTTGCTCATACCAGGCAATGTTATAGGAGATCGGAAGATCGTTAATATCCGCAAGACCGAAGACTTCCTTCAGCTTAAGCGCTATAACTACAAGAGAATAGGAGTCATTGCACTGGCCGGCATCAAGCACGCGCGGAATTCCGCCGATATCGCCAAGCGCCAGCTTGTTATATTTGTATTTGGCACAGCCTGCGGTAAGGATCACCGTGTCACTGGGCAGCTCTGCTGCGAAGTCGGTGTAATAATTCCGGCTCTTCATCCGTCCGTCGCAGCCGGCCATGACGAAGAATTGCTTGATCGCGCCGCTCTCTACCGCTCCAACCACCTGATCTGCCACATTCATTACAGCCGCATGGGCGAAGCCGCCGACAATCTCTCCGGTCTCAATCTCTACCGGAGCACTGCAGCTCTTGGCCTGCTCGATCAGAGCTGAGAAATCCTTCTCACCATCAGTGCCTGCCGCGATATGCTGAATTCCCGGATAACCGGTGTTGCCTGTCGTGTATAGCCGGTCTTTGTAGCTGTCCTTCGGCGGTACAATGCAGTTGGTGGTCATCAGAATCGGACCGTTAAAGCTGGCAAATTCCTCATTCTGCTTCCACCAGGCATTGCCGTAGTTGCCTACGAAGTGGCTATATTTCTTGAAGGCGGGATAGTAGTGGGCCGGCAGCATCTCACTGTGCGTATACACATCCACTCCGGTACCCTCGGTCTGCTTCAGCAGCGTCTCCATATCCTTGAGGTCATGACCGCTAATCAGAATACCGGGGTTTGTACCTACACCAATATTGACTTTGGTAATCTCAGGGTTGCCGTAGGCTGCGGTGTTCGCACGGTCAAGCAGGGCCATTACATCCACGCCGAACTTGCCGCATTCCAGCACCAGGGCTGTCAGCTCGCCGCCGCTCAGACTGTCATCCAGGGCAGCAGCCAAGCCTTTTTCCATAAAAGCATGTGCGCCCGCTTCATAGAAGCCCAGCACTGCGGCATGCTCCATGTAAGCAGCCATTCCCTTCAGGCCATAGGTCAGCAGCTCGCGCAAGGAACGGATATCCTCATGCTCCGTAGCAAGCACGCCCACCGTTGCCGCCTTCTCCATCAGCTCTTCATCGGTCACCGCATTCCAGTTCGCCGCGTCATGCTCCGATAAATGGGCCATCACTCCGGCATCGGCCACTCTGCTGCGCCACAGGTCCCGCAGGGCCAGTCCTTCCCGAACCTTCGCCGTGAAGAATTCCGGCACAAAGTTGGCATTGGTAATCGTAGCGAACAAGCTCTCTATAATGAATTTCTCCGTTACCGGATCGGTGATCCCCAGTTCGCGCCCGCTGCGCGCGAAGACGGCAATGCCTTTGAGTGTATATACCAGAAGATCCTGCAGATTCGCTACCTCACTAGTCTTGCCGCACACCCCCTGAATCGTACAACCCGTCCCCTTAGCTGCCTCCTGACACTGGAAACAAAACATTTCGCTCATTACCTGAATCACTCCTTATCATTATTGGAACCGCTCTGTGCCTCGCCTTTACAGTTACCAATAATTGTAGTAGACTTTCGTCTATCAATCGGTAACGAATGTTACCAATCACTACACATCGGGAGGAAAAGTATGAGACCGGAGCCTGCTACACTGCAATCCTGCCTGCTATTTCGCGGAAAGTCCGCAGAAGAGATCGGACAGCTGCTGGATACACTGGCTTACGCTGTCAGCTCCTACCACAAGAATGCGATTATTCTGGCAGAGGGTGATCCGGCAGACCGGCTCGGGATTCTGCTCTCCGGCCGCATCGAGGTGCAGAAGACACACCCCACCGGCAGCAGTGTGACCATCGCGCATCTGAAGGAGGGACAGACCATCGGCGAAGCCGTATTATTCCGCAGGAATAACACCGTGCCCGCCACCGTCACGGCCACTGGCCCCTGCAAGGTGATGTTCATCAGCAAGCAGGAGCTGCTGAGATTATTCGCGGCCGACACCGATATCCTCACCCGCTTCATCGAGAATCTGTCCGAGCGGCTGGTGCTGGTGAACCGGAAGATCGAGAACCTGTCCGCCGGTCCGCTGCGCCGCCGTATCGTAGACTTCCTGCTGGAGCAGGGAGAGCAGCAGGAATCCGATACCTTGAAGCTTCCCTTCAGCCGGAAGGAATGGGCCGAGCATATGAATACCGCCCGCCCTTCCTTGTCGCGGGAGCTGGGATTCCTGCGCGATCAGGGCTGGATCGAATTCAAGGGCAATGAAATCACCCTGCTGAACCGGAGCCGGATGCAGGATTACATCCAGACTCTGCCCTCTTCAGCAGGTAATCTGTAGGAACCGCAAACGACCGAGGAGGATACAAGCATGCCACCGTCCACTGCAGGGCAGATTGACCAACTGCTGGCTGAGCACAGACAATGGTTCGCCAGCGGAGTTACGAGAACCCACGGCTTCCGGCTGGAGCAGCTTCGGAAACTGAAGGAGGCCATCTCACGCAATGAAACCCGGATTATTGCTGCACTGAGCCAGGATTTGCATAAAAGCGAGTTTGAGGCTTATGCCACAGAGATCGGATTCACGCTGGACAGCATCGGCTATATGATGAAGCATCTACGGCGCTGGATGAAGCCGGTGAAGGTAGGCTCACCACTGCATCTGTTTCCGGCGCGGAGCAGAATCATAGCCGAGCCTTACGGAACGGCGCTAATTATCGGGCCGTTCAACTACCCGTTCCAGCTGCTGATCGAACCGCTGATCGGTGCTATCGCCGCCGGGAACTGCGCCGTACTGAAGCCCTCCGAGAGTACACCCGCTACCTCCGCTGTCATCGAGGATATGATCCGGGAGACTTTTGATCCCGCTTATATCCGGGTAGTACAGGGCGAGAAGGAGACGACGAATCTGCTGATTCATGCGGCATTCGATTATATTTTTTTTACCGGAAGTGTGCCTGTAGGCAGAATTGTTATGGAAGCGGCGGCGAAGAACCTGGTGCCCGTCACCCTTGAGCTGGGCGGCAAAAGCCCGGTAATCGTAGACCGGAGTGCTGACCTGGAGACCGCCGCGAAACGGATTGTCTGGGGGAAGCTGATCAATGTGGGGCAGACCTGTATTGCGCCTGATTATCTGCTGGTCCACAGCGAGGTGGCAGCGGAGCTGATTGAGCGGATGAAGCGCTGCATCACCGATTTCTATGGCACCGACATCCGGCATAACACAGACTATGGGCGGATCGTGAATGAACGCCAGCTGCGGCGGATCGGAGAGATGCTGGAACGGGACCGCGATAAGCTGATTCTGGGCGGGACAGTGATCCCTGAGGAGCTGTATATCGAGCCGTCCTTGATCTATCCGGCGGAATGGAGTGACGCTTCCATGGAGGACGAGATCTTCGGGCCTGTGCTGCCAATTATGGAGTATACCCGGCTGGAGGAAGCCATCCGGAGCATCAACGCCCGTCCGAAGCCGCTCGCTCTCTATCTGTTCACCCGCGATAAGCAGGTGGAGCAGCAGGTGATGACCGGGGTGTCCTTCGGCGGCGGCTGCATCAACGATACCATCTCCCATGTAGCCAGTACCCGGCTGCCGTTCGGCGGTGTCGGGAACTCCGGGATCGGCGGCTACCACGGCAAATACAGCTTCGACCTCTTCTCCCATCACAAAAGCATTGTTAAGCGGGGCACCCGGCTTGACCTCGGCATTGTCTACCCGCCTTACGGCAGCAAGGTCAAGCTGGCGCGGAAGCTGCTGAAGTAGTGCGGGGCGAGACGAGTAGCGCCATTGTCACGTGAATTGCCGGTTTAGAAATTCTGCCCATAATGCAACATTCCCCTGTTTATTTCGGCTCAATTTTAAAAATGTTGCACAAAAGGAAGCATTTCCTCTTCCCCAAGCGGGTTAACGGTACAATTGATGCAATTTGTACAACAAGCCGCATGAACACATGGCATCTTGGGCTTCAAGTTGCAACAATTACAACACTTCCTCTGATGCAGCATGTATTTAACCAATTAGAAACGGCTGCACCGTCCTTTTAAAGGACGGTGCCGTTTGATTTACTCATTTGGCCTGCGTCCAGTGATTTCAAGTGCACTATAGGTGGCTGATGCTGCTACAAATACATTAACCCAACAAGATGCAACAAACCCAATAGGCCCATTGGATATATAATTAATCTAGAGTATAGGTTCTTGAAATTATTACTTGGATGCTTCTCAAAGAAAAAATGGGCGATCGAGTGAATAATTAAAAATATGTCTATTATAACGAAAGATAACAGCTGTTGACTTATAAATGAAAACAGTAACAAGGCATACAACGGCAGATGCAAAATTGTGAATACTTTAAAGGCACGTTCATCTGTCAACTCTCTCAGGAAGATAAACATCCTCCATTCTCTGGCTCTGATTGCATCCATTTCGTGCACAAGCAAGAGAGCAAAATTAATCGAAAAAATCGTTAGTAAAATTGATGACAAGCCTACACCTCACTTATTGATATACTCAGAGTTAATTACATCATAAATAGATAGTTACGTTTCGGGACACGGAAAGGTTCCGGTGAACTACATAATCCCACTTCTTCCCCATGTTGCCGTATTACTCTGTGAGAAAACCCGGACTTCTTCGGTTCACAGCTTAATCTCAACCCGCCATCCGCCCCGCCACCCAGCCCGCGACCTCTTTCTCCGGAATAGGCTTGCTGATATAGTAGCCCTGAATTTTGTCACAGCGGGTCCGCTCCAGAAAAGCAAGCTGCTCCGGGGTCTCCACCCCTTCAGCCGTAACGTTCAGTCCCATATCATGGCCGATGGTGACGATGGAGCTGGCCAGCGACATATTGTCCGGGGTATCGATGCTGTCGATGAAGGACTTGTCGATCTTCAGGGTAGTAATCGGGAGCTGCTTCAGATAGCTGAGTGAGGAATAGCCCGTTCCGAAGTCATCCAGCGCAATGCCAATGCCTCTCTCCTTGAGCGCCTCCAGCTTGGAACTGATCGCCTCGAAGGATTCCATGAAGATCGACTCCGTAATCTCCAGCTCCAGATACTCCGGCGCAAGCCCGGTATCTTCCAGCACGCTCAGCACCATCTCCGTGAAGTCATCCAGCATCAGCTGAATGACCGAGATATTAACCGAGATATGATAGCCCTCATAGCCCTGATTCTGCAGATCCTTGGTGAACCGGCAGGCGGCGCGCAGCACCCACTCACCTATGGGGACGATCAGGCGGCAATCCTCGGCAATCCGGATGAAGGATAAGGGGGAGACGAAGCCGAGCACCGGGCTGTTCCAGCGGATCAGCGCCTCGAAGCCCCACAGCTCACCTGTGCCGGTATCCACCAGCGGCTGGTAATGCAGCGACAGCTCATTATTGGATACCGCGCTTCTTAAGTGATTCTCAATAATCATCCGTTCGTCAAAATACCGCTGCATCTCCTGCCCGTAGATCATATAGCTGCCCTTGCCCGCTTCTTTGGCCTTGTACATGGCAATATCGGCATTCTTCAGCAGCTCTTCCGCATTCCCTCCGTTCTCCGGGTACCCTGCAACTCCAATACTGGCTGAGATATGCACCACACCCGCATGAAGCTGGAACGGCTCCTTGAAGCTCTGTACCAGGGAATCCGCATAGCGGATCACCTCACCCGCCTCTGCCACATCCTTGAACAGAATCACAAACTCATCGCCGCCGAAGCGAAAATGCTTACTGCGCCCGTCAGAGAGGCTAAGCAGCCGTTCACCGACCTGCACCAGCAGCTCATCCCCGAAGGTATGGCCCATGGAGTCATTAATGTACTTGAAGTTATCGATATCCAGGAAGAACAGCGCCGCATGGCCGCCGGAATGCTCTTCAATGAACCGCTGCAGCTCCTCGGATAACGACAGCCGGTTCGGCAGACCGCTAAGCACGTCGTTATAAGCCAGCAGCCGGTACTTCTCCTCACTGATCTGCAGCAGCGCCTGATTCTCCACCACCTTGTTATACTGCTCCAGCAGCTCATCCTGCAGAGCAGTCAGCTCCTCATAGGTCGATTCCAGCTCCTGATAGCTCGTCTGCAGCTTGCTCTCATAGCCTTTGCGGTCCGTGACATCCACCATCGATCCGGCAAACCGGATATATCCGCCGCCCGCATTACGCAGCACCTTGCCCCGCGCCTGAAACCACTTGTATTCGCCTGTCTTGCTGCGCATCCGGTATTCAGCGTAGTAGTAAGAAGAACGACCCTCCAGATGCTGGATGCGCAGCCGGTTCTCCTGCTCGGCATCCTCCGGATGGAGGATATCCCGCCAGCCGCCGCGGCTCTCATTCAGCTCATCCCGGGCATATCCGAGCACCTCATACCAGCTGTCCGAGAAGTAATAGATCATCGTAGACATATCAACGTCCCAGATTACCGCATCCGAGCCGTAGGTTGCCAGGCTGAAGCGTTCATTGCTTTTTTCCAGGTTGCTTCTAATCCTTCTGACCAGCTGCACATAGAATAACAACACCATAATGAAGGTTACCAGCACCGCAAAAGCAGCCACGATGCTTAGCACCAGCACCTTGTAGGTCTGATAGAAGGAGAACGGCTCGTTAATCACTTCGCTGCCCTTCGGCAGCTTCTCCGGCGATATCTTGAAGCGCTGCAGCTCATTATAATCAAATACCTTACGTACATTGCTGTCGGTCACTACCGGGATATCTCCGGCATGCTCTCCCTTCAGGATACGCTGCGCCAGACCGGCCGCTGCCTGCCCCTGCATTCTGCCGCTGATCAGACCGCCGCCGAAGGCGCCATGGTTCAATGCAAAATCGTAGATATGGTACACCGGAACACTGCTGCTCTTGCCCAGCTCGCTTGCGAACCTGTCGAACTCCACAATTCTTCCGGTAGAGTCACTATAATATGTAGTCATCAGTATAATACTGTCCGGGGACAGCGCCGATGCCGTAGCTTTGATCTGTTCCATGGACAAGCGGTTCATAGGGAACAGCGCAAGCCCCGGATTCAAGGAGCTAATCTGATCCATCACCATCCGGCCGGTCGACAGCCCGCTCTCCGAATTATCGAAGACGACATACACCTTTTTCAGCGAAGGGTTAAGTTCCATGGCCATACGGATGGTGGGGGAAGCATCGATTTTCTCAATAACGCCTGTCATGTTGCGCTTATCCGGGAGGCTGTCCACCCCCAGCTCGTTGACCCCGCTGAAAATAATCGGAGCATCGTTCAGAAGCTCATGGCGGTATTTCATCGCGAAGCTCAGCGCCGCATCGTCCGTTGTAATGATCGTATTAATATGGATGTTCTGATACTTGAAGCGGATGGTTTCGTAGAAATGCTCGAGGTTCCCCTGCGTGGGGTACCTTTTCCAGTCCATGTATTCGGTGTAGATGACGGGAGGATTAGCGGTATCTTTGAGACGTTCCTCTATTCCTGCACTTTGGTCATCGGTCCAGGCGAAGCCCTTCTGATAGGAATGCAGCACCAGCACGTTCCGGGCGGGAAGCTCCTCGGCTGCGGCGAATGCAGCTCCTGCCGGGCCTGTCGTATACAGGAAGATCAGCAGAGGCACAAGCAAGCTTCTTAACAACCTGAGATGAATATGATCTACACTCATTCGCACACTCCCGTTCATCTATCTCATAATCGGAATCTGACAAGTCGAAGGATAATGTATACATGGGGCTTTATTACGGGGACTGCTTTGATACAATTATAGGGGGAAAAGGTGTTTTTAGAAACAACAAAAAGCGACAGCAGCCGCCCCAATTGGACAGAGCCGACCGCTCACGTTAGAATGAATCTGCAGTTGACTGCTCAGACAGGAGGCCTGGCCATGCCGACCATCAAAGACGTTGCGCTGAAGGCTGGCGTATCGGCAACCACCGTATCCCGGGTACTGAACAACAGGGGTTACTTAAGCGAGGAATTGAAGCACAAGGTGCACCAGGCGATGGAGGAGCTGAATTACCGGCCGAACGAACTAGCCCGCTCCCTTAGCCGCTCCAAATCCAACATCATCGGACTGATTATTCCGCATGTGTCTTTGCCTTTTTTCGGCGAATTGACCAGTCATATTGAAGAACATGCCTACCGCGAAGGCTATAAGCTGCTGCTCTGCAATTCGTGGCAGGACAAGCAGAAGGAACAGGAATACATCCACATGCTGCGCGCAAGCCGGGTAGACGGCATTATTATGGGCAGCCATACGCTGGAGGTGGAAGCCTACCGGCAGATGAATCTGCCGCTGGTGACGTTCGACCGGCAGATCTCACCGGATATCCCTTATGTCTGCTCGGATAATTATGAGGGAGGCAAGCTGGCGACAACTCTTCTGATTCAAAAAGGCTGCCGGCACCTCGCCCATATCGGCGGGCATCCCAAGCTGAACATCTTATCCCATCTGCGCTGCGTGGCCTTCGAGGATATGGCGAAGCAGCACAGCCTGGAGTATGTCACCCTCCATACGGACAACAACAGCTTCGACTTCGAAGCCTACGAGCAGCTGCTCGGGCAGCTCTTCCTGGAGCATCCTGAGGTGGACGGGATTTTTGCGGGCAGCGATATCATCGCCGCCTATGCCCTGAAGGCCTGCCGCACCAGAGGACGGCGCGTCCCGGAGGATGTGAAGATCGTCGGCTATGACGGCATTATGCTCCGCAGCCTGCTCGACCCGCCGATCACCACCATCCGCCAGCCGATGGAAGCGATAGGCCAGCTGGCCGTGGATCTTATTCTGCAGCAGGTGCAGGGCCAGAGCGTGGCCGCTGCGCATATTTTGCCTGTGGAGCTGGAGGAGGGAGGGACTACTTGAGGGGGATACTTGAGCGGGCTACTTAACTGCATTCTGTACAACTATATCGTCTGATGTAACGCCGAAAAACCGTTTAGCTGTATTTCGGAGACAATTTCATAATTCAAAACCCTTGCTATATCTGGTTTTTTTGAGCATAGAAAAAGGAGTACCTCCCCAAATTCTCGAAGTTATAGGCGACGAAACCAACACCCGAGAAGAAAAGAGGTAATCCCTATCTATTCTATTCGACAAGAAGAACTGTTTTCCTTTGAGGAATTGCTCCAGATGGCTCCGGAAGATAAATACAGCCAAATCTTTGAACACTTACATTTAGCTCCAGTTCTATTCGCACTGGGGAAAAAGAGCCATCGCGGACGGCCTGAAAAATTAAACGTACCTGCCATGATCTACTCGCTGCTGATTGCTAAAATGGAGAACATCGAGTTTGTCTCTGCCTTGGTCCGGCGATTGAATCATAGCAACGAATTTCGAGTCCAGTGCCGGTTTACGGGCTCGGACAACATTCCCAGCCAGGCCTCCTATTCTCGTTTGATTCATGCGCTGGAGCAAACGGGAATGCTGGAACAACTGCAGGATCGCCTAGTCACATCTGCCCTAGAAGAAGGGTTTGTGAGCGGCACCCATCTTGCTGTGGATTCCTCCATGGTCGAGGCGTGGGATTGCCAATTTAGCGAATCGGCCTCCAAGCGTCGTGCGGCTCGCCGGGAGCAAAAGAAAGGTGAAGCTCCGGTGGCTGAACAACTTCAGCTCGAACATTCCGAGCCTGAGCCGAAGACGGTGAACAAGCCGCTGAAGAAACCCAGGTATAGCAAGCCTGGTCGTCCGTCCCCGGCGGAAAAGGAACGTCGGCGCGAGGAAATGGAAGCTTATGAACAAAGTCTCGGACCGTTCCAGAAAACCATTGAAGCGATGTTGCCCTACACGTACGATGAACTGCTGACCGCGTTGCCCCGGCATGCTGCGCGTTGTGACAAGAAAAATACGAAGGGCCGAATGACCAGCTATTACGGGTTCAAGGCGAATCTGCTGGTCGACACGGACAGCCAGTATATCCTAAGCGGCCTCTGGAGTTCAGCCCATCCGAATGACCAGCGTATGGCGGTCGTCCTTCTCAAAGGCCTGCTCCTGAAGTTTCCCATGCTAAAGGTCAAGCATATCTTGGGCGACAAGGGCTACGACTGCGCGGCAATCTACCAGTTGATTCATTCGCTCGGCGCCTATCCTGCGATTTCTCTGATTCACCACAAAGACCCGCCTGCGGGAATGAATCTGGATTACACGCCGGTGTGCGCTCAAGGGCATGCGTACCGTTACGACAGTTTTGAGGCCAAATATGAGACCCTGAAGTACACCCGGCCTAGTGAATGCCAAGGCTGTGCGCTGTCCGGTACCTCTTGCCAAAAAGTGTTTAAAATTCGCATCCAAACGGATTTGCGTTTGCATACCTATCCCGCCAGAGGCAGCGAAAGTTTTACCACGCTATACAACAAGCGGACGGCCGTGGAGCGTGTATTTGCCTATCTCAAAGAGTATTTCGGGTTGAAACGCACACGCCACCGCGGTGTCCGGGCAAGTGTCGATTTCCAGCTCAGTACGCTCGCGTACAATTTGAGCAAGTTTGCGTTAGACAAGTTGAACCAACAGTTGAAAGACTCCCAGCAAGTAGCCTGATTTTTTAAAAATTGATTTTAGATTTTGGCCAAATCTTGCTATTTAGCAAACTGAATTATGAAATTGACTCTTTCGTACAACTAAAATGCCAGCCATACCCTGTTCCCGCCCTTTTGGGCAAATTTAGTTGTACAGACTACACTTAGAAGAAGAACTCCTGCCTTTTACGGTTTTTAATTGTACAGAATACATCTATCGCCGAAAGTTGGCCTCGAACAAAACTCCATACAGTGCCGCATTTATGAGTGTAGCCGAACAAGCCTCTGCATAGCTGCAGAGGCTTGTTTAATCTCATAGTAAATGAAGTGTAATATGAACGAAATCAACTTTTGAGTAAATAACGTTCTATTCCCCGCCGGCGGCCTAACGCGCGAACAGCTCAAGCAGCTTCACGGCATCCAGCTCCGCCGTAGAAGGCAGCACCAGGTCGGCCGCGCCAAGCTGCCCGGCCGCGCCGATGCCTACAGCCTTCATGCCCGCCGCCCGGATCGCGGCCACGCCTGCGGCTGCATCCTCCACGCCGATGCAGTTGCCCGGCGGAACACCCAGCTGCTCTGCCGCCTGCAGGAAGATCTCCGGGTCGGGCTTGCCCTTCCGGAGCACAGCCGGGTCGGCAACCGCCTGGAACCACCGGGCTGCGCCGAGGCGCTCCAGAATCAGCGGCGCATTCAGGCTGGCCGAGGCCAGCCCCACAGCGATTCCCCGCCCGTGCAGGGAATCGAGCAGCTCCCGGATACCCGGCAGGAGGTCCGCCGGGGTGATACGCCCGATCATCTGCCGGTAATGATCGTTCTTCTTCTCCGCCAGCCGGAGCTTCCCGGCTTCAGACAGCTTCACATAGTCGCTGCCCTCCAGTACGATCTCCAGCGATTCCATCCGGCTGACACCCTTTAGCCGTTCATTCTTTTCCCGGCTGAAGGGTATACCCAGCTCATCCGCGAGGGCCTGCCAGGCCAGATAATGAGCCTCGGCGGAATCTGTAATCACACCGTCGAGATCGAGGATTACAGCCTCCAGCCGGTGCACCAGCGAAATCCTCACCGGCTCCTGCGGAAGCAGCCGCAGCGGCTGCTTCTTATGCCTGATCTCAAGCGTCGTTCCCTCCAGCAGCGTATACACTACCGCTTCACGTTCAACGAAGATATCCAGCAGTTTACCACCCACTGTAACCTTAAAGCGGTAGCTCTCCCACTGCTCCGGCAGGACAGGGGCAAAACTCAGCTCCCCCTGAGCCAGCCGCATGCCCCCAAAACCATTCACAATCGACATCCAGGACCCGGCCATCGCTGCCATATGCAGCCCGTCCTTGGCATTGTGGTTGATATCGTCCAGATCCATCCGCACCGTGCGGCCGAAATAACGGTATGCCCCGGCCAAATCTCCGATCTCCGCAGACATAATACTGTGGATACAAGGAGACAGCGAGGAGTCATGCGTCGTTAACGGCTCATAATAATGATAGTTGCGGAGCTTATCCGCCAGGCTGAACTTATCCCCGAGCAGGAACAGCGCCATAATCAGGTCGGCCTGCTTCAGCACCTGATGCCGGTAGATTACAAGTGGATGATAGTGGAGCAACAGCGGATATTTATCCGCAGGCGTATGCTCGAAATCCCATTTTTGCTTACTCAGGAAGGTGTCATCCTGGGCATAAATGCCGAGCCCCTCGTCAAAAGGAATGAACATGCCTGCGGCGGCATCCCTCCAGCCCTCTGCCTCTTCCACGGATAGCCCTATCGCCTGCCGCAGCCGTTCGTAATCCGCCGGATAATCCCGCTGAAGCAGCAAAGCTGTCTCATAGGCATACTGGAGCTGATCCTGCACCATGAGATTGGTATAAGCATTGTTATTCACAATCGCTGTATATTCATCCGGCCCTGTTACTGCATCGATGCAGAAGGCCCCTCCTCGCGCGGGGTTATAGTGGCCCAGATCGGCCCAGAACCTTGAGGTCTCGAACAGTATCTCCGCACCCCGGCTAACCAGAAAATCTATATCACCGGTCGCCTGGACATATTGCTTCAGGCCGTAGGCAATGTCGGCGTTAATATGCGCTTGGGCAGTGCCTGCGGGGAAGTAGGCAGAGTTCTCCTCGCCGTCAATGGTCCGCCACGGGTACAGCGCCCCCTTCTGCGACATGACTGCTGCCCGTTCCCGCGCCTTACCGAGCGTTGCATACCGGAAGTCCAGCAGCGCCCGTGCGATCCCCGGCTGCGTGAAGGTGAAGAACGGCAGCATGTACATCTCCGTGTCCCAGAAATAATGCCCCTCATAGCCTTCGCCGGTTAAGCCCTTGGCTCCGATATTCGTTGCTCCGTCCCGGCCCACGGATTGCAGCAGCTGATAAGCATTGAAGCGGATGCCCTGCTGGAGTGCAGGATCACCGCTAATCTCCACATCAGTCTGAGCCCAGAATCTGTCCAGATACGCCTGCTGCTCCCCGGCCAGACCGGTGAAGCCCAGCTCCTTGGCCAGCGCCAAGGCTGCAGCACTCCGGCCGGGCAGCTCCTCCTCCCCATAGTCCCTGGAGGTGTGATACGTTATATATTTGGTAAGCGTCACAGTCTCTCCGCTGCGCACAGCAGCGGCATAACAGACGGAGATGCGCTGAGCGGTCAGCTGGTGGCCCATCCCGCGCCCGGACTTCGCCTGCAGCGCATGGCTGACAGCGGTCAGCAGCGCGAAGCGTGTATGCCGGGTCCGCTGCTTCATCCACAGGTCCCCGGATACTTCGTCATAACCGGTGTCCTCCAGCAGCAGGCTGGGTAAAGCGCTGCCCGCTCCCAGCCTAGGATCATCCGTTGCCTCCGGCCGCCGGATCTCGCCGTCCACCACAGAATCGAACTTCAGTGTCCCGGAGAAGTTCAACGCCGTCACGGCATAGTCGATAGCGGCCAGATGCTTGTGCGTCAAGGCAACCATCCGGCGGATCACCAACAGCACCCGGTGCCCGGCGGGAGATTCCCACTCCAGCTCGCGGTGCAGCATGCCGCTCCGCATATCCAGCCGGCGCTTATACCGGTGTAGCTTCCCCTGATCCAGCCGGAATTCATGGCCTTCGATGCTGAGCCGGATGATACGGGCATCGCTCACATTCAGCATCGCCTGGTTGCGGGAGGGATACCCGAAGGCTCCCTCAGGATAGACAACCGGCTCAGAATCAAAGAAGCCGTTCAGATAGTTTCCGGCTACCGAAGTCCCCGCGTTGCCGTGATAGCCTTCCTCGAAATTCCCGCGCATGCCGATATAACCGTTGCCGAGTGCGAAGACACTCTCGCTCCGCTGATTGTATTCATCCTCGTAGTGTTCCTCTTCAATACTCCACTCCCTGTAAGGATATAAGGCGGCAGGATGCTCACAGGACTTCATCTTTATTTTCGTCCCCGTGCGTATATCCGTGCCTATCTCCGTACTTTTCTCCGTTCTTGTCTCCGGTCTCATCTTCGTATTCTCCTCCCGATTGCCGACTTCTCTTGTCCCAGCCGCAGATCAGCCCTTGACTGAGCCGCCCATCAGCCCCCGGACGAAATACTTTTGCAGCAGGAAGAAGATCGCCAGCGGCATCAGCATCGAGATAAAGGCGGCTGAGGTCAGCAGATGCCAGTCATTGCCGCGGGAGCCGACCAGATCGGCGATCTTCATCGACATGACCTGCACCGACGGCTGGTTGCCGATGAAGATCAGCGACACCAGATAATCATTCCATACCCAGAGGAACTGGAAGATCCCGATGGAAGCGAGTGCAGGTACGGAGAGCGGCAGAATCAGTCTGCTGAAAATAGTAAAGTGGCTCGCGCCGTCAATAAAAGCTGATTCAAACAGATCCTTCGGCAGCTGGCTGATGAAGTTATACATAAAGTACGTAACCAGCGGCAGTCCGAAGGCCGTATGTGCCAGCCAGATTCCAAGATAACTGCCGTTCAGCCCAAGCGCCGTGTAATCCTTGAGTACCGGAATTAGTGCAACCTGAATCGGAATGACCAGCATCGCAATAATGATGACGAACAGTGTCTTCCGTCCCGGAAAGCGCAGCCAGGCGAAGGCATATGCGGCAAAAGAGGCGATCAGCACCGGAATCACCGTCGCCGGAACAGCAATCGTCAGTGTATTCCAGAACGCCTGCGACAATCCGCTCCCCTTCTGTACCGTTTCACTGCCGTCTGCTTCCTTGAGTGTGTACTCCTTGCCGGATAGCACATTCTTGTAGTTGTCGAGCGTGAGGTCAGGCAATGCCTGCCAGCCCTGCTCCTGCATATTAACCGTGCGTGCCCGGCGGTTCTCCCACATCAGCCGGCTGCCATCCGCCTTCACACCTGCCTTGAGCTGTTCATCCGTATAGGTCTTGCCGTTCACCTCAATCGGCCCCCGCAGATCCACCTCCTTGGAGAGCTGCACCGTCCCGCCCGCTTTCCATTCCTGATGGGGGAACACCTTCCACCAGCCCGTCTGCAAAATATCCGCTGCGGGACGGAAGGAGGAGGCGAAGAGTCCGAATGTCGGCAGAATCCAGAGGAAGCAGATGACGCCCAGAATCAGATTGACGGCTGTTTTGCTGCCCTTTTTTTTCTTGGTGCCAACCATTAGAATCCCCCCTGCTTGCGGAATTGCCGCAGATTAATAAGGATAACAGGCAATACCGCGATCAGGAGCACGATAGCCAGCGTAGAGCCGTAGCCGAAGTTGCGGTACATGAAGAACTGCCGGTAGAACTGCGTCGCTACAACTTCTGTATCGTATTGACCTCCTGTCATCACCATGACAACGTCAAATATTTTCAGCGTAAAGACAATAATCGTGGTGGTTACCGTCAGAATTGTTGTGGAGATGTAAGGAATCATGATGCCAAAAAAGATCTTCACCTCACCCGCCCCATCCACCCGTGCAGCCTCCAGAATATCTTCTGGCACTCCTTTGATGGCCGCTGAGAAAATAACCATCGCAAACCCCGTCTGCATCCAGATCAGAATGATAATAAGGAAGAAATTATTCCACGGCTGCAGCATACTCGTCCAGGCCTGCGGTTCACCGCCGAAATAGGTCACAATCGCATTCAATAGTCCAATCTGCTCATCGCCCGGCTGATAATAATAGACGAACTTCCAGATGACCCCGGCGGCAACAAAGGAAATAGCCATCGGCATGAAAATAATAGATTTGGCGATCCGCTCATAGCTGCTCCGGTCGGCAAGAATGGCAATCAGCAGCCCGAAGCAGACACAGGCCAGCGTGCCCACGAATACCCAGAGCAGGTTGTTGCGAAGTGCCGTAGCCATCAGACGGTCGCTGAAAATCGCGGCGTAATTGCTGAGTCCGACGAACTTCTCGGAGGACGCGTTGAAGAAGCTTAAGTACAGCGTCCGCAGGGCAGGCAGAATCAGCAGCCACCCGAGAATAAGGACTGCCGGTCCGACAAAAACATAAGGCAGCACCTTCCTGCGGACATGGTCCGGGTACTGCTCCACTGCCCAAGTCAAGGTATAATAGATCAGATATACGCCCAGCACGCCCCACAACACTGCAAGCACCGCAGTCAGCAGCGGATGAAGCGTTGAATCGCGGAAAAACAGGAAAATCAGCCCGTTGACCACAATATTCGCAAGCAAGACGCCAAGCGACAGCAGCACTGCCCTGCCGCTGATTCTCTGACTGGCCTGCGCTCCGGCGGCACCCGGCTCCGGCCTTATTTGTGCATCCATATCGGTTCCTCCTATAGGCTCTGTTGGAGCAGAGCCTTCTTCATAAGCACCCGTTAACACCAGTTAAGGGGCAGGCCTGATTGTTCAAGACCGCCCCTTCAACCTCTTGGCGTCTAATTCCGCGCTTGGCTGGTCCTTAGTTCTTCCAGCCTGACTGAATCTGCTCCAGGGCCTGATCCAGCGTAGCAGTTCCGCTCACATAGTCAGTCATGCCTTTCCAGAAGGTACCTGCACCCACCTTACCCGGCATCAGGTCCGAGCCATCGAAGCGCAGAGTCGAGGCATCCTGTACCAGCTTCGCCATCCGGCGGTCGGATTCGGACTGGTACCAGTCCAGAGAAGCATCATTCATTGGGGCAATGACGCCGCCGGATTGCACCCAGCTTTTGATCGATTCGCCAGTGGTGAAGAATTCCATTACCGCGCGTACCTCCGGTCGGTCATTGAACATGGCGTAGATGTCGCCTGCCACCAGAACCGGCTTGCCGTACTGCTCATCAATCGGCGGGAGATAGAACCAGTCATAGTCTGTATCCACCTTGGCCGTTTCCGGGAAGAAGCTGGTAATGAAGTTCCCCATCAGGTTAAACCAGGCTTTGGGCGGGTTCTCGAACATCGGCTTCGGAGCATCACCGAAGGCAGTAGTGACAATGGATTTAGCACCGCCGTAGACATAATCCTTGTTCAGCCAGATCTTGGACATTACTTCCACCGCGTTCTTCACTTCAGGCGAAGTGAACGGCAGCTCCCCGCTTACCCACTTGTCATAATTCTCAGGCGTCGTAGTCCGCAGCATGATGTTCTCTACCCAGTCGGTTGCCGCCCAGCCAGTTGCCGCGCCGCTCTCGATACCGATTGCCCAGGCCGGATCACCGTCTTTGGCGATTTGCTCCGTCAGAGCCATCATTTCATCCCAAGTCTGCGGAACCGTATATCCCGCTTCGTCAAATTGCTTCTTCGGATACCAGACCAGGCTCTTCACATTGCTGCGGTTCCAGATCCCGGCCATAATCTTGCCATCCTTGCCGTCCATGGTGGACATATCCAGCCAGCTCTTATTGTAATTGGCCGTCAGCTTCGCCTGATCCAGCACCCCGGTCAGATCGATAACCTTGCCGGTCTTAGCAATAGAGGCCAGCAGGCCCGGCTGCGGGAAGTCCGCGATATCCGGCGCATTGCCGCCATCGACCCGGATATTAATCGTGGCTTCGAATTCCTTGGAGCCTTCGTATTGAATATCAATGCCGGTTTTCTCTTCGAATTCCTTAATACTGCTCTCGAACTTCACCTGGTCCGCATCGACAAACGGTCCGAACATCGTGACCTTCGTGCCTTTGTATTCACCCTTCATCGCCAAGTCCAACGGGCTGCCTGCCGCAGCGGGATCTGGGCTATCTGTTGATGCTGCGTTGTTATCTGCCGAAGGTGCTGCTGTCGGCGCTTCTGTAGCCGCCGGGGCCTGCGTTGGTGCAGCGTTATTGTTGCCGCCGCAGCCGCTGAGCATCATGGTGAAGGATAGACACAGCACCATCGCAAGTGACAGTTTACGTGCTGGAGCTTTCTTCATTGTTTCATACATCCCCTTTAATTGTTTTTAGAGACTGCATCAAGCCAGCTTCATTACCGGAACCCCTTCCGGCAGCGCAGCAACTCACCCCCTTATCGAAATTCACGGACACCAGGCACCCACACTCATTAACACCGCTAATTCAAACGTACATTCTCCATATCCCACTACAATGTATGCGCTTCCAATATTGCGTTAGTACCTTCTGCTGCGGGTTCGTTTCCTGAAACAATTCCTGAACCAGCTCCGAAACGATTCGCTCGCATTCCTGTAACCCGCCACTCTGAAAAGCTTTTCAGAATGGCCCAAAGAAACCGTGCTGCCCTATCCCAGGCAGCCGCGCTTCAGCCCGCCGGAACTATCTTTCACTTCTCGCGCGAGGATTCTCTTACGATTAGCTTATGTTCCATCTTCTCTTTCATGACAGCCACCTTGCCCGTGGTCAACAATTCATGCAGCTTCTCGGCCGCCCGGTATCCCAGCTGATAGATAGGCTGTGCAATTGTTGTCAGCTTCGGAATGAACATCCCCGACATCCGCAGATTATCGAAGCCGATGACCGACACCTGACCGGGAACCAGAATATTGCGGTCCTTTAAGTAAGAGATCGTTCCCATAGCGAACTCGTCCGCTACACAGAATACTGCGGTTAGCTCCGGATATTCAGTGAACAGCTCGTGCGTTGCCTGATAAGCCTGCTCAAAGCGGTGGTTGGCGTACTTGATTTTCCCGATATTACGCTCCAGCCCCGATTCGCTCAAGGCTCTCACGAACCCCGCCATCCGCGGTGGCCCAGACACCGAATTATCATGATTGAAGCCGATCATCCCGATCTCCCGGTGCCCCAGCTCAATCAGGAATTTCACAGCATCATACGCCGCCTTCTCATCATCCACCTCCACCGACGCTACCTCGTACTCATCGGAATGGGAGGAGACCAGCACGAATGGAATTCTGCAGTCCACCAGCTTCTCATAATACTCAGGGTGTAGAATATCACTGGCGAACACAACACCATCCACCTGCTTCTCATGAAAAGTATCCATATAGGACAGTGTCCGCTCCTTGTCACGGTCTGTATTGCAGATCATCAGACTGTATCCGAGCTTAATGCAGGCATCTTGCATTCCCCGGATCACCCCTGCGAAATACAGGTTCTCAATATCGGGAATGAGCAGCCCGAGGGTGAATGACTTCCTGTAAATTAGCCCCCGTGCAAATGCATTAGGCTGATACTTGAGCGCTTCTATCGCTTCAATGACCCGGCTTCGCTTGCTCTCCACTACCGTATCCGGCGCATTCATTACACGGGACACGGTGCTGATGGATACTCCGGCCATCTTGGCGACATCTCTGATTGTTGGCTTCATCATCTGACTTCCTTCTTATTCTTTTAACCCGAAACGTATGCCCTCCTTATCAGGATTGGCCTGGCCGCTTAAGTTAGAAAAGCTTTTCAAAGCGATTATAGCAAGGCTTCCTAAAATTGGCAAGCAAATTGTTATGCGCTTACATCTTGTACTTTGCTCCTCTCATAATCCCTTCATAGTCCCCTCATAATCCCCGCTCCGCCATGCCGCTTACTTAAAGTGTGTAAATTATATTATTTCATGTTATAATTGGCGGGTATATTGATTCATGGCTGCAAATAAGGCTACTGATGCTGTAGGCATCTACTATAGGAGGGATTCATGTGAAGCAATTGCACGACATACCATTCTCCGTACTGGATTTAGCCCCTATCCGGGAGGGCGGAACGGCGGCGGATTCTTTTCATAACACCCTTGATTTGGCCCGTCATGCTGAGAAATGGGGGTATAACCGTTACTGGCTGGCAGAGCATCATAATATGACCGGCATTGCCAGCTCCGCTACCTCCGTTGTTATCGGACATGTGGCGGCCGGAACTAATACCATCCGCGTAGGTTCAGGAGGCATCATGCTCTCCAACCATGCACCACTGGTGATTGCCGAGCAATTCGGCACACTGGAGTCCCTGTATCCGGGACGGATTGATCTGGGTCTGGGCAGAGCCCCCGGCTCCGACCAGGCAGCCGCCAGAGCACTGCGCCGCAGCCTCGGCAGCGATGGCAGTGAATTCCCTGAGCAGCTAAGTGAGCTGCGGGCTTATTTCGACCCCGAAGGATCAGGCTCCCGGCCAGCCGGTGTCCGCGCCGTGCCCGGTGAAGGACTGAACATCCCGATCTGGCTGCTGGGCTCCAGCGGCTTCAGCGCCCAGCTTGCGGGCCAGCTGGGTCTGCCTTTTTCTTTTGCCAGCCACTTTGCACCGGATTATCTGCTGCCGGCCCTGCATCTGTACCGCACCAGCTTCAAGCCTTCAGCTGTACTCGACAAGCCTTATGTTATGGTGGGCTTGGGAATTACGGCTGCGGATACGGTAGAGGAAGCGCGCAGACTTGCCACTTCCCAGCAGCAGCAATTCCTTAACATTATCCGTGGCCGCACCGGCAAGCTCCAGCCGCCTGTAGACAGTCTGGACGGAATCTGGACCTCCCAGGAGAAGGCGCTGCTTATGAGCAAACAGCAATACTCCATTGCGGGCGACCAGGCCCTGATTAAGGAACGACTGCTGCAGATTCAGGAAGAGACGGATGCGGATGAGTGGATTATCGCCTCACAGATCTATGACCACTCTGCACGCTTGCACTCATATGAGCTTGTGGCCGACTTGTTGAAGAAGTAATAAGGCTGTAGTAACTCATCCGAGTTTAAAGTGTGGATAAGCTTGTAAAACTCAGGGGTTCGTGTAATGAAACCCTATCATCCCAAAAAATCTAACGGACCGAAGAGACCCTATTCCCACGAGAATGCCACCTTTTGCAGCGTAACGGACTCAGGCGACCTTATCGTCTTTCTGCGAGACATTTGGAGCTGAATTGCAGGGGATAAGGTCCTCGCAGTCCGTTAATCGCCCAAGTGACGACTTTCTCCCCGGATAAGAGCACCTCAGTCCGTTACGCTAAGCCAAACGCCCCTAAAGAACAACCCCCGCTTGGAAAAGATGTAATTGATGGGGAATTGCTTCTGCTCCACTATTTTAAATCTGATGGGGTAGTGAACTCATTCGATTTTAAAGTGTGAGAATTACTTCAACTAATGGCTTGCTGAGTTTCATTCTGATGGCCTACTAATCTGATTACTGGCCAGTCTTTATATTTAGCCCATTTAACTACCTGTGGAGTACTCCATTGGGGTAGCTAAGTGGGCTATTTTAGTATGCAGCAAAAAACAAAAGTGTTCGGTGCGGAAATTACTGAGCCGAACCCTCCCAGCCTTAATCGTTCTTTATAAAATACAAAAATAATTAATATACGTAGAAATAACGAGTTAAATGCAGTAAACGTTAAATAATCGTCGTTAATTTATAGTAAACAGCCGAATTTATTTACTTACAGGATCTTTTCCTGTTTTTCTTTATGCCCATTTAAGATTATACTGTAATCAGTATTCGTTATAACGAACAATAATGCATTCTTACCATTCAGGCTCGTTCACGCCCGTTCAGGTCCACTCAGACCCGTTCAAGTTCGTTCTAACTTTATACTATCGCCATGATATTTAGTAGTTCTTCAAGAAACCACTTTATTCGACAAACTATGATTTAGAAGCGCGAACCGGGGCGGATTGTGGCTGGTGGCTGCCGGAGGTCCGCACAGGAAGGGGCGGGGAGAGTGAAGAAGAGACATACATCCATAATCGGCGCGTATATTTTGGCTGTTCTGGCAGGTGTGATCTGGCATGCCGGAGGGGTCAGCGCTGAGGATACGATCAAGCTCACCGTCAACTCGCATACGACCAGTACGGCAACCATGAACAACATGCAGCCGGGAGATACGATGGCTTCGGATTATAAGATTATCAATGACGGAAATGCCCCGTTCGATTATGCAGTTGCCTTCCAGTTCCGCTCCGGTGACGCAGATCTGTACAATATCCTGCAAATGACTCTGCAAAAAGAGGGAGTAATCCTCTATTCAGGGGTAATGAGCGAGGCCCCGGGTGTGGTGACCATCGGCTCGCTTGCCGGAGGGGAAGAGGAAGCTATCGAAATGAAGGTGTTGTTCCCGCCGGAGGCAGGCAACGAGTTCCAGGAGAAGACGGTGAGCGTCGCCTTTGAATTCACAGCTACAGCGGATCCTGCGCCTACAACCGTGCCAACCTCCTCACCGCAACCGACGGCTGAGCCAGCGGCTTCAGCTACACCTTTACCCGGGTCAACACCGGACACCACGGTCAGTCCCGGCAGTACGCCAGCAGCAACAAGTGCCCCTACGGATTCAACAGCAGGCACAGTCTCTCCTAGCGTTACACCATCGCCATCACCAGCAGCGACAGCAACACCGTCTGCGGGTGGAGTAACTGTAAGTGAAGAGCCTGTTCCGCTAGGCGGAGGGGAAGAGGATGGCGGCAACCGCCCGTCCGCAACCCCGGATTCCGGAGCCGCTGCACTTGGCAGCACACCTGCCCCTTCACCAGGGAAAGAGGTCAACCTCACAGACGACACGCTTCCGCTGGGAGGGCCGGAGGAAGACGGCAGACTGCCGGACACAGCCAGCCCTTGGTACAATCTGATTGCGGCCAGCCTGGTTGTCGCCATGATCAGTGTGCTTGTGCTCCGCAGGCTGGGCCAGAAGAAGTAACTGTATGTAGATGTAAGGAGGAGAGAGAGCATGAAGATGCGCAGCGGATTCACTTTAGCCGTCAAGCTGATCTTCCTGCTCTCCTTGTGCGTTATGGTGTATTCCGCCTTCCAGATCCTCAAAGCGCCCGCCGAAGCCCGCGAAGCCCTGAGAATCTGGGACAAAAAGAGGGAGGAAGCCCAGCTTCCCGTAACTTCCGAAGAAGAAATGCCGCTTCCTGAAGGTATGGTTAGCAGCGCAGAATCACCAAAAGGCGACAAACCTGCTTATATAGCGGGCGAAGTAATTGGAGAGATCTATTTCCCTAAGCTGGATAAGCGGGTTGCGATTCTGGAGGGAACCGGCCGGGCGGAGCTGAAGCGGGGCGCCGGACATGATGAAGCAAGCGCCGCCCCCGGTGCCTCCGGGAACAGCGTGCTGGCCGGACACCGTGACACCGTCTTCCGCAGCCTCGGCGAGCTGGAGACTGGAGACACGCTTGAGCTTGCTACAGCGGATGGAACTTTTACCTATGAAGTAACCGGCAGCCGGATTGTTGACAGAAATACACGGGGAGCAATTAAGCCCAGCAGAGCTCCCATACTCACCTTGATTACCTGTTACCCGTTCTCTTATGTAGGCTCAGCGCCTGACCGCTACCTGCTTTCGGCCAAGCTTGTCTCCAACCAGTCTCCAGTGCAGCAGCCATAACCTGCGTTCCCGCTCCTTCCCTCTCTTCCGCTTTCCCGCTGCCTTCCTCACTCCAACTTGCCCCTCGCCTCCCGCCAGCCTCCATCCCCCTTCACTCCACACCATCCGCCTAAAGTATGAGACCCGGGCCGTATCGTGATAATATAGACATACGAAGCTGAAGAGGAGATGACCTGCATTGAAGGAAGAGTTAATTAGACGTTTTGTATCGTATGCTGAAATGGATACCCAATCCAGCGAGGACAGCGAGACCTGCCCGTCCACTCCAGGCCAAATGGTACTGGCGCATAAGCTGGCAGAGGAGCTGCAGGAGCTGGGACTGACGGAGATTACGGTGGACGAGCATGCATATGTCATGGCCTCGCTGCCCGCTAACACAGATAAAGAGGTTCCGGTGATCGGCTTCCTGGCCCATCTGGATACCGCCACGGATTTTACCGGTACGAATGTGAAGCCGCAGATTGTAGAGAATTATGACGGGCAGGATCTGGTGCTGAATCAAGCCCAGAATATTATCCTGTCCACGAAGAGCTTCCCGGAGCTGAGCGGCTACAAGGGGCATACGCTGATTACAACCGACGGCACCACCCTGCTGGGGGCGGACAACAAGGCGGGCATCGCTGAGATCATGACGGCTATGGCCCATCTGCTGGCGCATCCGGAGATTAAGCATGGCAAAATCCGGGTCGCTTTTACCCCCGATGAAGAAATCGGACGCGGCCCGCATAAGTTCGACGTTGCCGCCTTCGGCGCTTCCTATGCCTACACCGTGGACGGAGGCCCGCTCGGGGAGCTGGAATATGAGAGCTTTAATGCCGCCGCGGCCAAAATCAGCTTCCACGGAGTCAACGTCCATCCCGGTACAGCCAAGGGCAAGATGATCCATTCGTCCAAAATCGCCATGGCTTTCCATCTCCGTCTGCCCGCCGGTGAAGCTCCTGAATTCACAGACGGCTACGAGGGATTCTACCACCTGATCTCCATGCAAGGCAGTGCCGAGCACAGCAAGCTTCATTACATCATCCGTGACTTTGACCGCGACAGCTTCGAGAACCGCAAATCGAATATCGCTGCAATTGTGGAGGAATTCAAATCTACATACGGGGCGGACAACATCGTGCTGGAGATGAATGACCAATACTATAATATGCGCGAGAAAATCGAGCCCGTCCGGCATATCGTCGATATCGCCCGGGAAGCGATGGAGGGCCTCGGCATCACGCCGGTTATCCGTCCAATCCGCGGAGGGACTGACGGTTCACAGCTCTCTTATATGGGGCTGCCTACACCGAATATTTTCACCGGAGGCGAGAATTTCCACGGCAAATTTGAGTACGCCTCTGTAGACGTCATGCTGCAGGCTGTACAGGTGATCGTTGAGATTGCCCGGCTGGCGGAGCAGAAAGCGTAAGCAAGGTTATAGGATGCAGCACAAAAATCCCCGGTCAAGCGTACTCCGCTCAATCGGGGATTTTCGTGCTGCGCGGGGCTTCGTCCCCGCTTTCCTTGCTGTCCTGTCCGTCCTCAGCCAGGGCTCCATCATCACCTCTTGCGAGTACCTCCCGGTATCCCTCACCCCAATGCTTGATGCTGAGAATCGCGGTCTCCAGTCCCTGCGCCCATTCGGTCAAGGAGTACTCTACCTTCTGCGGCACCTGAGGGTACACCTTCCGGTGGACCAGACCGTCACGCTCCAGATCCCGCAGCTGCATCACCAGCATCCGCTGTGTAATGCCGGGGCATAGTCTGCGCAGCTCGTTGAACCGCTTCGGCCCGCTGATCAGATGATAGAGCAGAACACCCTTCCACTTCCCGCCAATAACTTCAAGGGTCCGCTGCATTGAGCTGTTCTCCGCCCCGTAATCCACGCCCTCTGCCTCATCGGAGCCTCCGTCTCTTCCTTGTACGTTCATCTCTGCCGCACCCCATTTCCGGTCGTCCCTGATTTAGTACAATTGTATCATAGATGCTGATACGGCAAAAACCCCGTGCCGCCCTGGAACAACAGGCGTACGGGGTTCTTAACATGCTATGGTCACAGACCGTTATCCGTCTGTTTATTTCTTCACCGGCAGCCAGCCCGGCGTATGGATCAGCGCTCTCCAGAGCGGGTCCGGAATCACAAGCTCTGCTTGGGCATTCGGATCAAGCTCAGTCTTAATCTCATCGGCCCGGCCCCCGGCCAGCTTCTGCACCCAGTCCGGTTCAATCAGCAGCGGACGGCCCAGGGCCACCAGGCTGATGCCGCTGTCCAGACTCTTCAGGGCGTCGGCGGCAGAGTAGAGCGAGCCTACGCCAATTACCGGAGCCTTGCCCCCTGCACGTTCCACAATCTGTTCGATCCGCGGACGGCTGTCTTCTGTCCCCCGGCGCGGCAGCGACCACAGCTCCATGAGGGACGCATGCAGGTAATCCAGCCCCTCCGCTGTCAGCGCATCGATTAGGGCAAACGTGTCAGCCATCGTAATCCCCGGTGTCTCCGGCTCTTCAGGCGAGAAGCGGTAGCCTACAAGGAATGCACCCTGTGCATGCTGCTTCACCGCAGCCTTGACACTGCGCAGAACGGCCAGCGGGAAGGTGAGCCGCTTCTGCAGATCTCCGCCCCAGCGGTCTTCGCGTCTGTTGGAGTGCGGCGAGAAGAATTGCTGCAGCAGATACCCGTTCGCACCGTGAATCTCAACGCCATCGAAGCCGGCCTCAATCGCCCGGCGTGTCGCTTCTCCGAAATCGGCGATAATACCGGTAATCTCTTCGTCTGTCAGCGGGCGCGGAACTGTACCCTGTCCGCCGCCCGGCAGCTCAGCCGGCACATCGCTTGCACTGACAGGCTGCCCGTCAACCAGCTGCTCCGGCGGGCATTGGCGTCCGCCGTGGAAGATCTGGAGCACAGCCTTCGCTCCTTCGCCCTTGATGGCCTCGGCCAGCTCACGCAGGCTCGGAATCAGGCCGTCATGGTCAGCTCCGAATTCGCCAGGGAAGCCCTTCCCGCCGCGCGACACATAGACACAGGCAGTAATGACCATCCCCGCTCCGCCCGAACGGCGGATATAATAGTCCAGCTCCGGCCGGGAGACGGTTCCATCCTCATTCGAGGAGAAGTTAGTCATCGGCGCCATGACCACACGGTTCTTCAGTTCAGTCCCGCTCTTGAATTTGAACGTCTCCAGCAGCGGGCTATATTCTGTCTTTAGCATAACTACCATTCCCTCCAATAAATCAAATATACACATACAATAGTGTACAACTTAATTTTACACAATACAAATGGTAAATCTGCATTTACAGAACCTATCTATCAGAGGGAGTTCCATCTTTCCAGATTACCTTCTCCCCGTAATTCTTGCCCCAGTCATACATCATACGCAGCACCGGCATCAGCGTGTGTCCATACTCTGTCAGGGAGTATTCGACGCGCGGAGGAACCTCCGCATATACCTGTCTGAATACCAGCTGATCTTCCTCCAGCTCACGGAGCTGGTTGGTCAGCATTTTCTGGGTAATATGGGGAATCAGCTTCTTCAATTCACTGAAGCGTTTGGTCCCTTCCAGACCCAGGTGCCACAGTATAATCAGCTTCCACTTGCCGCCGATCACAGCGAGTGTGAGCTCCTTCTCGCAGTTGATCTCCTTCAGATTGATGCGGTCTTTAATTTCAGTCGCCAATATTCAGCCCCCTTCCGGCTATAAACATATTACAAATCCATCAGCCACTCCGCATAGGCAACAAAGGATGCCCTCCCGTCAAGGAAAGCATCCGTGTGATAGCTTTATTGTACTCCAAGCTCTATTCTATTCCAAATCGTATACTATTCCAAATTGGCATGCTTGCCGAACATCCGGCCGGAGGTCTGCCCCGTCTGCTCCATGATCCGCAGAATGACTGCATCATAGAATACAAGCAGCGTCTGTTCAAACAAGGAGGCCATCGGCTGCAGCGTCGTATAGCTGCCGTCCGGCCGTTCCTTGGGAGCGCCGGGCAGCTTGACTGTATGATCTGCGAGACGTCCGAGCGCCGAGTCCGGCTGAATGGTTACGAGGACTACAGCTGCTCCGATTGCCTTGGCTTTCTCAGCCATGGAGACCAGTCCCTTCGTCTCGCCTGAGCCGGAACCCAGTACAAGCACATCGCCGGGGCTGATGCCCGGCGTTACTGTCTCTCCGACCACATAAGCTGTCCGCCCGGCCTGCATCAGCCGCATGGCGAAGGCCCGGCCCATCAGGCCGGAACGCCCGGCACCGGCCACGAAGACCTGACCTGCGCGCAGCAGCAGCTCCGTCAGCACCTCGCCCTCTCCGGCATCCAGCCCGGAGACGGTGCCTTCCAGCTCCTTCACAATTTCATGTGCGTAATACTGCGTGTCCATGGCTGCTTAAGCCTGGCTTACAAGGCGCTTCATTTCCGCCGCAGTTGCTTTCATGTCAGCTTCGCCGGTAATGCCGCCGCCCACGATTACCAGATCGGGCTGCGCAGCAATCACTTCAGGCAGCGTACTCAGCTTGATGCCGCCGGCAATTGCCGTTTTGGCCCGGGTCACCACGCTCTTAATATCTCTCAGATCCGCGAAGGAATTCTTACCTTCAGCCTGATGGTCATAGCCGGAATGCACGCAGACATAATCCACACCCAGCGCATCCACTTCAGCGGCTCTGGCCTTGAGATCCTTCACGTTAATCAGATCGACCAGGATTTCAGCACCCGTCTTCTTCGCTTCCTCCACCGCGCCGCGGATCGTTGAATCATCGGATACACCCAGCACAGTCACGATACCCGCGCCCGCTTCCACTGCCTTCATTACCTCGTATCCGCCGGCATCCATAATTTTGAGATCGGCCAGCACCGTAAGCGCCGGGAAAGCTTCCTTGATCGCTTTTACCGCATGCAGCCCCTCATTGATAACGACAGGTGTTCCAATCTCAACGATATCTATAGATTCGGCAACCTCTGCAACTACCGCCTTGGCTCCAGCAATATCCACCAGATCGAGTGCTAACTGTAATTTCATATGTGTAAGTTCTCCTTATCCGTAATGTATTTTTGGAAGTGCTGTTTCTCAGTTTAGGGATATACTGCCGATAAGGGAAGTAGGCACTTTTTTGTGAGGTAGTCACCTGGAGGATACTATTGGGCGAAGCCGGAGGATTTTATGGCAACATGCCCGAAAATCCTACTGCATTTTCACAACAGCTGTGCTACCATACATTTGATTCGAAGATTCACAGCCGCAAGGAATCCTAATAAGAAGGTGTATGATGGAAACAAGCAAGCCCAAGACATTCAACCTAATGAAGCTGACCTGGCCGATCTTCCTGGAGCTGTTCCTGTTCATGCTTATGGGCAGTATGGATACCTTCATGATCAGCTCTGTGTCTGATGATGCGGTCTCCGGTGTCGGAGCGGCCAATCAGATTATTGCCATAGCTATTCTGGCGCTCAGTGTCATCGGGAACGGCGCGGCGATCGTCGTGTCGCAATACCTCGGCTCCAAGCAGCCCAAGGAAGCCGCCAGAGTGATCGGTAACGCAGTTACCCTGAATCTTGCGGTAGGGATCGTACTTAGTACAGTGATGCTGCTATTCGGAGGTCATCTGCTGCAAGCACTGAACGTGAAGGGCGACATTCTCGCCTACGCCCGCTCGTATATCAACATTGTCGGAGGCGCGATCTTCCTGCAGGCCCTTATCAACGCGCTGGCTGCAACTATCCGCACCCACGGCTTCACCAAGCAGACGATGGCGGTATCGCTGCTTATGAACGTCATTCATGTTGGCGGTAACTATCTGCTGATCTTCGGTCATTTCGGACTGCCTGCGCTCGGTGTAGAGGGGGCTGCCGTATCAACCGTAATCAGCCGCTCCATCGCTCTCCTGATTTTCTTCCTGCTGCTTTACCGCATTATGGAGATACGTGTGAAATGGAGCTATTACGTTCACCTCTCCAAGAAATATGTGCTGCAGATTCTCAAAATCGGTATTCCATCCGCCTTCGAATCCGTAATGTACCAGTGCTGCCAGCTCGTCTTCACCCTATACATCACCTATTTGGGGGCCGAGGCCATGGCTACCCGCCAGTATGCGGTCAATATCTCGAACTACATCTTCCTGTTCAGCGTAGCGGTGGCCATGGGGACCTCAATTATTGTGGGCCATCTTGTAGGTGCAAAACGGACGCAGGAGGCTTACTCACGGGTGTTCACCAGTGTGAAGTGGGCACTTCTGGTCACAGTCATCATGGACCTGATCGTCATTCTGTTCCGCAAGCCGCTGCTGGGACTGTTCACGGATAATGAGCTGATTATCACCATGGGCGCCCAGGTTATCCTGCTCAGCTTCTTCCTGGAGACCGGGCGGACCTGCAATCTGGTTATTATCAACTCGCTGCGCGCGTCGGGCGATGCCAAGTTCCCAGTCTACATGGGCATGATTTCTATGGTGTGCATGAGTCTGCCGCTGGGCTACTTCCTGGTATTCACGCTTGATCTGGGTCTGGCCGGGGTATGGCTGGCCACAGCGTTCGACGAATGGGTACGGGCCGTCATTATGTACTTCCGCTGGAAAAGCAGAGCCTGGGAGAAGCATGGCCTGATCCAGCATGAACCGCCGGAAGCCGCTCCGGCAGCCCCGGCGCACTAATTCTGCGGCAGCGCCTCACACAAGCGGAAACGGCCTTGCCGTCCTTCAATAGGACGGCATTCGTTTCAGCGAGAAATAGAAGGATAAATAAGGGATGCTAATCAGCCACCGGAAATACGGCTGATTAGCATCCCTTTGTCGTAAGCTCGTCCCATACTCAGTTCCCTTTGGCTACTGCAATTTTATGTCTGGCTGCGAACTGCTCCGGCGTGACCGCTTTGCCGAACAGCGCCTGGATCATATCCAGATGGACCTGGGCAGCATTCGGCTTCATCTGCACATCCGCGAACAAGGTAATACTGCTGGCATTGTTCAGTTCATTCAACAGATCCACGTATAGCTGCGGCAGCTTCTCATTCGTGGTATCGACCTTAGTCGCCGGAATCACTCCCGCACTCGTCACTGAAGCCTCGCCCCATTTGAAGACGAAATATTCGACAAAAGCCTTAGCCTCCTCCTTCACCCTGGACGATTCCGCTACGAAAAGTCCGACACCCGGACCGCCTACCCAGTCGCCCGAACTCCCCTTCCCGCCTTCCACCGTAGGGAATTTGAAAAAGCCGACCTTATCCTTGAAGGCCTGCGGAGTCTCCGGGTTGGTCGTGAAGTTGGGCAGCTCCCAGGTACCGGTCAGGTACATGGCCGCCTTTTCCTCCATAAATTCCGATTTGCCCTCATCATATGACAAGCCGTTGAAGCCGTTGTTGAAGGCGTTCATATCGACGAGGTTCTGTACTTCCGCCGCAGCCTGCACCAGTCCGGGATCATCGAAATAACCCGTCCCCTTCGTCGCCCGCTTCAGCGTCTCACTTCCGGCCAAGCGGTCCGCCAGATACATATACCACAGCGAGCCTGTCCACCGGTCCTTATTACCCAGCGCCACCGGAGGCACACCATGACCGGAGAGCACTCTCACAACTGCCTTGAACTCCTCATACGTTGAAGGCACCTGAAGATTATATTGGGCGAAGATTTCTTTATTATAAAAGATCGGTGAGATGTTCATCTCCAGAGGGAGCGCATAGGTCTTGTTATCAACAGCATAAGACTCTGTAGTGCTCTTCACGAATTTATCCTTAAGCTGCCCGCCGTTCAGGATGTCATCCAGCGGAGCGAATAATCCGCCTTTTACATAAGGCTCCATGAAGCCTGCCGCCCAGGTTATGCCCACATCGGGAAGGTCATTGGAGGCGGAGAGCACCTTGAGCTTGCTTTTATACTGCTCATTCTCCAGCACATCCTGCCTGATGAGGATACCCGGATGCTCCTTCTCGTATTGTGCGATAATCTGGCTGACCAGCTTATACTGCTGCGCAGAGAGTCCGGCGGGCCAGATGTGCATCATATGAATGGTTATTTTGGGGGAAGAGGCGCCGTTAGCTGCCAGCGTACTATTATTGTCTCCCGCAGAGCCGCAACCCGTCAGAACAAGCACCCAGATACAGGCCAGGAGCAGCCCCTTGGTCATGTGATTCCTTCGCATTGCATTGCCTCCCCATCTTACATTGCAAAAGGCCGAACTCACCCATGTAATCGCTATCATTAAAATTCTAGCATCGTACCCTAAGGCAGATAAGGGCACACTTATTGGCTAAAATACCACATTTATTGGATCTCCTGAGCTCCGCCCTTCATCTGCTGACGGTAACGGCTAGGGCTTATGGCCTCCAAGGACTTGAATACCTTAATGAAATATTTATCCGTCCGGTACCCTACACGCTCTCCGATCTCCCCGACGGGCAGTGCGGTCTGGAGTAGTAACTCCTTCGCCCGCTGAATCCGCAGACGGGACAGATATTCAGTGAAGGACACCCCGGCCTGCTCCTTGAACAGCACACTGAAATAGCTGGCATTCAGGTGAATCAGCCCCGCTACCTCAGCCATCGTCAGCTGTTCGTGCAGATGCTGCTCCACGTAGGCAATTGCCTCCTTAACTGGCTGCCCCATCCCAGCCTGCTCCGGGTCAATCTCCAGCAGCTTGTGATCCACCAGCTTCTCCAGCTTCACATGGCGCTGCTGCTCCTCCTCCCGCTTCAGCGCATCCTCAACCACTGTCAGCAGCTCTGACTTGTCCAGCGGCTTCAGCAGATAATTGACCGCCCCCAGCCGCATTGCCTGCTGCACATAATCGAACTCGGCATAGCCGGAGATGACAATGATCACCGGCTTCCGGGGAGATTCCTGCAGCGAATGGATCAGATCCAGCCCGCTCACCTCCGGCATGCGCACATCTGTAATCAGCAGGTGGACCCGCTCCTGCCGCAGCCGCTCGCGCGCTTCCACCCCATTGTCGCAGGTCTCCACGATATACCGGCCTGCCGCCCATAATTCCAGCGTCTGCTTAATCCCCTGACGCGTTCTTGGTTCATCATCTACGATTAGAATCGTCTTATTGCCCAGACTCATAGGTATCTCCTCCATTGCTTGGAATCTCAAACCTTATTACGGTCCCCTCAGACCGCCGGCTCTCCACGATCAGGCCTTCCGTCTGCATGTCCGCTTCCGCGTAGTACAGCTTCAGCCGCCGCTGCACATTCACCAGCCCCACTCCGCTGCCCTTGGCAGAGACCGGAGGCCCGCCATCCAGCGCATCGCGCAGCGCCAGCAGCGTAGCCTCATCCATACCCGGCCCGTTGTCAGACACTTCAACGGAGGTCCACCCCTTGCGGGAGGAGGGGCTGATTATGACTGCAATCACGCCCTTGCCGACGCGGCTCTCCACTCCATGGAGAATCGCGTTCTCAACAATCGGTTGAATCAGCAGCTTGGGCACCGGCACAGCAGCCTCATGCGGATCAAGCCTGATATCCCAGGACAGGCGCTCCCCCATCCGCATCTCCATAATCCGCAAATACCGCCTGATCTGTTCCACCTCATCGCTCAGTGTTACCCATTCATCCTTGTTATGAGGGCTGCCCATAATGTAGCGGAACAGCCTGGACATCATGACCACTAATCCGGCCAGCTCCTCCTCCCCCTTCTCCTCCAGGGACCAGTTGAAGGCCTCCAGTGTATTGAACAGGAAATGGGGATTGATCTGCGCCTGCAAGGCTTTGAGCTCAGTCCGGCTCTGCAGGACCTCCTTCTCATAGACCACCCTGATCAAATCATTAATATTAGCCACCATACCGTTATAGGTATTATTCAGCTCCCGCAGCTCCATGGTAGATACCTTCTGCGAATTGGGAGTCAGCACCCCCATGCGGGATTTGCGCATCGCCCGGATCAGGTGAATGATCGGACGGGTAATCATTGTCGACAGCAGGAAGGATATAATCAGGAACAGCAGGGTTCCGATTCCGCCTGACACCAGCAGCACCGTCCGCAGCACAGACAGCCCCTTGGTCACATAGCTGACAGGCGTCAGCACCAGCAGCGTCCAGGAGGTCTTGTCCGAGCGCAGCTTGACCTGCACATACTCCTTGCCCCGGAAGCTGACCGTCTGATCGACGCTCTCCAGCAGCGGCAGCAGATCCTCCTGCGGTGTTCCGCTGCTCCCGAGGAGCTGGCCTTCATCATTCACAAGCAGCACAGACTCCCCGCTGTCGCTGCCGGAGAACGGATCGTCGAGCTGGAAGTAGCTGCGCTGGATGCGGGCCATCAGGTAGCCTCCCCGCGAGAACCAGCGGTCCATCAGGCTGACCTGGCGGATCGCCAGCAGGCTCTGGTCATCATGCGGATCAACGCCGATCCAGACCAGCCGCCCCTTTTGCGCATTAGCCTCACTGATATGCTGCTCGTTAATTCTGCTCTCCAGGCTGCCTTCCTTAATCGGGAACAGCAGCCTGTAATCAGCGGTATATAGCTCCAGCGAGCCCACGCTCGGCATGTACGCCTGATAGCTGGAGACAATCTGCAGCAGCGACTGGCGCTGATTGAAGGACACCTCATTGCCGTCCAGCTCCTCCAGCAGCAGCTGCTGAACGGTAGGATGATTGGCCACCTGCTCCATCAGACCGTCAATCTGACCGGTCAGCGCGTCCAGCCTTCCGTTAGCCTGAACCGCCGTCTGCTGGATATGCCGCTCGGCATTATTTTTGAGCAGAATAGAGACACGGTCATACACAAATATCCCGGACACCAGAATAATAATGAGCATCACCAGCAAAAAACCGATGAATATCTGATTGCGCAGTGTATTGAGCTCTCTGAACCTCTGAAGCATCAGAATTCCCTCTTTCGTTGGCAGCGTTTCCAACTCTATTCTCCAAACCCCGGGGGTTTTGTCAAGATAAATCAATGCCCACAGGCGACATACGGCGTTAACCATGAGTAGCACAGCTACCCTTTCTTCAATTGTGTTCGGTTTTTTGCATACATTCAGCCTTTGACCGGTATACCAACAACAAATAACCCTTAGTACAGTTCTCCCGCTTCAAGGAGCTGCCCTAAGGGCTTACACACAAGACTACTTAGATGAACATCAACGGAGTAATCCATTCGAAATGCAGGGCAGCCCACAGCAGAGCCAGCAATACCGCGCCGATGCAGTAACTCATGACTTTGCGGCGGGTCGGCTCCAGATATATATCAAACGGAATCAAGATCAGAATCATACCAATCGCAATGATGTTAAGCAGAGGCTTATGATAGAAAATCCCCACTGCATTCAGGGCCACCGCAAGGAGCGTCAGAAGCAAAAAATATTTTCTCATAGCTCCATCATCCCTGTATTTTCCATCATTGTCAAACAAAAAAAATAGCCCATTACGGGCAAGGAACAGACAGCCAGGTAAGGGGCTATCCTCTTATTCAGTATGCAACCTAGCGGATAGTCACACTCTTCTTGATAGCCTTCGCATCCAAATTCTTATTAACGAGCGTAGGCAGCATCTTCATGCTCCGGGTCATAGGCGAATTGCATTGCCAGCAGGTCGGCACATGTTGGAAGGCAAAGTTGTCGCGTATCCATCCGGTGCATTCTTCCTTGGTGCAGGACCAGATGGCCGTCTCTTCCTGTGGAAGATCTACTACCGCTTTTTTACGAAAATACATAATTACCCCTCCTAATAGCTTGGTTAGTGTCCTACGGACTGTCATGGCAGAACGGAAGCTACTCCTCTACTACCTGGTCACAAATACCTGGTCATAAAAAAAACTACCCTCAACTGATGTTAAGGGCAGCTTATTTGTGATATTACAGTTTTACAACGTTTTCAGCCTGTGGTCCACGAGCGCCTTGAGTTACGTTGAACTCAACGCGTTGGCCTTCGTCCAAAGACTTGAAGCCTTCGCCAGTGATTGCGGAGAAGTGTACGAATACGTCGCTTCCGCCTTCAACCTCGATAAAACCGAAACCTTTGTCTGCGTTGAACCATTTTACTGTACCTGTTTGCATGATATTACCTCCAAAGTTTATTTAACACATGTCCTTTTATTCCTACGTATTGTACGAACAAATAAAAATTCACACATTGGAAAAGGATTCATACACAAATGATAACCTTTTACAATATGTGAATTAAGGGTTAAATTTATGATTAACTTCATTGTAGCACACTAATTTCCCAAATGCAAAGCATTATTGCCAAATATCCAAAATAAATTTTAAATTTTAGAGAAGCCTTGCCGGGCGCACGGGTTCTTGGCATCAGCCATGCGCCTCCGGCTACAGGATTCAGTCGATATATCCGGCCAGTCCCTTGTCCATCAGGTAATCCATTTCCGCATCCAGAATGGTCTCCACCGTTAGCTCGTCCAGCTTCACATCGCGCTGCGCAGTCACATAGTCGACCAGATCATCATTATCGATATCAATTTCGCCTTTGGCGTTGGCCTTAGCCTTATTGATGAACGTCTGCTCATGCTTCAGCACCAGCCGGATGACGGCCGGGTCCACCTTCGTTTGTGCAGATAATACCTCCACCAGTTCCTGCTCGTTCACTTCATTACTCATCTTCGTTCGTCAACTCCTTGGGTTCTATGAACCCTGATTGTACCACAAGTCCCCTTCGGGCACGCAGCCTCATCTCCACCAGGGAACACCCGGATATCCGGCAGCCCCTGCGGTTACAGTCTCCCCGATTCTCGGCGTGGCCAGCCGTACCCCTCTCAGTGCCGCAGCAGCCGAGATCCGTTCTGCCGGATCGGTCCAGTCATGCATCGACAGGGTGAATGCACCCCAATGGATGGGGATCAGCAGACCTCCCTGCACATCGATGTGCGCCTCGACCGTCTGCTCCGGCAGCATATGGATATCCGCCCAGCGCGGATCGTATTGGCCGCATTCCATCAGCGTGAGATCGAAGGGGCCATGGGTGCGCCCGATCTCGGCAAAATGCGGACCATACCCGCTGTCTCCGCTGAAGAAGACCTTGGTCTTCTCTCCTTGAATAATCCAGGAACACCATAGTGTGGTGTTGCGGTCCAGCAGACTCCGCCCCGAGAAATGCCGCGCCGGAGCGCAGGTGAAGGTGATCCCTTCATAGGTAAGCGTATCGCCCCAGTCCTGCTCGCGGATCTTCTCTGCGGCCACCCCCCAGCGGCGCAGATGGGCGCCAACGCCCAGCGGTACAATGAACAGGCCTACCTTATCCTTCAGCTGGCGGATGGTTCCATAATCCAGATGATCATAATGATCATGGGAGAGCAGAACCACATCCAGCTGCGGCAGAAGAGCCGCCGCCAGCGGAAGCTGCTTGCTGTAGCGGCGGCCGCCGATGAACGGAAACGGTGATGGTGCATGGCCCAGCATAGGGTCAAGGAACAGGGTCAGGCTATCCATCTCCAGCAGCACCGCTGAATGCCCGAACCAGGTAACCCGGGTGTCGCGGCCCTGCCCAATAGAGGACGGCAACAGCGGCTGCGGCTGAAGAGGCCCAGCGGGTCTGGAGTTAGGGTTGCCCTTAATGAAGTCCCTCAGAATGGAGAATCCGCTGCCTCCGGCCTTCTCGCCGCTCAGGCCTGCAGTCTGCGGATAAGCAAATTTACCCTTGCTGTATTGGGCGGAACGGAGGTTACGGGCCTTCTCCTGCGTCCCGGCCCTCCGCCCGAACGCCGGATAGACGGTCATGATAAGGTACGCAGCGGCAACAACAGCAAGCAGAATGGAGCCAATAATAATCAGGGTCATGCGGTAATCCTTCTTTCTGCGGGTTCGTGCCAAATCTCCTATTTCGCCTGTCCCAGCTTGCGGGCAACGATGAGAATAAGCAGCAGCGAGACTGCAATAATAATGGCATTGAAGCCCCAGCGGCCCTGAAGCCACCAGCTTGTGCCGGGCGGATCTGCTGCTCTTACCGGTACCGGGGTCTCTGCACCCAGCGCGGCCTGCACAAGCTTCTCTCCGCTGATCCGGTCTTTGAAATTAATAATATCATACTGCGGAGCAGTTGCCAGCATGTTGCCATAGAGCAGGGAATACGGCGTCTTCTCCCCGCCCGCGAATACAAGCCGGTCTACCAGATATTCGATCTTAAGATCCGTGATGGAGATGGGGGCATCGTCCAGATTGTAGATGACCACGCGCAGGGAATCAGAAGAGGCCGGAACCACCGGCTGAATCTCCGTCCGGGAGATCCGGGTATCCTTGAAGTCCAGCCGGTACAGCTCTCCGCTTCCGGTGACCGGTATCTTAATCCCGGCACTGTCATACAGCTCATAGCGCCGCAGGAAATTCCCGGTGCTGCCGAGCATCACCTTCCCAATCTTCAGCCGGTCCGTGTTGCTTATCATGATCTCGGTACGGTTCTCCACCTGCTTAATCTCTGTCTGCGGCGTCTTCTGCCGCATGAATGCAGCCGTACTCCACTCCCGGCTGCTGTCTACCAGGGTCAATCCGGGGAACTCCAGCCCTTCCGGGTTGTTCTTCACTACAAGCCGGTAATAGCCGAACTTGTAGCTGCGCTCCAGCGTAATGCTGTCCGCACTTAACCCGCTTGTGGCATACAGATCCCCTGTGCCGAGCTGCTCCCAGGCCTGCCCGTCATAGCCTCCCCATACCTCCACATGCTTCAGGAAGGATTCTGCGGGCAACTCGAACACCAGGCGGTTCCCCTGAATATCGACATCCTCGGCAAGCGGCTTAATCTGATAATCCAGCAGGGTATCCGTTCCTTTCACTGCCTTGTGAATCAATTCTGAGGTATAGACCGCGCTATGCTCCTCCACCGTCTCCGCTCCGCTCTCCATATAATAGGGAACCGGAGCGCCGGTGCTGTCCTGTATACGCAGATCACGCAAGTCCTCTGCCGCCGAACGGTACACCGCTTCATCAAGATACAATTCATAGTACGGAGCCGCCTCCGGCACGGAGATTTCGCGAGAGAACTTCCATTGCCCGCCGTCCGTCTTCTCCGCTCCGCCGGATGCCGCTGCCGCACTGTGCGCCGGGAAGGTGCCGGAACCCAGCACGAGTCCGCCCAATACAGCGAGCAGCACAGCCGCCCTAGCTCTCCTGCCTGTCTTGCTCAGCAAGCGCATAAGCTTCCTCCATTCTGACTGTTATCCGCTGATAGAGGTAGGATATCCCCAGCAGGCAGAGTCCGAAGCTGAAATACGCGATGATCTTGCTGCCGGTATTCAGCAGAGTCAAGTCATAGAGCAACAGCTTGCCGGTTGCCAGCAGGGACAGCGCCAGTCCGAAGCGGCGGATATACAGATATCTTTTCCAGAAGCCGTACATAATGAACAGCACGGCCAGCAGCAGATAGAGTAGACTGAAGGCCAGCCCGCCGTCACGTACCTGCATCTGCACTCCCAGGAACGCCGTAACCATCACCAGCAGATAGATACCCATCGCTACCGGATACAGCTCTATATTCTTATAATCGCGCAGCAGCGTTGTCCGCAGCAGCCTTGCACTGCTGAACCATACGAACACATTGAACAGAATAAGCAGACCCAGCGCCGCTACATCGGCAGCAGTGCTGCCCGACCACCCTTCCGGAAGACTGGGCAGACCCAGCGTAATGCCGATACAGACCGCATAGGCAATCCCGTGCAGCACCAGAACTATGATGCCGACCACCTTGTCATACAGAACGTTCACCTTCGGCAGCGCATAAGCCAGTCCAGAGGTAAGCAGACCTGCCAGCAGCAGCTTGTAAAAGGCATTGTGCGCCATATCCTCCGGCACCATCCAGTCGTACAGGCGTAACGCTTCATACACCACATACCCGTAGAAATTGACGATAGCCGCATATTTGAACCAGACGGTAGCCTGCACCTCCGCAGGCGTACTGCGAAGCAGCGTCTCCTGATTCGAATAACGGATGGCATATAATAAGGCTACAATCACCATTCCCGCCGTAATGAATGTATACTTCAGATCGAAATAGGAGTTCGTGTAGTAGATGACCGCATTATAATCCGAGAGCTGCAGCAGAACGTCGAATCCGAAGAAGGTCAGCAGACAGAGGGAAAGGATGCCCCAGCCTGCGCGTTCCACCATTTTGAAGCGGTACAGATGTCCGTAGACCGTGAGCGCCACACCTTCCACCAGCCAGCCGATCGACCACCACGCCGCTCCCAGCTGGAACGGAATCATCAGGATGGCGAAGGTCAGTGAGGTAACATAGAAGAGCAGACGGCTCTCGCGTTCCTGCGGCATCTGCTTCTCCAGCAGCACGCCAAGCCCCAGATACATGAGGCAGAAGGCCAGCGCCAGCGCGCCTTTGAATTCATCCAGCCCGGCATTCAGGAACAGAAGATACAGCGTTATGCAGCTAACGAGCGTGTTACAGCCCAGCAGGCCGAAGTCCAGCCAGTTAAGCTTCGTCTTGAACCTGAACGGATACCACAGTGTAATCCCCAGATACATGGCGAAGGTCAACACAACGCAGAGAATGCCCACAGTGTAGCTGTCTGCCAGATAAATCAGCACCAGGATAGACGGTGCATTGAACAGGAAGCTGATGTAATTGACGACCACCCAGCGCTTGCGCAGAGAGATCAGCAGAATCAGCAGGTTCAGCACGAACAGATAACCTATCGCCGCATACACTGCACTGCCCTCCAGCCCGAAGGCTCCCATATAAGAGAAGAGCGGCAGATAGCCCCCCACAAGCCCCATGGAACAGATCGTCCGTGACTCATAGCGCAGCGACAGCAGCACAGCGGACAGCGTGACCAGCACCGACAGGCCGATCCCGGCCCATAACCCGATAATCTCCAGCAGAAAATAACTGTAAAATATCGAGCCGTACAGCACCGATATCCCGCCGCCAATCAGCCCCAGAGCGAAGGCTCCCCGCCCCTTGCGGAACAGCCACTCCCCGCCCGCCAGCATGACTGCGCCCAGCAGGAAGAAGGCGCTGCCCTTCATATAATCATTGAACCAGGTGGAGTAGGTGTATCTGAACCCGGCGCCCACTGCCAGGATCAGCAGCAGAATCCCCAGGCGGTTGATCCAGTTCAGGCCGATCTTCATTTCGATCCGGTTCTGCTTGCGGCGGCGCAGCAGGGTCTCCTCGTCAACCCCTTCAGCAGCCAAATCATCCAGTCCGCTGTCCATTGTCCCCCTGAGCGAACGCTCTGCTTCCTGCTGCCATTGTCTGCGCAGCAGAATACTCTCATTCAGCTTCGCCTGCACCTCATCCAATATATAAGTGATCTGGGTCTTCTCCTGGCCCAGCTCGCGGGCCCCGATATTGTACATCTCCTCTATACGCCGCTTGGCGTCCTGCTCGAAGGATGTCAGCCGGTCAAGATACGCATGATCCCGTGAGGCAAAATAAGTCTGCAGCTTCTGCCGCGATACCCGGAGAATACCCAGCTTCTCATCCAGAATCTGCTCCGCCAGCGCAGTCCGCAGCTCCGAGTTGTCGCGCTCAAGCCCCGCAGCCTGAGCCTTCAGCTCCGCCAGGCTCTGCCTGTTCGCCCCATTTTCCCGTCTTAATACTTCGTTCTCGCGGACAAGATCACTGCTCTCATATTCTTCAATTAAAGACTGGTATTCCTTCAAAAGCCCGTCCTGCTGCTGCTGCACAGCCCTCATCCGATCTCTGAAATCCTCCATAGCTTCCCCCCAGTATCTGCTAATCGGCAAATTGTTAATCTATTGATATTACTATATTTCTAATTACCACCACAGACCTTACAGAAATCACACCGCTTAGTTAAGATCCTGTCACATTTTTGTCTTGGCAGACGTTATAGGTTTATTATTGTTGTATATTCGGGAGATGGGGAGAATCGGACATTGAAGCTAAACCTGCACAAACCGCAAACACGTTATATCCTCATCCTGCTGCTGCTGGTGGTGGTCTTCCTGCCTGTGCCTTTTAGACATAAAGCCCTGACCAAGCTTAGCATTACCGGCCTTGACGGAGTCGAATTCAAGACAGATGCCTATGCACTGACCGCAGACCATAAGCTGATGATGGATAAAGACCTCGCTGAACGGATTCTTAATGCGCGTATCGGCTGGGAGAAGGAGGCTCCGCTTCCCAAGGGTGTGTACTACAAGGATCATGTGGCGGTACTCATGTATCACCATCTGGCGGAAACGCCGTTAACGCTCTATCCAGGCGTATTACCCGCCGCACAGTTTGATGAGCAGATGCAGCTCCTGAAGCAGGAGGGCTTCCAGGTCATTACGATGAAGCAGTACCGGGAATTCATGCTGGACCGCGCGCCGGTTCCCGATAATGCGGTTCTATTGACCTTCGATGACGGCTATGAGAGCTTTTATAAGCTGGCGTTCCCCATTCTGCAAAAGTACGGCTACACCGCAGTGAACTTTGTCATTGTCTCCGATGTCGATCACCCCGGTAAGCACCAGGTGCCCAAGCTGACCTGGGAGCAGATGCGGGAGATGAAGCGCGCTGGAATGGACTTTTATAATCATACGTATAACTTGCATTATTATGCAGTTGTTGATGCAGAGGGCGGCACCCGCCCGGCGGCGAGCTCCTTGCTGTACATTCATGACGAGAACCGGAATGAGCTGAATGAAGAATACTACAGAAGAGTAACCGGGGACCTGGCTCATGCTGAGCGCAGGCTGAAAGAAGAATTGGGCAATACGGATTCGGCTATCGCTTTCCCTTACGGCTCCTATAACGAAAAGCTGCTGGAAATCTGCGATTCCCTCGGCATCCATCTGAAATTCAATATCGGGCTGGGCCTCGGCTCCAGAACCACGCTGAACGCTCCACGAATCAACGAAGGGAACCGGACACTCACCCCAGAGCTGTCCATCCAGCAGCTGAAGCAATTCGAGCCGCCGATGATTCTGACCGTGAACGGGAGGAAGGTTCTCCTTACCGGAACTCCGCCGGTGCTGCGGCACGGGAAAGTTATGATCCCGCTGGATGCGCTATGCTCCGAGCTGGGCGTAGCGATTCATTACGACCGCAGCAGCGCGGTCCTGAAGCTGACGCCTACCCCTTAGCCGCCTGACGTACCATAGGCTCGCGGCCTAAGGTTACCCGGTTCTTCCCCATGGCCTTGGACAGGTAGAGCGCCTCGTCCGCCTCGCGGTACAGATCCTCGAAGGTCACATCTGTGCGATCCGTAAAAGCAATGCCGATGCTCACCGTGAGCTGGATGTGATGCCCTCCATCCAGCTCAACGATGTGCTCGCCCATTGCGGTGCGGAAGCTCTCCGCCTCCAGCAAGGCCGCAGCTTCGCTGCCGGCGAAGAAACAGACGGCGAACTCTTCGCCGCCTACCCGCCCGGCAATCCCTTGGTTATGGTATACCTGCATAATCTTGCCCGACAAATCCACCAGCGCCTGGTCACCGGCCATATGCCCATATGTATCATTGATTAATTTGAAATCATCGATGTCGAACAGCAGCAAGGCCATTCCTGCACCGATCTCCGCGGAATAATTCTGCACCAGCCTCATGAAGTGCCTGCGGTTGTACAGCCCGGTGAGATCATCCACCGTGGCCTGATGCAGCAGCTCCCGCTCATACCTTTTCTTCTCGCTAAGATCACTGAAGACCAGCAGCATCCCCGCGCCCTTCCCCCGGACCTGCTGCTCCGTAGCAATGAGCGCCACTCCATAACAAGACCCGCTCCGGCCGGGAGGCTCGATTTCAAACTGCCCCTCCCGCCGCTCCGCATAGCAGGCTGACAGCTGCCCGTGCTGCCTGAGCAGCGGCTGAATGCTAGTACCCATCCAGGTCTCCGGTTTCTCCTCCAGCAGCTCGGAGAGCATGGCGTCCGCCGCCTCATTCACATCCATGATGTAATCGTAGCGGTCCGTCAGGACGATGCCGTCCTTCATATTCTCGAAGATTTTATTCTTAGCCAGCGGATATAAGGACAATCTGGGATCGCGGAACAAGGTGAGGTAAGCGGCCACGATGGGCGGCAGGTAGGTGAAGGCTGTGAAGCCTGTAATCGTAATCTGCAGCAGCGGCAGCAGGAACACCGACAGGACCGGCACCAGCAGACTGAATAACAGCAGCGCATTATGGCGGAAATAATACTTAGGCCCGTTAAGCAGGGAGATGGCTAGCAGATATACAGCATACAGTCCGAATAACTGATCGTACGCGATGAGGATCATGCTGAGTACCGTGGGCTCCACTACAATTCCGGTAACCCCCGCCACCGTAGCCAGTCCGACCCCGCTGCGCATCAGATGATGGTAGGAGTCAGTGAAGATCAGCAGTACATCAACCGCCACCGGGATACAAAAGTAAATAAGCCTCTTGGACAAACCCTCAGAGGAACGGGATACATACTCTTTAATCACCGCATAGGTGAAGATCGCACTCAAAAAAAGCGGGCCCTGCTGCACATTCTTCCACCATAGCTTCGCTTCGAAGGAACCGGATAGAATCTCTCCGGCCGTAGCTGCGAAGATCATGCTGACCAGCAGCATCAATATCCATAAATAGCATCTTCCTGGTGTATGGCGGTGCTTGTAAGAACCGATGCCCATGTAGAGACTTAGAACGCTGCCCATTACCAAGTAAAACGGATAACCCTGCATCCACGGCATGTCATATTTCTCCTATTTTTGAGATTGCTTTGCCTTATTATATCCTACTCTTTCGCACAAATGAATCATTCTGACAAAAGTAAGCAAAACAAAGAGGATACTCCTTCACCATCTGCATGGATGCGGGAATATCCTCTATAGGAATACCATTATTTCTTCTGAGCGAGACGTTGTTTGAACTTGTCAACGCGGCCGCCAGTTTCAGTATCTCTTTGTTTACCTGTGTAGAACGGGTGGGATGCAGAGCTGGAGTCTACACGGATCACCGGGTAAGAGTTGCCGTCTTCCCATTCCATAGTTTCACCGGATGATTTGGTGGATGAGCTAAGGAATTTGTAGCCTACGCTAGCATCGAAGAAAATAACCTGGTTGAACTTAGGGTGTATGCCTTGTTTCATTGTAGTAACCTCCTTTCCGTACTAATACAACTAATGAAGAAGTATTAAAGCCATCTCTTGGTCTATTTAAAAAATCCGGTTAGACAAAGGGAGATGCGTAAATCTTCCGATTTTTACACGCCATACTATCATACGTGAAATGAGCCGCTGAGTCAAGAGCCTGTCCTAGAGCGATTTCACCATTCCGCCGTCGATCAGCAGGGACTGTCCGGTAATATACGTATTGGCAAAAGAACCGAGGAATACTGCCGCCTTGCCGAACTCCTCCGGCGTGCCGGTTCTTCCCAGCGGAATCGCCTTCAGCGCTTCCTCCTGAATCTGTGCAAGCGGGATGCCCTGCGCGTCCGCCCGCTTGCCGTCAAGCTGGAGGATCCGGTCTGTGCCGATCCGTCCGGGGGCCAGGCTGTTGATCAGGATGCCCTCCGGGGCAAGCTCTGTAGCCAGGCTCTTGTTCAGCGCGCTCACGCCTGCGCGGAACACATTCGAGAGAATCAGCCCCGCGATGGGCTGCTTGATCGAGACCGAGCTGATGCTGACGATCCGCCCTCCCCCTGCGCTGCGCATATACGGCAGCGCCTCGCGGATCAGGCGGACCGCGCTCATCAGCGTAAGCTCGAAGCCGCCGCTCCAGTCAGCGTCGGCCATATCCCCGAAGCTGCCGCCCGGAGGCCCGCCGGCGTTCGTGACCAGCACCTCCAGGCCGCCGCCGAATTCGGCGGCTATCCGCACCGCCCGGACAATCTCCTCCGGGCGGGTCACATCCAGCTCGGCTACGGCGATCCTCTGCCCCGTAGCCTCACGGATCGCCTGCCGCGCCTTCTCCAGCTGCGGCAGGCTCCGGCTCGCAATCGTCACCCGCGCCCCTTCACGGGCATACTCCAGGGCGGTCGCCAGACCCAGCCCCTTGCTTGCAGCCGCAACGAGCACCGATTTCCCCTCAAGACCCAAATCCATCGTCCAGTCCTCCTGTCAGATTGGTTACAGGATTTCCTGCTCCCACTCATTATACATCGTATTCCAGTTCCTTTTTGGCCTGGACAATGAAATCCAGCGGATTCTCGATGGTGTCCGCCGCATATTCCACTGCACCGATCTTCAGCCCCAGGGTAACCTTGTACTTGCCGGAGAACTCCGAGTCATTTAATTCCTGCAGCCGCTGTTTAATCCGCTCAATGACAATCTTGGCCCCTTCCAGGTCCGTGAAGAGCAAGAGGCCCCAGGTTGCATCCTCCTTGTCCAGCAGATACAGCGCGTCATTGGTACGGATGCTCGACTGGCTGAGCTGGGAGACATCGTAGATCGCCTCAGACAGCTGCTCCTCCGGGATCAGGCGGCGGATCTCATTCCAGTACTTCACCTTCACCACAAGCAGCGTCAGCGGGATTTTATAACGGACTGAGATTCCAGTGAACAGGCTGGCATCCTTCTGAAAAGAAATGCTGTTGCGCAGATCCGTATTCTCGTCCACCGCAGCCAGATTATTCGTGCGCTTCAGCAGCCGTTCATTCTCCGCCTGCAGCTCACGGGTGCTTGAGGTGAAGACCCACAGCACCACCGTAAGCAACGGAGTCATAATCAGCCAGAAATACGTCTCTACACCGATCGATGCGCCTTGGGAGACCGTCTGATAGACCACGAAGAAGCCGTAGCCGAAGACAAACGCCAGATTCAGCGTCAGGCCCGCCGTGACCGTGGTGAAATACGTGACCAGCGCCAGGATGAACGATACATTTAGAATAATAATGTTCTGAACGTAGTTATCCGGTGAGCCCGCAATATATACGATGCAGGCGAAGATCAGGACCAGAAAGGCCAGGAAGCCTAAGTCCGAGGTTAGACTGCTGCGGTTACGTCTCACGCTTGATCACCACGTTTCTTCTTATGTTTGCGCAGCATCAGAATCAGCGCCACGACCACCAGCGTCACGATCATCACCGCTGCGGTCACGAAGTCCAGCACATCACTGCGCTCCATCACCCGCGAGACCAGAGAGTCCGGCGCAGCGCCGGAGACTGTCTTGAAGCGGTAGGCATTTACTGTGCCGTCCTTATCCGCTACAACGCCGTCACCGTACACCCTCCACCTGTCCTTCTCGCTCCCGATCAGCTTGGAGACTACGAAGTAGCTCTCGGAGCTGACCGCAGTCACCGCAAGCAGGCCCCGTCCGCTCTCGTAAGGGGATTCCAGGAGCTGGAGCGTGCCGATGGCGGCTCCGTACTGCTCATCCAGGGCCATTTTCTCATTGGAGAGGAAGGCCAGACCCTCTTTGTTATACTTGAAGAAGAGCTTGCCGTTGTTGTCACGGATTACCTTATTATTCTTATAGCTCCCGATCGCAATAATATTGTTGTCCTTCAGGTTATCCGCTGCGGCATTATCGCTGTAAAAGTGGACATCACCGGTATTTCCTCCGGCAAACTGCCCAAGCATATTGAAGACATTCCCGAGGCTCCGGTAGGTGTAATCATCCTTCTCCTTCGGCAGCACCACCGCCACACGGTTGAAGATGCCGTCCCGCAGGAACGGATAAGGGTAATTGCTCAGCAAAAGGTCAGTGCGGTCCTTCGTGTTCAGGCGCATCAGTGATTCCTTGCTGATATAGGCCCAAGGCATCTCCTCTTTATTCGGTGTACAGAGCATGCTCGCAAGCTCCAGATCGAAGGCCACCGTCACAGTGAAATTGCCGGAGATATTCAGGCTCTGGGGCACACTCAGATTCAGCACATCGCCGTTCGCCAGCTCCTTCGTCAGCTTCTTGCTGCCGATGGGCGTATTATTGATGCTCACCGTCACCAGGGAACGGTTGAAGTCCAGATTCGCCGCATACCGGAAATCCAGGCTGATTCTGCCGTCATCCGCAATGGAGCGGTTGGACGGGAGAGAGACGAAATATGTCTGCTCCTGATGATTCGGCCCGGTGAGCTTGTCCCCCGTCTCCGTGAACGTAATGTTCGAGCTGATGGCCGGCGCAGGGTTGACTACATCGGTAGCATTAGTAACAACCTTCTGATCCTTGCGGAGCTGGCTCATCAGCTCCCGGCTTGCCATCAGCCGTCCGGCCTTGATCAGCAGGCTCTCGTCCTTGGAGGTCACGACCAGCGTAGGCAGGGAATCCTTATTGACCAGCTGAATGACCGCATGGGTGCCGAGATCGTCCGCCGTACTTACCAGCTTCTTCACTCGTTCCGGCAGATGATCATATGTAGCTACCAGCACTACTGCACTCTTGTCCTTGACGGTATCCTCGCGGTAAGGCAGCAGCGGAATGGTTCTGTCGTTCAATGTGTTGCCTTTGGCGAATCCCGAGAGGGCGTAGGCAGCGCTCTCCAGCTCTGCCCCGCTGGCGTTCTGCGGCACGGCGAGCAGGCTTTGCTCATTTTTCACCGTATCCATTCCTGAGAATCTGGCACTGAAATCCTGAATGCCTCCAGTAATGGGCTTCGGCGTATAATTCACAGCAATGTTCGAGGTGTTGAACAGATGCAGCCAGCTGTCCTGCATATCATCGATATTACACAGCTCATAGCCGCCCGTCGTGGTTCTTAAGCTCCCCTGTATCCGCAGCGTATTGCTGCCCTTCGTCAGGAACCCTTTGGGCGCTTCCACGCTAAGGCTCTGCTGCCCGTTATTGTCCAGGGACGGCCGGAAGGAATAGAACGGAATACCGTTCAGCGACAGTGTTACGCTCGACAGCTTATCCTCACTGATCTGTGAGGTCTGGAATTGCAGATTGATCATCACCTTATCTACATTCCAGTAATCCATGACTGTGAAGAACTGCTGCTGGGAGCTTGAGCCCCTCAGCGAGACATCGCTGGTGAACAGCGTCTCATACGTTGCTCCGGCTTCACCGGGAAGCACCGCCGCCTGCGCCGCAGGGATTTGAACCAGGAAGAGGGAGAGGCAGAGCAGCACTGTTAGGATCTGTTTTTTCATCATGTTCCGTATCTCCTGTATATCTTATTTCTGGACCTCCGGCGCACTAGTAACGCTCGGTTTTGTACCACTTGGCTTCCCGTTTGAAAATAACGTCTTTGAAATAGTTGTACAGCCCGTAAGCGGCCACTACCATCCAGAGCTGGCAATACGAGACGTACATCAGCAGAATGATCCACAGGTTCGACAGGCTCATCTCGCCCTTCTCTGTGGTCAGGGTAACGAAGATCCCCACCACGAAGAGCACAATGGCGAGCAGCCACAGGAAGCTGCTGAGTCCGGCGATAGTCGTATGTACATACCCCATGGCATGCAGCACAAGCAGAATATCCGAGGTGACCAGCGAGATCAGCAGCAGGAAGTAGATGGAGACATAATACAGAATATCGAAGCGGATCTTCGCCGCCTTCCGGTCGATGAGGAGCGGAAGGTTCTTCACAATGACATAGATGTTACCCTTCGCCCAGCGTGTCCGCTGCTTGAACCATACCTTCACCGTCTGCGGCTCCTGCTCCCAGGTGACCGACTTCGGCTGGAATTTGATCCGGTAGCCCATCATATAGATGCGGAAGCTGATCTCCGTATCCTCGGCAATCGCCTTCACATCCCAGCCGCCGATGCTCTCGACAATGCTCCGGCGCATAATGAAGTTCGTTCCCGGAATCGTGCAGAGCTTGAACAGCTTCCAGCGCCCCGCCTGCGCCATCCACTGGAAGGACAGCGTCTCAATATTAATGAACCGGGTCAGCAGGCTGGCATCCCGGTTGCGGGTTCTGAACTTGCCGATGACCGCCCCCAGGGAGGCATCATTCATAATCTCTGCCACCAGATATTTCAGCGCCGTGCGCTCCGGCGTATTGTCGGCATCATAGATCGCGATCAGCTCCCCGCTGCTGCGGGTGAAGCCGATGTTCAGCGCATTGGATTTCCCTTTGCCGCCTGTGACGGCGTCCGTATTGATAATGATCAGCTTGCGCTGCGGATTCCGCTCCTGGATAGCGGCCAGCAGCTCGGCGCTGTTGTCTGACGAATTATCGTTGATGACGATAATCTCATAGCGGTCATGCGGGTAATCCAGTGCCAGCAGGGATTCCACGGTTTTACTGATGACAACCCCCTCATTGTGAGCAGGAACCATAATCGTCACCATGGGATGCTCCCCGGTAATCTCCGGCACCGGTTCGTTTTCCGTTTGAATGTAGTACAGATAGCCCGCTATAATCAGCATCACATTCACCAGCAGCAGGGACCAGATACAGATGACCGCGATCACCATCAATACGTCTGAGATCGTCATAGTATTCTCCTAAACTCGCTATATTTTTCCGGGATTACTTGTTCAAATATTTCCTGCGGTACAGCCTGTAGCCGATAGTGAGCAGGCCGCCGAACAAGAGCAGTGCAGCCAGGATCACGATGATGAAGAATTGATTCTGCACGCTGAACAGCCGGTTGAAGCTCGTCGCCTGCTTCTCCTTGTACTGGAAATCAACGGCGACCTTCTGCGGGGTATAATCGACATCCAGTATGTTGCCATCCATGCGGATCACCCCGTCAGCAGACTCAAGGCTGTGCTTATCGGTGCGGACCGTATGGGCCTCCTGCTTATAGTCTGCGAAGGTATACCATTCCGCATTCATATTCTGCAGAAGTTCCTCCAGTCCGTGCTCATCCTCCGGCAGATCCAGCGTTACCGCCGTATTCAGCGGAAGCTCCGGCATCGCCTTGCCTGTTCTGCCAATCCCCTGCAGCAGCTCCGGAGGCAGACTGTACAGAGAGGAAGAGAAGGCCACTGAAGTGTCAGTCTGTTCCATATAGTGAGTCTCTCCATCCGGGAAAAGCACCGCCGAATTGAAGAACCCCATGCCTGCGGCAGAATACTCCTTGTCATACGTCCAGTAGCTCTCGGCAGCAACGCCGAGCGGTGCCACGCCCCCCTCCGCCAGCACATTAATGAACTGATTCATCTTCCCGCGCAGCGACCGGTCATTCGAATTGATCGGCGGTCTGACCGCAGGGGCATTGACAATGATGCTGCCGTTGCGGGACTGGACGGCTCTGAGCGCCTCCAGATACCGCTTCATGGCGGGGAAATCGGTATTTGCGAATACCGGACGGACACTCGCGATGAAGGGAATACCGCTTGTATAGAGGCGGTCAGCCAGCTGCTCCAGCAGATTCAGATCCGAGAAGGGATAGATCTCCTTGATGACCAGATACATTTGCGGCTGCGCGGTATAGTGCAGCCAATCCTTTAGCACATAGGCCGCTGCTATGGCTGTGAAATCGCCCTGCTTCAGATAAGGCAGGTAGGCGGAGCGGCCGCTGCTTATCGCAAACGGCACTTGTGCCCCCCCGTCTGATGAGGACCACGTTCCATAAGAACGCCCTGCGGCCGAAGCGGTTATATAGGGCATCCCTTCGGCCTCCAGCGGAATGCCGGTGAAGCCGCCGATGGAGAGGCTTGCGCCCGCTCTATGCCATACCCCGGTCTTCAGCCGCAGCGTCTGCTGCATCCGGGAAGGCGGTCTATATCCAACATGCAGCATAGCCCCCTTATACCCGGCTGCCTCCTGAAGGTAGGCTTGATTCGTAACCTCAAGCTCATCATTGTTAATTACAGTGATCACGCCAGAATAGCCCTTCATGCCGCCAGGCGCATAAGAGGAAATAGGCTTCAGCGTGACCTGTGCGCTGTAAGCGGCAAGCAGCCGCTGCAGCTCGGCCACATTCCCCTCCTGGCCTGTATTCTTCGCCAGGCTGTCGAACAGCAGCAGAATCCGCTGCGCCGGAGCCGGAGAAGCGGCAGCGGATGCCGGCCCGGCAGAGGGCAGCAGCTCAGCCGTCAATACAAGGAACAGCAGAATGACGATCCCTCTGCGTCTCACATGCCCACCCCTTTATTCAGTGCCGGATATTCCTTGAGCGGCCGTGCAGACGGTGCAGACGGCACCGATCGGCGTGAAGAGATTCCACGGCCGATTACGCTGGCAGCCGTCTGGAAGATAATCAGATCGAAGGCTAGAGTGAACAGGAATTCATGCTTGGCAATATCCGCGTCACCCGCACCGATAATGGAGACTACAATACCTGACAGTCCGACCAGCATCGTAGCCAGAATCACCAGCAGACGCTGCATGCCCCGGAAATCCCGGGTGCGGACAGACCGGGCGAACGATGGCATATAGACCCCTATTGTTACGGCCATCCAGAGAAGAATGAAGGCGAAGGGACGGGGGGCCAGCTTCTCCTTAAGCGTGCTGTACAAGCTGAAGAAATGGCTCTGCGCCCGGAACTCCTTACCTGCGGACTGTTCATAGTTCCCCATAGCCGCCGGCTTAATTTTATAAGCACTCTCAGCAGCCGTGTCCAGAATCGAGCCCAGCTCATTCGGGTGCGAAGCATAATAGGTCAGAATGGAGACAAAGCCGTAACGGCTGTAGAAATTTTTATCCAGCAGCTCGGATTTCACATCCACCGTCCCGTATTGGTCATAGTACGTATTCTCTTTGAGAATCGCGTACTGTTCATTGATCCCGAAGGAATCAAGGGCGATCTCCGGATTCTTGGATTCCATCAGCACCCCGCGCGTCATCGCATGGTACTGGTTAATATTCACGAACTCTTTGGAGATATTAAGATACGTCGCAATTCCGGCGAACATCATCAGACCGGCCGACAGCAGTGTAACCCAGCGGAACAGCTTGTCCCGGCGGATCAGCACCAGCGGAATCGAGAGCAGGGAAATCACCATCCCCACCGGAGCATTCTGCTGCTTGGAGGTAGTCAGGATCAGGGTGCTGATCAACAGGATCGCCAGCATGGCATAATCGTTATATCTCTTCCGGTACAGCAACAGCCAGGAGGCGAACACCAGAATCATGGTCACCATCACCAGGCTCTCGCCGAAGAAGGAGCTGAAATAGTTGGTATAGCCTGTATCCCCGAAAATGAACACCGCAAGCGCCGCGACTGCCATACCCCGCTTAGGTGACATTTTCACCGTGATCGCTTCAACCAGCAAGTAGACTGCGGCAACATACAGCACGGTGTAGATTGCAGCCTGGAAGCGGATATCGAAGACCTCGCGGCTGAAAAACAGCTTGTTGACGAAGATTGCCAGCTTGATGAACAGGGACTGGGAGGAGACCACCATCGTGCTGTTCTCGTTGAAATATTGAAAGATTCCGAACTGCTTCACGAAATAGCCGAAGTACTGGCTGTCATAGTCCGGAGCGTTGAAATACAGGCCGTTGCTATATATAATCCGGTAAAAGTCTCCGTTATCCGCCATGCCGATATAAGGGGAGGTAAACAGCGAAATAGCCGTCACCAGCAGCACGCAGAACGCGGCGGCAAATGCCGGAGTAATCCGAAAGCCAGCTAACGTGATACCGGGCCGGGTCGATGTAAGCTCTAGGTTGTCTATCATTCCGATTCCCCTTTTGGTTATATTATGGAGCCTTATAGGAGTAAGCCAGCAGTGCCATCAGGTTATCAAAAGAATATGCCTGCCCGGAGGCAGGATCACCAAAGCCGCCGTATAGCGGACTTGAAGGATCTGTCACTCTGAATTCATTCATCCGTTCTATACTGGACCGATAGAGCTCACCATCCTCCAGCACGGCTCCAATCATGGCTGTGAGTGCATAGACCGCTGTTGAACGGATATCATTAGCCGGCTTGCCCTCACGTGTATATTGTCCGAATAAGGTTCCCGCTGCGACCTGAGCTTTGATGAAGCTGATGCTTGCCGGCTTTTGGCGGCCGGTCTCTGCCAGATGAAGAATAGTCAGCAGAGATTCTACCGAGTTGATGCCTTCGGAGCTGTACTGTCCACTCTGGTAATCGAAGCGGGTCTCATAGAATGGAAAAGAATCGGACAAATATCCCTCCTCCAAAATACCGCTCATATTCTTCAACAAATTCTTTTGTAATTCGCTAGATATCGACAATTTCTGCAATACACTCAGATCAATATAACACAAAGTTACGAATCCGTTGACCACTTTCAAATAATTGTCATAGATGTCATAAATGTAACCTTTTTTAGCATTGTTTTTATAGAACCGTTCTCCATATTTATCGGCTTCTCTGGTATATTCCGGCTGGTTAAATGCCTGCCCCGCCTCATATAAAGCTCCGATCATGCGCAGGTCATCCACCGCTGCATTCACGGGATAACGCTTCTGCTGCTTGGGACTGTAGCGGTAGCTGAAACCGCCCTCCATATCGAAGGTTCTGCGGGCCGTCTCCCACTGCCGGTCAAACAGCTCCTGATTGCGGGTCCGGACTGCCGTCTCCATCAGGAGAGAAGCGGACTCGCTCAGAATCTCATGGCCGGTAGCTACCTCTGCCGCTTCAGAGGTCTCCTTCAGATTCGTATATACCCCGTCGGGGCCTGTAAGCTGCGTATTTATGAAATGGAATAATTCCTGCTGTTCCCGTGTAGGCTCAAGCTGAGGCGCTTCATCCGGCCGGGTAGTCCCTGCGGGAGAGACCGCCGGAGTATAGACGGGAGAAGATGGCGCCGGGCCGGCCTGATTGCCGCCGCAGGAGGTTAGCAGGAGCAGCGACATCCCCAGAACAGCAGCCTTCTTATATCTGCTTTCCAATCGATCACATCCTTAAATGACAACTACCAATTGATCCATACTAATATAACGGTAATTATTGTCACATTATTTACTGTTTCTTCGAACATTATGTGTCAGCATCACATATTTCTCCTTTTTCTCCAAAAAAAAGAGCCACTCCTAGTCTTAACGACCGGAACAGCTCTTATGAATGCTTAGGTATTATCTCTAGCTCTCTTTAATTCTCCGGTACGTGGCCTCATCGGCGACGATGTAGAGTCTGGCATCTGCCGGAATCGGCTGGTCCAGCTTACGGTTAATGCCCAGATCACCGCGGTCGGACAGCAGGGTCGCCCCCTCGCGCAGCAGGTCCTGAAAGGCCTCACCATAGGTTGTCCAGCCGCGGCGGCGGGGAATTTCATAGATATCATCCCCGTGCTCACGGCTGAGAAGCTGGGTGATCACCTCAGAATTGCCCTCCTGCAGGGCAGAGCGGACGGCCAGTCTGGAGATCGCATCATGGGAGAGCACGAACTCGTTCACCTGCACATGCTTGAAGTTCTGAATGTTCTTTTCCTGCATAATCTCTACGGTTGTATGTACCTGCGGGGCAATCCGCTCAATGCTGGAAGCAATCAGCAGCGACTTGCCGTCGCTCAAGGAAGCTTCGTCGATACGGGTGTCGCTGAACACAATCGCTGCTCTGGCGCTCCCGATATTTGCCTTCAGCAGAATGTCATCGCTTGCAGCATCGCCGCTGATGAAGTGGACCTGCTCCATGGCTTCCAGCGGATGCCGTCCGTTCTCATCGATAATGACCACTTTGCATTCCCTGTCGTAACACAGAATCTCATCTACTGCCGCCTGTGTCTTGCGGTTCCAGTTAATCAGCACCACATGATGTTGTCCGTGAAAGGTCAACGTTCCGGCTCCTCTCCTGCGCTGCATCTCGCCCATGGCATCGATAATCTTGCCGATCACCAGACTGAGCAGACCAATGCCAAAGATATATAAGAAAATCGTAAATACTTTGCCGGTAACGGTAGCGGCGAAGTAATCGCCATACCCTACAGTAGCCATGGTGGTCATCACCCAATAAAAGGCGTTGAACCAGCTATGAAACGTGTCCGGCTCCAGCAGGAAGGCGATGGTTGCACTTAGAAGAATGAAGGCCAGAATAATAAAAGCAATGGACTTCTTCTTCAGATGAAGCAGCTTGCCGGATAATTGGATTAGAAAATGCAACGCTCATCCCTGCCTCCCGGTTGAATTGAGCCGGCGGGCAGCAGCCTGCGTCTAGTCCCTTGCGGGGCACAACTGCCGGCCGCCTGCCAAAACTAAATAATCAGACTGCTGACTGCGAAGGCCGTCCCGATGAACACCATGCAGAGCATGACGCCGACCGCCACATTCCCCTTCTGCAGCTGCTCTGAAATCCGGAAGCCGGGTGTGAACAGCTCGAAGATCCAGTAAGAAGCGATCAGGCAGACATAGCCCACCGCGAACCAGAGCATCATGAACCAGATGGAGGTATTGGTATAAGCCGCTACTCCAAGAATGACCGCCGTCGCCAGGAACTTGCCGCCGAACGCCAGCGCTACCGCCACATTCCCCTTCTTCAGCTCCTCCATATCCTTGAAGGGAGTCATGAGCGCGAAGATCACCATCCCCAGCACTTGAAGCAGAACAATGGTCAGAATACTGACCACCAGATTAATTACGATCGTCATTTAGCCCACCCCCGAAATTTCGCATAGGCCGAATCATAGTCGGCGAAATCATGTACTTCCTCCAGCACCACAGAAGCTGTCTTCTGCTTCTCCAGCGCGGCATAGCGCTTGTCATCAATCGGCTGCTTGATCCGGTTGCCGGAAGGCAGCTCCAGCACTGCGAAATTTCTGGTCTTGCTCTGGTATTCCGTCTTGTACACGCCAACCAGGTCCACATCCGTAGTGATAGATACCTTGAGATTAGCCAGATCCTCCGTGGCCGCCTTCTGGTCGGCGTAGGATTTAAGCGTCGTCCAGGCGGACAGCTTGATCTCATTCTTCTGGTCGGCATCCGTCACCAGCTCGGCGTCCATGAACTGAAGCGTCCAGACAGTGTCGCCTGTAGCATAATTCCCGTCGTTGGGAAGCAGCTCATTATCCGGCAATATCGTCATATCGCTGCCGACCAGATCGCCAACCTTGCCTTCCACCACCCGGTAATCCCACGGTACACGTGATACGTTATCCGTTGTGTCCGTACCCGTATGAAATACACTGTCGCTATTCGCCGAACATGCACTCAGCACCATAACCGCCAGCAGCAGCAATGCAGTCAGCAGGGCGCTCCGGGATCTGCGCCCGGCAGCATGCCCCTCTCTATCCTTGAACATCTTCAAGCCCCCTCACTCCTAGCGCGATAAAATGACTGGCATTGCCTGTAATCGGCCCGCCGGCCCGGCCAAGCAGCCCGCAGGGCGTTCCGTTAATGACGAACATGCCGGTCAGCAGGTGCAGCTCACCCTCCGCCGTCATGATCCGGGCCATTTCGGCCCTTTTCTGATAGACCACGGGGAATAGCTGGCTGCTGTCGTAGCCCTCCTCGTCCTCGATCTCAAGCACGCCACTGTCATCAAAGATCCGTACAGATCCGCCTTCGCGGCCGAATACCGATTTGGATACAAAGCTCTCTGAGAAGACTGCCTTATTGTAAGTTGGCAGGATGTACCGGGAGATGGCCTCGCGTTCCGGCTCCGTGAACAGCAGGCCAAGCTCATACATTCCCCAGACAGCAGCCATCAGCCCCTTGGACTGGAGGATGATGCTATGCGGTCCGTTGAACAGCTGGAGCTTCCCGCTCTCAATGGCATAGGCCAGAGCCTCGCCGCCTTCATCTACGGCCATCCACTCCTTCGGATACAGCGCGAACATCCGCTCTATGATCCGGTTCTCCCCGTCCTTGACCACGCCCTCATCAATCCACAGATCCAGACAATCCACACAACGGACATCCAGCCCGCTATGCGCAGCGAGCGCCTCAATCGTTCCGCTGTCTTCCTCGTGGCTGCCATAATCCACACAGGCTACCGTGTCGGGCCGTTCTACACTCCAGGCTGCGGCAAGCTGCTGCTTCATGGCCGCATTCGCGCTTCCGACGCCTGCTTCCGCGCAGATCCACGGCGTAGCAATGGAGGCTTCCACATAACCTGTCGGAGTATCCGCATTCAGCTCCAGCAGCTTAATCGTACCATCCCCGGCCACAGCAAAATCGAACCGGGCATACCGGCTGATTAGTCCCGGCTCCGGCAATGGACAGTCATCCAGCATCTGCCACAGCACCGGAGGAATCCCCAGGAGGTCGTACAGGTCATGTCTCAGATGGACATAACGCACGGCCTTATCCAGAATCGCCCATAGCGCTGCGGCGGCTTCCATCAATTCCTGGTAGGTCTCACTGCGCATCACAGCCACAGCGTCCAGCCAGTATTCCTCATCCTCCAGGTCGGCCCAGGTGAAGCCCAGCTCATGCAGCCGCTCTACCCGGGGAGCACGTTCCAGACCGGACTGGTCTATATATTCGAATGCCTGCTCCGCCTGGATCATCCGCCGAACCCGCTCTTGCCGGAGCGCACCGAGCTTTTGCCGGAGCTTTTACTGGAGCCGGATTTGGATTTGCTCGAACCCAATCCGCTGGAGGTGCCGCCGATACCGCCCGATTTGGAAGAGGTATTCCTTCTGGTAATGGAACCGGTGGATGAAGTTGAGGTCTTCGGCTTCACCACCGAGCCGGCCACCGGCTTGTTCTGGAATCGTCCGCTATTATAGGAGGGCGGTTTATAGGTATTGCGTGTACCTCCATAATAAGTAGGCCGGTCATTGTACCAGCCTCTGGAAGAATAGAACGAACCGCTATTGAAGAGCATGTGGTACAGAAGCACATCATCCCAGCCGAACCCCGAGTTGTAGCCGCCGTAGTTGTTGATTACCGTCGTACCGCCGGAGGTTACTGCCCCCTGCCCTTCCTGAACCTTCTCTTCCTGGTCTTCCGGGTATGGAATATTCCAGTCTACATTCTTATCGAAATATTGCTTAACCTCCTCGGTAGACCAGGAGACCAGCTTAGGCTCCTCGCCTCCGGTGCCGCTTGCGCCTGCGCCGCCGGGAATGAATAATGCGTTCGCCAGCAGCGCAATCCCGAGGGAGGTGGATAATACGCGGACGGGTTTGCCGTCCGGCGTGAACAGCCTGCTGATTGCGGGCTCTTTAGCACTTTCGTCTTTTTCCAACTTGGGACCTCCTTTCCTGGTATTCATTCTTAACCTTCCGTACGCATGGGAACCAGCAGAAGCTCCAGCTTCCCTTCATCCACATTCAGCCTTCCCTCAACCGCCTCGAACTCGCGGCCGCCAACGACAATATAATTGACATGTTCAAGCGCCGTGACCATATTCATGCTCCAGACACGCTCTTCAATCATTTGCAGGTCGCCTTCAGGCAGCTTCTCGAACAGGATGACCTTCAACCCGTTATCCATTCCCACTCCATCTCCTCTTGAATATTCGTATGCTTCTGATACGCTGTCATGACGCTTTCGTTTCAACTCCCGCAGCCTTGAATATGTATACCACAGCATATAAATAATAATGACAACAAGCAGTTTTGCAGTGGCCGGCTACGGGCTTACAATACCTTCTGGACCCAACTGTCCATAACCTGGTCGGGGCGGATACCCAGCTCATTCTCCAGGAGCTCCTTGTACTTATCGTAGTGTGTCCTGAACCCGATGAAATCCCCCAGGTCGGCGTAACTTCGCAGAATCAGCCTGCAGAGCTGGTCGGAATAAGGATCTGCTGCCTGCAGATCCAGCAGCCGCTCCAGCGCCAGCCGGGGACGGCCGGAGGACAGCTCATATTCGGCGGAATGCAGCGCCATGCGGATATACCGGACCTGCAGCTCCTTGCGCCGGATTTCTGCCCAGTCGTAATGATGCTCCTGCAGATAGTCTCCACGGTACAGCTTCAATATTTTTTCCCGGCGCAGCCATTCCTCCTCTGACTCCACTGGCGTACCGGCGTAGCCCAGCTCGAACTCCTCCACATCCAGCAGAACCTGCTCCTTGGTCAGCCTGTACCGCTCCTGCGAGAATTCGACGAGCACCTCCATATCCCAGGCCTTCAGCAGCTTGCGGATATGGTATACCGTGGTATGCAGGTTAGTGACGGCCTTCTCAGGCTTGAAATCGGGCCAGACGAGATCCACAATGGTGTCCTTGAGTATCCACTGGCCGCGGTTATGCAGCAGCAGGGCGAAGACCTCCTGCGCCTTGCTTGTTCTCCACTGCATTTTGCGCCCCGGCTCCGTGCTGTCTGTGAATTCAAGGCGGTGGAAGCAGAGGATGGACAGCTCCTTAACGGGCGCCGCAGACGCCTGGGCAGGCAGCATCTTCAGTTCAGCGCTCTCCTTGCCGACCTCCAGACGCTCAAGGGTTTTGCTTAACCGCTGGGAGGTCACCGGCTTCAGTAAATAATCCGCAGCATTGAGCTCAAAGGCTTCGATGGCATACTCACTGTACGCGGTGATATAGACAATCCGGATACTCCGGTCCATCCCGGCAATGTATTCACCGGCTTCCAGTCCGTTCATCTCCGGCATCCCGATATCCAGGAATACAATATCCGCCTTCTCCCGTTCTAGATGCGCAAGCCCCAGGCGTGCCGAGGTGAATTTCCCGGTAATCGTAAGACGCCCATCCTTCTGGAGCATCCGCTCCAGATGCTGCAGCGCTGGTTTCTCATCATCAATCAATATGGCCTTCATCGTCCGGACTCACCTCCTCTTCGTCGTTCTCAGCTGCCTTTAGGTGGGGATGGTATATGATATAGCAGTTCCCCTTCCCGGTGCACTGTCGATATTCAGGCCTGCTCCGTACATCTTCAGCAGACGGTTCTGAATATTGCGCAGTCCGATGCCCCCCTCTGTCCGCTCTTCCGAGAGGATCTCTGCAATCTTCTCCGGGGTCATGCCTACACCGTCATCCGTGACTGCTACCTTGAGCCTGCCCGGCAGCAGCTCAACGGTCAGCCTTACGGTCCCTCCGCTCTCCTTCTGCATCAGGCCATGATTCACAGCATTCTCCACAATCGGCTGAATGCTCAGCGGCGGAACCATCGCCATTACATCCTCCGGCACATCGAACTCGATATTCAGCCGTTCATCGAACCGTGCCTGCTCCAGCGCCAGATATGATTTGACCAGTCCCAGCTCCTTCTCCATAGAAACCGTCTGTCCCCGGTTCTGGAAGTCGAAGCTGCTCCGCAGATATTGGCTGAGGTCCAGCAGCAGCTCTGTGGCCTTATCCGGGTCCTCCGGACAGACCGAGATAATCGCGTTCAGCGCATTATATAAGAAATGCGGTTTGATCTGCGCCTGCAGGAAAGCAATCTCTGACTGGACGGATACACGGATCGACTTGCGCATATCCAGCAGGGTCTGCATCCGCGCCTTGAATTCGCGCACCTCCACCGGCTTGCTCAGATAATCATTCGCTCCAGCCTCGAAGGCTGCAAGAATGTCATCAGGCCGGCTGCTCGCCATGAGCACCAGAATCGGCAGCTCAGACAAGGTGAACCGTTCACGGATGGCCTTACAGAGCAGAAGCCCGGGCATCTCCGGCATGACCCAGTCGGCAATTACCAGATCAAGCTCAGGATGCTGCTGAATGATCTGAATCGCTTCAGCCCCGCTGCTGGCGGTAATCACTGAATGGTTCTCCAGCTGTAGTACACCAACCAGCACGCGAAGATTAACAGGATCATTATCCACCACAAGGATGGAGCAACAGTCCTCAGACGGCGGCGGCACAGGCTCTTCCCCGGGAAACGTGTACGAAGGCGCTGTCTCCCAGCCTTGAAGTTCCCCGAATTCCTCCAGCAGCGCATTGCTTCGCTGCAATACCGGCTGGGTGAAGCTGAAGACCGAGCCGTGCCCCAGCTCGGAACGCACCGTAATCTCCCCGCCTGTCAGCTCTACAAGTCTCTGGGTAATACTGAGGCCAAGCCCGTTCTCCCGGTAGACCTTACTCGCGGCAGGACCGCTTGGATCATTTGCATCGAAGATCGTACGCAGACGCTCAGGCGGGATGCCCTGACCGGTATCCGTTATGATAATAGCAACATACTCTTCTTTAACCTCAGCAGACAGCGTTATCACGCCTCTGGGCGTATAATTCACTGCATTTGCCAATAAATTATGCAGGATCTGGGCAAGCCGCTGCTCATCCGTCTCCAGCAGCGGAAGCTGCCCGGGCAGATTCAGCCGGAATTCCAGCTGGCTGTTGCCATACACTTGACGGGTGACAGCCATAATGGAGGAAGCTGCCATGCGGAGATCGACGGCCTGCCGGCGGAGGAAGAGCGCGCCGTGATTCAGCTTGGCGAAGTCCGACATATCATGGATCAAGGCTGTAAGCCGCTTGCCGGTGGAGACAATCGTGAGCAGCTGATCCTGCTGGGCAGTGCTGATGGAGCCGGCCGTACCCTGCGCCAGCACCTTGGCCATGTTGACAATCCCCTGCAGCGGTCTCCGCAGCTCCTGCGAGGTGTCAGAGATGAAATCATCCTTCAATCCGTCAAGCGACAAAAGGCGGCGTGAGAGCTGTTCCACCTCTTGGAAGGAGGCTGCGTATTGCCGGGTCATCAGAATTGCCTGTACAAATCCGAACAGGAGAATCTCGTAGGAGATGATGAAATAGCTGAAGCCCAGGCCCATGAAGCTGACCAGATAATAGATAATAACCACGCTCAGGCTCTCGATGCTGACCATCATCAGGAACATATTCTTCGGATTTCGCCGGGTGCCCTGCACCATGGAGTAGAGCACGAAGCCCAGGCTTACCGAGCCCCAGGTCAGCAGCAGCACCTCCAGATAGCTGAACAGATAGGCCGGGACGAAGGCAGCAATCAGCAGCAGGAATGCCGTAACCAGCCTGGAGGCCTTAATTACCCCGATAGACATCGGGTAATTCACTGAATTGGCGACATAGTGAAGCAGATAATAATACACCAGGGTAGAGGACGCGAGCTGCAGCTTGAGTATAATCTCGTAAGGGAAGCCGGGCAGCGCCGTCAGGATGAGCTTTTCGCCATGCGTGAAAATGTAGACAAAGGCCGCTATGCAGAACAATCCCAGGTATAATGTGACCCCCCGGCTCTCCCTTACCTTGGAGAACATCAGCAGAAAGAGGGATAGCACGAAGAATCCTATTAGCGCAGCCCCGTCTACAAACAGGGAGAATTCCCTATGTTTCATAATAGCGGACTGATTACCTATCACTATCGGCTGGACGATCCCGCCTGAGGAGTAGCTATAGTTAGCCACCTGCACAATAATCTCCAGGGTATCCCCGGTTACAGAGGCGAATCCCATAAAAGGCATGTTATTCTGTCTGCCCTCAGAGACTGAGGCTGCCGGAGTCCCGCTGCTCCCAATCTCCTGCCCGTTCAGATAGACTTTGCTTGCACTGCGGATGTTGCTGGTGCGCAGGCCGTAGACCATGGGTTCCCCTGGGGTAATCTTCGCCTGAAGGCGGTAGGTAGCATAGCCTTTGGCTCTGCGCTCGCCCTGTTCAGCGATATCATCGTTCCACTTCCCCGGAACCTGAATCATCGTAGAGGCGGCGGGAACCTCCTTACCTGCGTTTACCGGATGGAAATCCTCAGGCGAGAGCAGCACATCGCGGTACAGCTCCCACTCTCCATCCAGCTTCATAATTCCGTCGTGGCGGGAGTCCCAAGAGCGAAGGTCAATCACTCCCTGCACGGCCTGCGGCCTGTCTCCCTTGATCTGATGTGTCTGGAGGACCGAGAGCAGCGGAACGATCAGCACCAGCACCAGACTGCCGAGAATACTCAGCCAATACTTTCTCATACCCTCTGCCAGTCCCTTCTAGTTGTCATTGTATAAATTATACAACAGGCTCCGTTCATCTGAAGCAAAAAAAAAGCCGAGTTCCATTTATTTCGGAATCGGCTGTTCATCTGATTAGAGTTACGTGTATGGAATATTTTACTTCGTTTCCGGAGCGGCGGCTGCAGGAACCGCACTCTCCTGGGTCTTCGACAAGAAGATATTGAGAATGATCGCTGTCAGCGATCCGGATACGATTCCGTTCTGCAATAACATTCTGGCGAATTCGGGAAGCTGGTCGAACATGGACGGAAGCACCGCAGAGCCGAGGCCCACCGCGATGCTGCAGGCGGCGATCAGCAGATTGCCGTCCTTGCGCAGATCCACATCGGACAGAATCGACATGCCGGAAGCAGCAACCGAGCCGAACATAACGATCATCGCCCCGCCCAGCACTGCATTCGGCACAACTGTAGTCAATGCCGCCAGCTTCGGCAGCAGCCCAAGTACGACCATAATTCCGCCTGCCGCAAAAATAACATTCCGCGTCTTCACCCGCGTCAGCGACAGCAAGCCGACATTCTGGGAGAATGCGGTGTACGGGAAGGCGTTGAACAGGCCGCCCAGCATGATGGCCAGTCCCTCAGAACGCAGGCCGTTCACGATCTGCTTCTGCTCCACCTGCTGGTCCGTCGCCTTACCAACGGCAAAGTAGACCCCTGTCGATTCGACCATAGACACGATATTCACGATAATCATTGTGAAGATTGCGGTGATGCTAAACTGCGGCCAGCCGAAGTAGAACGGCTGTGCGACGCTAACCCACGAAGCTGTGGTCACGGTAGAGAAATGCACGATGCCCATGGCATAGCCGATTACAGTACCCACTACAAGTCCTACCAGCACGGATACGGAGCGAAGGAACCCTGTAGTCAGCCGGTTCACGGCCAGAATAACGAGCAGAGTAATCAGAGCCAGCAGCAGATTGCGGGGCTGCCCGAAGTCGGCGCTTCCCTGTCCGCCGGCCACATTATTCATTGCGACGGGAATCAGCGACAGTCCGATGATTGTGACTACCGAGCCGGTGACCACGGTCGGGAAGAACTTCAGCAGCTTCCCGTACACCGGGGCTGCCAGCACCACGAACAACCCGGAGATAATGATTGCACCATAAGCGGTCGCCAGATTGGAGCCTGAAGCGATAGCGATAATCGGGCTGACGGCCGTGAAGGTACAGCCGAGAACCACCGGCAGCCCGCTTCCGAAATATTTGCTGCCCATAATCTGCAGCAGAGTTGCCAGTCCGCAGGTGAACAGATCCGCTGCAATCAGATACGCCATCTGCGTACCGTTCAAATTGAGCGCTCCCCCGACAACCAGCGGTACTATGACCGCTCCTGCGTACATCGCCAGCACATGCTGAAGCCCTAAGGCGAATATCTTCTGTTTGCTTAACATCCTGCACGCTCCTTGATTAATCCTTCATTATCTATGAAATGAATCTCACCCGGCGACATGGAAGCAATCCGCGCCAGGGAATACACCGGAACTCCGCGCTGCTCCAGCAGACCGCGTCCCTCCTGGAAGCTCTTCTCGATGACACAACCGACCCCGGCCAGCTGCGCCCCGGACTCTGCTACGATATCGCATAACCCTACAAGTGCCGCACCGGTAGCGAGGAAATCATCGACAATCAATACGGTATCGTCCGGCCCGAGATATTTCTGCGAAATGCTGATCTGGTAGTCCTCCTGACGGGTGAAGGAGTGAACCGGTGCCGAATATACCGCTTCGGACAAGGTGACTGCCTTCTTCTTCTTGGCATAGATGAACGGCACGCCCAGCGCAATGCCCGCCGCCATGGCGAACTGGATGCCGCTGGCTTCCACAGTCAGCACCTTGGTGATCTGCCGGTCCCCGAAGACCGCTGCGAATTCCTTCCCGATCGCAAGCGCAAGCGCCGTGTCTACCTGGTGGTTCAGAAATGAGTCTACTTTCAGTACAGTCTCCGATAGAATTAAGCCTTCTTGTCTAATACGTTCTTCCAATACTTTCATTACGGCGGATCTTCCTCCTTAGAAATAAAAAAGGACAGATTCCCTGAGTGCTTCTCTCAAGTGAATCTGTCCTTCTGGGTTTTTGTCCCTTGGTGGTGTAACACATATACGTGTCCGCATCGCTTGGACCAGCCTTCCCCGTGCCGCAGCATAAGAAACGGAACCCTAGATGCGCTATTTCACTCATAGTCGGATAATTACAGTGGCTATCCGGTAGAAACTTATGGGCCATATTCCCAAGATTATATGAGTTATATGAATCTGTTATATGAAATCTATTCATGAAGCATGTCTGTTATCTTACACGCTCTCCCCGCTGCTTACAAGCAAAATTTTAAGTAAATTGCGGTGATTTCAAAGTTTTCATGAAACCCCAGGCAAAAGTGGGGCTGCCTCCGGAAAGCCTTGTAAATTTTAGGTTTCCGGTGTTTTCTTCATGTCTTCTATATCACTGAAGCTCCATAAAAGCTATAATTATATAGCTTAACATTCTAACTGAACAAAGGCGGCGAACAATGAGAATAAAACAACAGGTTTGGTTAGCAACTTCAGCTACTATACTGCTGCTAGGCAGTATGATTACTATATCAATCCTCTTTATGGAGGGTGGCTCGCGCCTGATTGCAGCAGGGTTAGGTTCGGGCGCCATTCTGGTCAGTATCGGACTTCTTTACAGTATCGGACGGAATGTAGACCGCGGCCTGAAGCGCATTATGGAGATCTCGCAGGATATCGCCGCAGACCGTCTTAACCCTGCGGCGGCGGCTACTGTGCGGACGGATGAATTCGGGCAGCTGGCGGCTTCCTTTTTCGGGCTGGCGTCTGACCTTCATCACAGAACTGCCGAAGAGCGCGAGCTGCGGCTTAGAGCCGAGGAACAAGCCTGGATTAATACGCAGGTGTCAGAGATGGCGCTGCTGCTTCAGGGCTCAGTCCAGCTGAAAACTGCCTCACGTGTGTTCATCGGCAGGCTGGCTACCGCTGTCGGCGGAAGCTACGGGGCTATCTATCTGAAGCAGGGGGGGCAGGTGAACTTCGCAGCCGGCTATGCCTTCGATGATACCGCCGGGCAGCATGAGTCCATACCGCTGGGCAGCGGCCTGGTCGGGCAATGCGCACTGGATGAGCAGATGATCGTTCTGGAGGATCTCCCGGAGAATTATATCAAGGTCCGCTCCGGCCTGGGAGAAGCTGCGCCTTCCTCGCTGGTTATCGTTCCTATTAAGCATGAACAGGAAGTTGTAGCTGTCATGGAGCTGGCTGCCTTAAGCCCGTTCAGCCCCAAGGAGATGCAGCTGATTGAACGAACCGGGCAGAACATGGGCGTGCTGATAAATACGCTGGCGGATGTCGCCAGAATTGAAGAACTGCTGAATGAGACACAGCTGCAGAAGGATGAACTGGAAGCTCAGACCGAGGAACTGCTGGCCCAGACGCAGGAGCTTGAGGCCCAGACCGAAGAGCTGGCGGCTCAGACCGAGGAGCTCCGTATGCAGACCGAGCAATTACATGACCAGAAGACAGAGCTGGAAGTGCAGGCCGAGAGCCTGCTGACCTCCAATGAGCAGCTCCAGACGCAAATGAAGCTCACTGAGGCCCAAAAAGACGAGATTGAAGCCCAGACCGAGGAACTGCGGCAGCAGACAGAGGAGCTGCACGCCTCCAATCTGGAATTACAGAATCAAATGGAGATTTCCCGCCGGCAAACCATGGAGATCAAGGCCCAAGCCGATGAGATCTCTGCAGCGAACCGCGATATGCAGAAGCAGCTGCAAATCACGGAGCTGCAAAAGTCCGAGATTGCAGATCAGGCCGAGGAGCTGCAGGCCCAGACGAGTGAATTACTGGAGCAGAAGGAGCAGCTCCAGGCCCAGACCGAAGAGCTTCAGTCTCAGACGGAGGAGCTTCTGGCCCAGACTGCTACCTTGCAGACTCAGGCCGATGAACTGCTGATTCAGAAGGAGGAGCTGGCTGCCTCCCATGATCAGCTGCTGCTTCAAGTCGAGCTTACCGAGAAGCAGAAGGAGGAGATCCAGGCTCAAGCTCAGGAGATCTTCATGGCCGCACAATACAAATCGGAATTCCTGGCCAATGTCTCCCACGAGCTGCGCACGCCGCTGAACAGCCTGCTGATCCTCTCGCAGATTCTGGCTGAGAACAAGGACGGCAATCTGGAAGCGAAGCAGCTGGAATACGTCCACACGATCTTCTCGGCAGGCAAGGATCTCCTGCAGCTGATCGATGAGATTCTTGATCTGGCGAAGCTGGAGGTCGGCAAAATGACCCCTGTCATCGAGCCGGTCTCCCCGCAGGATCTCAGCAAACATGTCCACCGCCATTTCGAGCAGCAGGCCAAGAAGAAGAACCTGCGGTTCGATGTCCATTCCGACAACCGGCTGCCTGATTATCTGATGACTGACGGTCACAGATTGCAGCAGGTCTTAAATAATCTGTTATCCAACGCTATCAAATTCACACCTGAGCAAGGCTCTATCTCCCTGTCGATCCGCACCAGCGGCGAAGAGGTCGTCTTCGCCGTCAGCGACACCGGTATCGGCATCGCCGCCTCTAAGCTGGAGAGCATCTTCGAGGCCTTCCAGCAGGCGGACGGCACCACCAGCCGCAAATACGGCGGCACTGGCCTTGGCCTCACGATCTGCCGGGAGCTGGCTACACTCCTAGGCGGAAGAATTGAGGTGGATTCCGTGGAGGGCAAGGGCAGCACCTTCTCGCTGATCATTCCCGCTGTGGAACCGGGAGAGGACGCCCAGACCCTTGCTGCCGCAGCCTATTCAGCAGCAGCCTCTCCGGAGATTCCGGCTTCCGAGCCTATCCGCCGCGAGAATCCGGCCTTCCGCGAGTCCTTCGTGCCCGACATTTCCATCTCCAATCCGAAGCTGCTGCAATATGCGGAGATGGATGATGACCGGAGCAATCTGCTAAGCGGGGATATTACCCTGCTGATCATTGAAGAGGACGCCGAATTCGCCGCCCGGCTGCTGGAGCTGGCGCGCAGCCGGGGCTTCAAGGCCATCGTCGCCTTCCAGGGCGATCAGGGACTTGCCCTGGCCCATGCCTACAAGCCTGATGCGATCCTGCTGGATCTGCATCTTCCCGTTCTGGACGGCTGGTCCATTATCAGCCGCCTGAAGAGCCGGCCGGAGCTGCGGCATATCCCTGTGCATGTCATCTCAACAGCTGAAGAGAACCAGCAGAGCCTGTCGATGGGCGCTTTGTCCTTCTGGAAGAAGCCGAATGATTATGCGGAGCTGGAGGCAGCCTTCCTCCAGATTGAGACTTATATCCGCCGTCCGGTGAAGAGCCTGCTGATTGTCGAAGACAATCAGATTCTGCGTAACAGCCTTGTCGAATTCATCGCCCATCCCGATGTGAATATTATTGCCGTCGGCACCGGAAGAGAAGCAATGGAACATCTGGCGAGCCATCATTTTGACTGTATGGTACTGGACCTGGGCCTCTCGGATATTTCCGGCTTCGACCTGCTGGAGCAGGTTAAGACCAACCGCAAGCTGCAGACTCTGCCGGTGATCATCTATACAGGCAAAGATCTCAGCAAGACAGACGAGCAGCGCCTTAAGCACTACGCCGAGAGTATTGTAATCAAGAACGTGCGTTCAATGGAACGTCTCTATGACGATACAGCCCTGTACCTCCACCGCAAGCATGCAGACCTGCCTCTGGATAAGCAGCGTTTAATTGAGAACCTGCATAATCCGGAATCCGCTTTTGCCGGAAAAAGCATTTTGCTTGTGGATGATGATATGCGTAATATTTTTGCGTTATCCAGTGTGCTGGAAGGTTATAATATGGAGATCAGCTTTGCCCAGAATGGCAGAGAAGCCCTGGAGCATCTGGAGACCCACCCGGGCATTGAACTGGTCTTCATGGATATCATGATGCCGGAGATGGACGGTTACGAGACGATGGAGCATATCCGGCGTAACCCGGGCTATGATCAGATTGTCATTATCGCGCTGACCGCCCGCGCCCTGGAGGAAGACCGGGTCAAATGTCTCGAAGCTGGGGCGAGCGATTATATATCCAAACCAATTAATACCACACAGCTGGTGAGAGTGCTCAAATCATGGTTGATTCAATAGGAGGCAGCATGGAGTATCCGATTAATATTTTGGTTGTAGATGACCGGGCAGACGAGTTCCTGTCCGTTCAGGCTTTGCTGGCGGAGTCGCCCTACCGGCTGGTTCATGCCCTCACCGGCATGGATGCTCTGAAATGCCTGCTGGAGCAGGAATTCGCCCTGATCATTATGGATGTGCTCATGCCCGGCATGAACGGGTTTGAAACGGCGAAGCGGATTAAGATGCGTCAGAAATCACGGGATATCCCAATTATTTTCCTAACCTCGCTAACCTCCGAGCTGGAGAACTATATGATGGCCTACTCGGCCGGCGCGATTGACTATCTGACCAAGCCGTTCCATCCGACCGTGTTAAAAAGCAAGATTGACGGCTTCGTCCGTCTCTACCAGACCCGCAAGGAGCTGCAGCTCAAAACGCAGGAGCTGGAGACCGCCAACAGCATCCTGACCGAGCTGAAGGAGACCGCCGAGGTAGCCTTGCGGATTAAGAGCGGCTTCCTCGCCATGATGAGCCACGAGATCCGCACCCCGCTGAACGGGATTATTGCCATGTCGGATGTGCTTCGTTCCTCCGAGCTGTCCGCTGACGACCAGGAGATGGCCGAGATCATTCATACCAGCGGTCACGCGCTCGTCTCTGTCATTACACACATCCTGGACTTCACCAAGATCGAATCCGGTAAAATGGAGCTGGATTACGAGCTCTTCAATCTCCACTCCTGCCTCAAGGAGACCGTTGATCTGTTCCGGGCGCTGGCCAGGGAACGCAGCCTGACCCTGGAGACCTCCATTGATCCTGACATTCCTGCCCTGCTCATCGGTGACCCCAACCGTCTGCGGCAGGTACTGAATAACCTGATCGGCAATGCCATCAAGTTCACGCATTCCGGCGGCGTCAAGGTGGATGTCCGCCTCCGGCAGGTCATAGACAAGCTGCTGGAGCTGGAGTTCATTATCGAAGATACCGGCATTGGCATTCCGGCGGACAAGATGAAATATCTGTTCCAGCCGTTCACCCAGATCGGTGCCACCATCAACCGCAAGTTCGGCGGCACCGGACTCGGCCTGTCCATCTGCAAAATGCTGGTCGACCTCATGGGCGGCAGGATCTATGCTAAGCCTGATGTAGTGGGCGGAGCTACCTTCATCTTCACCATCCAGGTCGCTGAAGGCCAGCCGGACTAAATCCAACTCCACGGAAGACACAAGAAGCTCCCCTTCAGATGATGAAGAGGGAGCTTCTTTGTTATGAATAAGGTTTATTGTAGAATGGAATGAACAAGCCGCGGAAGGGGATGAGCTCTATAGATGGGAACCTCCAGATTCCCTTTGTTCCAGCGGAACTTCGTTCTGCAAGCGAGAAGTAAAACTCATCATTGGGAAGGCGCTGGCCCCCTTTCGATAAAGACATTTCGGAATGGCCGTGCCTATTACAAAACAAAGCTCGGGCATTATGCTGTGGAGGAAGAGGGCTATCTCCTTTTAAATGAGGGGGAGCCGTACGGAATAGACATTGAGTCAGACACAGAGGTCGACTCTTTTTGTGTATTTTTCAAGGCAGGTTATGCTGAAGAATTTCTTAAAGCTATTCATGTCGGAGCAGAGAAGTCTTTGGACGATCCATTCTCAGAATCTAAGCACCCGCTGCAATTTTATACAAAGTCATACCGTCATAGTCACTTGATCACTCCACTTATCGAGAACTTCAAGAATTCCTTGCCTGTACTCGGCAGCGAGAATCTCTGGATCGATGAACAGTATCACAATCTAATCCAAGCACTGCTTAACGTCCATCAGAAGATGGCTCAAGAAATTAATACCGTCCCCGGCACGCGCCCGGCCACCAGGGAGGAGCTGTTCCGGCGGTTAACCGTAGCATACGAGTACTTGCATGCGTATTACAACCAAAACGTGTCTCTTGAAGAAGTCTCCAAAGTCGCATGTCTCTCTAAAAACCATCTGATCCGCAACTTCCGTCACTTTTTCAAAAGAACACCACACCAGTTCATCCTCGAAAAAAGGATATTTGAAGCACAGCGTCTCCTTTCTCAAACGGAAAACAGTGTAACCGAGATTAGCCTAAGCATTGGCTTCGACAATGTCTCTTCCTTCAATAAAGTGTTTAAACAAAGAACGGGATTATCGCCCCAGATGTTTAGAAAAAAGTGATTTTGGAAAAGTAATGCTTCATCGGCACATGTTACATTTACAGCGTGGAACATACAACCTACACAAGGGAGCGATATTTATATGAATTCAGAATTTCAAATTAAAGGCATCGGGCAAATATCTATTGGGGTACATGACATGGAAGCTGCTACCCGGTTCTATCAAGATACTCTAGGACTCAACCTGTTATTTCAGATCCCAAACATGACTTTCCTGGAGTGTAACGGAATTCAGCTGGTCTTGAGTATTGCTGAAGACCAGCGGTTCGATCATCCCAGCTCGGTGTTCTATTTCCAGGTTGACAATATTCACGCATCGTACGAAACGTTGGCCAGGCGGAATGTACATTTCCTGGACAAGCCGCATAAAGTAGCTGAGATGGGTCAAACCGCAACCTGGATGACGTTCTTTCAAGACCCTGATCAAAATGTACATGCACTGATGAGTGAAGTGCCTGTGTCTTAATAATTACTTCTGAGGGCTGACGCGGCACACCCCATCCCATTGTGGTCGGTTTTCCGATTACATTTGGCTGATGCGGCACACCCAGTCCCATTATGATCGGTTTTCCGATTACATTTGGCTGATGCGGCGCACCCAGTCCAATTATGATCGGTTTTCCGATTACATTTGGTCCGCGTACCCCGTGCCAGCAAATTGTATGCTGTTTTTCGCATACAATCGGCCCGTGGGCCTATCCCCCCACCGCCGCAATCAGCACGGGCAGGACAAGGAAGGAGGCCAGTGTCGTCCAGACGATACAGCGCGAGACCAGCGCAGGCGAGCTGCCGAAGCGTTCGGCCAGGACGACGGAATTGACTGCCACCGGCATGGAAGCCAGAATCAGCAGCACCGAGAAAAGGGGGCCTGTGATGTTCAGGGCGAGCAGCACCAGCGCGGCCAGTAGCGGAGCCAGCACCAGCCGGACGGTCAGCCCTGTCCAGAAGGCCAGCTGCACATTACGCTCCGTATGCGCTGCGCGGACCTTCACCATCTGCGCACCGAGGATCGCGAGCACTACCGGCGAATACGCTCCGGCGGCCATGGATACGCCCGAGGCCAGCTCATGCGGCATATGCAGACCCAGCGCCCGCAGCAGCAGCGCCAGAATGGCGGCGTAGATGGCCGGCAGCGAGAAGACTGACTTCAACGCGCTGCGTACAGAGAACTGTGAACGGGCGGCAAAATACACGCCGATCGTATTCACGATCACCATCTGGGCGATGACGTAGACCGATGCCTTGTCCAGGCCCAGCTGGCCGAAGGCCAGCAGCACCAGCGGCAGGCCGTAATTGACGCTGTTCGTGAAGGTGGAAATGAGCGTAAGGCCGGCGGCTTCCGGCGGAGCCAGCTTCAGTATTTTGCCGATCAGCGTTGCCACCCCCCATAAGAGGAACAGGTTCAGCAGCGAGAATGAGAGTGTCTTATAGACATCATCGAAGGAGATATCTGCCGTAGCCAGCGTGTCGAGAATAATAGCCGGACTGAGAAAATACAGGTACAGCGTCAGCAGAGGCTTCGTATCGAGCTGTTTATACCGTCCAAGCAGCGCTCCGGCGGCCACCGGAATGGACAGCGGCACGATGACCTCAACAAGTGTCGTGAGTACAGTCTGAATCACAAGCCAGGACTCCTCTATGTAGTAGTTATTTCTACTATAACCCTCCTTAGCAGGGAGCGTCTAAGACAAGGAAGCAATATCCTTGATAGCAATTGCCTATGGCAGCCCGCTGCATACATTCCCAACCAAACAACCGCGCAGCAGCACGGCTTCGCGGTTTTTTGGTGCATGAAATAAATAATTCGGGTGATTGCCGGACTGGGAGTCTCTTATATTGCCAAAAAGACACCTATCCTGCTATTGCGGACTGAGGGGCCGTTATTGGGTCTGGACGAGCCGAAAACAAGAGCAAATAAGTTAGTTAAGAGCACCTCAGTCCTCCGAGCGTGCAGAATAGCCCAAACGTCTGAAATAACGGCCTCCCAGTCCGCATGGATTGCGGTAGCATGGATGATATATGGCTGCGATAGGCAAAACTACTGAATTCTACGTACGTACCCAAGACTATACAAAATAACCCCACAAAGCCATCCATGCCGCTGACGCGGCACCACAGAAAATGGAAATGGTTACACGCTTATCTTCATCTACAAGTGGAAACGGCTTTGCCGTCCTTTTAAAGGACGGGACCGTTTCAGGGAGAAATAGAAGGATAAGTTATCGTGTGCAACATATAATTTCTTATATTTTTAAAAAAATCCCGCACCCTTAAATTAAGGTCACGGGATTCCGGTTAGTTCTTCGATTTACAGCATTTTGATCTCAAGCAGCTCGTATTTGATGATCCCCATCGGGGCGTTGACGCTGATGATATCGCCTACCTTTTTGCCGATCAGCTCTTTGCCGAGCGGGCTCTCGTAGGAGATCTTGTTGTCCAGCACATCGGCTTCCGCCGGTCCAACCACTCTATATTCGATCTTCTCCGAGTACTCTACATCGTTAAGGATAACGATGCAGCCTACGCTGACTGTACTCAGATCCATATTACTGGCATCCACGATCTGGGCCTTGATCAGCATTTTCTCCAGAATCATAATGCGGGTCTCCATGAAGGATTGATCCTCCTTGGCGGAGTGGTATTCGCTGTTCTCCTTCAGATCGCCGTAGCTGATCGCCAGCTTAAGCCGGGCTGCAAGCTCCTTGCGTCCTGCTCCCTTGAGTTCCCTCAGTTCTTCCTCCAGCTTAGCCAAGCCTTCTTTAGTCAAAAACACTTCGTCATTATTAGACATGTATACAACTCCTATTATTTGCTCGCTTTATAGTATTCTAACTCATAATCGCCCAACATGCGAAGAGAAAGCGCTATAACGCATGATAAAGGAGTATTTACGGCAGAGTCACAGCTTCAAGTCTCCACCTGTGGAGCAGGGGCAGCTGCGGGCTTGCCGCTACTGCCTCGCAGGAGGAAGGTCAGCGGAATAGCCAGCAGTCCCACTGCCGTAGCGATCAGGAAAATATCCTGTACGCCCATCGTCATCCCCTGCGCCTTCAGCAGAGAACCCGCTGCCCGGGCCGTCCCGTCCGCCAGCTCCTGCTGATGGGCCAGCGATCTGGAAGCGAGCAGCGAGCTGAATACGGCAATGGACAAGGCACCTGTAGCCTGGCGGACCCAGTTGGTTACAGAGGAGGCATGGCCGGTTATGGCTCTTGGCACCGCCGACATGCCGGCATTGGTCACCGGCATGAAGGCCAGTGCAATGCCGACATTGCGCACCGCCATAAGCACCGCTACACGGGTATGGGTCACGGCCAGCGTGATGTGGGCAAGCTCCCAGGTCGAGGCGCTTAGCAGCAGAATGCCGCCCAGGATCAGCCAGAACGGGCCGATCCTGGAGTACAGCTTGCCGACCACGGGGGACAGTACAGCCATCACGATCGAGCCCGGCAGCAGCACCAGCGCGGTCTTCAGCGGGGTGGACTGCTGGATATCCTGCAGGAAGACTGGGATTAGGAAGGTCCCCGAGTATAACGCAACGGTGATAATACAGTTGATGATCAAGCTGTAGGTGAACCGGCTCTGCCGGAAGACCTGCAGGTTCAGCAGCGGCTCCTGGAGCGAAAGCTCCCTGCGGATGAAATACGTTAAGGCCGCCGCCCCGACCAGCAGCAGGGTAAGGGTATTCCATGACGTCCAGCCCCAGGCGCCCCCTTTGTTGAAGGCCAGAATAATGAACGCGCTGCTCAGAATGACTGTGACGAAGCCCGGCAGATCAAAGCTTCTGCTCCCGGTGTTCTGCCGCTGGAACGGCAGGCACTTCAGAGCTACGGCAATGGCAATCAGGCCAATCGGCAGATTAATCACGAACAGCGATTTCCAGCCGAAGTATCCGGTCAGCCAGCCGCCGAGTGTCGGGCCGAAGGCAGGCGCCAGCATCGAGGACAGGCTCCAGAGGCTCATGGCGAAGGCCTGCTTTTCTTTGTCGATAAACTGATAAATCATCGTCATGGTGGTGGGGATAATCAGGCCGCCGAATATTCCCTGGATAATGCGGAAGGTAATCAGTGAGTGAATATTCCAAGCCACCGTACATAGTGCCGAGAACAAGGTGAAGCCCGACAGGGCGAATACGTACAGAACCTTATAGCTCCATTTATCCCCGAAATAACCCACCACAGGCGCAATGACGCCGGTAGCCAGCAGATAGCCGGTAATCATCCACTGTACGGTGCTGATCCCGGCGTGAAAGTCCTTCAAGAAGACCGGGAACGCTACGTTAATGGTGGTTGTACTGAGAATAGCCATGAAATTTCCGAAAAAAATGGCCAGAATAATCAGCCAGAATGATGAATGTTTTGCCGCCGGACTGCTCAAGGGCGCTCTCTCCTCTATTTTGCGGTTCACCTTAATATAGGTGTATGATACAATAAATTTAATATATGTGTATGATACAACTATATGTTTGAAAGTCAATGTGACTTATTTCATGCTTCTTTCATAATGAGGCGAGAATATCAGGCGGCCTTAGCATAAGGCCGGTATTATCAATTATACTAGGGAGACATATGACAAAGTAACCGGTAAAGGACGGAATCTAACTATGGCTGACGAACAGAAGGACAAGCACCTCGAAGCTCTGAACCAGGAGCTGATTACGCTGATCCGCCACGGCTCGCTGGATAAGAAGCATGGCGGTCTGGACCGCTCCTCGTATACCCTGCTCCAGCATTTGTCGACGCACGACAAGGTAGGCGTTAAGGCGCTTGCCGAACAATTCGGCCTTGACACCTCTACCATCAGCAGGCAGACAAGCGTCCTGGAGGCGAAGAACTATGTGGAGCGGGTGCCTGATCCGCAGGACGGGCGCTCCAGCTATTTTCAGCTAACTGCGCTTGGTGCACAGACCTTCGCCGAGGCCCGGGACATCCGGCTTGCGCGCTACGGGGAGATCTTCGAGGACTGGTCCCCGGAGGACTGCGGACTCTTCAGCGGACTGCTCGCCCGGCTCAACCGCACCCTGCAGCAAAAATAGCACGAAGAGGATTGACGGATACTGGCGAAGCTGGTAGATTGAATTAATCATACAAAATAACTCGGAATTATATTTTAGTCAAAGGGGCCGGTCTGCATGAACTTTATTTTCTTTTCCCCGCATTTCCCCAAGAACAGCGCTGAATTCTGTACGCATCTGCGGGAGCAGGGGGCCACGGTGCTCGGGATTGGCGATGCAGCCTATAACCAGCTGGAGGACAAGCTGAAATCGGCACTGACCGAATATTATAAGGTAAGCAATCTGGAGAGCTATGAGGAGATTCTGCGGGCTGTCGGCTATTTCACCCATAAATACGGCAAGATTGACCGCTTCGAGTCGCTGAACGAATACTGGCTGGAGCAGGATGCTGCCATCCGTACGGACTTTAACATCTACGGCACCAAGTCGGATTTCGTCCATAATCTGAAGCAGAAGTCCAAGATGAAGGAATTTTTCCGCAAAAGCGGGGTAAGCACCGTCCAGTTCTCCACCGGCACAACGCGTGAGAGCGTCGAGAGCTTCATCCAGAGCGCCGGCTTCCCGCTGGTGGTGAAGCCCGATCTTGGCTCCGGGGCCAGTAATACGTATAAGATCAATAACGAAGAGGAGCTACAGCACTTTTTTGACACGAAGCCGGAGAATGTTGCCTTCATTATTGAGGAATTCATAGACGGGGTTATTCTCACCTATGACGGCCTGGTGGACAGGGACGGGAATGTGCGCTTCGCGGTCAGCCACCTGTTCGAGAACAGTGTGATGGATGTCGTCAACACGGACAATCACCTCTACTACTTCTGTCTGCGGGAGATCAGCCCGGAGGTGGAGGAGGCGGGGCGGAGCATTTTGCAGGCTTTTGACATCCGGGAACGGTTCTTCCATATCGAGCTGTTCAAATCGCACAAGGATGGCCGGATCATTGCCCTGGAAGTGAATATGCGTCCGCCTGGCGCCTGGATGACTGATGCCATTAACTTCGCCTATGATGTCAATGTGTATAAGGAATGGGCCAGCATGGTTGTGCACAATGAGGTTGGCGGACCATACGAAGGTAAATATTATACCGGCTATGCCAGCCGCAAGAATCATAAGCATTACGCTCACAGCCATGAGGACATCTACCGGGCATTCGGCGGGAAGATTGTCAATTATGACGAGATTGAAGAAGTCTTCAGCAGAGCAATGGGCAACCGCGCTTATCAGTTCCGTTCCCCCGAGCTATCGGAGGTCAGAGACATTAGAGGCTATATTCAACAAGAAGAGGGATAGGATGTGTTAACGGATGAGGATAAGCTACCATAAGGAGTACAGCCACAACCTGGGCAGAGACATGGAGTATAAAATATACGGCCACGCCGGCAAACCGATGCTCGTCTTCCCCACCTCACTTGGACGCTTTTATCAATATGAGGATTCGGGCATGATCGATACGCTCTCGTCCTTCATTGAAGCGGGCAAGCTGCAGATCTGGGCCTGTGACAGTCTGGATGAGGAGACCTTCTTCTCCACCCACTGGAACAATGAGGACCGGATACACCGTCATGAGCAGTATGACAAATATATTGCGCATGAGCTGATTCCCGGCATCCTCCATGAGAGCAAACAGAATAACGGCGGGACCAACCAGCGCATTCTGATCTCCGGCTGTTCGATGGGGGCTTATTACAGCGCCAGCTTCTTTTTCCGTTATCCGCACTATTTCGATACCTTAATCGCCCTGAGCGGCGTTTACTCCACCTACTACTTCTTCGGCGACTATATGAGCGGGAACGTCTATCTTAATTCACCGCTGCATTATCTGCCGGGGCTGACGGATGAACATTATCTGAACCAGTACCGCAGCAGCACTATTATCGCCTGTGTCGGTCAAGGGGCGTATGAGGACGAGATGCTTCATGAGACCCGGCTGCTTCAGGAGGTGCTGGCGCAGAAGGGTATTCCGGCCCGGATCGACTACTGGGGCCATGATGTCAGCCATGACTGGCCGTGGTGGAACAAGCAGATTCATTATTATGTGGAAGGCTGCTTGGGCTAGTGAGGCCGGGAATTGAATTCATTTGAATACAATGATCCTATCGGATGGATGGGATTACCTGCGCTGCGCAATGTATGCTGTTTTTCACATACATTCGGCAGCGCGAGGGCTTCCGGGCTGATTGTAATCGGAAAACCGATTACATTCGGCAGCGCGAGGGCTCCCGGGGCGATTGTAATCGGAAAACCGATTACATTTGGCAGCGCGAGGGCTTCCGGGCTGATTGTAATCGGAAAACCGATTACCTTCGGCAGCGCGAGGACTTCCGGAGCGATTGTAATCGGAAAACCGATTACATTCGGCAGCGCGAGGGCTTCCGGGGCGATTGTAATCGGAAAACCGATTACATTTGGCAGCGCGAGGGCTCCCGGGCTGATTGTAATCGGAAAACCGATTACATTCGAGCCATATACCTACATCCGAGTACAATGTATGCTGTTTTTCACATACATTCGGGCCAGATGCCGCTGTACCAGCCAATAGTACTCGTTTTTCAGCATACCAAGTTCACTCTTGCTCCTCGCGGCTAACCTTAGCCACATTCAGCAACTAAGTACTCTGCGAATCAAGCATCAAAAAAGGAACTGCTGAAATGAGCAGTTCCTTTTTCTTTGTCGGCTGCCGCCTCTTACTATGCAGGTACATGCTCCGAACAGAACTGAAGCAGCGCCGCTTCCTCATCTTCTTCCATATCGAAATCGAGCAGCTGGCCTGAGGAGGTCTCCAGCAGATCGTAGCTGACCATGCTTGTCTGCTCTTCTTCCACTTTGACAATCACGCGGGCGGACACGCCGTTCTCCACGTACAGCTCATCATCCTCCGGCACATCAATGTTCACGACGAACTCATATCGCTTGCCGCTTAGGATATTAAATGGATCTCTTACGTTCTCCACGGTGTAGCTTGTAAATGTCAACAAGTTGCATTCCTCATTTCTCAATTCACTGCCAGATTATTGTAACACAGTATCTGCGGCTTTGCCTTTGGTCTTCTTGATCTGCTTGCTGCGCAGCTGTCCGCAGGCCGCATCAATATCAACGCCCTGCTCCAGACGGGTGCTGACGCTGACGCCCTGCTTCTTCAGCGTATCGAAGAAGGCACGCACCGACTCCCGGCTGCTCCGCTGATACTGGCTATGCTCATCCACGGGATTATACGGAATCAGGTTGACGTTCGCCAGCTGGCGGCGATCCCCGATTAACTCAGCCAGCTCCAGCGCATGCTCCTCGCGGTCATTGATATCCTTCAGCAGGATATACTCCAGCGTGATTCTCCGGTTCGTCTTCTCCAGATAGTAATCAATCGCCGGCATTAACTTCTCTATAGGAATGGCCCGGTTAATCTTCATAATCTGTGTCCGCAGCTCATTATTCGGGGCATGCAGCGAGATCGCCAGATTAACCTGCATATTGGCGTCGGCGAATTCTCTGATTTTGTCCGCCAGGCCGCTGGTGGATACGGTGATTCCTTTGCCGGCAATCGCCAGACCCTTATGATCCTTGATGGTAATCAGGAAGTTCAGCAGATGCCGGAAGTTATCGAACGGCTCGCCGATCCCCATAACCACGACATGGGTGACCTTCTGGCCGTGGCCTGCCTGATCCAGATAATGCTGAACCTTCATAATCTGCTCCACAATCTCGCCGCTGGTCAGATCCCGGCTCTTCGCCAGCAGTCCGCTCGCACAGAAGCTGCATCCGATATTACAGCCGACCTGAGTAGTGACACATACGGACAAGCCGTATTTCTGCCGCATCAGCACGGTCTCAATCAGGTTGCCGTCATGGAGGCGGAAGAGGAACTTCACTGTACCGTCGGCTGATTCCTGCTTCACATGCTCTTCCATCGTCTGGAACACATAATGCTCTTCCAGCAGCGCTGTGCATTCCTGATTCATTCCGTCCATCTCGGCGAAGCTGGTAATCCGCTTGCGGTACAGCCATTCCCAGACCGCAGTGGCCCGGGATTTCTTGTGCCCATGCTCCAGCAGCCATGCCGTTAATTGCTCCAAAGTCAATCCATAAATGGATTCTTTATTCATTTCATATCCTCTTTTCAAAACATTAAAGTTCAACCTATCTATTTTACCTTGACAGGGACATTAGCAGCAACAATACCTTATTGTCTCAAATTTCGTTAGTTAAAACAAGAGGAAACGCTGCGGAATCGGGGTCTTGGAGCAGGGAAAATAAAAAGCGCAGTCCGCAGGGACCACGCCTTTTCCGTCAAACCTTATTTATACAGAACCTTCTCGACATTGTATTTCGCGCGAAGCTTGTTCACAATGTAGGTCTCATAGATCTCTCTGTCCACCGGATCTTCGACGAGGCAGACTTCAATGCGGGTAACCTCATCGCGGTGGGGCTTCATCACAGATACATTGTCCTCGAAATGCTTCTTGATCCGCGGTCTCAGCTTGCGGGCCTTGCCCACAAATAACAGCTCGTCCTGATCATTGTAGAACATGAAGATGCCGCCTGCTTCGCGGGTAATCAGGTGGAAATCGGTAAATCCGTAAATGTGGCTCAGTTCAGGGTTAGCTTGCTTGTAAATAATAACTTCCGGTGACGGAATGGTAATGCTGATCATTAAGCTTCACTTCCTCATTGGATATAGAAATAAATAGTATCACAGAATGGGTAACGTGACTATTTGTATCTTGTGCAAATTGCCCGCTGGCCCATAGATTACTTACGCTTCGGCTTCAATTCCGGCATACCCAGCGTAAGAGCCATATTGCACAGCATCGAGTTAGCCAGGAAGGTGCTCACCTTCACCTCAGGATGCGCAAACCCGGCTGCGGTAAACTTACTCTTCATCAGACCGGTTACCTCCTGCATTCCAGCTTGCATGGCCTGCCGGATCGCTTCATCCCGGATGCCGCTTGCCTGCACCTGCAGAATCAGCTCGTTCGGATAAGTCTCCATCAGCTGCTCATATAACTGGATGGCTTCGGCTAGCATTTGTTTTTTGGGGGCGCGAAATCCGGCAAAAGTACGGAGAATCCGTTCAAACGCACGCTCCAGTGCAGCTAAGAACAGCTCCTCCTTATTCTTGAACAGCTTGAAGATATACGGCTGAGAGATTCCCACCTTCTCCGCCACCTGCGCGGTTGTTGCCCGGTAATAGCCATACTCGGCAAAAACAATCACCGCCGCCTCCAAGATCTGCTCCCGGCGATTCACAGTAAGGGTCTCATCTCCCTGTAAACGGATCTTAGCGGATTGCTTATTCATATAGGCTTCCCCCTTATGCCGAAGCATCCGCTCCCGCAACGATTGGTAATTGATCAATCACTCTTCATGGACTGATGGAAAGGGCATCCTTTCGCTTCCTCAATCTCACGCTGTCCAGAGTCGGCCTGTTGCTTCTTCCGGTAGACGAAGCGCGGGCTTAGCTGCAAATCACGCAGCTTATTATCATTCCAGATCGGCGTGGAGGACGGCGACATCGGCGGAATCAGCCAGCCCCACTTGCCTGACACTTCCCGTCCCTGCTGCTGCTCCTGCTCCTGGAAGCGGACGAACTGGTCTGCGGCGGTATGGTGGTCCACAATACTGACCCCCGCCTGCTTGAAGGAATGGAGGACGGCGCGATTCAGTTCCAGCAGTGCCCGGTCCTTCCATAGCGAGGTATTCGTGGAGCGGTCCAAGCCCAGCAGATCTGCCACCGCAGGCAGGCGGTTGTAGCGGTCCGTATCGCCGAAATTCCGCGAGCCGATCTCCGTCTCCATGTACCAGCCGTTAAATGGCGCTGCCGGGTAACGGATGCCGCCAATCTCCAGGCACATGTCCGAGACAATCGGAACGGAGTACCAGCGCAGGCCCAGCTCCGTGAATTGAGGGATCTCCGGGTGGCTGAGCGGCACCTCCTGTACAAGTCCTGCCGGGATAGGGAAGCAGCGGGGTTCCTCCCCGCCGATGCTGATCACGAGCGGCAGAATATCGAAATCCCCGCCCGTGCCCTGCCAGCCCAGCTTAAGGCAAACGGCAGTGAATTCATCGGAAGCCGGATCACCGGCACGCGGATGCTCCCCGTTATCGGGATAACCGGCATAACGGATGAGCTGATGATTCCAGATCCGGATGGCACGGCCTTGCTCCTCTTCACTGCGGAAGACGGTAATGACCGGCCGTATCCGGCCGCCGTTATTCGCATGCTTCATATGATGCAGCAGCGCCTCCGCCACCTCTTCTACAGTCTCTGCTCTGCGGGCGTCAATCACATCTAAGGAATGCCAGAACAGTCTTCCGATGCAGCGGCTGTTATGGCGCCAGGCCATCCTTGCCCCGTGCGCCAGCTCTTCTCCTGTATGCCTGTATGTACCTGTGCGCTGCACCTCTTCCCGTATGTCCGCCAGACGCAGGTCCCGTTCACCCTCTGTTAACCCCAGTTCCAGATAGCAGGCCGTGATGAAGGATTCCGCCTGCCCGATCAACTCCTGAGTGTTATGCTGTGAAACTGTGTGTTTCATCTTCTCTCTCCTATCCATGCGTGCCCTGCTGCAGTACCCTCAGCGTATCATCTCTGCTCCAGCTCTGCCAGTCTGGAGATAATCCGTCTTTTGCGGTAGAGCATCCGCGCTGCCTCCGTCACCTCTTCCAGCGTCTTCCGGTTAAGGTAAGCGCCGAAGAACATGCCTGCGACCGGAACGGTCTGAAGCAGCTTTTTCCAGCCCCAATTGTCACGGTATACGGTCACTACCTCCTTCCAGCCCTGAATCCTGGAGACGGTCTCCTTGGTTGCGGCCAGAATATTGCCGTCTCCGCCCGCCTGCAGATTCAGTTCCTTCAGCAGCGTGCGCTTCCCCACTACATCGGAGGAGGCGAACTGCATCACCTTAACGGTGAAGATCCGCTCCGTCTTATCGGTCGGATCATAGCCATAACAGAGGCCAATCTCCTGAATCGCCTTCAAAGAGAGGCCCAGCACAGCCGGAATATCGGCAGCCAGTGTGAAAATCCCGCCGAAGCCTGTAGTCGCCCCCTGGGCCGTAGCCGTATTCCGGCTTCGCCCCGCGATCTTCATTGCCACTTCATCCATCACAGCCAGAGGAAACGGCCCATCTTCCGGAGCTCCCGCCGCCCGGCTTGTCTCTTCCATCAGCTTGCCCACCTTGCGCCCGGCCACCAGATAGTTGCCGCCGTTCTGGATGTAGCCGCCCAGTTCATCGAGCAGCCGGCCTACCTTATCGTGGATAACCTTTGGCGTAATTGCATCAAGCAGCTTGAACGGCAGCCGGGTAATCCGGTCCCAGATCATCAGCCTATTCTGCTCTTTCTCCCACTTGGTAATCTCCTTAAGCGCGGCATACAGCATCTCCGGTGTCTCCGGAGGACTCCATGAACCGGTGTTGTCTGCTTCTGGCATAGTATGTACCTCCCCTGAATGGTCTTGTCATTACCTTATAACCTATTTCATAACAAATGATTGCAGAGGCCTCCCATTCGCTCCTTGGGTACCATCAACAGCAAACAGGCACCCCGGATCAACTCCGGGAATGCCTGTTCACCTTAGCCCGCTTCAGGCTTTAATCTTGGAATTCGCCTGCCTGCTCATCCAGCGAAGACAATCTCCGCTTCTCTTCCACCAGTCTCTCTTGGACCAGCTCGACCCCTTGTCTGCCGACTGAACCTTCCGGGGCATGGCGCACAGCTTCTTCAGCGTGCTCCAGACTGCTCTCTGCCTGATCTATTATCTGCCCGGTCGGATGACTCGAAGCCTGGGTTACAGCGTTGTGCAGCTTCGTCACCGCATCGTGCGCCTGATCCACCGTACTGTTGGTGCGCAGACTGGATTCGTAATGCTTCATAAAATCCTTCCCCCTCCATCTCGGTTTCTGTTCCTCTCTAGGATGGATTGGAGAGCGCAATCTTATGCGGCGATCCCGGCTCAGAATCGCCTACACCAGGAACATGGCGACAATCGTCATGGCCGTCAGACCCAGCAGGACCGGCTTCAGATTGCGCCGGGCCAGCTCGAACGGGCTGACGCCGCAGATCGCAGCGGCGGGAATAAGCGCCCACGGGATCAGGGTGCCGCCGCCGACCCAGATGGCGGCCACCTGCCCCAGGGCGGTCAGGGTCGCCGCGCCGGAATGGATCGCGGCGGCGAACAGCCCGGCAATCGAGCCGGCCAGCGAGATGCCGGAGAACCCGGAGCCGTCGAGGCCGGTGATCGCGCCGATCACCGTCAGCGTTACGGCGCCTACCGCCCCGTTCAGCGGCACGTGATTGGCCAGGGCCACGCCCAGGTCGTTCACGATGCCGTGCGAGCCGTCCGGCAGCACCTTGCCGTACAGCTCGGTGAAGGCGGCGTCGCCCAGATAGAAGAAGGCGGCAATCGGGATAACCGGCCCGAAGACCTTGAAGCCGAAGGTGAAGCCTTCTATGAGATAGGCGGTGATCTTCTCCAGTCCCTGCCCCTGGCCGCGATGGGCCAGCAGGGTAACGGCAATCAGGATCAGCACGGCGGTCCCCCCAACCAGCGCGGTAGCATCGCCGCCTTGCAGGTGAAGCACGAACATGCCGATCACATCCAGCAGGAACAGCAGCGGAATAGCGATAGCCAGACCTTTGCGCAGACGGTCACTCATGAAGACAGGCTGGTCAGCCTCCGTCCCCGCATCAGCGAGCGGCTCTGCTGTTCCCGGGGAAGCGACCAGACCGTCTCTCCAGGTGCCGTTCTCCTGGTCCCGCTTCATCATCCAGAATGCGCTCACCGTCGTGACAATCCCCATCACAGCAACCAGGGGGATACTGGCTTGCATCACGCTGGATACTGGAAGACCGGCGGCATCCGCCGTAAGCTTCGGAGCGCCTTGAATAATATAGTCGCCGGAGAGGGCGATCCCGTGCCCGAACAGGTTCATGGCTACCGCTGCGCCCAGCGCAGGCAAGCCGACCCGGACCGCCACCGGCAGCAGAACCGCCCCTACCAGCGCTACCGCAGGGGAAGGCCAAAAGAAGAACGAGGTTACCATCATAATCAGTCCGATTCCCCAATAGGCCATCGCCGGTGTGCGCAGGAACCGGGTGAGCGGCGATACCATCGTCTCATTAATGCCTGTTATAATCAGAATCCGGCTCATCGCCACGATAATGGAGATAATCATGATGGTGCCGAGCAGCTCCTTAGTCGCATAGACAAAAGAGTTAAAGATCCCCGACACCGACCCGCTAAGCGTCGCCGTTGCCAGCAGCCCGAGCGCCAGAATCCCGGTCACACAGATCATGGTTGTATCACGCCGTTTGATCAGAAGCGCCAGAATGAACACAATAAACACCAGATACACCCAGTGAATCGCAGTAAGCTGGATACCCATTAGCCATACGCCCCCTTTCTACTTACAAATAGCAAGCAGGTGCTATATGCTATGCAGGAGGATAGGCTATTGTTCGCCTCAGGGACGGCAGGATCGAACAAAAAGACCCCCGCCTCCACATCACATGGATTCAGGGATCTTATTTGCGATTACACTCTGTTACCGGTGCCTGCCTGCTCTCCTGGCCCGGAGGAACGCGAGCTGCTTCAGCCTGTCCTGATCGTATAAGCTGCCCGCGATTTCCGGTTGCCCGGTATGTAGATGGGTAATCTCCTGCACTGCTGCCGGTCTTGCGGCGGCAGGAAGAAGCGTGGAGGTGCCGTCCCTGTAAACGATCAGGCTATGGCCGGGCGAGGGGTGCGGCTCGCGCACATACTCGTCAAGGTAGCCATATACCTTACGCTGCATCACAGGATCTTTGCTCATCTGCTGCAGAATATTCGGAGCGATTACAAGCTCTCGCTGATCCCTCCGGTCTCCTGCATCAGTCTTCTTCCCCTTGCTGCCGTCTTTGGCTACCGCCATAATGCGGACGGACAGACCGTACCTTGCCTTGATTCTGCGTGCCTGATCTTCAATTGCCGCTCCCACAGCCGCCATCATCTCCGGGAAGCTGAGCTGCGAGGACCCGGCGGAAGTGTGCTCCGCCTGTTGCGGTGAGCGGGTCAGCGAAGCGGCGTTGATTCGTGATATGGGAATATACATCGAACGTTCCTCTTCTCGCGCGTAAAGTTCAGGACAACTCTTTATCGGCAAAAAGAGGAATATTACTTATAACGCGCTATTCCTTAGCCAATGCGCCCGCAGCCGCATCCTCGCCGCCGAGCCGCCCGGAGGTGAAGGAGTAACCCAGTCCAACGCCGTTGCCTACATAGGTATCGTTGAATAGCACCCCTTCAGACTCTACGCCCACGGCATACAGTCCTTTGACCGGCACACGCTTATCATTCAGCACCTGGAACTTGGTATTGACCAGCAGACCGCCCACCGAACAGAGGTTGTTGATCTCGGCAATAACGGCGTAATACGGTCCGCTGCTGCCCATAGGAACCAGATATTCCTTCGCCTTGCCGAACTCCGTATCAGTGCCTGTCTTCGCTGCTTCCTCATAGAGCTTGAAATCAGCGGCAAACACCGCAGGGTCCATCCCTGCATTCTTCGCCAGCTCCTCCAGCGTATTGCCCTTGAAGCCGTCGCCGTTCGCTACCATGGATTCGAAGACTTTATCGGCATCCTTCCATGGCTGGTCCAGCGTGAACTTGTCTTTATAGGAGGCATAGAATTCAGGCGGCATACCCGGCAGCTTAGGCGCCTGAAGCCCCTTCATCCCCTTGGTCTTAAGCGCATCCAGCTGCGCCTGTGAGACAATAACCAGATGATACGCTCCGTTAAAAGCACTGGTATTCGCTGCCGCTACCGCTGTAAGCGTCGCGGCCTCATCTCTGAATCTCGCGCCCGAAGGGCCGACATTCATCAGGGTTGGCAGGTAAGACAGCATCATTGGATAGCTGGCTTCAAACGGCTCATACTCCGTCTTCAGCTTATCTGTAGCTCTGGCCAGCGTCTGGTGCAGCATCTGCCCGCCGAAGTTGTCAGGCACCTTCGCGCCGATCTCCCAGGACATCTTCAGCCCTTCGCCGATGTTCTGCCCAAGCCCGCCGTTCACGCCTTCGAAGCCAAAAGCTTCCTTAACCATCTCTTTATTCCCGGCATAACCGCCGGTAGCCATTACCACGCTCGCTCCTGATATCTCCAGAGTAGTTCCGTCAGACTTCTTGGCCACGACTCCGGTAACCTCTCCATTAGCGCCCGTCATCAGCTTCTGTGCAGTGGCCTCCGTGATCACCTGTCCGCCGCCCTTCTCTACGGATGCTGCAAGCATCTTGCGCAGCAGCTCCTGGCGGGTCTCATAAGGAGGCAGCATATGGAGCTGTTCCCCGGCGAAGTTCAGGAAGGTAGTGGTGTAGCCCTTGCCGGTCAGCCAGTCATAGGTCTCGCCCGACTTCGTGACGTACTGGCGGATCGCCGCCGCATCCACACGCCAGTGGTTATTCACGATCCAGTCAGCAATCTCCTTCTCAACTTCCACTTTCAGCCCGCTGCTTAGCGCGGCAGAGGAGTTGTAAAATTTACCCGCCCAGGACAGGTTGCTCGCGCCGCCGATCGTCGCTGTTTTCTCGATCAGGATGACCTTCGCGCCCTTATCCGCTGCTGATACCGCTGCCGATACACCCGAAGCACCTGCTCCCACAACGACAACATCCGCCGACAGCTGCTCGGTCTTGCCTTCTCCCGATTTCACTACAGCCTTCGTTTTAAAAGCCTCCACATTGCCGCCCGCCTGCTTAAGCGCTTCCTCCACAGCGGTCAGAATCGCCTTGCTGGACTCCGACGCCCCGCTGACGGCATCAATATTCAGGGTCTGGCCGGATAGAATCTCCTCCTTGACCTTGTTGATCGCCTCTACCCCGATGCCGGCGGTTTCGTTCTGGCTGACCACATTGATTCCGGTAATGACCGAATGATCATCAAGAGTCACCTCAACCTGAATCTTGCCGTCTTTGCCTTCAGCCTCTGTTTTATAGGTTCCCGCTTTGAAGCCTGCCGGTACAGCACTTGTATCCGCTGGCTGCGACGCCTGCGGCGAGGCAGACGGCTGCTCTGAAGCTGCCGGTGCAGCGGCATTGTTACCGCTGCAGCCGCTAAGGAGCGACAGGACCAATACCAGACATACGGCGAATAAGAACATTTGCTTTGTTGCTTGCTTACGCATCAATTTCTCCCCCTGTGTGGTTAATGCAGCCCTGTTTCTCTCTCTAATAGAACTGCTGACTACCGCACACAGTGTAAACCTTGGTACAGTACCAAGGTCAATGAACAATATGTGAAATTTTTCTCAAAGTAGAGCGGATGCTACTCCGCTTCTACCGGAATATTAATCTCCAGATACGTTTTGCTGCCGTTACGCGTGCGCTCGGTGAACAGAATTTTACCGCTGATATCTCCGCAAATCTTATAATTCCTTGACTGCACATACTCCAGCATGAACCCGAAAGCCCCCCGCTCCAGGTAATCCTCGTGGCCGCTGACAATGACAGCAGAGATGCAGACCGCCGGCTCCAGAACCTCTACACCATCATTCAAGCAAACCCCGAGCTTCACCTGATCCTCCGCAAGCAGGCCAAGTCCCCAGCTATACTGCAGATCCCCTAATCCGCAGACGCATTCGCCTGCCTTATTCTCTACCCGGAAGGAATAGAAGGTGAACGGCAGCAGCTCCATCCACGCCTGGACCGTGTCTTTGAGCTCCTCCTTGTGCAGCAAATGATTCTTGTTCGTCTGCTGAATCCGGTACATGCCCGGCACCTGCTTCATCTTGCACGTATACAGGGATGCGCTGACCTGCGCCAGCTCCGCCTGAATCTCCTGAATCTTGCCGAGCAGCAACGTGCTGCGCCGGATCTCCTCCTCCAGCTGCATACCCGCAGCGGCAATCGATTCCATCACTTGCTCACACGGCGCTTCCTTAATCAGCCCGGCCACATCCTGAAGCGGAATTTGCATGCTCCGGTACCATCTGCTCGTCAATAAATTCCGTGCATCGAGATCGTTGAAATACCTGTAGTTATTATGATGATCCTTCATCGGCCGGACAATATCATGTTTCTCATATAAGCGCAGTGTATCTGCCGTCACTCCAAGAATGGATGCAAATTCACCGATCGAATACTTCATCAGCAGCCCCCCAGCTTACTTGATCGCATACGTTCATGCCTGTCGTTCATGTCGTTAATGATAGAGGGTTTGGCCGGGAGACATTGTGGGTTATGTCACACGCTTCTGCCGGAGGACCGGGAAGAGCTTTTCCTGTCGCAGGTGGCGGCGGCATGGTCTATACTTGAAAGATACGGAAGAAACTGATGAACGGAGGCGGCTGCCATGCCCGCACAGCTAACAGACAAGGTCGCCGGCCTGCCCTTGACGCCTGGCGTATATCTGATGAAGGACGGCCTGGGTCATGTGATTTATGTCGGCAAGGCGAAGCAGCTGAGGAAGCGGGTCCAGTCTTATTTTTATAATAATAAGGGGCATTCGCCTAAGGTGAAGCAGCTGGTTAAGCATATCCGCGATCTGGACTACCGGCTGACCGATACAGAGCTGGAGGCCTTCATGCTGGAATGCCAGCTGATCAAAGAGATCAAGCCGATGTATAACCGCAAAATGAAGAATCCGCTCGCCTACAGCTATATTTCCATCGTGGACAAGGCGCCTTACCGGCAGATTGAGATAGGCTACGAGCCAAGTACAGAGGCGGGCAGCCTTGTATATGGCCCCTATACCAGCCGGAGTACGGTGGAGAGAGCGGTGCTGGGCATCAAGGAATCACAGCGCATTCTGTGCAGCAGTCCCCATGCCCGCAGCTCCCGCTGCCTGAACCATTCGCTGGGCTTATGTATCGGCATGTGCGGTGGCGGGGAGGCAGCTGTGGCGCAGTATGAAGCCGTCATAGACGAGATGATCTGCTTGCTGGAAGGCAAGGACAGCGGAATTGTAACCGGACTGGAAGCCCGGATGGAGGACGCTGCGCTGCGGTTCGACTTCGAGACCGCAGCCAAATTCCGCGATTATCTGGGAGCCGTCCACTCGCTGCTGCAGAAGGAGCAGGTGATTGAATTCACCGGAGCGAACAAGAATATTATCGTGCTGGAGCCGGTGGACGAACAGTCCCATAAGCTGATCCTGATTAAGGGCAGCGTGATTCTCTACCGCACCCTGCTGGCAAGAGACGCGCTGAACGAAGGGCAGCTTACCGGGATGATCGCGGCATCCGCCCGGGAGGTCTTCCGCAGCAGCAGCCAGACCGCCGCTACGGAAGAGATGAGCCGCCACAAGATCGACGAGGCCCAGATCATCTACAGCTACCTGAAGAGCAGCTCCAGCCATTATCTGCTCGTCCCGCCGGAGTGGCTGGAGGATGAGGGTCTGACGGGGTTAGAGGAAGGGATAGCGGAATTGGTTCAGTCCTCTGTCTTGGATATGTAGCAATTGATTCTTCTTCACCCTCAATACACCGCCTGCGGTGCAAACTGCCCAGTGCCTTTTAACGTATAGTCGTAAAATTCAAGAATCAGCCTATTCATCGTCTCAATACAGTAATACTTATCGATATCCGCCCGTCCGTGTTGAAGCACATTGGCAAGTATCGGGGAGAACAGCGGCAGGTCGGTCAGGCTTAAGTGCTTGGCCCCCTCAAAATGAACGGTATACGCGTCCTTGAAGTTCGGATTGGCGTTGTTATTCGCTGCGTAAGCCGAGTTCTTCCCGAGCTGTCTCCACACATCGTCCGTATATAGGTTCAGCAGCGGTACGCGGTAGGGCTCATTAGTGGCAGCCAGATCATTGATCTTCCGGTCATAAACCAGCTCGGTGAAGAACGGGGCATCCAGATTCACAACAGCATCCACATCGCTGCGCTCCCGGCCAAGCGCGACGCTTGCCGCACCACCCATAGAGTGGCCGATTACGCCAATGTGCTCCGTATCTATCCGTTGGTACACGGGGTCTCCGCTACTGGCGGCTTTCTCCAGAATATTATCAATCACCAGATTCATATCCGCGGTCCGCAGCTTCATCCATTTACGCGTAAGTCCGTACAACTCTTCTACGGTGTACACTCCATCTTTGTTAGAATCGCTAACCTCCCGCATATACGCTGCATTAACCGTAGTGACTTTCCCGTCCACACCCTGTGTATAAAAAGAATGGTATGGATGATCGATGGATACCACAACATAGCCGTGACTGGCCAGCTCCGTGAAGGTTGAAGCGTTGCTCTCTCTAACCCCGAAGGCTCCATGAGAAAAGACGATCAGCGGATACTTGCCCTCCGTATGGCGCGGATACCAGAATTCCACATTCACCCGCCGGTGCTCCCCCGTATCTGTAAACTCCTCTACTCGGATAGGGTCTGTATAGGTGTATACAGCCGTACTGACTTCATACTCCCCGGTCACTTCAGGTGCACGGTACTGCGGGAACAGAATAGGCGGGATAAGTGCGATTAGCAGCGCCACAGCGGTTAGCAGCCTTTTCCACACCCGGGTTGAACGCCTGAACGGTCTCACGTCTGTCTTCTTGCGGATCAGATCCACCGAGCCTTTCAGCGCAAAAACAAACAGTAATACCGCCAGTAATACCCAACTGAAGCTCCAATCGATAACGGGGGACCATGTCAGAATAACGAAAACGATAAACAGGGTAATTCTAATCCAGCTTATGAGCTTAATGCGGCTGTGCATAGGGATTCTCCTTTTCGCGTCAGATGATGATCTCATCATAAAAAACTGCGAAAAGGGTGTATACCCATTTACGGTAAGCTGTAGCTACAGGGCAATAAGATGCAAAAATTCTTCATGAAACGGGGGTTAACTCCAGGATTACTCGCGGACTTCCTGCTTCACCGCCTTCAGCCGCTCATTAATCTGCTCCGCTTCCTTCTTATCCTTCTCATAGGACAGCAGACGGACAATGGCATAGACTACAGCGATTTGCAGGGCAAACAGAAGTGCAGCGGATACACTGGCCACAGCTCCGATCAGGCTGGCAAGGGTGATCAACAGAAGCTCCAGCAGGAGAAAATGAATAACAATTCTAACACGCATCGCCCGCTCGCTCACCTCTTCAGGAGCGTACAACATCAAGCCTGTCAATGCTCCAAGCAGGGAGAAGCCCATAATCGTATAGATGGATATCAGGTCAAAGGCGAGTTCCGGGATAAAAATCTGCCGCAGCACCGTAATGATAATGATGATGGATGCGAAGATAACCAGAAAATCGCGGATGATGTCTTTGGCAACCTCAGAACGCTTCATGCTGTGACCCCTCCTTTATAATCCAAGTCTTTGTTTGAGTGCGGGTACATACTGTCTTGAAATGACTACACGTTCCCCATTATCAAGCAGTGCCGTGAACCTGCCGCTGAGGGACGGACGCACGCTCTCGATCTTGGCGATATTCAGAATCGTTGATTTGGAGGCGCGAAAACAGTTCTTGTCCCGGCACAGCTCCTCCAGCTCATACAGCTTTTGCTTCACTTCATACACCTGGTTCTCGCTGTAGACGAATACTTTACCGTCCACGGCTTCGAAATAATAGACATCACTGAGCTTAATGCGGCTGACCCTCTCTTCCTGGACTCCCAGTAGGACAAGGGTCTCTGCCTTAAGCTTATGTACTATCTGACTGATCTCTTCAGTTGCTTCATAGCATCTGATGATGATTTCCTCTTGCTGCTCCCTGCTAATATGCTCAATAGAAATTCGGATAGGATCACCTGCGATAATTCAGATTTGAAGGTCTGTTGCCTAATTAATGTACATGATACGGGAACCGCTCCCATACGACAAATATAACTACTACAGGTACGCCAAAAGGCTGGTGCTGTTCATGTGTGGAACCTTCCTTATCTGATAGGTTGTCAATGTAAAATATGGATTCCGCGCGCAACAAAAACCCGCAAACGGCACCTGTTACAGTGAGCCGCTTGCGGGTTTGATCTACTTTTGGCCTCGGTTTAATCCTGGCCTAATATAGAGGGTTAACTTCTGCACCTTAATTACATACTCTTAGTCAAAGTAATAGACTGATCTGCATTGCCCCATTGTACGTTCCAGCCCAGCAATTCGGTGATGAAACGAAGAGGAACTACGGTTCTGTTGTCGTCGTTCACGAAGACTTTGGCGCCGACGGATTTTCTCATGCCGTTGACTTCCATGAAGTCTTTATTCATCCAGAATACAAGGGTGTCGTTGCCTGCCATAATAGTAACCTGCTGCGCTTGCTTATCCCATTTGACCTCTGCCCCGATGCCTTCACTCAGGTAGCGAAGCGGGATGTAGGTCATTCCGCTCCAGATGAACGGCTTGGTATCCATTTGAGTTACTTGTCCGTTAATGTTCAGGACGCCGCTGCCCACCTTCATCCAGACTTTCACCATGGAAGCAGGATCTGCCGGTGTTGCAGGTGCGGGTGCTGCTGCATCCTGGAACTTGTCGTTGAACTGCGTAACAATCGCATTGCCCAGCGCTTGGCCTACACCGAACATCGTCTTGTAGCCCTCGCGGTTCGTCTTATAAGAAGCGTCATAGCTGCCCGCTGCATATTGCGTAAGCACCTGCTGCACCTGGTTCTCGTGAGTGGTCAGTGCAGATTGCCCCGCTGACTTCGGCAGATTGCCTGCTGTAGCCGAATCAAGGAAGGCTGCGAATTCAGTGGTGAAGCCGGCGATACGCGCTTCCACTGCCGCTTTTGCCGCTGCATCATTGTTCTTCACTGCTGATACGAAATCAGCCTGGGCATTCACATGATTCGTGACCCAGATCTTCTCGAAGGCCGCCGCCCCGTCCGCACCATAGATGGAAGCAATGGCTGCCTTGAAGTCTGCCGTATTCATGGCTTCGGCTGCAATCAGCGCATTGGAAGCCGCTCTTCCGTCATATTGCTCCTGCATTTGCAGGACGGACAAGGCGAAGTGTTCACCCGCTAACTGGTTGAGTGCGGATCTCAGATCAGCAGCCTTGGTATCTGCCTTGGTATTCTCGAATTTAGCAGGCATTTGCGTAGTAATCGCACTGGACAGGGCCTTGCTGATGCCGAACATCTCTGCGTACCCCTTACGGTAGGCTTCATAAGCGCCCTTGTAATCGCCGGCTGCATAATCCTCGAACACTTCCTGGACATGGTTCTCATGACTGCGGATAACCTGCTTCGCGGCAGCTGCCGGAAGCTTGCCCTCTGTTGCCGTGCCGAGGAAATTCCCGAACTCGTCTACAAAGCCGCTAACTTTATCTTCTGCTGCTTTGACGGCCACCGTGTCCTTGTTCTTCGTCGCCTTCACCAGATCGTCGGTGTACTTGTTATGTGCACGGAAAATCCGTTCAAATTCTGCCGCTCCTGCATCGCCGTACAGTGAAGCAATGGCGGGCTGCATATCGAGCGCGTTCTGATCAAGCGCCTGGTAGGCCGCTGCCGCGTCCTTGGTGCCGTCATAAGCCGTCGTCATTGCAGTTACGGCAAGGGTGAAATGCTCGGAGAGCAGATAATCCAGGCCTGCTCTCAGCTCGGCAGCCGGTGTATTCACCGAAGCCTTCATCATCGCGGCTGCCGGGGCTGCCTCCGCACCTGCCAGCGCAGGGATCATCAGGGTCAAGCTTAACATCGGAACGACTAATTTCTTCATCTTCATCTCACTTCACTCCTTAGATTGGTGTAATATGTGTTGTTCACGTTGCCTGTTTGCCTATACATATACTGAAACGCAGCGAATTCAGGTTTGGATCACAATCCCGGCTAAAAAAATAAACACCACCCTCAACAGCCGAGAAATCAGAATTCCTATACACAAAAAAGCCGCCCGCCGGTATCAAATACCGGAACAGGCAGCCTCTTGTAATAATATAACCTGCTTGCAGATTGAGTTACGCCAGCAACGCGCGTACACCTTCACTCAGCGGGGTAAGCGGACGGTTCAGCAGCTTCGCAAGGTCGCCGCTCTCGATATTCAGCGCACCATCACGGATGGCTGCCTGAATGGCAACCACGATCGGCAGCGCCGCTTCCGGCACACCGGCTTCGCCCATTACCTTCGCATAGGTGGCATCATCCACCTGTTGCACGGCAACCTCCTGGCCCAGAACCTCGCCGACCACCGCTGCCAGCTCTGCCTGGGTAAGCGGAGTGCCGGACAATTCGTAGATGACGCTCTCACGGCTCTCTCCAGCCAGAACAGCCGCTGCCGCTTCAGCATAATCGCCGCGTGTAGCCCAGCCTACCTTGCCGTCTTCGGCTGAGGTCAGCCAAGGAGCGCCGGCCTTCACGGCCTGAATGGAGCCGGCTTCGTTCTCCAGGTACCAGTTGTTGCGCAGGAAGGCATACGGAATACCGGATTCACGGATGAACTCTTCTGTGGCACGGTGTACCGGAGCCAGGAACAGGGAGCTGTTATCAGCATCGCCTACACTGGTGTAGACGATGAAGCGTACACCTGCACGGACAGCGGCATCTACAGCTGCCTTATGCTGGCGGATACGGGTGTCATTGTCGCCGTCAGCCGAGACGATCAGCAGGCGCTCCACTCCGGCAAAAGCGGTATCCAGTGTCTCCGGCTGATCAAAATCGCCATGGCGGACATCGACGCCGCGTGCCTTCAATGCTTCTGCCTTCTCCGGGTTTCTGACACTGGCTACAATATTCTCAGCGGGTACGGTCTTCAACAGAGTCTCTGCTACGATGGAACCAAACTGGCCTGTTGCCCCTGTTAATGCGATCTTCATTCTTCATTCCTCCATTTGGGTTGTTGTATTTCAATCCCGGCTATCAAAGCTCACGTTGACAGCGGTAATTACTAATCATGTAACCATTGTAGTTACAAGTTGACCGAATGTCAAACCAAATGTTTCGTCCTCAGCCCACTGTCTTGAAATAGCGGTAGATCTGCTCCAGCTTCTTGCTATGCTTCCCCTTCTTGCTCTCCATGTTACCGAATTCGAAGAACTTCACCTTACGGATGCCCACGTAGTTGAACAGGGCTTTGCGCATCAGTATCTTATGCGAGTTCCCCAGCCACAGCAGCGGGTAGTGGGTCGGCCCCTTCATGCTGGAAATGCAGATCACGCTCTTCCCCTTGAGCAGCCCCTCAGGCAAAAGTCCGCCCTTATCCCGGTAGGCGAAGCCCGATGCAAACATCCGGTCGATGTAGCCCATCAGCATCGCTGGCGGGCGTCCCCACCAGATCGGATAGACCAGCACGATCTGATCGGCCCATAGCAGTTGCTCCCTGTACTCTGCAAGCTCCGGTTCCCGGTACATATCCCGTCTGCGCCGATTTTCATTGAACACCAGGACCGGATCGAATCCGGCCTCATACAGATCAAGCACCTTCACTTCCGTAATCTTGGCATTCTCCTTGCTGCCGCGCAGTACTTCCTCCAGGAAGGCGTAGCTCAGGCTCTTATGGTTCGGATGGGTGTAGATCACAAGTGTATTCATCAGTGGTATTCCCCTTTAGTTGTCATTTGATAACCAAAACATAGCACAGCCGTAAATTACTTGTCAAATGATAATTGTTTTTTGATAATTATTCTGGTATCGTGACCTCTGAGGTGATCTTATGGACAACAACCATCTATTTCAGAAATTTATAGCCTTCACTGCCGCCGTCCATCAAATAACGAACGATATTTCCAAAGATGTGAACTCAGACGGCTTAACGCCGCTGCAATATAAGATTGTCGAATACATCGCCGTCAGCCAGCCTGTTACGCTCAGCGAGATCAGCGACTGCATGAACATGTCAATGCCCAATACCAGCAGGGAGCTGAAGAAGCTTAGCGAAAAAGGGCTATGTACCCGTGTCACCGACCCCGCTGACCGCCGCAGACAGGGAATTACGCTCTCCGCTGCAGGCGAGGCGTTGATGAATGAGGCCTTCGGACAGATCGCTGTCCGGTTCGAGCAGCGTATTGCGGCTCTGAGCGCTGAGGAACGCAAAGAGACCGAGCGGGCGCTCGATCTCTTGCAACAGAAGGTATTTTATTTGAACTGAGGATAAGGGCTGCCCTGCATTCTATGAGCGGTTATTTCACAGCAACGCCCTTCGCTGCAATCTCCGCAGGCGCAGGAGCAGGAGCCTCCTTGCGCTTGAGGAACAAGGACAGGATCAGCGCAGCCACCGCGGCGCCTGTGGTGACCATAGAAGCCACATTCATTCCGTGAATTAAGCTATGGACATCGCCCGTCTGCTTCAAGCCGCCGCCGCTGTAGGTCATAATAGTGACAAGCAGGGCCGTCCCAATGGAACCGGCGACGGTACGCAGTGTGGTATTCACGGGAATTCCGTGGCGGATCAGGTCAGGCGGCAGAGAATTCATTCCGCTGGTGATGACGGGCAGCAGGGTCAGGCTGACGCCAGCCATCCGCAGAGAGTAGCCGACCATCAGGAACATATAGGACGTGTGCTCCGTCAGATTGGAGAACAACAGTGCAGAGATGACCGTCAGGCTGATTCCGGTAATGACCATCGTTCTGGCACCTATTTTATCGAATATTCTTCCCGCTATCGGGGACATGATACAAATCAGAATCGCACCCGGCAGCAGCATCAGACCTGACTTCAGCGCAGTATAGCCAAGCATGGTCTGCATATACAGCGGCAGCAGGAGCTGCGCGCTCAGCATGATAATCATCAGGATCATACTGATTACTGTAGCCATCGTAAAGGCAGAACTGGTGAACACCCGCAGCTCCAGCAGAGGATTCTCCATCTTCAGTTGCCGCCACACGAACAGGCAGAGCGCGATGAACCCGACCGCGAGGGAAATTAGCACCTCGGTGCTTCCCCATCCTTGACTGCCGGAGACACTGAATCCGTACAGCACACCGCCGAAGCCGAGCGAGGATAACGTCATGGAGAGCGCGTCGGCCTTACTTTTTACCTGTGGCGTCACGTTCTTCACCAGAAACACGCCCAGGAGCGTAAGCAGCAGCGAGCAAGGAGCCAGAATATAGAACAACAAGCGCCAGGAATGATCCTCCACGAGCCAGCCGTTCAGCACAGGTCCGATCGCCGGAGCGAAGTTAATCGCCAGCCCGATCAGCCCCATCGTGAACCCGCGCTTGGCTACCGGGATGAGAATGAACGTCAGGGTCTGGACCAGGGGAAGCATAATGCCCACTCCGACCGCCTGCACAATTCTTCCGGTGAGCAGCAGGCCGAAGCTCGGGGAAACCGCACACAGAAGCGTCCCCGCAGTCAGCATGCCCATCGCAAAGACGAATACCTGCTTCGTCGTGAAGCGCTGAATAAGATAAGCTGTAATCGGAACAACAATACCCGTCACCAGTGCAAAAGCGGTCGTTAACCACTGCACGGTGCTCGCAGACAACCGGAACTCACCCATAATGTTAGGCAGTGCCGTATTCAGCGAGGATTGATTCAATAGCCCCGCCATTGTCCCGATAATTAGAATAGCCATGATTAGATTGGTTCCCTTTGGTGCCTTCTCCATCTCTGATTCTCCTTTATCTGTTCATTTAAAACTAACTAGTTGTTTATAATTACTGAGAAGAAAAAGCCGCCCCTTACAGTAAAGACGGCTCCATGACGCCATGGATAATAAATTGTACGATCTGACTGGTGGCCTGCTCTCTATTTTGCGGGGAATCCAGATTGCCGAACACGTGCTCGAACCTTGAAGACGACTGCAGTGTCATAGCAATCATGTTCATGGCCAGCATCGGAAAAAGTGCGGGGTCCAGATCCCGGCGGAGGATTCCGTTCCTCTGGGCGGCCAATGCAACCTTATACATCTGAGGATCATCGTCAAGACGGTAGCTGATCTGATTCAAGGTCTTCCAGCCTTCCGCAGCCTCCCAGAACAGGATTCTCAGGTAAGTCCGGTGCTCCAGCAGGAAGGAGACCGTCTGACGGGTCCAGTAATCCACGAAATTTTTGAATGCGGACGGGTCCTTGAGTTGCTGCTCATCCTTCAGCAATTCGCTGATGAACGAGCCGGTGATCTGTTCACTAACCTGGTCCGCCCGCTTGACCACTTCCGTGTACAACCCTAATTTGTCGCCATAATATTGGTAGATCAGGCTTTTGTTATACCCGGAAGCCTTCGCAATGGCATCAATCCGTGCCGCTGAGAAGCCGGACTCGGCAAAGATCTCCTCGGCTGCATCCAGGATAACGCCCCGGGTCCGGGCGGCATCGTAGATTTTGGCGCTGCGTTTGTTCCCAGTTGTGGTTATGGTTGTTACCCCCTATTCCTATTTATAACTAACTGGTTAGATTGTAATCTGCATCCTAGCGGATGTCAAGCGCGGTTCTTACAGCCTTGTCTGCGAAACGTTGCCAACAATTGGCACAAAACCAATTCACACCAATCGCGTCTAACTGGAGAGAGTTAAATCTATCCATAAGGTGATGAATCCATGACAACCAGAACAACTATACTGCTGTCTCTGCTAGGACTGGCCCTGACCGCTACGGCGGGCGGTAATGCCCATGCAGATGCAGCACCCTCACCCCGGCCCATCTCCATTTACCTGGACGGGCAGCAGCTTCAGCCGGAGACCCGGCCGCTGAACATCAGCGGGACTGTACTGGTTCCCATGCGGGGGCTGTTCGAGGCCCAGGGGGCTGAGCTCTCCTGGAACAACGCAAGCAAGACCGTAACTGCCGTCAAAGGCGGCACTGCACTTACCTATACCTTAGGCTCGTCCACTGCTCTGCTGAACGGGAAGACCACCCAGCTGGCGGTACCGGGACAACTATCGCAAGGCTACAGTATGATTCCCCTGCGCTTCGTCAGTGAAGCCCTGGGCAGCGAGGTGAGCTGGGAGCCGGCTTCGGGCTCTGTCCTTATCTCCTCGGCGTCCGCCTATGAGACCTCGGTCACCTGGGGGGTCAACCTGCGCAGCACCCCGGATGCCGGGAGCAGCGCCACCAGTCTGGGCCTGCTGCCCGCCGGAAGCAAGGTCCATGTCATCCGTGAGGTTAATGCCCTCTGGCTGGAGGTTCGGACCACAGATCATATGAGAGGATATGTATCTTCCAAGCCGAAATTCACGGATTACAGAAGCCCTTCCCTGCTGCAGAAGCAAGGGGAAGCCCTGATTGCTTCAGGTAAGAAATACCTGAATACCCCTTATGAATTCGGCGCTTCTCCGAACCAGACGAATACGTTCGACTGTTCTTCTTTTGTGAAGCGTGTATTCGGGGATACGCTTGGGATTGAGCTTCCCCGCGTCTCTTACGATCAGGCAGATGAAGGCCGGAAGGTTGGCCTGGACGAGCTGCGCACCGGAGATCTGCTCTTCTTCACCGCCAGGGGTCTCGACATCGGACATGTAGCCATCTACGCCGGAAATAACCGGATACTGCATACCTACTCCAAGGAGCAGGGTGTACATATGGAGGATTTCAGCAGCAAGTGGAAGCAGCGGTTTGTTACCGCGCGGCGGATTCTATAGCGGGGAGAGAAAGCGGGAATTCAGCGGTCCCCTGTAACAGTTGGATTTTCTACACTTGCTGCCTAAGCAAATGTCGCATTCAGGAGTAACAGTTGGAAAAAAGGCACTTAATCTGACAAGTGCCTTATTTCCATCTCTTCCGCATCAGCTTCATGCTAGGCCTTGCGCACAAACTCCGATTTCAGCTTCATTGCGCCGAACCCGTCGATTTTACAATCGATATCATGGTCGCCGTCCACCAGACGGATATTCTTCACCTTCGTGCCTATCTTCAGAACGGACGAGCTGCCTTTGACCTTGAGATCTTTAATCACCGTTACGGTGTCTCCGTCAGCCAGGACATTGCCGTTAGCATCCTTCACTACCTTCTCATCCTCGCCGCTTGCGCCCGCTGCATCCAGAGACCACTCATGGGCACACTCCGGGCAGACCAGCAGCGCTCCATCCTCATAGGTATACACAGAGCCACATTGCGGGCAATTTGGTAATTCACTCATTGATTAATAATCTCCATTTCTGCTTAATGCATGTTGTATTGGGTAAGTCTGCTTTATTTTAGCATATTCCTGCGCATGGTAGTTGAATAGTTCATATAATTATATTAATATCTAATTAGATATATAATTAATTTTAAGCGGGTGATGATATGATTTGGTTAGAACCAGTACTGGACCCGTTAGCGCCGGAGAGTCTGGATATTCAGGCCTCCATCCTGAACTCTCAGCCTGAATTCAACCAGATGGTCCTGCATAAGGCGTTTCTGGAGCCCCTGGAGCTGGAGGAGGAGAACCGCAACAACCTCACTATGGGGGAGAAAATGCTATACATCAGAAGCCATGACCGGATTGCCGGTCTGATCACCTACCTGCCTGACTATAGCGCGGATCATTATCCGTGGATCGGCCTGCTGGTGATTCACCGGCAATACAGCCGGCAGGGGATCGGAAAAACCGCCGTACATGAGCTGGAGCGAATGTTCAGGAATCATGGCCTCAGCGCCGTCAGACTAGCCGTTCAGCTGGAGAACAAGGCCGGGGAGGCCTTCTGGACCCGAAACGGGTTCGCCCCGGTCAGAAGAGCGACCGATAACCACAATAACGAAGTGGATGTTTACGAGAAGCAGTTTAGATGAATGGCCGGTGTGGTAAGAATTAGGATGTAGATTATTCCATTTCAATGGATATGCGGGAGGGGTATGAGCGTGAATGAGGGCAAGAATGAAGCTGAACTGGACGGACAACTGCCGGCAGGGGAGCAAGCTGCGGCTGAAGGGCTGGCCGCCGAGGCGGTAGACGCGATCGAGAACCTGTCCGGTGTCCATCCCGGATACCGCCGTGCCCATGCGGCGGGAGTCTGCTGCCGCGGCTTCTTCCGGCCTAGCGGACTGGGAAAGGAATTCACGGAGGCGGAACACCTGCAGGAGCAGCAGGTGAACGCCATTATCCGCTTCTCGGGGAGCTCGACCGATCCGGCACTGGCGGATCTGCTCTCTCCTGCCAAGGGAATGGCTGTCCAATTCATCCTGCCGGATGGCGAGGTTACAAATCTGGTTGGAGTGAGCGTCCCTGTCTTTTTTGCCCGGACTCCGGAGTCCTTCATCGACATTGTACATATGGCCCACCGGCTGCGGACCGGGACACTCGGACCGATTGAGCTGATGAAGGAGATTGTCAGCCACTTCAGCGAGAGCAAGGAGGCCCTGCTCGCGGTGCGGCGGCTGATGCCGCCTGCCAGCTATGCCGAATGTCATTACTACTGCATACATGCTTATGTGCTGGTCAATGCCGAAGGCAGGCAACAGCCTGTCCGGTTCGAGTGGGTTCCCGAGAAGGGCGTGCGCACACTGACGCTGGAAGAGGCTGCGCAGCAGCCGGACCGCTATCTGGAGGAGGAGCTGGAGCTGCGCCTGAAGGATGAACCGGCCATTTTCCAGCTTGTCGCCGTTCTGGGCGAGGAAGGCGATGCTACGGACGATCCCACGCGCGCCTGGCCCGAAGAGCGCCGCAGAATCGATCTCGGCCGGCTGCATATTTCCGAGATCTACCCCGATCCGAAGTATCTGCTCATGGACCCTACGATCCTTACAACCGGCATGCTTCTCTCGGATGACCCGATTCTGAGGTTCCGCAGCGCGGCCTACGCCGAATCTTATGGACGGCGGATCGAAGGAAGATAGCCGCTGCCTGCTGCGGCAGATATATCGCTCAGCGCCAAAGGGACACTGCGCCCTTTGGCGCTTTTGATTCAAACGCTATACTTAGTTGGTTAATGGATATTAATCCGGTTACAACAGAGAGGAGTGCAGTATGCAGCAGGCCATGGTCATCATGAACCCGTCGTCGGGCAAGGCAGAGGCGCGGGATTATATCCAAGCAGCGGAAGAGGTGCTGCAAGGTGCAGGATATCAGGTTACCGTCCAGGAGACCACAGGGGAAGGAGACGCAACCGCCTTCTGCGTTCAGGCCTGCGCCGAGTGTTATGATCTGGTGGTTGCCATTGGAGGAGACGGCACACTCCACGAGACGATGAACGGCCTCACAGATCAGCAGCACCGCCCCACACTTGGCATTGTGCCGATGGGCACCGTCAATGATTTCGCCCGCGCGCTACAGATTCCGCTTGTTCCTGAAGAGGCAATCCAGAGCCTGGCTTCGCCACGGACCCGAAGAGTCGATATGGGCCGGCTGAATGACCGGCTGTTCGTCAATGTGGTGGCCGCAGGCTCTCTGGCAGGCTCCCTCTCCTCGGTTAGCTCCGAAGACAAGAGCCGGCTCGGGTTCCTTGCTTATCTAAAGGAGGGCATTAAGGAGTTGGCCAGCAATAATGCACATACCCTGACGATTACTCACGACGGGGAGATCTGGGAAGGCTCCTCCCCGCTGTTCATTGCTGCGCTGACGAATTCCGTCGGCGGCTTCGAGAAGCTTGCCCCCGCTGCCGCTGTAGATGACGGCCTGCTCCATTGCTTCATCGTCAAAGACCTGCACCTGCTGAATTCCGTTACGGTCAGCATCTCCCTGCTGCTAGGCAATCTGCGGAATCATAAGGATGTCATCTACTTTACAGCCAAGGAGGTCTCCGTCCGCTCCACCGAGCCGGTACAGACGAATGTGGACGGCGAGCAGGGTCCGCCGCTGCCGATCCGCTTAAGCACCATTCCGCGCCATATTCAGGTCGTGGTGCCGGAGGACTGATCAGCCCGGACAACTCAGGCGTTCCAAGCTACAGAGTACAAGCACCAGCAAAAGCATCTACCTTAGCGGATTCCATGAAACTCTGCGAAGTCCTCATCCAGTGTCCATTCGAGACGTCTGACCCATTCACGCTGCACCTCCTTGGGCGCTATCTGCAGGCGGTGCAGGATATTCCATACCCTGTACAGACTCGCCGCCTTCATCTGGTGCGCAGTGAAGGATAACGGGTTAACAGACAGATAGCCCTGCATGAAGGCCGTGTTGAGCAGTACGGATTGTACGGGATAATGGTGCTTCGTGAACCAGCAGACCCAGGCTACATCATTCAGCGGGCTGCCCCATTCCGCCCATTCCCAGTCCAGCACATGCAGCAGATCATCGGCTTCACAGAGCAGATTATGTACTCCGTAATCGCCATGGGTCAGGACCCAAGGAAGCTCTCCGGCCTCCGCAGCAGACAGAAGGTGAAGCGACTGCCTGCCGAGAGCGGCGGGGACGAATTCCAGCTTCTGAATCACCTCACTCAGTGCTGACCTGTTGCTGATCCGGATCTGTGTCTCTTGCGGCTGATAAGATCGGGAATGAATCTGGGCAGCCAGCAGCTGCCCCATTCTGCTGTAGATCCGCTCGGCTCTTGACCAGTCCCTGGCATCCAGAACGGATTGGGCGTTCCCGCCCTGCATGCAGTCCATAATGATGATGCGCATTCCGTCCATCTCTGCCACCTCATGCACCACCGGGGTATCACAGCTTCCCTGTACCAGCCGCATGACCTCAACCTCATTGAGCGTATCTTCATTGGACATATTTGTTATTTTGGCTACAAGCGGCGGCTCCGCCCCCGCCATCAGATAGGTGAGATTCGTATATCCCCCTGTCAGCCGTTCCAGCCGGCAGGCATACCTTGCTTCCAGACCTCTGATGATGTTCTCAATCATGATATGATTCCCTCTCTTTTTCCTTCTGTAAGCCTTTATCCCAAGAATATCACATGCTCCAGTTAATTACAGGTTAAGGTATTCTGCACAGCAAAAAGACCGGCACGGGAAGTCTCAGCCAGTCTGTCTGTCCGGGTTATACCGCTCACCGGGCCGCTATGCCCCTGAAGGCAGCTCCTATTGCCGGGCCTGCGCGTACAGCTTATGCAGCAATACGATCTGGCCGATATGATAGGCATTATGCGTCGCCGCATTGCTGATCAGCTCCCACCATGCCGCCGGCTCCGGGAACCCGTTCACCTGATTCTCCAGCCCTTCCTCGGACAAAAGGTTCTGCCAGGCCAGCAGGGTATCCAACAGTCGGCCGCGAAGCTCGCCGAAGGAAGTATCCGCAGGAAGCACGAAGCTCAGACGATTATCGCCCACCGGAGGCACGGCATCCATATGCCCCTCCCGGTACCGGGTCTGCCAGGCTTCATTCCAGTACAGCAGATGAGCGGTAAGCTCGGCAATGCTGTACAGCCCTTGGCCGGGTTTCCAGAAGGCTTCCTCCTCTGTAACTTCCTCTGTTGCCTGCATATACGGCAGATGCCAGCTGGGGTCATTGGCGCCAGCCAGCAACTGATTGGCCAGCACATCCTTAGCATGAACCATTTGCTTCACGCTCCTTTTTCCCTGAAAATATCAAACTCCGGGCGGAATAAGCCAAGTAAACTTCTTGTATAAATAAAGTCACCCTGCAGGTGACGGATAATGGCGCTTTCTCTCACCAGCCGCTTGTAAGGAGCAGAATTGTTGCACTTTTTGCAGGATTCCTCTATAACTATTTCCTAAAAAACAAAGTCCCCTCCCCTACCGGGAACGAGGACTTCTCTACTGGCTGGAGGGCTTGTATTCGCTCAGCTTGCCGTAATAGACCAGATGCAGCCGGTCGCTCTGCCGGAAATCATCCGGGGTGACAAGCGCTGGCAGCTTGTTCCATAGCTTAATGCCCGAGCGCTCCAGAATCTCGGCAACGAACTGCGAACAGAAATACGAGTTACTGAACTCCACCGGCTCCTTGAGTGCAATACCGATGACGCCGAGGATATTGTAGAGATACTTCTGGCGGCTGCGGATGAAGACCTGGAGCACCCGCTTCATTTTCTCAACCTCACGGTCCGTAACCTGAAGCTCGTAGATGACGCAAGTCGTCTCTGGATATTTACTGTAGGTACCTGTGCGGATATCCTCCTTCACGAACCCGCCGTTCAGCGGATTGGCCGGATGCTTCCTTCCAAAGCTATATAGCTCGGACAGCTCCCTGTTAAACGAGATCGAGGCATGATTATACGGCGCTTTGGTATACCCCTGAATGAGCTTCGTGAACAGCGTTCCCGTATTGGTGAGCATGATGTACACCGATGGATCTGCTGACATTTACAATATTTCCCCTTATCAAGTCAGTTGTTTTACTTCATAATAAGCTGGACGCTCTGTCTATTTTAGCATAAAATCCCTATATTGAAATGATACCCGAGACAAGTTGGTGATTGTAATGAACCGTTCTTTATTCACACTAGTTCTAATCTTTGCAGCTCTATCGGTGATCCATGTGCTGTATCTTGTGGTAAGCAGACTACAGAAGGACAAGGATTATACCGGAATCGGCTTCCGCATCCGAACCTGGTGGGGCATGCTGTTCATCTTCTGCCTGGCTACCCTGTCCAACGCCCTGGTGTCCCTGCTGTCCCTGATGGTCCTGAGCTTCTTCGCCCTTAAGGAATACTTCTCCATGATCCGCACCCGAAAAGCAGACCGCAGGCTGTTCCTCTGGGCATACCTGTCCATTCCGCTGCAATTCTACTGGATCTACATTGAGTGGTACGGGATGTTCATTATTTTCATTCCGGTCTATGTGTTCCTGCTGCTGCCGCTTCCCCGGCTGATCAACAAAGGCACGCTAGGCTTCCTGCGCAGTGTCAGCGCAACCCAGTGGGGACTGATGCTGATGGTATTCGGGCTCAGCCATCTGGCTTACTTCCAGTTCGCCACTCCGGAGTACGGGGCAGGTCTGGTCCTCTTCCTGGTGGTGCTGACTCAGCTCAATGATGCCATTCACTATCTGGCTTCGATCTATTTCGGCAAACACCGGATCGTTCCGACCGCGAATCCCCATCTGACCTGGGAAGGCTTCGTCTGCGCGTTCGTGGTGACTACAGCAGTCTCGTACCTGAGCTATTCTCATCTTACACCGCTGAATCCGGCCTTTGGCTATCTCTCCGGCATGCTGATCAGTCTCAGCGGCTTCTTCGGCAGCCTGACAGTCTCCGTACTCAAGCGGGATCTGCTGATCGGGGATGACGACAAATTCGCAGCGCTGCAAAAAAGCTACCTGAGCCGCGTAGACAGTCTTGCCTACACCGCACCGGTATTCTTCCATGTCATCCGCTACTATTTCGACTTCATGTAGCCGCTGATCACACTTAATATTGTGCAAAAATAGAGACTATCCGCTAATGGATAGTCTCTTCTATACTGTCCCGCTTAATTCGTGCTAGTACCTGCACCCTCTGGAGCTGTAGTGCCCGCATCGGCCGGCTTCGTCGTACCCGCATCTGCTGGCTTCGTTGTACCAGCGTCCGCAGGCGGCGTGCCTCCTGCTCCGCCAGGTCCGCCTCCGGCTCTGTTGCCTCTGCCGCCGCCGAAGCCGCCGCCTCCCGGCCCGCCCATACTGCTTCCGCCTGTGGTTACACCCGAAGCATTCACCCAGGTCACCGTATTGGTGATGTCAAAAGCAACAAATTTGCTGCCCCCGCTGTACGTCCCGCCGGTATACAATCCGTCTGTGGCTGTTCCGGTAGAGCTGCCTCCGGTGTAGACGGTATAAGAGCCGTCCGTAAGCTCTGGAGCGCTGACCACTACAGTCTGGAAGCTCTTCGCCGGAGCGAAGGTCAGAATGGCCTTGCCGTCAGCATCTTCCAGATGAACCATCGTTCCAGCCTGCTGAGTTGCTGCGAATTCCACGCTTACCGAATACTGGCCGGAGTCCTCGCCCGGAGCCTGTGCCATTCCTGATGCACCTGCGGCTACCAGGAATCCGCCGGTGATGTTGAAGGCTCCGTCATAATCCAGGGCGCCGTTGCCGGAGTTCTCGGGGCCATACACAATGACGGTGCCGCCGGTCATAGTCACTGAGCCGTTGGAGTCCAGGCCATCGCCTGCGGCATCTACGGTCAGGGTCCCGCCGCTGATGGTCAGCAGGTTGCTGCCGGTGCTGCTGAACGAATCCTGTGCCTGCGTTCCTGCTGCCGCATTGGTATCGTTGCCTCCAGCCACATTGACGCCATCGTCTGTGGCTGTCACATGAATCTCACCGCCGGATATGGTGATGTCCGCTCCTTCTATCCCTTCATAGCTCTCCGTAATATTGACGGTGCCGCCTGATATGGAGACCAGAGCATCGGCGTGAAGCCCGTCATCCCCTGTAGCGATCTGGAATTCTCCATCCGTTACCGAGATACTGCTGTTGCTGTGCAGCGCATCATCTGCGGCATCCACCGTGAAGCTTCCGCCGTTCACCGTCAGGTCCCCGCCTGCCTTAATCCCTTTGGCGCTGACGGATTCCGTCTCCGCCGCTGCTGCGGTGTCAGTCTGTGCCGCTGCCGCGGTGCTGCTCTCCGCTGCTTGGGGCTGGTCAGCCGCCGGCGCAGCATCCATCGCAGGCGGCGTACCCCCGGCTTCTCCCGGAGCAGGGAAGCTGCCGTCTTCCGGCCTCTGGCCGAAGCCGCCGCCACCCATCCCCGGCCCGCCCTGACCGCCGGTCTTCACTTCGGCGTTCACATAGCCGCCGCCAGTCACCAGCGTATAGGTGCCGCTGTCGATGACAGCAGCGGTCTCCGCTTGAAGCCCGTCATTACCGGCTGTAATGTCGAAGGTTCCGGCGGCAATGGCGATGAAGCCCTTGGTGGCATCCTTGTCATTGGTCGATTTGATGCCGTCGCCTTCGGCATGAATTGTGATATTGCCGTCCTGAATGGCAATCATGTCCTTACCGACAATACCGTCATCCGCTGCCTTCACTTCGAGGGTGCCGGATATGATTGTCAGATCATCCTTGCCGGTGATGCCGTCGTTGTAGTTGCCGGTGACCGTCAGCTTGCCGGTGCCGTTAATCGTCAGGTCCGCTTTGCTGAAGAGCGCAGCGCTTGGCTCATCCTCAGCTCCATCTGCGAATACATACGCAGCTCCATCTGTCACACTGTTATCCGTGCCTTCCTGCAAGGTGATGACTACTTTGCCGGCTTCCTTGATGTAGACGGGAGCATTATCGTTGTCCGTCAGGTGGGCACCGTTCAACACGAGTCTTACAGTACCTTTTGCCTGCTCATCTACAATAATCTGTCCGTCACTTAGTGTGCCGCTGAGCACATAAGTGCCTGCCTCCGTAATGGTCACTGTGCCCTCTTGCGCTGTGGCACCTGCGCCATCTACCACGGCATTAGTTCCAGCCAGAGTTATAGCGGTAGAATCCGCTGCCGTCCAGGCGGTTACAGCATCCTCTTCCTCCCAGGCCACAAGATCCGCTGTCTTCACACTTGCCGGCTGCACCGCGGCAGAGGTACTGCTCTGAACGGCCTCAGCTGTTGTACTCACGTTGTTACTTGTATCGGATGGCGTAGCTGCTTTTGCACTGCATGCCGACATAACTGCGGCGCATAGCAGCATAAGTCCAATTTTACCGGCTGTTAATCTGTTCTTCATCAGTCATCATTCCCTTCCTGTAGCGGATTAATATTCGTTCATGACGGGCGCCATGGTCAGTGAGAGATCCAGGTTCCCGTTGCGGGTACGGATGGCGTCCAGCAGCTCCTTCTGGCTTGTCTGCTCATTAATCGTTACGGCATAGACCAGCTCATACAGGCTGCCCAGCTCCGTGGTTCTGATCTTCTTCAGCTCGTAGGCCACATTGAAGGTGTTGAAGACCTCCGCGAAGGCTTCCTCATAGCCCAGATTCTCAGGAATCGTTACCTTCAGTGTCTTGTGCATCGACTGCTTGCGCCCGAAGCCCGTCCGGTTAAGCAGGACCATCAACACGCAGAGAAGCAGGGTGAAAAATACTGCATAACCGAATGCTCCTACGCCGCAGGCCAGCCCGGAGGCCATAGTGAACAGGACGAAAGTGATGTCCTTCGGATCACCGGGGGCGCTGCGGAACCGGATGATCGAGAAGGCGCCCGCCAGGCTGAAGGCCCGGGCCACATTGCTGCCGATAAGCAGGATGATAATCGCTACAATAACCGGCAGCAGAACCATGGTCAGCGTGAAGCTCTGTGAGTATCCGGCAGGGCTCGTCTTCATGTAGGTGAAGCTGATCAGACCGCCGAGGATAATGGCGATGACCATGGTTAAGGCAGCATTCATGAAGGTTAGTTCCGAAGTAGACTCAGCTACGGAAAATATCGAATCAAGCATAGCGGACACGCTCTCTTTCTGATTGGCTGTTTCGCAGCATTTTTTTATATTCGTTGCCGTATTTGGAGAAGCTGGTGCGGTACATCTGATGCTCCGACAGCATCCTGGCCAGCCAGACCGGAATGGTCTTCTCCGCCTTCACTTCCATCAGCCATTGCCCCGGCTCCAGCAGCTCCTCGCCATACACACCATGCTCCATCTTCAGATCATACCGGCGGCAGCGGATATTGGTGTCGAAGGTGATGCGGAGGTCCCGGTTGTTTTTGCAAAACATGGCTTTGCGGTCATAGGACAGATACAGCTTCGGCTGCAGATCATAGCGGGTCAGCAGGTACTTGATCTCCCCGATCACCTGCTTGTTCATATAGCTCTCGAATTCAGGCTCCCTGCCGCTATCGATGAATGCATAGGCTTCATCCAGCTTCAGCGGGGTTCTTCTTTTGTTGACCAGGCCCAGCACCTTCTTCTTGATCTCCAGATAGACTCTGGTGTCGCCTTCAGGAATGCCGTAGGCTCTGATGCGCAGCTTCTCCCTGTACTTCGGCTTCGCCAGGCTGCTGCGGATCAGGGAATTCTGCGGGGTGTCATAATACAGATTGGTGATGGAATAATATTCGTGCTGCTTGTTGTATGCATCAGGCTCCATATATTCCAGCAGTTCGTGATAGAGCTTCAGATAGGATTCATGGTCGAACAGATACTTGTTCTCGTAACGGTTGAAGACCTCAATAGCCATGGGGATCAGTTCCTTTCAGGGGGGTAATGGGTGCCGCTTGCTTATGAATGTATCTTAGCCTCCGAACCTTTAGTGAATCTTAAATGGATTAAGGTTGATTAAAGGTCACCTTGATATAATGGCACCAGCGGCAAATACATTACTTAGGAAGAGGATGAGCCAGCCCATGAGAATATTAATCGTAGAAGATGAGGTCCATCTGGCGGAGGCCTTAACCCAAATCCTCAAAAAACACAATTATTCGGTAGACGCGGTGCATGATGGCCGAGCCGGTCTCGATTATGCGCAGAGCGGGATCTATGACCTGCTGCTGCTGGATATTATGATGCCGGAGCTAGATGGAATCAGCGTGCTGAAGGAACTCCGCAAGGACGGAATCTCCACACCTGTCATCATGCTTACCGCCAAAGGGGAGATTACCGACATGGTGACCGGACTCGATCATGGAGCAGACGATTATATCGCCAAGCCGTTCGCTTCGGAGGAGCTGCTGGCCCGTATCCGGGCTGCCCTGCGGCGTAAGGGCGAGGTGATTCCTGACGATGCCCTGAAGTTCGGGGATCTGGAGCTGAACACGGCCAACCCGAAGCTGACGGTGAAGGGCAAGGAGATGAAGCTGAATCTGAAGGAGACGGAGCTGCTGGAGCTGCTGATCCTAAGGAAGCAGGCGGTCACCTCGAAGGAGCAGATCATTGAGAAGCTGTGGGGGTTCGATTCCGATGCGGAGCATAACAACGTGGAGGTCTATATTTCTTTTTTGCGTAAAAAGCTGGCCTTCCTGAACTCGGAGGTGCGCATCAGCACGATTAGGGGCGTAGGGTATGTGCTGGAGGGGAGTGCCTGATGTTCAATAAACTCCGAACCCGGTTCCTGATTGTCAATCTGGTCACCATCTCCATTATCATGCTGGTGGCCTTCGCCGCCATCTACATCTTCACGTACCGCAATGTGCAGGCAGACATCTATATGGCGCTCCACCGGATTGCGGACATGCAGCAGCGGAGTCCGGGCGATGGACAAAGTCCGCCTGGGGCAGGAGGCGGCGGGGGCAGAGGGACAATGCCCATGGATCAGGGGCCGATCGACCCTTACCAGCCGGAGCGCTCCGTCTCGTTCACGGTGCAAACAGATGCCAGCGGTACGCTGACCGGCAAAGAATCGAAGTTCACGATGGACGATGAACTCTATAGCGCCGCGCTGAAGGAGGCGCTCAGCCAGGGCAAGGACACCGGCCAGTTCACGCTGGACGGCAGCCGCTGGATCTTCATGGTGAAGCCTGTAAGCAGCGGACAACAGTTTGTCTTCATGGACATCACCGCCCAGCAGCAGATCCTGACGAACCTGATCTATACCTTCGCAGCTGTCGGCCTGCTGACGCTGGTCATCCTGTACTTCACCAGCCGCTACTTTGCGGGGCGCTCGATTGCGCCGGTGCGGGAGGCTTTTGACAAGCAGAAGCAGTTCATTGCCGACGCCTCCCATGAGCTGAAGACGCCGCTGACGATCATTAACACCAACGCGGATGTGCTGCTGGCGAACAGTGAGGATACAATCGGTAATCAGGCAAAATGGCTGCAATATATCAAGTCCGAGACCGGGCGCATGACCCGGCTGACTAACGATCTGCTGTACCTGACAGAGATGGATGACTCCCGGACCGGGAAGCTCCACAGCAGATTCAATATGAGCGAGGCAGTTGAGAATATTATTCTGACCATGGAGGCGGTCATCTTCGAGAAGAATCTCTCCTTCGACTATGACCTTCAGCCCGGGCTTACCGTGCTGGGCAACAGCGAACAGGTGAAGCAGGTGGTCATGATTCTGCTGGATAACGCAGTGAAATATACGAATCCCAAGGGCGCTATCCATATCTCCCTCCATAAGCAGAACAGCGATGTCCTCCTCTCCGTCTCGAATACCGGGGAAGGCATCGCTGCGGAGCATCTGGCGCGGATCTTTGACCGCTTTTACCGTACGGATACCTCCAGAGCGCGCAAGCAGGGCGGCTACGGGTTGGGTCTGGCTATCGCTAAGTCGATTGTGGACCAGCATAAAGGGAAGATCTATGCAAAGAGCGTGGCCGGAGAGTCCGTGACATTCTATGTACAGTTGCCTTGAGGGAGCTGTAGCAGATCTGAAGACTGACAGAGAAGGATTGGGCTATAAAAGGGGGTGCCCCGTCAGCTATGTTCTAGCCGGCTGGGGCACCCCCTTCAATATTGTAGCTTTAGTTGATTTCCAGATAATCAATATAAGCATCCCAAGTCCCGTCATCGGCGGTAACCACCAGCTCAATCACCTGATTGCCGGTTCCATGGCTGACATTGCTGATCGTATAGACCGCGGGGCTGCTTCCGCCATAGTAGAAGGTCCCCTTCGTCACCCCGCCGATTTTGAGGTCCACCCTGGCCATATTGGCGTTATTGGAGGCTCCGCGCAGGGAGAAATTATGGGTGCCGCTGGTGAAATTCTGAGTGTACTTCACGGAATCATTATTGGCGTATAAAGCGACTCCAGCGAACGGGGAACTGATGTTAGCAGTATATTGGCCCGCCTTAGTCATACTCTCCGCCTCTACCTTCGTTGCAGCGGGGCCAGGACCATTGCCGCCATCAGGCGCAACCGCCTTGCCGGTGGACGGGGAGATCATGCCTGAACACAGGTTACGGTTCTTGAGGTTCTGCGCAATCTGCGGAACCGCCTGGAGCGTGGGCTGATACTGGTCATGCATCAGGATGACATCCCCATTCTTCATCGTGCCCACAGCGGCCACGATCTGGGCGGTTCCCGCTCCGTTCCAGTCCTGAGAATCCACGTTCCAGAGCACTTCGGTAAGTCCGTTCTGGGCCTCAATGGATTTGAGAGTCGCGTTAGTCGCCCCGTACGGCGGACGGAACAGCTTCGGAGCAGTGCCGGTAATGGATTGCAGCGTCTGCTGCGCCTGCGTAATCTGAGACGTGACCTGGGAAGCGCCCAACTGTGTCAGATTAGGATGCGACCAGGAGTGATTGCCGATCCACATTCCTGCGTTCTTCTGGGCCAGTACAAGCGAGGGATTGTTCTGCGCATTCTGCCCGATATTGAAGAACGTGGCCCGCAGGCCATTCTGCTGCAGAGCATTAAGCAGATTCGTCGTGGTGCTTGGATTCGGACCGTCATCATACGTTAGTGCTACATACCCGGCCGAGCAATCGGCAGCGAACACCCTCTCCCCGCCCACCGCCAGCGACCCCACAAATAAAGACACGACAAGCGACCCGATAGCTGCCCATTGTATAGCTTTCATTCTAAACATTCTCTTAATCTCCTCTCTCGGATTGAATAGTTTGCTGACTGTACCCGTTAAGGCTGTAACTGTATGTATACGCTCTGTTGATATCAATCGCTTACATTAGTAATTATAGCAATAATTCCCTTTTTAAGCTAGATGTGATTCTTGTAATTTGTGATTTTAATAGCCACTAAGGAGAGATACGGCGACGCCGGTAAGGCGCTCCTAATTTATTCAATAATTTCCCATAATTCAGACCTGTCCGGGATGAATAGGTTTTCATTTTACCCGTATGATATAAAGTTCGGCTTTATCAAGAACCATATACGAGGAGGAAGATGAATGACCTTTGGTTTCAGGACACTGGGGAAAATGCTTTTGGCTCTAACACTGCTTGCAGGTACCGCCGCTATTGCCGGACAGCCGGTGAAGGCTGAGGGGGCAGCGAAGCTTTTTTATCACACCTCGGGCAGCCGGATTGTAGATTCGCAGGGGAACCCGGCCGTGTTCAACGGATTGAACTGGTTTGGCTTCGAGACGCCGAACTATTCCCCGCACGGATTATGGTCGCGTTCCATGGATGATGTGCTCGATCAGGTCCGCGCAGAAGGGTACAACCTGATTCGCCTGCCGTTCAGCAGTCAAATGTTCGACCCCGCTTCCCAGGCCAACAGCATTGATTATGCCAAAAACCCGGACCTGGCCGGTCTGACTCCGATCGAAATTATGGATACCTTAATCGAAAAAGCCGGCCAGCGCGGCATTCAAATCTTCCTGGACCGGCACCGCCCCGATTCCGGCGGGCAGTCGACGCTCTGGTATACGGCCGCATATCCTGAATCCCGCTGGATCAGTGACTGGGTGATGCTGGCTGCACGATATGCGAATAATCCTACGGTGATCGGTGCCGACCTGCATAATGAACCTCATGGCCCGGCAAGCTGGGGGACCGGTGATCTCAGCACAGACTGGCGGCTCGCAGCCCAGCGGGCAGGGAATGCCATCCTTGCGGTGAATCCGCATTGGCTGATCATCGTCGAAGGGATCGAGCAGAATGTGCAGGGTAACACCAGCAAGTACTGGTGGGGAGGCAACCTGACCGGGGTGCGGAATTATCCGGTAACGCTTACCGTGCCGAATCAAGTGGTGTATTCCCCGCATGATTACGGTCCCGGGGTGGCGGAGCAGCCGTGGTTCAGCGATCCTGCTTTTCCGGCAAACCTGCCTGCGATATGGGATCAGACCTGGGGCTATATCAGCAAAGAGAACATTGCCCCTCTAATCATGGGTGAATTCGGAGGCCGCAGCGTGGACACCCTCTCGGTGGAAGGGAAGTGGCAAAATAAACTAGTCGATTACATCGGCACGAATGACCTCTACTGGACCTACTGGACACTGAACCCCAACAGCGGGGATACCGGCGGTCTGCTGCAGGATGACTGGGCAACCTGGAACCGGCCGAAGCAGCTCATGCTGAACCGGATCATGAAAACGGTCACTTTCCCTCCTATTGAACAGCCCGGCGGCCCCGGGACAGGACCTATAACCGCCACTCCGCTCTACCGCAGTGATGAGACCGGCAACAATGTGGGCTCTATCCGGGCAAGTCTTCAGCTGAAGAGCACTTCCACCGTTCCCGTCCCGCTCAGCCAATTCACGATCCGTTACTGGTTCACGCAGGATGGCAGCACCGCACACACCATGGAGATTGACTACGCCGTCGTCGGCAAAAACAATATCCAGACCACCATCGTCCCGCTCACAGCGCCGGCCCCTGATGCCGATGCCTACGCTGAAATTTCCTTCAAGGACGGGGCCGGCAACCTGGCTGCTTCCGGCTCGACCGGAGAGATCCAGTTCCGCATTCACAAGGATAACTATGCGAATTACAGCCAGGCTAACGATTACTCCTTCCGGCCGCTGCTAACCAGCTTCACCGCCAATGACCGGATCACTGTATACCATAACGGCACGCTCATTTACGGTATAGAACCATAACAAATGGAAGGAGCTGTCCCAAAATTCATTGAATGGATTCTTGGGACAGCTCTTTATTTTTGAGTAAGGCCAACGTGCACACTTGGTTGGATGCTCTGCGAACGGACCGCTGTTTGGGTCACTGGAGAGGTTGCGGATTATAAAGAAGACTACATCTTAGCGGTATGTCTAATGAAGATGCCAAAAAGTTTATTTGGACAACTGAAGAACAAACGGGGTTCCGACGATTTTGGCGATGCGGCTTGGGGAAAGTGAAGTTCGAAGTCGGTTGGCTTTCGTTCGCCCATCATAGATCACTATTCAAAATAGGAAAAGCGAGAGGAGGTACACCCCGGTTAAGCGCCGCAGTGCGTCTCACTCTCGCCTGATTTCTACAATACAAATATCATGACTAAAGCCCATCAAACGGCCAAAGACGCCAAATATCAGTCATTAAAAATCTAAAGTCATCTCTAAGAATTATGATTCCAAGACCAAAAAAAAGCTCCTTGTGCTGTTATAAGTCTATCAAACCATATTTCAAAGTTCAGGTTTATTGGTTCACCTTCATACTCTGCTGAATCATAAACAGATCGATCGAGTAGGTAGTCTTCCCTACCTTCCTTTACTCTGTTGGCATTTACACAAATAAGTGTCTGATCATATTTAGCTATCACGTAGATATGAGACGGGGCAGGATAACGTTCTAAATAATCTTCAATCTCATCAAGTCCCAAAACATACCACGATGGCTCGACCTTCTCTTCTTCGTCTTTAAATAACTCTGCACCATTATGGATTGAAAGAAACAGTTTTAAGCTATTAGGTAGAATTAATCCAGTTTCCTTTTGAAAATCATCAATTTCTCTTATAGATGCAGGTTTTGAAAAGGAACATGAAGTGTTTAGTGTATAACCTTGAGTTCTTTGAATAACGTTTAAAGAAGATTTACTTAGTCTTCTTTTTAGTCCATCCAGTGTTAAATCAAGTAAATTGGGCACTATTTTCATCCTTTTTATTTATAATATGAAAACCAGAACGAAAATTTAAGATGATGATCTGCCCATAAAGGAATTAGGTTAGAAAAATCATTGTTTCCTCCATATTCTAATGGACGAATATGATGAATTTCAATCGGTTGCGTCCAATTGACATAACCATAATTACTATCATAATAATTTCTATAAGCTGTTCTTACTGAATTATTAAAAGTTTCTCTAAGTGGCGCTGTATAGGATGAACTGTAAGTAGGCCACTCAGTTGAACTAGGCATTGTAGCGTTGAGATAACCATGAACATCCACATTTTTCCAAGATGGATATCTCTGGCCCAATCTATTTAACAATATATCTACTTCCCAATAGTTATTACCTGCTGTTCCAAGTTGACCTGTTTGGGGGTTTACAACCCATATGCCAAAAGCACTATTATACGTTGAATAAAAATATGTTTTATTGACCGTTATAGGTTTTGTTACAGCTTGGCCAACCCATATTTGACCTGCACTCCATGCAACGTTGAGTTGGGTGAACAAACCTAAGGAAGCAAATCGTTCTGTTCCTCTGTATAATGCACTCACAGCCTCAATACTTGTTGGCGGTGTGCCAATAATGTTATTTATTTTTATAACCAAATAAGGGGATGTAGTCTCGGTAACTACAAGGCCTGATTTAAGCTCTACATAATCTGTTCCTATACCGATTGCTTTTTGACTTTCATTAGTTAAATCACGATCATAGAAATTTTTAACTTGTGAATTTTCACTAGATTCTTCCTCTGCCCGTGCGTTTTGTTGATTTTTAACTAACCCAGGTTACTCTGCCTGTTCCTCCAGCCTCGCCCGCATCTGCGCATAGGCCTCCGGGGTGCCGACATCCTCAATCGTGCCCTCCGTATAGTAGGCCCGCATCTCCTGACGGGAATGCAGCCACTCGGGAAAATAACTCGGCGCATCCGGGTTGCCCCCTTCCGCCAGATAACGGGAGAACAGCGGCAGCGTAGAACGTTTGTAGATGTACAGCGCAAATACGCCAATGTTCGAGCGGGGCGCCTGCGGCTTTTCCTCCAGGGACAAGACCCGATTCTGCGCATCCAGCTCCGCCACGCCGATACTGCGCAGCTCCGCCGGATCATCTACCGTCCGCACCAGAATACAGTCGGTATCCACCTTGTGAAAATAGTCCAAATACCCCGCCAGGCCGAAGCCCAGCACATTATCGCCCGCCAGCACCAGCAGATCCTCCTGCGGCTGCTCCTGCTCCAGCACAAACTGGATATCGCCAATCGCGCCTAAACGCCCCTCGGGAGAAGAAGTGCCGTCGTTGAGGATACGAACCTGCTTGCTCCCTTGGTACTGCCCGGCCCACTGTTCAAAAGCATGGAAAAAGCGCTCATTCGTCACCACAAGAATCTCCGAAATCTCCTCCAGCACCTCCAGCCGCGCGGCCAGCAGATCCAGAATCGTCCGGCTTCCCTGCACCGGCAGCAGCGGCTTCGGGGTGTCCAGCGTTAACGGATACAGACGGGTGGCATACCCCGCAGCCAAGATTAAAGCAATCATCCTTTGCTCGCCCCTTTGCCTGGTCCGGGTGCCGCAAACAAGGATTGGGATAGCAAAGCCATCGTCTGTTTGTATACGGTATGGGCGGTTAAGGTATCTCCAAGGAATCCACCCATATACAGATGAATTACACCGTGCAGTGAGGACCATATGACGGCGACAAGAGCCCCGGTCTCTTCCTGATCCGAAATAAGCCCCTGCTGCTGGGCGGTAATGATTAGAACCTGTAGTCGGCTTATGGCGGTCAACGTTCCCTGCATACTCTCCGCATCCGGCTTGAATTCGGCAAAAGCCCCTCCGAACATCAGCTTGTAATAGCTGCTGTAATCCTGTCCGAACTGCCAGAAGGCTTCGCCCAGCTCCAGCAGATGCTGCCGGAGGTCAGCGGACGGCGGCACCTCTTCAAAACGCAGGGCCAGCAGCTTACAACCTTCAAGATATAACTGCTGGGCCAGCCCCTCTTTATTGACAAATAGACTATAGATAATTTTGGTGGAACAGCCCATTCTTTGCGATACTCTGCGTACAGTGACGGCCTCCGGCCCCTCTTCCTGCAGAATATCTGCGGCTGCATCTACCACTAGCTTACGGAGATTCTCCGTATTTTGCAGACGGGCTTCCTGATAGGTCTTCAGTGTCCGGCCCGTGGATGGCGAGGACTTGTCTTCGTTATGGATAGGAATCACCTTCATTCGGTTATCAATGTTATTGACCAGCAACAGGGTTGCCGGGTTCTAACAGGAATTCTAAACATTCGCACCTGGGATGTCAATTAAACCCTTACGTGAAAAAATTAGATTGACACACGTGTGATGTTTTGGTTACTATGATTCACATAGGTAACGTTGTTACCAAAACAAAACATTGGTTCAGAAGGAGAATTGAAAATGAATATTAAAGGGAAATGGTCATTGGTCACCGGAGCCTCTTCGGGAATCGGAGAACAGTTTGCAAGACAATTAGCCAAGGAAGGCAGCCATCTGGTGCTGGTCGCCAGAACCAAAAGCAAACTCGAGGCGCTCGCAGCCGAATTGACGCGCAGCCATGGAGTTCAGTGCCGGGTGATTCCGCTGGATCTATCGCTCGAAGGCGCTGCCGGAGAGCTGTACCAGCAATGCCAGCAGCTTGACCTGAATATCGATCTGCTGGTGAACAATGCGGGTTTTGCCACCCATGGCCTGTTCGAGCAGGTCTCCGGCGAGCGCCAGCATGAAGAGGTCATGCTCAACGTAGCCGCTGTAGTCGATATGACGCATCTCTTCCTTCCCGGAATGCTCCACAGAGGAGCAGGTGCTGTGATCAATGTATCGTCTACCGCAGGCTTTCAGCCGCTGCCTTATATGGCCGTCTATGGGGCGACCAAAGCTTTTGTCTTATCCTTCACCGATGCCCTCTACTGGGAGAATCGTGATCGTGGCGTACAATTCTTCGCCCTGTGTCCAGGCTCGACGGAGACTAATTTCTTCAACGTGGTAGGTACGGAGGATGCCTCTGTCGGCGGCGCGAAGGACTCGCCGGAGCGGGTAGTGGCCCTTACACTGCGCGCTATGGCCAGAGGAAAACAGTACGTTGTTCCGGGGCTCCGCAATTACCTGAGTGCCCAGATCACCCGGTTCATGACCCGCAGACAAAGCCTGCGCCTGGTCGGGGGTATGCTTCGCCCTACAAACCCTAAGGAGAATGTCTAATGTCTACAGAAACTAATCAACGCAAACGGTCCGCCGGTAAGCATATCCGTAGATGGAGCTTGATCCTGCTCGGAATAATCGTGCTGGGAATCGCCGGATTCCTGCTGATGCCAGCCCCGGTAGAGCCTGCCGTGTGGTCTGCACCTGCCGCCCCTTCTTTTGAGCAGGAGGGTCCCTGGAAAGAGAACAGCAAGCTTAGCTCCGCAGAGCTTGTGACAGACCGCGCGAAGTTCCCGGAATTTATCACTTTTGATGCTACGGGCCGCCTGTATACAGGCGACTCTGACGGTAAAATTTACAGAGTGGCCTTCGATGCGGAAGGTAAAGCGCAGCCAGCCGAAGTGTTCGCCGATACCCAGGGAACACCTAACGGGCTGAAATTCGATGCTGCCGGAAATCTGATTGTGACGGATATTCAGAAGGGGCTGCTGTCGATTGGCAAGGACGGGAAGATTGAAGTATTGGCCACAGAAGTAGATGGAGGGCCGATCTATCTGGCGAACGAGCTGGATATCGCGCAGGACGGAATGATCTATTTCTCCGATACCTCTAACTACGGCAAGGTCATGTTCAAAGAGATCGCCGAGAACAAACCGCATGGACGGTTGTTGAGATATGATCCGCAGACCCGGCAGACCACCGTTCTGCTGAAGGATTTATATTTTGCCAATGGGGTCGCATTGTCTGCTGAAGAAGATTTCGTGCTTGTTGCTGAATCGTACCATTATCAGTTGACCCGATACTGGCTGAAGGGGCCCAAGCAAGGCACCTCGGATATATTCGCGGAGAATCTGGCGGGGTTCCCGGACAATATCACCCGTGATGAACAGGGGCATTTCTGGGTAGGGGTATTTACAACCCGGCTGGCTTTTGCCGATTACATGCACAGTCATCCTTGGGTAGCCGCGACGATGTCCAAGGTTCCGCAAACCTTGTTAGATGGAGCAAGTGCCCCGGTAAAACACGGACTTGCCGCAGAATACGGCCCCGAAGGCGAGCTTGTGAGCAGCTGGCATGATCCGGAAGGAACCTTGTACGGGATCACCACTGCCGTAAGCCAGGGAGGATATTTATATCTCGGAACTGCACCGGGCGGAAGCCAAGGGGTTCACCGGGTGCTTTTGAAACCGTAAGATTGCCACATTGAGGCAGCCCAATAGTAGCTCACTCCGGCAGGAGGGGCTGCTGTTGCGGTTCACCACATCCGCAAGCTTAAGACCCACCTGCTCCAGACGACCATTCATATGATTCAGTGCACCTTCCACCTGCTTGTCTGGTTATTTTGCAGGGTAATTATGGTAGAATTACAAGGGAGTCATTGAGATAACGGGTATCATACCTGAATGGAGGATAAGCATGAAAACATTCCTTGCCTCAAAATCTTTTCTGGTCACATCAATCTTGTTCAGTCTGCTATTCATTGTGAATCTGACTGCAACACCAGATGGTACAGCCATAGACATGGTATTCAGTATCCTGAAGTCTGTCTTGGCGGGGGTAATCAGCGGATTTTTGATTGGCGGAGTGATTTTTCTTTTACGGAAGAAGGACAAGATTTGAACACAACTCCACTTACAATGACGGGATCTTCATACTATTTGACCGAGGCACTCCTGTAGCAATTCATGATATCCCCCGGCCTGTTCGTCCGTCACTCCTTCCCGCAGTGCTTCGAACAGCGCCAGACAGCGCTTGAAATTCCCGTCATGTCCGGACTGATGGGCCAGTCTTAAAGATTGCATCATCCAGTCCAGCGCCTCCTGTATTCTGCCTGTCCGTTTATGATATAGCGCTAAATGATAACAATAGCTGAAATAGTGCGAGAGATTGCCTGCATCTTCATAGTCCCCAAACCCGGCACTCTGCTCCGCGAACGTATGCAGCAGATCATCCACATCTAGCCCGTAATCCACCGCAGCCTGCAAAATAGTCCCTAACCCCGGCAACAGCTCCTCCGGATGATCCTGCAAGAAACAGCAATATTCCTCCAGAAGTCCAGTCTGCCCTGAGAGAATATCCACCATATACAAGTTAGCACGCGCCAAGCCTCTGAACTCCTCGGCAATCACCTCTCCTTCTTCCCCCAAATCCTCCATCCAGCCCAGCTCAGCATAGCGGTATATCATCTCTCTAGCGTCGTCATACTTCTGCTGCTTCTGATAAGTGATGCCCCGCATCAAATGACTGAACCCGAAATAATATACAAGCGGACGCTGCATGTCCATAAGCGGTACCGGAATTCCTTTAGCCTTGTGATACTGCCGCTCCTCATAGATACACTGCGCATAGCTGTAAAGAATACCTGCTGTATTCAGCATCTTATCCCAATCCTCTAAGCGATTTGCCATTTCCAGCATTTCAACGATAATGTCCGGATTGAGTATTTTTAGAATAAAAGGGCGCATGGTTGTGCCTCCTTTTTCCATTTTAAGTTAATTGTATAACTAAATATACATTTGGTCAAGATAAAAAGTACTTTTAAGTACTAATATTATAAAGATTACTTTGTCTTTGATGATCTGTAATGGTTAACATACCTCTTCTAACCTTAAGTGGAGGTGATCCCATGAATTTACCAGAAAGTGTAGGAAGTCGGATACGTGAGCTTAGAAAAGCTAAAGGATGGACCCAGGAGCAACTGGCGGAAGCTGCATCACTTCACTACAGCTATATAGGTGGGGTTGAACGCGGAGACCGCAATATTTCTTTGGAGACCCTGGAGAAAATAATAGCTGCCTTCCAAATCCCCGCTGAAGAAATTTTTCGTTTCGAGGATCATACCGACCGCCGTAAGGTGTTAGATGAACATATGACTTTGATAAGTAGCAGGAGTACTAATGAGATAGAAGCGCTGACCAAGATCAATCGGGAAGTGGTGGCTACATTAGATAGCTCCGAAAATAAAGATGGCAGATGAATTCAAACCCGAGCTTGTAAAAAGAATCGGGGAACGCATCCGAAGATTACGCAAAGAAATGAACCTCTCGCAAGAACAGCTTGCAGAACGGTCCGGTCTACATACTAATTATGTGGGTCAAGTTGAACGCGGAGAAAAGAACCTCACGCTTGAGACCTTGGAAAAGGTCGTTACAGGGTTAAACATATCGCTAGAGGAACTGTTCCGTTATATTGGACCCATGGAGCAAAAGGATGCTCTTAGTCAGATTATAGAGTTACTGGTTGAGCGCCCCTCAGAAGATCAGAAAATGGCACTTAGTTTGCTAAAATCGGTTTTAGAGTGGGAAGAGAAGAAACATGACCTTTGAGAATACTACGCTATGACAGACTTACGGAATACAGTCGGAGACCGAATGCGCGCTATAAGAAAGGCCCAAGGATTAACACAACAGCAATTAGCCGAGCTATCCAACTTGGATGATGCGTACATAGGAGCAGTTGAGCGTGGGGAGCGGAATTTTTCTATAGATACCTTAGAGAAGATCGTAACAGCATTACAAATTCAACCCAGCGAGTTATTTCTCCATTCTCAGGGTCTTAACGAGACTGAGGCTGCGCAGCAGAAAGCCCTTGATGAATATGCGGGTATTGTCAGCAGGTTAAGTGTGAAGCAAATCACTACTCTGCAGAGGATTGTTAGCGAGGTAAAAGGAGCTTTTGAAGCATAAGCATTCCTGAGGTGATCCCATGAATTTACCAGAAATTGTAGGAACGACCCTGGAGAAAATAATAGCCGCCTTCCAAATCCCTGCTGAAGAAATTTTTCGTTTCGAGGATCATACGGACCGCCGGAAGGCGTTAGATGAACATATGACTTTGATAAGTGGCAGAAGGACACACGAGATAGAAGCTCTCACTAAGATCAATCGGGAAGTGCTGGCTACCCTGGATAGCTCCGAAAAAAAAGATGCCAGATGAATCCAAACCCAAAGGGATGCTGCTTAGTAAACTGAACTCGGTTTTGAGAAAAGAGGAGTATTATGGGATCTCCAAGTGGAATGATTATTTTCTCAGCAATATCAACTATATTTTTGGTTGTATGGGTTATCGGAGCTCTGTTAATAGCAATATTCCCCTTTAAGTCCTGGGAGCTACTACAAGGATGGAAGGCACGCAGAGAGCCATCCTCCTCCTATTTTATAATGGTAAGAGTACTGGCATTTATTATGCTTATCATTGGTATTGTTCTACTTTCCTTAAACTTGTTTCACAATTAATAAAAAACAGGACTGCCCATATACAGGCAGCCCCGTCTGATTCGTCCTAATCCAGCTCCGCACGCGAGAACAGATCGCGGATGAGCTCATTATCCTCACAGGCCCGCTTGAAGGCAGTGGCGAACTTGACCAGCGCCTCGCCATCGGAGGAATAGGCGCAGAACATATCTGCTTCCGGGTCAAACCGGATGATCTGGGCCAGCTCAGGCATCCGCTCCTCCAGGAAGACTGCTGCCAGAGAGGCCCAATCATACCCGCCCCCTTCGAAGCCCTCGTCTTCCCGCGCGGCGAATACCTCCGTCTTATAGCTTCCTGCATTCAGAATCACGGACTTGCCGCCGTTATCCTGCTCCACGATAATAAAAGGCTTCAGATCCGCAGCTCCCGCCGATTCCGCCTCTTTCAGCTTCTTCAATAACTGTTCCTTCGCCTCATCCGTGAACCGGAGCGTCCCGTTCGTGTTCACGATCATGCCTTGGCGGACCCGGTCGTCCAGCCAGTCCGAGATGAAGCCCGGGGCATATCCGCCTGTGCTGAATTCACCGCCGAACGCGATCATTTTGGAATATACCTCAAGATATTGGTCACGGCTCGTATTCGGGTAGACGCGCGTATAGAGCCAGAATTGCAGATCATACATCAAGGTGGACCGCTCGTCCGCATGAAGAGAGAAGTGGCCCTTCTCCTCCACAATGGCGGTGCTGATCCTGCGGATAACGCCCTCTATATCGTCCACTTCCGTAACCTTGTCGCACAGCTCCTGCAACAGCGGTGAGAACGCCCCGGACGCCACTGTCTTCAGGTCATCCTCCTTATCCTCCTCCGAGGTATCAAACACCTCATCGTTCACCAGCCCGCGGATGAAGGTTTCGAAGTCGGGGGCCAGGAACGTAATCTCATAATCGCCCTCCTGGTCCACATGAATCACCTCAGGTTCACCCTCCGGGCCGCAGTGGCGGTAATCCAGCATGATGACATCATGTCCGGCAGAAGGACAGTCTCCGAAGACCACGCCAATGTCGGGGTAACCCCACTCCTCAATCATGAAGCGGCTGCCCAGCTCTCCGCAGAGGGAGTAGCTTTTGTCACGGCCGATCCCGGCAATTCCTGATATCGCGACATGGTTCTCCGCCCAGGAGGTAGATTCATTCACCGGAAAACAAGTATTCCGCGGAATCCCCCCGTTATGCTGCTTCATCATGGCAATGTAAGAAGCTGGCAGCTTATAGCCCAGTTCTTGCTCGACTGAAGCAATCAGCTCGTCACTGGGCAGCGGAGAGACATACTCCTTCAAGGCGTAGTCGCTGTCCTCCCAGAAATCCGCACAGAAATCAAGGAAAGACCCAAGGTCTCTGCCGCCGCTCTCTCTGAGCAATTTAGCATTATGTATCGCTTCGGCACGCCTGGCCTGCTCTCTGGCCTCACGCTGCAAGCCTTCCCGGCTGTACTCCAGCATATTCTGAATATCTCCGTCTCCCGGCTCCAGTTCATCTGCACGTGCAAACGCTTGGACAGCCTGCTCGTACTGCTTCAGATAATAGTAGGAGTACCCTGTGCGAAAATGCCACAGCGAATCCGCCTTGCCTTCCTCTGCAATGCTGAGCAGCAGCTCCAGCGCTTTGTCGTAATCTCCCAGGTTGTTATAGGCTCTGCCCAATTGGCTGATACATTCATAATCTCTTGCCTCCGGAGGAATCTCCAGAAGACGGTCCACAATCTGCTGAAATTCATTCTTGTCAAGCCAACGCTTCACTTGTGCCAGCAACGCTTCATCCATACCTTTTAGCCTCCCTGTTTGGACACTGCAAAACAAGCCCATCCCCAAATTCCGCAGGCGCGCTTGCCGTCAGTTCATTCACTATTACCCATTCACCGGAAAATCGGGAAATTAAACAGGCCCCGGTTAACATAGATATCTCCCGGCTCAAGTGGAAACGGCTTTGCCGTCCTCTCAAGGACGGTACCGTTTCAGCGAGAAATAGAAGGATAACTTATAGCGTAAAACATATAAGTTCTTATATTTCAAAATAACCCCGCAAAACGAGGCTTTAGCTTCGGCTTCTATACCAAAAAGAGGCTGTCCCTGCCTATATCCGGCATCAGGACAGCCCCCTATAATATCATTCCTATACATTCCGGCAATTTACTGAATCGACTGCAGATGCTCCCCGAGACGGTCCCAAGTTTCGGTAATTCCCTGGATCATCCCCATATCCATGACAGTACGGAGCGCTTCTTCGGACTCATATTTCGAGCGGCTGATCAGCTTCGTTCCGCCCCCCTCCGTCTCTTCAAAGATCATGCTGACCAAAGTAGACGGCATTCCTTCGGTTTCATTGCCTTCGGCATCCGAGAAGTAATCGGTGTAGACAAAGCTCTCGCCATCAGTAATTTCATGATAGACGCCCTTGCCCCAGGATTCCATTCCGAAGAATTCCCCCTGCTTCTCATCGACACACTTCATACAGTAATGCCAAATACCGCCCGGACGAAAATCAACGCTGCAGAAGGGAACAATCCAGCCGCGCGGGCCCCACCACTGCTTCAGATGCTCTGCCTCAGAAAATACTTTGAATACCAGCTCACGCGGGGCATCGAATACACGTTCCAGAACCAGCTCAAGACCTTCTACTCGGGAAATCATTGTGCCAGACATTCCTAATCCCTCCTGATAGTCATTCATTTGTCTTCGGACTGTAACTGCCGCAGATAGTCATCCAGATTGTCGAAGCGTTCACTCCACAGCCTGCGGTAAGCTTCCAGCCAGGCATCCATAGCCTTCAGCGGCTCCGTACGCAGCCTGTAGTTCCGGCGGTTAGCCGCCGCTTCCACCTCAACCAGTCCGGCTTCCAGCAACACACGCAAATGCTTCGAGGCCTGAGGCTGACGGAGCGTGAGCCGCTCGGCGATATCGCCTACGCTCATCGGCCCGTCTTTCAGGATCTCTACCATCCGCAGCCGCGTAGGCTCAGCAAGTGCGCTAAATGTCGTTGTGTCCATCATTTCAGCATTCCTTTAATCAAGCCTTTTAGTATTTCGGGTACATTCAAAATATACCCTAATGGGAATATTCCCGTCAAGGAATATTTTAAAATTGTCGGACGGCTTCTGCTGCTCTTTTGCTTCTCATTACTTGTTGTCTATTCGAGCAGGTTAACGCCTGCCGCTTCCAGCGAAGGAATAAGATATTTATGGTCTATGGGCGATGACATCACAATTAGAATCGTATAGTTCCCGTATTTATCGCATTCATTGCCGAACTGCTCCAAGGCTTGCGTGGAATCGGTCATTACTTTTAACAGATAGTTGTGCTCTCCGCTGATCCGGTAACATTCAACGACCTCCGGAGAGGAGCGGCAGAATTCCATGAAGGCAGTACATTCTCTGGAGTGGAACAGCATATAGGCAGCCGCATGTTTTCCAATCTTCTCCGGTGAGATTATGGTGCGATACCCGCTGATTACCCCATTTTCCTCCATACGTCTAACTCTTTCTGTCACTGCGGGTTGTGATAGGCCCACACATTTCCCGAGTTCCGTCATAGATATTCTCGCTTGGCTCTGAAGATGAAACAGAATCTGCTTATCCGTATGGTCCATTCCATTCAACTCCTTTAATTTTAAAGAACTTTGTGCAAACTGCCTTGTTTTTAACCGCCGGACGGCTATTATAGCTTGGTTGCCTTATGTAATCCGATTAACTTATTTTATATAATATACTTACATTAGTAAAGCAAACCTTGCTTTAACTATAGTGAAAGGATGATAACTGTTGAGTACACAGTATTTGAACACGATTAATCCAGACCGCCTCCCGGCGCGCATTGATAAAGTTATTGAGCAGACTCTTACTGACAAGCGCCTGGCGGGCGCTGTCATCAAGGTAGCGTTAGATGGGAAGCTCCTATATAGCCGGGCTGCCGGCTTTGCAAGCCGTGAACTGAAGCAGCCCATGCGGGAGGATACCTTATTCCGGCTGGCATCGGTTTCCAAGCCGATTACCTCAACAGCTGCTCTGGTACTAGTGGCCCAAGGCCGCTTGCTGCTTGATGACCGGGTGGACCGCTGGCTACCGGAGTTTCAGCCACGTCTGAAGAACGGCAAGCGGGCGGAAATCACGATACGCCACCTAATGACGCACACCGCTGGTCTAACCTACCGCTTCTTTCAGGAAGAAGGCGGCTCCTATGAGCAGGCCGGGGTATCCGATGGCATGGATCAGTCTGGTATTACGCTTGAAGAGAATCTGAAGCGGCTAGCGTCTGTTCCACTCCTCTATACACCAGGCACCGAGTGGAGATATTCTATCGCAACAGATGTGCTGGGGGCGGTGATCGCAAGGGTTACCGGAACCACGCTCAGTGAAGCCATAGATATACTCGTGACCCGGCCACTCGGCATGAAGGATACCGGCTTCCTTGCAGTGGAACCGCAACGGCTGGCCACCGCTTACGCCGATGACGTTCCGGGCCTGCGGCCTATGGAGAATCCGGACAGGTTGGCCTTTGTAGAAGGAACGGCGGGATTCCGGCTCGCTCCGAGCCGGGCGCTAGACAGCACCGCCTATGCTTCCGGGGGAGCCGGTATGATCGGCAGCGCCGGAGACTTCCTCCAATTGCTGGAGACGTTGCGGAAGGGCGGGGCGCCCCTGCTGCCGGAATCACTGGTCCGCGAAATGACTACCAACCAGATTGGTGACCTCTCCATGCCCTTCTGGCCGGGACGAGGCTTCGGCTTGGGATTCACAGTGCTTAAAGATCCTGCTGCAGCCGATACTGCAGAGTCCCTTGGCACATGGCGCATGGGCGGTACCTATGGGCATTCGTGGTTCGTCGATGCCAAGCAGCGACTAAGCGTGGTCGCCTTCACCAATACAGCACTGGAGGGCATGTCGGGTCCGTTCACGGTTGACCTGTGTAATGCCATCTATGGCAGATTGGACCCGTCATGAACAATACCAAAGAGAACGCCGGGATGAGCAGCAGCACCATTGCTTCCCCGCAGCAGAGCTCCAGTTCTCCTGCTTCCGTACGCCTTCCCTGGGCTGGATTACTTGCCCTGGCGATGACCGGGTTTATCTGTATTCTGACTGAAACGATTCCTGCCGGACTTCTGCTTCAGATCAGCAAGGGGCTTGGAGTCACAGAGGCCATGGCAGGCCAGCTTGTTACCCTCTATGCCCTGGGCTCGTTAGTCGCCGCCATTCCATTGACCACGGCAACACGCGGCTGGAGGCGGAGACCCTTGCTGCTAGTATGCATCCTTGGTTTTCTCATATTCAATACCGTTACTGCCTTATCTTCGAACTATCCCCTGACGCTAACGGCCCGCTTCTTCGCAGGTGTGTCCGCTGGTGTCCTGTGGGGAATGATCGCAGGTTATGCCCGGCGCATGGTACCGGAGCAGTTGAAGGGACGGGCTATGGCTATTGCAATGGCGGGAACACCGCTTGCTTTGGCGTTTGGCGTGCCAGCCGGAACGTTTTTGGGTAACCTTACAGGCTGGCGTAATATCTTTGGCGTCTTGTCGCTGTTCGCTCTGCTGCTGACCATTTGGATACTCTGGAAGCTGCCGGATTATCCGGGAGAAGCTGCAGACAAGCAGCTAAATAAGGTCTTCACAAGGCCCGGAGTGCGGCCGGTCCTGTTTGTAGTGCTGGCCTGGGTATTGGCCCACAATATCCTGTATACCTATATAGCACCGTTCCTTACTCAGGCCGGGCTGCCAGGGATCGTGGATTTGGTGCTTCTTATTTTCGGTATTACCGCACTTCTTGGCATCTGGTTAACCGGTATCTGGATTGATCGTCACCTGAGGCTGTTGGTTCTGATTAGCCTCACTGCATTTGCATTGGCATCTGTCCTGCTTAGTATAGGCAGCAGCAAGCCTTTCGTGATCTATCTGGTAGTTGCTGTATGGGGCTTAACGTTCGGAGGAGCAGCTACGCTGCTGCAAACAGCAATGGCCACAGCTGGCGGAAAGAGCGCAGATGTAGCGCAATCCATGCTTGTAACCGCATGGAATCTGGCCATTGGCGGGGGCGGTGTAATTGGTGGAATTCTTCTCGAAACAACGGGTGTTATGACATTTCCTTGGGCGTTGTTTGTCTTGCTGGTCCTTTCCTTATGGATAGCAAGACGCAGCAGAACACATGGATTTCCTCCCGGAATCTTGGATAATCATCGCAATAAGTAACCTCACCACTCTGCGTCCTTCATTTGCAGCCCTGTATAATAGTCTGCATAGCGATAAAACAGCCGGGAATCCTCCCGGCTGTTCAGCTTTTAGTCTATTCATTTCCGCTCGACCGCCTGCGGCATTACACTGCCCGCTACCCCTGCTTAAGCGGCGCTGTGAGAATCATCTTCCCGCGCGGGGTAACGCCTGCGCCATCCGGCTCCAGTGTAACGGCTATGGTATCATAGGCCTTCGGGTCAAACGAATAATACAGCGCCCCGTTTCCGCCCTGTGAGATGAAAGTGCCCGCATTCACCGGCGAGTCCCCTTTGATCAGCCATACCTGATAGACCTCCGTGCCGGTAAGCTCCGGCAGATCTTCTGCCTGAAGCACAAGGTGGGTGCCGGTAGGGTCTGCGACAATCGTTGCTGTACCCTTGGCGGTAACCCCTTCTCCCGCCGGACTAAGCGCCACCGCCTCATTCACCTTAAGCCCCTGAAGCGGTCCGGTGCCGGAAGCCAGCTGCTGCTTCAGCTCAGACACATTGCCGCGCAGCTGGCCAGTGTAGACGACCAGGAGCAGCACAGCCACAGCCAGTCCAAGGCTCAGGTACCCCCAGAACCGGGTTCTCTTGGGCTCCGGGATGCTTAATTGGGGCAAACCCTGCTCTGCCGGAGGAGTCCTCGCTGGCTCATGCTCCGCAGCTCGCTCTGCATCAGGCTGGATATTCAGCAGACGGGTCTCCGGCCGGGCTGCCGGTGCGCCCGCATTCCCGGATTCCAGCACCCGTGACAAGATGCGCTCCTTCATGCCGGAGGGCGGGTCTACGGGCACAGAGGCAAGCGGAAGATGGTCCAGTACCTGGCGGTATTCCTCCACCAGCTCCCTGCATTCCGCGCATTCTGCTGCATGGGCAGCGAATTGCTGCATTTCCTCCGCCGTCAGTGCGCCCAGCGTATATAATTCGGCCAACTCACAGAGTTCCTCATTGTGTTCACTCATGTGCATGATCCCTCCTTCCCCAGTGCCGTAAAGATTTGTGAAGCTGCTTCATCGCCAGCCGGACTCTTCCCTTGACCGTTCCCAGCGGGATTGCCGCAAGCTGGGCTACCTCCTGCTGGGTGTAGCCCTGGTAATAGATCATATCCATTACCTGCTGCTGGTCGCGGCTTAATCCCAGCAGCGCCTCCCTGATCTCTTCCCCCGCCATCTGCAGCTCAACGAGATCCTCGGTGAGCGCACTGTGGTCCTGAACCTGCTCCAGATTCCCGGAATCGGCCGATTGCCGCGGCAGCCTGGCGTCCCGCTTACGGAGATAATCAATCGCCAGATTGCGGGTCACTGCGAACATCCAGGTCAGCAGCTTGCCCTTACCGAAGTCAATCTGCCCCGCATTCTTCCACAGGCGCAGGAACAGCTCCTGCATAACCTCCTCGGCAGCCATCGAATCCTTCACGATCTGGTAAGCAAAGCTATAAATGACCCGTTCATACCGGTCATAGAGCAGTTCGAGGGCATTCGAGTCTTTCTGTGCAATAAGCAGAATTAACTGCTTATCGTCAGCTGTGTCATTCAATTGCCATCCCCCATTCAACAGAAAATATAGTAGTGCCAGTGGTTCCATGCTGAAAAACCTGCGTCCACTGAGTATAACCGCTTTGCACAACCGTCTCAACCTGCCGGCCTGACGGGTGCAGGCATCCGGCAGCTGTTATTGAAGCCCTGCCCGCTTCCATATATGATAGCTATATCATATCCGCAAAGGGAGGATTATTTCCGTGGCCGTACTGATTAATGAACAGATTAAGGCAGCCGAGGTCGAGCTGACCGGGCTGAGGGGCGAGAAGCTCGGCACCGTATCCAGAAGCGAGGCTCTGTCCATGGCCAGAGCCGCAGGGGCCGACCTGGTCTGCACCTCGCTGATGAGCAGCCCGCCACCCTGCAGCCTGGTCGCCAAGGGCAAAGGCAAAGCGGCTGCGCAAGCCGCACGCAAAGGCGATACCAGTCGTCCGCAAGGCGGCAGCAATGAGAAGGTGAAGGAGCTGCGCTTCACCGCTCATATTGAAGAGCATGACTACGACACGAAGCTGCGTCAGGCGGACAAGCATCTGCGCTCCGGCAAGCCGGTGCAGCTCGTCGTGAAGTCCTCCGGCGCCAAGGAGGCCGCCGCTGCGAAGGCAGTGCTGGAGCGGCTCGTGGCCGATCTGAAGGAGGCCGGAACCAAGGCCTCCGGGCTGCAGACCAGCGGCAAGGGCGCACAGGTACGGATAAATCCGCGTACTTAAGTTGTCTGATCAAGGCACCCTTAAGCCTGAATGATGTGCGGGTTCAGAACTGGCTGGACTCTACTTCTGTTGCACTTTATACATTAGCTGACCCCGAAATTGGTCTAAAAATTGATTCTATTGCACTCTGTACAGCAGAATCTGGACAAATAAGGGCTTTCGGGCAGAATTCAAGAAAACCATTGTATAAAAGAGACAATTTCATAATTCAAAACCCTTGCTATATCTGGTTTTTTTGAGCATAGAAAAAGGAGTACCTCCCCAAATTCTCGAAGTTATAGGCGACGAAACCAACACCCGAGAAGAAAAGAGGTAATCCCTATCTATTCTATTCGACAAGAAGAACTGTTTTCCTTTGAGGAATTGCTCCAGATGGCTCCGGAAGATAAATACAGCCAAATCTTTGAACACTTACATTTAGCTCCAGTTCTATTCGCACTGGGGAAAAAGAGCCATCGCGGACGGCCTGAAAAATTAAACGTACCTGCCATGATCTACTCGCTGCTGATTGCTAAAATGGAGAACATCGAGTTTGTCTCTGCCTTGGTCCGGCGATTGAATCATAGCAACGAATTTCGAGTCCAGTGCCGGTTTACGGGCTCGGACAACATTCCCAGCCAGGCCTCCTATTCTCGTTTGATTCATGCGCTGGAGCAAACGGGAATGCTGGAACAACTGCAGGATCGCCTAGTCACATCTGCCCTAGAAGAAGGGTTTGTGAGCGGCACCCATCTTGCTGTGGATTCCTCCATGGTCGAGGCGTGGGATTGCCAATTTAGCGAATCGGCCTCCAAGCGTCGTGCGGCTCGCCGGGAGCAAAAGAAAGGTGAAGCTCCGGTGGCTGAACAACTTCAGCTCGAACATTCCGAGCCTGAGCCGAAGACGGTGAACAAGCCGCTGAAGAAACCCAGGTATAGCAAGCCTGGTCGTCCGTCCCCGGCGGAAAAGGAACGTCGGCGCGAGGAAATGGAAGCTTATGAACAAAGTCTCGGACCGTTCCAGAAAACCATTGAAGCGATGTTGCCCTACACGTACGATGAACTGCTGACCGCGTTGCCCCGGCATGCTGCGCGTTGTGACAAGAAAAATACGAAGGGCCGAATGACCAGCTATTACGGGTTCAAGGCGAATCTGCTGGTCGACACGGACAGCCAGTATATCCTAAGCGGCCTCTGGAGTTCAGCCCATCCGAATGACCAGCGTATGGCGGTCGTCCTTCTCAAAGGCCTGCTCCTGAAGTTTCCCATGCTAAAGGTCAAGCATATCTTGGGCGACAAGGGCTACGACTGCGCGGCAATCTACCAGTTGATTCATTCGCTCGGCGCCTATCCTGCGATTTCTCTGATTCACCACAAAGACCCGCCTGCGGGAATGAATCTGGATTACACGCCGGTGTGCGCTCAAGGGCATGCGTACCGTTACGACAGTTTTGAGGCCAAATATGAGACCCTGAAGTACACCCGGCCTAGTGAATGCCAAGGCTGTGCGCTGTCCGGTACCTCTTGCCAAAAAGTGTTTAAAATTCGCATCCAAACGGATTTGCGTTTGCATACCTATCCCGCCAGAGGCAGCGAAAGTTTTACCACGCTATACAACAAGCGGACGGCCGTGGAGCGTGTATTTGCCTATCTCAAAGAGTATTTCGGGTTGAAACGCACACGCCACCGCGGTGTCCGGGCAAGTGTCGATTTCCAGCTCAGTACGCTCGCGTACAATTTGAGCAAGTTTGCGTTAGACAAGTTGAACCAACAGTTGAAAGACTCCCAGCAAGTAGCCTGATTTTTTAAAAATTGATTTTAGATTTTGGCCAAATCTTGCTATTTAGCAAACTGAATTATGAAATTGACTCTAAAATACAACAGATGATTATTTAGCTTAGCTAAGCCCGAATTCTATTGCAGAAAATACAATCAGTCTAAAAAAGTGCTGCAATGCCGCGTGAGACAGCGATAGGGAGTCCTGCTCATACACAACAGGTGCCATCCTATAAGGACGGCACCTGTTACTAAAATACGGCTTAGCAAGCCGTAATCTCTAATCTTCCGGTCTTCTTCCACGCTTCTTCCAATTATATATTCCGCGCATATCCCTCGTCAGTTCATCGCCCGCCCGCTCAGCATATGGTCATTTCCCGCCTTGAAAGCCCGCTCTACAAACCGCTCCTTCGTCAGCACATGCAGCAGTTCCCCGTTGCAGTCCTCATAATCACCGGTCAATCCGGCCAGCTCCTGCTCCACCCGGAAGCCCAGCTTCCGGAGCACCCCGAGCGACGCGGTGTTGCGCGGATCTGCCTTGGCGTATAGCTGCTCCAGTCCGATCACATCGAAGGCGTAGTCCGCCAGCGCCGCAGCGGCTTCGGTAGCATATCCCCGGCCCCAGTGTTCACGCCCGATCAGATAATACAGCTCTGCATCCGGCGCCCTGAACTCCAGCACACCGGCCCCGCACCAGCCGATCAGCTGCCCGGTCGCCTTATCGCAGATGGCAAATGAATACTTGAACGGCAGCTCAAACGGCGTATGATAGCTGAACATCAGCCAGCGGAACATGCCCTCATACTCATGCCTCGGCATGACCTCCATATGCATGAAGGCCAGCACCTCCGGGTTCTGCATGAGCTCGAACGAAGCCGATAGATCACTTTCAATATATGGACGGATGATTAAGCGCTCCGTTTCGAGCCTCATTGTGGATAATACCGGATTCATAATACGCAGCCTCACCTTCGGGTTCTCTCTGTACCCCAGCATAGTTCAGGCACAAGATCGTCCACAAGGTAAAAGATAGTTTAATCCGTTTGCCCCCTGCCGTTATTCCACAGCGTACGGAATGAAGGGCAGTCCCGGATCAGGGAATCGAAATCCCCTTCCCCCGCCAGCCTGCCTTGCTCCATGACCAGAATCTGATCCACGCCGCTGATGAAGTTCAGCCGGTGTGCGATAATAATGACCGTCTTATGCCTGAACTCTGCGAACACCGTCTCCATCAGGCTGCGCTCCGTTATATTGTCCAGCGCCGATACCGGCTCATCGAGGATGATCAGATTCCGCTGCTGCAGGATCGCCCGGGCAAAAGCCAGCCGCTGCCGCTCCCCGCCCGACAGCTTCAGCCCGCGCTCACCGACCCTCGTCTCCAGCTTCTCCGGCAGCGACAGCACCTTCTCCTTCAGGTGAACCTTGTCCAGCACCGCATACAGCTCTTCATCCGGGACGTCTTGCTCAAACACCATGTTGCCCCGGATGGTGGTGTCGAAGATCGGACTGTCCTGCGACAGATATGAGATGTGATCATAGTAGCTGTCCAGACTCAGCTCGTCGATATCCGTGCCGTCGACCAGCAGCTGGCCGCTATTTTTTTTGAGCAGGCCCGTAATCAGCTTAATAACCGTTGACTTGCCGCTGCCGCTTAGTCCGACCAGAGCAACTGAGGTTCCGGGCGCGACTGAGAAGGACAGCCGGTCCAGCACCTGTACCTCTCCATAGCTGAATGATACATCCTTGAATTCAATGCTGCCCTGTAGCTGCGCAAGCGCCTTGCCCTGCTCCAGATTCCGGTCCTCCGGGGCATTCAGGAAGGCCTCGAACCGCTGATAGGTGACCCTGTTCAGCTTATAGCCGACGAATAATACGTTGAAGATGGCGATCGGCGTATAAATTTTCTCAATGAACATGAACAGCGCGACCATGACCCCGACAGAGGCCTGCCCGGAGATCACATTCTTCACGCCGTACAGCAGCACAACCACCTTAATGACCGTAATGAACAATTCGAATAAGGCGAAGAAGGATTCATGAATCATCTGCAGCTTCGCGCTCTGCCTGATGATCTGTTGTGCGGCTCTGTTCAGTCTGCCGATCTCCTGCGCGTACTTCTTGTTGGTGCGGAAGACGACCAGCTCCATGAAGCCGCGGACCCCGTACCGGGACATGGCCTCCTGCTGCATAAGCACCGATTCCTTGATCCGGTAGAGAACTTTGAGCAGAATATTCGTTAACAGGAAGATAACCACGTACCCGCCCGCAATCACCAGCATGATTCTGGTGTCATAGTAGCTGATGAAGAGCAGGCTGAAGAGAATCGTAGGCAGCAGCTCATGCAGCGTGTGGAGGACAAAAGAAAACAGAATACTGTTCCCGGCCGCCGCGCCGTTCTCAATCACCTTAATCATCTGGCCTGTGCCCATGTTCTGATAGGCGGAATAATCCATTCTGGAGATTTTGGACAAGGCCATAATCTTCAGTCTTTCTGTGATGCTGTTCGATAGATAAGCGCTGGGATATTCATCCGCATAATTCAGCAGGACGTTCAGGCCGAGCAGTATCCCGTAGACGACTACTCCGTAGAGGATTTCACGGAAGCCCGTTCCCGCCACCGCCTGATCCAGAATCTTCTGGAAGACTACAATACCCAGGCTGCTTAAGAGCTGAATGGCGAAGCCGAGACCTATATACAGAGCGGCCCACCCTCTGAGGTGGACAAGACATTTTTTTAACATGATCACAATCTCCAATCTTATTCATAAGAGTATGGCAAAAAAGCCGGGAACTCTCCTCGCCACTCCGCGCCAAAGACTCCTGCCTCAGCAGTGTAGTCTTCAAGCGGAATAACTCAGTGTCCCGGCTCACAAAGAATGACCTTCCAGGCACCGTTCAAGAATCCAGTTAGCTGTGACCAAGAGGACAGACCTCCCCCTTGGTGGCTGGTACGCGTTCTACCCAGCCCGATAACTAGTTCCTTGCGACGGTACGGAATGGCATCCATTTCACCTCTTTGATAAGATTGACTTTCATTGTATGCCTCGGCCAGACCGGCCGTCAAGCCCTAGTGCTTCGTCTCTTTTGCCGCATCCGAATCCGCATCGGGACTGGCATCTGCGGCAGAATCCGCTTCGGCAGCTTCTTCTGCATCCTCGCTATCCTCGTCCGCAGCGGCCAGCGCCGCCTTCTCACTGCGGCTCCATTCCAGGAATTCGAGGGTATCCTGATCCTCAGGGTCCAGCTTATTCGCCTTCTTGAACGCCTTGATCGCCTGATCGTACTCGTCCAGATAATAGTGGGCGTAGCCGACGCGGAAATGCCACAGCGGGTCTTTTTTACCCTGATCTGCCGCTTTGTTGAACCATTTAAGCGCTTCCCGGTAGCGGCCCAGATTGTTGAGCGCCCGGCCCAGATGTACCGCCAGCTCTTCATCGATCAGCGGTGTAGGCACCTCTTTGATGCGGGATACGATTTCTTCATATTCGTCCGCCTCATGCCAAGCGTTCAATTGCGCGATTAATTCTTCTCTCATTACCCATAGCCTCCCGGTTAATAGTTCCAAGTTCTCTTAGAGATACTTTATCATTTTCACACCAAGTTTCCCACTGTTGCCGTGCGCTAGGCCGGGATAATGATCCGGAAGACAGTTCCCTTGCCCTTTTCGCTGGTAACCTCAATACGGCCCTTGAGCTTGTTAATCGTGTTATAGGCCATGACCATTCCGAGCCCTGTCCCGTCTGCCTTGGTGGAGTAATACGGCTTGCCCAGCCGCGAGATCTCATCCTTGGTCATTCCGACACCGGTGTCGCGGATGGTAATGATAATACTCTGTCCGCTCGCGAAGACAGCAATAGACAGGACCGCATCCTCCACCCCATCCATCGCTTCAATCGCATTCTTGTACAGATTAATCAGGCATTGCTGCATCTCATTACTGTCATAATGGGTGCTAAGCGGGTTGTTGAAGCTGAATTCAACCGCAACCTTGTGGATCGTGGCATACGGCAGGATCACATTCTTGGTGTACTCACATTCAGCCTTCAGGTTGGAGTAGACCCGGCTCTCCGACTGCGGCTTGGCAAAAGACAGATAATCGCTGATAATCTTCTCCGCCCGGTTCAGCTCCAGCAGTGACAGCTCAACATACCCCTTCTCCTCCGGGGAGAGGTTCTTGGAGAGATTCAGCAGCTGCAGGAAGCCGCTGGTCACGGTTAACGGATTGCGCATCTCATGGGAGACACTGGCCGCCAGCTCACTGACCACATTCAGCCGCTCCGACTGCATAATCCGCTCACGGTTCCTGAGATTCGCCAGGATCTGCTCCAGCAGGATCATTAGGATCGCCATGACCACCGCATGCGTAGTTAAGGCATAGAAGGCAAGCGTCCAGAACTGGGTATCCAGCTTATTCATGATCTGGCCCAGAATGATCAGATAACAGCCCATCGTCAGGACCGCGATAGAGGTAGCCCACAAGATCCGTCCCTTGGGCTTAGAACGGAGAAATCTGGCGCTTATGGAAGGAACCAGAATGAGGACTGCTGTCGAAAAAAGTAAAGATTGGACGGTTCCCTCACCGCCTATGTAGAAACGGTACACATTCAGAATCACATATAAGGGCAGGGTATGTTTGTACCCTCCATACAAGGCCGCAATCACAAACGGAACATACCGCAAGTCAAAGATGAACCCGGTCTCCAGCCGGATCGGCTTGGCGATACACAGGATCATGGTGGCGGCGATGAGCAGTACAAGAATCTTATGATTGTAGGCGTGGGGCCTATTTTCGAAGAAAATCAGAAATATCAGCACCGGAAACAGCATAAACAAAAAATTGAGCAGCAGCGTCTCAAACAAGGCTAACTTCCTTTCGGTTCTAATGCTGGTGTCAAGAGATACGTTTGTATTCTGAGCACTATACTTAGAACATTACGCTAACCTGATATTAGAAGTAAAGGAATTATTGTATGCGTTTTTTCTCCCGGAATTCAAGGAACCCCGCGAGAAGTGTCGAATACGTATGCTTTGAAGGCATGATGCACAGCATTGCATAACTACAGCAACCGAAGGAGCGGGTATCGATGGCTTTTACCATTAATAATCTGAAGGACAATTCCAACGTAATCATTAAAGAGCAGCTAGGCGGCTTCAGCATCATCGAATACAAAGAGGATCTCAGCACCACTACCCGGTATGAAGCAGAGACCAACTTCTTCATGAGTAAGAGCAATATGCGCAACAAGCAGCTGATGATTGAGCTGAATAACAATGAGGTGATGCTGAGCGCCGGAGCCATGCAGTATATGATCGGCAATATCGAGATGACCTCCGGCATCAAAGGCGTAGGAGGACTGATGCGTAATATGCTGTCGGGGGCGGCAACCGGAACCAGTGCCGTCAAACCGCTCTACAAGGGAACCGGAACCATCCTGCTGGAGACCACCTACAAATACCTCTGGCTGATTGATGTGGACAACGACCATATCGTAATCGATGACGGCATGTTCCTGGCTTGTGAGACTACGCTCGACATCTCCGTTGCGGCACGCAAAAACATCTCCTCTGCCGTCCTCGGCGGTGAAGGGCTGTTCAACCTGAGCGCGCGCGGCAAAGGGATTCTTGCCCTCGAAGCTCCCATTCCTTCCGAGGAAGCTGTCGTGGTCGAGCTGCAGAATGATGTGCTGAAGGTGGACGGTAACTTTGCTCTCATGTGGTCCAACTCGCTGGACTTCACAGTTGAGAAGTCAGGCAAGACCCGTCTGGGCTCCGCCGCCTCCGGCGAAGGCCTGGTCAACGTGTACCGGGGAACCGGCATGGTCTGGCTGGCCCCGCTCATGAATTACAGAAACAGCCTGCTTCAGGGCACGCCTACTTCTTAATTCTCTCTATTTCTCTCGAAAGGAAGTACCCTCTAATGCCTATCCAAGCAGTACTGTTTGATTTCGGGAGACATTTCGAAGAATTTCAGAATGACGATACCATTATAGCGTTGCTTCAAGATTTGAAGGCCCAGGGAATGAAGCTTGGGGTCATCACCGGAAAAAGCAGACGGGCCTATCAGATATCGGCGGGAGCGCTGGATTTGGACCGTTTCTTTGATCTCTCGATTACTGGAGATGATGTGGTGAAGCCTAAGCCTGATCCTGAGGGAATTCACTCCGCTCTGCGGATTCTGGGTATGAATTATTCCAATGCCATCTTCGTAGGGGACAGCAATGCCGATATTCTCGCGGGCAAAGCAGCAGGGCTGCGGACTTACGGAGTGCGCTGGCTATCGACCTTCCAGAGTCAGACTTACGAGGTTATGCCAGACGGTATTTTCGAGAGTGTTGCCGAATTCCGCCAGCTTCTTAAGCTGGAGAGCATCATTCCAATGACCTACCATTCCAGCCGGCAAGCGGCAGACATTACGCTGCTGGAGCAGCAATGCACTCAGGCGGATTCTATCCAATTGAACTCAGATCTTGAGCATCTCGTCAAAAAAGACGGTGACCATTCCCTGCTCTGCTACCGTGGCGATCAGCTCATCGGCCTGCTTAGCTGGTTCGCTGCCGGGGGCGATGAGGCACAGATCAATGCCATGGTCCATCCGGATTATCGCCGGAACGGTGTATTCCGCAGACTGATAGAACGGGCAACGAAAGATATGGCACCTCTAGGCATTCACAGGCTCAGCTATAGAATTCCAGGAGGCTCAGAGACAGGGATCGGCGCAGCCCTGGCCCTTGGCGCCCACTTCGCCAGATCTGAGTACGCGATGGCTTACGTCCCGCACAACACATCGCTACACCCGGTTGAGGAAGATCTGCGGCTGCTCCCGGCCACACCGGCAGATTGGGAATTCATAATATCCTGCTCCTCCCAGGCATTCGTAGAACCGGAAGATACAACACGCGAGTACTTCACTCAGACGGATGAGCCGGAGCGGGTAACCTATATCGCTTGGCTAGAGAACCGGGCGACCGGTTTGATCCGGGTCAATTATATTAATGAGGATACCGCATTTATTCATAACTTCTGTATACTGCCTGCTTGTCAGGGTCAGGGAATTGGCGGGAAGGTGCTAAGGCAAACCGTCAGTATTCTATTGCAGAAGCCTTATCCGGTAATTCGCCTCAGCGTAGTCACCGAGAACGTCCGGGCTTTGAACCTCTATCTCCGTGCCGGATTTGAGATTAACTCAGAGTACAGATATTACAGCGGCAGCCTGTGACTTAAGCCCAAAAAAGATCCTCTTTCTGATTAAGAAAGGGGATCTTTTGCATGCGGGCTCCTATATCCTATATCGCATTCTAAGACTTCTGCTTACCCGCAAGCTGCTCCTGGGCCAGGCGCACCATCTCGCGGACCATGGAGCCGCCGATTCTGCCGCCAATCTGTCCGGCCGACCCGGTGGTCAGCTTGCCGTTATTTCCGGCTTCCAGTGGGATGCCCAGCTCTTTGGCTACCTCGTATTTCACATCGTCCGGATGATTCGGATCCACGTGATATCCTTCCTGCCGCATAACCTCTGCTTTGAACGTCTGCATTCCCTGGGCGGACCCTGGTACAGCATATTTCCTGCTTCTTCTCGCCATTTACGGACACGCTCCCTTGCTGTCTTTCCTCTAAGTTGCCCAGGAGCGCGTGTCTTCATTCCCTGCCGCCCTTTAAGACTGCATCCCGTCCTCAATCCGCTGCATGAATTCTTCCACCGCACTGTATCCGAGCTGCTTGAGATACCAGTTGTTCGCAGCCGCTTCAATCAGACCGGCTACATCACGGCCCGGCTGAAGCTGGACCTCGATATGCGGGATCTGCACCCCGAGATATTCGGTGAACTGGGGCACCAGCTCCAGCTCATTGTTGAGTGAATTCTCCTGCCAGGGGGCAAGCTCAATATCGAGCACGATCCGTGTCTCATCCTGGAACGCCCGCCGCCCGTACTGCCGCACGACATTGATCAGGCCAATGCTGCGCAGCGCCAGGAATTCACGCGTGGTCTCATTATGGGTTCCAAGGAGCGTCGCCGGACCCAGCTTCTTCAGCACCACAATATCATCCGCCACGAAGCGGTGGCCCCTGCGGATCAGCGTATGTGCCGTCTCGCTCTTGCCGATCCCCGACTTGCCACGCAGCAGAATACCGATCCCCGACACGTTAACGCATACCCCGTGGATCGACAGCTCCGGCGCCAGCGTCTTCACCAGGAAGCTGTCCAGCTTGGCAATGAATTCGGTGGTCACCTCCGGCGTCCGCAGCAGCGGAATGCCCTCCTGGTCGCAGAATAGCGTCAGATAAGGAATCTCCTGCTGGCCGCTGGTTACGATGAAGCACGGCGGATGATATTTGACGATGTTGCCGATATGCAGCATCCGCTCCTCTACACTCAGCGTTAACAGGTAGTTAATCTCTTTACGTCCAAGGACCTGCACCCGCTCCATCGGAAAAAAATCAAAATAACCGACAAACTCCAGACCCGGTCTGTGCGTCCTTGGACGGGTGATGTTACGGTCCATCCGGCCCGCTCCCGCAAGCACCTCCAGATGGAATTTCTCTACAAGACTCTGCACGCTAATAGATTTCATTTGCTCCCCTCCCAATCCAATATTTTCCGATAGATTTATCTAAAAATCTTGTAATCTGCACACGCTAATTATATATTAAAAACAATATATAAGACCTAAGACCCACAAAAATCAATAAATACTATTAAAATCAAGAAGGTGTAACATATTGGCTTTAGCCTCTTGGATCGACCTGATTATGTGCTTCCTTCTGTTCCTGCTGCTCATCTATATCGTGGCTACGGTCACGATTACCAAGCTGCACAAGGTCTATTTAGGGTTCCATTTCGCCATGCTGATCTGGCCCTACTGCCAGTTTGCCATCCGGACCGTTGATGATCCTCTCTATCAGCTCTTTTATGTGAAGCTTGCCTTCGTGGATGCTTCCCTGCTGGGCCTGGGCTGGATCTTCTTCACGATTCTGCTCGCCGGACAATCCCAGTTCCTTACTAAAAGAATGGTGTCCGCGCTGGTAATCCCTGCAGTACTGACATCCGTTGGAGTGGTGCTCAATCCTTATGGATGGTTCGTCCGTCCGGTGAACGGCGGATACGTGGAGCGGACCTACGGACCTATTTTCTGGTTCAGCATGGCCTTCCTTGTCATTGATGCGCTCATATCCATGTATGTCATATACGTGGCTCTGACCTCTAACCAGGCCGCGCGGATCAAGAATCAGGTTATGTACATGCTCAAAGGCATTACGGCGCTGTGCGTCTTCCTTATGATCGACGTGCTTCTCAATGTCATTCTGGATGACTATTTACCGGTAATTCCGGGCTTCACTTCACTGGGTATAGTGGTGTCGGCTACGTTCTTTGTGATTACAATCCACCAGGACAAAGTATTCGATATCGTAACTATCGCCCATCAGGATATTATCAATACCATGGAGTACGGAATTCTCGTGCTGGATGACCAGGAGCAGGTCGTGGAGATCAATCATGCCCTGCATCCCTATATCCCGCTTGTGACGGGTGCGGCGTTCAATATAAGCAGCTATCTGCCGGATGACCCTGCCTTGAAGATCGGGTCCTTCCTTGAGAAATACCATGAGTACCCGCTGGAGACGGCCGAGCTGGAAATTCTGCATCCCGTTATCCAAATGGTTGTCAGTATTCATGCAGCGCCGATCATAGTGAGCGGCAGCCGGGTCGGGCGGATTGTCACCTTCCAGAATGTTACCGAGATCCGGCGGCTCATCGATGAGACGAACCAGCAGAATGCCATCCTGAAGGAACGCAACGACTCGCTGGTGAAGGTACAGGAGGAGCTGTTCCAGACGAACGGCAAGCTGAGGAAGCTGGCGATCACGGACAGCCTGACCGGCTGCTACAACCGGCATTATCTGATGCAGCAATTGGAGCAGGAGGCGCTTCGGGTCAGCGGTACCCGGACACCTTCGACTATTATACTGATCGACATCGATTTTTTCAAAAAAATCAACGACCAGCACGGCCATCTCGCCGGAGATGTGGTCCTGTGCAGCACGGTGGAGCTGCTGCAGCGCAGCCTGCGGCCCTCCGATATCCTGGCCCGCTACGGCGGAGAGGAATTCATCATCTATTTGCCGCATACGGATGGAGCCGAGGCGCGGCGTCTGGCCGAGCAGCTCAAATCCGGGGTTGAACACAACACCATCCATATCGATTATATCGATGGGCCCGTGTCCATCACCATCAGCATGGGGCTGCTCAGCATCGCCGAATTCAAGATCCCGCCTGCCATGGATGCGACCACCTACCTGAACGACCTGTTCAAGTCTGCCGATAAAGCCTTGTACGCCGCCAAGCATCAGGGCCGGAACCAGATTGTTGCGGCGGAGGTTTAATTATAATCAATTTTTCTCTATACATCTGTGTTTCTCCCCTAGGATAATGAATAGCAGTTGGAGCCATTCATAAAGGGGACGCTGCCAGATGAACCATGATCATCTTATCCGTGAGATTAACCAATCCTACCCGTTACGTATTGAGCAGATCAAGCTTCACCGGGAGATGATTGGCTCGGTTTATTTGGCAGAAGGCGGGAATAAGCGTTATGTGCTCAAAATATACCGCAGCTTCAAAACGGCCGATGCCATGCAGTCTCTTCGAATTCTTGACTACTTGCACGCTCATTCCTTTCCGGCTGTGACGGTGCTGAGAACTGTCAGACAAAAGAGTCACATTCTTCTTGAAGCCCCGGAGGGCCGGCAAAACGCTGTGCTCTTCGACTATGTAGAGGGTGACAATCCTGATGGATTTGCCGAAGCGGAGCTTATCGGTTACCAGACAGCCGAGCTTCATAAGCTAATGCAGAATTACCCTGGAGAACAACTGATTAAGCGGACAAAAAATGAATATATTGATGATTATCTCTCTATTATGAGCGAACTGGACTGTGATTCAAACTCCGTGGCTGCTCTTAACCAATATGGAAATGAATTGTGGGGCCGTATGTCAAAGCTTCCACAGGGCTTTTGTCACGGCGACCTTCATACAGGCAATATGATTAGGAACCGCAATGGGCAATATATCTTTATGGATTTTGATGATGCCTCCGGCGACTATCCCGGCATGGACGTGGCATACATGTCTGACGCAACTCATTTCAATCGATATCAAGACTCAATGTATGATACTACCCAGCGTTTATTCGAACGCTTCTATACCGGGTATTGTAAGGTGCGAACCCTGAGTAACATTGAGATCTACGCGATTTTTGACTTCATTGCGGTAAGGCATTATCAGATTATCTCCCGCATTGTCCGCTGCCAGGGGCTACAGTCTGTAACGAAAGAATTCTGCGATGAGCAGTATGGATGGCTTATGAGATGGCAGGAGATTTGTATGAGAAAACGGCACTAGCCCTAAGCGGCCAGTGCTTTTTTTATAATTTATTTTTTTATTTTTACTGGAACCTTTTTGACTACGCCGCCGTCTATGATCACAAATAAACTACAAACTACTCACGAGGTGACTGGACATGAAGAAGACATTCAAGATGATCACCCTATCCGCAGCAGCCGCTCTGGCGCTCAGCTTCACAGGGCAACAATTCGCCTCGGCTGCAGCCTTCAAGGATATCCATAACGTGCAGGATAAAGACAAGATTATCGCGCTTCAGAACAGCGGCCTGATTAAAGGCATCAGCGCGGACCTGTTCGGCCCGAACCTCAGCATCACAGCAGCCCAGGGGGTGCAGATGATCGTCAGTGCGCTTGATCTGAATCTGGATACGATCCGGTTCGTGAAGGAGCCGCATGCTACCGACTATTTCAAGAATGCCAACGACTCCGCCTGGTATGCACAGGCGCTGATTATTGCTGGTGTGCACGGCTTGGACCTGCCTGCGGATCTGAAGCCTGGTGAGAAGCTGACCCGCGAAGAGTTTACCTATCAGCTCATTGATGCGATGGAGAATACGAACCGTCTGCCGATGATTAAGCCGGTGGTGGTAGAGTACGCCGATCAGGATCAGGTGAAGGTAGAATACTCCGGTGCCCTGCAGCGTGCGCTGAATTACGGTGTCCTGAAGCTGGATAACAGCGGCAAGCTTAACCCGAAACAGGAGATCACCCGTGCGGAAGCGGCAGTAGCCATCAGCAATGCACTGTCTTATCTGAAGGCACATCCGGCACCGGTGGCTACGGACGAGGTGCTTACAGCAGCACAAGCCGTACAGGTGATAAAAGAGGTGGCCCGACCTGCAGCGGATCTGCAAATCAAGATTGATCCGGCGGCCGGCATGTCCCGCGAAGAATTCACCTATCTGCTGATCCATACTCTACAGACCAGCGGGCAACTGCCGATGATTAACGTCATTCCGGTAGAGGTGAAGGACGGCGATCAGATCAATATCCTGAACTCGGGTGCCATCCAGGCCGCCATTGCCTTCGGCTTCGTGGAGCTGGATGCTGCAGGTAACTTCAATCCGAAAGCAGGGATTACCCGCCCTGAAGCTGCTTCTATTGCCGGGAATGCGGCGAACTATCTCAAGGCCCATCCGGCGCCTGATGCTGTAAATGAGTACATCACTGCCACCGAGGCCGTACAGTTCATCAAGGATGCTGCCGGACCTGAGGCGAATCTTCAGATCAAAATCGATCCGAATATGAGCGTGACCCGTGAATCGTTCACGTATCTGCTCATCAACACACTCCAGAGCAGCGGCCAACTGCCGATGATCAAGCTGATCCCGGTGGAGATCAAGGATAATGACAAGATCAATATCCTGAACTCGGGAGCCATTCAGACCGCGCTTGCCCTCAAGATCGTGAAGCTGGATCAAGATGGAAGCTTCCATCCGCAGGACGGTGTCACCAGTGCTGACGCAGCGGCAATGGTCAGCCAGGTGAAGGCTATCCTGAGCGGAAAATCTGCGAAGTAAGCAACCTTCCCTTCATCTTTGCCCCTTCTGCCGTAATGGCAGGAGGGGCTTTTGCTGTATTTTACAGCATCAGCACCATCAGATCCTCATCCAGGTACTCGCTGCCAAGCTTCATCGCCTTCGGCTCTGTGCCGTAGCGGACGAATCCCAGAGATTCGTAGAGTCTTTTGGCCGGAACGTTATTGGAGGTTACGGTCAGCGTCAGCAGCTCCAGTCCCGGCGCGGCCTTCGCCCGTGCTATTAGCTCAAGCATCAGCGCACGGCCCGTGCCATATTTACGGGCTCCTGGATCTACATATACTGCATAGACATGAGCTTTGTGCTGAATCTTGGGCCTGCTCTCCCGGAACAAGGTGGCCATTCCCGCCAGTCTCTGCTCCCCATCCAAGAAGGCACCCAGGGTGAAATGCTCATCCGAGGAGTCCAGCTTAATCCGGGTAGTCTCGATAGACAACTTCGCTTCCACTTCATAGGAGCTTAGAAAAGCTTCCGGGTGCTGCTGCAGCGACTGCAAACGAAGCGCCCGGTAGACTTCGGCATCAGACGGGGTTAACGTTCTTATATGTATCACTCTTCTTGCCCCCTTACATTCCAATTTTACGATTTGTAGTAAATTGACAAATATCAAAAAGTCCGGTATATTTAAGTTCGTAAAATTATATTTTGCACAATTTAAATGATAGGCTTAATTCGACTCACATCACTTGAAAAGAGGGACTCTTTATGATGACTGTAAGTTTAATTCTTGTTGCCTTAGTAGCACTAGAGCATGTGTACATACTAGTACTGGAGATGTTTCTATGGACCACCCCGAGAGCACAGAAGGCGTTCGGATTGACCCCTGCGTTCTCCCGGGAGACGAAGTCGCTTGCTGCCAACCAGGGCTTGTATAACGGCTTCCTGGCAGCCGGTCTAATCTGGGGCCTGCTGCATCCGAGCGCAGACTTCGGTTACCAGCTGCAGCTGTTCTTCCTGATCTGCGTGGCGGTTGCGGCCATCTACGGCGGACTCACCTCCAAGAGATCCATCCTGCTGATGCAGGGCCTACCAGCCTTCCTGGCGCTGGCGGCTACAATTATCGCACATCTGTAAGATTTGCGGGCTTATCCAGGCAGCTTCCACACTTACCCTCACAGCTTCTGCGCGAACTGATTCAACTGCTCAGACATCGCCCGGATCTCCTCAATGAAGCTGGACATCTCTTGCGTTGAAGCTGCCTGCTCTTGTCCCACTGAGGCAATCTGACCGATGGATTGGCCGATTCCCTTCATCGCTGTCTGGATCTCCCGCAGGGTGTCCCGTATCCGCTGCGCGGATTGCTCGGTCTCCTGTGAGAACTTGCGGATTTCTCTGGCGACAATGTCGAAGCCCCGGCCCTTCTCTCCGGCATGGGCGGCCTCAATGGCCGCATTAATTCCAAGCAGATGCGTCTGGTCGGCAACCTTCCTCAGAACAGCCAGCACTTCATCGCTTTTTTGGACACTTGCAGCAGTGGTCTCAGACTGGACCAGCAGCTTCTGAGAGAAGCCGGCCAGCTGGTTAGACCCGCCCGCTACCTGCATGATCCGCGCATTAGCCTGATTCAGCGACAGTGCCATCCGGTCGGCAATTTCCCGCAGCTCGGTCTGTCTGCGCACCTGAATACAGACCGCCCCGCAGACACGTTCATCCTCTCCATGTACCGGAAGGACCGTACCCACAAATTCGTATCCATAATACTCTTTGGGAACGTTGGCCCTTGAGTATTCATCATTTTTCAGTGCATGATACAGAGGTTCGTCTGCGTGAATAATCTGCCCGGCGCGAATCCCCAGATCAATGGAATCCCCAGGGTAATAGGCGAGAAACTTCTCGGTATCACAGACGGCAATCGAGATATCGTATGGAAAAGCAGCTTTCAGAACGGGCGCGAGATTTATTATATCTTCAAGGGAGCGTACGATGTTTTTCATAGGTGAGGGTCTCCTTTTATTCAGTTAGCTTCAGGGTACTGCGAAATTAAGAGTTAAGTTCGACATGTTGCGACAAACCTCCTTTATTCAAAAATGAATAATTAAAATTTGACCATTGTGATCGCTTTTTCGATTACATTTAGCCCGTGAGCCCTCGACGTGATCAATGTAGCAAAATAGCCGGAGCCCTCAGTTACTACTGACAGGCTTCGGCTTATTGGCGTTCTTTTATTACGCTACACTTGATCCTAAGAAATCCTTCAACCGGTTCAGCTGCAGCAAGTGATGGCGGTAGTGCATCTCAATCAGCAGATACCATTCTGCCGCAGACAAGGGGCCGAACCGGGGATGAGGGGCGGTGCTGTGCTCAGGTGCCTGCGCAAGCTTCGGCAGGGTCTCGCGCATACGCTCCATCACTGTGTTCAGGCCTTGGATCAGCTGCTCCTTGCTCTCCGGCTGCACCGGCGTATACTGCGGTGACGGCGGAACATGAACGCGCACAGGCGGGAAGCTGCCCCCGGCAAAAACCGCTTTACCATCCGGAGTCATCTCTGCTTCCTTGCCCGCCGCTTCCCCGTTCCCGGCCAGACACAGATCGATATTACGGAGCTGCATGTACAGCGCCGATTGTATCAAATGCTGAACCATCTGCCCGAGGGACCACTCTCCGTCAGCCGGCTGCCGCAGCAGCTGCTCCATACTGAAGGTATCTAATTCCATAAGATAGTGATTCGCAGTCTTTTCAAATTGCTGTAAGGCTTCCGTAGTCTTCGTATTCATATTCATAGGTTTCAGGCAGCTCCTTTATTCTTAAGGTCTGACCTGAATATACACAAACGCTACTGACAACGTTATGTCAGTAGCGTTCCAGCATTTTTGCCGCTTCCTCCCGCACAAGCTTCCGCAAGGCTTCCGGCTCCAGGACAACCGCCCCCGCTCCCCAGCCAAGCACCCATTGCAGCAGGTCCCCGGGCTGACGCACGCGGAAGGTCATAAGCCTGCCGTCTGCCCGGTCCTCCACGGCCTCCAGATAAAAGTTATTCGATTCAGCAGCCTTGTCAGCGATCTCGGGATGCACCAAAATGCACACGCGTACATGGCGGTCATCCTCCGGCTGGTACGCGTGCAGATCGAAATCAGCAGGCACTTCGAACCGGTCGTCCAGAACGGTAAGCCCGCTCATTCTGGATAACCGGAAATGACGGATTTCCTGCCGCAGCCAGCACCAGGCGACCAGGGTCCAGGCACCTCTGTTCAGGACAAGTCCATACGGCGAGGCGGTTCGGACACTCCGGTGACTTCCGTCAGCTTCCTGTCTGCCCTTCGTATACCCGAAGCTGATCTTCCGCTGCTCCAGAATCGCGCGGCGGATCTGCTCCATGTACTCCTTGTCCTGTCCTTGCAGCTTATCTTTACTGGTACTCAGCAGCAGGATGCTCTGGCGGAGCCGGGCGGCATTCTCCTTGGTATCACCCGGCAGAATCGCTTCAATCTTCCTGCCTGCTGCGGAAGCCCGGTTACCATACTCCGTATCGAACCGTTGCTCCACGAAATCCGTCCCGATCAGCAGAGTCACAGCCTCCTCCGCTGTGAAGCTGACCGGGGGCAGGAAATACCCCTCTACCAGTGAATATCCCTGACCTGTAGCTCCTACCACCGGCACTCCGGCTTCACTAAGCGCCTGGATATCGCGGTAGATGGTTCTTACACTGGTCTCGAAGACAGACGCCAGATCCTCTGCCCGTACGACTCCTTTGCGCTGCAGCTCCAGTACGATGGCTAACATGCGGTCTGTCTTGTTCATGCGGCGGCTGCACCTCTTCATCCTGAAATCAGTTTATGTATTGATTATACTGATTTCCTGTTCACTTTTCTCCTTACGGCTTCTGATGGAGTACAGAACGAACAGCAGGATGAACCAGAGCGGAGTGAACAGCAGCGCCGGACGCGTCTCATCGGCAAAGAGCATGATCACAAGAATGGCGGCAAACAGCGTCAGAACAGCATAGTTAATCACCGGGGTGAACGGCGCTTTGAATTTGGAAACGGCATGTAAATCCGGGCGGTTCCTTTTATACTTGATATGGCAGACTAGCACAACGCCCCAGACCCAGATGAAGCAAATAGCGCTGATCGTAGTCACGATGCCGAAGGCCTGACCCGGAATGAGCTTGCTGAGCAGTGCTCCGGCAGAGATCACCAGGGTGGAGATAAACAGGGAATTCGCAGGCACATGATTCCGGTTCAGCTTGCCAAGCTGCGGCGAGGCCTGATTCCGTCTGCTCAGATTGTAGAGAATCCGGCTGGTCGAGAACATCCCGCTGTTGCAGGCGGAGGCCGCCGAGGTTAAGACCACGAAATTGATAATTCCCGCAGCAATCGGAATCCCGACCAAACTGAAGGTACGCACGAACGGGCTTTCCGCCGCGCTAAGCTGGGTCCAGGGATTAATGCACAGAAGCACGAAGAGCGCGCCTACATAGAAGAACAGAATCCGCAGCGGAATTTTGTTGATTGCGGACGGGATGTTTTTCTCAGGATTCGCAGTCTCCGCTGCCGATACCCCCACCAATTCCACGCCGACATAAGCGAATACCACCATCTGGAAGGAAAATAAGAAGCCCTTCACCCCGTTCGGGAACACGCCCCCATGCTCCCAGAGATTGCGGACTGACACCGAGCCTGCATCCGTCTTGAACCCGGTCACCAGCAGGACAATCCCCAGGCCGATCAGAGCCAGAATTGTAACCACCTTGATCAGAGCAAACCAGAATTCGAGTTCGCCGAAGCTTTTGACCGTGAGCAGATTGAGTCCGAGCAGAATGATCAGGCAGATCACGGCCGGTACCCACTGCGGAATATCGAACCAGTACTGCACATAGACGCCCACCGCAATCACATCGGCCATCGCCGTCATAATCCAGCAGAACCAGTAGGTCCAGCCCGTAATGAATGCCGCGCGCGGCCCCAGGTAATCCTCAGCAATGTCTGTAAAAGATTGATACCCCGCCTTCGAGAGCAGCAGTTCCCCCAGCGCCCGCATCACAAAAAACACGGCGATTCCCACGATCAGATACGTGAGCATGATGGAAGGCCCGGCCTGCTGGATCGCCTTGCCTGAGCCGAGAAATAACCCTGTTCCAATCGTACCGCCGATAGCGATAAGCTGGACATGCCGGTTCGCGAGCTCTCTTTTTAATTCTGTCTGTGCCATTCCTGTTTCCCCCTTAATGAATTCAACGCTGCAAATAACGCAAAAAAGGAGACTGGATATCATCCAATCTCCCGGTTCATAAGAGGTTCCAAATAAGCTATCTGCCTACGCTGAAGGAAATCAGCCAGGGAAATAGAAATCCGGTACTCTTCTGTCCTTTTGCCTGAGATTGTGAACCCTTCGGCGCTGCGGTCTCCCGCAGTCTCTCCAGAAGCTGCTCCAGCTATAGTGTGATCCATAGCCTTCATAGCTTGCGAATATTTAATTATTTGAAGCGGACTTCATCTAAATATTTGTCAATTCTATTCATAGCCCAGACTTCTGTCAATAACATTAGTTACATCGCTTGTTATTTAACCGTAATTTTGGTTTCCAGATCTTTATAATAGGTTTTAGCCCATTGGCCCTGTTTGTCCTTGAACATTTTCCCGCTGGCATCCTTGGCATACGTAAACGGCTTAACACTAATGGTCTTCGGGACGGCCGGAAAAGCACCGTAGTTCTGCTCCTCGGTACCGCTTGTCTTAACCTTCTCAAACGGCTTGCCCCACGGCGAGCTCACATTTCCCTTCTCATCCACAAGGTCATATAACATTCTTTCCGGGTTCCCCTTGGACTTGGCCGCTGCCGGAACTTCCCCCTTGAAGCTCACCTGCAGAGACATTGTCAACGGGGTCATCTGGAAGGATGTCACTGTGTAGCTGAATGTGCTGTTCTTTTTGGAAACGCCCGGCTTCACGGTTAACAGGGTCCCCAGCTTGTTCACTTGAACTTTAAATATAAATGGCTCCTTCACCCCGTTGGCGTATGCCTTCAGCGTAAGGTCGAACTTATCCGGGATTTGCTGCTTCATAGCTCCTTTAGTTAGCCGGATCAACGCCGTGTCCGTATCTTCGGAATTTGTGGAGATGGACGTATCGTACAGCAGCTTTTTCCCATTGACCAATACATCCACAGTTCTGGATGGGTCCATGAAGGAACCATACTTGTCTACCGTCCCTCCCTCCTGCCGGATGCCTGCGACAAGCTCATTACTGTCATAGATCAGATCGGTTAGTGTCAGGGTTACCCCCTCCTGGGTCACGGCCTGATTCGGGGCGGCAGCAAGCTTTTTCTGAACAATCGCCTTCAGAGTGGCGTTATCGCTGATCGCGAATACGCTGCCAGCCTTAGTATCCTTGTTGACATCGGCTGCCGCCGCTACGGCTACAGTGAATCCCCCGCCGACAACTGTTCCTCCGAGTACAGCGGTTACTGCTGTTGCTATAATTGCTTTCTTCATGGTATTTAAGCTGATCGTGTACATAGCTTTTCTCCTTTACTGATTAAGAATATACAGGTATAACGTTCCCCTCCTGCCGGTTTGTGACAAGAGCGCTGAATTCACGCGCTCCGTACAAAGTCATTTTTGAATAAACAGAGTCATTTCCAAGAAAGAATTCCGAAGGGCTGCTCTACTATAATAAATTCATCCAGAACAAGTAGAGTGAGGTTAGAACTTATGGCAAATCCCGCACCACAAGCTATGAACACCAAGCCAGCGACACCGCCCCAGGGCCGTTTCGGCCGTCTGCTGCACAATATCGTGCGATACCGGGTGCTGCTGCTGATGCTGCTGCCCACGTCGATTATCTTTTTCATCAACTGCTATATTCCGATGTTCGGATTATTCATTGCCTTCAAGAACATCAACTACATTGATGGCATTATGGGCAGTCCCTGGGCCGGGCTGGATAACTTCCGGTTCCTCTTCGCCACCTCTGACGCCCTGCGCGTGACGATCAACACCGTGGGGTACAATGTGGTCTTCATTATCTCAGGCCTAATTCTCTCCGTCTCGCTGGCGATTGCGATCAATGAGGTGCGTAACAAGCTGGCTTCGAAGTTCTTCCAGACCGTGATGATTATGCCGAACTTCCTGTCCATGGTCGTGGTCAGCTTCATCGTCTATGCCTTCCTGCACCCGGAGTATGGCTTCCTGGTCAAGCATATTCTGCCGATGTTCGGCTACTCCTCGGTGAACGCTTATATGCATCCTAACGCATGGCCTTACATTCTGTGGATCACCAAAATGTGGCACTCCATCGGGATCGGCAGCGTCATCTATCTTGCAGCGATCACCGGCATCAGCGAAGAGCTGTACGAGGCTGCGGTGATGGACGGGGCCAGCAAATGGCAGCAGATCACCAAGATTACCCTGCCGCTGCTTACGCCGATCATGGTCATTCTCACGATTCTTAATATGGGCGGTATCTTCCGCTCTGACTTCGGGCTGTTCTACCATGTGACCCTGGACTCCGGTGCGCTGCGCTCGACTACGGACGTCATCGACACCTATGTCTACCGGGGCCTGATCCAGCTCAATGACCTGGGGATGTCCTCTGCGGCGAACTTCTATCAATCGGTCGTCGGCTTCTTCCTGGTCATCGGCGCGAATGCACTGGCCCGTAAGCTGAACCGCGATACGGCTCTTTTCTAGAAACGGAGGATTCTAATGACTACTGCATCCCGAAGCAACCCTTATACCAAAGGCTCTACCACCGCCCAGATTATTCTGAATGTGTTCTTCATCGCCTTCAGCCTGGCGTGTATCCTGCCGATCGTGCTCATTGTCGCTATCTCCTTAACCAACGAGAAGGCCTTGACGCTCCAGGGTTACAAGTTCTGGCCCGATCATATCGATGCGTCCGCGTACCAATATTTGTTCAAGCATTCGGAGACACTGGTTAAGGCGTATGGTGTCAGCTTGACCGTTACCCTTATCGGAACTGTTCTGGCCGTGCTGCTGATTGCACTGTATGCGTATCCGCTCTACCGGAAGGATTTCCCTTTTAAAAAGACATTCAACTTCTATCTGCTGATCACGATGCTGTTCTCGGGCGGACTGGTTCCCTTCTATCTGCTGTACGTGAATTATCTCGATCTGAAGGACTCGCTGGTCGCTCTGATCCTGCCCGGCTTGTCCAATGCCTTCTATATCTTCATCACCCGTACCTTCTTCCAGCAGACCATCCCGGAGGAGATGATTGAATCCGGCAAGCTCGACGGAGCTTCGGAATGGCGGATCTTCTTCCAGCTCGTGCTGCCGATCTCCCTGCCTGTACTGGCGACCATCGGACTGTTCACTACGCTGATGTACTGGAATGACTGGTTCAACTCCATGCTGTTCATTAATGACACCAATAAGTTCTCGCTGCAGTACGTCATGATCCAGATGATCCGCCAGGCCGAATTCTTCAAAACCCAGCTTGCCGGCACCGGTGTCGCCCTGATGGTACAGGAATCCGTTCCAACCGAAAGTCTGCGCATGGCCATGGTTGTGCTGTCGATTGGTCCCATTCTGTTCATCTATCCGTTCTTCCAGAAGTACTTTACCAAAGGCCTCACGATTGGGGCGATCAAAGGTTAATGGGTCTAGCTCTGGCGTAAATGCCGGTTAGAATATATGATCTAATTATCATTGAGGAGGTTCATACAAATGAGAACAACCAGAAGCTCGGGCGCGGTGCTTGCTGCCCTAACCGCCGTGATACTGGGCATTACCGGATGCGGCGGGGGCAATTCAGGTGCATCCGCCCCGTCCAAGGCAGAATCGACAGCAGCAGCTACAACAGCAGGTACGGAAGGCAGCACGAATCCTGACACCTCAACGTTCCGCAAGCTGAAAGTGTACACGGTCGGGAATTTCCCGCAAAATGATACCAAAGCGGTTGTAGACGAGATCAACAAGTATCTCAAAGAAAAAATCAACGCCGAGATTGACTTCCAGGGACTCCCTTGGTCCTCCTGGGCTGAGAAGATGGCATTGGCCTATCAATCCGGTGAACAGGTCGATTTGACCTTCGCTCCGAACTGGGCGGATTTCGCCAATAACGTAGCCAAAGGCGCATTCCTCCCGTTGGATGAGCTGCTCGATAAATATGGACAAGGCATCAAGGAGACGCTGGACCCCCGCTTCTTTGACGGCGGCAAGGTAGACGGTAAAATCTACGCCATTCCGACCAATAAGGAAATCGGCGAGAGTCATACCATTATGTTCCGCAAGGATCTGGTGGATAAATACGGCTTCGATGTGAACTCGATTGAGACGCTGGAGGATCTGGAGCCATGGCTGCAGACGATCAAGGAGAAGGAACCGGCCATCGCGCCAATCTGGCTCTCCGGCAGCGGCTCGGATACCCTGGGCTACTTCGACAAGACCAGAGAGAGCATGAAGGAGAACTTCCGCTATGAGCTGGTGGCAGGCGCTCCTGCCGGAATCGTCCTGGATACCAAGACCGATAAGATGGTGATCAGCTCGATGGAGTCTGACACCGCGATCTACCGGATGAAGCTCTACGGCGACTGGTTCGCCAAAGGCTACATCAATAAAGATGCGGCAACGACCAAGACCAGTACTGAAGACGCTTTCAAGGCCGGCAAGACTTGGATGAAATTCGGTTCTGACAAACCGGACTCCGACAAGGAAGATTCCATCGCCACCGGCATTGAGCTGGTGAAGCTGAAGGGGAATGAACCTGAGATCAGCACAGCCAGCGTCAGCAACTCCATGATGGCCATCGGACGCACCTCAATTGATCCCGAGCGGACGATGATGCTGCTGAACCTGCTGCATACCGACCCGGTTCTGGTCAATCTGATTGACTTCGGCGTAGAGGGACGGCAGTATGTCAAGGTAGAAGGCAAGGACAACTTCATCAAGCTGCCTGACGGCATTGCTACCCGTGCCGATACAGGCTGGGCGCCGGGCATTGAATGGATGTTCGGTAATCAGACCATAACCTACCTGTGGGAAGGCGAAAGTGCCGATAAATGGGAGAAGTTCAAGGCCTATAACGAGAGCGCCCATAAGGTGAAATCCTTCGGCTTTAACTTCAATACCGATGCTGTCAAAACACAGGTCTCCGTAGTCAGCAATATTATCAAGGAATTCCGCCCGCTGCTGGAAACGGGCAGTCTGGGAGTAGACAAGGTGCTGACGGAATACAATAATAAACTGAAGGCTAACGGCATTGAAGAGATCCGCGCCGAGGTTCAGAAGCAATACGATGCCTGGAAGGCAAAACAATCCTAAACAAACAAGTGGAAACGACGATGCCGTCCTTTTAAGGACGGCACCCGTTTCAGCGAGAAATATAAGGATAAGTTGTCGTGTGGAACATACAATTCCTTATATTTTAAGCTAAGGGGAAGGACGGCTGCCGTCCTTCCCTTTCCTGCCGCTCAGCGTGTAAATGTACCTAAGGATAAGGGGGAAGACTGTGAAACTATCATTGCGATTCAAAGTGAGTGCTCTTGTCTTGCTGCTGGTCACACCGCTGTTCCTCTTCCTCTCCTACACCAATCTCTATTCCACCAACATTGTCCGGGAGAAGGTTGCGAAGTCTGCTTCGGACACGTTGACCCTGCACTTAGGTACACTCGATGAGCTGCTGGAGCAGACCAGCCATTATCTGCTGCGTACCGCCAATGAAAATATGCTGCTGGAGCTCTATTCGGACAGCGGGCCCGACAGCGTCAATTATTATCTGTCCATCCGCAAGCTGATGGACCAGTGGTACAGCGATGTCAGCTACTACACTATTATCCGCAGTGTCTTCGTCTACCATCAGGACCGGGACGAGTTATTCCTCAGCAGCCAGAGAGAGTATTACCAGGAGAAGGAGGTCATTGCCTCCGGGCTGTCCTCGCGCCTGAAGTCTCCTAATCTCCAGGGTTCCCTGAAGTGGGAGACTGTGACCCTCGGCGACGAGCCGGTGTTATTCAAGGTGCTGCCGGACAAGAGCGGACGGCTTCTCATGGGGGTACTGGTCAGTATTGATTCTCTGGCCCAGCCGCTGACCCAGCTGGAGTCTACCGGAGGCAGCGGGCAGGTGGGCATGATCGACAATGACGGTAAATTGCTCTGGGGCCAGTTCTCCAGTGAAGATCTTGCGCTCATCCGCACCCAGCTGGGACGCCCTGACCGTCCGGTGGACGCAGCGATCCGGCTGAGCAACGGCAATTCTTATCTGCTGATTGACAAGCCTTCACAGTATTCCAATCTGAATGTCTTCTTCCTGCTTGACGAGAAATCGATTCTGGACGAGCTGCCGATCTTCCAGCGGATCATCAAGGTCATTCCCTTCGCCATTATCCTCGTGATGGTTATCCTGCTGGCTCTGCTCAGCAGACTGGTGTTCAAGCCTATCCAGCAATTGACCAGCGGGATGCGTATCCTTGGTAAGGGACAGCTGGAATACCGGCTGAAGGACGGCAACAGCAGGGAGTTCCAGATCATTACAATGCAATTCAACCAGATGGCCGAGCAGATCGGCAATCTCAAGATTGATGTGTATGAGGAGCAGATGAAGGTGCAGCAGGCCGAGCTGAAGCATCTTCAGGCGCAGATCAATCCCCATTTTTTCATGAATTCCCTGAATATCGTCTTTCATCTGGTAGAGCTGAAGCAATATGCGCTGATCAAAAAAATGATCGGACATCTGGTCTCCCACTTCCGCTTCATTATGAATACCAATGACGCCTGGATTCCGCTGCGCGGCGAGCTGGGTCATATTCAGAATTATATCGAGATTCAGATGGTCATGTATCCGAACAAGCTGTCTTATGAGGTGCAGCTTCCGCAGGAGCTTGAATCTACACTGATACCGCCGCTGCTGATCCAGCCCTTCGTCGAGAATGCGATCAAGCATGGATTCATCAACAATTCGAAGCCCTTCAATGTTGGCATAACTGTCCGTGAAGAAGCCGGGGAGAACGGCAACACCTGCATTGCCATTCAGATCCGCGATTCCGGGCCGGGCTTCTCCGCGGCTCAGCTCGACATGCTCAATCAAGGCGTGTATGAGCGCAAGCCGACAGACCGCCATCTGGGAATATGGAACGTATACAGACGCATGCTGATGTTCTATAACAACCGGGCACGGCTTACCTTCCGCAATGCCCCAGACGGAGGCGCGGTTGTGGAAATCAGACTACCCGTTCAAAAGGAGCTGTGACGTTCAATGTACAGAGTTCTAATCGTTGACGACCAATACTTCGCCTTGCTCGGCCTCCAGCAGGGGGTGGATTGGAGCGCGCTTAGCGTATCAGATGTCTGTCTGGCGGAGAACGTGGATCAGGCGATTGCCATTCTTGAGCAGCAGCCCGTAGATCTGCTGATCTGCGATATCGAAATGCCGGGCAGAAACGGCCTGGAGCTGCTGTCCTGGGTGAAGCAATCCGCTCCCGGCACGCTGACGATTATGCTGACCTGTCATGCCGATTTCGAGTACGCCCAGCGCGCGATTCATCACGGTGCCTTCCATTATCTGCTCAAGCCGGTAGACTATGAGGAATTGATGAAGATCTGCCGTGAGGCGCTATTCGAGATCAGCAAGCAAAAGGAGCAACAGCAGTTCGAGACCCTGATCCAGGAGTACCGGAGACAGTGGGAGCATCAGCTCCCCCTGCTGGTGGAACGGTTCTGGCAGGATATTCTCAGCCAGCGGGCGGCGCCCGTACTGGAATCGCTCACCCTTCCGGCGAACACCTACAATCTGGATCTGCAGCCCGGAGACCGCTACTTCCTCGCCCTCCTGGGGCTGGAGCAGTGGAAGGAGAACCTTAGCGCACGGGATGAGACGATTATGGAGTATGCACTGCGCAACATGGCCGATGAGCTGCTGCTAAGCGGGCTGGAAGGCACTGTGCTGCAGGATCAGGTCGGCCATAATCTGGCGGTCATCTACGTGCGTGGCGATATGAACACCGCCAGGCATAAGCTGGAGCAGAATGGCCGCAATTTCCTGGATACCTGCGGGCGGCTGCTGCATTGCTCCCTGTCGATCTACATCAGTGCGGGTGTCCCTCTGTCCGGTATCATGAGTGCATACACGGATGTCACGGAGCGGGAACAACGCAACCTGAACCGTTCGCGTCAGGTGTTCGGACCGGAGGATCAGGCGTATGGCCGAGATCAGCCGCTTGCGCCTGTGCCTCAGGCAGCGCCTATGCATATCTTCGGAGAGTGGGCGACCCTTCTGGAGCTTGGCGAGCTGGAGGAGCTGGAGCGCCGCGTGACGCTGTGGTTCTCGGGCATTGAGCCTGGCCGCTGGACAAGTGAGCTGCACCGTCAGCTTATTCACGGCATTCTGTTCATTGTACACACCGTTCTCGCCAAAAAAGGCTTATCCGCACACGCCTCAGCCGAGCTGAAGCCCTTGATGGATAAGGAGAATTATCCGAAGCAGTCCGCTTCGCTCCAGCATTGGGCGCTGGAATGCCTGGGAGCCGTAATGCGCTTATTACAGACCAGCAATAACGTATCCTCGGCCACGGTCACCAAGATCCGGCAGTATATCCGCTCGCGTCTGAGCGAAGAGATCACCCGCGACGAACTCGCGGCCTATGTCTATCTGAACCCGGCCTATTTGTCCCGGCTGTTCAAGAAGGAGACCGGGCTGTCGATCTCGGATGTGATCATACAGGAGCGGCTGCAGAAGGCCAAGCAACTGCTGGAGGAGACGGAGCTGAAGATTACCGACATCGCCGAGCAGGTCGGATACACCAGCCTCGGCAGCTTCTCCAACCTGTTCAAGCGGATCGTCGGCACCACGCCGCAGCAATATCGTGCGCGGAATAAGAAGTAAGCGGGGCAGGCAGATGTCTTTTGCATACCGCCGGCCGCGCCCACCATACCCGCCAAACAAAAAGAGCGAGAAAGGCTATACGCCCTCTCGCTCTTTTTAACATGCACTCGCTGTTAACTTTAACAAGTAACTCTTATTACTTAATAATTACGTATTCCAGTCCTACCAGCTTGGCGTAGGTAACGATCTGATCAGTAGTGAGGTTCAGCGATACAACGGTATGGTGGCCGCCGCCGTTCTCGATCCAGGCTCTAACGCCGTCCTGGAAGTTAGGCTTCACCTGCCACAGTACACGGGCTACCGGCAGATTCGGAGCTGGAACGGTTGGCTCGAAGGCGGTAACTTCGTTAATCAGCAGCTTGTAGTGTGTGCCAAAGTCAGCCATCGACACTACGACGCCTTCGCCTGCCTTGCCGTCGAAGACGAGACGGGCCGGATCTTCACGGTCGCCGATGCCCAGCGGGGACACGATGATCTTCGGCTGGTTGCTGGCCAGGCTCGGATCAACCTCCAGCATGTGGGACTGGAGAATCGCTTCCTGTCCGGCTGCCATTTCATAAGTGTAATCTTCCATGAATCCGGTGTTCAGGTTGTGGCTCATCACCTTCATCAGGCGGTCCAGAGCCGCAGTCTTCCAGTCCCCTTCTCCAGCGAAGCCGTAGCCTTGGGCCATCAGGCGCTGAACCGCCAGACCCGGAAGCTGCTTCATGCCGTGCAGGTCCTCGAAGTTAGAGGTAAAGGCATTGTAGCCGCCTGCATCCAAGAAGCGCTTAAGAGCAATCTCATAGCTGGCCTGCACCTTCACGCTGGCTTCCCAATCTTCCTTGCTGTACGTGCCGTAATCAACGGCATACAGCTTGGTATATTCTGCGAACAGGGCATCGATCTCTTCCTGCTTCACCTCATTCACATAAGCCACCAGATCGCCGATGCCGAAGTAGTCTACGGTCCAGCCGAACTGGATCTGGGCTTCTACCTTGTCGCCTTCGGTCACGCCAACATTGCGCATATTGTCGCCGAAGCGGGCAACCTTGATGTTGAAGCCTTCGTTATAAGCTACGGCAACGTCCATCCACTCAGCAATCTGCTTCTGGACTTCCGGGCGTTCCCAGTATCCTACAACGACTTTGTTCTGTTTCTTCAGACGGGCATTGATGAAGCCATACTCACGGTCGCCATGGGCAGCCTGGTTCAGGTTCATGAAGTCCATGTCAATGGTCGCCCAAGGAATGCTCTCATTATACTGGGTAGCCAGGTGCAGCAGCGGCTTCTGCAGCAGCTTCGTGCCGCGAATCCACATTTTGGCCGGGGAGAAGGTGTGCATCCAGGTGATTACACCGGCAACCTCGTCACGGTAGTTCACTTCTTTCATGATGGAAGTGATTTTGTCTGCGCTAACGGCCAGATCCTGCAATACCAGCGGATAAGGAAGCACCCCGCTATTGTTGAGCGCATCGGTCATTTCCTGGGCATGAGCCTTCACTTCACCCAGTGCTTCATCTCCGTACAGGTGCTGCGATCCTACGACGAACCAGAATTGCTTGTCGCTTACTGTTGACATATCATTCATCCTCTTCTCTATTAGTTTGGTGAAAATTAGTTTGGTATAAATCAGTTACTTCTGTCCGTAATACGCGTCCTTGCCGTGCTTGCGCAGATAATGCTTGTCCAGAATCCGCTGCGGCAGCTCCTCGGCGAAGGTGTTCAGCTGGCGGGCGAAGTGGTTCATCTTGGACACTTCCTCCAGCACCACACTGTTCATCACGGCAGCATGGGCATCCTTGCCCCAAGTGAACGGCGCATGGCCCTTCAGCAGAACGCCGGGAATCGCCATAACATCCAGCCCCCGCTGTTCAAAAGTCTCAATGATCACATGCCCGGTCTCTGCTTCATACCCGCGGTCAATCTCTTCCTGGGTCAGGAACCGTGTACACGGTACAGAACCATAGAAGGTGTCTGCATGTGTCGTCCCCATAACCGGAACGTCCAGTCCGGCCTGCGCCCAGATGGTCGCCCACGTGGAATGCGTATGCACGATGCCGCCGATCTCGGCATAATGCTTGTAGAGTACAGCATGGGTAGCTGTATCCGAAGAAGGCCGCATCTCTCCTTCCACCACATTGCCGTCAAAATCCACAACGACCATATCGCTCGGCTTCATTTTATCGTAGCTGACTCCGCTCGGCTTGATGACGAACAGGCTGCTCGCCCGGTCCACCGCGCTCACATTGCCCCAGGTGTATTTGACCAGCCCGTGCTTAGGCAGCTCCAGATTAGCCTCGCATACCTCTTCCTTCAGTTGCTCCAGCATGTGTTAATTCCCCCCGTTCTCTACGAGATGATCTACAGCGGCCTGCTCAATCGCCAGACCCGCCGTGTAGCGTTCCATGAACAATTCAAAGCCCTTCACATCTGCCGCAACCGGATGAATAGTCTCGCCTTCGATATCCTTGAAAACCTTCTGGTCGAGGAAATCATCCAGACACTCCTGCTGCCCTCTATTCTTCATATAAGAAGCCAGAATCGCCATGCCCCATGCGCCGCCTTCTCCGGCTGTTGCCATCACAGAGACCGGCACATTCATCGCAGCGGCTACAATTCTCTGTCCGACAACAGGCGTCTTGAACAAGCCGCCATGCGCCAGAATGCTGTCGATGGACACCTGCTCCTTCAAGGTCAGAATATCCATCCCGATCTTCAGTGCGCCAAAAGCGGAGAACAAATGCGTCCGCATAAAGTTGCCCAGCGTGAACCGGCTCTCCGGCGAACGGACGAACAGCGGCCGTCCCTTGTCCAGCCCGGTAATATTCTCACCCGAGAAATAGCCGTAGCTCAGCAAGCCGCCGCCATCGGCGTCTGCCTCCAGTGCTTTATTGAACAGAACGCTGAACAGCTGCGCCGGATCAGCCTTGAAGCCCATCGCCTCCGAGAATTCCCGGAACAAGCCGACCCAGGCGTTGATATCGCTGGAGCAATTGTTGGCATGTACCATTCCCACCGGACTGCCATCCGGGGTGGTCACCATGTCAATCTCAGGATATACCGCCGTAAGATCCTTCTCCAGCACGATCATAGCGAATACGGAGGTGCCTACAGAGATATTACCAGTCCGTTTGCGGACACTATTCGTAGCGACCATTCCTGTTCCGGCATCGCCTTCCGGCGGACAGAGCGGAATGCCTGCCAGCAGGTCCCCCGACTCATCCAGCAGTCTAGCACCGGCTTCTGTTAACACACCCGCCTGCTCGCCTGCAGCGTAGACCTTGGGCAGAAGATCACTCAGCTTCCAAGGGTAATTCTTAGCGGCAATCAGCTCATCAAACTGGCTGACCATGGCCGGATGGTAATTCTGCGAAGCTTCATCTATAGGGAAGACCCCGGAGGCATCGCCAATCCCAATCGCCTTGCTGCCGGTCAGCAGCCAATGGATGTATCCGCCCAGCGTCGTTACGAACGTTGCCTGCGGAACATGCTCTTCCCCGTTCAGAATCGCCTGATACAGGTGGGCAATGGTCCAGCGCTCCGGAATATTGAACTGGAACAGCTCTGTTAATTCCTTGGCCGCCGCACCGGTTGTAGCATTGCGCCAGGTCCGGAACGGAACCAGCAGCTCGCCCGTGCTGTCAAAGGCCATATATCCATGCATCATTGCTGAGAATCCGATCGAACCGACAGTAGTAACCGTAATCCCGTATTTCTGTGCAACCTCCTGCTTCATCTCGCGGTAAGCGGCTTGCAGGCCCTTAATAATATCCGTCAAAGGATACGTCCAATATCCGCCTTCCAGCAGGTTCTCCCACTCGTAGCTTCCGGATGCAACCGTCTCGAACTGCTGATCAATCAGGACGGCCTTGATACGTGTGGACCCAAATTCGATACCCAGTGATGTCTCTCCCTTAAGTATCGCTTGCTTGATGTTCTGATCCATGCCCACGTTACTCCTCTCTGAACCAAACTGTGTTACTTACGAATCTAAAGAATGCGCTTCCTTTATGAACAGGTTTAGTATATTTTTTGTTCGTACATTTGTCAACAATAGATATAAGATATACCTACAAATTTACCGGAAAAACACCCCTATTTTACGCAAATCATTAGATATAGTAGACATCGGAGGATATTAAGCTTATATTCAAGCTATAATATGTACGTACAACTACAATAATTTATCCATTTCAAATAAGAACAACTATGAAAGAAGTGACCCGTGTGCGAACCAAGTACCAGATCATATTCGATGAACTCAAAAGCAATATCCTGTCCGGCACCTACAGTGTAGGCGAACAAATTCCTACGGAGTCGGCGCTGCAGGAGATGTACGGCGTCAGCCGCCAGACCGTGCGGAAGGCCATTCTGGAGCTGTCCAACGAGGGGTTCCTGCGGAGCGAAAAGGGCTCAGGCACCTATGTCAGCCACCAGTTCCGGTCCAAATCCGGGAATGGCGCGGGCAAACGGACCATCGGCGTAATAACCACATACCTCTCCGATTATATTTTCCCCTCCATTATCCGGGGGATTGAAGGCAGGCTCAACGAGGACAACTATTCCCTGCTGCTCGCCAGCACCAATAATGATGTGGCCCAGGAGAAGAAGGCGCTGGAGATGATGCTGTCCTTCGGGGTAGACGGGCTGATTATTGAGCCTACGAAAAGCAACCTGTACAACCCGAATATCGCCTACTACCTGTCGTTCAAGGAGCAGGATGTCCCGTTCATCATGATTAACGCTTATTATGAGGAGCTGGAGGTGCCGTTCTTCTGTCTGGATGATGTACAGTCCAGCTATCTGGCGACCCGGGAGCTGATCTCGAAGGGGCATACCCAGATCGGGATTATTGCCAAAATGGACGATCTCCAGGGCAAATACCGTATGAAGGGCTATATCAAGGCGCTCGGCGAAGCCAAGCTGCGCTTCCACCCGGAGCAGGTGCTCTCCTTCGATACGGAATCGAAGCAGGCGCTGTCGGCCAATCTGGAGCAATTCCTTACAGATAACAGAGAGGTGTTGACCGCTATCGTCTGTTATAACGATGAAGTGGGGCTGGAAGTGGTCAAGGTGTGCCGCGAGCTTGGGATCTCAATTCCGGGCGAGCTGTCGATTATCGGGCAGGACAATTCCTATATTGCCAAGAACGCGGGGATCAAGCTGACGACCTTAACCCACCCGCAGGAGCAGATGGGCCGGGATGCGGCCGAATGGGTCATTAAGAAGCTTCAGGGTAAAAAGGACCTGAAGAGCAGCACCTACTATCTGCCTGAGCTGATAGAGGGGGAGACGGTGCGGGTGCTGGAACCAGCTCCAGCGGAATAGGATAGTCCGCCCAGAAATAAGCTTAAGCTACACAGACAAACAGCCCTGACCGCTTCATGACCGTTACAGGCCGTGAAGCGGCAGGGCTGTTCTTATTTAATCTGGCAGAACCGGGGGACAGGCTTAGTCCAGCAGAGTAGAGATGCTTATGCTTTCAATCTTAGCGCCCTTGACATGGAACAGAATATAATCCACATAGTTGCTTGGGGCGAACCGGTAGTCATCCTCTTCCTCAGGTGCCCCGTCTCCGGTCAGCTTGCCTTCGGGATAGGCTTTTTTGAGTGTGTCCAGGCTGTCTCCGACCTTGATATTACGGACCGTAGTGTACTTCGGATCGGTAATCTTAATGCTGAAGATGTAGAACTGCTTGCCGTCACCCGAATCAATCGTCTTAATCTCAAGGCCCGGGAAGGTATACGTGTTCTCTGTTCTGCCGATCAGGGTATCCATATTCTTACCGTCATCCAAGGAATACGTGTGCGATTTCTTCGCCGTTGCCTTGCCCAGCATACTCTCCAGCTTAGCATCATCCACAATGTCGGAGAGGGCGATGGTGTGATCCTTATGGACAAAAGCCAGCTCCTTCAGAATCACATTTCCTTCCTTCTCAATGGTTCCCTCCTTGATCGCCTCGGAGCTGCCCGCTGAAGCCGCTGGGGTTGGCTCGGCCGTAGCAGCTTCAGTCGCCGCAGGCTCAGCAGCAGGGGTAGCCGAAGATTCCGGTGCCGCTGTGGACACCGCTTCAGCTGTAGGTTCTGCCGAAGGGGTAGCCGCCGGAGCGGCCGAATCGGACTGGCATCCGGCCAGAAGTGTCATTAACAATACTGCGGGCAGCAGCAGCGCTGCCGGTTTTTTAAATGTTCCCATAAGTAATCCCTCCATGAATGTACGCGTTTGGCGCGTTGTTTGTTTGGTATGAGGTTAGTATACGAAAACCATTTATTAGTGTAATAACAGAGTTGTATCAGTCTTGTAACGTTAACTAAGCGGCAGATGGATAGAGACGGTAGTTCCGGTTCCGAGCTGGCTCTCTATGCTGAGGTGCCCGCCGAACTTCTCGGCGATCTCCTTACAGATGGACAGCCCCAGCCCCGTTCCGCCGGCCCCGCCGGCATTGCTTGCCCGGTAGAACCGCTCCTGTACACGGGTAAGTTCATCCGGGCTGATTCCGATGCCCTGATCGCTGATCTGCACGATGGCTTCCTGCTCTCTGGTTAACACTTCAATGCTTATCCGGGTGCGGGAATTGGAATACTTCACGGCGTTGTCCAGCACATTAGCGATGGCATGGGACATCAGCACCTGATTGACATTGACGAAGACCGGCGGTCCCTGGCGGATCGTAAGCTCTATCCCCTTACTGTCCGCCTTGACCCTCAATCCGGCGGCTACCCTTGCGGCCAGCTGTGCCAGATCTGTCTTCTCGGCATCGATTCCATCCTGTCCTGCCTTATCGAAGCGCGACAGCATAAGCAGCTCATTGACCAGCCGGGTCAGGCGGTCCGATTCATTCACCAGATGGAAGTAGATCCGCTGCAGCTCCTCATCCTCATCCTCGCCTTCGTACAAATATTGTGAGAACCCCTTGATCGCAGCGAGCGGCGTCTTCAGCTCATGGGATACGTTCGAGACAAACTGCTTCTGATACTGGATATAGTCGCTGAGCTGAATGCCCATCCGGTTCAGGCCTGCAGCCAGCATGCCCAGCTCATCCTTCCTGTTCAGGCGCACCTCCCGGAACTGCTGCTTGGAGAAGCTCTCTGTCGCGCCAAGCAGATATTTGATCGGCTTCGTTGTATTCCGGGCAATGAATAGACTGGAGAGTGTAATCAGAATAATGAATCCTCCTGCACCGGCGAACAGGATATAGCGGATCTGGTCCATCATCGTATAGAAATAAGAGACATCCTCCACGAACTCGTACACATAGCTGTTCTGATAATATTTGTCTTGAATCGGAACCGCGAAGTACAGCAGGTGATCCTCGGAGACCGTATACGCATAATTGCCCTTAAGGGCGTTCTGGATATTCCCTGGGAAAATGACGGGGGTCTTGTTATTAATCACAATTCCGTCAACGGCGAGTCCCAGCAGCTTCTGGCTGCTGTCGTAGATCCGCACCTCCTTGACGGAGGCTTTTAACGTCTCCAGCGCACTTCTCGCCACCGCCTCCATCTGCCCGGCATCCACCTCTTGTTCGAGCCTGGAGAGCACCTCCCTGAAGGACATCTCGCCGAGATCCGCCTTCTCCATCATTTGCTTCTCTATCGTTACGAAGCTGAAATAGTCAATCGCCTTATTCACCGAAATAATGATCACGGCAAAGGACAGCACCGAGAACAGCAAATACATTAGCACCAGCCGGGTCGCGTATTTCAGGCGGAGCCACCTCCCAGCTGATAACCGAAGCCGTAGACAGTCCTGATATATTTCGGATTCTCGGCATCATCCTCCAGCTTCTTTCTTAAGCGCATAATCGTCATATCCACGCTGCGGCTGTCGCCCATGAAGTCATAGCCCCAGACGATCTCCAGCAGCTCATCCCGGGTATAGATTTTGTCAGGGCGCTTTAGCAGCGTCTCCAGAATCCGGAATTCCTTGGCTGTCAGAGCCACCGGAACGCCGCCCTTCTGCACCACCCGGGTCTCCAGATCGAAGGTCAGCTCCTCATGAGAGATCCGGGTATCTTCAGCATCTGCGGGCAGGCCGCTGTTCTGGGCTCTCCGGAGCACCACCTTGATCCGCGCCAGCAGCTCCCGGTTATCGAACGGCTTGGTCATGTAATCCTCAGCCCCCAGCTCAAGTCCCAGCACCTTATCTATAATCTCATTCTTGGCCGACAGCATAATGACGGGAACCGCCTGCCGTTTGGTGATCTCCTTGCACAGGTCATAGCCGGAGCAATCGGGCAGCATCAGATCCAGCACCACCAGATCCGGCTGAAAAGCATCCAGGGCCGTAAGCCCCGCACTTCCGTTCTCCGCTGTCCGCACCTCATAATTCTCTCTGCGGAGCACAAGCTCGATCAGGTCCCGCAGGGCCGCTTCATCATCAATTACGAGAATTTTGTTCATCCGATCCCTCCTCCTATACCTAATATTAACACCGCGAGAGCACGTTAATCTCCCTGTCACCGTCCGAACCCCCGCGACGACCCATTGTGTTCGGTTTTCAGCCCTGTTAGAGCTTGGCAACAAGTGGAAACGGCTTTGCTGTCCTTTTGAAGGACGGTACCGTTTCAGCGAGAAATAGAAGGATAATGTATAGCGTGAAACATATACATTCTTATATTTAAATAAACCTTCGACAGATGGTTCACCTTATCCGTATTTCAACATACCTTGAATAAACCAACTAGAAAGGGGACAAATCAATGTATCTGCTCTGGGTAATCATCGTAGGGGGACTCATCGGCTGGCTAAGCGGCAATCTAATCGGGCGAGATGTTCCGGGAGGCGTACTCGGCAATGTAATCGCCGGGTTCATCGGCTCCTGGCTGGGCTCCGAGCTGCTTGGTCCAAGGGGCCCTGTAGTAGGTGGCTTCCACATTGTTCCGGCCATTATCGGCTCCATCGTTGCACTATTGATCTTCTTTGCCCTGGCCCGCGGCGGCGCCTTCCGGCGCCGTTAATCCTTCCTGCCGGCCGCTGCAAAGTCAACACAGAGCCCCTCCTGTTCACCAGGCAGGGGGCTCTGCCATGTCATCCTTACAGAATCCTTAGAATCTGCCCTTAGAGTAGAGGTAGAGAAAGGATGATATACTATGCAGGATAATATTCTGGAAATACAGAATCTATGTAAAAGCTTCAAGCGCCAGACAGCCGTCAATAACGTATCGTTAACAGTCGCGCGCAATTCCGTCTACGGGCTGCTCGGTCCGAACGGTGCAGGCAAATCCACCCTGCTCAAAATGATTACCGGGATGCTGCGCCCCGATTCCGGGAGAATCTGCTTCCAGGGCCGGGAATGGACCCGGAAGGACTTAAGCCGGATCGGCGTATTGATTGAAGCACCGCCGCTGTACGATAATCTGACCGCCCGGGAGAATCTCAAGGTACGCACGCTGGCCCTCGGACTGCCGCTGTCGCGTATCGAAGAGGTGCTTGCTGTTGTCGATCTGACCGCAACCGGGAAGAAGCGGGCCGGACAATTCTCCATGGGCATGAAGCAGCGGCTCGGCATCGCCATTGCACTCTTGAACCAGCCGGAACTGCTGATTCTGGACGAGCCGACCAACGGGCTGGACCCGATCGGGATTCAGGAGCTGCGGGAGCTGATCCGCTCCTTCCCGGAGCAGGGAATCACCGTCATCCTGTCGAGCCACCTGCTCTCCGAGGTGGAGCAGACAGCCGACCATATCGGCATTATCGCAGGCGGCGTGCTGGGCTATCAGGGAGCGGTCTCCCCGGATCAGGATCTGGAGGCGCTGTTCATGCAGGTCGCAGCAGCCCACCGGAGGGAGGGTGCCGCCCATGCTTAATATCATTAGAGCGGAACACCTGAAATGGCGGCGTACCTTCATTCCCAAGCTGGCCTGGATCGCTCCTGTATTCACTCTGTTCTTGTGCGCTGTTCTGATGGGCGGCGGCTTTTTTCAGAGCGGGTCTTATAACTGGTGGTACACGATACTGTTGCCCGGAGCGCTGAGCCTGGTCTGTTCGCTGGCGCTGCAGAAGGACGCGAAGCTGAAATACCGCGGAATACTGGCCTTGCCCTTTACACCGGGAACGCTCTGGGCCGGGAAAATCATCGCCTGTGCGTATTGGCTAATGGCTGCGCTCCTCGTGTTCCTGACCGGGGTTACAGCCGGGGGGCTACTGTTCGGACAGACGATTACACTGCTGGGCAGTCTGGCGGGCAGCATATTGATCTTCCTAACCTTCCTGTGGCAGATCCCGCTGTGCCTGTTCCTGGCGGCCCGTCTCGGATTATTCGCAGCGGTCCTGCTGAACCTTGCCGGTACTATTCTAGGTGTAGTTCAATTCGACAAGGGCGGCTTATGGGATTACATCCCCTATACGATTACCTTCAGGCTCATGTGTCCGGTGCTGTCCATCCTGCCGAACGGCCTGCCGGTTCCTGCGGACAGCCCCCTGCGCAGCACGGATATGATTCTTCCGGGTACGCTGGTCTCTCTCGGATGGTTCGCCATCCTGTTCCTGCTCACCACCGTATGGTTCCGTAGACAGGAGGCGAAGTAGCATGAATGCACTTCCGGGTCTGCTCAGAGCCGATCTGCTCAAAATGCGGCGCACCCCGTTTCTCCTGATCCATCTGCTGACTCCGCTGATCGGGGCCGGCCTGTTCCTGGCCTATTATTCCATCTCTGCTGCAAGTGAAGCGGGCAAGGTGATGGGGTTCATGCAGGCAGTCGCTTGTGCGTTTCCTACCCTCATCGGGCTAGTCTGTGCGATGGCGGCGGAGCAGGAGGCCGCCTCCGGAGGGTTTCAGGGGATGCTAGCCCTGCCTGCGGGCAGGACAACAACCTTTTTGAGCAAGCTCCTGCTCCTGCTGGGATTCAGCCTGGGGGCGGTCCTGCTGGTCTTCGTCCTGTTCAGCGTGGGCTTTGCCGGAATGCTGGGGCAGGACCGGCACGGCATACCCTTTTATCTCACCGGCTCTGTGATCCTGTTCGCAAGCAATATCCTGCTCTATCTGCTTCACTTCGCGCTCAGCCTGCGATTCGGACGGGGCGTCTCTGTCGGCATAGGCATCACGGGAAGCCTGCTCGCTGCCCTGATGCTGACCGGTCTTGGCGATATCCTGTGGCCGTATATCCCCTTCGCCTGGGGCGGCCGTTTTCTCTCCCTGCTGGAGATTCAGCATTCGGGAGGCTTGCCGCCTTTTGCCGAAACGGGATTGGCCACCGGCGTATCCATCTGCATAGTAGCAACGATAGCTGCCGGCCTCCTCAGTATGGTATGGTTCTACAAGTGGGAGGGCCGCTCTGCGGATAACTAGCCTACTAATCTGTAAATGAGGGAATCCATGACTATGGCCAAAATACTTGTGGTAGACGATGAACCCGCCATCCTGTCCCTGATAGCCAACGCGCTCAGTACCGACCGCCATCTGGTAACCACCTTCTCTGATTCCACGCTGGTGCGCGGGACCGACCTCGGTGCATATGACCTGATTCTGCTGGATGTGATGATGCCCGGCGTGGATGGCTTCACCCTGTGCCGGGAGATCCGCACGGCGGTGGATTGTCCCATTCTTTTTTTGACGGCGAAGACGCTGGAAAGTGACCTGATGTTCGGACTGGGGCTGGGGGCGGATGATTATATTATGAAGCCCTTCGGCATAGGCGCGCTGCGGGCGCGGATCAACGCTCATCTGCGGCGGGAGAACCGGGAGAAGCGCAACATTCTGTATATGGACCCTGTTCGCTTCAACCTCTCCGGTAAAGAGCTGTACGCCCGGGAGGACAAGGTGCCGCTGACCAAAAGTGAATATGAAATCTGCGAGTTTCTGGCCCGCCACCGCGGTCAGGTCTTCTCCAAAGAGAATATCTATGAAGGGGTCTTCGGGCTTGACGGGGAGAGTGACAGCAGTGCCATTACGGAGCATGTTAAGAACATCCGCGCCAAGCTGGGCCGGTACGGGCTTGAGGCCATTGAAACCATCTGGGGGATCGGATATAAATGGAAGCTGTAAAACAACGCAAAGCCGTGCGGCTGCGCACCTTTTTTCTGCACTACCTGCTGCTGTTGAGTCTCGGTACCGTTCTGCTGCTGGGAGTATTGCTTGGCGCATTCACACTGGCGTTCGCCCGAGGGGCGCTGCTGCCTGCCAACTATGACGAGAAGGAAATTGCCCAGTTCAAGCAGCAGCTGGCTGCGGGCGTAGCGGATAAGTCTCCCCAGGTCCCGGGCCGGCTGGAGTACACCGTATTCACCTTGGACGGGAAGCCGCTGGCCGGCAATCTGACAGCTAAAGAGGCGGAGCAAGCCTGGAGAATTGTCCGGGAGGGGAACAACAGAAGCTCCTACTACTACACCACCGCTGAGCATGGGCAGAAGCTGTGGATCTTCCGCTATGTCCTGACACCGCAGTATGCTTCTCCAGTGCTGCGCAGCGCGCTGCCGAATCCCCAGCTCCTGGGACCCTCGCTCTTCGTGCTCGGGTTCCTGCTGATGGCCGCCCTGCTCGCGGCCCGGTTCGGCCGGAAGCTCTCGGAGCGGATGGCCGGCCTGCAGGATGCGACCGAGAACATCCGGCGCGAGAATCTGGAGTTCACCGTCCAGCCCAGCGGCATCCGGGAGATTGACGAGGTGCTGGGCTCCCTGGACCGGATGAAGGATGCCCTGCAGACTTCACTGGAGCAGCAGTGGATGCTGGAGCGCTCCCGCAGCGAGCAGATCTCCGCGCTGGCCCATGACATCAAGACGCCGCTGACCATTATCCGGGGCAATGCCGAGCTGCTGCAGGAGATTGTTGAGACGGAGCCGCAGCGTGAATACAGCGGCTATATCCGCCGCAGCGCCGAAGACATTGAAGCCTTCGTGCAGGAGGTCATTGACTTGTCCAGGCTGCAGTCCGGCTCATCCCGCCAGCAGACGCGGGTCCCGGCGGCAGAGATCGTGGCCGAGCTGGAGCTGCAAATGAAGGCCCTGGCTGCGGGCAGGGACCTCAAGACCTCTATCCGGCAGGAGAAGCTGCCGGAATTCCTGTACATCCACAAGGAGCTGCTGCTGCGGGGAATCATGAACCTGATCGCCAATGCGGCCGAGCACACCCCGCCTGGGGGAAGCATTGCCCTGCTCGTCCAGGGTGAAGCGGCGGCGGTTCAGTTCACGGTTACCGATACCGGCAGCGGCTTCTCAGCGGCCGACCTCCGGGAGGCGACTAACCAATTCTACCGGGGCGATCCGAGCCGCAGCTCCGGGGATCATCACGGAATGGGGCTCTACATTGCGCGGTCTGTGGCCGAGCAGCACGGAGGCAGTCTGAGCCTCAGCAACGCCGCACCCTCCGGGGGCGGGAAGGTCACGATGCGCATTACCGTGCCTGAGCAACGGCCCGGCCCGGGGGTAGACTAAAACGCTGTCTGCGGTCAGGCGGCGTTTAGTCCCAGCTTTCTTTTCAGCTCCGGATAGATCCGGCCGTACAGCTTCCGCCGCAGCGCCGAATGATACAGGGCCAGCACCAGTGTCACTACGATCAGCGCGGCAGGTACGATATAGAGCACCGGATGATCCACGAAATAGCCGAACACATCATAACCCCGGTTGATATACCTGCCGTAGATCGCAGCGATGGCAACCACCAGCAGCACCGGCAGGGCGAACAGACCGGACAGGATGTTGACCTTCTTCATCTTTTTGTAGGTGGATTGAAACGCGCTTTCACCCTGGGCTTCTTCGAGCAGCATGACCTGCTTATCGAAGGAGTCGCTTTTGCGTACCGGCATCTTGGATTGTGTAATGTAGTTGTGCAGCACATCGAGTTCGTGGCTGAATTCCATTGTTTTTAATATTGCTCTTCCTGCGTTCATGGATGGTTTCCTCCTAAAATTCAGACTTCTCCCCAGTTCCGCTGATACAAGCGGCGGGAGGGGGTGTGTTCCGTAGGCTCTGTGTACAGGTTGGTCGCGGTTATAAGCGCAGCCATCTTGTCCAGGAAGACCGCCTTCGGAATCTCCTGGCCGAGAATCAACTCGTAGACCTGCTGCAACTCGGCCAGAGTGAATTGCTCAGGCATTAAGAGCAGCGCGATTCCGGTTCTCTCCGTCTCCTGGCGCAGCCGTTCAATAGCATAGGCAATGATCTTGGCGTGATCAAAAGCGAGTCCGTCATTGGACAAGACGGCATATTGCACCGATCTGGCTGCCGGTGTCGCTGTCAACGTCTGTTCAATCACTGCTGCCAGCTCCTGTCCGCCCGCTTCCAGCCGAAGCTCATAGATACGGGTGCGGATGCAGCCCGGCTCCAACAGCTCCTTATGCTCCTGCCGGAGCTGGTAGCTTACCTTGAACCATGCCGCAGCCTCGGCATCATCCCCGGCCTCTAATTGGATGCGGCGGCTGTCGACAAGCGCCATATAGCTGCTGCTGATCACCCAAGTACGGGGATCGCGCCCGGGGTCAGAGAAGGTGCGAAGCTGCTCCAGATATACGCCGGTGACGCCGGTCTCCTCCTCCAGCTCGCGTGCGGCCGCCTGATCTGTGGTCTCGTCCGGCTGGGCGAAGCCGCCGGGCAGCGCCCACTTGCCCAGGCAGGGATGCCCGCCTCTGCGGATCAGCAGGAGACGCAACTCCTTCGCCGCAGCCTCAGGTTCCTGGTCCTCCGCTGGATCTATAACAGTGAAGATTACCATATCCGCCGCCACGGAAGGCCGCTCATAGTCCCCGGCCCGGTACTGCTCCAGGAATTCACGCTCTGTAAGTCCGTTACCATCTCTTAATTCCACTCTCTCCGCCTCCTCTGCCTCTGGTTCAATGCACCAGTTCTCCGAAATAGTTCCCGTACGGCTTGAATTTTGCCAGTACACTGTCCACCTTGCTTATACGTTCCGTAAGCGTGCCCCTCAAGGTAATATAGGGAATCCGCCGCTCCTTCAGATCCGCGATAATCTGCTGATGGAACACATGCCGCTTCTGATCCCCGCTGCGGTCCCACGTGTCGTCATACGGAATATCATCGTCGCACAGGAAGAACAGATCGTAGCGCTGCGCGTTCTCCAAGGCCAGCCGGGTCAGCAGCTCAGGTGCCTTCCCGTGGTAATCCAGCGCATACATATACGTGGTGATCGCATTCGTATCGACGAATAAATACCTATTGGCCTCAAGCAGCGCCTGCTCTTCCCGCTCCAGATGCCCCACCGCAATCTCGTCAAAAGCCTCCAGCCCAATCCGGCGGTCCACCTGATGCTCCGTCCAGTAATCCCGCCCGTATTCGCTGGCGAAGGCTGTGCCGTACTTGCGGGCAAGCGCTTCGGTAATCGTAGACTTCCCGGTAGACATCGCCCCTACGAATACCACTTTCGTAATCAAATCGCGGTATACCAGCCCGCTGACATAATCCCGGTATTTGTAAGGATCGGAGCGGACCATCGTGGCCGATACCGGCACCTGTACCCGCGCTTCATCCACCCGCCGGTCGATAGCCCCCAGCGCCAGGCTCATATGCGCTCCATAGAACTCGCTGGAATAGAAGTGAGTCACCTGCTCGCCCTTCAGCAGCCCCAGGATATATTGTTCTTCCTGGATCTCATGCTCTCTATCATCCGAGTACCCGTCCGGCCCGTCCCAGGCCTCGATCACCCGGACCGCAGGATAGAGCCTGCGAATCCAGTTCGCCCGGACCTGTAGCGGAACCGGAGAGACAGTGGTCTCATAGATCACCACGATCAGCTCGTCGACCTCCTGAAGCGCCGTCTCGAACATGAACTGGTGCCCTTTATGCAGCGGAGCGAACTTCCCGAGGGTTAATCCGAGTGTCTTCATGCCAGTGCCTCCTTCGCCCCTTTATTCCAGTTGTAGTAGCCGTATACCGCATTAATCAGATAGGCGCTCCACATCACAATCATCAGCAGGCCCTCCCCGCTGCCTTCAATGGTCCGGATCACCCAGAGCAGCACGGTGAACATATTCAACACAATATAGACCAGCCACTGCTCCTTGAAACGCCGCACCATCAGGATCGTTGCCACTACGGATAGCACGGTAGTCAGGGCATCGATGTAAGGTGAATTCTGCCCCGGGATGAAGGATAGACTGTAGCCGAGCAGCAGCGCCCCGGCAATGCAGATTCCGATGGTCAGTACGACCCCACCGGCCTTCATCTGGCGCATGGACAGCTTGCCGCCCTGCATATTTCTTTTCCACATATAAAAGCCTACAATATTCATGGGCACAAAGAATAGCAGATTCAGCATAACCTCGCCAAATAATCCGTTGATATAGGCCAGATAAGCATAACCAAAAGTATTATACATCCCGAATCCATAGCTCGCCAGCTTCCCCTTCGCCGTCAGCACCACGCATAGTACCCCGGTGATGAAGACCGTGAACCCGAAGAACGAATCCTTGGAGATCACTGTAAAAACAACCGCAATCAGCGTAAATATCACCAGCCAGGCGAGTTCAAACCCGCTCCAGCGGCCCGCAGCCCTCTTCATGTTTATCCCTCCGGTTCATTTCCTGATGTACAGGCAATTACTTATTAACTAATTGATAATTACAATTTGTTAATATCAAGATAACAGATTATTTGGCAGGGCGCAAGCAGTAATTTCCACTATGAAGACATTCTACTCTGAAGTCCTCCAGATACCGGTTGATTACAGCGCAATAGGAAGCTTTAACGTTTAGAATGATGCAAACTGCAGCTTAGCTTTCCCGATAGACCAGCCTGGGGCTGGTCCTTTTTGTCGTTCTTCTACTTTTATTCCATTTGTTGTTGCCTAAACCTCTTTATGCAAATATGATAGATTCATAGACTCCAAGATCTTACAGATTCCCCACCCAATTAATGATCCTATGAGGAGGAACGGCAAGCAATGTTCAGGACAAGAAGTACGAAACGGGGCTTCATCTTATTAGTCATTATGGTTTTGGTGTTCTCTTCGCTCCAGCTCAGGCCTGCCTTGGCGCAGGAAGACACGGGCGGCAAGCAGCATACGGCCTATACAGGAGAGGGGTACGAGGTAATCTACACGGTTTCCTCTAAGTGGGAAGGCGCCTTTAACGCCGATGTTACGATCAGGAATACAGGCACCCGGACGCTGGAGAACTGGACTCTTGGATTCACCTCCCCCTATGAGATCACGAATATCTGGAATGGACGGGTGGATTCCTACGAGAACGGCCTATATGCCATCAAAAATGCGGGAAGCAATCAGGATATTCCCGTAGGCGGCAGTGAGAGCTTCGGCTTCACAGCTTCCGGTGAAGGAGAATTACAACTGCCCGCAGTGTTTGAGTTGCTGGGCGGGGACCAGATCGTGCCGGCCGGGCAATACGAGCCCAGCTTTAAGGTAACCAGCGACTGGGGCAGCGCTTTTAACGGCGAGATTGCCATTAAGAATCTGTCGCCGTCCACCATTGAGGATTGGACGCTAGAGTTCGATTATGAAGGTCAGCTGGACCGCTTCTGGACGGCTGACATCACCAGTCATACCGGCAATCATTACGTTATACATAATGCGGGCTACAATGCCAACATTCAGCCAGGCGAGACCCTTGTGCTCGGCTTCTCCGGGAGTCCGGGGAATGTGACAAGCGGGCCTTCCGGCTATCAGCTGACACAGATCTCAGCCCGGCAGGAAACCCCTGGGCCGGAGACGGTCTCCGTGCAGCTGGATACGTACGGCCTTCAGCTTCAGACCAGTCCGGAGGGAGACTATTACTTCCTGACCTCCAAGATGGACAGACTGACCGGAACACTGGGAGGGGCATCAAGCGTCACAGCCCTTACCTATCAGATTGAAGACCGAAATAAGGCAGTCCTCCAGCAAGGGACGATCCCTGTAAGTGCGGCGTGGTCTGCGGAAGGAATCGGGCTTGGGATCGGATACAATCAGCTGAAGCTGCGCGCACAAGTTCAAGACGGGACTGAAGTGACCCAAGAGTATATTATCGTGAACTTCGACGAGAGCAATCTGGATAACCTCGGGATTGACCGGGAGAAGGACAGTGATAATGACGGAATCAGCGATTACTATGAGGACCATTATGGCCTCTCCGCTACCAGCAAGGATACCGATGGCGACGGGTTAAGCGACCGGGATGAGCTGCTCGTGCTGAAGCTGAACCCGCTTGAGCCGGATAGCGATAAGAACGGGATTGCTGATGGTGATGAAGACTATGACGCAGACGGATTAACCAACCTGGAGGAACTGCGGCTTGGCACCAGCCTCATAGGCGAAGACAGTGACGGCGACGGTCTTAAGGACGGGGAAGAGGTTCATACGCACAAGACCAGTCCCCTGAAGGCCGATACCGATGGCGACGGACTCTCTGATGGCTGGGAACTCCAGATTGGCAGCGACCCGCTTGTGCCTGAGACGAAGTTCGCAAGAACATTGAAGGCAGAGGTGACCGGCGCCAAGGCCCTTCCAAGTGTGACCGTTGAAGGGATCACGGCGGAGCAGGTAGACAGCTTGTCTGTCCAGCCGGTTCAGGACGGCATTCTTAATGATACAACCATTCCCGGGTATATTGACCAAGGTTATAATTTCTCCATTGACGGAAGCTTTGAGAAGGCAACCATTTCCTTTGAGTTTGATCAGAGCTTATGGAATCAGGCAGACTTTGTGCCGCAGATCTACTATTACAATGAGGAATCGCAGCTGTTCGAGGAGCTGCCGGATCAGCAGGTAACCGGGAATGTGGTCTCGGCAGAGACGGCTCATTTCTCCAGGTACATTCTGCTGAACAAGACGGTATATGAACAGGTCTGGCAGTATAAGTTCCTGTTTGATGAAGGGCAGGAGCATTATTCGGGGATGGATATTGCCTTCGTCATTGATTCCTCGGGCAGTATGTCAGATAATGACCGGAACAATGTGAGAATCAGCGTCACCCGGCAGTTTGTTGATCTGCTGACGGACAGTGACCGCGGGGCTGTGGTTGATTTTGACGACTATGCTACAGTATTATCCGGCTTCACTTCAGACAAGGCGATGCTGAGTCAGGCTGCGGGACGGATTGATGCGTACGGCGGAACGACGCTGAGCAGCGGAATTTCCAGTGCGCTTAATCTGTTCGCAGCCGGCGGGAGAGCAGATGTCCTGAAGTACATTATTATGCTAACTGACGGGGAAGGCTCTTATGACACCGCACTGACCAAGCGGGCTGCCGATCAGGGAATCATCATTTATACGGTGGGCCTGGGCAGCAGTATTTCGACCAGTGTACTGAACAGCATGGCCCAAGGCACCGGCGGCAGCTATTATCACGCCAGCAATGCCAGCCAGTTGTACGGAATTTTCGATACGATTGCCGAGACTTCCGACCTGTACAAGGATACCGACCAGGACGGCATCAGTGATTATCATGAGAAGGAAATGCAGGCCGGAAGATTGCGTGTCGGTACTGGCGGTGCGGCCATCAGGTTGAATTATCTGGATGCCGACAGCGATAACGACGGGCTTAAGGACGGGCAGGAGATCCGCATTACCAAATCCGGCGACAAGGTCTACGCCTATTTGTACTCCAATCCCAATCTGGCCGATACGGACGGTGACGGATTGAACGATGCCGTGGACAGCCGAAGACTGATTTCAGATGTAAGTGAGGCGCTCATCCTTCAATCGAATCACCGGGAAGGCATTCTAAAGACTGCCGCGCCGGGAACCTCTCCTGTCTCCGATGACCTGACGTTCAATGACTACACGTATGGTGAATTGCTTAAGCTGGGTCCGGTATTCTCGGTGGCCAGGATTACGCCCGAGTCCATGATCTGGGGCGAGATGGCCCTTCTGTTCGTTGTCGGCAAGATCGGGGCAACGGATGATATGAAGTTCGTTCTTGGCGATCTGATCTCAACATTCAAATACAGCAAAACCATTAATGAAGGAGCCTCGGTAGCCCTTGGTGACACCTTCGATACCAGCAAATATATCAAGTATCATAACAGCCAGCTGGACAATGCCGTCATCACTGACGCCAGCACCCAGAATTATGTACAATTAATCCGGAATTTCGTGGTGCAGGAGCTGCGCAGCAATCACGGTGATCTGTCCAGACTGAGATTTGACCCGAACGGAAGCCATAATGTGGTGAACAATTACGTGAATCAATTCCCGGCCAGTCCGTATCCGGTATTTACGGAGAAGACCAATCTGGCCTTGTCTCTGGCCATCCACGCCTTCCATGGTCATAATATTACCATTAAGGATTTCAAGAACAACGGAGGTCAGTTCAGCGGCAAGCTGGTGTTCCATTTCTATGACCATTTCGGCCTGGATGCTGACGATGAGATCAATAATCCGGGATTTGTGGACTGGTTCACCCTCCAGCACTACGAACGGTTCAACGGCAAATATGTACCGTTCATTACCACGATTGATTACGAGCTGCCCTTCAGCGGCTCCATGAACTAATTCTAAGTAGGTCAGGCAGGTGAAGCTATTGAGTCGCAGGACACGGGTCCTTCTTGGCATAACCCTTATACTGATGCTTGCAGCGGCAGGCTTCATCATCCGGTATGATCCCTCCAGAGCGCAATACAATCTATTCCAGGAGCACCGCGGGACGTTCGATACTGTGAAGACGGAGACCCTACTGCTGATGGACGGCCTGGATAAGGGGCGCAATATCGGGAATACCTTCATCTATTCCAATAATGGAAATGCGGCTGCCCCTATGTTCTTCGAGGGTACGAACGCAGGCTTGCAAGACAAGATCCGGCAGCTAGCTGCGTTGTCCAAGGATACGCTGAACTTCGTGCGCTACAGCAGGCAGGACGGGAAGGATCTCCTGCGGTTCGTCTTCGACTGGGAAGGGGAGCATGGCCCCACCTATCATATTGTGTATGGCGCAAGTCAGCACATGGTTGAGCAGGCATATGCAGCAGAGCCTGTCCCATACAAGCTGTCCGCATTGACAGAGGGCTGGTATGGGATTGAGATCAAGTAGCGGTGAATTCACCAACTGAACAGCGTGAAACATATAAATTCTTATATTTCAAAAAGGGAGTCCCAGCCATGTAATGGCTGAGACTCCCTTTTCTTTTGCACAAATAAGGTAACCGCTCCGCTCACACCACATATTCGGCCATAATCTGCTCAATGTGGTACGGAGTCACGCCCTGATCCACCGAGAATACGGTATCGGCCTGCTGCGCGGACGCAGCCAGCTCACCGCGGGCCTTGGCGTGAAGCGTGAATAGATCGTACAGATCAGGCTTCCGAAGCGAGGTCATCGCCTTGCCGATAATCACCATCCCCTTCTGGTTAGCCTCCACATTATTAGAATAGAAGGGATCTCTCGTCAGGGACAGGTCTGTCCAGATCACGGTCCGCTCCACCAGATCCAATATCACAGGAATGGCAATTTGGGTATCTGCGGTGACATCTATCTTATTGGACACCGTAGCCGGCTCATAGATTTCACCGGACCGGGGCTTCTTCCGCATCATCCACCCGGTGAAGCACTCCGGCAGATTGCAGTACGGCTGTCCTGTGAAGGAATGGAGCGTAGCCACCACATATCGTCCGCCGTACTCGACCATTGAAGGAATATGCAGGTCGATGAACTCGCTGGCCCCGTAGGGCGCCGTTACAATATCTCCGCTATGGGCTGCCTGATATTGTGCGGAACGCAGATTCGTATACGAGATATGCTCCATGTACTGCCAGTTGTGGTCATACAGCACAGCGGACAGGTCAATATCTACACGGCCTGTAGGTGTACTGTTCACCTCCCCCTCCTTCCACCAGCAGAAGAAACGGATTGTATTCCCTTCGGCCATCGGAATCCGGCTGCCCCGTACAAGCGTATGCAGCGCTTTGCTGGCTGACCGCTGGGAGAACGGCACATGATAATCTTTAAGTCGCTCGTCAATATATACCTTACCCAAGGAGGGCTGCACAGAGAAGCGCGTAATCAGCGTCTGCTCACAGAGGTCCACAATCTCACGGCAGGACCCTTCATCCAGCTCCGGCTGTGTATTCGGGACCGCCCAGGCTTTGGCTATCATCCCTTTGGGAAAAAAGACTCTCAGTTCCTGCCCCTCCCGCTGGCGGGCGAAATGGTTCTTCACCTGCAGCAGCACCGGGGTCGATACCTGATTGGCTACTTCTCCGAAGGCCATCACCACAAACTCCGGCTCCCGGGTCATCCGCAGCAGTTGGGCCAATCTTCGGGCGAATTCACCCGGACGCTGCGCCAGCAGATCCAGTGCCGTCCACATTTGGTGATACTGAAGAGCAAGCTCCACACTTCCGTTAAAGGTCGTGAAGGCTTTGTTGTTGCGCAGGATATCAAAAGCCTCCTCACAGCGCTTATACCGTAGCTTATACTCCGAAGGATGCAGAATCTCGCCAAGGCGAATCCAGCGCTCCTTATATCTCAGCATATCCTCCGTGATCGTCTGACACCGCTCCAGTAGTCCCAGCAGCAGCCGGCGTTCGCGGCGCTTGAACTTGCGAAAGCGGGTAGGCGCCGCCAGACTGACATCGCCTTCCGACCAGGCCACCGCCAGCCGCAGCACATCGGTTGCCGTCTTGAAGTAAGGGCTTATTCGCGCCACATCCGCCTTATCATGCTTAAGCAGCGACGCCGCCACATATCCGGCATTCTCCTTGAACGGAATCTCCGGCGGCAGGAGTTCATCCAGCTCTTCGTTGGCTGTATTCGCAATCACAGCGTCAATGTCCTTCTGATCCTCTGCCGAGATCGAGCCCTTGGCCTCTATCAGCTGGCGGATTAGGGTCCGGAACTCTGTGATGCTCCCCAGGTCAATGGCCTTCAGCTTCACTTCATCCTCAAGGGGCGTTCGCTGCGCAGTCTCAACATCTGGAAGCTCCCAGGTGTAGTAATGGTACATTGCATTGAAATACAGCTCCGCCTCGTCCTCCTGCATCACCTGCTCCGGGAAGCCCGGATACACCGGTGCGTAATTCACATGCGCGCCAATCATCCGTTTCACATCCGCAATCAGCGGATAATACAGATGCTCGAAATCCTCACGGGTCAGCTTCTGGACCGCCCGGAATAAGGCAGGAGACAGAGTATATCCAAGCCCCTGCAGATTACGGAGGGCAGCAGCCAGATACCCTTTTGGGAGCCGCTTAATACCCTCTGTGTCTGGGGTGTGTTTCAGCATGATTTTGCCTGCTCTGCGCAGGTAGATTCGGTTCATTCTCATAGTAAAAGTGTCCAGGAGAGCTGTATCCCTACTTGGTTTCAGTCCATGGGTAGAAGGAAGGAATACAATAGCCTGGACGCCTCCTCTCCGGATAAGCATCATAAGTATACTTCAGGAGAGCTGCGGCCCTAATTCATCCAATTTGAGTAGAAGGAAGGACCGCAATAGCCTGAAGATGATCTCCCGGCCAACGTGCAGCCGTTTGATGGTTCCATCATCGCACACGGTCCGGCAGGCCAACAGGGCGAAAGTATTACGACACAGGGAAAATTTAACTTATTTTTCAGCCCCCGGACCCCTTCATGCCATATATTTTTGTTTTTCCGTATCATGTGTTATCCTCTTTACTGTAAGTTAAATTTTAAAATACTTAGGAGGGATACCTGATGAAGAAGAGGTCTATTCAATATCTGTCTGCTGGAATCGGGTATTCCACTGCTGTTTTTTTCTAGAATCCATTCAGACGGGATAGGTCTGTCCAGAATAGTCTAAAGCGAACAAAAACAGCGAATTTAAAAGGAGACTTACAATCATGAGCCTAAATAACAATGTCATTCAAAGATATAATCCCGAGAATATAGCCCAACCGGTTGGAAGCTACAGCCATGTGACGAAGATCAGCAGAGATGCTGAAATGTATGTCTTTTCCGGCCAAATCGGGATCGATCAGGACAATAATATCCCCGCAGAATTCAACCAGCAAGTGACCAATACGATGGGCAATATTGTTGACATTCTGTCCTCTCAAGGACTAACCCCGGATCATGTGATTAAAATCAACATCTGGGCCACGGAGGAAATCGATTGGGATCATTTCTATTCCATCTGGAATGAAGTGTTCGGCCCTACGCCTCCCTCCATGACGGTTGCTTATATCCAGAGCTTGGGACTGCCTGAGTTGAAGATTGAACTGGATGTTTGGGCGGCTGGTTAGAGCGTAGCGTAATTTAATGCACCCAGAACAAGCCCTAGAAGTATTCTAGAGGCTTGTTTTGGGGTGTCATGGGGACTTCATGGCTTATTAAGGAGGGATTTGCATGAGGAAAAAGATATTCCTGACAAGTGTTGCCTCATTTTTGTTACTTCTACATTTACTCTCACCTATACAGGCCCAAGGCGTTGCAGAAGATGTGGTCTCTTTTGCCAATACAGAGGGTTTGAGTTTAATTAAAGAAGGGTTGTCTAAGGACCCCGAGGGATACGGTTATGCCAATGATACAGAGATTGGTGAAATTACTGTCGGTGAAGGAATGCAGATTCATTTTATTGATGGCGCAAAACTAATGGAGGCTTCTGACAGTCTACTTGAAACAGTTACTCCTCAGGAATCCTGGGAATTTCTTATTTTGTCGAATGGGGTACCCAAATCCAAGATGGTCATTCAAAAAGATTCAAACGGTTCTTATCAGGTTAACGAGTTCGGGGGGAATCCTGAAACCTTGGCTTATGCCATTCAAGCTCTGCAAACTGAGGGGAATGTGAGCGAGCCTACCCTTATCCGTGAGCGGGACGAATATATCGCTGCTTTCAAAAAAGATAATCAGGAGCTCATTATTGCCCCACAGCAGGCCTCATCAACAGAATCAAAAGGATTAAGCAGCAATTCAGAACCTCAACCACCGGAGCATTTAATAGATGTACTGCAATCCTTACAAAACAATTCCTCAGAGGACGCCAAAGATGGTTCGGGAACTGTTGCTTCTGCATATAATACTGATGATAGTAATCACTTACTAAGACCTATTATGATAAGCGCTCTAATTGCACTAGCAGTCGTGTTCATAATGTGGATCTATCTCAGAAAACGGAAGTCATCCAATCCAATATAAGAAAAACAGGCCGCTTTCCCTCCCCGGAAAGCGGCCTGCTTCATCATCTGCTACCCTATCACTCCCCCTCCCCTTTCTTCGGCGCAGCCCGTTCATACACCACAGGATACGTCTCGCTGCCCAGCAGCATCCGCTTGCCCTGGAACTCGTCATAGATGTTCACCCGCACCGTGGCGCTGGAGAGGGCTTTGTACGCCCGATTGTTCAGGCTAAAGGACAAGCTATCCGTTAACCCGGCACCTGTCACTTCCTCGCCCAAGGAGAGAAGCTTCTCCGAAGTCTGGCCGAACGGATCGATCAGCTCGGCTACCAGCTTATGCTCATTGAGTCCGGCTACGTAGAGTCCGCTGCGGGTTAAGCGGTAGCTTAGCTTCGCCTCGATAGACTCCCGGTCCTCAAGCATCACGGCTGTAGCCTGGGTGACGGACAGCGAGAACGGGAACAGCTCCAGCTTCTGAAGAGACGGCTGCGGGGCGGGATTCGTGGCGTTAAGCGCCAGACCCATGGTATTAATATAAGCAGTCGACGCTGCCCCGGGTGCTGTCAGCTTGCCTTCGGCAATCCCTTCCCCAAGAAAGAGGGTCAGCTCTGAAGCATTGATCTCCGGCGGAAGCTTACTCCAGACGGTGACGAGACTTTTCTCTTGAGGATTCAGGGCTGTCTCCGGCTGGCTGAACACCGCTTCGAAATACTGCTGATCCGGGGTTCTGTAATAGCCCACCAGCTGCGCGGGCGGGGTTCTGCGCAATTCCTCGTTCGTCATCGTCAGCTCCGTATAGATCAGCTTGGAATCTGTCCCCGGATAGACCCGGGTCTGTCTCTCCAGTATCTCTGCCTTCTTGCCGGTCAGCCCTATATGGAGGGGCTCTCCGGCAGCCGCCGTTCTCAGGGTATTCTCCACTTGGCTGGTGAACAGTGTCAGGAAATTCGCTTTGGCCTCCCCCGAAGGATACTGAAGAATGATCTTCAGCTTCGTGAGATTATAGGCATAGGGAAGGTTGCCTGCGATATACAGCACGGCTGTTTCCCGGGGAGCCAGATGAGTTGCAGAGCCGTCGATCACAAGCTGCGCACTGCCGCTGATGTCCTTATCCCCCGCCTTCAGCAGCGCTGTAAGCGCCGGGAGCTGCACCGTGGTTGCACCTGTATTGCGCAGGCTCACCTTTGTTACTACCTGATCCTGGTCCGACCATGGCAGACGTTCCACCGCTTCGAGCTTGACTACGAAGGTTCCCAGAGGGTTCTGCACAGGGTATTCCGTAGCCAGCAGATGATCCGGCTGCAAGGAATACGGAATCTGGAAAATCGCTGCCGGGAAGGCAATCCGGTCCGCTTCCGCCGGCTCGGTCATCTGCAGCCGGAGCATACCCTGCTTGAGCTTCAGGGGCAGCTCGGCGCTGAGTTCTACGGTCTGCTCCTCCAGCGGCTTCAAGATAAGGCCCGCCAGGGCTGTATTGCTGACCGGGTAGCTGTAGCCTTCGGCCGTAGTCAGGTTGAACGGGTACGCCGGAAGCGTCACTGCCTGATTGCCCGCGTTGCGCACGCGGAATTTCAGGCTCCATTTCGCCAGATTATCCTCCGCATAGACCGCCGCGCTGGCTAATTGGGTATCAATCATGCTGTTATTGACCTTGAGCCTTTTCACGGCGTTCACAGGGACGTTGAAGTCAGGCGCTTCCGCTGCGGGCAGCTTATATTCGGCAACCGGCAGCTTCATTTGCAGCGCATCGTCCTCCTGAACGAATTGCAGGGACATATTGTCCAGTTTTGTATAAGAAGGAAGGTCCGCCAGGTAGTAGAGGATTCTTTTCTCCTTGGGCTGGATCGGGGTGTCCGCCTTGTCCGCCTTGTCCGCCTTCAGTTCGAACCTAGAGCCTCCCGGCGATACAAGGTATCCCTTCAGGCCCGTATCCTTAAGTACCTTGGCTCCCGAGTTGATGAAGCTGACTCCAACCCGGGCATATACCTTCCCGTCCATCTTATAGATATGCAGGCTCTCCGCCTTGCCGGTCACCGGCAGCTCTCCCAGGGTCAGCTTCTTGCTCTGGCCCCTGGGGGTCACTGTAGAGTAGGAGCCGGGAATCGTGAACGTTCCCAGCTTCTTCTGATAGCTCGCCTGGCTGAAATCCCAGCCGAACAGGGCGATGCGGACTCCGTTTATTTTGGCAGCCTTCCCCGCATTGACGTAATACGTAACCGATTGGCTGCTGTTAGCAGGAATGGACTTGATGGCAGCACTGCCTGTTACCGGTTTGCCTTGGATCACAGCGCCGCTTGAAGTGGTGACCTTGGAGAAATAATCGATCAGGCTTACATTGCTGCCCGTTCCGTTGTAGTAATTCAAGGTGTACGTGAGTATATTCCCGCTCTCCTGAGGCTGAAGCGCTGCGTTCAAGAGCTTCACACTCACGCCGCTTTTCAAGGAGACCGCCCCCAGTCCCTCCAGAGCGGGTAAGGCTGCGTTCGCCGCTGTTCCCGCTGAAGATCCGGCGGCTGCCGTATAGGCTCCGAAGGCGATGGACTGGCTGAGAACCGCCAGGCTTAGCATGGCAGCAGCATATTTTCTTTTGGAATGATACATGATTCTGATTCTCTCCTCCCTTAACTTCGCTTACGCTTGCGGCAGCCGCATCTCGAATCTTGTCCGTATCTCGTTACTCTCCACAGACAGAGTTCCCTCATGCTGCTCTACGATGTTCCGCGCAATGAACAGACCCAGACCCGTGCCGCCATCCTGATGCGTCCGCGCCCGGTCCCCGGAATAATACATCTCGAAGATATGCGCCTGCTCCTCCGGCGGAATGGGATTCCCGTAATTGATCACCTCAACCGCTACTCCACCTGAATCAGGACGGCTGTTAATATCCACATACACGCCTTCCTGCCCATAGCGGGCGGCATTGGTCAGCAGATTCCCCAAGACCCGTACCAGCAGCTCCCCATCCCCATAGACGCTTAAGCCGGGGGTAATATTCAGCCGGGAGGTCAGGCCGTTCCGCTCAAATACCGGGTATAGCTCCTCGTTCAATTGCCGGAGCAGCTCGCCGATATCCAGGTGCGTCCTCACCATAGGCAGTGTGCCATAGTTCATCTTGGTGATCTCGAACAGTCCGTCAATCAGCTTCTCCAACCGCTGGGACTTGGTGAAGGCAATGGTGGCGTAGTGTCTGATCGTCTCCATCGGCAGCTTCTCCTCCTTAAGGATCAGATCCAGATAGCCAAGCACAGAGGTGAGCGGCGTACGCAGATCATGGGCCAGATTGACGACCAGCTGATCCTTGCTGCTCTCGGCGAAATCGCCCCGTTGCACCGCTGCCAGCAGCTTAGCCCCTGCCGCATTCAGATCCTCTGCAATCGCACTGAACTCATCCCTTGAGGCAATCTTCACCTGATTCTGAAATTCCCCGTTAGCCAGATGATGAATCCCGCTGGAGATCTCGTTAAGATAACGGATATAAGGCTTGGTGAACTTGAAAAAGAAGATCAGCATGAGCGGAATGAACAGCATCAGCGATACGTTGAAGTCCCCGAGCCTATAGATGAACCGGCGCACTTCCGCCTCCGGGTCCTCCCACTTCACCCCGGAGTAATAGAGCTGAAGCAGCTTGAAGATCCCATAGGTCAGACTGGCTGAGAGCAGCATGCTCACCCCCAGCAACTGGACTAATCTGGCCCGGAAGCCCCGGGCCCGCTTATTCATTGAACGTATACCCGACGCCCCAGATGGTCCGGATGAAGCGGTCCTTGTTCTGGTCCTCGCCCAGCTTCCTGCGCAGCGTACGGATATGCACCATCACGGTATTGCCGGATTCGTAGTACGCTTCGCCCCATACCTGCTGAAAAATATTCTCGGCGCTGAACACCTGCTTAGAGTGGCTGGCCAGCAGATAGAGGATGTCGAACTCCTTAGGCGTGAGGTCAATCGCCTTCCCGTATAGCGTAACTGTATGCCGGTCAGGCGATATAATAAGCCCGCCCGACTCCAGCACCGGGGCCTGATGGGCAGCCGGAGGCTGGCTGAACTGCCGGGAACGCCGCAGCTGGGAATTGACACGGGCCAGCAGCTCCATAGGGTTGAAGGGCTTAATCATATAATCATCCGCTCCCATCACAAGGCCGGTAATCTTATCGAAATCTGAGGTCTTCGCGCTTAAGAAGATAATCGGCAGGTTATGCTTCGCCCGGACCTGGCGGGTAACCTCGTACCCGTCCAGCTCCGGCATCATAATATCCAGGATCGCCAGATCAATAGACTGTAACTGAATGGCCTGCACCGCGGCCCGGCCGTCAGGCACCTTGATACAGTGATACCCTTCCTTCTGCAAGTGCAGGGCAATCAGGTCGGCAATCTCCTTTTCGTCCTCTGCGATTAGAATCGTGGTTCGCTTCATACCGGGACCTCCCAGGCCTTGATCTATTCGTTAAGGTACGTAGTCGCCTTGTTCTGAATCAGCTTGGCCACATCCTCTGCCGTCTTCTGTCCGCTGAAGAACGCGTTTGCCTCCTCACCGATGATGTTCAGAATCTTCACATCCATCATGGCGAAGTTATCCGCTGTATCCATCATGTCTTGGAACACCTTGAATTGTCCCTCTGGAACACTTGCAAGCTTGCCGTCCGGGAGCTTATACGTCCCGCTCTTCACCTGCTGCTGAAGCTCACTGAACTGCTTGTCATTAAGCGACCGGAGCAGGGAGAAGCCTTCTCTGCTCTGCAGGGACTGAACTTCATCAGAGAGCAGGAACTCCATGAACGTCCAGGCTTGTTCGGCAACCGGCGATTTGGCCTGTATCGCAAATGTATAGTTCGGAATAATTCTCATGGCCCCGGAGTTTCCGCTATGCGGCTTATACAGCAGCTTCGGATTGGCGAAATTGGTATACGGAACGTTGATGAAATCCGCCGGGCCCTGTATAACGGCAGAATAGAACAATTGATTCTCGGTCTCCACCGGTTCTGTGGTCATCAATTTCTCTTGATACATCTCGTTAATCTCCCGCATCATAAATATGAAGGCAGGGGAATCAAACTTGGCCTTGCGCGCAGCTACGTCTACGAACTGGTTATAGCCGTCGACCACCATCTCCTGAAGCAGCATATCCGGCGGATTATTCGGAAGCGCGTAGCGGTGTGCGGACCCCGCCTGCTGCCCGGACGCAATCAGCGATTTGGAGATTTTCTGCCATTCCTGCCAAGTCCAGCTCTTATCGTCGATCTCTGCTTGCTTAAGTGCATCCCCGTCTCCAAGGAATGCTCTCAGGCTGAACCCGGACGGAATGATATAGGTGCCCCCGTTCACCTTCAGCGCATTCAGCACATTCATTTGCAGGTCCTCCTGCTTCAGCGTCTTCGACTGCTTGAGGTAATCATCCATATTAAGGAGTAGCTTCTTACTCACGTAATCACTGGCGGGCAGACTGCCCGTTTCATAAATATCGGCTCCTTTGCCTGAGAGCAATGCCGTACCGGCGGTTTTCTGATACTTCTCATAATCCGGCCCCTCCATCTGCTCGCTGATCCCCTTATACGCCTGAATCTGCAAATCGATATCCGGATAAGCCTGTTCAAACTTCTGCTCTACCGCACGGTAGAACTCACTATCCTGCTGGACCGATAACGTAAGAACCGTCTTTCCTCCTGTGCTCGGAGCTTCTGCACTGTTCCCTGAACTACACGCTGACATTAGCGTTGTAAAAGCAAGGCTCAGCCCCAGCCAGCCCATTTTGTTAATCATCTTCATCTTTTCACTACCTCCAAGTAATTGTTCGTATAGTAGGCCGTACTCCTAAGACTATTGCAGACGGACGCGGTTCCCGTCCTGCAAGGGCTCACTGCTCTCCAGAATAATCATCTCATCCCCATACAGGTTATCCGTCTGAATCATGCTGTCCGGACCATTCGTGATACTGGAGCGGATCTGAACCTCGCGGGCGACAAACGTATTGCCTAGTGCACCCCTCTGCTCCTCGATGGTATAGACGAAGCTTCTCCCGCCCGTCTGATGGATGGCCTTAGTCGGGACCACCACACCCTCCTGAAGGGATGGCTTCTTCAGCTGGAACTGAACCTGCTCACCCCCCTGAAGCGAACCGTCGTTCATTACAATGAAGACCGTCTTCTGTGCGATATCCTCCGCCCCGCTGGTATCCTCACCGGCAGAACTTCCGGCACGTGCCTGAGCGCTCTTGATCTCTGCAATCTTTCCCGTCAATATCCGGGCCGATGGCCCCTCAGCAGATTGAACCTCCACCTCAAGCTTCTCCCCTACGGTAATTCCAAGGCTGGATAATAGCCCCGCGTCCGCAGTGAAATCGAATTGGAACCCCTCGCGGCTGCTGGACAGCACCACATCCGGCTCGCCCGGTGACAGTATCCCCGGAAGGGCATTCAACCGGGTTACAATCCCGTCGAAGGGTGCCTTCAGCTGCTGCTCCGCAGTTAACCGGTCTCTCATCTCCGCAATTTTACGCGCCTGTCTGGCCTGATCCTGCTTGCCTGCTTCAATCTCGCGCCGGGCCTTGCGAATCTGGAGCTCATCCCCTTCTGCATACGTCTGAATGAACTGATCCTGCAAGGTCTGCTGCCCGAGCTTTTGCTTATCCAACAGCGCGATTTCTTCCTGCAGCCCAGCTTCGGCAGACTGGCTGTCATAGAGGATCAGTCTCTGCCCCTTCTTCACCCGCTCTCCCTCCTGCACAAGCACCTCCCGGGGCTTCCAGCCGTTATCATTCTGGAGCTTCACTTCCTTCACTGGCCGCAGCATCCCGCTGCCCTCCAGCGTGAATTCAAGGCTCTTGCTCTGCGGCGTGACCGTCGTCACCTTGGGCAGGGTCAACGACTGCAGCGTATTGCTGAAGAAGGTGAAGAAGAGTAACACGCCCAGTAGCAGCAGGGAGGCTATTTTAATGTTTTTTTTACGCCTGCGGTCTGCGGGTATTGCTGTCATCTCCATTTCCCCGCTCTCCTCCTATCCTCATAAGTCACTCACATACGAACCTAGCCCTTAATCCCGGATAACTGGATGCCTTCAATGAAATACGTCTCCGCATACAGGAAGAGCAGCACCATCGGGGCCATGTAAATTACAGAAGCAGCAAACGCCAGCCCCTTCTCACTGCTGACATTCGATAAGTAGACGGACAAGGGCTGACGCAGCGGATCATCCAGGAAAATCAGCGGCTGCTCCACCATATTCCAGTAATCGGCGAATAAGAGAATCGTAAGCGCGGCCAGACCCGGCTGAACCATGGGAACAATAAGGGTAGCAAAAATCCGTAAATGTCCGGCTCCATCCATCTTGGCCGCTTCGATATAGGCATACGGAATATCCAGCATGAACTGCCTGAGCATGAACACACCGAAGGCCGCAAAAATACCAGGCAAGATAATGGCTCCCGGGCTATTCAGCAGCCCCAGCCGGTCGGCCATGATGTAGTTGGGCACCAGGGTTACCTGAAAGGGCATCAGCATCGTCAGGACATAGACCAGAAACAGGAGCTCCCGGCCCCGGAATCTTAGCTTGGAGAATGCGTAAGCAGCCAGCGCAGCTATTACCGTCTGTCCGGCAATGATGGGCACCACCAGGAACACCGAATTCCAGAACATCGACAGGTACACCGGGCTCTCCAGCAGCACTTTGCCGTATTGCTCCAGGGAGACCTGATCGGGCAGCCATTTCAGATTGGCGAACGGATCGCTCCTGCCCTCTATGACCGTGTTCATTTGTCCGACCGGACCGTAATTGATCCCTATCTCGCGGCTACTCATGAACGAATTGATGAGCGTGACCCCAATCGGGAACAGCATCAGCAGGGCGACCACTCCCATAATGACGGTTAATATTAACTTGGGTAAGACTTTATCAACTCGCACTACCTCTCCACCTCTATTCCATATTTCGACGGTACCGGCGTTCCATGGCGAACAGCCCGAGAACAAGGATCAGAATGCCGCCGACCATCAGGGTAGATGCCGCTGTCATCTTCGGGAGGTCCAGGGACAGGAACATATTGTTCATAAAATGCTGCAGCATATAGATACTGTCATGCGGATATGGCCCGGCCAGCAGAAACGTCTCCCGGAATACCTTGAAGGAGTTAATGACCGACATCATGACCACAAAAAACATCGTAGAGGTTAAGTAGACCAGCGTGATGCTCCGGAACTGCCTGAAACGGCCGGCCCCTTCAATTTGGGCGGTTTCATAGTAATCCTTCGGGATCTGCTGCAGTGCGGCCAGGAACAGGATCACGTTGTACCCGATGTTTTTCCACACATACATCATCATAATTACATTCCGCGCGGCCTCCGTCTTCATCCAGTCCACCCGGGCCAGGCCGAAGCCGCTCAGCCAAGCATTCAGCGCCCCGTTCCAGTCGAACAGGATCTGCCAGACCAGGATGATGGAGGCGACAGGAACGACCAGCGGAAGAACGTAAGCAGTCCTGAGCCATTTCTGAAAATACAGCTTCTTATGGAGCAGCAGCGCTAACCCGAGCGACAGCACAATCAGCAGCGGAACACTCACTATACTGAAGTAGAAGGTGTTATAGGCTGCCTTCCGAAAGGAATCGCCCGCGATCAGCTCCCGGTAGTGATGCAGACCCACATACTGCCCGTCCACCGCACGGTCCATGAAGGAATAGAACACACCCATGCCAAACGGAATCAGATAAAACAAGGCAAACCCGATGAGACTGGGTGCCAGAAATAACCAAGCCGCCGATGAATCCCTACGGGCCCAATTCTTCAAGTTGCTCCCTCCCTGTACTCAAGAATAGGCGCAACTATTTAAGAACAAGTCGGGTAAAGATTAAAAGTTTCTTAAATTCTCTCCACAAAAAAAGCCGCGGACGGATGTATTATCCATTCGCAGCTCTTGCAAGGCACCGCATACTTTACTTCAGGTCGGCAATCTCCATGATTTTATCCCTGAACCGGTACGTCACACTAACATTCTCGATAATTGCTGTGTCGTTGTAGGCCAGAGAACCCTCGAACGCTAACGTATCGTTGTCCTTCCATGCCAACCGGTCGGCATAGCTGTAATTCTCATGATCCGGGCGGGCCCAGAGCTCCAGCTTCTGCTGTGCACCAAGCTTTATTCTGGCCGATTCAACTAGCTCCGGGCTGTTCATGCCCTCCTCCACATTCATGATCTGCACGAATTCACTTTTATTCGAGCGGGTCACCACCGCAAGCAGCTTGCGGTCCGGGGACGGGAGGATTTCCTTAATGTACATGGAAGGGGCGGCGAAGCTGAAATACGGTTCAAGCACATCGTCCTTGATCCGCCACAGCACATTCTGGGTGCCATAATCCGAGTAATTGTTGAATAAGGCGAATACGATGCTCCCGTCGGCCATTTTGTGGAGGTAGGGACTGCGGTAGCTTTTGGACAGCACATCGATGGCAAAAGCCGCCGACTCCGCGATCTTCGCGGAATCATTGGTCAAGAAGGGCTTCAGCTTCTCTAGCGCCAGCTCCCGTCCCTGCGGATCATTGAAGCTCTCCACCAGCCGGTTCACGGCAATGTAGACATACTCATCGTTGCCGCTGGATAACGCCTGCAGGAATTTGTCCGCCTCATACTGCACACGGGGGGCCAGCTCCATATCCTCTGCGGTCAGGTAACGGATGTATGGCTCTGCCGCTTTATTCTTCGTGTATTCCGTAGCGAGCAGCGCGGTAGCCGTAGAACTGTACACGATCAGGCACGCGACCACGGCGATCCATTTTTTAGAGAACCGCCCTCTCCGGCTCCTGCCCCTTGCTCCACTCTGTTCAGCCGCTTCAATCAGCGCCTCGTCAATCTGCCCGATCTCCCGGTATAGCTCTTCCCGTCTCATAGGTGCACTCCCCCCTGCTCCAGATGTATTCTAAGCTTCTGTCTGATCCGGAATAAGCGGGACTTCACCTGGCTGCTGCTCATATGGAACCGCCCCGCAAGTGCCTCTACCGAATCCGAATACCAATACCGCCTCACAAAAAGCTGCCGCGCCTCCTCCTCCAGCCCGTACAGGAATTCATTGATTAACCGCGCGGTTTCACCGGCGGCATACTGAGTTTCCACGGTCTCCGCCGAAGGCAGGCAGTCCTCCAGCTCCTCCAGAATCACCTCAAGCTGGCGGCTCCGCTTCTTAGCCGTATTATACCCATGCTTGTCGAGCGCGATATTTCGGGTGATCCGCCCCAGAAATACCTTTAGCCTGCGGGGCTGGTTAGGCGGAATAGCATTCCACGCGGCCAAATAGGTGTCGTTCTCACACTCTTCGGTATCGGAGGGGCTTGCGACAATATTCCTGGCGATCGCCCGGCAATACGCACCGTATTTGCTCCGGGTCTCTGCGATGGCCTGCTGTGAGCGCTGCAAGTATAGCTGAATGATTCCCTGATCTTCCATCTGCTAGTTTCTCCTTTGGCATCCTCTTATCTATATAGTAGAGAATTCCGGGTAACGGTTGCACTTATACGCTAATCTTTTTTACGCAAAAAATCCTGGCACATAAGCATCACTGCTTACACACCAGGATAGGGAGAGTACTACTCTATAGGTTAACCGAGGACCGGCGGGTCCTGCTCATCCGTGCTGTCATCCTCCAGGTCTGCCGGTTTCAGGGTTACACTAATGTCTACAATCAGGGTATCCGTCAGTTCCGTATCTACCCAGGCTGTGCCGTCCCATACCTGCTTGCGGTAGATGACGGTTATCTTGTAATCACCTGGAGCAGACGGAACATAGGCGGCCTGATACACCTCATCCGTTACGGTGAATACACCTGTTACGCCTTCCTCCGTGGAGCTCCAGGCTTCCGGATAATAACGTTCATCTCCAGGGGCAGCAGGTGCTACGTTCTGGTTGTGGCCTTCAGCCGTCAGAGTGATGGTCTCCCCTGCAAAAGGGCTGCCCGGGCTAATGCTGAGCCGGTTGCCTAGAGGAGTAACCGCCTCATACACATCGAGGGTTACCGTCTTAAGCGTACTTGCCGTCACCTTCTGTATGCCGGTAACGCGGACGTTATCGAACACCGCATTCTGGGACGTTGTTCGGAAGCCGATTTTCCCTGCGGTTAATTCTGTGATCGGGTTCGTCCATTCAAGCTTCAACTGGCCGTCCACAAAGCCTAGAATTCTGTTCCCTTTGATGACTGCCTTCAGCGTATACCATTGATTTGCAGCCGCATCGGCGAAGAGGGTACTGGACACGGGGGTCAGCGTTCCGTTTACCGCCTTGAACAGCTCCAGCTTCTTGTCGTTGACATTGATCCGGTACATGTAATAGTTATTGGCGTCCTGCACCCGGAAAAGAATACCGGCATTGGCATTGGCGATGGGAACCTTCACTTTGGCTTCCATAGCAATATCTTGCCATGAACTCCCGGCTGTAATGAGCGCCGTTGAATTGCCTTTTGTCTGAATCAAGGCTTTCGTACTGCCGTCCGTGGTTACACTCCAGGTCCCGCTGGCAGCCGTCCAGCCTGCCGTATCTCCATCCTCAAAGGTATCCGTGAACCGGACAGAATTAGGATTCGCGTCAATCGGGGTCTCGTCCACATCTGTAACCTGAATCGTGAAGCTCTTCTCCAGAGACAGGCCGTTGGCATCAATGCTCTTCACCCGGATGCTGTAGCTGCTCTTCGCTTCATAATCCGGCATGGTGCGGAGGATCAGCCTGTCTCCCTGCGGGGCAATGGAGAAGCTGCTGTTATCGGCGTCTCCTTGCCCGGGAACCAGCGCGTAGGTAAAGGTCTGGCCCGCATCCGGATGGGCTGTAGTGAAGGTGCCTACTACACCGCCTGGAGTAGTCAGCTCCGGCACCTGAGTAGCGCTGAGAGTGATATCAGTGGGCGGACTATGAATGGCGGTCACCTTGGCATCGTCATACCAGACCCCGGCTGAAGTGGTGCGGAAGCCGATTCCGCCCGAGGTTAATTCATTGACCGGATTGGTCCATGTCGTCTTCAGCACTCCGTCCACATACCCTTTGATGGTATTGCCCTGGACCGTTGCCTTAAGGGTATACCATTGGTTCTTGACAGGCACAAACGAAGTATTCGAGACCTGTGTCAACGTTCCCGCTACAGCCTTGTAGAGCTGCAGCTGGCTTGTGCTGGCATCGATCCGGTACATATAGAAGTTGTTCTGATCCTGCACCCGGAAGACAATACCTGCGTTCTCGCTTCCATTAATGAGAGGCAGTCTGGCTCTGGCTTCATACGTGTAATCTGTCCAGGATGAACCGGCTTTGGCGGTAATCAGCGCCGCCATAGTCTGGCTGGTGGACAGCACCCGGTTCCCTGTTCGATCGGTTACCGCCCAACTGCTGGCGCCTGAAGCCACGGTCCAATCCGGGAGCAGCCCGGAGGTGAAGTGATCGCTGAACCAGGCCTGATCCGTATTCGCGAAGACGACTCCGCTTACATTCTCATTCTTGATGCTCACCTTCAGGTCACTGAGATTCTTCGCCAGCGTTCCTTTGACCACCACATTTTCAAAAGTTACCCCGTTCACCATCCCGCCTCTGGTGGGATTGCCCTGAATAGGAGAATCTCCCCCCGTCTCGCGGACATTGATGTTCCGGAGAATAACATTGCTTACATCCCCTGCTGTACTGGTGGAGACCCGCAGCCAGTAATTGCCGAACTGGTTGATCCCCACCCGTTCAATATCAATATTCTCGAAGGTCACATCCTGGGCCCAGCCTTCAACCGGGAGCGGATTCTCTGTATAAGCATGGTCCACCAGCAGCGCCCGTGCACTTTGATAGACGTAGGAATTGCGGATGGTTACGCCAATCTGCGGCGTGCAGATGCCCATGCCCAGCTTGAAGGCAGCGCAGCGGGTCCAGGCGAAGCAGTCCTCGAACACCACATTCTCCAGATGCTCGATGGCACCCGGCCAGTCCTTGGACATACCTTTCTGCGGCCAGGTCTTGGTGGAGAAGGTATCGTCATCCGAGATGGCAAGGGCGTGCTTCACCAGCACGTTCTGGCTCTCGTTAATATCGATGGCATCATCTTCAAGCGTAAATAAATCCTGGTATCCCTTATAGTTGGTGATGGTTACGTTATCGGAGCGTACCACCAGGAACGCCCAGAAGCCCCCATCTCGCAGCGTTAACCCGTCGAACTTGAAGTTGCTGGTGGCCATCGGCACCACCAGGTTATTGATGAACCCCTCTCCCTGCTTATGGGTTGCAGGCGGGTTCGTCATCTTGCGTTTGCGCATCTCTATCCCTTTGCCGTCGATCGTTCCGCGTCCCCGCATGGTGATATTCACGGAATTGGTGGCGGTACGGATAAAATAAGTTCCATCCGAGATCGAATCCTTGCGGAAGTCATTCCGGTAGTCCTCGCCCCGGCCTGTGCCGACAATGACGGCTCCTCCGGCCAGGTAGAACGTAACATTGCTTTTCAGAGTCAGATTGCTGCTCTTGTACACGCCTGCCGGAATATACACAATGCCGCCTCCGGCCTGATTGGCCGCATCAATCGCCTGCTGGATGGCGCCCGAGGTGATCGTTGCCCCCGTCTTGTCTGCGTTGTACGGTGCAGCGGTCACATTGTAGATTCCCGGGCCGGAGGACGCGGGGATGTCTGTCTCCAGCGGATCGGCGGCGATCACGAGTCTTTTGCGGCGCTTGTCCGGGTCCTTCTCATTCGGGTCTTCGTTCGCAGGTGCATTAATATCCACGATCACATAGGTAGAGGCCGACAGGGTGAAGGTCAGCTTGTTGCCGTTGACCGTTCCCGTGATGTTCTTAGCCAGCGGACTGATGGAATAGGAGGTGATTGGCTTGTCTGCCGTCACCTCAAGGGTGATCGTTCCGTCAAAGGAGAACTGGGCGTAGTCATAGTCGGGTAAATACTTGACGACGGGGACCGCCTCATTGTTCACCTTCAACGAGTAGACAGAAGACGGAGTATAGATAGACGGCATCGGGTAATTCTGAATAGTTGCCGGGCCAGCAGCGGCCACCTGCGACACCGGTTCCATTCCCGGTTCCGGTTCAGCCGCACCGGCGGTCTGTGGCGGGATGAACCCCGTGAATGCGACGGCAAGCACCAGCAGCAATCTCAATACTTTGCGAGTAAGCATAAATACCTCCTCCAGATCGATTTGGCTCCAGGCAACCGCTTTCAATTCCCAGCAGGATACATAGAGTCATTCCTTACTATAATCCCGGGCCAAAAAGAAAGGAGGGTGGCAAACCCACTCTCCAGGGATACAATTATACTGTTCTGCACCATCTGTTAATCTTAGATGTAATGCATTATTAGATGAAGGACGCAAATCCAGATATTTGGAAGCTTCTATACCTTTCTATTACCCTGCCTCTTCGGGTATGACCCGTTGCGTCCGATCTCCTAGATAATCCAGAACAACCCTGACTTAAGAGATAAGTAAGAATTGCGTAAGGAACCAGAAAGTTCCGGTGGTTATACTTTTAACTAAGAAACAGCGAAAGGGTGAAACGAATGACTTTCCTGGAATTGTGTACGTTAGTCGTCAATTTTGGCTTATTAGGTTGGGTGATCGGGAAGAAGAGAAAGGCGAATGCTTCATGGCGGCAAGAATGGCCCGCAGGTGCAGCTCTGATAGTTACGCTTGCTCATTTGGGGATTGACGGGGCCAGGTGGCAGATGATTCCCGGTTACGCCGCGCCTATATTTATAGGGCTCTATATGGTTTACCGAAGGAACAAGACCGGCAGAAGAAAATGGTGGGTCGTCGTACCGAGTTTTGTGGTCCTTACGATTTATGCGGTCGTTTCCTTCTTTCTTCCTGCGGTGATGCCGATCTTTCAATTCGCTAAACCGACCGGCTCTTATTCCATCGGAACCCGTGTCATTCATCTGCAGGACGCGGGCAAGGAGCTTATGGTTCAAAGCTGGTATCCTTCGGAGGTGGGAAGCTCCGATAAACGAACAGCTTATATTCAAGATGTTCCTGAGGTGACGACAGCCCTGTCAAAAATGTTGGGGTTTCCGGGGGGCACTTTCCGGCACTTGGCGCACATTCGAACACATGCTTATTGGGAAACCAAGCTGTCATCCTCGGAGCCCTCTTATCCGGTTCTTATCTTCTCGCATGGCTTGGGCGGAGTTCGGAATCAGAACACGTTTCAAATGGAGGAATTGGCGAGTCACGGCTATATCGTCTTGAGCATCGATTATCCCACATATGCCGCGGCAACGGTTTTTCCGGACGGCCGTGTCGTTCGAGACGAGCATCAGAACCTCGTCGGGGCAGAAACAGCCGAACAGGATCGGCATATGAATGACTGGGCGACGGAAGCGACGTTCGTCTTGGATCAGCTCGATAAACTCAATGGCAGTGAGTGGTTCCAGCACAAAATGGATCTGCAGCGTATTGGTATGCTTGGACACTCATATGGCGGGTCCACATCGGTATACATGCTGCAAAATGATGCGCGTGTCAAAGCCGCCTTGAATATGGACGGAGGAATTTTTGGTTTACCGGTTGATTTCAAACTGCTTCATAAACCGTTGTTCATGATGGCTGCGGATGCCTCGCTTGATGTAGAAGCTTTCAACAAATCCTTGGATTCCTATACCGAAGACGAAGTATTGAAACAGTCTGGAAAACCAAAAGCCTGGCATAAAGCCAATATGGATGATCTGATGGCTCGAAGGGAAAGAATGCTGGCAGCTGGCGCGTTAGCGCTCGTTTTACCAAACAGTTCCCACCTCACCTTTTCCGATTTGCCACTTTATGCGCCCCTGCTTTTTGCGCCGAAAGGGGACCTTAAAAGAAAGCACGTGATCATTAACAAGTATACGGTCGCCTTCTTCGATTATTATCTTAAAGGAGATAAGACAAGCTTCTCGCGAATTGAGAGCTATCCTAACGTTCAATTTCACGGTCTGTGATCGGTCCATGTTATACTATCATCATACAGCATAATCATTGGAAATGGTGGAGATCACATGTTGCAGCGAGTTTTGCTTGTGGAAGATGATCCGGAGATAAGCCGCATGGTTGAGCAATATTTAACAATTGAGGGATTTTCCGTTGTCTGCGCTTTTGACGGGGAGAGTGTGATCGCCTTTACGAAGAAGAGTTCCTTCGCTATGATCATTCTTGACTTAATGCTGCCGGGTATGGACGGGATGGAATGCTTGAAGCAAATCCGATCAAGCAGTCTTATCCCTGTCCTTATCCTTTCCGCCAAAGGGACGGAGATCGATAAGGCGATCGGGCTTGGGTTCGGAGCAGACGATTATTTAACGAAGCCCTTCTCCATGACTGAGCTCGTGGCGCGGGTGAAGGCATTGCTTCGCCGAGCTTCGTATTGCCCTGTTCCACACAGCAGAATCGTTCGGACGAAGGGAATGATTATCGATCCTGAAACCTACTCCGTTCACAAATATGATCAAATGATTCAATTGACGTTGAAGGAATTCCAAATTCTTCACTTACTCGTGACTCATCGAAACAAAGTGTTCACGAAAGAAGAGATTTATGAGAGAGTGTGGAACGAGGAATATTACGAAGATGCCAATATCATTAATGTACATATGAGCAGGCTGAGGGAGAAGATAGAAGACGCTCCTTCTTCCCCTATCTATATCAAAACTGTATGGGGAATCGGATACAAGTGGGGAGAGATGGACATTGAATAGTATCTTGATTCTTGTCATTGTCTTCCTGCTTATATGTCTCTATGTGTCCCGGACTAAACGAACCCGGGACATTCGTGCTATCGCCACTAGCTTGAACGAGATGCTCGCAAGCAATACACCGCAAAAGTTATTTTTCGCTACTAACGATTCCACTCTCCAATATCTGCTTGTTGCAATCAATCGCATGCTTAAAGCCCACCAGCACGAATCCATATCCTATGTACAGAAAGAGTTGGCGATGAAAAGAATGCTGACCAACATCTCGCATGATTTGCGCACTCCTCTCACGATTGTCTTAGGACTTATCGAAACGATTCTTCACAATCCCAACATGACAGTACATGAGAAGGAGCAATTGCTCCTCAAAATCCATAGCCGAGCCCAGGAGATCGTCCTGTTGATCAATCGTTTTTTTGAACTGGTACAACTGGAATCGGAGGATTTGGAGCTTCCGCTAGCGAAAATCAACGTGACTGAATTATGCAGACGAAATATCCTCCTTTTCTACCATGATATGGAATCCAAAGGTCTTGAAGCCGATCTACAGCTTTCAGAAAGGCCAGTCTATACGTTGGGTAATGAAGAAGCTTTCAATCGAATTCTGCAAAATCTGCTCTCGAATGCGATTCGGTACGGCTCCGACGGGAGCGTAATCGGCATGGCGCTGCGCGAAGAAGGGCCGTTTGTAAATGTCGAAGTGTGGGATCGTGGCAGAGGAATAAGCAAGCTTGAGCAAGAACTCGTATTTGAACGGCTCTACCGGACAGAAAATGACCTCCCTCACATGCGAAGCGAAAAAGGAACGGGGCTGGGTCTCTCGATCTCCAAGCGGCTTGTGGAAAAAATGGGGGGCTGCATTCGATTGGAGAGCCAGCCCATCGAAAAAACGATAGTGACCGTGCAGCTTAAGCGAATTTAAATTAGATGAGGGATGATGCTGTGTCTTACGTCGTAAGAACGAATGACCTTTCGAAGCAGGTGGCAGGAAAGAACATAATCGTTCGACTGAACATGCAGGTGAGGCAGGGGGAAATATACGGACTGATTGGTTCGAATGGCTCCGGGAAAACGACTCTTTTTAAGCTGCTGACGGGTTTATGGAAGCCACTAAGCGGAGAGATTGAACTTTTTGGCAGACGTATCGGTCATCGATCCTATCAACACTTTCAACAGGTCGGGTGTTTGATCGGAACTCCGCGTTTCTACGAGAGGATGTCCGGTAGAGAAAACCTGGAGTTGCACTGTAAATACATGGGATATTATGATGAGAGGGTTGTAGACGAAGCGATAGAGCTTCTGGACTTGGGAGGAGTTGCGGGAAAGCCGGTACATACCTATTCTCTTGGCTTCACGAAGAAGCTGGGGCTTGCAAGAGCCATCATGTTGAAACCTCCGCTGCTGATTGTTGATGAACCTGCGAACGGAATAGATACAATCGGAATTCATATGCTGCGTCATGTATTTCGCAATTTGAACCAGCAGTACGGGATGTCGATCGTCATTTCCAGCCATCATATGGGAGAGCTGGAGCAAATGGCGGATACCGTTGGGATATTACGCGAGGGCAGGCTCATGAAGGAAGCGTCCATGACTCATATTAGAGAGGCTCACACAGGATATCTGGAAGTGAGGACGAGTGATTGCAAGAAAGCGGTAGCGCTTCTGGATACGCTATTGGACATAACGAAGTATCTTGTGATCGGTCCGAACACTATACGGATCTATGAATCCTCACTGGACTCCGCAATGATTGTCAAAACGCTGGTCATGCACGACGTGAAGATAGATGAAATAACGCATAACTCCCATACGCTTGAGGACTTTTTCATTCGAATGATGGAAGGGAAGGATCGAGATGATTCGTCTGATGAAACTTGAGCTCAAAAAGATTAAGCTCGGCCCTTACATCATCGGCTTTTGCCTTCTGAATGCTGCAATTGTTGGAATCATTTATTCCCTCTTGTCCGTATTAGACCCGCTTGACGTTCAAGTGATGTATCCTAGTTATCTCAACTATGAGTTTGTTTATAAGACTGCGCTAACGATGGTGAAGATATCAGCTACCCTGTTAATGGCTATTCTGCTAGCACAGCTCGTAGTCGGGGAGTATAAAACCGGTACCATCTCGACTCTGTTCCTCTATCCCATTTCACGGAGGAATCTGCTGCTTGCCAAACTCCTTTTAGTCATGTTGCTCGGGTTCGTCTTCATGCTCGTTTCCATGTCGGTTTCGGTTGCTTTCTTTTACGTTGTCAACCCATTTACACACTTCATTCCAGAACCGATCTCGGTGTTCGCCGATAGGCGACTTATTGGGGAAACGGGATTCCAGTCCCTTCTGACTGTGGCCGCGAGCTTCATCCCTCTAAGCATCGGAATGCGCAAAAGATCGGCGACAGCTCTGCTTATTGCGTCGTTCGTTCTGGCAATCATTCTGTATTTGCCGATTAACGCTCCAAACAACGACATAATCTTCAGTTCAAATCCGTGGATCAGTCTGATTTTCGCGGCCGCTGGAGTAGCAGCCGCATTCGAGACCCTCTATAAAGTCGAAAGGAAAGATGTTCTACTTGACGTTTTTCCTTATTGACAGGGGCAAGTACCGGCGTTCATCATACGCAAGCATGATGCTCAGTATCGCAACCGGATTGTAAAATAGCCAACTTAGTAACACGGCGAATGCAAGTTAGAAAAACCGTCAGGGAAGATCTCCCTGACGGTCTTTTTAAAGCGCTTTATAGTTCCATTTGCAAATGACAATTCACTGAAAAGCAGAGATGAAAAAACAATTTACATAATATGTTAATTATGGTATCCTCAAGATGGATGCGCTTACATATTATGCCGGAAAGGGGAGTGACTCCGTTTTTAAGAGGAAAGGCGATTTGGGTTCACTAATCAACCAAAGGAGGATATATGAAATGAAAAAAATTATGACCCGTATTGCAAGTCTGGCTCTGGCCACAGCCCTGCTGTTGCCTGCAATGTCTTATGCATCGCCTGTGACAGAGGATCAGGATCTGAGCCTCTCTGCGGATGCCGCCGCGGCTGTAACCAGCACCATCACTCCGGCTCCGCAAGGCTATGCATCTTACCGCAATAATATTCCGCACGGCAACGTACAGCAGATTTCTTATTATTCGACTACCGTAGGCAAGTCAAGAAACGCGATGGTATACACCCCTCCGGGCTATACCCCATCCAAGACCTACAATGTTCTCTACCTGCTGCACGGCATCGGCGGGGATCAGAACGAATGGCTGAACGGGATGAATCCGCGTAATATCCTGGACAACCTGTACTCTGAGAACAAGCTGGAGCCGATGATTGTCGTGTTCCCGAACGGCCGCGCTATGGCCGATGACCGCCCGATCGGCGATATTTATGCACCGGACAAGGTAGCCGCCTTCGAGCGGTTTGAATTTGACCTGATCAATGACCTCATTCCTTATGTCGACTCCCACTTCCCGGTATACAAGAATAAGCAGAACCGCGCCCTGGCCGGCTTATCCATGGGCGGCGGGCAGACCCTGAACTTCGGCCTGAAGCATCTGGACAAGTTCTCCTGGATCGGCGCGTTCTCCTCTGCTCCGAATACGAAGTCGGCCTCACAGCTGATCACTAATCCGGCGCAGACGGCCAGCCAGCTGAAGCTGCTCTGGATCTCCTGCGGCGCTTCGGACGGCCTCTTGTATATCAGCCAGAATTTCCATAACAGCCTGACCAGCATGAATGTCCCGCATCTGTGGTATCTGGATGTCGGCGGACATGAAGGCAAGGTCTGGAGCAGCGGACTGTATCAGTTCTCGCAGCGGATCTTCAAGTAATCCTGATCATAGCCTGCCTTCCCCTGATCCGCTAAGGTAGGGGGAGGGCAGCATTTCAAGATAAGCCCGGCCATACTACAAGGAGGGCACTACGATGGATGCGATAACCGATTACTATGATTCCTATGATGAGGAGGGAAGGCTGTTCAGGGATAACGGGCATCAGATCGAATGGATCACAACGATGTCTTACTTCAAAAAGCTGCTTAAGCCGGAAGCCTACATTCTTGACGGCTGTGCAGGAACGGGGAATTACTCCTTTCAGCTTGCAGAAATGGGGCATAAGGTAGTTGCCGGAGATATTGTTCCTCATAATGTAGGCATCATCAGAGAGAAGCAGCGCGTACGCCCGGTGTTGGCTGATATGTATACAGGAAGCATCACGGATTTATCACGTTTTGACAGCGGAGTTTTTGATGTTGTTTTGAACATGGGGGCCTTTTATCATATCGGCAATGAAGACCGGCAGCTTGCCATGACCGAATGCCTGCGCGTACTGAAGCCGGGCGGATTACTCGCGGTCTCCTATATTAACAATGCCGCCGTTTCGGTATTGAGCATAAGTGATGGACTCAGGAACATGGAAGATGTACTTACCTGGCATACCAACCAGACGAAGGATGGTCTATTCCTACATATGTCACCTCAGGAAATGGAACACATGGCCGCAGCCTATCATACAGAGATCGTTGCCCATCTTGGAACAGACGGGATCGGCTATCTTCTAGCTAACCATATTAATGGGGCGCAGCCAGAAGATTTCGAACACTGGCTTCAGTTTCATCTGCGGACTTGTGAGGATAAGAGTCTGCTCGGGTATAGTTTGCATGCACTGGCGATTGTGCGAAAAGTGTAAATACAGACTCACCTAACGGATAATTACGTTCTGCTGCGCACCACACATGGGTAGATCCGGAGCCCCTGGCCTTACGCCAAGGCGATTATGTTCAGTTATTCGCATACATTTGCCCCACCCGCCTACGCAACGCCGAATGTGATCGGTTTTTCGATTACATTGGGTCCACGCGCCCATGCAATGCCGAATGTGATCGGTTTTTCGATTACATTTGGTCCACGCGCCCATGCAACGCCAAATGTGATCGGTTTTTCGATTACATCTAGTCCACTCACCCACGCAACGCCGAATGTGATCGGTTTTTCGATTACATTTTGGTCGATGTATTCGCCAGAGAGCAAAAGAAGGCTGCACGCTCATCGCGTGCAGCCTTCTCCAATCATCTCTACTCTACCCAAGCTCCGTATAAATCTGGAACGTCACCCCGAACTTATCCGTCAGATCGCCGAAGCCGGGGCTGAACGGCTCCTCCCGAAACGGCATATTGATTTGACCGCCCTCCTGCAGCGCATCAAAAATTCTCCGCGACTCCTCCACACTATCCGTAGTAACGCAAATCGTAACCCGCTTCCCGCTCTCAACCGGCGTACCGCCGGGAGTATCCGAGAACATCAGCTCCGTGCCGCCCACCTGTACCTTGGCATGGGCCACCAGACTCCGTACCTCATCCGGGAACGTGTCCGGGAGGTCCGGCATATCACCATACGTCAGGATGGAGAGAACTTCAGCACCCATAGTCTGTGCATAGAACTGAATAGCCTCCTGCGTGCGCCCCTCCAGAGTGATGTAGGGAGTAAGTTTGACTGTCATTGTGTGTTCCTCCTTGAGTTCGGATTGGAATTGCCTGTGTGATTCATTAGTATAGACGTTCCGGCCGCGGCAGAATCATCGGTGCTCCGGCAATCCGAAGCGAATAAATAATTCAGTATCTATAAAATGATGAACATGCGCGATCTTCCCCCCGCTCAGCTCAAGCACATGAATCGCCCACGGGACCAGCAATCCGTCTTCTCCAGAGGGAACATATTGGGCAACGGCAGGCCGGTTCCCATTCACTCGGACCGGCATCAACCGCGAGCCCACACAGTGACTGCGTGTGATCTGGTAGAAGGCCGCGAGATCCGCGCCGCCTTGCACCCACATCGTAAATGGCGGCATCGACAGGCTGCCGTTCTCCTGGAATAAGGCGAGTAGCGCCGCAATATTGTATTGTTCAAAAGCCTCCACGTACCTGGTAATCAGTCCTTCGTCCACTTCATCATCGTCAGCCTGCAAGGCCTCGGACCGGAGCTGTGCCTTCGCCATGGTTGCCCGTGCCCGCTGCATTGCGCTGTTCACTGCGGCCACGGTCATCTCCAGTGCCCCGGCGGTCTCGGCTGCCGACCACCGGAAGACCTCCTGCAGAATCAATACGGCACGCTGGCGGGGCGGCAGCAGCTGAAGCAGTGCAATGAAGGACAGCCGGAGGGTCTCTCTGCTGACCATGATATTGCCCGGGTCATCCACATAGCCCGGAGCGGGCCAGATCCAGGAATGCTGAGGCAGGCTCTCCCGAGGCTCCGTAATGGCAGCGGCCGGTTCCGAGAGATCCATCGGCAGCGCCCTTCGCTTGGCACTTCTCAGCCGGTCCAGACAGACATTGGTGGCAATTCGGTACATCCAGGCCCTGCGTGAGGCCTGCTGCCTCACCTGCTCCTGGTGCTTCCAGGCCCGGATCATAGTATCCTGGACGGCATCCTCCGCCTCGAAGATAGAACCCATCATTCGGTAACAATACCCGGTTAGCTCGGAGCGCATATCCTCCAGCCCGTTCAGAGTCTCGGGGGTCGCAGGGGTCTCAGGGGTCTCATAGTTATGATTCATTTCAGACAGCCTCTCCTTCATGATCCGTCCAGCTCTCCCTCCATGAACTGTATGAGGTAATGTTCAGGCTGCTCAAGGAATTCCGGGAAGCTGCACAGATCTGCATACGTCTGATGCTCCACATCATAACAGCCGAGCTGCCCCTTCTTCTGCGGATTCCAGACCAGCACCAGACCGGAATAATTGTCGATATCGGCAGACAGGCGCAGCAGCTTGCGCCGGCCAGCCTTCATCTCTATCGTGTCAGTGAAGCTGAAGAAGTCAATGTACCCGATCTCATACTCATTGGGGACCAGCGTCAGGCGCAGCTCGTCCCCGGTAAGGAATTCGACCAGTTCATCCGGCAGTTTATATTTGGCCAGCTCCGCTTTCTTGTTCGCTGCATTATGGACATCCGGCGGTTCCAGCGATTTCAGGTATTCCGCCATGCCAGTATGCTTGCTGCCGACCGCAATCGTATACGGCCGCTCACCGTCCTTCTCCGCTATCATTATGTCCGCACCGCGTTCTACCAGGAAGCGGACCATGTTCAGATTCCCCATCCGGGCAGCCACCGTCAGCGGCGTCGCCCCGTAAGGATAGACCATATCCGGCTTGTTGTAGTTGATATCCACTCCCTGATCCAGCAGATAGGTAAGGGTCTTCAGATCATGGTCCGAGGCAGCTTGCCGCAGCACGGCACCAGCATGTTGCCGGATGTCCAGACCCAGCTCATGGATCAGCGGGATATTATTCTTGTTGCCATAGTAGGCCTGTGAATAAGCGCCCGATCCTGTCCGGCTGAGCAGGTCCAGCTTCGCGCCCTGTGCAGCAAGGTAGCGGACGATATCCTCCTTGCCATAACGGACCGCCCGCAGGAAGGCCGGATTCTGGCGGACATTCAGCTTCGCGCCATGCTCCACCAGCAGCTTCACTACCCCGGTCTGCCGGGTAATAATTGCCAGGTCTAGCGGACTGATCGTGGTACGCTTGCTAAGCTCTAGCTCCGCTTCGATATCCCAGCCCGCAGCAATCGCAGCCTGCAAGGCCGGAACATCCCCCTGATAGATCTGCAGCGCCCGCTCCGGCAGTACCTCGAATTTCCCTATGTCCTTCAGGACAATCATCCGCACCCCTCCTTATTCTTCACTCCTAAGCATACAGCTCGCAGCCCATCGACAGAAGCCACTCTTTCATCCTGGCAGATACCTGCCCGGCAGCCTGCTCATAGAAGACGGCTACCTCCTGCCCACCCGCCAGATTCAGGCGGATATAGCCCCCCAGCTCCCGATAGAACAGGTAGCAGACGTAAGGATTAGCAATGAAGAGATCCGGCGGATGGTCCGCCCGGTACAGGTCAGCCAGCTCCGTGAGCGCCAGCCGGCCCGCTCCCGGCGGCATCCGCAGGAAGAAATGCTCGCGGGTCCCCGTCCACGGCTCATAATAGACGCTCTCCTCCTGGCTCCGCCCATACATCCGGCGGTAGATGCCGTCCAGGATGAGGGCATAGCCAACAGCCTCTTCCTCTTCCACGGCTGGCAGCGGGATCGCTTGAATCTGCTCCGCATGACGAGGCAGCCACAGCAGCCCGTTCACCCGGGGATGGACCGCCAGGAAATCACCGTCCACAGTGGACCCGATAGCGGTACACTCGCCGATCTGCTGCTCCGTTATAGGGCTGTCTTCATCATGCTCCCATAACCCGTATTCGGCAAAAGGCCGCAGTACCTCCGGGTCAGGCAGCTGCACATTCATCCACCCGCGATACGTCCCTTCACCATACTGCTGTAAGAACTGGAGGTACGCTGGCGGATACAGAACGGTGTTCTCTGCTTCGAGCTGCTGCCTGTGATGCTCTGACAGCCGTTTGGGCTCAGATACGATATACATTCGGCATTCCCCCGGTTTCCAGCGTGAGTTATTCATCAATAATCTTATTCTGCTGCTTCCGCCAGCCAGGCCTGCATCGCCGGAGATTCTGCCCGGTTCAGCCGCAGGGCAATGTCCGTATTCCCCTCATCCGGCGGCATCACCTCGGCAAGCACGCATACGTCCTCACGCGGCTGATTGAGCGCGAACAGCCCCTCAGCATCCAGCATCCGCATCGCCAGCTCCATGGCCTCCAGCCGCAGCACGAACTCATGATTCCCTGCGTCAGCCTCCAACACTGCAATGGACGGACGCGCCTGGAAGGACTGCTTGACCTCATCGAAATGCTCATCCCCGAAGCAGCAATAAGGCGAATCGGCATAAGACCATTTGATCAGCCCGGCGATCTCTGCTGCCGGCGTGCTGCCGTCCTCTGCCTGTCTGGCCGCTTCCTGCTCCAGTGCTTCCCGCGACCAGGCGGAGATGCTTGGCGCATGTCCCTCACCCGTTGTGTATAACGTACAGTAATAATAATGCTCCCCATTCGCAAAAAGCTCGCGGAACGCCCTCCGGGCCGCCTCCGCAATCTCCGCCGCCAACCGTTCTGTTTCCTGCGCTGTATTCATGGCTGTCCTCCCTCTAACTGGCTGCTCCACTAAGGAATTCTAGGAGAACGCTCATCAATCAGCTGCTCCAGGAATCCGGCGAATGTCGGGGCGTATTCCTCGATCAGATCATTCATCAGGTCATAACGCATGACCGGAAATTCTCCCTGTTCATCGGGGGAAGAGGTGTCGAAGTAATACAGCTCATCGCTATCCGGCACGAACAGATCCATGCGATGCGGAAACCGGGCTACCCACCATTCCTCCGCCAGATTCAGCCTGTGGATATACAGCAGATCCCAGTCGGTATACTCCCTATGCTCAGGAGCAACCAGCGTCAGAATTTGCCCGTCCCCCAGGCTGGCCCCCCCATACTGGGTCAGCCACCAGCGGTAAGACGGCGGCAGCTTGAAGCCTAACTCCTCCTCGGCATCGGCAATCCAGCTCTCCTCGGCCCCATGGCCCGGAAACCACCTTATCGCGGAAGGCTTGCTCAATTTCTCGGTTAGATGCTCATACATAGTATGCTCCCCTCTCCCCTGCTAAGGGATGATTATAGATTATCAGGATGAACAGCGGCTGGTGCATCACTATTCATGCGCAGCAGGATATACTCAATCTCCTCCAGCGGCAGCTTTAAGGTCCGGCTAACCTCATAGAGTCCGATCTCCCCGGAGAGGAGGAGGCGTGCCTGATGGATTTTCCCCTCCAGCCAGTTATTGGCCAGCATCCAGCATTTCACCCGTTCCAGCAGCTCAGCTTGGGCAGTCTTACCGGCATGCTTGGTATACTTGGCAAGGGATTCTGCCAGATAGCTGTACAGGTGAATGCCCAAGGCCTCGCGCTGCTCGTTCTTGGACATGCGCTGGTACAACTCGTAGCTTAGGCTGAGATCCAGATAGAGGGTATGATCCCCGCTGTCAAAACGTCTGAACGTTCTCCGCCCATAGCTATCAGGCAATACCCGGAACACCACAAAGATAGCATAGGGAAACTCCCATGTATTTGCCAGTTCCTCTAACGGCATCAATTCATCTCTAAGTACACCCACACAGGTTCCATGGGTATCCAGCGTAAAACCCAGTTGCATATTAGCACCCCTCCCCCGCGCTTAAGACATGCTTGAATTATTTCCCCCTTCTATAGGCGTCTGCCAGTTGGACCAGATACCAGACGGCCGCACCGGTCAGGGCCGCGAACAACAGATTAATACAGCCGAATACAAGAAATAACTTGGCTTTGCCCGGCCCGATCCGCACAGCAGCAATAAGCTGGAGAATCGCAGGGAGCAGGAACATCAGCCAGGAGACGGTGATCAGCTTTTCGGTCTTGAAGCTCCACCATACCGCACCGCATGATAAAGCCAGCACGCCCCAGGTACACACCAACTTCAGCGCCATCTGTTCCCCTCCCTTTCATGGATAATCCAATAGATCAGCTAGGCCCTGGCTGCCTATGGATCACGAGTCCGTATTGTCTGACCATCCAGGAGTCGCTTAAATCTTCAGCCGCCGCACGGCTTATGCGTGCAGAGGGCTTCTGTTCCGCCATCGCCTCCGGGTCTTGCGCGGAGAAGCGGAGAGGCTTGGTCATTTTTTGAATAGAGCCGGTAATTTCCTTGTACAGGGCATAGCTCAGCGGCTTGTGCTCCCGCACATCCTCATAGAGATAATACTCCCCTTGCTCATCCTGAGCATTGACTCGGTGCCCCTTAGGGCAGGAGATCATAATGCAGGGCAGCTCGTTCTCTGCCCATTGCCCGTGATAGGGAATAGAAATCCCCTCATTTCTCGCAAAAAAACCAAAGCTCTCCGTATCCGGCAGAACCGGCATCGAATAGATGAAGAAAGGGCGCACCCCGCTCTCTTTTTCCGCAGCTGTATAATATTGATAGAAGGCGCGATACGCCTCCACCACCTGATTCTGATCATGCTCTGTATGGGTATAATTGGTTAAATAATACCGCACCTGCGTGGGCTCCAGAAGCTCTACAACTCTCTTAAGCTCCTCGGGTGTGATGAAGAAGCGCAGCTTGTAGAATCCGCTGTTTTTTAGCATCTTCTTCTACCATTCATACGTAACAAAGCGCGCTCTGAGCGTCTCTTCATACGGTAACCATTCCGCATCGCTCCATAGAGACATTCCAGTAATTTCAGACAGCCGTTTCACCGCTTGCTCCGGGCCCGTAAGGCTGATGAATGCGCCGAAGCTCTCCTCCTCCGCTTGCATCCCGAGCACCCGCTGGATATATTCGTCAGCTATGCGCTCTTCCCGCAGCTGTTCAATTTCCTCCCGGGTCCACGGCTCACAGAAGATTCGTTCGGCCTGGATCTCCCCCTGCTCAAAGAACGACAGCTCGAAGATCTCCTCATTCATATATGCCACCGTCATCACCGGCTCCTGTAGCAGCCCGGACAACGTTCTGCCTGCCTTTTTCACCGTACCCCATACGAAATAATCGTGAAGCACGCTGATCCAGCCCTCATTACTTTGGCTTACATAGATAACGGCCTTACGCTCCGGTGTGTCAGGATAACCCAGTACTTTGCCATGCTTGCCGGTCAGCTCCTGTAAGGCTTTCAGGGTCTTTTCCAGGTCACCTGACTTGATATGCAGATTTGCAAACGATCTTCCCACGGGTGGATGGCCTCCTTTAATGGCTTGTCTATAGTGACTTGGCATACTAACATATAAACTAGATTTCATTTATTTTACCAAATTAATGTAAGGAGGGGCTACCTTGAATAAGAAATTCCTCTTGGCCAGATGGCAGGACGACCAGCTCTCTGAAGTGAACCGCCGTCTAGCCGCGATTTCAGGTAAACATAATCTCCATCAAAAGGACCGTTCCTTTCCCATCTCCCCTTATGGATTGACGGAAACAGGACTCAAGGATTACCGGGGAGTTACTCTGACCGAGAGCATACAGTACCTCACTCTACAGGATATTGATTTCTCTTACTCACGCTTCGAGGATGCGGCAAGCCCCAACACCTCAACGCTCACCCGTTGTTGCCTGGACGGTGTAAGACTGGACAACAGATTCGTGACCCATACCTTCAATCACTGTTCCTTCCGGGGAGCGAAGCTGAATGGCGCCAGACTCAGCAAGTCGTTCCAGGATTGTGATTTCACAGGCTGCAACTTAAGCAAAGTGATCGCAAATGATGTGTCCTTCACCCGCTGCCGCTTTGATGACGCCAACTTCCGCAGTGCCTTATTGTTGTATTGCCGGTTCGAGGAATGCAGCTTTGAGGGGGCGCTGTTTCAAAACGGCTCAATCGCCGGAAGCCGCTTTGCGGGAGAGGCCCGCTTGCTCCCTGAGTGGGGGAATACGATACAGGATCATGGTGAACTACCATCCACCTAAGAGGTGGCGGCTTCTTGGTCAATGAAGCTACTGCTCCAAGTTTACCCAAGCTCAAAGGCTAGTCCCTAGCCCAATCATTGCAATATCACATGGCTAGTTTCAGTAGGTTTTGAGCAGCGTTTACATCCCGATCATGATGCGCGTTACATTCTGGACAAGTCCACTCTCGCAAGGCGAGATTCTTCACCTCTGCGTTCTTATAACCGCAACAGGAGCAAAGCTGACTGCTTGCATAGTGCTTAGGGGCAATAATCAGTTCTCTGCCATACCATTGAGCCTTATATTCAAGCATGGAACGGAACATACTCCAAGATACCTCGCTAATCGCTTTTGCAAGTTTGTGATTCTGCATCATATTCTTTACACGTAAGTCTTCCATCACGATGACTTGGTTTTCGTTTATCATTTTGGCAGACGTTTTATGCAAGAAGTCTTTACGCTGATTCGCTATTTTTTCATGGTGCTTGGCAACTTTCAGCCTAGCCTTATGACGGTTATGGCTCCCCTTCTTCTTCCGCGATACATCCTTTTGCAGCTTCGCTAATCGCTTTTCAGACGTACGCAAGTACTTAGGATTGGATATGATTTCGCCATTTGAAGTAATAGCAAAGTCTTTCAGCCCAAGATCAACGCCAATCTTCGTATGCATGTTGGGCAACTGGACGATATCCGTTTCAACCAATACGGAAGCATAATACTTTCCCGTTGGTGTTTTTGAAATCGTGCATGATTTGATCAGCCCCACGAATGGTCGGTGCAGCTTGATTTTGATGCCCGTTTTTAGCTTTGGAATCTTGAGATATCCATCTTCTATAGCCACTGTTCCATTTTGGTTATTCGTTGTGAAGCTATGATTATTCGTCTTCTTGCTCTTGAATTTAGGAAATCCCGTTTTCTTATCCCGTAAAAAATTCTTATAAGCCTTGTCTAAGTTCAGTTGTGTATTCGCTAAGGCAAGGCTATCGACTTCTTTCAGCCAGTCGAATTCCTTTTTGTATTGTGCGGGTGTATTCCTCAGCATCGTTTTCGTTTGCTTGTAATGTTCAATCTTATCTGCAAGCATTCTGTTGTAGATGAAGCGAACGCATCCGAACACTTTAGCGAAGTAGTGTTGTTGCCCATGGCTCGGATAGATACGGTATTTGTAGGCTTTCAGCAATGGCGATCACCCTTTCACACCTTGGTTTTCGATGTATTTTTGAATGACGTCTATTGGCGCTTCACCCGTTGTAAGCAAGCAATAGGAGCGTGACCAAAAAGCCTCTTTCCAAAGTGATTTTCGGAGGGTAGGAAACTCCTTTTTGATCAGCCTAGATGATGCACTCTTATAAGCGTTGAGAAATTTAGAAATGTCGGTATTAGGATGAGTTTTCATTAGAATATGAACGTGATCCCTGTCATGATTCCATTCCTGCAAAGTCACATTGTAAGTAGGCTGAATGTATGCAAATATCTCTTTCAGACGTTCGGATATTGGATCTGTAATGACTTTCCTACGATACTTGATGACTAGAATAAGGTGGAAGTGAAGGGAGAACACTGAATGGTTATTCGAGTCTAATTCCATTGATTTCACTAACCTTTCCAAGATACGACTGAATACTTTGATTATAGCATCTTAGGCGGTAAGAATCCATGTAGATTAGACCGTTTCCATTCATCCCCCACTTAAAGAAGATGGGAGAATTCTGTCAACTGAGGGTTAAATTTGAGGATTGACCACCCCGTCTCCTTTTCTGTCATCGGAATGGTCACTTTTGTCATTTTATCTTCTCTTTAATAATGTCTATCATACTTCTCCCAGTAGCTATAATAGCCTCCTCTGCCGGGCGCGGGTTCCATCCCAGAAGACGTTTGGCCTTCTGATTACTCGTTGACATATCCTGGCCCAGAAGAGTAGCTATCATTCTTAGCTTGGGATTGAACAGCGCCGCGGCGCGGACAAGCAGATTGGGCATTTCCCTCGTAGGCACTTGTTCTGCGTCCTGCCCCAGGTGCTTCTGCAGAATCCGGGCTACCTCCAGCGTAGAGAGATTCTCAGCGCTGGAAGCGATGAACCGTTCCCCGCTGGCTTCGGGCCGCACCATAGCCAGAATATGCAGTGCGGCTACGTCCCGGACATCCACATAATCGGAATAGATCTTGGGGACCGACTTCAGCTTGCCCTCCAGCATGTTGCGGACAATCTCATTAGAGTGAGAGTAATCCTTGCCCAGAATGGGTCCCATCACACCGACGGGATTGACTGCAGACAGCTCCAGCCCTTTGCCTTCATGGCGGATAAACTCCCAGGCTGCCTGTTCAGCGAGGGTCTTGGATTTTTGATAGGGATGGATGTTCGCGTCTGTATTGGACCAGTCCTCTTCAGTATAAGAGCCTGCATGCTGCTTATGTCCCACTCCAATGGCTCCGAAGGCAGAGGTTAGGACCACACGTTTGACCCCGGCCTCGCGCGCTGCTCTTAGCACCCGCAGAACCCCCTCACGCGCCGGCTGAATCATTTCATTCTCGTCTTTATATATCCGATTAGGCGTTGGAGAAGCTACATGAATCACATAATCCGCCTCCTTCACCGCCTGATTCCAGTTCTTATCCGAAGTCAGATCAGCCTCTATAAACGACAAGTCCTCTATATTAGCCCCGCCGCCCGCCAACACCATGGCCTTCACTTCATCCTGTCTGCCCATAGACCGCAGAGTAGCCCGAACACGATAATCCTTCTCCAGTAATTGCACAATAATATGCACAGCGATGAATCCTGAGCCTCCAGTCACCAGCACTACAGGCTTGTTATGCTCTCCCATAATCAATATCTCCTCCGGTAGACGTTACACTTGTAACGTGTTTTACCCTATAATAAGGCTGGACCTTATCGCTATCAAGCCGTTAACAGGCATGTGTGACAGAATGGAGGAACTGTAATGGCAGCCACCGATCATGCACAATTGATCAAAAAAGACACCCGGGAATGGATCACGATTGCCCTGCTGGAGCTGCTGCGGACGAAAAAAATGTCAGAGGTGACCATCTCGGAGCTTGTCAAAAAAGCCGGGGTCAGCCGGATGGCCTTCTACCGGAATTATGACAGCCTTGAGCAGGTCGTGACCGGATACTATGAGCCTAAGTTTGCCGATATCTTCTATAAAATCGCCCACAAACCGAATCACGAGCAAAAGATAACGGATCTGACCCGCTTTTTCCAAACCTTCTCCGCTGATTTCCGCCTGGCGATTGAAGGCAATTTCACAGGGCTGCTGTATCAGATCTTCAAGCACCATATTGCACAGTTCTACGATGAGCTGATTCCGTTTCCAGACTGGACCGGGGCAAGGCGGGAGTATTGGATTCATTTCATGAGCGCCGGCGTATTTGAGATCTGGATCATGTGGATCAGGAATGGCCAGCAAGAGACCCTGGAGGAGATATCCGCGCTTATCCGGCTTTTTCACAAATAATTATCATCCATTCTAGCCATAATAACGCAGATTCGCGCATCCCATACAAAGGAGCAGTTGATTGTGAAAAAGCTATGGTTAACGGTGTTTACTCTGGGGCTCGTCTTCAGTCTGGCCCAAGCTGCGGTTCCGGTACAGGCGCTCGCGGCCGCAAAGAAGGAAGCTGCCTGCATAAGCCCGCAAGTGGTGCAGCTGGGAAGCGAGATGCAGCAGGTGTGGATTGACCACACCATTTGGACGCACAACTATATTGTCAGCGCCCTCTACAATAACCCGGACCAGAAGGATGTCCTGGAGCGGCTGCTCAGGAATCAGGAGGACATCGGCAATGTCTTGGGGCGTTATTACGGGGAGGCGAACGGCAGCAAGCTGGCCGGACTGCTGAAGGAGCATATTCAGATCGCCGGACAGATTGTCGCGGCCGCCCAGAAGGGCAATGCGGGAGAGGTACAGAAGCTCCAGGCCGACTGGCACCGGAACGCCGATGAGATTGCCCGCTTCCTGAGCGGATTGAATCCGAACTGGCCCGTGAAACAGGTGCAGGATATGCTGTACGAGCATCTTCAGCTCGTGACGGACATCGTGCTCGATATCCTCAAAGGAGACTATGCCGCTTCCATTGCTGACACCGATAAAAACGAGGTCCACATGATTCATTTTGCCGACCTGCTGACCGAAGGCATTGTGAAGCAGTTCCCGGAGCAATTTAAGGGAAAATAGACGGACCGTCCCGTAGGCGGACGAACCTAGCAGACATACAAACAGGCTTTTCACCCTCCCCCTAGGGATCGTGAAAAGCCTGTTTCTACGTTTAATCTCTCCGCGCTTTAGTAGATCTTGCCCAGCAGCGCGGTCACTTCATCAAGGGTAAGGCCGAAGGACTTATAATACTGAATGTCGCTCTCCATCTGCTTCAAGACCATCTCATTACGTATCCGCAACATCTCATCCGGTGAGAATTCGGCGACAAAGCAGCCTTTGCCGGTTACCGTGTTGATCAGCCCGCTCCGCTCCAGCTCCTCCCAGGCCTTCTTGACCGTGATGACGCTGACACCAAGCTCCAGCGCAGCCTGGCGGATCGGCGGCAGACAGTAGCCGCTCTCCAGCTCCCCCTGGAGAATCTGCGCGCTGATCTGTTCATGCAGCTGCTGATAGATCGGCTTCTCGGAGGTGCTGGATATCGTTACATTCATAGAATCTCCACTTTCAGGAATCTCTTCACCGCAATCCGGTAGGCCAGCAGGTTACAGGCAATGAAGATCAGGACGCCGCCGGCCAGAATGGAGAGCTGCAGCCCTGTCCGGTCCAGCCCGGAGCCGTAGAACAGGCTATGCAGCCAAGCATTCTGGATACCAGCCCACTGGACCGCAGCAGCGAACAGGACGGCTGCAACGGTCGATGCCGTGGTTGCTAGACCATACTTATAAGCTGACTTATAGTATATCGGAATGAAGATGAGATTGAAAAGCGCCATCATAATGAAGCACATACCCCAGAAGCCCATATGCGGCGCAAAGAAGAAATATTGCATCTTCGGGTATAGCTGAAAGGTAAATATACTGGCAATCATGGCGACCAGCAGATGCATCAGCTCCAGAATGACAAGTACAGTGACTCTGGACTTCACAATATCGCTCTTGGTCACAGGCATTATGGTGCTGAACATCAGATCATTCTGGCTTTTGAAGCCGCCGAAAATGTTCGGTACCGTGATGAAGCAGAAGTACAGCGGTACCAGGAAATAGAGCCAGCCGGGAATCAGCATAAGGCCGCCCATCAGGAAGGGCAAGACAAAGAACCAGGGATTAACGCCTAACTTCAAATCCTTCAGCACCAGATTATACATATACACCCTCCTTTTTGGCAAAGTAGATCATGATGTCATCCAGAGTCGGGATGGCCGTGTTAAGTGTCCAAGCGGAATCAATATCCCGGGTATGGATCAATCCGTTGAAGCCGAAGGAGTTGGTTTTGTAAGAAATCAGGCGGTCCTTCACCCTGCTCAGGTCAGCCTCGCTCCCGCTAATCAGGCGGTAGGATTCCTTGAACTCATTTTTCTCGCTACTTGCCACAATCTGCCCTTGTTCAATGAAGGTGATGTAGTCGGCACAGCGTTCCAGGTCGGAGGTAATATGGGTGGAGAACAGAATGCTAAGCTCCCCGCTGACAATAAGCTCCTGGAAAATATCGAGCAGATCATCCCGGGAGACCGGATCGAGTCCGCTGGTCGGCTCATCCAGAATGAGCAGCTTGGCGCCATGCGACAGAGCGAGAGTCAGGCTGTACTTAACCTTCATGCCGGTGGACAGCTCAGCGATCTTCTTGTTCTCGTCCAGCTTAAACCGGCTCAGATACTTGTAATATGTGTCATCATTCCAGTTCTTATAGAACTTCTTCGTGATTCCCGTCAGCGTCTTGATCCGGCTGCGGGTGTAGAAGTTAATATCGCCGAAGGCGCAGCCGATGTCCTGCTTCAGTTCCATCTCATGCTCCGCGATATTCTTACCCAGAATATGGATCTCGCCGCTGTCCATCTGAATCATATTTAGAATGGATTTGATCGTCGTTGTTTTGCCGGCGCCGTTCACGCCGATGAAGCCCATAATATATCCCTGCTCCAGTTGAAAAGATACGTCTTTGAGCTGAAAATTCGAATATTTCTTATTCAAGTGTCTAACATCCAAAGCCAGCATAACTAACCCCCTCAACAAATTGTGTATTCCGTGTATACACAATGTATCATGGAGATTTCACAAAGTCAACGGTTCAGTGAAGATTAGGCTGCCGCCTCCGCAGGCTTCTCCTTCGGCTTGCGCCGGAAAAACGGCTTGCCCTTGGACCAGTTAATGAACGGCTGCTCGATGAGATAATACGAGAGAGTCGCCGCTGCGTAAGAAATGGCTACAACGGTGAGACTGATGCCCAGCCAGCGCCACACATCCCTGACTCCGGCAAAATGGAAATCCTGAAGCCCGTACTTCTCGATCAAGGTAATGAACAGGTAGTGCCATATGTACAGGCCGAATGACACCTTGGCCGTAAACCTGAAAAAGCGGTTATCCAACACACGCCCGGCCACCCGGCTGAACGGTGCGGTAAACAGCACGATGCCGAACAATAGGGCATAGACCGGGAACAGATACGGCTGCTGCTGGAGACTGAAGTCGAATTCGCCTGCGTGGCGCATCCGCCAGATCAGGAACCCGGCCAGACCCAGAGCAAGCACTGTGGCGGCATCGAACACGCCCAGCCTGCTGAGCCGTTCCACTTTGGTACGGCGCTGGAGCATGGCATTCGTGATGCCTGCGGCCAGAATGCCGATGATGAAGTGGCCGAAGAAGCCAACCGGATTGTAATTCGGCATCCAGAATTTTGCGCCGCCGACTTGGCCGTAGTCCCAGCCCCGGCCCTGCTCGCTTGGAGTAAACCAATGATGAATGAGGGCATTGGCAGCAAGCACCAGCCCAAATACGGCGACCCAGAACAGGATCGCCTTACCGAAGGAATGCCGCTTGCCGAGCATGAATAACACTGCCATGAAGAGTGGCATCAGCAGATAGCAGAAGACCTCGAAGCTGATGGACCAGAGCGGTCCGTTCAAGTCGGAGGGGAAGAACGTGGTGTAGTGGAAGCCTGATGTGAAGGTGAACGCTGTGGCAATTCGCTGCCCCAAGTACTCCATCGGAATATCCAGCCTCCAGGTCAGGAGCAGACACACCAGCATGGATACATAGAAGCCGGGCATAATTCTTGCGGCACGGCGCAGGGTGTACGTCCGCAGGCTCGGATACGGCCCGTTATCGAGATACGCACTCCAGAAGGGAAACGACAGCAGGAAACCGCTTAACAGAAAAAACAGACTGACCCCGCTATTCCCAAGCAACAGCACGGATTGCAGCTCCTGCACCCAGGGCTTTTGTGCGGGCGGCATCAGCTTTTGCGATAAGTGATGCAGGATGACTGACAGGCAGGCGATCGCACGAACGCCATCCGCTCCTGTTAGCCGGGTATTGCCCAGGCGAATCGTTGGCATCAGCTCAACTTCCTCTTTTCATGAGTGAATTCCTGAATATATGGCGCAGACCGGTCTCAGGTACTCCTATCTTTCCATAGATCCAGGCCAAATCCTTCAACGATTCAGGGCGCCAACGCATAAAATTTTGCAAGCCGGGTTTTCTATCCCATTATTGCTAATTATTCGTAAGATAAATGGAGTATAATACACGATAGGTGACGGATAGATGTCACCATTTCATATTTAACTCAAGAAAGAGGGAAGCGGATGGACAAGGTCGAACGGCTGATTACCATCATCATGATTCTGCTCAAAAAAGACATTGTGCCCAGCTCAGAGTTCGCCCAATTATTCGGCGTGTCCAAACGGACGATTCTCCGCGATATGGAGACGCTCAGTCTGGCGCACATTCCTATATACGCCACACCCGGCGTGCAGGGCGGCTACGGCATTATGGAAGAATACAAGATGGACAAGCGGCTGCTGAGCAGCTCCGACCTGGAGAATATACTGGCTGCGCTCGGCGGGCTGGGACAAATTCTGCTTAGCGAGGATGTAGCCATGACGATTCGAAAAATAGAAGCGATGGTTAGCCCGCTCGCTTCCAAGGGGTCGGTTCAGCTGTCCTTCTATGGCTGGGAGGGACGCGCGGAGCTTGCCGGAGCCATGAAGCTATGTCAGGAGGCCATCGCCGGGAGCTGGCTGCTCTCTTTTGACTATACCGATAGAACAGGTTCTCCTACGACACGGACGGTGGAGCCTTATCAGCTTCATTTCAGTGAATCGAGCTGGTATCTGAAGGGCTTCTGCCTGGAGCGGATGGGCGAGCGGATGTTCAAGCTCTCCCGGATGGAGCAGCTGAAGCGGAAGGGACAGACCTTCAGCCCCAGAGCGGACATGCTGAATCAGGCACGGAAGGCTGAAGTTCCGCCACAGTTAACCGAAGTGAAGGCACTGATCTCACCTTCGGTCAAAGATCAATTCATTGAACGGTATGGCCGCAAGAGCATCGAAGTCTATAACGCGGAACAACTGCTGGCTACGTTCCACATTCCGCAGCACCCGGTCGGATATCAATTCCTGGCCGGCTTCGGCACTCAACTGGAGATTATGGAGCCGAAGGCATACCGTGAAGAATTCCGTAAGTATCTGCTGGAAATGATGAGCCGGTATACGCAGTAATTACTGCGCGAAGAGAACGTGCTCTTAATTCAGCTCCTTCAGGAAGTCCTCAATCTGATTCATATAGCCCGGCACGGTGATGTGCCGCGGGGCGAACAGACTGATCATGAGCGCCCGGAAGCTGGAATCCGCCGTCTTCTTGCTCAGCATGGAATGCTCTGCCTCCGGGAAGACAGCGACGCTCAGCAGCCCCGGCAGGATCATCTTGCGGTACACCTGCTCCGTCTCCTGCCAGTCGACATGAATATCCTGCTGGCCCAGCAGCAAGAGTACCGGCGAGCGGAACTGCTTAAGATCCTGCTCGGCATCCGACTGGTAATTCTTGCTGACAAAAGTCCACCGCTCCCTCGTCATCGGGTCATCCTCCCGCACCGCAGCCAGATAGTCTTCATAGCTCGCCTTTCGCGCCAATAGCTGCCGAACCTCGTTGTTAGCCGCCTCTTCAGCTGCGATTTCCGCCTCCGATTTCCCTTCCTGCAGCATCTGCTGCCGGGTATGATAGGCACCCTGGCGCAGCCAGTTGACGGCCGGGGAGACCAGAATGCTGAAGGCGAGCGGTTCCTTCCCGGCCAGCTTGGGAATTACCCATCCGGCCTGGCTCGCACCCCACACCCCGATCCGGTCCGGGTCAATACCCGGCTGCTTCCGGGCCCAGGCAATCGCTTCACGCGCCTCCTCTACCCGGTCGTCGATGCTCTGGTCCAACCAATTGCCTGCGGAACCGCCGATCCCTCTTTTATCAAGAGATAAGGACGCATAACCCAGGCTGGCTAACTGCTCCCACAGCGGCTTGTAGCCGTCATCATGCGAAGCGTTAATCGGCCCGTCCCCGTGAATGAACAGAACTAATCCCAACTTGCCGGAAGTTGCAGAAGATTCCTTAGGCAGCACCAGCGTCCCGGTCAGCTTGCCTTCAGGGGACTCTATCTGGATGGCCTGCTCCACCATCTCAAAACGGTTCTGCTGCACGACATAGATTCCTGCCCCGCCAACCAGCAGAAGTACCGCAACACATAGGTAAATCCAGATCTTCTTGTTCCTCATCATTGCTCTATCTGTCCCCCTTTTTGAATCAGGACCATGTATTCCCATGCCCGTTCGCCCAATACTAAATACAGAAGCTGCCTGTTCTGACGGGCACTTGTCTGGAAGAACAGCCGCTCATAGAGCTGTCTGGCCCGCGGATTGCTGGCCGCAACGTGCAGGCTGAGGCGGTCCAGGCCGGGGTCGGCAGCCACAACTTCCCCGGCCCATCCGAGCAGTTGCCGGCCTACGCCCTTGCTGTGGTGGGCCGGATGAACCGCCAGGTCGGTAATATAACACTCGCCGGCCTCGGGGTAATGTTCAAGTGTCGCCAGACCAGCCAGCAGCCGGACCATGCCGCGTCTCCTTAGCAGAGGGAATACAGCCGGTAACGGAGGCAGCCGCTTACCCCTTACCAGCTGATCCGCCGCAGACTTATATTTCATCCCGATGCTGCCAATCACCTCTCCCTGCTGCAAGGCGACGCTTCTGGGGGCGAACGGTCCGGCCGGAGCATAGTCGAGAAGCGTCTCCAGACCCTTGGCCAGCACATTCCCGCTGAGGTGCAGCCGTCTGTGGAACTTGGCTTGGAACGCCTGGGCCAGCAACTGGCTTACCGGCCGGTTATACCGGGGTTGCATCGGCTCTATCGTAATCGGTGCAAGGCTCATACCGATCCCGCCCCTTCCTCAATCACTCCCGGTTGGATCAATGCTTTCAGTTCATAGTGCAGCTTGCCCGGAGCGAACAGTGACAGATACGACCGCTCAATTACCACCAGGGGCCCCGCCAGCGGAATCGCTTGTGCAGCCGCATAGGTCAAGAAATGGTCACACTGTTCTTCAAGCTCCTCCTCCTGAATCACACATTGGCGGATCAGATAATCCCCGGCCGGAAGAGTCAGATCGCCCGGAGCCTGCATCTCCAGATACAAGGTCACGGCCTCCTGTTCATCTGCCACATAATAAATATCCGATTCGAACAGATCCGGTATCCCTGCCGCCTGCTGCGCCAGCAGCGCCGCACTAAGCTGACTGTGCGAATCCAGCTTCATCAGCTCGGTGAGATGGACTTCAGGCTGCAACACCCTCTGAAAGGGCTCCGCCTGCGAGCTGTAGCTCTGCTCCTCCTCCAGCATTTTGCGGATGAACTGCCGCAGCTTCTGAAGACGCTTCAGCTCCTGTTCGATCCCTCCGAGAGAGTGCTCCAGCAGCCCGCGATGCTGCTCCGGACTATAGCTCATACATTCGTTAATCGACTGAACAGGCACTTCAAGCTTGCGGAGCAGCAGGATGTGCGCGAGCTGATACACTTGATCCAGACTGTACATTCTGTACTGATTCTCACCGGTATACGCAGGCTGCAGAACACCCTTCTCTTCAAAATACCGGATCTGATGGACCGATACATTCATCAGCTTGGCCAGTTCACTAATCGTTATTTCATTTCTCATCCTAATCACTCCCCGGGCTGCGGCTTGGAATATCTCTACGATACACCCTAGGTCTGACCTAAGGTCAAGGGGAGGACTCGAGATCCCGGGCCAGACGGATAAAAGCCTCAATAGCCGGGGAGAGCCACTTCTCCTCATGCCAGAACATTTGGGTGGCAAAAGATACTGCGGTCAAATCCCATGGCAGGGAGACAAGCTCCCCCCGCTTCAATTCTTCGCTTACGGCCATTTCAGGCAGGATGGCGATGCCCATCCCCAGCTTCGCGCATTGTTTGATTGCCTCTGCACTATGAAACTCCAGCTCCGTGATACCCGCCATCCCCTTCTGGGATAGGCTGCGCTCGAAGAAGCTGCGGTAGGAGCACCCCTGCTCTGTCAGCAGGAAGGTCTCGCCGTGAAAATCCTGGATAGCCAGCGCCGGACGCGATGCCAGCGGATGATCGGGAGCAGCCAGGAGGCAGAAGCGCTCGTCTGTTATTTTTTCTCCGCAAAATCCGCTCTCGCTCTTCACTTCATCCAGCATGAAGATCACATCGACATCCCCGTCCCGCAGGCTCTGCCTGAGACTCGGACTCACGAGCGGCAGGAAGATCAGCCGGACTCCGGGATGAAGCTGGCGGAACCGGTGCAGCACAGCGGGAAGTCTGTAAGTGCATAACGTCTCATCTGCACTGATTACGATGGTGCCTGTCAGCTCACCGGGCTGCTTGAGGGCATGCTGCGCCTCCTCCACCATACACAGGATGTTGTCTGCATAACGCAGGAACGTTTTGCCGGTATCGGTTAACGTCACATTTTTGCCGAGCCGGTCTACCAGCTTCACCCCCAATTCTTCCTCCAGGGCCTTCATTTGCATCGTAACCGTTGAGGGAACATAGTTCTGCGCTTCGGCGGCTCGGGCGAAATTAAGCGTGGAAGCCAGCGTATAGAAGGTTTTAAGTTGGCGCAATTCCATTCGATGTCACTCCTTCGTTCAAAAAAAATGAACGTTTCGTTCAGAAACGTTTCTTTGACTTAACCTTAGCAGCATCGTAGAGTGATGACAAGAACGGCGGCCGATTCCGTTATGAATGTACAAGGAGTGGGAGAAAATTGAATAACAGATTGACGATATATATTCTGGCACTTGCCGTTTTTCTGATCGGGACGATTGAATATATTATTACCGGTGTGATTGAGATGATTGCCGCAGATCTTGGCGTATCCACCTCCGAAGTGGGGCTGCTGGTGACCGTATTTGCGCTGTCCGCAGCCATTATTGCACCGGTGCTCATTGCATTGACCATTAATATGGACCGCAAAAAGCTGCTGCTGACCGCCCTCGGCGTGTTCATTGCCAGCAACGGGCTGATGCTGCTGAAGTTGCCTTATGAAGCTATGCTAGGAGTTAGAGTTATCCAAGGGGCAAGCGGGGGCATAGCTACTGTAGTCGCCATGGCTGTAGCTACAAGGCTCGTGGAGAGGGAGCGGAGAGGCAATGCGATTGGCATTATTCTGATGGGACTCAGCAGCTCGCTGGTTCTGGGCGTACCGGCCGGCACTTTTTTCAGCGGATACTTTGGGTGGAGGGCTCTGTTCATCATCGTCGGGGGGCTCAGCCTTATTCCGCTGTGCATCATCTCAGCCAAGGTCCCTGCCATAAAAGAAAAAGAAGCCGTCACCCTGAAGATGCAGCTCTCTGTGCTTAAGGATTCCAGAATTGTTACCGCTCTGGCGATCAGCTTATTGTATGTAGGGGGTTACGCTACACTCTTCACTTATATTACCCCTTACCTGCAGGCCGCATCCTCTCTGTCTGTCACCGAAATCAGCGGGGTGCTCTTCCTGGCGGGCGTCTGCAGCTTCATGGGCTCCAAGTTAGGCGGGCAATTGGCCGATTCTAGAGGATCGAAGTTCACCATTATCGCAGGACTTCTGTTACAAGCAGCCACACTCCTCCTGTTCGCACTAACGGGCGTTCCGGTGATCGTCCTTCTCCTGATCCTGATGCTCTTCATGCTGGGCACCTGGAGCATCTCCCCTGCGCAGCAGCTTCTGCTGGTCACCCTGGTTCCCCGGAACCCGGATATGGCCCTGAGCGTAAACACCTCCTTCATCCAGTTCGGATTCGCGCTGGGATCGGGCTTAGGCGGCTATGTGATCAGCCGTACCTCTGTGCTCCACCTGAACTGGGCGGGCCTCGCCGCTGTAGCGGTAGCTCTGATTCTGGCCGTCCGGCTGTTCAAGACTCAGAAGGCTTGATCGCACTTGAAGTACTCAGGCCGGGAGATGAACACAGCAAGACAAAGAGGCTATCCCCAGGGATGGCCTCTTTGCATGTATAGAAGAGCTGGCTGGTGATCAGCCGCACTTACTCTATTGCTACAGATGATTGACCGCGGCTGGCGGCTCATGCCCATCTGTTCCATTCGTCAGGCCCAGCGTGTGCGCTGCGGAAGCATGAATGTCATTCAATAGCTTCGGGTTAGCGGACAGGGACATGCCGTAGGCAGGAATCATCTGCTTGATCTTCGGCTCCCAGGCCTTGATCTGCTGCGGGAAGCACTTGGTGATGACCTCCAGCATGACAGAGACGGCCGTGGACGCCCCTGGAGAGGCTCCCAGCAATGCGGCGATGGAGCCGTCCGCGCTGCTGATGACTTCCGTTCCGAATTGAAGCATGCCTTTGCCGGCTGCTGTATCCTTAATAATCTGCACCCGCTGGCCCGCTACCACCAGCTCCCAATCCTCGCTTTTCGCATCCGGGATGAACTCCCGCAGCGCTTCCATGCGCTGTTCTTTGGACAGCATGACCTGCCCGATCAGATATTTGGTCAATGACAGATTCTTCGCTCCTGCTGCAAGCATCGTAACCAGATTATCCGGCTTGACCGAGGTAATCAGATCGAACATGGAGCCGTATTTCAGGAACTTGGGCGAGAAGCCGGCAAACGGCCCGAAGAACAGGGATTCCTGCTTATCGATCACCCGGGTATCCAGATGCGGAACAGACATCGGAGGTGCACCCACCGCAGCCTTACCATACACCTTGGCATGATGCTGGGCTACAATCTCCGGCTTCTTGCAGACCATGAACAGTCCGCTTACCGGGAATCCGCCAATCTTTTTGCCTTCCGGAATACCGGATTTCTGCAGCAGATGCAGGCTTCCTCCCCCGCCGCCGATGAAGACGAACTTGGCGTTATGACGCTCTGTTACGCCGCTGGCGAGATTCTTCACCTTCAGCTCCCAGGAGCCGTCCTGCGCGCGCTTCAGATCATCCACCTGATGATTATATCTAATATCGGTGTTATTGCTCTGTAAGTGGTTGAACAGCATGCGGGTCAGAGCGCCGAAATTCACATCCGTTCCCGAATCGATTTTGGTCGCCGCTATCGGCTGGTCCAGCTTCCGGTTCTTCATCATCAGCGGAATCCATTCCATCAGCCGCCTAGGATCATCGGAGAATTCCATGCCTTGAAACAGCGGACTATTTGAAAGCGCTTCAAATCGCTTTTGTAAAAATGCAACGTCCTTCTGTCCTTCCACAAAGCTCATATGCGGCACAGGTACAATGAAATCCTGCGGATTGTGTATTCGTTTCTGGCTCACCAGATAGGACCAGAATTGCTTGGAGAACTGAAATTCCTCGTTCACCTTAATCGCCTTGCTGATGTCAATCGATCCGTCCGGCTGCTCTGTAGTATAGTTAAGCTCGCAGAGTGAAGAATGCCCCGTTCCCGCATTGTTCCATTCTCCTGAGCTCTCCTCCCCGGCACCCGCACGCCGCTCAAACACGGTTATTTGCCAATCCGGTACTAATTCCTTTAACAGTGAACCAAGTGTTGCACTCATGATTCCAGCACCAATTAAAATAACGTCTGTTTTTGTTTGTTGGTTGCTCATATTATACCGTCCTTCTACCCTACGATTTGCAGGAAGGATGCAGGCACTCCTGCTTAGGCGCCATAGCAAGCCAGCGCGGACCAAGTCACACACCGTTTGGATCAATCCTGATCCTAGTTTATCACTAATGAAACTAAATTTTAAGATTTATCTTAATTTTTATAAACTTTTTAATTAATAATCACGGGCCGCATCGAACCAGCCCTGCGCCACTTCCTCTGTTATAGGCTGCCCGATCTGGTGCTCTGACTGGCTGAGCTGCCATACAGCTTCGCCAAGGTCTTCCCTCTCGGTAGTCTCGATGCCCTTCAGTGAATTGAAGCGCAGGGTGAAGGCGGTAATGGCTGCTTCCGCCTCTTCAAGAGTGCGGGCCTCCGCCATAGCTGCTTGCGCAGTATCATAGGCTTCGTTCGCCAGCTTGGCCAGACGCTTCGGCCAGGCCGCAAACGGGCGGCCGTATTCGCTCTGCCACCACTCCGGCTTCCTGAGCTGGCTTATGGAGGCATAATCATCCCAAGAGCGGACCTTGGCGCGCGCCTTCATCTGCTGCCGCAGACGTTTGCCTACGGCCTCCTCGACATTGTAGGCGATGAACCGGTCCAGCAGCGGCCATGTATCCAGGGAAGGCAGGCCTTCCAGCTCCGGCATGAAACGGAGCTCCAGGCTGGTCAGCCCCGTCAGGCGGGCAAGCGCCTCCAGATCGCAGAAGCTTCCCCACAGGCTGAGCGACTCCAGGTTCGGGAATTGCTCCAGGCCGTCCAGCGAGATGGGCTGGCCCAAGGGCGGGCTATTCAGCGTCAGGTGAGTCACACCCTGCAGCTCCCCCAGATCCGGCAGCCGGTACGGCGCATCGCTCCTGCGCCGGCTCATATTCGGTACTAAGGCCAGAGTAGTCGGCAGATGACCGGAAACCGAGAAGCGGGTCAGATCGCCGGACAAGCTCAGGTTGTACAGCTTCTCCGGCAGAACCAGGCTCAGCTGTCCATTTGCCAGAGGTCCCAGTTTGATGCCCAGGGTATAGATGTTCGCCCGGCTACCGTCCAGCGAAGCAGCCTCCGGCAGCACCGGGGTCCAGCTTAGATTCTCAATAGGCCGCCGCTCCGCCCATTCCAGGAACCCCGCATCACCGCCGGTATAGCTCAGATATCGCGGCCAGGGGGAGCCTGCGGGTGTGGCGAACGGCTCGAAGACGGACCAGTTGATGCGCTCATCGGCAGCGACCAGCACCTCTGCCGGTGGCTTCGACTCCCTGGGGCCGATCGATAAGCTGCCCATACCGGGCTTGCGGTCAAGCGTGTGGCTGCCGGGCCCCGTCAGATCAAGGACATACCTTCCGGGTTCTGTAATCGGAGCCGGGGGAAGAGCTTGGTTATCTGTGGACATTTGCTTCATCCTTTCTGCTCGAACCTACCTGTTTTCTTAATACTACTAATATTCTCTATACTACCTTTGTTTGCTATTCTAACTCAACCATACGACATCGTGGGGTTCACAGCAAATTTGCCGGCCCTCTATCCTCGCTTACATTTGGTCCGTAAGCCCCCACCCGGCCCATTGTAATCGGTTTTTCGCATCCATTTCCGTTCATGCTCCCCTCGCGGCGCATTGTAATCGGTTTTCCGATTACATTTCCGTTCATGCCCCCCCTGGCGGCCCATTGTAATCGGTTTTCCGATTATATTTCCGTCCATGCCCCCCTGGAGGCCCATTGTAATCGGTTTTCCGATTACATCCGCCCCAGCACATTCCCCTCCCCGCACATTGTGTTCGGTTTTCCGCATACATTCGCCCTTGCCATAACGCGAACAAGCCCGGGCCGTTACCGGCCCAAGCGCTCATTCCCTCTTCAGTTGGAGTGCAGTCCCTACATACTCTGCACTTCATTCGTCCCTGGCTTGTACATACTCTCTGCTTCAACCGGATTCTCTTTGGCTGTCAGATGCTGGGGAGTGATCCGGCATACCTGCACCGGCCCGCCGTACACAGCCGAACGGTATTTATCGACATGCTGTTTGGATAACGGCCGGTTATAGTACCCGGGCACATATTTGTTCATCATCTCCTGCAAGACCTGCGTAGCCTCATCCAGATCCGTCACCGGCTCAGCCTGCCCGAAGACCATCACGCTCATATAGGCGGTATCCGTCTTGGCGGGCACGGGGTTCGTAATCGTCCCATATTCCTCACAGACCGTGAAGCATACCTCTGAATTCTCACTCATCACCTGATTGCGTCTTCCATCCCCGGCCCCGTGAAAATACAGCTTTCCGTCCATCCATACATAATTCAGCGGCACAACATAGGGACGATCCCCATCCGCTAATCCCAGAAACCCAATTCTCGCCTGCATTAAAAACTGTTCAATCCTCGCCTCATCCTTGCATTCCCTAACCTTGTAACGAACCGGATTCATATCGAACCCTCTCCTTCCCGCGTCCTCCGCGTATACGTTATTCGGTAGTATATCAACTAATGGACTGTGCTAAAATATCCAAAGAAGACGGTTCCGAGCAATCCATAACGAAAAAACGGAACCTAAGCTACGACTAGGAGGGATGCGTTATAATGTTCGTCAACCGTAACGACAAGGCCCCGATCTGGCAGCAATTGCTGAATCAGGCCATTCATAATATTACACAAGGCATCTGGGCGCCGGGCGAGCTGCTGCTCCCTTCACGCGTGCTCGCCGAGCAGCTTGGAGTCTCCCGCTCCACGGTGCAGCTCGTCTACGAGGAGCTGCTCAGCAGAGGGTATACCGTCACCTCCCGGCGGGGCGGAACACGGGTAAGCGACTGGAACCCGGCCATTGAAGCGCCTCAAGAGGAGTCGGTGCCGGAAGGACCCGTTCCTCCTTCCCTTCCCCTGCTGAACTCAGCGGTAGATCAGCTGCAGGACTGGTTCGGAGGCCATCAGCCTCAGGCGGTGGAGATCGATTTCACCCCCCACGAGCCTTATGTGGATAGAACCTTCCAGAACCACTGGCGGCAATCGCTGCTTCACGCCTCCGCCGCAATGGACGTATCCGACTGGTCCTACGGCAATCCCTATGGTCTCCTGCCGCTTAGGGAGCAAATCCAGCGTTATTTGCTGCTTGAGCGGGGGATACGGATTGAGACCGATCAGATTCTGTTGACCTCAGGCGCACAGCACAGTCTTGATCTGATTGCCCAATCCCTTCTCACAGAAGGCGATACCGTCTCTGTGGAAGATCCCGGCTTCCCTGCGGCCTGGATGGCGATGAATTACCGGCAGATGCACGTAGCCCCTGTCCCGGTAGACGGGCATGGTCTTGTGGTTGACCAGATCCACCCGGAATCGCGGCTGGTGTTCGTAACTCCATCGCACCAGTGCGCCATAGGCTCCGTGATGTCAGAGCCGCGCAGGCAGCAATTGCTGCACCAGACCGTTCAGGAGCAGCTATGGATTATAGAAGACGGCTATGACAGTGAATTCCGCTACCGCGGCGACCCGTTGCCCACGCTCTATAGCCAGGCGCCGAATAATACCCTGTATATGATGAGCTTCTCCAAAATGATCGCCCCGGCCATCCGCATCTCGGCGATTGTCGGCCCGGCCCGGGCCATTGCCCAGTTGGCGCGTGTACAGGAGCTGACCTACCGCCACCTTCCGGTGATGGACCAGCTCACCTTGACCCACTTCATCCAGAAGGGGCATTTCATGCGCCATATGCGCAGAGTCCGCAATGTCTACCGCCGGAGACATGAAGCCATCACCAAAGCGATAACCGCAAGCGGTCTAGGCGAACGGTTCACCCTGAGCGGAGCAGAGACGGGGCTGCATGTCTTCCTTGAGGCGGAGCCGGACTACAACGAGGAAGCCGTGACCCGGTTAGCGCTGGAGCAGGGAATTCGGGTATACCCGCTTGCCCATTACTGCCTTAAAAGCCGCAGGAAGGGCTGGGTGCTGGGGTTCGCCAAGGTGGATGAGGCCTTGATTGAGCAGGGGATTCACCGGCTGGCCGGGCTGCTCTTATAAGCGTGCTAATTCAGGGCTTGTCCTAGCTGAACAGTGAAGTAATACCCAGTGCAACGAACAGAAGCAATCCCAGTCCCAGCAGAATGCCGCCCATCAGCGAATACCGTACCTCTCGCTGAAACGATGCGGTGCCGGGTCCCCCCGGTGCCGGCCGACCCGGCTGGGCCACACTCTCCAGACGGGTACGCCGGCCTGTGCGCCGCCGCTGATAACCCATAATCAGTAACACTACCCCGAGCAGACTTAAGAAGCTGCCGGGATAGACAAATGCCATCCACAGGTTGCCCATAGTACACCTCCCTGTCCGTGATCTTGATCTATACTTAACCAAGTCATGGTATGCCAAACAGGGAGATGCAGCCAGGCTAGAAGCAGGTGAACGAGCTAACCCGGTTCAGATCAATTCCGAAGTATCCCCAGAAGAAGCCGTTCCACCGGAAGCCGGCAATCGAATTCCGGCCCACAAATACCGGATAGAACCAGAATTGCTCCCCGTTATTCAGCCAGATATACGTATTGCGGAACAGGCAGCCTCTGATGCCGCCGGGGTCAACCGCATAAGCCGTAACCGCCGGTGCTTGCGGTACGAATTGCGGCGGTGGCGCTGTCGGTGCTGCTACTCCTCCCGGCGCACCCCCGGGCGTTCCCGGAAATCCTCCGGGCCCTCCGCCTGGAATCCCTGGAGTCCCCGGCCCTCCCGGCAAGCCTGGTCCACCCGGAAATCCCGGTATCCCCGGAAATCCTCCGCCGCCTCCCGGCACTGGTATAAATCCCATATCTATTGCTCCTCTCTCGCTTCATTAGGCATAATCATCATATGCATTCGCGGAGAAGATGCCTGGGCGGATGCCCAGCTGCTATGGGCTTTTAACTGCCTCCTGCCTAGCCGAGGGTAACCGGCACTATAGCTCCATTTTGACACGGCCATAATAATCCGATAACTCGAACTCCTTGAGCGGAATATACCCCTGCCCTGTAAGAACAGTCCTGCGCTCTACCGCAGCGTCGATAGCTTTGGTCATGATCCATTCCACACCGAATTCATAGTAGAAATGCTCCTGCACCAGCTCCAGGACAGCGCTCAGCACCCCTTCCTGCTCATAAACGCTCATCAGATCTATGCGCAACACGCCATGCACCCCATAGCCGGGAGCCTCCCCGCGGTTAAACATCTCCACACTTCCGATGATCTCGTCAGTAGGATTCCAGATGATCGTCATGCGGACAAACTGCTCCGCGTCATAGCTGTACCGCCAGAAATCAAGCGCCTGCTTCATCCGCTCCGCTGTTGGATAGTAAAACGTATCGCCGTTGCAATTATCCGAGTTAAAAAAGGGTACCGCCTTCTGATCTGCGTAACAGTTAAGCAGACCTGCAATATCTTCCTCTTGCACCGGCCGCAGGGTGATCTGTTCATTTTTAAATATTGGACAATGCTTATAGATGGTGTACATCGTCTTCCTCCTCCTCATGGATCATCAGACTATATCGTAAGAGCGGAACTCATCAATGAACTCCTCCAGCCAGTCTTCCGTATAATCCAGCGCACCGCTGTCACTAATGAACTCGACATCCAGTCCCATCACCCACAACCGGCGGGCCATCATAAACAGATCAATTGCAGATTCATCTTGTTCGGAAAAGTCTCTGACCGAGCGGTAACCCGACATTAATGCCTGCCACAGCGGTTCCTTCTTCTCGTGCGGCAGACGTTTTCTGTGCCGGACCTGGGCCAAGTCGTAGGCCCGCCAACCCGGAGCCGCCCATTCAAAATCATAATGCGTGAACGTATCGCCTTCCTGGAAGGCATTGTTATTCCCGTGCAAATCTCCGTGGCAGATCCCCCAGTCCAGGCCCGGACTAGCAGCGTTGATCCGCTCCGTTAATGCACCGGCGAACTCTCGCAGGTACGCAGCTGAGCGGTGTCCCTCACCGAGATAATCCACAATACGGTCCAGCGGCCGGGAGATCAGAGCGCGGGTATCCAGATCCGGTCTAGGCAAATCTAAGGAGACCCTGTCCATGGCAGCATGCAATTCAGCAGCGGATTTTCCGAAGGAAGCACATGATTCCTCATCATGCAGCACGTTCTCCGTGCCTGTCAGATAACTGTAAATCACGGCAGCTCTCGGGCCCTCCGGCGCATCGATGACCGTATATAAACTGCTGTTCTTTTGAGGGAGGGGAACGGAAACCTTTGTATGTACTGCGCTCAGTTGGTGTTCCAGCTGTGTCAAGAGGGACAATTCATAGACAACATCACTTTCAGCTATCGATTGGCGGTAGATCCGAAGAATATATGTGCCTGTGCCGGTACGGATTCTGTAAGTATCGTTCAGGCCGCGTAACCAGAACAGGCAATCCTTCCAATCTCCAAGGTCATACAGAGAACTCAGACAGTATTCCAGATACTTTGGATCTAGAACGGAACGCATGGCCTTCGGTTTAGGATACATTTAGCTCTCCCCTAGCTTGCTGCTCCAGCCGGACAACGGTCTCCTCGAACGTTTTGACCGGGCTGTAGCCCAGCTCGTTTTTTATTTTGTCGCAAGTATATGCCGTTCTTATAGGGTCTCCGCCCGGTATAATGAACTTCTTGTTCAAGGCAAGACCGATCCGCATCGTAAAATCTTTCTCCGGATAATTTCCGTCAATGGCGTTATAGCACTGATTCACAGCCGCAGGCTGCGTCGCTGCCAGTACACACATCTCAGCCAGGTTGTCCGCGTGCACCCAGGGCGTTAAGTCCTCCGGATGAATCCAGTCCACTTCTCCGCAATCAGCAAGCTTAGTAATCAGTCTGTCGCCCCAGTGCGAGTTGGAATCGGAGCAGATCACTCCAGGACGTAGGATCACACTTGGCAGCCCGTCAGCCATTGCAGCCTGTACAATCCGTTCCGATTCACACTTGGTTGAAATGTAGACCTCCCCGTGGCCGAAGGCAAGACTGCTGGCCTCATCCAGCTCCACCTCTCCATCAAAATGACCATAGACCGATACCGTAGAAATATGCACGAAGCGCTCCACTCCCGCAGATACAGCGCCGTGGGCCAGACTCTGGACCCCCTGGATATTGGATGCCTCGGCAATCCCCTGGTCCTCCCCCAGATACGCCGCAGCGTGAATGATAACGTTCACATTTTGAAGTGCGTCCTTCATGGCCGCTCTATCGGTCAAGTCTCCGATGACGGGTGTAATGCCTAGCTTTTCACATAGTGCGATCTGGTCCTTATTTCGGATAAGTCCCTTGACCTCCGCTCCCTCGCTGAGGCATCTTTTTGCAATCTTATCTCCTGCTGTGCCCGTAACACCTGTAACGAGAACGACTTTATCTCGAAGTCTCATGGAGAACCTCCTTTTAGTAAATACTATTTTTTATCGCCTTCTTATCTATTTTGCCTACGGATGTCCTGAATAGTGAGTGAGTAATCACTAATCGGGTAGGCAGCTTATATTCAGCTATCGATTGACCGCAGAATTGTTGCAAGTCCTCTAGAGCGAGTGTCTGCATATGCTTAAGTACAACTACTGCTGTGACTTCTTCGCCTTCATCCGGCAAGGGTGTTCCTATAACAGCAGCCTCAAGAATAGAGGGGTGTGCGCTTATTACCTGCTCCACTTCAACGCAGTAGACATTAGAAGCTCCTACTATAATCATGTCTTTCTTGCGGTCTACAATGTATAAATAGCCGTCTTCATCCAGTCTGCCAAGATCCCCCGTATAGAGCCACCCATTTCGGATGGTCTTGCCTGTCTCTCCCGGGTTGTTCCAGTAGCCAAGCATAATCTGTTCACTTCGGCATAGGATCTCGCCAATGTCTCCTTGCTCTACTTCTTGCCCTGAGTCATTGACTATACGAATCTCAAAAGGCTTCTGGCCCCAGCGTTCCATATGGGATGGATTTCCGACCGATTGCAGCCGATGCAGCTTCCCTTCTGCAAGACACTCCTGCACGGATAAGAAGCTGATAAATTGGCCGCTCTCCGTCTGTGAATACACCTCGGATACCTGCGCGTTAGGGAATACTTCAAGCGCTTCATGCAAGGTCTTCCCACTGATAGGAGCACCTCCGCAGGATATGCCTGCCACAGACCCGACTTCTCTGGAATGGTTGCCTGCCAAGGCAGTGATATCCCTGAACAGAAGTCCGACTGTTCCCAGAAATCTGATCTGCTCGCGCTCAATAATGTCTATGACTTCGTTAACCTGCAGCGGATAAGAATCCGGATAAATGAGACAGCCCCCTTCAAAAAGAGTTGTCCAAAGGATAAATTGGCCGGTAAGATGGGCTTGATTAGGAACAAGCGATTTCTTGGCCGGATTATGCCCTCCGCCCCTTGCAGGGTTCATGAAAGCCCACTTTCTGATCGCACGATGGGAGTGCATCACTCCCTTGGAGCGTCCCGTTGTACCCCCGGTATAAATAAGAAGAGCGACATCATCCGGCTCTGCTATATACCATTCTGTTAGTGGAGAGGACACCGCTATTAAATTCTCTAAGGACAGGCCGCCGTTGACCGGCTCAAACGAGATGGTAAAAGCTACACTGGGCGCTGAAAGAGAAGAGGTTATTCTAGGATAATCCGCATCGTACACTATAGCTGTTGGGGCAGCATCTTCAAGGATCTGATGCATCTCTGCAGGAGTCAAACCTGGAGAAACCGTAACTGGAATGGCTCCTATAGCAATTACGGCACATTCTGCAATCACAAGATATGGGCAAGGATCAGCTGCAAGCGCCACCCGTTCACCGGGACCTACTCCCAAGTCCTTCAGCCCTCCCGCCACACAGCTTACCTGATGCAGTAATTGTTGATAGGTCAGATACTCATTTCTATACTTTGTAGCATAGCGATCTGGCTGTAACCGGGCCACATGAGGCAATATTTCTGAAAGAAGCATGCGTATACTCTCCCCTAACAACAATTTTAACAATTGTTCATTTCATGATCAGTTCGTGCCTAAAGACTTCTCAGCCGAAATAATCGTCCGGCAAGTGCAGTTCCCGCAGGCAAGCAGCGAACTTTTCCCTGAAATTAGGATTCCGTTTGTATTCCGGCCAGACCGCCTTATAGTAAGGCAGCAGCTTCTCATGCGGAATAACGTCCCAATATGGAATGGTGCTGCGCACCACCTCTGTACCACCACTGCGGAACATTTGTCCAATGATCTCCCCGTTCTCCTGCTTGTTCCGGCAATCTCTCACGGCATAGACCGCAGCCGTCTGCATATCCAGGCTGGCATGGCACAGGAAGGGTGCGAAGTCGCTGAAGCTTACAGCATCGCAGTCTTTGAGGATATAACCTGCATAACGCAGGGTTTCTGCGTCGTCAACGTGCTCAAGCCTCTGCCGGATCAGCGGAATAAATTCGGTCCGGTCCTGATTCTTGCCGTGAGTATTCAGAATGATTAAGGCGTGCAGCACTCCCTCCGCGTCATCCGACTGCAACAGCTTCAGCAGATAGGGCCTGCCCGCCGCAAAAGTTGTTTTGCAGAGCAGCGAGATGGCTGTCTTGGAATCCCGGGGGCTTTGCTCAGCCACATTGTTAAGGAATTCCAGGGTGGTCGGGGCGATTCGCTTGAACTTGAACATAGCCTCCAGCGCCTTGACCTGCAGCTTCCCGTCAGGGGTGGTCCGATACAACTGAATGAGCGTATTCTCGTCACCCGGCAGCCGGGTGCCAAACCATGGGTTGTGATAATCCATAATAATCTCATCCAGCCAACGCTCGTACCAGTCCAGGAAGTTGTCCTCATAGACGAAGAAGAACGGGTGATCGGGATAAAAATCCGAAGTATACACAATCCTTCCCCGATGCTTCCCTTCCAGCACCAGATACATCTCATAATCGCAGCCCTGGGTGCCGATACACAGCATTCCGCCAAGCGCCTTGTTTCTGGCCTTCTCGTATTCTTCATCCGGGATGTCCCGCTCGCCCGTCAGCGGCTCCGTCAGGAGATTCCATTCCTCTGCGGTCATCCCCGGATGAAGTGCCGCCCGCCCCTGGAGAGCAGGAAGCTCGGTATAAGAGGTTGCCTGATCAAGCGGATAGATTCCGTAATACGGTCCAGCCCCGCCGTTGCCGATCTCTATCAGGAACCCGGCAAAAGGCTCAGGAAGCTGGACCCCGTAACGGGCCTCCCAATCCGCCAGCTCCTCTGCCGGAAGCTTCTCTTTCAGCTTGTATTGATGCGATGAGGCCCCGAATTCTGCGAACTCCGCATCCTTGCACAGAGCCTGCCCCAGCTTCGTCTTGATCCGCTCAAGCTGCGCTGTCTGCTTCTCTAACTCCATGATGATCCCTCCTGCATATTCAAAGAATGTCACATAATGGCCTGGCCGATTGTCTTCCATCATATCACACCCTGCATATATTTCAGGTTCCTCGTTCACTAGACAAGAATAAGCCCGCCGTCACGATACAATGACAGGCGGGCTTATAACGATTCAACACTTACTGGACAGCGTTAGACAGCTCTGTGAAAATAACCCCCAGGGCAAATGCGCCAGCATCCGGGTAGCCGATGCTGCGCTCACCTACCGTCCCGGCCCGGCCCATCCGCGCAACGATGGATTTCGTACGTTCCGCCCCAGTGACAGCCGCTTCGGCCGCCTTGGCGAAAGCCTCCTTCAAGGACAGCTTCTGCTCCGCACTGCTCTTCCAGGCTTCGGCACAAGGAATCAGCGCATCGATCAGCGTCTTATCTCCCACGACTGCCCCCCGTCCGAAGGAGCGTTCGCCGGTAGCCTGAATGCCCTGAACCGCTGCTTCCAGCATTCCGGCCATCTCCAGCGTATTCAGCGAGGTCCGGCCTGTGGCATATTTGCCTGCTGAGCGGAAGGCTGAACCCCAGATTGGACCGGAAGCTCCGCCGCAATGCTCCATAATAATCAGCGAGCAGGCCTGAAGGAAGCTGCCGATATCCGTAGCGTGATGCTGCACAAGCTCCTTCCATTCCCGCTTCAATTGCTTGAAGCCCTTGGCGACACTCATCCCGAAATCTCCATCACCGGCATGGGCATCCAGCTCACAGAAGGGAGTCTCATTCGCGATAATAATCTCACTCATCTTATCCACCAGATAGATGATGTTCGTAAGCCGCAACCGCTCATCATGGAGGATGGCGAAGCTCGGATCAGTCTCTGCCGTCAGGCTCACCTCTGCCTGAGACTCCTGCTGCGGAAGAGGGCTGACATATTGCACCGGTCCAAGCTTACCCGTTAACCGGAGCGCCGGAGTATCGCAAGGCTCAGCAAGCCATCTGCGCAGCTCATCATCCAGCTTCATCAGGCTGATGGAAGCGCCGGCCATATCTATGCTTGTCATATAGTTGCCTACAAGCGATTGGCGGATGATGATTCCCCGTTCTCCCAGACTGCGGATTACAGAGTGATTGAGCAGATACAGCTCCTGCAGAGGGGTTGCGCCGAAGCCGTTGACCAGCACTACCACTTCTCCGCCGCCCGGCTGATCCAGGTTCAGACTGGCCAGCAGGGCAGTGATCATACGTTCCGCCAGCTCATCGGCGCTCAGCAGCTTTTCTCTGCGGATGCCCGGCTCCCCATGAATGCCGACCCCATACTCCATCTCATCCTCCTGAAGCTGGAAGGTAGGCGTACCCTTGGCCGGAACCGTGCATGAGGTAAAAGCAAAACCAAGACTGCGCACATGCTCTGCCGCATGTTGCGCGGCCTGCTTCACCTCTGAGAGCGGCAGTCCGGCCTCAGCAGCCGCCCCGGCAACCTTATGCACCAGAATCGTGCCTGCTACCCCTCTTCGCCCTACAGTATACAGGCTGTCTTCTACTGCAATGTCATCCTCAACCTTCACATAGTCCACAGCCAGGCCGTCCTCAGCCGCCAGATAAGCCGCATTCTGGAAGTTCATCATATCGCCGCTGTAATTCTTGATGATCAGCAGCGCGCCCTTATGGCCGGTATGGTTGCGGATCGCCTGATAGACCTGAATCTGTGACGGGGAGGCGAAGACATCCCCGCAGACTGCGGCATCGAGCATTCCCGGTCCGACCAGCCCGGCATGCGCCGGCTCATGGCCGCTGCCTCCGCCGCTGATCAGCGTTACCTTGTCAGGATTGGGCGCAGACCTGGAGATAATTTTGTATTTGCTGTCGAAGGTCAGCTGCGGATAAGCCATCACTAGTCCGCTGCACATCTCACGGACGAGATCCGACGGGTCGTTGATTATCTTTTTCATACGCGCTGCTCCTTGCTCTTCTTGAAGGCTTCACCCAGCTTGTCAGCAACAGCAATGGCAGCGGCAACCGCTTCAGCGGTAACCGGGAATGGCATCGAATGAATCGACTCCTCCGGGATACACGCCTTGCGGGCCACTTCCATCAGCTCCTCATGGGAGATGGAAGCGACGCCAATATCGGCCAGACATACGGGAAGGCCGACAGAGTGGCAGAAGGACAACACCTGATCGATCTCAGCCTGCTGCGCATTCTCCAGAACGAGCTGTGCAATCGTGCTGAAGGCCACCTTCTCGCCATGATAATAATGATGAGTGCCTTCAAGCGCCGTCAGACCGTTATGGATAGCATGTGCGGCAGCCAGACCGCTGCTCTCGAACCCGAGCCCCGACAGCAGGATGTTCGTTTCAATAATATTCTCCAGCGCCGGTGTCACCACGTTCTGATCGCAAGCCAGCTTGGCCTTGGCGCCATCCTCCAGCAGTGTATCGTAGCATAAGCGGGCAAGGGCCAGCGCGGCTTTGGTGCCTTTGGCCTCCGTAATCACACCTGCATGCACTCCGCAAGGAAGCCCCGCATTGACATTGGAATAGGATGCCGCAGTAGCTCTGGCCTCGAAGTAGGTGGAGAGGGCATCGCCCATCCCGGATACCAGGAAGCGGGTAGGAGCCTGCGCAATAACAGTCGTATCAATCAGCACCACCGATGGGCTGGCTTTGAAGTAAGCATAATCCTCGAAAGCGCCTTCAGAAGTGTAAATCACAGCGGAATGACTGGTGGGTGCATCGGTGGCCGCAATGGTAGGCACGATAATCAGCGCCTCGCCTTCTGCCACACATTTAGCCGTGTCGATGGCCTTGCCGCCGCCAAGACCGATGGTGCAAGCACACTTGTGCTCACGGGCCAGCTCCTGTAGTCTGGAAATCTCCTGCCGGGAGCATTCGCCCTGGAAATCCCCCTTCACGAGAGTAATGCCGAATTGACTGCTGGTGGCATCAAGCTTGGCTTGTACACGCTTCACATCATCGGGGTGCGCAATCAGCAGGGCCGATGTGCCGAAAGTACTGACGAAGTATCCCAACTGAAGCAGCTCATCCTCACCTTGTGTGTACTTACCCGGGCTGATAAAGGTTCTTCTCATTCCTTCATTCCTCCTTTAGTCGTATGTCCCCATTATAGACAAGTGGATAGAGCGGCGCATGGGACAAAGCAAACGAATTAATATGCTGCAAAATAGTATTATTATGTTGTCAGCATCTGAATTATAATGATCTTGTTCTCATGTTGACTGTAGATGGAAAGGGTGAACCGGATGCAATCCAAATTCGACTTGAAGTATATCATTGATATGGACGAATGGGGCAAGCTTCAGGAATCGTTGTCCCTTGTGACGCGCATGGCCATCATCATGGTCGATTATAAAGGCGTGCCGGTTACGGCACATAGCCGCTGTCAGGCCTTCTGCCAGACCGTGCGCAGCGACAAGGAATTCTCAGCCTATTGTCAAAAATGTGACGCGCGCGGAGGTCTGGAGGCTGTGCGGCTGAGCCGGCCCTATATCTACCGCTGCCACTTCGATATTCTCGACATTGCTATACCTATCATTGTCGATAATCAGTACATCGGTGCCCTGATGGCCGGACAAATCCGGCTGGCGGAGGGAAGCGGCCCGAATCTGGAGCAGATTGTATCCCGTCCGCAGCAGGACGCCATGACGGAGGACCGGGCCCGCAAGTATGAGCTGCTGCCTGTCATGACCTATGAGGAGGTAGTAGCCACCGCCGATATGCTCTATCATTTGTGCAACTATGTGGTCAAGGAATCGATCCTGAAGCATGAGCTGCTGGAGCGGAACGGGCAGGTTGAGGCCTTGAATCCACAGGAGTCTAAGCTCCAGCTTAAGCTGCCGCCTCTGCCCGCAGAGCCGCCCTCGGCTCCCAAGACTCCGGCCACTTCGGGAAGCGCATACAAGACGGAATGCATAAGTCCTACGCTACAGCCTGCTTTGGACTATATGCTAAGCCACCGGGAGGAGAATTTCTCGCTGAAATCGCTGGCACAGCTATGCCATATCAGCCCTAGCTACTTCAGCCGCCTGTTCACCAGGGAGATGGGCGAGAATTTCTCACTATATGTTGCGCGCATGAAGATCGGGTGGGCGAAGGAGCTGCTGGCAACAACCGATTGGTCCGTCAACGAGATCAGCAATCACTTGAATTTTTGCGATGCCGGTTATTTCATTAAGATCTTCAAGAAATACGAGTCGGCCACTCCCCTGTCCTACCGTGCTTCTCTCCTAACCAATCGAATATAATAGATGTACACTATTCGAGCAGGAGGTTATCTTATGAAGCTGAACGAACAAGGTGTACTCATCATTGAAGAGCAAGATATACACAATCTCTACTTTTATCTGGTTCATGACGGGACGGCGTTCAAGGATTCTTTCCGGTTCGAGATGGGACTTCAGGGGATTGAGCTTCATCCCGGCAGCGTATCCGCCGTTGATCATCCGCAGGCCATGCCCGAGGGCTGCCCGGAAGAAGACCTCCCCCTTGTGCTGGAGGCGATCTATTCGGTCATCCGGGAGGATGATCCGGGCTTCGGGGTGTGGTAGCAGCTGCTTCACCCGGCATGTCTCTGGTATCAGGGAAGCGTCAGACCGTGCCTGAAGGCCAGCTTCACATCATTCTCACGGTAATAGGCGGAATAGTCCCAGGATTCTCCCTCACTTAGCTTCTGGTAGGTCTGATGAATATTCCGGCGCCAAGGCGAAGGTCGGCTGTTGAAGTAATTCGTGAAGAAACGCTGCGCCTGCTCCCCTGTGCCGAAGCACAGCAGATAGGCCAGCGGACTGGATTCAGCATCACAGATGCCGGGGAATCCTGCGCCGCAGGCGGCAAGCTGCTCCAGTGCGCGGGGACGGTCCGCGAATAGCGCGAACAGCGGTAGGACACGTTCCCCGATCATCTGACCGATCTCTAGCAGGGAGGAATCCAGCTGTGAGCCAGCGACCTGCCAGACGATGGCGCTTGATGATTTCTGCGGCCTGCGCAGCGAGCCCAACAGTACGGTATCGTCCCCTCTGCCGGTTTGTCCGGCAAGCCATTTTTTGAGGGACTTGCTGGCAATCCGCAGGTTCACCGTCATCCGCACATCGGTGCGGGTATTGTAAGATTCTGGGTGGAAGGATAACTCGAACACGGTGTCCTTGTCGGCCGCTGTTTTTTTCCATACCGTACCCGCCTTATTGGATTTGAAGCCCTCTGCCTGGAGGAACTGCTGCCCGGTCTGCTGGCAGGCCTGAAGGAATTGCGCTTTGGGATCGAGCTTACGGTGGGACGGGTCCTCAGACCAAACTTCCCACTGGGCATAACGTTCGTCCAGCAAGGGCTGCAGGCGGTCATAATTCTCCCAGGTGTTCTCCACATGATAGATACTGGGGTATTGGTTGAAGACCTCACAATAATCATTAAGATAGCTTCCATACTGAGCAGCGAACGCCGATTGACCGTCATAATAATCGGCGGCGAAGGTATTACCGAGCTCGTTCAGATCCTCATCCCAGAACTTCCCGTCACAATACTCCACCAGGTAGTCCAGCCCCGTGAGCTCACGCCGCTTCAGCCGCTTCAGCGCCTCCGCCGACTCCTCAAGGTGAAATTCGCCCGCCATTCCGTGGCCCAAAGCCCAGGCCAGGAACATACCGATATGAATTCCGCCATTCTCTTCCGGCAGATCCGCAGGATAATCTCCCCCGAAATGCCAATCGATCCGGTCATATGCCATATGAGTCTCCTTTCTGCCAGCAGCTCTAGCTCCCGGCTTCCCTTCTTAATAAGTATTGGTACACCTCATCATTCACCAGATCCCACTCTACTTTGCTTTCAGGAATCTGAGCAAGCGGGGTGGTCAGCAGGGGATGGTCTACTGTAGCGGCGGTTAGTCCCTGGGCCCGTCTTATTTTTTGGATGAGCCGGACCTCATAAGGGATGTAATTCAGACATAGAATTTCTGCGAATTTACGGGGAAGATCCAGGGAGCTGTAGATATGGTAATCGCAGATTTCACCCATTAGGCTGCGCAGCAGCTCTTCATCCGTAGTAGACCAATAATCGAGAAATCTCCGGTACACATGCTGCTCCGGCAGCACCGGATACAGCTCCTGATTGATCTGCTCCGTGACGAATAAGTCATGTAACAACGCCATGAACAAATGATGCGTCTCCTTGTGGGCATACCGCTGCGTATCTTTTTCAAATATCATCTGGAAATAATCTCTGGCCAATTGTGCCAGCTCCTTCATATCCCATAGCAAGGCTACTCCTATGATACAGCCTATCGTTCTTGAAGAGACCTCTTTATACTTGAACAGTCTCCGCAGAATATACTCCTCCCAATACAGAAACCGGGTAACATACTTCCACCCTTCCGTATCCCCGTTCAGAATCAGATTTTTTGGATAATCTCCGCCATGTACACCAATTCCAAGCGTCAGGTTTCTGGCAATGGTTTCTTTGTATCCGTCTTTGATGTCGTTCTGGATGCTATCTTTAATTAACGTGTACCATTCTTTGAGTTCTTCTTCAGATACGGTTTTCTTCTGGAGGGTACGAATCTCTTTGTTGAATACATTCATTATTTTGCGGTGCTCCATCTGCTCACTCCCTGTAAGAGATCGTTAATCCAGGCGGCCCTTTCGGGTGCCGGATTTGTCATCAAGGATAGAATTCAGTACAATGATCAGCATCGGAAGGTACTACCCTAGATTATGATATACAGAAGGTGACACCGCAATGGAAAGTGGAGATTTGAGGATTTTTCAGGCTGTGGCCCGTGAGGGTACGATTACGAAGGCTGCGCAAGCCTTGAACTATGTACAGTCGAATGTGACCAGCCGGATTCAGTTCCTGGAGGCCGAGCTGAAGGTCCCGCTGTTTCACAGGTCTAACCGTGGGATGACATTAACGCCTGCGGGCGAGAACCTGCTGGAATACGCGAATACCATACTTATGCTAATGGACGAGGCTGTAAAATCCACACAATACTCCGAGCACCCGTCCGGCCCGCTGCGGATTGGCTCTATGGAGACGACAGCGGTTATTCATCTGACATCCATGATCGCTGGCTACCATTCCCGCTACCCCGATGTCCATCTGTCGCTCATCACAGGCGAAACGCATGACCTTTTGCACAAGGTGCTTAATCACAAGCTGGATGGTGCCTTCGTCTATGGGCCCATAGACCAGCCGGATATTGGGCATGTTGCAGCTTACGAGGAGGAGCTGGTGCTCATTGCTGAACCGGGGACAAGTGAGTTGCATGAGTTGCTGCACAAGCCCATGCTGTTCTTCGACGTTGGCTGCACGCACCGGGTTAAAGCGGAGCGCTTCCTGCGTGAAAGCGGGATGCATTCGGTTCAGATCCGGGAATTCGGCACGCTGGAAATGATTCTAAACGGAGTATCTGCCGGACTCGGCGTCTCCCTGCTGTCTAAGTCCTCCATCCGCAAGGCGGAAGAGGCTGGACGAATCACTTCCCACCGCCTCCCCGAAGAATACCGGAAGCTTGAGGTATGGTTGATCTACCGCAGCAACGCCGTGCTCTCCAGTGCAATGTGTAGGTTTATGGAGATGACGGGGCAGGGATAGATAATGGACATAAAAGGAGTATTTTCCTTGAACGATACAACCAATACCCTTAAACAAATTATCGGAAAAACCGTTAAAGCGATACGACTCAAACAAGGCCTGAGCCAAGAGGACCTTGCTCACGAATGCAACGTGGACCGCTCCTATATTTCCATGATCGAAGTTGGCCGAAACGAGCCGTCTGTTACCAAAATATTTGAGCTTTGCAGAGGTTTAAAAGTCGCCTCCGATTTTATTAAAATGGTTGAAATAGAATATAACCAAGGCCGGGAGCAGGATTAAAAGAACACAATCCAACTGAGGATAGAGATGGCCCGCAACCACGACCGCTAACAAGTGGAAAAATGCTGCTTATTTCTTCAACATCTGACGCTAACAGGAAATTAAGTGGAAAACCAGCATCTGCTGCCACCGGTTTTGGCACTTCTAGTGAGAATTTGAACATTTAGGTGTTATTTTTCCAACTATTTCTGGAGTATATGCCATTCGTTCGTTAGCAAGTGTACAAAATCCATCTATTCTCCTTATGCATTCTGATTGCCTACACTCCACCCTCATCCAATGAAAAAGATCAGAACCTAATCTTTCAGGTTCTGATCTTTTCCATCTTTCCGTCATATAGTGCCGATCCGGGAGTCAGCCCTTCATCCTTGCTTCGAATTCGACATCATCCAGGCCAGGAATTCTCCAAACGAATCGGACACCTTCTCAACCTCTTCGAATTCAGGCTCACATCCATGAACAATAGCCCCGCTATCCGTTGCAATGGCATAGAAGGAATAACCATCCTCCACAGACATTACGATCGGCAAGTGATGATCCCACCAGGCCGTGATCTCTGACTGCCAAGCTGAATCACCCGCTGCGGCCTCCAAACTAAGCAGTTCGAATTCATTCCACCGGAACTCAGTTTCCGCGCTATGATTGAACTCAGCCTCACCAATAAACCAGGTTTGCTCATCCGGTGCAACGCACGTCTCAACCACCTTTAGAAATTCTAGATACCCATCAGGTAGTCCTGTATATCGGGAAGTAATGCCGTTATCTAAATGTAGCTGAGAACCGGACTTCCTCCTTATCTCCCAGCCCTTCTCCTCCGCCCAAGTCATAAATTCCACAACATGAGCTTTCCCTTTTCCATTATTCATGTCCAAATGTTACACCTGCCCATCTGCTTAAGAAATGGAAACTCCTAGACTAATATACCATTTCCGCAGGTTTGCTTACATACAACAGGTCATTCCGTTACCTTGATCTGCCACGTTGCCTCCCTGTCCTCCCACTGCTTACCGTTAGCCACATGATATTCTCTTTCCGTGGTACCGTCTGTTTTGGTATAGCTGATGGCAAAGACCTGGCCTTTTTCGATCAGCATCGGATATTGATCATACGTAAGAACACTACCTGTCAGCGGCAGCTTGCTTACATCTTCATAAGCCTCCTCCACCCGCCAAAATTCCCGGAAGGCGTAATCCTTGAATCCGTTCAAATCCTGCTTGCCAAAATACGATGCCGCATACTTCTTGCCCTGTAATGTGATGTGATCCACCCGGGCAGGTTCAATGTCTTTCTCCATCCAGCTTATGTCCTCCGAATGCAGGTTGCGGCCATAGTACTTATGTAATTGATTCGCCATACAAGGAACAGATTTAGTGAAAAGATCCATTTCATTGACTCCGGTGTGCGCTGAGCCGTAAATCCCCATAATGCTCTCGTTACCCAATTTCTCAAATTCACGGATGAAATTCTCCGCCATCTTATTCTCCCGGTATACCCTATCATAACTACTGTAATATCTCTCGCCCTGCTGAATCGCTTCGTTCGTTAAGATGTACATCTTCGACCCGTTCAGATGATGGTCTGCCAGATAAGACAAGAAGCGCTCGCCGGTAGTATCCCCTTGATGCCCAACATCTGTTCCGTGGAAAATAGTATCCGGACATCCGCTTTTTATTTTCTGAAAAAAGGTCTTCGTATAGGGAACGTGACTCTGAGTCCCTTCCCAATCCTGATAAAGCTCCTCCAGAATGTCGTCATTGTCTGATTGCATCCACAGGTTCAAGTATTCGGCAGCATAATAGGACTGCTCCACGAATAGGTGTCTCATTCCCTTGTTGTGGTAATAATCAGACCAAGCTTCGTACTCCTTGTCCATAATCTTGGCCACCCCATGGGATTCGCCATACAGATAAATCTGGCCGGTCGCTTTGGTCGTTAGCGGGGTGGCCGCAGGGGTTGCCTGGGCCAATTGGGCAGGAGGTGCCGATGGACTGGCTGGTTGTGCAGATGGACTTGCTATTTCATTCTCAGAAGAGTTGCCGCTGCAAGCTGTCAGGCTGCTGATCAGAAGGATAGCGATTAGGGCAAGCAGCAGAGGGCGAGCAAATCTTATTCGCGCCTGAGCCGCTACGCCGCTGTATGTATTGGAACTTTTTACATCCATAAGAAATATCGCCCTTTCATCATTAACTCCTACAAGTTAATCACAAATTATGGATGTCCTCAGTGCTGTATGTCATGCGTAGAGTGCATTACTCTTCTTCTGTATGAAATCAGTAAAGCACCCACCCTATGAGAGCAGCAGGCGCTTTGCCGTAATTATGACTTCCGTACAGGCCGGACATACTTGAAGTAACGCTCCGGGTTGAAATAAAAGTAGATGATCCGCCCGGGGGTGGAATCGAAGCAGTAACCGGTGCCCGTGTAATCAAAAGCGGCCATCGCCTGCTCCATCCGTTCCTCGACACTGCGGTTTTCCTGCTCGTAATCGAATGGCCCGTGCTCAAACACAATATACTCGGCCTCGGGAACATCTGCCATCAGCATCTGCGCAGGGACTTCGCCTTCATAATCATAGGGGAGACGTACCCCATAACACTCTGTACGCGGAAATCCCCAATCGCAGAGTCTGCCGTCCGGGTCATTCATATAGGCCATAATCTGGCCGTTGCCGCTGTTCGTATCGCTTCCGCCGTCATCATCCAGCTTCCCCTTGATACTATCCAGCAAGCCGCTGATGGTCTCGCAGTCCTGCCCTGGAATCAGGCTCTGCTTCTGCCAGAAATCCCAGTACCCGTTGCTCTCGTAGTTCTTAATGTGCAGGAATTTGTGCGCGGGAATGGTTACGAAATAAATCTTAACCTCTTCTGTAGATTTAATCATGCCAACCTCTCCTAGTCCGAAAAAGTAGCGGTCAAACGGGTTGATTTTGGTCCGAAGGACTACAGGATACGGGTGTCTCCGGTACTCGCTTGGGGCAACACCGTAGGTCACCTTGAACGCGCGCGTAAAGGCTTCATGGGAGGAGAATCCATAGTCGAGCGCAATATCCAGTATGCTTTTTCCGCTATCCCGCACCTCCTTCAGTGCAAAAGCCAGCTTCCGGTGGCGAAGGTAATCCCTAAGCTGCATCCCGGATATCTCTTTGAATTTCCTCGTCGTATGAAACTCCGAATAGCCCAGCTTGTCAGCGAGAGATTGCAGCGTTATGGCCTCACTGTTATGCTGCTTGATGCTGTGGTCCATATCATCGACAATGGTCTGAATCTGCCTGTGCCACTCGTACACCGTCCGCTCCCCCTCGTTCCAACCGCTCTATGTTCATTCTAGAATACTGGAAAAGGCATTTCTTGATTCTACTTGCGGCATGGGATCAGCTTCATCTCTGTAAGATGGTCCAGATTGATCTCGATCCTCAGCTCATCATGCTCATTCAGCGCGATTAATGTCCGGTCTTCAATACTTAATTGCTTGATAGGATTAGTGGCATCCGAGAAAAATGCCCACACCAAACCACCGCCCGCATCGGTGCAGGCAATGAAGCCCTCGTTCCCCATCTGCCCGTCCCCGCCATAGATTGTACCGCCCTCATAATCCAGACTCGTCCAGGCATCCACAATGGTCCAAGGATCATCATTATACTTCACAATGCTCTCAATCGTTGTATCACACAGGGGGTGGCAGCTCATTGTATGCTCATGGGTATTTGGGTCGTAGCAGGTCTCGATATTCAGAATCGTAATGCTGCCATCTGCATAAGCCATACAATTGATCCCGGGCAGCTCATGCTCCTCCGTCCAATGCTTCAGGATTAAGTTACTCATGGCTCTCTCCTTCAGCTTCGTTGGTTTTTGTCTAATATACCTTTTCTGTTAACCGCTCCGTTATCCCTTCAAAAGGGTAAAGACCATCCTATACGGCTGGGCTGGAGGTTCAAGAATGCGGAACCCAGCGGACTGGGCTTGTTAAATCTCTCTCACCGGCCGCTTGAATAGAGCATTGTTGCACATTTTGCAGGATTTCTCTATAAAGGTTACTGGATGTGGGTACAATGTTGCATTATTTGCACAAATTCCAATGCAGAGAGCAAGTTAGGGCTGACTTTGTTGCACTTCTTGCAACATTTCGGCATATACCGCTCCTATTGGACTACATTGTTGCACATTTTGCAGGATTTCTCCAAAAATATTATTCCTCAGGGAAGTTTTGGAAATGTTGCCCAAAGCTAATTCTCCATAGTCTCCAGCATACGCTGCAGCCGCACACTTGTATCTGTTGAAGCTGTGTAGATCATCACCTTCAGGTCCGGGTTGCCTGGAGGCTGCAGGGTCGCATGCTCGAACTCCATCTCGCCGATACGGGGATCATGTCTCCGTTTGTGGTGGTCTGCTACAGCCTGAACCTCATGAAGCGGCCAGATCTCGCGAAAGAGCTGGCTATTCTGCATGAACTCTTCTATGAGCTCCTTATACCTCGCATCCTCAGGGAAGCGTGCGTAATCCGCCCGGAACTGGGCAATCAAGACTTTAACCCCGGTTCCCCAACTCTCTACGCTCGCCCCCACCCCTGTTAAAAGATACCGGATCCAGTTAATTCTCTCCAGCTCCGTATCCACAGACGAAGGTAACCGGAACACAAGCTCAGCCGCCTTGTTCCACATCAACACATCCCAATATCTCCCCAGCACAAAAGCCGGGTGCGGACCAAGCACCTGTATCATCCGTTCTATGCCCGCAGGAATGTGCTGATCCGCTTCCCTATCCTGCTGTACCGGTCTGGCCAGTAGATGCAGATGCTGGCGTTCATCCTCTGTTAGTCGCAGCGCTTTGGCTATGTTATTAAGGACATCCTCCGACGGATTGATGCTGCGGCCTTGTTCCAGAGAGGTGTACCACGAGGTTCCGATATAGGCAAGCTGAGCCACTTCTTCCCTCCGCAGCCCCGGAATCCGCCGCCGCCCGTAGGATACCAGCCCCACATCTACTGGGGTAAGGCGCTCCCGGCGCGTACGCAGAAATTCACCCAATGACGTTCTGGATAATCCGTTCTCCATGGAATCTTCCCCCTTATCCTGACACTCCCAATCATACGATAAAGGCAGGAAGGATGCTATTCGCGCGTCCCATTATACTCCTCCTATGACTTAAAACAACTAAGGAGGATCTGAAGATGAAGATTTTTGTAACCGGAGCAACGGGTAAGGTAGGAAGCCGACTGGTTCTGCGCCTGCTCCAGCGCGGCCATCAGGTTACGCTGCTGGTCAGGGATGCTGCCAGGGTGGAGGAGCTTCGTCAGCAAGGGGCTGAATGTGTCGATGGTGATCTTCTACAGCCGGAAAGTTACCTTGAAGCGCTGCGGGGCAATGACGTTGTGGTGCACTTGGCCGCCCAGTTCCGGGGTGTAGATGAGCAGACCACCCGGACAGCCAATATTGACGGCGCTGTGGCCTTGGCCCGTGCAGCGCTGGATGCGGCTGTACCCAGGTTCGTATTCGCAAGCACTAACCACGTCTACGGACCGGGGGAGTATTCGCGGCCCAGCCGGGAGGAGGATGAGCTCCGGCCTGCTTTTGCCTATCCCCAGAGCAAAGCGGAGGCTGAAGCAGCACTGCTGGCTCTCCACCGTGAACAGGGCTTAGGGCTGCGCATTATACGGCTTCCCTTCGTCTATGGTGAGCGCGACCCCCATATTACGGAGGCTCTGCCCTATTTCAGCCAATGGAATCCGTCTAGACGCATCCATATGGCCCATCATGCAGACGTCAGCCAAGCTCTGATGCTCGCCGCCTTCACACCGGGAATCGATGGACGAATCTATAATGTAGCTGACGATGCGCCAATCTCCGTAGCCGAGATGCTTCAGCTTCATCAGGCCAAGTCCTCGCCGGAAGCCACGCACCAAGAATATGATCCCTGGGATATGATTGTCGATACCTCACGGATTAGAGACGAACTGAATTACCGGCCGATCTATCCGTCGTTCTATACGGCAAGAGATGCCGGAGCGTTATGAGGGGAATCGCTTAAGATTCCGTCAGGGTCTGCCAACAAACCGTTTCACTGCATCCTCCGTCACCGGCTGAAAGAGGTTCACCAGGTTGCCGTCGGGATCACGGAACAGCATCGACCGGTTCCCCCACGGCATTGTGGTTGGCTCCTGCACCCACTCCCCGACAAGCGGCTTAAGACGCACATATTCAGCATCGACATCATCGACGCGGAACTCCATAATGACTGTGCGGTTACTGGCCGCTACTACAGAATCAGCACCAAATAGCTGTGCAGTACTGGAGTGGCCGATGGCCAGGGTACATGCGGGCATTACGAATTCGGCAAATACAGGAGCAGGCCGTTCCGCCGTCACCCCTGTCACTTGCTCATAGAAATCAACCAGACGATCGATGTCGTCAGTAATGATACGTATCGAAGCGAAATTCATAAGATTCATCCTCTCTTGAATGTTTACATGTCCAATGATACAAAAACGCTACTGACAACGTTATGTCAGTAGCGTTTGTATATCCTGCCTTCTATCCTTAGCCTATTCTCAAGGCAATGTTCCCCAGCTGCTCCGCACGCTCCATCCGCTGAAGGGCAAGCGGGGCCTCCGCTAAGGAATACACGCTATCCATGATAGGGTGAATCTGATGCTGCTCCATGAACTGAAGCATAGCGGTGAACTCTTCATGGCTGCCCATAGACGTTCCAAGCACCTGAAGCTGCGGGAAGAATATCGCTCTGGCCGGAATGGTGAGATCATCGCCTGAGCTTGCGCCGAACATGACGATTTTACCATTAGGCTTGATGACCTCGAAGTATTGCCCGAATGTGGCTGGACCTACGCTATCCAGGATCAGGTCCACAGGGTGGTCCCCGATTTCCTTCCGCCAACGGGTGTTGCTATCTATAACCTGTGTAACAGGTAATTGAAGAGCCTCAGCACGCTTCGCTTCACTTCTGGACGTAACCGTGACCTGCGCCCCAGCCGCTGCCGCCATTAGAGCAGCAAACGTAGCCACCCCGCCGCCAATGCCAGGAATCAGCACATGCTCGCCCCGCTTCAGGTTCCCTCTGGTAAATAACGCCCGGTACGCTGTGAGTGCCGCTAAGGGTAACACACCTGCTTCCTCCCAGGACAGATACGCTGGCTTTGGCATAACATTCTGCGCAGGCACAATCACATATTCCGCAAAAGTCCCGTCTGCAGGGTACCCTAATATGTCAGGAACCACAGGCACCTCATCCGCCCGATCCCAGCCGAGACATGGATTAATGATGACTTCCATCCCCCGAACCAAGCCGGTTACCCCTTCACCCGTCTCTTCAATAACGCCCGCCCCGTCTGAACCCAGCACGCAAGGATCAATCGGGTCAGAATCACCTTCTATAGCAGAAGCAGCAGCGATAATGAACAAATCCCGGTGATTGAGTCCGGCGGTCTTTAACCTTACCTTGACCTGCCCCTGTTCAGGACGCTTGTCCGGATGCTCCATATACTGCAGACCCTGCGGTCCAAGTGTGATTGCCTTCATCTTCATATCCTCCTATTACGCTGTAGTGGCTTCATACAAAGTGTAGGCTGTTACAGCGGTTAGGTAAAATGATTAGAAGAGAAGGTGAGTATCATTCATAATGATAGCTGTAATATCCGAAAGGATAGCTGGCGCCCTCTCGAAGCAAGGTCTCGGAGTTCCGCCCATTTTGATCAAAAAGGGCTGGTCCGCCGATCCAGCCAGCCCGGGGTCCGTCCGTTATGGCCGGTTCCGCATAATACAGCATACTGTCTGTTCTCCGGGTCAACAGATTCATTAAGATTGCCCTAATTCCACCCAGCGTGGTCAAGGGACGGGGCTTAGCCTCCCTGCAAGAGCCGGAAACGACCGGCAGCAATGATGACCGCCAGCAGTATAAAGATGATGTTGATCCATACATTAGATTCGCCCCGAAGTAGATGGAAGACCAAACCGGAACCCGCGGCGGCAGCCAGACCAATAGCGGCGATCGGAGTGAGCTGCGGTAGTATTCGGAGTGCCATCGGTAAAATCAACCCTAAAACACCCAGCAATTCAGCGATGCCGATTCCCATAACCAACCCCTGCGGAACATCATTCACCCAGCTCCAGGCCGCCCGGGCCGAGTCCAGCTGAAAGGCCTTGAGCCAGCCTGAATACAAGAACCCCGCGCCTAGAACAATTTGTAAAACCCATAGCACAATATTCATATACAGTGTCACTCCCTCTCATATGTGCACGCAAGCACCATCCGCGCCCCATCCACCCGGGAAGGCAGTTCTTCTTGCGCTACAGAAACCTTAGCTGCATAATAATATGAAGGGTTTCATATGAAAAGTAGACACTTTAACTAAACCTAGTTACCTAAAAGATACCTTACGTGAATCAAGGGGGCAGCGGCATGACCTACTGTAAATTCGAGTCCGCATTAGAAATCTTCGTGGGGAAATGGAAGCCTGTCATTCTGCTGCGCTTGTTCTCTAACGGCACCATGAGATTCAGCGAATTGCAGCGGGCCATTCCTGAGATCACCAAAAAAATGCTCACACAACAATTGCGTGAGCTGGAATACCACAATATTGTCCACCGTGAGATTTACCACCAGATCCCGCCGAAGGTGGAGTATTCCATCACGGAATACGGGCGAAGCTTGTCAGGCATTATGCAGGCCATGAACGATTGGGGAGTCACGCATATCGAGCATCTGAACCAGTTATACGGCGCAGAACGTGTCAATGAACCGGAAACGGACCAGCACCACTAACATTCCGAAATCTCCATATGATCGCGGGATCTCGGATAGATGCTCAATGAAACCTCATGCCCCTTGAATGATACCACCAGAGGATGCGGATGACCTCATCTCCGATCTGGATCTCCTCCAGCTCTTCACTTTCCGCCATCTGCTTCCCCCGCAGGAGAGCGTGGGGTGGCCAGCAGGCCGGCGTAAGCCGGCTCTCATCCATCATTCTGGGTATCGGGGAATCAGGGGCAGCCTCCAGATGATGGGCGATGAGCTCGCATAGATAGGCAAAAATCCGCTCCAGCGTCTCTCCGCCTAAGTCGCCCGGCATAGCCATCATCCATTCTGTACCCCGCGCTTGTCCACTGGACAGGTGATTCGCGGATAACCCGGCTGTCGCAAATCTCGCGACCCCCTTCTCCTCCGCCGCCGGAAAAAAATAAATCTCGATCCGGACTGTCCCGGGCTTCATTAAAGTGATCCAGTTCTCCGGCATCTGCCACACCCTGGTATACGCATCTAAGATGACAGTCCTGCGGATATCGAGGGAAAGCTCATTTGCTTTGCTGCAATCATTGGATATGGCGAACACCCTCCCCGTTGACTTGGTATTATACGATGGACTCCAGTCCTGCTACAGTTAATCTCCCGTCCTGCATCCGGTACACCTTATCGCAATATTCAAGCATGCGCTCGTCATGTGTGACCATAATCGCTGCTTTGCGGCGTGTTCTCACCTCATGGGCAATCAGGGAGACCACTTCATGGGCACGCTTGGTATCAAGACTTGCTGTCGGTTCATCTGCCAGAATGATGCCGGGATTATTGATGAGCGCACGGGCAATTGCTGTCCGCTGCTTCTCACCGCCTGACAATTCTTCCGGGAAGCTGTTCAGCTTCGAGCCCAGGCCCAGCTCTTCCAGCAGTTTAACGGCGAAGGCTTTGTCTTCTTTGTTCACCTTCCCTGACATCTTTTTTACGATGAGCAATTGGTCCAGCACACTTAGATAAGGAACCAGATTTGATGATTGCATAATGAATCCGACTTCTTTCAGCCTTAGATCCGCAAGTTCCTGTGCCGTAAGCTTAGCAATAGCATGTCCATTCAGCTTAGCCTCCCCCTCCGAAGCTTTCAGCAGTGCTCCGGCAATAGACAAGAATGTGCTTTTCCCTGAACCCGACGGTCCGACTACAGCTACGAACTCACCCGGCTCCACGGATATAGACACATGATCAAGTGCTGCGATCCGGTTGCTTCCTTCAGCATAATACTTCGTGACTTCACTCATGTGTAATCCCTTAGTCATTGTCATTATTCAGCCCTCCCGAGCGCCTTGAGCGGATCAATCTTAGTAATCTTCCGAACCGATACCAGCGAACTTAACATAGCGATAACCAGCAGGATCACAGAATATGTCACGACAAGAGTAGTCTCCAGCTTAAACGGCATACCCTTCGGCATAATGGCTGCTGTTCCATAAGTCAGTAAGACTCCGACTACAATGCTGGTCAGCGATAGCACCAATACTTGCGATACAATGGCTTTGCTTAAGAATCTGTTACTGGCACCTATGGCTTTCATAATGCCGAACTGGTTCGTTTTCTGCATCGTCATTACGTAAAAGAATACCCCAAGCACGAAGGCGGCGATTGCAAGCAGAAAAGCCAGCATCATTAGAATCGTCCCGTTCTCTTCTTTGTACCCTGGCATTCCCTGTACTGCTGCCGACCGGGTAACTGTGTCTATACTCGCGAGCTTGCTGTTCACGACGCCCGGATCGATATCCTTGCCTTGCAGCATAATCGCATTAACGGGCCCGGCAACGCCTTTATCCGAACCAGGAGCTGCGAAGGCAATCTTCCGCCATTCGCCCATTGGAGTGAATACAGAGGCAACGTGGTTGTAGGTCTGATTCTCCACAAATCCTATAATCGTCAATGATTCCGTCGTGCCGTCTAATTGAAAAGTGTCCCCAACGCCATAGCCCTCATCCTTCATGGTCGAATTTACTATCACACCCTTAGGATTCTCAGCAGATAGGCCTTGCCCTTCCACGACAGACGGTTCCAGGAAGCTTCCCGGGTTAATTCCTATAATCGCGATATCCAGCTTGTCTTCATTCTTGGTGCTGTTTGCCTTCATCGCTGTTGCCATGCTAGTTCCCATAGGTGCAGCGCCATTCACGTTGGGCAGCAGCTCGACTTCCGCCAATAATTGATCAGACAGCAGCGACTTGCTCATTGAAGACTGTGACCCTTCTTCGAAAATGACATAGTCCGCCTTCATTGTCTTAAAGGTTGACGCAGCCAGCGTAGACAGACCATTCCCTAAGCCTGATAAGATAAATACCAGCCAGGCCAGGAGCACGAAAATGATGATGATCATTAAAAATCTCATTTTACTGTGCATCAATTCTTTTATTGCTAAAAACATTCCTTTTCCCACTCCTTCATATTTTTTTGACACAAGTGTCGAATTTAAGCCGCCATTGCATCTGACCCTTTAATTAAACAATATATATGACACATGTGTCAAATTGGACTCAAGACTACAGCTACTTCTTGGCCCCTCCGATCCACATTTGAAACAACAGCTTACCCCATGCAGGAGTAGGGATATTCAGCATATTAGGCGTATCAATCAGGTTAAAGAACACACCAATAAGTACAGGAAGTGGGATATCCTGCCGCAGGTCTTGATTCTGCTGGGCGCGTTCAAATAAGCGGGATAATTGAATTTTAAGCGTCTGATGTCCTGCCTCAATATATTCGAGATCTCTCGCCGCTGCAGCAGAATTAGCTGTGTTAATTTTACTCGCATTTCCCAAAAGCTGATGTAACGCAGACTCCTCCACGTAAATGAGCAGCAGCTGTTCAAGGGCATCCATCGGGTCAGCCTCATCAATGGCTAAAGCCTTGTCTACAACCGCCGCCATTACGCGCTTCATACAAGCCGCCACAATCTCTTCCTTATTCGCATAATACTGATAGATAGTGCTTCTGGCTCCTGACAGATGCTGTGAAAGCAGCTTAAGATGAAATCCGTCATATCCATGCTCAAGCACCAATTGTTTGGTTGTGTCCAGCAGCTCTGTCTCTGTAAAAGACTGTTTTCTTCCCATTGCATCTCTTCCGTCCTGTCTTTGGTGATAGATATCATTAGTTTAGCATGGTTAGTGAGCATTTCCCAATGGCCGCCGCGGATCAATAATGGAAGGCTCGATCTCTTCGATGTAGGAATCAAAGGCCTCCACGCCTTCATTTAAAATTAATGCAGCCTCCTGCGGCGTGACTGGTAGCGCCCATAGGATCTCAGCCCTCTCGCTCCCGACCTGAATCTCCTCCAGCTCTTCACTTTCCCCCCTCAGCTCATCCAGCAGAAAAGCAGTGGTTGTCCAGTTAGCCGGAGCAAGCGGGCTCTCCTCCATCACTCTAGGTATCCGTGAATCACCTGCGCTCTCTATATGATGGGCGATAAGATCACAGAGATAGGTAAATATCCGGTCCACAGACTCCCCGCCTAAGTCAGAGGTCAGAGCCATCACCCACTCCGTACCCACAGCTTGTCCACTCGGGCGGTGAGTCACCGATAACCCGACTGTTGCGAACCTCGCCACCTCATTCTCAGCATCAGCCGGAAAATAATAAACCTCAACATGGACGGCTGTTTCGGGTTTGCTCAAGACGATCCGGTATTCCGGCATCTTCCACTCCCGGATATAAGCCCCTAAGATCACTGTTCTGCGGATATCGAGGGAGAGCTCCCTCTCTTTGCTTGATTCCATATAGATAGCAATCACCTTCCCTCTTTTTGATTAAGATATAGCCACTAAAGTAAGGATCTGTTTCACAAAGTTATCAGTGACTACCCTGTCCGGACGGGACTTCAGGAACACCGTGAGTCCTATTAACGAAATGACCAGTGTCTGCGCCAGATTCTTGGCGTTAATCCCGGGATCAAGCTCCCCTGACTGCATGCCCCGTTCAATCGTTTCCTGGAAGATGACCGAGAGGTACATCTGATGTTCCCTGGTCAGGATCTCGAACTTCTCATCATGGGGAGCCAGTTCCACCATTGAATTGATGCAGAAGCATCCCGTGCTCGGGCTTTTCTCATACTCTTTCGCCACCACATCTTCAAAAAAGCTACGGAATGCCTCTTTCACCGAAGAATGCTTGTGCAGAATGCTGCGGACATAGGCCGCATGGGAACTCGTATATTTTCGCAAGGCAGCTTCAAATAATCCTTTTTTATCTCCAAAGGCAGAGTATAGGCTTGGACGCTGAATGCCCATTCTTGCGGTTAAGTCGCTTAAGGAGGCCGCTTCGAACCCTTTTTCCCAAAACACATGCATCGCTGCCTCTAGCGCCTTATCCTGATCAAATTCACGCGGCCGGGCCATAGCACTCCCTCATTTCATAACGAATGGTATATTACGATTGTATTTCGCGGAGTCGCCCCTGTCAATTAGAGCGTTTTATATCTGATTCTTTCCGTTTCTCCCTTGACAAATAATTTTTGTTAACGGTATATTTATCAGGAATTATTTAGTACCAATCAGTATGTTATTATATCTCTAAGTCGAAGGAGGCGTTATCTCTGGTGAACTTTGTAAAAGAACCGCAAGCTATTACTGCACCCTCCGGGCCAACGCCTGCATCTTCAATGTCCCGCAGGGTAGCACTTCTGTTCGCCATCACCTGCGGACTTGCCGTCGCCAACATCTATTACGCGCAGCCCTTGCTGGACGCGATCTCCAGCGAATTCGGGATTACGCATTCATCCGTCGGCATCGTGATTACAGTGACTCAGATTTGTTATGCCCTTGGACTACTCTTGCTGGTGCCGCTCGGCGATCTGCTGAGCCGGCGCTGGCTGATTGCCGGACAGATGCTGCTATCCGTGCTGGCTTTGATTGTAGTGGGTACTGCCCCCACCAGCATGGTGTTATTCATAGGCATTGCTACGGTCGGGCTGCTTGCGGTAGTGACACAGACGCTTGTTGCGTTCGCAGCCACCCTGGCTGCCCCGGCTGAACGCGGACGAACGGTAGGTGTGGTGACCAGCGGAATTGTCATTGGGATTCTGCTGGCGCGGACATTCGCCGGCGTGCTAACCGATCTGGCCGGTTGGCGTTCAGTCTACCTTGTCTCGGCGGGACTCACGTTAATCATGGCAGGTGTATTGTTCAGGGTGCTGCCGCAATCTGAGCCCCGGAGAGAATCCTTATCCTACCCGCAGCTTCTCCGTTCGCTATTCACGCTATTCGCAGAGGAAAGGCTCCTGCGCATCCGCGCCGTGCTATGCCTGCTGATTTTCACCGCATTCAGTATATTGTGGACTTCCCTGGTGCTTCCTCTCAGCGCTCCGCCGCTGTCTCTGTCCCATACGGCGATTGGAGCGTTTGGCCTCGCCGGAGTTACTGGAGCCTTAGCAGCGGCGCGGGCAGGCCGTCTGGCCGATCGGGGTTTAGGGCAAAAGACCACCGGCGTGGCGCTGACTCTGCTGCTCCTCTCATGGCTGCCAATCAGTTATACTCCTCATTCGCTGCTCGCGTTAGTCATCGGGATTATCCTTCTTGACCTGGCCGTACAAGCCGTACACGTCACCAATCAGAGCATGATCCTTAATCTGCGCCCGGAAGCCCGCAGCAGGCTTACTGCCGGTTACATGGTCTTCTATTCCATTGGCAGCGCCACCGGATCAATCGCCTCCACCAGTATCTACGCCTATGCGGGCTGGAATGGAGTGTGCCTGCTCGGTGCAACGGTCAGTGCTGTGGCTCTGATATTCTGGGCGTTGACCCGCCGTGTTAAATAATTGATACACCGGTGTTAAGTCCACTAGGCCGCTGCCCAAACACCTAACCGCCCAAGCCTGTAATTGTATATATGGCTGGTATGAAATATCATACAATTAGGCACATGGATGATTAGAAGGAGAGATTTGGGATGCAGCATAATAACTCCGTAGTAGATGAGCAAGAATGAGCGAATTCCTGAAATTAATGAAGGATGCAAGATTCAGAAGAACCATGCAGATGATTTTCAAGTTCGCCTGGGATTATTGGTGGCTGGGCAGGATGAAATTCTTGATGTCAAGGCGGCGCTTTGCAGCGAAGCAACAAGCCTTATACCGCAAGCAGGCAGCGTATTTCACGACAACCGCTATGGATATGGGCGGGCTGATTATCAAGCTTGGGCAGCATGTGAGTGCGCAGGTAGATATGCTGCCGAAGGAAGTTATTGAAGAATTGTCCAAGCTGCAGGATTCTGTAGAATTCGTAGATTTCTCCGAGATCCAGCAGAAGATAGAGCGTGAACTCGGGGTATCTATCAGCAAGATGTATGCTGAGTTCGATCAGGTTCCTATTGCAGCCGCCTCCTTCGGACAGGTCCACCGGGCAACCTTACGGACAGGCGAACAAGTCGCCGTGAAGGTGATGCGTCCCGGGGTCGAAGATATTATCGCGATTGACTGGAAGTCCATCCAGGTCGCCATTTCGTTATTGAAACGCCAGAAGATCATTACAGACTTCATGGATCTCGATGCGGTATATGAAGAGTTTCATGACACCATTATGGAAGAACTCGACTATCAGCAAGAAGGGCGTAATGCAGAAGATTTCAAGCAGCAGTTAGCCCACCGGAAGGATGTCGTGATTCCAGACATTCATTGGTCCTGTACCACTTCGCAGGTGCTGACCATGGAGTTTATGGCGGGTGTCAAAATCAATGATTCCGCCACGCTTGAGGCCTGGGGCGTGGACCGGACCAGACTTGCGACGTCGCTGATCGAAATGTTCGTGGAACAGATTCTATTGAATGGCTTGTTTCACGCCGACCCCCACCCGGGGAATGTGCTCGTGCAGCCTGACGGCACCATCGCCTTGATTGATTTTGGAATGGTCGGGCGGATTCCGAAGGATATGAAGACCCAGATGGTCGCCCTTCTGCTGGCCGTATATCTGAAAGACGCCCACGGTGCCATCGATGCCCTGAACAAGTTGAGATTTTTAAGACGGAATGTAGATCTGGAGGTCTTCTCCAGGAATCTTACGTTATTATTCGAACAAATCAACGGGGATACGTTTGATCTGAGTTTTGTGACCTCAGGCGACAATGTGGAGGAATTACGCAATTTCCTCTACTCCCAGCCTTTTCAGTTACCCGCCAATACCACCTTCCTGGGCAAAGCTATAGGCACCGTGTACGGCCTCTGTACCGGACTGGACCCTGAGCTTGATCTGGTCGGGACGGTTAAGCCCTATGTGGAACAGGTAGTGCGCCGCGATCTGCGGGGAAGTGTCATCTCCAAAGTTATCGAGGATGGCAAGGGTATGCTCAAAGACATCCTTCCGACGACCAAGAAGTTCATGTCGGCCATCGATAAAATGGACAGCGGCGGCTTACGGGTCAAGCTCGCAAGCTCGCTTGAGCAAAAATTAATCGAGACGCAGAACAAAAATACACAGCGGTTGATTGCCACCATCATCGGTGCAGTATTACTTCTGGCCGGGGTCAACCTGTGGAATGAAGTGAATCCCATCGTCTCTTATGTATTCGGCATCCTGGGCCTGCTCGTTATGCTCAGCCAGCTCCGAACGAGACAAGGCCGCCGTGACGAAAGAGCTGCAAGGCAAATTAACGCTATGCGTGAACGTAGCCGCTTGGAGAAGCCTCGCCATACATCGCGCAGATGAAAAAACGGCATTGCCGTCCTTTAAGAGGACGGCAATGCCGTTTCCACTTGTCTGATCCGGGATTCGTCCGCTACAAGCTTCGCTTCGGTAAATGCAGAATCACGTTGAATTGATCGCCGTGAATCTCGACCTTGATCTCCCCGCCATGCAGCTCAACGATGCTTTTTACAATGGCCAGTCCTAGTCCGGAGCCCTCTGTCTGGCGGGATACATCTGCTCTTTTGAAGCGTTCGAACAGCTCCTCCGCAGCAAAATCAATCTCATAAGCAGAGGTGTTCTGAATCTTGAATACGACCAGATCAACCGTTTCGTCCAAATAAATATAGATTCGGGTTCCTGGAAGCGAATATTTCTGCGCGTTGCCGATTAAATTTTCGAATACACGCCACATTTTATTGCCGTCCAAATACGCATGGATCGGGAATTTTGCGATTCTCTCCCGGATCACGAGCGACGCTTGTCCCAGATTGGTGTTGGACTCGGCAATTGACTGCATCAACAAGGTTGCAACATCGACATACTCTATATCCAGCTCTACTGTGCCGCTGGTCATCCTGGAAATTTCGAACAGGTCTTCAATCAACAGCTTCAGCCGGAGTGCCTTGCGGTCGAGGGTTTCAATATAGGATCGGGCGGTCTCTGTAAGATGCTCTTCTTTTTTTAATAAATCGACAAAATTGATAATGGACGTAAGCGGGGTTTTCAGATCATGTGATACGTTGGTAATCAGCTCTGTTTTTAACCGTTCGCTCTTCACTTGACTCTCCAGCGCGCTTTGGTACCCGGCCTTCATATTGTTAATATAGCCGGCAAGTCTGGATAGAGCATCCTTGCCGGTATCCTGAATCGCATTCTGAATATTCCCTTCGGCGATCTCCTTGCTGCCGTTGATGATGGCGGCGAATCGTCCAAGCTTGACAAGGATATATGGGACTACGATCAGCACATACAGCAGTTCATACAGTAAGGACCAGCTCAGTAGGTCATTGCTGGAATATGTGGCTGCTAACCAGGCACAAATACCGGCTATCGCCGTAAGCAGAAACATCAGGAGGAGGACAAGCGTTATTCTCCAATTGTGCAGACTGCTTCTGATAGCGGTTCTCCATATATGAAAGTAATCCATCAGCACACTGCCGTGCCATAAGGAGCGTTCCTTCAGAGGCTCATTGAAATAAAGAAACAATCGGCCTGACAGTATGCCAAGGATTATAGCGGCAAGCAGCTTCTGACTGAAGCTTACAATTGAAAAATCCAGATTCCGCCCAACCCTGTAGTCCATTATCCCAACAATCCATAAGATAACAGCGGCAATGAAGACCAAAAGGTCAATCAGGACACGCCGGTCTGCTTTACTTTTTCTCGATTTTGTATCCAATTCCCCATACCACCTTTAAATATTTTGGGTCTTTGGGATTGATTTCAATTTTCTCGCGAATGTTTCTAACATGTACGGCAACCGTATTCTCTGAAGCAAAGACTGGTTCATTCCACACGAGCTCATAAATCTCTTCGATCGAGAATACTCTCCCCTTGTTCTCCATCAGCAGCTCCAAAATTTTGTATTCCTTCGCGGTCAGTCTGACGTCCTCTCCATCAACCTCAACCGTCTTCGAACTTTTGTTCAGCTCAAGCCCTCTTACTTGAAGGATCTCTTCCCTGTTCGGCTGGAAGGAACCCAGATTCGTGAACCGGCGCAGTTGAGACCGGACTCTGGCCACCAGCTCAAGCGGATTGAACGGCTTCGTGATATAATCATCAGCTCCAACGTTGAGACCCACAATCTTATCGGCATCTTCCGACTTCGCGGAAAGCATAATGATCGGTATGTTTTTTTTCTCACGAATTTTAAATGTCGTCTTGATTCCATCAAGCTGCGGCATCATGATATCCATCAGAATGAGATGAATGGTTTCCTGTTCCAGGATTTCCAGGGCCTCCAGTCCGTTGGACGCCGTAAATACATCCACATCATCGCTTTTCAGGTATATCACGAGCGCTTCCCGAATCTCCGGTTCATCATCTACAACCAGAATATTATTTTTAGCCAATATTTCTCACCTTCATCCTGATATTAATCATATTTGCCCATCCGGAAGGGTTGTATCCCGCCAGACCCCATTTTCCCGGAGACAGTGCCGGCAAGCATTGGCTCTTCCGGTGATTTTTCCCGATCACTGTAAAATCCATGCACCCCGAAGGTAGTCAGCAACTGCTTAACCCGGCTGCTGTTGACGGTGTGAACATAGCTTTTGACCCCGAGCTTATTTAGGGCCGGAACCAGATTGGGGTTAATAAACACGCGGTATAGTGGCATGGCGACCGCTGTAAGCTGTTTGTCCCTTGCAAACTCAACAATACTTTCGGCGGATGCGCCAGTTTTGTAAAGTGAATACATTTTGTTAGGAAAAGGGTAGATCTCCATTACTGTGTCATACATTTCCGGGCTGAAAATTTCAGGTATCATCCGGTCAAGCAGTGCAGGATCAGCAGTACGCGCCTCATTGACCAGATTCGTAAACTGCTGCTCAATCTGCTCGTTGCTGCCTGCCTTCATATCCAGAATTAAGTCAAAATCACGATATTGCTGCATCAGCTGCAGGATATCCGTTAATGTAAGAGGCTGGAATCTGCCCATAATCAGCGAGTTGGCAAACTGATGCTTGGTTACCGTTCGTCCGCCATGAGCAGCCAAATCAGGCTGCAGCCTGTCCGACCAATCATGTCTGGCTACAAGCTCCCCATCCGCCGTCTGCACAAGATCAACCTCGAACAAACGGTAGCCTCTATTGTAATTGCTTATGAATGCTTCATAAGAATTGGTGTAGCTGGCGCCTTCGACTTCACCCAGTGCATGCGCAATAAGCCTATGGTCCTCCCACCCGCTGGTGCCCGCTGCTATAGAGGCGTCCTGTTTCTGACCTGGCCATACCAGCCCCCAGTTACACCAGATCAGCCCAGCCGAAATGACGATTACTAAGCTTAACATAAACGTTCTCTTCATTCGTCTCACTCCTTTGTTATCCCGTTGAAAGTCATACTACAGGACCCCAATGAAGAAGAACTGGTGAAAAAACGAATGAATGTATGAAGTTTGTCTCTACTTTCCCCAATAAGAAATTGTGGTTATCATGCCTTCTGGTTTATTCAATCACTGGATGGCTGGCTCTACTCACCGCCATCCTCCCCCCCTGCCTCCTTGCGCCACTCCCGCGGGGTCATGCCCGTTAGCTTGCTGAAGATTTTACTGAAATAACGGCTGTCCGGGTATCCAACCCTTTCGGCGATGGAAGCGATCTTGTACTGTTGGTTCGTAAGCAGGATTTTGGCGTTCTCAATGCGGACCCGTTCCAGATAATCGGACTGATTCTCGTGGAACACCTGTTTGAAGCGGCGGGAGACATATTCACGGCTCAGGAAGAACTGGCTTGCGATTTCCTGGAGCGACAGATCGTGCATATAATTAAGGTCAATGTACTGCTTGATGGAATGAATGACGTTGTATTCCCGGATCCGCGAATCTTTCAGCACCTCGGCGATTTCCAGACAAGCATTCGTCCACTCCCTCTGCCATTCCTCCAACGACAGCCGACCGTCGGTGCCGACCGGAAACAGCCACTGAGAGGAGTTCCGGGCGGATTCGCCTGCGGTCCGGTCCGTATCCTGCAGCAAATGGCTGCGGAGCATTTCAAATTCATACCGCCAGTACTTCAACTGTTCCCAGGTCACGGCATGAAGTTGTCCAATCGCCTGTATCCAATTGGCCACGGCCCCCTTAATCTGCCGCTCCTCCCCTTTGTGAATAGCGGCCGAAATCGAGCTGCTGTAATCGGCCAAGACGATTCTTTTGTCGGAAGTGGCGGCAGGGATGTCGTCATAACTGTGAATCCAGGTGCCCGGTCCCACAAAGGAAACGGAAAGAGCGGTCTGCAGCATCTGTTGAAATCCGGTGTGAATGTCCTGCGGGAAGGAGACCCTGCCGCTGCAGGCAAAATGAAAACGCGCTCCAAGCACACGGTAGAGCGCCTCATTGATGGCTGTCAGCTTTCTGCTGTTGCCCCCAAAGTCACCGGTCAGCAGCAGCAGGATGCCATAATTGGGATCGGCATGCTTGAAGGCATATCCATTCCTGGAAGGACCGATAACCTCATTGCAGATGTTAAGCATTAAGAAATACAGCAGGTCAATATTCCTTCCGAATTTCTCCAGTACAATACGCGGCAGCGGATCAGAGATCAGCATCACGAGCTGGCATTCCCGGACGGCGGACCACTCGAAGGAGGCCTGAAGCTCATCAGCAACTATAGAGTAGCCATCCGGCTGTGAGACAACGCCTGACAGCATTTTGTCCCAATACATAGGCAGGGTTTTGTTGATCTCGACATCCCTGCGGATATTCAGCCGCCGCGCTTCATCATCTTTCCGCCACGTATCCACCGCATTGCGGAGTGCTTCCAGCAGTTCATTGCGGTTAATCGGCTTAAGCAGGTAGTCAAGTCCGCCGTGCCTCATCGTCTTGCGGATATAGGTGTAGTCATCATAGCCGCTGATCACAATCCTCTTCGATTCAGGCGCATGCTCCCCGATCCATTGCAGAAGCGTCAGGCCGTCCACATTGGGCATTTTCATATCCGTAAAAATAATCTCCGGCTGCTCACTCCGGATCAGCTCCATAGCCGCTGCCCCGTCGCAAGCTTCCAGCACATCGGTGATCTGATAATCTTCCCACTGGACCAGAAGCCGGATTGAATCTCTTACATCGGTCTCATCATCCACGATCAGTACTTTCATAGAGCCTGCCGTCCTTTCGTTGCGGGATTCTGATCACTACATAAAAGCCCGAAGGCTGGACCTGTCCTATCGATACCCCGGCCTCGTCATTAAAGAATAAGGAGAGTCTTGAGATCACATTGATCAGACCGATACTGCCCCCTACCGTTCCTCCGGAGGCTTCTTGCATCATGCGCTGCTTCAGCCGCTCCAGGTTCTCCGGCGAAATGCCCTGCCCGTTATCCCGGATTGAAAGAGTCAGCCCATCTTCGCCACTTTCCAGCTTAATGTCTATTTCGGCATTTTGCATCGATTCAAATCCATGCTTGAAGCAGTTTTCTACAAGAGGCTGCAGGATCATTTTGGGTACAAGCAGTTCCAGAGCGGAAGGTTCGGCAATGTCAATGGTGTAGTGCAGATGTTCCTTGAACCGCTGCTTCTGCAGCTCCAGATAGGCCTCCACATGAGCTATCTCTTTGGCGAGAGGGACAACGGACTCCTCGGTATTCATAGTGTAGTGCATCATTAGCCCGAGCGAGGAGGTCAGCTCGTATATCTTGGGCACCTTGTTGTGCAAGGCCACAGATCCGATGGACTGCAAGGTATTAAAGATAAAATGCGGATTGATCTGAGCCTGAAGCGCCTTCAGCTGGTTATCCTTGTTGGCAAGCTCCAGCCGGAGTTCCCGCATAATCAGATTGTCGATCGTATCGACCATATTCTTGATCGCACTGCCAAGCACACCGACCTCATCGCTGCGTTCCGAATCCCCATCAAACTGCAGCTTTCCCAATTTGATCCGCCGGATCGACTCAGTCAATTTCTTGATCGGGGTGGTTAGCTTAAGCGACACGTACAGCGTTGCCGCAACCGAAATGACCAGGAAGGTTATCAGGACAAGCACATTCATCCGAAGCACGCGTGAGGCGTTGTTGTATAGATAACTGTCCGGAATCTGCTTGGCTACAATCCAGGTCCGCCCGAACAGTTCAAATCTCTCGAAGACGACAATCCCCTGGAAGCCGCCGTTCTCTTGCCAGTAAAAGTGGCCGGAGCCATAGCTATAGCGGGCATGCTCCAGCCAGGCATAAGACGGCTTTTGCCCAATCTGACTTTCTTCGGAGGCATAGATGACGGTACCGGTATCATCCAGCAGATAGATGTTTTCTTCTCCCTTGTCATAGAGCATGTTCATGATATTACGAAAGCCGTCAAGCTTGAAGTCGATGGATACTATGCCGACCCTCTCTTTAAGCGGCGCCCGGTAGACCGGGCGATGAATGGTAAACACAGTGTTGGACGGGCTGTAGGGGAATTCCTCCATGCCGTAATTATGCGATGGGTGGGGCGGCTCCATATAGGGGTCATTTTTGTCCACCGGTTGAAGGAAGTGGCCGTCAAGACCGGCGTTGCCCGCCGTCCGCTTCAGATAGCCGTTGATCAGCAGCCAGGATTGATGGGTCAGGTCAGAGTAGAGATAGACCTGCTGAATATCCTTGGCCGACTGTTCAATGGCATGAAGACCGGAGTAAATATTAATCTCGACCAAAAAATCGCTGTAGCCCCGGTTCAGGATGTTATAGAGGCTATTTGGCATTTGAATATTGTTATATACGTACAGGGAAATGCTGTTCATCCCGCTGAGCAGATTGCTCAAGCTTGTAGTCCCTTGCCGGACCGTGTTTGAGTTTTCCCGGATAGCGTCTTCTTTCAACGAGTGCCTGGTATAGAAGTAGGAAATCAGGATAGATGCGGTGATCGGCAGGAGGATGGCGACCATCAGAAACATGCTCAACTTATAGCGGATGCTGCGGCGGAATTTCATGGCGGTCCCCCTCGCTCTACGAATTGGTTAACAGTCTAGCACCGCCTTGCAGGAAGGTCAATAGAAAGCCCCGGTGCTGAAATGGATATATGACCCATATCACGATTTTACACATTTTTGATCAATTACGGCTGTTTTTCGCTGGTGTGGCAGCAGCTATACTGAGATTGTAAAGCGCTTTCAAGAAAAACAAAACAGGGAGGTTATGGTATGAAACGATTTTGGTCCCTCTTCTTGACCGGCTCCTTAACGATCGCGGTTGCACTGTCCGGTTGCTCCGGTAATAACTCCAAGGCAAACGAGACGGCAGCCGGAACCCAGGATGGCGGCAACGCAGGCAAGGATGAGATTACCCTCTACACTATTCAGTCCACGAATCCTAAATTTCAGGATTGGCTCAAAGAAGCGGAGGAAAAGAGTGGCGTGAAGATCAACTGGGTCGCCGCGCCGACCGATTCGGACACCCGCCAGCAGAAGGTATCGACGATCCTTTCCTCCGGTGACAATACCGTTGACATCCTTGAGATCAATGATGAAATGGCAACCTCTTTTAAAAATGCCGGTTGGCTGGAGCCGCTGCAGGATACGGTCCTGACTGATGATGTGCGGAAACAGCTGCCGCAGGGCTATATGAAGGATATGCTGACCTCAAGCAAAGGTGATCTGATCGGCGTCCCCAGCTACACCGGTTATCTTGGCCTGTGGGTCGATCAGAAGAAGCTCGATGCCGCAGGCATGACTTCCATTAACAACGAAGAAGACTTTGTGAAATTTCTGAAAGCGACGACCAAAGACGGTCAGTACGGATACGGCGGCTCCTGGGAAAAGACGTATGTCTTCAACGAAATCGCGACCTTCGTCAATCTGTTCGGCGGCGATTACTTTGACTGGAGCAATGAAGGCAGCCGCAAGGCAGTCAAATTCATGTACGACATGGCCAATACCTGGAAGGTCACACCAGTGGATCAAATTGCGGACAAATATGAACAGATGAACCAGAAGTTCATCGACGGCAAATATGCTTCCGTCTTCATGTGGGGGACCGGTACGGATTACAAGCAGGCGAACCGCTACGGTGAAGATCAGATCCATATGATCAATATGCCGGAATTTGCGAAACGGAGTATCTTCACGGATTCCTGGAGCTATGTCCTGAACTCGGCTTCCAAGAACAAGGATGCTGCCATTAAGTTCCTGAAATATGCCGCCAGTGAAGACGGTGAATTGAACGGCTGGAAGAACTTTGACCGCTATCCGGCCAGAGCGGATGTTGCGGCCCAAGAAGAGGTTACCGGAGACATCAAGACTATTTACAGCGAGATCCAATCGACCAACGAGGTGCATGGGCGTCCGATGCTGCCGCAGACGATGGAGTTCATCTCCGAGATGGGAACGCTGTTTCAGAACTACATCCAGGACAAAATTACGCTGGATGATTTCTGCAAAAAAGCACAGGAAGCCGTTGAACGTTACAAATAATCAGGGCCATTTCCCGGCAGCACAAGCAGGCTGATCTGTAGATGCCTGCTTGTGCCGCCCCTATTCTACGGATATGGCTAACCTGCGAGGAAGGTGCATTTCATGTATGCCAGCAAAAAATATTGGATGATTGCCTGGATTCTTGTACTGCCGGCGCTGCTGATCCGGATCTTCACGACCATATATCCCATTATCGAAACCTTCCATATCAGCTTGTTTGAGGTCAAACTGCTGCAGGGCATCCGCAGGTTTGTCGGCTTGGATAACTATGTTCAGCTTTTCCACGATTCGAAAATGATTACCTCTATCCGGTTTACGGCCATTTTCGTTGTGGGATCGATGATTGGCCATATTGTGCTCGGAATCATCCTGGCGCTAATTCTCAATATGAAATTCAGCGGACAAAAGGTGCTCCGAACCATCGTGCTGCTTCCCTGGGCCATGCCGATGGTCGTGATCGCGATGGCGTCCAAATGGGCCTTCAACAATGAATATGGTCTGATCAATGACTTTATCCGCCGGTTCGCCCCTTCCTTCAATCTGGACTGGTTGATCTACACCAATACAGCCCGCAGCGCCGTAATCGCCGTGGACCTATGGAAGGACCTGCCCTTCTTCGCCATTCTGGTGCTGGCCGGTCTGCAATTCATCTCCTCGGACATGTATGAGGCCGCCAAAATTGACGGAGCCGGAAGCATCCGCTCCTTTTTCAGTATCACGCTTCCGCTTATTTCCAGGAACATTCTGATGCTCAGCATATTCTTTACCATGTGGCGCATCACTTCCTTTGATGTTGTATACGCGATGACAAGCGGCGGGCCGGGTGAGAGCACCGCACTTATTGCCTACCGGGTAACCACCGAAGCGTTTACGAATCTGAATACCGGCTACGCCGCTTCGATTGCCGTCGTGCTGTTCCTGGTGATGGCTGTACTCAGCGGGCTCAGTATGTCGGCAGCCAAACGCGTAGACTATTAAGGAGCGATATCCTATGATCCCCAAAAACTCCAGATCTGTGCCGCTGACCCTGACCATATGGGGACTCGCTGCCATTGTCGCATTTCTTATTCTTTTTCCGCTGTGGTGGATCTTTATTTCTTCCATTACACCGGCCGGAGAGCTATTCTCCAAACCGGTCAAGTACTGGCCGGCCCATCCGACCTTGGACAGCTACCGTTATCTGATCAAGAATGTTGGCCTGTTGCCCAAAATAGGAAATACCGCAATTATTGTGGGGCTATCCATCCTGATTGGTATGGTCATCTCCGTCATGGCTGCCTTCAGTTTTGCCCGTTTCCGCACCAGAGGATTATCCATTGCCGTCGGCTTCCTGCTGGCCTCCATGCTGATTCCCGATGTGGTGACCGCGCGGCCGCTGTATGATTTTCTGCGCAGCGTTCATTTATACGATACGTATACCGGCCTGATCATCCTGTATATCAGCGGTATTCTTCCGTTCACCATCCTGATTCTGCAGAACTATCTGAATGATATTCCGGTCTCCATCGAGGAATCCGCCTCTATTGACGGCTGCGGCTTTTTCCAGTCGATGTTCTATGTGACGATTCCGCTCCTGAGACCGGCGCTGGCAACAGTATGTATCGTCAACTTTATTACCTGCCTGAACAATTTCTTCACACCGCTGTTCTATTCCAATGGCATCTCTGTGCTCTCAACAGCTATTACACAGTTGCCTCTTAGAGACAATATGTACGCGGTGCCCTGGGATCTGGTTAGTGCTATGGGCTGGATCATCATTCTGCCCATCATTATATTCGTCGCCATCTTCCAGAGACAGATCATGGAAGGCATTATGGCCGGCGGCGTCAAAGGCTGATTACCGAGAGGAGAAGAACAAATGAATATCAACCCGTTCCAGGGAGGACTGTCGTCGCTCCCTCTGATCAAGACCGGCAGAAGCCGGGCCATTAACGCAGAGAATCCGCACGGTGAAAAAGGAAAAGGAGGGATGGCCTCCGGCCCTCTCGGCCCCTCCCGCAAAGGCTCCCCCTGTATCCGGGATGTGGCGCCCGGGGCAACTGTAACGCTGGCTGAGATCAGCGGCCCTGGCATTATCGAGCACATCTGGATTACGGTGACTGATCATACCGAAGCGGATACTTTTGTTCTGCGCGATCTGGTGCTGCGCATGTATTGGGACGATGAGACGGAGCCTTCCGTTGAGAGCCCGCTGGGCGATTTCTTCTGCAATGGCTTCGGGAGAGGCTGCACCGTCAATTCCCAGCCGATCGTTGTCAATCCGACAAGAGGATTCAACTGCTATTTTCCGATGCCGTTCCGGAGCAAAGCCAGAATTGAAATCGAGAACCAGCATGAAGCGTCAATTCCTGCCTTCTTCTACCAGATTGATTATTGCCTGCATGACGAGCTGCCTGAAGATACGGCTTACTTCCACGCGCAATGGAAGCGGCAGCGGATCACGGATAAAGCGGAGGATTATATCATTCTCGACAACGTCAAAGGCCGCGGCCAATATGTCGGAACCTACATGGCACTTACCACGCTGGAGCGCTACTGGTGGGGAGAGGGCGAGATCAAGATGTATATCGACGGCGATAAGGAGTATCCGACCATCTGCGGCACCGGCACTGAGGATTATTTCGGGGGTGCCTGGAGCTTTGCGACTCAAAAGGACGGCAAGACGATCGAGAACACGTACTGCACGCCATACATGGGCTATCCCTACTATTCCAGCCATGACGAGGCCGTCCATAATCCGTACCACAATGACGATGCGCCGCCCATGCGTGGATTTTACCGCTGGCACATTCTGGACCCCATCCGGTTCCAGGAGGATCTGAAGGTTACCATTCAGCAGATCGGCGTGTATAAAAAGGGGCTGTTCGAACGCCAGGATGACGTGGCATCGGTCGCCTATTGGTATCAGACTGAGCCGCATCAGCCTTTCACACCGCTGATGGGCAAGGAGGAACGCTGGCCGCGCTAATAAGCGCGGCAGCAGGAACAACGGCTTGTTTCCTCTTTGGGGGGATGGCGTTTATACTGGATGTGCAGCCATCTTGATTGACGAAGGGATATGCCATGAAGCTTAGATCCATGATCTTGACTGCCCTTGTGCTGGTCCTGGCCGTTATTGGCACGGCGTGCCGGGGGAACAATAACCAAGTCGTGAATGACTCCGGCCCGGCAGGTGCGACCGCAGAGCCGGCCCCTACACTCAAGATCTTCAATTTCAAGGTCGAAATGGCCGAGCAGCTGGACACCCTGGTCAAGCGGTATCAGGAGGAGACCGGCGTGAACATTGAAGTTGATACCTGCGGCGGCGGCTGTGATTATAGTGCGGGACTTAAGACAAAGTTCAACTCCGGTGATAAGCCCGACATTTTTTTTGTGGCAGGCTACACCGATCTCGAGTTGTGGCAGGAGTATCTGGAAGATCTGTCCGACCAGCCATGGGTAGACGATATGCTTGATTTGGCCAAGCCGGCTATTACGAAGGACGGCAAGATTTACGGGATGCCGCTCGCCCTGGAAGGCTGGGGCTTCATTTATAACAAGGACCTGTTCCGCCAAGCTGGCATCCATTACACTCCCGCCACGCTGACGCAGCTGCGGGAAGCGGCCGCTAAGCTTAGGGCGGCCGGCATCCGTCCTTTTGAGAACGGCTATGCCGAGTGGTGGATTCTGGGGAATCATCTGCTTAACACCGCATTCGCCCAGCAGCCAGATCCGCTTGCATTTATTGAACGGGTGAAGAATGGCAGCGCCGCTCTGACAGACAATACGATATTTAAGCAATGGACGAACCTGATAGATTTGACCGTCGAGTACGGCCAGCCCAATCCGCTGCAGACGGATTATTACACACAGGTTGCTAACTTTGCGAACGGACGCGCCGCCATGATGCAGCAGGGAACCTGGACGCAGCTGCAGCTCGACAAGCTCCACCCGAACCTCAATATCGGATTTCTGCCGATGCCGATCAACGATGATGCCCAGGCTATGAACAAGCTTCCTGTTGGCGTTGCGAATTATTGGGTGGTGCTGAAGAACTCAAGAACAGAGGAAGAAGCCAAAGCCTTCCTGCGGTGGCTCGTATCTTCCCGCACCGGCCAGGCGTTCATCGTGGATGATGCCAAGCTCATTCCGGCGTTCAAGAGCATTCCGGCAACCGAAGCTAAGCTGGGTCCCCTGTCCGGGGAGATTCTGTCCTACATCAAGGAAGGCAAGACACTCCCCTGGTTATGGCAGCTGTACCCCGGCTACGAAGCGAACACCTGGCAAATGGCCACGCAGATCCAGTCGTATATCGGCAAGAAGATCGGGAAAGAAAAAATGCTTCAGGAATTCCAGAACATCTGGGACGACATGTCGGCAAAAGAAGCTAGCGAATAGCAGAGCCGCAAAAGGGAGATCAACAGCTGTTTATCGCTGCTAATCTCCCTTTTTGTAACCCAATCGTTGGTACGTTAGCCCAAACGGTGTGATTTCAATGCTATTGATTCCGGGCAACTCACGTTGATGATCCTCTACCGGAAATTTTCTACACTCTCATGCAGAAAGGCTTCCAGCTTACGCGGCTCTCTGCCGAGCAAGCGCTGCACAGTGTCATTTGGACGTTCTGGAACTACCGTAGCCATGGATTGAATTTCCACAACATGGTTCGCAAGCCAAGGAGGCATATGCCCGTGTTCGATAAGATTACGGAGTAGTTCCTGGGGTTCCAAGTTGATGTAACTGATTGGCCTATTAAGCAGAGCGGATAGCCGATCCGCGATCTGAGGATAGCTGACAATCTCTGAACCCGTAAGCGTATATACTTGGCCGGACACCTCAGGGTTAGTTAGAGCTTCTGCGGCAACATCTGCGATATCGCGGCAGTCAATGAAGTTACATGGTGAATTGCCCATAGAGCCGAAGAAAACATTTTGGGTTGTAATTGTTGGGGCAAAGCGCATTATGTTTTGCATGAACGCATAAGGCCGCAACACGGTGTGGGTGAGACCTGATTCCCTCAGCGCATTCTCGATTTCTTGATGCCAGCCCGCGACTGCTACGGGAGCGCTTTGCTCAAAGGCAGGGCTGGATATTTTCACGATGTGTTTGATTCCAGATTCGCCTGCAAGCTGAATGATTGAAGTTTCCCATTCGATTTGTCTTGGACTGTTGGACAGGGCGAGGAAGAGCTGGCTGGCACCTGTAAAGGCGCGGCGCAGCGATTCGGGGTCAGCAGCATCTACCCATGCGACCTCGATAGCCGACCGGCCTTTTTCTCCGATCTGATTACGCAGCTTCTCCGGCTCTCTGCTCAGAGCCCTGGCGGGCACACCAAGATCAATCAAACGTTCCACAAGCGCACGGCCTATCGTACCTGTTGCTCCCATAATAACTATCATTTTTTCATTCTCCTTTTGGATGACAATTTAGTTGCGGCGGCAAGACGCCACCGCCATATCACTATCGTGCTTGCTATGAATCCGGACAACGGGAAGTCGATCCAGATGCGGTCGGCCCAGGCCAAGTGAATGCCCGGCATCATAATGTCTAGTACACCGGATGTCACCCATGCCGCGCATAGGCCACACAAGGACCCGGCTAATGCGAACCCTCCTACCACAACCAAGTGAAGTGCGCCTAGAACCCATCGCATATCGCCCACTCGGCTGCGTAACAAAAGGCCCATCAGCAAGGCCATCAGGGCCGATGCACCGCCGATTGTGGTCAATGCCCCTATTTGAAGCCCCCTGTCAGCAGTGATCAGCCCCCCAATACTTGCCATGATGGCAGGAGCAGCATAGGCCATTACAACTTCACGCCATAATACAAAGGCCTTATTCCTGGAACCAACCGTCTTGATACCGTAAGCATCATCGGTCTGATTCGGGTATTTTATCTGGTTCATTTCGTTGCTCCCTTCTTTCTTTGAGATCATTCAATTTCATGGCTTTCAGCGAAATATAATTAGGTACCTAACTATATGGGAGTAAAAATAGGCTAGCATTACTAGCCCATTCTACTCATTACTGATGTTTCATTGCGGTTTCGAGCCTGGTTCGTTCGTAAGTGCAGCGATGCCCTGTGTAACCCGGCCCAGCAAGTCGAGAAATACGCTGCGCTCATCGCTACTGAGTAAGCCCACCATGGCTTCCAGCCAGGCGAAATGCTCAGGAGCCATTTCACGTAGCTTCTTATCTCCTTCTTCCGTCAAAACAACCGATCTCTGACGGCCATCTTCTGAGCTTAATCGCCTGGATACCAGGCCATCACGTTCAAGAGTGTCGATCAGACCCGTCACTGTAGCACGTGTAACGCCTAAATGCTCCGCTAATTGCGAAGGCAACTCTTCTCCTTCGTTATCCTCAAGATCGGCCAATACACGATATCGGCCTGTGGATAAGCCGAATCTGGAGAAATGAACCTCGGAGGCATGCCCAAGCTGGGCCCCAGCTGCCATTAGCCTAGACGCGACAAGTATAGCTTGTGCGTCAATGTCGAGGTTATAGCGGTCAATCTGACGCTTGGATTGTACAAGGGAGGGAATAGCCTCCATGTCATTTAATTTATTATTCTTGTTGTTCATACATGTAGTATGGCACCTAACTACTTTGGTGTCAACCTGCTATTTGCAGGACTCAATCGTATATTACATTCTTCCCTTCTTCAGTTAGTTTTTTTAAAGACAGGAGCATATGATTGATTTCTTCATCGGAATGTCTTTCCCATGAACTTAATTCCGCTAATATCTTCAGAGGGGATTTAGACCGGTATGAACGTGTTGGGTTTCCGGGAAATCTTTTATCAGTCAAATTCGGATCATTCTCGAACTCACCTACGGGCTCCACAATATAAATTCTCTCTTTTGAATTTGAGTTGGATTTTGCTAATTCAGCCCCCCATTTAGCAGCGTCTAACGTTGCCGTAAAATAGATATGATTCGATTTTTTATCCTGATAATTGGATAAATACAAGGGTTCAAGCAAGTCTCCTATTTTCAATTCTGCTTTCGTCCCATGGAAGAACGGACCTGGATCTAAGATGTTTTTGTTGTCATTCATATAGGCACACCCCTTTAGGTTTTGACTTTCGTATAAGAGTATAAGGCTACAGGGGCGCAAATTGTAGTCTATAAAAAAATTCCAAATCCGGTTATAATATAAGTAGAGAGTTATATATTTAGCACCGGAGCTTCAACCTTTTCGCTGTCTGTAACGGCAAATTGTCAGCTTGATTGGATATAAACGATATAGCGGAAATTTTCAATGGCCTTGATCATTCGGGAGGGAACTCTACCCAGGTGATTATAAAAACTGAACGGAAACTTAAAAACATGTCCAAAATCCCAGTCATGATGGGCATAATCCCTAGACCAATATTCATATTCAATCGGCAGCCATTCGGACCGTTCTGCGCGGGCGAAGTCCTCTTTTAAAATAGCTGACATGGCCGAGATCGAACAGAATATTCAACGCATGCGAGAAGGTCAGCATATGGCCTATTAAATCGTGATGAGCTTCCGCTCTATAAATGGTACGAAAAGAAGACAATTCAGTTAATATGAATGCTGACAGCTGCCCGGCATTCGCAATAGCGGGAAAATGATCGTTCTCATCAATCTCCAATTTCCTCACATCAGACACGGAATACCCGATCCAAGATCTCCCGGGGATAGACTTGTCGAAAGAACGAATCAATGTGGAGATTCCCAGGATTTCATCCTTCGTCCCCCATCCCCCCAGCTCTTGAATGGCCAACAAGCTTAGCGCCGCATAGATCACATTGTGTCCGACCCAATGCAGCTCATCGATCCCGGGCTCCAATGATTCCAGGATCATTTTTTCCGCGGCTCCAGGATCTATTCCAACCACGGGAGGAGCTGCTCCTCGGGATGAATGTTTATCGAGCATCGTCCCGGATTGAGCCATTATTCTGTTAACGGTATCCTCAGACGTCGAGTTTTCTTTTACAAAAAAATGACCTGCAATCGCCGCCGCCCCAAAATGCGCTTCCCAAACATCACCCGTCACGCTTTTACATTGAGAAATAATCCATAGTCCGTCTTCAAGCATGCTTCTGGCCATTCTTTTCCCCCCAATGAACTTGTCGCATGTATGGTGAACCTCACCGGTTCTGTGCTCCCCACTCGCATAACTGCTCCAACACAGGCAGCAGCGTCTGTCCTTTCGTTGTCAGCGAATACTCCACTTTGGGCGGAATCTGCGGATACTCCACGCGCTTCACCAGCCCGTCGGCCTCCAATTCCTTAAGCTGCGCGCTGAGTACCTTGTACGTCACCGCTCCGAGCTGTCTCTGCATTTCATTGAATCGGATAGACGGATTGGCGGACAGCAGATACAGAATTGCCATCTTCCACTTCCCGCCGATTACGGACATCGTATAACCGAACGGAGTGTCTTGGATCACCGTTTCCTTGCCCTTCAGATCAGAAATGCCCATGTTCACACTATCCTTTCGGATAGTAGCCCACTTCTTTGTGCGTACTATCCCTTTATTTTTGCTCAGTCTATAATAGCCTTACTTTAAAGTAAAGGGGTTAAGACATGACGACCATTCGCACGTACAACCATAATCTCTGGGATCACGGGATTTCGCAGGGGTACCTTGTTGACAACACGCTCTATATCTCGGGACAGTTCTCCCATGATGCGGAGGGCAACTTCGTCGGAGCAGGCGATATTCAGGCACAGATGACGCAGACGCTGGAGAATTTGGATACCGTGTTAGAAGAGTTCGGAGCAACAAAGGATAATCTGGCTTACGTGGAGCTGTATCTGACGAATGCGCAGGAGCATGGGGAAACTGCGATCGGACTTTTCAAAAAGTATGTCGGAGCGCACCGGCCGGCGGGGAGCATGATCGGGGTGACTTACCTGGCATTTCCGGAACAGTGGGTAGAGGTGCGGGCTGTGGCGCATGTATGATTCCGTGCGGCAGGGCAGCGAGGAAATTACCTTTTGGCGCTAATGTGAATTTATTTCCCATACAAGTGGAAACGACTTTGCCATCCTTTTAGGGACGGCACCGTTTCAGCGAGAAATAGAAGGATAAGTTATCGTGTGCAACATATAAATCCTTATATTTTGAAAAAGGAGAGTCAGACCCGTTAAAGGTCTGACTCCACCTGCTCCTCAAACCTTTATGGCAGCAGTCCCATATACATAAGCTCGGACGGATTAGCCGGGTTGTGACCCAAGCCGACCCGATCTCCGGCGCGCGGAATTTGGATTTTCGATACGAGCGTTTCTAGTGTCTTCTGATACGTTCTCCCATCGTTCTCCGTCACGTTCAACACGAGGACGAGGATCGGATCGAAATTGATGAGCTTTCCCGTATCCGTCACGGATACGACGACAGCGGTTGCACTAAGCGGCACGGTGCCGCTCGATGCCAATTGCGCCTGTTTTGCCGTAGCCAGACTTTGGTTAATGAGATCCTTGTGTTCTTTGGAGACCATGGTTTTCATAACTAGCCCCGATATTCCTTTGTTCATTATCTTTTCTGCCTTCTCCAGACGATCCTGCGGTTCCTTCTTTTTTCCGAACAATCCCCACATACGCTTCACGCCTCTCTTCGTTTGATTTGTCGTTGTATCTTAACTGTATACGATTGCCATTAACCCAGACAATAGTATCGGCGGCATACAAACAAGTGAGCGATAATGCGGGTTTTCCTTCCGATTCACGGTTCATTTTTTTCCAAATGGGGCTTTCTTGCAAAACTAAGAGCCTCAGACGTTATTCAATGCTCCATGGGTTCTAAAATTTTGTATTTAAACCTGACGGGAAGGCCCTCCCCCGCCGTTATTCCTTAATAAATATACCAGCTTCCGGTAATACATGGACGATTCCTTATAGCGGCGGCCTTCCTCACACACCACCGCCAACGCTTCGTACAGCTGCTCAAGACGCATCTCATGCTGGTTGGATTCGAAATAAGGCAAGCATTCCAGCGCAAGGTTCTGAAATTTCTCCATGTCCCCTTGGGACAGCGCCAGCTGGCTCTCATAGAAAGCCAATGCCATCTCCTGATCCGTATTGGTGCGGGAAATTCGCAGCCGCTCAATTCCATGCGAGAGCAATCCCCAATTTTTCTGGGCAAAAGCGGCTTCACACCGATATATGGTCGTAACCGGCTCAAGCTTCTTCCGGGTCTCCTCCGGCTCCTTGGCGATCATTGCCTCGAAACGGGCGATTTCGTCCAGCGCTTTATCCAGCTCTCCAGTCATCGTCAGCATAACAATCCGGTTGTTCATAATCGTCGTGATCACATCGCCTGGCTGTTGTAAATAAACGAGGTTGGCTTCGGCCATCGACAGCGAACGCAATGCTTCCTGCACAAGGCCCATCGCGAAACAATAGCCGCTGTATGCCACATACAGACCGGATAAACGGTGAAACAGCCGATCATCGACGATTTGCTGCATGGTTTGCTCAAACACCTGCTTTGCCTGCTCGAACTGTTTCAGCAGAATGCATGATTCCATCCTGATGTTCTGCGCCATGAGCCATACTTCCGACCCCGGCTCCACAAGCCCGATTAGGCGGTTCACATCATCCAGCACGTTGTAATAAAGGCTTTTGGAGCGGAAATACTGGATTTTGTATAGCAGAAGCGCCTTTTTTAAGGGTAATGGCAGATCGACTTCGTCAGGCTTTCCGTACTTTTCCAAATAATGATTCAGGTAGGATTGATGCAAGTAGTCGTAAGCGGTCTGATCGTTCATCTGTTGATAGTAAACGGCTTTCATAAGGGCAGTCGTTAACTCTACGACGAGTGCATCATCCCGATCGTCCAGAGCATCCACGTAGCTTTCGGATACCGCCCCCTCGGACATGGTCTGGAAGATGTGTTCCGCCCGCTTCAGCGCCTGCTCATCCGTAGTTACCGCGGCGGTCAAATAGCTGACGGGGACGCCCAGACGGCCCGCAATATGCTCCGACAAATCGTCGGCTAACGGATACCTGCCTGCTAATATATTGGCAAAATGGGCCTGCGTAACGAGTCCCTCCACAAGTTCTTTCCTCGATATTTGCTTTTTCTTGCACAGAAGCTCGATACGTTCCTTGAGCATAAGACTCACCTCTGCCTTCTACCTATTTGTGGTTCTATACGATATATCGGAAATTTTCAATGGCCTTGATCAATGGGAAGGAAACTCTACCCAGGTGATTATAAAAGCTGAACGGAAACTTAAATACATGTCCAAAATCCCAGTCATGATGGGCATAATCCCTAGACCAATATTCATATTCAACCGGCAGCCATTCAGACCGGTCGGCCTTGATCAATGGTTGACGGTCAACAGGAGAGCTTAATTGGACCGGATATTCCGCTTCAAGATTGTGACTGGCCCGAAGGACTTTAACCAATTTAAGAAGCGGGAGAAGTCCTCTTTTAAAATAGCTAACATGGCCGAGATCGAACAGAATATTCAACGCATGCGAGAAGGTCAGCATATGGCCTATTAAATCGTGATGAGCTTCCGCTCTATAAATGGTACGAAAAGAAGACAATTCAGTTAATATGAATTCTGACAGCTGCCCGGCATTCGCAATAGCGGGAAAATGATCGTTCTCATCAATCTCCAATTTCCTCACATCAGACACGGAATACCCGATCCAAGATCTCCCGGGGATTGACTTGTTAAACGAACGAATCAATGTGGAGATCCCCAGGATTTCATCCTTCGTCCCCCATCTCCCCAGCTCTTGAATGGCCAACAAACTTAGCGCCGCATAGATCACATTATGTCCGACCCAATGCAGCTCATCGATCCCGGGCTCCAATGATTCAAGGATCATTTTTTCCGCATCTCCAGGATCTATTCCAACCACGGGAGGAGCTGCTCCTCGGGATGAATGTTTATCGAGCATCGTCTCGGATTGAGCCATAATTCTGTTTACGGTATCAAGAGGGATCGGGTTTTCTTTCACAAAAAAATAACCTGCAATCGCCGCCGCTCCAAAATGCGCTTCCCAAACATCACCAGTCACGCTTTTACATTGAGAAATAATCAATAGTCCATCCTCAAGCATGCTCCTGGCCATTCTTTTCCCTCCTCCAATGTACTTGTACTTACCTCTCCTATGATACGGTTAAGCTTAACAGGTCTATCGGCGAAAAAAAACAACCATTGACGACTCCAGGTCATCAATGGTTGTTTGCATTACTTATCAATCAGGTCAGTTACTTTGAGCATTCTTGCGATCAATGCAGTGACTTCAGCACGAGCCATTGGTGCTTTTGGATTAAGGGATTGCGGTCCATTCCCTTGGATGATTCCTGCCTGGATCAGCTGAGCCACATCGCCTTGTGCCCAAGCCGCTACGTTTGTTCCATCCGTATAAGATGCCAGTGTAGAAGCGATCTGCTCTTGACTTGGCACATCTTCGGATTGAATCAACCGGTACGCGCGGGCAATCATCGCGAATCCTTGCTCTCTCGTAATCTGCTGATTACCTTTGAAGTTACCGTCATCATAACCGCGAACAATATCAAATTCATTGGCAATCGCTACAGAGTCTTTGTACCACGCAGAAGCAGGTACATCGGAGAAATCAGCTTGCGTTACATTTTGACGCATTAAGCCTAGTCCAGTCACTACAATCTCTGCAAACTCAGAACGGCTTACACTCCGGTTAGGCGAGAACGTGTTATCTCCATTCCCCTTCAGACTCAATCTTGCTGCAATGTTGTTGACATCCGCTTTGCTCCAATGGTTTCTTACATCATCGAAATCCTGAGGATTCCAGATCACCGAGTAAGTACCACTGCTGCGCAAATCATTAATAAGTGCGAAATACCGGTTATTGATCTTCGTAACAACCGTTGGTACATGGAATACGGTGCCGTCCGGGTTGACGATAACGCCTGTTGTAATCCGGTTCGGGTCAATGCCTTCCGGAAGAGCAATGCTTTTCGGCGCATAACCTTTCAATAATCCTGCTCTATCTGTTTTCCCGTCATGCATAAAGCTCAAATCGAGATCAACAGGATGTACAAGCAATTCATAGCCGGTCAGAGTTGCCTTCTCGCGGGCAAGGTTTGTTACATCGTCTGCAGAACGTTTGATCTTGATGTTCACGGCAATATTGCTAATTGGCGCGTTGCCGAACTGTCTGCTAATTGCGTTCACATCAAGCTGTCCTGCAGGAACCGGGTAAATCGCCAGCACATCTTCAACATCCAGACTGGACCCGGTATCAGCAATCTTCTTCAGATCTTCAAGCGTCAGACCTTGAACTTCGACATTACCATTACCCGGTACGCGGATGCCGAGTTTATGTCCCTTACCGTCTGCAATGAAGCTGGCAAGTTTATCCGGATCGATGGTAACCATCGCTTGGTCTCCATTTGGTGTTACAGTGCCCGTGGCAAACGATTGATCCGCACCGTTGACGGTAGTTACAATGTTCGTATTTTCCGTCGCCGGAGGGGTAGGTGGAGTAATAGGATTGTAGGTCCCCGAATTGCTTCCACTGCCGTCGCTACCACCGCCATTGTTGCCGCCGTTACCGGGAGCTTTCTCACGCACGATGATATAGATGTATTCATTGATTAGCTCGCCGGCTGTATTAAAGACACCGACTCTGATCTCATTCTCACCTTCATTAAGCGGCAGCTTATTCCACTTGTCAGAAGCATACTCTACATTATTTACGGTGATTTTCACCTGAGTATCGTCTGGATATTTTGCGACTGGATTCAGGCTGATACCATAAACGTTATTGGTTACTGTACCCTTATAATTCTTATTCTGATTTGGATCGAATTCAGGAGTTAATTGGATAGCTTGGCTGCCTTCATTCGTTAGACCAACCAGGTTTATTTCTTGCAGTTCTCCACTCGTTACAATGAGATCATCCAGCGCCTTTTGCAACTCGGCCAGCGCCCGATCTACCTGTTCCTGCGTAGCCTCTGGATTGTTCAGCATGGTGTTGGCCTCCGTAAGCTCAAGCTCCAGCTTCGACCAGCTTTCTGCCGTGTACTCTTTCTTGTCGAGCGCGCCTGCTTCGCTTACCTTAGCTTCTAGAGCCGTCTTGTCGACTTTAATCTTCTCCAGTTGGCCGATCGCGTCGGTCAACTTGGTCACCGCTGCATCTACTTGTTCCTGCGTAGCTGTTGGATCATTCAGCACGGTGTTGGCTTCCGCAAGCTCCAGCTCCAGCTTCGACCAGCTTTCAGCTGTGTACTCTTTCTCGTTGAGTGCGCCTGCTTCGGTCACTTTCCCTTGAAGAACGGTCTTGTCGACCTTAACCTTCTCCAGTTGGCCGATTGCGTCGGTCAACTTGGTCACCGCTGCATCTACTTGTTCCTGCGTAGCATTCGGATCGTTCAGCACGGTGTTGGCTTCCGCAAGCTCCAGCTCCAGCTTCGACCAGCTTTCAGCTGTGTACTCTTTCTCGTTGAGTGCGCCTGCTTCGGTTACTTTCCCTTGAAGAGCAGCCTTGTCGACCTTAACCTTCTCCAGTTGGTTGATCGCGTCGGTCAACTTGGTCACCGCTGCATCTACTTGTTCCTGCGTAGCATTCGGATCGTTCAGCACGGTGTTGGCTTCCGCAAGCTCCAGCTCCAGCTTCGACCAGCTTTCTGCCGTGTACTCTTTCTCATTGAGTAAGCCTGCTTCGGTCACTTTCCCTTGAAGAACGGTCTTGTCGACCTTAACCTTCTCCAGTTGGTTGATCGCATCGGTCAACTTTACCACCGCTGCATCTACTTGTTCCTGCGTAGCCTCTGGATTGTTCAGCACGGTGTTGGCTTCCGCAAGCTCCAGCTCCAGCTTCGACCAGCTTTCTGCCGTGTACTCTTTCTTGTCGAGCGCGCCTGCTTCGGTCACTTTCCCTTGAAGAGCGGTCTTGTCGACCTTCGTTACGGTATATGTCACTGAATCTGACGGTTCCGAATCCACATAGGCATCATTATCCGACTTCGCATTTACAGTTACCTCGTAGCTGCCGGGCTCCAGTCCCAATGTCGACAAATCGAGTTCTGCTCCATACACGGCTTTGGTAATACTGGTGCCGTCACTTAACTTCACCGTTACTTCATAATTGTCTGCATGGTCTACAGGACCCCAGGATAGCATGTCCTTATTCAATTGAGCATTAGGCTTCGCAAGCTTTATAATATCCTTGTCAAAAGCATCTACAGGAACTCCGTTACTCCCCTTCAAGTTCCCTTTTCCGCTATAGGACACAGTTACCGTCTTGCCGGCGATGTCTGTTCCGGATGGTAATGTAACAATCAGTTTTGTGGTGTCCACCGGATCAACCTTAATAGTAACCTGACCCATCGGCACCTCTGTACCATCCATTTCAACGAAGAAACCAGTTGAATCAGTTAGCACTACATTTTGATCAAAAGTGAAGACAATTTGTTTACTATCTGTTGTAGCTTGATCAAGTACCGCACTTATCAGCTTAGGGGCTGGCGCTGCAATCGTGAAGTATGAACCATTATTCAAGTCTTCACTGCTAAGCGTCACTTTACCGTCAACTAGTTCGTAGAACTTGTCCTGATGATCGAATTGATCGTCTGCACTGACAACTAAATATAGAGGCCATTGTTCAGCCGTTTCTACTTTATCTACTTGGAATGTAACCTGAACAGGTGGCCCAGATGCCGAAACTTTGTCGGCCCAGTTAGTTTTCTCCACCTTGTAAATGCGTGCAGTATGCTTTAGACTTTCATTGTCTTTATCAATTGGACTAATGAACTCTGTCCCAGCCCCATTATCGCTAAAAACAAAAAATGATCTGTCGTTAGCAATCTCCTCGTTATTCTCTTCATTAGAATTAGCTACCATAGCTCCTAATGAAATCGCTAAATTGGCGCCGTTATCTTGAGATTTCGATTGTTTCTGATTCAATGCCCCTTTATCGTCACGCCCGATTCCGGTGATACGGGTACCGTAGCCCTGATTATTAGCTGCAGTCCACATCGTAGAGGTTTGCCCTGCCGCATGATCACTTGTGACATAATCGATTAATTGACCACTAGCATTTTTCAATGTCAGACCATACTTCAAAGCGAGGTAGCTGTTAACCTTATGGCGCTCAGTCTCACTTAATTTTTTGTTGAATACAATGACTTCGGAGATGGAGCCGTTAAACCGGCTATAGTGACCTGCACCAATGTATACTTTGCTGCCGGCGGCAAGAGTAAAATTAACTTTATGTTGATCTCCGGCACCGTTAATTGGATTCAACTGTTTTCCATCTAAAGAAAAAGACCATTGGTCTTGATTAGGATTTCCAGAGTCTGCTGCACTCCATATATTCATAACTCGTGTTTTCTTCAAGTCAAATCCTGTGACATCAATATCTTTAGACGAATCCGAGCCAAAATAGGTACGAATCAGATTGCCTGATCCATTTCCATATGCAGAAGTCGCGGCATACTTACCACCTAAGTCCCAAGGAAAACCAGCAAAATTACTGCTTGCTTGAACTGAGAATACTTCCCGTTCTGTGTCCTGTGTAGTACCTAAAGAAGCTTTTTTGAAATAGGTAGTAGACGAAGTTACCTGAATAGCGGGATTATAGTTCACAGCATTAGCGCTATATGGAATAATTCTGTCGGTCTCATTTCGGTCCCATATTTCATTAATGGCCAAATCTTGTAACTCGGTAACTCTGCCACTCACAGGCTTAGCGCTCTTGCCTACATCTACCCAAGAAATCAATCCATTACCTACTCCCACCCCGCCAGGGGCAGGTGCCTTTTTCCATACCAAAGCATTGCCTTCTCCATACGCAGCAAATATAGATGGGGTGTTGTCCGCAATCAGATTCTCGATACCCTTCAGATCCCTGGAAATGGCCTCCCCAAACTTGCTTCCTTCCGTCATCCCGGTTTGCACAGTGATGCCCGCTTTCCCGGTGAAGTCTCCGTTCAGATAAAGAAGATTAGAGCTTTTCAAATTAACGTTTTGGCCCTTGCCCGATGCAATCAAATTCGCAGTAATCTGTCCAATTCCAGACAGGATGAATTTACCTGCTGTGACTTCAACGCCTCCGCCAGTATTCCCTGTAATTCGGCCTCCACTCATAGTGAATTCCCCATTACTCATAAGGATCGCACTCGTAGCCGTACCAGCATACTTATTACCGCTGATTTCTCCCCCGGTCATTTTGACAGTCGATGCCGGATCACTTACGTAAATTGCACTTGCCGGCAAGTTATAAATATTATTATTCCGTAAATTCGCGCCATCTTCTATGGTTAGACTTGAAGCACCGTATACATTAACGATTCTTCCAGCAGACGAAGTTCCCATGCCGTCAATGATGATATTCTTCAATGTAAGGTGACCATCAAGCAGATCTAGAAGTGTTCCACTACCCCCACGCTTAATCACAGCAGTTTGGGAGGCATTAGGATCTGTTGTGATTGTAATTTGTTTGCCCCCTTTGAGCTCTAGGAACTTCCCGGGCTGAACGGGTGACAAAGTGATATCATCCATGACATATATTGTTCCCCCGCTGACCACCTCTTGATTGGCTTTGGGGAGAGTGGCATAGGGCTTATCTTCGGTCCCGTCACCTGTACTGTCATTGCCATTGCTTGCTACATAAATATCCGAAGCATCAGCGTAGCTCACTGAAGTTCCGAAGCTTAATCCCATGCCCGTGAAAACAAGAGTAAAGATCAGAAACATAATTCCAATTTTCCGCAAATTCATGTTGTTGCTTACCATTTAGTTCATCCCTTTCTGAAATCGTTTTGGTATGTAATAGCACTCTAAATGCAAATGCGCCGAATCATATGACATACCTCACAATTGTAAAATAGGGACCTATACAATTTCTAAACAATTGTCGGAATCTGTAGATGTTTTCAGCTTATTTTATAGTTTTATAGGCTATCGGAGACAGAAAAAAGCAGCCTTGAAGGCCGCCTCTGTTATAATAACTTCAATTGCCCATTCCATTTATATAGATAACGAATTATAAATCAGTTAATCATCCCGCCCCGCCTGATGTGATCAACGTTCCGGTTCATCAGATGCCGGACCACCCTGGTGTAGACTATTTTCTTGATCGGGCTGAGCCCTTGCGGATGAGCGGAGAAGAAGGCATCGGGGCTGTCGTAAATCCCGAAATCCTGAACGATGCCTTCTTTTTGCACGTAGGTATCATTTTCGTTCCAATAAATTTGCGGATTTTGAAAATTATCTGTTGCAGCGCCATATCCGCAAAAGGAACCCGTACACTGTTCAAATTTCTGCTGAAGCTTGGTCAGATAGGGGACATCCAGTATAAATCCCTCAATATTCAACCACCTAGCTTCATATAGCACTTCAACCCAGCTATGAATGATCTCCTTGGGGGACAGCTGGTAATACCACCCTTTCATGGCCCCCTTTTGCAGCCTCTTATCGATGGCAAATCCATGCATACGGCAGGGTACGCCCACAGCCCTTAGCAATGCCATGAACAGCACACCCTTTGTATTACACTGGCCGTAGCCATCCTGCAAGACTTCCGAGGCCGGAATATCGTCCGCCCGGTTATAGCCGAACCGGATTTCGTCACGGACGTAGTTATAGATGCCGAGAATCTGTTCCTTCCGGGACATCGAATCCCACCGGCGGCTGTGAACAATTTGCTGGAGCAACGGGTGAGCATAGTTCAGCAATTCAGTTTCCTTCAAGTATGCACTCATGGAACACACCTCCTGCACCCATTGTAAGGTTAATGCAGGCTGGAAACTTTTAAAAAGACGCTATCTTTACGGATATCCTTCGCCGTCATGCCCAGCAACTGCTTGCTGGTAGCAGCTAAGTGGGACGGACTGTCAAAGCCTGCAGCCATCGCCGCATCCGTAATGCTGAGCCCCGCAAAAATCAAATAGACGGCCTTCTGCAGCTTGTGCAGCACCATGTATCCGCTAAGCGAAATACCTGTGTTTTCTTTGAAGAGATGCGACAATCTGCTGTTGGACAAACCTAACTGCCGGGCGAATTGACTGACGGAGTGCTCGGAGCCGGTGCAATCTTTGAGGAGCTGAATAAACTCTCTGATTCTCGGATCAACAATAGCGGGTTTCACCTGCTCTACAGCCAATAGCCTCATGAGTTGTCCCAGAAAAGAATGATAGCTGTCCGGGTCCTTAACGCCGGCGTACTGCTCTTGCACCAATGCACGGATGCTCCTCATCACTTCATGCGGGAATATGTGGAACTGCTGCCCCTCCAGAACCCGCTTAAAGCTTGCCGCCATCTCAGAGGTGCTGTCGATCAGAAGAAGCATCAACGGGAGGCCTGCCTCTTTTAACCGATGAACGGCGTTCGAATTGATAATGATCCCTGGACAACGCAAGCTTAGCCCCGCTACCTCAATGTCAAATTCATCTGTTAAGGAGAACGTCACCTGTAGAAAAGAATGCCGGTGCTCTTCCGCATCAATTGAATCAGACACCACCATCAGGTGATGCTCCGCTCCATATAAATTCATCATGTTCGAATCACTCCAGGCTTAACTCTTTGTAGTATGATTTTTATATTCTATACTGGCATGTTTATTATAAACAGAGGTGAAGTGAGATTATGTTCTTACAAAAAGAAGTAGTGCATACCAGAAATGATAAATACTTGGCGCTAACTAATCATGTCATTAAAGCTAAGAACCAGATTTCCTCTTCCGCAGCCGCTACATTTATCATCCATAATGACACCATTGTTAATGAAAATTACTTTGGCTCATATGAGTATAATTCAAAGATACAATCAGTAGCGCCCTCAACCCGGTTTAATGTTGCTTCCGTAAGAAAGTCATACATTGGCTTTGCGATCAGCTTGGCCTTATACCAAAATAAACTTTCAAGCATGGATGATTATATTTCTGATTACTTAGAGGATCTAAACCTAGCCGCTGTCCAAGGGGTTAGAATAAGACATTTATTAACGCATACTCATGGACTTAAAAATAATCATGAAAAACTTTTCCCGCCGGGAACAAGTTGGAATTATAGTAATACAGGGATCAATATGCTGATTAGATTAATACGGAAGTTATTTAAAGCGCCCCTGTCAGAGGTCATGCAACAATATGTTTTCAACCCCTGCAATTTCATTGAGACAGGTTGGTGTAAGAATAGAGTTGAGAATTTAGTATGGTTAAATGAAGACTATGCTGATGACCAAGGTGAAGAAGCCAATCTTTTTGTAAGTGCCCGTGAATTGGCTTGTTGGGGTTATCTTCACCTGAACCGAGGACTCGTTAATGGACGCCAGATTGTTCCGAAAGAGGTTATAGAACAAGCTACAAGGAATCAGAGCCCAGCCAAACTTGATGATGCATTGCCTAGAAATGGCTTCACTTGGTGGATTCAGGATAAGCCTAGAGCTATTTCTGAAATAGGAAACACACTCCCACCCGGGTCCTACCAAATACTGGGGCTAACTGGCTGTGCCTGTTTGGTTATTCCTGAACATCGGTTAGTCGCAGTTAGAATGTACAATCAAACAGGTCCAAATCCACCAGGGTACGACTACTTAGAGGATATTAAGACATTTGGAGACAAAATCTTATCGTGTACTTTGAACTAATGATTAAAATGTTTTCTCCAAGTGTAATTGGTGAAGAAAGTCAGGTAGGGCTGAGTATAAAAATAACATCTTCTTCGGGAGGGCGATGTTGATGAGTGATACTGCGAAGGGTCAGCAAAAGCTAGGGCAGCAAGAGCATATTGAGATGCTGCCATTGTTCTCTACCACGGACAGGAACGGACGGATGACTACGCTTCAGCCTGGACGCCGCATAGGACGAGTGGCTCCAGTGCTGCCGTGGTTGTTCGCAACCGCTGTACTGTGGGCACTAACAGGCTCCGTGCCATTCGGCGCCCTGCTCGGTCTGGCACCGACACCGGCGGTCAACATTTTCCTCGGTCATCCGGTCACTGTGATCGTCGCCGTGGTGCTGCTCATCGTCTCGATCGGTGCGACCAGCGGATTGTACTCAAGTGCGGCCCAGCAGTTTGGACAGACCAGGGTAGCTGGTCTATTCAGAACGCTAGGAGTCACAGGAGGACTCACCGTAATCGCGGGAGCCCTCCTGCTCTGGACGCTAACAAGTAATCCATCGCAACCCTTCGATCTGGAGGCAATAGCGACATCGCCGACGATCCCGAAAGAGCTCGGCGCCGTCGTCGGAGCTGCCTGCGCCCTCTGGGCCGCCATTGCCCTCCTGCGGCTGCCCGGCTCTACCGCCCACGCCCGGCGGCGTCAGGCGGACATCGAGCGACTCCGTGTGGAGGGTTCGTCGTACACCGGGACGTTGACCGCTGTGAATTTCACTAATAGTTGGCTCTTTCATTACCCGATATTCACGGTTGAGGTAAATTATATCGTTGACGGTGCTTCTCGTGTCGTCTCAGCACACATGCGTACCAGCTCCGACCGTGTTCCCGTCGTCGGTTCGCGAATGATCGTGCTGACCGATGAACGCGGAACCATCCACGTGGACCTGGACCCGGCGGGTGGAGCGGTATTCGAGCCGGACGTGGATAAGTACGCCCCGTCGGATGGTTGATTTAACGGACCAACTCTTTATACATCTAATCCCTTGCCGCCAACGGGGCGGAGCCGAACCTGTTCTGCACCTGCGATTAAAGGACGTGCGCGTTGAATGACGGCCAGCACTTCTTCATTCTTGAGAGAGTTGGCATGAGCCTCTGCATCGCTCCACAGCTCCGTGACCCAGATCGTATCGGGGTCATCTACGGATTCATTGATAATATAGAGCTCACAGCCCGCCATATCCTTCAAGCTACGCGAAGCTTCCAGCAGTAATGAAGCGAGTTCTTCCCGTTTCCCGGGGCTGGCCGTCAATCTTCCGTACATCGCAAATTTGCTCATATCCGCTCTTCTTCCCTTCTTATCCTCTGATTTTATTTGCATCGCTTCGTAGTGTTTAAACATTTCGAGGCTGACCTTAGCCATTCGATCGATTAGTATTTGCGGCTCAAGTATCTCAAGAGACTTCCCGTACGGAAGAAGAAAGTACGGAACATATGTCCGCAGCGACAGTTCTCCCAGCTTAAAAAGAGCTTCGCCGGGCTGCCTGCGTTCGATCAGTGCATGACCAAACAACCAATGCTTGCATAGCTCGTTAAGCGCGTGTTCATGTCCCTGCAGTCTTACGATGACTAGCGTCTCAGCCTCGAGCGAATCCGGAAATAAAGAATGTAAGAGGAAATCCCTCGCGGAAAAGGCAGCCGGACGTTCGAAGCGGGTATCCGCTGCCTCCAAACGGACGATGCGATCCACCCGGAAGCTTCGGATCTCTTGCCGCAACCGGCAGAACCCTATAGCGTACCATATCCCTTTCCAATGCACGATGCCGTAGGGGTCAAGGACCCGATGGCTTGGAGTAAGCTCCGGTCCTTTGGCATAGTGCATATTCAGCGACTCTCCCCGGGCTACGGCCTCCTCTAACCTTTTGAGCAATTCAAGTTCTCTCGCATCCGTGGGTGTCTGGATGACGGCAAGCCCGCTGCTATGTCTGTTAATCCGCTCAAGCTGCTCTTCATTCGTGTATCGCTTCAGTTTATCGACCGCCCGGGAGAGCGCATCCGTGAACGGATAGCCCGCTTCCCGTGCGAAGACGGATGCATGTACGAGCGCCTTCTGCTCTTCGGCATCGAAGAGCAGCGGAGAATCGACGAATTCACCGAGAAGCCGGTAACCGCCGTTCGGACCGGCATCGGCAATAATCGGGGCGCCGCTTGCGCATAGTGAATCAATGCACCGGTATACGGTGCGAACATGAATCTCCAAATCGTCTGCAAGCTGCTGCGCCGTCATCCGCTTTCCCGAACGAAGCAACCATAGGATGGACAGCATATTATCCGCTTTTGACAAACCGTTCCTCACTCCCTAGACCGTTTGTTTCATTGTAAAGGAACTTAGATTAAAGGTGTTATCCCTTTCTCGACCCAAGTATCGTAAGTCGGACCGTACACATTAGGCACTCGAAGTCCGGCCTGGCGCATGAGAACGGTCATTTGTCCGCGATGATGCGCTTGGTGCATGATCGTATAACGAAGGGAACTTCCGTTCTGCCAAGCTTCCTTCTCAATCATGACCGACTCGCGCAAGGATTCGTCATTCCACTGTGTTTGAACCGCGTCCAGTAAATTCTTGCTGATCCGCCGATACTCCGAAGCTATAAATGCAGCAGAATCCGGAGCTTCTTCGCCTCTGGATGAAGCTTCGAAAGCGAGCCCCAAAGTTGTCATGTAGTGCAGCGATTGAACCAGATGCCAGGCGATTTGTCCCAGCACTCGTCGGCCTTCGATAACCTCCTGTCCAAGAGAATCATCCGTAAGTGCATCCAGTACGGTAGCAGTTAATTCCGCCTCGCTAGTCCATTCCGCAGCGAAGTCTTCAATTTTTGTATACATTTTCCGTTCCTCCAGTCCGTTATTGGCTAACACAAGACAAGCATACAAAAAAAACACTGACAGTTACGGTCAGTGTTTTTGACTCAACCTGAAATTTTTTTGAAGGAACTGATATACAGCATGAAACCTGAGTAAATGGTACTCACAAAGCTTATGACTGAGACAACATTCCTTTTACAAACAATGAGACACTGTGCTTGTAGAACTCTTCTTCAGTGATGAGCTCGGACTGATATTGCCGGTGAATCAGCTCGCTCATCTGAAATCCGTAACACATCGAGAGAAAAGACATAGCAGTAAGACGCTCATCCTGTCTAGCTATCACTTTTTTCTTCTGCAGGCGTTCAAAATATTCAACCAGCAAGGAGTGCAGCTTCACTGGCGGCTCAGCCAGCACCCTGTCCAATTCAGGAAGCATTCCTGTGTCACGGATGCCAATCATAATGATGTCCGCATTGTTATGGAAGAACAATCGGTACTGCTGGCTTACATTCAGCAGATCGACTTCCGGATTATCGGTTGCGTCCTCTTTTAACAGCTTCTCAAATTGCGGGATATCTGCATGTCTTTCAACAATGGCTTCCAATATGCCTTGCTTGCTTCCAAATTGCCGAAAAATCGTAGATTCATTGACTTTAGCTTCCGTTGCAATGGCTTTGGTGCTGACTCCCTGATAGCCCTTCTCTCTGATGAGCCGTGTCGCGGCTTCAATGATTCTGTCCGAAGTATTCATTGTATTTCCCCTTTTGAATATGTTAAGCCTATTCTACTACAAGTTTTGCATATGCAGCGCCTCCATCCATATAGTTGTGTGATGTTGTTCTGCTGCAATCATAAACCATAGAATAAATGCATGCAAGCACTCGCTTGCATTTATGTTTTCCCTTCTCTATAATAAAGGCATAATCAGTATGCTTTATCCCAAGAACACATACGCAAAGGAGAATTTTTATGAAGTATGGACGTATTATCCAAAAACCCCGCGTCAAATTTATTGAAGTCGCAGCTGGTGTCTTTGCCGGTATTTCGCCGTATCGCGGTATCAGTTGGGCCAATGCCGGGTTCATCAATAAGGGTGAAGGGCTGGTGTATGACACGTTTTTTGATTTATTCCATGCGCGGGAAATGCGGGAGGCTTATAAGGAAGTAAGCAACGGCGGCTCTCCCGCATATGTGGTGAACTCGCACTATAACAGTGACCACGCCTGGGGAAACAAAGTGTTTGAAGATGCTTGCATTATTATGCATAAGGAAGCCTCTAGAGAGCGTCTCACCGAAAATATCAGCTGGATGGACAACGTCATTAGAAGAGGGAAGGATTCTCTGGAATCGACTTCGGGCGAGCGGTTTTTTGCAGCAGAATTTGAAGGATTCGACCTGGAGGGCGTGGAATGGGTATACCCGAATATTCAGATCAAGGACGATATCAGCATCCGTCTTGACGATACGGAAGTCATGATTTACAACGTAGCCCCGGCCCACTCCGACAGTGACTTGCTGCTGTGGATGCCCAAAGAAAAAGTGCTGTTTGCCGGCGATGTCGTGTTTAACGGTTGTACGGCATACAGCGAGGAAGGAACTCTCAATTGGGTTAAAGTGCTTGATCGCATTATTGATGAAATTAAACCCGAAATCGTTGTTCCAGGACATGGCGCCATCTGCGGCCTGGACTTCGTGAAGGAGCAGAGGGACTACCTCCTGAACCTGATCAGCGAGTTCAACAAGCATTACAATGACGAAATTGATTCCTTGTCCTTGACCAAGCAAATTGATATTTCCCGCTTCCTTCATTGGATTCAGCCAGAACGCTTGTATGTTACCGTGGATATCCTATTGAAAAGCAAACGGGGGTTATCCCCCCTTCCAGCCTGGAACGAGGTGCCTGCTAAGCTGGAAGACATGAAAGCTTTTTTGGCCGAAAAATATGGCAATCTGATCAAGCCATGGGACCCTATGAATGTATGGCAAGAATAGTAATTTGAAGCTAGCGTATGAAAAACGAAAAACGGCCCTGCCGCAAACCATGCGGACAGAGGCCGTTTTCTTTCAAATACTTGTAGGATGCATCCAAGTTGTAAAAGTTACGGAAAATCGAGCTCATCATCGATGACACGGAATATCTCCCTGCTCCGCGCCGGATACCGGGCATCCAGCTCTTCCCACTGCCGCTTCGGTAAAATCAAAAATTCGTGCGTATCCGAAAAATATGAGTCCTCAAACAGCCGGATTTCGTATTTGTCCCGGATCAGCTCCTGAAAGCCGCGAATCGTGATGTAGCGGTCTTGTCTGCTAAAGGTAAGCGCAATCGAATGCAGTTGTCCATTGTAGGTAACGTCCAGTCCCTTGTCCGTTGATGTCACCTCAACCGTTTCATCTGGAAGCCGTTTACCGAACAACCGGACGATCTCCTCGTCCTCTTCTCGCCAATCTACAGTGACGCTGTACGCAAAAGTAAATTGCTCAAGCTGTTGCCCATCTCCTTCGAATAGCAATGTCAGTTCGCTGTCGCTTGGCATTCTCATCCCGGCATCCTCCCTATGTTCACTCAATTAAAATACTATATACAGATAATAACCTTGTTGATCAGGCCCAAACCAGATGCTCTACAACTTGGTAGAATCTTATTGTAAGGTTGCCGATTGTCTCATCTGTTGTTTTGAACAAGCATACTGTTAAAGAGCCAGCGAAAGTTCCATTTGAAATACTGGGGCAGATGCCAATCCTCATACCCTTTTAGTACACCTTGCTCCAGCCAGTACGACTCTGATTGCCCGCTTTTTACAGCACCAGCAACATAAGCGATCATTTTCTCCAAAAAGCGTATGACATCTGTGATTCGTTCTGAATGAGAGATATCTCCGTGCCCCGGAACGACAGTATCGATCTTGAGATCTTGTTGCATGCGTTTAAGGATGCGTATCCAGGCGTACGGATTACCGTAGGGAATGACCGGAATGGTCTTAGTTGATACCAAATCACCTGCAATCAAAGTTCGCTCCTCTGGAACATACACCACGGCATCACTTAATGAATGACCGCCTCCGTAAGACAACACTTCGATGGTTCGCTTTGTTCCCCGAATCACGAGTTTGTCGTCAAAGGTTATCGCGGGGACCACCCTGCGAAGGGAAGGGATCGTATCATACAGCGCATGCTGCACGGAAAGATCATAGTCGATTTCAGTGAGCATATGAGGATCTCTTTCCTGTGAACGCATGTTATTTAGGCTAGTTATTAACTTACGAATGTTTTGTTGCATGGCATCAATATTCACTTCACCCATATCAGCAAGCAAATCTCTTGTCCACACAGTAGATATCAATTCGCTGTTCATAAATTCCTGATTGCCGTTGACATGATCTCCATGGAAATGTGTATTCACTACGTATTTGACCGGTTTGTTCGTTAATTGTTCAGCAGTATGACGTAACAAAGCAGCAGAATTCGGCAGATTAGTGGTATCCACTACCACGGTTAAATCCCCAAGATCAATAATGGCTGCATTTCCCAAAGAGCCGCTGCCGGGAACCGAAATAGCCCCCCAGATACCCTCCGAAGCCTGCTGAATCGTGAAATATTCGTTGTTCATTGTGACACCCCTTTAGTGTTTGTTCCTGTATTCGAATGAGTAACGTTAACTTACAAGTTAGAGTCAACTGGAAGTCAAGAGTTTATTCAGTACAAGGCTGGGGCGAATGTACACATTGGCTTTGAGCTAGCTAAAGGCTGTATAATATCTTTCAATATCAGCTTTCATAAAGGAGGAACAGTAATCCGATGCTCACCATCAGTCAAGTGTCAGAACAAACAGGACTAACTCCTTATACAATCCGTTATTATGAAAAAATCGGGGTGCTACATGAACCCATGCGCAGTAATGGAGGGGCTCGTGTCTACCATGAAAGCGAGGTTTCCTACATTCAATGTCTAAATAAACTTAAAAAATTGGGTTTATCGCTTGAGGAGATTACAGAATTTACTCGTGAGGGCTGTGTCATGGATAAAATTCAACAAGGGGAGAAACCTTCTACTTATAGTCCAACTTTAAAAAAGCGGATTGAAATCCTTGAGCAGCATCTGATGGAGCTGGAATCCAAGCGGCAAGAAATTGATTACATGATTTCTCTCGCCGCAGAGAAACTTACCCTATACCAAGGACTTACGAAGGAATAAACACAGCTACAAACGTATGAGCTTCATCCTGGTTTAAAAAGAGGGTGAATCATATATTCTCTTGCTTTAATGCATCAATAATATTCTCCTTTTTTACTTTAGCTCCGGAATAAACAACCGCAGAGCTGACAATGACAAATACACACACAATGACAGACAGAATGCTCATCCAGGGCAGGGTGAACCCATAGCTGAATTTGTTCGCAAATGCTTTATAGATCAGAACCATCACGGCGAAACTGACAGGAAGCCCATACAAGAGCGACTTGACCCCATAAAAAACACTCTCATAGTTCAGCATTTTTGCAAACCCCTTTGGCGTCACGCCTACGGATTTCAGCATCGCAAATTCCCGTTTGCGAAGAACCAGCCCTGTTGAGATCGTATTAAAGATGTTCGCAACGGAAATCACAGAGATTAATACGATAAAACCGTAAGAAAAGACGTTCATCAGCAGAATCTGTTGTTCTTCTCTTATTCTGAATTGATATACATTGTAGACATTCAGATGGGTCTCATTCATCGCTTCAATTTCCTGCTGCGTTTTCACCGGTTCCGTGCTTTTCAAATGGAGGTACATCGGAGCGTTAGCCAGCTCCTCGCCGTCTGCCAGCCGCTTCATGACGCGTTCCGACACGATCATATTTAACCCGCCTACGCCTATCGGGCTCATCCCCATCGGTGCCTGATCCGTCAATGCGGCAATTATCACTTGATTTGTCTTCGTTTCTTCCCCGCTCGCTTTAAAAAAACTCGTTAGCTCGATAGGTTGTCCGATATTCGCATATATGGACTTCGTCTGAATATATTTCCCCGTATCTATATCTTTGTAATGAATCGTATCCATCACGATTGCGGCGGGATGATCCAGATCCGTAAGCTGTTCGTAATCTGCGTGAGCTGCTCTGGCATAGGCTTGCAGGCTCGAATCATTCAGTGCATAGAGCTTAATTTCGTAAGGGTATTTCCCGTCTTGCAGCATACTCTTATCCTGCTTAACCTTCTCCTGCAATTCGTCGGCGATGCTTGCTGCATCGACCCAAGCGGTCCTGACTAACTCATGACTCACGCTGTATTCCGTGACGCCATCCAGAGATACAAGCGATTGCATCAACTGGTCATCATCTAGTCTTTCGCCATTCCTGGACGACACTTCAATATCGTAATTGATGCCTTCCAGCGACAATGCCAGAGATTGTGTCAGGCCAGCCGTGAAAAACGATATCGTCAAAAACAAAACGATGCTGGTGACAAGCGAAAAAAGAATAACATGATGTCTTCGTTTGTTCCTCTTTAAGTTTTTCAGCCCGATTTCTGCTTCAATTCCGAAGAGCTTACGAATGATCTCGGGCGTCTTCACTGCTTTGACCGTAAGCTTTACGTCAGTGGTTTGGCGAATCGCGTCTATAGGAGATACCCTGGATGCTTTAACCGCCGGGAGATACGCCGAAACGAAAATTGTCAGCATCGAAACAAGACAAGTAATCAAGAGCAATAACGGCGTGACGATAAGCCTCAGCTTTTCATTCGTCCATAATGCCCCTTCAATCATTGTGTTCATGAACGAAAAGGTGATTCCGATTCCGGCAAGACCGCATAAGATGCCAATGGGAATGCTGATCAAACCAATGACGATCCCTTCAAAGAATACGGAATTTCGCTTCTGCCTTTTCGTTGCCCCCACGCTCGCGAGCATCCCTAAATAGCGGGAACGTTCCGAGACGGATATCGCAAAGGCGTTATAGATGAGTCCAACCGAGCCAATGATAATGATCCCCATAATGATTGCCGATAATGAGAACATCATACTGGATGAGGTTCCGCTACTGGACAAGCCATAATAATGAAGCAAATCATTATTAAATTGGACAGTGTTAATTTGGTTTTTCTCAGCCAGCTTCTCCGCATGTGCGAACAAGAACGGATTGACCTGCTGCAAAACTACCGACGCATCGACCCGATCGTCCCCCCCGATGATTTGATCATCGACATAGCTAATGATCGTATAAGCCGGGGCCCAAGCCGTTTCTGACAACGGACGTTTAATGAAACCTACCACAGTATAATCCCTAATTACGCTATGCTGTAATGTCTCGGTCAATGTGCCGTCTTTCCTGCGCAGCGTTTCCGTCTGATCCAGGGGATGATCGCCCCCTTGTTCGAATCGGTCGCCGACGCGAAGCGTCAGACGGTCGCCGATTTCGTACTTCACTTTGCCATTTGTTGCAACAGACTCGGAGATCACAACCTCCTTGTCCGTGTGCGGAAGACGTCCCTTGCTTATTTCAATCTGAAATTGTGTGAACCCTTGCTTATCATATTCCTTGATGAACAAGTACGGCTTATTGGAATTTTGTCCCCCTTCTAATGGGGCATACCCAAGGTCTCTTGTGATGGCAACCGTTTTGGTTGCATCATCGCCCTGTATCGCTGCAAGCTGTTTCTTGGTTATATCCTGATACTGAATATGCCACTCCCCTGTATCTGAGATCGTTTGTCTGATCATTAAATCCGCAAAGGAAAAAATAAGCGTAATGACAGCGGTCATCATGGATACCGAAATAATGACGCCAAAAATAGTCAAAAGTGTTCGTCTCTTGTTCTGCTTCAGATGCCGGATGGTTAATGTATTGACAATATTCATCGCCTGATCACCTCGTTTTTGGCAATCCTCCCATCTTCAATCGAAATGATTCGGTCGGCTTGCAGGGCGATCCGTTCGTCATGCGTGATTACGATCAGTGTCTGATGATAGGTCTTATTCAGCATTTTCAATAAATCGACGATCTCGCTGCTATTCCTGCTGTCCAGATTCCCGGTGGGTTCGTCGGCCAGCATGATCGCAGGATTGCCGATGATCGCTCTGCCAATCGAGACACGCTGCTGCTGTCCACCGGATAGCTGATTTGGCAGATGGTTTAACCGATGCTGCAAATTCAGCTTATTCACAAGATCAGCCAATTGCTTTTGATCTACCTTTTGTTGATCCAGCAAGAGCGGCAGCGTAATATTCTCTTCCACCGTCAGGACGGGAATCAGATTGAAGAACTGGTAGATCAGCCCGATTTGCCTGCGTCTGAAGATGGCCAGCTGCGTTTCATCCAAGGTATACATATCCGTATCCTGAACATACACTTTCCCGCCAGTCGGTTGATCCACACCGCCCAGCATATGAAGGAGTGTCGATTTCCCCGATCCGGAAGGTCCAATAATGGCGACGAATTCACCTTTTTGGACCGAAAAGGAAACATCATCCAGCGCCTTCACCGCCGATTCGCCTGTGCCGTATATTTTGGACAAATTTTCAATGGTTAAAATCTCCATTGCCATCCCTACTTCCTTAGATGCTCAATTCCAGGAATATACCATCTCTCTATATCCAACATCCCACAGGGTTTCATTCCCCTCAATGGTTATCTTAAGCTCATTAGCCCGGGTGAGATGAAGGATCCTATTATCCGGCTCATGGAGCTGATCTTTTGCAGATACAGACAGGAGCTCATTCCCGTCAACGGTAACCTGAAGGCTGCCCTGAAAATCCTTATGATCAGGAATTCCATAATTCAAGCTTAGATACAGCTCTCCCTTATTGCCCAGCAAATACGTATAGGTTTCCTTCTTTTTACCTTCGGTGCCATACACATTATACTGGGGTGCCACGTCTTGGCCACCAATCTTAAAGCTGTCCTGTTTGGTTCCCGTTAATCGATTTCCGGTACTATCTTCCCATTCGTTTATCGCTACAAAAGGGGCCAGCTCTTTGGTGAACACTTGATCAACTACTCCGAAGACCCCCCATACGCCGAGCATTAACACAGCACTGGCAATTCCTGTAGCAGCGATATTTCTCCAGTAGTTTTGTGTACGGAAGCCAATCTTGTAGCCCCCGAATCCAATAGCAGCGCCCACTGAGTTCGTTATGACGTCGTTCGTGTCAAAGCTGCCGAGGAATGTTAGGGCCTGGATGGTCTCCACCACAAGAATGGACAGGATAAACCCTGTCATGAAGCGAACAAAGCTGGTGCGGTATAACAGCGGAAACAGTATGCCAAAAGGTATGAAGGCTGCAAAGTTTCCAATACCCACCAAGTCCATCAGTGTCGGATGTAGAAGATCGGAAAGACCCGGCACCCTAAAAAAACCGTCCGGCAAAAAAATAAAGGTGTACTGACTGTTTTGATCTACAGTATCCGCTCTGCCGAAAGCAAAAAGCATAAAATAAAGAATAATCAGGGTGTAGCCTATCGTAATCATAAAAGTAATCTTGCGCTGCTGCTTCATTTGCATGGTTGTACCTCCGTCGTTCATCTGATAAATATCATTTTATCTGTCTAAAATGACTTTACAGTGACTTTGGAGGTGACAGTTCAGTCACTTACGGAGTGCTGTTAAATGACATGCTTATAAAATTTGATCCGAAACTCTGTACCCCTCCCGCTGTCGCTCGCTACATCAATCACGCCGTTCTGGCTTGCAATGATGCTGTGAGCCATCGCAAGCCCTATACCGATGCTTCCTTCATTAGCATTCTTTCCTTTATAAAAACGTTTGAATACATAAGGCAAATCCTCTTTCGGAATGCCCTCTCCGTTGTCAGCAATAACAATTTCCGTAAATAGCACGTTGTCGGAGAATGTGATGGTAATCGCACCGCCCTCAGGGGTATGCTCCACTCCATTCTTCAAAATATTGATAACCGCTTCAGCAGTCCAATGGAAATCGCCGTCAAAAGAGACGTTGTCATCCCCTGTGATGGAAACGGTCTGTCCCTTAATATCCATCGGAATCATAACTGGCTCCAGTGCCTTTTGGATTAGGGTTTTCATGTGTATTTGATCTTTTTTGAACAGGATCGTTCCCGCATCCATTTTCGCCAGCTTTAATAAGGATGAAACAAGCCAATCGATCCGTTCAAGCTGAATGCGGATATGATGGGTGAACTCCGTTCTTTTGAGTGGAGGCAGGTCAGGGGCGCTTAACAGATCTGCCATGACTGTCATAGAGGTGATCGGTGTTTTGAGCTGATGCGAAATATCCGAGATGGCATCGGTCAGTTGAAGCTTATCCTGCTGCAATAGCGAACGATGCTCGGAGAGCATGCGTGTCACCTTGTAAATATCATTCTTTAAGATGCTAAGCTCACCTTCTTGATTATCGCGAGGATCAAGGGAGGCCTGCCCGCTGCTAATCTCCCGCAAATAGACGGACAGCTTCTCTAGCTCGTAATATCTCCGTTTTGTGAATAATACAGCTGTGCCGGTAAGCAGCACGGATACAATAATAACCAGGGCTGCGGCGACAGACGAAATCAAAGCAGCAATGACGATCGCCGATAAGCTGATCGAACCCATGACGAGTAATAATATTTGATTTTCCCGATTGCGCAACATCTAATCACCAACCTTATAGCCTAAACCGCGTACCGTTTTGATCAGAGCCGGCTGCTCTGGATTATCCTCCAGCTTTTCCCTTAGCCTTTTGATATAGACCGTTAACGTGTTGTCATTCACGAAATCGCCGGCCACGTCCCAGATTTGCTCCAAGAGCTGATTCCTGGTGAGGACCTGCCCAACGTGGTTGCCAAAGATCAGCAATAAGCGGTATTCCAAGGCGGTTAGCGAAATTTCGGCACCGTTTTTATATACTTTGCCTTCCAGCGTATGGATGCGCACATTGTCAATGTCAATAACCGCTCCGGCATGGGACAGCTTCTGGTATCTCCGCAAGACGGACTTGATCCGGGAGAGAAGCTCGCGAACCCGAAAAGGCTTGGTAATGTAATCATCGGCTCCCATATCGAGCCCCATCACGACATTGACCTCATCATCAATCACTGTTAAAAAAATGACCGGGATATCCCGTCGTTCCTTCACCATCTTGCATAATTCATAACCAGTTCCGTCTGGAAGCTGTAAATCGAACAGGCACAAAGTGAACTGATCGATGTCTTCGGCGAGCACCTTTCGGGCTGAAGCGGCATTATGGCAGAGAACGGTCCAATAACCCTCTTGCTGCAGCGAATATTCCAGTCCCGACGCGATCGTCTTATCATCTTCAACTAATAATATTTTCATCTGAAGGTCATCCTTATGATTGATTTTAGAATATTTAATGAATGAAAACATCCTCTTTGACCTCTTCATGCTCCTGTACAATCATTTCTGGCTGTCAGTATCTCAAATCCCTCTTGTCTAGTCAACTTAAACGCTGCATTGGAAACCTGTTCTTTAGTAACCTCTGCTTTTGGAGGCATTTTTTTACGTACAACAAAGGGCCATCCCTCGGGGGATAGCCCTTGACGTTAGCTTATTTCTTTATACATTTGATGATAATTGTTGGAGGACTTAAACGTGCCTTCATCCCCGAATACCATTGAGCCGGTAAACTATCATCTGTCTCAGGAACCCGTGATTCTTCAATTACCCGTTCTATAAAAAAGCCGGCATTTGCAAGTTCATTTAATATTGTGCTGACTTTTCGATGGTGCATAATCACGGGTACTCTCCGCCAAGTTACCTGATAAGGTCCTTCGGAATGATAGGATTGAGCATAGGTTATTCTTCCATCATCATATGTCAGCCTGCTTTGCATTGGATGTTCCCAACTAAATACGAATACCCCGCCGTTTTTTAATTTTTTGTAAATGTTAGATAGTGTCCGTGCTATATCGACTGTCCAGCCTAACGCATAAACCGAAAATACGATATCAAAATATTCACTGGGCAAGTCATCTATGTTTTCCATAGACATTTGTTTTATATTCCCGGTCGTTCTATTTTCCTGGAGCAGCTCCTTAGCATAATTAACCTGAGTAGTCGATAAATCGATTCCCCAGACATCCCCTGCACCTCTGCTTGCCATGTATAAGAGCGAGTGTCCACTGCCACAACCAATCTCAAGTACTGTCTTGCCAGCAACATCACCTAGAAGATTTATTTCATCCTCTGTAGGTGCATATGGCCCATATTCCGGCAAAGCATGTATTCCGAAATATTGATCGGCTACTTCATCCCATCCTGCTTTGTTGATCTCAAGCATTTCTTTTCGATCTAGCATGACTTCCCTCCTATTGGTCTTCTTTAGTACATCTATTGTTACTACCTCCTCGGGCTACCTACACAATCTCTTTATTAAAATGTCCTCTTGTGTCGGTTTCCGGATTAAAGACCGCATGATTCATTGAGCCATCTAATTTGCCTGAGGCCATATGAATGACGTTTACAACCTGCTCTTTTGTTTCAACTGTGAAGTTTAACCGGAGCGCCTCGATTCCTTTGAGGTTCGCCAGCTCATCTAGCAGATTAAGCGTCTTCCCATTAAGAATAGTCGCTGTACAATCCTCATGGGAAAGGATAGGGAACGTTCCTTGCTCATCTTTTAACTCATAGCTCTTCGTTCTGCATACTCTGCATTGATTCATTTTTCGCATTGGACAATATTTGGTGAACATCAAGGGAGCCTTGCCATACACAATCATTTCCAGCGCAGGAGAACCGTCATTTTCTTCAACATAAGCGTTCATTAAATCTTCAATTTGGCTCTTATTCATTTCATAAGATAAAGTGACCCGCTTGGCCCCTAATTTATATAGTTCATAGCAGCTAGTAGCATTAATAACGTTTAGAGAATAGTCCGTAACGAACGGATTGGTTCCTCGGTAGTGATGAATTCCGCCATATCCTCCGATCAGCAGCTGCCCTTCTTTTTCCTGATAATCATTCTGATTTCTTCTAACCACATTGTCAAAATAGATTTCCGTAATTCCACAGCTCACGCAAGCATCATACTGTTCCTGAGTCGTTACAGAAGCCGTGAGGTAGGGCTGTACAGGGGCAAAGCTTATTTTTTCTTTGGCTTCCACAGCCTTGGTTCTTTTCTGCTGGCTGTTAAGCTTTAGGTCATATAAGCCCTGGACAATATCTCTTCTTGCTGCATTTAACAGTTTGGCTGGAATAAACGCATTGCCTTCCTCATAATCGACCTGATTGAGTTCGAATATCGTATCATTTAATCTGGAGAATTGCTTGATGACCTGGTCTTTAGTGGTTGGATTATTTATGGCTTCGCCTAATATTTCCTCACTTTCATAGGAATAATTAAAGCCCAAGCCCTCCGCCTCTATGACAAGCTTTGAATCTGGATATGCATATACGCTAATATCTAGGTCAAACCGCTTAAATTCTTTTTCCAGTGAGGCTTCTAATTCCTTGTGGTAGAAATAATCCTTCGTTTTATAGACTATATCTCCCGCAGACATCTTTTCTTTGACTTTGATATAACAGACATCATCTGCTGTGTTGATTAAGTCGCCGTCTTTGTTGTATAGCTTGGCAACCGTCAAATTAATATCTTCATTGTCATGATTGATCCGGATGGTATCGTTTTGATTTAAGGTACGTGTAAGTGTGATTTCATACCTGTCCTTCTCAATCCTGCTAATGGTTCCAATCTCATAACCAAAGTGATTAGGTCTTGCGATGTTTGTAATATTCCTCCGGTCCTCGTGGAACAAATATCCTTTGGTAAAGGTCCGATTGAATGTTTTCTTCAGATTTTCTTTATCTGCTTCGGTTATTTTATGATCTAAGGCCATACGATATTTGGAGACCACATTAGCCACATACGTCGGCACTTTCATCCGGCCTTCTATTTTTAAAGAATCGATTTCTTTTAGATCATGAATGTAATCGATGGTGTTCAAGTCCTTAGTGGATAAAATATAGCTTTTGCCTAAAGATGTACCTGTTGTCTGATCCATCAGATCGTATTCCTTACGGCAGGAACCCACACATCTTCCGCGATTTGCGCACCGAAAGCCGCTTAAGCCTGACATTAGACAGTTTCCCGAATAAGATACACATAATGCACCGTGAACGAAAATCTCTAAAGGGATGTCAGCTACTCTTTTGATTTCTTTGACTGTTTCAATCTTAACCTCACGGGACAGAACCACTCTTTTCGCACCAAGCTCTTTGAATAATAAAGTTCCGTCTACATCGTCAATTCCCATCTGAGTGGAACAATGTGCTTCCAGATCAGTAAAGTTTTTAACAATATAATCGAACGCCGTCAGGTCCTGGACGATAATGCCATCCACCCCGATTTCATTTAATTCGCGGATCTGCTCTTTCATCTCTTCCACTTCGTTCTCGAACACGATGGTATTCATGGCAACATAGATTTTAACGTCCCTCAGGTGCGCATACGTAACAGCCTCTTTTAACGTTTCCAAGTCAAAATTAGAGGAGTATGCGCGTGCACCAAATTTTTGCATGCCTAAGTATACTGCATCACAACCATTAGATATTGCAGCCTTTAAAGCTTCCATATTTCCTGCTGGCGCTAATAATTCAGTCATAAATGATCCTTACCTCCTACTTCATTAACCGCTCAAACTTAGCACCATTCATCATAGAATATGAACTACACTTAAGCTGCGGCAAAAAGCACAAACCAATGGCTTGCGCTTTTGTTTCTTGAATCTTATGTAAATTTTTATATTCCATACTGGCATGTTTATTATAAACAGAGGTGAAACGAGATTATGTTCGTACAAAAAGAAATAGTATATACTAAAAATGATAAATATTTAGCGCTTACTGACCATGTAATTAAAGCTAAGAACCAAATTTCTTGTTCCGCTGCCGCTACACTTATCATCCATAATGACACTATTGTTAATGAAAGCTACTTTGGTTCATATGAGTATAATTCAAAGATACAATCTATAACGCCCTCAACCCGGTTTAATGTTGCTTCAGTAAGAAAGTCATACATTGGCTTTGCGATCAGCTTGGCCTTATACCATAATAAACTTTCAAGCATTGATGATTATATTTCAGATTACTTAGAAGATCTAAACCCAGCTGCTGTTGAAGGGGTTAGAATAAGACATTTATTAACACATACTCATGGACTCAAAAATAATCAAGAGAAACTTTTCCGGCCGGGATCGAAATGGAATTATAACAATGTTGGGATTAATATGCTTATTAGATTAATAAAGAAGTTATTTGAAGCGCCTCTGTCAGAGGTCATGCAACAATATGTTTTCAAACCATGCAATTTCATTGAGACAGGTTGGTGTAAGAATAGAGAAGACAATTTAGTATGGTTAAATGAAGAATATGCTGATGACCAAGGGGAGGAAGCCAATCTTTTTGTAAGTGCCCGTGAATTGGCCTTTTGGGGTTATCTTCACCTGAACCGTGGACTCGTCAATGGACAACAAATTGTTCCGAAAGAGGTTATAGAACAAGCTACAACCAATCAGAGCCCAGCAAATCTTGATGATACTTTGCCTAGAAATGGCTTCGCATGGTGGATTCAGGATAAGCCTAGAGCTATTTCTGAAATAGGAAACACAGCCCCACCCGGGTCCTACCAAATGCTGGGACTAACTGGCTGTGCCTGTTTGGTTATTCCTGAACATCGGCTAGTCGCGGTTAGAATGTATAACCAAGCAGGTCCAAATCCACCAGGGTACGACTACTTGGAGGATATTAAAGCATTTGGAGACAAAGTCTTATCGTGTACTCTGAACTAATGTTAGCCGAAGCTGGTTCATCAGGGTTTGCGGGAGCGATATTTATCTGGTCTCCTGCAGGATGGCTTATTGCGGGAGGAGGCCTGGCAGTTCTTGCAGGTGTAACTATTAATGAATTTAATACTGCAAAGATGGATATGCAAAAGTCGTACATTTACATCACCCAACTTTAAAATTCACTAGTAAGGTTTGATCCCCTATGTATTTAAAGATATTTATAGTGATTGGTATTGCCTGGCTTATGTTTTATAGCATATACTCAGCCTACAAAAAAGACCGTAACCCTCAAAACACATCTTTGAGTTTTATAATTACTTTTACATTGTTTGGTGTGTCTCTTTTACTGGCAGATAAAACAGATTATTCTTATATATTGGTGCTAATCAGCATAGCTATTCTTATTCATAATATCAGTATTTTTTTTGGCAGACGGAGAAAGAAGTAAGCGAATAGCAGGGTTGCAAAAGGGAGATTAACAGTTCGTAGCTGCTAATCTCCCTTTTTGTAACCATCATTAATACGTTATCCAAAAGGGTGTGATTTCACAACCCCGTGTCATTGACATCCACTACCGGAAATTCTCCACATACTCCTGCAGAAAAGCTTCCAGCTTGCGCGGCTCTCTGCCGAGCAGGCGCCTCACCGTGTCATTTGGACTTTCTGGAACCACCCTGGACATGGTTTGAATCTCCACAACGTGGTTCGCCAGCCAAGGAGGCATATGCCCATTCTCGATAAGATTACGGAGTAGTTCTTCGGGTTCCATATTGATGTAACTTATTGGCCGATGGAGCAGGGCGGACAGCCGGGCTGCGATCTGAGGATAGCTGAAAATCTCTGAACCCGTAAGCGTATATATTTGGCCTGTGACCTCAGGGTTAGTTAGAGCTTCTGCGGCAACGTCTGCGATATCGCGGCAGTCAATGAAGTTACACGGTGAATGGCCCATGGAGCCGAAGAAAACATTTTGGGTTGTAATCGTTGGTGCAAAGCGCATTAGGTTTTGCATGAATGCGTACGGGCGTAACACGGTATGGGTGAGACCTGATTCCCTCAGCACTTGCTCGATTTCTTGATGCCAGCCCGCCACTGCTACTGGAGAGCTCTGCTCAAAGGCTGGGCTGGATATTTTCACGATGTGCTCGATTCCAGATTGGCCTGCAATCTGAATGATTGAAGTTTCCAGTTCAATTTGTCTTGGACTGTTGGACATGGCGAGGAAGAGCTGGCTGGCACCTGTACATGCGCGGCGCAGCGATTCGGGGTCAGCAGCATCTGCCCATACGACCTCGATAGCAGATCGGCCCTTCTCTCCGATCTGCTTACGCAACTTCTCCGGCTCTCTGCTCAGAGCCCTGACGGGCACGCCAAGATCAGCCAAACGTTCCACCAGCGCACTGCCTATCGTACCTGTTGCTCCCACAATAACTATCATTTTTTTCTTCTCCTTTTGGATGTCAAATGGGTGGTAACGGCGAGACGCCACCGCCATGTCACTATCGTGCTTGCTATGAATCCGGACAACGGGAAATCGGTCCAGACGCGATCGGCCCAGGCCAAGTGATGGCCCGGCATCATAAGTTCCAGTACAGCAGATGTCACCCATGCCGCGCATAGGCCATACAAGGAACCGGCTATTGCGAATCCTCCTACCACAACCAAGTGAGGTGCACCTGTGACCCATCGCATATGACCCACCCGGCTGCGCAATATAAGGCCAATCATCAAGGCCATCAAAGCTGATGCACCGCCGATTGTGGTCAATGCTCCGATTTGAAGCCCCCTATCAGCAGTAACCAATCCCCCAATACCTGCCATGATGGCAGGAGCAGCATAGGCCATTACAACTTCACGCCATAGTGCAAAGGGCTTTTTTCTGGAATCCACCGTCTTGATACCATAAGCATCATCTGGCGGATTCGGGTATTTCATCTGGTTCATTTCGTTGCCCCCTTCTGATCAATCCATTTGAGTACTTTCAGCGAGATATAATTAGGTTCCTAACTATATAGGAGTAAAAAGAGGCTAGCATTACTAGCCCATTCTACTCATTACTGATGTTTCATTTTGGTTTCGAGCCTGGTTCGTCCATAAGGACAGAGATGCCTTGTGTAACCCGGCCCAGCAAGTCGAGGAATACGCTGCGCTCGTCTATACTGAGTAAGCCCACCGTGGCCTCCAGCCAAGCGAAATGCTCAGGAGCCATTTCACGTAGCTTCTTCGCTCCTTCTTCCGTCAAAATAACCGATTTCTGGCGGCCATCTTTTGAGCTTAACCGTCTAGATACTAGGCCATCCCGTTCAAGAATGTCGATCAGACCAGTCACTGTAGCACGTGTAACGCCTAGATGCTCTGCTAATTGCGAAGGCAACTCTTCTCCTTCGTAATCTTCGAGATCTGCCAATACACGATATCGGCCTGTTGATAAGCCGAATCTGGAGAAATGAATCTCCGAGGCCTGACCAAGCTGGGCTCCCGCTGCCATTAGCCTAGACGCGACGAGTATAGCCTGTGCGTCTATGTCCAGGTTATAGCGGTCAATCTGACGCTGGGATTGTACAAGGGAGGGAATAGCCTCCATGTCATTTATTTTTTTATTGTTGTTCATACATGTAGTATGGCACCTAATTACTTTCGTGTCAACATTTCATGGTCTTATTTTTACGCAATAGGAGTACCATTAGGCAATTCAGTATCCGGCTTTAATAGAATAACATCTCCTTTTTCCGGAACTCCTCCCAAAACTAACACCTCCGATTTGAATCCCGCAATGCGCCGGGGAGGAAAATTAACGATTCCTATAATTTGCTTCCCTACAACATCCCCAGCCTTGTAACGCTTAGTGATTTGGGCACTTGAGGATTTCATACCGATTTCGGGTCCGAAATCAATCTTAAGCTTTATCGCATGGACCTTTGCTTCTGCAAAAAACTCCGCTTCCTTAATCGTTCCGACACGAATATCCAGTACCGCAAAATCATCGATCGTTGCCAAGCGTTTTGCCTCCTCCACCAAAGTCTTTAACCGCTCAGGAAAATATCTCTCACACTTCTGGACGGAACGGTTGCAGGAGTCGAATCCCTTCCTCAATAGATCCCTCCATCAGTTCTAAAAGCTGGGGAACCAGTTCCTGCATCCGGGGGGCGTTCAGGTGCCGTTCGAGAGCATCCCGGTTATCCCAGCGCTCGTAAATGATAAATGTGCCAGGCTGGCCTTCCACCTCATGAGCCTCGTAGTCAATGTTTCCCGGGTCGTTGCGCGACGGAGTGACAGCAGCAGTCATAAATGCCTTCATCTCGGCTTCTCTCCCCGCCTTAGCTCTGGCCTCCCAGAGTACAGTAACGTAATGGTTCCTTGTATCGTTCATACTAATTCCTCCTAATTTATAGTAGATGATTCAAACTGTTTTTGTGACATCACCCATTCTCCCCTTACTGCAATTTCATCTGGCTGCGCAGCATCCGGTCGAGGAGCTTGTCTGGAAGAATACGGACCAGTCGGGTCAGCAGTGCCGAATCGCGACCGACCGTGTAACGGGTACGCGGCTTACTTACGTGAATTGCTTGTGATACTACTGCTGCTACCTTCTCAGGGCGGATACCGTCCTTTGCCCATGCTTCAGCCTGAGCCTTCACGGCATCAAAAAGACGGTCATGGCGCCTGTGCTGGTCCGGCGTCATTAACTTGGCCAGCCGCTCCGCTGTCGTAATCCCTTGCTCCGACAGGCCAGTGCTGACACCCCCCGGTGTGATCATGATCACCTTCAATCCAAACGAGGACATCTCCCTGCGCAGACTGTCATTGATTGCTTCCATAGCATACTTAGCAGCCGAATAAATTCCGAAGCCGGGCATGGAGACCTTGCCCCCAAGCGAACCGATATTGACCACGCGCCCGCCGCTGTTCAGCAAGGCGGGGGTAAGCGCCTGAATAACCGCGACCTGTCCAATCACACTGACTTCGATCTGGCGGCGAAATTCGTCGAGCGGAACCATCTCAAGAGGTGCGTTAACGGCAATACCGGCATTGTTGACCACTGCCCGCAAAGGGCGACCAAGCGGATCTTTCTCCACCCGCTCGGCCAGTGCCTTTAGTGTGCCGGTATTGGTAACATCGACGATCACCGGCTCGATATTTGTGCGTTTGATTGTGTCGGCGTCTTCCTGACGACGAACCCCCGCCAAAACGTGAAATCCTTCAGCGGCGAGCCTCTCTGCGGTAGCTCTACCGATGCCGCTGGACGTACCTGTGACGACGACCAGTTCTTGGGTTTTGAATGGCATAGTAACCCTCCTAAATTTGATGAGATACGGACCACGGTATAGCACCGCTATAGAAATATTATAGCACCGCTATACGGCATTGTCTATATCGGTGCTATATCTTTTCTCCAAACATAAAAAAGATCGCCATCCTCCTGGAGGTCCAGGTTGGATAGGCGATCTTTCTTATGCCGCTGCTAGATTGGGGCTTTGCCCGGAATCTCCAGGCTCTGTCATCGGATTCCTCATCTTGAATCGGCATCCGGCCCTTGGATCAAAATGATCTGCATTATACTGTCCCGAATGAGATCAATGACGCCGGTTTCGGGTGGGGGTCCCTTACGAGTCTGGGCCGTCACATACAGCCAAGAGGCCGTATTGGCGGAAGCCCAGACCAGATCCGCCGCAGCCTGTGCTGGCACAGCCAGTTTGCCTTCGGCGGCGGTTCTCTGAATATTTTTCACCAGGGCTTGGTACGACTGATCTGCCGCTTCGATATGGGCGCCCTCGAGCAACCGCCCCATCATCGCCGCATAAATCCGAGGACGGGCTGCCGCGAATCGGACATAGTCATCCCATCCTTGACGAAGAGCCATCTCTGGAATGGTGGACTCCACAGCGGTAATCTTGCTTTTAAATAACTGTTGGAACGCTTCCACTATAGCTGCGCTCAGGAGTCCATCGGCATTGCCGAAATGGTGGTAGAGTGTTGGAGCCGTAACCTGTGCGATCTTAGTTACGGCTCGCGTCGAAAAGTGGGCTCCGCCCTCCTCTTCGAGTACCTTAAGAGCAGCTGCTAATATTTTGTCATATGTGTTCATACCGCCATTATAGCAGTGCTATATTCAAATGTCCATGACGAAGGATTCCACCAGGCCGGATGTGAATCTGTCTATACGGTGTGGGGGGTCCCCTCACTCGGAAATGCAACACCCGTTAATTCCTCACTCAGCGACCACAGGCGCTTGGCCTGTACGGGATCGATTGCCCACGGCAGCACACCATAAGGTGAGGCGCTATCCTGAACAGCAACGGCAATGTTGCAATCCTCGCAGTACACGCCGCCCAAGCCAGCCAATTCACCGCTTAATGCACACCATACCGGCGTCGCGGCTCCCTGCTGGTTAGTTTTGAATTCATCGCCAACATGATGGGGCTTCAACTGTTTAAACAGGTTGAGTACACTGGTAACACGGAATAACCGTAAGATTCGGGGTAGTATTTTCATCATGCCTGTTGCCACCCCGGAAGCGTGTTCACTCATGGAGCTGCTGCCCAGATTGGTGGAGGGAACCAGCCCGGGGTGGGCTGCAAACGCTCTGACACCGTAGTCTCTGCCTAACCGGTCAAGCTCTACGGCAAACAATACGTTGGCTGACTTGGACTGAGCATAGGCGCGCTTCGGATCATATTCAGTTCTGAAGAAATGGGGATCATCAAAAAGAACACCGCCCCAGCGCTGCGCTCTTGAAGAGACCGCGACCACTCGCGCTCCTTCCGCTTTTACCAAAGCGGGCCAAAGTCTGGCAGTCAGTTGGAAATGGCCGAGATGATTTGTGGCAAATTGGGATTCAAAGCCACGCGGGTCTCTTTGAAGCGGAGGGGCCATGATGCCGGCATCGTTAATAAGCAGGTGCAGTTTTTTACCGGTAGACAGAAACTGCTCTGCAAAAAAATCGATAGAATCGGGTTTCATCAAATCCATTACACCGATTTTCACATTAGGAATCCCCTTCAATGCCGCCTGGGCTTTGAGAAGATTGCGTACTGGAACGAGCACCTCCGCTCCGGCCTTTGCCAGTGCCTTCGTTATTTCGAGGCCCACACCGGAATATCCTCCAGTCACAATTGCATTTTTTCCTCTCAAATTATAATGGCCGGCAATTTGCCGGGCAGTTGTTTTCGCTCCGAATTTCGATTGTATCGGCTCCTGCTTGGTTGAGGATTCCATTATTTCATTCTCCCTTCAAGTCTCGATGCGGTTAGTTCTCCTCTCTAATCACGCGGCGGATGCGGCTTAAGGAGACAGGCGAAATCCCCAGATAAGATGCAATATGGGCTTGGTTTACCTTTTTTTCTATTTGCGGGTGGTCTTTCTTCAAATCCATATACCGCTCTGTGGCTGTTTTTGTGACAAGACTGGTTTCCCGCAGTATTTTTCGCTTCAATGCTTCTTCAAGCATGTGGATATATGCCATCATTAAACCTGGATTATTCTGAATTTGCTCCCTAAGCACAGCCCCGTTCAGTTCAACCGCCACACACGCCTCCAACGCCTCGAAGCTGCATACATGAGGCTTGTCGGTCGTCACAAAATCCATACCGTAGGTATTGCCCTCAAAAACAAACATATGTGTCACATCATTGCCGTCCGCATCCAAATAAAATCCGCGCAGAATGCCCGACAACAGGAGATAGCCCTTATTCTCAAGATTGAGTAGCTCGCCTTTGCCATAATGGAGCGTTTTCTTGACTTCTACAAGCTTCTCCAAGGTATCGCTGCTGATGTAGCTTTTGTAACGGTTCAGTATCTTCTCCATTATTGAGTTATATTTATCATCCATCTGCTCTGCTCCTTTTTCTTCTTATTGCAATTGTAGCCTGTAAGAGGTAAGACCTTATTAACATATGTTTATTTCTTATAAATAAAAGATGGATACAGCTGTTCAGGCTAATTCATTAATAACATAAGACGGTTTTTATGTAGTATCAGCCCTTCAAGAATTGCAACAAGGCATGGTTAAATTCCTTAGCGTGGGTAGCATTGAATCCGTGGGTGATCTCCACAGAAACGATCGTATCAGCATCACCGTCAACACCCCGGGAAAATGGATATTGAGTATTTTCATGAATACTGACTTATAGTCTTCTCCAGCAACTCTCTGACGGATTCCTGCAACTCCCTTGGAGAGACCACCTTCACTTCCGGTCCGTAGGCAAGCAGCTTCTGCGCCGTGAACGGGAACTCTTCCACAGGAATACAGCCGCGCCATTCCCTGTCCAGAACTGAAGCGAATACCCGGTCCGACTCCGCCAGCCTTACGCCCATATCTGTAAATTGTAATATGACTTCGGTGCTATCCCTGGTCTCCCCGGCCTTCATCCATGCTGCGAGCGTTGGAAGTGACTCCTCTATTCGGTGAGGCCCTTCCTCCAGCTGCTCCATCCGATCGACCCGATACAGGCGAATCTCACCCTGCTTGCTGGCGGGCATATACCAATACCCTTGTTCATAATAGATCCCGAGCGGATAGACCTGCACATTCTTCTTGCCGCTGCGGGAATGATAAGCAAATGTAATCTCTCTCTTCTCCACGGCTGCACCTAACACATGGGTCGTTAACGGAGCTGGGCGTATCGAAGAGTGCTGAAGAACAGCAAGATGCTGCTTCGAACGACTAATCAGATCCCGCACATCATCCGGCAATCCCGAATAATACTGATCTGCCAGTTGAGCCCGGATGATTCCATAGGGAAAGTCCGGAATATGCTCCAAATATTCAATCATCAGGAACAATCCCAACGCCTCGTGCTGTGTTAATTGAAGGGGTGGCAAAATCCGGTTCGGCAGCACCCGGTACCCCCCGTGGATGCCTACCTCCGAATACAGAGGAACCCCCATCTGCTGCAGATAATCCAGATCGCGCTGGATCGTCCTTAGCGATACTCCGAATCGTTCTGCCAGCTGGCGGGCCGTAAATTTGGTCCTTGAATCCAATGTCCGCATAATTTCCAGTCTTCGATTAATCAATGGCTTCACCTAACTACGTCATATTTTGTCATAGTTCAAGTGTATCATTGAATCTAGAAGGGAGCGATTAACAATGTCAAAACATAAAGTTGTGCTGTACATCGCTATGAGTCTGGATGGTTACATTGCAAGGCCCGATGGCTCTGTCGATTGGTTGTATGAGATCGAAGGAAATGGAGGGGATAACGGGTATAGTGAATTCTATGGAACAGTAGGAAGCGTAGTGATGGGGCGAAATACTTATGAAGAGGTGCTGAAGCTAGCCGATGAATTCCCCTATGCAGATAAACCGGCTTTTGTCCTTACGCGTTCCGGGCAACCGCCTGCGCCACATGTTGTTTTTACAGGAGAATCCATTGACCGGCTTATCCCCCGGTTACAACAAACCTCAGAAGGCAAGGTCTGGATTGTAGGCGGTGGATTGCTTGTCCAGAGCGTCCTGAAGCTTCAATTGCTGGATGAGCTCCGAATTGCGCTTATTCCCACCATTCTGGGAGAAGGCATTCCCTTATTCCCTGCCGGAACAGTGCCAGAGAATCTAACCTTAACCCATACCGAGCGAATGGGTCAGATCGTGATGCTTCATTATCAAACACGATACGGTTCACCGCAATAGCTGAAGAAGAAAGTTTAACAGCCATTCCCAACGGGAATGGCTGTTCCTTCAATCTTGCAGAAGATTTCTTCTCACCCCTCCACCCAAGTGACCAAATCCTCCGCTGGCTTGCGGGGTCTGGGCTTGGGAACATGCTCCTTGTTGATGTAATCTACGTGCAAGGTGCCTATCAGACATTCTTCAGGGGAAATGCCAACCTGGCTGGTAAAAACGTTCTCCCGGTTGTACTCGTTCGTTTTCCACACAAAACCAATCCCTTGTTCCCAGGCCAGGAGCTGCAAATTCTGGATAAACGCAGCGGCGGCAAGCATCGCTTCCTTCATTTTCCACGGATCACGTTCTTTACGGATCAACAGCGAAAATAAAGGGCACCTCTTTGGGGTGCCCTCAAGTTATATTGCAACAAAGAATTCTACTATATTCCTTATAGAGTAGTCTCTTATTTCTCAATCTTTAAGTTATTTTCTAAAGCGTACACAACCTTCGGATCTTTAATCCAATAATGAATAACCCCATTATTTTGATTTGTCTTTTCGACGAGTCCTATGCGTTCCATACCAATAACATAGTTCTGAGTAGAACCACCTGTTCCGACCATCCTGTCCAACTGACTTCTAGTGAAGTTAGCATCCTCTAGTTTTAACAAGTGAGAGATATATGAATAAAATTCCATTGAATTTGCTCGTGTATTCTGTTTCCTAGGATAATATTCGTAATAATTAATATTTTTGCTTCTATCTCTTGAGTAAACTCATTAGAAAAGAGTCCTCTAAAACCACTGATTTTCCCGTTAGAGTAAGTATATATTCGTTTGTTTAAAGCTCATTCTAAATCTATTCTGGACCATCCTAGTGTCGGGAAGTAATGCTTTTGGGTTCTGACATGCTCCAACAAATAGTTAAAAGGTGTTGTCCAAATTGATACAACAATTTGAATTTTGTCATTAAGTAACAGTTTATTATCTGTCAAAAGGGGCTGTCTAAAACAAGCCATTTCGTGGCATTTTGGGAAAGACCCATTAACTTCTTATAATATCATACCGTGTGTTGCGAGTTTGCAGGTCTCCGCTTGCAATAAATACTGGTAGAGCAAATCTGTTTTGCTCATTTCCGCCTGCCGCTGTGTCTGACTGGCCTTATCCAATTCACTCAGCGATAACCTGCCTTTTGAATATAGCTGGCTCGCGTCCTCTGCAAGCTGGGCAGCGTCTTGTTCCTCATCTATTGCATCCTGCAGTCGATAGTATAACTCAGTCAGCTTCGCCTTCTGATCAGCCCATTTATTCTCCAGCCTAGACCATATGGCATCTCTTTGACTAACAGCATTCGACCAAAGCACCGTATAGTAGTGCTTCAACTCCGTTCCAGGGTCTGTTAGACTGTTCAGATTATCCTTGGCAAACTTTATCTTCGCATCCGCTTCTTGAATTTCATAATTGCGAGATAAGTCTAGAGTCTGCTCGTAATCAGTTAATTGGGGAGTTGCAATTGTAATATTCTCAATCTCAATTGAGGTATGCAGGTCCAGCTTTAACTCTCGTGCCAACTGCCCCAACTGTGTTTTATAGCCTCTAACCTGAGAATCCAGCTTACTTTGCTGAATACGCTGTTGCCTTTGCACCTCATCCCACTCACTCTTGGATGTCCTTCCGGTACGAAACAGGATCTGGGCATCCGAAGCTAGTGTGCTGGAGTGAGCATACATATTTTGTTGATACGCTATTTGGGATGATAGAGCCGCTAATTGAATATATTGCTGACTAACGGCATAGATTACAAGTTGTTGTGTCTTCATGAGAGCAAGTTCTGCCAGTTCGTTATCATAGACCAAACTTCTAAGTTGAGCCTCATAGGTTTGCAGTTGCTTGTCTTTCAACTGCTCATTATAGCTAGTTTGCATTTGGGACTGGAGCCCGATCCACTGATTAATCGAACTATTAATGGCGATTTGAAGTCCAATTGCTTGAAGAATCTGTTGCTGTTCCTCTTCACCTAACTGATTGAATTCCGGGATTTGCTGTAAAAAATCAGTTGTGTTCACTGGAAAAAGACCCAAATTCACAGAAACGCTTTTAGACTCCAGTTCCTTTTTCTCCGAAGCTATATAAGCAGTATTAGCGCTGCTCTCCGTAATCTTACCCTTAGCCTGCTGGATATCATCAATGTTTGTAAGAGCTAGTTGAACAGCTTCCTCCATCGAAAGCTTCCTTACAGAAGACACAGAAGATGACGAAATTGTACCATCTGCATAAGCAGATGGTACCCAAAGGACCAACCATATTCCTAGATATATAAAGATTAATTGATTTTTTTTTAAGAATCCCATCCCTGAACCCTCTCTATTCCTTGAGATTGATCTTCTCCAGTACAAAGTCGAGAATGCGTTTGGAGTCGGTGATAATATAAGCCTCAGCGCTCATTCCCAAGCGGATCTCACCCTGTTCTCCTCGGCGATTGACTAAGTTTTTGCCGGATAATGCTGCCTCCACTAGATAATAGCTACGGCCGTCCTGCTGAACGACAGAATCGCTGGCAATAGAGGTAACGGTTCCGGTCAGGGAGCCATAACTCTGCTTGGGAAACGCAGCAAAATTAAAGTGGACCTTGTCACCGAGCTTGATCTGTCCTGCTTCGGAATTAGGAACAGCCAAACTCATTTTATACATGGATTCGTTAGCGGGAATGACTGCAAGCAAGGCTTCTCCCGTCTGGACTACATCTCCTACATTGACTTCTTTAAGAATGTTCAGCGTGCCGTCAATAGGGGCAGAGAGACTACGGTTACTTTTCTCCAGCTTCAGTTGCTGAATGTTGTTTTGCAGTAACTTCGCGTTGGCCTGCTCCTCTTCGATTGAGCTGCCTATCTGAACAATCCGGTCTGCCTTCAATTTGTTCAGGGCTGTCTGTTCCACAGATCGTCCAAGTTCTTTACTGTTCTCCAAATCCTCAAGTTCTTGGATCAGCTTGTCCTGCTGCAATCGGGTTCCTTCCGCTTCTGAGTATCTGGCAGACGCTTGCCGGATCAGTGTTTCCAGATCGGTTTGCAGCTCTTTCAGCTGAACGTCCGCATCCGATACATTAGCGGAAATACCCGAAAGAGTCTCTTCTCTGAACTGCTCAACCTGAGAGGCCGACGTATCGGCCTCTCTCCGCGCATTTTCAAGCTCCACCTGCGATACAAGCCTTTCGCCGAGTTCCTCCAAACTATGATAATCCGCTTCCTTTTCCTCAGCTACTTTCTTTAACTGTCCGTACTTGGTCTCGTAAGCCGCATATTGTTGACTGTGTTTGCTCTCGACGGAAGCTGGCATGCTTCGATTCTCAGCTACAGAATACTGAAGAAGCTTCTCCTGCTCAAGCTCGGTTTGAAGCAATCCGAGCTTGCGTTTTATATCGACTTGTTGCTCTGTAAGCTTGGATTGATGGACCTCCAGATCGTTCTTTAGCAACGCCTGTGAACCCATATTGTCATGAATGGCCGAGGCGATTTCTTGTGATGATGCAGACTGGCTCTGTTGAATCCGCTGATTTTCCAGCAAAAATTGCTCTACCTCATCATAATAAACCACTTCGTCCGGCAGAGTCTTCGAGAAATCGTTATGAAGTGAGGCTACACTATTCCGGTACCTCTTGAGCAGTGATAGCCTGCGGTTGCTTTTCTCCAGTTGCCCGGTTTGAGAAGCCAATTGAAGATCCAGATCCTTGGTGTCCATCGCTATCAGCTCTGTACCTTTTTGTACGGTCATTCCTTCTCTGACTTTAACATCGGTGACTTTCCCCATTGATGAAGTCTGCACAGTACTGACCTTCTCGTTAGGCCGAACTATTGCCGCCGCCTTGGACGTTGTGTCAATCTCTCCATAATAGGACCAGATGGCTGCCGCACCTAGCAACACTAGCAAAAGGAGCAAAAATCCTGATATAAAGCGATGTGTCTTAGCTTCAAGCAGTTCACGGCTATCCGTCATTTCACTTAATTCAGTTAACTTAATCTGCACCATTTATCGTTCACCCGGTCTTCCCGCATATGCAAATTGCTCCTCATCCTCAGGCAGTTGATCCTTCCAAAGACTGTAGTATTTCCCCCTTTGGTTCTGTAACTGCCGGTGACTTCCGGATTCGATGACATGCCCCTTCTCCATGACGTAAATCCGGTCGCATCGCATAATTGTGCTCAGCCTGTGGGCGATAATAACCATACTTATATCTTCCAGACAGTTAATTGTGTCCGAGACGGCTCGTTCTGTGGTAGAGTCCAGATTACTCGTAGCCTCATCCAGTATTAGAATATCCGGCTTCCGCAGCAGCGCTCTGGCAATTGCCAGCCGCTGTCTCTGGCCTCCCGACAGATTAGCACCGTTCTCTTCCAGCATGGTTTGATACCGAAGCGGTAATTGATTAACAAAATCATGTGCCTGAGCCATTTGACATGCTGCTACAATTTCCTCCAATGTATAATCTGCTGCAGCTCCCAGACATAAGTTCTCACGGATGGTTCCACTAAAGAAGAAGGTCTCCTGAGAGATGTAAGAGATACGATCCCGCAGACTGTCTAAATGAATATCTTTAATATTATAGTTTCCAATGAGAATATCGCCCTTCTCATGCGAATAGAACTGCATCAACAGCTTGATGAGAGTGGTCTTGCCTGACCCGCTCTCGCCGACCAAAGCTATCTTTTCCCCTTGATTAATCGTCAAATGAATATCATCTAGAACCATAGCACGGGTTCCATAGCGAAAAGAGACTCCTCTAAAGTCAATATCTCCTTTTAAAGCCGCAGGCCGCATCTTTTGCTCCTCATTCTCCTGTTTCTCCGCTTCAAGGTCCAGAATCTCGCTCAATCGGTCGGCTGCTACCATCGCCGTTTGAATAGTCGGTTGCAAATTGATTAAATTCTGAATCGGTTCCAAAAAGTAAGCAAGCAATGAATTGTAAGCGAGCAATTGTCCAATGGAGAGATTACCCTTAATGACTTGAATGGCGCCAACCCAAAGAATGATAACACCGCCAATTAACTGAACAGTGGCCTTGAGCGAACCCTGAATATTATTAAAAATCCCCAACCGGAAAACCGATTTCAACAAGCTTACAAATTTACGTTCTGTCTCAAATCCTGATTGCCCTTCGGCACGGTATGCCTTTACCGTCTCTATGCCTTCTATTGATTCTACAATATAAGAGGTCAGCTGCGCGTTCTTCTCCATCTGTTCACGGTTCAGCCGATCAAAAGGCTTATGAAATCCCCATACCAGTAGGATATAAAACGGAATCATTAATAAAGTGACACCGAATAATAAATTGCTTTGAGTATAGAGAATGGCTCCGCCGGCAATTACCATGATTGTATCAATCATTACGGTGAGCGTCGCGCTGGAGATCGCATCCCGAACCTTGGATGTATCCATCAGCCTTGAAATAATTTCACCGGTTTTACGTGTACCGAAAAAACTCATCGGCAGCTTCAGGACATGATGATAGTAACCGAGGATCAAGGAAATATCGAGCTTTTGGCTCAGCGTTAAAAGAATATGGTTCCGAAAGGCACTCAAAATCACTTTAAATATGTAAAGTACAATTACTCCAATAGAAACAATATGTAGGGTCTTGGTGAGGCTATATGGGAGAATTTCGTCTATAAGTAGCTGAAAATAAAATGCTGATAGAATCCCCAAGATAGTAAAGAGCATGGATGACAAAAATATACCGCCCAACATTCGCCGCTGCGGTATCAATAGACCAAAAAAGCGGGAAAACAATCCCTTTGTTTGATCTCCTCTTTTAAATTGGGGAGTTGGTACCATTAGTATGAGAACGCCGGTCCACATTTGAAAAAACTCATCAGGCTTGAGTCTGACTATGCCCTTACTCGGATCGGCCAGTATTATCTCTTTTCGGGTAACCTTGTGAATAACTACATAGTGTAGGAGTATACCATCAACCACCACATGAGCAATTGCTGGTAGAGGATATTCACCAAAAAAGGATTCCTGATTTCCTTTAACGGCCTTAACAGTAAAACCAAGCTGCTCGGCAGCTTTAACCAAACCGTAGGCACTTGTCCCCTGATTATCAGTGCCCGCTGCTTCACGCACTCTGGAAATCGGAATTTTCAAACCGTACTGCTTGCATATAGTCGCCAGACAGGCCGCGCCGCAGTCTTTGATATCATGTTGTTTAACGCAGATCAGTTTTTTAAACAGATAAACCCCCGCCTAGAGCAATAATATAATTTTTTTGTGTAACCGGACTAATGTGTCATTGAACCTTTTCCGCTATTTGGATGCGGACAAACATGCTAACTTAGGCATAGACAAAAAAGAAGTTCATCTTTTTATTTCCAGGAAAATTTAAAAACCAGAAATCACTACAGAACATATTCTTCTCGTGAAGCTTGAGTTGTCGGCATACGCTAGTTTAGCTTTAATCTATAAATGAGCAAATTCACTTCCAGTAAACTGTAAAACGAAAAGAAAATAGAGACAAAGTGCTTTCCTTGTATTAAAAAGTAGACAACACGATTCAACGTTGCTTGAGTGGTACTGGAATTTTATGTATACATTTTTGCTCATTTATAGCTTTAATTGAAAATCGTTATTTGTGGCTATTTTTAATTTCCATTTTATAACAAAAAAAAGAAATGATAAACGAAACTGTAACTATAATAAACGCTACTCCAACTAAAGGTACCTTGAAAGCTAGATAGTTAACTCCTGTTAAAATGATACATATAATAGACATTAACATAGAAAATTTATAAGCTTTTATTTTTTTTTCCATTATATTCATTACCTCCTCTAAAGTTCAAATAATTGTACAAGAAGGAATTTTCATAAATTCCTTCTTGTACACGAACATATTATAATTAATAACTATCTGCTTGCTGCAATCTGGGCAAGCCCCCCACCAATGGTTGCTATTCCACCTGCTATTGATATAACTCCGCCGGCTTTAGTTGTCCCTGTAGGTTCGGGAACAAGTAGTAGCCCTACTCCACCAAGAACCCCTCCTGCTCCTGCAACCACAACAGCTATACCACCAATAACTCCCCAAACACCACCTGCATTTATTTCAGACAGTGTCAATTCATTTAATTCAACAAAACCATGGGATATGGATAATTCCATATTTGTCACCTCATCTTATTTTAAATTATTTTTTTGTAGCATAATCCAGCATGCTTGAACCCGCCGATGCCATAGAACCTGCCGCAGCAATGCCTGCTCCTACTCCTACAAGCGGTGAACCTGCAACGCCTAGGGTAATCCCTGCAATTACGCCTGCAAGTGGGGCAGTTCCAATACAGATGGCTCCCGCCGCCCCTACAAGGGCTTGCCAAACACCTCCGCCATCCACAAATATCAATTCATCATTTGTTAACTCAATAAAATTAATATTCTTAAGAATCATTGTACCTGTCATTATTAATCCTCCTTTACTATTTTCACTTCATTTATGTATTTCAACTGTAATCCTGATACATAGACTAGTACTATGAAGCAAAAAATCACAGCTAAAATCGTCATTTATACGATTGAAGGATTTACTCCTACATAAACATCCACAATCATATCATCCATGGATTGCCCCGGTTGTAAGTCAACAACATTTACATTGTAAGCTGCTGTTATCGGTTGCAGTCCCTTCTCACTAATATACTGATTTAATTCGATATATGTATTCTGTAACGTATTGGGATTGCCTTCATGTCTAGCATAAACTGCATTTATGAGGTGAAAGACATCTTTAAATTTATATTTACCATACAAATTTGCAGGCTTATCTATTGGAACTAATATCTCTGTATCTAATAGTGGCTGTTCATTTAATTGCTCAATTGCAAAGGTGGCAGTTACAATAGGACCTTTTTTAAAAAAACTGTTTTGCTCAAGGAATTCACCAATACTCAACATTTCCTGTTGAATTTCTGCTTGAGTCATTTTCTTTCTCAAAGACAACACATTCTCAATTTTAAACTCTTTTCCTATTTCTAATATTTTCATATGTAAAATTATTCTCCCTTTAATGAGGACTCAAATTTTGACTAGTTATCCATAGTCGATTGACAATAGACCACTTAAATCAATCAATATAAAGTCTCTTAGTCTCTTATATCTTCATTAGTCAAGTAGCACCATGGATGAACATGAAAACTGGATTAAAGTCTATGAGTGTATCCCTCTTCACTCGAAAATATATTTAATGTTTCTACATTAACAATATTTTACTAACTTTTAGGGTTTTTGTTAACTACCCCAAAGGGGGGGATTAGAGTTATGTGAATGCTCTTGGAGTTTATTTGTAGACGTCAAGATGAATTTAATAATTCTTATTAATTCCAGACAATATTACTTTCTTCACAAACTCAACCTGATTGTTCACCTCTACCTTCTCATAAATATTCTTCACATGAAAACGAACAGTTTCCTGAGAGATAGTAAGCATTTGGGCGATCTCTGAACGACTGTAGCCTTCAAGCCATAAGTAAGCGACTTCCTTTTCCTTATTTGTCAAATGAAATTCCTGCAAATTCAGTTTGATTCTTTTCTTTCGCGCAATAGGATTCATCCAATCCAAACGCTCCTCAATGTTTCGTACAATTTTCCCCAGTAGAGGCGCAGCAAAAATTTCATTTTCTTCTGAATTAAAGGACAAATTCAAATAACCAAGAATGTTCTCTTCTGATTGAATAGGAGTACAAATGGAACACCAAGAGGAAAAAAACTCGAGGCTATGCTCTTCCCCTTTTACTACTGCAGTATTTCCTGATTCCATCGCAATTGAAATAGCATTGATTCCTAAATCCTTCATAGCAAAATGTGTTCCAGGTTCTATACAATGCTCTTTCAGCTGATTTAATTGTTTAGAAGAAGCAAATAATTGTAGGCACATCCCTTCATCATCTGCCAGTAGAAACAAATGAGTCTGGGCTACAGTTGTGCTTATGCTTTCCAATTCCGTTTGCGTCACATGTGTCAAGTTGCCGTGTTTCACAAGTTTGTGGCTTAGTTCCAACCCTACTGTCCTATTTCTGGATCTAAGGGATTGTTTCCATTCCCGCTTTGAATATTCTTGAATAGATATCCAGGGCCTAGGGACAGTTTGACTTCCATGGCTTAATCTCATGTTGAACACTTCCCTGATTATGATATGTTTCCTCTACCTGTTCTTCCATATTTTGTAAGATTACCATCCTCTTTTCATTTGTTATGTCGCTTCAAACATTCCACAATTATTCCATAATTACATCAGATTACTATAATCCAAAAAAAATTTATGGAATATGATGGAATTTACACTACTATATCAAATAATATGTTAAAGACTAGTACCATGACCAATTTAAATTTCAGGATACCAATGTTTTAATTTCCCCTTGGCCATAGGAGTGGTGAAAAGCCATTCTACGGATTTTCGGGCCTGATTCCGGTCGATTTTCCATGCCGTGATTTCGCGTTGCAATTGTTCAATGGAGCCAATGCGCCGATTCAGAAATTGGATCGTCATCGAGCTCAGTTCAATTTTGACCATATTTAACCAACTCCAATGCTTGGGAGGAACGTGGGTTTCCAGGCGTTTAGTTAAAAACAAGGCCTGTTCTGGCGGAAAAGCTTCATACAATGAAGAGATCGAGTGTGTATTCAAGTTGTCCATGATGAGCCGAACACGTTTCGCGTTTGGATAGTGAACGTGCAGTAATTCCTGGATTTGAAGTACCCCATCGATCTGGGTTCGTCTTTCGCTGGCCTGTACGTGACGCCACCCGGCTAACGGTTCCGTAAATAAAGCACACTACAGCTTCCCTTTCTCGCGTATTCATAATCCTCACGCTCACTTACCCCGTTTCATCGGCGCGGATGGACGAGAATCCTCCAGAAGCTGAATCGGCTGTTCGTCCATACAGATCAGAGGAATTTCAGGATCGTAGGGCAGGTATAGGTCTCCAAAATGTCCTCCATGCGCGCAACAAACTCGGCATTCGACTTCGGAGGGATGCACCATTGTTTCTTTAAGTGAAGCTTAATTTTCGTTTTTTAACGTAGTCCGAATCGTCTCTCGGCATGATGCGGTGAGTCTCGTCGTCAGTGCCACTGAATTTCAGCGACGATTCACCTTGGGCACGGTCGACAAAATGCTGCTGGATGCGGCTCATGATGCAGAGTCCATTTACCATCTTCTGGATATTCAGCGCATTGAACCGTTTATTGATCTTAATCCTAGAGGCACCAAACCCGTGACGGTGGGCGAAATCACGATTTCGCCCACCGGGATTCCCCTTTGTCCGAACGGCAACGAAATGAAGTCCAATGGCTTCGACAAGTCCCAAAACCGCCGGAAGTGACGTTGTTCTCCCACCTGCAGTTGTTCCTCTGCAAAATACGGCCGGACCTACCACACGTTTTGCCGTGAGAATCTCCGTCTCTTTCCGAAGACCCTTCGCGGGTCCGAGCCGTGGAAACAGATTTACAAACGCCGTGCCTCTGTTGAACGCTCCAACAAACGGGAAAAGCTTGATTACAAGCTTGAGTCGGGTCGGCACTGTTCCACGGAGATGTGGTATATCCGCACCTACGGCATTATGATCTGCCAACATATGCACGCCTGGTAGCGGAGTCAACAAAAAGAATGGGATCTTTTGAAAGACCTCTTCCTTCCTTTTTTAACCTGATTTTTAAAAAAAGCTTGCGAACTCAAGAGAGGGGTCTGCCCTTTTTTGAAACTGACTTTCATCTTCCATCTTTTCCAGCCCTGTTCTTCTGTTTTCTCTGGCTCAACCTCTTTACAGCGCTCGTTATTCCGAGAGGCTATTGTAAAACAAATAAACCCATAGAAGCCGTTTAGGCATCATCCCGACTGGAGTGTGATCTACCCTGCCCCTATCGTCGATATGCTGTAACAGAGGCTCCTGCGAGTTTTTCTCCAAAAAACTTGCCCCTACTTATGATACAGTTCACCGCGCTATCTATAACGGCAAGTTGAGGCCTATCCTTTGCAGGATGGGCCCTCACGGCGAGTTTAAGTCAATTTCGGCATGCTTGGTGTCGTGTTCTCAAGGTTTTGTAAGTGCTATTCTAAAACCAAGATCATCTATCTTGATATCGGGCATGCTTTTCCTTCTACTCGTAGAACCACAGTTGTTCTCAACTTCAGCCCAACTGCCTCCCCGGAAGACTCTATAGTTCCCATATCGTTCAGTATCATATAGATCCCAGCACCATTCCCAGACGTTCCAAATCATATCAAAAAGCCCCCATGGATTAGGAAGCGATTGTCCTACTTGATGAACTGATCCATTAGCGTTTTCTTGATACCATGCAATTTGATCAATTCTTGCATACCGATATCCCGTGGTTCCCGCTTTGCACGCATATTGCCATTCAGCGTCTGACAGTAATCGAAAGCCATTCGCTGTCTTGTTATATATCGTGTTCTCACTTTCATTTGTGAATATGTAGCATTCCGTCCTTCCAAGCATTCTGGACAATTCATTACAAAAGACAAGCGAATCCATCCACGAAACTTCCGTAATTGGCAGATTATTCACATTCGGTTCTACTTCTTCTTCATACATGACAAAATGATACAACTGCTGGGTTACCGGATACTTCATTACATGGAAAGGTTCGATCGTTTCAGTCCATGTAATAGCTTTTTTATTACTTCCAGGATCTGATAACCTGTAGTCAGAGCTAAACCATTTATTTGTGTTAATATAATCGCGTAATTCAAGGGTCCCCCCCTTTACCGGCACCATCAAATTCATTAAATCCATTAGAAACCGCTCTCTGTCACTTCCGTATTTTTCGATAATCTTATTGACCTCCCTTGCTCATTTATCGCCAGAAAGTTTCATTTATTAACTGTATTATCCTGTTTAATAGCTCTGAAATGTACCCGCAAAAAACTTGCCCCTACTTATGATACGTTTCTCCGCGATGGCTGAAGCGGCAAGTTGTGCATACTAGTTAAAGCGACATTTTTTTATTAAAGATATTTTTGTTACGCCTATATAGCCTTGGTCTTTCGACAGGCTTCGCATCTGCTGTAGGATCGGAAGTAGTGACCAGCAAAGATAGAAAGCAGTCATGATTTCTTTTAGCGCCTACCAGTTCACGAACCGTCATAACCTGTACTTTATTGTGGTCAGCATAACATTTGGCTTGAACCGCAGTTCTCTCGCCACGTTTATCAATAATGACCAAATCCACACCACCATCCCTACCTCCTACTCCTACTTCTTTAACACTATACCCTTGATCCCTGAAGTACAGAGACCACAACCGCTCAAACTCAGCACCATTGATTTTGTCCAAAGGTGTTCTTAAAAGTATATCGTCAGGTCTTAAACTACTGCAAAAAGCACAAACCAATGGCTTGCGCTTTTGTTTCTAACGATCTTTTTTGCCCTGAGAGGCTTGCTTCATAATTATTCTTTATAATAATTCCTTCAGTACATTTTTAGCCACACGTAATTTCTCATCATTGGCCTCACGGAGCATGCCTACAATATCCTGAATATCACGCTCTGCTGCGGTAACCATGAACTCTTCACCCTGGTACGCAAATAACTGAATAATACTCACTTCAAGCGATTCTGCAATCTTATGTAAATTCAATAAAGAAACGTTCTTCTCCCCACGTTCGATCTGCCCTATGTATGAAAAATGAAATCCGCCCTTCTCCCCAAGCGCCTCTTGTGACAGTGCCCGCTCTTTCCGAAGAGCACGTATCCGAGCTCCTACCTGCTTCAATATTTCCTTATCCATCACCGTATTCACCTCTCCATGTCCAAAGTGTAGACAAGTTTCCTAAAGGTAAACACCAATTAATAGATATTATTATTTATTATAATACTTATAGGTATTATAATAGGTGTAATACTTTTCCAAATATGCTATGGGAGGCTTTCACTATGGAAAGAAGCTTGCAAGAGAAAATCAACGACTATACAAGTCTAGCCCGTTATCACATGAAATTAGCTCATATTATGAGAAATCACAAACAATACAAGACAGCGTTCTTTCTTTGTCATTCAGCCCTCATCTCCATGATTCGTGCGTTATACATCTATGAGAATAAGACAGAGTTCGGCTCAGAGATATCATTAAATGATCTGTTACTCCTGATACATACCGACTATCATCCTGGGCTTGAGATTGTGGTGTTTGTGGGTGAACTGAATTATCTCGTTAACGGGGAGGGGAAGGAGTTAGAGATGATAACGGACGAGGATATGAAGAGAGTGATGAGACGGGCGGGTGAGGTTTTGGAGGAGTTGTGTTTGAGGATGGGGATGTAATAGGCCTTAAAGGCCCATACACAGCCTGGAGAGGCTAGCGCCATCCTCCGCTCATACAATGGTCGGCAGTTTCTCAGGATGCTTTTGCAACTATGTGCATGGGCAAGGATTAGTCCCTGATTCATGAACAGATTCCGCCTCTACAGAAGTAATCCTTTGCTCTACATATTGAGGATATTTTTAAAGGCACCTCGATGGGCGCCTTTTTATTAGTGAAAAATTTTATTAATTACTAACATTATCGTTCAGGATCTCTTTTCGAATTTTAATTGAGATCTCAATAATCTATGAATATCAAATTCGTCAACATTGTCTGTAGGAAAATCCGGACTATCCGATGATGAGACATAATATCGCTCCAATGAACGTCCAGGTCTCGCCGTTTTAGATATAGCCCTCAGGAATCCGACTTTAAATAGTACACGCTATAACGGCTAGTGAATTCACATAAAAGGCGCACTCGCAAAATTTGCGAAATGCGCCTTTTAATCAGACGGTTTCCTTTTTTAATTCTTGTAACTTATCAACTAACTCTTTATTTAGGCTTATTCTTTTTGTTGTTTCTGTATCATTAATATCTTCTACAACTTCTTCAATAATAGAAGTCAGTTCTTTGAATATATCAAGTAGGTTACTGTTATACAAAATTTTATTAATTTCTTCTGAAAGTTTATTAACTTTTTTAGAGTTAAACGGCGGAACTTTCTCATTATTCGTATAATTTTTAAGCATCATTAATATGTGATATTTAAATTTCCGGTATTTTGAATCTAAATTTTTATTTCTAAAATAAAACTCTAATTTATATAAAGCATAAGAGCTAGTATAGTATGGTAAAAGTTCATGGTCTTCTAAAAAAGCTACATCTCTTAGTTCTTCTAACAATTGACCATAAAACCTACTAGCAAGATGAGGTTTGTCAAGAAACATTGACGCGAAACTTCTCACTTGTGAGGATATAGTAACAATTCTCACTCTTTCTATTCCAGAGTCAGAATCATATTGCTTGGATCTTCTTTCATAAAATAAACGTTTTTTAGGATCATCAATAGTATTGTAAAAAAGCTCAAGATTTTTTTGAAAATCACTCAGCGCCATTAACTCTTCTTTCTTCACTTCTGTTTGACTATTATTTGCAATAATAATATCATTTATCACTTCGTCATTCGCAGGGACGATTATCTTGATCGGTAAAGAAATATCTTTATTCACAATGTCTCTATTATTATAGATAACATGAGATGTTTGACACCCATTAACAATTTGATAGTCTTCTAAAGAAAAGTCATTTCTAGCTACTGTCAGACTTTTTGTAACTATTGTAATTCCATTGTTAAGAACTGCTAGCCTTCCAGATTTACTAGAACGCAAAGTTTTTTCAATACTCACATTAACGTCATTTTCTCCTTGAAAATCTCTCACATTATCATAAAAAATCCCTCTTTTAATATTGCCTAAATCATCGATTATTATATTTAAAAATTCTTTTAATTCCAAAGTTCCAATATACGATTCTTGAACCCCATCAATGTCCGGAATCAATACCTTGTTTTGAAATTTTATCGTTGCACTAACTCTTTCCTGTGTTTCTCTGTAATATTTTTGAATTTCTTTAGCTCCTAGTGTAGAAAAGGAAATTTCTTTAAATAAACTTAAATTCTCAATGTCCTCCTGTATTTTAGAAATCCTTGACAACAAGTTTTGATCATCTAACCATTTACCAGTTGTAACATAAAACATCTTGCATGTTATTTTTTTCACTTTTGCAGCTATACTGATAATTTTTTCAACTAATAATGCCTTCTTCTGAATAAAATCATTTCTTACTAGTGTTGGATTTTCCGAAAAAAAGTCGACTACACCGTCTCCAAAAGTTCTCATTTCCCCACCATCAAAGGAAGCAGAAGTCTTTGATTGTACTAAAATAATATTAACTTCAGATATAATACCAGAACGTTCTAATATATCATCAATTTCTTCTAGAGTATTTACTAAAACACCACTAAAAATAATTGCTAGTCCATCTATTCCACAATCTCCTCCTTCTCCACCAACTACATCATCAAGTTCAAATTTTTCACTATGATGCTTAGATAAGATTGAATAAGTGGCGAACATTTCAAATAATTTACTTTGATCTTTGGTTTCCAATTCCATTACTTTAGAGAAATCATCTATCAAACTCTTAGTTATTCTATCCACTTTGTTCCCCCATAAGCCCATTTTTAACTAAATTATAATTCGTTAAGAATACCAAGTCTACCAAGATACTTTATATCACTTGATACTTCCTTTTTAGCCGTCATTTATGATACGGTTCACCGCGCTGTCTTTAGCGGCAAGTTTAAAGGCCATCCTAAAGTGGAGGGATTTAAATCACAATACCTTTTCTGCTCCTTGACCGCTCTCGGTAAGTTCATATTCGACATGCAGCGGTACGTTTGGATAAAAAGTATTTCAGCTTCGTAACTTAAAGGGACAATTTTTAACAACTATCAATAATTCACCTCTTAAAATATTCAAATATGCTTAAATATAAACAGTAGCTAAGCTATACCAGCATACTACTAACTTGATAACCATAATGATAAAACTACCTATAGCATAGGACGAATAACATACAGATAAAAGAATAACGGTTACCTGTATGAGACGCTTTCTTAAACGAATCCAAAATAGGCCCTTGTTAATGCCTTTTGAACTCCAACTGGACGGCATAAACATTAGCCTGTCCCATAAATCATTACCTACACTCCTAAGCCAGGTAATTTCATAAGGCAAAATGCGTCTACCAAAAGCCCTTATATAATTATACCGATTCAGTAACAAGAAATAAGTTCTTATAAAGTATGTCCCATAAATCTTTATATCTCTTTCTGTCCCTTTACTCGACTCCATGGAGATGATCTCGGTATGGAACTCATTCCAGTTTTCTTCCTTTTTATGCTCAACAAGTTTATCAATTCTTATACCTTTTCGTGATGGAATATCATCCTCGATAAAGTTGATTTCATCTACTTTATAATGATTATCATAGAATATTACCTTACCTACAATATTTTTTATATCATAGCCAGTAGTGTTCAGAATGCGTACTTCACGCAAAACTCTCCACTTGCCATTATATAAAAAGTCATCATCAAATACTTTAGTTGATATGGGTGTCTTTTCTTTTGATTCATATATTTTGGGCCGGTAACTCTCTTTTATTTCTTCATTAAATTTAGAATCGCTAATCCTTAGTACTATAACTATAAAACCAATTAAAATAGAGTATAAAATTAAACCCACTAAATTCTCAAATAAGATAATGCTACTGGAATTTAATACATCTTTTATAAGAACAGGTTGCCAAATATATAACAATATTAATAAAATAGGAATTAAAAAAAGTTTGAAAACTTTATTGTTTATTTGAATTGCTCTTCTTTTATTTTTTTCATTGCTCGTTCTTAAATTCAATTCCGGGTAATGCTTATTTAATTCCATAGAATCAGTTGCTAGATCTTGAATAAGATCTTCCCAAAACAGCATTTGTATAGGGAATTTATGTTCCGTTTTTCGTTGTTCAGATAGCATACGTATGTCTCTCTGGAATTTGGCATCGCGAGATGCTGTTGTTGCTATGTAGTATATGTCTAAATAAGGAACAAAATTTTCAGCTTTTAAAACCTCTGAGACTACAACTTTTAAGTTTATTTTACCTTCTATTAGTTTGCACTGCACGCCCGCCTTTCTTCCTAGATCATCATTGCCATAAATATCAACACCGTGTTGAACTTGTCCCTTTCTTCCAATTCTACTCAAATTTTTATTTCCCCAGCGTATCCGTAAGCAACTAGCGACTATATCCTCAAATTCATTCCATTCTCTTGGAGCTGGTATTGATGAGTTTGCCATTGTTGGCATTGCCTCTTCCTCTCCCTCCGCGGTTCGTTGTATATTGTTTTATTTAATTTATTTTCAAAAGCAAATTAAGGGAGATCCATTTTCTGGCCTCCCCTAATTGATTTTTACTTAATCTATAATTATGAATTCCTTATGTTTTTCTGATAAAGGTTCTTAGTTATACTAATAGTCTATTGTTTCATCTTGGTCAAGTGTATCGTTCCCAACATTGTCAGTAGTATCTTCTGCATCTCTTGTTTCTTCAGCAATTAAAGGAGCAGGTATCAACGGGGTAACACCTCTGTAAAACTCAACATTGTTTGCTTTCAACGTTCCGAAAAATCCATCGCTCGAAACATAATCTCGTCCACTTGCTGAGGGTAGCCATCCTTTAACATAAGCTTCATAAGCTAAAAGCCAGTTGTCGGTATATAATTCACTACTCTTCATTATAGATTTCCACTTTCTATTATCTAAACCTCTTGGTATCAAGTTACTATTGAGCAAATCTAGTGCCGCTAAAGCAACTACATTATCATCAGATTTTGAAATTTCTATTGCGGCGCTTTCCTTAACTTCGATGTTAAGCAATTTGCTCATCCAGAGACACCAAGCAACCTCATTGTCATAATTAAATTTCACACTATTCATGATTATTTCTGTAATTGTGTCTGAAATGAGAGATGTATTTATTATATGACCTTCATCTTTTCGTTTATAAAAAATTAATGCAGCAATGGGTATTACACTGGGCTCTGCAATCACGGAATTTAATATTAAGCTTTCGTACAAAGACCAATTTTCATTTTTTATCTCTATATTTTTAATTCTTGATAAGGCATATTTCAACACACGATCATTAGTATACGTTTTTGAGTAATCAAATGCGAGGCTAAAATATCCGATAAGGTCTGTATGTTGGCCTTTAACTGTTTCCCTAATATTATAATTCCTTAATTCCGAAACCCATTTTTGTTCCAATGATACGGGAAGTTCTTCAATAAAAGTTTTATTAGGGTTCAATTCAAGTTCAAAATCTTTCATAATGCTATGGAGAGTACTTAAAGCAAATTCAGCCTCGGGTTTAGAACTAAAGTAAAGATAGTAGTCATCCATATATCTAAACCCTTTAGTATCGCCCAGTCTACTTCTTAATTTCACATCCATTGACGTTGCAATAATTTCTGCAATGATTAATGATGTATCTGGTCCCACCGGGATGCCTAAAGTTTGACCATCCATAGAGTTTCTAACACGTTTGTCCAGTAAGTTTCCATATAAGGCATCTTTTCTGTTGATTTTTGCTACTTCTTTTGTATGCAAAGCCCACGGAATACTATGGGTATATATAGTTGGGTAAAAACGAGAAATGTCTGTTCGCAACACATACCTTACACTCGTCGAATCTAATGCCTGCTGAACCGGAATATACGAATAATGACGTAAACGTGAGACAGCTCTTTTGGAATCTTGCAAAATAACTGGTTTTGTAAGAGTCATATTCGTATTAGACAAGAATCCATCAATAGTATTCCAGTTATCTTCAATAGCGTTGCATAGCTTAATCTGAAGTAATGGATTAGGAATGCTCAACATTCTTCGAAGGTGCTTAACTCTAGGTATTGAGTGCTTAGTGGCACTTGCTGGTTTATCAGGATAGTTACTTATATTTTGAATAATGGTATTAAGTGTATCTGCCAAAGTCTCTGTAGAAAATATAGGTGAGAGTTCCTCTGGAAAATATCCTTTTCTGATTAAAGAATCTACTGTGAGCATTAGGAGACCTCTTTCACGGTTATTTTTTGCAGAAATCAATTAGGGCGTATTAAATTAAGCATTAAAGCAACGATGTAATTAATTCTGTCTAAACCAGTATTGATAATCAAAAATTCATTTCTTCATTTGCATAGTAAATTATAGGGTAATTTTAACTGGAATATCCGAAAAATAGAAGTGCTAATATAATAGAGAAATATTTACCTAATTTTAATAAACCCCAGATTCTAATAAACATCCAAATACAACAACTATTAATACCTCAGACCTTTAGCCAAAACCGCGCAAGAAGCTTTCATCCTAATATGGCAAGGCTTCATTCAGGTACATCATTATTCTATAGCACAAATAAACTCGCAGAAGCCCGTTTACGCACCGTTCCGACCGGAGCGTGACCTATCCAGCTCCTATGGACCTCATGCTGCAAATACAGGCTCCTGCGAGTTTTTTGATTATAAAAAAAGACTCAACGATTGGTCGAGCGAAGTTTCAGTATGACTATATTGAACCCCTGTCCATAAATCGGACAAGGGTTCTTGTCAACGAACTGCAGTTTGGCGAAGTCCATAATCCGCCGTCGCGTGATATCTAAACAAAATTCAGTATATAAATCCTAGGTATACGCTATCGGCTTTTATTATTTTAATAGTTAAACCTTAGCATATTCATACTTCTCAGATATTTCTTGCAATTTTTCGCATATTATCTTTGCTTTATCACATAATTCATGGCTAGGATATTCAGCAATATAGTCTTTGCAAATATTTAGTAAAAGTGAAGCGCTGTAGTCCCTTTTCTTACTCTCTAGCAGCTCACTATTAATGTATTTATAATTAAAATGTAAGTCTAGAAACAATGCATCGTACCCAAGCATAATAGCTTCTCGTTGATTAAAAAACCTTTCCTTATCGTCTTCCTCTAAATTATATAACAAACAACAAATCAATGAGGCAGTTAAAGCAGCTTTATATCTAATAGGTTTATTTCCATCAGCATAAGACTTCTTTGCCCACTTATATGCCTCATCTAATTTTTGTTTGTCAGTGGGAAATAAACGATAAATTGTTTTAGCTCTTTGTAACCAATAGTGCATATCGAAACTTAACTTTTTTTCTAATGATTCGTAAACCTGAAAAATCAAATGACCTGCTCCATGTTTCCCACCAAATAATTGATTTAATGTATCAAATAGAATTACTTCAATATACATTCTATATCTCTGTCTATCATTTTTAAGTTTTAGAACAATATAGTTTATACTTTCTATTATTTCATTTTTAGGTAATGTGTTTAACATAAAAAGCAAAGCAATTTTACTGTTGTGCACAATTTTATAAGCAGAATGAGTGTTAGCCTCATTTCGATCTACAGGAATTTCCTCTATTAAAGTTGGGAACCTTTCTACGAAACTTTGAATTTCTTTTGGGGAAATACCTAAGGCATATACATCTGTCAGGTATACTTTATCCAATACGCACAGCAACAAGATTAAAATTTTCTCTTTATATGTTAGTTTCTTATGGAAGTCAGATAATGTGATGCTTATTTTTTGCTCTTCTGAGAGTCTCACTAAGTAATCAATGTTGGTATTACTTCTTCTTCGATTTATTAGACCATATGTATTAGATAATTGCCGACTTATACTTAGCTCAGTCTCATCAAAAAAACTAGGTATTTCAACCATATCAGCACTCATACTATCTAGAATATAATTATCATTCGAATTCACTGAAACAACAATTTTATTTTCTCTTTCTTCCAACAATTGTTGGCTATTTGCTACAAATTTATATGCACTTGAAGAAAGAGAATTACTGTCAAATACGAATAGCGACTTCTTGCACTTAGTAAATAGATTAAAAATAAGTTCTTCATCTACTTGAGATATTGATGGAAAAAAGTAGGTAGTATACTTCTTCTGGCGTTCTAATAAAGAGCATAAAAGAAACGTTTTTCCGCTAAACCTTCTCCCCCTCACTACTACACATGCATTTTTATCAATTTTATTCTCAAGACTTTTAATGATTGTTCTATGGACATGAAGCCCACCTTTATAAAATTCATTATTCTTGCTTTTGAAAATATTTGTTCCCGAGATTAATTCAATTGCTTCTTCCCTTTCACTCTTACCAATTACCATTGGATTCGTATAACTAAAGATATCGGTTTCAGTTTCCATTTGTAGCGCCTTTATTTCCTTAACAAATTCCCGATAAAACAATTCATAGTCTGAAACCAACAATATTTGATTTACTCCATATTCCTCTAAATTTGATAACTCCAAAAAAGTAGGTTCTTTGCTCGTAACATAAATACGTAGAGTATTCCTGTTATCCTCTATCTTTCTAAATATATATTTTAAATCAGGTTCATTTTTCAAACTACAACCAATAAACAATAAGTTTTTTTGCGAATAATCGCCAATTAAATTATTTGAAAAATCCTTATTTTGTTCATTTGTGATAGATTGAAGATATTGCTCGTCACTAAATATTATATTTTCATAGTCTTTATACGTAACTTCGGTTAATGCATCACCATGCAGTTTATACAATAGCCTTATAGAAGTATCTGGTCTATTTAGCTTTTTGTACGGTAATACAGCTTGGAATAGCTTTGTTCTTTCAATACCATCGTCAATATTTAATGTATAAGCATACGACCACGCTAATTCTAGAAAGTCTTTTCGATAATCACTAATTTCTACATGTGTAAAATTATCTCTAAAAAAAATCAATCTTTTTTCTGGTGGCACGAGTTTATAGAAATATTTAGAAGTCTCATTAAAGTCAAAGTCCTTTATATCATCTAATGAGATCTCTTGGCAATTGTCTAGTATAAGTTGCTTCATTATATTTGTTGCCTTATTACCATCAGGTACAACTGAGTTAAAAGATTTACAATTCCCGGTAAAACCAGAACCAAATAGTGGTATTAAGTTTTTATTAAGAAATAATTGTACAATATGCTTAATACCTTGATCCTGAGTTACTAATGAAATACTCATACTTGTCACCTCTTTTTTTCATTATTAATAATACCGGTTGCATAAATCCTAGATTTTTGGGTTTGTACACTTAAATACTCGTCAATTTCATGTACAGGAGCAGCCATATTTACCCTCTAGCTAAAATCGTATTACATAATTCAGCATATATATTCAAAAACTATATTTCCTCTTGTAGTTCAATATCCTCATTTTACCATAATTAATTAACTGCTTGTACACCATGTGAGAAAGAATTTCGTACAACAGGCAAGCAGCTTAATCCGATCTTATGCCACCGTATTCATAGTAAAGTAATCTCTATCCATTTTGGACGGAGGTTGCTTTCTCTTGCTTACCGACAAACCACGAAAGTAGCATGGACAATGAGTACTGCAGTCTAACACATTCAAAACGACTTCCCCTACCAGCAACTCAACATGCAGGGACTTGTGTTGTCTCTCGGCAAAAGTTCGCTGCTGCCTATAGCCTCACCATCTGAGCAGTTCTCCCAAAAATACCCCATACAACAGAAGCACCCCTCGCAAATGAGGTTTTTTAGGATCGGATTCTGAGTAACCCTCTCCTTAAATTGGCGGTTTCACCAGTAAAAACTAGCCCCTACTTGTGATACGGTTCCCCCCGATTAATCTTCACCGCCCGGTAAACCTGCTCCACCAGCACCAGCCGCATGAGCTGGTGGGGCAGCGTCATGCGGCCGAAGCTCATGCGCTGCTGGGCGCGGCGCATGACGTCATCGGAGAGGCCATGGCTGCCTCCGATGACGAAGACGACATGGCTCGTCCCGTAGGTGCCGAGCCGGTCGATCTCGGCGGCAAGCTCCTCGGAGCTCCAGAGCTTGCCGTCAATCGCGAGCGCAATGACATGCGCCTCGCTCTTAATCTGCGTGAGGATACGCTCACCCTCGCGCTGCTTCACCTGAATAACCTCTGCATCGCTGAGGTTATCAGGGGCCTTCTCATCCGCCACCTCGATCATCTGGAACTTGATGTAGGGCGTTAACCGTTTCGCATATTCCGCGATGCCGAGCGTCAGATACTTTTCCTTCAATTTGCCTACGCTTATCAGTTGAATTAACATAGTTCCTCCATCGGTCTCATCTGGTTATGTCCCTGTATTTTATCACATCCCTGTCCATAACATGCCCTGCTTAAGAGACATTCACCGCACACCCTGTACCCGACAAAAGAAGAACCACCCTTCACGGGTGGCCCTAAGACACTACGAATAACCTGCAATTATTGGTTAGACAAGTCAACAATCAACTGCTGTTTAATCGTACGCCCTTTCATAGTGGTGAAATCCAGGCGAAGCGACTGCGGCTTATTCAAGAAGAAGTAGCTCTCTGAGACGATTTTCATCTCATGGTCTGCATAGGTATAGGTAGAAGCTCCCTCTTCCAATTTATAATCACCGGTTCCGTTCTTAACCAATAGCGATGGATTATATTCCATATAGAAGGTCTCCATAAACTCTCTGTTTTTAAACAAAGCCTCATCGGAGGATAGTGTGGTTACGGTCGTGAACGGTGTCAATTCCAGCTTCACTTTAATCTTATGCCCTGCCACATCAATCGTTTCCTCCGGCGTCAGTGTCCGGGTCTCCTGCTTCCAGACCTTGGGGTTGATATCAAAGACCACCTTCAGCACAGGGCTATACTTCACGTTGGACTTGATTGCATCATACTTCTTCAGCAGTTCAGGACTGTAGCTGAACGATGAGGTCTGGTCCGGGTCGTCCGCATGGGCCTTTTCGGCGGCAGCGAGCATTTCGGCATCCAGCGCCTTTAACTGATTCAGCTCAATGGCGGTTAAGGTGCCTAGCTGAAATTGCGCAGCTACTTTTTTGGGCGGCGTGGTCAATGGACTGCTTAACCGGATTTTAGCAATTCCATATAGAATATGATCTTTCTTTGCCGGACTTGCGCCTATGACTAGCGCATCATTGAATTTCTTGCCACTGATAACCTTGCCTGTAATCGCATCGGACAATTGGAGACTATGACCCTTTGGCGGCATGAATACGAATGCTCTCTTACTGTCGGCTTGGGCTGTAAAAAGGATGATCAGCTCATATTTGTCTGCGATGAGGCCGTTCACCGTCAGCTGATAACCGTCCTTTTTGACGACTGTGTTCAGCGGCTGCACCAGATTGTGTTTGATGGCATACTCAACCTGTCGATAACCCTGAAGCTCGGGATTTACAAAGGGGGCAAGCGCTGCCGACGGTTTCGCGGCGGTTGCCGGGGCGGCCAAAGTTTGACCTGTCACGGCAAAAGGGCTAAGCACCAGCGCTGCGGTTGTCATGACTGCGACGAGGGCGGTAGATAGCCGGTTCCTCGAGGACCACCGTTTATTTGGCGCTGACCATTGCTTTTGTTCCTGTTTAGGCTGCATCTGCGCCGTATGTGAGATCTCCAGTTCATTCCGCTTCATTCTAATCATTGTTGCACTCTCCTTCAATACAAGTTGGTTGTTTCATCCGGATCAGCTCTGATCCTGTCCGGGGACATCAAAGGTCATCTGGTATGTATGCTCAAGATCCTTCATTCCACTAGGTTTCGCCGGACTCTTCATGAAATCCAGCCGCAGAGATTGCAGCTTATCCAACAAATAATAGCTTTCTGTAACCATCTTCATTTCATAGTCTGTAAACGTAATTGATGAAGTGCCTGGCTGCTGCCTATAGTCTCCCGTTCCAGTCTTGCTCCACCACAGGAATGGAGAACCGTACTTCTCATGGAATGATTTCATAAATTCCTTATTCTTAAACAAAGGTTCATCTGAATAAAAAGTGGCGATGGTTGTTAACGGTGTCAATTGTAATTTCACTTTGATCTTGTGCCCCGCTACGTTAAGCGTTTCTTGCGATGTGATGGTATGCGACTCCTGCTTCCAGTAATTTGCCCTCACATCGAAGGTGGTCTGAAGTGCCGGAGACTCCTGAATGTTGGAATCGTTGGCTCCCAGTGTGCGTAAATGGAACTCTACCTTAATCTTTGAAGGCGGGTCCGTCAAAGGAGTACTGAACGGAAGTCTGGCTATCGCATCTTTAATATGCTGCTCCGGGCTGCTGCTGCTGACCAGCGCGTGGGTCCGGCCGTTAATCACCTTGCCGGTAATACCATCCGTAATGATGCATTCTACGAAATGAGGACCGTCAGAGAATAGTGACCTACCGCCGTCCACTCTCGCAGTATAGAAGAGAATCAATTGATTCTTGTCTGCCATGAAGCCTGTGATGTTGACCTGGTAACCGTCTTGTTCAATCTCCACATTCATCGGCACCAGAAGATTATGCCGGGTCACATACTCCGTCTGTTGTGCATCTATGCTCGTTAACGGCATCAGTGTCTCTCCTTGATCCGTTGGCGTTGCTACGCGTTCCCCCGCAGCAACGCCTTCTGCATGCGTGCCAGCGGAATTGGCCTTAGGTTCCGTGACAGCGGAGTCTCCGGGCTTCCCGGAAGCGCCTGTAAGAGTCACAATGCTCAATAGGGCAACCAGAATGACAGCCGTCACGGACATGCGGTAGGAGCCTTTTTTGAAAGATTGAATCATACTGATTCTTCTTCTAATCTGTTGCCGCTGCTGCGGGTTAGAGAAATAGAGATGCCCCCTCCTCTCCCGGACTCGTGAGAAGCGCTTCAGGAACTCCACCAGAGTAAGCCCATAGTCGATGGCCTCCTCTTCTCCCAACACCTCCAGCACATAGGCGTCGCACGCAACCTCCCGATCGATCTTCATCCGCCGGATCGCCAGCCACATCAGGGGATTGAACCAATGTATCGTTGCGGCTAGGCTCCCTAGCAGGTTCCACAGCATATCCCTCCGCTTGCAGTGGGCAAGCTCATGCGCGAGGATGTGCCGCAGCCGGGAAGCATCCAGTTCCCGCAGAGCTTGCTCCGGGACAAAGATCCATGGACGCAGGAGTCCTGACAAATATGGGTTGTTAGCGGAACCTCCGGTATAGATAGGTATCGCTCTCCTTATTCCAAACTGGCGTCTGGTGGCAAGAACCACCTTAAGAATCTCCGGGGCATTCACCCGTCTAAGCCGTCTGCGTTCGCGGTGCATCCGCCTTATGTACAGGAGTCCATTCAGCAGCATAAGCATGACGCCCAGCAGCCAGATCCCTGTGCCTATCTTCAACCAGAGCGGATAGCCTGTGGCTTGCGCAGAGCTGCGGTTAACGGCTGCCGATTCATCGTTCTGTTCGATTGGGCCTGTCTGTCCTACTTCATTCAGGACGGTGCTATTTGCCGGATATGTAGTCTTAGCTCCCTCTCCGGGCGCACGCTCCTGATACTCACCCTTAGAAGCTCCGGTGTCCGGCCCCTTGTCCAGGATAGTTGTTAACAAATGCTTACTATTGCCGAGAATATGCAACATGCTGACAGGGCTGTCCGGTACAGCAGGCAATAGCAGCCGGGCGATAACAAGCAGCCACAGGAGGTAACGCACCCGGGCGTTGATGAATCTCCGCAGAACATATTGAATGAACAACACAGCCAGAATCACCATGCTTGCCGCCAGTGTCTGTTCTGCGATACCGGCAAACCATCCGTAGACCATATTCATTCCTGCTTACCTGAGTTGCCGCTGGTGCCCTGCGACTTCTTCTCCTTGAGCAGCTGTTCGAGTTGTTCAATCTCCTGCTTGGACAGCTCGACATCCTCCAGGAAGCTGGTCACCATTAACTGGGTAGCTCCGCCGAATACACGCTTCAGGAAGGAGCGGCTCTCGGCCCGGACACACTCATTCTCTGACACCAGCGGATAATAGAGATAGCTCCGGCCGGATTTCTCATACGCTATCGCGTTCTTCTTAAGCAGCCGGGTAACGAAGGTGCGCACCGTCTGCTCGCTCCATTCCACAGATGCAGGTAGGAGCCGGGTAATTTGTTCCGAGGTGAGCGGGTGATGCTCCCAGATAATCTTCATGATTTCCCATTCAGCTTCTGAAATCTTCGGGGTTGTACTCATCATAACAGCTCCATTCCGTGGCGGCGGCATTCAATCTACAAGTGTAAATACAAGCTCTGTTCTATACATTACACTTGTAGATTGAATTTGTCAAATATGCCCACATTGTGACGATTGAACGGGAAACGACACCCAAAGTGGCTAAGTGGCCGTAACCATAGCAAAAAGCACAAGCCAGCGGCTTGTACTTCCTGCATCCTATTCATAAGACTTGCTTACTCCTGTCACTCAGTTGCAGCTTACAAGCCCGCCATCAAAGCCTTAACCGAGCTGTCGCTCTCCAGCGCGCGGATAATCACGGCCACCGCTTCGGCGCGGGTAGCCTGACTCTTTGGAGCGAACGCTGAAGCAGAGATGCCCTTCACCAGATTGGCCGAAGCAGCCTGGCGGATGGCGTCGGCCGCCCAGTAACTGCTGCTGACATCCTTGAAGCTCGCCGGAGTGCCAGTCTGGAGCACGCCGAGATCAAGCACACGGCCGATGATCGTGACCATCTCAGCACGGGTAATGGTCGCTCCCGGCTTGAAGCTGCCGTCTGCGTAGCCGGTTACGATGCCTTTATCGGCCAAGGCACCGATATAACCCGCCGCCCAATTGGAGGCAGTATCCCCAAATTTAGAGGCCGCCGATGTAGTGCCTATCCCGAAGGAACGGGCGATCATCGCTGAGAATTCGGCTCTGGTCACCGGCGCATCCGGCCGGAAGGAACCGTCCGCATAGCCGCTGATGATCTGCAGCTTCACGGCTGTAGCGATGGTGCTGCTGCCCCAGTGTCCTGCGGTATCCTTGAAGCTGATGCTCTGATTCTTCGTGGCTGTAATGGCTTCAGTCACGGTCTTGTATACCGCTTCTCTGCTGACCACTCCGGATTTGAACGGATTAACGCCGCTCTGTGGCTGTTTTTCCGGTTCAGCAGGAGTAGTGCTGCCATTCCCTGGAGTGGTGCCGGTAGTCCCTGGTACCGTACCGGTATTTCCAGCCGGAGTACCCGGCGTTCCGCCCGGATTACCGCCGCCAGTTCCTCCGCTTGTCGTATCTGTAATACTAAGCGCGATCTGATCGCTCAGGTACATGACCTGGGCGTTATATTTGCTTGGCAGTCCTTCAACCTGCACGGAAGCAAACTGCCCGCTGCGCTGGCTGACGCCATGCGTAAGGAGCGGAATGAGGCTGCCGGAAGGTACATGAGAGTTCATGAAGTTTACCTTCAGCTTCCCGTCCGCCTTCACTGCGCCTTTAACGTTAAGCACATCGTCCGCACCAGCAAGATTCAGAACCAGTGACCCTTCTGATGCCTGGGTGAAGCTGCCTTCGATCACTATTTTACCGTAGACGTTCTCAACTACAGAACCGCCGGTATTCGTCACATTCCCGCTGCCGAAGGCTGTTGCCGAGTCTCCTTCCAGGATACCTGCGTTCACCTCTGTACCACCGGAATACGTGTTGCTGCCCGCCAGCTTAAGCGTGCCCGTACCCTCCTTGGTCAATCCGCCCGTCCCGGAGATATCATTGCGCCAGCGGTCTGCGGCATGGAAGCCGCCCTTCTCAGCGTCCATCGCTACCGTTACAGGCTCAGCGAATGCACCATACCCGTCAGCAGCGGCGAACAAGTTCAATCTTCCCCAGCCTTCAGGATCATCCAATAGCGGATAACCGGAAGGGAGTGCCGTTGTTACGAGAACTGCTCTACGCTGATCCGCACTCAGGTAAGGCAGGCGGGTCTCCAGCAAGACCTCTGCTCCCTTAGGAGCAACAGCAGGCTCAGTAGTAGAGTGAATCTGTGGGAAGCCGAACGTCAACCGCTGGGTATACTGGGCCTTATTCTTCGCATAATCCGTGAACCTGTCTTCTGCGGTCCCCGTCTGTGTAAGCAGCACTTCATGAGCCTGAGTATAGGCCGCCTGCTTCAATGCCGCATTATCCGGGTCTGTCAGCGCACCTGCTGCGAAGGCCATTGCCGTCACTCGTCCGCCCATAACATCCAGCGGTGAGTGCATCCCGGCGACGACACGGTTGTTGCCCATCTCCGAGGCCCGGGTCATCAGCTCCTGGAAGCGCTCAGGTACGGAGTACGCCAGAGCCAGGGCTGCCAGATAGGAAGCGTTGGTATGTCCGCTCGGGAAGCCACCGTCTTTGGCAGGTGTACTGCTTCTCGCCGACAACAGAGAAGGTACGATGACTGAGGTATCCTTCCAGCGGAATGGACGCATGTAACTGTAGAAGCTCTTGGCCTGGCTCGTAGAAGCATAATTACCGCGGATAATTCCGATCAGGTCCACCATTTTGCCCAAGCTGGAATTGGAATCGCCGCCCTTATTAGTATCATTGCCGTCATCGTATTTCACCGTGATCGTATCATCTGGAATGCTGTTAATGGTCGTGTAGGTTCCTGACATCGTACGGTACACCTCAGACAACGGACCAAGACCGTCAACTGCACCATAGGTCTGATTCCGCCGGTCATCGTAATACGCGGCCTCCTCCTCTGCCGGAGTACGGGTCTTAGACAGATCCGCCACATATTGAATGTTGTAATCCAGCACATCGTTGTTCAGCTTCGTTCCGGTATCCCAGGTGGCGCCTGGTGTCCAAAGATCCAGGAAGCCGGAGAGAACACCGATCGAGGGGTTGGAATACACCGCCGTATTTACAGGTGTGTTATTCTTATAAGTATCTACGAAATGTCCCCATGCCGGAGCAGCCGGCAGCCCGGTTAATGAATTACCCGTGGCCGCCTCTGCAGGATGTACCGCGATCGAATTCGTGAGGAGTACCAGACCTGCCGTAACAGACAACAGCTTTCTTTTCGACTTCACGTTCAATGTGTCAGCCCCTATCTTGTTATTTTGATTGCCTGAATCGGACTCAATATAGCACCTGCCTCCACCGCCGCTCAATAACACAATTTCGCAATTCTATGATTTTGGGAACAATTCAGCTTTTTTCCGGCCATTTAACATTGATTTAACATGAATCCCGAACAGATTTGTGAGGGGCTAGTGTATAATCCGCCTGGGAGGAGAATACATCTTGCGAAAATGGAACTCTGCCTTTGCCGCCCTAGCCGCTTCATACATCTCTGTTGTGTTAGTCATTGTCCTCTTACTCTGCTCTGCCTTCTATCTGTATTTCTCGAACCATTATAAGGAAGAGCTTCAGGGCCGCAACCGGCTCATCCTTGACAATACCGCCCGTACCCTTGAAGCCTCCGTGCTTCAGCGGGTGCAGCAGATCTATCTGGAAGTCTCACTGAACCAGCGGGCTGCGCTCCGTATGCTGCCAGATGCTTCACTTCCAGCGAATCTCAGCAAGGTGAGCAGTCTTCAGGAGTCGCTGAACATGCAGGTATCCAATCATTCGGACCTGATACAAGCCGTACATCTATATGCTCCCAGGCAGCATCTCCTGCTGTCCTCGCTGTATGGGCTGAAATTCCGTGCGGATCAGCAGGCGGGTGCCGCCTACTGGATGGATTGGGTGAACGGCATGAACCTTAATTCCCGTAACAGCCTCTGGACAGAGGCCCGGTTCGTGCCGGACGATATCGTCTCCAGCATCCCCGGCGGCAGCGGCAGCCAGCTGATCACCTATGTGCACAGCTATCCGTTCCAGTCCCCCGGGGCAGCCAGTGAGCTGCTGATTGCCATTGATCTGAAGGAGAGTGCGCTGCGCGCCATTCTGCAGAATATGATGCCTGCCCGCTATCAGAGCAGCTTCATTGCTACGCCCACCGGGGGAATCTTGGCCGGCTCGAGTCCGGATGCTGCCGCTCAGGCCGATACCTATGCGGCCAGTATCTCGAATGCGCTAGCCTCTCCAGAGACATCCGGGAACATGAGCCAGGAGATCGGGGGCAGCACCTACGTCATTTCCTATCAGGACCTGCCGACCACCGGGTGGAAGCTTTTCAGTGCGGCTCCAGCGAACCTGTTCTATGAGAAATGGCTCGTTGTCCAGAGGGTCATTCTCTCCTTGTGTCTGCTTGCTCTATTGGTAGGAATCTGTCTGTCCGGCATTCTGGCCAAATTGAATTACAGTCCGCTTAAGCGGCTGCTTCGCACTATTAAGGACCTCTACGGCCCGGGGCCTGAGGTGCCAGGAGTGCGGGGACAAGCCCTTAACGAATTCGGAATTATTGATTCCGCTTTCAACCGTCTGAACGACAAAGTGACCACACTGGAGGGGACGCTTGAGGCCAGCAGTCCGCATATCCGGCAGAATATGATCCTGAATCTCCTTCAGGACAGCCCTGCCCCTGGCAGCGTAACCGTAGATCCGCAATTCCTGGGACTCTCTCCGGAGCACCGTCATTACTGCTGCCTGCTCCTTAACACCCGTGGAGCCTACGCCCGTATGAGTCTAAGCGGCTTGCAGGCAGCCATGAGCGGGATGACCGGGACGCTTGAGGCGATCCGGCTTCACGAAATCCGAATTCTGGCCGAGGAGCTGCCGGACAAGCAGACGGTTGTCATTATCAGCGCGCGCGAAGCCTCCGGGACGCTGCTCGAACAGCTCTCGGACCGGATTACAGCGGCGGCGGAGCAGCATTTCCAGCTGAATATTCAGCTCTCGCAGGGCTGCTGGGTGGATGCCATCAGCCTTCTCCACACAAGCTACGCTGAAGCGCAGACCTTGATGAAATATGCTTATTTTCTGCCGGAGAACAGGGTCTTGAAGGACCGGGAGCTGCTGAAAAAGGAGCAGAGTCTTGACGAAATCCCGCAGCCTGTGCTGATGAGATTCAAGGATAAGCTGCAGACGCGTCAGCTGGATGAGACTCTGGCCGCGCTGGAGCAGCTGATAGCCGTCATGCGGGAAGGCAGCTACCCGGCGGATTATTGCCACTTCGTGCTGGCGAACACCGTATTTATGTACTCAGATTATCTGAAAAGCATCCGCTACACCCCTTCCGCGCACGGGCCTCTGGATCTGTATAACGAATACATTGCCCTGCCGGATATCCGGCAGTTGCAGGAGTGGTTCGCCGCCTCCATCGGCACCTTCATCATGGAGACGCAGAAGCGGAACAGTGACCGTGCACTCTCGACCATTGAAGCGGCCAAGGCCTATATCGGGGAGCATCTGTCCGGGGATCTATCGCTGGATGCCGTATCCGCCAAGGTCTTCATCAGTCCCAAGTATCTAAGCAAGCTGTTCAAGGAAGAGCTGGGGATCACCTACACCGACTATATCACCGGCATACGGATGGAAGAGGCCCGGCGGCTGATCGAGAAGAACAATATGTCGATCGAACAAATTGCCGGCACGGTCGGTTATGGAACGACTCCCTACTTCATCAAGCGCTTCAAGGAGATCTACGGCTGTACGCCGGGGAATTATCTGCGAACCGTGAATACACTGCCGCCGCAGGCGGAGATTAGCATGGGATAAGGAGGGTGCCTTATGTATACGTATATGTATAAAAGATTAATGCTCTTGCCCCTCCTGGGGCTGATCTGCGGCTGTAGCGGGCAGCCAGCTTCACTCTCATCTGCGCCTGGACAAGAGCTGCTGGATACATCCGTTTCCGCTGCTGATTCTGCTGATTCTGCTGTTCTTGCTGCCTCTGCCCCGAAGCTCAAAATCTCATGGACCATGCATCAAAACCTGCCGGTTGCGGAGGATGCCGTAATGGTGCGGGAGCTGGAGCAGAAGTTCAAGGTAGATCTGGACTTCTGGAATCTGCCGAATAACAAATACGAATCCCTGCTCGACCAGAGGCTGGTGCAAGGCAGCATTCCCGACCTGTTCCGGGTCCGGCAGACCCAGGATCTGCTGAAGTACCAGCAGCAGGGTGTGCTCGCCCCCATTCCTGAGGAACTGCTGAACACCTACGCTCCTAATATTCTTAAGGCCATCCGCGAGAATGCACCCGCTTATCAGCAATATGGCCGCATTAACGGGTCCTATTATGGCATTCCGGTCATTAATCCTACCAATATCTATCGGGTCCCCGTGGTCTACCGGCAGGATTGGCTGGACAAGCTCGGCCTTAAGGTGCCGGACACCTTGGATGATTTCGAGAAATTCATCTATGCGGTTGCGAACGAAGACCCGGACGTTAACGGTATCCGGGACACCTACGGCTTGTCGCAGGAGGGCATGAATGTGGTCTTCGGCGCATTCGGGCAGATGGTCTTCACGGATCAGCTCTACTTCAGCCGGAAGGATCAGGGCCTGGTCATTGGCGCTCTGGAGCCGGACATGCAGGAAGCGCTGCGTTACCTCCGCAAATGGTACCGGGACGGGGTCATCGATCCCGAGTTCATCACCGGGGAGAATAGCGGAGGCTACAAGCATCTGTCGCACGCCTTCATTAACGGGCGGATTGGTATGACCTCTATGGGCAATTATTATCACTGGACACAGGCAGGGGATTATACGGACTGGAGACTGGATGACCAGAAGGCAGCCAGGCTGGTTCCGGTAGAAGCAATGTTTAACGTCAAGGAGTTAACCGCCAAGCATCCGCAGGCCAAAATCGCTTTCGGGCGGCCGGTTAGCGGTCCGGACGGCAGACGCGGCTCCAAAGCCTACGATATGCTGATGAGCTTCACCGCCATTGGCGCGGATGCCGCCCGGGAGCCGGGCAAGCTGGAAAAGATCCTCCAGCTGCTGGACTACGTCAGCGCAAATCCTGACCCCGATGAAGCGGCATCTCTGCAGTACGGTATTCAGGGGACACACTGGGACTGGGCCGGAACGGACAAGAAGGACATCATCCTGCTGCCGCCGTATAACCATAGGTTCAGCTACCAGAATACGATCGGCGCGGGGATCGGCATGACCCTGCCTATCCTTCCTGCCGGGCGGAGTGAGCAGTGGGCAGCAACCCTGGGGCTGGATCACGACGGCATCTATAATGCCCTGGAGGTGGCTACTCCCTCTCTGATCAGGAACGGCCCTGGGCTTATTAAGCTAAGAGATCAGGCGTACATTGCCTTCATCACCGGGGAGCGCCCGCTTGAGGAATTCGGGGAGTTCGTGGAGGAGTTCCTGGCGGCGGGCGGAGCAGAGGTACTGGCGGAAGCAAATGAGTCCTATAAGGAGCTTGATCCACAAGTGGAAACGGTACCGTCCTTTTAAAGGACGGTACCGTTTCGGTGAGAAATAGAAGGATACTGTATAGCGTGAAGGATATAAATGCTTATATTTGCACAAAATCACCCTAACGGGTGAGGGATGCTGGTGTCTTCTCTCACCAGCCGCTTCTATGGGGCAGCATTGTTGCAATTCTTGCAGGATTTCTTTATAAATTTTATTGGCTGTGAAGCATGAGCCCTCCCACGGCGTAGCAGCACCCATTGTAGTCGGTTTTTCGCCTACATTTGGCCCATGCACCTTCGCCCAGCTCATTGTAGTCGGTTTTTGGCCTACATTTGGCCCGCGTACCTTCGCCCAGCCTATTGTAGTCGGTTTTTCGCCTACATTTGGCCTACGTACCTTCGTCCAGCCTATTGTAGTCGGTTTTTCGCCTACATCTGGCCCATGCACCTTCGCCCAGCCTATTGTAGTCAGTTTTTCGCCTACATCTGGCCTATGTACCTTCGCCCAGCCCATTGTAGTCGGTTTTTCGCCTACATTTGGCCCATGCACCTTCGCCCAGCCCATTGTAGTCGGTTTTTCGCCTACATTTGGCCCGCGTACCTTCGCCCAGCCTATTGTAGTCAGTTTTTCGCCTACATTTGGCCCATTGCTCACAGGATATTTACCATTATTGTACAGCGTTCCCGGCCAGACCCCTGTGCCGGTTCCGCGGATGCTCAGCAAGCATGGAATCGAGCAAGCTGCGAACCGCAGGATGAGCGGACTGCAGGAACTGCTCCTTGCTGTCGTTATATTCCACGACCTCGCCCTGATCCATGACAGCCAGTGCGTCTGAGATCATACAGGCGGCCTTAATATCATGGGTGATGAACAGATATGACAGGCCGAACGCAGACCGCAGCTCCCCCAGCAGCCGCAAAATATTCGCCCCATTAATCATATCCAGACTACTAACCGCCTCATCCAGTACGATGAGCTTCGGCTTCAGCGCAATCGCCCTGGCGATATTGATCCGCTGCAGCTGTCCTCCGCTGAACTGGTAGGGCTGCTTCTGCATGTCCGCCGCACTTAGTCCGACACACTCCAGCAGCTCGCCTACCGCCCGCTTCTGCTCCTGAACGCTCAAGGACTCGTAATTGGACAGCGGCTCGCCAATAATCTGCTCTGCTGTCATCCGGGGATTCACGGCAGAATAACAATCCTGGAAGACCACCTGCAGATCGCGGCGGATGGTCCTGCGCGCCTGCGGGCTCAGCTTATACAGATCCTGGCCCTGAATCAGCACCTGGCCCGCGCGGGGCGGCTCCAGCCCGAGAATAACCCGGCCCAGTGTGCTTTTACCGGCTCCGCTTGATCCCAGCAGCCCCAGGCAGGTTCCCTCTTCTATATGAAGAGACACGCCGGACAGCACATTATCCTGCTTCTCCGAACGCCTCCACCGGCGGGATGGAGCATAGGTATGGGTAACTTCCCTGACCTCAAGCATGTATTCTGCCGCTATTCCGGTCATAGCTGGCCCCCTAACTGCGGACTAAGCTGAAGCAGCGGTCTTGCTGCCAGCAGCTCCCGGGTGTATTCATGCCGGGGATGGTTGAACAATTCGAATACATCGGCGGTCTCGACAATCCGCCCGTGCTGCATAACCGCAACTTCATCAGCCAGCTCCGCAATGACGCCAAGATCATGGGAGATCAGCAGAATAGCGGTTCCATGCTCATGCCGTATCCGGTCCAGCTGCCGCAGCACCTGGAGCTGATTGGTCACATCCAGAGCGGTAGTAGGCTCATCGGCAATGATCACCGAGGGCTTCAGGCACAGGGTGAGCGCCAGCATCACCCGCTGGAGCATCCCGCCGCTCAGCTCATACGGATACTTTTGCAGCAGCGCTGCGGGATCGGGCAGATTCACATCGGCCAGGGAGCGGATCGCGCAGGCTCTGGCTTCTTTTTTCCCCAGCTTCACATGTGTACGGATCGACTCCACGAATTGCACACCAATGGTATACACCGGAGAGAAGGCCGTCATCGGATTCTGCATAATCAGCGCAAGACTACTGCCGCGAAGCCTGCGCATGTCCTTCTCCGGGAGTCCGTTCAGCTCACGGGTATGCAGCCGGATACTGCCTTCGATCACACTCGTCTGCCGGTCCAGCATCTGGAGGAGCGCCAGCGATGTAACGGTTTTTCCGCTGCCGCTGCCTCCCACAAGACCCAGCACACGCCCCGGCTTCAGCTCCAGGTTAACATCCTCTATGAGGGGCAGATATCCCGCCGCCGTCTCCACAGATACCTTCAGATCCTTCACCTGCAGCACATATTCCGCTTGTTCCATGATTCGCTCATACCTTCTTTCAGGAGCCTCGTTTGATCCCGTACCGTTCAGACAGCGCCTCGCCCAGCAGATTAAACGAAGCTACAACCATAATAATCATCAGGCCCGGATAGAGCATCAGCTCGGGATGATTGCGGATGAAGGATTTTCCTTCGTTCAGCATCGCCCCCCATTCCGGTGTAGGCGCCTGGACGCCCAGGCCCAGGAAGGACATCGCGGAGATATCCATAATCGCCCAGCCCATCTCAAGCGTCCCAATCACCACAATCGATGGCAGAATGTTGGGAATAAGGTGCCTGCTCATGATCTGCCAGGGGGAAGAGCCGCTGATCCGCGCTGCCGTGATGAAATTCCGCTCCTTCAGGCTGACAATCATATTCCGGAACATCCGGGCGAAGTACACCCACTGCACCAGCATCAGAGCAATAACCAATTGAGACAGGCCCGGCCCCAGAATCCCGATCAGACCGAAGACCAGAATCATACTGGGAAAAGACATAATGCCATCGCACAACCGCATCAGCACAGCATCCAGCCACCCGCCGATGTACCCCGAAACCACTCCTGCGAGCAGTCCCACCCCTAAAGAAGCGGCAAAAATAAGTGAAGCAAAGCCCAGCGAGATCCGTGTTCCATACAGCAGCCTGGATAGATTGTCCCGGCCCAGCTGATCTGTGCCCAGAAGATATTCCCACGAGGGCGGACTGAGCTTCGCTGCCAGGTTCACCCGTATCGGATCATGCGGTGAGATCCACGGGGCCAACAGGCCGGCAAGACCAAACAGGATCAGCAGGCTGCCGCAGATCATGATCACTTTCCTGCCTTTGAAACGGCTGTTTAAGTTATTCATCCTTGGCTGACCCTCCCTTTACGCGCAATTCGCGGGTCCAGGAATAGCTGGAGCAGATCGGCGATCAGATTGCTTCCGGCGATCACACAGACCGAGAGCATGACATAGCATTGAATCACCGGAATGTCACGGTTAATGATCGCTTCAATGAAGTACCGGCCGAAGCCCGGCCAGGAGAATACCTGCTCTACGATAATCGCTCCCGTCAGCAGCTTCCCCAGATTGATGCCCAGTCCTGTAATAAGGGGCGCTATGGCAATTCTAAGCACGTATTTATACAAAATCACACGTTCCTTAATCCCTCTGGCCCGGGCATATCGGACATACGCCTCCTTCAGCTCCTCCAGAACGGTCGTCCGCAGCAGGCGCGCGTAGATGGCAATCAGCCAGAGCGCCAGGGTAATAGACGGAAGAATCAGGTGCTGTACAGACCCTCTGCCCTCCACAGGCAGCCATTCCAGCTTGACCGAGATGAAGAACATCAGCAGATAACCGATCCAGAAGACTGGAACACAGGCACCGATATAGGCGAACACCCGGATCACATGATCTAACAGCCGGTTTTTGTAAATTGCCGCTAACACCCCAAGCGGGATGCTGACCACCAGCGCCAGCACGATACTGGCAGACGCAAGCTGAAGCGTTGCGGGCAGCTTCTGGGCAACCTCTCCCCATACGGGCATATTGGACAGGTAGGAATGGCCGAAATCCAGCCGGAGCAGCCGGCCCACCGATTGAACATATTGCGTCAGCAGCGGCTGGTCCAGCCCGAATTCATGCCGCTTGGCGGCCAGCACCTCATCATCCGGCTGGATATGGGCCGCCGCCAGATAGGCTTCAGCCGGGTCCACCGGCCCCACCCGGATCATCACGAACATCAGCAATGTCGAGAACAGGATGATGGGGATGATCGCTAGCACTCTTTTTCCGATATATATGCCCACTTAGAACCCTCCTGCGTGACTACTAGTTCTTCTTGGTGCCATGAAGCGGATATTCATCCCGGTTGGACGGGAACTTGAATTCAGCCACATTGTCCCGGTACACCGCCATCTGCTTGATGTAGGAGATCGGAAGGATCGAAGACTGTTCCTGCAGCGTAGTGAGCACAGAGCCGAACAGCTCGGTACGGGCCTTATCGTCTGTTGTTGCCATGGCTGCTTTGATTTTCTTATCAATCGCAGCCTTCATTGGCAGAGCCGCCAGAGTATCTGAGACCCCGTATCCCGGCTGTAAAACGGCAGTCATGAAGGAATGCGGGTCATACGGCGCACCAAAGGTCGAGTAGAAATTCATATCGAACTCATTGGCCTTTCTGCGCTGGATGTAGACGGTCAGCTCGACGCCGGTGATTTTCAGATTCACACCGATCCCCGCCCATTCAGCTTGCAGGGTCTCCGCCATGGCCTTCATGGTCAGATCCGCCTTGTCATACATCAGCTCCAGCTCCAGCGCCTGTCCATCCTTCTCCCGCACGCCCCCACCTGAAGGCAGCTTCCAGCCCGCTTCATTCAGCAGCGCATTCGCCTGCTCCACATCATATTTTACCGGGCTCACCTTAATATTGGCATAAGGCAGATTCGGCGGCAGGATATTGTCCGCCTTCTCCTCCAGTCCCAGCGTTACCCCTTCGACCATCGCTTCCTTATTGAAGCCCATGCTAAGCGCCTGACGGACCTTAAGATCAGCCAGCTTCGCGTTCATGGTATTCAGCACCAGATTGCGGGTTGCGATCGGCTCAGACAGCTTAGTGACGTACTTCCCGGTGCTCTCAAGCTCCTTGTAGGCGTCATAGCTGATGAGACCTTCGCCGTAGATCAGGTCCAGATCGCCTTTTTCAAAAGACAGCACACGGGTCTCCGCATCCGGGATCACCTTCACCACCACCTTGTCCACCTTCGGCTTCTCACCCCAATAGTAAGGATTCGGTGTAAAGGTTGCCGCTTCATCCTTCTTATACTCGCTTAGCACCCAAGGTCCGGTTCCGATCGGGCTCTTCACGCCCTTGGATGTATCGCCATCCTCCGGGAAGCCCGCCTCGCCAAGGAAGCGTACAGGCCGCACCACCGCAAGATCATATAACGCCGGATAATACGATTCCGTCAGCGTGAGCCGGAACGTAGTGTCGTTAAGCGCCTCTGTCTTCTCAATCAGCGGAATCATGCCCAGCCACGTGTGCAGCTTCTTATTATGTAGGACCGCATCCATATTCTTCTTCACCAGCTGTGCGGTAAAAGCCGTTCCGTCCGAGAACTTGACGTTGCTGCGGATCTTGAACGTGTATACCTTGCCATCCGGCGATAGTGTCCAGGATTCGGCCAGAGCCGGGACAAGCTTCCCGTCTTGATAACTGACAAGCGGCTCATAGATCATAGACTGGGCTAACAGCTGGGACGGGTTATATAAATGCGGATTCATCGGTCCGATATCCCGGGGCCACGCCATTGTAATAGTTTTCGTAGCTTGCGCGCCTCCGGTGTCCGCTGATTTCTCTGTATTATTCGATGAACAGCCTGCAGCGACCATGGATATAACCAACAATACGAGCAGGCCTTGCAGCAGCTTCTTACCTTTAGATGCGAACATAGCGTTGACTTCCTCTTTTCTAATCGAGAATGATTATCATTATAAATTAAAATATTACTGTACCTGACACAATTCTGTCAATGGTAACGGTTGTATGCTCTGTACATACCAAAAAAAACCACCCCAAAACCTGGAGTGGCGATGATGTCATACGTTATATGTCATGCGTTATATGATTGATTAACCCTGCTCTTACCCTTCTTCTTCCGGCTCTCCGAATCCCTCATCCGGGCCAGGACTGACGTAAGCCTGCAATACAGAATCCAGCAGCCCGGGGAACCGCTCGTCCAGATCTTCCCTCCGCAGAGACAGAATTCGCTGGGTCCCCTGCACCCGCGTATGAATGACACCCGCTTCGCGCAGCGTCCGGGCATGGTGGGTCAGCGTGGACTTGGCAATCGGCACCTTGAAGCTGTTGCAGGACTGCGGGCCGTGGTTACAGATCTCCGACACTACATATAGACGGATCGGGTCGCTAAGCGCATAGAGCACCGAGGCGAGCTGAATGTCCTTGCGTTCCGGATGATGGAGCTGCTTCATGAATAAGACTCCTTCAAAGTATATAATAGTACTTCTTTTCACGATGATTTCCTAATTGCATTTTACATTAGCGCATGCTATATTTCAATAGTTCGTAAGTAATCGAACTATACAATAACTTAATGAAGGAGTGGCTTTCTCATGACCTCATCACCTGCTTCTGAGGGCGATCAAGAGCATTCAATGGCTGCTCCGCAAGCGGCTCTTCCACGGGAAGGACTGTTAACTCTGCTATTCAGCGTTGCTGTCGTCCTCGTGATTATGAACACAGCGATGTTCAATCTGGCCCTGCCTGATGTAACCGAGACCTTCGGCATCACCGCAGCGTCCGCCTCCTGGATTGTAACCGGGTATTCCATCATGTTCTCTATTGCCTCAATCACATACAGCCGGCTCTCGGACTTCCTGCCGATCCGCCGGCTGCTGGTTATCGGGCTGCTCACCTTAGGGCTTGCTGCTGTGGCCGGATTCTTCAGCACCAGCTTCATTTTCCTGCTGATTGTGCGTATTCTGCAAGCCTCGGGTGCAGGCGCCGTGATGTCGCTGTCCCTTGTCCTGTTCACCCGCTACATTCCGCAGGCCCGGCGCGGCAAAGCCATGGCGACGATCATGTCGGCCGTCTCCCTGGGACTGGGTCTGGGTCCGGTAGCCGGCGGCTCCATTGTTGAGTACCTCGGCTGGACCTGGCTGTTCGCGGTCACTGCCGCCATTCTGCTGCTGGTGCCGCTGTTCCTGATCCTGCTACCTAAGGAAGTTCCGGCTAGCGGCTCATTCGACGTCCAGGGCGGGATCTTCCTCGGCGTGGGTACCACCGGTCTGCTGCTATTCCTGACCAGCGGACTATGGATCGCGTTGATCGCTGGTATCGCCGCCATTGCCTTATTTGTAGGGCGTATCCGCACGACCCCTGATCCATTCGTGCTGCCCGCGTTGTTCAGCAACCGGCCATATCTGGTACTGGCACTGATCGGGGTTGCCTCTTACCTGTGCAGCTTCGCTACCCTGTTCCTGCTGCCGCAGATTCTGACTCACCGCTTCGGCTTCAGCGCCAGCCATGCCGGGCTTGTCATCTTCCCGGGCTCGCTGCTGGCCATCTTCGTCTCGCGCCTGGTCGGACGGATGATAGACCGCTACGGCAACACCGGAATTCTGCGCTTCGCACCGCTGCTCGTTCTGGCCGCCACCGTATTGTTCGCCTTGTTCGCCGGAAAGTCATGGGTTGCTGTCATGCTCGTCTACATGATCATGAGCCTGTCCTTCACTGTACTGTCGAGCAGTGTGTCGAATGAAATCTCGCGTATCCTGCCTGCTTCGCAGATCGGCTCCGGGATGGGGCTCTTCCAGCTGCTGCAGTTCTTCAGCGGTGCCTTCAGCGTCGCGATGGCCGCTAGCGCCCTGGAATGGCAGCGCAGCCTGCCGCTTCAGGCCGCTTACTCCAACATCTACTGGGGCTTGTCAGTTGCAGCAATCGTGGCGATTGGCTCCGCCTTCATCTACCTGCGGGGCAGTCAGCGCAGCCCGCTGCCCGAGATGGCGAAAGCCGCAGACTGCTAGATAACAATACTTTGAATGTAATGCTATATCCGCAACTATACCTTTCACGCATACACCCGCACGCCAAAACACCCTGCAGCCTTCACGGCCACAGGGTGTTTCTTATTCCGGCCGCCCTCAGACGACCAGATATTCCGCATTTCGTTCACATTCCGCACATTTCGCCGGCGGGTCCCAGTCCGAGAACTCCGTCTCCTTCAGATCGACTACATCCGGTGCATCCTCGTACTCGTCCACAAATTTGTCGATGGCCAGCTCTACGTGTTCCTTACAGACTACATACATTCAATCAAGCATCCCTTTCTGTGCCGCTGCGGCGTAGACTTATACTACTGTTCTACCACACTTCCCTGCAAAAAGGAACCTCCCGCAGCGCAAAACACGGCTCTATTCCCGCCCCGTAAACTTCCGGACATCCCCGGCAATGAATCCGAGCGCCTCCTGCCAGAAATTCAGGGAATGCACATCAATATCCATCAGCTTCGCAGCGTCTGCGATGCTCCGGGTACTGGTCGCTGACAGGAACTGTTCATAGCGGCTCACGAACGCCTGCCCCTGCTTTTGGTACTGGGCATATAGCCCCTTGGAGAACAGCAGCCCGAAGGAATACGGGAAGTTCAGGAACTCATTGCCTGCCATATAATACCCCGCCTTGCTAATCCACTGGTAAGGATGAATGGACCCGGGCAGCACGCTGTCCCCGTAAGCCGCAGCCATTGATTCCAGCATCAGTGCGTTCAGCTCCTCTAATGGAAGGGGACCGGATAACCGGCGGGCATAGAGCGCACTCTCGAAGCAGTACCTGGCATAGAAATCGACAATATAATACCCTGCATCCGAGAGACTACGTTCCAGGATCGCATCCGCTTCCTCCGCAGGCAGCGAGTTTAAGAGTTCAACATGAATCAGACTCTCACAAAAAATCGACGCGGTCTCCGCAATCGGGACCGGATAATCCATGTTGACCATCGTATGTCCTGTGAGGCGGCTGGTATGATACGCGTGCCCAATCTCGTGGGCCAGCACACTCACATCTATATATTGGCCGTGGAAGCTTGTTATGATCCGGCTCTCTCCAATCGGGACGATATCGACACACATCCCGAAATTGCCCTTCCCGCTGCGCGGCTCGGCATCAATCCAGCGCTCCCCGAACACCTTGCGGGCGAACCCGCCCAGCTCGGGGCTGAACCTGCTGAACCCCGCGATAATCATCGCCTGGGCCTCAGCGTAGGTTATGCGGACTGAAGACTCCGTACCAATGGGCGCAAAAACATCCCAGAACGGCAGCTGTCCCCCCGCATGCCCCAGCCGCCCCGCCTTCCCGGCATAATATTGCCGGAAGACCGGCAGGCTCTCCCGGATGGCCTGAAGCATCACCTCCAGCGTCTCCTGATCCATCCGCGCTGCTTCCAGCACCTTATGCAGCGGAGAGGCATAACCTCTCAGCTCATAGACGGCTGCCGCCTCACCGGAGACCGCATTGATACAGGCAGCACTCTGCTCCGCTACGCTGCGGCAAGCCTCATGCTCTGCTTCAGCCGCCGCCCTCCGTACCTCAGGATTGGGATCATAGACCAGATTCCGCAGCTCCGCCAGCGTCACACTGCGGTTTACCCCAGCCAGCTCCAGATCAGTCCGCAGTGTAGACAGCGTCTGCATGTACAGCCGCTCCCACGCTTTGGAGCCGGTGTTCTGCATCCGGGCAATCACCGCTTCGCCTTCTGCGCTAAGCATGTGATGCGATTTCCCCTGTAATCCGCGCAGATAGAAGCTATGCTGCTCCAGATAAGCGCTGGAACGGAGACTCCGCTCCAGTTCATCCGCACTTACCCCTGCCAGCCACTTGCTGAAGCGGATCAAGGCTTCACCCGCTCCGCTGGTCACCTCTTCCAGCTCATCCATCAGATTCACAGCGTCCTCACACTGGCTGTCCGCACTGAACCGCAGCTCCGCGTAGCTGAACAGACGCAGATATAGCTGTTGATACGCATTATATTGTTTAAGGAACACTTCCATCCGGTCTGCAGCGTCCTGCCCGCTAACGGGCTGCGAGGCCGACCATCTATTCAGCTCCCCGGCAAGGCTCTCCACCTGCCTGCGGTCCTGCTGAAATCCCTCCGACTCAAACGAGGGATAGATCCGGTCCAGATTCCATGTTAATTCCATTCATTAACCTCTCCTTAACTATAGTCACAGGAACAACCCTTACAAGAAAATCCATTTGAGTATATCATACACACCAAGTTAGAAGTCCACGGAAATAACAGCTATAATCAACTGTACAGCCATTACCGATACCTGGAAAGGAGCGCCACATGGTCAACCAATCGATCACCGAAGGAGTTATACGTACACGTTCCAAACTGCGCAGAGATCTGCTAATTTCTGTTTTTGACGAATTCGATGGCAGCATTATGAGCCTGTCCCCTGATAACCGAAGGGAAAAATACAGCAAAATGGCGCAAAGCGCCTTTTCCTTCTACCGGGGGAGCGCTTATCTGTTCTATTTTGACACGACAAGACAATACTTTCCCTACCATAGCTCTCCAAGCCGGCCTACCTGGATTCAAGGAGATCTGCATTTCGAGAACTTCGGCGCCTTCCGCAGTGAGGACGGAGCGATTGTGTATGATGTGAATGATTTTGACGAGGGGTATGTCGGGTCCTATCTGTATGATCTGCTGCGGATGGCGGTCAGTCTAGCGCTTGTCGCCAGGCAGCTTGGTCATGGTCAGTATGAACAGCACAAGCTCATCCTCAGCTATGCGGAGGCTTATTACCGGCAAATTCACCGTTTCTGTGACCACAAAGACCATCCCGGAAGCTATGTAGTGGATGAGGATACCGCCAGAGGACCCGTCCGCAAGCTGCTACGTAAACTGGAGAAGCGCCGGCAGAGTCATTTCCTGGAGAAGGTTACCGCCCAGATGCAGACCAGCAGAGTGTTCCTGGAGACCTCGGAGCTGCTGATCCCCGGAGCTGCGGAGCAGGCACAGCTGGAGCAAGCCTGGGGCTTCTATACCCAGACAGTGGTGTCGCGCAGCCTGAACGAGGAGCATTTCCGGATCAAGGACATCGCGGTCAAACGCGGCTCGGGGACGGCTTCCATCGGCCTGAACCGCTATTATATTCTTATCGAGGGCGGTATGGAGCAGGCAGGGACCGACGATACCGTCCTGGAGGCCAAAGAAGTCCGCGTTCCCGTTCCTGCCTATTTCCTGCCGTATTCGGACTCCTTCTGGCAAGCCTTCGCCCATCAGGGCAAACGCGTATCCGCGACCCAGCAGGCTATGCATCATAAGGCTGATCCCTACCTTGGCTTCCTGACGGTGGATGGCCGGGAGTTCTATGTCAGAGAGCGTTCCCCGTACAAAAAAAGACTGAAGGCCACAAGCCTCACAGATATGGATGAGTTGACCGCAGTGACCCGGCAGATGGGCAGCCTGACCGCCAAAATCCATGCCCGCGCCGATTCCGATGTCGACAAAGGCATTCTCGACTATCACAGTGAGTATGAGATCGCGAAGGCCATGGGCGATGATTCTGAGGCCTTTGCCCGTTATCTTGCTGAGTGGGCCTACGGCTATGCTGGACAGGTGGAGAAAGACTATGCCATGTTCGCGGACTGGGTGTCCGGGCAGTATGGTATATAAAGGTAACGGCCGTTCAAGATAGCCTGCTGCTACCCCGCAAGCAAAGAAGCCCTCTTTACCCGAAACCGGGCGGAGAGGGCTTCTTTGCTCACTATTCCTACTAGACTCAATCTATGTGAACCTATCCTTAATTACCAGGCACTTCCTTCAAATACTGGCCCGGCCGGTCCAGCTCATAGAGCTTGCGGTAACGCGGCTGCTGCTCCATCAGCTCGGCATGAGTGCCGCGCATCTCCACCTGACCATTCTCCATGAAGATAACCTCGTCCATCTGCTCAGCGCCGACCAGATGATGCGTGACCCAGATCAGCGTCTTGCCGGCCATCGCCTCGAACATCGTGGCCAGCAGCTCGCGCTCCGTGCGCGGGTCCAGGCCAACGGTCGGCTCATCCAGCACGACGACCGGCGTATTCTGCAGCAGAATCCGGGCCAGGGCGATCCGCTGGCGCTCTCCGCCGGAGAAGCGCTGCCCCGCCTCGCGTACCGGAGTATCATAGCCCTCCGGCAGCGAAGAGATCAGCGTATCCAGCTTCGCCAGGGCTGCCGCCTGCTGGACCGCTGCCTCCGAAGCCCCCGGGTCCCCGAGCCGGATATTGTTCGCCACCGTCGTGTCGAACAGATGCGGGCTCTGGTTCAGCACCGCGATGAGCTGCGGAATCCGCTCACCGTAAGCCGCAGCATCGATCCCGTTAATCGTCACGGAGCCGATGGTGGGCGCAATCACGCCCTGCACCAGCTTGAGCAGTGTCGATTTACCGGCTCCGCTGCGGCCGATAACTGCAACCTTCCGTCCCTGCGGCAGCGCAAGGTCGAGCCCCTGAACAGAGAAGTCGTCGCCCGCCGCATAGCGGTAGCCCGCCGACTTCAGTTCAATCTGAACCTGTCCGCTGGCCTTGGCAGCCTCGGCAGCAGCACCAGCCTGAGCCGCAGCTTCGGCATTCCTGCCTTTTTCCGCCTCAGAGAGTGCACCCTCCGCCGGGGGCTCCACACCCTCCAGCCGCTCCAGTGAATTCCGGTATTGCGGAATTTTCTCCACAGCCTCGGATACGGGCAGGAAAGCATCCGCCACCGGGAAGACCACCAGCACGAACGCTGCAATCAGCGTTCCGGCAATCGCCCCCTCGGCATACTGTCCAGCCGCCCAGTATAACAGAGACAACACGGCCAGGCCAACAACCGCCTGCCCGATGAACATACGCAGCCGTGCCCAGCGCCGCAGCGAACCGTCTATGCGGGCAACTGCCTGCTCGTCCGCTTCATACGTATCGACGAACTGGCTCTGCCGTCCGCTGATGACCCAGTCACCTAGTCCGAGCACAGCATCTGTCAGCTTTTGATACAGCCGGTTGCGCTCCTGCTTCACCTGACGCTGACGCTTCTGGGTCAGCAGGAGGGAGATCAGAGGTAATACGACAACCAGCACCAGCATATAGAGTCCCATAAGCAGAGCAAAGACCACATCGAACGTCCCGAGCGCAATCATCGCCGCTGCATAGATCAATAGCGCGATAATACTCGGAAAGACCGTACGCAGATAGACATTCTGCAAATATTCGATATCATCGGCAAGCATACCGAGAATATCCCCGGTACGGAAGCGTGAGGACAAGAACAGCGCCTGCGGCTCCAGCATATGGTACAGCCGGACCCGCATCTTCGACAGAATGCGCAGTATCGTGTCATGTCCCACAAGCCGCTCCACATAGTGGATAACAGCCCGGCTGGTCCCGAAGGTGCGCACACCGACAATAGGGACATAGATCATCAGTATATTTTCCGGCGGAATCGAGGCCTTCGAGATCAAGAAGCCTGAAGTATACATCAGCGAGGACGCAGAGAGGATAGTCAGAGCGCCCAGCAAGATGATTAACACGAACCGCCAGAAGTAGGCAGAGTAATAGGGAGCAAACCATCCTTCACGTTTCAATGGATTCCCTCCAATTGACTTTGAATAAGCTCATAATAAGCGCCCTTCCGCGCAGTCAGCTCGCCGTGTGTGCCTATTTCAGCCACCCGTCCCTGCTGCATAACGACAATCAGATCCATGTCGATCATCCAGTGCAGGCGGTGTGTAGCCAGGAATACCAGCTTGTCCTCGAACAGCGGCAGCATCGTCTCCTTCAGCTCATATTCGGTCTCGATGTCCAGATGGGCCGTCGGCTCATCCAGCAGCATGATAGGGCGGCTGCTCAGCAGGGCGCGGGCCAGAGCCACACGCTGCTCCTGCCCGCCGCTGAGCGAACGGCCGCCGCCGCCGATCATCTCGTTCAGACCTTCCGGCAGCGAAGGCACCAACTTCGCAAGTCCCGCAGCGGACAAGGCCGCTTCCACAGCCTCCTGCGAAGCCTCAGGATAATAGAACCGGACATTATCAGCCAGCGTACCGCTGAAGATATACGGGCGCTGCGGAATATAAGCCGTCTGCTTCCGCCAACCCTCATCGGTCAGCGCACTGACCGGGGTTCCATTGATCGTAAGGGTTCCGGAGGTTGGATGAAGGAAGCCGCCCAGAATGTCTACCAGTGTAGACTTGCCTGCTCCGCTCTCTCCGATAATACCAATCTTGCGATGCCCGCTGAATTCAAGATCAACAGCTTCGAGTGACGGCACTCCGTCCGCTTCATAGGTCACGCCTACCCCGTCAAGCTTCAGGTGGCTGTTATTGTTCCACGTGAAAAATTCGCCTGACCAAGCTCCGCTCTGGCCCGCCATCTCCTTCTGCCCACCCGGCTCCAGCAGCTTCGCCTGGACCGTCTCACGGTCAATAATGCTCTTCATCGCTTCACCGGCCTCCTTACCATCCAGTGTGGCATGGAAGTCTGCACCTACCAGCCGTACCGGCAGAAAATATTCCGGGGCGAGAATCAGGATCGTCAGTCCGGTAACCAGCGTCATCTGCTCATTGACCAGACGCAGACCCAGGCTTACCGCTACCGAAGCAACAGACAGCATGGTGAAGAAATCCAGTGCGAACGAGGACAGGAAGGCGACTCGCAGCGTACGCATAGTTGCTGAACGGTAGCGGTCACTGACCTTGGCGATACTCTCACTGTGGCTGCGGCTTCGTCCAAGGAATTTCAGCGTCTCCAGACCGCGCAGCGAATCCACAAAGTGATTCGATAAGGTACGGTAAGACTTCAGCTGACGGTCCATCTGCTTGCGGGCCGTCATCCCGATCAGGATCATGAATACAATAATGATCGGCATCGTTAAGGTAAGAATGACACCGCTGGACGTATCCAGGGTGAACACATAGATAAGCAGCAGAGCGGGTGTTACCGCCATACCGACCATCCGTGGAATAATCAGCTCCAGGTACGCGCGGAACTTCGTTACTCCTTCAAGCACTAATGTGACCATATTTCCGGTCCCCCGGTCGCCAGCCAGCCTTGGTCCCAGCTGGAACAGCTTGTCCATCATCTGTCTCCGCATGCTGCTGCCGGTCGCTTCCGCGAAGCGGTACGCCGCCCGGCTCATCAGCATAGCACAGGCATGACGCACAAGAAACGCAAGAAGGAACAAGAGCGCTCTAGCCCCTTGTTCCTTCAGCGGTTCTCCCGCAAACAGCGCAGAGACAGCTTCTGCCAGCGACTTCGCCAGCAGAAGAATGGAGAAGCTTTGCACCAGGGTTAGGAAGCCAACCAGCAGGAAGACAGGCTTAACTCCTTTGTACCCAAGCAAATTTTTATCCATTAGTATTCAAGATGCTCCTTCTCATGAACCCGTTTGTGGAAGATGAAATAACTCCAGATCTGATAGCCCAGCACGAACGGCAGCAGAGTCAGCGCGACAATTGTCATCACCTTCAGCGAATATTGGCCTGAGGCCGCATTCGTAATCGTCAGGTTGAACGCCTGATCCAGCGAGCTGATCATAACCCGCGGGAACAATCCGATGAAGATCGAAGCAACAGACAAGGCCATCACAGCACCAGTCATCCCGAAGGCATAGCCGTCCTTCTTCTTAGTCATGAAATATCCGGCCAGCAGATAAGCGGCTACACCCAGAACAACTACAATCCATAGCAGCGTTCCGCGTTTATCGAAGATATCTGTCATAGTATAAGTCATCACAACGAAGGCTACCAGCAGCGCCGCCAGTGGAATCAGCAGCTTCTGGGCCAGCTTGCGTGCCCGTTCCTGCAGATCTCCAAGCGTGCGGAGCGTAGTGAACATCAGCCCGTGTACCAGACACAGCAGAACAACTGTAATCCCAGCAACCACCGTATACGCATTAACGATATCGAAGAATCCGGCATACATCTGCATATCCTTGTCAATCGGCAAGCCCTTGATGAAGCTGGCGAATACCACGGCGAGCAGGAACGGCGGCAGGAAGCTGCCGAAGAAGATGCAGACATCCCATGTTTTCTGCCAAGCCTTGGAATCGCGTTTGCCTCTGAATTCGAAGGCGACACCACGGGCGATCAACGCCAGCAGGGCAAATACAAACGGAATATAGAAGCCGCTGAACAGCGTAGCATACCAATGCGGGAAGGCCGCGAACATTGCACCGGCACCCGTAATCAGCCATACCTCATTCGCATCCCAGAACGGCCCGATCGAATTGATCAGTATCCGGCGCTCCGTATCATTCTTGGCCAGAATCTGCGTCTCCATCCCTACACCGAAGTCGAAGCCTTCCAGGAAGAAGAACCCGACGAACAGCACCGCAATCAGCAGAAACCATAATTCATTAAGTGACATTGGTTAGCCCTCCTTGTTATACGGATCGTGGGATTCACCGTGTTCGTTATCCATAGCATAAGGACCTTTTTTGATCACTTTGACGAACAGGCCTACCAGCACTGCACCTAATATGGCATAGATCGCGGTAAAAGAAATCACCGAGAACAGCACCTGTCCGCTGGTAATATTAGGCGATACACTGTCTTCTGTAGTCATAAGTCCGAATACCGTCCATGGCTGACGCCCGATCTCTGTCATAATCCAGCCGGCCGTGTTGGCAATCGGCGGAAGCAGCAGTCCCCAGAACATGAAGCGCATGAACCAGGTATTCGGTCTGTCCATCTTTTTGCGCCACATGAGGTAGATAGCATATACCCCGAACAGCATCATCAGCGTGCCGGCAGCAACCATGATCCGGAAGCTCCAGAAGGTTGTTTTGACCGGCGGAATATAATCTCCTGGTCCGTAGGCTACTTCATACTCCTTCTGCAGCTCCAGCATCCCCTTCACATCACCGGAGAATTTACTGTAGGACAGGAAGCTCAGCAGATATGGGACCTGAACTTCATTGCTGTTGGTCTGGTTCTTCACATCGATATTGGCAAATACCGTCCAAGGTGCCGGGTCGCCGCTCTCACCCCACAGCGCTTCGGATGCGGCCATCTTCATGGGCTGTGTCTCTACCAGATATTGAGCCTGTGCATGTCCGGCAACCGCAACGCCGAAGGAAGAGATAACCCCTACAATGGCTGCAATCTCGAATGATTTCCGGAAAAAGGCAACGTCCTGCTTCTTAAGCAATTTGTAAGCACTGATCCCTGTTACCAGGAAAGCGCCTGTAGCGTAGGCGGCAAGCACTGTATGCGGAAATTCCACCAGCAGCTGGCCGTTCGTAATCAGTGCGAAGATATCATTCATTTCAGCCCGACCGTTATTTATTGCAAAGCCGACCGGATGCTGCATGAACGAGTTAGCCAGCAGAATCCAGAATGCCGACAGCATCGTCCCGAAGGCGACCAGCCAGATGGATAATAGATGAATCCGCTTGGATACCTTATCCCAGCCGAAGATCCAGATTCCGATGAATGTGGACTCCAGGAAGAAGGCCAACAAGGCTTCAATCGCAAGCGGAGCCCCGAACACATCACCGACGAAGCGCGAATAATCCGACCAGTTCATCCCGAACTGGAACTCCTGCAAGATCCCTGTTACTACACCTACTGCGAAGTTAATCAGGAATAGCTTCCCCCAGAATTGCGCCATTCTTTTGTACTCTTCATTGCCCTTTCTTACGTACATGGTCTCCATAATGGCAATTATGAGCGCAAGTCCGATCGATACTGGCACAAAGAAATAATGAAAAATTGTCGTCGACGCAAATTGTATACGCGACAGCAGTACTGTATCCATATTTCTCCCCTTCCTTCTCCCCATTTCGTTATGTCTATTTTGTCAAATATCCATCACTCAAAGTGTGATAATTATCACATTATACGCCCCGTTTAGGCATAAAAAACAATAAATTTGTGACAAATATCACAATTTTGCATTTAAAAGCAAAAAAAATAAGACGGATTCACCGTCTTGAATGTGTCTATCATATATAAGTTGTCTTGACTCATAAAGGTATTGGTTTAGGTAATGGAAATACCTTTCTTAAGCGATTTGAGATCGCCATTTGAATTAAGCAATTGCGGCAGCATCTTCATGCTACGAACCATTGGGGAATGACAGAGACGGCAGGAAGGTGCATGTTCAAATGCGAAATTATCCCTCATCCATCCATTACAATCCTCATTGGTACAGGCCCAAATTGCGGTATTTTCTTCCGGTACTTCCTCCAAAGGCTTTTTCCGGTAGTTCATTGCCGTTCCTCCTTCCTTTATGTTGCAAGCGAGTAATGATAAAAAAAGACCGTCCCAACTTTCACAAGCGGGGACGGTATCTTCTATTAATTACAGTTTTACAACGTTTTCGGCTTGTGGTCCGCGGTTGCCTTGAACAACGTTGAATTCAACGCGTTGGCCTTCGTCCAAAGTTTTGAAGCCGTCGCCAGTGATTGCGCTGAAGTGAACGAATACGTCGCTTCCGCCTTCAACTTCGATGAAACCGAATCCTTTTTCTGCGTTGAACCATTTAACTGTACCTGTTTGCATGTGTGTTACCTCCACAAATTTAAATTAATATGTTCTTTTTATCTTCAGACAAAGAAAAAATTCACACATTGAGAAAGGTTGTAGCTTTGGTTGACAGCCCTTTTCAATGCGAGAATAAGGTATCAATGTAAGAACAATTTCATGTTACCACACCTTAATAACAAAGGCAAGCTGTTCTATCCTAATTTCTCCGGTTTTTCCCTTATAAGGACTACTTCCCAATGTAAGGGCTACCAGTCGTATTAAATTGTAATATTTATACCCAATGCTACCATTTACCCCATTTATTTATTCTTGAAACAGCCCCGCCCTCTTCTTTTTTCCTGAAAAGGACGGCTTGAACTGTTTCCGTAATCGTGACTGCCTCATTATTATATACGGTCATTTCCAATTTTATTCCTCTGGCTTCTCAAGAAGCTGAACTGTTGTCTGCTTCACTTCACCATTACGGTAGAAAGTGATCTTCAGCTTATCTCCGATCTTGGTATGATCGTACAGGTATTTGCGCAGCGATAGCGTGGAGGTAATCGGCTTGTCGTTGAACTTGGTAATCACATCGTTAAGCTGCAGGCCTGCATCCTTCGCCGGCCCCACAGCATCCAGAACCACAACCCCATCCGTTACTGTAGACGGAAGATTAAGCTCCTTACGCTGGTCATCGGCCAGCGGAACATACGGATTATTCAGATCCACGGAATAGACGCCCAGGTATGACCGGGCTATACGGCCTTTGGAGGTAAGCTCATTGGCTGTGTCTACTACACGATTGGCGGGAATTGCAAAACCCAATCCCTCTACCCCCGTATCGGAGATCTTCATCGTATTGATTCCAATCACCTTGCCGTCCAGATCCACCAGAGCGCCCCCGCTGTTGCCCTCGTTAATGGCCGCATCCGTCTGGATCACTTCCTGCTCCCAATCGTACACACCGTCCTGGTTCAGTGACACCGGTATCGTCCGCTCTGTATAGCTGACAATGCCGGAAGTTAGTGTATCCCCAAGCCCTAGCGGGTTACCGATGGCAATAACAGTTTCACCCAGACGCAGCTTGGAGGAATCCCCAATCTCAGCAATCCGGTCGATTCCCTTGCCGTCAATGGAGAGCACAGCAATATCACTCACCTTGTCGGCACCCACCAGCTCCGCCTTGTGTGTCACACCGTCTACTGTAACCACTTCAAGCTTGCCGGCACCCTCAATGACATGGTTATTCGTGATGATAAAGGCCTTATTGTCGTCCTTCTTATAGATAACTCCTGAGCCTAGAGCCGATTCATCGAGAATATTAAGTTCCTTATTGTCTTTTTTATGATTAATGATGCTCACTACCGCAGGGCGGATATGTGCAGCAGCCTGAATAATCCGGTCATACGGATCTGCACTGCTCGCAGCCACCTTATCAATAACCACCGGGGCCTGAACTCTCTCCGTGGTGAACTGTCCCGTTACCAGACTGAACAGCAGCACAGCCGCTACAGCACTGCAGACAGAGCTGATCAGCGAGATCTGCCAGGTTGCCAGCGACCGCTTCGATTTGCGTACAGCCCACTTGCCGTCAGCATATCCGCCGGTTGATTTAGATTTGCCGCTTTTGCGCCGTGACACCTTGGTTGAATAGAAATCATCATCGAATAATCCCATGTTATACTCTCTCCCCTCTATTGCCACCGCATTCACGACCTGAACGCCAAGCAACCACGCCCGAGCTTAACCGCTATATCTCTTAGACTTCACGAAGTACTAAAAGGTTTCACTTGATTTATTCACCACATTCCAGTGGGTTCTAAGCGCAAGGGATGTCTATTATTCTAATAAGCTACTAAAAAGTTTAACAGCTTGTATCCGGAATATTTTGCAACTTAAAAGACTACAATAGGATTAGAACGCTCTATATGATTGTATCACAGGCAGCCGCGCTGCCCACATGTTTTCTATGTTAAATAAATGTAAATTATTCACAGCCTCACTATAACCTATTTCACAAGGAGGGCCGGACTATGGAGTCTTTTTCAACAAGTAAGGATCTGGTTCAGTTCATTGGCAAGCTGGGGGACCTTAAGGATGAGCATTATCAGCTGATTCTTGTCCAGCATGCAATGATTGAGCTGTTAATTGATAAAGGTCTATTCTCCCGCCAGGAGCTGGAGCACAAGATTACCGAGGTTGACCGCCTTATGACTGGCTCACCTTATCCCATGGCGTAGGCCGGTCATAGTAGGTGTCACAGAGCCTGAACTCACTGTCTTTGTAAAAGCAGCCCCGGTCCTCCATCGCCCCGCGCACGGACATCTTCGCCAGATCCATCATATTATGGTCTCTGCTTAAGTGGGCCAGATAGGCGCGCTTGGTCCGCCCGCTTAGAATCTCGCTGAGCGCTGCTCCTGCCGCTTCATTGGACAGATGCCCAAGATCGCCGAGAATCCGCCGCTTCGTATTCCAGGGATAACGCCCCATCCGCAGCATTTCGATATCATGATTCGACTCCAGCACAAGCACATCGGCATCCGATATAGCCGTTCTCACCTTGTCGCTGACATACCCGAGGTCTGTCGCTACACACAGCTTCTCCTTGCCGTCATAGAAATTGTAAGCTACCGGCTCCGCAGCATCGTGGGAGATGGCGAAGGATTCCACCCGCATGCTGCCGAAATCCCGGTGCTGGCCGGTCTCCATAATGACCCTGTTATGCTCCTCAATCTTGCCGATCCCCTTCTCTATGGCTCCCCAGGTGTTCGAATTCGCATAGATCGGAAGATTATACTTGCGGGCCATCGCGCCCAGCCCCTTAATATGATCCGAATGCTCGTGGGTCACAAGAATCCCGTCCAGCTCCGCTCCCGTCAGCTCACGCATGGCCAGCAGCTCGTCAATCCGCTTCGCACTCAGACCCGCGTCGATCATAAGTGTGGTCTCGCCGTTACGCACCACTGTCACATTCCCGGTAGAACCGCTGGACAGTACTGTAAATGAAATCCCCATATCTCTCCTGCTCCTTCTACTCTGTTGTCTTCGGACTGATAATATCCGCACTGATCGCATCCATATAATAGGCACTGCCGTCCTCCAGCATGAACCGCCACATCGGCGAAGCCACCTGGCTCTCGGAGTTAAACAACTCTCCGTAATAGCCCAGCTCAATCTCCTTCACTGCAGCACCCGCAGGAAAATACTTCTCGATCAGACTGCTAAGCGCCTGCGATGCCGGGAGAACCTTCTGCAGATCCTCGCTCCGGCTTGCTGCGATCTCAATCTTCGGCCAGCGGTAGGCCACAATCTTCTGGTCACTGTTGATCAGCTCCAGCCGCACTCTGAACAGAGACCACTTGTTATCCACCAGCGGATGCAGGACGAACTTGCCGACCTCACTCTCCTGTGAATCGAACCGGTAATTGGCAATGTCGGGAATCTGGCCCTTCAGCAGATTGCTAAGTTCCGAGAACGAGGAGTACATCAGCTTGCTGTCGACCGGCTCCTTAAGCTTCACAGGCAGTTCATTCTGCTCTTCGGCCGAATAACGGTACGTGATATCAGGCAGCTGTGGAGTGCCAGCCGGAATCGGGCACAGCAGCCTGATGTTCTTCTCTTCCATCACCGCCTTAGTCTCAGCAGACAGGGAAGTGAAGTCAAGTCCAGCGCTGACCTGATCACGCACATCAATCCATAGCTGATAGCACAGCAGCAGATTCAGCACCAGAAAGGCATATATCAATACACTCTTAGCCCTTCCCCAGTCCATAACGTCCCTCCTCGAATCGTATCCTGTCCGCTTGGTTTATCTCCGCCCTAATTCAATGTAAGCTCACTGCCGTCACTGAGTGTAACCCGCCAGACCGGATGAAGCTGCAGCTTCTCCCCGGCCAGCGCAGGCATATAGGCAGGCGTAAGCTCAATGATCCGCAAGGAGCTGCCGATCTGCGCCAGCCGCTGCTTCAGCAGTTCGCCGCCGGGCAGCTCAACAATGGTCTTTTCAGACTTTTCCTCATTCGTGTACATCAGGGAGCGCTCATAGGAAGAGACCGTTCCCTGCTGGAGCTCCAGATGGATTACGCCATACTGAAGCTGCGGATTGCTCATAATCGGATAGGAGCCGGACGGATAAGCGCCATAATATTGCTGAAAAGAAACCTTGCGGTCCTGCCGGCTCTCCTCCGTAGCAGCCAGCCTGTAGGTTCCGTTCCAGCCGCCATGGTTATTGACAAATTCCACCGCCACCAGTGCATCCTTCGCCGGTGTGCTGTCCCCGTCCGGAAGTGCTGCAGGATCACTATAACTCATCCAGTTCTGCTCCTGGTCCACCTGCAGGCTGCGTTTGCTGTCCGTATAGATTTTGGAGCCGTCCTTCTCAGGAATATACCTTGTATTGCCTGCATCGAAGAACAGATTGCTTTGCATTTGCTCAATGGTATACATACCCGCAGGCATCACAACCTTAACCAGCGGAACATCCGCCTCAGGGACATAATACTCACCGTTTACGGCTGTATACAGCGTCAGATTCTTACCGAAGTCCACATGCTGCTGCACATCCTGGACCGTAAGATCAGCCTTAGCCGCCTCGTACACAATATCCCCGCGTGTGCTGAAGAAGATAACATGGGCTTTGGAGTCATTTTTGATATTGTAGATCCAGATCCGGTCAATGCTCTCCCCCTCGAACAGCGAATCCGACGAGATCTGCATAACCCGCTGCAGCAGCGTTACCGGAATGCCTGCCCCGAACGACAGCTCAATGCCCGGATTCTCACTGCGGATCTTGTCCCAGTCGAAATCCTGTACGGACCGCCGCTGGAAGCTCTCGAAACTGCGGCCCTTCAGGCGGTTCATAATCAGGTTATAGAAAGTGGAGCTGGGGTAGAACAGTGTATGCTTGTCTCCGCCCATATGAATAATCATTTTATCGGGGTAGAGCAGGTTCTCCACCTTTTCCTTCGGCCCCATATTATCCGTCTTCACATATAAGGTCTTCGACAACACTGCCGAGTCGCTGCCGGGCAGCCTGTAGATCAGATAATAGCTCTCCACGAGACTTCCGAGTATAAGCAGGACCAGCATCCATGACTTGATTCTCTCCTTCACGCCTCACTCCCCCTTTGCTTCATCAAAGGCAGCGTGAACGTGACCAGCGAGCCCTCATTCAGCTCTGATTGCAGGGAAATGGAGCCGCCGTGGGCTTTGACAATTTCCCGGGCAATGGATAGGCCCAGACCTGTTCCGCCCATATTCCGCGAACGCGCCTTATCAACCCGGTAGAAGCGTTCAAAGATGCGTTCAATATCCTTCTTTGGAATCCCAATCCCGGAGTCGCGGACAGACACGGCCAACATGCCGTCCTCGTTCTTATGCGCCTCCAGCTGAATACTCCCGCCTTCCGGCGTATACTTGAGGGCATTGGAGACCAGATTACCCAGCACCTGGTCAATCTGGTCCCGGTCCAGCCACGCAGTAGCGACATCCTTGCGCACCCTCGTGCTGATATGAATCCGCTTCTGGCGGATCTGGAAGGAGAAGCGGTCGGCCACATCCTCCAGCATCTCGGAGATATCCGTCTGCTGAATGCGCAGGCTGGATTCCTTGGAATCGAGCCGCGACAGATGCAGCAGATCCGTAACCAGCCGGATCATGCGCTCCGTCTCGTTGCGGATAACTCCGACGAACCTCACGGCGAGCTGCGGATCTTCGAGTGCGCCGTCATCCAGCGCCTCCGCATAGCTCTTGATCGTCGTAAGCGGCGTCCGCAGCTCATGCGATACATTCGCCACGAACTCCCGGCGGGACTCCTCCAGATTCTCCTGCTCCGTAACATCCTGCAGCACCGCAATCGTCCCGGCGATCCGTCCGCCTTCACGGCGTTGGATCGGGGTGAAGGTCACCCGCACAATATTGGGGTCCTCTCCACCCATGGGAGACAGATGAAGCATAGCCGACTGAGGAATGCCTTGGGTCACCGAGACGGACTGCTCAGGCTCCAGCCCTAGCAGTCCGCCGAGCGAGGCCCCGGCAGGAAGGGGGCCTTCCGCGCCCAGCATCAAGGCGGCGCGTGCATTCATCAGAATCACCGCGCCGCTCTCATCTGTGGCTACGACACCGTCACTCATATTGGCAAGAATGGAGGACAGCTTCTCCTTCTCCTCTTCGTTCTGCAGCAGCGCCTCGCGCAACCGGTCTGTCATATAGTTGAAGGCCTGGCTCAGCTGGCCAATCTCATCATTGCCGAACACGGGAACCTTCCGGTTGAAGCGCCCTTCCGCCACAGCCGTAGCATGCTTGGTCATCTCCTTAATCGGATGCGTAATCGTATGCGCGAGGATAACTCCCAGCACTGCCGTGAGCGCCAGCGCCAGCAGCAGCCCCGAGAGGAACACACTGTTAATCCGGCTCATGGTGGCATATAAGTCTTTCATATCAGCAGCTATATAGATGGCACCTACCACCTTATCACCGGAAATTACCGGCTTCGCTACTACCTTTTTGCGCACATTATCATCAGCGATGATATATTCCTCATTATCGCTGATGCCCTGCAAGGCGCGGCTGACCACGGTCTGCGTGTTCCGCTGGCCGACATAGTCATTCTGTGAAGGGATCGAGGTGGTGATAATCTTGCCGCTCGCATCCAGCACCTGAATTTCTGCGCCATTGATATACAGATTGTTCACCATGCCGCGCAGGCTCTCCACAGCCGATTCCTCATCGGCTGTGCCCGTCTCACTGCCGAATTTGTCAGCGGTGAGGATCGAGAGCATTTCGGCCCGGGCCTTCAGGTCCTTGGTGAAGTTATCCGTCAGCGAGTTCTTCATCGAGCTGACAAAGTATACGCCGATCAGCTGCATCGCAATCAGAATCAGCAGTACATAGATCACGATAAGCCTGGCCTGGATCGTCCGGAAAAAGGACAGTGCCTTCATTACAACCCTCCGTTTTTGGGGCTATGCATCAAATAACCGAGTCCGCGCCGGGTATGAATATACTCCGGCTTGCTGGGATTCTCCTCAATTTTTTCTCTGAGCCGGCGGATGGTCACATCCACTGTCCGCACATCGCCGAAATATTCGAAGCCCCACACAGCCTGCAGCAGATGCTCCCGGGTCATTACCTTGCCCGCATGGCGGATCATATAATAGAGCAGCTCATATTCACGATGCGTCAGATCCAGCGGCTCACTATCCTTGTACACCATATACATATCCGTATCAATGAATAATCCGAAATGATAGACCCCCTGCTTGCTCTCCACCGCTTCACTCGGCGCTTCCGACTGCGATGGCTTATGCTGGCGCCGCATTTGGGCCTTAACTCTGGCCAGCAGCTCACGTGTACTGAACGGCTTGGTCACATAATCATCCGCACCGAGCTCAAGACCCAGCACTTTATCGATCTCTCCATCCTTCGCGGTAAGCATAATGATAGGAATATCCAGATGGGCAGAGCGTACCTCACGGCAGACATCCATTCCGTCCTTGCCGGGCAGCATGAGATCCAGCAGCATCAGATCGGGGCGTTTGGACAGAGCCAGCTCCACCGCACTGTTGCCGTCGAAGGCGCAGATGACCTCATAGCCCTCTTTTTCCAGATTGAATTTCAATATATCAGCAATAGGTTGTTCATCATCCACTACCAGAATCGTTCCCATTTGCATATGCTCAGCTTCACCTTTCTAACGGTACTCGAAACCCTGATTCCTTTATTTTAACATACCTGGCTGGGCGTCACATCAAATTACCCCCGCAAAGTGAGGCTTTAGCTTCGAGGAGAACTCAGATACTTTCCGTGAGATACAAAAACCGCCCGAAATCATCCGGACGGCAGGGAATTATAGAATGGAAGCCTATCTGTCATTCATTACTTTAGGTATTTCATCGGATTGATGGCCGTCCCGTTCTTGCGGATCTCAAAATGCAGGTGCGTCCCCGTCGAGCGCCCGGTGCTGCCCATAATGCCGATGGAACTTCCCTGTCCCAGCTTCTGTCCGGTTGAGACCGAGATACTGCTTAAATGCCCGTAGTACGTAACGTATCCGTTGTTATGGTCAACAATCACCACATTGCCATAACCGTTCTGCACACCGGCGAAGCTGACCGTCCCTGCATCCGCAGCCTTGATCGTGCGGTTGCCCGATACCAGATCGACTCCCTTGTGTGTGCGTCCCCATCGCTCGCCGTAGCTGCTGGAGATCATCGCTCCGCTAACCGGCCAGGCGAACATTCCTGTTCCTTCACCTACAACCTTGGTACCAGAATAGACCACTTCAGGCAGAGAAGCCTTTACTACGCTCTGACCCAGCCACTCCTCCTGAACCACCTGTCCGTTCTCTTTGGTCAGCCTGTACTTCATCGTTTTGAGCCCGGTTTGTCCGGGACGGACTACCTTCCGCTTGCCTGCCGGCAGCTGGTCACTCTTGCGGATAATCACCTCAGGCTCCGTGACCACCTCTTCGGTTACCTGTTCTACGGTCACTACCGTAAGGTCAGGCTGCGGCACCGTTAGCTGCAATTCATCCCCAATCTGCAGACTAAGCTCCTTCACCTCAGGATTATTGCGGAAAATCTCCGCCTGGGTAATGTTGAACCGGGAAGCAATAGCAGAGACTGTGTCGCCTTCCTGAACCGCATAGCGCAGCGGCGCCTCTCTGCCTTCGGTGAGTACCTTCACTGCTTCTTCTACGCTAAGCACCTTATTGGGATCTGCCTTCACCGGAACGATGTTGACTTCCTCCCGGATCTTGACTGACTCCACCTGATCATTGGCGGCTGAACCAGCCGCTCCCGCCTTGGCTGCCGTCTTCTTCAGCTTCGCACCCGGAGCTGCCGCATTCTGCGGAGCGTAATGCGCCTTAACGGCCTGAAGCACTGCCGCCGCCGTCTCCTGATCCTTCACAATTCCCAGCGGTTCTCCGTCCACAGCCAATTGTACGCCTACGGCATAAGCCTTGAGCATACCATCCAGCTTGTCCAGTGTAGCTTCGCTGTTAACCTCCGGCTTGTAAGCCCGCTCGGCCTCGGTAGTAATACCGCCGGTCTGCAGGACCATCACAGAGTCAGGATATTTGAGCTGATATTCCCGTCTCTTCTCCTCGAACAGCTTGTTCAACTCCGCCTGCTGGTTCAGCGCACCAATCTCCTCGCCGTTCACCAGCACCTTATAATAGGTTACTGTATTCGCTGTCACCTGCTTCTTCTGTGCCCCCACCAGGAAGGTGGTCAGCAGAACGAGACCGGCAGAAGCCAGTACCCATGAACGCCGGCGGCGGCGGGATTTCATATCCGGCTGAAAGACACGGGGTTCCCCCGAAGTCATTGCATCCTTACCTTGTTCACCTGCTGCACCAGATCCTGTGGATGCTTCTGCACGGTTCCGCAGGTTCCCCATCCGGCGTATAAACTTAAATCCTTTCATGAAACTCTCCCTTTCGGCTATAAAAACAAGAATGTATATGCTTCGCGCATCCGATTTGCATGAGTACGAATATGACTGTGTGACGCCTTCGAAAAAGGTTACAAAATATTAACCCTTATTAGTCCTTTTTTACTGTACCATAGCATGCAGAAAAATTTCAACTTTGCTCCCATAGCAAAACCCGCGAAATTCGCGGGTTTTTTCCCAAAATATGCGTTTTAAACGGTGGTCCCGTGTCCAAAAAGTGACAATTATTAATTCTGATTCGGCTCTCCACTATCTGGTGTAAGCATTTTCATCAGCGTCTTATATTCATCCTCATCAACGTACTTCGCAATGATACCCTGCAGTTCCGTAACTTCGCTCTCTGTCAAGCCGCCTTCCAGGGCAGCGGAGATCTTAATCATCTCCTCCTGCGGGAGCTTGTTCATGAGAATATTGAAGATATTGGATTTGGCATTAGCGGGCAGATTCTCCTTCAGGTCATTCATTGCCTCCGGCGTCATCACCAGATTCTGGTCCAGCCCTTGCTCACTTTGTTCTTCTCCTGCCTCCGCTTGCCCCATCACAGGCAGCGCGTTGTCCGGCACCGTCTCGTCCACCGTTTTCTCTTGATTATTCCCGGATTTCCCGCCGCTGCCATTCTTCTTCTCCCCGTCCGTCTTGCCCGCATCAGCCTCCTTGGTGGAGCTTTTAGTCTCGCTTGAGGCCGCTTTGGAATTTTCCTTGGGGGCCCCCCCGCTGCCGCCCATACCGGTCAGACTCTTCACGAAGCCGCCGATTCCCGGCCCTGGCCCGTCCAGCTTGATATCGAAGCTGGCCAGCACCGACTGGATATACGTATTCACCACATAGGCCGTTGTCAGCATGGACAGGCCGCTCGCCAACACCACAATCAGGCAGACGCTCAGCGCACGCTTCACTATTTTCACCATCATCTCTCCCTTGCACCCTGCTCTATTCAACCTCTGAAGAATCAGTTCGCTATTGATCCCATTCTCACAGTATTGACTAGAACAACGCCCGGGAAACGTCACCGAAGCATAGAAAAGCTGTTTCCCTGCTGAAAAATCATCTGGACACACAGAAACAGGAGCCTCACCGAGGCCCCTGCTCCTATACGTATCTATTTAGTTCTGCTTCGGTCTAGATATAGATTGGCAGCACTTGATTAGTCTGTTCACGGTTGCGGCCTACAGAGAAGATCGAGATCGGAATCCCGGTCAGCTCCGATACACGTTCCACGTATTTGCGTGTGTTGGCCGGCAGATCCTCCAGCGTCTTCGCCCCAGTGATGTCCTCACTCCAGCCTGGAAGCTCCTCGTAGACTGCTTCACATTCTGCCAGCATTTTTAGGCTAGCCGGGTAATGTGTGATAATGTCTCCACGGTACTTGTAGCCGGTGCAGATCTTCACAGTCTCAAGACCGCTCAGAACGTCCAGCGAGTTCAGCGACAGGCCGGTGATTCCGCTGACGCGGCGGGCGTGACGCACCACTACACTGTCGAACCAGCCTACGCGGCGGGCGCGTCCGGTTACTGTTCCGTACTCATGGCCGGTCTCGCGGATATAATCACCGGTCGCATCGTTCAGCTCTGTAGGGAACGGACCGTCGCCGACGCGGGTAGTATAAGACTTAGCCACACCAATAACCTGCTTGATCTTGGACGGGCCTACGCCAGAGCCAATGCAGACTCCGCCAGCTGAAGGATTCGATGAAGTTACGAACGGATAAGTTCCTTGGTCGATATCCAGCATAACGCCCTGTGCGCCTTCGAACAATACTCTGGATTCCGCATCAATCGCATCATTCAGCACCACCGAAGTGTCAGTTACATAGCCGCGCAGCACTTCTGCATACTCCAGATATTTGGTCAGAATCTCTTCCACATTCAGCGGCTCAGCACCGTATACCTGAGTGATCACCTGATTCTTCTCTTCCATCAGTGGACGAAGTCTCAGCTCGAATTCCTCAGCGTCCATCAGATCAGCAATCCGGATGCCGTTACGGGCAGCCTTATCCATGTAGCACGGGCCGATTCCCTTGCGTGTGGTACCGATTTTGTTCGGTCCTTTGCGGTCTTCCTCAAGTGCATCCAGCACCATATGATAAGGCATAATGACATGCGCACGATCACTGATTACCAGGTTCTTCGTATCAAAGCCATTGTCATGAATATAATTAATTTCTTGGATCAGCGCTTCCGGGTTGATAACCATTCCGTTGCCGATAACACAAGTCTTCTCTTTATAAAATACACCAGATGGAATCAAGCTCAGCTTGAACTTCTTTCCGTCAATCAGAATCGTGTGACCGGCATTGTTACCCCCTTGATACCGGGCGACCACATCTGCACTTTCCGCCAGAAAATCCGTGATCTTGCCTTTGCCTTCGTCTCCCCATTGTGTTCCCACGACGACTACCGTTGACATGTACATTCCTCCGTAGGTGCTAGCAAGCACCATTATTTTTCCGCTTATCATAGGGGCTCTGTACGCGCTTCATCTTGTACGCAGCCCTCCGGACACCAGGCGGGCAGGCCGCCAAAGCACAATAATCAGTGTAACAGCGGCACTTTTTAAAGTCAAATAAAAACGAACGATCACAGACTGGAATGTGCGATCGTTCGTGTATTGTGCGAAATTTGCCTAACCTGCAAATGGTTCTGCATGGGCCCGCTCGTAGTTGACGAACTTGTTGAAGTTCTTGAGGAATACAAGCTCTACCGTCCCTACCGGACCGTTACGCTGCTTGGCAATAATAATTTCGATAATATTCTTCTTCTCGGTATCCTGATTGTAATAATCATCACGGTACAGGAACGCTACGATATCCGCATCCTGCTCGATAGAGCCTGATTCACGAAGGTCACTCATCATCGGCCGTTTGTCCTGGCGCTGCTCCACACCGCGGCTGAGCTGGGACAGGGCAATGACGGGAACGTCAAGCTCACGGGCAATCTGCTTCAGGGTACGGGAGATTTCCGATACCTCCTGCTGGCGGTTCTCCCCGGCCTTGCCCCGGCCCTGGATCAGCTGCAAGTAGTCGATGACAATCATTCCGAGTCCCTTCTCCTTCTTCAGCCGGCGGCATTTCGCCCGGATATCGGTCACCGTAATGCCTGGGGTGTCGTCAATATAGATTTCGGACTCGGACAACGACTGGATACCCATCGTGAGCTTGGACCAGTCATCATCACTCTTGAAATCACCGGTACGCATAATATTGGCATCCAGATTCGCCTCAGCGCAGATCATACGTTGAACCAGCTGGGGGGCCGACATTTCCAGACTGAAGATGGCTACTGTCTCCTTCGCCCGCACCGCCACATTCTGCGCGATATTCAGGGCGAAGGCCGTCTTCCCGACGGATGGACGGGCCGCCACAATAATTAAGTCATTGCGCTGGAAGCCGTTTGTCATATGGTCCAGGTCAACGAACCCGGTGGGAATCCCCGAGGTTCCGCCTTTATTCTGATGGAGCAGCTCCACCCGGTCGAATACCTGCATCAGCACATCGCGGATGGCAATGAACCCGCTGCCGCTGCGGCGGTTCGAAATCTCCAGAATTCGCCGCTCGGCGTCACTCAGCATAATGCCCACATCTTCGCCGCCGGTATAGCCTTCGCTGACAATCTGCGTTGCTGTGCGGATCAGCCGCCGCAGCATCGCCTTTTCTTCAATAATCTGGGCGTAATAATCGACGTTGGCCGCAGTCGGCACCGCATGCGCCAGCTTTGCCAGATAGCTGACCCCGCCGATATCCTCAAGCTCCCCCTTATCCTGGAGCCGGGAAGTCAATGTAATCAGGTCAATCGGCTGGCTCTCTTCTCCGAGCTGCACCATCGCCTCAAATATCATCTGATGCGGTTTGTCGTAGAAGTCTTCGGTATTCACCCGCTCCATCGCGGTAATTAGCGCTTCATCTGATAGTAGAACAGCACCCAGTACGGCCTGTTCTGCCTCCAGATTCTGCGGGGGAACCCGATCGAAAAAGAGATCTCCACCCATCCTACTCCTCCGTTACCTGAACCGTGAGGTTAGCCTTTACTTCAGTATGCAGCTTTACCGTTACCTGGAACGTGCCTACATGGCGGATCGAATCGCTCAGCTCAATTTTGCGCTTGTCGATTACGATCCCCTGAGTAGCTGCCAGGGTCTCGCCGATCTGCTTGCTGGTGATAGCGCCGAAGAGACGGCCGCCTTCACCTGCTTTGGCCTTCAGGGTCAGGGTCAGCTCATCCAGCTTCTTGCCCAGCTGTACCGCTTCCTCCTTCTCCTGGTCCTTGCGGCGCTGTTCGGCGGCCGCCTGGTTCTCCAGTGTCTTCACATTGCCGTCTGTAGCCGGACGAACCAGCCCGCGCGGCAGCAGGAAATTGGCTGCATAGCCCTCCGACACCTCTTTAACCTGCCCCTTCTTGCCTTGACCCTTAACATCCTTCAAGAATATGACCTTCATTCAAATAACCCCTCTTTCGCTTCAATTTCGGCCAGCACTGCGAGCAGTCTGGCTTCCGCTTCTTTGGTTGTTCCTTCAAGCTGTACGGCCGCGTTGGACAGATGTCCGCCGCCGCCCAGCTTCTCCATGACTACCTGCACATTCATCCGTCCCAGAGAACGGGCGCTGATGCCGATCAGACCGTCAGGACGCTCACTGATGACGAAGGAGGCAACCACATTCGTCATCCCCAGCAGCGTATCCGCCGTCTGGGCGATCAGCAGCTGCGGGATCTTCATCCCGGGCTGTGTGACCACCAGCGCGATCTGGTCATACACCATACGCGCATGCTTGATGATCTCCGCCTTCGAGATGTACTCCTGCAGATCCTCCTTCAGCATACGCTGAATGAGAATCGTATCCGCCCCGACCCGGCGCAGGAACCCGGCAGCCTCGAAGGTCCGCGACCCTGTATGCAGCGCGAAATGCTTCGTATCGACCGTGATCCCGGCCAGCAGCATCGTGGCCTCCAGCGGACTGAGCTTAATCTTGTCATGAATGTACTGCAGCAGCTCTGTCACAAGCTCACAAGTCGATGACGCATACGGCTCCAGATACACGAGCACAGCGTCATTGATGAACTCCTCACCCCGGCGGTGATGGTCCACCACCACAATCCGGCTGGCGTATTGTACCAGCCGCGGCTCCATAGTCATGGAAGCCTTGTGGGTATCCACAACAATCAGCAGCGTATGCTCCGTCATCATCTGGAGAGCCTGCTCTGGCGTGATGAAGGTCTTGTAGAGCGCCTCATCCTTGCGGATCTCCTCCATCATCCGGGTAATCGAAGGATTCGGCGTCTCCATCACAATGCTGGCTTCCACATTGTACATCTGTGCCGCCTTAAGCAGACCAATCGCCGCTCCCACAGCATCAATATCCGGTATCCGGTGCCCCATAATCAGCACCCGGTCGCTTTCCTGCATCAGATCCCGCAGGGCGTGGGCGATCACCCGCGCCCGGACGCGGGTGCGTTTCTCGGCGGCATTGGTCTTGCCGCCGTAGAAGGAGAGCCGCTGGCCCGCCTTCACAGCGGCCTGGTCCCCGCCTCTGCCAAGTGCCATGTCCAGACTCGACTGGGCAAGCGCTCCCAGCTCACTGGCCGATTCCGAGCCGTAGGCAAGGCCTATGCTCAGCGTCATCGGCACCTTGAGGTCGGCCGTCATCTCACGGACCTCGTCCAGCACCACGAACCTGCTCTCCTCCAGGGCCTGAAGGCTGCGGTGATTCAGCAGCATCAGGTACCGCTCGGAAGACAAACGGCGCAGATAGACCTCGAATTGCTTGCTCCACTCGGTAATCTCACTGGCTACCTTCGCGATCAGCGAAGTACGCTGCTGATCATCCATCCCCTGGGCGGCTTCATCCAGATTATCCATCATGACAATTCCAATCGCCAGCTTCTCTTCCTCATACCGCTCACGCAGCACAACAAGCTCGGTAATATCGAATAAATACAGCAGCCGCTCGCTTGGAATCACCACCACCTCATAATAACGGTCATCGACCGTAAGCTCATGGCGGTGCTCCTTCAGTACCCCGTCCTTAACCGGTTCCCGCTTGGAAGGCAGGTTCTGCAGAGAAGCCATAACCTCAGGCATCAGCTCCTGCATATCTTCACCGACAAGCGACTTGCGGGAGAAGATCTGGCCGGCATTCCGGTTATGCCATTCCACTGCCCGGCCCTCACTGTACAGGATAATCCCGAGCGGAAGCATGCTTACAGCCTCCCCCTCCACCCGCTTGATGCGGAAGGACAGGCCGTTGATATAATCTACAAGGTTGCGGCGGAACGACAGCTCGGCCTGCAGCATGGTGAAACACAATGTGCCGGCCAGGAAGAGACTGGCAACACCGAGGACCCAGTTATAGATACTGACTACTATAATCAGGACCAGCAGCAGTAAGAACGCCCACACGGTATGATAGCCGTGCCAGCGTCTTTGCAGAAATTTTGGCATGAGCCCTCACCCTATCGTTTCGATTTCTTCACAAGCTCCCGCAGCGGAAACGCCAGGTCCACCACACCAATAATCCAGAATCCCGGCAGAGCAATAACAGGGATTGCCAGCAGAAGAGCGATGATCTTGCTCCACTTCCGTTCATGCACCAGGAAGAAGAGGAAGCCGACGGTCTGGATCTTGAACGCAATCTGCAGCAGCGGCAGCAGATTGGCCGAGACCATTAGCATGAAGCCGCTGTCGGCACCGCCGAACAGCAGGCTGATGACCACGCCAAGCAGATAATACCAGATGAACGATCTGGCCAGTCTCCATTCCCGCGCCGGCTTCAGCTTAGGCACCGCATATTCCATACTGTTCAGAATAGGGCGGACAATGGAATGGGTAATAACCGCAATCACGAACGCACTGAGGATCAGCGTCATCGGAATTGCCTGGATCGTCAGCCAGCTCATCTGGCCAATCTGATCAGAGGAAATGGATATCTCGGACAGCAGCGGATTGCTTGCACCCATACTTGCCAGCCAGTCCGCATAGGTCTTCAGAACATCATAGACATAGTCGTATAGGTTGAACTTAAGGAACGTCGTACTGATCAGCAGGATCAGCAGGAATTCAGCAAGTATAGCGACCATGCCGGCAATCAGAGTAGAAATCGCTGAAGCACGCTTCTTGTACCATCGTCCCATCACAAGGGCCGGGATCAGGAAATAGGCCGCAATCAGGATATACATCGGGGTAATCAGGCCCACAATCAGCAGCACCGGTAACAGATGCAGTATGAACTGCTTGGTGTTAAGGGTCGTAAAGAGCACTATGGCCGGAATAATCATAAAGAATGTTGTAATAAGTAGTAGCGGGGTTGACAGGGATAACAGCAGCAACAGATAAGCTACACTCCAAGCCACAGATGTCCAGCGAAATTTCAACAGTATTCACCTCTTACGCATATGTTCTTCTAATGCAGATATATCCTGGTACCATTCTTCGAGCTGATGGCCCTCTTGCCTGTGCTTTCGCAGCTTCTCCAGCAGTAAATCATCCAGCTCGCGATAAGGGATACCGAGTCTGCGCCCCAAGATGTACGAGCTCATAATCAGGCTGGCCAGACTGTCGCCGACACGCGTGGTACTGCCTTCCCACAGCGCCTTGAATAACCTTGAGACTTGATCAATTACTTCCGTCTTTAACCACTCAATTACCTTGGCACGTTTGGCCACATCCAGATCCTTCGGCACATTGGGCACTGTCTCTCTACCTCCGGCAAAAAGCATTATTCTCCATTATAGCATAAAAATTTCCGAGCCACACGGACGCCTGCCGCCCCTGAATACCGCCATCCGTCTTTCAAAAAAGGCCCGCATTCCGCTTCGCCGGAAATACAGGCCTTGGTTCCTTATAACGATTCGAGCGATTGCCGTGAGACAAATTTCTCGCAGTATTCTATAATCTGGCTCCGGCGTACAATGCCGATAAACCGCTTCATGTCGTCGACCACCGGTACAAAGTTTTGCACCTTGGCCAAATTAATCAGATCTTCCATATCCGCATCAATCGAGACCGCCAGATTGTTCATCCGCAGCGGGACATCCTTAAGCAGAAATTTGGAAGCATTCTCAAAAGTGACCGCGCCGCCCGACTCCTTCATATACCAGAGTAAATCCCCTTCTGTAACCGTTCCGGCATATTCCCCGTTGCGGTTCAGGATCGGCACTGCTGTATAGCGGTGAAACTCCATCCGTTCCAGCGTCTGCCGCAATGTCGAATCCATAGTAACACATGCGACTTCCTGCTTCGGAAGTAAAAAAAACGCAATATTCATCTCTTGATCCTCCTCAAAGAATTCCGAAGGAATGCTACTTTACCTTCCTTGCACTAAAGCCCACCGTAGTTATACGTCTGCCCTCAGCAATAAGTTCCATTCCATTATAGCATGAAGACAGTAAACAGCAGCCATTAACCTTGCAGGAATGGCTGCTGTTTTTAGACACGGACAACAATGGCCGTTTAATCCTTATTGTACTGCGGGTGTGGCCGAAGGCTCAAGCGCATTGCCGGCCTTTCCTGGTTCAATCAGCTGATCAACCGGTGTGCCGGGGTTCATCCAGTTGTCGATCAGGGCTTTGGCTTTATTCAGATCCTCTTCGTTCACTATATCGTAATAGATCCCGTCCATCCGTTTGCCTTCCCCCATCACCGTGAAGCTGGAGATATCCATATCCTTACCGCCCATGAACTTCTTGGCCAGACTGATGATCATTGAGGGCTGAATATCCGTTTTGAAATTGTCGCCCATGATATCCAGCAGTTCAGGGATGTTGCCGATCTGGCTGATCGATAACATTTTATTCGCTACGACATCAATAAAGACCTGTTGACGTTTGGTCCGGTTGAAGTCGCTATCCTCACGGTAGCGGGTATAGTTAAGCGCCTCTTCCCCGCTGTAGTTCGACTTGTTAGCCTTAATGGTGAATTTCTCATGGTCTTTGCCTTTGTTGACAATATCCTTCTTGATCGGGAGCGGCACACCGCCGATGGCATCAACAGCATCCTTCAGCCCCTGAAAGTTGATGGTGGCATAATATTGAATATCATGGCCGAGGAGCGCTTCCAGTGTGTCCTTGGACATTTGCTGCCCGCCGAACGCATAAGCATGTGTAATTTTGTCTTTCTTATTGTCCTTGTAACCGATAATTTCCGTGTAGGTATCCCGGGGAACGGAGATCAGCAGAATCTTATAATCCTCCGGCCGGATCACCGCATACATCATGGTATCTGAGCGTGCGGTTTCATTCTTCCGCTGATCTGTACCCAGCAGCATTAGAGAGAACGGATCACTTTTGAGTGCTACAGGTTCCGCCTTAACGTTTGTTGGATTTTTGGTGGTGTTATTCTCCAGAGGCACAAAGGATTCATCTGTCAGCTTCTTCTCTACCTGATCCGACAAAAAGAGATCAAAGGCCAGCACAGCAAGCGGCTTCTGGAACAGAAACGCTCCGGCGGCAATCACCAGTACGAGAATGAGCGCAATGTATCTTTTCTTTATTTTTTTAAGCTTATTCATCATTTTAATTCCTTCTTTATGGTGGAATGTACATATTATGAACGTAATCTATTTACAATGGCCGCCTGGGCTTCCAGGGCAGTCATGAGTGGGCTGTTCTAGCTGCTGTGCGCCGCCCTGCTTCTGATGGTATTATTCCCCCTTTCCGGGATTCGGGTCGTTCTAATTGTAGAATAAACCTGGGAAACGACTTTGACACATAAACAATATTTCTATTGTAATCACTTCACCACTAAAAAGAAACAACAAATAACGACAATATCGGCATGGAGGCCGCTTATATTCCATAAAGTATATGACGCAGCAAACGGCGTTTTGATTCTTTTTCAGGGAAAAAAAATAAAAAAAGACAGTCTGTTCAGCCACTTAACGCAGCAATACAGACCGTCCTCCACAGCCTATTCAGTATCCTTAATCCACCAGCTCTGCGGATCGATGATATTGCTTAAAGCGTTCATTGTTACCCCTTGCAGGCGTTTATTTACCGCAGTAATGTCCGATCGTTCAGCGAAAAAGATCATCGGAACCTCATCATTGATCAGCTTCTGCCATTCATAATAGATTTCCTTCCGGAAGTCCTTATCGTACGCCTTCAGGCTGACTCCTTCCCGGATCAGGTCCTCACTTCGCTTCGAGGTCCACCGGGGGTAATTCCACGAATCCGTAGCCCTCCATAAACCCGAAGGATCAGGGTCGCTCGCCAGTCCCCACACGCCGTTGAACAGCTCCACTGCCGGATCATCCGACTCCACCGCTTCATAAAAGGCGTTCAGCTCCTTCAGGCTTCCTCCGCTGAGCCGCACATCCAGCCCGACATCACGCCAATTCTGGAGAATGGCTGCCGTCCGCGCCTCAGCCGTTTTGCTGCCGCTCATGGCATCATAGTGAATAACGAGCTTCTTGCCGCCGGGATCTTCGCGGAGTCCATCCCCGTTCAGATCCAGATACCCGGCCTCATCCAGCAGCTGTCCGGCCTTTTCAGGAGAATAAGGGTAGGTGTCGATCTCCTCATCTGCGATCTTGGCCCAGCTGGAACTTGGAATAGGCGTCTCGATAAGCGTCCCCAGGCCATAGGAATATTTATCCAGAATCCCTTGCCGGTCAAGTGCATAATACATTGCCTTACGCAGGCTTTTATCCTGGAACTTGGGATTATCCATCACCACCTGACCATCTGTCTCATCCCAGTGTCCGAACTTGAACCCGATATATTCAAACGTCATTCCCGGTGTGACCCTAATCTCTACATTATCCAATTGTCCTGCAGCCTCATAGGCATCACGCGGCAATGCCGCCATATCGACAGTTCCTGCTTTAAGCAGAGCGGTAATATCTTTGCTGTCGATCACCCTATAAGTAATGCCATCCAGATGCGCGCCGCCCTTGTAATAATTATCAAACCGTTTCATTTCCACCTTCTGGCCCGGCACAATGCTGTTTACCATGAACGGGCCCGTGCCAATCGGCTGCTTGCGGACCTGATCGCTGTCCGCCATGTCCTTAACTGCCACTCCTTCGAAATACCGCTTGTTCATCGGGTAGGCCCACAGATTATCAATCACGTTCACCCGTGCTGAATTCATTGTAATGCGCAGCGTATACGGGTCCATCACCTTAAGCCCTGTAATTTCCTTCGCCTGGCCCTGGTGGTACGCTTCTGCTCCCTTGATCATTTCAACGCTATAGTATCTGGAACCCGTATACTCCGGGCTGGCGATAGTCTCCAGGGCAAATTTCCAATCCTCCACGGTCAGCTCGTCCCCGTTATGCCAGCGGACTCCGGGCTTAATCGTAAATGTGAACACCGTATGATCCTCGGACTCCTGCCAGCTGGCGATATTAGGAGCGGTGGACAAATCATCCTTTACGGTGAACATAGCCTCAGTGGTGAACTCCAGCACATTGGAATCATCTTCTCCTTCAAAGAATGCCGGTTCAAAGATACCTTGAAAAGCGGACGGGTAGCCGAAGGTTACAGTCCCGCCTGTAATGGGTTCATCGGCTGTTTGGCTAAGGCGCGCCACAACATTCTTGACGGCCGGGCTTGGCCCATTGCATGCCGATAATGCCACCAAGAGCGCAAGCGGTAGCATCAGTCTGCCGATGAGTCGGTTCGACATATATTTCTTCCCTCCCGGGTTGGTTCACACAGTAATGTAAGCGATTTCTACACTAGATTTTACTGTAATGCCTATTATGCAGATTATGGACAATTATTTATTCCACATTATAGAGGATATACAATATTCGCTGTGAAGTGAAGTGTTTAATTTATTTCGGTGCAGCCAGGAACCCGTCCGATATTGAAAAAAGCCTGCCCTGACGGGCAGACTTCAGCTACAGCAGCGCCTTAATTTTCCTCTCCCGGATGGATGATGCTCAGGCCCTCCACATGCTTTTTACGCATCAGCTTACGCTTCTTCCGGGTCTCCTTGCTCTCAAAAATAATATCAAAATCATAATCCTCGGGATACAGCTCCTCCTTGGACAGATAAGGCTTCAGCCGCTTATGGTTAATGCTCAGCTTCTGCTTCTGAATCATCACTCCGACCCTGCCCCGGCTGTCCTTCTTCTCATAGACAATTCCCGTTCGCCCCAAAGAGCTGACATAAACAGCATCCCCCACAGCAAATTCAGGAGCCGGAGCCTTCGCCTGCTGTGATGGACTGTCTCCCTGCTCTCCGTCAGCCGTTCTATCTGCTATGGCGGTTATCTCATCTTCGGCTGCTTTAGCCCTCTGTGCCGCTCTGACAGCGTCCTTCCACGGGCTGTCACCGCCTCTGTGCCCCTGCTGCTCCGTCACAAGCTCTTTGGCCCGCTCAATGACAGAATGGAGAATCCCCAGCTTCTCGGCGATCTGCAGTGCGTAGCTCTCGCCAGCTTCGCCAATCGTTAGCTTATAGAGCGGCTGCAGCGTGTTCTTATCGAACTCCATCCGTGCGTTCTCGAAGCCCGCCGTTGCCGCCGCGAAGGCCTTCAGCTCATTGAAGTGGGTCGTTACCACGATATTAGCCCCCTTCCGGTTCAGCTCCTCGAGAATCGCGATCGACAGCGCGAACCCTTCACCGGGGTCTGTGCCGGCAGCCAGCTCATCAATCAGCAGCAGCACGCCTCTGCCCGCATCATAGAGCATTCCTTCAATACTCTTCATCTGTGCCGAGAAGGTGCTCAGGGACTGTGTCAGGCTCTGTCCGTCTCCGATAACACTTATTACATTGGTGAAGACAGCGAAGTCACTGCCGGGATCAACCGGTACCAGCAGGCCGGACTGTGCCATTAATACGAGCAGACCCAGGGTTTTGAGTACAACCGTCTTACCGCCAGTATTCGGCCCGGTTACGATCAGCGATTTATATCCCTGGCCCAGCTCCAGACTGACCGGCACCATGTCCTTCAGCAGCGGGTGACGGCCTCCATTCATTCTCACATAACCACGTTCGTTCAGCGCGACTGGCCCCGCATCCATTACCCGGGCAACCTTCCCTTTAGCGAAAATAAAGTCATACATGCCCGTTACCTCAATATTCAGCCGGATAGCGGCCTGCTCCTGCTCTAACAGCCCTGTCAGCATACTCAGGATTATTCCTTCCTCACGTGCCTCGTCAGCAGTCAGCAGCTCAATTTCTCCCTGTAATGAGGCCACCTCATCCGGCTCCACGAATACCGTCTGCCCGCTGGTGGACTGGTCCAGCACCGAGCCCTTAATTTGCTTGTGATATTCCCGTTTCACCGGAATGACATACCGTCCGCCGCGCATACTGACCAGGCTGTCCTGCAAAATGGATTTGTGGCGGTTCATGATGCTCTCCAGCTTCCGGTGCAGACGCTCCTTGGCAACTGCCAGCCGTTTGCGTACCCGTTCCAGCCCTTTACTGGCCTGATCATCGATGACGCCCAGCCGGATACACCGTTCAATCTCATCCCGGACCCCGTTTAGCTCCTGAAGTGATGCCCCGTATGCGGCGATGCGCGGCGCTATCTGCTCCTTGGCGGCCATGTACTTCCTGAGCTGCCCGCAGCTGTTCAGAAACAGCGAGACTGCGGTGAAATCCTGTTCATTGTACATATAGCCGGTCCCGAGCAGTGACAGCACCCATTCAATCCCCTCCAGCGAGGGAATCGGCACACTGGCTCCGCGCTCCAGCAGCTCTTTCGCTTCTTGCGCCTCCTCAAGCGCCCGGTGGATCGCCGGCAGATAGATCATCGGCTGAAGCTCCTCGACAACCCTTCTTCCCTCATACGATACCGCATGACGCATCAATTCCTGCTTAATCGTCTCATATTCCAATGTGTGCAGACTCTGCAGATTCATTCTGAGCTCCTCCTTGTATACAAGTATATTTCTTATCCCCATCAACTGCGCATAACGCAAAAAGAGGGCAAAGAACCGCCACCACGGCAGTCTTCGCCCTCTTTTTGCTGCTATTTCTTCTCTTTGGCCTCAGAGTCCCACCCCTTTCGGGAGAAGCCCTGAAAACAGAAAAAACCGTGCTGCAAGAGCACGGTTAATCACAAAGAGAATAATAGCCGGATCAAGAGGCCATCATGACGCTTCGCGTGTGTTCTTAACTAAATCATTCATTCCAGCAGCCCGCGGTCTACTCAGTCAGAGGTGCCGACAGGACAGACTCTAACAAGACATGCCCCTGACAAAATCAGAGCATGCGGCGGCTAACAGCCGGAACGATATGAAATTGCTTAGTTAAGAACGCTCACCAACATCAAAATTTCCCCTTTAGTTATAGGATACCTGTAATTTACTACATCTGGGAACCACTTGTCAATTATGGGTTAATGCAAGCGGAAACGGCCTTGCCGTCCTTCAATAGGAGGGTACCGTTTCAGCGAGAAATAGAAGGATAATTTATCACGTGAAACAAAAAAATTAAAAAAAAGCAGCCGGCTAAGCCGGCTGCTTCATAAAACGTCCTATTCTGTTGTGTAAGGCAGCAGCGCGATTTGACGCGAGCGCTTTACAGCAATAGTCAGAGCGCGTTGGTATTTTGCACTTGTACCAGTTACACGACGCGGCAAGATCTTTCCGCGTTCGCTGATGAACTTCTTAAGAAGCTCAGTGTCTTTATAATCAATGTGAGTAATCTTGTTCACAGTGAAATAGCACACTTTTTTACGCTTGTTGCGTCCACCACGACGTGCCGGTCTTTTGTCGTTGTCCGCACCTTCTCTTGGTTTGAAAGCCATGTTCAGTTCAGTCCTTCCTTATTAAAATGGCAAATCATCGTCCGATATATCGATCGGTTTTCCATCGCCCGAAAAAGGATCTTGGGTATTGTTGTTACGCGAGAAATTATTGTTGCTTCCATTTCCGCGAGCACTGTTCCCGCCGTTACCGCCGCCACCGAAGGCTGGCTCTTCAGGCATACTTCCACCACTTGATGCATTTCCGCCTTCACGGCTCTGCGCGGATTCCAGGAAACGGACATTATCGGCAATAACTTCAGTAACGTATACACGTTTGCCTTCGTTATTCTCATAATTCCGTACTTGGATGCGTCCTTCCACGGCTGCCAGTCTTCCTTTGCGCAAGTAATTGGCACAGGTCTCAGCCAGCTGTCTCCAGGTTACTACCGGGATAAAGTCCGCTTCGCGTTCACCGTTCTGGCCCGTAAAGTTACGGTCTACGGCAAGCGTAAACTGTGTTACGGCAACACCAGCAGGAGTATAACGAAGTTCCGGGTCACGGGTCAACCGACCGATCAGAATGATACGGTTCAACAATTAGGTCCCCTCCTTAATAGCGCGATTCGTTACAAAGCTTGTCAATATCTTAGGCAACGTCGTTCGTAATGAGATAACGAATTACTTCGTCAGAAATCTTCATGATACGCTCAAGTTCAGTAACTACTGCAGGTTCTGCACTGAAGTTAACCAAAACAAAAACGCCATCACGATGTTTCTTGATCTCATACGCAAGACGGCGTTTACCTTGCACGTCGTGCTTTGTAATTTCTCCGCCGTTGGAGATGATGCCTTGGAATTTTTCGACTGCTGCTTGAACGGCTTCTTGTTCAATGTCAGGACGAATAATGTACATGACTTCATATTTGCGCATAATTTTCACCTCCTTATGGTCTGCGGCCCCTGATCAGGTCAGGAGCAAGGAACGAGCACAAACATAGACTCGCACCAAATCAATATACCAAATCCGGCAGAGGATTGCAAGTTTTATTAATACGTACCAGATGCTGGTCCCCAAGAAAAAACTGTAGCCGGATTCCGTAAGAATGCCCGAGTAATCCCCCGCCTTCAGGGCTACAATATAACAGCTTCATTATTCTATAACAGGAGGTTATCCACCAATGGGCGAACAGACTGAGTATGAAAAGGGCGACAAAGCCCCCAACCCGGGCATTTACACCGAGGTAGGCGAAGCGCGGAGCTTCCACACGGAGATTCAGAATCCGAAGCGGATTACCATGGAGAAAGGCGACACCTTCCCGGAGACCACCAACCAGAACCGCAAGTGGAAAAAGGTCGAGAAAGCCCGCGTCCATTAATTTCAGCAGCCAGGTATAAAACCCTGAAGGCTGCACATACTAGACCCAGGCAGTACAAAAGAGAGGTGTGGTTCCGTTGAACGTCGTAGACGAACACGATCACAGGGATTCTGAATTCAGCAGCTATCGTACCCGGGGAGAGTAGAGCTGGCTCTGTAAAAAGGAGTTACAGCTTTGGCAATACCCATTCACAGTAGTAGCTATAGACAGAGATTTCCGAACGTCATTGATGTACTGCCTCTGGAAGAGAGACCTGCGAAGGTCTCTCTTTTTGCATGTTCTCCACCTGAACTGCACGCTGAAGTATTTTTACACAAAAAAGCCCCCGTACCAGAACGGAGGTCTCATCATTTAAGCATATAATTGCTGAAGTGGCGGAGAGGGTGGGATTCGAACCCACGCACGCTGTGACACGCCTAACTGATTTCGAGTCAGCCCCCTTGGGCCTCTTGGGTACCTCTCCGCAGCAAGAATTATCATATCATGCCAATCGCACAATTGCAAGCGTTATTCATTTGCGTTTTCGCTTCCCGCGCCAGCTTAATTATTCTCCGCTCCGCTATCCGCTGAATGCAGGACCTTCTTGAGATTCTTCTCGAATTTGGCGCGGGGAATGAGGACGCTGTGCTGACAGCCGGTGCACTTAATCCGGATATCCATCCCCATTCGGATAATCTCCATCTCATTCGTTCCGCACGGGTGCTGCTTCTTCATCTGCACAATATCACCCAGCCCGAATACCTTGCGTTCCATTATTCTTCCCCCTCCTCTGCCTCTTGCGCAGCAGCCACCTGCCTTCTTGGGCTGGTCTCCTGCTCCTCACGGGCTCTGCGGGCTGCATCTGCGCGTTCCTGCTCACGAGCCGCCTCAGCCTCCCTCTCCGCCTGCTCACGCGCCTCTTGCTCGGCCTTAGCGGCCTCCAGGGCACTCTGCTTCTCCAAAGCCTGCTTGATATCATTCTGAATCTGCCGCTCAGCTGCATCTCTGGCATTAGGCAGGCAATTCGCCGCTATGCGGATGACATACTCAGAGGTGCTCATCGATTGGATTCCCAGAATATTAGGGTAGGCAATGACACTGGAGCTGCGTTCCTCGATGCCTTGAAGCGCCTCGCCGATCAGTGCCAGGGTGGCCTCGAGCCCGCGTTCGATTTTGACCGGAACATCTACTACAGCCAGTGCATTCGCCAGCGAATAATTCGTCACATTCACAATCGTGCCGTTAGGAATGATGTGGACCTCGCCCGTAGTACTTAACAGTCTTGTCGTTCTCAGGCCAATCATCTCTACCGTTCCCTTATAGGTTCCGCTCTGGATAACATCCCCGACTGCGAATTGATCCTCGAATATAATGAAGAATCCGGTAATCACATCTTTGACCAAACTTTGTGCACCGAAACCTATCGCCAGCCCGACTACCCCTGCTCCGGCAAGCAGCGGCTTCAGATCGAAATTGAACTCCGACAGAACCAGCAGAATCATAGTGAAGTTACAGAAGAAGGTAACCACATTCTTCATCAGTCCGCCGACGGTGGAGAATCGCCGGTTGTTCGCTAACATTCTCCCCCTCGTCTCCCGCTCAAGAGACCGGTCAATCACATTGGAGACCACTTTGATAATCACCCGGGTCAGAATGAAAATCAGCAGAATCCGTATCCCGGCAAATAGCACAGTGGCCCACATGTCCGCATTGCTTAGCCAGTCCCATACCCTATCTTTGAAACGCACAGCATCCTTGAGGGCATCTCCGCCTGTTGTCTCGAGCAGCCAGTAATTCATCGAACCCCTCCTTCTTCCCCTACCTCTATATACCCGTCTCCCTTTGCAGCTTTGGCATAGATTCCGCGGATCTCTATGCTCTGCTCTGCTACAATGACCCGCACCTCTTCCAGTGCACTCCGGGAGAATTGAATCGACATCGCACAGCCGGCGGTGATCTCCTTGGGCGTAGGGAAGATATCGATTTCAATCTCCGCATATTCAAGCAGCATCTCGGCGCGCAGCGCCTGCTGGGTCGAATCAAACGCTATCAGCAGTTCCTCCTTCACACTCCACGCCTCCCCTGGGCTATTGGTCCTATCTATTGCCGCCATAGTATAAAAAACCACTTCCATCCATATACTAGGATCATCAGAACACGCTCCCGCGGATGTAAGCCTTGCATAATCAGCTGCCTGGCAGCCTGACCGCTTATTCAGCTGATTTTCCCGTGATTTGCAGTCGCCGCCTCAGAAAGGACGATTATATGAATTTCTCTTCCAAAGCTTCACCACTGCAAGAACCATCTTGTTTAAAAATATCACATGCCGACCCCAATATCTATTCTGCCATTACCCACCGTCTGCTGTTCCACTTTTCGCGCACCCGTCCGGATACGCCCATTGTCATTATCTGCGTGGGCACGGACCGCTCGACCGGCGATTCCCTTGGCCCCCTGGTCGGCACGACACTGGCCCGATTTCACAGCCCGCTGTTCCATCTCTACGGTACGCTGGAGGAGCCGGTACATGCCATTAACCTGGAAGAGACAGTGAGCCTTGTGTACCAAAAGCATGCCAACCCGTTCATCATTGCCATTGATGCCTGCCTCGGCCAGTCCGCCAGCGTCGGCTGCATCCAGGTGGTTGAAGGTCCGCTGCGTCCCGGCGCAGGGGTCAACAAGCAGCTTCCCCCCGTTGGCGATATCCATTTGACCGGCATCGTTAATGTGGGAGGATTCATGGAATACTTCGTATTGCAGAACACCAGATTAAGCCTGGTGATGCGCCTGTCGGATATTATTTCATCCAGCCTCTACTCTGCCTTGAAGCAGTGGAACCTGCATGCTAGATCTGCTGCAACGCGAGAGCAATAACTTCCTTCTCCTCCGGTGACAGAGCATACGTTGATGCTCCCTGTTCAACCGGTTTGGCATATATATATGAGTTCTCGCGGTTGTGCAGACTGCTCAGTACAATCCCGCTGCGGTTGTCATCCAGAATGGCAAGCGAGAAGCTCAGGTCATTACCGCGTTCTCCAAAAGCATTATAACGCTTCATGGCCACCTTCGACTTCATGCCGCGCATTTTGGTATGTGCCGCCTCAAGCAGCGCCTTCTGCTCCTGCTGGGTCTCCTCCAGCATATCCCCCTGATTCTTCAGGTTGACCAGCAGATTCTCCAGATCTTCTATGCCATTCCCGCTCATCATGGCTTCATACCGGCTGCGTATTCTGCGAAGCTTGACCCCCTGGACGATCATCAGAATGGCCATCAATAGGATTACCCCCGCAAAGCCCATGATGAACGCCGATAAATACTCGTTTATGATTTCATTTAACTCCGACATGTTGAATCATCCTTTATACAAAAATAAGAATTCCTACGCTGCAACAACACCGACCTGTATAATCCACTTGAATCCTTATCCACTTATTCGTTTGAACGCGATACGCCGTACATTTCCTCCATGGCTAACAGCAGCCGCTGAACATCCGCTTCAGTGGAGCTTACTCCCACACTTGCCCTAACCGCTCCGCTATCCAAAGTGTCTGCAGCCTGATGGGCCAGCGGTGTACAGTGCATGCCTGCACGTACAGCAATCTGGTATTCGCGGTCCAGCCGGTGGGCAATATGCGCAGATTCCTGCCCCTCTACGACAAAAGCCACAATTCCGCTTCGCGGCTCGCCTGGGGCCGGGCCCAGAATCCGCATACCCGGAATAGCAGCCAAGCCCTCCATCAAGAGCTGTGTCAGCTTCCATTCCTGCATATGAATCTGTTCCACTCCCAGTGCCTTAACCGCCTTCACGCCAGCCAGCAAACCGGCTATACCGACGGCATTCTGTGTCCCTGCCTCATAACGGTCCGGACGGACATGGGGCTGCTCGCTATTCTCCGATTGACTGCCAGTCCCTCCATGCATCAGCGGTTCCAGATCCAGCCCAGGAGAGATATACAGCCCCCCGGTTCCTTGCGGGCCGAGCAGCCCTTTGTGTCCCGGAAATGCCAGCAGATCAATATTCATGGCCGCCACATCAATATTCAATGCTCCTGCACTTTGAGCCGCATCAACCAGGAACACAGCTCCATGTGACTTCACTATATCACCGATATCCCCAATCGGCAGAATGCTTCCCAGCAGATTGGAGCTATGATTGCAGATCACCATCCGGGTGTTAGGACGCAGAGAACGCTGAAGCTCCTGAAGATTGATTTGACCCTCGCGGTCCGCCTGTATATAATCCACTTCAATGCCGATGCTCCGGCGCAAATACTCCAAGGGTCTGCGCACAGAGTTATGCTCCGTCATCGTTGACACGACATGATCCCCTGGTTGAAGTGTACCCTTAATAGCCATATTTAGCCCCATAGTTGTGTTATGAGTAAATGCGATATCCTGGGCATTCGCTACACCAAACAACTCTGCCAGCAGCATCCGCGTACGAACCAATACCCGACCCGTCCCGATAGCCAGTGAGTGGTTGCCCCGCCCGGCATTTGCCCCTGACTGCTCCAAAGCCTCCATCATAGCTGCAGCCACCTCCGGCGGCTTAGGCCACGAAGTAGCTGCGTGATCGAGATATACCAGCCTCTCCATCTTCCACCCTCCCTCTTTTCGATTTAAAAAACATACCCCTCCATATCCGTATTAAGGATATCTCAGGATATGTCTTCGGTACAAATATCCAAATCAGTTCCCCAGCAGCTCCAGCAATCTTTCCAGGTCTTGGGCACTGTAATAGTTTAATTCGATTTTCCCTTTTTCCTTACCTTGTTTAATTTTGACGGTTGTCTTGAACCGCTCCCGTAATACTTCCTCTACATTATCAATATAGGGATCACGTTTCACAACCTTGGCTTTAATTCCGTTAGCTGGTTTGCGGTCAAGATTCTTCACTACCTCTTCCAGTTCTCTAACACTCCACTGAAGCTCCACACACTGTGCAGCCAATTGCTTGATGACCTCCGGATCTTTCAGAGCCACAATTGCCCGGGCATGCCCCATCGAAATTGTTCCACGTGAAACATAATCCTTCACTTCTTCCGGTAAGCTAAGCAACCGCAAAAAGTTGGCGATATGCGATCTGGACTTTCCGACTTTAAGAGAAAGCTCTTCCTGAGTCAGCGCGAATTGATCCATCAGTCCTTGATAAGCAACCGCTATTTCCATCGCGTTAAGATTCTCACGCTGGAGGTTCTCGATCAAGGCAATCTCCATCACCTGCTGATCACTGAGGCTGCGGACCACTGCCGGAATCGTAGCTTTACCGCAATATTGCGAGGCCCGGAATCTGCGTTCCCCGGCAATAATCTCATACCCTTTCAACACACTGCGAACAATGATCGGCTGGATCACTCCATGCTGTCTTATGGATTCTGCAAGCTCCTGAATAGCCTCTTCATTGAAATCCTTGCGCGGCTGATAAGGATTGGCTCTAAGCTGTGACAACGGAATCTCTACTACCTTGTCGTCCTCATTAATCGACAGAGAAGGGATTAATGCATCCAAGCCTTTCCCCAAACGTTTACTCATAAGAGATCACTTCCTTTGCCAACTCTAAATATACTTCCGCTCCCTTGGAACGGGAATCGTAGGTAATAATTGACTGTCCATGTGAAGGGGCTTCGCTTAAGCGTACATTACGCGGGATAATTGTTCTGTATACCTTTTCCTGGAAATATTTTTTCACTTCTTCAATCACCTGAATCCCAAGATTGGTCCGGGCATCCAGCATCGTGAGCAATACTCCCTCTATTTTGAGATGCGGATTAAGATTCTTCTGAACCAGTCTGACAGTATTGAGCAACTGGCTTAGTCCTTCAAGCGCATAATATTCACATTGTATAGGGATGATCACTGAGTCTGCAGCTGTTAGAGAGTTAATGGTAAGAATCCCTAATGATGGCGGGCAATCTATGATGATGTAATCATAATTCGCCTTCACTGCATTCAGTGCTTTCTTCAGCTTCAATTCCCGCGATATCGTAGAGACCAGCTCGATCTCTGCTCCTGCCAGCTGAATGGTTGCCGGAATAATATGAAGGCCCTCAATCCGGGTCTCTTGAATCGTTTCCTGCGGATTTGCTTCATTAATAAGAATATCATAAATGCAATTCTCTACATCCGCTTTGTTGACACCAACGCCGCTCGTAGTGTTGCCTTGCGGATCAATATCAACAAGCAGCACTCTCTTCCCCAGAGTAGCCATGCTGGCACCCAGGTTCACAGAGGTTGTTGTTTTACCTACCCCGCCTTTTTGATTTGCTATGGCAATAATCTTGGACACTTATTTCACCTCGAATTGTTTAGAAAGAATCATCTTGTAGTTCTTAGCTGTTAACGGCATAATAATCTGGTTCTACGGCATCACGCTTGCGGCGATGTAGACAAACAAGTGGAAACGGCATTACAGTCCTTTTACATATAAATTCTTATATTTGAAAATAGACAACAAATTATCCTTAGAGTGTATATGGGATAACGTTCGGAGCTAGTCATACAAAAGGCGGCCAACACCTCAGGGCCGCCTTCAGCTTTTGTTACCATTATCGTTTTGGAATTTGGATTACAATCTCATAATGATCTCCGCGGTCATTCTCGGAGGTCTTAATCTCCATTCCTGAGCCGGTCACCATGTCTATAGATTGGCGGATTGTATTAAGAGCGAGACGGACATCTTTGGTATAGGAGGTCCGTTTTGATTTTTTGGTCTGGGTAACGGCCTTGTAGAAGGCGATACGTGCTTCCGTTTGTTTTACATTCAATTCCTTGGAAATAACCTCAGCCAGAACCTTAAGCTGCATTTCCTCAGTGTCTAGCGACAAGAGCGAGCGTGCATGGCGCTCGGTGATTTTTCTTTCCATTAATGCCGTCTTAACCTGTTCAGGCAAATTCAGCAAGCGGATTTTGTTGGCAATGGTGGATTGGCTTTTGCCAAGCCGCTGAGCCAGACTCTCCTGGGTCAATTGATGCAAGTCAATCAGCTTCTGATACGCGATCGCCTCTTCAATAGAGGTTAAGCCCTCACGCTGCAAGTTCTCGATCAGTGCGATCGATGCAGCCTGTGAATCATTGAATTCGCGGACAAGCGCCGGAATAGTGTCCATGCCCAGCTTTTTAACTGCCCGCCAGCGTCTTTCGCCTGCAATAATCTCATACTGGGAATCACGCATACGAACAACGATCGGCTGGATCACGCCATGAGTTTTGATAGTCTGACACAACTCGTCGATCTTCTCATCATCGAAAATAGTCCGTGGCTGATACGGACTGCTGATGACCTCATGAACCGGGATTTGTTTGATCTCTTCTCCGCTGCTCCGCTCGGTAAATCCAAAAAGCTTGGTGAATTGTTCTTTCATTCCGTTCATAACCACCTAATTTCGTTATAGTACGATCCTCTCAACCTTTCATGCGAAAAGCTTATCGTACAGCGTAAGAAAAGTATCCATAAGTCATTTATAGCTGCTTCTCTTATAAGACGGCCTGGCATTCATTCTGATCACATCTATTAAAAGTCTTACTATATTATTCTATCACTTTTCCACTAATAATCCTATTCTCCATAATGACCTATTTTTCCTGCAAACCACCCTGAATTGACCCTGCTTTCCACAAAAACTCCCCCGCAAAATGGGGCTTTAGCTTCGATGTTGACTCAGGTACTTTGCGGGGACCCCAAACTTATAAATTCTTATCTATTAAAAAAAGATCAAGCTCACTTTCGCATGAGCTTGATCCAGTATAACAGAAGACTGTCAAATGTTGTTTCACGTGAAACAATTAGATGAGCGGCGACTTCGCAGGTACGCCGGGCTTACGCGGATACTTCGACGGAGTGGCCCCAGTCTTACGTACAAGAATGATATGGCGGGAAGATTCTTCCACTGGCAGACTGAAGGATTCTACCTTATGCAATTCAGCACGCAGTTCCTTGAAGCTGCGCTTGGCCTCTTGAAGTTCCTCCGTCGGATCACTCCCCTTCATGGCAGCGAAGATGCCCTCCTTACGGGTGAATGGCAGACAGAATTCATTCAGAAGCGATAAGCGGGCCACCGCACGGGCAGTGACAACATCATAAGCATCCCGGTGAACAAACTGTCGGGCGACATCCTCAGCCCGGCCGTGAATGAGCTTTACACCCTTCAACCCCAGAGTATCACAGACATGCTGCAGGAAGGTGATCCGTTTGCTAAGTGAATCCACAATCGTCAGCTTGAGATCAGGGAAGCATATTTTTAGCGGAATGCCAGGGAACCCTGCCCCCGAGCCGATATCAGCAAGACTCTTCGTCTCCTCCATATTCACATAGAAGGCTAAAGATAAAGAATCATAGAAGTGTTTGGTATATACCTGGCTCCGCTCTGTAATCCCGGTTAGATTCATCTTCTCATTCCAGGAGACCAGTTCCTGATAATAGAGTTCAAATTGTTCAAGCTGCTTCATTGAGAGTTCCAGCCCATGCTCCTTGAGCAGGGAGGTGAACTCGGCTACCGTTGTATCCATAGATTATCCTTTCGCCGCTGTTACACGGTTGTAGTGCTCCAGATAGACCAGCAGAATTGAGATATCTGCCGGAGTAACGCCTCCGATACGCGAAGCCTGCCCTATCGAGATGGGAGCGATTTTGGTCAGTTTTTGCCGCGCCTCCATGGCCAGTCCATGAATCTCATTATAGTTGATATCGTCAGGAATCTTCTTCTGCTCCATCTTCTGCAGCTTCTCTACATGCTGGAGCTGTTTCTCAATATAGCCGGCATACTTAATCTGGATCTCTACCTGCTCCTTCATCTCTTCATCCAGCTCCTCTGGAGAAGGAGAGATGAGATCCACGAAGCTGTAGGCTAACTCAGGGCGGCGCATTAAGGTCAGCAGGTTACTACCATCTACAATTGGTGCAGAACCATAACTGGCTAGGGCTTCATTCACTTGTACCGGTTTAACCTTCGTCTCCTGCAGACGGATAATCTCACGGTCCACCCGGCCCTTCTTATCAAGGAACGCTTCATAGCGCTGCTCTGTAATCAGCCCAATGTCATAGCCGATTGGTGTCAGGCGGAGATCTGCATTGTCATGACGGAGCAGCAGCCGGTATTCCGCACGGGAAGTCAGCAGGCGATAAGGTTCATTCGTTCCCTTAGTAACTAGATCATCAATCAGAACGCCGATATAGCCCTGCGAACGATCCAGCACCACCGGCTCTTTCTCCTGTACTTTACGCGCTGCATTGATTCCGGCAATTACACCTTGCCCTGCCGCTTCCTCGTAGCCGGAGGTGCCGTTGATTTGTCCTGCAGTGAATAGTCCCGGCAGACGTTTGGTTTCCAGAGACGGCCAGAGCTGCGTAGGAACCATAGCATCATATTCAATGGCATAGCCGTTGCGCATCATCTCTACCTTTTCCATACCGGGAATAGACCGCAGGACCGCCAGCTGCACATCCTCAGGAAGGCTTGTCGACAGACCTTGTACATAGTATTCCGATGTATTTTTACCTTCCGGCTCCAGGAAGATCTGATGCTGTGATTTATCACTGAACCGGACGACCTTATCTTCAATGGAAGGGCAATAACGCGGACCCGTTCCTTCAATAATACCCGTGAACATCGGCGCCCGGTGCAGATTGTCATTGATGATCTGGTGGGTTACCGGAGAAGTGTAGGTCAGCCAGCAAGGCAACTGCTCATTATCCGAGGATTTGGTTTCAAAAGAGAAGAATTTCAGCTTCTCATCGCCCGGCTGGATTTCCGTCTTGGAGAAATCAATCGAATCCTTGTGGACACGCGGCGGCGTTCCGGTCTTGAAGCGGACCAAATCGAAGCCCAGTTCACGCAGATTCTCGGACAGGCGTACGGACGGCTGCTGATTATTTGGTCCGCTCTCATACGTCAGCTCACCCATAATCACTTTGCCGCGCAGATAGGTCCCGGTTGTCAGAATAACGGTCTTGCTGTGATATACCGTCCCGGTCTTCGTCACCACTCCGGCGCAGCGTCCGTCCTCCACGATCAGCTCTTCCACCATCCCTTGGCGCAAAGTCAGGTTAGGAGTCTTCTCCATCGTTTCTTTCATCGCATGCTGATAGAGGAACTTGTCTGCTTGTGCACGCAAGGCGTGAACGGCAGGTCCCTTGCCCGTATTAAGCATTCGCAGCTGAATGAAGGTCTTATCTATATTGCGGCCCATTTCCCCGCCCAGTGCATCAATTTCACGCACCACATGACCCTTGGCGGGTCCGCCAATCGATGGATTACATGGCATGAAAGCCACCATATCCAGGTTAATTGTAATCATCAGTGTGCGGCAGCCCATCCGTGCAGCAGCCAGGGCTGCTTCGCAGCCGGCATGACCGGCGCCGATGACGATAACGTCATAGCTGCCTCCATCATAATTCATAACGGTTCCTCCTTCTTATTTGCCGAGGCAGAATTGCGAGAAGATCTGGTCCAGCAGCGAATCAGCTGCCGTATCTCCAATAATCTCTCCGAGCTGCTCCCAGGCCAGACGTACATCAATCTGTATCATATCTATAGGAATCAGCATCTCCGCTGCTTCATAAGCATCCTGTAGCGATTTATATGCCTTCTTAAGTAAGGCTATATGCCTTACATTGCTTACATAGGTCAGATCGCCCGATTCCAGCTTGCCCCCGAAGAACAGTGCGGAGATCGCCTCTTCCAGTGTGTCTAGTCCTTCCTCTTGCAGCACCGACATCGGTACAATGCTCGCTTCATCGAAAAAGGAGCTCAGCTTCCCCGTATCCAGCCGGGACGGTAAGTCCATTTTATTCATGATGACCAGCGCTTGTCTACCGTGGATTTGTTCCATCAGTGCCAGTTCATCCTCATGAAGCTCCTCATTGGCATTCAGCACCAGCAGAATCAGATCCGCATCGCTGAAAGCCGCCTTCGAGCGCTCCACACCGATTCTCTCCACCACATCCATCGTCTCACGGATACCGGCAGTATCCAGCAGCTTCAGCGGGATATTATTAATCGTTACATACTCTTCTATCACATCACGCGTTGTTCCCGGAATGTCGGTCACAATCGCCTTGTTGTCGCGGGCAAGCGCGTTCAGCAGCGAGGATTTCCCGACATTGGGCCTGCCTACAATAGCTGTAGTAATCCCTTCGCGCAGAATCTTTCCTTCATTGGCGGTTCGAAGCAGCTTATCTATGCCTTGCATAACCTCTTGACTCTTATCCTTGATGAAATCAGCAGTTAAGGATTCCACATCATGCTCAGGGTAATCAATATTCACTTCAATATGGGCCAGTGTCTCAATAAGGGTGTGCCGAAGCTCATGGATACGTGCGGATAACGAGCCGCTAACCTGCTTGAGAGCAACTGAGAAAGCCCGGTCCGACTTGGAACGAATCAGATCAATCACGGCCTCGGCCTGCGACAGATCAATCCGCCCGCCCAAAAAGGCGCGCTTCGTGAACTCTCCCGGCTCGGCCAGCCGGATATCCTGCTGCAGCAGCAGATCCATTACTCTTCTTACAGAGATTACACCGCCATGGGCGCTGATCTCCACCACATCCTCCGTGGTAAAAGAACGCGGTCCCTTCATGACTGTTACCAGCACCTCTTCCAGCTGTTCCCCGTCCTGCGGACTAATGATATGTCCATAATGCACGGTATGGGACTCAGCTTCCGGAAGGGGGATACGGCTTTTGAACAAGGGGGCAACTTGGGGGATTGCCTGCGGTCCGCTAACCCGGATGATGGCAATACCGCCCTCACCCAAGGCTGTCGATACAGCGGCAATAGTGTCACTAAGCATGTTGTAATTCACCTCAGGATTTGGTATTTAAAAAAACAATGACTCCTCGCATAGGTCAAGGAGTCATTGCGGCATGTAGTTCTACTTCAAAGTTATAACGACGCGGCGGTTCGGCTCTTCACCCTTGCTGAGGGTGTTCACCTGCTTGTGATCCTGTAATCTGGAATGGATGATCTTGCGTTCCTGCGGGGACATGGGCTCCAGAACCACCTCTTTGCGGGTCCTCACCACACGCCCGGCCAGACGGTCAGCCAGTTCCTCCAATGTCTTCTTGCGGCGCTCCCGGAAGTTCTCCGCATCCAGCACGAGCCGGATGAAGCTGTCAGAATACCGGTTGGCCACAATATTAGCCAAATACTGCAAAGCATCAAGAGTTTGTCCTCTTCTGCCAATCAGCAGCCCAAGCTCCGGACCGGAAATTTGCAGAACAGTTGATTCCTTGGCATGAACGATTTCAACTTCCACCTCGAGCCCCATGCTCTTGGCGACATCTACAATGAAATGAACGGCCTGGCCGTATGCTTCTTCCACCGGGTGTCCGGAATCCTGGCGCGGTACACCGCTGATCGCCTCTGTATTGCTCTCTCTTGTTGTCTGCTGAGACAGTAGCGGAGCACTCGCCGCTGATGCCGGTGCGGCTTCCGGGATCAAGGTCAATTCCACCTTGGCACCCTTCGCACCGATCAATCCAAGGAATCCTTTTGACGGCTGTTCAAGTACGTTGACCGTTACCCGGTCCTTGTGAACTCCAAGCTGATTAAGTCCCCGTTCTACAGCTTCTTCAATGGTTTTCCCTGTCGCGACGACTTTGCTCATTTTGACTTTTTGACCCCCTTCTTCCCATTGCTTCCGTTTCCTTTAGCAGTAGGAGTTACATCTTTGCGGGCGTTAGAGTTGCTGTTCTTGCTCTTCGTCAGGTTAACATCTTTGGCCTTGCTGTTGCCTGCATTGGCCGTAGCGGTGGCAGCGGCAAGTGCTGCTTTGTGCTTATCATTGTTGCGGTACAAGAAGTAGTTCTGAATGATGGTGTACAGATTGCTATAGAACCAGTACAGCGGAAGTGCAGACGGGAAGTTGTAGGACATGATGAAAATCAGAACCGGATATACCATCATCATGAACTGCATTGGACCCTGCTGTTGTACCGGGTTCATTTTGGTCATCATACGGGTCTGAATAAATGTCGTAGCAGCGGCAAGGAGCGGCAGGATGAACAGGTGATCGGGTTTGCCGAGCTGCAGCCACAGGAAGTCATGTAATCTAAGATCCGGATTGTAGTAGATCGAGTTGTATAGGGCGATGAAGATTGGCATTTGCACGATCAGCGGCAGACAGCCCGCCATCGGATTGACCTTGTTCTCCTGGAACAGGCGCATTGTTTCCTGCTGTACCTTTTCGGGCTCATCTTTATATTTTTTCTTAATCTTCTCAAGTTCCGGCTGAATTGCCTGCATGGCACGCGAGCTCTTGACCTGCTTAATCGTAAGCGGAAGAATCAGCGTGCGGACAATGATAACCATTACTAGAACGGCTAGACCATACTGGCCGTTGAACCACTTCGCGAAAGTATCCAGGGCAATGGCGAAATAATACACAACATTACTCTGCCAGAAGCCTCCATTTTTCAAATCCTCCGTAGTGTGCGTCACTGTTGTCGCAGACGGAGAGCATCCCGACAGAACAGCGATCATTAGAACCATTAACCCGAGGAGAAGAAACATTTTTCCTCGCTTAGTCTTCATTAGAGACACTTCAAAACCCCTCTCATAAACATTCCATTGCACCGTAAATCATAACATAATTATGGATACAAATAAACAAGCCCTCTTCAGGCTCTTTTACTTGCGTAAAGCCTTGAGCAGCTTGGCTTTGCGCAGCACATGCAGCACGCTTTTCTCCAGCTCGGCGTAATCCTTGGAGAGCGCTCCTTTTCTGACAATGAAAACGATATCCAGATTGCCGGCAATTTCCGCCTCGTGATGACGTACAATCTCCTTGACCAGCCTTCTCATCCGGTTGCGGACTACGGCATTCCCGACCTTCTTGCTGACGGATATGCCCACGCGGAATCGTTCCACTTCTCTTCTGGGGAACCAATATACCACATACTGATGATTCGCAAATGACTTCCCATGGCGGTATACGCGGCTGAAGTCGGCACGGTTTCGTAATCGTAAACTTTTGCGCACGGAAATCTCCTATTCAAATACCGGAATTGCTCCAGGCTCCGGAATTTCATCTTCTAATTAGTATTGTCATTCAAGGGAGACCATAAACAGTTACCTCGGCGGCCCTGGAGATCCCCTGCCGACAAACATAGACAGCTTGTGGAAGCTACAATCATGTGAATTTGAATTCTTATATCTTCAAGTGGAAACGGCTTTGCCGTCCTTTTTAAGGACGGTACCGTTTCAGCGAGAAATAGAAGGATAAGTTATCGTGTGCAACATATAAATTCTTATATTTTAAAAAAAGCCCCGCAGTAGCGTTAACATCCCCTGCAGAGCCTATCATTTATTGTTGCCGCAGCAGAAGTCATGCGTGGGTTATCCGCTCGCTGAGCGTCATCGCATTCTGCGCTATATATAGAAGAGAAATAAAAACAGCTGATGCATTCTGCAAATAAAGCGTAAAAAAGGACCACAGCAGTGGTCCCAAAGTGGCCTATCTTACGCACTCAAAACTTTTCTGCCTTTCAAGCGGCGGGCTGCCAGCACTTTGCGGCCGTTTTTCGTGCTCATTCTTTTGCGGAAACCATGCACCTTTTTGCGTTTGCTCACATTTGGTCTGAACGTCGGTCTCATGTATTGCACCTCCCTTACAGGAACTAATTACTGTCATATAAGCAGAAACGGACTAAGCCGTCCTTAAAGTAGGGACAGTATCTACAAGTATTATCAATTTAATTTGGAGACATATCCTCACAGAAAACACCTTTATATATTTAAACATATTTTTGCGCTAAAAGTCAACCATCTCTCTTTCTCCCTCTTTTTCAGGTTGCTCCCCTTGTGCCCTCATTTTTGGGACCAGCCCGAAAGCCTGAGTCTTATCCCCAGGGCGCCCCGCCTCTTAACTAATTCAAACCCTGAACCGCTTATCCACAAAGGAACACATCCAAAATAATAATCCACAGGCTTGTCCAGTTATCCACCTGTGATTAATTCCGGGCGGATTTTGCTCACAGGTGAGTACAACCTGTGTATAAAAAAATTGGCACGATCGCGGAAACTGTCGAACGGTAAACAAATTATCAACAATATGTAGTGGTGTGCCTAAAAATTATACACAAGTGATTGAATTTGTGGATAAAATAGCGTCGCTCATTGAAAAATAAGGGGCGTTTTGCTATGATGGTATTACTTTTGAATGTGAATAGATTTGTTTGTTCAATAAATTATCAACAAGCTGTGGATAAAGTTGTGAACAATTCAAATTTATCCATATTTTTTTGTCTCTTGAAGTTGCATACTGGGGATAAGATTCAGCACCAACCCATTTTCTTCGACATTTCCACTTCATGGCTGATGCCACATTTGGAAGATTTAAAGGAGTGACAGTCTGTGGACAGCCATACTTCCGAATTATGGCAGCAAATATTATCGATTATTCAAACCAAACTAAGCAAGCCGAGCTTTGATACCTGGTTCAAGGCCACCAAGGCCATGACGTTCAATTCCCAGGCTCTAATCATCTCGGCGCCTACAACCTTTGCCGTAGAATGGCTGGAAAGTCGCTATACCAAACTGGTAGGAGCAACGGTATATGAAGTTACCGGACAGCAGGTGGAAGTCAAATTTGTCATTGAGGAGAACAAACCCTCTGAGCCTGTGGTTCAGCAAAGTGCGCCTACTCCCGTTGTTTCGCGCGAAGAAGCACAGACGCATTTGCTCAATCCCAAATACACCTTCGACACGTTCGTGATCGGTTCAGGCAACCGTTTTGCGCATGCAGCCTCCCTTGCTGTAGCCGAAGCGCCGGCCAAAGCCTATAACCCTCTGTTTCTGTATGGAGGCGTAGGTCTCGGAAAGACTCACCTGATGCATGCGATCGGCCATTATGTGCTGGAGCATAACCCCAACAACAAGGTGATTTACATCTCCTCCGAGAAATTCACGAATGAATTCATCAACTCCATCCGTGACAACCGCGGCGAAAGCTTCCGCAACAAGTACCGCAACGTTGACATTTTGCTGATTGACGACATCCAATTCCTGGCCGGCAAGGAGTCAACGCAGGAGGAATTTTTCCATACGTTCAATGCTCTTCATGAAGAACGCAAGCAAATTATTATCTCCAGCGACCGCCCTCCCAAGGAAATTCCTACGCTGGAGGAACGGCTGCGTTCCCGGTTCGAATGGGGACTGATTACAGATATCCAGCCTCCTGATCTTGAGACGCGGATTGCCATTCTGCGCAAGAAGGCCAAGGCGGAGAACCTGGATATCCCGAACGAAGCCATGATGTATATCGCCAACCAGATCGACACGAATATCCGGGAGCTTGAAGGCGCGCTGATCCGTGTAGTGGCTTATTCTTCCCTGACGAACCAGGATGTGACGACACATCTGGCAGCTGAAGCGCTGAAGGATATCATTCCTTCGAGCCGTCCGAAGATGATCACCATTAACGATATTCAGCAAAAAGTCGGTGAATACTACAATTTGCGCATGGAGGACTTCAAAGCGCGGAAACGCACGAAGGCTGTGGCTTTTCCAAGGCAGATTGCCATGTATCTCTCCCGTGAGCTGACGGATTATTCGCTTCCTAAGATCGGCGAGGCCTTCGGAGGACGCGACCATACGACCGTTATTCATGCCCATGAGAAGATTACGCAGCAATTAAAGGTAGACCAGGAGCTCTATAAAGTGGTAAATAATCTTTCGGAGAAAATTAAAAATCCTTCCTAAGAGGAACAAAGAGCCTATACACAATCTATACACATGTGGGTAGGCTTAATTTTATGCTGTTTAGCGACTTATCCACATAAACGGAGCCCCTACTACTAATACTATTAAATAACTATAATAATTCATCTTCTAAGAGCAGGTTTCAAAGAGCATTTACGTACACCCATTTCCCAATTTTTCAGCTAGGAGTGAAATCATGAAAATCAGCATTCTCAAAAATGAACTTAACGAATCCATCGGACATGTCTCCAAAGCAATCTCCAGCAGAACAACTATCCCTATTCTGACCGGTATCAAGTTTGAGGTTAGCCATCAGGGCGTTACGCTGACTGCAAGCGATACGGATATTTCCATTCAGTCCTTTATCCCCGCCGAGAATGACAGCCAGACGATCGTCAAGGTAGAGCAGCCGGGCAGCGTAGTGCTCCCTGCCAAATTTTTCGTTGAGATTATCAAGAAGCTTCCCTCCAAAGAAATTCACATGGAAGTCAAGGAAGGCTTCCAGACCTACATCTCCTCCGGCTCTACGGAGATTCAGATTGTGGGTCTCGATCCTGAAGAATTCCCTGTTCTGCCAAGCATTGAGGAGAATGAAACCATCTCCATGCCCGGTGATTTGCTGAAGAATATGATCAAGCAGACCGCCTTCTCCATCTCCACTCAAGAGACAACACCGATCCTGACAGGCATTCTGTGGAATCTGGCCGACAATGAATTCAAATTCACGGCTACCGACCGCCACAGGCTCGCCACCAGAGCTGCACACCTGGAGGGTACAGAGAATATCCAGTTCGCGAATATTGTCATTGCCGGCAAAACGCTGAACGAGCTCAGCAAAATTATCCCTGATCAGAATATGCTGGTGGATATTGTCGTCGCAGATAACCAGGTGCTGTTCAAAATCGACAAAGTGCTGTTCTATTCGCGGATTCTGGATGGCATTTATCCGGATACTTCTAGAATTATTCCAACCACCTACAAAACAGAACTAACCTTGGACACAAAAAAATTAAGCGAATCGATCGACCGCGCTTATTTGCTGTCCCGTGAAGAGAAAACGAACATCGTCCGGATGCAGACCCTGGAGAACGGCGATGTGGAGATCTCCTCCAGCTCCTCCGAGCTAGGGAAGGTTCGTGAAGAGCTGGAAGTCATGGATTTCAAAGGCGAGCCGCTGCGCATCTCCTTCAACTCCAAATATATGCTCGATGTGCTGAAGGTGGTCGAGAGCGAGCAGCTCGTAATCGCCTTCACCGGCATGATGAGTCCGATTATTCTCAGACCGCTCGATGAGAGCCGCAGCCTGTATGTGATTTTGCCATACCGGACAACTAATTAACGCCCTGTTCATGAACATGTGGATAAGTGGCCGAAAGGATCAAAAACATGAAAAAAATAGTTATCCACAGTGGATATATTAAGCTCGACCAGTTCCTGAAGCTCTCTGATTGTGTATCCACAGGGGGGATGGCCAAGGCGCTGCTGCAGGAAGGACATGTGCAGGTGAACGGTGAGGTGGAAGAACGGCGTGGCCGGAAGCTCTACCCGGGTGATACTATCGAGGTACAGGATAACGGCGTGTTTGAAGTTGAGGGCGGCGGAGTCAAGGAGGAGTAACCCTAAGGAGGAACAGGCTCTTGTTTGTCAAAAATATCGGACTGCAGGATTACCGCAACTATGGGCTGCTGCGTCTTGAGCATCTGGGCGATGTGAATCTCATTCTCGGACAGAACGCCCAGGGTAAAACCAATCTCATGGAGGCTTTGTTTGTCCTCGCGATGACCAAAAGCCACCGGACCTCCAAGGACAAGGAGCTGATCTCCTTCGATGCCCCGGCGGGCTCCGCGCAGATTGTTGCTGAAGTAGAGCGCAAATATGGGGATCTTAAGCTGGAGCTGACCCTGTCCCCGCAGGGCAAGAAGGCCAGAATTAACGGACTGGAGCAGCGCCGGCTCAGTGAATTCGTAGGCTCGCTGAACGTGGTGATGTTTGCCCCGGAGGATCTGGAGATTGTCAAAGGTACCCCGGGCATCCGGCGCCGGTTCCTTGATATGGAGATTGGCCAGGTTCAGCCGAGCTACCTGTTTCATCTGCAGCAGTACCAGAAAATTCTCCTCCAGCGCGGCAATCTGCTGAAGCAGTTATGGGGCAAGGAGGCTGGCGGCCGGGAGCTTCTGGACATCTGGGATGCCCAACTTGTAGAACATGGTGTTAAAATCGTCAAAAAAAGGAAACAATTCATAAAGAAGCTGCAGATATGGGCAGAAAGCATCCACCGTGGCATCACAAACGGCGGAGAAGAGCTCAAACTGCTCTATGTCCCCTCGTTTGGTGAGCGTGAAGAGGAAGATGAAGCTGTCTTATTGGACAAATTTATGTTAAAGTTATCACAAACAAGAGATCAGGAAATCAGGCGCGGCATGACGCTGACGGGTCCCCATCGGGATGACCTGTCCTTTTTTATCAACGGAAGAGAAGCTCAGGTCTACGGTTCCCAGGGGCAGCAACGTACGGCAGCTTTATCGCTCAAGCTGGCGGAAATTGAACTGATCCATGAGGAGATTGGAGAATACCCTGTGCTGCTTCTTGATGATGTTTTGTCCGAACTTGATCCCTATCGTCAGACCCAGCTTATCGAAACTTTTCAGAGCAAGGTGCAGACCTTCATCACTGCGACCGGTGTTGAGGGACTGAATGCTGATAAATTAAAGGGTGCAATCCTGTATCATGTTCATGGCGGCAAAGTGGGGTTATAAAGAGCGGAGGAAGACCATGTATATTCATTTGGGCGGAGAAAAAATTATTCGATCCTCAGAGCTGATTGCTATATTTGATATATCGATTGAGAAATCCTCCAAGGTATCGAAGCAGTTTATGACTCATTCCCAGCAGGATAAGAAGCTGGAACGCATTGGTGAAGAGGAAGCGAAGTCTATTGTCGTGACCAGGAATACTGTCTACTACTCCCCGATCTCCTCCTCCACTCTCAAAAAAAGAGCCAAGATCTTGTTAGAAATATAAGGTTCCACAAGTTACATGAGATAATCTGAAAGAAGTAGGTGAAGGCATGTCAATGAATCAACCGACATATGATGAGAGCCAGATTCAGGTACTGGAAGGGCTGGAAGCAGTTCGGAAACGTCCCGGCATGTACATTGGCTCCACCAGCTCCAAAGGTCTGCATCATTTGGTCTGGGAGGTTGTCGATAATAGTATCGATGAGGCGCTGGCAGGTTTTTGCGACCGGATTCAAGTCATAATTACTGAAAATAATAGTGTGACTGTTATTGACAACGGGCGCGGAATTCCTGTTGGTGAGAACGTCAAGCTGAAGAAGTCCACACTTGAAGTGGTCATGACTGTCCTGCATGCAGGCGGTAAGTTCGGCGGCGGGGGTTACAAGGTGTCCGGCGGTCTTCACGGCGTAGGGATCTCTGTGGTTAATGCCTTGTCCGAGAAGGTAGTTGTCACTGTCAAACGTGACGGGCATGTCTACCAGCAGGAGTACAACCGCGGCGTGCCGCAATATGACATCAGAGTGATCGGGGATACAGAGGAGACGGGGACCACCACGACCTTCCACCCGGACCCGGATATTTTCACCGAAACGACTACGTTTGAATACTCCACGCTCCTTACCCGTATCCGAGAGCTGGCCTTCTTGAACAAGGGCATTGAGCTGTCACTTCTGGATGAACGGACCGGAGTCAGCAATACGTTCAAGTATGAAGGTGGTATTGTGGAGTATGTGAAATACCTTAACGAGAAAAAAGAAGCTCTTCATGAGGATCCCATCTACGTGGAAGGCTCACGGGATATGATCGCGGTTGAAGTGGCTCTCCAATATAACGATTCATACACAGAGAACATCTATTCGTTCGCTAATAATATCAATACCCATGAAGGCGGAACGCATGAATCCGGCTTCAAGAGTGCCTTGACGCGGATCATTAATGACTACGCACGCAAGGCCGGCGTAATCAAGGACAGCAGTCAGAATCTGACCGGGGATGATGTCCGGGAGGGTCTGACGGCAATTATCTCGGTCAAGATTCCTGAGCCGCAGTTCGAAGGTCAGACCAAGACCAAGCTCGGCAACAGTGAAGTCCGGGGGATTGTAGAATCGCTGTTCGGCGAGAAGCTGCAGGAGTTCCTGGAGGAGAACCCTGCCGTCTCACGTAAGGTGCTGGAGAAGTCATTGCAGGCTTCCCGTGCCCGTGAAGCGGCCAAAAAGGCCCGTGAGCTGACTCGCCGCAAAAGTGCGCTTGAAGTCAGCGCCCTGCCTGGCAAGCTGGCAGACTGCTCCTCCAAGGATGCGTCCATCAGTGAGCTGTATATCGTCGAAGGTGACTCCGCCGGCGGATCTGCCAAGCAGGGCCGGGACCGCCACTTCCAGGCCATCCTGCCGCTGCGCGGCAAGATTCTGAACGTGGAGAAGGCCCGGCTAGACCGGATCTTGTCCAATGCTGAAATCCGGGCGATTATTACCGCACTCGGAACCGGGATCAGTGATGATTTCGACCTCTCGAAGGCGCGTTACCACAAGGTTGTCATCATGACCGATGCGGACGTCGACGGCGCCCATATCCGAACACTGCTGCTGACCTTCTTCTACCGCTATATGCGGAAGATTGTCGACGCAGGGTATATCTATATCGCCCAGCCGCCGCTCTTCAAGATTGAGCGCAACAAGGTGGTGCGCTATGCACAGACCGAGAAGGAGCGCGATGAGATCATTGCTGCCTTCGGCGAGAACGTGAAGGTTAACGTACAGCGCTACAAGGGTCTGGGTGAGATGAATGCTGCTCAGTTATGGGACACGACGATGGACCCTGAGAGCCGCACCATGTTGCAGGTAACCATTGAGGACGCCATGCTGGCGGACAGCATCTTTGATACCCTGATGGGTGACAATGTTGAACCGCGCCGCGAATTCATTCAGGAGCATGCCCAATCGGTTAAGAACCTGGATATTTAAAGAGCACATAGCGAACCTCCGGATTATCCCTTGCGGATGAAGCCGGAGGTTTTTTAGTGAGAGAGAGTTTATAGCCTTGCCGCTTGAATACATAGAGCTAGACGTTCGATATTCGCTTGCGGCGGCTGCTTACGGACTTCCGGTTAGGCTTCAACCGGCCATAGGCCACAGCATAACGGTGGATTCTGCGGTAAATTGCTTTGTTCGGGAACAATTTGAAGACAATGATGGAGGGTAAGGTGTTTACTTCAAGCAGCCATAGATCGTGATGCTGGTCGATGGCTACATCAAGCCCCAGCTCCTTAAGACCTGGATAAGCCGTTTCGAGCTGAGCTCCGATCCGGACGCCCAGAGATTTGAGCTGCTGGGTAGTCGCAGACAGTTCGTCACTGGTCATATGCTCCTTGAACAGGGTATCTACCGGAAAAACACTGCCCCCGCTGTGATAATTCGTGATTACCTTCTGCGGTGCGGCGACCCTTCCAAGCATGCCCGTAGTCTCCCAGCTGCCCTGGGGATTCTTCTGGGTAAGCACCCGCAGGTCGAAGGGACGATCCTGATGCTGCAGCAGATCAATGCCCTGCTGGACCAGATAGCTGCGGTCTCTAATCCGTGGTACCAGTGCGGCATGAAGCTCTTCGGGGCTATTAAAGACCTCGGCGTCCTTCGCATACCTGAGAATATACATCAGCTTCGGCTCTGCCGGTACTTCTGCTTCACTGTCCGGAGCAGCTGTCACCGGTTCACGTGTCTCCGGCTGCTGTCCACTGGGACTTAGGTGTACAATCCTCTGCTCGGCTCTCATTACTCCGCTGCCATAGGTGCCGCGGTCGGGCTTTATATATACCGTGCCGTGCAGATGAAGCATTTCTTTCAGATCCTCCAGGCTGTATTTGCGCGTTTCCGGGATATAGACCGAGAGCTGACGGTTTTGCAGAATGACTTTCGTTTTTGCCCATTTGCTGGACACGCGTTGAATCCTCATGTTCTGCCTCCGTTTCTTTATTCATAGCGAATTTTCAGGACAAGAAAGCAAAATAATGTTATAATATAAGGATATGAGATTATGCTTTTTGGGACGAAAACAGGGGCATGAAGCCAATTCTCTTGTCTCTACAGTCTATGTACTGAAGACAGCTGCGGAGAGGGCGTATACCCTTATCCGTACTAAAAGAAAATCAATATAGACGATAACAGGCTATCATGTTTAATTGTGCTGGTTTTGTGAAAGTAATATAATATAGGGTAGCGGTTTTTAACTGAAGGAGGTCCACCAACTCATGGCTGAACAAAATAACCCGCAAGTCAAAGATCGGGACATTGGCGTGGAAATGCGCGAATCCTTTATGGATTACGCAATGAGCATCATTGTAAGCCGGGCTTTGCCGGATGTGCGGGATGGACTTAAGCCTGTTCACCGACGCATTTTGTTTGCGATGTCGGAACTTGGTATGTCCTCGGATAAGCCACATAAGAAGTCGGCTAGAATCGTCGGTGAGGTTATCGGTAAGTATCATCCTCACGGTGACTCAGCAGTCTATGAAACAATGGTACGTATGGCACAGGACTTCTCCATGCGCTATATGCTTGTAGACGGTCATGGTAACTTCGGTTCCATAGACGGAGATATGGCGGCTGCAATGCGTTATACAGAAGCACGTTTGTCCAAAATTGCCGGAGAAATGCTCCGTGACCTGAACAAGGAGACCGTTGACTTCGCGCCTAACTATGACGGTGAAGAGAACGAGCCTGTAGTCTTGCCGGCGCGTTATCCCAATCTGCTGGTTAATGGTGTAGGCGGGATTGCGGTGGGGATGGCAACCAATATTCCTCCGCATAATCTCGGTGAGGTAATTGACGGTGTGCAGGCGATGATCAAGAATCCTGATATTACGCCTATGGAGCTTATGGAATATATTCAAGGCCCGGATTTCCCGACGGCCGGATATATTCTGGGCCGTGAAGGCATCCGTCAGGCCTACCGCACTGGACGCGGATCGGTTACTATGCGTGCCAAAGCGGTTATTGAAGAGAATAACGGCAAGGCCCGGATTATTGTGCATGAGCTTCCTTACCAGGTCAATAAGGCCCGGCTCGTGGAGAAGATTGCGGAACTGGTGCGTGAGAAGCGCATCGAGGGCATTACGGATCTGCGTGATGAGTCTGACCGTAACGGAATGCGCGTAGTGGTTGAAATGAGACGGGATGTGAATCCGAGCGTTGTACTCAACAATCTCTACAAGCATACTTCCATGCAGTCCACCTTCGGGATCAACATGCTGGCTATTGTCAACAATGAACCGAAGATTCTGAATCTGCGCGATGTACTGTATCACTATCTGCAGCATCAGATCGAAGTCATCCGCCGCCGGACAATCTTCGACCTTAAGAAGGCGGAAGCACGGGCGCATATTCTGGAAGGGCTGCGTATTGCCCTGGATCATTTGGATGAAGTCATTGCCCTGATCCGCGCCTCACGCACAACCGACATTGCCCGGGAAGGTCTGATGGAGACCTTCAGTCTGAGCGTAGAGCAGGCCCAGGCGATCCTCGATATGCGGATGCAGCGACTGACCGGTCTGGAACGTGAGAAGATCGAGAATGAATATAACGAGCTGTTGGCCAAAATAGCCGAATACCGTGAGATTCTGGCCAATGAGCATCTCGTGCTGGATATTATCAGCAATGAGCTGCAGGAGATCCGGGATAAATACTCCGATGACCGCCGTACAGAAATCACCGTTGGGGAAGAAAGCATCCTCGACGAGGATCTGATTCCGCGTGAAGAGGTTGTCATCACGATTACCCACACCGGTTATATCAAACGTCTTCCGGTCAACACCTACCGCAGCCAGAAGCGCGGCGGACGCGGTGTCATCGGGATGGACACCAAGGACCAGGACTTTGTGGAGCATCTCTTCGTGAGTAACTCCCATAACTACCTGATGTTCTTCACTGATAAGGGTAAGGTGTACCGGATTAAGGCCTATGAGATTCCGGAGCTTGGACGGACTGCCCGGGGAACGCCGATCATCAACCTGATTCAAATCGAGCAGGGCGAGAAGATCAGCGCGGTCATCCAGGTGGAGGAAGCGGACAGTGACAAGTACCTGTTCTTCGCTACCCGTGAGGGGATTGTGAAGAAGACGCCTCTGGAGGATTACAACAACATCCGTAAGGGTGGTCTGATTGCAATCAATCTCCGTGAGGAGGATTCACTGATTGAGGTGAAGCTGACGGATGGTGAGCAGAATCTGATAATCGGTACTGCACGCGGAATGTCGATTACCTTCTCGGAGAATGATGTACGTTCCATGGGCCGCAGTGCTACGGGGGTTAAGGGGATCACGCTTGATTCCAATGACCATGTTATTGGCATGGACTGCGTAGACCAGGAGCTTGAGGTACTGATCGTAACCACCAAGGGCTATGGTAAGCGGACACCTGCTGCTGACTACCGGTCCCAGACCCGCGGGGGTAAAGGTATCAAGACTATTAACCTTACGGATAAGAACGGGCCGGTTGTCGGGCTGAAGGTCGTCAAGCAGGACGAGGACTTGATGATTATTACGACCAGCGGTACCCTGATCCGTACCAGCATGGACGGAATATCCACCATGGGCCGTTATGCGCAGGGTGTTAAGCTGATTAACATCCGTGAGGATGATGCTGTAGCTACACTATGCAGAGCGGACAAAGAGGATGAAGAGCTGTCTGAGCATGAGGACGGCGAAGACATTCAAGGAGCTCCTGTAGAAGGCGAAGGCGGTATTGAAGCCAGCCAGCCTGAAGCGGATGCCTTGAACGAAGAAGACAACCTCGAATAAGAATTGCAAGAGAGCATGGATTTCTGATATATAGAAATCCATGCTCTTTTTTTATACCCTATCAACTGATGAACGGGGAATTCTCTATCTAGCCGCTTCCCCTGTTCCATACTATAATTAGAGAATTACAGGTGTCACCGACATAAAGGGGCTTAGGCTAATGCCAAACATATCCGTTGGAGAGATTAAAGCGGGTTCAAAGATTATAAAGGATGTAATTACTCCTTTAGGAGGGGTATTGTTCGGGAAGGGCAAGATCATTCTCCCCCGGGATATTGAGATTTTGCAGGCTTTTTTAATCGGACAGGTTGAGATTGAAGGGGCTCAAGGGGAAGACAAACCGGCAGAGAGCGCTAAACCGGCAGTGAAGCAGCAAGCGGCCAAGGCAGGTGCTCTGATTAATGAATCAGTGCTGGCCAAGAGTAATTCTCCGCTTCACGATGAGTATGAGAAAATGCTGGTGCTTATCAAGCAAAGCTACCGTGCAGCGGCCGCTGCGGCTCTTCCGATCTTCGAACTGCGGAGTCAGCTGGAGCTGCTGATTACCCATTTGAAAGATTACCATGTCTTAAAGTTTGCTCCGCGTGTGCTAATTGACCAGGAATATAACTATCATAATGCTGTTTTGTCTGCCTTGACCTCCTACCGAATTGCCCAGTGGTGCGGATATCCGCAGAAGGACTGGATGCAGGCTGCTTTTGCCGGCTTGCTGCACGATATAGGTAACATTAAGGTAGACGAAGCGCTGCTGCAGAAACCAACCCCTCTAAGCGGTGCAGAGATTGACGAGGTACGCAGGCACACTACATACGGTTATCAGTTGCTGCGCAATGTTACAGCCATTAACGAAGGGGTAAGACTCGCCGCCTTGCAGCACCATGAGAAGATAGACGGTTCAGGGTATCCGCTTAGGCTGGATGGCAGCCAGATTCATTTCTACGCCAAGATTGTGGCAGTCGCCGATATCTTCCATGCCATGACGCTGGGAAAAGCCTACAGAAAGGCACAGTCGCCATATCTGGTATTGGAGCAGCTGCAGAAGGAGAGCTTCGGGAAGCTCGATCCGGTAATCGTACAGACCTTCATTCAAAAGACGACAGACCTATATAACGGTACACGGATACGGCTCAGCGATGGACGTCACGGGGAAATCATCTTTACCGATCGTAACAACCCGACAAGACCCATGATTCAAGTTGAAGGAAACATCGTTAATCTGATCAATGAACGGGAGCTGCACATTCAGGAGATTATTGCTTAAGTACGCGGACAGAGGAGTAGAGCTATGCTAACTTACTTGCCGGACTAAGGGCGGTTAGGGAAGCGTAGCTTTTTAGAGAGTGAAATAGAAATAAAAGCTTGCAATGAATCTCTATCCGTGATATATTCTATTTCTGGCCGCGAAACATCAACGCCGAGCTCGAAAAGAAGTTAAAAAAGAGCTTGCATTGATCGGCTGGATGTGATATATTATAAGAGTTGCTGGTGACGCAGTGAGCGGCGCTGACAACGAGCTTGATCTTTGAAAACTGAACAACGAGTGAGTATCTGGAGATCACTTCGGTGAGATCCAAAAATGAGAATGTAAATTCTCGTCAGATGTTTCAAAATGAGCAATCGCTCTTTCTAAATACCAATTTGGAGAGTTTGATCCTGGCTCAGGACGAACGCTGGCGGCGTGCCTAATACATGCAAGTCGAGCGGAGTTTGAGAGGAAGCTTGCTTCCTTTCAAACTTAGCGGCGGACGGGTGAGTAACACGTAGGCAACCTGCCCTCAAGCCTGGGATAACTACCGGAAACGGTAGCTAATACCGGATAATTTCTTTCTTCTCCTGAGGAGAGAATGAAAGGCGGAGCAATCTGCTGCTTGGGGATGGGCCTGCGGCGCATTAGCTAGTTGGTGGGGTAACGGCCCACCAAGGCGACGATGCGTAGCCGACCTGAGAGGGTGAACGGCCACACTGGGACTGAGACACGGCCCAGACTCCTACGGGAGGCAGCAGTAGGGAATCTTCCGCAATGGGCGCAAGCCTGACGGAGCAACGCCGCGTGAGTGATGAAGGTTTTCGGATCGTAAAGCTCTGTTGCCAGGGAAGAACGTCCGGTAGAGTAACTGCTACCGGAGTGACGGTACCTGAGAAGAAAGCCCCGGCTAACTACGTGCCAGCAGCCGCGGTAATACGTAGGGGGCAAGCGTTGTCCGGAATTATTGGGCGTAAAGCGCGCGCAGGCGGTTATTTAAGTCTGGTGTTTAAACCTTGGGCTCAACCTGAGGTCGCACTGGAAACTGGGTGACTTGAGTACAGAAGAGGAAAGTGGAATTCCACGTGTAGCGGTGAAATGCGTAGATATGTGGAGGAACACCAGTGGCGAAGGCGACTTTCTGGGCTGTAACTGACGCTGAGGCGCGAAAGCGTGGGGAGCAAACAGGATTAGATACCCTGGTAGTCCACGCCGTAAACGATGAGTGCTAGGTGTTAGGGGTTTCGATACCCTTGGTGCCGAAGTTAACACAGTAAGCACTCCGCCTGGGGAGTACGGTCGCAAGACTGAAACTCAAAGGAATTGACGGGGACCCGCACAAGCAGTGGAGTATGTGGTTTAATTCGAAGCAACGCGAAGAACCTTACCAGGTCTTGACATCCAACTAACGAAGCAGAGATGCATCAGGTGCCCTTCGGGGAAAGTTGAGACAGGTGGTGCATGGTTGTCGTCAGCTCGTGTCGTGAGATGTTGGGTTAAGTCCCGCAACGAGCGCAACCCTTGACTTTAGTTGCCAGCAGGTTGAGCTGGGCACTCTAGAGTGACTGCCGGTGACAAACCGGAGGAAGGTGGGGATGACGTCAAATCATCATGCCCCTTATGACCTGGGCTACACACGTACTACAATGGCCGGTACAACGGGAAGCGAAGCCGCGAGGTGGAGCCAATCCCAGCAAAGCCGGTCTCAGTTCGGATTGCAGGCTGCAACTCGCCTGCATGAAGTCGGAATTGCTAGTAATCGCGGATCAGCATGCCGCGGTGAATACGTTCCCGGGTCTTGTACACACCGCCCGTCACACCACGAGAGTTTACAACACCCGAAGTCGGTGGGGTAACCCGCAAGGGAGCCAGCCGCCGAAGGTGGGGTAGATGATTGGGGTGAAGTCGTAACAAGGTAGCCGTATCGGAAGGTGCGGCTGGATCACCTCCTTTCTATGGAGAATCGTTTCCTGCAACGGAAACATTCAAATCGGAAGCTTCGCTTCCAAACCAATCAGGTTTAGGCCTGTTACTCACTCGTTGGTCAGTTTTGAGAGTTTAAGCTCTCATCTTTACCTTTGATCCTTGAAAACTGGATACCGAAACGAATTTGCGTTTTAGAACATTCCTTTAAGCTGAACTTGTGTAAACAAGTTTTGAATTAATGGCGATGCTACGATGATCTTGATGGAAATACAGACGTTGAAGAAATTCATTGTCCGATAGTTTCCTGACGGAAAAATCGAGGTTAAGCTACTAAGAGCACACGGAGGATGCCTAGGCGCCAGGAGCCGACGAAGGACGTGGCGAACAACGAAACTGCCTCGGGGAGCTGTAAGCAAGCTTTGATCCGGGGGTGTCCGAATGGGGAAACCCAGCTGTGGTAATTCGCAGTTACTCGTATCTGAATACATAGGATACGCAGAGGCAGACCAGGGGAACTGAAACATCTAAGTACCCTGAGGAAGAGAAAACAATAGTGATTCCGTCAGTAGCGGCGAGCGAACGCGGAACAGCCTAAACCAAGAGGCTTGCCTCTTGGGGTTGTGGGACGTCTCACATGGAGTTACAAAGGAATATGGTAGGCGAAGAGGTCTGGAAAGGCCCGCGATAGAGGTAAAAGCCCTGTAGCCGAAATGGTATTCTCTCCGAGACGGATCCCGAGTAGTGCGGGGCACGTGAAACCCCGTATGAATCCAGCAGGACCATCTGCTAAGGCTAAATACTACCTGGCGACCGATAGTGAAACAGTACCGTGAGGGAAAGGTGAAAAGCACCCCGGAAGGGGAGTGAAATAGAACCTGAAACCGTGTGCTTACAAAAAGTCAGAGCCCTTTTTATGGGTGATGGCGTGCCTTTTGTAGAATGAACCGGCGAGTTACGTTTAACATGCAAGGTTAAGGTGAGAAGCCGGAGCCGCAGCGAAAGCGAGTCTGAATAGGGCGATTTAGTATGTGGACGTAGACCCGAAACCGTGTGATCTACCCCTGTCCAGGGTGAAGGTGCGGTAACACGCACTGGAGGCCCGAACCCACGCATGTTGAAAAATGCGGGGATGAGGTGGGGGTAGCGGAGAAATTCCAATCGAACTCGGAGATAGCTGGTTCTCCCCGAAATAGCTTTAGGGCTAGCCTCGGTGAATGGAGTGGTGGAGGTAGAGCACTGATTGGGTGCGGGGCCCGCAAGGGTTACCAAGCTCAGTCAAACTCCGAATGCCATTTACTTCTTGCCGGGAGTCAGACAGTGAGTGCTAAGATCCATTGTCAAAAGGGAAACAGCCCAGACCATCAGCTAAGGTCCCCAAGTGTGTGTTAAGTGGGAAAGGATGTGGAGTTGCACAGACAACCAGGATGTTGGCTTAGAAGCAGCCACCATTGAAAGAGTGCGTAATAGCTCACTGGTCGAGTGACTCTGCGCCGAAAATGTAACGGGGCTAAACACACCACCGAAGCTATGGCTAGATGCTTTGCATCTGGGGTAGGGGAGCGTTGTATGTGGGTTGAAGGTGTACCGTAAGGAGCGCTGGACAGCATACAAGTGAGAATGCCGGTATGAGTAACGAAAAGATCAGTGAGAATCTGATCCGCCGAAAGCCCAAGGTTTCCTGAGGAAGGCTCGTCCGCTCAGGGTAAGTCGGGACCTAAGGCGAGGCCGAAAGGCGTAGTCGAAGGACAACAGTTTGAAATTACTGTACCACCGTAATCCGCTATGAGCGATGGGGTGACGCAGGAGGGTAGTGACGCGGACTGATGGATGTCCGTCTAAGCAGTGAGGCTGGTGTGTAGGCAAATCCGCACACCGTAAGGCTGGGCTGTGATGGGGAGCGAAAATTACAGTAGCGAAGGTCATGATCTCACACTGCCAAGAAAAGCCTCTAGTCAGGAGAAGGTGCCCGTACCGCAAACCGACACAGGTAGGCGAGAAGAGAATTCTAAGGCGCGCGGAAGAACTCTCGTTAAGGAACTCGGCAAAATGACCCCGTAACTTCGGGAGAAGGGGTGCCTCGGTAGGGTGAATAGCCCGAGGGGGCCGCAGTGAAAAGGCCCAAGCGACTGTTTAGCAAAAACACAGGTCTGTGCGAAGCCGTAAGGCGAAGTATACGGGCTGACGCCTGCCCGGTGCTGGAAGGTTAAGGGGAGCGGTTAGGGGTTAAACCCGAAGCTGTGAACCGAAGCCCCAGTAAACGGCGGCCGTAACTATAACGGTCCTAAGGTAGCGAAATTCCTTGTCAGGTAAATTCTGACCCGCACGAATGGCGTAACGACTTGGGCGCTGTCTCAACGAGAGATCCGGTGAAATTTTAATACCTGTGAAGATGCAGGTTACCCGCGACAAGACGGAAAGACCCCATGGAGCTTTACTGCAGCTTGATATTGAATTTGGGTACGATCTGTACAGGATAGGTGGGAGCCGTGGAGGCAGGAGCGCAAGCTTCTGCGGAGGCGCCGTTGGGATACCACCCTGATCGTATCTAGGTTCTAACCTAGTGCCCTTATCGGGTACGGGGACCGTGTCAGGCGGGCAGTTTGACTGGGGCGGTCGCCTCCTAAAGAGTAACGGAGGCGTTCAAAGGTTCCCTCAGAATGGTTGGAAATCATTCGCAGAGTGCAAAGGCATAAGGGAGCTTGACTGCGAGACCTACAAGTCGAGCAGGGACGAAAGTCGGACTTAGTGATCCGGTGGTACCGCATGGAAGGGCCATCGCTCAACGGATAAAAGCTACCCTGGGGATAACAGGCTTATCTCCCCCAAGAGTCCACATCGACGGGGAGGTTTGGCACCTCGATGTCGGCTCATCGCATCCTGGGGCTGAAGTAGGTCCCAAGGGTTGGGCTGTTCGCCCATTAAAGCGGTACGCGAGCTGGGTTCAGAACGTCGTGAGACAGTTCGGTCCCTATCTGTCGTGGGCGCAGGAAATTTGAGAGGAGCTGTCCTTAGTACGAGAGGACCGGGATGGACGTACCGCTGGTGCATCAGTTGTTCCGCCAGGAGCATGGCTGAGTAGCTACGTACGGACGGGATAAGCGCTGAAAGCATCTAAGCGTGAAGCCCCCCTCAAGATGAGATTTCCCAGTATGTAAGACCCCTTGAAGACGACGAGGTAGATAGGTTGGAGGTGGAAGTGCAGCAATGCATGGAGCTGACCAATACTAATCGGTCGAGGGCTTATCCAAAATTTCTATCACGCAGATTCGTTTCGGATTCAGTTTTCAGGAATCAAATTCCTGAAGCATTTACGCTGTAAATGCCCGTTTGGTGGCGATAGCGGAGGGGTTCCACACGTACCCATCCCGAACACGACCGTTAAGCCCTCCAGCGCCGATGGTACTTGGACCGAAGGGTCCTGGGAGAGTAGGACGTTGCCAAGCACACATGAGCCATTGTCGAATTGTCGACAATGGCTTTTTGGTATACCCGCATATATAAAAAGCGGGAAGGGGCAAGGAATTTTAATATAAAAACGCTTACAAACGAGTGACATTTTTGTTACCGACGAGGCGATGGTTCCAAGTATAATGGAAAAGTGCAATAAATAAGCAAAAGCCTTAATACGAATGAACTACGTATAAATTCTATCTTGGAATTTTCTTGCGTCTTTAGATGCATGGTAGAGGTAAGGAGGATTTAAGGTATGAAGCGAACCCAACCTTTGTGGATATTAGTTATTCTTTGTATAGTCGGAGCAATGCTGGTGGGTTGCAGCACGAAGGAGCCGGCATGGGAGACTTTTAACGGTGCACTTAATGAGGAAGACTTCCCCGTTCCCAAAGAGGCAAGCTCACCCGACAGAACAACTACAAACGTAGCCATGGACTATGTACGGTACTCCCTCCCGGGGATGAAGGAGAAGAACGGTGTGCCGGATCCTTATCTTGCAGCCATTAAGGCGTGGGGCTGGGAAGAGCAGGAACAGAAAGCAGACGATTCAGGGAGTTCACGTGTTTTTCAGAAAGAAGGACTTATTGTACACCTGACCGTGTATGACGACTATTTCATCGTGATGATTCCGAAGGAAAAGAAGGTCACCACTAAAGGCTTGAAGAACAGATAAAAAATCGCCGTCCGGTTATGGATGGCGATTTTTTGCGTGCATGCTGGGCCGCTTAAATACAGCGCTATGTATATCTGGTTGGATTACTGGGCGTAATAGGAGGCGTCTCCCGCACCAAACTTGAGCATCCCGTCTTTGGCTACACTTCTTAACCGCAGCAGCGCATACAGACGGGGGAGCAGCAGCCACAGGTGGCATACCGCCAGCGAAGCCGTGAAGGCGGGCGGAGCCCAGACGATGAAGAGTGCAGCTATACAGAGACCGATCCAGAGATTATGCAGCTGTACCGTGCGGAAGATGCCGTAATTGATATATTGATCAGGCATGTAACCGGGCCAGGGCAGGCGCAGGGACAATCTCCAGCGCTTGGCGATAGGGTGTCCGCTAATCACCAATACAGAGCGTGAGATGACATACTGAATCCACAGCATGACAGGTCCGGCTATAATCATGAACAGGATACTCAGCCAGGAGAGAAAGACACTTTCGAGTACAAGACATATAAACGGTAGGGTGATATAGACCCGCAGCAGGAAGGCTGTAATAGTAATTTTTTTGATAAGCTTGTATTGATAGAATGTAGCGGCACCTTTGGTGTTTGGTTCCATACCTGGAATTCGGACCTCCTCGCAAGTTCTCTTGTTATTATTATCGGCCTGCTCCTGCGTTTTATTAAACAACGGGTTCAGATTCACCGAATGGGTAGCAGGCGAATATATATATTTCAGGCTATGAAGGATTAGGAAAAAACTATGAAAAGGTTTAAAATGATAGAAGGTGTACCATACTGTTCTTAAAAGAGTCAAGGTGGGATGAAAATGGAACAGCAAACCGGGCAGGCCTGCATTATCTGCGGGCAGGAAAAGGAAGAAGGCATTGTGATTGTCTCGCATTTCATCTGTGAGGACTGTGAGAGTGAGATGGTGCGTACGGAGGCTGAGGATGTGAAGTACAACTTTTTCATTAGCCGGATGAAGAAGATCAATCTGCGTATGCATGCTTAATGAACGAATTGCAGTACCTGTAACAAGCAACATATAAAGAGCGGGCGGTGAATCTGTGTCGCGTTGGCTGCAAATACAAAGTTCCTCTTAACGGCTTCTCCGCCCTGACCGGGTGAGAGAGGCCGTTTTATTGCCTGTGCGGTCCTTTACGGAAGTGATAGGCGTTTGGGTGTATTTGCGTTAAAATAGATGGTAACCCCCAGGGGAGGAAGAATCTATGGACAAGCTACAGCCTGGCAGGGCACCTGTATACGAAATGCTGGAAAAATATAGACTTAAGGGTAATATATCTTATCATGTGCCGGGTCACAAGAACGGGGAGGCTTACCGGAGTACTGTCAGTGCAGAGAGTGCGGGGTATCTCACGGAAGTGATGCGTTACGATGTGACGGAAATTACCGGAACGGATGACCTTCATCATCCGGAAGGGGTAATAAGAGAAGCGCAGGAGCTGGCCGCAGACTGTTATGGAGCGGAGGAGAGCTATATGTTGGTAGGCGGCAGCACCGCGGGTAATCTGGCACTGATCCTGACGGTCTGTGCTGAGCCCGGAAGGCTGCTTCTTTTGCAGCGCAACGTCCACAAGTCCGTTATTCATGGACTGATGCTGGCAGGAGCGCGTGCAGTCTTCCTGGAGCCGGAGATTGATCCGGGCAGCGGACTCGCCGTGGCTCCGTCTGCTGAGACGGTGCAGGCGGCGCTGAATGCCTATCCGGAGGCAGCCGGCGTTCTGGTCACTATGCCGAACTACTACGGCATGGGCATTGACCTTGCGCCCCTCGCGCAGGCCTGTCACGCCAGCGGCGTGCCGCTGCTGGTGGATGAGGCGCACGGGGCGCATTACGGGCAGCACCCGGCGCTTCCGGCCGGGGCACTTGCGGGGGGCGCGGACGGCGTGGTGCAGTCCACGCATAAGATGCTGACGGCGCTGACAATGGGCGCCATGCTGCATGTGCAAGGGCCATGGCTTGACCGCGCGCTGCTGCGGCAGCGCCTGGCCATGGTGCAGAGCTCCAGCCCATCGTACCCCGTGATGGCTTCGCTCGATCTGGCCCGGCGCCTGCTGCACAGCCAGGGCGCCGGTGCCTTCACGGCGGGGCTCGCCGCCGTGGATGTCCTGCGGCGCGGCCTGGCGGCGCTGCCGCGCTTCGGGCTGCTGCAGCCGGCTTCGCTGCAGCAGCCTGTCTGCGGCGGGGCCAGCGCCGCAGGAGTGAGTACGCCGCCGCTGCGCGGGGCGGCGTACGTGACCCAGGACCCCTTTAAGGCGGTCATATATGACGCCGCAGGGGTCCTGGGGGGCTTCGAGCTGCAGCGCAGGCTCGAAGGGAGGGGAATCGTGCCGGAGATGAGCGACGACCGGCACGTGGTACTGGCCTTCAGCCTCGGCTCGAAGGCTGAAGAGGCAGCTGCGCTGCTGACAGCGCTGCAGGACATTGCGGCGCAGACTACCTTGGCAGCGCCGCAGACAGGCGGGACCGCAGCCCATTCAGACCGTGAACCTACCGCTGGACGCGGCCAGTCTACTTACACGGACACCGCAGCTCCTGCTCCCCAAGGCGGAGAATCCTTCTCCAGCACACGGACCGCAGCCCAGTCAGCCTCATATAATAGCAGAGGAGGGGACTCAACCTTCTCTGCCAATATTTCCACGTGGAACAATTTCGATATTCCGGCGGTATCAGCTCCGGTTGCGTTCTCTACCCGGCCGGTGGCTGCCGGTGAGACAGAGAGCATAGAGCTTGAGGCAAGTGAGGGCAGGATTGCGGCAGAGATGGTTATTCCTTATCCGCCAGGCATTCCGCTCTTATATCCCGGAGAGTGCATTACAGCGTCTGTCTGTGACAGGCTGATCCGCCTGCGTACAGGCGGGGCGAAATTCCAGGCCTGTGCTGATCCGGCCTTACAGCATATTAAGGTATACAACATTCAGAAGGGCGGAGAAGTATAAGTGAAGCGAGAAGGATTCTTCATTACACTGGAGGGAGGCGACGGCTCCGGCAAAACAACCGTACTAGGCAGGGTGGCAGCTTATCTGCAGAACCATTCCATGCCCTACTTAATCACCCGTGAGCCGGGAGGGATTGAGATTGCCGAGAAGATCCGCTCTATTATCCTCGACCCGGCACATACGGCAATGGATGCCCGGACAGAGGCACTCCTGTATGCGGCGGCAAGAAGCCAGCATCTGGCGGAAGTAGTCGAGCCTGCTTTGCAGGAGGGAATTACTGTGCTCTGCGACCGTTTTGTAGACAGCAGCCTAGTCTATCAAGGGTACGCCAGAGGGCTGGGCATCGAAGAGGTGTGGGGGATTAACCGGTTTGCAACTGGCGGGAGAATGCCTGATCTTACCTTTTACCTGGATGTAGATCCCGAGGTGGGTCTGTCCCGGATTGCCGCCAATCAGAACCGGGAAGTGAACCGGCTGGATCTGGAGAGCCTTGAGTTCCACCAGAAGGTGCGGGCGGGCTATGAGCTGGTTAACAGCTCCAATCTGGAGCGGATTGTAGTGCTTGATGCCAATCGTCCCATCCATATGGTGGAGCAGGATATTGTAGGTGTGCTGAAGGACAGGATATTAAAGGATTTCTAAGGTGTTTTGTCAAATAAACAATAGAGGTATAATGATTGAACAGGGCTTCTCTGCAGATTGAATCAATGCTGTGCGGAAAGCCTGTGAACATAACTAATAGGAGGGGATACGTAGATGAATTTGATCATTGCAATTATCCAGGATAAAGACAGCAACCGGCTATCCAGTGAACTGGTGAAGGCGAACTTCCGTGCCACCAAGCTGGCCAGTACAGGCGGATTTCTCCGTGCGGGTAACACTACCTTTTTAATTGGGGTAGATGATATTCAGGTAGACGCCGTACTCAGTGTAATCCGTAACAGCTGTAAAGTGCGTGAGCAACTGGTCACTCCGGTCACCCCGATGAGCGGCACGACAGATTCTTATTTGCCGCTTCCTGTTGAAGTGCAGGTGGGCGGAGCTACCGTATTCGTACTTCCCGTCGATCGTTTCGAGCATTATTGAGCATAATGAGCATTAGACCATAAGGGCGGTAGATATCCTTGAAGATCAACCCGGGCTACAGGCCCTTAAAAAGCGAAATGCTGACCACGGAGGCTGAGAGGCGTCCGGTTCAGCAAAAAAACTTCAACGATGTATTTCAACAGCAAAGCCAGCAGAAAACTATAGATGAGTTGAACCGTCAGATTAAAGATATCCAGCTGCAAGGCGACCGGCTCTCCAAATCCATGACTGTACGTGAGCTGGCGATCTACCGGAATCTGATTAAACGGTTTCTGGAGGAGACGGCCCGCCGCGGAGTGATCCTGAAGGACACCAAAGGCTGGGACCGTCGGGGCCGCGGCAAACGCTACAAGCTGCTCGAAGAGGTTGATGCCGCTCTGCTGAATATGGCAGATGATCTGCTGGACAGCGAGCAGGGCAGAATCGACCTCCTGGGACGGGTTGGAGAGATCCGCGGGCTGCTGATTAACCTTTCTTTCTGACAACTTGGAGGAACCTATGTCTTTTCATGAACTATTAGGCCAGGAGGACGCCAAGCGGCTGCTTCAGAATGCCCTGCGTAAGGATGCTGTCAGCCATGCCTATCTGTTTACGGGTCCGGCAGGCAGCGGGCAGGTGAAGATGGCACTGACGTTCGCCCAGGCGATATTCTGTACCGCCAGTAAGGATGATGCCTGCGGAGAGTGCCTGGAATGCCGCAAGGTGGAGCATGGCAATCATCCTGATCTAACTCTGCTGCGTCCCGACGGGGCCAGCATTAAGATTGACCAGATTCGTGAGCTTCAGCGTGTTTTTTCCTACCGCTCGGAAGGGATTAACCCGAAGGTTTATATTATAGAAGGAGCGGACAAAATGACGGTGCAAGCCGCCAATAGTCTGCTGAAATTCTTGGAGGAGCCGCCAGCCCCGGCGGTTGGCATTCTGATTTCGGATAACAGCAGTTCCCTGCTTCCAACGATCCAGTCCAGAACCCAGCGTATTCCGTTTAGCCCGCTGCATCCGGATATTATGCTGCAGGCGTTGTCCGGCGAAGGGGTTCCGGTGCCGCTGGCGCGATGCGCGGTATCACTGACGGCCGGTCTTGACGGCTGCAGGGAACTTTTGGCACAGAATTGGTTTGCAGAAATGAGAAATCTAGTGTTACAATTAGCGAAGGAGTCTCTGGGCAAGGGCAGCACTGCGGTGGCAACCGCAGGTTCGAAGCTGTTCAAGACCGGACTTGGTGAACATTTGGATACTCTATTCAGCATGTTCCACTTATGGTTCAAAGATATGCTCTACTTCCTGTACCGAAAGCACGAAAGTATCGTTTTCATAGATCAGTTAGACTTTATTTCGAGGGCTGCCCGTCAGAGGAGTACGCAGCAGTGGGTGGCTTATATGGAGTATGCGGCGGAGAGCAAGCGGAAGCTGCGTTCCAATGCCAATGCCCAGCTGTGTCTGGAGCAGTTTTTAATCCGGCTGGAAAGCTAGAGGTTCGGGTTATTTATAATAGATCCTCCGGGATATAATCCTCAGCCCTGGAAAGACCGGGTATAGCGGACGAGGAAGGACAAGCATGGATCATCAGGGAAGCAGTCTTGCTTAAGGGTTCCTTTACCGTCAAACAAGGGGGTTAATTTTTGTACAGCGTAGTAGGTGTCCGCTTCAAAAAAGCGGGTAAAATATATTATTTCGATCCACTTGATTTCCCGATTGAACGCGATCAATGCGTCATTGTTGAGACTGCAAGAGGGGTCGAATACGGTAAGGTTGTCGTTGGCAAAAAAGAGGTGCAGGAAGCAGACGTTGTACTGCCGCTCAAGAAAGTCATGCGTATTGCCGGCGAGACCGACGCGCGTGTGGTGGAAGAGAACAAGGGTGCAGCGAAGGATGCTTTTACCACCTGTTTAAATAAAATCCGCGATCATGGCCTCAAAATGAAGCTGGTGGATGTGGAGTTTACGTTTGACCGCAACAAGATTATTTTCTATTTCACGGCCGAAGGCCGCGTGGATTTCCGCGAGCTGGTGAAGGACCTGGCCAGTATTTTCCGTACCCGCATTGAGCTCCGGCAGATTGGTGTGCGTGATGAAGCTAAGATGCTGGGCGGACTAGGCCCATGCGGACGGGTGCTCTGCTGCTCCTCCTGGCTTGGTGATTTCGAGCCGGTGTCCATCAAGATGGCGAAGGATCAGAATCTGTCGCTTAACCCGACCAAGATCTCGGGATTATGCGGACGGCTGATGTGTTGTCTGAAGTTTGAGCATGATAATTATGAGAGCACGAAGGAAGAAATGCCGGCTGTAGGCAAAATGGTCGTTACTTCACTGGGGGACGGCAAGGTAGTCGGTATCAATGCCGGCAGCCGTACAGTTCATGTGCAGCTGTTTGAAGTGGGTAAAGTTAAAGAACTTCCAATGGATGATGTTGTCGTCAAGTAAACCATTATAAGGTTACTTTCGGGGTGGAAACTTGGAGAAGAAAAATATATTTACACACATGCAGGAGATGGAAGCGCAGATGGATGAAATGCGCACCACTCTGGGCGATTGGAAGCAGACGGTCAAAGAGCTGATGGAAACGAATCAGAAGCTGAGTCTGGAGAACGAGCAACTTCGTATCATATTGAAAAGGGAAGCGCCTGTAGATAAGGCCGCACTGTCTGCGGAGGCGGAGGCTATACTCGCTGCCGAAGGGAAAGAGGAGGTTGTCGGAGAAGGCTATGATAACCTGGCCCGGCTATATCACGAAGGCTTCCACATCTGTAATGTCTACTTTGGGCATTTGCGGACGGAAGGCGATTGTCTGTTCTGCCTTTCTTTTCTTAATAAATGAGGATATCCAGCCGTAGGAGATTGTCGCCTACGGTTTTTTTGAATGTAAGGCTATGCTTCCGAAGCAAGTTTTGTTTCGAAGAATATTCAGATTGAAGCATACGCTCAACAAAAACTTTTAGGAGATTACAATGACCCATTCAATGAACAATACACCTGTACCCTTGCATGATGCAGAACGGATCGATGACCTGCTCACCCATGATCTGAGAATTATTCAGAGTGACGAAGTATTCAGCTTCTCGATGGACGCCGTGCTGCTGGCACGGTTCGCCAGTGTACCTCCACGCGGACGGGTGCTTGACCTGTGTACGGGTAACGGAGTAATTCCTATGCTACTGACTACACGGACGAGGGCTTCCATTGAAGGAATCGAACTTCAGCCCCGTCTGGCAGACATGGCCCGTCGCAGTGTATCGCTTAACGGTCTGGAGGAGCGGGTGCAGATTCATGAGGGTGATTTGCGGGAGCTTCATCTTACAGCCGGCTATGGTGTATACGATGCGATTACGGTGAATCCCCCTTATATGCCGCTGAACGGGAGCGATCTGAAGCTGAATTCCCATCAGGCGATGGCCCGCCATGAAATCGGTTGTACCCTGGAGGAGGTCATTCAGGCCTGTGTCCGGCTGGTCCGTACTGGAGGCAAAGTCAGCATGGTGCATAAGCCGCAGCGCCTTGTGGATATTATCAGTCTGATGCGCAAGCACCGGCTGGAGCCGAAGCTGATCCGGTTCGTACATCCCCGCGCCCATCTGGAAGCGAATATGGTTCTAATCGAGGCTGCACGCGACGGGAAGCCGGAGGTGCGTTTACAACCGCCTTTAATCGTATATAATGAGGACAATCAATATTGCCCTGAGATTATGGATATTTATTACGGGAACAAAGAGGATACGAGCCAATGACCATACAATGCCAAAGCAGCTTTCAAAACAACCATGACGGAGCGAAGCCCGAAGGATGCGGGTGCCTGTATCTGGTGGCTACACCGATCGGCAATCTGGAGGATATGACTTACCGGGCCGTGCGCATGCTGAAGGAATGCGATATTATCGCCGCAGAGGATACGAGACAGACGCGTAAGCTGCTGAGCCATTTTGAAATTACACCGTCCATGCTGTTCAGTTACCATGAGCATAACAAGGCTGCCAGTGGACCGGAGCTGATACGCTATATAATAGAAGGTAAAAATCTGGCACTCGTCAGCGATGCTGGTCTGCCGGCGATTTCCGACCCTGGTGCCGATTTGGTAGCCCTGGCTGTCAGCCATCAGATTCCGGTGATTCCGGTGCCTGGGGCGAATGCCGCACTGTCGGCTTTGATTGCCTCAGGGCTGCCTACGGCCAGCTTCACGTTCATCGGCTTCCTGCCCAGAGAGCGCAAGGATATCCGGGCCGTGCTGGCACCTCTCCGTTCTGCCCAAGGGACACTTCTCTTCTATGAGTCCCCGCACCGCGTGGCCAAGACCCTTGTTCATTTGCAGGAGGCCTTCGGTAACCGCCGTATCACACTAGCGCGTGAGCTGACTAAGCGGTATGAGGAGTTCCTGCGCGGAAGCATTGAGGAGTGCCTGGCCTGGCTGGAGGAGCATCCCCCGCTTGGCGAATACGTGATCGTGCTGGAGGGAGAGAGTAAAGAGGAGGCCGAGCTGGCCGAGTCTTCCTGGTGGCGTCAGCTTAGTACCAGTGAGCATGTGGCTCACTACGAAACCTCAGGCTTAACTCGTAAGGATGCTATGAAAAAGGCAGCGTCTGACCGTGGATTGTCCAAGCGCGATATTTATAACGAACTCCTGGAGCGGGGTTAGAACACTGTGGTGTTGTAGTTATTACAATTCCAGTAAAAACCTAAAGATGGGTTTAATCATCTGAACATCCAATGAAATAAATGTATTCCATACACTTATATGGATTATATTAATCCTTTTATTGAAGAATTCCCCTTCAAATTGCAACTTTTCCAAGCGGGGTTGTTCTTTAGTGGTGTTTGGCTTAGCGTACGGACTGAGGAGCTCTTATCCGGGAAGAAAGTCGTCAATTGGGCGATTAACGGACCCCAAGGACCTTATCCCCTGCAATTCAGCTCCAAAACGACTCGTAGAAGGACGATAAGGTCGTCTGAGTCCGTTACGCTGCAAAAGGTGGCGTTCTCGTGGGAATAAGGTCTTTTCGGTCCGTTAGATTTTTTGGGATGATAGGGTTTCATTAGGGAGGGTTTGAGAAGGTAAGAATCAGTATTTTAATAAGTAGATGAGAGATTTAAGAAGTAGTTTTACGAAGAAGTGGTTTAGTGAGCAGACAGGGTTAGGAAAAAGGGGTATCCGGAGAAAGTCCCCGAAAAACACCTAAAAAAATACCTCCCGCGCGAACGGGAGGCCAAGGAGATATAAAAAGGTTAGAATTAACAATTGGATTAGTTCCTATTATACCCTATTTATTTTAGTTTGTCACAGGGGTAGGGATAGCCGAAATGCATTCATGACAAACAATTTTACCTTTGAAGTAAGTTACATTCTCAGCATTACCGCAGAAAATGCAAGCAGGCTCGTATTTCTTAAGCATGATCCGCTCACCGTCCACGTAAATTTCGAGCGCATCTTTTTCTCCAATGCCCAGGGTGCGACGCAATTCAATTGGAATAACGACCCGTCCAAGCTCATCTACCTTACGTACAATTCCTGTTGATTTCATCATTACAATCGTTGCTCCTCTCAATGTTCAAAAGCGTCATTATTCGACATTCTTCACTGTTTTATGATATTTATAATACCAACCATTCCCAAAACAGTCAACCTTTTTTCAGGCTAATTTTAAGGAATCTTTTGAGACTACATTTATTCCGCGTTTGACCGGGCAAATCACTCTAAAATTGCTTATGAAGATGTTTGTCGATTTGGCAGTGTACGAATCGCTAATATTCGACAAAGAGCGACAATATATTATATAAAACAAGAAAAGGAGATGATTTCATGAAGCAACCGCTGTCAGAAGAGAAGGTATTTAAGGACCCGGTTCACAACTATATCCACGTACAGGACACTATTATCTGGCGACTGATCAATACTATGGAGTTCCAGCGACTGCGGCGCATCCGGCAGCTGGGCACCTCCTATTTGACCTTTCACGGGGCGGAACACAGCCGGTTCTCCCATTCTCTGGGGGTATATGAGATTACGCGGAGGATTATTTCCCAGTTTGAACGGAGCGGCTACAAGGATTGGATGCCAGAGGAGAGACTGCTTACCCTGTGTGCGGCATTGCTGCATGATTTGGGGCATGGCCCCTTTTCCCATTCTATAGAAGAAGCTTTCGAAATGGATCATGAAGACTGGACCTGCCGTATCATTCTGGAGGATACTGAGATCACTGCTATTCTGCGTGATGTGGCTGAAGATTTCCCCGGTAAAGTGGCCTCGGTCATCTCCAAAACCTATGAACATGAAATTGTTGTCAATTTGGTGTCGGGACCGCTCGATGCTGACCGGATGGATTATCTGCTCCGGGATGCATATTATACAGGGGTGAATTATGGAACCATAGACATCGACCGGATTCTGCGGATGTTGCGTCCTTATGACGGCCGGGTGGTTGTGAAGGAATCGGGGATGCATGCGATTGAGGATTATCTGATGTCGCGGTATCAGATGTACTGGCAGGTCTATTTCCATCCGGTAACCCGCAGCTCGGAGATTATTCTCAGACAGATTCTCCGCCGGGCCAAGGAGCTGGTGCAGCAGCAGCATGCCTTCCGCTTCATGATCGAGCCCTTAAGCGATCTGTTCAGCGGAGAGGTAACGGTAGGGCAGTATCTGCTGCTGGATGAAGCCTTGATGCAGACTGCCTTCATGCAGTGGACGCTTGAGGAGGATGCCATCCTGAGCGACTTGTGCAGCCGGTTTATCCATCGTAAACTGTATAAATATGTGGAGATGGAGCATTTGGATTCTGACATGATTGGCGAAATCCGCCGCAGCTTCGCCGGTGCGGGACTCCGGCCCGATTATGACCTGGAAATTGATTATCCCACCGATCTTCCCTATGATGTATTCCGTCCGGGAGACGGCTTTGACAGCAAGCAGATCCTGCTTCTGGACAAGCATGAGCGGCTGAGGGAAATCTCCGAGGTCTCGGATATTGTACGCTCCATCAGCGGTATTCACCGCGGCAGACACCATCTGTATTTTCCGCAGGACAGGCTGCAGAAAGCCCTTCCACAGCTGCCGCCATCCATCGCAGAGATTTTTGCCAAATAACCAATCAAGCTTGGAATTATAGATACAATAACAGGCCGAAAGGATGTAATGTAATGCAGTTATTCGACACCCATACCCATCTCGATGCTCCACAATTCGACGAAGACCGCGAAGAGGTCATTGCCAGGGCACTGGAAGCCGGCGTCAGCAAGATGATCAACATTGGCTTTAACCGGGACACGATACCGACCACCATGCAGCTTGCCGAGAAATATGATTATATTTATGCAGCTGTTGGCTGGCATCCCCAGGATGCCATCACGATGAAGGACGGAGACCTGGAATGGATCGCTTCCTTATGCGCTCATCCCAAGGTGGTTGCCATCGGTGAGATCGGGCTGGATTACTACTGGGACACCTCTCCTAAGGATGTACAGCATGAAGTATTCCGCAAGCAGATCGGGCTGGCCCGTGAGCTGAAGATGCCGATCTGTATTCATAACCGCGATGCTCATGAAGATGTGATCCGCATCCTCCGCGAGGAGAAGGCGGGCGAGGTTGGCGGTGTAATGCACTCCTTCTCCGGCAGCTGGGAAAGTGCCAAGATGTGTCTTGATTTGGGCTTCCATCTTTCTTTTGGAGGACCGGTTACGTTCAAGAATGCACGGGTGCCTAAAGAGGTGCTTGCCCAGACTCCGCTGGACCGGCTGTTGATCGAAACCGACTCCCCTTATCTGACTCCGCACCCCTTCCGGGGCAAGCGAAATGAGACCGCTCATGTGAGGCTGGTAGCGGAGGCGGCCGCGGCAATAAAAGGGATTGAATTACAGGAATTGGCGGAAATTACGTATGCGAACGCACTGGAACGATTTGGTATACTCTGAAAACGGGAGTAAATGCGGTGAAAAATGAAGTATAGCGGATATATTAAACTTTTATAACGGAAAAACGGTCGATTATTACAATATTTTAATCATTTTTTTACGTAAACGTGGTTGAATCGTCCTTTACAACATGTATCAAAACAGGATATCATCTTTTCAGTGCAGTGAGCTGTTGTAACTGTGACAGTCACTAATTTCATGGATCGTCTCGCTGAGTCTCCGGATATGGAGAATGGGGGAACCAATAATGCTCTGCCGCATGAACGTAGTACAAATGCAGAATTGCCGCAGGCATTGTTTGATTTCTTTACGTGGTCTTGGGGTGAATTTGAGGGCAACCGCCGTGAGCGGGTGACCTGAGATAGGGCGTCTCTCTTATGTCCGAACCCGACAGCTAACCCCGTAAGCGCAAGTAAGAGAGGAAACCTCGTGCATAAGCATTCCGACGTATTCGATACCGGGAAGCCACGAAAGAGTCCTCTATGAACTCTTTTTTAGGCTTCTTTTGTTTTGAATAATGAGAATGCTCCCGGCATACTGTTATATAACAGATCTCCGGAGTAACTATGCCGAGCAGGCGATCCATGAGCAGGAAACGCTGAAGCAAGTGCGGGCGTATCCTGTTGCAAACTCAAACCTAGTTTCGTCAGAAGTGATACAGTCTACCTTGATATAACTTGGACGACGGGGCTATGTAAGGAGGATGGAAAGAGTGGGCGTATTCCAACCAGAGGTATCCCATGATTCGCAATCATCCAGCAGGTCTTTCGCATTACGGTTGAAGCAAGTAAATCCCCGCGTAGTTTTACTTGCCGGTGTGGCATCGATTGTTATCGCACTGTTAATACTGCTGTACGTACACGGTCAGAGCAAGAAAGAAATTACTCTAGTAATAGACGGACAGGTACAGACACTGGAGACGCGGGAAACGCTGTTCAGTGATGTGCTGGCTAAGGAACAGATTTCGCTGCAGGCGCATGATGAATTATCTATTGGCCTTAGTGATGAAATAAAAGACGGCGACCGTATCGTGATTAACACTGCGCAAAAGTTCGCTCTTACCGTAGACGGAAAGACCGAGACGTTATTTACGACCGAGGATACCATTGGTCAGGCCATCGGCAAGCTGGGCTACAGCCTCGAAGGCTTAGACAAGATTTACCCTTCGCTAGAAACCGCAGTATCTGCAGACATGGAAATCAAAATTGTCCGGATTAACAAGCATGTGGTTCAACGGACAACTAATTTGCCTTTCCGGGTCATTAAGACAGCAGACCCCTCATTGACTAAGGGAACCGTAAGAGTAGCGCAGGCAGGTAAGCCTGGCGTAATGATCCAGCACATCGAGAAGATCTATCAAGATGGCGAGCTGGCATCCATGCGCATGATCGGCAAGGAAGTACAGACGGTTACCAAGGACAAAGTCATTGCCATTGGAACCAAGCCGCTTCCTAAGCCCGTTGTAGTTACTGCCAAAGTCTCCAAACCTGTAACAACCTCCAAGTCATCTAAAGCCAGCGCAAAGGCCAGCAATGTTACCAGTAAGGCTGGTGTGGATTTTGAGTACAAAAGAATGATCAAAAACGTATCCATGACTGCGTATTCGTCGCAGGAACCGGGTATTGGAACACGTACTGCCTCCGGCACACGCGTAACGGAAGGCCGCACTATAGCTGTAGATCCTAGTGTTATACCAATTGGCTGGTGGGTGTACATTGAAGGATTAGGGTTTCGCCGAGCAGAGGATACCGGCGGTGCCATCAAAGGCAACAAGGTGGATGTCTATTACGATTCACTGAGTCATGCCCGTAATTTCGGCCGCAAGTCGCGCACACTTTATGTGATCGGACCTGTGAAGCCGGAGCTGAACTAAACGTAATGCCTTTTGCAAATTAGCGGTTAATACGATATAGTGAGGGAAGCACTTACGGAATTTTTGAGAGCTGCCGCTCATCACTTATACATTCTTTAGCCAAAAAGAAGGGGAGCGAATCCTCTTCTTTTTGCGTTCTGGAGTAAGGAGTAAAAATATTTATGATTAAAGAGCTAATTGTAGTTGAAGGGAAAAGCGATACCGTTGCCGTTAAGCGGGCGGTAGAGGCCGATACGATTGAAACCGGGGGTTCGGCAGTGGATAGCAGGGTCATTGCCAAGATCAGGCTGGCCATGGAGCGCCGGGGTGTAATCATTCTTACCGACCCGGATCATGCCGGAGAGCGAATCCGCAAAATTGTTGCGGCCAAGGTGCCGGGCTGCAAGCATGCCTTCATCCCGGAGAAGGATGCCACCCGCAAAGGCGATATCGGAATAGAGAATGCTTCGCCTGAAGCTATCCGCCATGCGCTGGAGCACGTACATACCTCCTTCGAGGGGGCACCGGCTATCATCGGGCTGGATGAGCTTATGACCGCAGGTCTAATGGTGCATCCCCGGGCGGCTGAGCGCAGAATGCAGCTTGGCAATCTGCTCGGTATCGGTTATTGCAATGGCAAGCAGCTGTACAAACGTCTGGCGATGTTCGGCATTACCCGCGAAGAATTCGCGCAAGCCCTCGCCCAAATTGATCAGGGAGGCATCACTTCATGAGCGGTATCGAGAATATCTCGTCCCCAACAAGAACCAAAGCGATAATTCAGCGTTACGGCTTCTCCTTTAAAAAAAGCCTGGGCCAGAACTTTCTGATTGATCAGAATATTCTGGATAAAATCGTGGATGCCGCCGGTCTGGACAGCACAGCCGGTGCGCTTGAGATTGGGCCGGGGATCGGAGCACTGACGGAACGGCTGGCGATGACGGCCGGGGCTGTCACAGCGGTAGAGATTGACCGCAGGCTGATTCCGATTCTTAGAGATGTCCTGTCGCCATACTCCCATGTGAAGATCCGTAATGACGATGTACTGAAGGTGAATCTGCAGGAGCTGTTCGCTGAGGATTTCGCGGGCAGGGAGCGGGTTAGTGTCGTAGCTAACCTGCCGTATTATGTGACTACACCCATCCTCATGAAGCTGCTGGAGGAGAAGCTGCCGCTGGATAATATCGTAGTCATGATCCAAAAGGAGGTTGCTGAGCGTATGGCGGCCTCTCCAGGCGGCAAGGAGTACGGCAGCCTGAGTATTGCCGTCCAGTATTACAGCGAGCCTGAGCTGGTCTGTATGGTGCCGCGTACGGTGTTCATCCCGCAGCCGAACGTGGAATCGGCTGTGATCCGGCTGAAGGTCAGAGAACGTCCTCCGGTGGAGGTAGCGGACGAGAAGCATTTCTTTGGTGTGGTTCAAGCCTCATTCACCCAACGGCGCAAGACAATTGCCAATAATCTTAAGGCCCGCTTCTTCCCGGAAGAAGGGCGTGAGCGCCTGGAGGCGCTGCTCTCCGAAGCCGGAATTGAACCGTCGCGGCGCGGTGAGACGCTTAGCATTGAAGAGTATGCGAGGCTCAGTGCGGTTCTTCTGGCCGCAGGCATCGCATAGAATACAGAAAACCCTCCCGGCGGATGAACCAACCGGGGCCTTTGCCCATAACATGGGGTAGAGGTGGTGTTGTGATGAATCTAGGAGACTTGGTCATTCGTAAATCCTATGGCGGCGATGTGACCTTCCGGGTAGACAATATATTGCAGAATAGAGCAGTCATTAAAGGCACGGAGTTCCGTCTGCTGGCGGATTCTCCGCTGGAGGATCTGGTTCAGGTGCCTCCTACAAGGGTTACCGAGCGGGGAGCGCGCGCGCAGATCAAGGCAACAGAATCTCTTACCTGGCTGCGTAAAGACCGGCAGATCCAGAGCCAGCGAAGCGGAGAGAGCGTATCGGGGTCCACGGGAACCTGGGGCCCGTCTCCGAAGGAAGCGGCATACTTTGAAGTGCCGGGCAAGGTCCTGCATTTGGATGGGGATGCGCTCTATCTGAAGAAGAGCCTGAGCCTCTACGAGCAGCTGCGCATACCGGCGGAGGGACATCATGTCAACGAATCCAAAATGGCGGAGACGCTGTACCGTCTGCTGCCCCGTGTGCGTCCCGATATCGTAGTGATTACCGGCCATGATGGAGTACTTAAGCAACAGCAGAATTATGATCTGTACAGTCTGAGCAGCTATAAGAATTCACAGAATTTTGTGGCAGCCATCCGGGTGGCCCGTGAATATGAGCGGAATTTTGATGCTTTGACGATTGTAGCCGGAGCCTGCCAGTCGCACTTTGAGGCTCTTCTGGGCAATGGCGCCAACTTCGCCAGCTCTCCGGGCAGAATACTCATTCACGCTCTGGACCCGGTGTATATTGCGGCCAAGGCCTCTTTTACCTCTATCCGGGATACGGTGAACTTAAGCGATGTCCTGAGCCATACGATCAGCGGCAATCAGGGGATGGGCGGAATAGAGACGCGGGGCAGCTTCCGGATCGGAATGCCCCAGCTGCAGAACCTGGCTACGCTGAAGGTTGCACCTTCCGTGCTGTAGCCGGGCAAGCGATAACTGAACAGGTCGAAGGAATAGGGTAAGCATTCGTGCTTATCCTATTTTTGCTGCGACGAAAGCCGCTTATGACACAAGATGAGCCAGGGGGAAGCCAGTCATCATTACGGATAACAAGGTGCTTAAGTCAGGACTTTCCCCGTCTAAAAAAATTCCGTTGACAACTTTTTTATCATCATCTATAATTATTTATTTAATTTGACAAGTGGTTATAGAAGTTGTATAATGGACAAGGAAAGAGGTGGTCGTCAGGCAATGGCTAATAACGCGCTGTTGGAAATTAAACGCAGTCTTGAAGCTCACGTCGGTCATAAGATCACGTTGCGGGCTAACGGTGGCCGTCGGAAGACCGTTGAACGCACCGGTGTCCTGGAAGAAACGTACCCTTCTGTATTTATTGTCAAACTCGATCAGGAGCAGCAGACATTCAAGCGTGTCTCCTATAGCTATGCCGATATACTTACTGAATCTGTGGAAATCACAGTTACCGAAGACGATGGGCAGATGCGGATTATGTATATCAAAGCTTAGCGTCAGGGCAGTCCCCCTTACAGGGGGCTGTTTTTTGCATGTACGGGGTCTTCCTGAATTATGCTGCATGACGCTGGCCTTCTGGCTGCATACTACATAGGCAGTACGTTCATCATAGGGCAGCATACAAGGGAGGAATTCGTAATGAGCCGCAGAAGACGGAGCATGATGTCGGAGGAATTGAAGATGGAGCTGGCGAAGGAGCTTGGGTTCTACGAAACGGTTGAGCAGGAGGGCTGGGGCGGGATCCGGGCAGTCGACGCCGGGAATATGGTGAAGCGGGCGATTCAGCTGGCAGAGCAGGCTGCTGCGAGGAAATCGTAGGTTGCAATAGCGGTGTTATGCCGCACCGGGTATCGCCTGCGGGCGGTACCTTTTCTGCTTTATAGAGCCGGATGTTTATTTAATGGACTTCATTGTCAGTTTCTCATATAATATGTTAAGTTGTTTTGTACGGGAAAAGCTGAGGGTGGGTGAACGCCTTGAAAATGTATGAGAAGGCACCGGCAAAAATTAATCTGATGCTGGATGTGCTGCATAAGCGGGCTGACGGATTTCATGAAGTGGAAATGATAATGACAATGGTCGATCTGGCGGACCGTCTGGAGCTGTCGGAGCTGAAGCGGGATTCGATTATTATCTCAAGCCAGGCCGGATATATTCCGCTGGATGAGAAGAATCTGGCCTTCCAGGCGGCAAGGCTGATCAAGGACCGGTATAACGTCAGAAGCGGAGTGCATATCCATCTGGACAAAAGAATTCCGGTCGCTGCCGGCCTCGCCGGCGGCAGCAGCGATGCCGCGGCTACGCTGCGCGGCCTGAACCGGCTCTGGCGCCTGGGCATCCCGGTGCAGGAGCTGCAGGAGCTGGGCGCTGAGCTGGGCTCAGACGTTCCGTTCTGCGTCACAGGAGGCACTGCCCTGGCTACGGGCAGAGGCGAACGGCTGACCCAAATCGCGAATCCTCCGCAAATGTGGGTCATCCTGGCGAAGCCGCCGATCAATGTATCGACGGCTGAGGTATACGGACGCGTGCGCGCCGGCAACATAGCGGTGCATCCGTCCGCGCTCCGCATGCAGCAGGCTCTGGAGGCCGGCGACTTCTCAGCCGTCTGTGAGGGCCTCGGCAACGTGCTGGAGGATGTGACTCTGAAGCTGCACCCTGAGGTGCAGCAGCTCAAGGAAGCGATGCTGAAGCTGGGGGCGGACGGTGTGCTGATGTCGGGGAGTGGTCCGACCGTATTTGGCCTTGTCTCCAAGCACTCTAAGGTGGCCAGAATTTATAACGGGCTGCGCGGATTCTGTAAGGAAGTCTATGCAGTGCGTTCGCTTAGCTAAGCGGAACGGACTATGCTCAGATAACGGCGGCAAAGCGGTTTCCGCTTGTGTAAATCCGTACAATAATGATATTATTCATAGTAATATTCGGTTTTGGCGAGGAGCATTCCGTGAAAAAACTTAAACGAAGCCAACGGTTAGTTGACATGACCCAATTTTTACTGGAGAAGCCGCATGATCTGCTGCCGCTGTCTACTTTTGCAGAGCGGTACGGTGCGGCGAAGTCATCGGTCAGCGAGGACCTGGCTATTATAAAAGAGGTATTTGAAGGCGAAGGGATGGGCGAGCTGCAGACACTGGCCGGGGCAGCGGGCGGAGTACGGTATATTCCGCGCATGCCCATGGATATGGCGCTTGCCTTCGTGAATCGTCTGTGCGGGCAACTTGAGCAGAGTGACCGGATTCTGCCCGGCGGTTATCTGTATATGTCGGATTTGCTCGGCCTCCCGTCCCTGATGGAGCAGGCCGGCAAGATTATTGCCACCGCCTTCTACGGCGTGGAGATTGATGTCGTCATGACGGTGGAGACCAAAGGGATTCCACTCGCGTACGCAACCGCTGCGCAGCTGGGGCTGCCTGTCGTGCTGGTACGCCGTGACCATCAGGTAACGGAGGGCTCGGCTGTAAGCATCAACTATGTATCTGGCTCCCATAAGAGCATCCATACGATGTCCCTGTCCAGACGGGCGCTGCGCGAGAAATCGCGGGTGCTGATTGTCGATGACTTCATGAAGGCGGGCGGCACCGTACGCGGAATGGTCGATTTGCTGGGTGAGTTCAATGCAGAGGTCGCAGGTGTAGGCGTGCTGGTGGAGTCCGGCGACGTGGAGAATGAAGAGCGTCTGCTGCATGACTACGTGTCACTGGTGAAGCTGACAGAGGTGGACTCCAAGGTGCGGCGTATTTCGGCGTTTCCGGGCAACTATTTCTCCTCTTAAACGAAGGGAATTGCCGGTTCTGAAAAATAGGGCATAATGTCGAAACTGTGAGGATTCTTAAGATAACTGCACGAAATCTGTCGAAATCGACGATTCTGCAAAAATAATCTTCTTAATCAGGCATTATTTGGAATGAAAAAGAAGGAATTCGCTTTGCTGTGTGGAATTATACACCAAGTCTCTGATGGAAAAAGGTGGTGAACACACACATGCAAATTACGGATGTCAGACTCCGCCGCGTCAACTCTGAGGGGAGAATGAAAGCAATCGCATCCATTACAATCGATAACGAGTTTGTTGTTCATGACATTCGCGTCATCGACGGGAATAACGGGATGTTTGTTGCAATGCCCAGCAAGCGTACACCTGACGGAGAATTCCGCGATATCGCACACCCGATTTCTTCGGGAACGCGCGAAAAGATTCAATCTGCGGTTCTGGCCGAGTACGAACGTGCCGCTACGGAAGAAGAGGAAGTTATTGAAGAGGGAGCTTAAGCGGTGAACCGCTGACTCTCTGGGACTTGCTGCCTCCCCAGGGCGGCAATAGGCCATACCGTTTTATATGTTTCGGGGTCCCGGCAAAGTGCCTGGGTCAGCCCCGGAGCCAAAGCCCCACTTAGTGGGGAGATTTTATTGGGGTTCGAAGAAAAGGGAACCATGCCTGCATGGTTCTCTTTTCTTTTTGCCCGGAATGAGATATATTCAGTAGTGAGCTCAAGAAGTAGGAGGTTGGCATTCTTGAAAAGAATGGCTGTTGTACTTGCTGCAGGTCAAGGCAAGCGCATGAAATCTAAATTATACAAGGTGCTGCACCCTGTCTGCGGTAAACCGATGGTAGGGCACGTGCTTGATACAGTGAAGGCGACCGGATGCCAGCGTAATGTAGTTGTTGTAGGCCACGGCGCCGAGAAGGTTAAGGCATACTTAGGCGGGGATGCCGAATATGTGCTGCAGGATGTCCAGCTTGGAACCGGCCATGCCGTCAAGCAGGCCAAGGATCTCCTGGGCAGTGAAGAAGGAACCACCATTGTGATCTGCGGAGATACGCCGCTTGTCATGAGCGAGACACTTGAAGGCATGATGGCTTTGCATGAAGCACAGAATGCTGCTGCAACAGTCCTTACTGCTGTTATGGAGCAGCCTGCCGGATACGGCCGGATTATCCGCGGTGAAGACGGCGGAGTGCTGAAGATTGTGGAACAGAAGGACTGCACAGAGAGTGAAGCTGCGGTTCACGAGATCAATACAGGGACGTATTGTTTTGATAATGCTAAGCTCTTTGCCGCTCTGGAGAAGGTTACGAACACCAACAACCAGCAGGAGTATTATTTGACGGATGTTATCGGCATACTCCGGGCGCAAGGTGATATCGTTCTGGGTTATCAGGCCCATGATGCAGCGGAGTCCATTGGTGTAAATGACCGGCTGGCGTTGTCTGAAGCCGAAGGCTATATGCGTCAGCGCATCAACCGGGGGCATATGCTCGGCGGAGTCACTATCATCGATCCGGCTTCAACCTACATCGGGGCAGAGGTTGAGATTGGAGCAGATACGGTGCTGTATCCAGGCACGGTACTCAAGGGCAAGACAGTGATCGGCGAAGATTGTATGATCGGTCCGGCAAGTGAAATTGAAGACTGCGTGATTATGGACGGAGCGGCTGTGAAGCATTCCGTGCTGAATCAGGCTCAGGTCGGCACACGGGCTTCCGTTGGGCCTTTTGCGTATTTACGTCCGGGCACCGTTCTGGGTGAGGGTGTTAAGGTCGGCGACTTCGTAGAGATCAAGAATGCTACAATCGGCGACGGCTCCAAGGTATCTCATTTAAGCTATGTCGGTGATGCTGAGGTCGGCAAGAATGTTAATATCGGCTGCGGCGCAATCACCGTTAATTATGACGGCTATAATAAGTTCAGAACCGAGATTGGCGATGATGCCTTTATCGGCAGCAACGTGAACCTTGTTGCTCCGGTTACAGTGGGCAAGGGCGCATTCATTGTTGCCGGTTCCACGATTACGCGTCCGGTTTCGGAGAACGATCTGGCGATTGCCAGAGCAAGGCAGGAGAATAAGCCGGGGTATGCAGAGAAGATCCGCTCCCGGGCCAAGTCGAAGAAAGACCAGCATAGTCCATCGTAAAGCGTGTAAGCAGAAATCAGCAGTAGGCTTAGAGCGCCGGACGGACTTCTTGCACATCCGCGCCGGTGCTTTGGCCAGTTAAATTCCGTCACGGAGGGTTTATATTTTATGACTTATTGTGATTCCAAACTCAAGATTTTCACCTGCAACTCCAATCCTAAGCTGGCCAGCCAGATTGCTGATTATATCGGCATTCCGATGGGCGAGTCCCATACGACCAGCTTCAGTGACGGAGAGATTCAGGTTAAGCTGTCGGAGAGTGTCCGGGGCTGTCATGTCTATATCGTACAGTCCACCTGCGGACCGGTGAACGACAATCTGATGGAGCTTTTGGTGATGGTAGATGCGCTTAAGCGTGCCTCCGCGAAGAGCATCAATGTCGTGATTCCTTACTACGGGTATGCCCGTCAAGACCGTAAGGCCCGTTCCCGTGATCCGATTACGGCCAAGCTGGTAGCGAACCTGATTGAGAAGGCGGGTGCACACCGCGTCATTACTATGGACCTTCATGCGATGCAGATTCAAGGCTTCTTCGACATTCCTGTGGATCATCTGCTGGGTGTTCCGATTCTGGCCCAATACTTCCGTTCGAAGCAAATTCAGAACCCGGTGGTCGTATCTCCTGACCATGGCGGCGTGGTGCGTGCCAGAAAGCTGGCCGACTTCCTTAACGCTCCGCTGGCGATTATCGACAAGCGCCGTCCTGAACCGAACGTCAGTGAGGTTATGAACATTATCGGTAACATTGAAGGCAAAACGGCGATCCTGATCGATGATATTATCGATACGGCAGGAACGATTGTTCTCGGAGCCAATGCACTGATGGAAGGCGGCGTGAAAGAAGTCTACGCCTGCTGTACGCATCCTGTATTGTCCGGTCCGGCGCATGAACGTCTGGAAAACTCTCCGATCAAAGAAATTATCGTGACGGATACCATTCCAATTCGCAGCAGCAACCCGACCTCGAAGCTCAAGGTGCTGTCCGTAGCCCCGCTGATGGGCGAAGCTATCATTCGCGTGCATGAAGAGCTGTCGATCAGTAAGCTGTTCGAAATCGAATAGGCCGCAGGCAGATCAGCAGAAAAAGGGTTACACCTTTCGTCAAGCGGAAGGTGTAACCCTTATCGGCGTGATGCAGCGGCCGGACTAAAGGCTCTTATAAGCTTCAATATCCCGGACGGGAGATGAAGGTGAAGAGGCTGCGGTTGTACAGCGTACCCTGCAGCTCTACGAAGCCTTCGTCCACCGCTGTAATTACACCGATGTCTACGTGCGCGTTCCCCCTATAGACTTCAACAGGCACAGCATATTGAATATGGTACTGGAAATGGCGCTGCAGTGTTAAGATATCGCCCTGATGTGGCATGTTCATCACCTGTCTCCGGAGTATAAACTTATTGTACCAAAAACGGAACTCTTCTGCTGAGAGTACCGGGCGGAAAGGAAAAACCTTAAATATGAAATGGATTGTTGGACTCGGGAATCCCGGAACGCAATATGCGAAGACCAAACATAATGTCGGCTTCATGGCCCTCGATGAGCTTGCGTCCAGACACGGAATTGTCTTTAACCAGAATAAATGCAAATCGGTAATCGGTGAAGGGGTGATCGGCGGTGTAAAGACGGTGCTGATCAAGCCGATGACCTTCATGAATTTGTCCGGGGAAGCGGTCCGGGCTTATATGGATTATTATAAGGTCCAACTGGAAGATATGATTGTGGTCTATGATGACCTGGATACGGAGCTGGGTAAGATCAGGCTGCGTTATCAGGGAAGTGCCGGCGGGCACAATGGCATCAAGTCCATCATTCAGCACACGGGCACTCAGAGCTTCAACCGGGTGCGGATGGGCATATCCCGTCCGGAGCCGGGTTTTGCTATAGTGGATTACGTACTGTCTACCTTCGCCAAGAAGGATGGAGCAAGGCTTGAGAGCATGATAAGTGATACATGCGATGCTGTGGAATTCAGCCTGCAGCATACCTTTGAACAGACCATGGCCAAATTCAACGGATGAAATACAAGGCATAGGGTTCAGCACCCTGCGGCTAAAGCTCTCCCGGGCGGGGCATACTGAAGGTATATACTACCTTCAGGAGGCATATAGATGGCAATACACTATGTATGCAGGCACTGCCGGACGTTCTTGGGAAGCATTGGCAGAAGCGATATGACAGAGATGCAGCTGGGGCTGCAATCCTTGACCCCTGCGGAGCGCAGAGATATAATAGCGTATGATTCAGAAGGCGAGATTACGGTGAAGGTGACCTGCGATTACTGCAAGCAGGCGCTGGACAACAACCCCGAGCTCAGCCTGCTGGCCAGTCCGCTTCAGTAAGGTGGAAGCGCCTGTCTCTATCGTCATCCGCAAGCCTTGGCCTTATCCGCTGAGGCTTGTTTTCGATTCCAATTATAATAGGTGACAGCGGCGCTGCCGCTGTCAGCCTGTTTAGTAAGAGAGGTGCACCTGTTGTTACAAGGTCTTATAGAAGATTTTTCCAAGGATACTGATTTCCAGTCTGTCACCCGTGGCATCGCAGCAGGGATGAAGGAGCAGCTTATCTCCGGTCTGTCCGGCTCGGCCAGACAAATCATGCTTGCAGCATTGCATGAAGAGACGCAGCGTCCGCTGCTGGTTGTGACCCATAATATGTTCTCAGCCCAGAAGATGGCCGATGATTTACAGGAAGCGCTTTCCCCGGAGCGGGTGCTGCTCTATCCGGCCAATGAGCTGGTGGCGGCGGAGGCCGCTGTCTCAAGCCCGGAGACGCTGGCCCAGCGGATTGATGTGCTGACGCGCTGCGCCCAGGGCTTCCGGGGAATTGTAGTTGTTCCCTACTCCGGCGTTCGGAGGCTGCTCCCTGCTCCGCATGTCATGGCTGAAGCCCAGCTTACGGTTTCGCAGGACGGAACCTTGCCGCTGGATGACTTCCTCATGTCCATGATTGAGATGGGCTATGAGCGGGTGGAGCGTGTAGAGAACCGCGGTGAGCTTAGTGTACGCGGCGGTATTATCGACTTCTATCCCATGACCTCTCCACTGGCTTACCGGGTGGAGCTGTTTGATGATGAAGTAGATTCCATCCGTACCTTCGATCCAATGGATCAGCGCTCCATCGATAAGGTCCGCAGTGTGAAGATTACACCGGCCAAGGAGATTATATTCGATCAGCTCCGCCAGGATGCGGCTTCTACCGCTGCGTCTGCGATGCTGGAGCGGCAGCTTGAGAAGATGAGTGACCGCCAGGCCAAGCTGCGTCTGCGTGAGGAGATGGGCCGGGAGCTGGAGATGCTGCGGCAGGGCACCTATTTCCCGGAAGTCTATAAATATATCAGTCTGCTCTACCCTGAACGCATTCATCTGTATGATTATATGGCTCAGGATACTTTGCTTGTCCTGGATGAGCCGGCCAGACTTCTGGAGACCGCCAAGCAGCTGGAGCGGGATGAATCGGAATGGAATATGCACTTGCTGCAGAACGGCAAGACGCTGCCTGAGCTGCAGCTCTCTGTCGACAGCGATGTTATTATGTACCAGCGTCCGTTCCAGAGCCTGTTTATGTCGATATTTCTGCGTCAGGTTCCGCATATTCAGCCACAGAATATCTTAGGCTTCATCAGCCGCGGAATGCAGGACTTCCATGGCCAGATGAATGTGCTGAAATCCGAGATGGAGCGCTGGCACAAGTCTGGTGTGAAGGTGATCATGCTGGCGAACGGCGAGGAGCGGATGGAGCGTATCCGCCGGGTACTGGATGACTATGGCATTGAGGAGCCGACGATCCTGCAGGGCAACCTGGGCTCCGGCTTCGAGCTTCCTTCGATTCATCTCGCGGTGATCACTGAAGGCGAGATGTTCTCGCAGAAGCAGCGCAAGGCGCGTAAGGTCTCGAAGGGCATTGATAATGCCGAACGGATTAAGAGCTATACCGAGCTGAAGATCGGGGATTATGTGGTTCACCAGAATCACGGGATCGGTAAATATATGGGCATCGGGACGCTTGAGGTCAGCGGCATCCACCGCGACTATATGCATATCCTCTATGCCGGAGGCGACAAGCTCTCTGTTCCGATTGAACAGATTGACCTGATTCAGAAATATGTCGGCTCGGAAGATAAGGAGCCGAAGGTATATAAGCTGGGCGGTAATGAATGGACCCGGGTTACCAGCAAGGTGCGGAGCTCCGTTCAGGATATCGCCGATGATCTGATCAAGCTGTACGCAGAGCGCCAGAGCGCACTTGGCTATGGCTTCGAGAAGGATACTCAGGAACAGCGCGAATTCGAAGAGATGTTCCCGTATGAGGAGACCCGTGACCAGCTGCGGGCAATTGAAGAGATCAAGAAGGATATGGAGCAGAACCGTCCGATGGACCGGCTGCTTTGCGGGGATGTCGGCTATGGCAAGACAGAGGTGGCAATCCGGGCTGCTTTTAAATCTGCGATAGAGGGCAAGCAGGTGGCGGTGCTCGTGCCGACGACGATTCTGGCCCAGCAGCACTACGAGACCTTCCGCGAGCGCTTCGCCAATTATCCGCTGAATATTCAGGTGCTGAGCCGGTTCCGCAGCCGCAAGGAGCAGAATGATACGATCAAGGGAGTACGCCAGGGGACAGTGGATGTCATTATCGGCACACACCGTCTGCTGTCACAGGATCTGGTCTTCAAGGACCTCGGCCTTCTGATTGTCGATGAAGAGCAGCGTTTCGGCGTGACCCACAAGGAGAAGCTGAAGCGGCTGAAGACCAATGTCGATGTATTGACTCTGACGGCTACACCGATTCCCCGCACGCTGCATATGTCAATGCTCGGGGTGCGTGACTTGTCAGTTATTGAGACACCACCGGAGAACCGCTTTCCTGTACAGACGTATGTGGTGGAGCATAGCCAGACGCTGACCCGGGAAGCTGTGGAGCGCGAGCTGGCCCGTGGCGGGCAGGTCTACTATCTGTACAACCGTGTACAGGGCATTCAGGAAATGGCGGCACAGATCTCCATGCTGGTGCCGGAGGCAAGAGTGGGTATCGGGCATGGACAGATGTCGGAATCGGAGCTGGAGAAGACGATTCTCGACTTCCTGGACGGAGAGTATGATGTGCTGGTCAGCACCAGTATTATAGAGACGGGTGTCGACATTCCTAATGTAAATACACTGATTGTTCATGATGCTGACAAAATGGGCCTGTCCCAGCTCTACCAGCTGCGCGGCCGCGTCGGCCGTTCCAACCGGATTGCTTATGCCTATTTCACCTACCAGCGCGATAAAGTGCTGACAGAGGTGGCTGAGAAGCGCCTGCAGTCGATCAAGGAATTCACCGAGCTCGGGTCCGGCTTCAAAATTGCTATGCGCGATCTCTCCATCCGGGGAGCAGGCAATCTGCTGGGGGCGGAGCAGCATGGCTTCATCGCCTCGGTCGGCTTCGACCTGTATTCGCAGATGCTGGCGGAGGAAATCCGCAAACGCAAGGTGAGCGTGCTGGGCGAGGAGGATACTTCGCTGAAGCAGGGGAATACGGTCATTGATTTGTCGATTGACGCCTATCTTCCTTCCGAGTATATTTACGACAGTATCCAAAAAATAGAAATCTATAAAAAAGTAGCTGCAGTAGCCTCCTTCGAGGATGCCTCGGAGCTTGAGGATGAGCTGCTGGACCGGTTCGGCGAATTGCCGGAATCCGTTATTAATCTGCTCTCTGTGGCCCGGCTGAAGGTGTACGGCAAGCTGTACGGCATGGAATCTATGGTCCGGCGCGGCGATGAGGTCCTGCTTAATTTCCACGAGGGCAGCCTCGGGGCCTTTGATACGGCAAAGCTCGCCAAAGTTGGTAATAGCTTTGAAAGGCGTGTACAATTTGATAAGGATGCCAAGGCAACGATCCGCATCAAAGCGAAGGATTTAGGTGACAAGGAGCTGCTGGATGTGCTGGAGCAATTCCTGGCGGCAGCCAAACAGTCTTTAAAATCGAAGGGAGAATTACACAATGTCGTTAAATAAAAAATCCTGGAAGGTTCTGGTGGTCTCGCTGACCGCAGCCCTGTCCTTCTCCATGCTTGCTGCCTGCAGCAATAAAAGTGATGATACTGCGGTGGCAACGTATAAGGGCGGCACCATTACCCAGAAGGAATTCAATCTGGATACCCGCGTAATGAAATTCCTGTCCCCTGAACAGGCGCAGTATCTGGAGATTGATATGTTCAAGGAGTCCATCCTGAAGCAGGAGGTCGCGTTCGAATACCTGGCGGACAAGGCCACGGATGAAGCGAAGAAGGCTGCGGAGAAAGAAGTCGATACACAGATCGGCTCGATCAAGACTGCGCTGGGCGACAAATACAAAAGCACGCTGAAGGAACAGGACCTGAGTGAGTCGGATCTGCGTTCCTATATGCAGCGCGTACTTACTGTATATCAAGACATGCTGCTGAAATTAACGGACGAGCAGGTGAAGACCCATTATGAAGCCACCAAGGCTGATTATAGTGTGGCTACGCTGCGCCATGTCCTGGTTGGCCTGACTGATAGCGCCGGCAAGGAGCGGACGGATGCCGATGCGCTGAAGCGCGCCCAGGAAGTGAAGGCGAAGCTGGATGGCGGAGCGGACTTTGCAGCCGTTGCCAAGGAATACTCGGATGATACCGGCACAAAGGAAACCGGCGGTGAATATAAGGACAAGGCTCTGGTAGATTATGTAGCAGAGTTCAAGGCTGCGGCCCACAGTCTTCCGCTGAATACGATCAGTGAGCCGGTCAAGACTACTTACGGATATCACATTATCAAGGTGGAAGCCCGCAAGGACACTACCTTCGATACGCTGACTGCCGACCAGCTCAAAGCCGTGAAGAACGCTGCGGCTTCTGCCAGCCTGGAGACCTTCCTGGAGAAGGACCTGGATAGTCTGGAGATTAAAATCAATCTGCCGAAGAGTTCTGCTGCTGCAGGCGATACGGGAGCCACAGCTACACCGGCTCCGGCTGCGGGTAGTGACACGCCAGCCGCTACAGATGCGCCGGCTGCTACGGAAGCCGCTAAATAAATCTATATAAATTGAACAAGCCGCCCGATGCGCCACGCATCCGGGCGGATTTTTTTTCGCTACAGCAGGAAATGGGAAGAATGGTGCGGTGGTATAGAAACTCCAATTACTGATCATAACTGGAATGATGCCGGGCCAGGGCGTGCTCATTCTCCATGAACAATTATATGCGGGCTGACCGATGTATAAGGAACTGGGAAGAGATGAATACTATGGTCAGATATTACGATAAATCACCGGGATTAACCATTCCCATAATGGACAGTAGTTGGACCATACTTCTTAAGAAAGCGGGGCAACATGTGAAATGAAAGCTACTGGTATTGTAAGACGTATTGATGACCTCGGACGAGTTGTTATTCCCAAAGAGATCAGACGCACCTTGCGGATTCGTGAGGGCGATCCTCTGGAAATTTTTGTTGACCGCGATGGTGAGGTTATCCTGAAGAAATATTCACCGATTGGTGAATTGGGTGATTTCGCCAAGGAGTATGCAGAGTCGCTGTATGAAGGAACAGGGCATATTACCATGATTACGGACCGGGACACGTTCATCGCGCTCGCCGGCGGCTCCAAGAAGGATTATCTGGAGAAGCAAGTGGGTGTGCTGCTGGAAAAGGTAATGGAAAGCCGTAAAACAATGCTTGAGACCAATGCAGGCAGCTATGACATCAGCAAGGACCACTCAGAGCTGTTATCCACGTATGTGGCAGCGCCTATTATCTCTGGAGGAGATCCCATCGGCTGCGTAGTGCTGCTGAATAAGGATGATTCGGTCAAAATGGCCCAGATGGAAGTAAAAATGGCAGAGACAGCCGCAGCCTTCCTGGGCAAGCAAATGGAACAGTAATTAATTGGTGCTGGAGAGTCCCGCTTTTCCTTTGGTTATGATGACCGTAGGGAATGGCGGGTTTTTGTTGTGGAATCGGCCCGCTCACCAATGAAAGCAGGAGCATTTACACTTCTACCCTTAGATAAGTTATAATATAGAAATTCATTTGCTTAGTTTAAAATAAGCTCTATATTATGGCAGTTATGGCTGTAGAAGCAGGTAAACGATGACATCCAATACTCAAGGCTCGAAGCTGCTGCAGGGCGCTTTTATTCTTAGTGCGGCAGCGATCTTCTCGAAACTGATCGGTACGCTCCAGAAGATACCGCTGCAGAATCTGGGCGGCGACGCCGCGTTCGGCATCTACAATACGGTCTATCCGTTGTATACGATTCTGGTGACGGTGGCAATGCTCGGACTGCCTGCCGCCATCTCACGGTTCGTGGCTGAGGCTTCGGCGGCACAGGACGTGCAGAAGGGGCGGCGGGTGCTGCTGCTATCAGCCGGAATTACGGCGGCCAGCGGCCTTCTGCTCGGCATTCTGGTCTACGCGGGGGCTCCGCTCATTGCGGTATGGGTCGGCAGCTCCCATATTGTTCCCGCTCTGCGCAGCAGCGCCTGGGGGCTGGCGGTGGTACCGCTGATGGCGGCGCTGCGCGGCTATTTCCAGGGACTGCATAATATGATGCCGACCGCCGTGTCACAGGTGGTTGAGCAGTCGGTACGTGTCGCGGTCATGATCGCGCTTCTGCTGTACCTGACGGGTGCTGGCGCAGATGCGGCAGGAATTGCTGCCGGTGCGATGCTGGGGCCCGCTGGAGGCGGGATCGCGGGTCTTGGCGTCATGCTGCTGTATTGGCGCAGCCACCGCCGGGGCTTGCCGGATAGGCTGCCTCAAGCTCCGCTTAAGAACAGCACGGCATCGGCCGTGCGAAGTGCAAAGCAGGGCGTTCCTGCCCGCGAGCTGCTGTCCTACGGCCTCCCGGTGATGCTGGGTGCGCTGGCGGTTCCGTTAATCGGACTGGTTGATGTCTTCACAGTTCCCCGTCTGCTTACGGGGAGCGGCAGCAGCGAGACAGCAGCGATGGCCCAGTTCGGCATCTATAACCGCGGGTTGCCGCTCGTGCAGATTGTAACGATGCTGGCGACCTCGCTCTCGGTCGTCTTCATCCCGGCGCTGGCCGAAGCGAAATACCAGCGGGATGAGGCCTTGATCCGCACGCGCATCACGCTGTCGCTGCGCTGGTTCTGGCTCCTTGGGCTGGCCGCCTCCGTAGGCCTGGCCGTGCTTGCAGAGCCGGTGAACACGGCTCTGTACGGGGACGCCGCCGGCAGCGGCGCGATGACCTGGCTGGCCTTCACCGCCGCGGGCGGGACGGTCAGCATCATCTCCGCCGCGCTGCTGCAAGGCCTGGGCGCCGTGCGCGCGCCGGCGCTGCATCTCCTGGCCGCCGCTCTGCTGAAGGCGGCCCTCAACCTGCTGCTCGTCCCGCAGCAGGGCATTACCGGTGCGGCCATCGCTGGCGTGGCCGCACATCTCTTCGCAGCAGCGCTGAACGTGCTGCTGCTCTACCGGCAGGGACATTTGCGGCTGCGCGCCGCTGATGTCCTGCTGAAGCCCGCGGCGCTGCTCGCGGGCCTGGGGCTGGCCGCCGCGGCCGTGAGTCACGGCGCAGCCTGGGCGGCAGATGCTGCCGGCTTCGGCGGCGGGCGGACCGCGGCCCTGGCGCAGAGCCTGCTCGGCGTGCTCGCAGGCTGCGCCGTCTTCGCACTCGGCGCAGTGGCGCTGCGGCTGCTCAGCGAGAGCGAGCTGCGCCAGCTTCCGGGCTTCGGCCCCCGCTTAGCGGACAAGCTAAAAAAGCTGCGCCTGTTCCCTTAAGGCGCTGACCATACATAGCGCAGCCGTCCTCGCGAATAGCAGCGGGCGGCTGCCTGGAAGGAGTAGACTGGCATGAGCGCAACATTAACGATCGTCGGCCTGGGCTCCGGGAACCCGGACCGGCTGACACTCGGCATTATTAAGAAGCTGAAGGCGGCCTCGGCCGTATACGTGCGGACCGCAGAGCATCCTGTTATGGCTGCACTGGCGGAGATGGAGATCGCCTGGGAGTCCTTCGACGGGCTGTATGAGTCGCTGTCGTCCTTCCCGGAGGTCTATGAAGCCATTACGGCAACGCTGATTGAGAAAGCTGCGGCCGCTCCGCAGGGCACGGAGATCGTCTATGCCGTGCCGGGTCATCCTATGGTGGCCGAATCCGCTGTCTCCCTGCTGCGCGGGCGCTGCCCGGAGGCGGGCATTGAGCTGAATATCCTCGGCGGCGAGAGCTTCCTGGATGAAGCATTCGTCCGTCTGGGCTTTGATCCGATTGAAGGCTTCCAGCTGCTGGATGCCTCAGGTATCCGCAGCTCCCAGCTTCACCCGGAGCTGCATACCCTGATCGGGCAGGTCTATGACAGCTTCACCGCGTCTGAGACCAAGCTCTGCCTGATGGAGCTTTACCCGCCCGAGTATGAGGTAATTGCCGCACATGCGCTTGGGGTGGAAGGCGAGGAGCAGATTCTCCGTGTGCCGCTGTACGAGCTGGACCGGCTGGACGGCTATGGTAATCTGTCGCTGGTCTATATTCCGGCGAGCCGTGCGGATGAAGCGCGTAACCGTACCTTTGCCCGGCTGCATGAGATTGTCGATATTCTGCGGAGCCCCGATGGCTGTCCCTGGGACCGTGAGCAGACGCATGAATCCTTGCGCAAAAATCTGATCGAAGAGACCTATGAGGTGCTGGAGACGATTGACGAGGATGATCCGGACCATATGAAGGAAGAGCTGGGCGACCTGCTGCTCCAGATTATGCTTCACTCCCAAATGGAAGAGGAGCTGGGAACCTTCAGTGTCTACGATGTCATTGAGGGGCTGAATGAGAAGCTGCTGTTCCGCCACCCGCATGTCTTCGGGGATCAGGCGGCCGGCAATGCCGAGGAGGCGCTGCAGAACTGGGAAGGGATGAAGGCCGAGGAGAAGCGGCGCAAAGGCGTGGAGCCCGAAGCCCTGTCCGCACTTAGCGGGGTTCCAAGGGATCTGCCGGCACTGATGAAGGCGTATAAGCTGCAGAAGAAGGCATCCAAAGTCGGATTCGACTGGGACAATACCAGCGATGTGCTGGCTAAGATCCGCGAGGAGATTGACGAGCTTCAGGAGGCGATTGAGACGGGACAGTCTGCCGAGGAGCAGATGCTGGAGCTGGGCGACCTGCTGTTCGCAGCCACCAATGCGGCCCGCTTCATCGGAGCCGATCCGGAAGAAGCACTGACCCGCACCAACCGTAAGTTCGTAGCCCGGTTCGAATATATTGAGCGGCGTCTGCGCGATCAGGGGGTCCGGCTGGAGGACAGCCCGCTCGAAGAGATGGAAGCCCTCTGGCAGGAAGCCAAGGCGGAAGAGAGGAAGCAATAGATTCTAGAATTATAGTTATAGGCGGTATATCCCGTGCTTTTCAAGGCAATGCTGTGACTACGGCGCGAATCTCTGATTTAAAATGCATTGAGAGGTTTATAATGTTATAGTGCTAAAAGCCCCATATCCTACGCAAGATGTTACTTTTTCAAAAAAAACGGCGGATCGTGGCAGGAATTGAGGGCGGAATCCAGAATATCATAAAGACGAAATGACGATTTGCCGTGATTTTCCGGTAAACCTGATTTTCATTTATTTTTTGTATCCTAGGAGGAACTTCAAATTATGAACAAAACAGATCTGGTAAACAACATTTCCGAGAAAAGCGGACTATCCAAAAAAGACGTAGAAACCGTACTTAACGGAATGCTGGGCGAAATTACAGAAGCTCTTGCAAGCGGAGATAAAGTACAGCTGATCGGCTTCGGTACTTTTGAAACGCGCAAACGTTCCGGCCGCACCGGCCGTAACCCGCAATCGGGCACACCTATCGAAATTCCTGAATCCACAGTGCCGGCCTTCAAGGCAGGCAACAAACTCAAAGAAGCCGTTAACTAATGCGTCTGGACAAGTTCCTGAAGGTCTCCCGTCTGATCAAGCGCCGCACCGTGGCCAAGGATGTGTCCGAACAGGGCCGGGTGTTGATCAATGGACGGGAGTCCAAACCGAGCAGCACGGTGAAGATCGGTGACGAGATTACCGTGCAGTTCGGCCAAAAGCTTGTGACGGTCAAAGTGGAAAAGCTGGTGGAAACCACCCGTAAGGATGAGGCCGCCGGAATGTATACCCTGCTCCGTGAAGAGCCGGTTGCCAAAAGCACGGGACTCGACTGGTAGCAGATCATCGCAGCATAAGGTTAAGAGGTATCCCTGAAGCCGGAAGACGGCGGAGCGGGATGCCTCTTTTTTCTTGTTTCCACCTGTTCTATACCCTGTCCTTCCTTCATAGATTAGAACCAAGAAGGAGGGGTACATGCTATGATCGAACCAGCCAAAGTCAACAAACAGCATGATCTGCACATGCGCAGCCGCAAGCAGATTGAGCTTACCGGTGTGCAGAATGTGGAAAGCTTTGACAGTGAAGAGTTTCTGCTGAGTACAGAACTTGGTCAGCTGACTATTCGGGGGACTCATTTACATATCAAGAATCTAAGTCTGGAGAATGGAATGCTGTCCCTTGAAGGCAATGTTCATTCCCTGATTTATCTGGACCCCGGGGCGCAAGGCAAAAATAAAGGGATTCTCCGCAAGCTGTTTAAATGAATCCCTCTGTTCAATGGATCACCCTGCTCTATATGATTCTGTCCGGCATTGCCATGGGACTGGCCTATGACAGCTACCGGGTGCTGTCGCAGAAGCTGAGATTTCCCAAATGGCTGAATGCGCTGCTGGATTTGCTGTATTGGATAGGGGCGGCCCTGCTGGTCTTTCGCATGCTTTATGCCGGAAACCAGGGACAATTGAGGTTTTATGTCGTTCTTGGCCTCTTTCTAGGTGTATGGATCTATTTTTTGATCTTCAGTATTACGGTGCAGCGTTTTGTGGTAAGGTTAATTCAGTCGGTTCAGTATGTATGCAGGATGCTATGGCGGTTCGTTACCATAGTCATCGGAGGTCCGATTCTCTGGCTGTGGCGCCTGGTTAAGGGAACAGTGCTGCTGATCGGCCGGGTCCTTCTTTATATTTTTAAGCTGCTGCTGCGTCTAACCAAGCCAATCTGGGTACTTCCTGTAAGGTGGGCCTCTCCGTATGCATCCCGGTTCGTTCATAGCGCCCGGATCGTGAGGATCACCGAGTGGATATCAGGGTGGCGGAAGCGCTGACCTTGAAACCCTGGAACTGGAGGTAAGCTGAATGAACAGATTCTCTGCGGAAGAAAAGAATACGAACCAGAGTGCTTCGGCCGCAGGCGCGAAGAGAAGAAAGTTTATATGGATTCTTGTGATGGCTGTTTTCTTCGGCTGGGCCGGATTTACTTTCTTTGCCCAGAGCGCAGCAATCGCCGACAAGAGCGAACAGCTCGCCCGTAAGAGAGAGAACAGTGAGAGTGTAACAGCCACGCTGAATCAATTGAAATATGAGGTTTCGCGGCTGAATGACGATGAGTATATCGGACAATTAGCGCGTAAATGGTACAATATGTATCCTGCAGGGGAATCACCTATCCGTACCGAGCAATCCGGGCAATAAAAGCAGGCGAAAAGAGGCTTACGCTGTGTTGCCTTGCTTTGCTCTTTACTGTATAATCAAATCACCGCAGACAGGATGGACATTATATTCGTCTGTATATTTTTAAGGGAGGATCATTTTATTCTATGGCAATTGAAGTGGGCACCAAGTTAGAGGGCAAGGTGACAGGCATCACGCATTTCGGAGCATTTGTGGATCTGTCAGGAGGTGTCACAGGTCTCGTTCACATCTCGGAGATCGCCGATAACTACGTCAAGGATGTTAACGATCATTTGAAGATTGCGGATGTAGTAACCGTTAAGGTGATCAATGTTGACAAGGACGGCAAGATCGGACTTTCCATTAAGCAAGCCGTTGATAAGCCGGCATCGGAAGTACGTCCCCCCAGAGCTCCAAGACCTGAACGTCCAAGCGGTGGAGACCGTTTCGGCGGTGGTGGCGGCAGTGGCGGAGGCGGCGGTGGATTCAATCGTGAACGGGGTGGGCGTCCATTCAAGCCTGCAGCCGGTAAACCTTCATTCGAGGATAAAATGTCACGCTTCCTGAAAGACAGCGAAGAACGGATATCTTCGATCAAGAAGAACACAGAAGGAAAGCGCGGCGGCCGTGGAGCCAAGCGCGTATAATCTGAGTCTTGCACATCATAAATAAACCGCAGGGGCGCTAACGTCCTTCGCGGTTTTTTTGTGTTTGTGCCCGGGGCCGAATGAAGGCGAAAAACCCGAACACAATCGGCAACGTGGAGGTGCGTGAACCAAATGTAATCGGAAAACCGATTACAATCTGCTCGCAACGCAGAGTATGAGCAGCCCAGCCCGCCCCAGCTCTATACCGCGCACCCAGGCTTCCGGCTATTTTTGTCGGGCTTTGAACAAATTGCCGACAGCATCCATGCCATTCTCACATAACTCTAGGGCAATCGCTGACGAATGTCCGCGCGGACACTATCTGCAACAGGCAGTGTGACTGCGGCAGCCAACAGCCAATCTTGTACCCCGTACGGGATTGAAAGGCTTTTCCACAGAATGTCGGGACAGGCTTTTTTGTCGGAAATTTTTTACAGATTGCTCTCCGTTTCTGACAAACTTTCTTAAGACCCCCGCTATATAATGAGAACCATAAAATTCATAAACGGGTGGTGCAGGAAATGAGTAAAAGCAATGTGGTGAATTTGCCGGAGTGGACAAGAGCAGGAAGCAAAGACAAAAATCAGAAAGAAGCCTTAGGTACGCGCTTGAAGGCATGGGGCACCAGGCTGCCGGTTGCCCAGTTCTTCGCGGTCAAGAAGTGGGTGCTGCTCCTTAGCCTAATGGGCTTTTTGCTGGGACGGGCTATGATCCTGGATGAGCTTACTCCGTTTGCTGCTGCTTACTTCGCCGTCATTGTATTTATGCGCAGGGATTCCATGCTGCCTGTGGCCGCAGCTATCGTGCTCGGCAGTCTCTTCACACCGTTTCCGGGTGCCATCGTGGTTGCGGCAGAGCTGATTATTTTTTATCTGATCTACAAAGGGCTGGAGAACTTCCAGCGGGTGGATCTGTCCTATGCTCCTCTGATGGTGTTCGTGTCTTCCTTTATGGTGGGACTGTTCCAGGTCGTTATCGGTCCTTCACTCACGTGGTATCCGCTGATGATGGCGGCCATTGATGCTATACTCGGGTTCGTGTTGACGCTTGTATTCCTGCAGGCGCTTCCTTTATTCACCTATAAGCAGAAAAGCAGGGCACTCCGCAATGAGGAGGTACTCTGTCTGATCATCCTGCTGGCTTCCGTCATGACCGGTCTTGTCGGCTGGACCATTAACGGTCTATCGCTGGAGCATGTCTTATCGCGGTTTCTGATTCTGATCTTTGCTCTGGCCGGAGGAGCGCCGCTTGGTGCTGCGGTTGGCGTAGTGACCGGGCTGATTCTCAGTCTGGCCGATATCGGAGCGATCTATCAAATGAGCCTGCTGGCCTTTTCCGGGATGCTGGCAGGCATGATGCAGTCCGGACGCAAAGGGGCCGTCTCCATCGGGATGCTGCTGGGATCAACGATTCTATCTGTCTATTTCATGGGACCGGGCGATGTCATGAATTCCACCTGGGAGACCTGTGCAGCCGTAGTACTGTTTCTTCTAACACCCAAGGGGCTGATTACTTCCATTGCCAAATATGTACCAGGTACGGCGGATCACAGCCGTTCCCAGCATGAATATGCCCGGAGGGTCCGGGATATTACAGCAGACCGGGTGACCCAGTTCTCGCAGGTATTCCAGCAGCTCTCCAGCAGCTTCGGGCAGATTCCCCGGGCCGCAGAGGCGGGCAAAAGCGACCGCGAGATGGAGGACTTTATGAATACGGTAACAGAAGGAGCTTGCGCCGGGTGCATCCGGCGGACTCACTGCTGGGATGCCAAGTTCTATCAGACCTACAGGTATATGACGGACATGATGACCACGGTTGAGGAGTGCCCGGACATTACCGCTGCCCAGCTGCCGCCGGAGTGGAGCCGGATCTGCGGCAGGACGGGGGAGGTGCTTGAGGTGATGAAGGGCCAATATGAGCTATACCAGCATGATATGCGCTGGAAGCGGCAAATATACGACAGCCGCCAATTTGTGGCCGAGCAATTATCCGGTGTCTCGCAGGTCATGGAGGACCTGGCGAAGGAGATTAAGCGGGAAGGGCAGGCGATGTACCGTCAGGAGAGCCAGATCCGGGAGGCGCTGGAGAAGCTGGGCCTCTCCATTCACAGCATTGAGATTCTGAGTCTCGATCCCGGCAGGGTGGAGATTGAGGTCGTGCATGCCTACACCCGGGGCTTCGATGAATGCCGCAAAATGATCGCTCCGCTGCTCTCGGATATTCTGGAGGAAAATATTGCAGTGGTCAGTGAGACCGCCGTCCATCCCCGCGAGGGCCTGTCGATGGTGACCTTTGGCTCGGCCAAGGCTTACGAGATAAGCTCCGGCGTAGCTGCTGCCGCCATGGGAGGCGATATGCTGTCGGGAGACAGCTTCAGTATGGTGGAGCTGGGTAATGGCACCTTTGCCGTCTCCATCAGTGACGGAATGGGCAACGGGGAGCGGGCCAGGATGGAGAGCAGCGCTGCGTTATCCATGCTGGAGAAGCTGCTGCAATCGGGAATGGATGAGAAGCTGGCGGTGAAATCCGTCAACTCCATTCTGCTGCTGCGCTCCCCGGATGAATTCTATGCAACAGTAGATATGGCGCTGATCGACCAGTATTCGGCGCAGACCATCTTCATGAAGATTGCTTCCGCTCCAAGCTTCATCCGGCGGGGCAGCGAGGTGATTCCCGTGACGGCCAGCAATCTGCCGATCGGCATCATCAAAGATATCGAGGTGGATCTGGTCACCATGCAACTGCGTCCCGGTGATATCCTCATCATGATGACCGATGGGATTTATGATGCGCCCGGATATGCCGTTAATAAGGAGATATGGATGAAACGTCTGATTCAGGAGCTGGAGGGCGATGATCCGCAGGATATGGCGGACGAGCTACTGGATAAGGTAATCCGTTATCAGGGGAATGAGGTTCATGATGATATGACTATCGTGGTCAGCCGTGTGGATCATTACCACCCGGAATGGTCCAGCCTGCATATGCCCGGCGTCGGCCGGATGGAGCGCCCGCGTACGGTTAGCTGACGCAGCTATCTATTGACCTGACAACTAATTAGTCTATTGGGTAAGTTAAGTAAGCTGCAAATGTTGCACATAATGCAGCTTGACGCTGAAGATACCCCGGTGTTTTAGTGGATTGTTGCATAAATTGCAATATTCATTCGGCTAATTGACTTACGGGGGAGGATTCCTGCCTTTTGTGCAACATTTTCCATACAAGGAGGGATTATTGAGAGGAATGTTGCATTTTAGGCAGAATTATTGGATTCGGCGGGTGCATTCCAGCCACTCCCAGCCCTTGCTCCGCTCCGTTTCAACCGCCGCCGGCTCGGCGGCGATTGCCTTCGGATTGTGATCTTATCGTGAGGTTAAAGGAACGGAAAGAAATTGTGGAACTGTAGAAGCGTCAGCGTTCGCCTGAAAGCTTTCCGCAGGAAAGCTCGCTTCGGAAGCATATGCAGTCTTCCGATTTCAACCGCAAACCGCGGTCTCAAATCAGGAAATCGGAAGACAACAGCGATCGGAAGTCCACAATTCTTGCAGTGACCCTAAGTTCACCTAGATTTCATTCCAAAGTTTTTCAGCTTTAGGCGGCGTTTGAAATCTCTCTACCTTGGCAATGCTAGTAACTAGACAAGGAAGGGAGGAACGGTCATGAAGCAAATTCTGCTGATCACGGACGGTTGTTCAAATGTGGGGGAGAGTCCGGTGCTGGCGGCTGCACACGCCCGCCAGGAAGGTATCACGGTCAATGTTGTAGGGGTCGTAGATTATGGAACCATCGGTGAGCTGGGCAGCCGGGAGATTGCCGATATTGCCAAGGCAGGGGGCGGGATCAGCCGGATCGTGGGAACCCCGCAGCTGGCCCAGACCATTCAGATGATGACACGCAAGACAGTGGTTCAGACCATTCAGCAGGCGGTTAATAAAGAGGTGCAAAAAATTCTCGGCGACGGCTCGCTGGCGGAGTTGCCTCCGCAGCAGCGTTCACAGGTGGTTACTGTGGTCGACGAGCTGACCGAAACCTCGCCGCTGCGCATAGCGCTTTTAATTGACGCAAGCGCCAGCATGAAGCCGAAGCTTGGCGCGGTGGAGGACGCCATCCGTGATCTGGCGCTCAGCCTCGAGGCCCGGGAAGGGAGCAGCGAGATTGCCGTGTTTCATTTTCCCGGACGCTCGGGCAGTGAGGATGCCATGCTGGATATCGACTGGACCCGGAATGTGTCCGAGGTCCGTTCCCTCTTTTCCAGATTGAAGATGCGGGGAGCTACGCCGACCGGACCGGCTATTTTCAAGGTGCTGGAACATTATCGTTATGATAAACTGGAGAAACATCGCAATTATCTTCCAGGGGAAGATGACGGGGCAAGAGAAGGGATGATTGATGGGTATGTCGTCTAATCCATCCTATCCGGCAGGCACAGTGATTACCGGCAAATGGCGGGGGAACCGTTATGTCGTGGAGCGTGTGCTGGGGAAGGGGGCAAACGGAACCGTATATCTGGTGCAGCGGGAAGGCAGACGGGAGCGGTATGCGCTTAAGATCGGATACGATACGCTGGAGCTGCAGTCTGAGATTAACGTGCTGACCTCCCTGCAGTCCTGCCGCAAGCGCAGCGAGCACCGGGCCCGCAAGGAGTCGCCGTTATCCTCCTATCTGCTGGAATCGGATGATTTCAAGGACCGTGACCATACACCCTTTTATGTGATGCGTTATGTGGAAGGAAGGCCGCTGCACCATTTCCTGTCCAGGAACGGCGCCTCCTGGCTGGGGCTTGTCGGAATGACGATTCTGGAGAAGCTGCAGACGCTGCATGAGTGCGGCTTCGTATTCGGAGACCTGAAGCCGGAGAATGTCATGGTATCCAGCTACGGGGAAGCCGAACTGATTGATTACGGGGGAGCAAGCCCTATCGGACGGAGTGTGAAGCAGTTCACCGAATGGCATGACCGCGGATTCTGGAATGCGGGCAGCCGGACAGGCGACCAGAGCTATGACCTGTTTGCTTTTGCCGTCCTGTGCCTGCGTCTGCTTAATGAAGAAGGGCTGAAGTCTGCCGCCCAGCAGCTTCCGCAGACAAGGAGCGTAGAGGAGCTGATGAAGCTGGCCCGGGAGCTGCCGGATAAGAAGCTGTCCTCCTGGCTATGCCTCGCGCTCAAAGGCGGTTTCCCCGGTTCAGCGCAGGCTGCGGAGATCTGGAAAAGCCACATCTACAGAGGACGGAAGACCGGACATGAGACGATGGCAACCCCGCGCTGGCTCAAAAATGCATTCGCGTTGTCTTTATTTCTGCTGGCATTCACGCTATACTGGGTTTTCCGTTTCTGATATCTGTAATAAGCAATCGTACATAATCACCAAGATGCTGACCGCCGGAGCAGGCGTGTAAGGGATGGCAGGAAAGGAAGCCCCTATGGAGCACAGGAAGGAACTGGTGGAATCCGTAATGGAGGCTGCGGCTGAATATGAGCTGTGGGCGCCTCATGACACCATCGTAGTCGCAGTTTCCGGAGGGCCGGACTCTGTGGCTCTTTTGCGTATTCTGCATGAGATCTCCCTGACCCGGATGCCGCTGGCGCTGATATGCGCCCATGTCAATCACGGCTTCAGAGCCGAATCGGCAGAGGAAGCAGAGCTGGTGCGGGCCCTCGCGGCAGAGCTGGACATTCCCTTCGAGCTGGGCGAATTCGATATTCCCTCCATCATTAAGGAGAGCGGGCTTGGTCCGGAAGGGGCTGCGCGGGAGAAGCGTTACCAGTTCCTGATCGCTACCGCACACCGTTACCAGGCGCGCTCGGTGGCGCTGGCCCATCATGCAGATGACCAGGCCGAGACGGTGCTTATGCGGCTGCTGCGGGGGAGCGGGCCCTCGGGCCTTGCCGGCATGCGCTGGAAACGGACCGAAAAAAAGGTGGAACTCATCCGCCCCTTCCTGCGTATTAACAAAACGGCTCTTGTCGGCTTTTGCCGGGAGGAGGGCCTGGCTTATGCGGAAGATGCGACCAACCTCCTGACGCAGTACAAGCGGAATGCAGTCAGGCTGGAGCTGCTGCCTATGCTGGAGCAGCATAATCCGCAGGTGAGACAATCGCTTCTGCAGCTGGCCGAAATTGCCTCGGCGGAAGATGAATATATGGAGGCGAATGCGGCAAAATGCTTTGATGAGCTGGTTTTCACCGAGCATGGAAAATACACCTTGAAAAGAGCTGCCTTTGCGGCCATACCCTCCGCTTTACAACGGCGTTTGATTAAACTAATATTAAATTATCTGTCGGCGGATTCATCATTCATGGATTTTTCCAAGATTGAAGCAGTACGCCGGGGAACGCTGCAGGAATACCCTACCGTCTGGACGCTCGATATGGGTGGCGGTTATGTCTGCGTGCGGCAATATGATACCATTGTGTTCTCGTCCAAGCCCTTGACCCGGCAGGTAAGTTATACATACCGGCTGTCTTTGACTCATCCCCGGATTAAGCTGATGGAGATAGGAAAGGTTATGACGATGAGGGGGCTTGCGGGAGAAGTTTTTTGTGCACAGGAGGAGGATTACGGGAAGAACTCGGCTTGGTTTGACGGGGATGATCTTGTCCTGCCGCTCACCATTCGTTCCCGGTTGCCTGGAGATACCATAAGGGTTATGGGATTAAACGGAAGCAAAAAGGTAAAAGATATTTACATTGATGATAAAATACCTTCTTCCGAACGGCCTGCAATTCCCCTCGTATGTGATGCACTCGGCAATATCGTCTGGATTCCGGGCGTAAGGCGTTCGGTGCATGCCGCAGTTGGGCGGCACACGGCCACGGTTCTGCTCCTGACCCTGGAAGACATGGAACAGGGCGAAGAGTCGTAATGGCCGAAGTAAGTCTTTCATAAGTATATCTTAGGAGGTTCGCAAGTTGCAGAATGATATTCAGGAAATCTTGATCAGCGAAGAAGAAATTCAACAAAGAATCAGGGAGCTTGGCGCCCAGCTGAGCAAGGAATATGCAGACCGCACACCTTTAGTGATTTGTGTACTCAAAGGTGCGTTTATTTTTATGGCGGATCTGGTTAAAGTGATTACAGTACCCGTTGAAATGGACTTCATGGCGGTATCCAGCTACGGCGGTACAACCAAATCATCCGGCGTAGTCAAAATCATCAAGGATTTGGATACATCGGTTGAAGGCCGTGATGTTCTGATTGTCGAGGATATTATCGACAGTGGCCTTACACTCAGCTATCTGATTGACATGCTGCAGGGGCGCAATGCCGCTTCTGTCAATGTAGTCACTCTGTTCGACAAGCCGTCAGGCCGCGCAGTGAATCTTGAAGCCCAGTATACCGGTTTTGTGATTCCTGATGCATTCCTCGTAGGCTATGGACTGGACTATGCCGAGCTGTACCGGAACCTCCCTTACGTCGGTGTACTGAAGCCTGAGATTTATACCAAATGAACTACCCGACAGCCTTAGATCTACGGATCACTTTTCTGGATTTCCTGACAATTTGAGGAGTCCGGTCAGGCTATGGTACAATAACTTGAGCGTTGCGAGAGGAGGTAGGGGATGAATCGGTTCATCCGGAATTCTGGTTTTTATTTGATTTTATTTTTAGTCGTGGTGGGCATAGTCCAGTTTGTAAGCAATGGAAATGAATCCGCCGATCTCCCTAGATATGATGAGTTGCGGCAGGAGATCTCGAACAATAATGTGAAGAGCATGACGGTTCAGTTTGAGGGGAATGCATTTCTGGTTACTGGCGAATATAAAGAGCTGCCACCCGAGGCTAAATCGAAGAATTTCTCCACTTATGTTCCTCCTACAGACGAGGCCCTTAACCAGCTTGTGGCTGCCAGCGATAAGAACGGCATAGAACTTAGCCAGAAGAAAATGGAAGGTGACAGCATCTGGCTGACATTCCTCTCTTCCATGATCCCACTGGTTATTATGTTCATCCTGTTCTTCTTCCTGTTCAATAATGCACAGGGCGGCGGCGGCAAGGTAATGAACTTCGGCAAGAGCAAGGCCCGGTTATATAATGAAGAGAAGAAGAAGATCAGCTTCGAGGATGTTGCAGGAGCTGACGAAGAGAAGCAAGAGCTGGTTGAGGTTGTTGAATTTCTCAAGGACCCCCGCAAATTTGCAGCGGTGGGTGCCCGGATTCCGAAGGGGGTACTCCTTGTAGGTCCTCCGGGAACAGGTAAAACCTTGCTGGCCCGTGCAGTTGCAGGGGAAGCAGGCGTTCCGTTCTTCAGCATTTCCGGTTCCGACTTCGTGGAAATGTTCGTCGGTGTCGGCGCATCCCGCGTTCGTGACTTGTTCGAGAATGCGAAGAAGAACGCACCTTGTATTATCTTTATCGATGAGATCGATGCTGTGGGACGTCAGCGCGGCGCAGGACTTGGCGGCGGACATGACGAACGTGAACAGACCCTTAACCAATTGCTCGTTGAAATGGACGGCTTTGGCGGCAACGAAGGCATCATCATTGTCGCGGCTACCAACCGTGCAGATATTCTTGACCCGGCGCTGCTCCGTCCGGGCCGTTTCGACCGTCAGATTACGGTTGACCGTCCAGATGTGAAGGGCCGCGAAGCTGTATTGAAGGTTCACTCCCGCAACAAACCGCTGACTAAGGATGTAAGACTTGACGTTATCGCCAAGCGTACTACCGGCTTCACCGGTGCGGATCTGGAGAACCTGCTGAACGAAGCGGCATTGCTTGCTGCACGCCGTAACCGTAAGGACATTACGATGCGTGAAGTGGATGAAGCGATTGACCGTGTCATCGTTGGTACCGAGAAGCGCAGCCGCGTCATCAGTGACCGCGAGAAACGGATTGTCGCTTATCACGAAGCAGGCCATACTATTGCCGGCTACTTCCTTGAGCATGCTGATGTGGTACACAAGGTAACCATTATCCCGCGCGGCCGTGCCGGCGGATATGTCATTATGCTTCCTAAGGAAGACCGGATGATCGTTACCAAGCAGGAGCTGCTTGATAAGGTAACCGGACTCCTGGGCGGACGTGTTGCAGAAGAGCTATTCATTGGTGAAATCGGCACAGGCGCTTATAGTGACTTCCAGCAGGCTACGCGCATTGTGCGTGCGATGATTATGGAATATGGGATGAGTGATAAGCTCGGGCCCTTGCAGTTCGGTGCAACCCAAGGCCAAGTCTTCTTGGGCCGGGATATCGGACATGAACAGAATTACAGCGACTCCATTGCTTATGAGATTGATCAGGAAATGCAGAACCTTATCCGCAGCAGCTATGAGCGCTGCAGAGATCTGCTGACCAAGCACTCCAAAGAAATGCACCTGATTGCCAACACCCTGCTTGAGAAGGAAACGCTGGAACTTGATCAGATCGCAGAATTGATTGAGCAAGGCTACCTGAGTGAGGATGGCAAGCCAGAAGAAGGCGAAGCCATTACCAATGAAGCGGGCGAGCCGATTATTGATTCCATCGGTGATGTACGTGTCCGGATTCAAGGTAAGAATGGCGAAGAATCCCCATTAGACCTGTCTAAGGATATTCCGAACAAGCCGGACCCTGAAGAGGGCAACGGACCGGATGACGGGAATAAGGGCGGCGGAAGCCTAGTCTAAGCTGTATCGCGCAAATTGTGTAATTTAGCCCGGAGAACCACTGGTTCTCCGGGCTTTTCTTTTACAATATAAGAATGTATAGGTTTCACATGGTAACTTGTCCTCCGGTTTCGCTCTGAAACAGAGCACCCGCTTGGATTGACAGGGGGTGGAACGTTGTGTACATTAGTGAATAAATATTAAATTTATCATTTATAAGAAATGTATTGGCGGCAAGCCATGAAGACATAAGGGGGAGACTGACCGTGGAAGCTCTGGCGCTTGAGCGCAAGCAGGAACAGAATCGTGAACTTCGTGTGCGCCTCGAACAGCTTAAGAAGGAACGGAATGCTATTATTCTGGCTCATTATTATCAGCGTGATGAAATTCAGGAAGTTGCCGATTTCCGGGGAGACTCTTTTTTGCTGGCCCAGAAGGCAGCGGAGACAGAGGCAGATGTAATCGTATTCTGCGGCGTTCATTTCATGGGGGAAAGTGCCAAGATTCTGGCGCCGAACAAGACGGTCCTGATTCCTGACGAACGTGCGGGTTGCCCGATGGCTGACATGGTCAATGTGGATGGGCTGCGGAAACTGAAGGCGCAGCATCCGGGTGCGAAGGTAGTAACCTATATCAATTCCTCGGCAGAGATTAAGGCGGAGACAGATATTTGCTGCACCTCAGCGAATGCGGTGAAGGTGATCGAATCGCTCGATGCTGAAGAAATTATCTGGGTGCCCGACAAGAATCTGGGTCAATATGTGCAGGATCAGACCGGCAAGAAGCTGATTATCTGGGAGGGCTATTGCAATACTCATGACATGCTTACTGTCAAAGATGTGATGGAGATGAGAGCCAAATACCCGGAAGCTGAATTTGTTGTACATCCCGAATGCCGCCCGGAAGTCGTGGCAATGGGGGATTATGTAGGCAGCACTACCTCAATTCTGGAATATTGCCGGAAATCGGACCGCCGGCAGTTTATTGTGGGTACTGAGGATGGAACCGGGTATCAGCTGCGGCTGGACAGCCCGGATAAGGAGTTTCATTTTGCCACCAAATTCCTGGTGTGTCCTAATATGAAGGTTAACAATCTGAAGAAGCTGGTCAAATGCCTGGAGACAATGAAGCCGCAGATCTATGTGCCGCCTGCAGTCGCCGACAAAGCCAGAACATCCCTAGAGCGCATGCTACAAGTCCGGTAGCATGCGCTACTCTTTCGTTGAAACAGGTGAAAAGTGGTCATGATTCCACAATATTTGGTTGATTTTGATCTTCAGGGACTTCCTGTAGTTAAGACAGACTGCCTGGTCATTGGTTCCGGTATTGCCGGGTTATTCACAGCGATTAAGGCCAGCGAAGACCGGAAGGTTATTATGATTACGAAGAAGACTGTAATGGAGAGCAACACACGGTATGCTCAGGGGGGAATTGCTGCCGTCATTTCGGAGGATGATTCGCCGGCGTATCACCGTCAGGATACCCTCATGGCCGGTGCAGGATTGAACTCCTCAGCGGCTGTAGATGTACTGGTCAATGAAGGACCGGAGGGCGTCCGCGAGCTGATCCGGCTTGGCACTATTTTCGATAAAGAGAATGGAGTACTGGCCTTAACCCAGGAGGGGGCACATAGCCACCGCCGTATTTTACATGCAAATGGGGATGCTACAGGATATGAGATTGTCCGCGCACTCGCTGAACAGGCTGCCCGGCATGAGAATATTGAGACCTGGGATGACCATTATGTCATTGACCTGATTACGGAGGGCGGAGAGTGTCTGGGAGCGCTTGTACAGCGGCCTGACGGCGGACGGTTGTTCCTGCAGGCAGATGCAACAATCCTATGCTCCGGCGGAGCAGGACAGCTATACCGTTACACGACCAATCCTGAGGTGGCCACCGGAGATGGAGTAGCTATTGCCTACCGTGCCGGTGCCCATATCCGGGATATGGAGTTCATCCAGTTTCATCCGACAGCACTCAGCTATCCTGGCGCTCCGCGCTTTCTGATCTCTGAGGCTGTGCGGGGAGAAGGGGCGGTCCTGCGGAACATTAACGGTGAGCGGTTCATGGAACGTTATCATGAGCTCCAGGAGCTGGCCCCGCGGGATATTGTTGCCCGAGCCATTGTAAGCGAGATGGAATTGACCAAATCAACCTTTGTCTATCTGGATATTACGCATGAACCGGCGGATATGGTTAAACACCGCTTCCCGACCATTTATGCGACCTGCATGAGCTACGGGCTGGATATTACAAGTGACTGGATTCCGGTGGCTCCTGCTGCGCATTATATGATGGGGGGCGTGAAGACCGACCTGAGTGGAGAGAGCACAGTTGCCCGCCTGTTTGCCTGTGGTGAGGTATCATCTACTGGTGTGCAGGGAGCTAACCGGCTGGCCAGCAACTCCTTGTCGGAAGCCGTTGTGTTCGGCCGCCGGATTATTGAACGCATCCGCCAGCTTCCGCCGCTTGACCGGGATAACCTGCCCTCAGCCTATCATCAGGCAAGGGTGGAAGCTCCTGCACAGGCGATTGTAGAACGGCGGCTCAAGCTGCAAAAGGCTATGGTACGGTATGCCGGACTGCGGCGGAACCAGGAAATGCTGAATAAAGGCCTGGATGAGATAAAGCGCCAGCTGCCGATTTTTAAGACCAGACTGACAACACGGGAAGAATACGAGTTCGCCAATATGCTTACATGCTGTCTGCTGATCACCGAATCGGCCCTGGCACGGGAGGAGAGCCGCGGTGCACATTATCGTGAGGATTATCCGCTGCGCAGTGACGCACAATGGCAGAAGCATCTGCTCCAGATTCGCGAACTTGGAATAGTGGAGGAATTAAGTGATGATGTTTAACGGATACAATGAAGACCTGCTTAAGGCTATTAAGGGCTGGCTGCAGGAAGATGTCGGCTCTGGGGATATTACTACCCGTACAACCATACCCGCAGGGCATGAGTCCAAGGGAATTATCCATGCTAAGGAGGACGGGATTATTTGTGGAATCCCCGTGGCCGAGCTGGTGTTCGAGGTCGTTGATCCTGGTCTCGTATTCACGGCAATGGTCCAGGAAGGACAAGCTGTCTCCAAGGGAACTGTGATTGCCGAGGTAGAAGGCAGTACCCATGCCATCCTGACTGGTGAACGGCTTGCTCTCAACTTGATGCAGCGGTTATCCGGTGTGGCTTCGCGCACGGCTTCTTTTGTTGAGAAGCTTCAAGGGCTGCCGACCCGCCTGGTGGATACCCGCAAGACCACGCCGGGCCACCGGATGCTGGAGAAATATGCAGTCCGCATAGGCGGCGGAGCCAACCACCGTTACGGTCTGTATGATGCTGTAATGATTAAGGATAATCATATCAAGGGGGCCGGCGGCATCCGTCAGGCAGTAGGGCGTGCACGTGCTAATATCCCGCACACCATGACCATTGAAGTAGAGACGGAGAGTCTGGAGCAGGTGGAGGAAGCGCTCGCGGCCGGAGCGGATATTATTATGCTCGATAACATGTCTCCTGAGCAGATGGCTGAAGCCGTGAGAAGAATTCGGACCAAGGCGAAGCATGTCACCATTGAGGCATCGGGCAATGTATCTCTGGAGACGGTCCGGGGCATTGCTGAATCGGGAGTGGATGTGATTTCGGTAGGACGTCTAACATATTCCTTCGCCAGTCTCGATATCAGCCTGGATCTGAACGCCAAGAAGGAGGGAACCCTCTGATGATACTTGTCGTTGATATCGGTAATACGAACATCGTGCTGGGCGTCTACCGGGGCAGTGAGCTGCTGCACCATTTCCGGCTGAGCACTGCCCGCGGGTCCACTGTCGATGAATACGGTGTGATGATTCATAATCTGTTCAGCATGTCGAATCTGTCGTTCAGGGATGTCGAGGGGGTTATCATCTCTTCGGTTGTTCCGCCGCTCGTACAGGTCATCGTGGAGATGTGTGTCAAATTTATCGGCAAGGACCCGCTGCTGGTGGGACCCGGTATCAAAACCGGGCTTAATCTGCGTTATGAGAACCCGCGCGAAGTGGGAGCGGACCGGATTGTGAACGCCGTTGCGGCGATTGAGCAGTATAAATGTCCGCTTGTCGTCGTTGATTTCGGCACGGCAACCACCTTCGACTGCATTGATGCCGGGGCCAATTATCTGGGCGGTGCTATCGTGCCGGGTCTGGGCATTTCCACGGAGGCCCTGTATCTGCGGGCATCCAAGCTGCCCCGGATCGAGCTGGAAAAGCCGAAGAAGGTAATCGGGCGCAATACCGTACATGCGATGCAGGCAGGGATCATTTTTGGATATGCCGGTCAGGTTGAGGGTATCGTCAGACGCATCAAGCAGGAGATGAACGCCCCCGTTCTCAAGGTTATTGCTACCGGAGGGCTGGCCTCATTGATTGCCAGTGAGACAGAATGTATCGACGAGGTTAATCCGATGCTGACGCTTGAAGGATTACGCATTATTTACAACCGTAACAAATAATCTTAAAGATGAACCTATACAGAACAGATAGATAGGAGGAGTATGCACCCAATGGATAATAAGAAGGACCGGCTGGTCCGGGGGACGGCGATGAACGGAAGAGTCAGAGCGTTCGCTGTCCGTACCACAGAGCTTGTCGATGAATTGCGGCGCAGACATGATACGTATCCGACGGCTACGGCAGCGCTTGGACGTACGGTTACGGCCGCAGCTATCATGGGGGCCATGCTCAAGGGGCAGGAGAAACTCGCGATAATGGTCAAAGGAAACGGTCCACTCGGGCAGATTACGGCTGAATCCAATGCCCTGGGAGAAGTTCGCGGCTATGTGCACAATCCGCATGTTCATCTGCCAAGCAACAGTATGGGCAAGCTGGATGTCGCAGGGGCGGTAGGAACAGAAGGCTTCATTGATGTCAGCAAGGATCTGGGGATGAAGGAGCCGTACCGCGGCAGTGTGCCTATCGTTTCAGGAGAGCTGGGTGAGGATTTCACTTATTATTTTGCCCTCTCGGAGCAAACGCCTGCTGCTGTTGGACTTGGAGTATTGGTGGAGACCGATAATTCGGTCAGAGTTGCCGGAGGCTTTATTATTCAGCTGCTGCCCGGCCTGACTGATGAGCAAATTACCGAGGTTGAGCAAGCGGTTGGAGCCATGCCTTCGGTTACGTCCGTGCTGGATCAGGGGCTTGAGCCTGAGGAAATGCTGCGGCTGCTGCTGCCGGATGCTGTGATCCTGGATGAGCTGGAGGTCCGTTTTGTGTGTCAGTGTTCACGGGAACGGATTGAGCAGACTCTGGTCAGTCTGGGTGAGCACGAGCTGGAACGGCTGATTGAAGAAGATGATACGGCAGAGGTCGTCTGCCATTATTGTAATGAGAGCTATGTATTTAACAAGGATGAACTGCAGGTAATCCTCGATCAAGCGAAGTCTTAGGGCTATGAGATGGTGACAAGACAGGAGCGCGCGCTGCGCAATGCCGTTATATTACTTGCCGTGGCAACGCTGGTACTGGGAGGATTATTATTCTGGAGCCTGCGTGCCATGGCACTGCTGAAGGCAGAGACGGCTGAAGGAGAAGCCTCGGATGTCGCTGCTGCCGGAGGCCAGCCGGTCACGGAACAGGAATGGATAGAGGAGCTTCAGAAGAAGCACGGGGAAGAAGTGCTTCTGAACATGCTCAATCATATTGTGGTGGGTAAGGAAGCCGCAGCGCTGGGAATTACGGTCACGGATGAAGAGATTGAGCAGGAACTGCTGCGCGGTATCTCCGGTTATAGCTCAGAAGAGCAGTATTATCAGCAGATGGAGTCTGAGCTTGGACTATCCCGCCAGGAGCTGCGTGAGGAGACGGCATACCGGTTGACACTCCAGGCAATAGCTACGGGCGGGATTACGGTCAGTGAAGCGGAAATTGATGATTATCTGAAGCAAAATAGCGAGAGATTCATGCCCCGCAAGCAAATGCAGCTCTCTATCATCCAGACCTCCACCTATAACGAGGCCGGTACAGTGATGGACCGCCTGGAGCAGGGGGAGGATTTTGCAGAGCTGGCCCGGGAGGTCTCGATCGACAAGGAAAGCCGCCAGCACGGCGGCAGTATCGGAACGGTCGAGGAGAAGGACCCGTTCTGGCCTGAGGAGCTGCTGGAGACAGCAGCCGGGCTTGAGAAGGGGGATATCGCAGGACCGCTGCAGATTGACGGCGGGTATGCGGTGATCCGTCTGGAGAAGCTGATCGATCCTGTGAAGCCGGACCAGGAGGAGCTGCGCCGGATGATCGGCCAGCAGCTGAGACTGGAGCAGGCAGCGCCCTTGCAGCAGGTGGAGCGTGAATTACGGGCCAAATACGATACAGCAATATATATTGACAACAGCCTGCAAGATTGATAATATGAAATTAAATATAAAACCTACTGATTTAGTCGGGAATATTAAGCGGTACAATTTCAACTGTTAGTTACCCAGGCATTGCGAACCGGGAGCTACGGTAATATATGCTGATAGCATCTGTCATAAGTTCCGCACCCTAATTCATTTATCATTCCAAGGAGGTTTTTACTCATGGCTAAAGTCGTCAACAGTGTAACAGATTTAATCGGTGGCACACCGCTCGTCCGCCTGAACCGGATTGTTCCGGAAGGTTCGGCAGAGATCTTCCTGAAGCTGGAATACCAGAATCCAGGCTCCAGTGTGAAAGACCGTATTGCCATCAGCATTGTAGAAGAGGCTGAGAAAGAGGGCCTGCTGAAGCCGGGTGGTACGATTGTAGAAGCGACCAGCGGAAATACAGGGATCGGCCTGGCGCTTGTGGCAGCTGCCAAAGGCTACAAGGCCATTATTGTTATGCCGGAAACGATGAGCCTTGAGCGCCGCAACCTGCTGCGCGCCTACGGCGCTGAGCTGGTATTGACTCCGGGATCGGAAGGAATGAACGGTGCGGTTAAGAAGGCTGAGCAGATTCTGAGCGAGAATCCGGACTATTTCCTTGCAGAGCAGTTCAAGAACAAGGCTAACGTGAAGATCCACCGCGAGACCACTGGACCTGAGATCGTTGAAGCGATTGAATCCGTAGGCGGCCCGCTGGATGCATTCATTGCCGGTGTTGGCACAGGCGGAACGATCAGCGGTGCCGGTGAAGTGCTGAAGAATCAATATCCGGGTGTGAAGATCTATGCGGTAGAACCTGCTGCTTCACCGATTCTGGCTGGAGGCAAACCGGGCCCGCACAAGATTCAGGGGATCGGCGCTAACTTCGTGCCAGAAATTCTGAACCAGGATATCTATGATGAGATTATTCATGTTGAGAATGATGAAGCGTTCGAAACTGCCCGCCGCGTAGCCAAGGAAGAAGGCGTGCTGTCCGGTATTTCCTCCGGTGCGGCTGTATTTGCTGCACTGAAGGTAGCGAAGGAACTGGGCGCAGGCAAGAAGATTGTTGTCATCATCCCAAGCAACGGCGAACGTTACCTGAGCACTCCGCTCTATAACTTTGAAGTATAATTGCTGAGAATTCCGCTCGTTAGAAGAGCCTGCCCTATCCGCTTCCACAGGGATACCGCAGGTTCTTTTTGTGAAATATAAGAATTTATATGTTGCACACGAATAATTATCCTTCTATTTCTCGCTGAAACGGTACCGTCCTTTTAAAGGACGGTAAAGCCGTTTCCACTTGAAAATATAAGAATGTATATATTTCATGCGGCGTTTGGGCTTTTCAAAGTAACCCTATGTACAGTATACTGACAGGCAATAAACTATCGATGAGGCGGGAGAATGGTTGTGGAGATCTTAACGGCTTGGCAGGACTGGGAGCAGTGGGCAGAGGCAGATGAAGCCTGGAGCACCTTGCCCCTGATCCTGAGGAAACGGCAGGACAATCAGGGCTTGCCCCGCAGCTGGAAGCAGGCCTGGGAACAGGCTTCCCCCTATTCGGTTGTCCTGGAGAGCGGCAAGGGCGGGCGCTACACCTATCTGGGTCTGAGCCCTGTCTCCATCATTGAAGGCCGGGGAGCTGTTGCACAGAGCTATACTCCCGGAGCCAAGGCTTCAGGGCAAATAGAATCTGCCGTAACGAAAGGCCAACCGCTGCAAGTGCTGCAGGAATGGATGAGGGAATATACGTCTCCCCGCCTGCCGCTTGACGGTCTGCCGCCATTCACCGGAGGCTGTATCGGATTTCTTGGCTATGATGTGGCCCGTTCCCTGGAGAAGCTGCCGTCGCTTGCCAGGAACAACCCTGAATTTCCGGATTATCTGTTCATGAGACTGGAAGAAGTGTGGATCTACGATGAGCAGGAGCAGCAGCTCTATTGTGCAGTTCATGTTCCTGTCCCGGATACTGTATCCGGTAACCTGGACGGGCTAAGGAGTCTGTATGAGGCTGCTGTGCACCGTGCGGAGCGCATGCTGGAGCAGTGGAGCCTTCTCTACGCACTGGCGGAGCCGGAAGAAGCCGCCGCTGCAAGGTTCGCCGGGCTTACCCGCAGGGTGGAGAGCGAGGCCGAGATCACCGGCGAATGGCCCGGCATGAGCTCGGATTTCTCTGCCGGGCTCTTCCAGCAGGCTGTGCTGAAGGTCCAGGAATACATCCGCGCCGGAGATGTCTTCCAGGTGAACCTCTCGCTGCGCCAGCAGGCACAGCTCAAATCCACACCCGAGGATGTCTACGAATGGCTCCGTAGACTCAACCCGTCCCCGTACATGGGGCTGCTCCGCACGCCCGGCTTCGCGCTCTCCAGCGCATCGCCGGAGCTGCTCGTCAAGCTGCACGGGGACAAGGTCAGCGCCCGCCCCATTGCCGGCACCCGGCGGCGGGGCCATACTCCCGCGGAGGACGCCGCCATGGAGGCGGAGCTGCGCGGGAGCGAGAAGGAGATCGCCGAGCATATTATGCTTGTCGATCTGGAGCGCAGCGACATCGGCCGTGTCGCTGCCTACGGAACGGTCAGCGTGCCGGAGCTGCTGACCGTGGAGCGATACTCGCATGTGATGCATCTCGTCTCGCAGGTCGAGGGAATCGTCGCACCCGGCAGGGATGCGTACGATGTCATTGCCGCCTTGTTCCCCGGCGGCACCATCACGGGCGCGCCCAAGGTGCGCACCATGGAGATTATCGAAGAGCTGGAGCCGGTCCGCCGGGGGCCATATACTGGATCTATGGGCTGGATTGACTATAACGGCAATATGGAATTAAATATAATCATACGCACGCTCGCAGTGAAGGACGGAATCGGCTACATTCAGACAGGTGCTGGAATTGTAATTGATTCAGATCCTTACCGTGAGTACCGGGAATGCCACAACAAAGCCAAAGCGGTAGTAAAAGCCATTCTCTGCAGTGAACGCGAGCAGGAAGAGCGGGCTGCCCTCGGCGCCGAAGGAGGAAGCGCAATATGATCTTGGTCATCGATAATTATGATTCCTTTACGTATAACCTGGTGCAGTATCTGGGTGAGCTGGGGGAAGAGGTTAAGGTAGCGCGCAACGATGAGATCAGCATTGAGGAAATTGAAGCATTAGCCCCGGATCATATTCTGATCTCCCCGGGACCCTGCACACCGAATGAGGCAGGCATCAGCCTCGCGCTGCTGCAGCATTTCAAGGGCATCATCCCCATATTCGGCGTATGTCTCGGACACCAGGCGATCGGACAGGCTTTTGGCGGTAATGTCATCCGTGCAGAACGCCTTATGCATGGCAAAACCTCGCCCATCCATCATAACGGTACCTCCGTATTTGAAGGGCTGGAATCTCCTTTCACAGCGACACGTTATCATTCACTGATCGTGGAGCGTGAGAGTCTGCCGGATTGTCTGGAGATTACCGCCGAGACCGCCGAGGGCGAGATCATGGCCTTGCGGCATAAGGAATACCCGATTGAAGGGGTACAGTTCCATCCCGAGTCGATCATTACGAATCACGGGCATACCATGCTGCGCAATTTCCTGAAACGGAGAGCCGGAGAACCGGCATGAAATATATAGGATTTAACAACAAAGCAGTCGACGCCAAAGACGCCGTGGTCTCCGCTCTGGATCACGGCTTTTTGTACGGCATGGGCCTGTTCGAGACCTTCCGCACCTATGGGGGACAGCCTTTCCTGCTGGAGCGCCATCTGGGCAGAATGACAGCGGGCTGCCGTCAGCTGGGCATTCCTTTCGAGCCGGATGTACAGGAGCTGCGGGAATGGATTCGGCTTGTAATGGACAAGAATGAGCTTAGTGACGCGTATATCCGCTACACCGTTACAGCCGGTGAGGATATTCTGGGTCTGCCATCTGCAGCCTATAAGCAGCCTAATCATCTGCTCTATATCAAAGCTTTGCCGGTCACACCAACCGGCTTATACACGGAAGGCAAAGAACTTCAGCTTTTGAACCACCGGCGTAATACCCCGGAGGGACCGGTAAGACTCAAATCGCTGCACTATATGAACAACATTCTGGCAAAACGTGAATTGGCCGGATATCCGTCCGCAGAGCGGGGGGCCGAGGGATTGATGCTGACCGCACAGGGAGAGCTCGCCGAAGGCATTGTGAGCAATATTTTTTTCATCTCCAATAAAAGGCTCTATACCCCCGATGTAGCCACCGGGATTCTACCGGGAATTACCCGGGAAATGGTGCTTGAGCTGGCAGCGGCCAGCCTTCAGCCGGAACAGGGCTTGTACCGCTGGGAGCAGCTTGCGGCTGCCGATGAAATCTTCCTCACCAATTCGGTGCAGGAGATTGTACCGGTAAGTACATTATGGAATGGAGACCGGCGGGTAACCATAGGCAGCGGGCGCTGCGGAGAGCAGACGGCTGGACTTATGAGGCTGTACAGAGAAAGGACGGATATGCTGATATGAAGCCGATCATCTATGAGCGGACTTACCGCTGCGGAAGCAGCGAGCTGAAATTGGGCAAGCGTACGCTGATTATGGGGATACTCAATGTGACGCCGGACTCCTTTTCGGATGGGGGGTTGTGGACAGAGCTTGATAGAGCGGTAGAGCATGCGCTGCAAATGGCGGCAGAGGGTGCCGATATTATCGATATAGGTGGAGAATCGACGCGTCCGGGTCACCAGCCGGTGAGTGCTGAAGAGGAATTGGCCCGTGTACTTCCTGTCATTGAGCGTATCCATCATGCCGCCCCGCATCTCCCACTATCTATTGATACCTACAAGGCGGACGTCGCCCGCCAGGCAATTCAGGCCGGTGCGCATATCATCAATGATGTATGGGGAGCCAAGGCCGATCCGCAGATGGCGGCGGTTGCTGCGCAGGCAGACTGTCCAATCATTCTAATGCATAACCGCCATGACCGTCATTATAAGAACTTGATCAGCGATATGACGGATGACCTGAGCGAGAGTATTGAACTAGCGCTGGCAGCCGGAGTGAAGCCGGAGAATATTATTTTGGACCCGGGAATCGGCTTCGCCAAGGACTATACAGAGAATCTTCAGGTCATGACGGGACTAGACGCACTGACGAAGCTGGGATATCCGGTGCTGCTGGCCACTTCGCGCAAAAAATTCATCCGCACCGCCCTCGGTCTGCCCGCAGATGATGTCCTGGAGGGGACTGCGGCTACTGTCGCCTTCGGGATTGCCCAGGGCTGTCAGCTTGTGCGGGTTCACGATATTGCGGCGATGAAGCGTACCGTAAAGATGTGTGACGCCATGTTATATGCAGGGTCACCTGAGCTCAGCGTATAGATAATATTCTTCAAGAGAAGGCAGGTACCCTTAATGGATAAAATGAAGCTGCACCGCATGGAGTATTACGGTTACCACGGAGTGTTTGAAGAGGAACGGAAGCTCGGCCAGCGTTATTATATCGACCTTGAGCTGGAGCTTGATTTGCAGGGAGCAGGGCTCAGCGATGATCTGGAGCAGACCGTGAATTATGCTGAAGTTCATGTTGAAGTCAAAAAAATTGTCGAAACCCAGTCCTTTAAGCTGATTGAAGCTTTGGCGGAACGTATTGCATCCGGGTTACTGGACACTTATACTGTTATCAATGCAGTAACGGTCCAGGTGACCAAGCCGCATCCTCCCTTTGATATTCATTTTCAGGGAGTCACTGTAGAATTGCGCCGGACGAGAAAGTGAGACAGACTGATGAACATACCTTCCACCTCTGAGGCATCAGAGGCTTATATTGCTTTAGGGGCTAACCTGGGTGACCGTCAAGGCACGTTGAGAGAAGCCCTGCACCGGCTGGAGCATCACGACAAGATTGAAGTTGTGCGCACTTCCCGGGTCTACGAGACGGAGCCTGTCGGCTATCTGGATCAGCCTCAGTTTCTTAACATGGCGGCTGTTCTGCGCACCACACTGGCACCGGAGGATCTGCTTCATGTGATGCTGGACACGGAGAACCAGCTCGGCCGGGTCCGGGATGTGCGGTATGGACCGAGAACGGTAGATTTGGATTTGTTGTGGGTAGAAGGGCTGACCCTGGACACGCCGGATCTGACGCTGCCTCATCCGAGGATGCTGGAGCGGGCGTTTGTCCTTCTGCCGCTAAGCGATATTCTTTCGCCGAACGAAGAGACTTCCGGATTCCGCAGACTAATTACAACAGCGCTGCAAGACATAGACGGAAAGGCAGGAATTCGCCTGTGGACAACAAACGTATGGGAAGACGGGTCAGAGCATTCCGGAAGCTGAAGGGCTATACTCAGCAGGAACTGGCGGATTCTGTCGGAATATCACTTGCTGTGCTTGGTGCAGTGGAGCGGGGCAACAGACGTTTGGAAGATCAAATTTTAAATAAAATTGCGGACTTTCTGGAAGTGACAGTAGAGGAATTGGCCCATCCGGCACCATAAGACCGGGCTGAACGTTACAAATTGAGGTAGGGAAGTGATGGGGCCATGCTGAAGATTGGTGATATTGAATTGAAGAATCAGGTCGTGCTGGCGCCTATGGCTGGCGTATGTAACCCGGCATTTCGTCTGATTGCCAAGGAATTCGGGACTGGCCTGGTCTGTGCGGAGATGGTCAGCGGCAAGGCGATCGTACATGGCAACCAGCGCACGCGTGAGATGCTGTTTGTCGATGAACGTGAGAAACCGCTGAGTCTGCAGATTTTTGGCGGGGACCGGGAATCGCTGGTGGATGCCGCGAGAATTGTCGACAAAGAAACCAATGCCGATATCATCGACATTAATATGGGCTGCCCGGTGCCGAAGGTGACCAAATGCGATGCCGGAGCACGCTGGCTGCTGAATCCGGACAAAATCTATGAGATGGTATCCGCAGTAGTCGAGGCCGTGGACAAACCGGTCACCGTGAAGATGCGGATCGGCTGGGACAACGAGCATATCTTCGTTGAAGAGAATGCGCGTGCGGTGGAACGGGCCGGCGGAGCGGCCGTCAGCGTACATGGGCGGACCCGCGAGCAGCTCTATACAGGACGCGCCGACTGGAATTATATCCGTATGGCTAAAGAGGCAGTATCCATTCCGGTGATTGGCAATGGCGATGTGAATACGCCGGAGGATGCGCGGGCAATGCTGGACCAGACCGGCTGTGACGGTGTAATGATCGGGCGTGGCGCACTGGGAAACCCGTGGATGCTGTACCGGACGATTCAATATTTGGATAGCGGTGTGCTGATGCCGGAGCCTGGCGCAGAAGAGAAGATTAAGGTGGCAATTCTTCATATGGACCGCCTGATTGCTCTTAAGGGTGAAGCGGTAGCTGTCCGCGAGATGCGCAAGCACCTGGCCTGGTATTTGAAGGGCTTTAAGGCGGCGGCCCGCGTGAAGGACGTTATTATGGAAGAAACGAAACGTGATGAGATGGTGCGGATTTTGAATGATTTTGTCGGTCAGCTTAAGCAGGATGAGGAGCAGAATAACGCGGATAGCGCGCTTTTCGCCGTATGAGCCTCACATAATCCTGGGACTAAGCCCCGTTCCTGTGCGCTTTATTGAGTATCGCTAAACATTATATGGGGCGTCATTGACATTTTGTAGCGGTTCCAATATAATTTCACAGTATAAAATCGCCGTTACAGCAGGAGCAATGGTGAAGGAGGGTTCTGATCCCTCCGGATTCGCATATAGTATGGTGTTTTCAATAAATGTATACGACAGGAGAATCGGTTGAGATGAGCGATAAAGAAGTCATCCTTACACCGGACGGACTTAAGCGTCTGGAAGAAGAACTGGAGACCCTCAAATCCGTGAAACGCCGCGAGGTAGCGGAACGTATCAAAGTGGCCATCGGCTACGGTGATATCAGTGAGAACTCGGAGTATGAAGACGCGAAGAATGAACAGGCTTTTATTGAAGGACGGGTTCTTACTTTGGAGAAGATGCTCCGCAATGCCCGTATCATTAATAGCGATGAGATCGTGACAGATGTGGTAAGCATCGGGGTAACGGTGAACGTTGAGGATATGGAGTATGGCGACATTATGGAGTACACCATCGTGGGTACTGCCGAATCCGATCCGCTGAACAACAAAATTTCCAATGAGAGCCCTGTAGGCAGAGCGATCATCGGCAAGAAGATTGGTACGATTGTAGATGTTAGTGTCCCTGCAGGCGTCATTCAATATAAAATTCTTGATATCAAAATGAAGTAAGAAGGTTCCGAAGCTTCCTTAGGGAAGCTTTTTTCAAAAGATAAATATGGGTGAACACATACAGCTTATATTTTGTACCGGAACGGACTGTCCTCAAGATCGGGGCGGAGCCGTTTCTTCTTTTGTATAGTGAGTAAGAGAGGATGAAGAACATGACGGAAGAAATCAACAACGTCGAAGCTACAGAGAATGAATTAAGTGAATTGCTGCAGATCCGCCGGGGCAAGCTGGACGAGCTCCGCGCACTCGGGATCGATCCGTTCGGCAAGAAATATGAGCGTACCGCTGCTGCTGGCGATCTTCTGGCCAAATACGACGGGCAAACCAAGGAAGAGCTGGACGAGCTGGCGCTGGAGGTCAGTGTGGCCGGGCGAATTATGGCGAAACGGGTCATGGGCAAGGCAAGCTTTTCTCATATCCAGGACCTTAGCGGCAAAATCCAGATCTATGTGCGCCAGGACAGTATCCCTGAGTCACAATACGCAGCCTTTACTATTCTTGATCTGGGCGATATCGTCGGTATCCGGGGAACCCTGTTCAAGACAAAGACCGGCGAAACCTCTATTAAAGTGGATAACCTTGAGGTGCTGTCCAAGTCCCTGCTTCCGCTGCCTGAGAAGTATCATGGTCTGAAGGATGTAGAACTCCGCTACCGTCAGCGTTATGTGGATCTGATCATTAACCCTGAGGTACAGCAGACCTTCATCATGCGTTCACGGATTATCCAGTCGATGCGCCGTTATCTGGACTCACTGGGCTACTTAGAGGTGGAGACGCCAACCCTGCATGCCATCGCAGGCGGAGCAGCGGCCCGACCATTCATTACCCACCACAATACGCTGGATATGCAGCTGTATATGCGGATTGCCATTGAACTGCACCTGAAGCGTCTAATCGTCGGCGGTCTGGAGAAAGTCTATGAGATTGGCCGTGTATACCGTAATGAAGGTATTTCAACACGCCATAATCCGGAATTCACAATGATCGAGCTGTATGAAGCGTATGCGGATTACAAGGACATTATGCATCTGACAGAGAGCCTGATCGCTCATATTGCCCAGGAGGTACTTGGCTCCCAGGTAATTAATTATCAGGGACAGGAAGTGGATCTGTCTCCAGGCTGGCGCCGCGTGACTATGGTGGATGCCGTTAAGGAAGTAACCGGGGTGGACTTCGGTGTTCAGATGACGGATGAAGAAGCACAGGCTCTGGCTAAGGAACACCGGGTTCCGGTGGAGAAGCATATGACCTTTGGACATATCCTCAATGCGTTCTTCGAGCAGTTTGTGGAAGAGACGCTGATTCAGCCAACCTTCGTAATGGGACATCCTGTAGAGATCTCACCGCTTGCTAAAAAGAATGAAGAGGACCCGCGCTTCACCGACCGGTTCGAGCTGTTCATTGTAGCCCGCGAGCATGCCAATGCGTTCAGCGAGCTTAATGATCCGATTGACCAGCGCCAGCGCTTCGAAGCACAGATTCACGAGAAAGAGCAGGGCAATGATGAAGCCCATGAGATGGATGATGATTTCATCCGTGCTCTGGAGTACGGCATGCCGCCAACAGGGGGCCTTGGAATCGGTGTAGACCGTCTGATCATGCTGCTGACCAATTCAGCGTCTATCCGTGATGTACTGCTGTTCCCGCATATGCGTAATAAAGACTAAGGGTTTCTCTTAGTCCGACCCGGATAACTAAGAGAGCTGCTCAGGCAGTTCTCTTGGCATCGGGGGATTAAATGCTCTGGTCAAATGATTTAGAAATAATGCTTGCAATGAATCTCTATCCGTGATATATTCTATTTCTGGCCGCGAAACATCAACGCCGAGCTCGAAAAGAACTTAAAAAAGAGCTTGCATTGATCGGTCGGATGTGATATATTATAAGAGTTGCTGGTGACGCGGTGAGCGGCACTAACAACGAGCTTGATCTTTGAAAACTGAACAACGAGTGAGTATCTGGAAATCACTTCGGTGAGATCCAAAAATGAGAATGTAAATTCTCGTCAGATGTTTCAAAATGAGCAATCGCTCTTTCTAAATACCAATTTGGAGAGTTTGATCCTGGCTCAGGACGAACGCTGGCGGCGTGCCTAATACATGCAAGTCGAGCGGAGTTTGAGAGGAAGCTTGCTTCCTTTCAAACTTAGCGGCGGACGGGTGAGTAACACGTAGGCAACCTGCCCTCAAGCCTGGGATAACTACCGGAAACGGTAGCTAATACCGGATAATTTCTTTCTTCTCCTGAGGAGAGAATGAAAGGCGGAGCAATCTGCTGCTTGGGGATGGGCCTGCGGCGCATTAGCTAGTTGGTGGGGTAACGGCCCACCAAGGCGACGATGCGTAGCCGACCTGAGAGGGTGAACGGCCACACTGGGACTGAGACACGGCCCAGACTCCTACGGGAGGCAGCAGTAGGGAATCTTCCGCAATGGGCGCAAGCCTGACGGAGCAACGCCGCGTGAGTGATGAAGGTTTTCGGATCGTAAAGCTCTGTTGCCAGGGAAGAACGTCCGGTAGAGTAACTGCTACCGGAGTGACGGTACCTGAGAAGAAAGCCCCGGCTAACTACGTGCCAGCAGCCGCGGTAATACGTAGGGGGCAAGCGTTGTCCGGAATTATTGGGCGTAAAGCGCGCGCAGGCGGTTATTTAAGTCTGGTGTTTAAACCTTGGGCTCAACCTGAGGTCGCACTGGAAACTGGGTGACTTGAGTACAGAAGAGGAAAGTGGAATTCCACGTGTAGCGGTGAAATGCGTAGATATGTGGAGGAACACCAGTGGCGAAGGCGACTTTCTGGGCTGTAACTGACGCTGAGGCGCGAAAGCGTGGGGAGCAAACAGGATTAGATACCCTGGTAGTCCACGCCGTAAACGATGAGTGCTAGGTGTTAGGGGTTTCGATACCCTTGGTGCCGAAGTTAACACAGTAAGCACTCCGCCTGGGGAGTACGGTCGCAAGACTGAAACTCAAAGGAATTGACGGGGACCCGCACAAGCAGTGGAGTATGTGGTTTAATTCGAAGCAACGCGAAGAACCTTACCAGGTCTTGACATCCAACTAACGAAGCAGAGATGCATCAGGTGCCCTTCGGGGAAAGTTGAGACAGGTGGTGCATGGTTGTCGTCAGCTCGTGTCGTGAGATGTTGGGTTAAGTCCCGCAACGAGCGCAACCCTTGACTTTAGTTGCCAGCAGGTAAGGCTGGGCACTCTAGAGTGACTGCCGGTGACAAACCGGAGGAAGGTGGGGATGACGTCAAATCATCATGCCCCTTATGACCTGGGCTACACACGTACTACAATGGCCGGTACAACGGGAAGCGAAGCCGCGAGGTGGAGCCAATCCCAGCAAAGCCGGTCTCAGTTCGGATTGCAGGCTGCAACTCGCCTGCATGAAGTCGGAATTGCTAGTAATCGCGGATCAGCATGCCGCGGTGAATACGTTCCCGGGTCTTGTACACACCGCCCGTCACACCACGAGAGTTTACAACACCCGAAGTCGGTGGGGTAACCCGCAAGGGAGCCAGCCGCCGAAGGTGGGGTAGATGATTGGGGTGAAGTCGTAACAAGGTAGCCGTATCGGAAGGTGCGGCTGGATCACCTCCTTTCTATGGAGAATCGTCTTCTGCAATGAAGACATTCAAATCGGAAGTTTAACTTCCAAACCAATCAGGTTTAGGCCTGTTACTCACTCGTTGGTCAGTTTTGAGAGTTTAAGCTCTCATCTTTACCTTTGATCCTTGAAAACTGGATACCGAAACGAATTTGCGTTTTAGAACATTCCTTTAAGCTGAACTTGTGTAAACAAGTTTTGAATTAATGGCGATGCTACGATGATCTTGATGGAAATACAGACGTTGAAGAAATTCATTGTCCGATAGTTTCCTGACGGAAAAATCGAGGTTAAGCTACTAAGAGCACACGGAGGATGCCTAGGCGCCAGGAGCCGACGAAGGACGTGGCGAACAACGAAACTGCCTCGGGGAGCTGTAAGCAAGCTTTGATCCGGGGGTGTCCGAATGGGGAAACCCAGCTGTGGTAATTCGCAGTTACTCGTATCTGAATACATAGGATACGCAGAGGCAGACCAGGGGAACTGAAACATCTAAGTACCCTGAGGAAGAGAAAACAATAGTGATTCCGTCAGTAGCGGCGAGCGAACGCGGAACAGCCTAAACCAAGAGGCTTGCCTCTTGGGGTTGTGGGACGTCTCACATGGAGTTACAAAGGAATATGGTAGGCGAAGAGGTCTGGAAAGGCCCGCGATAGAGGTAAAAGCCCTGTAGCCGAAATGGTATTCTCTCCGAGACGGATCCCGAGTAGTGCGGGGCACGTGAAACCCCGTATGAATCCAGCAGGACCATCTGCTAAGGCTAAATACTACCTGGCGACCGATAGTGAAACAGTACCGTGAGGGAAAGGTGAAAAGCACCCCGGAAGGGGAGTGAAATAGAACCTGAAACCGTGTGCTTACAAAAAGTCAGAGCCCTTTTTATGGGTGATGGCGTGCCTTTTGTAGAATGAACCGGCGAGTTACGTTTAACATGCAAGGTTAAGGTGAGAAGCCGGAGCCGCAGCGAAAGCGAGTCTGAATAGGGCGACTTAAGTATGTGGACGTAGACCCGAAACCGTGTGATCTACCCCTGTCCAGGGTGAAGGTGCGGTAACACGCACTGGAGGCCCGAACCCACGCATGTTGAAAAATGCGGGGATGAGGTGGGGGTAGCGGAGAAATTCCAATCGAACTCGGAGATAGCTGGTTCTCCCCGAAATAGCTTTAGGGCTAGCCTCGGTGAATGGAGTGGTGGAGGTAGAGCACTGATTGGGTGCGGGGCCCGCAAGGGTTACCAAGCTCAGTCAAACTCCGAATGCCATTTACTTCTTGCCGGGAGTCAGACAGTGAGTGCTAAGATCCATTGTCAAAAGGGAAACAGCCCAGACCATCAGCTAAGGTCCCCAAGTGTGTGTTAAGTGGGAAAGGATGTGGAGTTGCACAGACAACCAGGATGTTGGCTTAGAAGCAGCCACCATTGAAAGAGTGCGTAATAGCTCACTGGTCGAGTGACTCTGCGCCGAAAATGTAACGGGGCTAAACACACCACCGAAGCTATGGCTAGATACTTTGTATCTGGGGTAGGGGAGCGTTGTATATACGTTGAAGGTGTACCGTAAGGAGCGCTGGAGAGTATACAAGTGAGAATGCCGGTATGAGTAACGAAAAGATCAGTGAGAATCTGATCCGCCGAAAGCCCAAGGTTTCCTGAGGAAGGCTCGTCCGCTCAGGGTAAGTCGGGACCTAAGGCGAGGCCGAAAGGCGTAGTCGAAGGACAACAGTTTGAAATTACTGTACCACCGTAATCCGCTATGAGCGATGGGGTGACGCAGGAGGGTAGTGACGCGGACTGATGGATGTCCGTCTAAGCAGTGAGGCTGGTGTGTAGGCAAATCCGCACACCGTAAGGCTGGGCTGTGATGGGGAGCGAAAATTACAGTAGCGAAGGTCATGATCTCACACTGCCAAGAAAAGCCTCTAGTCAGGAGAAGGTGCCCGTACCGCAAACCGACACAGGTAGGCGAGAAGAGAATTCTAAGGCGCGCGGAAGAACTCTCGTTAAGGAACTCGGCAAAATGACCCCGTAACTTCGGGAGAAGGGGTGCCTCGGTAGGGTGAATAGCCCGAGGGGGCCGCAGTGAAAAGGCCCAAGCGACTGTTTAGCAAAAACACAGGTCTGTGCGAAGCCGTAAGGCGAAGTATACGGGCTGACGCCTGCCCGGTGCTGGAAGGTTAAGGGGAGCGGTTAGGACTTAGTCCGAAGCTGTGAACCGAAGCCCCAGTAAACGGCGGCCGTAACTATAACGGTCCTAAGGTAGCGAAATTCCTTGTCAGGTAAATTCTGACCCGCACGAATGGCGTAACGACTTGGGCGCTGTCTCAACGAGAGATCCGGTGAAATTTTAATACCTGTGAAGATGCAGGTTACCCGCGACAAGACGGAAAGACCCCATGGAGCTTTACTGCAGCTTGATATTGAATTTGGGTACGATCTGTACAGGATAGGTGGGAGCCGTGGAGGCAGGAGCGCAAGCTTCTGCGGAGGCGCCGTTGGGATACCACCCTGATCGTATCTAGGTTCTAACCTAGTGCCCTTATCGGGTACGGGGACCGTGTCAGGCGGGCAGTTTGACTGGGGCGGTCGCCTCCTAAAGAGTAACGGAGGCGTTCAAAGGTTCCCTCAGAATGGTTGGAAATCATTCGCAGAGTGCAAAGGCATAAGGGAGCTTGACTGCGAGACCTACAAGTCGAGCAGGGACGAAAGTCGGACTTAGTGATCCGGTGGTACCGCATGGAAGGGCCATCGCTCAACGGATAAAAGCTACCCTGGGGATAACAGGCTTATCTCCCCCAAGAGTCCACATCGACGGGGAGGTTTGGCACCTCGATGTCGGCTCATCGCATCCTGGGGCTGAAGTAGGTCCCAAGGGTTGGGCTGTTCGCCCATTAAAGCGGTACGCGAGCTGGGTTCAGAACGTCGTGAGACAGTTCGGTCCCTATCTGTCGTGGGCGCAGGAAATTTGAGAGGAGCTGTCCTTAGTACGAGAGGACCGGGATGGACGTACCGCTGGTGCATCAGTTGTTCCGCCAGGAGCATGGCTGAGTAGCTACGTACGGACGGGATAAGCGCTGAAAGCATCTAAGCGTGAAGCCCCCCTCAAGATGAGATTTCCCAATTAGTAAGACCCCTTGAAGACGACGAGGTAGATAGGTTGGAGGTGGAAGTGCAGCAATGCATGGAGCTGACCAATACTAATCGGTCGAGGGCTTATCCAAAAGCTACCCCAAAAAGTGAAGATGACGCTGACGAAGCGGATTCCGAGTACTTTCCGGGGGCCCCGTAAGAAGGGCAAACACAAATTCGTTTCGGATTCAGTTTTCAGGAATCAAATTCCTGAAGCATTTACGCTGTAAATGCCCGTTTGGTGGCGATAGCGGAGGGGTTCCACACGTACCCATCCCGAACACGACCGTTAAGCCCTCCAGCGCCGATGGTACTTGGACCGAAGGGTCCTGGGAGAGTAGGACGTTGCCAAGCACGTAAGACCACTGTTGAAATCTCAACAGTGGTCTTTTTGTATTTTCGGTGATGCCGCCGAAATTCGCTCAATTGTCCACTGGACACGGACTTTAGTCCAAGAATTCGCTTACTGGAGGGCGGATAGCCTAATCCCTTCACAGAGCGGTGTAATATTCTTGACAGGCCAAATACCCTTTGCTAAGATAGCTCTAATATATTTTTGGACAAGCCTCTCAAACCTTAACAGAAGACACAATTATGTATAACTCCCAGGCCACTACCGCTGTCTATCGGGTATGGACTTGACGCAGGAGTTTCTTTATTCATAAGTTGGCGGGCGGGTAGAGAAAAGAATTTAGAGGAGGAATGACCCAGGTGTGGGAAGATAAGTTTGGTAAAGAGGGATTCACTTTTGATGATGTGCTGCTGGTTCCGCGTAAATCCGAGGTATTACCTAAGGAAGTGGATCTAACCACTGTACTCAGCAAGAATGTGAAGCTGAATATCCCTTTGATGAGTGCAGGTATGGACACAGTCACAGAAGCCGCTATGGCGATTGCTATCGCCCGTGAGGGCGGGATCGGCATTATTCATAAGAATATGTCCGTAGAGCAGCAGGCAGAAGAGGTAGACCGTGTGAAGCGCTCGGAGAGCGGGGTTATTACCAATCCTTTCTCACTTACGCCGGACCACTGGGTATCCGATGCTGAAGTCCTGATGGGCAAATACCGTATCTCAGGTGTGCCTATCGTAGATGAAGAGGGCAAGCTTGTCGGTATTCTGACGAACCGCGATCTGCGTTTTATCCATGATTTCAATATTCAGATCAAAGAAGTGATGACTCATGAGAATCTCGTTACAGCTGCTGTAGGTACCACTCTTCAAGAGGCGAAGGGCATTCTGCAGCGTCACAAGATTGAGAAGCTGCCGCTGGTAGACGAGCATAATATTCTTAAAGGTCTCATTACTATTAAAGATATAGAGAAAGCCATCCAGTTCCCTAACGGTGCCAAGGATGCCCACGGACGTCTGCTGGTTGGAGCAGCAATCGGGATCTCCAAGGATACGCTGGAGCGGACAGAAGCATTGGTAAAAGCCGGTGTGGACCTGATTACTGTGGATTCCGCACATGGCCATCACATCAATATTATCGATGCGGTGCGTAAGCTGCGCGAGACTTATCCTGATCTGACGATCGTAGCCGGTAATGTGGCTACAGGTGAAGCTACCCGCGAATTGATTGAAGCAGGAGCTTCCGTAATCAAGGTGGGTATTGGCCCGGGATCTATCTGTACTACCCGCGTAATTGCCGGAATCGGCGTTCCGCAGGTTACCGCGATCTACGATTGTGCGACAGTAGCCCGTGAATACGGCATTCCGGTGATTGCAGACGGAGGAATTAAGTACTCTGGTGAGATTACCAAAGCCATCGCCGCTGGTGCTGCTGCAGTCATGATGGGAAGCCTGTTCGCTGGCACGGAAGAAAGTCCCGGAGAGTCGGAAATCTATCAGGGACGTAAGTATAAGGTATACCGCGGCATGGGCAGCATGAGCGCCATGAAGCAAGGCAGTAAAGACCGTTACTTCCAGGATGATGATAAGAAGCTTGTACCGGAAGGCATTGAGGGCCGTGTAGCCTTTAAAGGGCCATTGTCTGACACGGTTCACCAATTGATTGGCGGACTGCGCTCCGGTATGGGCTATTGCGGAACGAAGACATTAGAAGAGCTGCGCAATGATACCTCGTTCATCCGGATCACTGGAGCAGGCCTGCGTGAGAGTCATCCTCATGATGTACAGATCACCAAGGAAGCTCCGAACTATTCCCTATAAGCCGGGAAGACTCGCCTATTTTGTTGACAGGCAGGACTAATTTAGTCCTGCCTGTCTTTTTTTGCAGGTACCCCTGTGTTAGAATAGAACAAGCACTGATCTGAGGATTAAAGGAGAGTTAATCATTGAAGGCCAAGCGAAAACTAAGCAGTAAGCAAATTGTGATTAAGACTGTGGCAGCAGGTCTGCTTTTAAATATGTTGGCATTTCCTGCGGCTTCTGCGATGGCAGAGGCAGTGAATAAACCGGCTACCACAGAGGCTGGAACCAAGGCGGCGGCTACCCCTGCCAAAACGGCAGTAGCCAAGATTCCAACCGTGGAATCCCTAGGACTGAAATTGAAATCTGCAGTATTGATTGAACCTACTACAGGTGAAGTTCTGCTCTCGCTTAATGCGGACCAGCCTATGCCTCCGGCAAGTATGACGAAGATGATGACAGAATACCTTGTAACAGAAGCGGTGAATAGCGGCAAGATTTCCTGGGATCAGAAGGTCATTATACAGGAGAATGCGTCCAAGCAGATCGGCTCACGTATTTTTTTGGCAGCGGGCGATGAACATACGGTTAAAGAACTCTACATAGCGATGGCGGTAGGCTCTGCCAATGATGCTACAGTTGCTCTGGCTGAACTGGTATCCGGCTCGGAGCAGCAGTTTGTGACCCAGATGAATGAGACCGCACAGAAGATGGGGATGAAGACGGCTTATTTCATTAATTCCACCGGTCTGGACCGGAAGGACATGCCTGCCAAATACCGGCCTGAAGAGGACCGTGAGACGGTAATGTCTGCAATGGATGCAGCGATTCTCGCCAAGTATATTGTTACGGACCATCCTGAGTTTACAGATTTTACGACAATTCAATCGTATAAATTCCGTGAGCGTGATTCCAAGCCGATGATTAACTACAACTGGATGCTGGAAGCCAATAAGGATATCCCCAATTTCAAGGCTTACGCTTATCCAGGACTGGACGGATTGAAGACCGGACATACGACCAACGCCGGTAACTGCTTCACCGGTACTGCGGTGCGTGACGGCATGCGTCTAATTAGCGTAGTAATGGGAGCGGACTCCGAGGCCCACCGTTTCACCGAAACGAAGAAGGTGCTGGATTTCGGCTTTAATAATTTTGAGATTAAGCAGGTAGTTGCACCTAAGGCCGTGATTGCCGGCACTGAGACTGTGCCTGTGCTGAAGGGCAAGAATAAAGAGGTATCCGTAGTGACGGATGCTGGTGTAACGTTCATGGTTCCTAAGGGTACTGTATCGCCGCAGATCAAGACTACTGTGGTCACGAATGATCCGGCTACGCTAGTCGCTCCGATTGCCGGAGCCAGCAAGGTAGGTAAGGTCACGTACTCCTATAAGATTGAAGGAATGTCTCAGACACAAGAGAAGACGGTGAACCTGATTACTGCCGAGGAAGCGGAGAAGGCGGGCTGGTTCAAGCTGCTGCTGAGAGCCATCGGTGATTTTTTCGGTGATCTGTTCAAAGGAATTAAAAACCTGTTCTAGCCTCACAGGGGCACTGGCCCCGGCTTCACGACAAAATCCCAGTAAATAGGTTGTGTATATTACAGCCTTGCGGTAAAATTACATGTTAGATTAGGTTAGATCTAACGGGAGGCGTAGATATGGAAACAGGAACTTCGCGAGTCAAAAGAGGCATGGCAGAAATGCAAAAAGGCGGCGTCATTATGGACGTCATGAATGCAGAGCAGGCGAAAATTGCTGAGGCCGCGGGCGCAGTTGCCGTTATGGCCCTGGAGCGTGTACCTTCCGATATCCGCGCTGCGGGTGGTGTCGCACGTATGGCTGATCCTACTATTGTAGAAGAGGTCATCAAGGTAGTAAGTATTCCTGTGATGGCCAAAGCGCGGATCGGCCACTATGTGGAAGCCAAGGTTCTCGAATCTTTGGGTGTAGACTATCTCGATGAGAGTGAAGTGCTTACTCCTGCCGATGAAGTGTTCCATATCAATAAACGCGAATTCACGGTTCCTTTTGTATGCGGAGCCAAGGATCTTGGGGAAGCGCTGCGCCGGATTGGCGAAGGAGCCTCTATGATCCGTACCAAAGGTGAGCCGGGAACCGGCAACATCGTGGAAGCGGTCCGCCATATGCGCCACATCAACAGCCAGATCCGCAAGGTGACTGGGCTGTCGCCTGATGAGCTATATCATGAAGCTAAGACGCTGGGTGTTCCTTATGAGCTGCTGCTGGAGGTTCACGAGCTGGGCAAGCTGCCTGTCGTTAACTTCGCAGCCGGTGGTGTAGCTACGCCTGCCGATGCCGCACTCATGATGCATCTGGGTGCTGACGGGGTGTTTGTCGGCTCGGGCATTTTCAAATCGGACAATCCTGAGAAGTTCGCCCGTGCCATCGTCGAAGCGACAACTCACTTCACGGATTACAAGTTGATCGCTGAAGTGTCCAAGAATCTGGGCGCTCCGATGAAGGGTATTGATATCGCCACGTTGTCCCCGGCTGAGCGCATGTCGGAACGCGGCCGTTAATAGAGAGAAGGCTTCCGGATGAGAATTGGAGTATTGGCGCTTCAGGGCGCTGTAACAGAGCATATTGCCAGTATTGAGAAGACCGGCGCGCAGGGCCTGCCCATTAAGCGGGTTGAGGAGCTGGACGGGGTAGACGGCTTGATTATTCCCGGCGGCGAGAGTACAACAATCGGGAAGTTAATGCGCAAATACGGCTTTATTGAAGCGATCCGTGCGTTCGCGGATCAAGGCAAGCCTATTTTCGGCACCTGCGCCGGTATGATCGTGCTGGCGAAGCGGATTGCCGGAGACGAAGCAGGTCATCTGGAGCTGATGGATATTACCGTGGCCAGGAATGCCTTTGGCCGCCAGCGGGAAAGCTTTGAATGTGACCTGGAGATTAAGGGGATTGCTGACCCGGTGCGGGCGGTATTTATCCGCGCTCCGCTTATTGAAGAGGTGGGCCCGGATATCGAGGTGCTGACCCTCTATAAGGATGAGATTGTAACCGCGCGTCAAGGCCATCTGCTGGCCTGCTCTTTTCACCCGGAATTGACTGATGATTACAGGCTGCATCAATATTTTGCCGACATGGTAGAGGACAGTATGACAGCCAATCTATAGAACTGCATATAAGGACATCTTGACTCTTTCAAAGCTGCAAACAAAACAGCATTTTGAAAGAGTTTGGGCTGTTTTCAGGAGGGAAACTTTGTGTTAGATGTTAAAGTATTGCGCAGCGATTATGCAAGAGTAGAAGAGGCACTGAATAAAAGAGGAAAGTCGCTGGAGTTGATATCCGGCTTCCCGGCGCTGGATCAGCGCCGCCGTGAGCTGCTCCAGGAAACTGAAGGGCTCAAGAACCGCCGGAACACTGTATCCGGAGACGTAGCCAAGAAGAAGAAGAATGGTGAGCCTGCTGATGATCTGATCGCAGAGATGCGAACGGTATCTGACCGGATAAAGGAATTGGATGATGAGGTGCGTGAGCTTGAGGTCAAGATTGATGAGCTGACGATGAGCATCCCGAATATTCCGCATGAATCGGTGCCTGTGGGCACCTCCGAAGCAGACAATGTTGAAGTGCGCCGCTGGTCAGAGCCTACAGAGCTTGGATTCACTCCAAAATCTCATTGGGAGCTGGCACAGCAGCTGGATATCATTGATTTTGAGGCAGCGGCGAAGGTTACGGGCTCCCGGTTTGTCTTCTATAAAGGATTGGGTGCCAGACTGGAGCGTGCCCTGATCAATTTCATGATGGACCTGCACAGCGGGGAACATAATTATGAAGAGATGCTGCCGCCTTATATTGTTAATAAGGACAGCCTCTATGGAACAGGGCAGCTGCCCAAATTCGAAGAGGACCTGTTCAAGCTGCGGGATACAGAGTATTATCTGATTCCTACGGCCGAAGTGCCTGTGACGAACTATTACCGTGAAGAGATTATGACGGCTGGTGATCTGCCGAAGTATCATGTAGCCTACAGCTCTTGCTTCCGTTCTGAGGCAGGTTCTGCCGGACGCGATACCCGTGGTCTGATCCGCCAGCATCAGTTCAACAAGGTGGAGCTGGTGAAGCTGGCCAGCCCGGAGAGTTCCTATGAGGAGCTGGAGAAGATGACAGCCGACGCTGAGCGCGTGCTGCAGCTTCTGGGGCTGCCCTACCGCGTTCTGCTGCTCTGTACGGCGGATATGGGATTCACCTCTGCCAAGACGTATGACCTTGAGGTATGGCTGCCTGAGAGCGGCATGTACCGTGAGATCTCCTCATGCTCCAACACCGAGGACTTCCAGGCGCGACGGGCCAATATCCGTTACCGCAAGGACCCGAAGGCTAAGCCTGAATTCGTGCATACGCTGAATGGCTCTGCGTTGGCTGTAGGACGTACCGTAGCAGCTATTCTGGAGAATTACCAGCAGGAGGACGGAAGTGTGCTGATTCCGGAATGCCTGCAGCCGTATATGCGTAATGTGAAATCCATTTCTGCAAAAACAGCTCAATAATAATAGTTGCATATTATTTGCGGGGCGTGGTATAATTCCTAATGCATGTGAAATTTCAATGCATTGGAGAGGTACCGAAGCGGTCATAACGGGGCGGTCTTGAAAACCGTTAGGGTGCAAGCCCACATGGGTTCGAATCCCATCCTCTCCGCCATTCCTTTACATCTAAATAAGTGCAGATAGAAGCCGTTCTCTCACGAGGACGGTTTTTTTGTATCCGCTAAGGTCTCTTTTTCACCGGAAGCTGTTCCAGCGGGAATAAAAATCCGGCTTTCTCCGCAATGTATTAGAGAAGGAGGCTGATGATAAAGATGGACCGACAATTGCAAGTAGATCAGCAGAGTCTGGTGTCTGCCTGGCAGGAGCGGCTGCCCGAACTGATGGAGAATGGAGATAGCTTCAGTGTGCAGGGGGATGCGGCCAACCAGAACAGTCTGCTTATTCATTTCAATGCAGCGGGACGGCAGGGGTATTCGCTGGATTTCCGCTGTACCTATGTGGATAGCCGCGAGGTTGCTGTAGATCTGCTTGACGCCGAGCAGGCCGGGGTGCATGCGGATGAACAGCTGGATGCTGTTCAGCTGTTGGCGCAGCAGTATACGAGACAGATTCATGAATGTGCCCAAGCCCTTCAGGGCTTAACCAATCCATAGGAGGCTAATCCAATGAGCAAACCCAAGAGCATGCCTGTACCCGGCGTACAGCAGGACAATCAGGGACCCCGCAAGGAGCACCATTCTTCAGGTCCGGCGCCGTTATCCGGGTCTAAAAAGGTGAAGCAGGCCAACCATGTGGACCATCATAATCCGCAGGGTTAAATACAATTTTAAATGAAAATGAAGAGAAATGTTTCTCATAATTGCCAAATGGTTTATCATTAGGGAGGGGAAAGAATTTTTTTACATGGGAGAGGAGAAAAATAATGAACAAAAAGTGGGGGTTATCCGCTGCTGCGTTACTGTTAACTGCTGCAGTAATTCTGCCGGGATGTGCAAAGAAAGAGGAGCCTAAGGAGGCTCTGACTTCAGCTGCAGCCAAAGCTACAGCTATGACATCTTACGAAATGAAGACAAAATTAGTTATTAATGATCTGTCGATAGACACAGGTACCAATGAAGCAGATGCTTCAACGGGCCAGATGCTCAGCATGCTTAAGAACGCCGAGCTTACCATCGATGGAGTCTACCAGGCAGAGCCGATGCAGACAGAAATGACAACTGTTCTGAATCTGAAAGGGGACATGGCTATGTCCTTCACAGTTCCAATGGTGATGACCGGACAGAAGCTGTATGTCAAAATACCTTCGATTCCGTTCCTGCCGATCCCTGAGACGATCGTTAACAAATTCGTAGAGCTGGATCTGAAGCAGCTGGCTGAAGAGCAGGGGGCTGAATTCAATCCTGCACAGATGGATGCACAGAAGGTGCAGAAGCTGTCGAATGAAGTGATGAATACCTTGCTTGGTGAATACGATCAAGCCAAGTATTTCAATGATATCAAACCGAAGGATGCAAACCTGCCTGAAGGCGTAGAAGCCAAGCAGGTAGTTCAATTCCAGGTTACCAACGATAACGTCAAAGAGGCACTCACCATTCTGGTGAACAACGCTATGCCGAAGATTATTGATATTCTGGGCAAAGAAGAATACAAGGATCTGCTGCAGGTTGAGCCTGCCAAGCTGGCCGAAGCCAAGGAACAGCTTCAATCCAGTGAAGCCCGTGCAGAGTTCGACAAGAGCCTGGCTGATCTGAACAAGCACCTCACTATTAACCAGTTCCATCTGAATACCGCAGTCAACAAAGATGATTATCCGGTATACCAGGATATGCTCATGAACATCAAGGTTAGTGATCCTGACAAGGGTGAGAATGTTACCTTATCAATGAATGCAAGCAACCAATACAGCAAGATCAATGAGAAGCAGACCTTCAAGATTGGCATTCCGCAAGGCGATGATGTCATCACTCTGGAAGAGCTGCAGCAGCAGTTCGGGAACACAGGTACGAGTACTTATTAATACCATAGTTCCGCAAGCTAAAGACCCGTATGAGCGATTTCCGCTTATACGGGTTTTTAGCTTGCACATATGAAGGTTAAGGGGATTGCTGTTCCTCTGGCAGGAACTCCTCAGCCAGAATGGCGTAGGTGCGGTGATCCTGCCATTCGCCGTTGATCCGGATGAAGCGGCGTGCAATTCCTTCAGCCTGGAAGCCGTTCTTCTCCAGCACTCTGCGTGAACCGGTATTATGAGGCAGGATAGCAGCCTGTACCCTGTGAAGCCCCAGGGAGCGGAAGGCGTACCCGAGGATCAGGTGCACAGCAGCGCTGGTATGTCCTTGCCCTTGCTGCTCATGATCGATCAGATAGCCGATATCGCAGAATTGTCCGACTCCCCTCACTACGTTAGAGATCGTAATCTGGCCGATCAGCTCTCCGCTGAGCAGATAAATGCCGAACATATACGCCCGGTCCAGCCGGGCTTCCAGGATACGCTGGTTAATTAGCTGATGCTGGCTCTCCAGGGTGAAGTAATCTTCATCACGCAGGGGTTCGAATTGCTGGTGCGCGGTACGGTTGCGCAGACGAAGGCTTAGCAGCTCCTCAGCATCATTAAGCTCCAGCAGCGAGAGATAGATCCCCTGTGCGTTGTTATACAGCTTGTAGGACATCTCGTATTCTCCTTATAAGTATAATATGTTAATGGACTTTCTAGAGCTTCGCAGGCCGCTTCCGCAGCTTGCGAAAGAAGGAGGTCAGCATCTCCGCGCACTCCTCCTGCATCACGCCCTGGATGACCTCTGTGCGGTGGTTAAAGCGTGACTCCTCCAGCAGGTTCATCAGGGTCCCTGCACAGCCGGCCTTGGGGTCTGGCGTGCCATACACGGTAAGCGGCAGCCTGGACTGCACCATCGCCCCTGCACACATGGGACAAGGCTCCAGGGTAACATAGAGCCGGCAATCAAGCAAACGCCAGGAGCCCAGGACTGTACTGGCTTCCCGGATCGCCACCATCTCTGCATGGGCAGTGGAGTCGAGCGTTGTCTCACGCAGATTATATCCGCGGCCAATAATTTGGCCTCCGTGGACGACCACGGCACCAATCGGTACTTCGCCCAAGGCCTCAGCCTTGCGGGCTTCTCCTATCGCTTCTGTCATCCAATGTTCATGAATGGCCCGCTCCTCCGGCGGCAGTTCTTCAAGCCTGGTAATCAAATGCATCTTCCCTTCTTCTATGCCCATTGTCCAACGAACAAATATTCGTTCTTAACAAATTGTGTATAACTCTGTGGATAACGACCGACTTATACACAAAATTGTGCACATCGCGATTTAGCAAAATGTTTATATGTGCATAACCTGTGGATGGTTTCTTACCTATTGTAGAGAAAGTGTCCCGATAATTCAATATCTGCCAGCGCCCGGCTGTAGGGAAAGGCCTTTTCAAATGGAAGGGCAAAAGGTATGATTATGTTGAATGCCCGCTAGGATTTACCAGCGGATAAGAGGTGAACAATACGCTTGTCCATAAAAACGAAACTATCAGCGATTATTTTTGGCTCGGTGCTCTTAATCTTGATGCTTAATCTTACACTCAATCTTTATGCTGCCCGGAATAATCTGCGTAATGAGAGCGTAAGCAACATGAAGATCACTGCGAAGCAGGTTGCCGTATCGGTGGAGCAGAGCGGCTACAGCTCGAATTACGTGCAGGATAAAATTGCCCAGAACCTGCGGTTGACTGCCATTCTGGCGTCCTATGAGCTGGACCCGGATATCAGGAATATTACTAATCAACAATTGAAGGCGCTATCCACCAAGCTGGGGGTGTCGAATATCTCGCTGCTGGTGAAGACTGCGGATGATATTATCGTAGCCAAATCTTCAGATCCTGCAGAGATTGGACTTTCGACCAAGGGCATGGGTTTTTGGTATGTGGCTTTTCTGGAGCTGTTTGCAGGCCAGCGCGTATCTGTCGATCAGGGGCAGTCCCTGGAGAATTTCTGGTCCGGGCCGTTTGAATATTCAACCTCCAATCCGGAGTATATTGATAAATGGGGCTATTATTATGACGGGGCCCGCAATTATATCATAGATCCGTTCGTCCGGAGTACAGCGGTAAGCGATTATGTCAAAATTATGAGTCCTGATGAGATCATCCAGGAATCCAAAGCTGTAAATCCCGGGATTCTGGAGATTACGGGAATTAATCCGAAGACCTTCGGAGCCTCAAGCATGCTGCCTGATGGCACAGATCCCAAGAACACGAAGCTGCGGAACCGTCCTATTCAGTACGGCACCTATTCATATGGCAATATTGCAGAGGACAAGGCGGCTATCCGTGAAGCATTGAATAAGGGCGAGCCGGTAACGTTGGATACGAAGGCGCTGGGTAAAAGAGTGCTCAAAAGCTTTATTCCGATTGAGCGCCCGGGAGCCGCGGATTATGTGATCAGTGTAGTCATGGACTACCAGGCGATCTCCTCGGTCATCCGGGAGCAGCTGTTCAATAATATCACTACCTCGGTGTTGCTGCTGATTATCTTCCTTCTGGCCAGTTATGTCCTGGCCGGTGTAGTTACACGCCCGATTCAGGATATACTGGCTAAGGTCAATGATGTGGCGAAGGGAAAATTTGAGCCTCCGCTTAATGTATCCAGCCGTGATGAGCTTGGACAGCTGGCCCAGCGCATCAATGCGATGACCTCACATCTGCTGCAGCATACGAACCGGCTGGGGCAGACACTGGAGGAGAACCGTGCGGTGAAGGAGCATCTGGAGTCAGTGATTAACGGCACTTCAGATGCCATCCACACCGTGGATATGGAGGGACGGATCATCAGTACGAACAGAGCCTTCGAGGACCTCTATGGATGGGGTGCTGCGGATGCGCTGGTCAAGCCGCCTTATCTGGTTCCTGCCACCGTGCAGCAACAGGAGAGTATACGATTGCAGCAGCTTAAGGACGGAGCATCTCTGTCGCCTGTTGAGACTGTCAGGCTGAAGCGTGACGGCTCCCTGGTAGAGGTCAGCGTCAGCAGCTCGGTTATCCGGGATGAAGAGGGCAACCCGCAGTCGGTTGTCCATGTATCCCGTGACATGACCGAGCGCAACCGGATTGAGGAGCTGCTTAGACGCTCGGAGAAGCTGACTACAGTCGGCCAGCTTGCGGCAGGCGTTGCCCATGAGATCCGCAATCCCTTGACCACCCTGCGGGGCTTCCTGCAGCTTCAGCAGGAGAAGAAGGTTCTCGTTCCGCTGCATATTGATCTGATGCTCTCGGAGCTGGACCGGATCAATATGATTGTCAGTGAGTTCCTGATTCTGGCAAAGCCGCAGGCGGTTCATTTCCAGCAGAGGGATCTGCGGCATATTGTCGGCGATGTCATCTCGCTGCTGGACAGTCAGGCCCACCTGTTCGGTATTGAATTCACCACGCATTTCTCGGGAGTACCCGCCATGGTGCATTGTGAAGAGAATCAGCTGAAGCAGGTATTTATCAATGTGATCAAAAATGCAATAGAAGCGATGCCAGACGGGGGAACGATTACCGTGGAGCAGCAGGAGCAGGCGGATTCTGTCGTTATTGTGATTACAGATGAGGGCGGAGGCGTCCCTGAGGATATGCTGCCTAAGCTGGGGGAGCCGTTCTTTACGAATAAAGAGTCCGGAACCGGGCTTGGCCTAATGGTCAGCCAACGGATCATTCAGGCCCATAAGGGCAGCCTGGAGATTAGAAGCGAGTATGGCCGGGGGGCACAGGTAATCATCAAGCTGCCTGAAGCGAAGGAGCAAGTACCTCCGGCCGGTATGAATATAGAACGGAGTGAAGACGAACATGAGAATCAATAAATTCATCAGTGAGACAGGCTACTGTTCACGCCGTGAAGCAGACAAGCTGGTTGAGGGAGGACGGGTCACCATCAACGGTGAGCCCGCTATGCTGGGCAGCCAGGCAGAAGCCGGGGATATTGTGCTGATTGACGGCCAGCCGCTTCAGACGGGCAGCAGGATCGTGTATATCGCGCTTCATAAGCCGGTGGGCATTACCTCTACCACAGAAGCGCATATTCAAGGCAATATTGTCGATTTCATAGGGCATGAGGAGCGGATATTCCCGATCGGGCGGCTCGACAAGGATTCAGAGGGATTGATTCTGCTGACCAATGACGGTGACATTGTTAACAAAATATTGCGCGCGGAAGGCAAGCATGAGAAGGAATATGTAGTCACTGTAGATCGGCCCGTTACGCCTTCTTTCCTGACCGGTATGTCCACCGGCGTGAGAATTCTGGGCAGCAAGACACTGCTTTGTGAGATTACGCGGATTAGTGAGCGGGTATTCCGTATCGTGCTGACCGAAGGCAAGAACCGGCAAATCCGCCGCATGTGCAGCGCCTTCGGTTATGAAGTGCGGCGGCTGCAGCGTATCCGGGTAATGAATATCCGCCTTGGCGCGCTGAAGACCGGAGAATGGCGGGAGCTGTCTCAAGAGGAGAAGCAAGAGCTGGGAGCTATGCTGAACTATCAGCTGCAATAAGCTGCCGGGAGCGGCGGGCAAACTAAAAGAGCTGTTCTGACGGGCCGGATAGGCCCTTCAGAACAGCTCTTTCTTTATTTGCCGGGAGCGGCCAACTGAGAGACATCCGTAGTCTCGGCAGCAGCATCCTTATATTTACGAAGGATGGACACTTCTACCCGGCGGTTCTTGGCCCGCCCGGCAGCCGTAGCATTGCTGGCTATGGGATGATATTCGCCAGAGCCGGTCGGGCTGAACTTCGTCGGGTCCAGGTTGGGATTTAGCAGAAGGATCTTCATGAATTGAAGGGCCCGGGCTACACTGAGATCCCAGTTGGAGGAGTACATGCTGTTGGAGATCGGGATATTATCCGTATGTCCCTGTACCAGCACTTCATAATCGGGAAATTGCTGGAGCATGTTGGAGATCGACTTGGCCAACTGGCGGGATTCATCCTTCACTACAGCCTGTCCCGAAGCGAACAGGGCATTATCGCTAATCGTGATCATCAGCTGGGACTGATTCAGCTTCGTGCTAAGCAGATCGGTCATTCCATTGTTCTTGATGTACTGGTCGAACTGCTTCTTCAGCTTCTCCAGATCTTCCTGCTCCTTGGCACGGAGCTTGGACAGATCGGAGGTGCCGGTATTCTTGGCAATCACGCTGTTCATTTTATCCTGCTTGCCCTGGTCCAGCTGGGTGTTGGTCGGAGAATCCGACCGGTACTCCAGGACGCCGCCGCCGCCGCTGAGTGCTGAATTGAAGGCTTCAGCCATCTGCTGGAATTTCACGGCGTCCGTAGCGCTCATGGCATACATAACAAGGAACAGAGCAACGAGCAGGGTCATCAGATCGGAATAGGGAAGCAGCCAGGATTCATCGGCATGCTCTTCATGTTCCTCATGCCTAGTCTTTTTGCTCACTGGAAGCCCCCTCCTTCTCGCTCAGCTTGGCACGCTCGGACGGAGTCAGGAAGACGGACAGCTTCTGGTTAATGGCAATGGTAGATACCCCGGATTGAATGGAGAGCAGGCCCTCCACCATCATCAGGCGGACTTCAATCTCGCGTTTGGATATCCGCTTCAGCTTGTTCGCCATAGGGTGCCACATAACATAACCGGTGAATATCCCGAGCAGGGTTGCAATGAAGGCACCGGCAATCGCATGGGCCAGGACGTCCATGTTACTCATATCCCCCAAGGCGGCAATCAGCCCGATAACAGCACCGAGTACCCCCAGCGTAGGTGCGTACATCCCGGCCTGGGAGAAAATCAAGGCTCCGGCTTTATGTCTGTCTTCAGTGGCATGAATATCTTCCATTAATACATCACGGACGAACTCCTGATCGTTTCCGTCAATAATCATCCGCATGCCGTTTCGGAGGAAGTTATCTTCAATCTCATCGACATTGGACTCCAGGGCAAGCAGCCCTTCGCGGCGGGTAATGGAAGCCCATTCCATAAACATGGTAATCAGTTCGGGCTTGCCGACCATTTTTTTCTTCGTAAAAAGGATTTTCAACAGCTTAGGGAAATTCTTGACTTCCGACATCGGAAAGGCCATGAAGATGGAGGCAGCCGTGCCAAGAAAAATAATGACATAGGCAGCGGGGTTGTTCAAGCTTGCAAGCGGAGCATGCTTGAGTATCATCCCCCAGATTACTGCGATCAGACCAAAAACCAGGCCTAGAATTGTTGAGATTTCCATTTATGCACCTCGTCCATGAGAATTAAGAAGTGATCGACTAACCGCGTAATTCGTCCTTGAACCGCGGGAGAACACTCTGTTCGTAACCAAATCACGTATATTCTTCTTTATCGACATCATTCCCTTTTTTGTGAAGTGATTTTTTCGGCTATAATAGATAAGGTAGGTTATTATTCATCAGCGAAGAAAACGGAGTGATTGATGTGGGAGTTAAGCATGGCAGAGATTACGGTGAAATTCTGGTTGAACTGACAGGAGCCGTTGGACGGATTTCAGACGGGTACATTTTTTTTGAAATGGAGCCTGAAGAGTGGACGAATCTGCCGGAGGAATCAAGGCAGGAGGTCTGGGAGGCGCTTGCGGAAGACCTGTTCTACGCGCTGGGCAATGAGCCGGTCATTCAGGTGGGCAGCGGAGTTGTAATGTACGATAAAGAAACACACCGCATTAATATTCTGCTGGGCGATGAGGATTTGGCTTCGGTCGTTCTTGTATAAAGCAGGGGAAAATGCGGCAGCGGGTTTGTCCCGGGCATCCGGCCATGTTAAAATTGGAAGTGGAGTACTAATTGCCGGGATGTCAGAATACATTTAATCAAAAATCTTTGGCCTGGCACATCCCTTGGACTTTCAGAAGCTGAGGGATGTTTTATTTGAAGGAAAGAGCAGGCTCAAGAAACCGTTAACTTAGCAAGGGAGGAAACGAATTGCAATTAACTGAGGAACAACTGCAGGAGCAGATCGGCAAGCTTGAGGGCTGGAAGCTGGAGAGGGATAGGCTGGTGCGCAAATATATGTTCAGTGAATATATGAAGGGGATTGCTTTTGTAGATGAGGTAGCTACAATTTCGGAGGCCTTTGACCATCACCCGCATATCACTATTGATTATAAGACGGTAGTTCTGCGGCTGGCTGCAGATGTGGAGAAGCTTGATCTCCGCCAGGCGCATGAATTTAATGAGGCATTCGAGAAGACCCGCTAGAGGACAAGGCCCCTATGAAGACAACAGGAATATCTGAATAATAGAAATGCCCGTGCAAGGATCATTCGTTATCCTAGTCACGGGCATTATACATTTGGAATGAGGAGCATGGTGTTAGTACAGGATGCGGATTATTTCTTCTCCGCCAGCCATAGAGCTACATTGGCAATCTCTTCAGGGGCCAGCCTGTCTTTGAAGGAAGGCATCTGTCCGCGGCCCTTGGTGACTATGCTGTAAATCTGAGCTGCGTCATGCGAAGCGCCTTCCTGCTGCAGGCTGGGTCCCGCCCCGCCCTGAAGCTGGTCACCGTGGCAGGAGATACAATTGGCCTTCACTGTGGCTTCTGCGCCCGCAGCGTCCAGCACAACTTCCGGCATAGTCGGCTTGTTCTGTTCGGCTACCTCGGATTTACCGGGTAAGGTAAACATTAAGATTACTGCAAAGGCACAGGCGGCAAAAAACAAACCGCTCATGATCCATTTCTGCATCTGCATCCGTCCCTCCATGTAAGCTGCTGACTCCATTATAGCGGATGGTGAAGCGTTATCATAGTATGTGTGTCAAAAAAATGAACACAAATGATCCATTTTTTGCAAAACAATCTGTTTCCGGTGCTATTCCTCATAGACCATGCAATAAAAAGGCTTATTGCCGGTCGGAGTGCGGCGTTCATAGGTATCCGTTATAGTGAACCCGCATTTCTGGTAAGCGCGGATGGCGCGCTGGTTCCAGGTCAGCACCTCCAGGTCGATCTCACGCTCCGGGTAACGCGCCCGTGCTGCCTGAACAATAGCTTTCATGAACAGATGCCCCATGCCGTGACCGCACAGCTCGGGCCGCATTCCAACACCAAGCCGGACTACCCCCTCCATCGGAAAGAGCTGGGCGAAGCCGCACAGATCCCCCTGTCCGTTCACTACAGATACATATTGCTCACTTCGCAGCTGCGGGTCTCCGAACTCCACGCCCAGCGCCTGCATCTGCTCCCAGGACATCCAGCCGTAAATATTATACGGAGGCTTGTAGCTCCACTCACAGATCTCAGCGGCATGCTGCGGCTCCATAGGCACCACATAAAAGGTTAGCGGGGAGCTTATCATTAGGCGAGGCCTCCTTCCAGACGAAACGGTACCATCCTTTAAAGAGGCGGCAAAGCCGTTTCTGCTTGTTCTTAATATTAATTATATACAAAAACGGCTAGTTTCGACGCAAATTCCTTGCGGAAATGCAGAAACTTGACAAACGCCAATAATTATTTTCCGAAAGTTCAGAATCGGTGTTTTACAAATATAGAGGCGGGTAAGTAATTTTATAGACAAAAAAAAGCCCTTCTCCAAGATTTCGGCAAAAATCTCGGAAAAGAGCGTTTGGTTACAAAGGATTATTGTACATCATCATTGTCTTGGGAATCCGAAGCTACATTCTTGTAAGCATCTGTACTCATGATTCGTTTGGCGCCAACGTAACGGTTGACGTAATAGCTGTCACTCAGCGAACTGATGGTTACACCACGTGAGGAAGAGGCATGGGCGAATTCGCCGTCACCGACATAAACACCGACATGAGACACGCCTTTACCATTGGTATTAAAGAATACAAGATCGCCCGGTCTCATCTCGTCACGGGACACGGCAGTGCCCATCTGATACTGGGAGCCGGATTGATGGGGCAGGTTAATGCCGATCTTATCAAAAACATACATTGTAAATCCGGAGCAATCAAACCCGTTAGTTGATGTACCGCCGGACACGTATTTGGTTCCGATGGCTTTGTCAATCACTTTATCCATTTTGGAATCCGCGAAAGCGCTTCCTGCTCCGATGGTGAAGATAATGGACAAGCTTAGTACTGCGGCTGCTAGCTTCTTCTTCAAAAGTAAATACCCCTTCCAATGCCTACGAGGTTAGCTTAAGGGTTCGGTTGAAGGTCCCCTATGACCCCTCTTAGAATAGGAGGTCAATTCACCCAAAGTGGTTCCCCCGTTTCCCTAATTCATTAAGGAACTCGGCACGACTGTTGATTAGGATTAGCGGTTCATTCAATACATGACAAAACCTTTGTTAAAAGCGATTCAATAATTACAAAAATGTTACTAAAAGCTCACTGCGATAATTGTAACAAAGACTAATGCGCTTGGCAATCACTTATAACATATTAATGCATCTTTTTTGCTGTTTTTTAGAGTTATAGCCCTTTCAAAAGACTCATATCTATGCGCAGGGATTATTTTATATGATTTTTTCTTTGTTTTTGCAAGAAAATGCTGTTTCAAGGCTGTGGATTCGGGTAAAAGGTAGAATAAGGAAAAGGAAAAACCCGGAAATGATTACGGCAATAATCATCCCGGGCTCGTATAAGTTACATTTAGTTGTTAGAGGCGGAAATATTCGGGGTATGCTTCAAGGGTTCAATCGTAAGCGACAGCTTGGTAGGCTGTTGTGCTCATTACTCGTTTGGCGCCAACGTAACGGTTGGCCCAGTAGGACTGGCTCATCGAACTGATGGTTACACCACGTGAACTTGAGGACTGTGCGAACTTCCCGTTTCCAACATAAATACCGACATGGGACACTCCATTACCCAGGGTATTGAAGAACACGAGATCACCGGAACGCAGATTGCTCTTGGATACACTTGTTCCAACTTTGTACTGTGCTTTGGAGGTACGGGGCAAGGTAAGTCCGACATTTTTAAATACATACTTGGTAAATCCGGAACAGTCGAAGCCGCTGGTGGTTGTGCCCCCGGTTTTATACGATGTTCCAATGGTTTTTGAAATCACAGTATCCATTTTGGAATCTGCGAAGGCACTGCCTGCTCCGAGTGTGAATACCATCACAAGACCTAGTGCTGCTGCGGTGCATTTTTTCTTGAAATTCTGACTAATCAAAAGATGTACTCCTTCCAGGGCCTGCGAGGTTAGCTTAAGGATTCGGTAGAAGGTTCCCCTATGACCCCTCTAAAGCGAGATCAATTCACCCAAAATATGGTTCCCCCACTTCCCGGTGCAGGGAATTCGGCGTTTTGTGCACCAGAACAGTGACTTATCGGCATTGATTAAATTGCAATAGTTACGGAAGATTTTGCTTTAAATATTACAAGTTTGTTACTACTAGTACAGCCATCATTGTATCAGAGGATTTAGCCTTTTGCAAATGCTTTTGTCCTCCGGTTCAAGCAAAAAAGAGTCCTGCTCCCTGATAAGGGGCTGTGACTCTCTTTAGTATGCCGCTTCAGCAGCTTATTATTGCGGAAATGATTTACTGGACCAGAGGTGATACTGGGCAGCGATTCCCCACATATTGAACAGCGTGGAGGGCAGCGGAGCTGCCTGGCGGAGCATAAGTGCCGGCAATCCGGGATAGAACAGAGCAGAGGCGCTGCAGAGCAGAATTACGGCCAGGCTTCCCGCCCCCAGAATGACGGAAATACCGATCGAAGGCATCAGCACCTTCAGGCAGATTAGCAGCGAGGAGAACATGCCGGTACCTGCGGTATAGCCGAACTGCATATAGAGCAGAAGCTTGCGGACAAGGAAGAGATAGAGCAGCCAGCCCATTACATAAGGCACCAGCCTGAGCAGGAGCTGTACATCGAGAACGCCGCTGAGCAGATGACGGTACATACGCGGAAGCAGCCAATAGAGCGGCAGGAGGGTTAGCGCCCATTCAGCGAGGCTGAACATCAGCACCGGCAGCCCATATTTTCTCATTCCGGGAAAAAAGAACAGTCCCCGCGCTCCGTCGCGCTCCTGGTGAAGCTCGTGCAGCAGCCCTGCACGGATAAAGGGAGTCACCAGCAGCCTTAGCACTGTCAGCGCCAGCAGCATCCATAGCCAGTGCTGGACGGCAGGGTCGGTGTGCAGCGCGGTCTTCCCTTCGATATAATACAGCAGCCTGCCTATTCCGCTGCCGCCGGCATTTGCATCCGGGTAGCGGAGCAGGACAGGGACAACCGCGCTTTTAATGAATTTGTACAGGAAATATCCCCAGAACAGCCGGTAGATAAATAGCAGAATCAGTATATAGAACTGCTCTTTCATGCTGATCCAACCGCGGGCAATTGAACTTTTCACCATTCCTTCACCTCACCAGACAAGAGTTCCGAGCAGGGTTTCAAGCAGAGCAGATGCGCTAAGCGTCCAGCGGGAGAGTGTACGCGGCTCGAGCTCCGCCATTCTGAAATTATTTAGATGCCTGCTCTCCAGCAGAATGGAATGCCCCGGATCGATCTCTGCGGAGACCAGCGGCGCTTTATATGCTAACTCAAAGGAGGTTGCCTTACCCTCGCCATTCCAGTATTGCTGCACAGTGTACCCGTCTGCGAAGGTGAATTTAACGGGAACATCGGGGTACAGGCTGCCCTTATTGCTTACATCGACCACAGCGCTATAGCGGCTGCCCCCGCCATCGCTGTTGTCCGGTTTGACCGTGAGCCTGATATCATCAACTGCGAAGTCGGGTGCACCCCCGCTATAGACATACCGTTCAAAATAAGTCTGCCAGGATTGCTTGGTCACTTTCTCCACAACCTTCTGGAAGTCGGCGGTGGACGGATGCTGGAAGCGGTATTTGCGGGCATAAGCGGCGAGGATGGCATCCATATTCTTGGTCCCCGCGATCCGTTCGATATCCTTCAGCACCAGCTTGCCGCGAATGTACACATTGCGTGTGTAGGCATCATCACCAGTATATTTCCAGGTCTCCAGCTTAAGGGGCTGTGAGGAGGACACCAGGCTGGACTGCAGCGGGAGGCTAGAGACAACACCATATTCCTGTTCCATCAGCCGGTCTTCGGCATAAGAGGTAAAGCTCTCATCAAGCCAGGCTTCTTCGAATTCATTACTGGCCACCAGACCGTAGAAATACTGGTGCCCGATCTCGTGGATGATTGTGCGCTCCAGGGAAGTGCCTGGTGAAGTATCCGTGGCGCCGAAGGCGGTAATCAGGGTCGGATACTCCATTCCTCCGGCTCCGTTGCCGGACTCCGGCGGGACAACAATCGACAAGGTTGAGTAGGGATAAGGGCCGTACCACTTGCTGAATGCCGTCAGTGCAGCCTCAGCCGCCTGGAAGTAACGTTCCTGTAGATGCTTGTGCAGCGGGTCCAAATAGAGCTTAATCTTCACCCCGGGCACCTGCGGGGCGGAGAAAGCCTTCTCCGCAACCACGAAATCAGGCGATGCCGCCCAGGCGAAGTCGTGGACGTCATCTGCATAGAATTGATAGATCTTGCGCCCCTTTACAACCTTGGCGTCCCTCACCGGAAACCCGGTTGCGGCGACCTTATACTCGGGCGGGACAGAAATCGCTACATTGTAAATCCCAAAATCACTGTAGAACTCGGAGTTACCGTGGTATTGATGCAGGTTCCAGCCTTCTTCCTTGAGTCCTCTTCTGCCGGCAGGCTCGTAGACGCTAAGCTTCGGAAACCACTGGCCGGCCATCACGAAGTCGTCAGCGGTTCCCATCCGGGCGAAAATTTTGGGCAGCTTGACCTCAAATTTAAGCCTTACCGTCACGCTCTCACCGCCGTTCACCGGCTGCGGCAGATGGACCTTGAGCAGTGTTCTGTCATTGACATTGCCGTCGTCCGGCTGCACGTATTGTGTGCGCTGCATCAGCGAGACACCCTCGGAGGTCCGTAAATCTGTCAGCGTAATGCTCCCGTAACCTCCTGCAGGCATGGTGTCACCGCGAAGCGTACCTCCGGACTCCTTCATGAAGGTGGTGCTGGCGGATGCGAATGCATTGGGATACAGATGAAAGTAGAGCTCCTGAACCGGCTTTGCACCCGGGTGGGTCCAGGTAAGCGTCTCGGAGGCGACCAGGGTCTCCTTATCGGGCAGGAGCTCCACATCCAGGTGATATTCAACCACGCGCTGGCTTAAAGCTTCTGTCTCCGATGTGTAGATCGTATCGGAAAGATCGGACTGCACGGGCTGCTGCCGGGGGATAACGGCGGGGGACTTGGCCTCTTTTGGAACAGAGGCAGTCCATACGGCAGGGCTATGCCCTGACAGAAACCATATTCCGCCTCCAAGCAAGGTGAGGACAGCCAGTACTGCGAAGATGAGGGTATACCTTAATGAATGTGGCTTCATACTATGATTCCTCCCGTGACAAGCATCTACGGGATGTATATGTTTGCAATCGCCGCATTATTAGCTAAAATTAAATAATTAGTGAATGGAAAGGATGTGCACATGTGGATAACGTACAACCGGAGGGCAAAAAACAAATTGCCTTGAATATTGTGAACGCCAGAGCCAAGCATAAAGGCTTCGGTGCAGGCTCGATTGATCTGAACAATGTATCGCCTGTCATTATTGATCAGGGTATCGCTGTTATCGATATCGGTGCCATGCATGCCAAGAGCAAAGTGGAGAAGGGAATTAAATTCTCTATGAACCGGGAGGATGTTCCGGCGGGAAGACAGGTATGGGTCGTATGGGTCGCCGTTGACCGTACTCCGGAGGGGCAGTTCTACGGCGGAATTACCGCCTGTGAGATGTGGATTGACACCGAAGCGCGCCGCGGCTGGAAGATTCTTGCGGATCATGTCAATAAGCTGGACGCGGCCTTGAAGCGCAAGCTTATTCTGGATGGACTTGGAAGTACCGAGCGGGCAGCGCTGAAATCCCTGCTGATGGCTCATAATGAAGAGTGGTGGGCCGCTTCGCCTGAGGAGCTGAAGGCCGCACTGTCGGAATAGAACTTGCATTTGAACAAAAAATTAAGGCTTGGCCCCAGCGGGGCCAAGCCTTATCTGATGTCTAAGCAGGGATGAATGAATGAATAACGTTACTGCGGGTCTGTTCTGCCGGAAGTGTTCAGCTTGCGCTTGAGCTGGCTGACTCTGGCTTGACTGATGCCGAGAACCTCGGCAAGCTCCTTCTGGTTGGCATAAGGATGATCTTCGATCGCTTTCATAAGACGCAGACTCATTTCTTCGGTCTTGCTTCTCCGTCCCCCGCGGGCTGGCTCGGGATGCTCTTCTGCTGAACTTGGGGAGGCATGGATGGGTTCTGATCCGCGATCGGGGTCACTTAACTCCTTCAGACAGGTATTGCAAATGAACTGATCCTTATAGTAGGTCACATGATCAAGACTTCTGCAAAAGGTGCATTCTGTGGAGGTGTACTTTCGGAGGACAATGATATCCTCATCCAGTATAAAAAATTCGATAGGATCCCCAATGTCAATATTACGTGTCATGCGGATTTCTACGGGAACCACAATTCTTCCGAGACTGTCTAAGCTTCGGATCATGCCTGTATCTTTCATCCCATGTCCCTCATTTACATCATTATATTTTTTGTAGATATATATGATTATAGCAGTAATTGTAAGTTAAGAGAACGGGGGAAGCGTATACAAATAGGGGGATTTATTGTCATTTTATAGGAGTGTTTATCATTTTTTGGCGACTGAGAATGCGGAGATCAAAAATACAAGAAAAACCTCTCCGCCTGGGAAGTCCCAGGGGAGAGGCTGATTAGGGTTCTCTTATTAATACCCAATATACCACAGCCGAAACAGCAGTATAGGTCTTTAGAACAGCTTGTGGGGCTGTGCCTGCGGATCGTTGACCGAGACATAAGGATTGCCCCGCAGATAGAAGCGCCAGGGGAGCCCGGCATACTCTTCCGCATAAGGAATATTGATGCGCGGGGCCTGGACAATATCCAGGGACTCCGGGTCTTCCCCCTGCTCGATGCTCAGCGGGCCTTCCGGCAGATCGAATCTGGAATGGTTAAGACTCTTGTCAATCCGCAGCGCCCGGCACAGCTTGCCCGGCCCGCCGGAGAGGTCCGAGGGCTTCCTGACGGCAACTCCCCTGTATTCCTTCATAAGCTCGGCATCTCTCTCCGTAAGCGGCTCTACGGCCCGGATCAGAACGGCATGCGGCTCATCCAGGGCGGCAGTTACGACATTCAGGCAATGGTACATGCCGTAGATCAGGCATATATACACTGCACCTCCGGCGCTGAACATGACCTCCGTCCGGGCGGTCCGGCGGCTGCCATACGCATGGCTGCCTTTATCCTCGGCACCTCCGTAGCTCTCGGTCTCTACAATGCGGCAACGGATGTCCCCGTCTTCCGTGCGGCGGACCAGATGCTGGCCAAGAAGACGCGGCGCTGCTTCAACTGCCGCGAGCTTATAGAGCTCAGGCTGCAGCAGCTGTGGCGCTTCCGGCTCAAGGCCCGGGGAATGATTCGGCTTCATGAATGGGTGACACACCTTCCTGCGGCGGAGTTAGGCGGGCGTACGCCTCTGCCGGTCTCCCCATCGTAACGCAGGGCAGCGGGGGGCGGCAATCCCAGGTTAGTTCATCCACCAGCGCTTGATATTATTCCAAAGGGAATGCTCTTCCTTTACCGGGTCGGCAGAACCCGGAGGAGCGGTGCTGCCGGAAGTGCCGGGTTCACCGGAGCTATGCTGGTCACAATAACCGGTAGGCTCTGTGCCGCTGATGAAGGTCTCCAGCTTTTTCTCCGGACAGTCTGCTGTAGCCAGCATGCCGGACAGCGGATCGATATATACGCTGACTACGCCATCGGGAATGGGGAAAATCTTCGGCGGCACATTCTCCAGTGCTTTTTCCGTGAATCCGGCGAAGATAGGTGCTGCCCGTCTGCCGTCGGTGGTCGCAATATCACGGCCTTTATCGTATCCGACCCAGACGGCGGTTGAGAGCTCAGGCGTGAAGCCTACCATCCATCCGTCTGTATCTGTAGTGCCGGTCTTGCCGGCCACCGGACGCTTGATCATCGAGGCCACCCGGTTCCCGGTGCCTCCGCTCTCGAAGACCCCCTCCATCAGCCGGGTTAGTACGTAAGCCGCTGCCGGCTCAACCACGGGCTGACCCTCAGGCTGCGGAGCTTCATATAGAAGATGTCCGCCCGCATCGGTGATCTTCAGGACCGCAGTGACCGGCTGCTTCACTCCGCCACTGGCAATCACTGCGAAGGCTGAGGCCATCTCCAGCGGGCTGACAGGCGAGGTTCCTAGCGCCAGAGAAGGAACGCTCTGCAGCGGGCTGTTAATCCCCATGGCGGCCGCCATAGCGGCGACCTTATCAGCCCCGATCTTCATAATAGTATTCACTGCATAGATATTGTCGGACGCGGCAATGGCCTGCCGCATATTAATCTCTCCCAGATATTTATCCCCGAAATTCCGGGGCTGGTACGTCTTGCGGTTGTTATCATAATGGAACAGTGTCGGCTGACTGTTGAAGACGGATAAGCCTGTCATTTCTTTGGTCGACAGAGCTGCCAAATACATAATTGGCTTAAAGGAAGAGCCGGGCTGGCGCGTCTTCGCCAGCGCATGGTTGAAGGAGCTCGTCCGGTAATTCGTACCCCCGACCATAGCCTTCACATAGCCGGTGCGGGGATCAACAGAGACGAGGGCCGTCTCCAGATCGCTGCTGTGGTCCATGCCCTGATCCACCGCCGCTTCCGCAGCCTGCTGCATATCCGGGTCAAGTGTCGTATAGACATTTAGCCCGCCCCGGTCCAGCTCGTCACTGCTGATATGCAGGCTGTCGATCACAAGACTGCGTACATAATCGCGGAAATAGGGTGCAGCCACCGTGGTATCCTTTTGACCCTGCGGGCTTAGCTTCAGCTGCTCCTTAGCTGCCTCTTGTGCCTGCGATTCCGTAATATCCCCCGTATCGACCATAGCGGCCAGGATGATGCCTTGACGCTTCAAGGCGCTGTCCAGATGATTATACGGAGAATAATAGGTGGGTCCCTTGGGCACTCCGGCCAGGAGTGCACTCTCCGCCAGATCCAGATCTGCGGCAGCCTTGCCGAAGTACATCCGGGCCGCAGCCTCGATTCCATAAGCGCCGTGGCCATAGTAGATCTCATTTAAATACATATTCAGGATTTCATCCTTAGAGTATTTCATTTCCAGCTGCAGGGTATATAGCGCTTCCTTAGCCTTGCGGGTCCAGGTCTTCTCATGGGTCAGGTACAGATTGCGCGCGAGCTGCTGGGTTAAGGTACTGGCTCCTTGCGTGCGTCTGCCCGCCTCCAGATTGGCGAGTACCGCTCTCCCCATGCCTTTCAGATCAAAGCCGATATGATTATAGAATTTCCGGTCCTCCACAGCCAGCGTAGCCTTGATGAGCAGCGGGGAAATCCGGTTAAGCTCAACAGGCTCGCGGCTGCGGCCGTCTGTAGTGAAGGTGGTCATCACATTGCCCCTGGCGTCAAGCAGTCTGGAGCGGACATCATCCCCGAGCGGGGGGAGCGGCTTCTGATATAGGTATCCAAGCAGAGCGCCGGCGGCCAGCACGAACAGCAGGGCGGAGACAACCAGCAGCCGAAAGAGCAGGCGGAATCGGCGTTTGCGGACTTTGGGTGTGGCGGAATCGCGCGTCATGGTATCAGGCTCCTTCGAATTCAAGCAGTAACGCAGGCTGGCACCAAGAGGGCTGCCGCTGCTTGTATCCTCATTATGGGAAAGGATGAGAAGAGATATTCACCGTTGGCAGAGAAAGCGGATCTTGTCGAACCAGGCGGAGAACCGGGGAGCATGCGTCCTCTGCGCCATGTGTGATTTTGTGAACGGTTATGGTAAAATTTTAGATACTTATGAGATTGCATGTAACTATCATGCCCGGGAGGACTGCCGCCATGGCTTTTCGCGTATCTGCTGTACAATATCATCTGCACACCATCTCTTCCTTCGGGGAGTTTGCTGCCCAGTGTGAGCACTATATCAAGACGGCCGGAGAGTACGGCGCTGAATTTATCCTCTTCCCAGAATTTCTTACGACACAGCTGATGTCGATCGGAGGCGGGGACGGGGAAGCGCTGGGGATAGAGGATCTGCCGCAGTTCACCGACCGTTACCTGGAGATGTTCTCCGGGTACGCCAGGAAGTACGCCGTACATATTATTGGGGGGACCCATGTGCTGCGGCGCAGCGGCAAGCTATATAATGTAGCCCATCTTTTTTACCCGGACGGAAGAATTGCCGAGCAGGCCAAGCTGCATATTACCCCTGCCGAGGTAGAGGGCTGGAATATGGGGGCCGGTGAGGAGCTTCAGGTATTCCAGACAGACCATGGGACCATTGCCATGCTTACCTGCTATGATATTGAATTCCCTGAGATTGTGCGCATGGCCCGGGCCAAAGGCGCAGATGTGATCTTCTGCCCGTCCTGCACGGATGACCGTCACGGCTTTCACCGGGTACGATATACGAGCCACGCCCGGGCTATCGAGAATCAGGTCTACGTGGTGCTGACAGGGACCGTTGGCTCCTTGCCTACCGTTGATCTGATGCGGGCCAACTTCGGTCAGGCAGCGGTAATTACACCCAATGACATTCCGTTCCCTCCGCAGGGTCTGCTGGCCGAAGGAGAGATCAACAATGATATGATCATCACTGCCGATCTGGATCTGGAGCTGCTGTACCGCGTCCGGGAACACGGGTCTGTAACCACGTGGCGTGACCGCCGCACCGACCTGTACACCGACTGGACGTAAGGGGGAGACTAACGTATGTATTATAAGAAGTTCTACGCTCTGGACGGCAAGACGCCGGTGCCTGCGGTGATCCGTTCCTATACGGAAGCTGACTTCACTGAGCTGATTACGATTCAGTCCGAGGCGTTCCCGCCGCCTTATCCTGCGGAGCTGTGGTGGAACCGGGAGCAGCTGCTGAATCACGTGACGTTTTTTCCGGAAGGGGCCTTATGTGTAGAGGTGGACGGGGAACTGGCCGGATCGGTTACCGGATTCCTGATGAATTTCGACCCGGAGGCGCCGGCGCTTCATCATACGTGGTCAGAGGTTACGGCAGACGGATACCTCACTTCGCATCAGCCAGACGGGAATACGCTGTACATAGCGGATTTGTGTGTCCGTCCCAAATACCGCAAGCTGGGTCTGGGCAAGGAGCTGGTCCAGTCGTTATACCATGTGGTCGTGGAACTGAAGCTGGAGCGGCTGCTGGGAGCAGGCCGGATGCCGGGCTATCACAGGGTGGCCGGTCAGCTGACAGCGGAAGAGTATCTGGCCGGGGTCGTCGCCGGAAGCTGGTCTGATCCGGTGATTACTTTTCTGCTGCGGTGCGGCCGGTCTCCGGTTAGTGTGGTCGCGGGCTATCTGGAGGACGAGGAATCAGGGAATTACGCAGCGCTGATGGAATGGCGGAATCCTTTTAAATAAATGAATACAGCCTATCACCTGGAGGAGATCCCTTGATTATGGAATATAGAAGAATTACAGATATCACAGACCCGTTGTTCAGAGAGGTGCATCAGCTGCTGTCGGATGTATTTCCGCCTGAGGAAGTGCTGGAGTATAGCCTGTGGAAGGAGCCGCTTGCCGATCCGGGAATACGTGTGTTCGCTGCAGTGCATGAAGGGAAGGTTGTGGGTACTACCGAATACCGGTATTATGCCGACTGGAATGTGGCGATGACCGATTTCACCATCATTGGCCGTGAGGGGCTGGGCATTGGCCGTTTTCTGGCGCGTCAACGCTTGAAGGATCTGGAGAAGCTGGCGGCTGAGAATCATACGGAGCTGCTGGGGATGTTCGCTGAGATCTATGATCCGTATCGTGTGGGGTATGATTTTGGCGGAATTAAGCCGATGGACCCGTACGTCCGCCGTGAAGTTCTGTCGCATTTGGGCTATAAAAGAATAGATATTCCCTATGTCCACCCTTCCTGGCAGGGGGATGGCGAGGCGGTGTCCGGTCTGGACCTCTGCTTCATGCCCGGAGATGAGGAGCTGGAGAGCATCGCGGCACCGCTGGTGGCCGATTTCCTGACCCGTTATTACGCCGTGCTTGCGGACAAGCCGGAAGCCTGGACATCGATGATCAGCCGGCTTCGCGGCAGGGAGAGTGTGGCGTTATTGCCGCTGTGAGGGCAGGGGCAGATGAAAAAGCGATTGAATTGCCCTCCTGATCTGGATATAGTGTACAATGGGAAAGCGAATATGACCTCTATGATTACAAGTACGAATAAGCGGGGAACGTGTGATGACTGAAGGACCGCAAGGCAAATACGGCGTTTCGGTAACGCTGGAGAGTGTGCAGGGTACAGAGCGCAGTGTGGTTCATGCTGCAGGAGAGGCTATTGCCAAGGGGCAGTCGCTGTACATCATTTATGAAGAGCAGCAGACCGGACCCGAAGGCACAGCGGCCGTGGTACGCAACACGCTGAAGATTTCAGAGGGCAGAATCAAGCTGATCCGCCATGGCGCTGTCCAGTCGGAGCAGTCCTTTGAGCCGGGGCAACCGCTGCCCGGATTCTACCGCTCGCCTTATACACAGTTCAATCTCACCACAGACACGAAGACACTGGACATCAAGCGCGAAGGAAGATCGCTTGCCGTTTCATGGGAATATGATCTCTACGTATACGGGGAAATATCAGGACAGTTCGCTATAAGTTTGAATATACAGGAGGAACCACAATCATGACACAATCTTTAAATCCGCTCCAGCTTGCCCATGAACGGGTGAAGGAGGCCATCGCCGATGCGGTTGTAGCCGCAGGTCTGGTGTCCCGCGAAGAGCTGCCGGCCATTGTGCTGGAAGTGCCGAAGGACAAGGCCCATGGAGATATGGCTACGAACGCTGCGATGCAGCTGACCAAGATCGCTAAGCGTAATCCCCGGCAGATCGCCGAGGCTATTATCGAGCATCTGGATACCGGCCGTGCTTCTATTGAGAAGGCGGAGATTGCCGGACCGGGCTTCATTAACTTCACTTTGTCCAAAAGCTATCTCTACCCCGTGATCGCACTTGTGGCCGAGCAGGGTGAAGGTTATGGCCGTGTGAACATAGGCCAGGGCAAGCGTGTAGAAATGGAGTTCGTCAGCGCGAACCCAACCGGCAGCCTTCATCTGGGACATGCCCGCGGCGCGGCGGTCGGCGATGCCCTGTGCAACGTGCTGGATTATGCCGGCTACAACGTGACCCGCGAGTACTACATTAACGATGCCGGGAACCAGGTCGCCAATCTGTGCAAATCCATCGAGACCCGTTACCTGCAGGAACTCGGCCAGCCGGCCGAGATGCCGGAGGACGGTTATCATGGAGAGGATATCAAGGGCTTCGCCAAGGAGCTGGTGGCGGAGAAGGGCGATTCTCTGCTCGCTATGACACCGGGCGACCGGGCGGCATTCTTCCGTACCTACGGGCTTGCCAAGGAGCTCGACAAAATCAAACGCGACCTCAGCCGGTTCCGGGTCAACTTCGATATCTGGTTCAGTGAAACCTCCCTCTATGAGAACGGAGAAGTGCTGCGTTCGCTGGATGAGCTCCGCGAGCGCGGAGAAGTCTATGAGAAGGAAGGCGCCACCTGGCTTGCGACCACCAAATACGGCGATGATAAAGACCGCGTGCTGATCAAGAACGATGGCACGTATACGTACCTCACACCGGATATCGCCTATCACAGCGACAAATACGGCCGCGGCTACGACACGATGATCAACATCTGGGGAGCCGACCACCACGGCTATATTCCACGGATGAAGGCGGCGATGGCGGCGCTCGGGAATGATCCCGAGAAGCTCGTGGTGTTGATCGCCCAGATGGTCAGCCTGTTCCAGGACGGCGAGAAGGTCAAGATGTCCAAGCGTACCGGCAAGGCCGTGACGATGGAAGACCTGATGGAGGAAGTCGGAATCGACGCGATCCGTTACTTCTTCACTATGCGCAGCATGGATTCGCACCTGGACTTTGACATGGATCTGGCGATTTCGACATCCAATGAGAACCCCGTATTCTATGTACAGTACGCACATGCGCGGATTTGCAGCATATTCCGCCAAGCGGAGGAGCAAGGGATTGTAGTGCCGGATGCTGACAAGATTGATTACAGCAAGCTGACTGCCGCACATGAATATGATCTGCTCCGCAAAATCGGTGAGCTGCCTGCGGAGATCACCATTGCCGCCGAGGGCTATGCGCCGCACCGCCTGGTACGCTATGTATACGATCTGGCTTCGCTGTTCCACAGCTACTACAAGGCAGAGCGCGTAATTACTGAGGATGCCGCTCAGACGGTAGCCCGCCTTGCCCTGCTGGGCGCTGCACGGACGGCCATTGCCAACGTCCTGCGGCTGGTCGGTGTTACCGCACCGGACCGGATGTAACTCTACTTGGAAAGCGCCGCCCCTGTTTTATGGGGGCGGCGTTTTTCTATTTCCCGCTGAAACGGTACCGTCCTTTACAGGGACAGCAAAGCCGTTTCCACTTGCGCCAAGGCATCCACATCTTAGGCCTGCCCTTAAGCTTTCACCATAGCAGCGGCCTTCGCCCCGCTGCTGCTTCCGCCGCCGCTAGCGCCGCCGCTGCCACCGGCTCCGCTGCCGCCTGCGGTGCTGCCGGCGCTTCCGCTGCCGCGCCGGGCCCGGATGCCTACGCGCAGCAGCCGCAGCGCATCGGCCGCGCCGCCGCCCAGCGACGAGCGGCGCTGGCCCTTGCGCAGCCGCACCGGCGAAGCGGTGCGGCGCAAGAGCAGCTTCAGCTCGCGGGGCGACAGCCCCGGCCGCAGCGCGAGCAGCAGGGCCGCGGCACCGGTGACATGGGAGGTCGCCATGGAGGTGCCGCTCATTTCCTTGTACCCCTCCCGCAGCCAGCAGGAGGGGATGCCCTCGCCCGGGCCGTACACATCGATGTACGGTCCGCGGTTGCTGAAGGCTGCGACGCGCTGCCTTCTGTCAAGGGCGCCTACGGCAATAGTCTCCGGATAGCGCGCGGGGTAATCCCCGCCGCGCTTGCCGTCGTTGCCGGAGGAGGCGATGATGGCGATCCCGGCCCGGTAGGCCTTGATCACCACATCATGCAGAGCCTTGCTCCGGTTCCTCATCCCGAAGCTCATATTAATGATATCGATTTTGTTCTGCACGCACCAATCGATGCCAAGGACAATATCCGACACATAGGCGGAGCCGTTGTGGTCGAAGGCCTTGACCGGATAGAGCAGCGCCCGGGGGGCTACGCCCATCATGTTGCGCGCGCCCCCGGCTGCCGCCAGGGTGCCGGCAATATGCGTGCCGTGGCCGTTGTCATCCAGCGGCATCATGCCGCGGTTCAGCAGGTTGATCCCGGAGGCCAGGGAATGCCTGAGATCAGGATGGCGGAAATCGACGCCCGTATCGATGACGCCGATCTTCACATGCACGCCAGTAGATCTGGACCAGGCCTGCGGAGCGCGGATGGCCCTGATTCCCCAGGGCATCAGAGAGGAACCGCTTTTGTCCGCCAGGGGCGAGTGGACTTTAATCCGGTGGTCTTCTTCTATACAGAGGGAATCCGCATAACGGTTCATCAGCCGCTCTGCTCCTGCGGCGGGCACGAAGAAAGCCCGGATCAGGGTAGAGACCTGAACCTGCCGCAGGCCAGGCTTCTTACTCTTCAGAGCTTTCCACTGTGATAATGCGCCGGCATACATGCGGGGGTCGTTGAAGGTCACAATGTGCCGTGGTGCACTTTTGGAGGCAGCCTTCATTTCTTCAAGCAGCATCTGCCAAAATCCGTAATAATCCATAGGTTACGCCGTCCCCTCCTCGGTGCCGTGCTGACATATTGTATGAAAGGGGGATGGCGTCCGAATGGGAACTTGCCCTTTTTTAACGAAATAGGCTGCCCATCGTGTCAAAAGGCTGGAGTTGACATAAAATAAACAGAGGGAACCGCGAGGCGCCCTGCAACATCCCGTAAGGAGCCGATCCTTGGCGTGGATACAGTCATGCGCGGAGGGGTACCCCCTCCGCCTTTTTGGGGAAAAGTATAAGAATATATAGGTTTCACACGATAACTTATCCTTCTATTACTCGCTGAAACGGTACCGCCCTTTAATTAGGACAGTAAAGCCGTTTCCACTTGTATAAGTCTCTTCATGCTCATCCCATTTATTGCCCGGTCCAGGCGGACAAGCCTTCTGCCAGCGCCAGGGCCGCGGATTCTGTTTCCCCGATCTTGCTGCAATAGACTTGCAATTTACCCGCAAATAGGTTTTACTTAGTTTTGTTAATGGATATCATGAACGAAGCATGATTTAATGTGAACAATGCGCGAGAGGAAGTGTCCTTTAGTGAGTACGCCACTCAATTTAAAGCTGGACCCTGAGAAAGTAAAAGAAATGCCGATGGTAGACCTGGCCTTCCTGGTGCTTAAGGCAGCCAATACGCCTTACTACTACCGTGATCTGATGGTGGAGGTTGCCAAGCTGCGCGGGTTGACCGATCAAGAGAGCCAAGATACGATCGCCCAGCTATATACCGAGATTAATATTGACGGGCGTTTTGCCTGTGTCGGAACCAACCTGTGGGGCCTGAAGCGCTGGTACCCGCTCGAACGCTCCGATGACCCTGTCGGCAACACCAAGCGTGTGCGGATCATCAACGATGAAGACGACGATCTGGAAGATGACGACTTTACCGATGAAGAAGAGAATTATGCTGCTGAGGAAGAGGATTTCGATGCGATTGATGAAGATCGCGACGACCTCTATTCCGACGACGACAGCGAAGAGGAAGTTGACGAAGATGTGGTCATCGATGAAGACGACATTGACGAAGACGAATCGGATGATGAAGATTCCGAAGACGGCGAAGAAGACGATGCCGACGATGAGGACGAGGAAGATAAATTTTAGAACAGTCTTTGCAGCGGCGCAATTCCTCCCTTGACAGGGGCGGGACGCTCAGAGTAAACTATTGCATGGGCTTATAATGAAAGTTAATATTGTTTTCTAAAATAAAAAGTGCCCCGGGTCTACGGGTGTCACTTTTTTGTTTTTTTACAAGATAAGATGGATAGGATTCGCTTAATTTGTATGCCAAGAAGCTGCGGTTTTCCGCGGTTTCCAGGCTGCCGGCCTTGAATTTTGGCGAGTGGAAGCAACTTTCGGGTTCCCCGGTTGGATGATGGAAAAAAGGGATACGATAAGAGGCAAGCGTCCCCTGAATTTCTGGACTTTATTTAGGAGGGTTTTACAGTGACAAAGTATATTTTCGTAACGGGTGGCGTTGTGTCTTCCCTTGGCAAAGGCATTACCGCTGCTTCGCTGGGCAGATTGCTCAAGAACAGAGGTCTCAAGGTAACGATCCAGAAATTCGATCCTTACATTAACGTGGACCCGGGAACAATGAGTCCTTATCAGCACGGGGAAGTATTCGTGACTGATGACGGGGCGGAGACAGACCTTGACCTTGGGCATTACGAGCGGTTTATTGACATTAACCTGTCCAAGAACAGCAACGTAACCACAGGCAAAATCTATTCCTCGGTTATCAGCAAAGAACGCCGCGGGGAATACTTAGGGGGAACCGTGCAGGTTATCCCGCATATTACGAATGAAATCAAGGAACGTGTCTTCCGTGCGGGCCGTGAGACCGGCTCTGATGTAGTCATTACCGAAATAGGCGGCACTGTGGGCGACATCGAGAGTCTGCCGTTCATGGAAGCGATCCGTCAGATCAAGAGCGACATCGGCCGGGAGAATGTCATGTACATTCACGTGACCCTGATTCCTTATATCAAAGCAGCCGGAGAAGTCAAAACAAAGCCGACCCAACACAGTGTCAAGGAGCTGCGCAGCATCGGGATTCAGCCCAATGTGATCGTATGCCGTACGGAATATCCGCTCACCGACGATATGAAAGCCAAGCTGGCTCTGTTCTGTGATATCGATGCGAACGCCGTTGTGGAATGCCGCGATGCCTCGACGCTCTATGAGGTGCCGCTGAATCTGCGCGACGAAGGCCTGGATGAGATTGTCGTCAACCACTTGAAGCTGACTACTCCTGCGCCGGATATGCGTGAATGGGAGAGCATGCTGGAGCGGATTCAGAAGCTGGAGCGTACCGTTGAGATTGCTATCGTCGGCAAGTATGTGGCGCTGCACGATGCTTATCTGAGTGTGGTTGAATCCCTGTCCCATGCCGGATTTGCCTCCAATGCCGAAGTGAAGCTCCGGTGGGTCGATGCAGAGCTGGTGACCGATGAGAATGTGGACGAGCTGCTGGGCGGCATCGGCGGCATTCTGGTTCCAGGCGGCTTCGGCGACCGGGGAATCGAAGGCAAGATCTCGGCCATCCGCTATGCGCGGGAGCAGTCCATCCCGTTCTTCGGCATTTGCCTGGGAATGCAGGTGTCTGTCATCGAGTACGGCCGTTCCATGCTGGGACTGGCAGGAGCGAACAGCTCCGAGATCGATCCTGCGACTCCGCATCCGCTGATTGACCTTCTGCCAGAGCAGAAGGATGTCGAAGATATGGGCGGCACGATGCGCCTCGGTCTGTATCCTTGCAAGCTTTTGCCGGATTCCCTGGCTATGTCCTGCTATGACGATGAGCTGGTCTATGAGCGTCACCGTCACCGGTATGAGTTCAACAATGCTTACCGTGATGAGATGGAGAAGGCAGGTCTGGTTATTTCCGGAACCTCCCCTGACGGACGTTTGGTGGAGATTGTCGAGCTGCCGGGTCACCCGTGGTTCCTGTCTGTGCAATTCCATCCGGAATTCACCTCCCGTCCGAACCGTCCGCAGCCGCTGTTCCGTGAATTTGTCAAAGCCTCACTTACACATTCCGAGCAAATGTAATTATAGAATGACTAGGCCACACAGGCCTGTGGGAGCTCCCGGTAAGGGAGCTTCTTTTTTGAAAACACCTCCTTTACACAATAGCTCCCGGAATGCAAGGGGACTGTATTCCCGCTTTTTCAGCGGAATTCCTCCTTTATATGGCATAGATTTACGCATTTTAGCCAATTAGCAGGATTTTGGCTGCAAAGCACGAATAATAGGTTTCGTATAGACTAAGTTGAAGCGGGGCCGTTAGCTGTTGAGAGGGCGCGGTATGGACAATCTGCCTTAAACTCTGGGAGGGTATCGTATGGAAAAGAAGAAAGTGTTAATCGTCGACGATCAGAATGGAATCCGGATTCTTCTCATGGAAGTATTCAATAGTGAAGGTTATGCCACCTTTCAGGCAGCTAACGGGAAATTGGCGCTGGACATTGTCAGGAACGAATCGCCGGATATGGTCTTGCTGGATATGAAAATTCCGGGGATGGACGGACTCGAGATTCTCAAGCATCTGAAGGAGCTTAATCCGGCGATCAAGGTCATTATGATGACGGCCTACGGAGAGCTCGACATGATTAAGGAAGCGACTAAGCTGGGAGCCCTGATGCATTTTACCAAGCCGTTTGATATCGATGAGATGCGTGTTGCCGTCAATATGCACCTGCACAACAAATCAGTAGACCAATGCAGCTAGCTTAGAAAAATAGAGTTTGGGGACATCCTGTTATGGATACGCTAAAAGAGGAAATGATCCGCCGGCAAAGGGTTGGCTGAATATCGTCCCACCGGGACATTTTTTTGTGTATCCTATTTAGTATTTAACACAGGATGTGCTATAATAGGCCTGTATGTGATGTCGGCTTATATAAGCAACCCAATATTTTAGGAGGATTGAAACCATGCCATTAGTATCTATGACAGACATGTTGACCAAAGCACTTGAAGGAAAATATGCAGTTGGCCAGTTCAACATCAACAACCTGGAGTGGACGCAAGCGATTCTTGGTGCAGCAGAAGAAGAGAAGTCACCGGTAATCCTTGGCGTATCCGAAGGCGCAGCTCGTCACATGGGCGGCTTCACCACAGTAGTTAAGATGGTTGAAGGTCTTATTCATGACATGAAAATCACCGTTCCTGTAGCCATCCACTTGGACCACGGTTCAAGCTTTGACAAATGTAAAGATGCTATCGATGCCGGCTTCACTTCCGTAATGATCGACGGCTCCCACCACCCAATCGACGAGAACATTGAAATGACTAAAAAAGTCGTTGACTATGCTCACGCTAAAGGTGTTTCTGTAGAAGCAGAAGTTGGTACTGTAGGCGGACAGGAAGATGACGTTATCGGCGGCATCCAATACGCTGACCTTAACGAATGCGTACGCATCGTTAAAGAAACAGGCATCGACACTCTGGCTCCTGCACTGGGTTCCGTACACGGTCCTTACCTGGGCGAACCAAACCTTGGATTCAAGGAAATGGAAGAAATCCGCGATGCAGTCAACCTTCCGCTGGTACTTCACGGCGGTACTGGTATCCCGGTACATGACATTCAGAAATCCATCTCCCTGGGTACTTCCAAGATCAACGTTAACACTGAGAACCAAATCGCGTTCGCTAAGGTTGTCCGCGAAGTTCTTGCTGCTAAGCCGGATGCTTACGATCCGCGTACATTCATCGCACCAGGCCGCGATGCTATCAAGCAGACTGTTATCGGCAAAATCCGCGAATTCGGATCCAACAACAAAGCCTAAGTATTACCCTGCCGCATAACGTTTTTCCGCACAAGCTATTTCGTTTTCCTCAGAAACGGGTGCCGTCCTTCAGGTAAGGACGGCGCAGCCGTTTCTTCTTCTAATCACCAATCACGTGTAGTCCTTATGTCACCTTAAGCCACAACTGGTATTGCCACAACAAGCTGCAATACACGTAGGGGGAACCAGATAAATTTATGGAAAAATTAATGATTGGCGGCGGACGTCCGCTAGAGGGCGTTGTTACCATCAGCGGAGCAAAGAATAGCGCCATTGCGCTTATTCCCGCAGCAATTTTGGCGGAGTCTGAAGTTGTGCTGGATAATTTGCCTGCGCTTAGTGATGTTGCCGTTTACTCCGAAATTCTGGAGGAGCTTGGCGCGAGCGTGTCTTGGACAGGCAGCCAAATGAGAATTAATCCCTCCCGTATCGTATCCATTCCCATGCCTAACGGACCGGTGAAGAAGCTCCGGGCCTCTTATTATATGATGGGCGCACTTTTGGGCCGGTTTAAGGAAGCGACCATTGGATTACCCGGCGGCTGTAATTTTGAGCCCCGTCCGATTGACCAGCATATCAAAGGCTTTGAGGCGCTTGGTGCGACTGTTACCAATGATCATGGCTCGATTCACCTGTATGCCAAAGAACTGCGCGGTGCTAAGATCTATCTGGATGTATCCAGTGTCGGTGCCACCATTAACATTATGCTCGCGGCCTCCCGTGCCAAAGGCTCTACAATTATTGAAAATGCGGCTAAAGAGCCTGAGATTATAGATGTAGCTACCCTGCTCAACTCCATGGGCGCTGTTATTAAGGGCGCCGGTACCGAAACGATCCGGATTGAAGGCGTAAGTGAAATGCACGGCTGCCGCCATTCGATCATTCCTGACCGTATTCAAGCTGGAACATATATGATTGCCGCTGCGGCTACGCGGGGCAATGTCTTAATTGATAACGTGATTCCCAAGCATCTGGAGGCGCTCACTGCCAAGCTGCTGGAAATGGGAGTAGACATAGAAGAACTGGATGAGAGTATCCGGGTGATCGGCAAGGCCAAGTACCAGCACGCGGATGTCAAGGCGCTGATCTATCCCGGTTTCGCAACTGATCTGCAATCTCCAATGACGAGTATGCTGACTCAGGCTGAAGGCGTTAGCGTCCTGAGCGATTTCGTCTACAGCAACCGGTTCAAGCATGTTCCTGAATTGGTTCGCATGGGCGCTAAGATTCGTGTAGAAGGACGTTCCGCAATCATTGAAGGCGGTCCGCTGAATGCAGCCAAAGTGAAGGCCGCTGATCTTCGTGCAGGCGCAGCCCTGGTGATTGCCGGTCTTACTGTTGAAGAAGGTATCACCGAAGTGACAGGTGTAGAGTATATCGACCGCGGTTATGACAACCTCGTAAGTAATCTTCGCAGTTTGGGAGCCGATGTCTGGCGCGAGAACGAATAAGGAGAATACCCGGATTGGTATGGACAGAAATTGGCTGCTCAGTGCATATCTCCTTCCAATTCGGGTAATCCTATCCTAATAAGCATTTTCATAGACTCATAGTTTAGAACTCATCATACACAAATTGAATAGGTGGTTATAGCACATGGATCTTCAAATTTCCGATCTGGAAGAAATGAAGCTTACCGATCTGTATAAGCTGGCCAAGAAATACCAGATCCCTTATTACGGAACGCTTAAGAAGCGGGAGTTAATCTTCGCTATTCTTAGAGCACAGGCAGAGCAGAGCGGCCTAATGTTTATGGAAGGCGTGCTTGAGATTCTGCCGGAAGGCTATGGCTTCCTTCGGCCGATCAACTACTTGCCAAGTGCAGAGGATATTTATATCTCCGCATCGCAGATCCGCAAGTTTGACCTTAGAAGCGGTGACCTGGTCTCCGGGAAATGCCGGACGCCCAAAGAGAACGAACGCTATTTCGGACTCTTGCAGGTGAATGCCGTCAACGGCGAGAACCCGGCAACTGCAGCTGAACGGTTACATTTTCCGGCGCTTACGCCGCTTTATCCGCAAGATAAGCTGCCGCTCGAAACTTCCCCAACCCATTTATCGACCCGTATCATGGATTTGCTTGCTCCTGTAGGTCTGGGGCAGCGCGGTTTGATTGTAGCACCTCCCAAAGCAGGGAAGACGCTCCTCCTCAAAGAAATTGCCAACAGTATCTCTACGAACAATCCCGAGATTGCACTGTTTGTTCTGCTGATTGATGAACGTCCCGAGGAAGTAACGGATATGCAGCGTTCGGTTAAAGGTGAGGTAGTGGCTTCGACATTTGACGAGCTGCCGGAGAATCATATCAAAGTAGCAGAGCTTGTACTCCAGCGTGCGCTGCGCCTGGTAGAGCACAAGAAGGATGTTGTCATTCTGCTGGACAGCATTACCCGTCTTGCCCGTGCCTACAATCTCGTAGTTCCGCCATCCGGCCGCACGCTTAGCGGAGGGATTGATCCTGCCGCGTTCCATCGGCCAAAACGGTTCTTCGGTTCCGCACGTAACGTGGAGGAGGGCGGCAGCTTAACTATTCTTGCCACCGCACTGATTGATACCGGATCACGGATGGATGATATTATTTATGAGGAATTCAAGGGTACAGGGAACATGGAGCTCCATCTGGACCGTAAGCTGGCTGAACGCCGGATCTTCCCGGCAATCGATATCCGCCGTTCCGGTACACGCCGTGAAGAAGTATTGCTTAGCAAGGAAGAGCTGGATACAATCTGGTCGATCCGTAAAAATATGAATGAATCCTATGACTTCGTAGAAGGATTCCTGAAGAAGCTGCGTGACAGCAAGACGAATGCGGAGTTCCTGGCCTCCTTCGATGTGGCTGGAGGCAAGGACTCCTCGTCAGCAAGCGGTACGGCCAGCAAAGGCGGTACCTCGAACAGCGGCTCGTCCGCCCGCCGCACCACGCGTCCCAAGGCGCCTACTGTGCCGACTACCTGAGAATAGATAACAAGAGGAGAATAACATGTATTTGGTATATGCCGACGAACAAGGAAACGTATATGATCATCCCGAGCTGTATGGCCTGGCCCGCAGTGGCGATATGATCGTTGAGATACTGGAGGAAGAGCTGGTTCCGCTGCCTGAGGGGGCTACGCTGGTCGGGCTTCCGAGCACGCGGGCGATTGGGATGAATCCGGAGACCGGTGAGATGCTGCCCCTGCCGGCAGGTTCGCAGGCTGTCGGAGCCTTGCTGCCGCAGGGATACACCCGTCTGTGCCTTCCCGGTTACGTCAAGACAGACAAGACCTACAAGCTTCCGCTCTTTGGATATTCCGCTGTAGTATGGAAGGACGGCGGTTTCTATGTGGCGGCTGATCTTACTGATGATCCGGAGCAGTGGAACCCGCTTAACTGCGACCGGGACGATGTGAAGACCGGTGTGGGCGAACTGACTGCCAAGTACCCGGAGAACCGCCTGTATAATCACTTGTCCAACTGTGCGCTGGAATATGAATGCTTAACCTCGTCCAATACCTTCCTAGGCCGCTGGGAAGGGGCTGTTCCGGTCTCATACTCCTGTAACGCCGGCTGCTTCGGTTGTATCTCTGAACAGCCCGATGACAGCGGGTTTGTGTCCCCGCAGACCCGGATGAACTTCCGTCCGGCTGTGAACGAAGTATCGCAAGTGATGCTGGAGCACCTGAAGACGCCGGAATCCATTGTCAGCTTTGGACAGGGCTGTGAAGGTGAGCCTTCTACGCAGGCGAAGCTGATTATTGAATCTATCCGTGAAGTCCGGTCCATTACCGATATGGGCTATATCAATATCAACACCAATGCCGGCTTAAGCGATCATATCCGCGGCATTGTCGATGCCGGTCTTGATCTGATGCGGGTTAGTACCATCAGCGCGCTGGATGACCATTATAACGCCTATTACAAGCCTCGCGGGTATACGCTGGCTAACGTAGAGAAGTCGCTGAAGTACGCTGCCTCACAAGGCGTATATACCTCCATTAACTATTTGATTTTCCCGGGGGTTACTGACCGTGAGGAAGAGATTGAAGCGATGGTGGAGTTCGTCAGACGTACCGATCTTAAGCTAATTCAGATGCGTAATCTCAATATTGACCCGGAGAGCTATCTGGAGCTTATTCCCCCTGCACGGGGCGAGATCCTTGGCATGAAGACCATGCTAGAGATCTTCCGTGAGGAGCTCCCGGAGGTTGTAATTGGTTCCTTCACCCATGTTCCCCCTGCTGAGCTGGCCCGTGCCAAGCAGCGCAGAGTGCAGCTTTAGGCTTTAGGTTTTAAGAACGGCTGGCCTATTGCAGAGCCTGGGCTTCACATGCTAGAATGTAGCTTGCGTAATCATATAACTCTAGGCCCGCATGAGGCTTAGGGCGTGAGAGGTGAGATTTTATATGCAAACAACCATTCAACCCAAGTACAATGTAACGAAGGTAACCTGCGCTTGCGGCAACACTTTTGAAGCCGGCTCGACAGTACAGGAGCTTCGCGTCGAAATTTGCTCAAGCTGTCACCCGTTCTTCACCGGTAAGCAGAAGTTCCTGGATGCCGGCGGACGTGTGGACAGATTCAAGAAGAAATATGGCATCTAATATTGCACAGTTGATTTTTGCCTGTCTGTAAGCTATACTTATCTTCGCCGTGCTAGACGGGGAGGTAGCGGTGCCCTGTAACTCGCAATCCGCTGTAGCGAGGTTGAATTCCTGTTAGAGGTGCTGTCGATGTGAGGCCTTGGTTCCTATGGGCTGTGTTGACGGTTGGGTCCTCCGCAATGAGTGCTTGTGAACCTGGTCAGGTCCGGAAGGAAGCAGCCATAAGCGAGTTTGCTCTTGTGCCGGAGGGTGGCCTAGCCCGAGCAGTTTTGTAGGGTTACCGCTTGGATCGCAGCCATCAATAACAGGTGCACGGTTTAAATAAGGATGATGATAGCGTCTTTGCTACAAGCAAAGACGCTTTTTGTTTTTCTAGGTATGCTAGTTATTGTTCCTGCTCTGGTTGTTATCCTTCCTTATCGGATGGTGAGCCGCTTCTGCTTGGTCAAAGACTTGGGAATATAGTATAATAAATTAGCGACAAATGCCGGAAAGCGGCAGCCTGAGAGAGGGTAATGCATAGTGGAACATATCGCGCTGTACCGTGCCTGGCGGCCGCAGTCGTTTCAAGATATGGTAGGGCAGCAGCATATTATCCAGACGCTGCAGAATGCGATCCGTGAACAGCGGGTTTCGCATGCCTATCTGTTCAGCGGACCGCGGGGGACCGGTAAGACGAGTGCGGCCAAAGTATTGGCCAAGGCAGTCAATTGCGAGCGGGGCCCGGGTCCTGAGCCCTGTAATGAGTGTCCGTCCTGTCTGCGGATTACGGCAGGCAACATCATGGATGTCCAGGAGATAGATGCGGCATCCAACCGGGGCGTTGAAGAGATTCGCGATCTGCGGGATAAGGTGAAATATGCACCTACCGAAGTACGCCGTAAAGTGTATATTATTGATGAAGTGCATATGCTGACAACAGAGGCATTCAATGCCCTGCTGAAGACGCTCGAAGAGCCTCCGCAGCATGTGATGTTTATACTGGCGACCACAGAGCCGCACAAGCTGCCGGCTACGATCATCTCGCGTTGCCAGCGGTTTGACTTCCGACGGGTCTCGCTGGAGGAACAGACGGGCCGCCTGACAGAGATTTGCCAGAAGGAAGGCATTACAGCAGATGCAGATGCTCTCCAGTATATCGCCCGCCTGTCTGACGGCGGGATGCGGGATGCGCTTAGCATTCTGGATCAGATCTCTTCCTTCACTGACGGGAATGTGACCTATCAGCAGGTGCTGGGCATGACCGGGGGCATCCCCTCCGAGCAGTTCGCGCGTCTGGCGAACGCTATTCTTGAGAGTGACATGGGGCAGCTGCTGGAGCTTGTGGAGCAGATGATGCATGAGGGTAAGAGCGCAGATAAATGCCTGGAGAATCTTCTGTATTATTTCCGTGATTTACTGATGATCAAGATGGTGCCTGGAGCGGATCAGCTAACCGACCGCGTGTTGAATCCGGCCGATTTCCGCGATATGGCCAAGGCGTTTACCCGTGACCGGTTATTCCTGATTGTGGAGACGCTGAGCCGTTATCTGGGAGAGATGAAGTATGCTACACATCCGCAAACCATATTCGAGGTAGCGCTGATGAAGCTGTGCAGTGGTCCGCAGGATGCTGCTGCTCCGTCTGCAGGCGATCCGGCAGAGAGTTCTGCCGCGTCTTCAGCCGCGAATAGTTCTCCGCAGGTACAGTCCAGTGAGCTGGATCAGCTTAGACGGCAGATTGCCGCACTGGAGAAGAAGCTGGAGCAGGCTATTCAAGCTGGCGGAGTTGCCGGCGGCGGGCGTGAGCAGGCAGCCCAGCGCACTGCCCCGCCAAGCGCTCCGCGCGTATCCTCAGCCTCGAAGCTCCCCCCGCAGCTGGATAAGTTTATTGCGGGTAAGGACAGTCCTGATTTTAGCGCGGTCTATAAGCAGTGGAGTCTTGTTCTTCAGGGTGTGAAGGAAGAGAAGGTTACGGTACATGCGTGGTTTGTGGACGGTGAGCCTGTGGCGGTGATGGAGGATGCCGTGCTGGTTGCCTTCAAGAATACCATTCACCGGGATACCACCGAGAAGCCTGCGAACCGTCAGGTCATCGAGAACGTAATGAATGCCAAGCTGGGCAAGCCGTACCGGCTGGTTACTATGATGATGCGCGACTGGAATGAAGCGGCGACGAAGTCTGCGGCCTCGGCCGGAACAGAGGAGCTTCGTCTGGAGCATGAGCATGAGAGCGGCGAAGGCAAGTCCGAACCATGGATTGATGAGGCGATCCAGCTCTTTGGAGAAGACCTTGTTGTCATAAAAGAATAAGGATTCAGCTATCAGCGCAGAAGTGCGCATCCTAAAGGAGAGATGAAGTATGAATAATATGAACCAAATGATGAAGCAGGTTAAGAAGATGCAGGAGCAGATGCTAAAAGCCCAGGAAGAGCTGGGCAGCAAGACGATTGAAGGTTCTTCCGGCGGCGGCGTGGTTACCGTTCAAGTGAACGGACACAAGAAATTGCTGTCCATTCAGATCAAACCGGAGGTTGTTGATCCGGAGGATATCGAAATGCTGCAGGATCTGGTGATCACTGCTGTTAATGATGCTCTTACCCAGGCAGAAGAGTTGGCGAACAACGATATGGGTAAATTCACAGGCGGAATGAAGATTCCTGGCTTGTTCTAGGCTTACTCCACTCCCTGCCAAAGGAGAACCGATACTTTGTATTATCCAGAACCGCTAGCCAAGCTGATAGAAGCTTTTACACGTTTGCCCGGGATTGGTCCGAAGACAGCTGCCCGGCTGGCCTTTCATGTGCTTAACATGAAGGAGGATGAGGTGATTGATTTCGCCAAAGCCCTGGTCAGCGTCAAGCGTAATCTTCATTACTGCTCGGTCTGCTGCAACATAACGGATACCGACCCGTGCCGGATCTGCCAGGACAAAACCCGCGATGCTTCGGTAATCTGTGTGGTTCAGGACTCGAAGGATCTGGTGGCTATCGAACGAACCAAGGAATTTGACGGCTATTATCATGTGCTCCAGGGTGCAATCTCGCCGATGGAAGGCATAGGGCCGGATGATATAAGGCTGAAGGAACTGCTAACCAGACTCAGCGATGAGCGGGTGAAGGAGCTGATTATGGCGACCAACCCCAACATTGAAGGGGAAGCCACGGCCATGTATATCTCGCGTCTTGTCCGTCCTTTTGAGATTAAGATCACCAGGATAGCCCATGGCTTGCCTGTAGGCGGCGATCTTGAGTATGCGGACGAGGTAACCCTGTCGAAGGCGCTGGAAGGCCGTCGTGAGCTGTTCTGAGTGTTGTGCTGTTGTATTATAAGTGTAGGGAGCCCTCGGGCTCCTTTTTTTAATTTCGGAAGAACCGCTGATACGCTGTTAAAAGTTCTGCTAAGACCCCGCTCCCGGTTCTAAGTTTGTCCCTATTCCGATATGTATGAGATTAACGGGTGTGAATCATGGTTGCATCTGCAGTTATTCATATAACTTAGGAGGGATTGCAATGGGTTGGTGGAGTACCAAGTGGCTGAGCGGGAATACGGATAAGGCAAAGGCAGTGGAGACGGAAGAGGAATGGGGCACGGTGTACCAAGAGGTGCGTAAAGCGCAGTCTGAATGGGAGCGGGCTTACCTGATGTTTGATGAGGCACTGGGCCAGGATCAGATTGATTATGCGATCTATATTCTTGAGGCGGCTGAACGTAAATATCAGATACATCTTAAGGATGCCAAGCGGCTGGGGCTTAACCGGAGCCAGCTGCAAGTATGAACAGACCGAGTCTGCGAGGAGGAGAACGATGCTAAGAACTGTTGCTATGGGTGTACTGATTATATCTGCAGCGCTGCTGGTCCTGATTGTATTCAGGAAAAGACTGGGCTGGGCCTGGCTGAGTGTATTTGGAACCCATCTTATTTTGGCGGCGCTCGGCATTTATATCATCAATTTCTCAGGAGTTGTAAATGATCTGCACATTCCGCTTAACCCAACAACCATAGGTGCTGTGACCATTCTTGGGCTGCCGGGAGTGGTGCTATTATTGGGTTTAAAATTAACTTTGTTTTAAAGGTTGACGAAGGCTCCTGATTCATGATACATTAAGTCTCGGCCCTTTGGACAGGAGATCTTCGGATCACTTGCTGGAAGCTAAAGCGAAAAAAGAAATTAAAAAAACGCTTGACTGAAACAAGGGTGCTGTGATATATTATAAAGGTCGCTGCTGAGACAAACATCAACGACAAAAGATGAGACATTGATCTTTGAAAACTGAACAACGAGTGAGTGGGAAATCACTTCGGTGAGATCCAAAAATGAGAATGTAAATTCTCGTCAGATGTTTCAAAATGAGCAATCGCTCTTTCTAAATACCAATTTGGAGAGTTTGATCCTGGCTCAGGACGAACGCTGGCGGCGTGCCTAATACATGCAAGTCGAGCGGAGTTTGAAAGGAAGCTTGCTTCCTTTCAAACTTAGCGGCGGACGGGTGAGTAACACGTAGGCAACCTGCCCTCAAGCCTGGGATAACTACCGGAAACGGTAGCTAATACCGGATAATTTCTTTCTTCTCCTGAGGAGAGAATGAAAGGCGGAGCAATCTGCTGCTTGGGGATGGGCCTGCGGCGCATTAGCTAGTTGGTGGGGTAACGGCCCACCAAGGCGACGATGCGTAGCCGACCTGAGAGGGTGAACGGCCACACTGGGACTGAGACACGGCCCAGACTCCTACGGGAGGCAGCAGTAGGGAATCTTCCGCAATGGGCGCAAGCCTGACGGAGCAACGCCGCGTGAGTGATGAAGGTTTTCGGATCGTAAAGCTCTGTTGCCAGGGAAGAACGTCCGGTAGAGTAACTGCTACCGGAGTGACGGTACCTGAGAAGAAAGCCCCGGCTAACTACGTGCCAGCAGCCGCGGTAATACGTAGGGGGCAAGCGTTGTCCGGAATTATTGGGCGTAAAGCGCGCGCAGGCGGTTATTTAAGTCTGGTGTTTAAACCTTGGGCTCAACCTGAGGTCGCACTGGAAACTGGGTGACTTGAGTACAGAAGAGGAAAGTGGAATTCCACGTGTAGCGGTGAAATGCGTAGATATGTGGAGGAACACCAGTGGCGAAGGCGACTTTCTGGGCTGTAACTGACGCTGAGGCGCGAAAGCGTGGGGAGCAAACAGGATTAGATACCCTGGTAGTCCACGCCGTAAACGATGAGTGCTAGGTGTTAGGGGTTTCGATACCCTTGGTGCCGAAGTTAACACAGTAAGCACTCCGCCTGGGGAGTACGGTCGCAAGACTGAAACTCAAAGGAATTGACGGGGACCCGCACAAGCAGTGGAGTATGTGGTTTAATTCGAAGCAACGCGAAGAACCTTACCAGGTCTTGACATCCAACTAACGAAGCAGAGATGCATCAGGTGCCCTTCGGGGAAAGTTGAGACAGGTGGTGCATGGTTGTCGTCAGCTCGTGTCGTGAGATGTTGGGTTAAGTCCCGCAACGAGCGCAACCCTTGACTTTAGTTGCCAGCAGGTAAGGCTGGGCACTCTAGAGTGACTGCCGGTGACAAACCGGAGGAAGGTGGGGATGACGTCAAATCATCATGCCCCTTATGACCTGGGCTACACACGTACTACAATGGCCGGTACAACGGGAAGCGAAGCCGCGAGGTGGAGCCAATCCCAGCAAAGCCGGTCTCAGTTCGGATTGCAGGCTGCAACTCGCCTGCATGAAGTCGGAATTGCTAGTAATCGCGGATCAGCATGCCGCGGTGAATACGTTCCCGGGTCTTGTACACACCGCCCGTCACACCACGAGAGTTTACAACACCCGAAGTCGGTGGGGTAACCCGCAAGGGAGCCAGCCGCCGAAGGTGGGGTAGATGATTGGGGTGAAGTCGTAACAAGGTAGCCGTATCGGAAGGTGCGGCTGGATCACCTCCTTTCTATGGAGAATCGTTTCCTGCAACGGAAACATTCAAATCGGAAGCGTAAGCTTCCACAATAGAACCTTCGGGTTCGGACACTCACTCGTGTTCAGTTTTGAAAGAGCAAGTCTCTTTCGTATGCGTTTGGTGGCGATAGCGGAGGGGTTCCACACGTACCCATCCCGAACACGACCGTTAAGCCCTCCAGCGCCGATGGTACTTGGACCGAAGGGTCCTGGGAGAGTAGGACGCCGCCAAGCGAACAATCAATTTATTGATTGCTTCACTACTGTAAGTTTTGTTATATGGGCTTTTAGCTCAGTTGGTTAGAGCGCACCTCTGATAAGGGTGAGGTCGGTGGTTCGAGTCCACCAAGGCCCACCATATAACACTTATGAATTGAATACCTATTTGGGGCCATAGCTCAGCTGGGAGAGCGCCTGCCTTGCAAGCAGGAGGTCAGCGGTTCGATCCCGCTTGGCTCCACCAAAACTTCTTTACAAAAGTATATGCACATTGTCTGTTATTCCGAACATCACAGCCGTGATTGTTTCATAATAACAGCATCTTGATCCTTGAAAACTGGATACCGAAACGAATTTGCGTTTTAGAACATTCCTTTAAGCTGAACTTGTGTAAACAAGTTTTGAATTAATGGCGATGCTACGATGATCTTGATGGAAATACAGACGTTGAAGAAATTCATTGTCCGATAGTTTCCTGACGGAAAAATCGAGGTTAAGCTACTAAGAGCACACGGAGGATGCCTAGGCGCCAGGAGCCGACGAAGGACGTGGCGAACAACGAAACTGCCTCGGGGAGCTGTAAGCAAGCTTTGATCCGGGGGTGTCCGAATGGGGAAACCCAGCTGTGGTAATTCGCAGTTACTCGTATCTGAATACATAGGATACGCAGAGGCAGACCAGGGGAACTGAAACATCTAAGTACCCTGAGGAAGAGAAAACAATAGTGATTCCGTCAGTAGCGGCGAGCGAACGCGGAACAGCCTAAACCAAGAGGCTTGCCTCTTGGGGTTGTGGGACGTCTCACATGGAGTTACAAAGGAATATGGTAGGCGAAGAGGTCTGGAAAGGCCCGCGATAGAGGTAAAAGCCCTGTAGCCGAAATGGTATTCTCTCCGAGACGGATCCCGAGTAGTGCGGGGCACGTGAAACCCCGTATGAATCCAGCAGGACCATCTGCTAAGGCTAAATACTACCTGGCGACCGATAGTGAAACAGTACCGTGAGGGAAAGGTGAAAAGCACCCCGGAAGGGGAGTGAAATAGAACCTGAAACCGTGTGCTTACAAAAAGTCAGAGCCCTTTCTATGGGTGATGGCGTGCCTTTTGTAGAATGAACCGGCGAGTTACGTTTAACATGCAAGGTTAAGGTGAGAAGCCGGAGCCGCAGCGAAAGCGAGTCTGAATAGGGCGACTGAGTATGTGGACGTAGACCCGAAACCGTGTGATCTACCCCTGTCCAGGGTGAAGGTGCGGTAACACGCACTGGAGGCCCGAACCCACGCATGTTGAAAAATGCGGGGATGAGGTGGGGGTAGCGGAGAAATTCCAATCGAACTCGGAGATAGCTGGTTCTCCCCGAAATAGCTTTAGGGCTAGCCTCGGTGAATGGAGTGGTGGAGGTAGAGCACTGATTGGGTGCGGGGCCCGCAAGGGTTACCAAGCTCAGTCAAACTCCGAATGCCATTTACTTCTTGCCGGGAGTCAGACAGTGAGTGCTAAGATCCATTGTCAAAAGGGAAACAGCCCAGACCATCAGCTAAGGTCCCCAAGTGTGTGTTAAGTGGGAAAGGATGTGGAGTTGCACAGACAACCAGGATGTTGGCTTAGAAGCAGCCACCATTGAAAGAGTGCGTAATAGCTCACTGGTCGAGTGACTCTGCGCCGAAAATGTAACGGGGCTAAACACACCACCGAAGCTATGGCTAGATGCTTTGCATCTGGGGTAGGGGAGCGTTGTATGTGGGTTGAAGGTGTACCGTAAGGAGCGCTGGACAGCATACAAGTGAGAATGCCGGTATGAGTAACGAAAAGATCAGTGAGAATCTGATCCGCCGAAAGCCCAAGGTTTCCTGAGGAAGGCTCGTCCGCTCAGGGTAAGTCGGGACCTAAGGCGAGGCCGAAAGGCGTAGTCGAAGGACAACAGTTTGAAATTACTGTACCACCGTAATCCGCTATGAGCGATGGGGTGACGCAGGAGGGTAGTGACGCGGACTGATGGATGTCCGTCTAAGCAGTGAGGCTGGTGTGTAGGCAAATCCGCACACCGTAAGGCTGGGCTGTGATGGGGAGCGAAAATTACAGTAGCGAAGGTCATGATCTCACACTGCCAAGAAAAGCCTCTAGTCAGGAGAAGGTGCCCGTACCGCAAACCGACACAGGTAGGCGAGAAGAGAATTCTAAGGCGCGCGGAAGAACTCTCGTTAAGGAACTCGGCAAAATGACCCCGTAACTTCGGGAGAAGGGGTGCCTCGGTAGGGTGAATAGCCCGAGGGGGCCGCAGTGAAAAGGCCCAAGCGACTGTTTAGCAAAAACACAGGTCTGTGCGAAGCCGTAAGGCGAAGTATACGGGCTGACGCCTGCCCGGTGCTGGAAGGTTAAGGGGAGCGGTTAGGAGCAATCCGAAGCTGTGAACCGAAGCCCCAGTAAACGGCGGCCGTAACTATAACGGTCCTAAGGTAGCGAAATTCCTTGTCAGGTAAATTCTGACCCGCACGAATGGCGTAACGACTTGGGCGCTGTCTCAACGAGAGATCCGGTGAAATTTTAATACCTGTGAAGATGCAGGTTACCCGCGACAAGACGGAAAGACCCCATGGAGCTTTACTGCAGCTTGATATTGAATTTGGGTACGATCTGTACAGGATAGGTGGGAGCCGTGGAGGCAGGAGCGCAAGCTTCTGCGGAGGCGCCGTTGGGATACCACCCTGATCGTATCTAGGTTCTAACCTAGTGCCCTTATCGGGTACGGGGACCGTGTCAGGCGGGCAGTTTGACTGGGGCGGTCGCCTCCTAAAGAGTAACGGAGGCGTTCAAAGGTTCCCTCAGAATGGTTGGAAATCATTCGCAGAGTGCAAAGGCATAAGGGAGCTTGACTGCGAGACCTACAAGTCGAGCAGGGACGAAAGTCGGACTTAGTGATCCGGTGGTACCGCATGGAAGGGCCATCGCTCAACGGATAAAAGCTACCCTGGGGATAACAGGCTTATCTCCCCCAAGAGTCCACATCGACGGGGAGGTTTGGCACCTCGATGTCGGCTCATCGCATCCTGGGGCTGAAGTAGGTCCCAAGGGTTGGGCTGTTCGCCCATTAAAGCGGTACGCGAGCTGGGTTCAGAACGTCGTGAGACAGTTCGGTCCCTATCTGTCGTGGGCGCAGGAAATTTGAGAGGAGCTGTCCTTAGTACGAGAGGACCGGGATGGACGTACCGCTGGTGCATCAGTTGTTCCGCCAGGAGCATGGCTGAGTAGCTACGTACGGACGGGATAAGCGCTGAAAGCATCTAAGCGTGAAGCCCCCCTCAAGATGAGATTTCCCAATTAGTAAGACCCCTTGAAGACGACGAGGTAGATAGGTTGGAGGTGGAAGTGCAGCAATGCATGGAGCTGACCAATACTAATCGGTCGAGGGCTTATCCAAATTTCTATCACGCAGATTCGTTTCGGATTCAGTTTTCAGGAATTAATTTCCTGTGCGGATTTACATGGCTACCATTAATTTGGAGAGATACCCAAGTGGCTATAAGGGGACCCTCTGCTAAGGGGTTAGACTGCGTAAGCGGTGCGAGGGTTCGAATCCCTCTCTCTCCGCCATTATAAATCCAATACTTGTAGTGTGGCGGCGTAGCTCAGCTGGCTAGAGCGTACGGTTCATACCCGTGAGGTCGGGGGTTCGATCCCCTCTGCCGCTACCATACATACCCGGAGGCTTAGCTCAGCTGGGAGAGCATCTGCCTTACAAGCAGAGGGTCGGGGGTTCGAACCCCTCAGCCTCCACCATTTTTATTTTTTGAAGATCTAATACCTTACACCGTGCCGGTGTAGCTCAACTGGTAGAGCAACTGACTTGTAATCAGTAGGTTGGGGGTTCAAGTCCTCTCGCCGGCACCATTTTTACAACTAATTGTGGAACCGTGGTGTAGTTGGCCTAACATGCCTGCCTGTCACGCAGGAGATCGCGGGTTCGAATCCCGTCGGTTCCGCCATTTTTTTGTTTTTAGGCTTTTTTCATGGCTCGGTAGCTCAGTCGGTAGAGCAAAGGACTGAAAATCCTTGTGTCGGGGGTTCGATTCCCTCCCGCGCCACCATACATGGAGGCTTAGCGAAGTGGCCAAACGCATCAGACTGTAAATCTGCTCACGTACGTGTTCGGTGGTTCGAATCCATCAGCCTCCATCCCTTTTTAGGAGCCATTAGCTCAGTTGGTAGAGCACCTGACTTTTAATCAGGGTGTCGAAGGTTCGAGTCCTTCATGGCTCATCTTAAGCCAAACGGTCATCACTTTAGGGTGGTGGCTTTTTTTGTATTTTGATATATGATTCAAGCATGCTCATAAGCGCAAATTCCGCATTTTACAGCAAAATATGATAAAATAAGCGAAAAAAGCAAAAGTGGTGGAGAATGGTGATGATGGATAGTGAGGGTTTGCGTCAAAAATTGGAGCAACTCACCGGAAAGAGGACCGGAATCAAACAGCTGGGCAGGCAGCATTCCGCTTCACTTTTTGGCATAGGTACGGACAAGGATCAGGAATTGCCGGTCATTCATGAGGGATATCTGTGGCTTCCCCTCTATGAGAATGATGGCCGTGTTACAGCAGTGTGGGTGGAGACAGAGGGGCTGTCTCCGCTGGAATTGCAGCTGGTGAATTATGCCGGGCGCAATTTTGCGGTAGCACTGAAGGCAACCGGATTCAAGGAAGAAGGAGAGATGGAGGCGAGGCAGCTTAGCGGATGGCTGAACGCTCAACTGGAGCAGGAGAAGGACGATGCGGAGATCCCGGATGAAATCTCACTGAAGGGCCGGCTGTTCGGGGATATGATTCCCTTCATGCTGGTAAGTGAGAATGTCCATAATCCGCAAATGACGTATCGCTCCTTAATGAAGCTGCTGCGCAGTTATTTTGAGAATGATGTATTGCTGGTTCCCCTGCAGGATAAGGAATGGTTAATTTTAGCCCGTAAGGAACTCCTCACAGGCGGAGATGATAAAGAGGATGAGGAAGAGAGTGCTGAGGATTTGCTGTCACAGACTTCTATGGGGTTACATGAACTGATTGCCAGCGAGTGGGTTGGCGTCTTTCATCTCGCGGTCTCTCCTGCCATTATTCCAGTTAAAGGTCTGACAGGAGCTGTGGCCTTGCTGCGGGAGACTATTCTTCTTGGACGCATCTTCCAGGTAGGGGATTATATTCATCTGCCGTGGGAGCTGCACATGGAGCGGCTGGTTAACAGTATTCCGGATGACCGGCGAAGACAGCTGCTGGGCCAGATCGGTGATTACACGGCGGTACTGGCGGATAAGGAAATGCTGCTGACGCTGGAGACTTTCTTTGAAATGGACTGCAATGTTAGTGAAACCGCCAAAAAACTGTACATTCACCGTAACACTCTGCTCTACAGGCTGGACAAAATCAAACAGGAGACAGGGGCTGATGTCCGCAGCTTCGGGGATGCCGCTATTGTGAAGCTTGCCATGTTATTGTATAAAGTGACGAAAAGAAAATAGGTTTTTTGTGAACCTTGCAAATAGCCATGAGGTCGGCTGTGGGGTAAGATAAGTGTACAAGAAAGCGTTTGATTTTCTATTCCAATAATAGACTCGAGGGGGAAATACAATGGCAGGCGTACGTTTAGAGCATATTTTCAAAAAATACCCGGGTTCCGATAAAGCAACAGTAATCGATATCAATCTTGATATTAAAGATAAGGAATTCCTCGTACTGGTTGGTCCTTCCGGTTGCGGTAAATCCACAACCCTGCGTATGATCGCTGGTCTGGAAGAAATCTCTGAAGGTAAAATGTACATTGGTGACCGTGTAGTGAATGACGTTGCTCCTAAAGACCGTGATATCGCGATGGTATTCCAATCCTACGCCTTGTACCCGCACATGAGTGTATATCAGAACATGGCTTTCGGTCTGAAACTGCGCAAAGTGAAGAAAGAAGAAATCGACAAGAAAGTACGCGAAGCAGCGAAAATCCTGGATATCGAGCACTTGCTGGATCGTAAACCTAAGGCACTGTCCGGTGGTCAACGTCAACGTGTCGCTCTAGGCCGCGCTATCGTCCGTGATCCACAAGTCTTCTTGATGGATGAGCCTCTTTCCAACTTGGATGCTAAACTTCGTGGTCAAATGCGTGCTGAAATCACTAAGCTGGTTAAGCGTCTTGAAACCACTTGTATATATGTAACGCATGACCAGACAGAAGCCATGACGATGGGTGACCGTATCGTAGTTATGTACGATGGTATCATCCAGCAGGCAGCTTCCCCTGAAGAACTGTACAATGAGCCTACGAACCTGTTCGTAGCCGGATTTATCGGTTCCCCTACCATGAACTTTATCAACGGTACTCTTTCCGAATTGAACGGCGCTGTCCGTTTCCGTGCAGAGAATCTTGATGTTGAAGTTCCAGGCGGCAAAGCTACAATCCTGCGTAACAAAGGCTTCATCGGTAAAGATGTAATCATGGGCGTTCGTCCAGAAGACATTCATGAAGAGCCAGTATTCCTGGAAGCTTCCCCTAACACAATTTTCACTTCGATGGTTGATGTTACGGAAAACCTTGGTCATGAAATGCTCCTCTACTTGAGCGGTCTTGGCAATAACACTGTAATTGCGCGTGTAGATGGACGTTCCACTACCCGTGAAGGCAGCAAGCCTAGATTGGCCATTGACATGAACAAAGTCCACATCTTCGATAAAGAATCCGAACTTAACGTTCTGCTGGGATAAGATCTCTGCAGGGTGAACATAGTTTATAATGAAGAAAGCCGCCTGGTTAGGCGGCTTTTTCTTGTAATGATCATGGTGGAATGGAATGATAACCGCTGGGGTTAAGATTGCATTCACTGGCATAATCCATTAAGATAGCAGGAGAATTACCTGTAGCTGGAATGGATAAAGATGTAACCGGTATGCGGGGAAGCGGCATGAGCCGCGGGTGACGAAAGGACGGACATATATGGCTAAGAAGGTAAAAGTATTAGAATTGGTGCAGCATTTTCAATTAGAGGTAGTATCCGGACATGAAGGTCTGAAGAGACCGATTACAGTGGATGATTTGAACCGTCCCGGGCTGGAAATGGCCGGTTATTTCGAATATTATCCGGAAGAACGTGTGCAGCTACTAGGCAAAACAGAGCTGGCTTTTTTCTCTATGCTCTCAGAGGAAGAACGGAAAAGCCGGGTACGCGGTATCTGTAACGACAATACCCCGTGCATCGTCATTACCCGCGCGCTGGATGTTCCCCAGGAGCTTGTAGACATCAGCAACGAGAAGGGACTTCCTGTGCTGCGCAGCTCGATGGCGACGACGATTTTCTCAAGCAGACTGACCAGCTTTCTTGAGGGCAGACTGGCACCGACAGCAACAATTCATGGTGTTCTCTGTGATGTGTATGGAGTAGGGATGCTGATTACAGGTACCAGCGGCATTGGTAAAAGTGAAACCGCGCTGGAACTGGTTAAACGCGGTCATCGTCTGATTGCCGATGATGCGGTGGAAATTCGCCAGACTTCGGATAATCAGCTTCATGGTACCGCACCGGAATTGATCCGTCACCTGCTGGAGATCCGCGGCGTCGGGATTATTAATGTTATGACGCTGTTTGGGGCAGGCGCTATCCGTAATCATAAGCGGATTACTCTGGTGGTCAGACTGGAAGCCTGGCAGCAGGACAAGCAGTATGACCGTCTGGGACTGGATGAGGAGACTACACGGATTATTGATACCGATGTGCCGCTGGTTACTATCCCTGTCCGTCCGGGACGTAACCTCGCTGTCATTATCGAGGTGGCAGCGATGAATTACCGGCTCAAGCAAATGGGCTTCAATGCCGCGCTGCAATTTACGAATAAACTTACCGCCACCATCTCTGAAGATATGGATGATCTGGATTAGGAGTGTGAGAGCATGTTTTATTCACTAGCGATTGACCCGATTGTCTTCTCGATTGGTTCTCTGCCGGTTCACTGGTATGGCCTGATTCTGGGTCTTGGCGCGCTTACCGGGCTGTTCCTGTGTATTCAAGAAGGCAAACGCTTCAACATTCCACAGGAGTTCTTCATGGATATGCTGCTGCTGGGCTTGCCATCGGCTATTATTGGGGCGCGTCTATATTTCGTAGCTTTCAAGTGGGAAGACTATAAGGATAACCTGCTCGATATCTTCAAGGTCTGGAATGGCGGTATTGCGATTTATGGCGCCTTAATCGGTGCGATTATCTGCGCGATTATTTACTTCCGCTATAAAGGCTACCCGTTCTGGCGTATCGTTGATATCTGTGCTCCGGGACTGCTTGCCGGCCAGATGATCGGCCGCTGGGGAAATTTCATCAACCAGGAAGCCTATGGCGGCGTGGTAGAGGAATCGTTCCTGCGGGATAAGCTGCATTTGCCGGACTTTATCGTTAATCAAATGTACATAGGGGATGCTTTTCACCATCCGACCTTCCTGTACGAATCACTCTGGAGTCTGTTGGGCATTTTGCTCCTCTTGGTGCTGCGCCGCCAGAAGTTCGTACGTGCCGGAGAAATCTTCATGTCTTACTTCATCTGGTACTCCATCGGCCGCTTCTTCATTGAAGCTCTGCGTACGGACAGCCTTGCCTTTGACGGCAGCAGCGGTGTGGCATCCTTCATTAACGGGCTATGGAGTCCGATGAAGTGGATGGGCTTCGAGCAAGGATATCTTGATCCGGCTTACGGAAATATCCGTATCTCTCAACTGCTCGCGCTGCTCATTATTGTAGCTGCCATTGCGCTGATTATTGTACGGCGGGTAAGCGGTCAGCCGAAGGATCATTACATGGACCCGATCATCAGCACCAAACCGGCGGCAGCGGATGCTGTGATTCCAGAGAGTGCTGCTAATACGCCTCAGAAGCCTTCTCAGCCTGTTCAGCCGGTGGAAGATCCCTCTGAAGATAAGGAAACAAAGGAGTAATACAATCAATGATAGAATGCGTGTTATTTGATCTGGACGGAACGATTGTGAATACGAATGAGCTGATTCTTAATTCATTCATGCATGCGCTGAAGGAGAATCATCTGCCGGTTCTGACCCGGGAACAGATCATTCCCCTGATGGGGACTACACTTCAGCAGCAGCTAGGCGCGTTCTCCGGCCTGGAGCTGAAGGATATAGAAGTGCTGGAACGGTCCTACCGTTCGTACAACAATGCGCATCATGATGAGCTGGTCCGCGCTTTTCCCCATGTGAATGAGACGATGGAGGAGCTGCAGCGCCGGGGAATCAAGCTTGGGGTGGTGACCACCAAGATCCGGCCTAACACATTGAAGTCGCTGGAGATGTTCGATCTGCTGAAATATATGGAGACGATTGTTACGGTGAATGATGTGACTCATCCGAAGCCGCATCCGGAGCCAGTGCTCACGGCAGTTGCCAATCTGGGTGTTGATCCGGCCAAGACACTGATGGTAGGCGACAGTGCTGTTGATATTCAGTCTGCGAAGGCAGCAGGTGTTCGTGTAGCCGCTGTGGCCTGGTCGCTTAAGGGTGAAGCTGTGCTGCGCACCTATGAACCGGATTACATCATCCAGGAGATGAAGGACTTGTACTCTATTGTAGAGCAGGAGACTATGCAACCGTGAGAAAGATAACCCGTTATCCCGTGGAGGGGCATAATGCGCTCTGGCATATTTACCGTACGGTCAGCCCATGGAAGGGTGTGCGCAATTTTATTTTTATCCAGATTGCCCGTTATTGCCCGATTCTGCCGCTCAAGAACTGGATTTACCGCCGGGTGCTCGGGATGAAGATAGGCAAGCACACTGCGTTTGGGCTTATGGCGATGGTGGATGTTTTTTTTCCGGAGAAGATCTCTATCGGGGAGAATACGGTTATCGGCTATAACACTACGATCCTGGCCCATGAGTATCTCATCAAGGAGTACCGGCTGGGTGAAGTTATTATCGGAGAGAATGTAATGATTGGGGCTAACACGACTATTCTCCCTGGGGTTACGATTGGGGATGGGGCTACGGTTGCCGCGGGATCGGTGGTTCACAAGGATGTTGCTGCTGGTTCGTTCGTCGGCGGGAATCCGCTCCGCGATCTGCGTAAACAGGAGGAATCATAATGGCTCAAAAGGAAAGAATACCACAGCTTGATATTTTTCGGGCAATCGCTATTTTTGCGGTGATCGCCATTCATGCCACTTCACGCACATTGGCTGAGACACTGGGCACTTCCATGTTCCCTCCGTTTCTGTTCATAAATAAGTTCAGCCAGTTTGCAGTGCCTTCCTTTATATTCTTAAGCGGGTTCGTCCTGTTTTACAATTATATTGACCGTCCGCTAGGCGGGAAGGTACTGGCCAAATTCTACAGCCGCAGGCTAATCTATATTATTGTGCCTTATCTTGTGTTTACGGTGCTTTATTTTGGACTCAAAATGACGGCCGGTCATACCTGGGGGATGCCTCTTCAGGAGATGGGCGGGAAGTTCTTCAAGTATCTATGGACGGGTACGGCGTATACGCATCTCTACTATATCATCATCATTATCCAGTTCTATCTGCTGTTCCCGCTGATACTCTGGTGCCTGCAGAAAGTGCGGCATCTCGCGGCCTGGGCACCAGTGATTGGACTTGCGTTACAGTGGGGCTTCGTGCTGCTTAACAAATATATGGTGAACCACGGGTATTGGCAGTTGTCCAAGGGGAGTCTGGCCATTACGTATTTCTCGTATTTCCTGCTTGGTGCGGCGATTGCGATCTACTACAGCTCTCTGAAAAAGTGGCTGGTTCCCTCCCGCGAAGGCTGGCGCTCAGGTAAAGGTATGGGCTGGATGGTACTGTGGCTGTTATGGGCCGCTGCCGGGGCTTACCATGTGGTATTGTGGTATAACAACTATACGAAGAAAACAGTAATCAACAGTCTGTGGTATGAAGGGTTCTCGAACCTGCATGCCTTGCTCTCTTGTCTGGTACTGTTCCAGCTGTCCTTCCTGCTGTACGGGGCAGGACGCAGCGTGCTGACCAGACTGCTGCTCTCGGCCGGGGCGTGCTCCTTCGGTATCTATCTGCTCCATCCGCTGCTGCTGTTCATGTACCGGAAGCTGCCGTTCCACGGCGGATCGCTGGCCTATACAGCAGCAATAGCGGGCGGCTGGCTGGTGGCCCTTCTGGGCTCCTGGCTGGTGGTTGCGCTTGCCTTCCGTTATGTGAAGCCGGCGTGGATGGTGTTCGGCTCTGCACCGCAGAAGCCGGCAGCAGCGCCAAAGGCGACAGTGTAGACTTTGGCTTAGTTAATATATTGAAAGCGCCGGCTGGCCGCAGATGCGGCTGTCCGGCGCTTTGCTGTAAGCAGGCGTCTGAAGATTATGTTAGCTGGGCTGTTCCCCGGCTTGCTCGCGCTGGAAGTCGGCGATTGCCTGATACTGATCCTCCAGGCTGCGGTATACGGAGATGAAGATAGGCAGAAGCTGTTTGTAGGCTTTGGCGTGGGCAGTAACCGGCTCATGCCGGTGAGTGGAGCCAATCATGCTGTAGACAGCATCGAAGGAATCAATCCGCCGGATGGCGTATAATCCCAGGACGACTGCGCCGAGGCAAGAGCTCTCGAAGCTCTCCGGGACCACCACCTCCTGATCGAAAATATCCGCCATCATCTGCCGCCATAGCGCCGAGCGGGCGAAGCCGCCAGTTGCCAGGATTCTAACGGGCTCGCCGATGCATTCCTCCATGGCCAGTAATACGGTGTACATATTGAAGATGACACCTTCCAGTACCGCACGGATCATATGCTCCTTGCGGTGATTCATGCTTAGCCCGAAGAAGGAGCCGCGGGCATCGGGATTCCACAGTGGTGCGCGTTCTCCGGTCAGATACGGATGGAAGAGCAGTCCGTTACTGCCGGGCGGCACTTGCTCAGCGATCCTGGTTAATACTTCGTAGGGATCAATGCCCAGGCGCTTCGCGGTCTCTACTTCAGAGGCGGCGAACTCATCACGCACCCAGCGGAAGAGCATTCCTCCGTTATTCACAGGGCCGCCGATTACCCAATGCTTGTCTGTCAGGGCGTAGCAGAATATCCGTCCTTTGGGATCGGTCAGCGGATGGTCAACTACAGTACGGATGGCACCGCTTGTGCCTATCGTTGCAGCGATTACCCCCGGCTCCATGGCCCCTACGCCCAGGTTAGACAGAACGCCGTCACTGGCGCCTACTATAAATGGAGTGTCTGTGAGCAGACCAAGCTTTCCGGTAAGCTCTGGGAGCAGTCCCTGCAGGATATGAGTGGTCGGGACCGGACGGGATAGGCGCTCCGGAGTAACACCGGCAATCTGGAGCGCCTCCTCGTCCCAATCGAGCTTCTCCAGATTGAACATGCCGGTGGCAGAGGCGATGGAATGGTCAATTACATATTCGCCGAACAGCCGGAAGAAGATATATTCTTTGATAGAGATGAACTTGTAGGTCTGACGGAACAGCTCGGGCTGCTCCTCGCCCAGCCACATCAGCTTGGTGATTGGAGACATAGGGTGTATGGGCGTTCCTGTCCGCAGGTACAGCTCATGTCCGTTCAGTTCGTCCTTCAACCGCCGGGCACAGCGGCTGCTCCGGTTATCGGCCCAGGTAATGCAGGCGGTCAGCGGCTTACCCGCAGGATCTACAGCAATGACGCTATGCATAGCGGAGCTGAACGAGACCAGCAGAATGTCTTCAGGTGCGGCAAGGCTCTCCTGCATGACCGCTGCTATGGTATGAATTACGGCTTCCAGAATCTGCTCCGGGTCCTGTTCTGCGACAGAGGGGGAGGGCTGATGCAGCGGATAGCCCTGATTGCTCTGAGCGACAATCGTTCCGTTCTCCTTAAAGAGGACAGCCTTCGTGCTGGTGGTTCCAATATCAACGCCAATCATATAGGATGTACTCAAGCCGTCAGTCCTTCTTTCTGCTTCTGAATTAGATACCGGGAATACTTCATGGAGGAAATAAAGTACAATCATATTAACCTATTATATTCGCCGCTTATCCCGGTGGCAAAAGGAACTCTGGAATTCAAGCGAATTGTTGACGCAAAAGGATAGTCCGTGATACGATATTGCCACTACTTTACTTTGCTACCACTTTACCATGATAAAGCATTTAATGATACCCTTCAACATATCCGATGAGGTGAACAATGAAGATGGCCAAACCAAAGGGATTTGAAAAGCCTGCCGGCGTAAGAGATTATCTCCCGCGTGCGGTAACGAAGCTGCGCAAGATCGAGAAGGATGTACTTCACTGTATGAGCCGCTGGGGCTACCGGCAGATGATTACGCCTACTCTTGAATATTACGATACGGTCGGTGTAGCCAGCTCTACCTCCGATCAGAAGCTGTATAAATTGCTTAACAACCGTGGGCAGGCGCTGGTGTTGCGCTCAGAGATGACGGCACCTGTAGCCCGTGTGGTCTCCTCTCTATTGAAGGATGAGCCGCTGCCGCTGCGTCTGTCCTACCATGCCAACGTCTTCCGGGCGATTGAAGAAGAGGCCGGACGGGAGGCAGAATTTTTTCAGACCGGTGTGGAGCTTGTCGGTGATGATTCACCGGAGGCTGACGCGGAGGTAGTCGCGCTGGCGATTGCTTCCCTGCAGGCAGCGGGCGTAAAGTCTTTTAAAATTGCAATTGGACATGTCGGTTTCCTTGACGGCCTCTTCCAGGAGGCGGTATCGGGCTTGCCGCAGGCTCAAGAGGAGCTGAAGAGCCATCTGCTCAGCCGCGATTATGTAGCCTTCCGCGAGACGCTGCGGCGTCTTGAGCTATCCACTGCACAAAAGCAGGAGCTGGACGGACTGCTGCGGCTGCGCGGCGGGAAGGAGATCTGCGGACAGGCGCTGGAGCTGAGCAACCATCCGCTGGCGCGCGCGTCGATCGAGCATCTGTGCAAAGTATGGGAGGTACTGGTGGCTTATGGTGTCTCGCAGCATGTGCTGATTGATCTGACGATGATCGGTGATTTCTCTTACTATACAGGCATGACCTTCGAGGGGTACGCTTCCGAGCTGGGTTTCCCGGTATGCAGCGGCGGCCGGTATGACAACCTGCTGCAGCAATTCGGGCGTCCGATTCCCTCCACCGGCTTCTCTCTAAAGACCAACCGTATTTTGGATGGAGTCTCCGGGCTTCCGGAAGAGGAAGAGCTGCCGATTCTGGTCCAGTACGATGCACTGCGGCGCCAAGAGGGTTTTGCCGAAGCAGCGAGGCTGCGGTCGGAAGGGCATGTTGTGGTCACGCGGCTGGCGGCCGGTCCGGAGGAGCTGAAGACCGTGAAGCGGCTGGATGCGGATACTATTCAGGCAGAGGGCGAGCTGTACGGCGAGATCTACACCTTCGTGTCGTTTGTCAGCGAGCATGGGTGAACGGAGCAAAATTACGAAATGGAAACATGATGTCATATAGAAGCAGATGTTAAAGAAGCGGAAATACGAAACGGGGGCGGGTATTAATGGCACAGATTCTTAAGGTAGCCATGCCGAAAGGCCGGATTTATAATAAAGCGGCAGAGCTGTTCCGCCAGGCGGGACTGCCGATTCCTCCGGATGGAGAAGAGTCGCGCAAGCTGGTGATTTCATTGCCGGAGGCCGGAATGGAGTTCATCCTGGCGAAGCCGGTGGATGTGCCCACGTATGTAGAATATGGAGTGGCGGATATCGGGATTGTCGGCAAAGATGTACTGCTGGAGGAGAGCCGCGATGTGTACGAGCTGCTTGATCTCGGGATCGCCCGCTGTCGGATGTCGATTATCGGGCTTCCGAACTGGCAGCCGGGTATTCAGCAACGGGTAGCTACCAAGTACCCGAACGTGGCTTCGCGGTATTTCCGTGAGCAAGGCCAGCAGGTGGAGGTTGTGAAGCTGAACGGCTCCATCGAGCTGGCACCGCTGATCGGGCTGGCTGACCGGATCGTGGATATGGTTGAGACCGGCCAGACGCTGAAGGATAACGGTCTGGTGGAGATGAAGAGCATCTTCGAGATCACCAGCCGCCTGGTGGCGAACCGGGTGAGCTACCGGATGAAGAATGCGGAGATTCAGCAGCTGTGCGACCGGCTGCAGGCTGTGATTGCAGAACCGGGATTGCAGGTAAACTAATATAAGCAAAACTATAGAGCTCAAGGGGGAAGCGGCGGTGAAGATCCAGTCCAGTAAGGAATTTAAGCTGCAGCGTGAGGTGGAATACGGCACGCCGGAGCAGAACAAGGCCGTACGTGAAATCGTGGCCAATATCAAGCGGGAAGGCGACGCGGCGCTGCTCCGGTATACGGAGCGCTTCGATGGCGCTGTACTTACGCCAGCGCAGCTGCGCGTAACGCCGGAGGAGCTAGAGGCCGCCTATGGCCGGGTAGAGGAGTCCTTCGTGACGGCGATTCGCGCAGCAGCCGTGAATATTCGTGCGTTCCATGCGCGGCAGAAACGCAATTCCTGGATGGATCTGCAGCCTGACGGCACGATCCTCGGGCAGATCATCCGCCCGCTGAAGCGTGTGGGCGTCTATGTTCCCGGCGGCAAGGCGGCCTACCCGTCCTCGGTGCTGATGAACGTGATACCGGCACAGATCGCGGGGGTGCCGGAGATCGTGATGGTGACGCCGCCTTCGACGGGCGGCTCCGAAGGCATTGATCCTTATATTCTCGTGGCCGCCGCTGAAGCGGGCGTACACGAGATCTACCGCGTGGGCGGCGCGCAGGCGATCGCCGCCCTCGCCTTCGGCACGGAATCCATCGTGCCGGTCGATAAGATCTGCGGGCCAGGGAACATCTACGTGGCCCTGGCCAAGCGCGAGGTCTACGGCGCTGTCGACATCGACAGCATCGCCGGACCGAGCGAGATCGTCGTGCTCGCCGACGATACCGCCGAGGCCGCCTACATCGCGGCCGACCTGCTCTCGCAGGCCGAGCACGACGAGATGGCGTCGGCGATCCTCGTGACGCCGTCGCAGCGTCTCGCGGAGGCGGTGGCTGCCGAGGTCGAGCGGCAGCTGCAGGCATTGCCGCGCGAGGAAATCGCGCGGGCCTCGGTAGAGAACTACGGCGCGATTATCGTCGTAGACTCGCTTGAGGAGGGCATCTCCGTGGTGAACCGGCTGGCGCCGGAGCATCTGGAGATTGTGGTGAACGACCCGATGGGGCTGACCGGCGCAATTGAGAACGCCGGGGCGATCTTCCTCGGGCCGTACAGCTCGGAGCCGGTCGGTGACTACTTCGCCGGACCGAACCATATTATACCGACGAATGGCACAGCACGGTTCTCCTCCCCTGTAGATGTGGACGACTTCATCAAGAAGTCCAGCCTGATCTATTACAGCAAGGAGGCGCTGCTACGGGACGGGGCGGCGATTATGGAGCTTGCCCGGCGCGAGGGCCTGGAAGGCCATGCACGCGCCATCGAAATCCGGCTTACGAACGAAGCGAAAGGTGGAGACACAAATGGAGAACAATAATAACGAACTGGCGCTGCGCAAGGCCGGACTTAGCCGTACAACCAATGAAACGGACATTAAGCTAACCTTTGCGGTGGACGGCAGCGGGGTCTCCGAACTGGAGACCGATGTGCCGTTCCTGAATCATATGCTGGATCTGTTCACAAAGCATGGACAGTTTGACCTCTCTGTGCAGGCACGGGGAGATATCGAGATTGATGATCACCATACGGTGGAGGATATCGGCATCTGTCTCGGACAGGCTCTGCGGGAAGCGCTTGGCGATAAAAAAGGTATCAAGCGGTACGCCAGTGTCTTCGTCCCTATGGATGAGGCGCTTGCCCAGGTAGTGATAGACATCAGCAACCGGCCGCATTTTGAATACCGGGCAGCGTATCCTTCCCAGCAGGTAGGCAGCTTCTCCACAGAGCTGGTACATGAATTCCTGTGGAAGTTCGCGCTGGAGGCGAGAATAACGCTGCATGTCATCGTTCATTACGGCACCAATACCCATCACATGATTGAAGCGGTCTTCAAGGCGCTGGGACGGGCACTGGACGAAGCGACGATCATAGATCCCCGGGTGAAGGGCGTGCCTTCAACGAAGGGAGTGCTGTAGTTATGGCCGTTGCAATCGTCGATTACGGCATGGGCAACCTGCACAGTGTCAGCAAGGCCGTAGAGCGGCTGGGGTATACGAGTCTTGTAACCTCGGATGCCGCTGAGATCTTGGCGGCAGACAGTGTTATACTGCCGGGAGTCGGTGCCTTTGGCGATGCGATGGAGCACTTACGGGAGAGCGGAATGGACGATGTCGTCCGGGCCGCAGCGTCAGCGGGCCAGCCGGTGCTGGGCATCTGCCTCGGAATGCAGCTGCTGTTCAGCAGCAGCGAGGAGCATGGCGAGCATAAGGGGCTGGAGCTTCTGCCCGGCGCAGTGGTGCGCTTCGCCCCCCGGGACGGCTATAAGGTGCCGCATATGGGCTGGAACAAGCTGAGCTTCCGCCAGCCGGAGAGTCCGCTGCTGGACGGCCTGTCAGAGAGCCATGTATACTTCGTGCACTCCTATCATGCACTCGCGGCAGACGGCGATCTGCTGGCCGTCACAGACTATGGACATCCCGTAACGGCTATCGTGGGGCGTGATAATGTCTACGGCATGCAGTTCCACCCGGAGAAGAGCGGGGAGCTTGGCATGAAGCTGCTGGGTAATTTCCTGAGGCTCCAGGCACAGCAGGCGTAGCCTGCCTGAATCACTAATTTGCAATGAAAGCGGGGAGTATTCATGTCTTCTTTTATCCTATATCCGGCGATTGATATCCGGGACGGCAAGTGTGTCCGGCTGCAGCAGGGTGATTATGCCCAAGAGACGATCTATAACGACAATCCGGTAGAGGTGGCTAAGTCGTGGGAAGAGCAAGGCGGGCAGTATATCCATCTGGTGGATCTGGACGGAGCCAAAGCAGGCTGCCCTGTGAATGATGCCATCATTGGAGCTATTGCTAAGCATGCGAATGTTCCTGTACAGGTCGGCGGCGGTCTCCGTACACTTGCCGATGTCGAGAAGCTGCTGAACCTCGGCGTCAGCCGGGTGATTATCGGGACGGCAGCCATTAATGATCAGACTTTTACAGAAGCGGTTCTTGCCAAATACGGCGACAAAGTTGCCATCGGTATCGATGCGCGTAACGGCTACGTGGCAACCCACGGCTGGCTTAATACCTCGGAGGTGCGCGCGGAAGACCTGGCTAAAGAGCTGGCTGCCAAGGGCGCTGAGACTTTCATCTATACCGATATCTCCCGCGACGGGATGATGCAGGGGCCGAACGTGGAAGGCATTCTGTCTATGGCCAAGGCAAGCGGCCGCAGCGTAATCGCCTCCGGCGGCGTGACCAGTCTTAATGATCTGCAGCGCCTGAACTTACATAGCGGCAGCGGGATCGGCGGGGCGATTGTGGGCAAGGCGCTGTATACCGGCAATATTAATCTGGCTGAAGCGCTGCAGACCCTGGGCCAATCCTCCGGATTGCGGTAAGTCTATACTAAGGAGGGGTCTTGGCATGTTGGCGAAACGGATTATTCCCTGTCTGGATGTGAAGGACGGGCGTGTGGTAAAAGGTGTGAATTTTGTGAATCTGCGCGATGCCGGAGATCCGGTGGAGCTTGCGGCGCTGTACGACCGCGAGGGAGCGGATGAGCTGGTATTCCTCGATATTTCCGCTTCTGTGGAAGGCAGGGCGACCATGATTGAAGTGGTGCGGCAGACGGCAGGTGAGATTGCCATTCCCTTCACGGTGGGCGGCGGAATCTCGACCCCTGATGATATGAAGCGGATTCTGCGTGCCGGAGCGGACAAGATCGGCATCAACACAGCCGCTGTAAATAACCCACAGCTGATTCTGGAAGGGGCCCGTCACTTCGGCTCCCAATGCATTGTTGTGGCGATGGATGCCAAATATAATGAGGCTTGGGGCGAATGGGAAGTGTATACGCACGGTGGACGTACGCCCACGGGTATCCGGGCCTTGAACTGGGCCAAGGAAGCTGAGCGGCTGGGAGCCGGGGAGATTCTGCTTACGAGTATGGATGCGGACGGGACCAAGGACGGCTTCGACCTGAAGCTGACGGCGGCGGTCAGCGACCTGCTGAGTATTCCTGTCATTGCTTCCGGCGGGGCCGGGAAAATTGAGCATTTCTATGATGTATTTACGGAAGGCCGGGCAGATGCCGGACTTGCGGCAACCATTTTTCACTATAAAGAGATTGCTATTCATGATCTGAAGGCTGATCTGAAGCAAAGAGGAGTAGAGATCCGATGAGCGAGGACAAGAAGGATATCGCACTAAGCCAGCAGGAGGCAGTGTCCGGCATCCGCTGGAATGAAGCAGGCCTGCTGCCTGCTGTCATTCAGGATGCACGCACGCTGGAGGTATTAATGTTCGCCTATATGAACCCTGAATCGCTGCAGCGCTCACTTACGAGCGGCCAGACCTGGTTCTGGAGCCGTTCGCGCAGCGAGCTGTGGCATAAGGGGGGAACGTCCGGCAATACCCAGGCGATCACCTCGATCCATTACGATTGTGACAGCGATACGCTGCTGGTGAAGGTAGTGCCGGAGGGTCCGGCCTGCCATACCGGGGAGAACAGCTGCTTCTTCCGCGAGATTCCGCTAGATTCACCGGCAACCGTAACGGAGACTGCCGGGGCTGCCGTGAATGCTGCTGAAGCAGAGAGCGGCCGGTTTGCGGTACTCGGTGAGCTGGAGCGTGTCATTGCTGAGCGTGAGGTGAACCGTCCGGAGGGAGCGTATACCACCTATCTGTTTGACAAGGGCGTGGACAAGATCCTGAAGAAGGTCGGTGAGGAAGCCTCCGAGACGATCATTGCCGCCAAAAACAAAGATAATGCCGAGCTGCGCCTGGAAGTTAGCGATCTGATCTATCACCTGCTCGTGCTGCTGCAGGAGCGCAAGCTTCCGCTGGATGAGATTCTGGAAGAGCTAAGCGCCCGCCATGAACGGCCGCGGCGCGATTAGGAGGAGCTTTCAGCATGCACATCGATTATCATACCCATCATGAACGCTGCGGCCATGCGGTCGGGAAGCTGGAGGAGTATGTGCAGCGGGGCATCGCTCTGGGGCTTGAGCAGCTCGGGCTGTCGGATCATCTGCCGCTAATCCATGTCGATCCGGACCACTACTATCCCGAGATGGCTATGCCTCTTGCGGAGCTTCCGCGATATGTGGAGGAATGCCTGACGCTGAAGGAACGCTACCGGGGCAAGATTGAGCTGCGGGTCGGGCTGGAGGCGGATTATATTGAGGGATATGAGGAACAGATCCGCGAGCTTTTGGCACCTTATCCATGGGATTACCTGATTGGTTCGGTGCATTTCCTGGGAGAATGGGATATTACCGACCACCGGCAGACCCATGGCTGGGAAGGCCAGGATGTAATGGCGGTATACCGCCGTTATTATGATGCTGTACAGAAGTCGGCGTTATCGGGATTATATGATATTATAGGACATATGGACGTCATCAAAAGGTTCGGTTACGGCCCCCGGACGCCGGAGGGCCTGGCCGAGGCCAGAGCGCTTGAGCTGGATACGCTGAAGGTCATCGCCCGCAGCGGAATCGCCATGGAGCTGAATGCTTCCGGGCTGACCAAGCCTTGCGCCGAGATGTTCCCGGCAGAGCATGTGCTCGTCCAGGCGCTTGCGCTGGGCATTCCGCTCACGGTTGGTTCTGATGCGCATGATCCCATGAAGCTGGGAGACGGCTTACCAGAGGCCCGGGACATGCTCTGGCGCACCGGCTTCCGCGAACTGGCCGTCTTTGAAGGACGCCGCCGTACCAATGTGCCGTTAGCATTATAAATTATAATCCCAGGAGGGTACTATGCATCATCAATTACGGATTTTTTCCGGTTCGTCGAATCCGAAGCTTGCCGCTGATATTGCGGAGCGCCTTGGTGCTCCGCTTGGCCAGATCAAGCTGACCCGTTTCAAAAGCGGCGAGATTTATGTGCATTATGAAGAGAGCATCCGGAACTGCGACGTATTTTTGGTGCAATCCCTGGCTCATCCGATTAACGAGCTGTTTGTAGAGCTGCTGGTCATGATTGATGCCGCCAAGCGTGCATCGGCCAGAACGGTGAATATTATCGTTCCTTATTACGGGTACGCCCGGCAGGAGCGCAAATCTGCACCGCGTGAGCCGATCTCGGCCAAAATGGTAGCGGATGTGCTGACCACCGCCGGTGCAACGCGCGTAATTACCATTGATCTGCATGCCGCAGCCATACAGGGATTCTTCAATATTCCGGTCGATCATCTGACCGCACTTGATCTGATCAGCGGTTATCTGAAGGTGAAGGGTCTTACTGATCTGGTCGTGGTCTCCCCGGATGCGGGACGCGCATCCATGGCGGAGAAGCTGGCCAGCCGTCTGGATTCGCCGTTCGCTATCATGATCAAGAAGCGTCCGGCTCATAATGAATCGGTGATCACCCATGTCATTGGTGATGTGGAAGGCAGGACGCCGATCATTATCGAGGATCTTATTGATACGGGAACGACTATCGTCAATGTGGTGGAGGGCCTGAAGGAGCGGGGTGCGCGGAACAGCATCGTCTGTGCTACACACGGACTGTTCTCCGGAGATGCGCTTGCGCGGATGGACCATCCCAATATCGACGAGATTGTCATTACCGATTCCATTGCCCTGCCGGACGAGCATTCCAGCAGATTCGCAGTGCTTTCGGTAGCCCCCATGCTGGCTGAAGCCACGCGTATTATCATCGAGGGCGGTTCCATAGATAAGCTGTTTAGAGACGCAGGGATTTAACTCCCGCGTCTTTTTTTTGTGAATGAGATGACGATAACCAATCCTTCTATTTCTCGCTGAAACGGGTGCCGTCCCTGAAAGGACAGCAAAGCCGTTTCCACTTGAGCTTTTCCCTCCCGTCAGCACTCTCTTGAGATTGAGAATCTCGTTGCCACATGTGGTATACTGTGTGAAGAAGACAGCCGAGACCATAAATGGAAACGATCAGGTAAGGTGTAAGGCTAGGGAAGCTGACAAAAGGGAGGTGCCTTGCTTCCATGATTGAGAGAACTTCAGAGAATGTCGCGGAGAACAGTAATATCATTCCGGTCACTCTGGATGCCAATTTTTTCTTTGAAAGAGCCGTTCGGTCGCTGGACCGCTTTCAATATGATAAGGCATTAAGAAATTTTCGCAAAGCTGTTGAATATGAGCCGGATAATCCGGTGAATCATTGCAATATGGCGGGTATATTATCTGAGATGGGCAATTATACCGCATCTAACGAGATTCTTATCCATGTTTTGGAGAAGATCGACCCCGCTATGACGGAATGCCATTTCTATATGGCTAATAACTTCGCTAATATGGAAAGCTTTGAAGAGGCGGAGCGTTCGCTGGTCATTTACTTGGAAGAGGATGCAGACGGCGAGTTCATGACCGAATCCGAAGAACTGATGGAGCTCCTGCAATATGAGCTGAATCGGCCTGCTCCGCTGGTGCGTATCCGCAGCCGTGAGGGAGTTGTAGAGCATGACCGGGCGCGCAGTCTGCTGGAGGAGGGCAAGTTTCCTCAGGCTGTAGAGCTGCTGGAGGAGATCACTGCGAGCACTCCGGATTTTTTGGCTGCGCATAATAATCTGGCACTCGCCCATTTCTATATGGGCCGGTTTGCCAAGGCGAAGGAATGTCTGAATGAGGTGCTGAAGCAGGACCCCGGCAATCTGCACGCTCTGTGCAATATGGCCATCTTCCTGCAGTATGCAGGGGACAAGGAGCAGCTTGAGACGCTGCTGGGGATGCTTGAAGCAACGGTGCCGTTCCATCAGGAGCATGTTTTCAAAATGGCTACAACTATGGGTATCCTCGGCCGGCATACCGCCGCTTACAGCCATTTCCGCCGTCTGCTGAAGGATGAGGAGGTCGCCGGAGACGCCGGCCTGTATCATTACTGTGCGGCGGCGGCAAGCAATAGCGGAAGACATGATGAGGCGCTGCGCTGCTGGAGACAGGCAGCCAAGCTGGACCCTGCTTCCGCTGTCCCGGCGTTCTTCCTGTCCCAGCTCCAGCAGGTCCGGGCAGAAGGACATCCGATGCCTACTGTCAGCTATAATTATCAGCTGCCCTTCCAGGAGCAGCTGAAGCAGTGGAAGGGCAATACAGGCAGGTTCACTGAAGAAGTGCGGAATAATCCGCTGCTGCGCGCCTCGTTCTTCTGGGCGCTACGCTACGGCGATTCCGCTACGAAGCTCCAGGTGACCGAGGCGCTGCGCTGGATTGAGGACGAGGAGATGTCCGAGGTGCTGCGCGGAGTTCTGGAGCAGGAGCCGCTGCAGGAGGACCGCCTGCAGGAGGCAGCATTGTTCAGCCTCCAGCGGCTGATCGGGGAGAACCTGAATGAAGCCGGCAGCTCGCCGGGTGAAGAGCAGGAGCCTGTGGCTGCTCCCGGACCCAAGGGGATACTGCCCGGAACCGGCGGCTTAACGCCGTCCACTACCCGTATTTGAAGCCATTGTTGTTCTAAGACACACACCACTTGTAAGGAGGCCAATGTAATGTACAAAACGATTGTAATCGGAACAGGCCCGGCCGGGCTGACAGCCGCGATTTATCTGGCGCGTGCGAACCTGAGCCCGCTGGTAATTGAAGGCTTGCAGCCGGGAGGACAGCTGACAACGACGACAGAAGTGGAGAACTTTCCAGGCTTCCCTGAAGGGATTCTGGGTCCTGACCTGATGGACAATATGCGCAAGCAGGCGGAACGCTTCGGCGCTGAATTCAAGAACGGCTGGGTGGAGTCGGTGGACTTCTCACAGCGCCCGTTCAAAGTAACCGTGGACGGGATGGGTGTACTGGAAGCAGAGTCGGTTATTATTTCAACCGGGGCTTCTGCAAGATATCTGGGCATCCCGGGCGAGCAGGAGAATGTGGGACGCGGGGTCAGCACCTGTGCGACCTGTGACGGCTTCTTTTTCCGTAATAAAAAGATTGTCGTCGTCGGCGGCGGAGACTCCGCCATGGAGGAAGCCAGCTTCCTGACCCGCTTTGCGTCCAGCGTAACGCTGGTTCACCGCCGTCCCGAGCTGCGTGCCTCGAAGATCATGCAGGACCGGGCGCGTGATAACAGCAAGGTAACCTGGGCTTTGAACCGCACCCCGGTGGAAGTAACGGTAGGAGAGACCGGAGTGAAGGGTCTTACGGTGCTTAATAATGAGACAGGTCTGACAGAGCTGGTAGAGGCAGACGGTGTGTTCGTAGCCATTGGACACACGCCGAACACAGCCTTCTTGGGCGGGCAGATTAATACGGATGCTAACGGCTATATCGTGGTGAACCCGGGTACCACCGAGACCAATATCCCTGGTGTATTCGCCTGCGGCGATGTGCAGGATACCCGTTACCGTCAAGCGATATCAGCAGCGGGAACCGGCTGTATGGCCGCCATGGATGCCGAGAAGTTCCTGGAAGGCACGATGGTGCACGACTGGAGCGAATCGCTGGACAAATAACGGGTTTACAAGAATTACCCGCACAGGTAAAATGTATTTAATTAGATAAGATACCCACTAGGGGAGCCTGAATAGGCTGAGACGGGAAAATTGAATTTCCGGACCCTTGAACCTGATCTGGATTATACCAGCGTAGGAAAGTGGAGTCGGACTTTTTTTGAATACAGTCTTATTTGGCTGTTCCTTTAATAAAGCCGCTCCAGGTGGAGCGGCTTTTTGATTTGTAAGAATCTATAGATTCTTCAGCTCAGTCTGCTGCGTGAAATCTTATCTGAAAAGCTCATTAGAGCCAATAGGAGGAGATTAGAATGCCAGAAATAATGAAGAACGGCGAGGTAGATCTGTCCGGATTCCCCGCCAGCCGTAAAGTGTATGTGGAGGGCTCACGCACGGATATCCGGGTTCCGATGCGGGAGATCAGCCTCAGCAGAACCGAAGGCGTTGCCGGGGAAGAGGAGAATGCTCCGCTGCGTGTCTATGACACAAGCGGTATTTATACGGATGCCGCGGAGGAGACGGACATTCGGAGAGGGCTGCCGCCGCACCGTTCAAGCTGGATCGCGGAGCGTGGTGATTCGGAGGAATACACCGGAAGGGCGGTCCGGCCGGAGGATAACGGAATCCGCAGAGAAGGGGCAGCTGCGGAAGCTTGTCCAGGACTGAGCAGGAATCCCCGGCGGGCCTATGCAGGCGGTAATGTGACCCAGCTGCATTATGCAAGGCAAGGGAGCATCACACCGGAAATGGAGTATATTGCGATCCGGGAGAATACCCGGCCGGAGTTCGTAAGGGATGAGGTGGCTGCGGGCCGTGCTATTATTCCGGCCAATATCAATCACCCGGAGAGCGAGCCGATGATTATCGGCCGTAACTTCCTGGTGAAGATCAATGCGAACATCGGAAATTCTGCGGTCACTTCTTCCATAGAAGAGGAAGTGGAGAAGATGCGCTGGGCAACCCGCTGGGGGGCTGACACCATTATGGATCTCTCCACCGGCTCCAAGATCCATACCACCCGGGAGTGGATTATCCGCAATTCTCCTGTGCCGGTCGGTACAGTGCCCTTATACCAGGCGCTGGAGAAGGTGAATGGCATTGCCGAGAACTTAACCTGGGAGCTCTACCGTGACACCCTGATTGAACAGGCGGAGCAGGGGGTGGATTACTTCACTATTCATGCAGGGGTGCTGCGGCGCTATATTCCGCTCACTGCCCGGAGAATGACCGGTATCGTCTCCCGGGGCGGATCGATTATGGCGGCCTGGTGCCTGGCCCATCAGCAGGAGAACTTCCTGTACACACACTTCGAAGACATATGTGAGATTATGAAGACATATGATGTGGCCTTCTCACTGGGGGATGGCCTGCGTCCCGGCTCTATCGCCGATGCCAATGACGAGGCTCAGTTCGCCGAGCTGGAGACGCTGGGAGAACTGACGCTACTAGCCTGGAAGCACGATGTTCAGGTCATGGTCGAAGGTCCGGGGCATGTGCCGCTGCACAAAATTAAGGAGAATATGGACAAGCAGCTTGAGATTTGCCGGGAGGCTCCTTTCTATACGCTCGGGCCGCTGACTACAGATATTGCACCCGGCTATGATCACATCACTTCAGCCATCGGAGCAGCGATGATCGGGGGGCTCGGAACAGCGATGCTGTGCTATGTTACCCCTAAGGAGCATTTAGGCCTGCCTGACAAGAATGATGTGCGCGAAGGCGTCATTACCTATAAAATTGCTGCACATGCCGCAGACCTCGCCAAGGGGCATCCGGGAGCGCAGGACCGGGACAATGCGCTGTCCAAGGCGCGGTTCGAGTTCCGCTGGCGCGACCAGTTCCATCTCTCCCTGGACCCGGAAAGGGCGCTTGCGTATCATGACGAGACCCTTCCGGCGGAGGGGGCGAAGCAGGCGCATTTCTGTTCGATGTGCGGACCTAAGTTCTGCAGCATGCGGATTTCGCATGATATCCGTAATTCCCATAGGGTGGAGCAAATCACTGTAACTTAGCTGCTAATACAGCGGAATCATAATATTCTTAGGCTATCCCCCAAGCTGAGCGGCTTGCGGGGATAGTCTTTTTACAGTTAGTGATTACAATCACAATCCACCCCCGTACCCTATGCTAAGCTGTTACCTGAGAAGGATTCTCATTAGTGAGGTGTGCAAAAGAATGAGCAAACCGTTGAAGCTGGATGAATCGGTCTTTGAGCTGGTAACCAGGCACCCGGAAGTGGTTGAGATCATGGTGGAGCTGGGGTTCCGTGATATTGCGAAGCCTGGAATGCTGCAGACTGCAGGACGATTCATGACCCTGTCCAAAGGAATGAAATTAAAGAAAATAGAGCTGGAAACTGTTCGGCTGGCCTTTCAGCAGCATGGTTTCGAGATTATAGAATAGAAGGGGAGATTACGATGAGCGAACTGATTAATAACCGCGAGGTCGATATTCCGGAACAGACGCGCCGCCAGGCTATGCTGAGAGAAATCATCAAGGAGCTTCATGCAGGCAAAAGTGTGGAAGAGGTCAAGGCGCGTTTTGAAGAGGCGGTAGGTGATGTGACGGTCGCGGAAATCTCCGCAATGGAGCACTCTCTGATGACTGAGGAAGGGATTCCGGTAGAGGAGGTACAGCGCCTCTGCTCTGTGCATACCGCTATCTTCAAAGGCTCGATTGAGCAGATTCACCGGTCCGCGAAGCCTGAGGAGCAGCCGGGCCACCCTGTGCATACCTTCAAGCTGGAGAACCGGGAGATCGAGCGGCTGGTCAACTTCCGGCTCGCGCTGCACAAGGATAAGTTCAAGAAGAACGCTAGCGATGAGATCATCTATAAGCTGCTGGAGGACTTAAGCCTGCTGCTGGATCTCGACAAGCACTACAGCCGCAAGGAGAATCTGCTGTTCCCTTACCTGGAGAAGTACGGTATCTACGGCCCTACCAAAGTGATGTGGGGGGTTGATGACGGCATCCGCAGCATGATTAAGGAAGCCAAGAAGGCACTAAGCAGCTTCAACGGGGAGACGGAGCAGATTGCCGCCTCGCTGGAGGAGATCATCCAGGAAGTCAACGAGATGATCTTCAAGGAAGAGAATATTCTGCTCCCGATGGCGCTGGATAAGCTGACTGAGGATGAGTGGGTCCGGATCGCCCGCGAGAGTGATGAGATCGGCTTCTGCCTGGCCGCACCGGAGCAGGTGTGGGTACCGGAACGTGCGGCTGAACCGGAAGGTGCAGAGGTGCCGGCGGCAGAGGGAGAAGGACTGTCCCCGCAAGGCTTCATCCGGTTTGAGACCGGGCTGCTCTCGCTCCACCAGCTCGAGACGCTGATGAATCATCTGCCGGTGGATCTCACCTTTATCGATGAGAACGATGTCGTCCGCTACTTCTCGCATGGCAAGGAACGGATCTTCGCCCGGACGAAGGCGGTCATCGGCCGCACGGTGCAGAACTGCCATCCGCCGCAAAGCGTGCATGTCGTGGAGAAGCTGCTGGCTGACTTCAAGGCCGGGGTGAAGGATGCCGAGGACTTCTGGATCAACATCAAGGATAAATTCATCTATATCCGTTATTTCGCCGTGCGGGATGCAGACGGCCGTTATATGGGGACACTGGAATTCACTCAGAATATCGCACCGATCCGTGCCCTTGAGGGCCAGAAGCGGATTTTGTCGGAATAGCATATTTATTATAGAAGAAACATTTGGACTTTCACGCGGGTAGCGGCGCCTGAGAGTCTTTTTGCTACGCCGTGACCCGGGTGTATCGCCTTTCCTTGACCGCAGGGGAGGCTTCTATTATAGTGGGTACGTAGGATTAACTATTTTAGCATAGAAAAAGGTGGCTTGTAACATGTCTGAACATATCTACGTTGGCGTGGATTTAGGTGGTACCACGATTAAGGTTGGAATCTGTAATGCCGAGGGAAGCCTGCTGCACACTTACGAAGGTCCGACAGGGACTGCGGATGGCGTTGATGCTGTCATCGATAATATCGAGAAGTATGTACGCCAGATAGTGGAGGACTCTCCGTACTCCTGGGACCAGCTGGCTGGTGTGGGTGCGGGACTGGCCGGATTTACGAATATTCGTGAAGGTATCATCATCCTTGCGCCCAACATAGGATTTAGAGATGTGCCGATCCGCTCCATTCTGGAGGGTCGTCTGAACAAGCCAGTCAAAATAGACAATGATGCCAACGTGGCAGCACTGGGTGAAGCCTGGAGCGGGGCAGGGCGCGGCATAGAGAATTGCGTCTGCTATACGCTCGGCACGGGTGTCGGCGGCGGTATTATTATTAATGGTAAAGTGTATCAGGGCTTTGCCGGCCTGGCCGGTGAGCTGGGACATATCTCCGTGGTGCCCGATCTGGAAGCGATCCAGTGCGGCTGCGGGAACATGGGCTGTTTGGAAACCGTTTCCTCAGCGACAGGCATTATCCGTATGGCCAACGATGCTGTAGCACGCGGTGACCGGACCTCCCTGTCTACCGTTGAAAAAATCGCTGCGAAGGAAGTATTCGATGCCGCTAAGGCAGGCGATGAGGCTGCGCTGCGGATTGTGAACCGGGCGGCCTTCTACCTGGGCAAATCGATGGCTTCCGTCGCAGCGGTTCTGAACCCTGAAGTATTTATCGTCGGGGGCGGAGTCTCCAAAGCAGGAGATATTCTGTTCGATGAAGTCCGCCGGGTGTTCGCTAAGCTGGCACCAGCCCCTCTGCAGACCGGTGTTACGATTGTACCTGCAGCACTTGGCAATGACGCCGGTATTATTGGTGCGGCAGGTCTGCTCCTGCGTTCTTAAAAGACCGGAATTATTCATATACTAAACATAGGGAGGGATGCTGTAATGACCGACCTCGAGCAAACCCTGCCCGCCCATGCCACCCTGATTATCATTACAGGCATGTCGGGTGCGGGCAAGACGATTGCCGTGCAGAGCCTGGAGGATCTGGGATTCTTCTGCGTGGATAATCTTCCGCCTGTGCTCATCCCGAAATTCGCAGAGCTGATTGAGCAGTCCAAGGGTAAAATCGCGAAGGTGGCGCTGGTCATCGACCTCAGGGGGCGGGAATTCTTCACCGCCCTGTCGGAGTCTTTGGCCTACATCAAGGACGAGTCAACGATCGGGTGTGAGATCCTTTTCCTGGACGCCACAGATTCAGTGCTTGTACAGCGTTACAAGGAGAGCCGGAGGCATCATCCGCTTGCTCCCAAGGGCATGCCGCTGGACGGCATCCGCATGGAGCGCCAGATGCTGGAGGAGCTGAAGAACTCAGCTACCCTGTGTCTGGATACCAGCAGCATGAAGCCGGTCCAGCTCAAAGAAAAAATAGTGTCACGCTTCTCCCATCTGGGGAAAAGCACCCTCTCGGTTAACATTACTTCTTTTGGATTCAAGTATGGGATTCCGATTGATGCTGACTTGGTGTTCGACGTCCGCTTCTTGCCTAATCCGCATTATGTGGACCAGCTGCGGCCCAAGACAGGCCAAGACAACGAGGTGTACGACTACGTAATGAAATGGCCTGAAACGCAAGAATTCCTGACCAAGCTGCTAGATATGCTTCAATTCCTTATTCCGCAATACCGCAAGGAAGGCAAATCACAGATTATTATCGGTATCGGCTGTACGGGCGGCAAACACCGTTCGGTAGCCATCTCCGAATATCTGGGCAAAATGCTGGGGGTTAGCGAGACGGAGCTGGTAGCAGTCAGCCATAGGGACTCCGAACGCGACCGGCATTGATGAGAGAAGGGATAATTAGTGGCTGAAGAACAAGGACAGCGTCCGAAGATTGTCGTAATGGGCGGCGGAACCGGACTCTCCGTAATGCTACGGGGGTTGAAAGAGAAGCCGCTGGATATCACGGCGATCGTAACTGTCGCAGATGACGGGGGAAGCTCCGGGATTCTGCGCAGTGAGCTGCAGATGCCGCCGCCCGGAGATATCCGCAACGTACTTACAGCTATGGCTGACGTTGAGCCTCTGATGGCGCAGATTATGAAGTACCGCTTCAGCAGCGGAGAAGGCTTAGCCGGACATAGCCTGGGCAATCTGATTCTGGCTGCACTGACCGATATCTCGGGGGACTTCGTTACAGCAGTCCGGGAGCTGAGCCGTCTGTTCGCCGTTCGCGGCCGGGTGCTGCCTGCGGCCGGAGAAGCGGTAATCCTGCATGCCGAGATGGCGGACGGGACGCTGATTACCGGAGAGTCCAAAATCCCGGAGGCAGGCGGCGTCATTAAGCGCGTGTTCCTGGAGCCTGTGGATGTAGAGCCGCTGCCGGAGGCGCTGGAGGCCATCCGCAACGCAGATGCTATTCTGCTTGGTCCGGGCAGTCTGTATACCAGCATTTTGCCGAATCTGCTGGTGCCTAAGCTGGCGGAAGCCGTGGTGGCTTCAGAGGCCATTAAGATTTTTGTATGCAATGTAATGACTCAGCCGGGTGAGACGGATAATTACACAGTAAATGACCATCTACAGGCCGTATATGACCATATCGGGCTGCATCTGTTCGATTATGTAATCGTCAATGACGGGGAGATCCCGGAGCAGGTGCAGATCAAATACGCCGAGAAGGGCGCCCGTCCGGTACAGCTTGACCGTGAGGCTGTAGACGGCAACGGGTATAAGGTGATTGCCGACAAGCTGGTATTATTTAAAACCTATTTGCGGCATGATACAGATAAGCTCAGTCACCATATTTTCCAGCTGGTGAAGGATTGGATTGACAGAAAGAGTTAAATGAAAGAGGTGAGCCCCTTGTCTTTTGCGGCCCTTACCAAAAAAGAGCTGACGATGGTCGAGAGCCCGCCCTGCTGCGAGAAAGCGGAAATGTCAGCGCTGATCCGAATGAACGGTTCGGTGCAGCTTTCGAGCAAAAAGGTGGTTCTCGACATTTCGACGGAGAACGCCGCGATTGCAAGGCGGGTATATTCTTTGCTTAAGAAATATTACCAGGTCCATATCGAGCTGCTCGTGCGTAAAAAAATGCGTTTGAAGAAGAATAACGTCTATATTGTAAGAATCCCGAACCAGGTCCAGGAGATCCTGAAGGATCTGCGGATTGTCTCTGAAGGCTTTATTTTCACAGATGGGATTGATGAGGAGATTGTCGGCAAGAATTGCTGCAAGCGCGCCTATCTGCGCGGGGCCTTCATGGCCGGCGGTTCGGTTAATAACCCGGAGGGCTCTTCGTACCACTTGGAAATCGCTTCCATGTATGAGGAGCACTGCAAGGCGCTCGTTGAGCTGGCTGGTGAATTTCACCTGAATGCCCGCTGCATAGAACGCAAAAAAGGCTTCATCCTATACATCAAGGAAGGCGAGAAGATCATCGAGTTCCTCAGTCTGATCGGCGCTCATCAGGCGCTGTTCAAATTCGAGGATGTGCGGATCATGCGCGATATGCGCAACTCGGTCAACCGGATTGTGAACTGCGAAACGGCCAATCTGAACAAGACGATCAGTGCGGCAGTACGCCAGATTGAGAACATCAAGCTGCTGCAGCGCGAGGTGGGTCTGGAAAGTTTGCCGGATAAGCTGCGGGAGGTTGCCGAGATCAGACTGGCTCACCCCGATATTAACCTCAAGGAAGTCGGAGATATGCTGGGCGGGACGGTCAGTAAATCGGGTGTGAACCACCGTTTGCGCAAAATTGATGAGCTGGCGGACAAGGTCCGCGGCGGCTGATTATTTTTTTTCTAGTGCGGTATGCGTTATAATGATATAATATTATAAAATTAATGTGAAATTTTTGGGCAGATCTCAAATAGGGGGTAAGCGTTTCATGACAAAGCACCCGGTAGTTGTTCGGTTGAAGACGGGGCTCCATGCTCGGCCGGCAGCATTGTTTGTGCAAGAAGCTAATAAGTTTTCGTCGGAGATTTTCGTGGAAAAAGACGATAAAAAAGTGAACGCCAAGAGTATCATGGGCATTATGAGCCTTGCGATCAGTTCCGGTACGGAGATTCATATCAGCGCAGACGGTGCAGACGCGGAACAGGCTGTAACCGCTTTGACCAGTCTGGTAAGCAAGGAAGAGCTCGAGAATCAATAAATGCAATATGGTCTTACCAAAAGCCCTTAGGGGCTTTTTTTCATACCGGAATAAAAAATAAATATTGTACATTGCTCATGCAACTTTTACCATGCTGTCCCGTCTAGAGGGTACTAACACTTAAACGAATCGAAAGGGGATGGCAAGCATGAGAAAATGGGGTAAATCGATTGGAGCAGTATTGCTGGCAGGGAGCTTGATGATTGGAGGAATGGGATTGAGCGGAGTGCTGAAGGGACCTGAAAAGGCTTACGCCGACGAGGTGCAGAAGAACATTGTGAGCGTTGTGGGCAAAGGTGAGCTGTCGATTAAGCCGGATATCGCTTATCTCTCCATCGGGGTGAGCACTACAGCGGATACTGCACAGGAGGCACAGAAGGGTACAGCGGCGAAAATCTCCAAGCTGACGGCATTGTTCAAAAGCACTTGGGGGATAGCCGACAAAGACATCCAGAGCAGCCAGTTCAACGTACAGCCTAATTACACCTACACGGAGAAGGACGGCCAGAAGGTCAAAGGCTATAATGCCCAGCACACTCTGGAGGTATCGTACCGTGATCTGACGAAGGTTGGGCAACTTTTGGACGCAGCCTCTGCGGCCGGGGCGAACAACATCGGCAATGTGCGGTTTGCCATTGAAGATCCCTCTGCCTTCGAAGCACAGGTGATCGAGAAGGCTATGCAGAATGCAGACGTCAAAGCAGCAGCCATAGCCAAAGCGGCGAAACGAGGAGTGGGCCAGGTGGTTACGGTGATTCAGAGCGATGACGGCAATCATCCGGTAGTCTACGCTGAAGCAGCAATGATGCAGAAATCGTCAATGGATACTGCTGCCGGAAGCTCCGTGGAACCCGGTCAGGTCAAAGTCATCACCCAACTGAATGTAACGTATGAACTGAAATAAACGTTTCGCAAGAGGCGCTTGCTCTGCTGTTATAGCGGAGCAGGCGCTTTTATATGACTATATGGATGTATATATATGCACACATGCGCTATCGAAAGCTCTCAATTTGTTTAAATTGAGGTAACAGGATCTTTAGATAATCATGGCAAACCTTAAGAAACTGTAAAGCGGATTGTAACAACCCCGGCACGTTCTTTTACTATAATAGGAACAGTGATAACGAGGAACACACATCATGAATAAACATACCACCAGGTGGAAGGAGAAATTACAATGAATATGAACTCACAGAAATACATTCGCAGATGGGGGGCAGGAATGCTCGCAGCCGGAATCCTGCTGGGTGGAACAGGAATACTCCAAGCGGGCATTACTGAGGCTGCTCCGGCAGCCGCTCAGGTCAAAGCCAAATCCTCCTCGGTAGTGCTGAAGGTTAACGGTAAAAGTACAGCCCAGACAGGGCTGCTCCAGGAAGGAAAGGTATGGGTTCCGGTAACCTTCCTGCGCGATGCGCTGGGGATGCCGCTCTCTTATGATAAAGCAGTGAAGACCTATACGATTGGTAGCGGTGCTGCGCAAATGAAGTTGGCGAACATGGATTACGGCATTATGATCAGTGTGAACAACTATTATATCGGCGAATATCAGGGTAAACAACTGAACAACCGGCTGTACGTTCCCTCCCAACTGATTAACGATTACCTGGGCTATAAGGTGGACGGGAACACGGCAGCAGGTCAGCTGAATCTGACGAAAAGAACGCAGAATGCGATCACCATCAAGACTGTGAGCTATGTGAAGGATCATAAGGATGCGCCTGTCCGGCTGGATTATCCGCAGGTCAGCGGCTTGGCAAGTGCAGAGGCAGAGAAGGCAATCAATGATACGATTAAGCAGACTGTCTTGAGCTTTGCGAAAAGCGCTGAAGATCAAATCACCAAGAAAGCGAAGGATGACCGGCCGTACGAATTTGAAGGCGGCTATGTAGTCACTTATAATCAGGATGGCGTACTCAGTCTGGTGACTAATCAGTACGAATATACCGGCGGTGCTCACGGGATGACTTACCGCAATGCGTTCACCTTCTCGCTCAAAGACGGCAAGCGTCTGCTGCTGGGCGATTTGTTCGGGGCCAATCCCAATTACAAGAAGCAGCTCAATGCCAAGCTGACCAAGGAGCTTAAGGCTAACGGAGGCTATCTGGGCGGGTTCAATGGTCTGAATACGGAGAAGTATTTCTATTTAAAAGAAGGTAAAGCCGTGCTCTTCTTCCAGTTGTACGATTACACGGCATATGCTGAAGGCTTCCCGGAATTCACCTTCAGCTTCAAGGAACTCCTGCCGGACGGAAGCAGTCCGTTCGCAGCGCTTAAATAATAGATCTTCATAAGAATGCCCTTGTGCCTCCTCCGGGAGATGCAGGGGCATTCTTCATGTGCAGGGCCTAATCAGCCTGCCCTGCCGTTACCACTTCACCCGGATAGTCATAAGCTATAGAAGGCAAGCAGCTTATAACGGGGAGGAAAAGGTTATGGTCTATGCTTATACAGCAATCGGGGATTCACTTACAACCGGCTTCGGGGCACTGCCCGGTAACGGCTTCGTCCCCGTCTACCGGCGGATTGCGGAAGGGAGGCTGGGCACGCCGGTGGTGCCGGCCAATCTTGGTGTCAACGGTCTGACCACCGGGGGGCTGAAGCAACGGCTGAGGAGCTCCAATGTCTACCGGACAGCGGTGAAGGATGCGCAGATCATTACGCTGTCGATTGGCGGCAATGACTTGATTAAGGCAGCCCGGGCAGCCGGGCCCCGGCCCGGTGAATTCCAGGGCTTGCTGCAGCAGGCGCTTAGGGATTGCAAGCGTAACTACAGCGACATCATGGGTAGCCTGACACAGCTCAAAGCAGGTTCCCGCAGCCCCTATATCCTCCGGGTGGTCGGCCTTTATAACCCATATCCCCAGGTGGATGAAGCAACAGATTGGGTGCGGGAGTTCAACCGCTATGCCGCAGGCTACAGCAGTAATAACGTTGGGTTTGCTTCGATATATCATGAATTTGCCGGTAATGAGCGGGGGCTGCTGTTCCTGGACCATATTCACCCGAACGGCAGAGGCTACCGTGTAATTGCTGGCAAGCTGGATGCCCTGGGGTACGGAGGCTTGAGGTAGGCATGAAGAAAGAGGCTGTAACATGACCGGACCGGTCTGTTACAGCCTCTTCGTGTATGCATTGGAGCAGCTTACTTATACGCCTGTCGGCAGGGTCTTCTCAATTACCTTGTCGACGATGCCGTATTCGGCAGCGTCTGCAGCGCTCATGAAGTAGTCGCGGTCGGTATCCTTCTCGATCTTCTCCAGCGGCTGGCCTGTACGCTCGGACAAGATGCGGTTCAGCTTCTCACGCAGCTTGATGATGCGGCGGGCGCGGATCTCGATATCTGAAGCCTGGCCCTGGGCACCGCCTAGCGGCTGGTGAATCATGATTTCACTGTTCGGCAGGGCGAAGCGCTTGCCCTTGGCACCGGCGTTCAGCAGGAACGCTCCCATGGAAGCGGCCATACCTACACAGATGGTGGATACATCCGGTTTAATGTATTGCATTGTATCGAAGATTGCCATACCCGCTGTAATGGAACCGCCTGGGCTGTTCACATACAGGTGAATATCCTTATCCGGGTCCTCGGCAGCCAGGAAGAGCATTTGTGCGATGATCGAATTGGCTACCACGTCATTAACCTCCGTTCCAAGGAAAATGATGCGGTCCTTCAGCAGGCGGGAATAGATGTCATAAGCGCGCTCACCGCGGTTGCTCTGTTCTACTACCATAGGAATATAACTCACGTGGAAAACCTCCTTGAAATTGGTGCTTCGAATGTGTTCATTTTTTACTGTTACCGTATTAACCACATGATAAACAAATTCAAACAAAAAGTCAAAGAAAGTCAAACTTACTTTCAAAAAAAAGAGCCCTCAAGCGGCTCATTGGTTAAATATAATATAATCGGTACTAAATTATGTACAATCTTGAAAATAATGGCGCGCCCGCCAAGAATCGAACTTGGATCTCAGGCTTCGGAGGCCTACGTCATATCCATTGGACCACGGGCGCAACAGAAATTATTATAATATACTTTTTGCACAAAAGCAATGTGTATTAAGCAACCTGATCAAAAATAGTTTTGTCCGCCTCCATTAAGAGAGCCGCAGATTCGCCTCCTGCCTGCTGCGTGCCGGACAAGCCCATGTATAAGATGAAAGCGGGCTGAGAATTATAGTCTCGGAACACTTGCACTTGGCGTCAGTTTTGGGTTAGAATATGGGTGGGACTTAAAAAGTTAACCCGGGACATTTTGAGACCACGAACAAGGGATAAGAGAAAGACGAAGTTGCAGGAGTGAAAGCATGCGTAATCTATTGGAAATCCAAAAGCAGCTTCTGCCTGATCTCATGGAAACCCTTAAGAGACGGTATACGATTCTACATCAGATCATGCTGTCCGATATTATTGGGCGCAGGACGCTAGCCGCATCGCTTGATATGACCGAGCGGGTACTGCGCGCCGAGACGGATCTTCTGAAATCGCAGGGGCTCATTGAGATCGAGAGCGTCGGTATGCGCATTAGCGATGCCGGTCGCAGACTGCTTGACCTGCTGGAGCCGGTCGCCAAGAGCCTATTCGGCCTGGATGATCTGGAAGAGAAAATTCGTACTACGTACGGTCTCACCAAAGTAATTGTGGTACCTGGCGATTGTGAGACATCTCCGTTCACCAAGCGTGAACTGGGGCGCGCAGGCTCTAAGGCACTGCTCAGCGTACTGCGCAGTGACGACACGATTGCCGTCACGGGCGGATCAACCCTGGCCGAGATGGCCGATCAGCTGACCCCGCCGCTATCCCTTTCCTATAAGAACGCCTGGGTTGTTCCGGCGCGCGGAGGACTGGGAGAGAGCATGGAGATACAGGCCAACACCATTGCTTCAACCATGGCCAAACGGATTGGCGCCAATTACCGTCTGCTGCATGTGCCCGATCTGCTTAGCGGAGACGCTTATCAGTCGCTTGCGCAGGACTCCAATATTGGAGAGATTGTACAAATTATCCGCAGATCGCGTATTATTGTACATGGAATAGGTGATGCCATCGAAATGACCCACCGCCGCAAGCTGGACTCCGGGACGATCTCAGAGATTCAGGGGGAGGGTGCTGTAGCCGAATCCTTCGGATACTACTTCAATGAGGACGGCGAAGTGGTTCACACTATGCTGACCATGGGACTGCGCCTGGAAGACATTATCCGAACAGAAGTCGTTATCGGTATTGCCGGAGGCAAACGCAAGGCGAAGGCCATTCATGCGATGCTGCGGTTCGGGCAAGAGGATATTCTCGTCATCGATGAGGCGGCGGCTGTCGAAATCGGCAAGGAAATCGACACACAGCTACAAAAGGTCCTATAGATTCCATTAAATGGGGCGCGCGTAAAGGGTTTATGCATTATACTTAACATTGTTGTCTTGACGAGCCTTACGGCCTGTCTTGAATAAATAAAACGAACTCTAGGAGGAACTATTCAATGAGTGTAAAAGTTGGTATTAACGGTTTTGGACGTATTGGACGCCTTGCATTCCGCCGTATTCAAAATGTAGAAGGTATCGAAGTGGTAGCAATCAATGACTTGACTGACGCTAAGATGCTTGCTCATTTGCTTAAATATGATACAACTCAAGGTAAATTCCAAGGCGATGTTGAAGTGCATGACGGCTTCTTCAAAGTTAACGGTAAAGATGTTAAGGTTCTGGCGAACCGCAACCCTGAAGAGCTTCCTTGGGGAGAGCTTGGCGTTGATATCGTTCTGGAATGTACTGGTTTCTTCACAACTAAAGAAGCTGCTGAGAAGCACCTGAAAGGCGGAGCTAAGAAAGTAGTTATTTCCGCTCCTGCTACAGGCGACATGAAAACTGTTGTGTACAACGTTAACGATGACATCCTTGACGGTTCCGAAACAGTAATCTCCGGTGCATCTTGCACAACGAACTGCCTGGCTCCTATGGCCAAAGTTCTGAACGACAAGTTCGGTATCATCGAAGGCCTGATGACTACTATCCACGCTTACACAGGTGACCAGAATACTCTTGATGCTCCACACGCAAAAGGCGACTTCAGACGCGCCCGCGCTGCTGCTGAGAACATCATCCCTAACACTACCGGTGCCGCTAAAGCCATCGGCCTGGTTATTCCGGAACTGAAGGGCAAACTTGACGGTGCAGCACAACGTGTGCCTGTAGCTACAGGTTCCCTGACTGAGCTGGTTACTGTTCTGGATAAGAGCGTAACCGTTGAAGAAATCAATGCAGCCATGAAAGAAGCTTCTGACCCAGAAACTTACGGCTACACTGAAGATGAAATCGTATCTTCTGACATCAAGGGTATGACTTTCGGTTCCCTGTTCGATGCAACTCAGACTAAAGTACTGACTGTTGGCGACAAACAGCTGGTTAAAACTGTTGCTTGGTATGACAATGAAATGTCCTACACTGCACAGCTGGTTCGTACTTTGGAGAAATTCGCTAAGCTTGCTAAATAAGACCGATTTCATATAAGCAGTACAATAGAGCGGAAACAAGGAAAGTCTGTTTCCGCTCTTTCTAAATGAACTGAACTGGATTCGTTTGAAATGGCTTCGTGAAGGAACCAATTTTGGGTGTGGAGGAAATGTTAATCATGAACAAAAAAAGTGTCCGTGATGTAGAAGTAAAAGGCAAACGCGTATTCGTGCGTGTAGATTTCAATGTGCCAGTGGAAGACGGCAAGATCACTGATGATACCCGTATCCGCGAAACCCTTCCAACAATTAAATACCTGATTGAGAACGGTGCAAAGGTCATTCTGGCCAGCCATATGGGCCGTCCTAAAGGCGAATTCGTTGATTCCATGCGGTTGACTTCCGCTGCAGTCCGTTTGTCTGAATTGCTCGGCAAACCGGTAGCCAAGGCTGATGAGGCCATTGGCGAAGCGGTAAAAGCAAAAATCGCTGAACTGAACGATGGCGATGTGCTTGTGCTTGAGAATGTCCGTTTCTACAAAGGTGAAGAGAAAAATGATCCTGAACTGGCTAAGCAGTTCGCTGAACTGGCTGACCTGTTCGTCAATGATGCATTCGGCGCCGCTCACCGTGCCCATGCTTCGACAGAAGGAATCGCTCACTTCCTGCCTGCAGTATCCGGTCTTCTGATGGAGAAGGAATTGTCCGTTCTCGGCAAGGCGCTTTCTAACCCGGAACGTCCTTTCACTGCCATCATCGGCGGTTCCAAGGTTAAAGACAAGATTGACGTTATCGACAACCTGCTGAATCTGGCTGACAATGTACTGATTGGCGGCGGCCTCTCTTACACGTTCACCAAGGCTCAAGGCTACGAAATCGGTAAATCCCTGGTAGACAACGACAAGATTGATGCAGCACTTGGATTCATTGAGAAGGCCAAGAAGCTGGGCAAGAACTTCGTGCTTCCGGTTGACGTTGTAGTCGCTGACAAGTTCGGTGCAGATGCCAACACCAAGATTGTAGATGCAACCGAGATTCCTGCAGACTGGGAAGGTCTGGACATTGGTCCTAAGACTCGTGAAATCTATGCCGATATTATCAAAAACTCCAAGCTGGTTGTATGGAATGGACCGATGGGCGTATTTGAAATCGACATCTTCGCTGAAGGTACAAAGGCTGTAGCTCAGGCTTGCGCTACTACCGAAGGCTACACTGTTATTGGCGGCGGCGATTCCGCAGCAGCTGCTGAGAAATTCCACCTCGCAGACCAGATGGATCACATCTCCACTGGCGGCGGCGCATCGCTCGAGTTCATGGAAGGCAAGGCTCTTCCAGGTGTAGAAGCACTGAACGACAAGTAATACCGAAGAGGGAGGCAATACATCATTATGAGTAGAACACCTATTATTGCAGGCAACTGGAAAATGTTCAAAACCGTTCCGGAAGCCGAAGGCTTCATCGCTGAAATCAAAGGCCAGGCGGAAGTGGCAGGCGTAGAGACTGTTATCTGCGCGCCATTCACTAACCTGCCTGCACTGGTTGCAGCAGTACAAGGCACCACCATCAAAATTGGTGCACAGAACCTGCATTTCGAAGATAACGGCGCTTATACAGGTGAGATCAGCGGCGTAATGCTGAAGGACCTTGGTGTAGAGTATGTTATTATCGGACACTCCGAACGCCGTGCTTATTTCGGTGAGACGGACGAAATCGTCAACAAAAAAATGCATGCGGCCTTCCGTCACGGCATTACTCCAATTGTCTGTGTAGGCGAAAAGCTTGAAGAGCGTGAAGCTGACCAGACTAAGGATGTATGTAAGGTTCAGACTGAAGCAGCATTTGCCGGTCTTAGCGCAGAGCAGGCAGCAAGTGTGGTTATCGCTTACGAGCCAATCTGGGCCATTGGTACAGGTAAATCCTCCACTTCCCAGGATGCCAACGAAGTTATTGCTTATATCCGCACCCTTGTTAAAGGCCTGTACGATGAAGCAACAGCTGAAGCCGTACGTATTCAATACGGCGGCAGCGTGAAGCCTGAGAATGTAACGGAGTACATGAGTCAAAGCGACATCGACGGCGCTCTAGTCGGCGGTGCCAGCCTGCAGCCTGCTTCCTTCGTTTCACTCGTTGAGGGGGCGAAGTAAGAATGTCAGCTCCAAAACCTGTGGCACTGATTATCATGGACGGCTTCGGACTGCGGAACACGGATGAAGGCAACGCGGTTGCCCAAGCCAACAAGCCGAACTACGACCGTTACCTGAAGCAATATCCGAATACTACGCTTACCGCTTGCGGCGAAGCTGTAGGTCTGCCGGAAGGCCAAATGGGTAACTCTGAAGTAGGGCACCTTAACATTGGTGCCGGCCGGATTGTATACCAGGACCTGACCCGCATCGACAAGTCGATACGCGATGGGGAATTCTTCGAGAATGAAACGCTGGTGGCTGCCGTAAGAAGCGCCAAATCAACCGGCAAAAAGCTTCACCTCTATGCACTGGTATCTGATGGCGGCGTACACAGCCACATCAATCACCTGTTCGCCATGCTCGATCTGGCCAAAAAAGAAGATCTGCATGAAGTCTATATTCATGCCTTCATGGATGGCCGTGACGTACCACCCGACAGTGGACAGAAGTTCATCCAGGACCTGGTTGCTAAGATTGAAGAGGTTGGCGTAGGGACGATTGCTACGGTATCCGGACGTTACTTCGCCATGGACCGTGACAAACGCTGGGACCGTGTAGAGAAGGCTTACCGTGCAATGGTATATGGCGAAGGCCCTAAATATACCGATGCCCTTCAGGCCATCACTGCATCCTACCAGAATTCTGTGTTCGATGAATTCGTGGAGCCAAGTGTAATTGTGGACAGCCAGAACAACCCGGTAGCGACAGTGGAGAGCGGCGATTCCGTCATTTTCCTTAACTTCCGTCCTGACCGTGCGATTCAGCTGTCACAAGTGTTCACGAACTCGGATTTCCGCGGCTTCGACCGTGGTCCTAAGTTCCCGCAAGGCCTGCACTTCGTATGCCTGACTACCTTCAGTGAGACCGTTCAAGGCTTCGTGGCTTACTCCCCGAAGAACCTGGACAACACGCTCGGCGAAGTGCTGGTTCAGCAGAACAAGAAGCAGCTGCGTATTGCAGAGACCGAGAAGTATCCGCATGTGACCTTCTTCTTCAGCGGCGGACGCGATGAGGAGCTTCCGGGCGAGACCCGTATCCTGATCAACTCGCCGAAAGTGGCAACCTATGATATGAAGCCTGAGATGAGTGCATACGAAGTGGCGGCGGCCTGCGTAGCGGAGATCGAGGCGGATAGACAGGATGCCATTATCCTGAACTTTGCTAACCCTGATATGGTAGGACACTCCGGCATGCTGGAGCCTACAATCAAGGCAGTTGAAGTAACGGACGAATGCGTAGGCATGGTTGTGGATGCTGTAGTTGCCAAGGGCGGCGTTGCCATTATCATTGCCGACCACGGGAATGCGGATATGGTATTCGATGAGAACGGACGTCCGTTCACAGCCCATACCACTAACCCGGTTCCGTTCATCGTTACCACTGAAGATGTAGTACTGCGTGAAGCTGGTATTCTCGCAGATGTGGCACCGACGATCCTGGATCTGATGGGACTTCCGCAGCCTGCGGAAATGACCGGACAATCTATGATTGCCAGCCGCAAATAAGCAAGACATCTGTTTTTGTAAACCCAAAAAACCATTGTATAAAAGGAGATTAAACTTACATGACTATTATTTCTGATGTGTATGCACGCGAAGTCCTTGACTCCCGTGGTAACCCTACTGTAGAGGTTGACGTATATCTGGAGTCCGGCGCAAAAGGCCGTGCTATCGTTCCTTCCGGCGCTTCCACTGGCGCTCATGAAGCTGTAGAGCTTCGTGACGGCGACAAATCCCGTTACATGGGTAAAGGCGTTCTGAAAGCTGTTGAGAACGTAAACGAAATTATTGCTCCTGAAGTAATCGGTATGGACGCTCTTGACCAAGTGGGCATCGACAAGCTGATGATCACTTTGGACGGAACTCCTAACAAAGGCAAGCTGGGCGCTAACGCAATCCTGGCTGTATCCATGGCTGTAGCACGTGCTGCTGCAACTGCTCTGGACATTCCTTTGTATGTGTACCTGGGCGGATTCAACGCCAAGACTCTTCCAGTACCAATGATGAACATCATCAACGGTGGTGAGCATGCCGATAACAACATCGACGTTCAAGAGTTCATGGTTCTTCCAGTAGGTGCTCCAAGCTTCAAGGAAGCTCTGCGTACTGGTGCAGAAATCTTCCACAACCTGAAATCTGTACTGCAATCCAAAGGTCTGAACACAGCTGTTGGTGACGAAGGCGGCTTCGCACCGAACCTGGGTTCCAATGAAGAAGCGATCACTACAATCATCGAAGCTATCGAAAAAGCCGGTTACAAACCAGGCGTTGACGTATTCCTTGGTATGGACGTTGCTTCCACTGAGTTCTACAAAGATGGTAAATACACACTTGCAGGCGAAGGTAAATCTTACACTTCCGCTGAGTATGTTGACCTGCTGGCTTCATGGGTTGAGAAGTACCCAATCATCACTATCGAAGACGGTATGTCCGAAGATGACTGGGATGGCTGGAAATTGCTGACTGAAAAATTGGGCGATAAAGTCCAATTGGTGGGTGACGACCTGTTCGTTACGAACACTGAGCGTCTGGCAACAGGTATCGAAAAAGGTATCGGTAACTCCATCCTGGTTAAGGTTAACCAGATTGGTACACTGACTGAAACTTTCGATGCGATTGAAATGGCGAAACGTGCCGGCTACACAGCTGTAATCTCCCACCGTTCCGGTGAGTCCGAAGACAGCACTATCGCTGACATCGCTGTAGCTACCAACGCTGGCCAGATCAAGACTGGTGCTCCTTCCCGTACTGACCGTGTGGCTAAATACAACCAACTGCTTCGCATCGAAGACGAGCTGGGCGAATTGGCTCAATACAACGGCCTGAAATCCTTCTACAACCTCAAAAGATAATTTCTTTTGAATCTATAGGTACTATGAGCCTGCCGGTTTCCGGCAGGCTTTTTGCTGCAGCCTGCTCGGTATAGAGAGAAAGGCAAGATTTTCATAGAGAGATAGGCGGGAATGCCGTCTGGAAGGTTGTATTCATTCTGTGGCTATGATAAAATAAGAATGCTGTTTATGAAACGGAAATTCTAATTTAGCATAGATAGTGATGCTTGGACGTAGGAGGTGGAAGTGAATGGATATCTTTTTGAAAGTAGTGCTTCTGATTTTTGCCGTAGGTCTGATTGCGGTCGTTCTTCTGCAAAAAGGGAAAAGTGCAGGTCTTTCCGGCGCCATCTCCGGCGGTGCTGAGCATCTCTTCGGTAAAACAAAGGCGCGCGGTATGGAGCTTGTGCTGCAGCGTGTAACAGTTGGTCTGGCCGCAGGATTCTTCATTATGTCAATCGTTGTAGCCATTGTAGTTGAATAACGGGTCTATAGTAAGCCTTCGCTCTGTTCTGAATGGAATAGACGGGGGCTTTTTTGTATGCAGATTTAATATTGTGAACATCATAACAGGGATGCCCGGGATTGATTTCGTGTATACTAGGGTATGAAGTATATAAAGGTAAATTTTACTTGAAATGATTACTGTGCAATAGGACAAGGCATACAGTATGCCGATGCATAGGAATGCAGCAGGAGGCTGAGGTGACGAACATGATAACACAGGAAATCTTACTTGATTTCATGCGGGAGACCGCTTATAAACCACTAACTTATGAAGAACTGGTGAGCCATTTCGCCGTTGAGGATAGTGCCGATTTCAAAGCCTTTGAGGCTCTATTGATTGAACTGGAAAAGGACGGCCGGATCATATTGACCCGGAGCAGCCGCTATGGTGTGCCTGAGCGGATGGATTTGCTGCGCGGACGGCTGCAGGTTCATGCGAAGGGCTTTGCTTTTCTGATTCCCGATAACCGGGAGCACCCGGATGTGTATATCCACGCGAACGATCTGAAGGGCGCAATGAACGGGGATATCGTCTTGATCCGTATTACCTCGAAGAGTCCGTCCGGTGGGCGTATGGAAGGCGAAGTGGAACGGATTCTGATCAGAGGCGTGTCGCAGACGGTGGGTGTCTTCCAGAGCCTGGAGACGTATGGCTTCGTGCTGCCTGACGATAAGCGGATTAACCGGGATATTTTCATCCCCAGGGAGTCTTTCAAGGGTGCGGTAGACGGGGAAAAGGTGGTTGTCCGCATTGTGAACTATCCGGAGGGCCGTGCAGCGGCTGAGGGTGAGATCATTGAGATCCTTGGCCATAAGGATGATCCGGGCGTGGATATTCTATCGGTAATCCGTAAGCATCAGCTTCCGGAGGCTTTTCCGGCTGAGGTGATGGTGGAAGCGGAGCAGGCGCCGGATTCGATCACAGATGAAGAGATTATCGAGCAGGGGCGGCGTGATCTGCGCGGGCTCAATATCGTAACGATTGACGGCGCGGATGCCAAGGATCTGGATGATGCGGTGAACGTAGAGCGTCTGGAGAATGGTCATTATAAACTGGGTGTTCATATTGCTGACGTAGGCTATTATGTGCGTGAAGGCTCTGAGCTGGACAAGGAAGCCTATGACCGCGGGTGCAGTGTGTATCTGGTGGACCGTGTCATTCCGATGCTCCCGCACCGGCTGTCGAACGGTATCTGCAGCTTGAATCCGCAGGTTGACCGTCTGACGATGTCCTGTGAAATGGAATTCGACGAGCAGATGAAGGTCGTGAAGCACGATGTCTTCACCAGTGTGATCCGCACGAAGGAGAGAATGACCTACTCTGACGTACGGAAGATTGTCGAGGATGAAGATCCTGAGCTGCTGGAGCGGTATGCTCCGCTAATCGGGGATTTCCGGCTGATGAAGGAGCTGGCGATGAAGCTGCGTGGTGCCAGGATGCGGCGCGGGGCGGTGGATTTCGATTTTGAAGAGAGCAAGATTATTGTAGATGAGGCCGGTAAGGCTATCGATATTGTAAAACGTGAGCGCTCTGTGGCAGAGCAGATTATTGAAGAGTTCATGCTGATCGCTAATGAGACGGTGGCGGAACATTTCCACTGGCTGAAGGTTCCGTTCCTGTACCGGATCCATGAGGACCCGGACCCGGAGAAGCTGCAGAACTTCATGGCTTTTGCGGCTAACTTCGGTTACCACGTGAAGGGCAGGGGTAATTCGGTTCACCCGCGTGCGCTGCAGGATCTGCTGGAGCAGATTCAGGGAACGAAGGAGCAGACGGTAATCAGCACGATGATGCTGCGCTCCATGAAGCAGGCGAAGTACGATGCCGAGAGCACCGGGCACTTCGGTCTGGCAGCGGAATTCTATTCCCATTTCACCTCACCGATCCGCCGTTATCCCGATCTGGTCATTCACCGTGTCATGCGTGAGGTCCTTGAGAATGGCGGAGCGCTAAGCGAGAAGCGTCACGAATACCTGGCCACCCGGATGCCGGATATTGCCCAGCAGTCCTCGGAGCGTGAGCGTGTAGCTGTTGAAGCCGAGCGCGATACCGAGCAGCTGAAGAAAGCGGAGTTCATGCAGGACAAGGTTGGCGAGGAATTCGAAGCTATGATCAGCAGTGTGACCAGCTTCGGGATGTTCATTGAGCTGGACAATACGGTCGAAGGTCTCATTCGCCTCAGTGCGCTGACGGATGATTACTACCACTTCGATGAAGCTCATATGGCGCTGATCGGCGAGCGTACCTCCAAGGTCTTCCGCATCGGCGATGAAGTGAAGATCCGCGTGGCCAAGGTCAACATGGATGACCACACCATTGACTTCGAGCTGGTTGATATGAAGCCGCGCGCGGCCGGAGACCACCGGAGCTACGGCGGACGCGGCGGCAAAGGCGGCCGTCCGGGCGCCGGAGGCTTCAGCAAGCCGTTCGCCGGTAAGGCTGGAGGCGGCAAGGGGCGGGGCGGCAAAGGCAAGCCGGGCAGCGCTGCTGCCGGAGGCAAGAACGGCGCCGTCAAGAAGAAGGGCGGCGCTTCGGGCGGCAGCTTCGGCGCTGCCGGTAAGGGCAAGGGCGGTGCGGCCGATGGCTTCGGCGGCGCTGTAGCAGAGCCGCGCCCGGATGGAGCAGCGGCGTGGGACACCGCCGGCGCAGCAGGCAGCGGCCGCAAGCGCGGGCGCGGGCCGGAAGCAGCAGCGCAGCGCGGGCTTGCCGCCGCGTCTTCGGCAGGCGCGGCGAAGGGTGACCGCCGGGGCGAAGCCGGCGGGTCTGGCGCTCCGCGCGAGCGCGGCAGAGGCCGCGGCGCGGAGGGCGGTGCCGGGGGCCGCGGCATCGCGTTCGGCTTTGGCTCGGGCAAGGGCGGCTACGGCGCGCCGAGCGGTGGCGGGTCTGAGCAGGCGGGCGGTGAGCTGCGCGGCGTAGACGCGGGCACACGGTTCCGCAGCCGCGAGGACCTCGGGGCCGAAGGGCGCGGCGCAGCGCCAGAGGGCAAGGGCCGCCGCAAGAAGAAAGGCGGCGTGTTCATTGGGCCTTCCGTGACGCCAGGCAACGGGGAGTCCGCAGGCCAGGCAGGAGCTGATACTGGCGAGAAGAGCGGGCGCCGTAAGCGTAAGAAGAAGCCTAAGGCGTAGGTTGAACGACAAGGCTGGGGCGTAACCTAAACCTCTAGATGAAAAAAGTGGAATCTTAATTCAGATTCCACTTTTTTCATTAAATTCACAGCCATAAGTGCAAATCACACTTCATGTTCATTTTTTGCTTTTCATCACCCAATCTCCTGTATACAACCATAATTCTTCTTCTTCATGCATTAATTTTAGCTCCTGCCAGTCCCTTGGATCATCACTTTCTAACGTCTCCACAATTTTATATTCTGAAAATGCATTTTTTGTTTCTGGTAGCTTGGCAAAAATGTAGTCTTTGGGAGGATGTAATTGTAATAAATCGATTTGCTCAAGCCACTGAATAGCAGTGTCAAGTTCCAGCTTTTTTTCTAGTATTTGAGCATGATCCGCCGCGTGAACTGATTTTAGTGCATAAATGAGCTGTTCCCGTTCTACTTTTAGCCCTTGAATTACATTATCCATGTTTACCTCCTTGATAAGTAAATCCTTCAAATATATTGGCATGGTGAACATGAAAATACAATATTAGAGCAGCTATATAATAAACTTCGCACAGCCGCAGCATAGAGCGTTCCTTCCTTGCGCTGGCCGCTTGCCTTTTGATACAATATAGACCTGGTGTCCGTAAAGGATTGCCGGGAATTCAATGCAAGGAGTGACGCTCATGGGTAAAAAAGCAGACGGGAAAGTGCTCGCCCAGAACAAAAAAGCTTCCCATGATTATTTTATTGAGGATACGTATGAGGCCGGGCTGGTTCTGACAGGTACAGAGATCAAATCACTGCGTAATGGCCGCGCCAATATAGGGGATGCGTTCGCTACTATTCGCAATGGCGAGATTCATATCCACAACATGCATATCAGTCCTTTTGAACAGGGAAACCGCGCCAATCCTACCGACCCTACGCGCACACGTAAGCTGCTTATGCATAAGGAGCAGATACACAAGCTGCTGGGCTCGTCCAAACGGGATGGCTTCACCATTGTGCCGCTGAAGATTTATGTGCGTAATGGCTATGCCAAACTGCTGATTGGTCTGGGAAAAGGTAAAAAGGAATACGACAAACGGGATTCCGCCGCGAAGCGAGACGCTCAGCGTGATATCCAGCGTGTGCTGCGCGACAAACAAAAGGTAGCCAGATAGACGGACTGCTGCACCCACACCAAGGGGTTCCAGATTCAACCTTCAATTCCTTTAACCCGCGTGTTAAAGTGTTGATAAATGTGTTATACTGGGTAAGTAGATTTTTGCTTCTGAACAGCCATCTTAAGTCAGATCGCTGTGTACCGGATCAGCATTTGTGCTTGTGATTGATCCGTTAATCCGAAGCGCCCTTTCTAATGAGGGGCCGTTCTTGGATTCGACGGGGATAGTTCGAGCATGAGTAGCGAGTAGTGGGGACGCGTCCGCTTCATCAACGCTAAAGCCTATTAAACGGCAAACAACAAAACAACTACGCTTTCGCAGCCTAAGAAACTGTGTGCGTGCTTCTACTCTGCATCGTCCATGTGACAGGGCTAGGGGCTAACAAATAGTGGAATACGCTGTCTCATCTCCGCCTGGGGTGAGCTGAAGAAGATAATCAGGCTGACCCGAAGGGGACCCGGTTACGGGGGGCTTCTAGGGTGACATCAAAACTGTAACTACACTCGTAGAAGCTTATGTGCCGTTATCTTCGGACAGGGGTTCGACTCCCCTCGGCTCCATATGGAGTATCAGTGAAAGACACCTTAACGGGTGTCTTTTTTCGTTATAATGATTGTTTTATCATTTATGGGATATCTGAAAAGGAGGGGGTCATCAGACAAAATACATTCGTAAACAAGAAGCATATGATCAAGCCATAGATAAGCTGAGTGTAAAAGAATATGAAGATTTGTTCAGCAGCAATTGCGGGCAAGGAAGCTATCCGATTGGCCAGAGAGTGCATTCGTCATAGGCGAGATTCTTCGATTGAAACGACAATAGCCGGCAATAATGCCACTCGTCTCATGCGTGAAGCATAGGCTGGCGAGTTTGAAATTAGTGGATTCGCACTCCCATGCGAGTGCGTGGATTGAAATTATTCATTGGATATTTCTAATGTCTTTGAATTTTTAAGCAGCGGACCAAACTGTCGAGTAAATTCTCGGCAGTTTGGTTTTTATTCGTGAGATTCAAATTGAAAATTGGAAACGCTTACTGATTCTGTTGGCCATAGTTGGACGGACGCTTGTGCGAGGCGGGGTTATTCGTTGCCAAACATTCCGTCCAGCAGCGCGAGGAACCGGGTAGCCGCGGGTGAGAGGTGGATGCTGCGATGATAGGCGTAACGGATGCCTCGCAGCAGCGATACTCCCGCGATTGGTACCACGACCAATTGGCCGTTCTGCACCTCATGACGGATCGCCAGGCTGGACACGATCGAGATGCCCAGTCCGTGGACGACGCTTTGCTTGATCGCCTCCAGATTACTGATTTCGATCCGCTGAGGGGGGGAGAAGCCGTAGCGACCGAACTCGCGCTCAAGGTAACTCCGGGTCGCCGACTGGTGAGGCTTGAGCACCCACATCTCATCCGCAAGCTCGGCTAGCGTGCAGCCAGACTCGTGAGCAAGGCGGTGTGCAGGATTGACGATCAACACCAGCTCGTCCTGGTAGAAGGTCCGGGCATGATAACGGTTCTCGTCGATCGGAATATGATCGGAGACGATCAGGAACTCGACCTTGTTGTTCTCCAGCATGGCGGTCAGAGCCCCTGAGGAGGTTATGTTCATATTGATCTTGATGCCGGGGGACAAGCTGTTGAACTCGCCAAGCACAGCGGGCAGCAGATGAGCGCCGACGAAGTTACTGGCGCCGAATGAGAGCGTCCCGAAGCTCAGGTCATCGAGTTGCCGGACATGCTCCTTGGCTGAGTGATACAGATTAATAATTTGCTCGGCATATGGCTTGAAGTGCTGTCCATGCTTCGTCAGATAGAGTTTTTTGCCGATCCGGTCGAACAGTGGCACCCCTATATCCTTCTCCAGGCTCTGAATCTGCATGCTAACCGCCGGTTGGGAGCAATAGAGTTGCTCGGCCGCCTCTGTAAAGCTCAAGCAATCCGACAAGGTGATAAAGGTTTGCAGTTTGCTAAAGTTCATCGGGGTCCTCCTCTGCAGACGATCTCTGCACGGCTCGTCGCGTGATCGTCCTTGTTTTTATTATACTATAACGTTTCCTTATAGTAATTCAAATTAAATCAAATTGTTTTATAGTATCTCCTTTCTTATACTGAAAGCGAATACACTTATGACCCGAGGAGGTTAAAGCATGGCCGACGAGAACATGCAGAAGAGCGGAGAGGCTGCTCCGCTCAAAAAGAAAGGACGCTTCGAAGCAGGAATGAAACGATGGGGTATCCCCTTGGCCGTGCTTGCGATGTTATTGCTCTTGATTATGCCGACGCCGGAAGGTCTTGATCCGGCTGCGCAGAAGTCGATTGCGATTTTCGCCGGTGCTTTGATTTTATGGGTGACGACGCCGATTCCGATTTACTTGACGTCGCTGATTGCGATATTGCTGCTGCCGCTCGTCGGAGCCGTCGAGGATCAGGAGGTCGCGTTCAGCACGCTGGGCTTTGACGTCATCTGGCTGATGGTATCGGCCTTCGTGCTGACCTCGGCGATGACGAAGTCTAATCTAGGGCGGCGGTTCTCGCTATGGATGGTGACAATGTTCGGCAAGACGCCAACCCAGACGCTGCTAGTGCTGGTGATCATTAACTTTATTCTTGCATTTTTCGTCCCGTCGACGACGGCGCGCGCAACGCTGATGATGCCGATCTGCCTGATCCTGTTAGATGTGTACAAGGCGATCCCGGGCCAGAGCCGACTAGGCAAGGTAATGATGCTGCAGGGACTGCAGGCGGATGCGCTGGCTACCTCGGGCGTCATGACCGCTACCGCAGGCAACATTATCGCTGTGGGCTTTATCAACGAGCAGGCAGGGGGAAGTATCGGTTACATGGATTGGCTGTTCGCGTCGATGCCCTCGGCTATTATTACGATGTCGCTGATCTTCCTGATCGGACTGAAGCTATTCTCGATCAAGGCAGAGGGCACGTTCGTCAACGTCATGGATTCGCTGAAGAGCGAGCTGCACAAGCTCGGGGCATTCTCGGTGGCGGAGAAAAAGGCGATGGCTATCTTCATCCTCACCGTCGTGCTATGGGCAACTGGGGATTATCAAGACGCCTGGTTCGGCTTCGAGATCAGCACTGAGCAGACGGCCGTACTCGCAGCGCTGCTCTGTCTGTTACCTAGGATAGGGATGCTGCAGTGGAAGGATGCCAATATCAAGTGGGAACTGATGATCTTCGCAGCAGGCGCTTATGCGGCGGGCAATGCGCTGGATAAGTCGGGCGGCGCCCAATGGCTGATCGGCAAGGTTGTGGATGGACTGGGCATCGACCGGATGAGCCCGGCCATGGTGGCGATCGTCGTCATCTTCCTCAGCATGTACAGCCATCTGATCTTTACGAGCAAGACCGTGCGGGTGACGATTCTGATCCCGGCGTTCATCGCCCTGGCGAAGACGCTCGGTATGGACCCGGTACCGTTGGCGCTGGCGGCAGCGACGACGATGACCTTTACGATCACGTTGCCGCCACATTCCAAGGTCAATACGATTTATTTCTCCACCGATTACTTCACAATCATCGATCAAGTCAAGTACGCTATCGTCACTTGCTTTATCGGAGCGTCAGTTATCTGTGTCGGGTACTTCACCTGGTACGGCTGGCTTGGCTTGTAAGCCCGCTGTTGATCACGTAGTTTGAATTTGTATAAGAGGAGGTGGGCGCATGCTCAGACGAAAAATGATCCTGGCAATTGCCGATGGACTGGGCGACAGGCCCCATCCGAAGCTAGGGAATCTGACACCGCTACAATATGCCGATACACCGAATCTGGATCGGCTGGCTGCTGAGGGCATCTCCGGAATGATGGACCCGATCGCGCCGGGCATTCCGGTCGGCACGGATATGGGACATCTGATCTTGTTCGGCTATGAACCTAATTGTTATCCCGGCCGCGGACCGATCGAGGCGCTGGGTATCGGCATGGAGGTTCGACCGGGAGATATTGTGTTCCGCTGCAACTTTGCTACTGTGGACGACCGCTGCGTCGTCGTCGATCGGCGGGCGGGCCGGATACGGCAGGGGACCGAAGCGCTCGCCCGGGCGCTCGACGGTCTTGTGCTTGAGGGAGGCGTGACCGCCTACTTCAAGCAGGCTACAGAGCATCGCGCCGTATTACTTCTCCGAGGAGAAGGACTGAGCGACCAGGTCAGCGACTCCGATCCGAAGGCGCCCAATGACGGTCAGCCGTACCTCCGTATCCGGCCGCTCGACAAATCGGACGAAGCGGTCAGGACAGCGTCGGCACTCAATGCCTTCTTACAGCACGCGCATCGTATCCTCTCCGGGCATCCGGTCAACGATGAGCGGGTGGCCGAGGACAAGCTGCCGGCCAACTTCATCCTGACCCGGGGTGCAGGGCGGATGGTAGAGCTGCCGCCGCTTGCGGAGCAGCGCGGCATGCGCGTTGCTTGCATCGCAGGCGAGAGTACTGTGTTGGGCGTGGCGCGGCTGGCAGGCTTCCGGGCCTTCACCAATGCGAGCATGACTGGCAATCTCGATACTAATATAGCATTGAAGGCCAGCATGGCGGTCGAGCAGCTTACAGATCACGATCTCGTCTACGTGCATATGAAGGCGCCGGATGTGAAGGGGCATGATAACGATCCGCTCGGCAAGGCGCATGCGATCGAGCGGTTCGATGAGCTGGTCGGACGTATCTGTGAGCAATTGCCGGACGATGTGTACGTGACGCTGGCGGCCGATCATTCCACGCCATGCGAGTACGGCGAGCATACCGGCGAGCCGGTGCCGGTCCTCATCTCCGGTCCGAGCATTCGCCGCGACCAGGTGCAGCGCTACAGCGAGATCGACTGCATGGCGGGCGGATTGGGGCGGCTGAACGGCGCCGACTTCGTCAGAACCGCCCAGGATTTGCTGGGTTTTGTGAAGAAGCAAGGAAATTGATCTAGCCCCTTCAGGAACCATGCCAATATCCTGTAGATATCCGCATTCAAAAGCGTGCTGGCAGGGGCTGTGATTGACTCCAAAGCAATGGAACTAAAAACAGGGGCTGCTAACCGGCGACTGTGAGCAGTTCTAACAACCGTTCCCGCCGGATTGTGGCTCTGCACGTCCACGCCTCGGCTCCATATGGAGTATCAGTGAAAGACACCTTTAGGGGTGTCTTTTTGTTTTATGGATATGGATTAGGAAACTTTCAGAATCTGCATGCCGAGTATGCTTGCACAAATTTTATTTTATTGGTTTAATTTGTTTATTCATAGAAGGAAGAAGATGGATAACAACGATTGATATTTTGAAAATGGTAATGTCACTCCACCAGCTTTTCCCGTAAAACGTGAACGAACCGACTTTTTCGGCCTCTTCCTTTCTTTTTGATCATTCGTAAAGACTATTTCAGTAAGAGATAAAATGGAATTAAACATAAATTCATTGTAACGTTTCTTTGTTTGGTCAGTCTTATATATGTAAGGTGGTGAACCCTTGGACGAATTAGAGGAACTAGAGGGAGTCTATGATCAATATTTCCGAGATGTATATATCTTTGTGCTTTCATTAAGCAGAGATGAGCAGATCGCCGAGGAAATTACACAGGAGACCTTTCTTAAAGCGCTGAAGCGAATTGAACAGTTCAGGGGGGACTGTAAAATGAGCGTTTGGCTGTGTCAGATTGCGAAAAATACTTATTTCTCCTATATGGACGAGCAGCGGAGGTACGCTCCGATGGCTGAGCAAGAAGCAGAAGCCGGTATTAACCTGGAGCAAAAACTTATTAATCAGGCTGAGGCTCTGCATGTTCATAAGGTTCTGCACGGATTGAAGGAGCCGTATAAGGAGGTTTTTATGCTCAGGTTATTTGGAGAACTGTCTTTCGATCATATTAGCCAGATTTTTGGCCGAACGGAAAGCTGGGCGAGAGTGACCTATCACCGGGCCCGGATGAAGATACATAATCTGTTAATGGAGGATACAAGATGAGCCGTATCTCATGTGACATTATTCAAGATCTACTGCCCCTGTACTATGATGACATATGCAGCGAAGCCAGCAGGGAACTAGTGGAAGAGCACCTTGTTGGTTGTGCAGAATGCCGCGCTTCTCTGATACAGTTAAATTCTAGCCTGAGTTTACCCACACAAGAGATGGAAGTGAATATACTGGAGGGAAACGGGTTGCGTAGTATTAAAAGGATGTGGATCCGTACCCAATCGCGGGCTTATTTGAAAGGAATACTGCTGGCTGCTTCCGTATGTGGATTTTTGATTCTTGGCTACTTTGGTCTGTTCCGATGGAATTTCATACCGGTGGCATCCGATCACATTACTATTTCTAATATAAGAACCATACCAAGTGGTGAAATTGCCTTTAATATTCAAATCAATGACGGGTATACCTTCAATCGTGTGAAAAATACCGTTAAAGATGACGGGAGTTACTATATAACCCCTGTCCATACTCTACTCAAATCGAAGGATTATGTTGTCTCGAGTCTTGCCAGTGGCGGGGTATACGTCAATCCTGTGAGTGTAAGGGCCTACCAGAAGGCGCATGGAAATGATGTGGAGATTACGGCCATCTATTACGGTGCACCGGATGATCCGATTCTGATTTGGAAGAAAGGCATGGAACTGCCGGCAGCAAACCGATAGTCAGGGCGATTCTAGGGTGACATCAAAACTGTAACTACACTCGTAGAAGCTTATGTGCCGTTATCTTCGGACAGGGGTTCGACTGCCTCGGCGCCATATGGATTACAGCAGAAGACACCTTATCAGGTGTCTTTTTTCATTTCTGTGGATATATTATTTATTTCCTAGTACATAAGAAGCCGTTTCCCGTGGATGGCTAAGAGGATAATGATGACCATACGGAACAACATCAACGTTACCAAGCTGCACTGGAACAGAATAGCGCTGATCTTGATCACCCCAAATAATATGAAGATTAGACCTTGGTGCTTTGGTGAAATCACCCTGATAGTTTTTCGACAGCAAACGGTTGAGCTGAAGAGTGGTATTCACAATTCTAGGCGAAGTGAAGCTGCTGCGTACTTTGGCAATATAATGTTTTGGAATACTATCGGTATTTTCAAATAAACCGTTACCTATTAAATAACGTTCTAATGAACTAGCCGTTGCTAACTTCAATGCCCATTTATTCAACAATTGAGGAGCATGAAACGATTTGGAATTTTTTTTGGCAACAGGTGGTTGAAGTAAAGTGATAGTATTCTTCGTATCTAGGTACTCGTGCGCTAACGCTTCCAGCAGAATAACCGCTCCAAAGGAGTGGCCAATCCAATGTGCGCCATGAGTGGCTTTTCCTGATAACTCCTTCACTACATTCAAGTAGAGATCCATAAGATTTGTCTCCCGCTTAAAAGGGGAACGTCCTAAACCCGGGAGATCCGGAATCCATACCGGTTGACCCGTTTGTTCATGAAGCTCTAGACCTAAAGGAAATAAATCGGAACCATCACTGAGCAAACCGTGGAATAAAATAAATGGTCTGCCCTCCCCCTGTATTTGATACATCACAGTGTTTCCGGTTAAGGTTCGTTCAAATGCAGGATGCTGCTGGTCATTGGGGTACATCAGGCGATAATCCAAGTCTGCGACTACGGCCGGGAAAAAATTCATCACACTCGTCTTAATAAACCAATCTTCGCCCATGATTTTTTTCGGTAAATCATTTGAAAAGGTTCTATTTGTAATAAAATTCAGTCCATCCGATGGAATTCGTGTGATTTTACTGATCCCGCTGTTCATAAGTGCTTTCATGAAGCGAAGGGGTACAGAGATTGTAGGTGCTGCCATGTTCATACTTTCTGACATCACGCCTAATAATTCAGATATATCCGGATCATGCTGGTTGTCTGGAACGAGTGTATAGGTTTGAATAGACGATGTCTCCAGCTTAACAACCTGAACAATAAATTTCGCCAGCGCATCGTTTGAAATAAGCGGTAATTTATACCCCTTGCCTCCAGGAATAACCGGCATCAGCCCTCTGCGCATACTCTCCACAAGCAAGCCTAAGCCGGCTACTTGCTCCGTACTTCCTGTTGTACTGCTGCCGACTACAGTGGGCGGATTAATCACAGACAGCGGATAGCCTACTGCGGATGCCTGCTGGCGAATATACAGATCTGCTAGAAATTTTGTTCGTTCATACGGATTTTTTATTTTCAAATAGTCGTGCCCTTCTTGGAACACATCAATTGCAACCTTGCTGTTAGTATCATCAAAGGGGCTCATATAACCAACGACATGAATAAATTGCTGCAAACCCTTCAATAGATGGATACGTTTAGCGAATTCACCGATATGCTTGGCGCCGTTTAAAAATACAGAGGTTGCCTCTTGCATTGTCGCTTGAATATCCATTTGTCCGCCGGCGTGAATAATAACATCGGTGCTCAACACCCTATCTTTATCTTCATCACTTAGACCTAAATCTGGTTTCGTCAAATCCCCTTCAATAAAGTGCATCGCTGCCTCGTTGAGAATACCTTTTTCCTGAAAAATACGTTTTGCTTTACCTTTCGACCTCACTAAAAGAAAAATTATAACCTCCTCTTTAAGAAGCTCCTCCACGAGTTGCCTCCCGATAAAGCCTGTTCCACCTGTTAAAAATATTGTTCTCATATCATCCGTGCTCCTTTTTAGTACTAAATGGTACTAATTTTCGTGTAAAAAAAATGCTTCTTATCGAAGCAAGTTGAAAAAGTGGCTGGCTGTTTGCGTGATCACCGTTGCATCCTTCAATATCTCAGCAAGAAACAGCGCTCCTTCCAGATTCGTGATAAAAAGTGCCGCTACCTCGTCAATATGAATCGTATCTTTAAACTCGCCTTTTTCTGCTCCTTGCTTAAGTAATAGAGAGATTTTCATCTGTAATCCTGTGAAAAAGAGACCTATTTTTTCTTTGATGTGCGTAGCTTGTGCCGGAGTTTGAATATAAAGCGTAATAAACGGACAGCTCCCCTTATACTCTCTGGATTGAACGCCCTGTGATAAATGCTGTAAAAACATCTGGACACGCTCTTCCACGGATAATTGGTTCTGGGAAAGGATATCATCCATTGCACGCTCATACGTTTCAATCCAATAATCCACGACGCCTGCTAACAATTCCTCCTTATCCGCGAAGTGATAATACACATTCGATTTGGACACTTTGCTCACACGAACTAATTCATCCATGCTGGTATAAGCAAATCCCTTTTCTAAAAATAAGGCTGCCGCGACTTCAAGCACACGTTTTTGGTTCATTACTTTTGCCTTTGTCATGATTAGAACTATATAGTACTAATTCGAACATTGCAAGTATTTTCATTTTTGCATAACCCCTATTTATCCTCTATAATTGTAGGCTACTATGCACCTGTCAGGAGGAAATGATGAATTTTATTAAAGAACACCTTGCAGGATATGGCGTGAGCGAGCAAATGAATGTGTATCTCTCGAACATCATCATGGTTTTATTTATTGCTATGCTCTCTGTAGTGGCCAATCTTGTCGCCAAAAAAATCGTACTGAAGATCATCATCCATATCATTAATAACAACCGGTATACGTGGGATAATTTCTTTTTGGAGAAAAAAGTATTCCACAAGCTGTCGCATCTCGCACCGGCCTTTATCATCTATTACGCTGCACCTATTTTTCCGCTGTATCAGTCTTTCATTGTAAAAATCGCCTTAACGTATATGATTATCGTAACGATCACGGTGTTTAATGCCCTGCTTGACGCCATCGATGCTATTTACCGTACGTATGAAGTGTCCAAGATTAGGCCGATCAGGGGTTACATTCAGGTTGCGAAGATTATTCTGTATATTATTGCTGCGATTGTAGTGATTTCTAACCTCATGGGACAGAATCCGCTGATTCTTCTTAGTGGGCTGGGCGCTTTATCGGCTGTTCTTATGCTGGTCTTCAAAGATTCGATATTGGGCCTCGTGGCAGGGGTGCAATTATCCTCTAACGATATGGTCCGAGTCGGCGACTGGATTGAAATGCCTAAATATAATGCTGACGGCAATGTAATTGACATTACGCTGAATACGGTAAAGGTGATGAATTTCGATAAAACCATTACCATGATTCCAAGCTATGCTTTGATCTCAGATTCTTTTAAAAATTGGCGGGGCATGGAGGCTTCCGGCGGCAGAAGGATGAAACGAAGTGTCTGTATTGATACGAGCAGTATATGTTTCTGTACCAAAGAAATGATTGAGGAGTTCCGGAAGGTACACTACCTTAGCGATTATATTATGACAAGATTAGATGAAATTAACTCCTATAATATCGAACATCATATCAATATGGAGAGCAAAGTGAATGGTCGACAGCTAACGAATATCGGAGTATTCAGAGAATATGTCCAAGAATATCTGCGCAATCATCCCAAAATTCATAAGGATATGACGCTCATTGTCAGACAGTTGGAAGCAGGAGACAGCGGACTGCCCTTAGAAATTTATGCGTTCAGCAATGAGACGACCTGGGGCGTGTATGAGTCGGTGCAGTCGGATATTTTTGATCATATTTTTGCGGTTATCCCTCTGTTTGGGCTTCGTGTATTTCAGAATCCAACGGGACAGGATATTGTTAATTTAAAAGAAAGAAGGGAGTATTCGGCTTGGTTAAGCTGATTATAAGAAGCCTCCCTTTAGTGTATAATAAAGCAAATTGAAGCCCTATCCCTGTCCCTGGATTGGAATGGACAGGAAGCCGAGGAGGAATGGTTGTGGCCAGCATCAGACAGAGAATTGTTCCGCATCTTTGGTATGACAAGGAGGCGGCAGAAGCCGCCCGCTTTTACGCTACTGTGTTTCCGGATTCCAAGGTTACGAGTGTGAACACCATTCATGATACGCCGTCCGGCGATGCGGGTCAGGTCTCTTTTGAGGTCTGGGGGCAGCCGTTCATGGCGATCAGCGGAGGTCCTTATTTCAAGCTGAATCCATCGGTGTCTTTCTTTGTGAATTTTGATCCCTCACGGGACAAGGATGCAGCTGAGAGATTAGATGAGGTGTGGGATAAGTTAGCTGAAGGCGGTACCGCCCTGATGCCACTCGGCAAGTATCCATTCAGTGAGCGGTACGGCTGGATTCAGGATAAGTTCGGAGTGTCCTGGCAGCTGATTCTCACGAACCCGGCAGGGGAAGAGCGGCCTGCGATTATTCCTTCCTTATTGTTCGTCGGGGATCAGTGCGGGAAGGCGGAGGAGGCGATGTCCTTCTACTTATCCGTATTCAAGGACTCGCGCCAAGGGAATATTGCCCGATACCCGGCAGGCTCTGCGCCGGATCAGGAAGGAACGATTATGTTCGCGGACTTCATGCTGGAGAATCTGTGGTTCACGGTAATGGACAGTGCGCATAATCATCAGTTCAGCTTCAATGAAGCTGTCTCCTTCATGGTATCCTGCGATTCTCAGGAAGAGATTGACTACTACTGGGACAAGCTGTCCGCAGTTCCTGAAGCCGAGCAATGCGGCTGGCTGAAGGATGCCTTCGGTATCTCCTGGCAGATTATTCCGGCGGAGATGAATGAGATGATGAAGAAGGGCACGCCGGAGCAGCTGGCGCGTGTGACGAAGGCTTTTCTGCAGATGAAGAAGTTCGAGCTTGCGGAGCTGCGTAAGGCCTATAAGGGAGAATAAAGCGGCAACTTCATGGAATACCAACACAAGCGATAAGGAACATATCCTTATCGCTTCTTTGCGCACAAATATAAGAATGTATAGGTTTCACTTGCCCTACACCTTCCCCCCGCCATCCCCCGTACGGTACTTCTTCCGATACTGGGCGGGAGTCATGCCGTATACCTTTTTGAAGCTGGAATAGAAGGTGTTCAGGGACGAGAAGCCGAAATGCTGCACGATGGGCTCGATCGGTGAGTCGGAGGCAATGAGCTCCTGGCAGATGAAGGTTAGCCGCTTCTCAGATATTTTATCGGTGATGGACTGGGTGGTCTCTGCTTTATAGAGACTGCGGAAATAATTGACGGACAAGCCCAGATGATCGGCCAGCATGGTGGCAGACAGATTCGGGTCGGTGAGATGACTCTCGATGAACTGGTCTACCTGTCCGATCAGGGCGATATTCTTGGATTGGCTGCGGGCCGCCGCAATGTCCTCGAGCGTCTTGGTAATCAAAGCCTCCATCCAGGGCATGACATTATCCATCGTTTCCTGCCGGATGATCTGCTTCTCGACGGACGTCAGTCCCCACGAGCTGGGCAACGGCTGGGAGGAATGCTCCTGGATGAGCCGGCGGATGTCCATGAACAAGGTGATCAGAGACATTTTACATTCAAAATAAGGCAGTTCCCGCAGCTTCACTACCGCTGAGCGTAAGACCTCCAGAATGACGGCGGCGTCCCCCTTGAGTATGGCCTGGGCGATCTGCCGCTCCTGGCTCACAGGCAAATGATATAATTCCCCGGGTGCAGCGGGCAGCCATTCCTTCACAATGAGCGACCGGTGTCCGAACCGGAACCTCTCCTGCGTCAGATCATAGGTCTCCAGATACACCTCATGCATGTCGGTTAAGCCAGGCAATGTCCGGCCCCAGGCCACAGTGGTTCCCACGGACAAATACTGCTGGATCAGCTGCCCTGCCACTTGCAGCTCCTTCGCGAATTCCTCTGACAACGGAGCCGATAAGACTACAGCCACGTGGTCGTCTCCCATATCTACCGTCTGCAGCTTGTGCCTGGACGATTGCAGCGACTCCTGAATAATATTGGACATCGCGAACCGGAGCAGCCGCCGGTCCTTCTCCGGGTACACTCCCGAGAATTCCGCGAAGTGGTCGATCCGGAAGATGGCTACGGACAGCTGATCGCTTGGCAGATCAATCCCCCATTCCACGAATTGAGCGCGGATCTCCGCTGCCGAATGGTACGTCTCCCCCAGAAAATCCCTTAAGAACCGCTCTCTGCCCAGGAATTTATTATGCCGCCATTGCTCGGTCAGCTCGTGAATCTGATTATGCTGCGAGGTGAAAACGCTGGATAAGTATTCGAGTTCATTGGCGTTCGCGCCAAGGCCCGGCTTCTCCGCCTGATGCTGCCGCATGACCCGGCTGATCAGCTCCTGAATGGGTGAGTACACCCGTTTGGAGATTAGAATAATCACCGCGAGGGAGGCTGCGAACAAGACGAGGAACAGGATCAGGCTGGTATCGCGCAGGACCGTGATTTTATTCAGAATGGCGGACTTCGGGATCATCTCAATGAAGGTCCAATCCTGGATGCCCTTAACGGAGGAGTCGGCATAGACCACCAGCTTCTCCCCCTGATCCTGGGGCTGGAACAGCTTCCAGCCGCTGGCCCCCTTCATCCCGTGGCTTCTAAGCTCGGCAATCTGCTGCGGATTCATTGGTGTGCTGCTAAAAATCGTCTCATCCCGGTCATTCAGCACGGTGATCGAACGGCTCGCGAAGTTTGAATTATTCTGCAGCAGGGTCATGAGATTATGGGTATCCACATTCATGACGAACGCGGAGATAGAGCTGCCTTTTTCATAAAATCTGACGATGGTCATCACTTCTTTGGGTGTATTCCCGGTAAGCGGGAGGGACAAGGTTCTCGGAATAAGCACGCTGTGGTTCGCTGTTTCCGGGTCGCGTAAGCGCTTAATAATATCCTGATCGTAAAAGGCAGCGGTATCATTTAACCCAAGTCTGGAGTCAATGACCGTATTCGTATAATCGTTAATGAGGTAGACCGAATCAATAGAGGGGTTGGCGTTCTTAATGTCCGTCAGCTGGCTCCATACCTCATAGGTCTCGAAATCGCTGTAATGATCCGAAAGGGCATACACCTTAAGCGCACTGTCATTGCTGGAGGAGAAGCTGAAATCAAGAGCCCATTCCATCAGCCGCGACGTATTCCGGGCCCCGTTCACGAGGAGGGATTCCGAATGATCTCCGATTTCCTCCAGCAGCGTCTTGGAAGATTGCCCATAGAGCAGTACGAAGGATATTCCTAAGACCAGAACGTTCGCACTGACAAAGTAAAAAATAAGCTTCATGTAGGTAGGGTGCCGCTTCAGCGAGGCGAAGAACGGTTGTCTGAATTTCATGGCTCTGGAACCTCCGTAATCATAACTGTCCGGCTCATTATAAGTAGATTTATTATAGCACACAGGGTATTTTCGTCTGCCGAATCGTTTGTTTTGGGAAGAGTGTTGTTTTTGGGAAGGCGGTAAATCTGCACTTGCGGGAAGGATTGGCGTTTCTCGGAATTGCTCAGGGCACAAGGGCTTGATAAGGTGACGGCATAGATAACGGAACGCTCCTTAAGCGATTACCGGTCTTGAGGAAGGGGGGATGTACAAATGAACTACCCGCTTAACGCAGGTAAACGTTCAAAATGGAGGCATATCACGCAGAATCCTTTTCTGTATGTGATGGCTGTACCGGGGCTGTTGTTTTTCCTCGTGTTCAGTTATTTTCCCATATACGGGATTATGATTGCCTTCAAAGATTATGATTTTGCCAAGGGGATCACGGGGAGTGACTGGGTAGGATTTAAAAATTTCGATTACTTTTTCACATCAGATGACTTCTGGACGATTCTGCGGAACACACTGTTACTCAACGTGCTGTTTATTGTGTTCACGACAGCGGCGGCTGTTCTGATTGCACTCATGTTCAATGAGATCCGCAATAAGTATTTCAAACGGATCTCGCAGTCGCTTATTTTCCTGCCTTATTTCATGTCCTGGATTGTAATTGGGATGATTGTCCAATCCTTATTCGGCGGGGAAGAGCCCATGATTAATGTCTGGCTGCAAAATATCGGCATGGAGCCGGTCAACTGGATGTTTGAGTCGAGTCTGTGGCCTTATATTCTAACGGTGATCCGGGTGTGGCAAGGCGCTGGTTATCTCTCGATTATTTTCCTGGCCGCCATTACGGGCATATCGGAGGATCTGTATGAGGCGGCCCGCATCGACGGGGCTTCTAAACTGCAGATTGTGACACGCATTACGCTGCCGCTGCTGGTGCCGACGATTATGATCATGACGCTGCTGGCCGTGGGTAAAATTTTCAACGGAGACTTTGCGATGATCTATGCCATCATTGGCGACAACTCGATGCTGTATCCGACTACCGACGTCATTGATACGTTTGTCTTCCGCTCCATGCGGCAGCTGCACGATTTCGGCATGTCTTCGGCAGTGGGCCTGTTCCAGTCTATTATGGGTCTGATCTTCGTCATTGCTGCCAACTGGGTAACCCGCAGGGTATCTAAAGAATCTGCTTTATTCTAGGAGAGTAACTATGAGACAGAAACATAGCGCTGCGGATCGCACCTTTACGGCATTCGCCCATACGTTCATTTTGCTGTTTACTTTATTTTGTCTGTTTCCTTTTCTGCTGATGATTGCCGGTTCCTTTACGGATGAGGAGGAGCTGATCGCGCACGGCTATACCTTATTCCCGCAAAAGTTATCGCTGGCCGCGTATAAGGCGGTTCTGCAATCAGATGTACTGTTCAATGGCTATGGCGTTACCCTGTTTATCACGGTTGTCGGGGCCTTAAGCGCCCTGTGCATTTCTGCCATGCTCGGCTATTCACTGGCGAATAAACGAAATGTTCTGCAAACGCCCTTTCTGTTTTTTTGCTACTTGCCTATGCTCTTCTCGGGAGGTATCATTCCGTTCTATATTGTAGTCAGCCAGTGGCTGCATTTGCAGAATACAATCTGGGTGCTCATTCTGACGATGTTATGCCAGCCGTTTCTCGTCTTCCTGCTGGTCAGCTTCTTCCGCACTATACCTGAGGAGCTAGAGGAAGCTGCCAGAATCGACGGAGCGAATGAGATGAGAGTGTTCTTCCAGATTATGATTCCGATCTCCAAGCCGATACTGGCTTCTGTCGGCCTCTTCTATGCGCTGAGCTTCTGGAATGACTGGTTCATGGGACTGATGTTCATTGATAACGAGAAGTTATTCCCGCTGCAGTTAATTCTGCGCCGGATGGTTTCCAATATGGAAGCGGCCAGGAATCTGATTCCTTCCGGTGCAGCGATTGCAGTGACTCCACCGACGTACGGGGTGCGGATGGCGACCACGGTACTGACCATCGGCCCGATTGTACTGCTGTATCCGATGCTTCAGAAATATTTTGTCAAAGGTCTAACGGTAGGCGCTGTCAAAGGGTAAGTTATTCAGATTGTCCATAGATACGGGAGGGTTACGAGATGAGGTTAAACAAATGGTTCGGCACGGCAACAACAGCGGTATTGGTGTCGTCACTGGTGCTGGCAGGCTGCGGGGGAAATGCGAAGAACGAAGGCAGTACAGCGAATTCTACGAATTCCCCTTCCAGTTCAGAGGGTGCAGCGCCTGCTTCCAAAGAAGTAGTGACGCTGAAGGCTTATTTCCCGGGAGATAAACCTGCGGGGTTCGATGCTGTGCTGCAGGCGGTCAACGACAAGCTGAAAAAGGATAATATCGGAGCCGCTCTGAATATCAACTTCATGCCTTGGACCGATTACGGGAATGCGGTATCCGTGAAGATGTCTGCCGGTGAAGAGTTCGATATGTACCTGGATGCCCCATGGCTATCCATGAACCAGATGATCGAGAGTAAATCGTTGACGGAGCTGGATGCGGCAGTGGCTGCACGGCCTGAGCTGAAGTCATCCATTCCGGAGGAAATGTGGGAGTATAACAAATTCGGCGGCAAAATTATGGGGATTCCGCTCGGCACCACCCAAGGCCAGCTGTATGGCGTACTGATCCGTAAGGATTTACGCGAGAAATACGGGCTTCCTGAGCTGAAGACCCTCGATGACCTGGAGAAATTCCTGTATGCAGTCAAGGAAAATGAGAAAGACATCAAGCCTTTTGTCATTAATGGAATTAAGGCCGATAAGCTGCCATTTATCCTGAGTAACTCTGCGAATCTGGCACAGGATGAAGTGCTGGAGATTGGGGTCAACATGTTCTCGTATGCGATCAAGGATAAGAAGGTCATTGGCCAATGGGAGAGCCCGACGATTGCCGATGCTTATGAACGTGTTACCAAATACTACAAGGATGGGATTATCTCCAAAAATATTGCCCAGGAGCAAAATGCCGAGACGCTGTTCAAGCAAGGTAAATATGCGGCGACCTACTATGCAGCTGATGGGGTCGAGGGGCTGAAATATTCGGAGATGCTGAAGGACGGCAGCGACAAGCTGGAGATTTTCATACCGAACGGGGAGCAGGCTAAGCCTTATACGGCTTATCAGCAATGGAACTTCCTCTGTATCCCGACGACCTCCAAGCATTCCGATGTCACTATGGATGTAGTGAACTGGCTGTCGATTAAGGAGAACCATGATTTGATGGAATACGGCATTCAAGGGAAGGACTGGGAGCCTGTCGGTGATTCGAGCTATAAGGCGCTGTCCGGCTATACATTCCCTGGTTATGTGCTGACCTGGCGGCCGACGCTCAACCGAACACCTGACACCATGATGCAGGATGACAAGAAGTGGTTCGACTTCTCGACCCAGACGTCCAATTTCACGCTGAGTCCGATCGCAGGCTTCAACTTCAATGCTGAGAAGGTAAAGACAGAATATGCCAAAATCACGCCGCTGCACGATTCGATCTTCCTGCCGCTAAGCCAAGGCCTGATCCCTGCAGCGGAAGGAAAGAAAACGATGGAGGACAAAATGGCCAGTCTCGGCGGGCAAAAAGTGATCGATGAAATCCAGGCTCAGATTGATGCCGTCACCGCCGGGAAATAACAGCATTTCAAACACAGAAAGAGGTTCTTTCAATGAAAATAATACGCAGCGCGCATAATCCTCTGATCGAAGCCCGGGATGTTGCCCCCTCCCGTCCCGACTTCCGGGTGCTGGGCGCGTTCAATGCAGGCGTGGCGCAGTTACAGGAGGAGACGATCCTCTTGCTGCGCGTTGCCGAAGCGCCAATATCAGACCGGGCGGACGAGGTGCTCGTTCCCCGGTTGAATGAAGCAGGGACGGAGGTGCAGGTAGAACGTTATGACAAGAACGATCCGGGCTATGATTTCGCCGACTCGCGCTTCGTAGCCAAGGATGGACAGACGGTGATGCTCACCTCCTTATCCCATCTCCGGGTAGCGCGGAGCCGGGATGGCATTCATTTCGAGGTCGAGCCGCAGCCGGCCCTGTTCCCGGAGCATCCTCTGGAGGCCTGGGGGATCGAAGATCCGCGGGTGACCCAGATCGGGGACACCTATTACATCACTTACAGCGCGGCCTCCGCGCGCGGTGTTGGTGTCGGGCTGGCGGAGACCCTCGATTTCCGGACCTTCACACGTCGCGGGCTGATGCTGCCTCCCGAGAATAAGGATGTTATGATTTTCCCGGAGAAAATCAATGGCAAATACTACGCGCTGCATCGTCCGGTGCCGAAGTCCTTCGGCGCGCCCGAGATGTGGATCACGGAATCGCCTGACCTCGACCATTGGGGGAACCACCGCTTCCTGATGGGACTCGGCGAACAGGGCTGGGACTCGGCCCGCATGGGCGGCGGGGCGGTTCCGATCCGCACGCCGCAGGGCTGGCTGGCGCTGTACCATGGTGCGGACAGCAGCCACCGCTACTGTATGGGGGCGGTGCTGCTGGATCTGGAGGACCCGTCCCGGGTCATTGCGAGATCGCGTGTCCCGGTGCTGGAGCCGGAAGCTTCCTATGAGGTGAACGGATTCTTCGGCAAGGTCGTGTTCTCCTGCGGCGCGTTGCTGCTGGACCAGACAGTCCGTATGTATTACGGCGCGGCAGATGAAGTGATGGCTGTGGCGGACATCCCGCTTCAGGATATATTAGATACTCTTGTGTAAGAGGAAGGAGGCAGTGGGAGCTGCCTTCTTTAATCTAAAGTTTAGAAAGCGCTAACAAAAACCTGGTGCAGATAAGCGAAGGAGCGTGTACATGACTGGTAAGATGCAAAGCAGGATCAAAAGATGGATATGTCTCGTGCTGGTGGGTTTGATGATCTCGACCCTCGGGTTCAATTACCCTGTATCGGCGGATAGCTCATCGCAGGAGCTGGCTGAAATGAAGCTGATGAAGCAGCGGGTGGTGGATTTCTATATCTCCAAGGACATCATCAATGACGGAACCAATGGCCGGGTGGAATGGACTTTTAAATCACAGGCCGGAACTTATTTATCGACTCAAAAAGCGGATGGAAGCTGGAGCGATGTAGATTATACCAGTACGGCCTCCAGTGCCAACGGGCGGGCGTGGTCGCCTTACCTTGCGCTGGACCGGATGCAATCGATGGCCCAGGCTTTTGCAGATCCGAAGGGGCCTTACTATCACGATGAAGCCATGTTAGCCGGTATTCAGAAAGCGCTGGATCACTGGTTCAAGGTCAAGCCGACCTCCACCAACTGGTGGGAGACCGGCATCGGGAAGCAACTGCGGCTTAGTAAAATTGCGCTGCTATGCGAAGGCTATCTGACTGCGGAGCAGGCTGCCAATATTGTCGGCACGTTAGACAGCAAACCGAATACAATCGATGGAGCCAACTCGTCCTGGTACAATCAGAACTATATGATCCGCGGCTTATTACTGGAGGATGCCCAGAATGTCCGCAGCGCTGTAGAGGCGTTTAACGTGCTCTCGGCGGTGACGGAGACGCTAACGGGAATCCAGTCGGACATGTCCTTTTTCATGCATGGGAAGACGAATTATACCACGGGCTACGGAAGAAGCTTCGCGAGAGATATGTCCTTCTGGGCTTATGTCGTCTCGGGCACAAGCTTCGCTTACAGCCAGGCGGCCATTGACTCGTTGTCCTCTTATGTGCTGGATGGAACCAGGTATCTGGTGAGAGGCGATGTTGCCGATCTGGGCATGGGGATGAACGGACCGGAGTGGCCGGATTATGAGAGCTCCGCGCTGACCTTCTATGAAGATCCGCTGGAGTGGATGCAGGCGGCTAACCCGAAGCGGGCGGATGAGTTCGCTGTTTTCCTGAATAATATCCGGGGTATTGGCACGGTCTCGGGCAATGGACTGGATGCGAACAATATGACGCAATGGCAGACCCTGGTCTCCTCTCATATGCGGAAGGATTACGGAATTACAGTGAAGATGTCGTCCAGCACGGTCAAGGGCGGCGAAATGAGAACCATTAACCCAAGCGGATACAACCTGCTCTACTGGACTCCGCAAGGCGCCACGGCTATCCAGAGAACCGGGGATGAGTATAGAACCGTGTACCCTCTGATGAACTGGAATCATGTTCCGGGAACAACAGCTCCCTACGTTTTCACGAAGGAGAATAACTTCAACAACCCGAAGACCTTTGTCGGCGGCGTAACCAATGAGCGGTACGGAGCCACGGCGTTTGACTTCAACAAGCTGAGTACCAGCGGGAAAAAGGGCTACTTCTTCTTCGATGATGAAATGGTCGCGCTGGGCGCAGGCATCACTTCAACGAATGCCGCTCCGGTCCATACCACGCTGAATCAGAGTCTGGCTGTAGGCGATGTGCTTGCAGACGGCAAAGCCGTTGCAGACGAAACGTTGCAGGTGAACGGACGCTGGGCGTATAACGATCATACCGGGTACGTGTTCCCGGACAAGACGAATTTCCAGGTGAAGCAGGAGACGAAGACCGGGAAATGGAGCGATGTGGTTACTGGCAGTTCTGCGGAGCCCATCACTAAGCCGGTGTTCTCGATGTGGCTGGATCACGGTGTGAAGCCGGTCAATGCCTCCTATCAATACATCGTATTGCCGGGTAAAACCGCCGGGGAGGTTGGCAGCTACGCGGAAGCAAGCCCTATCCAAATTCTGTCGAATACGCCGTCCGTTCAGGCGGTCCGGCACCGTTCGCTTGGCATTGCGGAAATGCTGTTCTATCAGCCGGGTACAGTCACGCTAAGAGAAGGACTGACCGTCACCGTGGATAAACCGTCGATGGTGATCGTGGATGAATCCGCGGACCCTGTCCGCATCTCGGTGGCGAATCCCGAAACGCCGGGAATTACCGTCAACGTAACGCTGAACCGGAACGGAGAACAGACCACAACCACGTACAGACTCGGCAAAGATACGTTTACCGGCCGGAGTATGACGCTGAGCGAGGGAGCTTCTATCGATGATAGAGGGTATGATCTGGCTTACAGTAAAGGTGCGGTGGCTTCCTCCAGCGTGGGCAAGCAATTTGCATCAAACGCTACAGATCTGTACAGAACCTCCAGTTGGAGCTCAAACGCTTCAGACGATGAATGGATTTATGTGGATCTGCAGGATCAATATATGATCAATAAGGTTAGACTGCATTGGGAGAAGGCGTACGGCAGAAGCTATAAAATTCAAGTATCTGATGATGCGGCCACCTGGAAGGATATTTATGCGACCTCGATGGGGGATGGCGGTATCGACGACATTTCTTTCGGTAAAACCAGTGCCAGATTCGTCCGCATGCAGGGCGTTCAACAGGGCACCGGAGACGGCTACTCGCTTGCAGAATTTAATGTCTATGAAGCGGTTGTCCCTAACCTTGCGGAAGGCATGACGGTAAAAGCAAGCTCGTCCAAAGCCGCCGATGTATCAGTGGAGAATGCGGTAGACGGCTCATTGACGACCCGCTGGGGGTCTAACTATGCCGATCCGCAGTGGATTTACGTTGACCTTGGCGCAAGCCAACCCATTTCCAAGGTTATGCTGCATTGGGAAAGCTCCTATGGGAAGGAATACCGGATCGATGTCTCCGATACGCTGGAGGATTGGAAGACAGTATATAGTACGTCCAGCGGAGACGGTGAAATTGACGAGATCTCCGTAGGTCCGGTGAATGCCAGATATGTGCGGATGTATGGAACTCAGAGAGCAAGCAAATACGGATACTCGCTCTGGGAATTTAAAGTCTTTGGACCAGAGACGCAGGAAACTGTTCCTGCCCGGGTTGAGCTTGCGGCAACGCCATCTTCGGTGGTGCCTGGAGGCAAAGTATCCGTTATGGGGGCCGTCTACGCCGATGGCAATCTTCCGTTATCCGGTGTAGATGTTGAACTCACAGCAGCCGAGGGAAGCCTTGAGCCTGCAAAAGTTACTACAGATGTGTACGGCAAGTTCAGTACGGTATTTACCGCACCGTCTGTCCCTGGAGATGTCTCCATTGTAGCCGTACTGCCGGCAAGTCCATCCGTAGCAGGGACGATTAACGTGTCTGTAGAAGAAGAGGCCGTGCCTGTATCTGCCCGGATCGAGCTTGAGGCCACACCGGCCTCCGTAACCGCTGGAGACAAAGTGTCCGTTACGGGAACCGTCTATGACGGTGAAGAGCTTCCGTTAGCAGGCGCTGCGGTCAGTCTTATGGCAGCATCAGGAAGCTTTGAGCCTGCCCTTGCGGTAACGGATGAGCACGGCCGGTTCAGCACGGTCTTTACGGCACCGTCCGCAGCCGGGGATGTGGTCATTACGGCTGTACTGACTGACAATCCTTCCGTGACGAATAAGGTTACCGTTTCTGTAAGCAAGGCCATACCAGTTCCTGCCCTTATTGAACTTCAGGCGGCACCTTCTGCCGTGAATACCGGAAATGACGTATCCATTACAGGAATCGTCTTGGGCAGCGACAATCTTCCGGTCTCCGGACTTGAAGTCGGACTCGTGGCATCCTCGGGCAGCCTTGAGCCTGCTCATGCTGTAACGGACGCAAACGGCCGGTTCAGCGCGGTCTTTACGGCACCGTCCACACCTGGAGAAGTGACGATTACGGCAGCTTTGAGTGCGTATCCGTCCATTACAGGAAGAATTAACGTCTCGGTTAACGAGCGTTCGGGCGGCGGAAACGGCGGCGATCCCGGAGGCGAAGCGCCAGTGACACCGACAGTACCAGTGCCGCCGGTTATTGTTGGAACATTGGGTGAGCCGGATGAGAGCCCGCAATCCCCGGTTACTCCTCCGGTGACTGGTCCATCCCTCACAGATATTGCCGGCCATTGGGCCGAAGCCAGTATCCGGGAAGCTGTCCGGCAGGGCATCATTACAGGTTATCCGAACGGCTCGTTCCAGCCTAACCGTAACGTGACCCGTGCTGAATTCACGGTGATGCTGGCAAAGGCACTGAAGCTTCAGAACACAGAAGCAGCGTTATCCTTCAAGGACAGTGACCGTATTGGTTCGTGGGCTAAGGCAGCCATTGGGCAAGCGGTAGACCTGGGAATCATCCAAGGGGATAACAACAGCAATTTCCGCCCGGATGCGCCTGTAACCAGAGCGGAAATGGCTGTCATGCTGGCAAGAGCATTACGCCTTGCTCCCGCTGCGCATTCCGCTGGATTCGCGGATGACCGCGATATCCCGGCCTGGGCAGTTGGAGCAGCAGCCGAGATGAAGAAGTCAGGATTGATGCAGGGTAAGGGCAACAACAACTTCTTCCCGAAAGCTGCCGCAACACGGGCAGAGACCGTCACAGTTCTGCTCAGAATGCTGGCAGCTAAGTAAATAAAGCTAACCTTTCATTTGTATACATTAGAACACAGCAAAGCAGCGATTCTCCTGTTAATAGGGAATCGCTGCTTTGTATTTTTGGCCATCTAATCGGCTATGATCATAAGGAGATCAGTGAAAACCAGTACACTTATGCTATAATTTAAATAACTGTTTTTGTGCTTAGAGAAAATTGGATAAAGGATGCATTGACCAACCATGTATGAGAATCAGACTTCTACGCACCACAAGCTCTTTATTATCGGCGCAGGTGCAGCCGGACTAATGGCCGCTGTTACTGCGAGTGATATGGGGATCGATACTGCCATTCTGGAGAGTAACGACCGGATTGGCAAGAAGATCTTAACGACAGGCGATGGCCGCTGCAACATTACGAATGAATCCACTGTGACAGCTGAGGATGAAGCAGCCGCTTTATCGCGCAAGTATCACAGTAATCAATCCGGATTTCCGCTTGCGGTAGTGCAGCAATACGGCGTCAGCCAGACGATTGATTTTTTCTCCTTTCTTGGGCTTCCGCTTACAAGACTGAAGGGGGGCTTGATGTATCCGATGTCGCTGCAGGCAGCGGCGGTACTGGATATTTTCCAGCTGGCGCTAGAGGATCGGAATGTTCCCGTATACCTTAAGAATAAAGTGGTGGATGTTACTGTCTCGGCGGACCATCCGCGCTTCACGATAAAATGCCAAACGGAGACAGAGGAAGAGGTTGTTTATACCAGCGACTATCTGCTTCTGTCTACGGGTGGCAACACCGGTCCCAATGCAGGAAAAGAACCTCCCGGTTATACCCTTGCCGAACGTCTGGGGCACACCCTGATTGAGCCTTTTCCGGCCATTGTGCAATTGAAGCTGCAATATCCGAATATGAGGGCTCTGTCCAGTATCAAATCTCAGGGACAAGCTCATATCATTGTAAAGGGTAAAGTCATCGGCAGTGAACAGGGTGAGCTGGCCTTCACAGACTATGGAATTACCGGTCCGCCCATTCTCCAGCTAAGCAGGAAGGCTGCGTATCATCTGGCAAGAGGAGAACAGGTGAAACTATCGGTGGATCTGATGCCGGGCCGCTCGGAGGAAGAGCTAGTAGAGTTTCTGGAAAAGCTCTGGGAGAGCTTTGGGCACCGGACCGTGGCGGATTCCCTCGTGGGTATCTTCAACAAGAAGCTTGTTACTGTCCTGCTTAAGGAGACGGGCTTAGATCAACAGCCACAGCTTCTTTGCCAGAACCTTCCGACGAGAATTAAAGAGAATTTTTATCGGCTCTTGAAGCGTTGGGAATTCAAAGTGACGGATACCAATGGCTTTACGAATGCGCAGGTGACAGCCGGCGGCATTGATACGTCCGAACTTACCCGGGGAACGCTGGAATCCAAGCGGGTGCCCGGGCTGTATTTGGCCGGCGAAGTGATGGATGTGGACGGAGATTTCGGCGGCTATAACCTGCAATGGGCCTGGAGTTCCGGATATGTGGCCGCCATGGCGATAGCTAAGTCCATTCAATAAATTTATTAGGAAAAGGGATGCATCAATTAACATGTATAAGGATCAGACTTCTAAGCACCACGAGCTGTTCATTATCGGTGGGGGTGCTGCAGGTCTAATGGCTGCAGTTACAGCGAGGGATCAAGGTATTGATACAGCCATTATTGAAAGCAATGACCGGCTCGGGAAGAAAATTATAACGACGGGTAATGGGCGTTGCAACATTACGAACCAATCCACCGCCACCGGTACGGATGAAGCAGCCGCTTTATCCGTCAAGTATCACAGCAATCAGGCAGGCTTCCCAATACATGTACTGCGGCAATTCGGTGTCCGCCAGACGATCGAATTTTTCTCTTCGCTCGGGCTTCCTTTTATGAGCTTGGAGAATGGCCGGATGTATCCGATGTCGCTGCAGGCGGCTTCGGTGCCGGGTGTGTTTAAGCTGGCGCTGGAGGATCGGAATGTTCCCGTATATTATAAACATAAAGTGCTCGATGTGGCCGTTTCGGCGGGACATCCCCGGTTCGCGATAACCTGCAAGACGGAGACAGAGGAACAGGTAGTATATACCAGCGACTATCTTTTTCTATGTACCGGCGGCCTTACCGCTCCCAAAACAGGAACAGACGGCTCCGGTTATACGCTTGTCCAGCGTCTGGGACATACCATGATCCACCCGGTGCCAGGCATTGTACAATTGAAGCTGGATTATCCGTATTTGAAGGAACTGTCGGGCATCAAATTTGAGGGAGAGGCACATGTTATCGTAAACAATGAAGTCATCCGCACGGAGTCTGGCGAGATTCTTTTTACGGACTATGGGATCTCGGGCCCGCCTATCCTTCAGCTAAGCAGAAAGGCTGCGTATAATCTCGGCATAGGAGAATCCGTGACCCTGTCGGTCGATTTGATGCCGGAGCGCACGGAGGAAGAGTTAATTGATTTCCTGGAGATCCACTGGGGGATCTTCGGACACCGAACAGTTGCCGATGCCTTCGTCGGTATCGTCAGCAAGAAACTGATTCCTGTGCTGCTGAAAGAAGCTGGAATTGATCAACAGCTGCATCTGCTGTGTCAGGATCTATCCTGGAAAACCAAGAAAATATTCTATAAACTATTGAAGCGTTGGGAATTTAAAATCACCGATACCAACAGCTTCACGAACGCCCAAACCACTGCCGGTGGCATCGATACTACGGAGCTGGTCGAAGGAACGCTGGAATCTAAGCTGGTGCCTGGGCTCTATTTAGCCGGTGAGGTGATGGATGTAGACGGCGATTGCGGCGGCTATAACCTGCAATGGGCCTGGAGCTCCGGATATGCCGCCGCGATGGCGCTTGCTGAACGGCGTGCCCGGACCACGTAGAGGGATAGAGGATAGATGCAATAGCGAAGACACCCGTAGGGGTGTCTCCCGGCGGCCCCATATGGAGTACCTCAAAAGCGTACTTTAATGTTCGCTTTTTTGTGTTTTTCCAGCGACACAGTGTGCTTTAATAAGTTTAGTTAATGCTTGAAGTTCATATTTATGGTTAACCATATCAACAGTAAAGTCTTCTGCTTTTTTGACATCCATATTAAAGAACAAGTCATTATAGCGTAGGAAAATAACAAGTGCTGTGAAAGCAGTGCGTTTATTTGCATTGTGAAACGGATGATTTTGACCCAGTGACTCGAACAAAGCGGCTGCTTTTTCAAAAATGGTGGGGTAAGCATCTTCTTCAAAAGCTGAAGATTGTGGGCGAAGGACAGCAGATTCGAGCAGTCCCGGCTCTTTGACACCAACTTGTTCACCTGGACTATAGCGTTGAATCATTGCGAGATTAATGGCTATGACTTCTTGGACGGATAAATAACGGGTTTGAATCATCTGTCTTTGAGACCATGTAAGGTCTGATCGTATTGATTAATAACATCTGCCAAAGAATCCATGAAATTTTCACTGATTCCATGAGGAAGCGATACCTTTGTTGACTTTTTTATAATAATTTCTCCAGTAGACTGGTTTATATCGATAAGAACGGTATCCCCTTGATCCAGCCCTATTTGCTTGAGTGCATCAGTCATTGTTATACCTAAGCTGTTTCCGAATTTAGTGACTTTTCGTTCCATTTCAACCACCCTATTCATTAGAAGTCCTCCTCAATATTATATTTAACTGTTATAACAATTATACATTATAGATGGATTAACGTAAATATGCTAAGCAACTGTTAAGTCAAGGAGGCCTTATTATATGAGCAGACAGGCTGAGAAGCCACTGAACGATGGCCCTATCATCCACAAAGAAAAAATAATTGCTTCAAAAATGATCCGTATCTATTGCAAGAAAAAACATCATGAGAAAGAGATCTGCGGGGAATGCCGGAGCTTGGATGAGTATGTTATGAAAAGACTCTCCTATTGCAAATTTGGAGAGGCGAAGACCGCTTGTGCGAAGTGTCCAATTCATTGCTATGCACCGGCTTACCGCCAAGAAATCAAACACGTGATGCGTTTCTCAGGACCATGGATGCTGCTGTATCATCCGATAGAATCCATAAGGCATATCCCCATACCGGAGAAGTTAAAAAAAACGTTGTCACGATAGCCGGTAAGCCCATTCCAGTTAAAAACAGTCAAGGAACAGGATGGCCCTGCGCCTTGGCTGTTCGTGGTTACACATTCTCCAACCCCAGCCATTCCCGCTTCAATATAGCGAATTGCTGGGTATTCTCATACTTCGGCGTTCCGTCTTCGTTCGTGGTGAAGGAGATGAATTCGAGGAAGCAGCCCTCCCTGCGCATGCCCAGCTTCTCGCAGAGCTTCTGCGATCTGGAGTTGTCGTCCTCGACATAGGCATAGATGCGTCTGGCTTCCTGCTCCAGGAAAAGGTAGCGCAGCAGCGCACGGGCGCTTTCACTGGCATAGCCGACGCCTTCGTAGGCCGGATTGAAGTGCCACCCTACGCTGTAGGTATCAGGCTCCTCTTTCATGCAGAACAGATCGCCAATAATCGCCCCGGTCTCCTTCAGCGTGACGGCCAGATGGGAGTCGTCCTGACTCCGTTTGCTGGCGTCCGCGATGGCTTCTTCTAACGTGGAGAGGCGTTCGCTAAGGAAGCAGTTTACCCGCGGATTCGCTAGGTACTCCAGCATCCCCGGTGCATCTGCCTCCCGGAAGTTTCTGATGATTAATCGGTCAGTACTGATGTCTTGCATGATGGTTCCTCCTTAAGGTTGGGTGGGCGTGGTATTTACCGGCAAACGGATGTGAACGGAATACCTGCCGCCAGTGCTTGTAAAAGTGATTTCGCCCTTATGCTGGCTGATGATTTTGTGGCAGGTCTTGAGGCCGATCCCGGTGCTATGGATTTCCTGGGCCTCCCTTTTAATAACATTCGTGATATCCATCAACAGCCAGCGGCCTTCAATCCTATACGCAGTAGTGACGGGCGCAGATGTATCGGCATACTTCGTAATGTTGGAGAAAAGATTATCGAATACCCGCCTGAAGGAGATCAGGTGAAGCTCCACGCGGAAAGGGACAGGGGACGGCTCCCATGCTACCTGGAAGCCGTGATTCTCCAGCAGCATCGACTGCTCATCGATTAACTGATCCATCAGCTGAATCCCATCGTAGGACTCGAACTCCAGGTCATTCTCCTCTGTGTTATACACGGTGAAGTACTCGAATAGCTTATCGGACAGATGCTTAATCTGATAGGCTTTTTCCCTGCTGTTATGAATGTATTTCGCTAACGCTTCCTGATCCTGATACTTCTTGTATTCGATGATGTCCAGGTAGCCGACCAATGCGGTGAGCGGTGTCCGCAGATCGTGGGACATGGCAGTGACCAGCTCGCTGTTGGCCAATCTGGCCTGCTCCTCGCTCTCCAGACGCTCGATGAATGACTTCCTCATCTCATTGATGCTCTGGGCCAGCGACGACAGCTCATCCTTCCCCTTGAGAGTAATCGGATAGTCCAGATTCCCGCCCTCCAGAATTTTAATCTCCTTCTCCAGCACGCCAATATAAGAGGTCTTCTTGTTGATGAAGAACAGAACCAGGACGATGAAGAAGATGAACGACAGAATCACACCGAGAATCGTAATGAGGTTGTAGTACTTGTATTCAAAAAAATACTCCATATACACCTGAGCAGCCGTATCCGCAAAGGTAACCGTGGAATACTGGGATTTGCTGAAAATGTTAGGGTCGGGCAGAAACCTCGTATTCTCGGTCTTGATCGTATACCCGTCCGTAGAGTAGAGGAATTGGTTGTCCTTATAGAGATAGAGATTCACGTACTTGGCGTCTCGGACCCATGCGGCTATCTTAGCGTCATCCTTAAGCGAAAGATGCTGCCCGGAGATATATGCTTGAAGTGCCGGAAGGGCGTGCTCTTCTTGCTTGTGAATGAACGAGCTTCTGGTCCGGTAATGCTCCAGCAGATCTTCGCCTGTGGACTGCAGCAGCAGGAATAATCCTGCAGAAGCCACGAACGAACCGATCAGGCACAGAATTAATTTCAGTTTCAGCCTGCTCAACCGTAGCTTATGATTCAATCCGGTACCCCTTTCCCCAGACGGTTCGGATGAACTTGGGATTCTGCGGGTCCTTCTCCAGCTTCATCCGCAGATTGCGGATATGAACCATCACCGTATTGTTGCAGCTGTAAAAGTAAGGCTCGCCCCACACACTCTCATACAGATTCTGCGCCGAGAAAATCTTATTGCGGTTGCCGGCCATCAGCGCCAGTAGCTTGTACTCAATTTCGGTTAGGGTCAGCTCCTTCCCATTCATCATGACCTCGTTAACAGCAGGATTAATGCTTAGTCCGTTGAAGGTGATCACATCTGAGGGGGCGGAGGTATCCTCCTTGCCTTTGTATACATAATACCGCCTAAGTAAGGCCTTCACCCGGGACACCAATTCGGTGTAGGAAAAGGGCTTGGACAGGTAGTCGTCACTTCCGGCCGAGAAGGCGAGCGTTTTGTCAGAGTCTTGAGTCTTAGCTGTCAGGAAAAGAATAGGCGCACTGGTCATCTCACGAATCTCCACGCAAGCCTTGAAGCCCGATTTCCGGGGCATCATAATATCGAGAATAATCAGATCGATGGTATCGTCTACTTTATTCACGGCATCTTCACCGTCTACAGCCTCAATGACACGGTATTGCTCGCTCTCCAGCAGCACCCGGACAATCTCCCGGATCTCGTGGTTGTCATCCGCTATAAGTATGGTTTTCGCAGGATTCATCATTCTTCCATCCCTCTCCTTTCCCGGGTACTCGTCGTGCTTACATTATAGATTGTCCATTGCGTTTAAACCACCGGATGACAGGCGACTTAAGAATTCTTAAGGAATTCCATGCCCGGATCTTAAGAATATTTACCTAAGCTGGTACTATCATAAGCCAGTGAAGAGAGGGATTCGAAATGGATGGGTTATTACACAAAAAGCGGGTCAGCAAGGTTCTCCTCGCTTGCGCAGGCCTTGTAACTACGATCATATTCATCAGATACCTGCCGGAGCTTCTGCGCCTGACGATGTCGCTGGATGCCTTCCGGGACTATATCCTTTCTACAGGAAAGCTAGGGCCGGTTATGCTGGTTCTCTTCCAGATTCTCCAGACGGTGATCGCGCCCATACCGGGAGAGGTCGTTCAAATTGCCGGGGGATACATCTATGGAACAACGCTAGGGGCGGTCTACGTGACTGGGGGGATGATGCTGGGGGCGGTGATTGCCTTCTATTTCACCAGATTCCTGGGCGGGTCTTTCATTGAGCGGCTGCTGCAGAAGGATAAGTTCAAGTGGATGCGGGGGATGATGGATAATAAGAAATTCTCAATCTTCCTGTTCATTGTTTTCATTATTCCCGGATTCCCCAAGGATATGTTCATCTATGCCGCGGGATTGACGACGATGAAGCCCCTAAGATTCTTTATGATCCTGCTCTTTGCCAGATTCCCGTGGCTGCTGGCCTCCGTGAGCGTTGGGGCTAATATTTATGATAAGAATTATGGCCCCACCATCGTCATCTCCGTTATTTCAGTCATAGCCTTTATCTTGGGATTAATCTATAAGGACAAGCTGATTGACAAATTATCTTCCTTCAAAGGCGGCAAAAGCGGGTCGTAGCCTCAACATCTAGGAATGATGTCTGTAACTTGGACATAGAGTGGAACTACAGGAGGCGTTGCATATGGTTATCCAACTTAGTGTTGCTTTGGCTGCGGTTGCTTTTGTTGGACTGGTGATATTCGTGATTCTTACGCTGCGCAAGGGAATGACCACGCTCGGGGAGACCAACAAGACGCTGGGCGAGGTGAGAAATGCCATCCATGGATTGACGGGAGAGGCGACTCAGCTCATACACACGGCGAATCAGGTCACCCGGGATGTGAAGGGGAAGATCAAGACCATTGATCCGATCTTTGAATCTGCGCACAATGTGGGCGAAGTCATTCAGACGGTGACCGAGACCTTCAAGAAGAACGCTACCGACATCGGCCAAAGCTTGAACCAGGAGCCTGAGAAACCCACGGCTTCCGTCAAAAGCAAAAGCGGCCAGATCCGCGTCAATACGAAGTTTCAGTAACCTTTGTATCATTGATAAGAAGCGTCAGTTCCAGGCACCCCGGGCGGGTGTCTTTTTGTATGTAGTTATCATTACGCTGCAAAATAATCATTTTCTCATAATAGCGCATAATTGCAGGTGAACTGAGCAAATGATTGTTTCGACACTATTTGGCTCTCTGCTATGCTCGGGATATCCGACAGGTTCATTTCCGTCTACTTCAAGGGTTCGGATCAGCCGGGATAAGAGGAGGGCAGAACAGAAATTCCACGGTAACTTGCAAGCGGTTACAATAATATCTGCAACAACCTAAATCGGGAGGCCAATCTATGAAAAGAATCGTTGCAAAGGTAACCAGTATGACTTTGTTGTTCACTCTTGGACTCACTCTGCTATTCAGCGGGTGGGGGACTGCGGTGGTACATGCTGCGGGACTTACGGTAACAGGCAGTGGGGGCGGAAATGAAGCGGCATTTGTGGAGTGGTCACCAGTCAGTAATGCGTCAGGGTATAAGGTATATGTCAAGGCTGCAAGTGCAGCAGATTCCCAGTATCAGCAGCTCCATAATGAATTAATCCGCAGATATGCCTCCTACTGGAGAGCAGATGCCGTAGGATTGGCCGCTGGTAATTATGTGATGAAAGTCGAAGCTGTGCTGTCCGGCGGGGGGACGGCAAGTGCGGTTACGGGAACGCTGACTGTAGCGGCGTATGACCGGTCGGGGTTTTCTTTTTCCACAGCATCACCTTATGGTACAGGCTCTGGTGCTTATAATGACAATGGAACGCTGAGAAGCGGCGCACAGGTGCTGTATATCACCTCTCAGAACGCGCAGACCGTAACGCTTCCCGTAGTGGTCAGCAGCTCAGGTACAGTGCAGACGGGGACAGGGCTTGGCAGCATTCTCGCTCTCCGGCAAAAAGGCTATGACACCACCCCGCTCGCCATCCGGCTGATCGGAAAGGTGACAGCCGCCGACCTCAGCGGACAGCTGAACAGCAGCGGATATCTTGAGCTCAAAGGCAAAAACAATTATACGGAAATGAACATTACCCTCGAAGGAATAGGAAAAGATGCGTATGCCTACGGCTGGGGAATGCTGCTCAGGTATACCGGGAATGTAGAGGTAAGGAACCTGGGTGTGATGTTATTCCCGGATGACGGCATTTCCATGGATACAGGCAACGCGAATGTGTGGGTGCATAATAATGATATTTTCTACGGATCAGCGGGAAGTGACGCTGACCAGGTCAAAGGAGATGGCTCTACGGACCTCAAAAAAGGCTCCAGCTATATTACCATCTCGTATAACCACTATTTCGATTCCGGCAAAGCGGCTCTCGTCGGACTGAGCGAATCCGCCGAATTCTTCGTCACCTTCCACCATAACTGGTTCGATCATTCCGACTCCCGCCACCCGCGGATCAGAGTAGCTTCGGTCCATGTGTATAATAACTTCTATGACGGCGTATCCAAATACGGTGTAGGCGTGACGACTGGCTCTTCTGCCTTCGTGGAAAGTAATGTGTTCCGTAACGCTAAATATCCGATGCTGAGCTCCCAGCAGGGTACGGATGCACTGGGCGAAGGCACATTCTCCGGGGAGACTGGCGGGATGATTAAGGCCTACAATAACAGTATTACGGGTGCGTCCGGCCTTATCTATGCGAACTCCAATACCGGAACTGCTCCGGCAAATGCAGCCTCTCACGATGCTTACCTGGCCTCATCAAGAAGCGAAGCCGTTCCCGGCTCGTACAAAGCACTTGTCGGCGGAACAGCATATAACAACTTCGATACGAGCGTGGATACAGGCGTCAGCGCAGCTGCGGTGGATAGCGTAAGCGCAGTACAACAGAAAGTGACAGCGGGAGCGGGACGTCAAGGGGGCGGGGATTTCAGCTGGACTTTTAATAACGCTGTAGACGACACCTCCTATGCCCTCAACGCGCCGTTAATGTCGGCCATCCGAAGCTACACCTCAGGACTGGTGTCTGTGGGAGGCAATTCCGGCCCGGTAGGACCGACACCTGCACCAACAGCGACACCTGCGCCAACGGCAACACCGGTGCCAACAGCGACGCCGGTACCGACAGCAACACCAGTGCCAACGGTAACGCCTGTGCCAACAGCAACGCCTGCTCCGGGAGCGGCGGTTCACAATTTTACAACATCCGGCACATCAAGCAGCTTCTTCACCATTCAAGGCAACCTCTCCACCAGCAAGGGAACGGTACTCTACAACGGCCTGACCCTGACCCAATGTCTGAAAATCGAGAGCACCACCAGCATCCAGTTCACCGCCGCCAAGGCCTCAACGCTAACGTTAGTCTTCAACTCCGAGGGAACCAAGATTAAGGTGGATGGGACAAGCTATCCAATCACGAACGGCATAGCTACCGTCTCCCTTGCGGCTGGCGCGCATACGATTACGAAGGATAGTACGGCTAATTTGTATTATGTGGTGGTGGAATAAATAGGGGATTTCTTTCGCTGAACCGAACCGAATTAAGGCGACCTGTAGGGGTCGCCTTTTACTCTATTCTTTTACTCTATTAGTGATTTACTATACACTTTTAAACTTCGTATTATGTAGTAACATGATTTTTAAAAAAGGATTTAATTCCATCATATATAACAACTAATCCAATAATTAATGCCAAACTTCTTACCACAAACTCAGCAACATAGAGGTTCCCTTGGTATTGTGTTGAACTAAAGGTATGCCCTGTGATAAATCCTGGTGATACCATCACAAGCACACCTAAAACGACACTTGAAATTAAAAGCACGACTTTACTCACAAATATCCCCCTTTTTTATTCTTTAGATGTAAAATCAATTACTTTCTTTACTGTCAACCAAATCAATAATCTCTCGTATGTCCTGAATATCTAGAGCTTCTGCAATTCTAACGATATGACTGAAGCTAATGCTTTCTCGCTTACCATTGGCTAGTTCGCTTAATGCGGCGTGCCGGACCCTGGATATTCGGGACAACTCCCGCATCGAAATCTTATGCTGAGCAGTCAATTCAGATATTTTCACTACAATATTTTTCCCCACTGCAATTCCACCTTATCCTGAGCATTTGTTATCGGCTGTACACAGCTAAGCTCACCGTAAATAATTTAAGATTGGCACGCATGTGCGTACCGAGTTTCCTCTGTAATTATGCTACGCTGATGTATATCATAAATCTATAATGTAGCTTATAAAGGAGGCCCAATGCCCAACATTCTCGAATCGCTATATCATGGTAGTCTATTTCCTAGTGAAGATATAATCTCCAAGGACCCCAATTATCGTCCGCTTAATGGTCAGATCACCGAATCTCTCGAAGCTTGGAAGCAGAAGCTGTCCGTGAGCGAGTTCGAGGAACTGGAGTCTTTATTGGAGCTATATTCACAAGTGCAGGGAATGGATATGACGGCTGCATTTGTGTCAGGGTTCAAGGTCGGTGCTATGACGATGATAGAAGTGCTGGTAGAGTAAGAGACCTGGGTAAGTGGTTCTATGTTAAAAACAAACAGCTTTGCTCTTCAATAGCGGGTTATCCCTCCCCATACCGCCCCACCGCCATCTCCGCCGACTTCAGCATACGCTGCTTGAGCTGCTCGCCCTGGGTGATCTTCACGCGCAGGCCCAGGAAGCGGATGCGGGAGAGCAGGAACTCGCTGTCGTCCCTCATGTAGTGGACGGTGATGTGGTAGATCCCCGTAGCTTCATCGAAGGCCACGGACTTATCGAAGCAGGAGAAGGTGGCCAAGATCCGCGACAGCTCGGCATTGTAGACCGGAATGACCTGAATGCAGGCGGATTCTCTCAGACCGTCCAGGAGCCGGGCAATCCGGGCCTTGAGGCCATCTATCCGGTGGGCGGGGATGGGAGCAGGTTCGGCAGACACGATGTTCCGCAGCTTGGTGGACATGAGTGAGCGCTGCCGGGTGCTGTACCACTGCAAATACCACTCCCGCTTATACATATTGTACTCCAGCTTGTGAGGGAAGCCGGACGGATCGGTCCGTTCCCCGCCATGCTTGATCGCATACGTGATCTGAATTCCCTGATTCTCCATGATGATGCGGCGCAGGGGGCGGAGCAGCGGATGATAGACCTGGCGTTCCTTGCTGCGGGCTTTCTCGATAATGATCTCTCTTACTTCAATAGAAGCTTCGGCCTCCAGCAGGAAATTCAGTTTACGTAAGGTCTCCATTGAAAAAGCTTCAGCCGCCGCCGGATGCCCCAGCATCGTCCTCAGCCAGGAACGCTCCTGCGAGGTCAGCGCCAGGGAGCCTGCTTCCTCCAGGCGGGAGATGATCTGGAAGTTGAATATTTTCTCAAAGGGATTCATAGTAGCTCTTAATCTCCTTCCATTCCTCCATGAACTGCTTGCGCAGCCAGCGGGGCTCCAGAATCTCGCAGCTGGAGCCGAAGCTTCGCAGCCACGGCTTGATCTCAAAAATCTCGTTTACCATAATCTCGTACAGGAAGGTCGTATCGGATTCCTCCGTAATGGTTCCCCACTGCCCTTGCGCCTCCACCCGCTCCCGGATGAAGTTAGCGCCGGACCGGCTGGGATTATAGAATCGGACGGCCACCTTAACTGTACGGTTGGTATCCGTCACCCAGCTATACTCCAGCTGAGCCCCCAATTGCTGAAGTCTCTGCGCGAACTCCTCTTCTTCTACAGGCTCGCCCTCTTCAACCTGGGTCAGGCCGTCCATCCGCAGCTTCTTGATCCCCGTCCGGCTATGATAGCCGATCAGATACCAGCGCCCATACTGATGATCGTAGACGACACGCAGCGGAAGAAGGCTGTCCGTAATCCCTGCCGATTCCCTCTCGAAGAGGGGGTTGGTATTCTGGGAGGTGTAGTTCATGCCTTTTTTGGGCGACAGATAGAGGAATTTGATTCTCCGGCGCTGCTGAACCGCCCCGAAAATCGTATAGAGATGCGCTTCATCCAGAATCCGTGAATGGTAATGGTATTTGTAGCGGTGGGTCTCTGTGGCTTCGGGAAGAATGCCCCTTATCCGCAGCGCCTTCTTCAAGGTGTCACGCAGCAAGTAGCCTTGGACAGACGGAATCTGCGTATTGGCAATGACATCTACATAATCGAACAGGTCGAGCAGCTCGTCATCCGTCAACTGGTCCAGCAGATCGTTGGCGGCTTTGTAACGGTAAGGGCGCTTGTCATTCACTCTTACAATCACGCCGACCTCCTCCAGGTATTTCAGGTCTCCCCGGATGGTCTTCTCGTCCGGCAGCGGCGAATCGGCAGGCATCTGGTCACAGCAGCCGTCGTGCAGCTCCTTGGCCGTCAACTCCTCGCTCTGAAGTGCAGTTAACAACAGTGTCAGCCGGATGCTCTCGGTCTCCTTCAGCGATTTGGCCCGGAAAAGGAACAGGAGCAGCGGATCGGCAGATTCATAGTAATTATAGCGAAGCCAATCGGATAGCTCGGTGCCTTGTTCGGCGGTCAGATCCTGCTGCAGGACGGTTACCATCTCTTTGAGATTGCGCAGCGTTTTGTCATAAGTATGTACGGAAATGCCGAGCCGCTCGGCGAATTGCTGCCTGCTGTAAGCGCCCCCGGCTAGTGACAGCATACGGAGAAACTGTATTTCTTTATCGAAGCTTTCCTTGGCCATATGTAACCCTCCAGCCTGTAACGCATTCATGAGTTGTAATAGTTAATACCTCTATTAAGCACCAGAGTTGCATGAAATGGAAGATTTTTGTCCGCCGCCATACTTACACCCTGTTCCACATTGGCAAAATGAGGGAAGATAAAGCCAGCGAAACCGACTTGGAACGGAGGGATGGCATGAACCCTATAAATACGCTCATTCATGAGCAATTGAAGCAGATTGAACAAGAGGAGCAAGTGACGATCCTCTATGCCTGTGAGTCAGGCAGCCGGGCGTGGGGATTCCCCTCGCAGGACAGTGATTATGATGTGCGGTTCATTTATGTGCATCGGCCAGAGTGGTACTTATCAATCTGGGATGCGCGGGATGTCATAGAGCGTCCTATTAACAAAATGCTGGATATTAGCGGCTGGGATCTGCGCAAAGCGCTGAAGCTGTTCCATAAATCCAACCCGCCGCTGCTGGAGTGGCTGCAGTCCCCGATCCAGTATGCTGAGAAGTTCAGTATGGCGGAGCAGCTCAGGAGGATCTCACCGTATACCTTTTCGCCGAAATCCTGTATGTACCATTATCTGAATATGGCCAAAGGCAACTACCGGGATTACCTCCAAGGGGAGCAGGTCAAGATCAAAAAATATTTCTACGTGCTGCGCCCGGTGCTGGCCTGTGAGTGGATTCACCTGTACGGGGAGATGCCGCCGATGGAGTTCGAGGTGCTGGTGGACCGGCTGATTCCAAGGGATAGTGAGCTGTGGCAGGTTGTGCAGCATTTGCTGGACCGGAAGAAGTCGGGAGAAGAGCTGGACCTGGAGCCGCGGCTGAGTGCGATTAACGAGTATTTGGAGGAGCAGCTGCAAGCGCTGGAGCAGACAGCGGCGGCATATCTCAGTGCTAGGACGGACAATCGGAATGGGCAGCTTGATGCTCTGTTCCGGGATGCTTTGCAGGAAGTGTGGGGGTTGAATTTAAACTAAATAGATTGAACTAAATAATTTGAGTTAAGGGAAAAGTGGCGGAGGGGAATTTTGGAACTGGAGGAGCGTTAGCGACCGCCTGAAAGCTTTCCGTAGGAAAGCTCACTTCGGAAGCATCAGCTGTCTGCGGATTTCCACCGCGAAAAGCGGTATAAATCTAGAAATCTGCAGACAACAGCGGCCGGAAGTCCAAAACTTCTCTGTAGTGACGACTTAACTTTAAGTTAGGCTTGGCTGATAAAGAACGACCGACAGGAGGAAGACAATCATGGCTATTGTACAACTGAGATCAACGAACCCGCAGCTGAGCTTCATCATTAAAAAGAATCCGCAGAGCGGCATGCAGCTTCGCCCGGTCCGCCAGGGTATCGCTTACGGCTGGTATTCGGATGAGGCTACCTATAATGTGTATTTTAAGGACGCTGACAATGAGGTCTCCTATAAAAAGAACGAAGGCGAGAGCTTCGAGTACCTCAATGTCTCCCGCTATAACACTCCGTTATTCCCGCTGAATGCGGTGAATGAGTTCTTCACTGCACCTTTCAAGGCGCGGGATGAACGGGATGCGGAGGGGTATGAGCACTCTTTTACCATCCAGATGATTCATGTCGAGCGGCTGCATTATATCCGGTTCTTCGAGCAGCATCTGAAGGATTATACGTTCACCCTGGAACACCAGGCGCATAAGAGCTATTCCCTGACCATTACTACGCAGCTAAGCTTATATCACCTCCTGCATGTGGTCAGTGTGCTGTCATTGTTCTTATCTATCTTTGGGGATGAGTATATCGATATTTCGGACCGGATTCTGGACAAATATATCCGCAGTCTGAATGTGATGGATGCCCCCTTCTACATCCGCAGCCTATTCGCCCGAAATCTCCTGAAGACCCGGGAGCAGTTCAAGCGGTATAAGGCGGCGGTCGAGCAAACGGATCTGTACCCGATCGGTCTGGAGTATGGCAGCACGGCGATGCAGCGGCGGACGTTCATCTCGGGTGTGCTTCCGTTTGATAAGCCTATTCTGGATATCGGCTGCGGGGAAGGCTTTTACGCCATTCCGTATGCCGGGAAGATTGAGGGCGCTTATTATGCGGTGGACATCAACGAGGAGCTGCTGGAGGTTGTGAACCGGAAGGCAAAGGCCAAGGAGCTCGACAACATCGTCACCTTCCGCTCGCTGGAGCATTTCCTGGAGCTCTACAACGGAGAGCAGGTGGATGTCATTCTGACCGAGGTGGTGGAGCATATGAGTGAGACGGAAGCGGCTGCGCTGATCCGGCAGATCATCCGCCATGTGGATTTCGGGCAGCTTATTGTGACTACGCCGAATGCGGACTTCAATCCTTACTATGAGCTGGAAGGCTTCCGGCATGAAGATCACAAGTGGGAAAAAGGCCAGGCGGCGTTCCAGGAGTGGCTGACGGCCGCCCTGCAAGGGCTGGGCGTAGAAGCCGAATTCTCGCTCGTGGGCGACCGGGTGGGCGAGATCCGCACCACACAGAGCGCAATTGTGCGCAGACAGGAGGGTTAGACCATGGACATTCAGACGAAGGTACACACGATATTCATGCTGGTGGGTGCGACGGAGTGCGGGAAGTCTACTTTTGCCAAAGAGGTACTGATCCCCCAGCTTAAGCTTGCGGATAGCAACACAGGTCTGCGCACAAATGTGCAGTACCTCTCCTCAGACCTCATCCGTCAAGAGATCTTAGGCTATGACTACGATAAATACGACCAGGTCATGCTGGAGGCCAGCTCGCATACGTTCGTGTTGTTGTTCGAGCGGCTGAAGCGGATCACCTCCTGGCCGATTAATGCGGAGTTTGTCATTATGGATACGATTGGTCTCGCGGAGGATTATCGGAGTAAGGTGCGGGCGATTGCCCAGGAGAACCAGTATAATCTGGAGGTCATTCTGTTCGATTACCGCAAGCGGGAGGATTATTATGCCTCAGAGCGCTCGAAGAAGCTGATCTCCAGCCACCTGAACCGGCTGCGCCGCGAAGTGCTGCCTGTGTTGTCCCGCGAGGGCTACCATAGTATTCATAAGGTGCGGGCCAAGGATTTTCTGCTGGAAGGTGTTGAAGGTACTGAAGGTTCTGGGGAAAAGTTGCCGAACCCGGATTACCGGGTGCACATTCAGGATTGGGAGGCCTATGCCGCTGCTGTGCTTCCGCAGGAACAGGAATACATCGTAGTCGGAGACGTACACGAGTGTGTTCAAGAGCTGCAAGGGCTGCTGCGCAGCTACGGCTACCGGATTGAAGAAGGGATGCTAAGTGCTACGGATAAGCTGAAGAATACACGGATTATCCTGGCGGGCGACTGGATCGATAAGGGCAAGCAGACCCGGGAGATTACAGAATTCCTGTATGACAACCGTGAGCATTTTCTGCTGGTGATGGGCAACCATGAGAATTTCGTCTACAAGTACCTGCGCGGCGAGATTCAGGGTACCGACCCGGAGTTGTTAAGAACGTATTTTGATTCGACCCAGGTGTTACAGGAAGATGCGGAGCTTCACCGTAAATTCGAAGTGCTGGTGGAGAGTGCCAAGCCCTTTTACCGCTATATAGGGATGCGGGGCCCTTCCTTCTATGTAACCCACGCTCCTTGCCGCAACAAATACATCGGGAAGCTGGATGCGTATTCGCAGCGCCATCAGCGCAACTTCCGGTTGGACCGTGAATCTGCTTACGAGCAGCAGCTTGAGTTCCTGAAGGAGGAGGCGGAGGGGAATCATCCGTTTCACCTGTTCGGACATATTGCCGCCAAGCAGACGTTCCGCATCAAGAACAAGCTTCATCTGGACACGGGAGCCGTGCACGGGAACGGGCTGACTTCAGTCCAAATAACGTTCAAGCCATTCTACAAAAGCCATAAATCCCGGCAGCAGCTATTTCAGGAGGATTTGCCGGTTCTCTTCCGCGAAGTGAATACGGTCTCTGTGGAGGAGTTGGATGCGGAGTCCATACGCAGGCTGCATTACTCCTCGCAGAATAAGGTCAACTTCATCTCCGGGACGATGTCGCCTGCGGATAAGGATGAAGTAGAAGGCGAGCTGGAGTCGCTGCGCAAGGGTCTGGATTACTTTGCCGAACGCGGGGTACATGAGGTGGTCCTTCAGCCTAAATATATGGGATCGCGCTGCACGGTGTATCTGTACCGGGACGTAGAGCATTGCTACGCGGTTAGCCGTAACGGCTATAAGGTCAAGGCTGTAGATTTGACGCCAGTCTATGAAGGCCTGCTGGAGCGGTTCGAAATATATATGGCGGAGCAAGGCATCCGTGTGCTGGTGCTGGACGGGGAGCTTCTGCCCTGGAAGGCGCTGGGGGAAGGGCTGATTGAACGCCAGTTCCAGCCGATTGGGCGGGCACTGGAGAACGAGCTTGCGTTCCTGAGAGAGCACGGGTTCGAGGATTCGCTCGGTGAGTTGATCCAGGCGTATGAAGCCAGCGGATTCGAACAGGATCAGCATCACCTGACCAAAGAAGCGCTTAGCACCAGCTACGGCGCTCACGTATATCAGACATATAAGCATGTCCGCAGTATCCGGGATGCCTATGTGGGACTCGACCAGCGGGACGAAGCGTACCGGGTATATAAACAGCAGTTGGAATTGTATGCCGGAGATGCGGAGCTGGACTATAAGCCTTTTGCCATCCTGAAGGAAGTGCTGGAGAGCGGGAAGGACCGGGTGCCTGAGGGGATAACCTCGGAGCAGTACCGCTTCCTGAATGACGACGAGATCCTGGTGCTGGACCTTCAGGAGCCGGAGGCTTACAGCCGGGCTGAGGACTATTTCGCCGCCATAACCATTGAGCAGAAAATGGAGGGGATCGTCATCAAGCCGGAGCGCGAGCAGCCGGGAGTGGTCCCTTACTTGAAGGTCCGTAATCCGGGTTACCTGTCGATTATTTACGGCTACGACTACAGATTCCCGCACAAGTATGCCAAGCTGATGAAGCAGAAGAATATCGCACCTAAGCTGCGTACTTCCCTGGCTGAGCATCGGCTGGGTAAGCAGATGCTGGAGATTAAGCTGGAGGATATTTCGGCGGACAACAGCGACTATAAGCAGATTGCCGCGAACCTGTTGTTCGAGGTGACGAAGGAGAAGGAGATTGATCCGAGGCTCTAAAAGGATCGTCAGGCAGGCTGCCGGGAAGCTCCCGGCAGTCTTCTTCGTGCGTCCGGCTGGCCGCAGGCAGCGCTCTGATGAAACAAAACGCCGGATTCCTGCAAGTAAACGCAGAATGATGGTCAAGTCTCTTTTAAGATAATAATATGGGTGTTGAGAGGAGGCAGTGACAGTTGGAGATTAGATTTGAAGCAGACCCAGGCATGGATCGGGGATGGGCCAAGGTGGTCACTCATCCGGCGGAACAGGAACAATGGAAGAAACTTGAGACTGCGATTCAGGCGGCAGAGAAGCGGATCACCGTCATCAATGCCGGCAATAACCGCCAGGTCACTGTGGAAGCCGGCAAGGTTGCAGCTGTAGAGGCGGAGGGCCGGATGTGCAGTGTGCGGCTCATTACCGGGGAGATGTACCTGCTCAACACGAGACTGAAGTTCGCGCTGGAGGTGCTGGATACGCCCGGGTTCATTAAGATCAACAATCAGACCATTATAAATACCCGCTATATCAAAGAATTCTCGGCAACCGCTAATGCACGGGTGGAAGTCCGGCTGACAGATAATACTTTCTATACTGTCAGCCGTTACTATATCAATGATTTTAGGAGGAATTATCATGGCTAATCAGATCAGGCAAGGATTCTTTCAGGTATTTACTCTTACGTCGCTTTGGGTCACGCTGCTGTTAACGGTGTTCTTCAGAGATCAGCCGGTGGAGATGTTGTATCTGTGGCGTCTGGCGGGTATTGCCGCTGTAGCTGCCGTAATATTCGGGGTTATGTATAATATGCTGTGGAATCACTTCACGCTGAAGCCGCTGTGGAATATCCTGATCGGTTCACTGCTCAGCATTACCGGCGGAATGGGCATGGTATGGCTTTTCTCCATCGAGATGTTCGATTCTATCAGCGCCTGGTGGCCTGGAATGCTGCTGTTATCCGTCATCCTGCATACGATTGCGTTCTACTTCTATGCCAGAGCGAACAGCAGGAAGTCAGCGGAAGAGCTGAATAGGATTTTGAAGTAGTCGGAGAGCACGCTTAGCCGGGGTTGCAGACTTGAAGTATACATTAAAAGAAGAAGGAGAGCACCCCGTGGGTCAGCTCTCCTTCTTCGTATCTATCTATGCCGTTCCTCGGATCGGCGTGAAGTTAACCCATCACAACCAGCACTTCGTTCTCTGTAGCCATCCGGGACACTGGAATCAGGTTGCCTTCGATCTCCTCGCCGTTGATGACGATGCGGGAGACGCCTTTCTGGACGCCGTTTTTGTTCTCGACCTGGATGTTCAGCTTCTTCCCGCGGAATTCGCGCACCATGGAGAAGTTGGTCCAGTCCGAAGGGACACACGGGTCCAGACGCAGGCCGTCCTTCTGGGGCTGAACGCCCATAATGCCCTCTGCCAGTGAGACCATAACAGTGGAGGCCGTGCCGGTCAGCCAGTGGACATGGGCCCGGCCCTGATACGGGCTGTCCTTGGATTCCACGAATTGGCCGTGAACGTAAGGCTCCAGCTTGCGGACCTCCGCATTCTCGTTCATGGTGGCCGGGCTGCAGTTCAGGAAATACTCGAACGCGCGTTCACCGTTGCCGATCACTGTCTCCGCCAGGATAAGCCAGCCCTGCGGCTGACTGAAGATGCCGCCGTTCTCCTTCGTTGAGGCATTGAACAGCGCCATCAGTGCTACCGGCAAGCCGTATTTGCGGAATGGCGGGTAGAACAGCATCGTGCCGTAATCGGTCCGCAGATTTTCATAGACCTTGTCCATAGCTAGCTTGGCCTGATCCGGGCGGGCCGCGCCGCTGAGCACCGACCAGCTCTGCGGATTGAGCCAGATTCGGCCTTCATCGTTCTCCCAGGAGCCGATGGTATAGTTATCCTCGGTGAAGCCTCGGACGAACTGATCGTTCTCCCAGGCATACTTCTGGATGTTGCTGTCCAGCTCCTCCAGCAGCCCTTGGGCCCATGCCGTATCCTCTGGCTTGTTCTTGTTCTCCGCGATATCCATGAATACCTTGAAGCCCATGTACAGCTGGAAGGCCACGAATAGGGATTCGCCCTTGGCGCCAAGCCGCAGACAATCGTTCCAGTCGGCATGGAGGCCGACCGGCATCCCGTGCGCGCCCATCCGGTCCAGGCTGAATTGAAGCGCCTGCCGCAGATGCTCATACACCGTTGCTTCGCCCTGATCTGAATAAGGAATGACCTCATCGGTGAAGTCCCAGTTCCCGCTCTCATTCAGGTACTTGATAACTGTCGGGAACAGCCACAGGGCATCGTCGGCCCGGTAGTGCGGATGTCCGGTCTCCCGCACATACTCAGGGTCGTCAGGTGTTCCCTCATGGCCCGGGTTATGGTCGAATTTCACCAGCGGCAGCCCGCCGCCGTTGGATACCTGGGCGGAGATCATCAGCCGCAGGCGTTCGAGAGCCATCTCATGGTCCAGATGGATAATCCCCTGGATGTCCTGCACCGTATCCCGGTAGCCGAGCCCGTTGCGCAGGCCGGAGTACTGGAAGGAGGCGGCACGCGACCAGATGAAGGTGATGAAGCACTGATATGCGTTCCAGGTGTTGATCATATGGTTCAGATTACTGCTTGGAGTCTGCACCTGGAAGCGGTTAAGCTTGCTGTGCCAGAAGGTCTTCAGTTCTTCAAGCTCCCGGTCTACCACGGACAAATCCTGATAGTGGCTAAGAATGCCGGAGGCTCCCTCTTCATCATATTGTCCCAACAGGAAGGCAATTTCCTTCTCTTCTCCCGGTTGCAGCTCTACATTCATCTGCAGGGCACCGCATGCATTGGCATTATAGTTCAGTGAGTTCGAGCATTGTCCGTTCTCCACGGAGAGCGGATTCCCGTAGCTGCGGTAATCTCCAAGGAATGTATCGCGGTCCCCGTCATAACCGGCCACCTCTGCTCCGGCCGCGCCGAAGAATCTCCAGGTCTGTTCTCCCGCGATATTTTCATTGATGACTTGAAGAATTTTATCGTGCTTGAAGTAGGTCCGGGAAATAAACAGCGTGTATTGCAGGTTCACGGTATCCTGCTCATAGTTGTTGTCATTGGTGAATTCGGCGAAGCCGAAGAGAGCCAGCTTTCGCGGAGTGGTGCCATCATTGCGGATCTTCATGCGCCATACCTCATAGGTCTTGTTCAGCGGTACATAGTATAAGGACTCGGTATGAATGTTGTCATAATCTGAGACGATGTTCGTGTATCCGGTTCCATGATGGCAGACGGATTTGTATTGCTCCAGATCCTTGCCTACCGGCTGCCAGGAGCCGGACCAATAATCACCGTTCTCCAGGTCTTTGATATAAATGTAGCGCCCAGGCTCGTCCTTGGAGTTGAAATGATAGCGGATATGCCGTCCGTTGGCCCCGGATTTCACGAAGCTGTAGCCTCCGGCATTGCCTGAGATAATCGCACCGTATTCCGGTGAACCGAGGTAGTTGGCCCAAGGAGCAGGCGTATTCGGCTTCGTAATCAGATACTCTTTGTTCTTGTCGTCAAAATGACCGTATTGCATAACCATTCCTCCTCATGATAGATGACAGGCAGGGTTATGAACGCGCGTTTATAAACGACCGAAGAATCCCGCCTACTTCCATTATAAGACAATAATGGTCTGACAATATAGCCTATATTTGAGAAAAAAACAAACAGTAGAGTCTTTCTATAGCAGTTTCCTATATTTGAACGGGAGCATGGTGCTGATAAGATCAAGAGGAAGGAGGATTGCAAGATGAGTGTGAAGCAATGGTCTGAAGCTACAATATCCTATGATCTAAATGGTGAATGGTCTATCCGTAGAGCAGAGCCCGGGGAGTGGGGCGTATATTGCTCCGTCTACTATAACATGAAGTATAGCGGTTTTTTTAGAGAGGAAAGCTATGCGAATCCGCGAAGGAATGCCTTTTGGATATACAAGGGGGAGAGTAAAATCGGCGGAGTCCGGATGTCCCCGAATGTGATCTACCATCTCTTTGTAATCCCGCCCTTTAACGATTCATTTGGAGTATTGAAGCAGCTTAAAGCACTGTTGATTCAGTGGTCTGACCGGAAGGAGCCTGTACGCACCTATGAGATTCTGCCGGATCAGGTTCAGCTGTATGCCCGGGCAGGCTTCTGGCCGGATGAATTCAGGTGCCGCTGGATGCAGCGGCCTACAGAATATTTTCACATCAAATGGGAGGATGATCTGAGGATAGAGAGTCCAGAAGTGGAAGGAACTGAGGACGGAGGCAAACGGTTCATCCTTGCAGAAGAGATTGCCCGTTGTGATTTTGAGAGTTTTAGAGGCGGACTGGATGCAATCCGGAGGAAGCAATTTGCTTTAGAAGATTTTATACCCGGTGAAGATCCTAATTATTCCAATGAAATATTGATACAGGCTTCCACGCTGGTATTCGATAACACCACTGATCAGCTCATTGCCAACTGCCGGCTGTGTCTGCAGGATCATGTGGCGGCAGTCTACAGCATCGGCGTTAACCCCGCCTATCGGGGAAAAGGGCTGGCTACACGCATGCTGCAAAGAGCCCTCACCACTCTAAAGGGAACGTATCCGCTGCTGAGATTGTATGTAATGGAGGGAAATGTTGCGGAATCTGTGTACTATAATCTCGGGTTTAAGTCCGGGGTGCAGGAGATTCAGAAGATGTATATCCCGGTGGATTAACGCAAATAAGCGATCCGCAAGATCAGCGAAGGCACCCTTAGGGGTGTCTTTTTTTAGCTATAAAAATGAATGGAAACACAAAGAAAAGGGATCTTTCGCAATTATGCAGTGATTTTTGTCACAATAAAGGAGATTTGTAGAGTTAATGTAGAGGTCTGTCGGATAGTATTAGAAACTAAGAGATTATGATACACAACCTGTCGGTATCCGTATCGCACGATTTGGTGAACGCCTGCATAAGAAGGGAGGAAAGTACAGGTAACAGGCAAGCGGTCTATGAATAATAGGAAGTGTCGGCTGATCCCATAAAAGTCCCATTAGATGAGGAGAACAAAAAAAGATGACAACATCGAAAAAATGGAATAAAAGAGGTTCCCGCGCTCTGGCAGCCTCGTTGTCGATTGCGCTGGTTGCTGCCAACTTTGCGCTGGCCGGACCCGTGGCCCATGCGGCTGTAGCGGATAATGATGGGTCGGAAGAAATTTTCACTTCAGAAGAGTACCGGAACTTCACCAAGCCGGATAGCGGGGCAGTCAGTCTAACCTTCCCGGAACTCTTTATCACCGCAGAAGCGGATGAAATGATGTCAGGGGCTACGGTTGTCATTAACGGATATAAGTCAGGTGACAAGATTACATTCGCAACGGGTGATACAGGAATTGAAGCTAAATCCGGCCCAGGGGACGGCGTATATATATTAAAAGGCAATGCTTCAACTGCAGATTATCAGAACGTATTGGAAAATGCTGAATTCACCATGACATCGCCGGGTGAGCGCAGTCTGACCTTCGGCCTTGGTCCTGTCCCGGCTTTTAATAAAAACGGCCATTTCTATGAGTATGTGGGAGAACAAAACAGTATCACGTGGCCGAAAGCCAAGGCAGATGCCGAGAAGAAGAGTTATTATGGCCGCCAAGGGTATCTGGTGACGATTACTGACCCGGATGAGAACGCTTTTATTGCGGAAAAGACTCCGGTAATTGGTTGGATTGGCGGGAAAGACGTGGCCCGAACGGAAGATGCAAACGGAAGGGCTACAACACGTGTCTCCACCTTGCAAAGCAACAAATATAACGGCTACGGTGATTGGCGTTGGGTCACTGGACCAGAAGGATTGGTGCAATTCGAAGGCAAATCAGGACTTCGTTTCTACCAGGGGTATGAAGCAGATGGAGGAATAAAGGATACTGCTAAGGTTACCGATGCAACTTACGGCTTGGGTAGTGAAAAAATCATGTATTCTAATTGGGATAATAAAGAGCCCAATGACTCCACATTTGAGCATGTGGTCCATATTTATTCTGGCGGCAGTAGAAGTGGGAAATGGAATGATTATCCAACTAGCGGCCAGGAAGTAAAAGCCTACCTAGTTGAATACGGCGGCATGCCAGGCGATTCCACTACCAAAATTAACACAACCATTACTCTAGTGGACAAAACCCCACTTAAGCAGGACAACAAGACAGCAGAGGGCTATCTTAATCTTGAGCCGCAGGAATATACGAAGGCTTCTCTGGCAGTGCTCAAGAATGCATCGGATGCAGCCAAGGCTGTCCTTGAAGATGACCATGCTTCCCCGGAAGAGATTGAAGCCGCCCGCAAGGGTCTGGAGGATGCAATTGCCGGGTTGGTTAAGCAGCCGCCGGTAGCTAACAGCGCAAGCTATACAGCCGGAAGCAACAATCAGGTATCCATCAAGTTCGACAAGGACATCAAGTTTAACGCGGACGATGCGGATACTACAGATGACTTCAGAGTAACATTGGACGGAAAATTGGTCGATGTTACGAAGGCTGTAGTATCCGACGAAGATCCAAGTGTCATTATTCTGACCCTGGCCAGCCCGTTGTCCAATGACCCGGTGGTTAGAATCGAATACGATGCCGCTGAGTCGGCAATCCATGCTCAGACACCTGGGAAGGAGCCAGTGTCCGACTTTACGCTGATCGCTAACGGTCCGTTCGGTGACTCTTTGCAGATTCAAGAGCCTGCGAACGGAACCGAGGTATACGGAGCAGACTTCCCGCTCCCGGTAACCGGACAAGCTGCACTGGACTCGGTAGTTACGGCTGCCGTCTATAAAGTGGACGTTCATCCTAATGCCTATCTGTTCGATCTTGAAGTAGGCATTACGGTAACTGATGATGTCTATAAGTGGGACACCAAGCTGCCGGGACCGCTGGCACCAGGGTCCTACCATGTGGCGGTGACTTCTACCAAGACATTCGGTGATGAGGTAAGAAAAGAAACGAAGCTGGTACCGTTCACCGTGCCGCAGCTTGAATTGACTCATGTGGCGGTAAATGAAGGGCAGCCGGATCATGCTGTGCTGACGTTCAACCAGCCTGTAGGTTCTGCTTTGACCGATGCTGATTTCACCGGGCTTACCGTCGATGGACGGAAAGTGATTGCTGTGAAGTCCGTACAGGGCGATAAAGTAGAAGTCGTTCTGGAGGAAGCGCTCGGTCCAGATGATGCATTGGTCGTAGGGTACGACCCTGCTGCCGGTAATGTTACGGCTGAAGGCAATGTCCTGAACGAATTGAAGCCGATTCAGGCAGGCGACCAGTCCGGCATTACGAAGGATAATAATGTGATTCCGCTTCAGCTCGTTGCTGCTTATCCCGAAGCCGGCAAGCTCAAGCTGGTATTCAACAAGCCAATCAACGATCTTACCGATCTGTCCGGATTCACTTACGGCGGAGTGCCGCTCAAGGAGCCTTTTGAAATCAACGGCAATGAACTGATCGTGTCCATCCCTTCTGATTCTAAAGGTGGTCTGCTCAGTTACGATCCAGAGCTTGGAAGTGTGACTGAGAATGGAAACAAGAATAACCCGCTTACGGGTCTTCAGCCGGGAATTGATCTTGGCGGAGATTCCAAGTATATCTCAGAGGCAGGCAAGCTGCCTGAGAACGGTCTGGGATTAAGTGTTGGAGATAAGCCGGTATCGCTGCATCCGGGCTTCCAGCCGGATGTACCAAGCGGCTATCAGGCAACCGTGCCTAATGAGACCGGTACCATTGCCCTGAATCTTGCCCCGGCAGGAGATAACGATACACTGCGCAAGGTTAGCTTAAATGGTGTAGAGGTTCCTGATGGAGACTGGAGCAAGCTGCCGCTTCAGGAAGGGCTGAACATCATTCAGGTGGACATTGTGGATGCGAAGCGTCCGGGCGTTAAGCTGGGTCAATACCAGATTCAGGTCATCCGCGCAAGCGGGAAGCTCGTATCGCTGGAGCCTTCAAGCGGCACCCTGCAGCCGGAGTTCAAGCCTGAAACTACAAGTTATGATGTAACTGTAGGGAACAGTGTATATGAAATGTCATTCAAGCCGGTAACACTTGACCCGGGTGCGGTGGTAACACTCAGCATTGCCGGTGAAGCTCCGGTAGAGGTGAAGAACGGCGAATGGAGCAAAGCGCTCCCTCTGAAAGTAGGCAAGAATGAAGTCCTGGTTACCGTCAAGGATTCTGCTGGCAAAACGAACACTTATACGATGATCGTTACCAGACAAGAGCCTGCTCCATCAGGCGGAGGTTCTGCACCGGCTCCAGCAGCTCCTGATACATCCAAAACCGAACTCATCCAGGTAGATGTAGCCATCGGCGGAGCCAATGCGGCTGGAATCACGAAAGTGCCGGTACAGCGCACCACTCAGAGCAATGGTACAATCACCGATTTGGTCCGCTTCACCAAGGATAAGGCTGAAGAAGCGGTGAAGATGGCGAAAGAGACAGGACAAAGCATTGCCCGTGTAGTCATCCCGGATGCGGCGGACAATGTCAGCGAAGTGAATGTCCAAATTCCGGCGGAGACCGCCAAATTGCTGAAAGAGAATGGCATTGTGCTGGAAATCTATACGGAGAACGCGATTGTACGTATTCCGAATGAATCGCTCGAAGGAATCACGCAGGACTTCTATTTCCGGCTGGTGCCGGTGAGAAGTGCAGCAGAGCGTAGTGAAATCGAAAAGAGAGCCACGCTCGAAGCTGTGGTCCGTGAAGTGGCGAAGGACAATAAAATCGAAGTGGTTGCCAGACCGATGACCATTGAGACGAACCTGTCCAGCCGGGCGGTAACTCTGATTCTGCCACTCAAGGATGTGAAGCTGCCTGCGAATGAAGCAGAGCGCAATGCGTTCCTGGCACAGCTGGGTATCTTCATCGAGCATACTGACGGCACGAAAGAGGTTGTGAAAGGGAAAGCAGTTACCTATAAAGACGGACTGCTCGGACTGGAATTCTCCATCTCGAAATTCAGTACTTTTACTATCATCAACTTCAATAATCAGTCGCCTGCGAAGCATGCATCCTATATCGTCGGCTTCCCGGATGGTCAATTCAAGCCGGACGAACGCGTAACGCGCTCACAGATGGCCCTCATGATTGCCCGGAATCTGGGCTATGATGCCAATGCTGCTGTAGGTACGTCTCCCTTCCCGGATGTGGCTGTCCGCCATTATGCGGCAGCAGCCATTGCCTTCGTGAATGCACAGGGCGTAATGAAGGGTGATCCGTCCGGACAATTCCGGGGAGCTGCTCCGATTACGAGAGCGGAAATGGCCGCAGCTGCTGCAAACTACCTGAAGCTTGCCGTATCGGCAGACGGAAAATCGAGCTTCAGCGATACCACCGGACATTGGGCACAAGGTGTCATTGAGGCCAACGTGAAGGCAGGCCTGCTTAAGGGCTACCCGGACGGCAGCTTCAAGCCGAACACCTACCTGACCCGTGCGGAAGCTGTAGTCATCGTCAATCAGATGTTTAACCGGGGTCCATTATATGGAGCCGATGCTATTAAATTCCCGGATGTATCCAAGAATCACTGGGCTTACCTGGATATCCAGGAAGCCGTAATCGATCATCAGTACCGGATCGACAGTGAACAGAAGGAACAGCAGGTTACAGAATAACTGAATGGGGGTTGGAGGAGAGATCATTCTTCTCCAGCCCCTAAATCATTAAATTTGAAGTATAATGGTTATAACACCGTACTGATTTCCAGCTGCGAAGGAGATCCGAATGAAAGCAATCCTGATTGACGATGAAGAATTGGCACTAAAGGCCTTGGAGCGTCAGCTTCATGCGCTTGGCGATTTTGAGATTATCGGCAAATATACCGATCCGCTGTTAGGGCAGCAAAAGGTGGAGGAGACCGAGGCCGACATTGTGTTTCTCGATATCCATTTACCGGAGCTGAACGGGATTGAGCTGGCGGAAAGGCTGCTGGAACAGAGGCCCGACCTGCAGGTTGTATTCGTAACGGCATATGATAAGTATGCCATCAAGGCCTTTGAGCTGAACGCCCTGGATTATGTGCTTAAGCCGATTCATATGGATCGTCTGAAGCTTACGGTCAATAGATTGAATGCCCAGCAGAAGCCTGGACCGGCAGTCTCAACAGCACCATTGCAAGCGAGCTGGAGGATGCTGATGTTCGATGCCTTCCAGATCTACGAAGGAGAGCAGGAGCTTGCACCGCTGCAATGGAGAACGGCGAAAGCGCAGGAAATCTTCTTTTTTCTGCTGCATCATCGCGGCAAAGTGGTCAGCAAGGCCACTCTGATTGAATTGCTGTGGGCTGATTTTGATCTGAATAGAGCCTATCCGCAGTTATATACCGCTGTGTATCATATCCGTAAGATGCTGGAGCCCTTCAGCAGAGAACGGATTCTCCTGCAAAATACGGCAGACGGCTACCTGCTCAAGCTGGAAGGAATCTACCTGGACGTTGATGAGTTCGACCGCTTTATCCAAGCTGGGATTGAGCTCTCGGACGACACGCTGCCCGAATATGAACGAGTCCTGAAGCTGTTCAAGAGCGAATATCTGGAGGGGTACGATTATGTGTGGGCGGAGCTTGAACGGCAGAGATTCCAGCTGCAGTGGATTCGGCTGAAGCTGAATCTGGTCCGCTGGTATATGGATAATGCAGAATATGAACAGGCCTTCAAGCACATTGAACAGGTCTGCACCCGCTATCCGTTAGAGGAGCAAGCGCAATTATTGTACATGCAGATTTCGGACAGAATGGGCTTTCATTTTCTGGTGCAAAGACAGTATGTGTTGCTGGAAACGGTGATGGAAGCAGAGGTTGCGGAGAAACCAAGCCGGGAGATTGTCAAATGGTATAGGGATTGGGATAACAAGCGTCAAAAAGGGTGAGTCCTTGGATTCATCCTTTTTGCCCTATCTAAATTATGATATATTTGATCTTGAATATTTCGTTCTGCAAAGTTCCGGCGAAGGAGAACCCCATGACCCAATTTGTCTACAAGCAGATTATTGCTGACCTCAAAACGAAGATCTTTGCCGGGCAGTACGCCGATATGAAGCTGCCGGATGAGCGCAGTCTCAGCGAGGCGTATCAGGTCAGCCGCAGTACCATCAAGCGTGCGCTGATGAAGATGGAGAGCTCGGGCATTATTTTCAAGAAACGCGGCTCCGGCACCTTCATCAACCCGTTATACATAAAGAACGATTCGATCTTCAACTACGAAGGCTCTAACCTGGGGGTGTCGGATAACTTCCAGATGCACGGCAAGAAGCCGGAGATCCAGGTGCTGAGCTTCGAGGTCATCCGGCCCACGGAGGAGCTTCAGCGGGATTTGTTCCTGATGCCCCATGATTTCGTGTATAAGATCGTGCGTCTGCGCCTGTTTGAAGGTGCGCCCTTCATGATTGAGACGGGATATATTCCGATCAAAATTGTGCAAAATCTCGACCAGACGATTATCGAGGGGTCGATTTTTCATTATCTGGAGGAGTCGCGCAATTTGGCGGTGACCAAATCCTTTTTGTCTATTTTTGCCGAGCCTTCGCTGCCTGAAGATCAGGAATTGCTCCATCTGAAGGAGAATGAACCTGTGGGGATTATGGAGGGGATCTTCTTCCTGGATAACGGCACACCGTTCGAATTCTCGCATATGCGGTTCCATTATGAGTATCTGAAGTTCAACACGTTCGTATCTGTGCATTAACGGACGGACGGTGTAAATAGCCTAACTGAGGTAGAGCAGGCCGGGAGGAGTCCCGGTCTTTTTTTGCATCTTTTATTTATACCAAATTAATCCATAATTATAAAAATGAACATCTTTTTGTGCGTGATTTGCAGCGAATTTCATACTATGTTCAAAATTTCACAATATTGGACCGTATTAATTTCTAAAAAGATTGAATTTCTGAAATGCCGATGTATGATGTAACTGTAGAAGTGATACATTCAATTTACAAAGAAAAAGATTAGGGAGTGGAAGACATGGGATTAACAATCGAACAGGTGGATTATTCCTCCAAAACGTATCTGGCAAAGCTTGACGCTTACTGGCGTGCAACGAACTACATCTCCGTAGGCCAGCTTTATTTGAAGGATAACCCGTTGTTAAGAGAACCGCTGAAGGATGCAGATGTCAAAGTGAAGCCGATCGGACACTGGGGCACCATCCCTGGGCAAAACTTTATCTATGCACACCTGAACCGTGTAATCACTAAATATGATCTCAACATGTTCTATATTGAAGGCCCGGGTCATGGCGGTCAGGTTATGGTGTCGAACTCTTATCTGGATGGCAGTTACACCGAAATCTATCCGCAGATCACTCAGGACATTCCTGGCCTGAAAAAGCTGTTCAAGCAGTTCTCCTTCCCTGGCGGTGTTGCTTCCCATGCTGCTCCCGAAACACCTGGATCCATTCACGAAGGCGGCGAGCTGGGTTACTCCCTGTCGCATAGCGTGGGTTCGATTCTCGATAACCCTGATTTGATCTCCGCAGTCGTTGTAGGTGACGGCGAAGCAGAGACCGGCCCTCTGGCCGCTTCCTGGCTGTCCAATCGGTTCATCAACCCGATTACAGACGGTGCTGTATTGCCGATTCTGCATTTGAACGGCTTCAAGATCAGTAACCCGACCATCCTCTCCCGGATGAGCAGAGAAGAATTGACCGCCTATTTTGCCGGAAACGGCTGGGAAGCATTCTTCGTAGAAGGCGAGAACCCGGATCTGATGCACCCGGAAATGGCTAAGGTGCTGGATACGATCGTAGAGCGCATTGCCGCAATCCAGAAGAATGCCCGTGAAAATAACGATACTAAACGCCCTGTATGGCCGATGCTGGTCTTCCGCTCCCCTAAAGGCTGGACCGGTCCGAAATCGTGGGACGGCGTGCCGAATGAAGGCTCCTTCCGTGCCCACCAGGTGCCGATTCCGGTTGATCAGAAGAACATGAAGCATGCTCCGGCCTTGCTTGAATGGCTGAACAGCTACAGACCTGGAGAATTGTTCGATGAGAACGGCCGCCTTAACGCAGAGCTGGCTGAAATTCTGCCAACCGGGGACAGACGTATGGGAATGAACCCGGTAACCAATGCCGGCAAGCTGATCAAAGACCTGCACAAGCCGAATTTCCGTAACTACGCCCTGGATAATTCCGTTCCGGGTCAAGTGATTGCGCAGGATATGGCTGTACTGGGCAAATACCTGAAAGAGGTTGTTACCCTCAACGAAGAGAACCGCAACTTCCGGATTTTTGGACCGGATGAGACGATGTCTAACCGTCTGGGACCTGTATTCGAAGTGACCAAGCGCCAATGGATGGATGCCATTCAGGAACCGCAGGATGAATTCCTCGCTCCATACGGCCGTGTCATTGACTCCCAGCTGTCTGAGCATCAGGCTGAAGGGATTCTGGAAGGTTATGTCCTGACTGGACGCCACGGTTTCTTCGCCAGCTATGAAGCCTTCCTGCGCGTGGTCGATTCGATGATCACCCAGCACTTCAAATGGCTGCGTAAAGCGACAGATCAGACCTGGAGAGAAGATATTCCTTCCCTGAATGTGATCGCTACATCTACCGTGTTCCAACAGGACCATAATGGCTATACCCACCAAGATCCGGGTCTGCTCGGCCATCTGGCTGACAAGAAGCCTGAATTCATCCGTGAGTATCTGCCGTCTGATGCGAACAGCCTGCTGGCCGTATTCGACACGATCCTGAATGACCGTCAGAAGATCAACCTGATCGTATCCTCCAAGCATCCGCGTCCGCAGTGGTTCTCGGCTGACGAAGCTCAGGAGCTGGTAACTAAAGGCCTCAAGATCATTGACTGGGCCAGCACCGACAAAGGCGGAGAGCCTGATCTCGTCATTGCTTCTTCGGGTACAGAACCAACTATGGAAGCCTTGGCTGCCATTTCGATCCTGCATGAGAAGCTGCCTGAGCTGAAGATTCGTTACATCAACGTGGTCGATCTGCTGAAGCTGAGAAGCCAGAAGCTTGATCCGCGCGGCTTGTCTGACGAGGAGTTTGATCAATTTTTCACAAAAGATAAACCGGTCATCTTCGCCTTCCACGGCTATGAAGGCCTGATCAAAGACCTGTTCTTCGACCGCCACAACCACAACCTGCATGTGCATGGCTACCGCGAGAATGGCGACATCACGACACCGTTCGATATGCGCGTACTCAACCAGATGGACCGCTTCGATCTTACGAAGGAAGCAGTACTCAGCCTGCCGGAAGCAAGCAAATACCAGGCTATCGCTGACGAGATGGATGCCATCGTGCAGAAGCATCATGCATATATCCGCGAAGAAGGCATCGACCTTCCAGAGGTTGAGAACTGGGTATGGAAGGCTTTGAACTAAGCTTCATACGATAGTGTTATTTCATTAATAATATAGCAAGCTTCAATCAGGGAGCGCCCCGGTTAGTCATGTTGATGTCTGCGGGGCGCTTTTTGTGTCTGATGATTGAAGTTGGATGTCCGGGATCGATGAGGTCTCCGGCTGCAATGCCTTCTTCTTCTGCCCCGCAGTAAGTACAGGCACACCGCCCCTGCCGTTCATCTCCACCATGTGCTTCCAGTAGCGCTTCGGCATTAGTGAGGAACGCAGCCGGTCGTTGTAGCGCTCCTTGATGCCGATGGCATTGTAAAAGCCGGTCCATAAGCGGCGGTACGCTTCCTCCGTCTCATCGGGCTCGGGCGGGGTCCACCCGCTTAAGGGCACGATGGCCTCCCGCCCGGGCTCATGAATCAGCGCCGCTCCATGCGTCTGATCGTAGATCATGAAGCTCTCCCCCTGGAACCGGTCGCAGAAATGCTCCTGAATTACAGGAAGCACATAGCCCTGCGGTTCAATGACTGCGGCCATGACCGGGCCGTATACGGAGAAGCGGACGAAGCCCGTATACAGATGCGCCTCATGCCGGAGCTGCTGAACAGCCTTCATCAGCGTGTTAACGGTGTCATCGGCCAGCATATTCATCACCTTACGGCCATGCTTGAAGCCGAGATACAGGAAATTCAGCAGCAGCATTTCCTTATCAGGGGTGCAGCTCCAGAAGCCCAGACGCACCAGTTCCTCAGCTTCGCGGCTGATCCGCAACGGCAGGGATTTCAGTACCCGCGCGGCCTTGTCCTTGTCGGTCTCGATCCATTTTGCTTCCAGCAGCAGGCCTATTTCCCCGCCCTCAGCATGAATTGCCAGTGGTATCTCCTTCCAGGCATAGCTCTCAAATACACAGCACAGCAGACCCTCGAAGCTTCCGTCATAGGTGTACGCCAGTGCGGACGGCTTGAACATCAGGCCTTCGCTCCTTTCTTGAGCAGGTTCCAACCATCCGCTGCCGGAAGGGCCGACAGGTTAAAGTCGTCGAACAGCGTGAGCTGCTCCACCTTCGGCTGCTGGAGAGCAAGCTGTTCCCCGGACATGAGTGAGCGAAGCAGCGTATGTTCGCTTACCTTCAGCCCCTCCAGCGGCTTATCCTTACAGGTGATGAAGAACTGGGCACGCTTCAGGACCACTCCCAGCTTCTTCAACGCATGGAAATCGAGCGATCCGGCCCGTCTGGCCTTTACGATCCGCTGTGCGCTTCTTACGCCGATGCCGGGCACACGCAGCAGCATTTCGTACGGGGCGCGGTTGATCTCAACGGGGAACTGCTCCCGGTGGTTAACGGCCCAGCTGCATTTGGGGTCCAGCAGCGGGTTGAAGTTCGGCACGGCCTCATCCAATAATTCATTCGCCTTGAAGCCGTAGAAGCGCAGGAGCCAATCGGCCTGATAGAGCCGGTGTTCCCGCAGCAGCGGCGGCTTGGTGTCTAGAGCGGGCAGGAGGGAATCCTCCACAACCGGGGTGTAGGCGGAGAAAAAGACGCGCTTGAGCGAGTATTTACGGTATAAGCCTTCCGTCAGATTAAGGATCTGGTAATCTGTATCTGGCGTTGCACCCACGATCATCTGGGTGCTCTGTCCAGCCGGAGCGAAGCGGGGTGCATGATTATACCGGACGATATCGGAGCGGTTCTCCTTGATCCGGCTGCTAATCAGCCCCATCGGCTTCAGGATGGACACCTTGCTCTTATCGGGAGCGAGCCGTCCGAGGCTCTCCTGGGAGGGCAGCTCGATGTTGACGCTCATGCGGTCGGCGAGCAGACCAAGTCTGGACAGCAGGGCTTCGTCTGCTCCAGGGATGGCTTTTACATGGATATATCCGTTGAAATGATAGACATTGCGAAGCAGCTCAAGTGCAGCAATTAACTGCTCGGTGGTGTAGTCCGGACTGCGCATAATGCCTGAGCTGAGAAATAATCCTTCTATATAATTACGGCGGTAGAATTGCATGGTGATATCTGCGATCTCTTCGGGGGTGAAGGCCGCCCGGCGGATGGGGTTGGACTTGCGGTTGATGCAGTACGCACAATCATACACACAGCCGTTGGTCATAAGTACCTTCAGCAGCGAAATACAGCGGCCATCCGCCGCGAAGCTGTGACAGATGCCCATTGCGGAGGTGTTGCCGAGTGCCCCGGCCTGGCCTTTGCGGTCGGAACCGCTTGAAGTGCACGCCACATCGTATTTAGCTGAAGCGGTCAGAATCTCTAGTTTCTCCATTACATCCACGGTCTCAATCCCCCTCATATGTGAGCATTATATACCGAACATACGTTCTTGTCAAAAGTATAAACCACCACTCCGGCCGCCTGCAAAATGTATGCGCATTCCTTCTTGTGCTATAATAGAAATTGATGGTTCACGGAATGAGGAATCATACGGTTATTGAAAATCAGGTTAGGAGTGTTGCTGAAGTGAGAGGATATAACATCTGGCGGCCTATTATGCTGATAGCCGTCGCCCTGCTGACAAGACAGCTAGTGACAAGTGTGTGCCTGATGTTCGGTATGTCGCAGGAATCGGCAGGCAGTGTAGCCATGCTGGGTATGATCGTCGCTGCTCTTATTATGTACAACCGCATGATGAAGGGCCGCCGCCGCAGATAAAATAAACAGAAGATCCGGACGTATCTATTCAATACGGTACGGATTGCATAGGAACAGGCTTAAGAGACGCCCGCACAGGTGTCTTTTTATTTTAGATGTGTCTTTTTTACTAAAAAAGTTTATACAAACACGTGCGAATCCCGGCGATCCGGCAAGCGGTGCTTGAATAATATGGCTGAAGCTTATATTCTTAGAAGGATATGCTATATGAAGGACCATACAGATTCAAGGTAACGTACATTCCCTTCGGGAGGGCGTTATTTATAGAATCAACCCACAGCATGGGAAATGAACATACAGGAGGAAACCAATTGAGTACACAGAACATTGGAGTGCCGTTAGAGGGTTTTGCAGAATTTAGCCGGACGGTAGCCGCAGAAGGTGCGGTACTGCTGAAGAATGAGGGACAGGTGCTTCCGCTGGGTAACGGTGAGAGCGTTGCTGTTTTTGGCAGAATACAGGTGAATTATTACCGCAGCGGTACTGGATCGGGCGGTAGCGTTCACGTTGCATATACGACGAATCTGCTGGATGGACTGCGCAGCAAGAAGAACATTAGCGTGAATGAAGAACTGGCTGCAGCCTACGAGGCCTGGATCGGGCTTAACCCGTTCGATGACGGCGGCAAGGTATGGGCTGCGGAGCCGTGGAACCAGAAGGAAATGCCGCTTACGGACGAGCTGGTGAAGCAGGCACGAAGCCAGTCAGCCAAAGCGGTTGTGGTGATTGGACGTACGGCGGGCGAGGATCAGGATAATGCCGACACCGCAGGCAGCTACCGGCTGACGGAAGATGAGAAGGCGATGCTGGTCTCGGTTACGGCTTATTTTGAACAGACAGTTGTGGTACTCAATGTGTCCAATATCATGGATATGAGCTGGGTAAATGACGCTGCTTATGTGAATCCTATCTCTGCTGTGATCTATTCCTGGCATGGCGGCATGGAGGGCGGTCACGCGATTGCTGATGTTCTGGCCGGAGAGGTTACGCCAAGCGGCAAGCTGACGGATACCATTGCCTATTCCATTGACGATTATCCGTCGACCCGCAACTACGGCAATGAATTCAAGAACCTGTACGAGGAAGATATCTATGTAGGCTACCGTTATTTCGAGACCTTCTGCCCTGATAAGGTTCAGTATGAATTCGGCTACGGGATCTCGTACACGACCTTTAAGCTGGAGCCGGGGGAAGCGAAGCTGGTAAACCAGGCGGGTGAGCCGCAGATCGAAGTCGGCGTCACTGTAACGAATACGGGAGCCGTATATGCTGGTAAAGAAGTCGTGCAGGTGTATTACGAAGCGCCGCAGGGACAGCTGGGCCAACCGGCCAAAGCGCTGGCAGCCTTCGCTAAGACCAAGCTGCTGGAGCCTGGTGAGTCTCAGCGCCTTACCGTGAGCTTCCCGCTCCATTCCATGGCTTCCTATGATGACGCCGGAGTGACCGGGCATGCTTCCGCTTATGTGCTCGAAGCCGGTACCTACCGTTTCTATGCAGGCACCAGTGTCAAAGCGGTGTCAGCAGTGCTTCTGGACGGACAAGAAGGTTATGTGCTGGAAGAGCTTAAGGTCGTGGAACAGCTGGAAGAAGCAATGGCGCCTACTGAGAGCTTCATGCGGATGAAGCCGGGTGCCCGTAAGGCAGACGGTTCGTATGAGCTTGTCTCGTCTGAGGTACCTACACGCAAGGTGGATCTGGCGGAGCGGATTGAACGCAATCTGCCGCAGACGCTTCCGCAGACCGGCAATCAGGGATATACTCTGAGAGATGTTCATGACGGAAAAGTCAGCATGAGCACTTTCATTGCCCAGCTAAGCGACCAAGACCTGGCGGCGATTGTCCGGGGCGAAGGAATGAGCAGCCCGCTGGTAACTCCGGGTACGGCGTCTGCGTTCGGGGGCGTCAGCGACAGTCTGTTCAGCTACGGCATTCCGGTTGCAGCTACAGCGGACGGCCCATCCGGTATCCGTATGGACAGTGGAGCGAAGGCTACACAGGTATCGATTGGCACCCTGCTCGCCGCTACCTGGAATGCAGAGCTGGTGGAAGCACTGTATGTCATGGAAGGCCAGGAATTATTGCGTAACCAGGTGGATGCGCTGTTGGGACCGGGGCTGAATATCCGGCGCAGCCCGCTGAACGGGCGTAACTTCGAATATTTCTCCGAAGACCCGCTGATTTCGGGGATCTTCGCTGCCGCATGCACACGCGGAATTATGAAGGGCGGCTCTAATGCGACGCTGAAGCATTTTGCCTGCAACAACCAGGAGAAGCACCGCAGTAAGGTCGATGCTGTCGTATCGGAACGTGCGCTTCGTGAGATCTACCTGAAGGGCTTCGAAATTGCAGTCAAGCAGGGCGGAGCCAATTCGATCATGACCTCCTACAACCCGGTGAACGGGCATTGGGCGGCTTCTAACTATGACCTCAACACCACGCTGCTTCGCGGCGAGTGGGGCTTCCAGGGGATCGTCATGACCGACTGGTGGGCGATCATGAATGATGTGGTGAACGGAGGACCGGCAGACCGTAAGAATACGAACTGGATGGTTCGCGCCCAGAACGATCTGTACATGGTTGTTAGTAACTATGGGGCAGAGGTTAACGCTTACGATGACAATACAATCGCATCTCTGGAGAACGGTACGCTTACCCGCGGGGAGCTTCAACGCTGCGCGATCAACATCTGTGAGTTCATTATGAAGGCTCCGGTATTCTCCAGAAAGCACGAGATTATTGAAGCGGTTGATACGTTCAAGGCTGATCCGGCTATCGGAGCTGAGCAGGTGCAGGTACTGAGCGAGAACGCACAGGTAACCCCTGCGGTGTCCGGGCCGACCTACATTCAGGCTGACGAGGCGGGCCAGTACCGCATTATTGTCAGCATCATGTCTCCTGAGCCTGAGCTTGCACAGAGCGCCTGCAACCTGACGCTGAATGGACAAGCGGTAACCACTATTCAGACGAACGGAACGGAAGGCCGGTGGATCCGGCAGAAGCTGGTCAAGGTGGAGCTGGAAGCCGGACGGTATGAGCTGAAGCTGGACTTCGTCAAGCCCGGCCTGCAGATTGAATGGATTGAATTCAAGCAGGTATAGTGTCAGCACCATTTATAGCAACAGTATTAAGGCACCCTCCGGGGTGTCTTTTTTTGCAATATAAGAATTTACATGAGCGGCCTGATTTCGCATACCCGCAGGGCCGCCGAATAAAATAGAGATAAAACGGCTACTATGAAGGGATGGCAGGAACGTATGCAAATACATGTAGTGCAGCCGGGCCAGACGCTGTATGGCATTGCGCAGGCCTACGGAACCAGCACGGATACGATAACTGAGGCGAATCAGCTCTCTGCGCCGGGAAGGCTGGTGGCGGGGCAGGCGCTGGTAATCCCGATTGCCGGGCAATATTATTGGGTGCAGCCTGGAGACAGCTTCTATAGCATCGCCAAGCGGTTCGGCCTGAAGGCAAGCGAGCTGGCGGAGGTGAACGGGCTGACGCTGAATCAGCCGCTGCAGGCCGGGCTCCGTCTGTACCTTCCCCCTGGACCCAGGCGGCAGGCGGAAGTGAACGCATATGTGGAGCCCCGGGGGGAGAGTGTCTCCCAGCCGCTGCAGAATGCTGCACGTGAGGCCGCTCCTGAGCTGACGTATCTCGCACCGTTCAGCTTCCGGATCAAACGGGACGGAACACTGGTGCCGCCGCCCCTGGACGGCCTCGCTTCCATTGCCGCAGAGCATCAGGTGACGCTGATGATGGTCGTGACGAATCTGGAGGATGCCCAGTTCAGCTCAGAGCTCGGGCGCATCATTCTGAACGATCAGGAGGTCCAGGACCGGCTGCTTGAGAACATCATCGCGGAAGCGAAGCGGCTGAACTTCCGGGATATCCACTTTGATCTGGAGTTTCTCCGGCCGGAGGACCGTGAGGCGTACAATGCTTTTCTGCGGAAAGCGGCAGAGGCCATTCACAAGGAGGGCTTCCTGCTGTCCACCGCCCTTGCTCCCAAGACCAGCGCGTCACAGGTTGGGGCCTGGTATACGGCGCATGACTACAAGGTTCACGGTGAGGTGGCCGACTTCGTCATTATTATGACGTATGAATGGGGCTATAGCGGGGGACCGGCAATGCCTGTCTCGCCCATTGGGCCCGTCCGTCAGGTACTGACCTATGCAGCAAGTGAGATGCCCGCCGGTAAAATCATGATGGGCCAGAATCTGTACGGTTATGATTGGACGCTGCCTTTTGTAGCAGGGGGGCAATATGCCAAAGCGCTCAGTCCGCAGGCAGCCATTGATCTGGCCAGGAACAGGAATGCAGCCATTCAGTATGACTATAGAGCCCAGGCGCCGCACTTCAATTACACCGATGACGAGGGGCGGCAGCATACGGTATGGTTTGAGGATGCCCGCTCGATTCAGGCCAAGTTCGATCTGATCAAGGAGTTAGGGCTGCGGGGCATCAGCTACTGGAAGCTGGGACTGCCGTTTCCGCAGAATTGGCTGCTGCTTACGGATAACTTCAAGGTGGTAAAAAAATAGACCGGAGACGCTGCGGCCAGCGGCGGCGTAAGAAGCTCCGCACCAAAACGGATGTGCCCATGCGAAATGGCAGCACATCCGTTTTTTTGAGCATATACGTGTTAGCCCATTAAGCCCTTGAGCCCGCCCAGAAAAGGCCGGATGGACTTGATCATGTTGTAGCCCATCTTCATCACCGGCATCGCCTTCTGCACCATTCCGAACATGCCCATGAACCGTCCGAGACCCCCGCCGATACCGGCCGCCCCGCCTCCTCCGCCCATCAGCGAGCCGAGTAAAGGCATGAAACTGGACACCTCTGCTCTGCGCGCAGATGAAGAGGATTTGCGTTTCGAAGGTGGCCCCTTACGCGTGCTGGGTCTGGACAGAATCACCGCCTCCTGGTTCAGGTCTGTAATCCACCCTACGTAGGAACGCCCATTATGCAAAGTGATGCAGACCGGCTGGCCTTTCAGCTGCTGTGCCCGCTTGCGGAGCTTTGTTGAATTTGCCATTCGTCATTCACCTCACTGTTCTATTTACTTTATTTTACTCAGAACCTGGGGGGCGGCTTGTGCGGGTATGGAGTTCTGCGGATTATTTTTGAACAACCCGGGGGTGTCTTTGGGAGCGGGATGTTCTAAAAATATACAAATTGTGAATTCAAATTAATTGTAGTGAAATATTTTACAGTGAAAAAAAGGGAAACGGATATCCATGTAGAATTACCCTGAAGTACTGGGTTTAAAGTGGGAAACCATGACTTTAGTCCCGGTTCTAATTCTATTGGGGAGTGACCTAATCTCTTGGCTATCCATCGTTTATTAAGAAATACTTGCTTCATCGTCTTATTATTTGTTCTGCTACCCTTTACACGGAGTTACGCCGCTGCCGGGCAAATGGCAGACATCAAAGGACACTGGGCAGAATCGGATATTCAGGAATGGCTGGATCAAGGACTTATTACCGGCTATCCCGACCATACCTTCCGGCCGGGGGCTGAAGTGTCCAGAGGTGAGTTCGTAGCGCTAGTGAACAGAGCGTATAAGTATTCGGATACGAAGGCTATCAGCTTCAAGGATCTGAAGCCGGCGAATTTTGCGTACATAGAAGTGCAGAAGGCTACCGCTCAAGGATATATCAGCGGATTCAGCGACAATACCTTCCGTCCTGACAAGCCAATCACAAGACAGGAAACTGCAGTGATCCTATCCAGAATATTAGGCTTTGACAGTAAAGGTGCAACGGTCTCAGTCTCTGTACAGGACGCGAATCTTATCCCTGCCTGGAGCAAACCCGCTGTCCAGTATCTTCTGGATCAGGGGATCATGAGCAAGAATGCGGATGGAACCTTCCAGCCTCAGCGCAATATGACCCGTGCCGAAACTGTAGTGGTCATTAAGAAGGCGCTGGCTCTGAGTACAGTGGTCTATGATCAGACAGGTACTTTTGGAGAGTCCGCAGTTAGCACAGTACAGCACAATGTAAGAATTACAGCTTCCAATGTCACGCTCCGCAATATGCATATCCGGGGTGACCTCGTTATTGCTAAAGAGGTGGCAGACGGGGACGCCTACCTTGAACAAGTTCAAGTAGACGGTGTAACCCGTATTGAAGGCGGAGGCAGCAACAGTATTCATATCCGGAACAGCAAACTAAACACGGTATCTGTGAATAGGCTGAATCATGCGGTGAGAGTTGTAGCTGAGGGTACAAGCGCTGTGCAGGACGTACAGATTCTATCCAGCGCGGTTATTGAGGAGAAGGATATTGCCGGCGATGGTTTTGTGAATGTAACCGTGCTTCCTGCTGCCCAGACAGCTTCATCAGAGCGCACAGTGGTGCTTGCCGGAGACTTTAAGAAGGTTTCTGTAGGCGGCAGCCTCAAAGAGTTCAGTGTTCGCTCAGGCAGCGTAGCTAATTTGCTTATTCAAGAAAATCTAGTAATCTCTACTCTGAATTTCAGCAAGAATGTTGTTATTGAGCAGCTGGAAATGAAGAGTAAGCTGACAATCTCCGGCGAGGGCCAAGTCAAAGGAGTTGTATTGTCGCAAGGCGTACCCGACCCTACGCTGCCAAAAGACCAAACGCCTGCTGCACCTGCAACTGGCGGCGGGGGTGGAGGCTCCTCTAACCCTGGCCCAGGGGGCGGTAGTGGCGGTGGTTCTCCTGATCCGGGTACTGGCGGCGGCAACGGGGCTACTCCTGTACCGGCGTTGGCTGTAACCGGAATTACTGCTGCAAACGGCATGGTAGAAGTCCAATTTAACCGGAACCTGGACAGCCTGCCGGATGCTGCTGATTTCGCCGTTCTCGAACAGGTCAATCATGGCGAATTTCATAAGGTTGAGGTAACTTTGGTTACGCTGCTTGACAATAAAGCAACAGTTCAACTTACAATTCCTTCGATAGCGAATAGTGAGGCTGAGCAACTGGCGGTATACTCCGTGTCTTATAAGGGTGGAAGCCCTGTATTATCTGAAGCGATTACTGTGCCTAAGGCTAATGTAAACGTAACTGGGCGTTTGTTTATTCAGCCTTATACGAAGGATAAGCCGGTTCCTGCCTACGACCTTCGTATCTATTTAAGAGGAGTGCAGGATACTCGGGGGACTTATACAGCTATCGTTGAAAAAGGCGGAGAATTTACTTTTGAAAATGTGGTGCCGGGTACTTATGCAGTATTTATGCCGCTTTCTACGTACAACTATTATTCAGATGAATTTACTGTGAAAGCAGGTGAAAATCTGGTTCTGCCAGATTTCACGATCATAGAGAATCCGCCTGAAATACAGGTTGAACAAATTACTTATACGGATATCCCTTATATCAACGGAAGGATTATGAACGTTTATGATTCCTTCAGTGTGAAAATTGAGCTTGAGAACGGGGAACAGTTGAACAGTCCTGCCGAAAAATACAGAGTGTACTTTAATATTAATCTATTTGAATTTAACCCGGACCTGCACCTGAAGGCTAATGATAAATTATTTGTGACCGTGTACACGGATCGCGGCTGGTCCAGCCAGCGCTTTGAGGTGAATGTAATGGAACGGCCGCAGACTAAGGCGCCTGTAGTAACCAGCGTAGTGTATGACGATACCAATAGGATAAAAGGCACCATAGAAGAACCTTATGCTGATATTACATTAACCAGGGAAGATGGAACAATAATTGGGAGAGCTAATAGCTATGGTAACATGTTTGATATCTACCTTAGTAATTCTAATTCCCCGCTTTTCCATGTTGGTGAGAAGCTGAAGGTTTATGCTCAGGCGAGAGATAAAAGAAAGAGTGAGCCTGTCAACATCACTGTCGCAGTACCTACGGCTGTAACAGCACAACCGGTTGTTACGAAAGTTGTGTATGAATATGATTGGGAAATCTATGGCACAGCCGAAGGATACTCAGACATAGTTGTCACACGTGCGGACGGAACCATTTTGGGGCAGGCAAAAAACTTTGGCCCATCCGCCGGATATTTTTGGATGTCACTTGATTCACAACTTGTTGCCGGAGAGACTCTATTTGTAACCGCCAAGGGATACGAGAAACTCCCTAGCAAGCCTGTTGAGGTTGTAGTAGCCAGCAAACCAGTTACTCCGACACCTACGGTGGTTGGTGTGGTGTATAGTGATAGTACGAAGATAGACGTATATGTCCCTGGTCTATCCGGCGAATCGCATTTCTTTCTTAAAACTATGGATGGTAATGTAATTGGAGAGTTTTTTATGTTCGGTGAACGAGCTTCCTACTGGTATTTTACTAAGCTTGCTCCTAATACCCAATATCAAGCGACGGTTGCTGGCCTACTAATGAAAGAGAGCGAACCTTTCTTCTTCACAGTGATAGACCGAACCAAAGATGCTGAATAATGAAGCAATTATAGTAAAATATCAAAAAAGGACACCTGCGGGTGTCTTTTTTGATTGACCTTTAATACAGTGCAACTCAAGTCATATCTACACTCTAGGCCTCTGCTAAAATCAGCAATGGAAGGAGGAGAACAACAATGTACGAATGGAATGAGATGGTTCAGCGCATGATTGACTGGGTGGAGGAGGATCTTGCGGCTTCGCCCACCCTATTGAAAATGTCTGAGCAGCTGGGGTATTCGCCGTATTACTGCACCAGGCAATTTCATGCGCTGACCGGGATGACGCTGCGGGATTATGTCTGGCAGCGCCGAATTGGCCGGGCGGCACTGGAGCTTAGGGACACGGAGGCGCGCATCCTGGATATTGCCGTGATGTTCGGCTTTTCCTCCCAGGAGGCGTTCACACGGGCCTTTCTCAGAGCCTTCAAGCTCACTCCCCATGCCTACCGCAAGGCTCCACAGCCGATTCCGCTGGCCATTCGTGCCGAGGTGTTCTCTCCTTATCATTATCTGATGAAGGAGCGGGATAGAATGAGACAGGTGCATTTGCAGGAAGCGGAGATTAAGCTTGAGTGTATACCGGCGCATAAGTTTATCGGCATCCGCGATATTGGCTCTAACAACTACGGAGGATTCTGGGAGAATGGGCATGACTGCGATGAGGTCTCCGGAACCCTTGAAAGTATGTCGCATCATACGCTGCCCGGCCAATTGGGCCAAACGGCAGGCTGGTTCTATCGGGAAGGGCGTAAAGGCTATCTGTATGGTATCCTTGTCGCGGCCGACTACAACGGGGTGGTTCCGGAGGGCATGGAGTGCTGGGATATCCCGGAATCGGAGTATCTGGTCTTTTTTCATCCTCCCTTTGATTATTTGCAGGACAATGGGCAGGTGATGCGTATTGTTGAGGAAGTGGCCTGGAATTATGATCCTGCGGTTATGGGCTATATGTGGGACGAAGAGGAGAAACAGGATTATCAGCGGCATTTTCCGGAGGGTTACGGGTATGCGGTGCTGCGTCCGGTGCGTAAATTAGACTAACTCTGAACAGTAGCAGTCTGGCTTAAGCAAAAGCGTCCGGCGCTTTTGCTTAAGCTGCTGCCTGTTGCACAACAATTCTACGTCGGGCCAGACCCGGCACAAGAGTCGTTATACATCCATACTCTATTAGATTAGGCTCAGAACCGTTTGTGCAAGTGTATCTCCCCGATGTTCCAGCGAAGCGATCATCGCCAGCAGCTCTGCCTGCTCTTCACGCTGCCGGGTCGTCCAACTGGCTCTGGGGGCAGCGCCGGTTGTGCGGAGAACTGTCGGGTCGGACATCTCCTTATAGTATCTATCCAGCAGACCAGCCATCTCTTCGTAGATCTCAGTCATCTCCGCTAAGGCAGCATTTTGTTGCAGATCATGCAACAGCGGCAGGGATTCACGCAGGTAAGCGGCGCCACAGCGGCGGGCATCTGCCAGGGCCATCATGCAGAAGTGATTAACGGATAACCTGCGGCTGAAGGCTGCTTCGTCCGCTGCGGCATACCATGAATAATCCAGTAGCCCTTCTCTCCATAGCTCCAGTGCTTTGTATCCTACAGAATATGTGCTGTTGTTGGCTATGGTCTCAGCCTGCATAGATTCGAGCTTAACGCGGAGCGATGCATACAGATTCTCAAGCGCAGACGGGGCTTCTGACTGATCGCCAAGGCGGAGCAACCGGTAAGGCCATTGATCCACATAGAGATACCCTTGGCTTATCCTCATATGAGCCTGGAATTCAGGATCAGCTTCAAGCTCACTGAAGGTCTCATCGTCAAAATAACTGCGGCACAGCAGCACATCCCCCTCCGCCAGATATCCTGTAATGACTCCCCACTCCGGCGCTACCCTGAGGTTAATGGCAAGGGGCAGCCTGCCTTGGTGGATATCCTCCAGAATCGCCAGCTTCTCGGCTGTGCGCTGCTGCGGCTCTAACCGGTTGGCTTGGCGGGTGATTAGTCCATAAGCCTTGCAGGCGGGGATAGAGTAGTCATAGATGACAAGGGCATCTGCAGCGCTGTAATCCCATACCGGTTCAAAAGCCACTCGCCAGCAGGCTCCCGAATAGCCCATCACCTGCTCATAGGTGGTCTCTATGCCTCTGGCGGTAAGAGCGAGCGTCATGGCCCCTGCCCAGGAGCAATCCTGTCGCCGTCCGAAGCCCAGTCGCGGAATCCCTTCAATGATGCATTGATCCCGGGAGGAGCGGATCTGAGAGAGATGACTACGGTCCCGGCTGTAATGAATCTGTTCGCCTTCCGCGCAGCTTACGGCATGAATACCTTCGGCATTCAGGTAGACCAGCAGCAGGTAGTCTTGACCCCCGCAGTCGATCAGACTGGGAAACAGCTCATGTGTGGCGGTGAACTGAGTCCACCGGAAATGCTCGTAATGCTTCATTTTGGCCGCAACGCTGCGGTGTGCCTGTTCATTCCCATAATGTGCAGCAATAATCTGCAGCTCATTACTGCTTGAGACATACCCGTTCGAATGGATATTTATCGTAAGCAGCTGGTCCTTCAGCACAAAGGCCGAATACATGCCGTCAGGGGTCTCGTAGGTAACAAGCAGCAGCTTCAGGCGGCTGTCATTCCATGAGTGGGGAAAGAGGTGCTCCCCGGGGATTAAGCTTAAGCGGTCTGAAGCTACGAACTGGTTCACAAGCTGGGTAACATCCAGCTCCTGCTGTCCATCCGTATAGATTGCAGAGAGCACTACAAGCTCCTGGGGCAGCAGAATGCTGTCAATCGAGTGATTCAATGCGGAGGATAACAGGGGGAGGGTGGCCGTCTCCGGCAAGGACTTGCCGGTCTCCCATTTGGATACCGCCTGGGCGCTGACATGGAGTAATTCCGCTAATTGTTCCTGGGATAAGCCTTTTGTTTTGCGGAGGGTAGCAATCCGTTTGCCAACTTTTTCGCTAACGATCATGTGCAGTACAACTCCTATAATGGATTCCGACGTCGTAAGTCTATTATAATATCAGCTCTAGAAATAACCCATATACTGGAGTAGGGCGCGCGGTATAACAAAATCAACCATTAGTTGAAGCAAGCTGTGATGCGCCAATTAACCCTTCCCAAAGCGCCTATTTTTCTCCTTAACCATGATAAACAAGTGGAAACGGCATTGCCGTCCTTTTAAAGGATGGTACCGTTTCAGCGAGAAATAGAAGGATAAGTTATCGTGTGCAACATATAAATTCTTATATTTTAAAAAAAGACTTGTTCTTCTGAAGAATTCATGATATATTACTTCTTGCGTTGCATTGATTGTTTTCTTTGCGGTCATGGCGGAATTGGCAGACGCGCTGGCTTCAGGTGCCAGTGGTAGCAATATCGTGGAGGTTCGAGTCCTCTTGACCGCATAATGGTTTTAACCGTAATGCAAGCGAAGGCCCTTCTTAAATGAAGGGTCTTTTTTTGCTGAGAAAAGAATGTATTCGAACACAATGTGCTGCCGTGAAGGTGAACGTTACAAAGCCCCTTTTCCCCACATCCAAGTGGTAGAAAGGGGGCTTCTGCATGATCGCACATGGTTCATCGCTGCTGCGAGACCATGGCCACGCGCCAGACTATGCCTTCCAGATGTCGTCTATTTTCACCGGCTGGCCGGTCTTCATGGAGCGGTTAGCGGCAATGCCGGTCATAATCGACATCGCGCCGTCCTCGTGTGAAGCTGCGCGGTTAAAGCGGTCTTCCTGCTTTTTGTCAAAAATATCGCTCAGCAGCACCGGATCACCGCCGCCGTGTCCACCGCTGCTGCTCTCGAACTCTACGCGGTAAGGCTCCTTGAAGTGCGGATAGATCATAATGCTGACGCCTTCCAGCGCGCCTTCGTTTTCTTTTTTGCCGCCGGAATTGACGTAGGATTGCTCGGTAATCCGGACTTCCATCCGTCCCTGTGTGCCGTTGAACACGATGATGAAGCCCTCCCACGGCATATATGCGTTAAGCGAATAGTTCATGACGGTCTTGTTCTTGTATTTGACCATGACATTCATGGTGTCCTCGATGCTGATATTGTCCCCGAATACACTCTGGTCGCGCTGGTACCCGTCCTCGTGTTCAGCATCCAGGTACATGCTCTTCAGATGTTCGTTACGGTCCAAATGTAGCGCGAACGGGTCGTTCTCGGCAGCCTTGCTGCCGTAGGCACGCTGGTAGAACTCGGTGATGCCCCGTTTCTCGGCATTCTCTCTGCCGTAGAAGCGCAGGTCGCCCATGGCGAAAACGGTGTCCGGCTGTGACCCCAGCCAGAAGTTCATCAGGTCAAAGTGATGTGTCGATTTGTGCACCAAGAGGCCGCCGCTGTTCCGCTTGTCGCGGTGCCATCTGCGGAAATAGTCCGCTCCATGCTGGGTATTCAGCAGCCATTCGAAGTTCACGGACAGAATTTCGCCCAGCACACCGTCCATAATGACCTCACGGATCTTCGTGTTATGCGGCGCGTAGCGGTAGTTGAAGGTTACCCGCAGATTCTTGCCGGTGCGCTCGATCGCATCGAAGATCTCCCGGCATTTCTCCTCATCAATTGTCATCGGCTTCTCGGAAATGACATCACAGCCCAGCTCCATCGCGCGGATGATATACTTGTGATGCGTCCGGTCAATCGTAGTCACCAGCACGAAGTCGGGCCGGGTCTCGGTGATCATCCGGTCGAAATCCTCGGCCTTGTACGTAGGCACCTCATGGTAATCGTATTTGCCTGTAAGCATATGATTGGCGAAATTCATCCGTGTCTGATTGACATCACAGAAGGCCACCAGCTCGGAGGTTTCGTTGTAAGCGGTAACAAGAGCGCCGTAGAAAAATTCAGCCCGGCCGCCGGTGCCGACAAGTGCATATTTCTTTTTGGACAAGGGGATCACTCCATTTACTTGGATTTGATTCTATTTTATAGTATAGAAAATGCAGAAAGTGAACGGTTTTTAGTCTCTTTTACTCCAAAGTGTGCATATCTTATCCTGGCAGGGGGCTTGGTGCAGGGTGGAACCTATTTTCCAGATTGAGCAGCTGAAGCGCATCGGGCATTTCAATATGGATACTGACCATTTCCATGATTTCTACGAAATATATTATCTGCTGTCCGGCCAGCGGCACTACTATATCCGCAACCGCATGTACGCGCTGGAGGCCGGAGACCTCGTGTTTATTAATAAAAATCACCTGCACCGCACAACCGGCGGAAGCCGTCTTCCGCATGAGCGGGTCCTGATCAGCTTCGATGATGCCTATCTGGATCCTGTGGCTCCCGGCCCGGGCTGGATGAATGTGTTCGAAGGGGAGAGCTTCCTGCTGCGGCCCACGGCGCACGAACAGGGGGGAATCGCCGATCTGCTCCAGGCCATGCTGGAAGAACAGAAGGACGGTCAGCTCTGGAGCACCGAATATACGAGACTGCTGCTGCAGCAACTGCTGATTACGCTGGAGCGGATACGGAGGGCGAAGCCGGCCCTGGTCTCACCGGAGCAGAGCGAGGGACAGCGCCGGGTGTACAGTATCATCGAATATCTGGACAACCATTACAGCGAGCGTCTGAGCCTTGGGGGAATTGCCGAGCGGTTCTTCATAAGCGCAACGTATCTGTGCCGGATTTTCAAGCAAACGACCGGCTTCACGATCATCGAGTATCTGAATTATGTGCGCATCCGTGAGGCGAAGGTGCTGCTTACACAGACGGATAGGCCGATAACCCGGGTGGCGGCGGAGGCGGGATTTGAGAGCATTGCGCATTTCGGTCGGAAATTCAAGGCCATTACGGGGCGTTCCCCTCTCCAGTACCGCAAGCAGCACAGGGGGTGACGACTACGGCTCGCATCCGATGTTTCATTCGACAATAGCTGTGGGGGATGCTACATATCTTTCTATCTTTTGACACAGAGTCTGTCTTATAATAAATGAAGGTTGAAATACAGATATTGGAGTGTGTTATGAAAATCCAACCAGGGAGTCTCTGGCTTGCTGCTGCTATGCTTGCGGTAACCGTAACCGGCTGTTCTTCGGGCAGTGCAGGCGCTGGCAGAGAGCTCACGGAGAAGCTGAAGGCAGAGATTAGTGAGCTGAAGAAGGAGAATAAGTTTTTAAAGGAAGAGAATGAAGCGCTGAAGAAGGATCTTGTTGTAAGGCCTGTGACAGCGAAAGAGGAAGGCGGCACGGCTGAACTTCTAAGTACCGGGGACAGCCCGGCAGCCGCTGATTCCGGCGATGAATACAAGCGGATCGTAAAGGGCACGCCACTCAGGATTGATGATACGGGTGAATATACTATTACCAAGACATCATTCAGCAAAATAGTTTATCCGTCGAATCCGGGTTCATACTACACCTACTATGAAGCCAAGGAACCGGGGACAACCTATCTGGCGATCACCTTGAAGGTGAAAAATCTGGCAGGCCAAGCCATCAATGCGGGTGGAGTAGCGGATGTGGAAGTGACATATGACAACAAATATGTGTACAGCACCTTCGCGACGATGGAGAAGAACGGTGGTGAAGAATTCACCTATACCAATATCTCGACGATTGGACCGCTGAAGTATGGTACGCTGGTGTTCCTGGCCGAGGTTCCTGATGAAGTGAAGTCGAGCGGCAAGCCGCTATATGCGGATTTCGAGATTGAGGGCGAAACCTACCGTTATACCATAAAGAAATAAGAGAAGAGCCTGTGCGGCCGCAGAGTGAACTGTGGTTGGCACAGGCTTTTTTATCAGAAGAAGGAAATTATAAGACGGGTGCAGGGGCGGCCGCTTCTCCGAAAAAGGCCGGCAGATACTCCCTATTCGCCTCCAGCATCTCATCCAGCATGGCGATGGCTACTTCCACAGAAGGGACGAGCGGGTGGTGGGCTAACGCCTGGATCGCCAGGCTGCGGTCTCCGGTGACAGCGGCGTCGATGGCTAGCTGCTCATAGGTTTTCACGGCGTGGATCAGTCCTGTGGCCATCGGCGGAATCTTGGTCAGCGGGAGCGGGAGGGGGCCAGTCTTAGTCACGACACAGTTGACTTCGATGCTGGCATCATCCGGCAGGAAGTCCAGAATGCCCCGGTTCGCCACATTCAACGTCTGAATGTCATTGGTCCCGTTGTAGAGCGAGCGCATCAGGTTCACGGCTGCTTCCGAATAAAAGGCTCCGCCGCGCTGCTCCAGCTGCTTCGGCTTCTCATCCAGCGCAAGGTCGCTGTAGATGGCGAACAGTTCCTCTTCCACACGCTTGACGACTTCGGCGCGGTTCCCGCCTTGCGCGGCGGCTTCCTGCTGCTCTGCGAGCATCGCATCGGTCATGTAGAAGTACTTCAGATAATACGAAGGCAAGGCGTGCAGCGACTGCAGGAACTCGGGGTTCCATTCGCGTGCCGGAACATTCTTTGCACTGTAGCCAGCGGTATCCTTCAGCATCTCCTGCAGCTTGTCTTCACCCTCCACATCAATGCGGGTAATCCAGTGCAGGTGGTTCAGGCCGACGAACTCGGCATAGATCCGGTCCGGGGCAGTGTCATACTTGGCTGATACCTGCTTAATCAGGCCAATCGGGGCATTGCACAGGCCGATACTCTTCACCTTGGAGTACCGCAGCACGGCTTCGGTGACCATGCCTGCCGGGTTGGTGAAGTTGAGCAGCCAGGCGTCCGGCGCCAGCTCCTCGATATCCCGGCAGATGCCGAGAATGACCGGGATGGTGCGCAGTGCCTTCAGCATGCCGCCGGGACCGGTCGTCTCCTGGCCGATCACGCCATATTTCAGCGGAATCGCCTCGTCGCGGGCGCGGGCATCCAGCATACCGACGCGAATCTGCGTGCTGACGAAGTCCGCCCCGGCAATCGCTTCGCGGCGGTCGGTAGTGAGGTGGACCTTGATCGGGAGGCCGGACTTCTCCACCATGCGCTTCGCCAGAGCGCCTACGATATTCAGCTTGTGCAGGCCTGCTTCAATATCTACAAGCCATAGCTCCCTGACCGGGAGCTCCTTATAATGCAGAATGAAGCCTTCTACCAGTTCGGGGGTATAGGAGGAGCCCCCGCCAATTACGGCAATCTTAAGACCTTGGTTCGCTGTCAAGATGAATCACTCCTGTCTGGTGATGATCGTTGGAATAAGCTCAAATTCCTTGTAAGCACGCATCGTCTCATACATTTCCTGGCTGACGGTGATCCCGTCACTCTCCAGCGCCGACCAGAGAGCGCCGACTACAGGCTCGGTGGACAGTGTGACCACTGCCCCCCTTGGTGCCGCTTCGCGCACTGCCTGCTCAATCGGGCCGCGAATCCAGCCGCGGTCGCCCCGGGTCAGCAGGCTTCCGGCCAGCACCACATCGAACTCATCATTCTCCATGCCGAGCCGATGAATGACAGCCGCCGCCGATTTGCCCAGCTCTACGCCCTGGCGGTTCAAGATCGCCAGCGCGGCGGCATCGCCCTCCGCCGCTGCCGGGAACAGCAGGCGGGCCGCATCCAGCGGCACCTGCTTCCCGTGATCCAGGAAGTCGTCGTACATGTCTTCCACCCGCTCATAGCCGAGCAGCTTCAGGAGCGGCTCCGTCAGCAGTGTGGGCGCTTCGCGGCCGTCCCAGGCGCGAATAACGGTGCGGAACACCTCGATGTTCAGCGCGCCGCCGCCGCCGAAATCGCCGTACATATAGTCGAAGCCGCCGCACTGGAAATGTCGGCCCTGCGGACTCAGGCCTGCCGCATTGGTACCGGTGCCGCAGATCAGGGCTACGCCGTAGGGGCGGTCTGTCCCCGCCCGCAGGCCGATCATCGTATCGCCGCTGATCGTGTACTGCGCGAAGCCGATCCGGCGGATCAGCGGATGCAGAATGTTATAATCGGTCTGGCGGTCCGCCCCGGCCAGCCCGAGGTAGGCCTGGCGGAGCTGGTCCAGCCGTAGCCCGGCTTCGGCCAGCGCGCTGAAGGCTGCTTCGCGGATGCTATTCTCTGCCTGCGTTACGCTGGTCTGGTGATTGCCGTTGCCGCTCCGGCCTTTGCCGAGGATGCGGCCTTGTTCATCGCATATGAGGGCGTAGGTTTTGCTGCCTCCCCCGTCGATCCCCAAGTAGTAAGCCAATGTTTGTCACTCCTAGAGTTTTGTCTTCGTGGATTCCCGTACAATAAGCTCCGGATCAATCCGGATACTGGAGCCGCGCTTCATCTCCCCGCTGATCCTGCGCAGCAGCATGTCGGCGGCTGCGACTCCGATCTTGTCCGCCGGCTGGCGCATGGTGGTCAGATGCGGGTGGAGCTGGGAGGCGATATAGTGGTCGTCGTAACCGACTACAGCAACCTCCTCCGGCACCTGTACGCCCGCCTCCATCAGGGCATTGATCACCCCGAGGGCGATATTGTCATCTCCGGCGAATACGGCCCCAGGCAGCTTGCCCTCCGCGAGCCAGCGCTGCGCCGTGTTGTAGCCCATGGCGATTTCGAATTCGCCGGGTACGATCTCGAACGGGGCGAGGCCCTGCTCCTGCAGCGCTTGCAGGAAGCCCGCGCGACGTTCCCGCGTACTGCGGAACATCTCCTGCCCGCAGAGATGGGCGATGGAGGTATGCCCCAGCTCCAGCAGGTGGCGGGCTGCGGCATACCCGCCTTTGAAGTTGTCGATGGTAATGGAATAGCTGTCATTCTCCGGCAGCTGGTTGTCGATCAGCACATAGGGAATGCCCCGCCGCTTCAGCTCGACAATATAATTATCCTCTTTGATCGGGGAGAGCAGGATGAGCCCGTCTACCCGGTCTTCCTGGATCAGATAGTGGCTCTCGCCGGAGCCAATGCCATCCGACACAGAGATGGCCAGATAATATCCATGCAGGGCCAGTGTTTCATTCAGCTCCTTGACCACTGCATCGAAAAAGGAGTCCTGCAGGGTCGTTACGATCAGGCCGATAATGCCGGTCTTGCCGCTGGCCAGACTGCGGGCTGCTGCATTGGGGCGGTAATCGAGCTCCTTGATCGCGTCGAGCACCTTCTGGCGGTTGTTCTCCCGCACAGACGTTGCTCCGTTTAATACCCGCGATACGGTAACCACGGACAGCCCTGATTTTTTGGCTACATCAAAAATACTTACTTTCATCTCAAGCGCTCCTTGCGGCGGATTTGCCGGTGCTTATAGTCTATCTCCAGTATACAGGCCGCACCGGGGTTCCGCTAAACATATCACCATCGCCAGGCCGCTACCGCTTGATGATCTCCGTAACCTTTTTCTGAATCACTGGCATCACCTCTTCCAGGGTCTTGTGTCCCGTCTCGACCGGCTGCAGCTCATTAATGAACATGTCGTTGATCTGCGAGTAGTTGGTAATCAGATGGTTGTAGGATTCATAGCCGTATTTGACTGCGCCCTCGTAGACCTTCTTCACATCCTCCGGATCAATGCCGTCAAAATGCTTGTAATACACCTCAGCCGCTTCCGTATTGACTGGCGGATTGCCGCCGCTCAGCTCGATGGACTTCTCCTGGACTTCGGTGGTCATCAGGTATTTGATCCATTCAAAAGCCTCCTTTGGATGCTTCGAATCCTTCAGAATCAGCAGCGGATCGACGTACAGCGTGCTGCGCACCTTGTCATTGCCTCCCCATGGCACGGCGGCTACGCCGACCTTAAACGGGAAGTCATTGGCCCCGGCGAGGTTCCAGGAGCCGCCGATCGACATACCGATCTTGCCGGCGACGAACGGGTCGCCGTTCTGTCCGGCAACGCTTTTACTCCACTCGGAGGTCGGGGATACCTTCTCCTTGAACACAAGATCGAACAGCTTCTGGTAAGCGGCAATCACCTCAGGGGAATCAAAATGCGTCTCGGAAGGAACACCGCCGTTGGTCCAGGTATCCTCAGAGTAAGGCTCGGCCCCGAAGTACAGCGGCCGCATATCCCGCTCTGACCAGGTGAAGTCTACGCCGTACTGTGTTTTGGCAATATCGTCCGAAACGAGCGTCATCTTCTTGGCATCCTCCACCATGCGGTCAAACGTCCAGCTCTTATCTTCATAATCGCTTGGCGGGTAGGAGACGCCCGCAGCATCGAACATATCCTTGTTGTAGAGCATCAGGGTGACGTACATATTAACAGGTATGCCGTAAGTATGACCGTTTACGGTATAGATTTTCATCAGATTCTCGGGGATGTTGTAGTCCTCCGCCTTGAAGCCGTCTTCCTTAATGAGGTCCGTCAGATCCAGCAGCATATCCTTGTTATAATATTCGGCAAAGCCGCCGTATCCGTAATGACTCGTCACATCCGGGGAATTACCGCCGGCAATCAGTGTCTGCAGCTTGCTGTCGAACTGCTCATACGGTGCCTTCTCTACCTTGACCTTGATGTTCGGGTGCGCCTTCTCGAAATCCGGGATCAGCTTCTCGATAAAAGTCCGGTCCTCGGAGTCAATCGTATAGTGGGATATCGTCACTTGCTTCCCCGGATCGCCGGTACTCCCGGCTCCGCTGTCCCCAGCCGCCACATTGCCTGCCGACTTGCCGCCGCCACAGCCCGCCAAGACTGTCGTTACTGTCAGGGCTGTTGCCAGCAGCAGCGCATACCTCTTGCTCTTCATCATATTCTTCATTGTCTAATCCCTCCTGATTTCAAGTGTTGTAACCCGGGATTACTTGATACCCGTCAGTACAATGCCTTCTACGAACTGCTTCTGGGCGATGGCGAACAGGGTGACGATTGGAACCATAGCCAGTACCGAAGCGACCATCAGCAGATGCCACGGCGGAATGCGGAAGCGCGATGAGGTGAGGGAGGCCATGCCGACGGGAAGCGTGAATTTGTCCGACGAGCTTAAGTAGAGCACAGGGGTCAACAGATCATTCCAGCTGTAGATAAAAGCAAAGATTGCCACGGTTGCCAGCGCCGGTGCAGACAGCGGCAATGCGATGGTCCGCCACATCCTCAGCTCGCTGCAGCCGTCCATCCGTCCGGCGTCGAACAGCTCCTCAGGCAGCGTGGAGAAGAACTGCCGCAGCAGGAAGATGTTATACGCCGAGCCGAAGAAGGCGGGAACGATCAGCGGCAGGAAGGTGTCGATCCACTGCATCTGAGAGAACAGGACGAACTGCGGAATCATGATCGCCGGATACGGCAGCATCATCGTGCTCAGGAGCAGGATGAACCAGAAGTTGTTGCCGCGTCCCCGGTATCTGGCGAACCCGTAAGCGACCAGAGCCGAAGAGAGCAGGGTGCCGAATACGGAGAACCCGGCGATGATCAGGCTGTTTTTGTACAGTGTGCCGAACTGGAGCGTCTCAAAAATATCGGTATAATTGCTCCAGGCCCAGCTCTCCGGGAGAAAGGTCGGCGGGAACTTCAGCATCTCCCGTTTCGACTTCAGCGAGGTAGAGACCATGAAGAACAGCGGCAGCAGCATGAGGAACGTTGTAAGGAGCAGTGCGGTGAAGCTGGCAATCTTAACGGGTTTGATTCTCCGGCGCGGCCGGGAAGCCGGGCCAAGCGGGCGGGTGGCCTTAACAGTACTCATCGGCGGCTCCCTCCTTCATAGTGGACATAACGGCGCGACAGCCTCATAATGACCGCCGTGAACAGCATGACGACAATCAGCAGCACCCAGGCAAGCGCGGAGGAGTATCCGGCACGGTATTCCTTGAAGGCGCTGGTATACAGATTGTAGACGTAGAACCAGGTGGAATAATTGGGGCCGCCCTGCGTCATGACGAAGGCCTGCGTGAAGACCTGGAAGGAGTCGATCAGACCCATAATCAGCTGGAACAGCAGGACAGGCGAGATCATCGGCAGCGTAATATTCAGGAAAATGCGGAAGCGCCCTGCGCCATCCAGATTGGCGGCTTCGATCAGGCTGGCCGGGACGCCTTGCAGACCGGCGAGGAAGAGAATCATGCCCGAACCTGCTGTCCAGAAGGACATGATAATTAGGGCATACAGCGCCGTATCGGGATTCATCAGCCAGGCCGGGCCGTGAATGCCGAACCAGGAGAGCATATAGTTGAAGAGGCCGATCTGCGGATTGAAGATCCAATACCAGAGGAGTGACATGGCCACGCCCGAGACCATGCTGGGGAAATACATCGCTGTCCGGAAGAAGCCGCGCCAGGGAAGAGTCTGATGCAGCAGCAGGGCGAAGCCCAGGCCAAGCAGCAGCTGGACCGGAACGCTGATGAAGGTGTACCTTAAGGTGACTGTCACGGAACGCCAGAACAGCTCATTGTGGAACATCTCCGTATAGTTGGCGAGGCCGATGAATTGGGGCGGATGAATGATGTCATAGTCGGTGAAGCTGTAATACAGCGATGACAGGATCGGGTACAGGGCGAAGATCAGGAAGCCGACCAGCCAGGGGGAAATGAACAGATACATGTAGAATGTCTGCCGCCGGCTCTCACTCTTAATCACGAACACACCAGCCTTTCTTCCTATAAAGTATAAGCGCTTTAACTTTAGTGATAAATAAAAATATAATTTGCCGATATAATTACATTGGATAAGTTAAAAGTTAAACCGCTTTAACTTTTTGACGTCCGTTGATCTAATCATAGTGGATGAATTGGAAATAATCAACCCTTTATTTCGTGAATAAAGCGCTATCAGTCAACAAATATAACAAATGAGTTGATAGTTTTGCTGAAAATGATGAAAATCCTAATGTGAATAGGAGTTTTGTGTGAGGTAATGTGACTTGTGTGGCGTTGTTTCGGGAACAGCACGCCTACGGGCGGCCGATTGCTAACCGGTTCTTCGCCTACAATGGGCCCGGTAGCCCGCACGCCGCCCAATGTAATCGGTTTTCCGATGACAATCCGCCTGATAGCCCGCGCGCCGCCCGATGTAATCGGTTTTCCGATTACATTCAACCCGGTAGCCCACACGCCACCCAATGTAATCGGTTTTCCGATGACAATCCGCCTGATAGCCCACACGCCGCCCGATGTAATCGGTTTTCCGATTACATTCAACCCGATAGCCCACACGCCACCCAATGTAATCGGTTTTCCGATGACAATCGCCCCGTCAGCCCGCGCGCCGCCCGATGTAATCGGTTTTCCGATTACATTCAACCCGGTAGCCCACACGCCGCCCAATGTAATCGGTTTTCTGATGACAATCGCCCCGTCAGCCCGCGCCGCCCGATGTAATCGGTTTTCCGATTACATTCAACCCGGTAGCCCACACGCTGCCCAATGTAATCGGTTTTCCGATGACAATCCGGCCGGTAGCCCGCGCGCCGCCCAATGTAATCGGTTTTCCGCATCCCTATCATTTCCTGAACGGCAAAAACCCGTACGGCATTGCCGGACGGTCCTTGCACCCGAATCAGCCGGTGCGGCTTAATGCCACTGGTGATCGCCGGACAGATACTTCTCGGTCAGTACGGACAGCAGCTCGATTCCGACTTGATTCTGTCCGCCTTCCGGGATGATCAGATCGGCGTATTTCTTGGAGGGCTCGATGAAGGCCTCGTGCATCGGCTTCACCGTGGTGAGGTATTGCGTATGGATCGAACGAATGGTCCGCCCGCGTTCCTCGATATCCCGCAGCACCCGGCGCAGGATGCGTACATCAGGATCGGTGTCCACGAACACCTTGATGTTCAGCTGCTCGCGCAGCTTCTCGTCGGACAATACATGTAACCCTTCGAGAATGACGATATTGTTCGGGGCAAGCTCCACGGTCTTCTCGGTGGAGCGGGCATGAACTGTGAAGTCATACACCGGGGCGAAGGCGGCTTGTCCCGCTTTGAGACAATCCAGATGCTCGATCAGCAGTTCCGTGTCGAAGGCCAGCGGGTGGTCGTAGTTAATCGCCCCGCGTTCAGCCATGCTGAGGTAAGAATGGTCTTTATAGTAGTTATCCTGGGATATGAATGTTACTTTGTCAGAGCCAAGACGGTCAATCACGGAGCGAGCTACCGTTGTCTTGCCGGAACCGGTCCCGCCGGCGATACCAATAATGAGCATGGTGTAATTATAAACCTCCCTAAGCGATTGCCTTTGCAATTCCAATATTGTAGCACAGCGTTCAACTTATTTCACCTTGATCGAGAGGAATATCATGTGAACATTCAAAACATTCGGTTATTTTGTAGGAGAATGATATAATTTCAAGGATTCATACAGATCGGGCGCTACGGAGAAGGGGGCTAGGATAACAAAATGAACGAGGAGAATGCTTTAATGGAGGCGTTCGGCCGGACGCAGGTGCAGCTTGCAGGCCATGGCGGACGGGACGCAGCCGTACTCAAGAAAGCGCTGGCTAGTGTAGAGGATAGCCTTGCTGCGGACATGTACGGGACAGGAACGGTGATTGAGGAATTCCAGGCGGAGATGGCAGAGGTGCTGGGCAAAGAATGCAGCGTGTTCTTCCCCAGCGGCACGATGGCACAGCAGATTGCTCTGCGGATCTGGAGTGACCGTGAGGGGAGCAAAAGGGTCGCTTATCATCCGCTATGCCATCTGGAGATTCATGAGCAGGACGGCCTGAAGGAGCTGCATCATCTGGAGCCGTTGCTGCTGGGCAGTGCAGACCGCCTGATTACCCTAGAGGATGTGCAGGGGATGGGGCCTGGAATCGCCTGTCTGCTGCTGGAGCTGCCGCAGCGGGAGATCGGCGGACAGCTGCCGGAGTATGCGGAGCTGGAAGCGATATCGGCGTCTTGCCGGGAGCAGGGAATTAAGCTCCATCTGGACGGGGCGCGGCTGTTCGAGGTGCTGCCTTACTACGGCAAGACGGCGGCCGAGGTCTGCGCGCTGTTCGATAGTGTGTATGTCTCCCTGTACAAGGGCATCGGCGGGATTGCCGGAGCGATCTTAGCCGGAAGCCGGGAGTTCACGGAGGAGTCGAAGATCTGGAAGCGCCGCCACGGGGGCGACCTGATCAGTCTCTATCCCTATATTGTCCCGGCCCGGTATTATTACCAGCAGCGAATCGCCAGGATGTCAGAATACTATGAGCAGGCCAAGGAGCTGGCGGCCTTATTCAACAGCTGCCATAAGGTATCCACGCTGCCGGAGGTTCCGGTCTCGAATATGTTCCACATCCATTTCGCACTGCCACGGGAACAGCTTGCCCCTGTATTGATTGGGATCTATAACGAGACGGGCATTGGCCTGACACCACGGCTCAAGCCAACCGGTGAGAACGCCTGTTATTACGAGCTGAACATAGGCGATGTCTACGGCGGCGTCTCGGGGGCGGCGCTAAGGGAAGCGTTCCGGCTGCTGGATGAGCGGCTGAAGCCGCTCTGACTCTGATAGATAAGTAACAAGCCTCTGCGGAAGCCCGCAGAGGCTTGTTTGCTGATGGCAGTACAGGTGGAAGCAGGAACAGCGAAAGGCAGCGACTTGGTTCAAAGAATAAGAATGTATATGCATCGCGCAATAAAAATTTCTTATCTTTCTTCTTGGAGGTGCAGGCTACGCCTGGCTCCGCAGAGTCATTTTTCTCACCGGTCCGGCCACCATCTGCTTCTCTGCCCCGTTCAGTCCGAACAGCCACATGGTAAGCACATAGATGAGGGAGTACAGGATGACATACATACCCAGGTACACGTAAGAAGTGATACTCACGAAGCTAAGCAGGAACCCGCACGCACCGGTCAGCAGCACCACCGGAATGAAGACGCGGATGATCTGCAGCCAGAAATGAAGAATATCGAACTTCAATTTATATTTGTAGTACACATTATTTAGGCATACATTGATGATCATCCCGATAGCCGTAGCAATGGCGCAGCCTGTAATCCCCCAGATCCGGATGAACCAGAAGGTTAAAGCCACCTTCAGAATAGCAACAGAGAAATAGATGAAGGCCTTCACCCGGTGCATATTCATCGCTTCCAGCATGGTGGCGAACAGCGATTGCACAATCGATGTGATCTGGGGAATGATGATGATCAGCGCAACCGTGTATGCATATTTGTAATCCGGACCGAGCCAGATCAGAATGAAGCTCTGTCCGAATAACACGAAGCCCGAGACGATGTAGCCTACGATCAGCGCCTGGATTCTGCCTATTTTGACCAGCTCCAGCATTAAAGCCGCCTGATCTGCACCCTTGACGATCATCTTGGTGAGCTTGGGCAGATAGAAGCTGGCCAGCACATTGGAGAAGTTGAGAATATACGTGTTGAGCTGGGCGGCGATGGCGAAGACGGCGATAGGCGTAGCCCCCAGGAACATCCCGATGATCAGCGGATCAGCATTCGTATAGATCTGGAAGGCGATCGAAGACAATAAGATATACGACGAATAGCTGAAGATCTCCTTGAACAGCTTGGTATCGAAGCCGTGGAACCGGACCCGCAGATTCAGCTTGGTGCGGCAAAAGACTACATTAATCACGCCGATTGCCAGGTTCAGAACAAGTGCGACGGTGACCATTCCTGTTGATCTGAAGCCGAACATCAGGACCAGCACCATCATGGCCGGAGACAGGACCACGCGGATCAGGTTGATGATTTTGAGATAGACGAACCGCTCATAGGCCGTAATGATCGAGCTGAAGATATTCAGCGGGAACGAGACAGCCACATTGATGGCAGCAATGATGAATATGGTCTTCAGAATGCCGAGCTCAGCTGCATCGAGGCTGCTGAAGATCGAATCGAAATTGAACACCAGAATCACACTGGCAAGTAAGGAGAGGAATCCGATGGCAGAGAAGAGCAGCAGGAACATTCCGTTTATATTGCGCTGGCCTGTGGAGTCATTCTCAGAGATGTATTTCGCATTGAAGCGGATGACCGCGCTGCCGAAGCCCAGATCCAGCAGGACGATATAGGCGATGATGGAGTTCACCAGCGCGAATAATCCATATTCGGATTTCCCCAGGGTCGACACAATGAACGGCGTCGAGCCCAGGGAGATAATAACGCCTAAAAATACGGAAGCATAGGTTATGATTGCAGCAAGTTTAATATTGGTTTTCAAACAGATCGCTTCCTCGCTACAGAGAGTGTCTTGTGCTTATTTTAAGCGGTAACGATGGACGAAGCAGGTTCTTCAGCGCTGCTGCTTGCCATGGATTCAATGATCTGGCTGTAATGCTGGACCGAGAATTCATTATTGTACCGTGGGCGCCGGATCGTTTTCAGTTCTTCCAGCAAGGCCGGGATTTGCTTTACATCGTTCGTGAATTTCACATAGCCCAGATGCTTGATCCATTCGTAGCTGCCTACCACTTTATAATTGTAATTCCCCAGCGCAATACAAGGTGTGGATGTAATCGCCGCAAAAATCATCCCGTGCAGACGGTCCGTAATCACAACCTCGGCCTCCTTGAACTGATTCCATAAGGTATTCAGCTCGTGGTCCCGGTCTTCCAGGGAGACAGGGCGGAGGATGCAGGTATCCGTGAAGGTAGTGGAGCTGTAGTGCTTGGAGGTGTATTCCTGGATGACCTTTTTATCCTGCTCGCTGAAAATACTCTCCTTATCCGCTCTAATGCACAGAAGGGCACCATGGCGCTCCTTAGGAGGATCTGTGATGTCGAGGGACATTACAATGTCCGGCGTTAACAGCACTGCGTTGTTTCTGAAACCTGCTTTCATAATTTCGTACGACGTTGCCTCTCTGGCGACCAACGTGAGGTCCTTGTGGGAGCCATAGAGGTCCTGTGTCTTCTTGAACTCCGCGCGCCCAAGCTCGGTATCACCGAAGTAGATGGTCTGCGGGAAGACGATGATTTTGTTATTTGGGAACTCAGAGATAATCTTGCGGCGTACCTCTTCCTCGCGGAAATACTCGATCCCGAAGTTGCCTCCGCCCTGAAGCACGAAGATATCCTCCGGCGAACAGAACTCCTCCAGACACTTCATGTTATGCATCAGCCGGTTGGCGACAATCTCAATCAGGGTATAGTCAGGAAAAGCTTTCCGCAAAAAATTCATCTGCGCATAAGTGATGGCGTGATCGCCCAGATTGTCATGCTCAGGGGAGCCGACGACGTAAATGGCTTTCGTCTTGTCTTTATATGCATTCCGGTAGCTCAGATAGCCCTTATAGTATTGGTAAACGGGAATATTGCTTACATAATTGCGGAAAGACAGCGGCAGGATCTTCTCAAGGGCTTGGCTCATATCATATTACTTCCCTTCAAACGGAGTTTGGAATAATACAGCATTTTGTATACCGTGGAGCTGGTCAGAATAAGCAGGGCTGCAGTCTTCATCTCCCGGCGGATGATGCGGTTGCGCAGGATTGCGGAGGTATGCTTGCTCAGGAACCCGCCCAGCTCGGTCAGATATTCCTTGTTAACTGCAGTCTCGCCGGTAATCAGCTGGAAGTTGCACAGCTCAATGCCTTCGGTTACGGTCCGGGATAACGAGATTTCTTTGGCGACCGGATAGTTTTTATCCTGAATCGTCTCGTAGATCTCCAGCGCCGCACGGAAGCGGTCGTAATATTTCCGGTTGTTCATCGCTCCGGTGATGCTGTCGCTTCGCTTGAGATACAGGTATTTGGGGGAGTCCAGCGAGACGGTCTTGTTCGCCTGGAGGAATAATTTATAGGTGGTAAAAATGTCCTCGAAATACCGGCCGACCGGATATCTCACCTGGCTGAACAGCTCAGCCTTGTACAGCTTATCCCAGGCAAGGTTCTGGATCTCGGTATCCTCAAGCAGCTTGTCAATGGCTTGCGCATTATCGTATACACGCACCTGGTGCGTGAAGGACTTTTCCAGCTTGACATCATCCTGTACCTCGCAATGGCCGCATACAGCGATATCTGCATTGTGGGCGGTGATGAGTCCGTACAGGGCTTCGTACATGTCCGGTTCAATCCAGTCATCGCTGTCGACGAACCCGATATACCGGCCCTCTGCCACATCAATTCCATAGTTGCGGGCATCGGACAATCCGCCGTTCTGCTTATGAATGACGACGACACGCGGGTCCAGCTCCTTGTAATACTCGCAAATCTCGCCGCACTTATCGGGTGATCCGTCATTGACCAGAATCAATTCAAAATTGCGGAAGGTCTGCGCCAATATCGAATCCACACACTTCCTCAGGTACAGTTCCACGTTGTAGATAGGCACAATAATACTTATCTCTGGCTTCACTCGAGCAGTCACTTCCTTTCCCGGTTCTGATTCGGGTCTACGCGTCACTATATTTGTGATAATCTTACTATCCGGGTCAAAAGGTTGTATATACTACTAAAGTGTACTTATCGCTTGAGGAGGGGCGTGAGCTGCCTGACGGGAAGCCGCTGTTCCGCAGCAAAAAGACCGCAGCACCATGGGGTGACTGCGGCCTTTCGCCTGCTGAAATTTAGTTAAACGTAATCGCCAGCGCGCTGGTAAACTGGCCGCCCGGCGGCAGGGAGATGGCGTTCTGCTTCTCCCGGAAATCGCCGGTGAAGCCTTCGAGATCGGCCACGCCATGCCAAGGCTCGATACACACGAACGGTGCATTCTTCGGCTGCCAGATGCCGAGATCAGGGAAGCCCGTGAAGGCGACCGTTACGCTCTTAGCAGACTGTTTGCTTTTCAGGGCAACCGATTTAGACTGGACATTGCGGAACACAAGGGCGTCATGCGCAAACATCTCGTGGTTCAGCGGCAGCTTGTTATCCCCGTCGAGCATGGCCTCGCCCTGGCCCGGAGTGATCAAGCCATTCTCATTCAGGAACAGGCGCTCCAGGCGTTCCGTCTGCTCAAATTCAAGATAGTAGTCGGTGAAGCGGCCTTCTCCGCCAATCGGGCAGTTGAACGCCGGATGGGTGCCGAGCTGGAAGAACATCTCCCCTTCACCGGGATTCTCCACCCGGTAACCGATGTCCAGCGTGCTGCCGTTCAGATTATAGGTGAGATACAGATGGAATGGATACGGGTAGCTGGCCAGCGTGTCCTCGCTGTGCGATAGCCGGTAGACCGCTTGAGTCTCGCTTGCCTCCACCAGCGTGAATTCGTTGCGTCTGGCGAAGCCGTGCCGGGCCAGCGGATAAGTCTGTCCATCTACACGGACCACTTCGCCTGCGGCTCCCCCGATCATCGGGAACAACACCGGAGAACGGCCTGTCCAATAGGCGGCGTCTCCGTTCCACATATATTCAGTATCTGTATCCGTTCTTCTGAAGCTGACCAGCTCAGCACCGAGTGAACTGATCTCGGCCACGGCCAGGCTGCTGCGTAAAATAGTGTTCATGCTTTTACCCCTCTCGCCCTGCAATATGTAATCCTGATGTCTCATATTCTAACAGACTTCCCCGCAGGTGCCAGCAAATAACGGAAATTCTCCAGCCTATAATTTTTACAGTATGTACAATGACAAACAGGTGGAATTCGTTAACATAGAAGGATAGCAATGATTCCATATCAGCGGAAACGGGGGAATAAGCCGATGCAGGTGAAGCAACTATTGGTGAACGGTGAGCGGCTGAAGAATACCATTGAGGCCTTTGCCGATTTCGGGCGGACAGACCATAACGGAGTTACCCGGCTATCGCTGTCAGAGCAGGATGTGCGGGTGCGCGGCTATTTCACCGCCTGCTGCGAAGAGCTGGGCATGACCGTGAAGGTGGATGATATGGGCAATATGTATGCCACTCTGGCTGGCAGTGAAGAGGGCCCCCCGATAGTGATGGGCTCACATCTGGATACCGTGAAGAAGGGCGGCAGATTCGACGGTGTGCTGGGGGTGATTGCCGGCCTTGAGGTCGTGAGAACCCTGGTAGATCAAGGGATTAAGCCCCGGCTGCCTGTCACGGTGATGAACTTCGCCAATGAGGAAGGTGCCCGCTTCGAGCCGTCCATGATGGCCTCAGGTGTCTTATCCGGCAAGTTCGATAAGGCAGCCATGCTGGAGAAGAAGGACGCGGAGGGCGTCAGCTTCGGCGAGGCGCTGGAGGCCAGCGGCTATGCCGGCGATGCAGAGAACCGGATCAGGGAAGCGGCGGCTTATCTGGAGCTGCATATCGAGCAGGGCCCTGTGCTGGAGAAGGAGAACGTTAAGATCGGCCTGGTTGACTGTGTCGTGGGCATGGCCTGCTATGAGATTGAAGTGACCGGGGAATCGGATCATGCCGGAACTACGCCGATGGATATGCGCCGGGATGCGCTGTTTGCCGCTACGGATATTATTGCGGAGCTGCGCCGCAAGCTGTCCGTGCTGGACCCTGAGCTGGTCTATACGATGGGACGGATAAATGTGCTGCCGAACATCCATACCGTGATTCCGAACAAGGTAATCTTCACCGTGGAAGCGAGACATAAGGACATGGATGTGGTCCGGGAGGTCGAGGCGGTCATTCACGGCCTGCCGGAGGAGCTGTTGGATTGCAGCGTGTCGAAGACGAAGCTGTGGGGCCGCGACACGGTATGGTTTGATCCGGGGATCTGTGCGCTAGTGGAGCAGGCTGCGCAGAAGCTCGGTTACAGCAGCCGGAAGCTGGCGAGCGGTGCGGGGCATGATGCCCAGTTCGTGGCCGGGTTCCTGCCGTCGGCGATGATCTTTGTCCCAAGCGTGAACGGGAAAAGCCATTGCGAGGAAGAGCTCACCTCCTATGAGGATTGTGAGATGGGCGTGAATGTGGTGCTGGAGACTTTGCTGTCGCTGCTGTCCCGGGACTGAGGGGCGGGCAGGGCAAGCTACGCCGGGTTAGGCGAATTCCATAGATTGGCGATAAAGACACTTAAGGGTGTCTTTTTTTCGTGTTGCTGGCGGCGCGTGGGCTAAATGTAATCGAAAAACCGATTACAACGGGACCGGGGGCGAGGCGTGGGCCAAATGTAATCAAAAAACCGATTACAATGGGAATGGGAGCGGCTTGTGGGCCAAATATAATCGAAAAACCGATTACAACGGGACCGGGAGCGGAGCGTGAGCCAAATGTAATCGAAAAACCGATTACAATGTGACGGCGAGCGGCGCGTGGGCCAAATGTAATCGAAAAACCGATTACAATGTGACGGCGAGCGGCGCGTAGGCCAAATGTAATCGAAAAACCGATTACAATGGGACCGGTGGCGGCGCGTAGGCCAAATGTAATCGAAAAACCGATTACAATTTGCTGACGCGATGCTGCGTGGGGTCGGATACAGCCCAAAGGGAGCGAATGTGGAGCACTACTGCACTAAAATCGGCCGGAATAGGGCGGTAAATGTGCTCCCCTAGAAGGCTGGCCGACTGGGTTAAGTTAATTAGCTGTAAAGTTAAGGGAAAAGTGGCGGAGGGGAATTTTGGAGCTGTAGGAGCGGTAGCGTCCGCCTGAAAGCTTTCCGAAGGAAAGCTCGCATCGTAAGCATCAGCTAGTCACCGGATTTCTACCGCGAACAGCGGTTCTAATCAAGAAATCTGGGGACAACAGCGGCCGGAAGTCCAAAACTTCTCTGGAGCCGCGGCTCATCCCAAAACGCAAAAATTCCTTAGCTCAATCTCTCTAAACAGATTCAATCCCAATTTATCAACATCCATATGCAATTCCTGTGATGGACAGGGTATAAGCAAGATATCGATATCGCGGCAAGAATGGGAGATGGTCAAGGCGGGGGCGGAAACGTTAAGTTAGATGAGCGGGAGGGCTGAACATACCAGGGCGGCAAGCGTATCGAAACAAATCGAGTTGTTCACCTCCGGCAACAGCATAGCAATTACGAACAGATGGGGGAGATGAGAAGATGAAGAGAGCTTGGAGAAGGCGGATGCTGCTGAGTGCCAGCTTGCTACTGACGATAGGCGGATTGGCAGGCTGCTCGGGTGGCGCGGACGGCAACAAGAATACAGAAGGAGCAGCGGCGGATGGGCCTACACCCATCTCGATCTGGGCTTCGCTGAATACGAATGTCTCGATCACGCTGAAGAATATGAGTGAGATTACGGCGATCAAGGAGTGGGAGAAGAAGACCAACATTAAGACGGAATTCCAGCACCCGGCGGTCGGGGCGGAGACGGAGCAGTTCAACGTCATGCTGGCCTCCAATAAGCTGCCGGATGTGATGTTCGTCTATGGCGATTATTCCAAGCTGTACACGGACGGCAGCATCATTAAGCTGAACGACCTGATTGACCAGTATGCGCCTAACCTGAAGAAGATTCTGGACGAGAATCCCGAGGTGGCGAAGCAGTTGAAAGCAGATAACGGAGATATCTATGCCATCCCGCATCTGCGGCTGGGCAAGTATAAGACCTTCGGCGGCATGTTCATCCGCCAGGACTGGCTGGATGAGCTGAAGCTGCCGCAGCCGGAGACGATTGCGGAGTGGGAGACGGTGCTGAAGGCCTTCAAGGAGAAAAAAGGCGTCACCGCTCCGCTCCTGTACGGCGCTCCGCCCAAGCTGACAACGATGGGTCCGGCGGCCGCGAATTTCCTGGAGGCCTACGGCATCACCAATACGATCTTCCTCAAGGACGGCAAGGTGGTGTTCGGGCCGGTGGAGCCGGAATTCAAGGATTTCCTGACCACCTTTCACCGCTGGTATCAAGAGGGGCTGATCGATCCAGACTTCGCTACCAACGATCAGAAGACCTTTGATGCCAAGATTCTGAGCAGTCAGGCCGGGGCCTTCTTCACCTACATCGGCGGCGGCATCGGACGTTATCTGCCCGCCCTCCAGGAGAAGGAGCCGGAGGCTAACCTTACGGCCGTCCAGTTCCCTGTAGTGAACAAGGGCGATGAGCCGATGTTCACCGGCCGGTCCTGGGAGTGGAGCGGTGCCGGAGCTACGATCACCAAGAGCAACAAGCACCCGGAGGAGACCGTGAAGGCGCTGGATTATTTCTTCAGTGAAGAAGGCCATATGCTGAAGAACTTCGGCGTAGAAGGCGTGACGTACACGATGAAGGACGGGTATCCAACCTATACGGATGAGATCCTGAAGAATCCCGACGGGCTGTCGGTGGTCCAGGCGATGGCGAAGCATTTCATTGCCAACTATCCGTTTGTCGGGGAGGATGACGACCGGTACAACGAGCAGTATTACCAGTACCAGCAGCAGAAGGACGCGGTAACGCTTTTTTCGAAATACAGTGACAATACGCTTAAGGTCGGTCTACCTCCGGTCAGCCTGACTACTGAGGAATCCAGCGAGTACAGCAAAATCATGAGTGACATCACCACCTACCGCGATGAAATGTTCATCAAGTTCGTCATCGGCGCTGAACCGCTGGAGAACTTCGATAAGTTCACAGCCCAGATCGGCAAGTTCAATGTGAAGCGGGCGATTGAAATTCAGCAGGCGGCGGTTGACCGCTACAATGCAAGATAAATCAGGATGAAGGCCACCTGCGGAGCGGCAGATGAAGCTACTTGTGCCCTCGCAGGCCGGTCCTGCAAAAGAAAGGAGGGAGACTTGTGACCCGTAAGTTATCCCTGGTATGGCTGAATTACAAGCAGAACAAAGTGATCTACTGGATGGCGCTCCCCGTGGTACTGTATTTTCTGGTCTTCAAGTATCTGCCGATGTATGGCGCGGTCATCGCTTTCAAGGAGTACACCGTCGGCAAGGGCATCTGGGGCAGCGAGTGGGTGGGGCTGCAGCATTTTCAAGATTTTTTTCAGAGCTATTATTTCTGGCGGGTGCTCAAAAATACACTGATCCTCAGCTTCTACCAGCTGTTATTCGGCTTCCCGGCCCCGATCCTGCTGGCGCTGCTGCTCAATGAGCTGAGGCATGAGATGTTCAAGCGCACGGTACAGACGGTCTCTTATATCCCCCACTTTATCTCCCTGGTGGTCATTTGCGGGATGGTGGTTGATTTCTCCTCCCGTGACGGGCTGTTCAATTCGATCATTACATTCTTCGGCGGGGAGAGCAGCGCGCTGCTGAGTGAGCCGGGGAATTTCCGCACGATCTACACGGCTTCCTCCATCTGGCAGGAGCTTGGATTCTCGACCATTATCTATCTGGCGGCGCTCAGCGGAATTAATCCCGAGCTCTACGATGCGTCGATGGTGGACGGGGCCAGCCGGCTTCGCCGGGTCTGGCATATTACACTGCCGGGGATTATCCCGATGATTGTGATTCTGCTGATTCTGCGCATAGGCGGGCTGATGGAGATCGGCTTCGAGAAGGTGATCCTGCTCTATAACCCAAACGTCTACGATACAGCGGATGTCATCTCCACCTTCGTCTACCGCAAAGGGATCAGCGAAAGTGCAGAGTTCAGCTATACGACGGCTGTCGGCCTGTTCCAGTCGCTGGTCAATTTCATTCTGCTCATCGGCGCCAACCGCCTCTCCAAGGCGGTATCCGACAATAAGCTGTTCTAAGTGGAGGATGCTCATGACGATTAAACGAACGATAGGGGAAAAGCTGTTTGACAGCCTCAACGTGCTGCTCATGGTCCTGCTCATTATCATCACCTTGTATCCGCTGTGGCATGTGCTGAACGCCTCGCTCAGCGACTCCAACCGGCTGATGGCCCACAGCGGGCTGCTGCTGCTCCCGGACGGGTTCAATCTGGACAGCTACAAGCTGGTGCTCAGTAATCCGAGCATTCTCTCCGGCTACAGAAATACACTGGTGATCGTGGTGCTGGGCACGGCGCTCAATTTGCTTTTTACCATCCTGGGGGCCTATACCCTGTCCCGCAAAAGCTTCATGCTGCGCAATCCGATCATGCTGGCCATTGTGTTCACCATGTTCTTCAACGGCGGCATTATTCCGACCTACCTGCTGATCAACAATACGCTTCACCTCGGCAATAATCTGCTGGCACTGATTGTACCGGGGCTGGTCAGCAGTTATAATCTGATCATTATGCGTACAGCCTTCCAGGGAATCTCCGAGAGTCTGCTGGAATCGGCCAGAATTGACGGTGCGGGAGAGATGCGCATTCTCTGGCGGATTGTTGTACCCTTGTCGATGCCGGTCATTGCGGTCATGATTCTGTTCTATGGAGTAGGCCACTGGAACTCCTGGTTCAGCGCCATTTTGTATATCCGCGACCGTGATTTGTATCCGCTTCAATTGGTGCTGCGTGAGATTCTCATCCAGAACAGTACGGATTCGATGACCACCTCGGCCGCCATGGGCGACAAGGAAGCAATCGGAGAAAGCGTGAAGTATGCAACCGTGATAGTGGCGACGCTGCCGATTCTGTTTATATATCCGTTTCTGCAGAAGTATTTTGTGAAGGGCGTCATGATTGGCGCAATCAAGGAATAGACCAAAGCCAGGCCAGCACTGTACTCACATCATGAACAAGGAGGAGGAGCGCCATGAAAAAGAAAAGCATCCTGTTGTCCTGGGGCCTCTCTTATCTGGTCATCCTGCTCATCCCCGTTGCCATCGGGGCGGCAGTCTTTGCGGAGTCCCGCAATCTGCTGAAGGAAGAGGTGAACCGCTCCAATATGGTGCTGCTGTCCCAGGTGCAGGAGACGATCGACAGCCAGATTCAGGATATCAGCAGCATCAGCAGCCAGCTCATGGCCGATTCTCAGCTCAGCAGCTTCATTAATCATGCGTCCGAGCAGGATGCCAGGTGGCGGCTGATGGGGCTGGAGCTGATCAAGAACCTCAAATCGATCCGGATCGGGAACGGGCTTATCCGCGAGCTGTACATCTATGTGAAGTCCTCGGATGTGGCGCTGTCCTCCTCTTCGCTGGTGTCCAAGAAGCTGCTGTATGAGATTTATTATGAGGGGACCGGGGTTAGCGGGCCGGAGTGGACCAAGCTGATGGAGCAGTCAGACCAGAGCGCCTTCCGCAAAATGAAAGTCCTCAGCGAGGACCTCCGCATAGAGGAGACATTGGTCTACCTTCAGCCTTATCCGGTTCAGGTGTCGCCGGACAGCCCGGCTACCTTTGTGGTTATGCTGGACCCGGAACGGTTCCAGCAGGCGATCAACAATGTGCGGCTGGAGCCGGAGAGTATAGTATTCATCCTGGACCGTGACGGGCGTACGCTTTTCTCCACAGGAACGGTTGAAACCCCTTACACCATACATCAATATTTGCAGCAGAATAAGGACAGCGAACGGCGGACCGGCACGGCCGACTGGAATGGGGAATCGGTGACGGTCTCGCAGATCTCCTCCCAGGTGGAGGACTGGCAGTACGTCTCTGTCGTCCCGACCCGGATCTATGCCAAGAAGCTGATGGTCATCCGCAGCATCACCTTCGCCGGCGTGGCTGCGGTCCTGCTGCTGGGCGGTGTCGCCGCCTGGTGGTTCACCCGGCGGAATTACCGGCCGCTGGGCCGGATTATGAATATTATCTCCGACAAGGTCAAGGGGAAGCTGGAGCAGCCGGATGATGAGTTTGGCATCCTGCAGACGGTGCTGACCCGGGCCTGGGAGGAGCAGGACCAGTTCGCCACGCGGCTGAAGGAGCAGCAGACGATGGTGCGCAGCAGCTTCCTGGCGAGGCTGCTGAAGGGACGGGTGCAGCCGGGCGAGGAGCTTGTCGGGGAGATGGAGCGCCTAGGCCTCTCTTTGGAGAGTGATTCCTTCGCCGTGCTGCTGGTACACATAGAGAATTATGAGGGTCTGTTCCGCACAAGGGCCCCGGAGGACAAGGAGGAGAAGCGCCAGTTCGTCCATCTGATTCTGACCAATGTGCTGGAGGAGCTGCTGAGTCCGGCCGGTCCGGTCTATTCCGCCGAAATGGATGGGCGGATCGCGCTGCTGGTCAATCTCCGGGGGGATACGGCGGAGGCCATTCCGCAGCTGATCCGGGCGACTGGAGAGGCACAGCATTTTATCCAGTCCCGCTTCCTGATTTATTTCTCCGTTGGCGTGAGCAGTGTCCACACCTCTCTGGCAGACATCTCCGCCTGTTTCCGGGAGTCGGAGGAGGCGCTGGAATACCGGCTGATTCTCGGCATCGGCCAGATTATTGACCAGGACCGCATCCGGCAGCCGAAGGAGGAGCTGTATTATCCGCTTGATCTGGAGCGCCAATTGGTCAATTATATCGCCACAGGCAACTATGCCCGCTCTACCGAGGTCATGAATGAGATTCTAATGACTAATTTTGCCGGGGAGCCCTTATCCGTTGAGCTGGCCCGCTGCCTGATGTTCGAGCTGATCGGTACCATGCTGAAGGCCACGGAGCAGCTCAAGACCGATGACCAGAAGGAGCTGACCCGGCGCAATGAGCTGATCCGGCGGCTGTTTGCCTGTGAGACCTTCGAGGAGATGGAGACGGAACTGCTGCAGATTCTGGAGACGGTCTGCCAGATGGTGCATGAACGCAAGCGTTCCCACAACACTGAGCTGAAGGAGCAGCTCCTGGAATTCATCCATGAGAATTACAATGATGTGAATTTGGGGCTGACCCACATCTCGGAACGCTTCCGCTTCCATCCAACGTATGTCTCGAAGTACTTCAAGGAACAGACCGGCACCAACGTTATCGATTATATCAACCAGTACCGGATCGAAGAAGCCAAGCGGATTCTGGAGGCGGATGAACTGAATGTGCAGGAGGTTTCAGAGCGTGTGGGCTTCCTGAACAGCAATTCCTTCATTCGCGTGTTCAAGAAATATGAGGGGATCACTCCGGGCCAGTATAAACAGGCCAATCGGCTGATCCAGCAAGGGTAACCTATAACAAGGAGGATATTCTGACATGTGGCAACAAGCGATTGAAGACGCACTACGCGTAACGAAACGTAATATTACAAGATTCGGGGACCGGTTCCCCCATGTGAGTGCCGGGGATGAGCATTATACACTGAATGACAATACCGAGTGGACTGCGGGCTTCTGGTCCGGCATCCTCTGGCTCTGCTCTGAGTACAGTGAAGATCCGGTCTACCGCGAACAGGCGTTAAGAACCGTCCAGAGCTTCCGCCGCCGGATGGACCACAAAATTATTTTCGATCATCATGATATCGGATTCATGTACTCTTTGTCTTCCAAGGCCCACTGGATCATCGAAGGGGATGAAGGGGCCCGGCAGCTTACGCTGGAGGCGGCGGACATGCTGATGAAGCGCTGGCGCGAAGGGCCCCGCCTGATCCAGGCCTGGGGACGGGAGGGCGATGCTGTCAACGGCGGGCGGATCATTATCGACTGTCTGCTCAATCTGCCGCTGCTGCTCTGGGCGCATGAGCAGACCGGCAATGAAGATTACCGGCGGGTGGCCGAGCTTCATGCCCTGAAGTCCCGCCGCTTCCTGGTGCGCGGGGATGATTCCAGCTATCATACCTTCTTCTTCGATCCTGTGACCGGTGACGCCATCCGCGGCGGCACACATCAGGGCTACAGTGACGGCTCCACCTGGACGCGCGGTCAGGCCTGGGGCATCTATGGCTTCGCCCTGATCAGCCGTTATCTGACAAGCCCGGAGATGCTGGAGACGGCGAAGCGGCTAGGCCGCTACTTCGTGGCCCGTCTGCCGGAGGATGGGGTCGCATACTGGGATTTCGACGCTCCCGTTGAACCGGGAACGAAGCGTGACAGCTCGGCCTCAGCCATTGCTGCCTGCGGGCTGCTGGAGATTGCGGCGCAGCTGGAGACGGCTGATCCGGAGCGCCTATTCTTTCAGGAGGCGGGAGAGGCAGCGGTGCGGGCACTGGCAGAGCATTATTCGACCCACGGCAGCGATCAGGCCGAGGGTCTGCTGGAGCATGGCGCGTATTCGGCCAGAGCCGGGGACTCGCCGGATGATTACACCATCTGGGGCGACTATTATTATCTGGAGGCGCTGATGCGGCTGGAACGGGGGATTCCGGGGTATTGGTATGAGCGGACCGTGCTATAGATCCCAGCTATGTGGGATGGCGGTTCCGGGGCCCGGCCCTGATAATCGGTACATGACCTGTTGGGGTCATGTACCGATTATCATTTTCGGAGGGGATGGAATGAACAGCAGCACATCTAACACAGCCAATACAGCCAATTTAGCCAATGTAGCCAATACAGCCAGCCCGTGGCAGAAGGCAGACGGGGATCAGTATGTACAGAATATCAGCCGCAAAATTCCCGGGTACGCGCTGCAATATGACCTGATGGATACGCTGTTAACAGCGCGGCTGGATAAGTGGGAGAAGCAGGACAAGCCAAGGCTGTTGGTCGTGGGAGCAGGCGGGGGACAGGAGATACTGAAGCTGGGGCTGAGCCACCCGGACTGGAGCTTCAGCGGCCTGGACACCTCACAGAGTATGCTCCAGGCTGCCAAACAGCGGCTGGCGGCAGCGGGTCTTATTGATAGAGTGCGGCTGCATCATACAGAGATAGCCGCTTGGAGCAGTAATGCGCTGCATGATGCCGCAACCTGTATGCTGGTGTTGCATTTCTTGCAAGGGCAGGAGAGTAAGCTGACAATGCTCCGCAGCATTGCCGCGCGGCTCCGGCCGGGCGCACCGCTGTGTATTTCCGCCATCTGCGGGGAGCCGGGCACGCCTGCATGGGAGCTTCAGATGGCGGGCTGGCGGTTGCATATGCTGGGGAACGGGATCGCAGAGGATGAGTGGCAGACCTTCGAGCAATCGTTCGGAGTCACCTCCCATCCTCTCCCTGCTCAAGAGATGGAGGTTTTGCTGCTGGAGGCCGGGTTTACGGCCGTATCCAGATTCTTCGGCGCTTATCTGATTGACGGCTGGGTGGCCGTGAAGGCGTAGGAACAGCAGTTGGAATAACGCATCTTAATTCGCCGAATTTACAGGAATAACCGGAAGCAGGTGGAGAAACAACATCTATTCATGCAAATCCTCGCTGCTTTGGTTGAAATGGGATGATGTAAGTGTTGTTTATCTACCTGTTGTTATGGCAAGAGCCATCCGTTCATCAGCAAATGTAGGCAATCCACTTAATTTCTTCTGCCCGGTATCGGGCTAGATTAATCGGTAACTGCACTTTGTACAATAGAATGCTGTAAAAAAGGCTTTGAAATAGAATCTATTGTATTCCGTACAATGGAATATTGAGCAAAAGCCACTTTTCACCCAAACACAATATTCTACTGTATGAAATACAATAGAACCTCATTTAGCGGTCAGCAATGCGTATTCTATTGCAGGAAATACAATCAACTACTTGAATTGAAGAGTGGAAGTCGGCAACGGGTGCAGTATCAACCTAATAGTAGCTCGAACTTCCTGCTCAATCATTGCAGTAAGGTATGAAGCTGCGTTTGCAGCGAATAATCAGAGCTAAGTGTATTCTGTGCAACTAAAAACAGTGAAACCGAAGGCTTTCCCCTTCTGACTGTACAACTAAACTTGCCCGAATGAGCAGAAATCCAGATATAGAGGCATTTTAGTTGCACGAAATACAGCTAAACAGAGATTCGGCGGTACATCCGGCGATTTAGTTGTACAGATTGCAATTATGCTTGCCCCTTGCACCTTAATCGTGCACGATCGGGCGCGGCAACCCCCAGCAAGCGATGAGCTAAAAGTAATGTTCACAGGTTTAAAGCTAATGCAGTACAATTTCATAGTTCCCGTTCCCGTTCCCGTTCCCGTTCCGTCACCCCTTCACCGCCGAGCTGGCCACTCCTTCAATAATGTATTTCTGGCCGAGCAGGAAGACGAGAATCATCGGAATGATCCCGGCGGTGGCGGCAGCCATCATGCCGTTGTAATCAACATTGTTCTCCAGGATGAAGTTCTGCAGCCCGAGCGGAACGGTGAACAGGTCCTGGTCGATCAGGAAGACGAGCGCGTTCTCGTAATCGTTCCAGTGCCAGGAGAAGTCGATAATCGCCAGTGTCGCCAGCGAGGGCTTGGCCATCGGCAGGATAATCCGCGAGAAGATGCGGAAATGGCCGGCACCGTCGATGAAGGCAGCCTCCGAGATTTCATGAGGGACGGAGAGGAAGAACTGCCGCATCATGAATACGCCGAAGATAGTGAACATGCCGGGCAGAATCAGCGCCCAGTGGGTGTTATAGATGCCGGCCCAGTCGAACATGATGAACTTGGGCACGAACAGCACCTGCGGGGGAACCATCATCATAGACAGATAAACCAGGAACATCGTGTTGCGTCCCTTGAACTCAATCCGGGCAAACCCATAGGCTGCCAATGCGGACAGGGAGACAGCGCCGATGGTACTCAGCACAGCGACCTTAAGGGAATTCAGATAATAAGGCACGAAGCTGCCCTGGCCGGACCAGACCTTGATATGATGACTCCAGTTGAAGTAGTCGGGAATCCACTGGATCGGATAGCGGAAGACCTCTGCAGGGGTTTTGAAGGAGGTGCTGATCATCCAGAGGAAGGGCACAATCATGACGATGCTGAAGAACAGCATGATTAATGTGGTGATGATTTTGATAACGGCGGCTTTATTCATATTCTCAGCTCCTTAGTAGTGAACCCAGCGTTTCTGGCCCAGCCATTGAACGACGGTGAAGATCAGAATGATCAGGAACAGGGCCCAGGAGACCGCTGACGCATAGCCCATCTCGTAATAGCGGAAGGCATTCTGATAGATGAACAGGGATAATACGGTGGTACTGTTCCCGGGACCGCCCTGCGTGATCGCCTGGATGATGCCGAACTGCTTGATCGACATGATCAGCCCGGTAATCAGCAGCAGAAAAGTAGTGGGGCTCACCAGCGGCCACAGGATGCTGCGGACCGTCTGCCAGGTGCGGGCACCGTCGATAGTGGCTGCCTCCAGCAGCTCGCCGGACACTTCCTGCAAGGCGGCGAGGTAGATAATCATGTTATAGCCGAGCATGAACCAGATCCAGATGATATCAATCGCATACATGGACGTATCCATCGTGGACAGCCAGCCGGGAGGGTTCTCAATGCCCATAGAGCGGAGAATGCCGTTGATCGGCCCGTTATTCGGGTGGAACAGCAGCATCCAGACGAAGGCTACGGCTACGCCGCTGGTAATATAGGGCATGAAGTACAAGGCGCGCAGCAGCTTTTTGAGATAGACAGAACGGTTCAGGATGACAGCCACCAGGAACGCCAGCCCAATGGATACAGGAACAGAGAGCAGGAACAGCAGCGTGTTCTTGATGGCAATATAGAAGACCTCATCCCCCAGCATCCGCCGGATATTGGCCAGCCCGATGAACTTGGTATTAGGACTCATAAACTTGTAATCTGTAAACATGAGATAGAACGAATACATAGCCGGTATGATAAAAAACAGTATCACGCCAATCATATTGGGCCCGATAAACAGATAGCCCAGCAGCTGCTGACGTCGCATCCAGGTTGCCTTCACAATAGCCCCACTCCTTTAGTCTTATAAGTACATTACAAGCATAGCAAGCGTTCCCGTGAGGGTTAAGGAACAAAACCACCCACTTCATGGCACAGAAATATACAATTACACAAGCGGCAGCAGGCACTTCGGTCTTAGTTATGTTCTATTGGCGTTCCGGCAGCAAGAAAAAAGCGGCATTCCCCGAAGGAATGCCGCTGGAGTGACACAATGCTCGTTATCCGAAAAGAAACAGGCTACAGGCTTAAGCTATCCGGCTTCTCCCGCTGTTGATGCCGGTACTGGCTGGGCGTCTGCGCGGTCAGACGCTTGAAGATCTTAATAAAGTAGTTATCGCTCACGAAGCCGACCCGGTTGCCGATCTCATAGACCGGCAGGTCGGAGCCGGTCAGGAGCCGGATCGCCTGATCTACCCGTACACGGTGCAGATAGTGGATGAGGGTGTGGCCGGTTTTCTTTTTGAACAGGGTGCTGACATAATTCTCGGCCATCATGACATACTGGGACATCGACTTCACGGTAATATCCTCAGCGTAGTGTTCATGCAGATAGTGCAGGATCTTCTGAATCTCCGGGTGGCTCGTAATCTCCTCATGGGCCGGCGGTGGCGGGGGAGACTCCTGAGGGATATCCGGTTCAACCTTGCGGTTCTTCTCCAGCTCTCCGCTGACCTTGCGCAGTGTGTCCCGGAGTGAATTGACGCTCATCGACAGCTTCAGAATATAATTGGACGCCCCGTATTCCATGGCCTGCCGCACATTCTCGAAGTCATTCATGCAGGTCAGCATGACGAAGCGGGAATCGAACCCCTCCTCACGGGTTCTGCGCAGCAGCTCGACGCCATCCATCTCCGGCATGACGATATCCGAAATCACCAGATCGGGTACATCTTCGCGGATCATCTCCAGCGCCTCTGCCCCGTTGCCCGCTTCCCCGCTGACCGTGAAGCCAAGCTCTTCCCAGGCGATAATCTCACGCACGCTTTCCCGTACGAATACCTCATCCTCCACCAGCAGTACCTTCCACATGTGTAATCCCTCCCTTAGTTATGCGCTTCAAGCCGGATGTTCGTTGCCGTAAGGTGTGGACATTAGCAGCGGCAGCGTTAAGCGGACCGTAACGCCTTCGCTGGTAGAGAGAACCTCAAGCTGTCCCTCTTCCCGGAACAACAGCCGCAGCCGCTCCTGAATGTTACTCAGTCCGATGCCCGGACGCTTGCGCGGAGCCTTGGGCCCCCCGCCCTGCTCCATGCCTACGCCGTTGTCCCGGATCTCGACAATCAGCCTGTGCTCTTCGCGGCGGACGTTCAGCTCAATGAGGCCGTGGCCGGGCAGCCTGCTGATTCCATGGATAATGGCGTTCTCGACCAGCGGCTGGAGGCTGAGCTTCGGCACCAGGGCATACAGAATGTCCTCGTCATACATGAAGGTACAGTCGAATTTGTGGGCGTAGCGGACCTGCTGAATATGGACATAGGCCTCTACAAGCTCGATTTCATCTTTGAGATGGATCAGATCCTTATCGGTATTCAGGCTGGCCTCCAGCAGCTTGCCGAGCGACAGGGTCATGTTCGTAATGTCCTCGTTATGCTCGCGGATGGCGATCCATTTGATCGTATTCAGCGTGTTCAGCAGGAAGTGGGGATTCGTCTGGGCCAGCAGCATCTGAAAATGCACCGCCTCCTTCTGCCGCTCCTCCGCCTTCAGCTTCTGGATCAGCAGGTTGGTATCGTCCAGCATCGTATTGAAGGTCCGGGTCAGCTCCAGGATCTCCCCGCTGAACTTGTGCTCCGGCAGGCGGATCTTCAGGTTCTTTTGCACCGCCGCCTTCATCTTGTTCTGCAGATGGGACAAGGGCCGCGTTATGGTCGTAGCAATCACGAAGGTCATCATCAGGAAAATGCTCGTCAGCACCAGAAACGTAAGGAAATACTGCTGCTTCAGCCCCTCGATCTCCACGAACAGCACGGACAGCGGAATCCGGTTGACGATATACCAGTCCAGCGACTCCACATAGATATAATTAATCAGGGCGTTCGAGTCCTTGTCGATGTAATACTGCTGTCCCGGCTGCCCGGCGAATCCTGCCTTCACCTTGTCAGACAAAAGGCTGCCCGGAACCGACTGGGAGATATCCTCGCCCGAGCGGGTAATCAGGAAATACTGCTGCTCCAGATCGGACTGCTTGTGAATGGAGCGCAGCCAGTACGTATAATCAATGCTGATCCGGGCCATGCCATACGGCTGGTTCCGGGCATCCTCCAGATAGGCATATAAGGAGAGGAGATAGGCGCTGGTAGAGACATCGCGCAGCACATAGTTGGTATCATTCGGCACCCAGTGATAGGAGCTGTTATTCATCTGCGCTCTGTCGAACCCCGGATTTCCCCGCAGATCCGAATAGACCAGTGAATCCTTGGGCGGATATGAGGTGTATGCGCTTTCAGATAAGTCCAGAATCATGAAGTAGACCGAAGGATTATACAGGAAGAAGCTGTTGTTCAGGTTCTTGAAAATATTCTCCATCAGCCTCTTATTCTCCAGCTCATTACGCTGTTCAGGATGGAGCAGCACAGACTTCACAGTGTCATCCTGCTTCAGGAACAGCAGCGTCTTGAAGGCAATGCTGATCTGGTCCTCCAGCGTGCGGTACATCTGCTCCAGCTGATAGTGGCTCTGCTGGCTGATTTTCTTCTGGACGAGCGTCTCAATACGCTGATAGTTATAGATATTCAATGCGCCGAACGGCAGCAGAATCAGGCACACGAACGCGGTGAACAGACGGTATTTCAACTTCTGGGGAATCAGCACACGCAGCAGCTGTGACACAGGGAAGCACCTCCAAGCCTGACTGAACCTGCCCGGTTCGGGCCGGTTGATATGCTAGATTATAGCATAATCCCTCCGCCGGATTGGCGATATTTCAAATTGCATGGTTTTGTTCCAGCGGACAGGGGAGGATGGCGGAAATGCATAGTTTTGTTCTATCCGGGCTGCTTGACAGCGGCAGAAGAAAGACGGAACGGATGGTTATCCGCCCCGTCTTGTCAAGGGACCTCTTGGAGTATACTGGGGGAGAAGATGTCAGTTTAAACGAATGATGTTGTACTTCAGCGCAAGCAGAAGGAACACGCCAGCCAGGAGAAAGCCCCCCGCCGATACTAATCCGCCTATAATGATTGTCCTGTCAAAGGGTTTGAAGCTTTTGAGCATTTCATCCCTCCTTTGCGAAGATGGTCCCTCCTCCCAGATTATAAACGATCTTCCAGTGTGCGTGGTAATTAGGGTTACCGGGCGCATGTGCCGCCTATGTTTGTGGACCGACGGACGCAGGTGCTCTTATCTGGCGAAATAATCAGCTTTATGCCGGTGGGCGGACTCAGAGGCCGCTATATCCCCCAGGTAACCGGAAATGAGGAGGCAAATGGTGATTAAGCGCATCTGAGTCCGCGTAGCCTCCAAAATAGCGCGATTCGGCCAAATAAGCGCATCCCAGTCCGCAAGCAAACTGCATTCCTCTATGGCTTCACTAACATCACTATCTTCGCTAACTCCGCTATCATCGCTAACTCCGCTGTCTGCACCCGAGCCGCTACTTCTTCTGCTTCAAATACTCGTTATGCCGTGCTGCCATGGCCTGCACAGTCTGGTCGAGCGACTGTGAGCCGAGGAAATATTTCTCGTACTCCTGTGAGCGCAGGTCCATCACCTCTTGCGGCAGGCTGCGGACGTAGGTTGGCGTCTTGTTGTCGAACATCACGTACATCAGGGAGTCCAGATCGTAGGAGTCACTTTTGTCGCCGATGAGGCTCTTGAGTGCATCTTCCTGCTTGGCATCTTTGGAGGCCGGGAGTCTTCCGCCCGCTGCCATCGGGGACATGCCACCATCGGAATACCACTTCAGGAACTCCCAGGCCGCTTCCTGCTTCTTGGACTTGGCATTAATGGAAATGTAATCGCCGAGGCCCCCGCGGGTTACGTAATCACTGGCGGATTCAGTGAGCCGGGGTACCGGAGCGAAGGCGATTTTGAAATCACGCGGGAAGTCGGTGAAGTTATTGGAGCTGCGCAGCAGCCACGCCCCGATATTGAGCATTGGCACCTCTCCGCTGAGGAAGACCTGCTCCACCGGCATCTTGGAAGTTAATTGCTCGCCGAGCGGCGGCGTGGTCTTGTCGTCCTGCATCATCCCGTTCAGCGTCTCCAGCCATTGTCTGACCAGCGGATGATCCAGATTGGAGGTGCCGTCCGGCTTGGTATAGCCCTCCTGGGAGAGCACGGAGTCGATGGGGTCCACGAAGGGCTCCATATTTTGAATAAAACCGTACGAATTGCCGCTCTTCAGCTTCTTCGCATACTCGCGCAGCTCATTCCAGGTCCATTCCTTCGGAACCGGCAGACCGGCCTTGTCCAGGGCGTCCTTGTTCAGGGCGATGAAAAACGGGCTTTTGGTCGTCGGAACGCCGTAGAATTTGCCGTCAATTTTCCAGCTCGCGGTGTCTGCGCCCATCTTCTCTTCAATGTTGTAATCGGAGAAGCCGCTGAGGTCCAGGGCCAGCCCTGATTCCACCCGCTTGGCGGCATGGGAGATCGTATAGTTCACGAACAAATCCACATCCTGGCCGGTAATCATCGCCGTGTCCAGCTTCAGATTGCCGTCATCATCATTGACATAGCGTACATATTCCACCTGAATATCGGGGTGCTCCTTGTTCCAGTTGTCCACCACCTGCTGCGGACCGGATTCCGGCGGGACACCGCCCCACATTTTGAGCGTAACCGCTGTATTCTTACCTGTAGCAGAGCTTCCATTGTCCGCTGAAGATGAATTGCTGCTGTTCCCGCAGCCTGCGGCCAGGCCCATAATCAGAACGAGTGAAGTGATTCCGGCAATAACACGGCTCTTGTTCAAAAGCGACAACCTCCCTGTGTGTACTGTATAAGCTTGCAACTCAAGAATAGCAGATGGCCGGAAGCGTCAGAAGGAACAAAAAACAGGAGAATATGGAACATAACTTTACATTCTCTCCCCGGATTAGGGCAAGGGCGGCGATAGTGCAGGGAAACGTTCTATTCCGGGAGCAGCCGTTGCAGAGCTTCAAGCCCATTGTGTAAAAACACAATCATGTCAGATCATGTTTTTCTTTTTACCCAAAATGCCGCTGAAGATCTTATGTTATGATTCTTCACATAAGAGAACCCTAACCTGACAGGAGCGATGAAAGATGATTATTGGCGTACCGAAAGAAATCAAAAACAACGAAAATCGTGTAGCGATTACCCCAGCCGGTGTGGTAAGTCTAAGCGCAGAAGGACATAAGGTGCTTGTTGAAGCCGGAGCGGGTGCGGGCAGCGGATTCCTTGATGAAGAGTATGGCGCCGCTGGTGCGGAATTGGTTGCAGAAGCTGCCGCAGTGTGGGCTGCCGCTGAAATGGTCATGAAGGTAAAAGAACCGCTGAGCAGCGAATATGGCTACTTCCGCCCGGGGCTTATCCTCTTTACTTATCTGCATCTGGCTCCTGAGCCTGCTCTTGCTGCCGCCCTCAAAGACAAAGGCGTATTTGCCATCGGCTATGAGACTGTAGTAGATGGACGGACCCTGCCGCTGCTCACCCCGATGAGCGAGGTAGCTGGACGAATGGCCGTACAACTCGGTGCACAATTCCTGCAAAAGAACTACGGCGGACAGGGCATCCTGCTCTCCGGTGTTCCCGGCGTAAGCCGCGGCAAGGTCAGCATTATCGGCGGCGGAGTGGTCGGTACCAATGCCGCTAAGATGGCCATCGGCCTCGGCGCTGAGGTGACCATTATCGATTTGAGCGCAGACCGGCTCCGTCAGCTCGACGATATTTTCGGTGCCCAGATCAGTACCCTGATCTCCAATCCGTACAACATCGCTAAGGCCGTTGCTGAAGCGGATCTGCTGGTAGGGGCAGTGCTGATTCCAGGCGCGAAGGCGCCTAAGCTCGTAACGGAAGCGATGGTGCAGACGATGAAGCCGGGCTCCGTCATTGTCGATGTGGCGATTGACCAGGGCGGGATTGTGGAGACGATTGACCGGGTGACTACGCACGACAACCCTGTATTCGAGAAGCATGGGGTCCTGCACTATTCGGTCGCCAATATGCCGGGCGCAGTCGCCAAAACCTCCACCATCGCCCTAACTAACGTCACCGTTCCATACGCCCTGCAAATTGCCAACAAAGGCGTATTCCAGGCCATCGAAGACAATGCCGGTCTGAAGAGCGGCGTCAACGTAGCCAACGGCAAAATCACCTGCCAGGCCGTAGCCGAAGCGCTTGGGGAAGAGTACTTCACGGTTGAAGCTGCTGTAGAGCAGGAGTTCACGCTGATTTAACCTGCGTAAGGTAGAGTCGGGTAGAGTAGAGGAGTATCGCAATAGACAAATCAGGGAATAGAAAAGTAGACAGGAAAGAGTACGTCTATGCCTATTGCAGTCCGGTGAGTGATCACCGGGCTTTTTTTGTGGTGAGCGGGCCGGATGTAGTCGAAAAACCGATTACAATGGGCACGTCGAGGGTGCGAGGGCAGGTGTGCCAAATACAACATCCATGTAAGCTATCGCTGCACACTATTTTGCTTTTGACGCAAATTCTTCATTGGATGTCAGGTTTCCTCCACATTTCTTGTGTCTCCCTATAGGCAACTGCTAAGCGCTGTAATATAATGTAATCACTTATATAAGCTTCGGCTATTCTTTGGGGTTGGGGTGGGAGCATTGACAGAAGCAGAGCCATCATTTGACCGTTTTTTTGACAGTATGGAATCCTTGGCGGATACCCTCAGTGAATCGCTTCAGGCTCAGGTTACGATTGAGGACAGCAATCATCATGTGATCGGCTACAGCTCCCATCAGTTTGAGAGTGATCCGGCGCGAATCTCGACCATTATCGGCAAAAGAGTACCGAGTACCGTGATCATTGGCCTCCGCAAAAAAGGTGTGATGCACAATCTGGAGAATACCGCCCATCCCATCCGCATCCCCGCCGTGATGGAGGTCGGTCTGGGTCCCAGACTAGCCATGTGTATCCGGCACCAGCAGGAGATTCTCGGCTATATCTGGGTAGTGGACGGTGGGAATCTTACCGAAGGTCATGCAGAGCGTATCGTGGAGAAGGCTGCCGGGATTGCCGGACGTTATCTGCTGAAGCAGCGCGGCTGGAAGACGAAGCAGGAGAAGACGTTCGAGGATTTCTTTTGGAAGCTGCTGACCTCCCATTATGAGAGTGAGCCGCGAATCCGGCAGGAGGCAGAGGCCGGGGCGATTCTGCTGCCGGAGCGATATTATATGGGGGTGCTGGAGAGCAGCAGGCCGGTGGATGAGCATTTTTTGCAGAGATTCCGCAGGGTGATGGATACCTATACCGGGCAGCGGCTGCTCTTTCAGACCGCTGAGCAGAACCGGCTGATTATTCTGTTCTCCTTTATGTTTCCGGTGGAAGGGACGGGGCGTCTGTCTTCGTTCCTGCACAAGCTGCTTGGGGAGCTGGGTCAGAGCGAAGGCGGCAGGCTTACGGCAGGCTGCAGTCCTGAATACCGCGAATATACCTCGGCCGCCGAAGCGTACCGCGAAGCGCTGGAGATTCTGGAGTTGAAAAAGCTGCTGCCTTATCACACCCGTGAGCTGCTGCTCTATGAAGAGATCGGGTTCTGGGCGTACCTTCCGGCTATTCTGGAACAGAAACGGAGCCGCCCCCGCCGGAGTCTGCTGCTCTATCCGTTGAAGGAGCATGACCGTGAGCATAAGAGCGATTTTCTGAAGACCATCGCTGTATATCTGTCGCTGAACGGAAATCTGAAGGAGTCGGCTGCTTTTCTGCATATTCATACCAATACTTTAATGTACCGCCTGAACCGGATCGCCGAGATTACAGGCCGGAGCCTCAAGGAGACGGATTACCGCACCTCTATTTACCTGGATCTTCTGACCGAAGAGACCGCGCAGGTGAACCTGTGGTTCCAGGAGGCTGCCGGTTCCAGAGCGTAGCTAATGTTTGCGGGCAATCCGAAACGCATTGGTAGCCTGTTCAAAGCCGATTTGAGGATAGAACGTTAAAGCCTCCTCAGAAGATAAAAGCACGATGGATACTTGATCTCCTAAGGTCTGCTGAAGGCGTTCTACCAGGTCCTTACCTATATTTTTCTTCTGATACTCTTTGATAACCGCCAAGTCTGAGAGGTAACAGCAGTAACAATAGTCCGTAATGGCCCGTGCTACTCCGACTACCTGGCCGCCATCCCAGCAGCTAATTAGGATATCGGCCTGATCAATCATTTTTCCCATACGGTCTAAATCATGGTGAGGTCGTTTGAGTCCTGATAATCTAAACACCTCGGCCATTTGTTCAGGCAGCAATTTCTCGTTGACCTTAAATTCTAATGCCATAATGACGCTCCTTTTACATTCATTTTTATTATTCTAAACTATACATGAGCAAGATTGGATGAAGAATACTCTTGCATCGTCTATGATTAAGAATATAAAGAGCCTACCTTTCTAATGGGTGGGTTCTTTATGTTGAAAGGACTTTCTTGACCCGGAGGAAGCGAGGGCCTGATACAGGAAACGTTGACATAAATTTAACTTTATACGTAAATAATGTTATTATTACGTCATTCCTCTAACAGTTCGCTCTGATATAATTTCTGCTAGGTAAGGGAAAGGAGATTAGAATATTGAAAAAAGAGCTAGGATTATTGATGTTATTGAGTGCCATTTTGCTTTCAGGATGTGGATCAGATAAGCCTGCAACAGTTACACAAGGTGCAGACGATTCTTCCAGTAAACAAGTAACAACACAGCGAAATAGTGATTACTGTACTACAGAGAGTACAAGTTTGGATAGCGAAACTGAAAATTATTTCTATGGAACTTGGAAAGTTGAAAAGCTTTTAGGATTTGCAAATTCATATAATGATGCTTCTGAATATCCAACAGGGCAGAAGTTTATCGGAGATGAACTCATCATCAAAAAAGACTTATTTTCATCAAAAGGAATTAAAGACTACAGTCAATATCAAACTGAACTAAGAAACCCATTATATGAAATTACAGCGACATGCAATAATAAAGATTCTTTTTATAGATCATTTAAAATAGATATTCCAGACTTAAATGAAAATGATGTGGTAAAAGCAATAGATGTAAGTAACCCTTCTACAAAAATGAGTATACCTGTAAGTTTAAGCTTTTTTGTTGTTAATAACGAGAGGCTTATCTTGATATCAGAGGCTACTATTTTTGAGCTTAAGAAGCTCTCGGATACAGTGGATTAAGGTTATGTATAGGTTCTGCGCTGCGCTGAGGAATCCTATAAAATTCTGAAAATGCAAGAAGGTCAGCCTAAAGGCTGACCTTCTTGTTATGTTACAACATGATTGATACTAAAGTGAGTACACTGGATATTTGTGAGTATAAGGCTGCCCGGAACAAAACAAAGTTGCTTCTTCATTTCTTCGTCTCGTTAAGCTTGTGTCATATGAAAATGCTTTGCTGACCAGTCTCGAACAATTATCTTTTTCTACCTCTGAACGAGGGCCTTGAAAGGACGAATATATCAACTTGTATGCAAGCAGATTTTTTACATCAGTGGTTTCAAGCACTTTAGGACCTCCATTAAAAGTCAGCGAAACAAGTGCATCAAACTGAGATTGTGACAAAGACATACCAGCAGGAAGTGTCAACCGATTTACTCTTCCTACAGCTTCTGCGGTATCATTGTTAAAAAATGTATTTGCCTGAGTCTGAGAAATTGGAGAAGTATAATTTAGTCCCAAAGAAGTTGATAGAGCATTAGCTTCTGCTTGGGTTAGAAGAGAATCATTTGGATTACCTGTTGTGTTTTTCTTATATGTTTTGCTCGATGTTATAAGATGTCCCCATCCAACTGTTGGATACCCCTTGGGGTCTCCATAGAATTTTAAAGAAAATCCCTCATGCGATTTAATAAGGGCTGCACCACTAGAACCTAAAGATGCCATAATGATCACTCCTTGAATTAGTTTTGGTAGAAGAACAATAGGGAGGAATCAAAGCCAGAGCACCATTCCCAAGTATTCTGCAATGCCGTATTGTCTTCACATTATATAAAGAGAAATGAGTCTCTTTATTTACAACCACGCTCCTAATTTTATTTCAATTCACTAATATCAAAAGTTTGTATAACCTCAATCATTTTGACATAGAGTTCCTGTTTTAAATCATCACGATAATCGGCGGGCACTTGCCGCAAGGAGGCTTTGATTTTTGGGGTGAAAGACTCCAGGATGTGCAATGTCGCCCCCGAATCCTTGTCTCATTGTGCTTGTACTAATAATTGAGAAAACATGCAATCACTTCTTTACATTTTTTTGTATTTCATTTTTCAGACTATTAATAGCTTCACTTAAATCAGATATTTTCTTTTCGAAACGGATTAGCAAATACAGGGTTATTCCAATAGGGAAGCCTAAATTAGCAACTAGTGTGGCAATATCAATCTCGGGCATGCTTATCATCCCTCCGTTAGTAACCGGCGCAATTTTTCTAAAGCTTTTAATCGGTGTTTGGAGATATTTTGTTGGGTGTAACCTAATTTTTTGGCTATTTCCTCGTCCTTAAGGTTGTGGACATAGGCTAGTGATAGAATCTCTTGTTGTCGGGATGAAAGGGTCTCATAAGCTTGAAAAAGTGCATAGTCTGTGATGTGATCTCTGAGATTTGCATGTATAACATCTGGATCATAAATAGTTAATAGGACAGATTCCATATTGTCATCGTTGTCTAGTGTTAGAGGAAACCGAGTGTCCTTCATTCTTCTTTTTTTGTCATAATTAATAGAGTTGTAATAAATAAGATTGGCCATGTACGAAATAAAACGGCGATTTAAACTATCATCCGGTTTCATTGTCTGCCCCTCCTTTTGAAGAGTTCCTTCCTACACTATAAAGAGAGATTAGATTCCTTTTTTACAACCATTTCCCAAATAATAAGAACAAATGTTCCTATATTTTATCACTCTAAATACTAGAGTCAATGTAAATTCCCTTTTGCGAACCACGGCAAAAAAATTTATCGTTCTGGTTGTAATCCATCTGTGTAATTTACCTTATATAGTGAGGGCATCTGTTTTGAGCCTATCTGCTAACTAGAGGAGTGAGATAGAAATGAAGAATGTACTATATGTACCGCTGGATGATCGGCCTGTGAATCTGGATGATGTGATTGTGCAGGGGAAGTCGGCGGGGATTCATGTGATCACACCGGATGTAACAGACCTTAAGAACCGCTTGGATTCGCAAAAGACAGCATCGGGCACAACCCTGCTGACCACAGGTTCACCGGCTTATGGAGACACAGCCAAGATCCGGCAATTTATTCGGGATCATGCGGCTTCAGTGGATGGCTTCATCCTGTCGGCGGACATGCTGGCCTATGGGGGGCTGATTGGCAGCCGCCGTCTGCGTACGGATGCAGGGGGTGCTTATCCCGCTTATGATGCAGCAATTACAGACTTGCTGGACGTCATCCGTGAAGTGAAGCAAGCCTGCCCGGACAAGCCGATGTATGTAATGGACACGATTATGAGGCTGGCGACCACCTCGTTTGCGGGAGGACTGGACCTCGCGGCTTATACGGAATCCCGTAATTTCATGCTTCAGCCGCGCAGAAGCTTCACGCAGTTCGACGATATTCTCAGCGGATATAACCTGTCCCCGACCGGGGACTATGGGAGTACGGCTACTTTTGATAAAGAGCAGTATTACAATACCAGAGCGCATAAGTTCAAGACGAACCGCTATATTCTGGAGGTGCTGGCGCAGGAAGGCTCTATTGATTTCCTTGCAGTCGGTGTGGATGACGCCAACACTCAGGGCGTACAGATTAACGAGATTCACTATATGGAAGCAGGCATTAATGAATGGCTGGGCGGGACCCAGGGTCAAAATCCGCACCGGGCCGTCATTCTCCCGGATGCAGACGGACTGGGGCAGTCCCTACTGGCGCGGATGGCGAATCAGCTCTACCGGAATGGGGCAACGACCAGATATACTGTTGAATATTTCGGACCGCATGGCTCTACCCTCACGAGTCCGTATGAATATATGGATGTGCACCAGAACATCCTGCGCCATCTGGATATTGTGAGGGGAGAGGCGGTAGGCGATGCCAGGGAGGTGGAGATTATCGCAATTACCGCTGCGGATCAGGCACTGGCTGCGGTTAACCGCATCGAAGATAACTATTCCCGCCTTATCCCGTCGGTAGTGATTGACTGTGTCGGCGCGGGTGCAGCAGCTGCAAGTATCACTGAGACTCTGCTGGGCAGCAGGCATACTGGCGCGCTATTAGGATATAGCGGCTGGAACACGCCGGGGAACAAAATCGGCCTCGCACTGGGCATGGCCCAGGCCCGGTATGTTTATGTCGTTACAGAGACCGATGCGGCTGCGCTGGATCTTGCGGTTAACGCTCACGGCTCACTGCTGTTCAAGCGCTTCCTGAAGGACTATTTCTACAAAAGACTGGCGATTGGTGAAATCCGGACGTACTCCAGAGCCCATTCGCTCTATGAGAATGTTGCAACATTTACAGATCAGAATATGTTGTTGTTCAACAGCCCGGAGGACTACGCTCATCTTCAGGCTCTGCTGAGAGAACGGATGCAGACACACACAGCCACGCTTGCCGGGACGGAGGCCTTCCTGATCGGGAGTGCTGAACCGGCGTGCAGTATCCGGCAGATTAACGGGGGGAACTGGGTCTTCTCGGAATATGCCAGCGCTGTCCTTCCGTACGATAACCCCGATTATCTGTGGGGCCGCGCCTTTGAAATTACTTTGAATCCTCATGTCACGTTAGAATCATAGGTGTTTCTGATCGGCAGCTCTCCGTGGATAGATTACGGGGGGCTGTTTACGCACCAATAGGAGGCCCGACACGTACAATAACCTATATTTCATGGCAAGGAGACGAAAGGGGGAAGCAGAATGGGGTATGGATACGCGGCTCCGGCAGATCCGGCATTTGAGAGCAGAATGCGGGGGGAGATTATTGCGGCAGCCCGGGCAATGAATGTTGGAGGGACAGATTTCTCGACCTTCGAGAATTCCCGTTGCAATCCGAGGTACTGGACCCGTACAGGAGGCGGTGGATTTGAGCTGAATTCAAATGTCACGCCTTCGGCGGCGATTAATGATATTTTTCTCAATGGACAGCTGTATGCCTTCGAATGTGCTATGGCGATGGTGATGATTCTCTATAAAGCGACCATCAACATGATCGGGGAGGCGGCCTTCAACCGTAATTTCACCGGCCTCTACCTGTGGGACTGGAACTATGACAGCAATCTGAAGCTGATTACCACGTTCAACAGGAATGAACTGCAGCCGGGCGATGTGGTCTATTTCAAGAATCCCGACCATGATCCGGCTAAGCCGGAATGGCAGGGGGAGAACGCGATTATGTTGTCCAGGGACAGTTACTACGGACACGGGCTCGGGATCAAGAATGCCACTCAGATGATAACCTCGCTCAACAGGGAGCGGGTGCCGGGCAGCCGGACCTCGGCTTATCTGGCGGATGAGGGGCTTCACCCGGACTTTGCCTATATTGCTTCTCTCGGCAACGCACGCCTGAGCCCGCCAGTCTCCGCCAAAGTGAATGCAAAAACCGCCATCTACTCTAGAATAGGTACGAAATCCTATATTATCCGCTAGCGCGGGGGAGGCTTAATCCTTGGCCGAACGGAATTTGAGCGGGTGCAGGCCGGTGGTTTTTTTGAAAACAGTACTGAAATAATGGGGATTCTCATAGCCGACCCGCTCCGAGATCTCCATGACCTTCAGGTCCGTGGTCAGCAGCAGCTCCTTCGCCTTGCCTATGCGGATCTGGGTGATATAGTCGGTAATGGTTCCGCCGGTCTCCTTCTTGAACAGCAGGCTGATGTAGTTAGGCGTCAGAAACACCTCCTCGGCAATCCTGGACACGGACAGCTCCGAGGCGTACCCCTCCTGAACGATGGTACGGATGCTGCTGACGATCCGGCTGTTCCTGGAGGTATTCTTGCCTGCCACATAAGCGCTTAAATCATGCAGGAGCGACAGCATATACGCCTTAAGGCCGGTGATGGTGGTCTGCTGATACAGCTTATCCATGATGCTAATCCGGTCGCTCAGCACCTGCCCGATATCCTCATCAATCTCATATAGAGCTCTGGCGGAGGTGAAAATCATCTCTGCGCAGAGGCTCTGCACATATTCAATTCTATGCTTGTGCCCGGCCAGCCCGCTAAAGAGCTGCTCCATCAGCCGGGTGACGGTGTCCGTATGTCCTGCCTTCAATTCATTCATCAGCCGGGCCTGGAGTTTATAGATAAAGGTGCTCTGCAGCTTCTCCGTGTCGGGCTGAATATCCTTGATGTAGAGGACGGAGGCAGGCCCGGTATAGAATTTGTACACCAGCGCGGCTAGCGCATCCTTATAGGAATCCTCAAGCTGGCCCGCCAGCGGACAAGCCCGCCCGATACCGACGGAGGCGTCCAGCCGCAGATACTTCTGAATGTTGGCGATAATCTGCCCGCAGGTCCCGGAGATGGAGTGGGACGGAGGCGTCTGCGGGGTGCAGAACACCAGGATGAACTCGTTCTCGCTAGCCACGAAGCTGATGGCACAGGGGTGGCTGTCCAGGCTCTCCTGAATGATATTCTGGATGGAAAAATAAAGCAGCTGCTTGTGCTCCTCCGAGTATTTATCCACCGCGCTCCGGTATTCATCCAGCTGGAGCACACATACGCTGAGAGGTGTCCCTTGCTGGAAGGGCAGGGAGAAATACTGTATCTTCTGCCAGATCTCCTTCTCCCTGCGGTAGAGGCCGGCGATCAGATTCTGGAGGAATTTCTCCCGCAGCAGCGGCATATTGTCTTGAAGCTGCTGCTTAAGCTGCTCCATATCCAGCTGCTGCCCGCGTTCCTCTGTCAGCTTCGCCACCGCCTGGCGGAAGACACTGCGGATCTCGGGCAGCTTGACAGGCTTCAGAATATATCCCTCTGCATTGACCTTTAGCGCCTCCCGGGCGTAGGAGAAGTCCTGGGCGCCGCTGATAATAATGATCCGGGCCCTGCAGCCTGCCTCCCGCAGCTTCTCCGCTACCTCCAGGCCTCCCATTAATGGCATCATAATGTCGGTGAACAGGATGTCCGGCTGGAGCCTCAGGCATAATTCGTAGGCTTCCAGCCCGTCCGAGGCTTCCCCGATAATCTCTATCCCGAACTCTTCCTGCCAATCGAACACATGGATCAGACTGCTGCGGATAAACGGCTCGTCATCCGCTACGATCATCGTTAACATCTTCATTCACCTCATTCCAAGTAGTGACCACCGGGAACCGGAGGACAGCCAGCAGACCGCAGCCGTCTTCGGTATTGTCGTAATAACGGATGCCGTAGGACTCTCCAAAAAACTGCCGGATCCGCATATGCACATTGCGGATGCCGTAAGACTGGTTGCCCGGCTGCGGGTCTGCCAGCAGCTGGTTCAGCCGTACAGGATCTGCGCCTATTCCATCGTCGAACACGGAGATGCTAAGCAGCTCCTGCGTCTGCTCCACCCGGATGCGGATCGTGCCTGTGCCCCGCCGCTGCTGAATCCCGTGAATCAGGGCATTCTCCACCAGCGGCTGGAGACTGAGCTTCACCACCAGACATTCCTCTGCCAGCGCCGGGTCCGTCTCCTCCAGCTCATAGTGGAGCCGGTCCTGGAAGCGGAACTGCTGAATCTGCAGATAGCTCTCGACCTGCCGCAGCTCATCGCGGAGCGGGATGATATTGCGGCCCTTGCTCAGGCTGTACCGGAAGAAATCCGAGAGCGAGGTGACCATGCTGCTGATCTCGGGAATATCGTGGTTAATGGCAATCCAGTTAATGGAGTCCAGGGTATTGTAGAGAAAATGCGGATTGATCTGGGCCTGGAGCATTTGCAGCTCTGCTTCCTTTTTACGCAGCTCGGTGACGTAGAGCTTGTCGATCAGCGCCTTAATCTGCTGGAGCAGCTTGTTGTAGCGGTTGAATAAATAGGAGAATTCGTCCTTGCGCCGGTAGCGGATGGGGATATTGAAGTTCCCGCTCTCGGCATGCGACATCGACTGGATGAACTTGCGGATGGGTGCGGAGATATTCTCGGACAGCAGCAGCGCCATCAGGAAGGAGACTAGCATGCAGATGACAATTACGGCGTACATCACCCGGCGGAAGGAGATCAGCTCCCCGTTAAGCTCGCGGACAGGCGAGAAGGACAGGATGGTCCAGCCGGTGTTCTCCAGGGTTTTGTATGAGACGAGCATCTCCTCACTGCCGATGGAGTGGCGGAAGGAATGCAGAGCGGACGGGTAATCTGGTGGGAGCGGGTTACCCGTGTTGTCAGTATGGTCTGTAGTCAAGCTAAGCTTGCTGTAATAATCCTGGGCAGCAATATTCTGGCCGATGAGTGACGGCTCGGGGCTGATCGCGATGGTTCCGGACTTGTCTGCGATATAGACCTTGCTGCCGGGCGTGGGCTTATAATGCTCCAGGAGCGTGCCGAATTCGGCCGCCGGGATATCCAGGGTGAGCAGTCCGACATAGGGCAGTTGTGCATGCCGGATACCGAACAGGCGCTTCGCGAATTTGAGGGTGAACCGGGAATCCAGCGAGCTAAGGCCGACCACGGCAAAATCTACTTTGGCCGGAATGCTTAAATACCAGGGCTTCAAGGTGATAAGATCAATATTGAATACACGGCGCGAGAAGTTATATTGGGTATATTCCGGCCGGTTCAGCATATAGAGCATAGGAACGAAGTTGCTGCCGGAGGTCCCGTTCGCGGGGAAATCCTCAAGGATTTTGCTAAGGGCGGCCAGTTCATTAATGATTCCGGTACTGTCTGTTGGCCGGTTGGAGGAGATGAGGTCCGCGAATTCAGAATTCAGGTACAGCGCAGTCATGGCTTGATTGGCGGCTTCGAACCGGCGGGCCAGATTATCCTGAACCAGATTGAAGTTATTCTCAATCGATGTATTCATATTCCGGGTAATGATCCCGGCGGATTTGTTATAGATGGTGACCGAGATGATCGTAGTCGGGAGAAGAACGAGGAAGAGGAAGTAGAGAATCAGGCGGCTGCGGATGCTGAAGTTATAGAGGAAGAGTGCCTTCGACAACGAATCGTAATATTTCTTCATCGGAGTTCTCCTTCCGGGGTAATAATTGGTATACATTGTAAAACGCGTGAAGTCAGGATGTCAACGCAGGAGGTGCGGTGTGAAAAGGTTACTGTTCTATTTTATTGCCGTCTTAGGCTGCGGGCTGGCTATTTACACTCTTGGTTATAACCGCCCGCTGCTGCCGGACCTCACCCCGGACGAGGATGCCGTACCAGCGGAGCAGACCACCAGGGTGAGGGTCGCCCTGTCTGACTGGACGGAGAATCTGGAAGTGAAGAATGCCATCAGCCATTACAATAAAACAAATTCCGATCAGATTGAGATTGTGCCCATGAACCTTGCAACAGACGCCTACGACGATACCTTGAATATGCTGATGACCTCCGGGCAGGGGCCGGATGTGTTCAATCTAGATAACGCCTGGCTGGCCACATATGTAAACAAGGGGTATCTCGCTAATCTGTCTGCGGAGCTGGATGCCGGATGGCTGCTCCGGTTCCCCGTATGGGCCAGAAAGTACGCGTCAGGCTCGTTGTTCAAGGGCGGAATCTACTTCATGCCCTCCAGAATTGATACCGTGCGCCTCATCTACAATAAGCAATTGTTCCGGACCGCCGGACTAGACCCGGAGCAGCCTCCCCTTACCTTCGCCGCACTGGAGCAGGCCGCCCTGCAGATCAGCCGGGCCGGAGCACCGGTGAACAAATACGGCTTCGCGTTGCCCGCCGGGGATAGCCGGGCCAGCCTCCAGGCTGGGCTGGAGCTATCGAATACCTACAGCGGTTATTATCTTTATGATTACCGGTCGGGCCGTTATGACCTGAGTGTGTATGCTCCCTGGCTGCAGATGGTGCGGGAGATGAAGCAGCAGGGCAGCCTCTATCCGGGAGAGACTCTGCTGAAGCTGAGCAGCGCGCTCCGGCAATTCGCAGACGGCAATATCGGCATGATGTATGTTACCAGCAAAGATTATGTCAAGCTACAGGAGTATATGCCTAAGGATGATTGGGGAGTAGCGCTCCCTCCGGCAGCGGACCTGTCACGGCGCGGGGCCGGGGCCCTGATGATGGTCCCCCACGCTCCGCTGGTAGTGAATAGTGCAGCGCAGAGCCGGGAGGCTGCGGTGAAGGTCTGGCGTTTTCTTCAATCGAAGGAGTTCCTGGGCATGCTGTACCAGCAGGCGCTCGCCCTCCCGGTGACAGACGGGATTATGGATCAGCCGGGCGCTTCACGCGGGCTGCGCCACTTCAGGGAATTCTATCCCACCGCAGCAGAATCGATCTACCCGCTCTCCCCCCAGATCATGGACCAATATGACCCGAATACGGTGTCGATGGAACCGCGTTATTCAGGTGACCGTCCAAGAATGCAGCTGTACCTGCGGATCATCGCGGGGGACATTCCGCTGGATCAGGCACTGGGCAGCGAGAGTGAGCGGCTGAATCAGATGCTGGATATTGCAGCTACCGGATATTCTTTTCGGCGTGAGGAGTATATCTATCCGCAGTTCGATCCCCGTTCCCCGTTATTGGGGGAGAGCCAGCAGAGCCGTTCAAGCAGCGGACGCGAATAGAATAGGCTTATATTCAGGGACCTTTCCCGGCCAGTGCGGCTCGCGGGAGGGCCCTTTTGTGTTGTCTCCTATTTATATGGGATGCCTGCCGGAATCTAGCTCTACTGCACACACCGTGCCGGAATCGCAGAATATTACTATATTGATCCATCTTTCTGCTGCTAGCTTCTATGTAGTCAAAAGATAGATTAAGCGAGGAAAGGACAATCTATCAGAACAATACAAATCTATCGTTAAAGGAGACTGGGAAATGACTCTACTATCCACAGGACCACTGGAAAACAATGCGGTTGGAGGAGTAAGACCCACTACACAGGTTACGGTCAGAATTGATAACCGCAGTAGTGTTGCAGCTTCTACAGTATCTTTACAAGGCTATTACATGCAGGGAGGCATGCGGGTACTGTATGTCAGTCAATCACTTAATGTAGCTGCCAATGGATCTATTACTAATACTTACTATGCGGATCTGGACGCTTTTGAATTTGTGTTTGACACTCCGGCTATTGTAGATGATCCGGTTCAGATTTCTGTATGGGGGAAAAGCAGCACCGGCCAGCTCGTCACCGCCCACCGGCTGGTCTCGGCTGAATTATTGGGCGATACCAGCGGAACGGGGGCGACTGGGGCTACTGGAGCGACCGGCGTGACCGGGGTGACAGGTCCGACCGGAGCCACTGGAGCAGGAGTGACCGGGGCGACGGGAGCCGGGGTGACTGGAGCGACCGGCGTGACCGGCGTGACAGGTCCGACAGGTGCGACGGGCGTAGGAGTGACTGGGGCGACGGGAGCTGGGGTGACTGGAGCGACCGGCGTGACAGGTCCGACAGGTGCGACGGGCGTAGGAGTGACTGGGGCGACGGGAGCTGGGGTGACTGGAGCGACAGGTGCGACAGGTGCGACCGGCGTGACGGGTCCGACAGGTGCGACGGGCGCAGGAGTGACCGGTGCGACCGGCGTGACAGGTGCGACAGGTGCGGGGGTGACCGGTGCGACCGGCGTGACGGGTCCGACAGGTGCGACGGGCGCAGGAGTGACCGGTGCGACCGGCGTGACAGGTCCGACCGGAGCAACGGGCGTAGGAGTGACTGGGGCGACGGGAGCTGGGGTGACTGGAGCGACAGGTGCGACAGGTGCAGGAGTGACCGGGGCGACCGGTGTGACAGGTCCGACAGGTGCGACGGGCGCAGGAGTGACCGGGGCGACCGGCGTGACAGGTCCGACAGGTGCGACAGGTGCGGGGGTGACCGGTGCGACCGGCGTGACAGGTCCGACCGGAGCAACGGGCGCGGGAGTGACCGGAGCGACCGGAGCAACGGGAGTGGGAGTGACTGGAGCGACTGGAGCAACGGGCGTAGGAGTGACCGGAGCGACAGGTGCGACGGGCGCAGGAGTGACCGGGGCAACGGGAGTGGGAGTGACTGGAGCGACTGGAGCAACGGGCGTAGGAGTGACCGGAGCGACCGGGGCGACCGGCGTGACGGGTCCGACAGGTGCGACGGGCGCAGGAGTGACCGGGGCGACTGGAGCAACAGGCGTGGGAGTGACTGGTGCGACTGGAGCGACCGGAGCAACGGGCGCGGGAGTGACCGGATCGACAGGTGCAACAGGCGTGGGAGTGACAGGAGCGACCGGAGCAACGGGAGTGACCGGTGCGACTGGTGCGACTGGTGCGACTGGTGCGACTGGTGCGACTGGTGCGACTGGAGCAACAGGGGCAACAGGTGAAACGGGAGCGACGGGGGTAACTGGTCCAACAGGAGTAGCGGTGGCAGGCGTGACCGGAGCGACCGGCCCGAACTTTGCGTCAGAAGGGTTTTCCGCCTTCCTGCCGACGTTCTCAGTCACGACCAGTACTCAGCTTACCGGCTGGACTGTGACTACGCCTTACTATGATAGTGCAACATTTAATGAGACTACGGGCAATTACACGATACCGGTATCCGGCAGATATTCGTTTGAGGCAACCATTAACTACAGCACTACGGCTGCCATCTCGGTTGCATTGGGAACGGGAATTGATCCGGCTTTTGTAGTGCGGAGAACATCCCCGACAGTAACGGATCTGGTAACCGGATTGTTCCCGCTGCTGAATGTAAATATTGCACTGGTGTTGTCCCTCCGAACTATACTGGGCAACGGCACGGTAACCTTGACGGGTGAGTTCGACTTAACAGCAGGTGATGTCATCGGCCTCTTTTATGCAGCAGATGGATTAACCGTGCCGTTAGATCTTGGAGGTGTCTCCTCGGGCATTGTGTGGTCTGTTCACAGACTGACCTAATCCCGGCAGGCAGATCCAGCGCATAAGCTTCAGTTAAAAGAGCGTTCCACAGCGGTCATCGTGGAGCGCCTTTTTGTATTTTATCGATGCCTCTGCAAAGCTTCCGGTACGGAAAATAATTGGATTTTCGCCACTAATGTACCTCATGCCAGAGCGAGGAGGGGGCGCGCCGTCCACCTTGCGCCAGAATTAGGACGAGAGCAGCGCTCTCTCCCCTCCCGTGTGACCGCCGTTTCGGCTTGGCTGGAAGCGAGGCCCTTCCAAACTCCGTAGGATTTTGAACTTTTATTATAGATGGCCTTATTTAGGATGGGGCCGCCTGCAGGTACACTTAAGTCAGGGAAGAGAGGGATCGCTGAAGGAATCAGGAGGCGGAAGGAATGATTACAGAGAAGAAGAGAAGTGTGGCGGGTACAGGCAGCAACAGCTTGCCGGCAGGCCGGAACACACAGAAGAGACACGGGCTCAAGCATCTGCTGAAGCATAAGGTGCTGCTGCTGATGCTGCTGCCGGGTGTAGTATTTTTGCTGATCAACAATTATCTGCCGATGTTCGGAATTGTAATCGCGTTCAAAAATATCAATTATGTGGATGGGATTCTAGGCAGTCCGTGGGTGGGGCTGGATAACTTCAAATTCCTGTTCGCCACCTCGGATGCCTGGATTATCACGCGCAATACGGTCCTCTACAACTTCGTGTTCATTGTGCTCAATCTGGTTTTTGCCGTATCCATTGCGGTGGCCCTGAATGAGCTGAGGAACAAGCTGGCCGCCAAATTCTATCAGAGCATCATGTTCTTCCCCTACTTTCTGTCGATGGTGGTGGTGAGTTATCTGGTGTTCGCTTTTCTGAATGTTGAATACGGTTTCATCAATAAAGGGGTCTTCGCCCTGTTCGGGCTGGATGAGCTGAACTGGTATTCGGAGCCGAAGTACTGGCCGTTCATTCTGCCGCTGATCAATCTCTGGAAAGGGGTGGGCTATGGCTGTGTCATCTACCTGGCGGCCATCATCGGCATTGACAACGAGTACTATGAAGCGGCCCTGATCGACGGTGCCAGCAAGTGGAAGCAGATTCTGCACATCACCATTCCGCTCATCCGGCCGGTCATTATTATTACAACGATTCTGGCGATCGGGGGCATCTTCCGCTCCGACTTCGGGCTGTTCTACCAGACCACACTGAACTCCGGGGCGCTGTACCCGACTACGCTGGTCATCGACACCTACGTCTATAACGCGCTGATTAACATGGGCAACCTCGGGATGTCCGCAGCGGCCGGATTATACCAATCGGTGGTCGGCTTCTTCCTGGTCCTCGGCTCGAACTGGATCGTGCGCAAGGTCGATAAGGATCAGGCGGTGTTCTAGATAAAAGTCTGGCGGCGCACGTACCCTGTAGAAGGAGTGGAAATCCGTGGCTAATAACGAAATATCCCGCTTCACTAACGTTCTCCTCCATATTATTTTTATTATCCTGTCCCTGGCCTGTCTGCTGCCGATTGTACTGGTCTTCATGATCTCTATTACCGATTACGATTATATCGTCCGCAATGGCTATCAGTTCATTCCGGAGAAGCTTAGCCTGGAGGCTTACGCCTATATATTCAAGGATTACAGTGTGGTGCTGCGGGCCTACGGCATCTCCTTCTTCGTCACGATCACCGGAACGCTGGCCAGTGTGTTCCTCTCTTCCCTGTATGCGTATCCGATCTCGCGGGCGGATTTCCGGTACCGGGGGGTGTTCGCTTTCCTGATCTTTTTCACCATGCTGTTCGGCGGCGGGCTGGTGCCTTGGTATATGGTCTACACCCAGGTGCTGGACCTCAAGAATTCGATCTGGGCGCTGGTCGTGCCGATGCTGCTATCCCCGTTCAATGTGCTGATTATGAAGACGTACTTCCAGATGAGCGTGCCGCCCGCGCTGATTGAAGCCTCTACGATTGACGGGGCGGGGGAGCTGCGGACATTCTTCAAGATTGTATTTCCGCTGTCCCTGCCGGTCTTCGCTACGATTGGGCTGTTCAATACGCTGCATTACTGGAACGACTGGTTCAACAGCATGATCTTCATCACCGATACAGACCTCTATTCCCTCCAATATCTGATGTACAAAATGATCTCCCAGGCCGATTACCTGAGCCGCAACGGGGCACTCATTCAAGGCTCGGCCACCGAGCTGGCCAAATTGCCGGGCGAGACGATCCGCATGGCGATGGCGCTGATCGGCATTGGGCCGATTGTGCTGGCCTATCCGTTTTTCCAGCGGTATTTCATCAAAGGACTGACGCTCGGCTCGATCAAAGGCTAACCTCGGAACCTACCGATTAGCATATATTCGTTCCATCAAGGGGAGGAAAAAAGTATGGCAGGTAAAAAAGTCACAGGTCTGCTGTTATCGCTTGTACTGATAGCCGGATTCACCCTGGCCGGATGTGCGGGGAACAATGGCAATACAGCTGCGCCTACAGAGAAAGCGGGAGAAAGCACCACAGCTCCGGCGGCAACGAAGGAAGCCACAGGAACGGAAGCGGGCGGAACGGAGGCGCCGGGTACGCTTGCACCGGTGGAGCTGTCCCTGTATCTGCCCGGCGGGCCGGATACGGATGTGGCATCCGTAGAGCAGGAGATCAACGCCTACTTGAAGGATAAAATCAACGCCACCCTCAAGATCAACCAGCTAAGCTGGGATAAGCCGGCCGACAAGGTTAACCTGATGATCCAGTCCGGCGAGGTGTTCGATATGGTCTATACCTGGAACTTCATGACCAATGCCGCGAAGGGGGCGTATCTGCCGCTGGAGGAGCTGCTGGACACCTATGCCAAGGAGACGAAGGCGCAGATCAATCCCGCTTACCTGCAGGCAGCTACCGTCAACGGACATTTGTATGCGGTTCCAACGGAGAAGGAGCTGGGGCAGTCGGTCGGGTTTGCTTTTGACAAGGCGATTGTGGATAAATACGGCTTCGATGTGAACAGCCTGCAGAAGCTGGAGGATATTGAACCTATGCTGAAGACGATTAAGGAGAAGGAGCCGGCCCTCTCTCCGCTGTTCATGAACCATACCGACAGTCTGCACTGGTTCACCGCGTATCCTGACAGCGAGGACTTAGACGGCAGCAATGATATCCCGACCCTGCTTGATTACAAGACCATGAAGGTGTTCAACGAATACGACACGCCGGCAATGACGGAGCGGCTGAAGCTGATCCGCAGCTGGTATGAAGCGGGCTATATTAACAAGAACGGAGCCACTGACAAGACCGAGCTGAAGGATGCGGTCAAAAGCGGCAAAGCCTGGTTCGTCTACGGCAATATGAATCCGACGTCCACCAATGACTGGACCCGGCTCGCCGAGAAGCCGATGATCATCAAGACGCTGCTGCCTGTTCAGGTCAGCACCAAGAGTCTGCAGGGCTCGATGCTCGCCATCTCCAGAACCTCGAAGAACCCCGAGCGGGCCATGATGTTCATGAACCTGCTTCACACCGATCCGGTGCTCTACAACCTGCTGACCTTCGGTATTGAAGGTAAGCACTACAAGAAGCTGGAGAACAACACCGTGGAGTTCATTGCAGACAGCGGCTATAACTCCGTATCCTCCTGGATGATCGGCAATGTGCTGCTGAACTACCTGAATAAGGATGAAGATCCGAAGCGCGTGCAGCTCTATACGGACTGGAATAAGAATTCGAATATTTCACCGGTCATCGGGTTTGTGTTCGATTCGACCAAGGTGCAGTCACAGATCGGTGCGCTGATCAACATCACGAAGCAGTATAAGAACACCCTGTTCTCCGGGGAAAAGGACCCTGAGCCGGTCCTGAAGGAGATGAACAGCAAGCTGAAGGCCGCAGGTCTGGACGCTGTGATTACGGAAATTCAAAGTCAGCTCGACGCTTTTCTGGCCGCCAAGTAAGCAGTAGAGGCCATAGCACGCCCGGTATCCGGCAGCAGCAGTCACGCGGCCGCCTGCGGCAGGTACCGGGTATTCTCTTTCGCAAATCCAGCCTTTGGGGAGCCCCTATCTGATCAAGAGAGGGTGTTACTATGCGAATTCAGAGAATCACAGGCAAATTGCTCATTGCAGCTCTGGTATGGATGTCCGCATCATTGCCCGGAGCACCGATCAGCTCCGCCGAAATGCCGCCTGCACAGGTGGTTGTAGAAGAACATGCAAATAACACTACAGTCACAGAGGATACCTACCAGCCGTCCCCGCTGCTCTGGCAGGTGGGCGAGCAGGATAACAGCTCGGCAGAATTTACAGTGTACCAGGATGTGTACAGTGAGAATATTACTCTCCCCGTCAATCCCCTGAACTGGAATACGATCTCCCGCGGCATGAAGCTGGACCGCAATGCGGCGATGGAGCTAAGCTTCAATCTTACGGACGTCCCCCCCTATGGTGTAGAGTTCAGCTTCAAGGTACTGGATGCAAGCACAGCTATTCCGCAGCTGGCCGTATTCACCAATGGCAGCTTCAGCGGGCTGATTCAGATTACCGGGCTGAATGACGGAGAGACCCCCCTTACGAACACATGGAAAGAAACCTATAGACTCTACATTCCCTCAGAACAGCTGAAGACCGGCAGCAATGAGCTGAAGCTGACTGTGGATCGCGGGCTATACGCTGATCCGCTGTCACCCGGATATGACGGTGACAAGTATCTGTGGTTTGAATGGGATTATCTCAGGCTGGATGCATTAACTGAGCCGGCCGCTGAGCCTATTCACGGACGGTATGTCCACCTGGGAAGCACGATTGCCGCCTCGACCTTCCGGTATGACGAGCATGCGATCCGCCATCTGGCCCCGATGGCCAAGTGGCTGGGCATTGCCTACAGCGGCAACTGGATGCGCACCTCCTTCTGGTCCGATACCAGTGCAGGCTGGGACCCGCAGGGCCGCAAGTACCTGGAGACGCTGAGAGACCTCAACCTTGCGCCCATGGTTAATATCATCGGCGGCAACTGGAAGACTAACAGCGAGCTGGCGGCAGGGACGATTAGCTCTGCGCTGAGGAGCTATTACAGCGGCTTTGTCAACAAATTCGGCGATCTGTATCAGTATGCCGAGACAGGCAACGAGCCGGGACTGTTCGGCTGGGCGCAGAAGGCGGTGCTGGCGCTTCATGAAATGATGGACGAGGAGAGGCAGACGAACAGCCAGCCGTACCTGAAAATTGTCGCCCCGGGCTGGGCATACTGGCCGTATAATGGAAGCCCTGACGGCTGGGAACGGGATGCTGCCCAGCGTGCGCCGATTGAAGCGCTGTCGGATGTGACCAACGGACACAGCTATGGCGGGACCGGCGTCCAGCCGTTGCCGGGCGGAAGCCTGTATGAGAATCTGCGGGTGTACAGTGATTCAGAGGAAGGCTTCGGCAAAGAGATGGCCATGAGCGAGACCGGCAGTAACGACAATCATTCCGACAATACGAAATACGGGACGTATGCTTACCGGTTCGCTTCTGCTTTTGACCGGGAACTGCGGGGGAATATCGGTTATGCCGACCATATTATGCAGCACGCTGCCTTCTTCAATGACGGGACGGAGTTTGGCCTGTTCGATTCCGCGATCAACTGGAACACACACCGCTATGAGGATACAGCAGTGGTACCGGCCAATATCAATGAATCCGGGGAGACCCGGCTGAAGACGTTCCGCAGACTGGCTGCTGCTTACGCTACACATGGAAGCCCACTGGGCTACGAGGTGCTGAATGCGGCTGAACTGACCGGAGTGAAGGCGTATTTCCGCGCAGTGGATACCTCGGCGCTGGGCACTTCAGCCATCGGGGCCGCTTCGGATAAAATTCTGCTGAACTTCGTGAACTTTGAGAAGACGCCGGTAACGATGCAGGTCCGGGTGGCCCTGCCGTCCAGCGGAGTATATACAGGGGAGCGGTTCGGACCAGGGGAGACGTACGCCGCCGCCTACTCCCGGGTGGAGCTTACGGCAGATCCCTACGTTACCCTTACAGTGACACTGGACGCGGGAGAGACGGTCCAGTATATCCTGGATGAGCAGGAGAACACGCTGCCTGCTGCTCCGGGCAATCCTGCGGCAACAGCCGTAAGCCATGAGCAGATCCGGCTGAGCTGGGCGGCTTCGACAGATAACGATGCTGTCGTCAGCTATAACGTCTACCGTGACGGCGGAGCGGCTCCGGTGATCAATATTCCAGGTAGGCTGACCTTCTGGAGTGACTATACCGTAGCGCCCCAGACCACTTACAGCTACGCAGTGCAGGCCGTAGATGACTCCGGCAATGTATCGCCTCTTAGCGCAGCCGTATCAGCGACTACACCGGTCATGCCCATTACACCGCATGCCGCAGGCGATCCGGCCAAGTTCGAGGCCGAAGCTACCGCCTTTGCCCTGCCGCTGAGAACCGGTAATAACAGCAGTGCCTCGGGCGGTAAGGTCGTGGAGCAGACGCATAGCGGAGGCTTAACGATCCAAGGCTTCCATTCCGTGAACGGAGGCAGCTATACTCTGACAATTGTATACGCTTCCAACGAGGAGTCTAAGAAAAACATCCTCGTGAACGGCGTGAAGCAGTCCACAGTAACCCTGCCTTCTACAGGAAGCTGGACCGCGAATCTGACGGCACGGCAATATGGGATTACCCTCCAGCCGGGCTATAACACGATCAGCTTCACCTCGGCCGGGAAAGGGGCAAATCTCGACTACTTCAAGCTGGAGGAAGGGCTGTATGTTCCCCTCTCCCACTGGTATCCGGCCGCACATGATCATCCTTACATTGACTATGCCGGATTCACGACTGCACCCAATGGCGTCTCCCATGTGACCTATGAAGAGGATGCCACAGCCGCCTTCAGCTTCAATGGCATCGGTGTCCGCTGGAGATCAGATATCAAGAGCGACATGGGCAGTGCGGATGTCTACGTCGATGGCGAGTATAAGGAGACTGTAGTCATTCCGCAGGCAGGGCTGGAGGGCGATCATAAAATTGTCTACGAGCTGACGGGTCTGGAATATGGGCTGCACCGGATAGAGATTGCAGGCAACGGCGGAAAGGTAATGGTCAGCGGGCTGGAGTATGAGAGCTATGAGTCTGCACTGCCTGTACCGGGACCGGATCTGACCGTGACGGATATCGGCTGGCATATTGTGAACAGCGACGGCAGCCCTTCCGCGCACAGCACACCGCAGCTGGGCGACTCCCTGATCTTCTGGGCCAAAGTGAAGAACATCGGCGTCCGCCCCACGCCGCTGAATGCTTCGACCGGACTCGGACAGATTACCGGCGGCGCCTTCTCTGTCAACGGCGGGGTGGTCTCGTGGACGGACACGAATACCAGTGTGATTCAGCCGGGCGAGGAGATTACACTGACGGCTAACGCCAGTGCACAGGGAACGCCCCGGTGGACGGTGCCGACCATCGGTGAGTTTACTGTCAGCTTTTTTGTGAATGATATCTGGCGGTATGCGGAGATGAATAAGGAGAATAACAAGCGGGCACGGGCGCTGGAGATTAGCCTGCCCTGACCGGATAACCAGCTGCCGAGAATATCCGCGCAGACAGTTTGTAGAATATTGAACTTATATTATAGCTGGCTGTATGTAGAGCAGCTTCGCGATCCGGTACACTGGACTCAGAATAGAACCTGCCGGGAGGAGCCTTAAATGATGCAGAAGCCGTTAAGCAAGGAAGAACAGGAGTGGGTAGAGGGTACGCTTGAAGCGATGAGCCTCCGTGAGCTGATCGGGCAGACGATGCAGGACCACGCGGGCAGACTGCCGTTCAAGGGAGATGATGAGGCAAGTCTCCGCAGGTATCTGGAGCAGTATCCGGTGGGCAGCTTCTTCATCGGCGGGGAGGTCATTCAGAAGGCTGCGGGCAAAGCGGAGGATTACCGGGACTGGGCGGGAATGCTGCAGGGCATCAGCAGGTTCCCGCTGCTGTTCTCCGGTGATCTGGAATTCGGGGCAGGCTCGGCCGTGAGGAGTCTCACGGCCTTCCCGCCGCTCCTCGCGCTTGCCGCCGCCGATGATGAAGCCCTGGCTTATGAATACGGCAAATATACCGCGCTGGAAGGCCGGGCGGCCGGGTTCACCTGGGCGCTGGCCCCGGGTACCGATCTGCTGCTGAACTGGATGAATCCCGTGATTACGACCCGTTGTCTCGGCGATGAGGCCGGACGGGCGGCACGCCTGGCTGCCGCTGTGATGCGTGGCATGCAGGAGCATGGCCTTGCGGCATGCGCTAAGCATTTTCCCGGTGACGGGGTCGATTACAGGGATCAGCATATCATTACTACGGTGAACAGCTTATCGGAAGAGGAGTGGTTCGCCACTTACGGGCAGGTGGCTCAGCGGATGATCGATCAGGGTGTGATGTCCTATATGACCGGACATATCGCCCTTCCCTGGATGGAAGACGGGGCAGGCGCCGGATCAAAGCCGGTTCCGGCAACCGTCTCGGAACGGATTACCACAGGATTGCTGCGGGAGCGGCTGGGTTTCGACGGAGTGGTGTTGTCAGATGCGCTCGATATGGGCGGGTTCTTATCCTGGGGAGACTACACGCAGCGTATCATAGACTGTTTCAATTGCGGTACGGATGTGCTGCTCTGGCCGGGCGTGCGGTATTTCGCGGTGATGGAGCAGGCGGTGGAGGACGGGCGCGTCAGCCGGGAACGGCTGAAGGCAAGTGTCCGGCGGATTCTGGAGCTGAAGGCACGGCTTGGCATGCATGCTGCCCGCGCCGGGGGAGAGGACGCTAGGGCGTTGCCGCTGCAGGACGACAAGCTGCTGCCCAGTCTGGACCGGCAGGTCAGACAGTTCAGCCGCGAGCTGGCCGGGCGCTGCATTACCCTGGTGCGCAACCGCACCGGCCAGCTGCCGCTGAATCCGCAGAAGGTCCGGCGGGTGCTGGTCATCATGCTGAATAAGGTGACGGAGGGACGCAGATATGAGCGGATGAATCTGTTCGTAGAGCAGCTTAAGGGCAGGGGGCTTGCGGTCGATATTCTGGATGAATTCGAGCCGCTGACGACGCTGCGGCAATGGGAGCTGTCCGGGGTACGCTGGGATGCTGCCTTCGCCCCTTACTTCCTTCCGCTGCACGGAATGATGAACACTGCCCGTCCGGTGGGCGAAGCAGCCAAAGCCATCTGGGCCATGCAGCATGCGGAGACAGTCCGGCCCATCGGTATTTCGTTCGCTACGCCGTATCTGCTGCAGGATATTCCTTTTTTAGATACTCTGGTGAATGCGTACTCTCTGCATGAAGATACGGTAGAGCTGACGGTTAAAGCGCTGTTCGGAGAGATTCCGTTCCAGGGAAGCTCTCCGGTAAAGGCAGAGATCCAAGAGGGCGATTACGGTTCAGGGAGGCTTCAGACGTTTTGACGATCAAGCGGGAGTTAGCGAACAGGCAGGCATTAGAGCAGAGGCTGGAGCGTATCTGGGAATACATGCGCTCCGAACGGCACCAGGGCAATTGGGCCATGGATATAGATCATTGGGACTGGGTGCCCGGTGTGGGTGTAATCTCATTGCTGGAATACGGTACAGTTGCTGGTAAGGGTGAGGTGATTGAATACCTGCTGCACTGGGTGGGCCAGAATAAGCAGCAGGCCGAGGGGGTTCGGGTCATTAATTCGCTGGCTCCTTATGCCGTGTTTCCTGAATTGTACCGGCTGACCGGGGACCCTTGGTATCTAAGCACGGCTCAGGAGATTGCCGGATGGATACGGGAGACTGCCCCCCGGACCCGGGAAGGGGCACTGGAGCATACGGTGACAGAGGCGGTGGAATTCCCGGAACAGGTATGGGCCGATACGGTGTATATGGCCGTGTTGTTCCTGGCCCGGCTTGCCGGGCTAACCGGAGACCGGGAGCTTGCCGCCGCCGCTGTGCAGCAGACGCTGCTGCACCTTCGGCTGCTCCAGGACCCGTCGACGGGGCTGCTGTTCCATGGCTGGAACAGCCGGGCAGGCAGCCATATGTCGGCAGCCCGCTGGGCCCGGGCCAATGCCTGGGTGGCACTTGCGGTCCCGGAGATTGTGGCCGGGACCGCAAGCCTGACTGTTATTCCGCAGGAGCTGTACAGCCGCTACCGCAGGCTTGCTTCTGCGCTGCGGCAGGCTCAGGGGGCCAGCGGCTTGTGGCATACGGTGCTCGATCAGCCGGATTATTACGAGGAGACCTCGGCCAGCGCCGGGATTGCCTGCGGCTTCCTGAAGGCGGTGAAGAGCGGACTGCTGGAGGAGGATTATCTGGAGAACGCGGAGGCGGCCCTTGCGGGGATTGTTCCACTTATCTGCGAAGACGGTGAGGTGCAGGGGGTTTCGGGTGGCACCCCGGTCATGCCGTCGATAGCTGCCTATAACGCCATCGGGAGATATCCGGCACTGTACGGGCAAGGGCTGGTGATGCAGCTGCTGACAGAGGCATTGGAGCTGGGGGGATGACCGTGAAGAGTAACGCAGAAGCTGCGGGTGGAGGGCCGGATCAGCGGCAACGCCTAATTCATAAGATGGCCGGACTGGAATCCCGCTATGATCCGGCGATCTGCATGCTGCGCTCCCCGTTCAGCAGCCCGGGTTATCATACGACGCTGAAGCAGGCGGAGTTCATCCACTCCACCAGAGACTCGCTCAGCTATGCGCTGGGACTGCTCGACACGGAGCTGACCGGTTACGAAGAGCGGGCCTTCGATATTATCCGGCAGGTAATCTCCTTGCAGGATACGGACCCGGCGCATGATACCTTCGGCATCTGGTCCTGGTTCTATGAGGAGCCGTTGGACCAGATGGCTCCGCCGGACTGGAATTGGGCGGACTTCTGCGGCAGCCGTCTGGTGCAGGCCCTTTCACGCCACGGCCACCGCTTCCCGGACGATCTGCGGGAGGCGGCCGTCTTGTCCATAGAGTGTGCCTGCGAAGCCATTATCCGGCGGAATGTCGGACCGGATTATACCAATATTGCAATTATTGGTGCGTTCGTGACCCGAATCGCCGGGGAGAAGCTGGGGCGTAAGGATTATGCCGACTATGGGCTGGAGCGGCTAAGAAGGCTATATGCTCATACACTGAAGCATGGGGCTTTTCAGGAGTACAACAGCCCGGTCTACACCTACATTGCCATTCTGGAGCTGTCGAAGCTTCAGTCCGAGACCTCGGACAGCAGGGTCAGGGCTTGGACCAGGGACCTGCTTGAGCTGACCTGGAGGACCGTGGCCAGGTATTATCATCCCGCCACGGCCCAGTGGTCCGGGCCGCATTCCCGCTGCTACGGGGTGCTGCTGGAGGACCAGAGCAAGGCGTTTCTGCAACTGGCAACAGGAGGAGCCGCGATGTTCTTCCCATGGGAGGAGTTGCCCTACGAAGAGGAATGGTATAAGAGCGGCATCCGTTGTCCCCCTGCCTATCTGGAGAGCTTCAAGGTTCCTGAGACGAAGGAGGTAAGGCAACGCTTGGAGGGGGAGGGAGAAAAAGAGGGAGAAGAAGGAAAAGAGGGAGGGGAAGGTCAGGAGCGTGAGGAAGGACGGAGGGGGGAGCAGGGTCAGGAACGGGAGCAGGTGCAGGTGCAGGGTCAGGTGCAGAAACTGGAGTCTAGTCAGGTGCAGGGGCAGGTGCAGAATCAGGGGCATGACGGCAAGTGGGCGGTCACTTATATGACTCCGCAGTGGAGCATGGGTTCCTTCACCCACAGTGACCTGTGGAACCAAAGACGGCCGCTGCTGATCTATGCAGATCATTACGGCCAACCGGCCTATATCCGGCTCCGGTGCCTGCATGACGGCTATGACTATTGCTCCGCACGCTTCCAATCGCTGCAGGAGGCAGGCCATGTGCTGTTCGGGATCGATTTCATAACGGATGGCGGGGATACCCATCCGAATCTGGACCGGACCGGCGGTGTGATTGCGTGCTCGGACCTTCGGCTGCGCCTGGAGGTTGGCGGCGCTCTGGAGGGAGTTACAGCCGGATTCACTGAGGAAGGTGCGGTAATCAGCATCGGAGGCACGGAGTTTAGCCTGACCACTTGGTTCGCAGCATTCAGCGGGCCGGCGGATGCAGGGAACCGCTTGGCATGGGAGATTCATAGGGCAGACGGCCGGATGAATATCGATATGATTCTCTACGCCGGTCCGCGCAGGATGATGGACTTCACCTCCATGCAGCAGGCCGCGCTGGTGTTCTCTCTGGCGGCTGGGGAGGAGGGGGAATTGAACTCTGCCCCGCTTCTTGAGCTGACGGATGAGGGCGGGCTGCGGGTTAGCAGCGGCGTAGAATACGAAGAGGAGGGAGCGCAGGGAACTGTAGGAAGGAAGGCAACGGGTGGTGGTGGGGCGAAAAGCGTAAAAAGCGTAAAAAGCGTAAAAAGCGTAAAAAGCATAAAAAGCGTAAAAAGCATGAAAGGCGGGTTCGTACTTAATCTGCGGCCCGCTCCGGGAGAGTAGCTGATATCACCGATCAAAGGCCAAATGTATTCAAAAAACCGATCACATTCGGCGCTGATTGGGCGCGTGGGCTGAATGTAATCGAAAAACCGACCACAATTGGATCGGGAGCGCCACGCAACATAAATGTAATCGAAAAACCGACCACAATTAGACTGGGAGCGCCACGCAACATAAATGTAATCGAAAAACCGACCACAATTAGACTGGGAGCGCCACGCAACCCAAATGTAATCGAAAAACCGACCACAATTGGATCGGGAGCGCCACGCAACATAAATGTAATCGAAAAACCGACCACAATTAGACTGGGAGCGCCACGCAACCCAAATGTAATCGAAAAACTGACCACAATTGGACTGGGAGCGCCGCGCAACACAAATGTAATCGAAAAACCGAACACAATGCGTAGGGCGGGCTGTCCATGATGAAAATGTGAGCAATAACAGTAATTCCTTGCAGAGGCGGAGCGGATAACGGACAAAGCGATGGTATTGCTGCTTTCCGCTCCGGCATCTCTACAGACTGTACGGTCGCCGCTTCGTCATAGGTCTGCGAACTTCATCTCAGGAAAGCGGGGGTCCGGCTGGTTCAACAACATCCCGCCTTCCTTTTTCAAATATTTATCAAAAAAGTCCAGTATATACGCATTCGTAATGGCCTCCGCTCTTTCAGGCGCAAGTTGTCCGGTGGCACCGAGTAATTGAAAGATCGGCGAAATAAACTGTGCATTCGTAAAGTTCAAATGCTCTGTATTGTCGATGTACAGCACTTGTCCTCCTGCTTCTAGCGCTTCGCGCATCCGTTGAAGCTCTAATTTTTTGGCTTGCGCCGTTTGATTCTCCCATTCTCTAGTAGAGCCCATCTGTTTAAGCTCTGCATCAGTATAGACCTTGTTCTCTATCACCCGCTGGAACGACTTGAAATTACTTTCCGAATTCATGAACATAAACGGCTTTTGCAGGCGGCCCCGGTCGTGCAGCCGATACAGTCCTCCATCCAGATCTATTCCAGCGGTAATGCGCGGATCATACGAAGCATCATATGCGGTAGCCCCGCCGATTGAATGGCCGAATATGCCTACATGGGCCAGATCCATTTTCCCTTTGAAACGGCTTGCGGTCTGCCCGGATTGGAGAAGCTCGAACTGATCTAATACAAATGACACATCCTCAGTGAAAACTGCGCCTAACTTGTCGCGGGTCTGGCTTTCGGTCCGGTAATCATTGTTGGACGAAAATAGCTTGTCGGTAGTGTTGGCCGCGATCCGTCCATCCGGAAATTCAGTAGCAAATGTATTATACGTATGGTCTATCGCAGCAACAATATATCCATGACTCGCAAGCTCTTCAGCCTGAGTGGTATGAAGGAAGCGGGAAGAGCCATTACCCGGATTCACAATAATTAACGGATACTGGTTACTTGCCGAAGCGATCTCTGCCCCCGGATAAGCGTGACTGGCCACAAACTTCAGATATTGAAAAGTAACCCCCGGAAGACCGTATTGCTCAGCCATGTAGCTTAAAATGCCTGGACTTGGGATCCAGGGAGCATAAGCACCGCGGGTACTGGCTTCCGCCGGATACCACACCTGAACCATCAGTTCCCTGCTCTGCCCTCCAGTACTGTCGAAAGTCTCTTTCCGGGCTGTATCTGCAAAATGAAAAGCTTGTGTACCCACCTTAAATTCCCCTGTCGGTGCAGGCAGCTTGAATACAGGGAAAATATACATAAGCCCCGCCGTTGCAACGAGCATCATCCCTATAGCGGTATTTGCTAAGCCCCGTAGAAAGCGTGGGATTCGGGGCAGTGCGTTCCTTTTAACATAACGATACACGGAAACAGCCAACGACATCATCGTTACGCAGTACAGCAGCAATAGCTGAATCCGGTAGCCTTCTGCCATCCAATGAATGAACATAAGGAGTGTAGCGATCCCGCTTGCGGTGAGTAAGGGCATGATCCGGCGGTCCTTATGCAGTAAGAATGTTAATACAAGCACAATAATATCCGCGAAAAAAAGCAACATTTCGAATGCTCTCATGTTCAATCTCCTTTTAACTAATGTTCATTTGGTTTCTTATCTGCTTACATAAAGACGGCGTTGCCCGCTAAAATATATCAATCCCCTGTATTTTGCGATAAACGACAAAGAAGCCACTGGTACGCCCAGCGGCTTGGTTGTATCGTATTCAGGTCCCCGATCAGGAACATATTTCAAGGAGCTGGCCCCGCGATACGGGGACAAGCTCCTGTGACATCCAGCGATTTTATTGCGGCAGCTCTACAAAATCATCTCTGAACCGCTCGTAATCGGCGGCCCGGCATTCCAGCTTCAGGCGTGTGCCCTGCTCCTCGTAGCTGACGGACTGCACATCGGCATGTTCGTTGAAATAGGAGACAATGCTGCCCCGGTCGAACGGGACCAGGATCTCACACTGAACATAGTCGGTGAAGATGCGGCTGCGGATCAGAGTGACCAGCTCGGCGGTCCCGCGGTTTTTCTTAGCAGACAGGGTTACAGAGTTCTCCTCCACCTGCGGGTAAGGCTCCTCCCTGAGATCAGCCTTGTTGTAGGCGTACAGGGTAGGGATTCCGTCAGCGCCCAGCGCCTTCAAGGTCTCATTCGTAACAGCCATATGCTGCTCATGCTGCGGATCAGCAATATCGACGACATGAATCAGCAGATCGGCTTCCGTTACCTCCTCCAGGGTCGAGCGGAACGCCTTCACCAGATGATGGGGCAGCTGGCTGACGAAGCCTACGGTGTCGGTTAGCAGGAAGGTTTTGTGATCGGGCAGCGCAATGCTGCGCACTGAGGTCTCAAGCGTCGCGAACAGCATATCCTTGGCGAGCACGCCTTTGCCCGAACCGGGATGATAGGTCTCGACCAGGGTGTTCATTAAGCTGGACTTGCCGGTGTTGGTGTAGCCGACCAGACAGACCACAGGCACCTCGTTCTTATGCCGCTGCTTACGCTGGATCTGGCGCCTTGCGACCTGCGTCTGCAGCTCTAACTGCAATACGGAGATCCGCTCTTCAATCCGTCTGCGGTCCAGCTCCAGCTTGGTTTCCCCGGCCCCTCTATTCTTCAGACCGGCCCCGCCGCCTTGTCTGCCAAGAGACTCACGCAGACCGCTCAGGCGGGGCAGCATATATTGCAGCTGTGCGACCTCTACCTGAAGCTGGGCTTCCTTGGTCTTCGCCCGCGAGGCGAAGATATTCAGAATCAGAATGGTCCGGTCAATGACCTGGCGGTCCAGTGATGACTCCAGATTGCGGATCTGGGAGGGAGACAGCTCATCATTGAAAATAACGACCGGTGCATCATGCTGCTCCATCAGCAGCGCCAGCTCCTGGATTTTGCCGGACCCGATGTAATGCGACGGGTTCACCCGGCTGGATTTCTGGCTAAGCTCAGCCACGACCTCAATCTCGCAGGCGGCTGCCAGATTACGCAGCTCCTCCATGGAATAAGCGAAGTTCGTGTCGTTCTGCAGCTGTACGCCGACGATAACGGCTTTCTGTTGTACGGGTTCCATATATAGATCAACCTCCATAGTGTAATTTGGGCATCAAAAAAGCACAGGCAGTCTGCCTGTGCTAACAGTAGGTGGAGGAACAACAGAATAAAGTCTGGTATAGCCCGCTGCGCGGGAGCAGCTATACGGCCATGCTTGCCATAGACACCATGAAGGTTTAAGCAACAGGGGCGAGGGCCCCGGCAACTTAAAAAGATATAAAGCTAATCCTCCCGGTAAACACAGATCCTGGCTGCCTATACAAGACAGAAGACATTCTTGCATAAAGGATACAAGGCTATCAGGCACAGTGTATCATTTACAGGTATCAGTGTACGGTTTGCGGATTAACAGGTGTATGCTATGGGTTACGTGTTATGGACAGACTTATCCTGAGTCCTCTGCACAAGGCAGAGCTTTCGCGCTATGGGAAAATAATTAGCCGCGCAAAGTGCGAATCCGGATATAGTCTATCACACGCAACCCTCCGTTCTAAAAAAGTTACATTGATTTTAGCACAGTCCTTGTCATCTGGCAACAACCCCCAGTAAGCGGGAGTGTGTGTGATTTGACATGTGCCATGGTCTGTCAACCGACCAGAAACTTCCATTTTCATCTGCATATCCTATGGAATACGGCTCTAATCGGAGGGTGATAACTATGCCTATATTAACAACCAATATGTTAACAAAGAACCCTACCCCGGGAGCAGGGCCCATCAGTCAGGCTGTGGTGAAGGTAGTGAACAATGGTGTAGCCCAGGGAACGGTCTATTTAACCGGGTTAAATAATGATGTAAGCCCCGCAACGCTGTTCGCGCAGGAGCTGTTTGAGTCGAACTATCGGGAAGTTATGACCAAAACGTATAATATTACGCAGAATTTTTTTCAATTCAACATTGCTTACTCCCAGGAGCAGATCCGGGTCCGGATCTATCTGGTGGACAGCGGCGGGCTCTGGATTCCCGTTTCCCTGCAGCCCATAGCGGTGAGCCGGATTACCTCTGAATTCCGTAACAATATTCCCGTAACCGGCAGCGACACCGCAGCCCTCAGCTTCCGCAGAAGCACCACGATCGCCGTTCCTGAGGCAGTGGCATCCGAGATCGTTCCAGACGGGCTGGAGATTCTGGCCTCCACCCCCATCCGCTATAAGGTGATAGCCGGGGGGACCGTTAACGGGGCTTTCGTGAATTACCCTACGCCGACTACAGCTATCCCTGTCACTGAAACAGCGTTGCTGGTGAACTATACCTGTACATCGGTCACAGGCGGACGGGTGCTGACTCAAGGCATCGGCTCCGGCATATCCGGGGCGTACCAGAATGTGGCGGCGAATCTGCTGAATCAGCGGCTCGCTTACGATCTTCAGCTATTGCCGGTCACGCTGGTGGTCAGCTCGCTTGCCGGTGAGGACAATGTGGCGGTTACCTTCAGAATGTCTGAGCAATGGTGAAGACCGCCGGGTGAACGCCCGTTACTTGCCACGCCGGCTGACTGGTAACAGACCAATGCCAGGCCTGTAGCAGATAAAAGATAGCCGGAACAGGGGGTATCCGCAGCAGCGGGTTATCCCACCCATTCCCGGCGCAGCGTGAACAGATCCTTCAGCGCGTCCGTGGACAGCTCGGTGATCCAGCCCTCGGAGCCGGAGATGACATCGTCGCTGAGTTGCTGCTTGCTCTCCAGCATCTCGTCAATCTTCTCCTCCAGCGTGCCGAGCGAGATGAACTTGTGCACCTGCACATCCCGGGTCTGGCCCATGCGGTAGGCACGGTCAGTGGCCTGATTCTCCACCGCCGGATTCCACCAGCGGTCGAAATGGAACACATGGTTGGCGGCCGTCAGGTTGAGGCCAACCCCGCCCGCTTTGAGCGAGAGGATGAATACATTCGGCTGATCGGACGGCTGCGCTCCGGCGGCTGCATCTGCAGCCGATTCGCCCGCAGGCAGCGCGGGAGCCTGGAACCGCTCAATCATGCGGTCGCGCATACTCTTCGGCGTGCTGCCGTTCAAGTACAGCACCGGTTCCTGAAGCTCCTGTTGAAGTACGGCCTGGAGCATCTTACCCATGCCTACATATTGGGTGAAGATCAGGCAACGCTCGTTCTCCTCGCGCAGCTCGCGGACCATGGCCAGCAGCCGTTCCAGCTTGGCGGAGCGTTCGATCAGGGAGGTGGTGTCCAGAGCACTGCCGTCTTCCGGCTCAGGCAGTGCCTCCTTGGTCAGCAGCATCGGATGGTCACAGAGCTGCTTCAGGCTGGTCAAGGCGGCGAGAATGGCCCCCTTGCGTTCGATGCCCTCCAGCTTCTGCATCCGTTCAAGCAGGCTGTTCACGTTCTGGTCGTAGAGAGCGGCCTGCTCGGCTGTCAGGTTGATATAGGTCTTCATCTCATTTTTATCCGGGAGATCAAGCTGGATCGCCGGGTCCTTCTTCTTGCGGCGCAGCATGAACGGCTTGACCAGCCGCTGCAAATCGGCGGTCCGCTCGGCATTGCGCTCTTTCTCGATGGCATTTGCGAACCGGTCCTGGAACCCCTTCGGGCTGCCCAGATAACCAGGTGTAATGAAATCGTAGATCGACCACAGCTCGGACAGCCTGTTCTCAATCGGCGTTCCGGTCAGGGCGATCCGGTGCAGGGCCGGGAAGCTGCGCACGGCGGCGGACTGCTTCGTTCCGGCATTCTTGATATTCTGTGCTTCATCCAGGCATACGGTTGCCCAGATGAACTGCTTCAGCAGCTCCTGGTCCAGTGCAGCGGTAGCGTAAGAGGTAAGCACGACATCCGCCTGCGAAGCCGCGCCGTAGAAGTATCCGGCATCCAGCCGTCTGCTTCCGTAATGCAGCATCACGTTCAGAGAAGGCGCAAAGCGCTGCAGCTCCTTCTGCCAGTTGCCCAGCACCGAGGTGGGGCAGATGATCAGCGAAGGCCAGCCGGCCGGCTCGGTCTGCCGCCGGGCTACGGGTGCGCCGGAAGCTGCGGCTTCTTCCTCCTGCTCCTTCAGATGGAGCAGGTAGGAGATCAGCTGCACCGTCTTGCCAAGCCCCATGTCATCGGCCAGGCAAGCGCCCAGCCCGAAGCGGCGGAGGAAGACCAGCCAGGCGAAGCCCTCATGCTGGTAGCTTCGCAGCTCGGCATGCAGACCGGCCGGCACCTCCGGCTTCGGCCACTGGCTGCGCTGGCCCAGCTGACCGATCAGCTTCACGAGATGCTCGTTCAGCTCGACCTCCAGCCGGACGCGGACCGCTTCCTCCTCGGCACGCTGTGCTTCCGCTTCCTCTAAATCGCCGTCTGCACCTTCGTTCAGCAGGTGCAGCTGCAGCACATCCTGGAAGGACAAGCCGCGCGACTTGTCCATCCCGGCCATGGCCCGCTGAATCTGCGCCAGCAGCGCAGGGTCCAGCGGAATCCACTTGCCGCGGAACTGGACGAGGCGTTCCCCGCGCGCTACGAGGTCGGCGAACTCCGCCTCGGACAGGTCGGCGTCGCCGATGGAGATGCGCCAGTCGAAATCGACGAGCGCATCCAGGCCGAACAGCGACTGCCCGCGGCTGCCCTCAGCCGTGCCGGAGCTGATCTTCGCGCGCAGGCGCGGCTTCCTGCGGCTGGCGGCTTCCCACCACGCCGGCAGCAGCACCTGCCAGCCGGCCTCCAGCAGGAGGCGGCTGTCGGCCGTGAGGAACCGCCACGCGACCTCGTCGCTTAGCGGCTCTGCCAGCACATCGGCGCCGCGCCCGATGTGCTCCGGAAGGCTGTCACGCAGCCGTGACAGCCACCCGCCCGCGCGCTCGTGGACATGTGCTGTCCACGCTGCGGGCCAAGTGCCATGCGGCTCGCCGTCCCCGGTGAGCCGCAGCGGCACAAGCGCGGACTCGTCGCGCTTGTCCTGGAGGAGCAGCTGGAGCCGCCAGTGCGGCAGCTCATCGTCAGGCTCAAGCAGCTGCAGCACCGGCCGGAACGGCGCGGTGTCTGCCTTCCAGCCGATGGACATCAGCCAGCTGTCCTCGTCCATACCGGCTGCGCTTCTCCCGCCTGCGCTGAACAGCAGCGGGAATTCACTGCGCAGATCACCGGCCTGCGCCTCGGTGCTGTAGTACCGCTGGAAGACCGCCGCCGAGAAGGCGGCCTGCAGCCCTTCGGCGAACCCGCTGCGCTCCTGAAGACGATGCAGCGCGGCCGCATCGTCCCAGTCTGCCTCGGCGGCTTCTGCCAGCACTTGCTCCGTCCAGGCCCAGCGGAGCTGGCCTTCACGGTAGGCTGCGAAGCTCGGGGCATATTGCCGGGCCTCCAGCATCCCGGCCAGCAGCGGGGCCAGCCGGGTCAGCAGCTGGGCATCGCCCTGCCAGCTCCAGCCGACGTGCCGGAGCAGCCGCAGGTCCGCAAAAAACGGCAAGACCTGCTCGGCAGGCAGCACCACCAGCTCGACCTCATCGGCCTTCGAGGTGCTAAGCTCCGTGCCGTAGAAGGATTCCTCATGCCAGGCGAACAGCATCTGCTTGAGCTGGACACCGGGCATATAATCATCGCGGTCATCCACGCCATAGATCAGCGCATCGCCATACTGGGTAAGGGCGAGCTGGACGGTAATATTACGCATCTTCATATTCATGGAATCAGTTTTCCTTTCCGCAGCTCCTCCTGCAGGGCGCGCAGGCGGCTGTGCCTATCCGTGAAGCCGTCCAGGAATACTTCCCAGCGTGCTTCGCGTTTCAGTTTTTTGTACAGCTTGGCGAGCCGCTTGAGCAGCTTCACGGCCGCTTTGTAGCTGTGCCGGTTCTTCTCCAGCACGAAGCGCTCCACCGCCTGATGGTAGAACGGCAGGAGCAGCTCCGGCGCATTCTTCTCGATCGGCTGCAGGTCGCTCACCCGGAAGTCGGCAGGCTGATGACCGGAGGCGATCTGCATATCCATCCATTCCTGCCATTTGCCGTAGGCGAGCAGCTGAGCTTCATAGATCTCGCGTGAGTGCGGCAGCATCCCCGACAGCGTCTCCCACATCAGCGGCTCTTCTTCGGGCAGGTGACGGACAGTCTCATCCCAGTAGCCCGCATAATCCAGCAGATTGTACATCCGGCTGTTCAGCAGCGGGCCGAGCGCAGCCAGCCACAGGGTCAGGCGTCTCCACTCGCCGACTTCGGCCAGCGGAGGCAGGAAGCTGATCAGCTCCTCCGGGTGCAGCCCGGGCCGTTCGGACGCGGCGTTCAGCTTCTCAATAGCGGCCGCATCCTCATGCAGCAGCGCATGCATCCGGCTCTCAGCCAGCAGCAGGGCATGGCGGGGAGCAGCGGCACTCAGGTTTTCTCCGGCCTTGTGCAGCTCCGCCAGCTCCTTGGTATACAGCTCCGGTCCGCTTAGATTCGGGGTAATCCAGTTGATCCACAGCAGGCTGTAACATGCTGAGAAATAAGGCTGTTCTCTGGCGCGGTCGCGCGTTTCGTTCAGCATCTCGGTCCGCAGATAGGCAATCGTATCGTAGACTCTCGGCCACTCCTCAGGGGCCTCCGCCAGCGGCAGACCTTGCTCCATCAGCTTTATGATATGTTTTTGCAGCTCGGAAATGGCAATAGAGGTATAGTAGCCCACGGAATAACCAAGGGACATGGGGTTCGCCGCGGGGGAATGCCCGCCGGGTCTGAGGATGCTCTCCAGCACACAGAGATGAGCATGGAGCTTGAACAGCTGGGCAGCAGCGGGAGGCAGCTTAGGCTGGCCCCCGGTGATGGCGGCAAGCGCCCGGTCCGCATACTGCGGGTTACGCACCGTATGAGCAAGCGGCTCCACCAGCAGCGCCATGTATTCCCGCCACTGCTGCACCGTAGCCTCAGGAATCAGGGCGGCCAGCTTCTTCAATTGTTCCCCGCGCCGTCCCGGAACAGCGGACGCCGCAGCGGAATGAATCTTGGGCTGGTTGACCAGCGCCTTGGCGTTCGCGATGGAATGCACAGGCTGCGCCTGCTCCTCAGCGTATCGCATCAGCACCGCCGCCATATGCTTGCACATCCCGGATACCGGGCAATCACAATGACTCTCCTGCAGATCGTCCAGGTCAATGGAGACCGCATAATCCTCCCGGCCTTCGACCAGCGCCATAATTCTGTGCGGCGTGATCATTCTATAGACTTGCACGCGCTGCTGCTTATAATATTGAAATCCCCGTTTCAGGGTCAGATCATCGAAAGAATGGGCAACCTCCGAGATGAGCTTATCCCACCCGGCAGCATCCATCATATAATTTGACTGCATCGCTATCGTTCTCCTGTAGCAGATTGGGTGAATCCGTCGTTCCATTATATCATTATTGTATAGCGTATCCCGCAAAAGTCTGAAATCCTGGCAGGTATGATATGCCCCATATTGAAATATTAGGAGAACATGCTAATCTGAAATCTAAACCTATGAGCAACCGCTGGAAGGATGAAACTTAAGCAATGCTGCGATTTAAATTGAAATACCTGCTGCAGAGCAGACAGAACCGTCTAATCCTGATGCTGACAGCCGGGGTATCTCTGCTGATTACTGTGATTGGTCTATTCTCCTATAAAGAGTACCGCAATGCACTGGACACCGAGCTGAATACACCGAATATTGAACTGCTGCAGATTAATGTAGATGTTACGAACCGGGCCTTCCGGGAATCCGACAACAAGGCGGTGGATCTGTCCTTCCATCCTGCTGTGCTGAGCTATATCGATGCGGCTAAGGCGGATAACCGCGGCAGAGCCGCAGCGGCGCAGGAATACCTCAAGGCGCTGGCGACAGAGCCGGATGTACACGCAATCAGTGTGGTCAAGTTCAAGGACCGGTCTGTGCTCTCCAGCCGCTACGGCTATGTTCCGTCCTGGGGGGAGGCGCCTGAGCATGAATGGGAGTCCTGGATCGGGGGAATGAAGGAGAAGCCGCTTTTGATCAAAAGAAGACTCAACACCGGAACCGGTTCCCGCCCCGGTGATACTGAGCTGTTATCACTCGCCCGGCCGGTCGTGGTGAACGGGGAAGTGGCCGGTGCCGTACTGATTGATCTGGATTACGATACACTGTTCTCCAAAATGTACACCCATCTCTCCAGCTACCAGCTCGTATATAACCTGGAGGGAGAGCTTATCTACCCCAAGCTGAATCTTCCGTTCCCGCTGGCGGAGCTGGGGAAGGTGCTGGAGGACATCGATGTCAGTCCCTTTGCCCATGTCACCATCGGAGGCCAGGCCTATATGGCGAATCAGACCTTCTCCAATGTGACCGGCTGGCGCCTGCTTTCGCTCGTACCCATGGAGCAGCTGCTCAAAAATGTGAAGATTGCCCGCAATATGATGCTGATGCTGTCACTAATCTCCATCGCCGTAGGTCTCGCTGCCATGTATTATTACAATTTTGCCGCCTTCCGGCCGCTCAAACGGATTAACAAGCTGCTGCTTCCTGAGCAGAAGGCATCCGGGCAGGGCGGGCTGTACGATCTGGAGCCGGTCATCGGCAAGCTGGTCGGTGACTTCCGCAGTAAATCGCTGGTGGCGGACTGGAGTCTCCCGGAGCTGCGCTCCAAATTCCTGCAGGACCTGATCACACGGAGTATCGGCACCCAGGAGACACATACGCGGTTTGAGCACTATTTTAACGGCTGGAAGGAAGGTCCGTTCGAGCTGCTGGTCTTATCCATAGACCGGCATACCCAGTGGTCTGCGGGCTTTAAGGAAGAGGATCAAATGCTGCTCAAATACGCGATGATTAACATGGCCTATGAAATCTGCGAAGCCTCCTGGCGGACCGTGGTCGCTGCACCGCAGCAGGACAGTCTCGTCATCCTGTTACAGGCGGCAGGCGGGGAAGAGCAGGAGCTGTACGCAGTTGCCCGGAAGCTGGCGTCTGCCATGCCCGAAGTGCTGAAGATTCCGGTGTCCGTTGGCATCGGTGAACAAGCGGGCTCCATTACCCGTATCGCCCAGTCCTACTCAGAGGCGCAGACTGCGCTCTCCTACCGGTTATATGAAGGGTATTCCCATGTACGGGTCTATTCCCGTGCAGAGAATAAATATGAAGAGAGCATCGGGGCTGCGGATGAGGTCTGGAAGCAGGAAATGCTGAACGCCCTTAGAGCATCCGATGCTGCCGCTGCACAGGATTGGGTCCGCAGAGGTATCGCCGAGACCCGCAAGCGGGGAATTCAGCCGCTTAAAGTATTCCGCTCGCTAAGTGACCTGCTGGAGGAGATTCTGCATATAGCTGCTGCCGGGGGATACCCGGTACCTGCGGAGCTGGCAGACTACACCTGGCATCAGGTGACGACAATGGAGCTTAATGAGATTGAGCAGATGCTGTGCAGCATAGCGGTTCAGCTATCGGAAGCCTTTGGGGCGCACCGGCAATCGAAGGAGTTCCTGCTGGTTCAGGATCTTATAGAGTATATGAAGGACAATCTGCAATTCAATATCGGGCTGTCTGATATCGCCTCCCATGTGAACATGGGAGTATCCTCGGTGAGCACCATCTTCAAGGAAGAGACCGGAACTACGGTATATGACTATCTGACCAATCTACGAATCGATAGAGCCTGTGAGCTGCTGCAGGACAGCAGTCTGAGAATTGCCGAAATTGCCCAGCGGGTGGGTTATCAGAATGAGAACAGCTTCATCCGGGTCTTCCGCAAGATTAAATCGACCACACCCGGCAAGTTCAGGGAGAGCAGCAAATCTTCCAAGGAGTATGCAGATCGGCCAAAACCGCACCATTCCGGCGTTTCTGAGGATTCGGAATAGGATTATACGATTGAAGAAACACCCCCGATTACGATAAAGTTCTATTTGAGAAAACTTTCACATCCTCCAAGGCAGGGTGCGGATACTCAAAGTAAACGGGGGTGAGGGGATGGGCGCAAGGCCAGGCATAGGCATTAAGCATCTGCGGGCTGCCCGATTACTTCTATATTAGAGAAGAGGGATGGATTTGAAACGATCAACTCAAATAGGGCTATGGACAGCAGCTGCAGCAGCTTTGGTCCTGTTGATTCTTAGAATCGGTAATCCTGCAGATGGCGGCTCGGGCCAGGAGACTGCCGGCACCGGTTATCCCGGACGGCCCATCACACTGCTTGTGCCATATGCCGCAGGAGGAGGAACGGACGCCACCGCGCGAGCGCTCGCCACCGCGGCAGAGAAGGTGCTGGGCCAGCCGGTAATTGTGGTTAACCGCACCGGCGGCGGGGGCTCCGTAGGACTGATGGAAGGCGCGAATGCGAAGGGAGACGGCTATACCGTTACTTTTTTGCCGGCCGAGCTGACGATTCTTCCGCATCTGGGGTTATTGCCGATTACCTATGAGAGATTCAAACCGATCGCTCAAACGAATTTTGATCCTTCCGCCATCACCGTAAGACAGGACGCGCCATGGCAGGACGTTAATGAATTTCTCGACTTTGCGAAAGCGCATCCAGAGGAACTGAAAATGGGAAACGCAGGCACGGGGAGCATTTGGCACTTGGCCGCCGTAACCCTGGAACGGGAGACCGGTGTGAAGTTCGCGCATATTCCCTTTGAAGGTGCAGGGCCGGCCGTCTCCGCCTTAATGGACGGATTCGTGGATGCGGTACCGGTCAGTCCCGCCGAGGTGAAGAAGTATGTGGATGAAGGCAAGCTGCGGATGCTGGCAGTCAATGCCGATAAGCGCTCAGAGGCGCTGCCGGATGTGCCAACCCTGGAAGAGCAGACCGGCATACACGTGAACTTCACGGGAACATGGAGAGGACTGGCTGTGCCGAAGGATACGCCGGATGCGATTGCGGAGGTATTAGCCGGGGCATTTATCAAAGGGACTGAAGACAGGGAATTCCGCGAATATATGAACTCGAACGGGCTGGGGCTGCTGGTGAAGGACGGCAAAGCCTTTGCGAAGCAGCTCAAGGAGAGCGATGATCTGTTCGCCGCCATGATTCCCGAGCTTGGACTAAGCCGCAAGTAGATAATACACACTCATCATGAGTAAGAAGGGTATGGTAATCATATGAAAATCAAAAAGACACTGGATCGGATCCCCGGCGGAATGATGCTAATTCCCCTATTTCTGGGAGCGATCATTCACACTGCTTTTCCGGATGCGGGCGAATATTTCGGAGGGTTCACCAAAGGTCTGATGACGGGCACCGTACCGATTCTGGCCGTGTGGTTCTTCTGTATGGGAGCCGCAATTGATGTCAGAGCTACCGGAACCGTACTGCGCAAATCGGGTACGCTGGTATTGACCAAGATTGCCGTAGCCTGGGTTGTTGCCATGATCGCCATCCAGTTCCTGCCCGAGGGCGGGGTGCAGACGGGCTTCTTCGCCGGACTGTCGGTCCTCGCTATCATCTCCGCTATGGATATGACCAACGGCGGCTTGTACGCCTCTATTATGCAGCAGTATGGGACCAAGGAAGAATCCGGTGCCTTCGTGCTGATGTCACTCGAATCCGGGCCGCTCGTAACCATGCTTATTCTGGGCAGCACCGGTGTGGCCGTGTTTGAACCGCATCTCTTCATCGGCGCTGTCCTGCCGTTCCTCGTCGGGTTCATTCTGGGTAACCTGGATCATGATCTGCGCGCTTACTTCGGCAAAGCTACCCAGACGCTCATTCCCTTCTTCGGCTTCGCCCTGGGCAGCTCGATCGACCTTGGCGTGATTGTGGACACCGGCCTGCTCGGCATTCTGCTTGGCGTTGTCGTTATCATTATTACCGGTATCCCGCTGATTCTGGCCGACAAGTTCATTGGCCGCGGTAACGGAACTGCCGGACTCGCTGCCTCCAGTACCGCCGGTGCTGCTGTCGCCAACCCTATGCTGGTAGCGAACATGAAGCCCGAATTCCTGCCGGCCGCCCAGTCTGCTACAGCGCTGGTAGCCGCATCTGTAATCGTTACGTCCATTCTCGTCCCGATCATCACCGCTTACTATTCCGACTACATGAAGAAAAAGAACCCTCCGGCAGCAGAGGGACCTATAGGTGCTAAAACTCAGAAGGCAGCAGGCTAAACAGCGGATAACAACGTGATTTCAACATATTAGAGTGAATTAATTCTATGTCAATTAGAACCCCCGGACAGCGTTAGGGCTGCTCCGGGGGCTTTTTTTGAATCATCTGAATGAAGAGTAGAACGAGAAATCCTGCAAGAAGTGCAGCAATACTGCCCCAAAGAAGCGCCAGATGCTGAAATCGTGTATGAAATGCAACAATGCCAGCTCTAACTTGCTCTAAACACCGAAATTCCTGCAAATGATGCAACAATGTGCCGTAGCCCATAAGATTCTTTAGAAGAATCCTGCAAAAAATGCAACAATGTGATCCATACATGCGGTCGGTGAGAGGAAATGCTCAGAATTGGCAAGTGATATGATACAGACAGCACCTTAACGGTGCGGATTGTCCAGAGAGTGACTGCGGAGGATGAATACAAGGTGAAGGTGGAGCAGTGGAACTTTGTTTTTGGGCAGGGGAAAATCAAGTCCGTGAAAAGGGTGCCGGATACGGCAAAATATCTGGACCGGTACACCCTTTTCCCGGGGGCTAACTTTGGCATATAGGTTCCTTACTCCGGGATGGCCCGGATCAGCTCCGTGTAAGAGAGGCCGGGGAATTTAAATGTAGCAACAGTGCCGTCGCTAAGCCTCTGATAACCGCTATACACCCCGTTGTCGTAGCTAAAAGAATCCTGAAACAGATCGGAAATATACGCTGGCTGCACACCGCCGAACGTAGTTGCCGGATAACCGGGGATATCTGCCTCCGAAGCCTCCCATATGGCTTTTGCCGTTGTGCCTGTAATCTCAACCACTGTGGTTATTTCTCCATTGCTGTAGGCATAGCGGGTGGCGTCCTTTGAGGCAAAGGAATAGCTATAGTATTGGGAGTGGTCACTTTGTACACTTGCACCGGGCTTGAAAGAGTAGCGAACCGGCAACGAAATGGCCGCCAGGCGGGCCTGCTTAAGATCTGCTGAATGGATGGCCTGGGTATCAGGAGTGAAATTCTTGGACTGAATGAAGATGATTTCCCTTATTTTTTCATAGTACACACTGTATCCAAATGCCTCACTGATAAACTTTGCGGGAACCATGAGTCGTCCGTTGTAATTATTGGCTTCACTATCCATTTGTAACGGTACGCCATTCTTATAGGCAATCGATTGTCTCTGAGTCATTTCAAATTGGTCATTGGAGGAATTCGTAATCGTTACTGTATGGCGGATACCATCCCAGGAATAGTGAAGCCCCAGGGAAGCAAGCGTGCGGATGGGAATCATCGTTCGGCCAGCCAGTATGAAGGGACTGCGATCAGCGGAGATAAAAGCACCATCGATGTTGACCTGTATAGGTCTTGTGGTTGACCGGGCCGGGCTGGAAGCAGGGGCTGCCAGAATAACGTTGGGAAGCATAAGCATGAACAGCATAATGCAACAGGCAGGAAGCCACCTTTTGAATGAAGACATTGACCAATCATTCCCTTCCAGTAATTAGTATATATTGATTATAACGTGAAATCCAAATTAGGATAAGTATGGGGGAAAGCATGAACAAAAAGGACTGGATTTTAGTAGCTTTAGTAGTTTCTCTATTCGGAAATGCTATGTTTTTTATGGAGTTTAAGCGTGTCAGTAGGAATGAAGAGTTGAGACATGAATTACTGAATGCTTATATTCAACGAGATCTAACTCAACTTGAGGCAACTATACAGTATCAACAAGATCATAATTGGGAAAATGAAACTCTTGTTACACAGAAACTAGATGATGCGATCGATTCGATTATCTTACACAGTGGAATGGAAAGCGATAAAGAGAAGGAAAATATTTTAATGAAATTGTACGATTATATAAATGCGTTTAAGGTGGGTGACGGTACTTTTGATGTTAGCCTAAATGATAAGCAACGTGCTGATTACATCCATTTAGCTCAAAGGCTGCGTACTAACGGATGGAATTACGGTGTTGGATATGATACAAGCTGGGATGCTTTTGCTTCAAAAGTAAACAAGCTCGTAGGAGAATCATAGAATTCATTACCCTGGCCCGAAAAAAAGCCCTCCAGATGCCGTTATGGCTGATAGAGGGCTTATCAGTAATCTTGTATTTATTTCTTCACCACAGGAATCCATACCTCGCAGATTGACTCCTCATGTGTGTCGTCCGTCCAGTAGTACTTCTCCAGACAAGGCCCTTCCACTTGCTCAAAGCCTGACGACGGGAACCATTCCGAATAGATCCGCCGCCACACATCCAGAATCGCAAGGCCTAACTCTGTGTCCCCGGAAAACGAATCACGGCTTTCGAATACAGCATACGTCTGGTCAAGCACAGTCAGGTGGTCAAGCTCCTCCGGGACGTCCTGTCCTTCCGGCAGTTCCGTTCCCATGAGATACCGTTTGGTCCCATCTTCACGGAAGTCGTAATAATAACCGAACAGCAGTGAACCTGCGGGTCTTCCGGCACATTCGTTAATCCGGTCATGCGTTCCATCGTTCCAGATTTTCTCAACGAACGCGGGTATTTCTGTGTAAGCATCCTTGTGAACGACAACCTCTTTTCCAATGACGAGGCAACCCTTCTCTTCAACCATCCGATAATTCATTTCAGTTTCCCCTTTGATCTGAATTTGAAAGGAGAGGCGGGAGAACGATTTGAGCTTCACGTTCTTTTTCTTCGCCATATTGGGGGTCACTCCATGCACCCGCTGAAACGCTCTTGTGAAGGCCTCCGGCGTCTCGTACCCATACTTCAGCGCAATGTCGATTACCTTCCCGTCCGTTCCAGCCAACTCTTCCGCCGCCAGTGTGAGCCTCCGGTTGCGAACATATTCGGTAACAGTGAATCCTGTCAAGGCATGGAACATCCGCTGAAAATGGTACTTCGAGGTCATCGCCGCTCCGGCAATATCCTCGACGCCGATGGCGTTTTGCAGATTCTGCTCTACGTAATCAATCGCCTGCTGGAGCAGCCGTATCGTCTCCATCTCCTCATCTCCCTTTCACTATTCATTGTAGAGAAGCGGGCAGGGAAGGGCCTGACCGGGAATGCTCTGAGTTGTCCGGACTTTTTATCATATACTCCATTCGATGCGATTCCTGAAATTCGAGGCTGTTATACAAATGTATGGCTTCATTCCCAACGACGCAGGATAGGGTAACGCTTGTATAGCCGCGCCGGTAGATCTCATTACATAAGTACTTCACGAAGGTTCGTCCGATTCCGCGTCCCTGAAGGTCAGAACGTACACTAACACTGCTAATTTCATTCCTGTGGATGTGGCTGTAAGCAACGACTTCCCCGTCAAGCTCATAGACCAGCCGCTCGTGCGCATTCGCTGCCCAGGCATTTCGTCTGCCTTCATTAGGCTCTGCAACCACAGAATCGGGGAAGCAGCCGACCCGCACCCGCATTTCATGAAAAGCAGTAGCATACAGCGAATGGGCGTCAACAAAATCCTCATCTCTATACAACCTTGCTGAAGCCGTCTCCTGAGGAAAAGCACTGCCGGTCCGCTCCATATAAATAAGTGAATAGTACGGAGCATAGCCAAGGCTGCGGGCAAACGCAAGGGAAGAGGACACACCGGACCGGACAGAAGTACTGACCTTTCGGGTTCCGCCTGCCTGTAATTGAGTTTCTGCCGCCTGGATCAAGGCCCTGCCAATGCCTTGCCGGCGATGCTGCGGGGCGACGAATACATTTAAATAAGACTGAGGGGCAGGCGCTTCCATTTGGACTAATGCAATAAGCGTCTCTTCCACATAAGCGGCAATAAACAGTTCCGGCTCCTCTTCCAGCACCTTCAGGAGGTCAGGACCCGTATCCGCGTCCAGGCTTAATAGTTTTGCGGCTGCGAGAGAATCCTGCTTACTTAGGCGTTCGCAGCGGATATCTGATAGCTTCATTGGGTTTTGTGTCCTCCCCTGACTTTAATTCAAGCAGTCAATAATAGCATTACTAGCTGCTATTTTTCCACTTTTTTCCGAACATTGATTGGAAACTGGCTAGGTAAGATACATTTTTCCAATTGTTTGTTGAAAAGTAGGGACTGTCGTAATCTTGCTCTCCTATTTCAATAGGCTGCATAAGCCGAAAAGAATCGTTTATACTGGCGGTAAGAGGTGATGGGGATGGACCCGCAATTGTTCGAGCATATCTATGAAACGGTGGTGCGGCGCGAGCCGACCTATGACGGGATTTACTATACGGCGGTGCTGACGACCCATATTGTCTGCCGTCCGTCCTGCCGGGCGAGAACGCCGAAGGCAGCGAATGTTGTATTCTATGGCTCCTTGCAGGAGGCTATTTCGTCAGGCTTCCGTCCCTGCAAAAGATGCCGCCCCGAGGAAGGCGGCACCCTCCGGCCGGATGCGGTCCTGGCAGCGCAGGCAGATGCCATTATGGACGGGCGGTTCGGCAGCAAGCTGACCCTGCAGTCGATGGCGGAAGAGCTGAAGGTCAGCCCGTTCCACCTGCAGCGCACCTATAAGCGGGTTACCGGCCTGTCACCTGCTGCCAGACTGGACACACTGCGCACAGAAGAAGCCTGCAGGCTGCTGACGCAGACTGCGGCGGGGATAGCTGAAGTAGGCGGGGCTGTGGGGTTCCGTACACCCTCTCATTTTGCCGCCTGGTTCGTGAAGAAGACAGGGCTGTCCCCTACAGAGTACCGCAGCAAGCATAACGAAGGAGGAAATCAACATGAATCCAAACCGGAATAACAGCCGGAGTACAGATACTATCACGATTTATTATCATACCCTGAATCCCGGAAACGGGGAGTGGACCCTGTGGGCCAGCGATAAAGGCCTGATCCGCGTATCCTTCCCGCAGGACGAAGGGCAATTACCCGCCTCCTGGTTGAAAATGTATGCGCCTGCCCATGAGCTCATAGAGGATGCCGGGAGATTTGAGCAGCTTGGGGTGATAACGCTGCTGGAGCGGTATTTTGCCGGAGAGCCGGTGGATTTCAGCAGTGTGGAGCTGGATCTGTGGGGCACTCCGTTTCAGCAGGAGGTATGGCGGGGGCTGCTGACCATCCCGCATGGCGAGACAGCCAGCTACAAGCAATTGGCTGAGCGGATCGGCAGACCGTTGGCGGTTCGCGCTGTCGGCGCGGCCAACGGGCAGAACCCGGTGCCGGTTATTGTACCCTGCCACCGGGTGATTGGCGCAAACGGTACCTTAACCGGCTTCCGGGGCGGACTCCAGATGAAGCAGGAGCTGTTACAGCTGGAGGGGATTCTGAATGTAAAGGCGGCTGGTCATGAACGATTTGCTTTTTAAGCTGCCGCTGCCGGAAGACTTCGACCTGGGGGCCTGTCTGGAGTACATGAACCGCTCGCCGCTGGAATGCTTATTCCGCACGGATGAAGCAGGCGTCAGCCGGATGTTCAGGATAGAGGGCGGCCCGCTCCTCGTGAGACTCAGTGTGTCTGAAGATCACAAGCTGAGTGTAATCCGGCTGCATGGGGCGATCCCTAGTGTGCTGGAGCAGGAAGTGCTGTCCCGCTACATTGTGGAATGGTTTGATCTGGACCGTGATCTTGCCCCGTTCTACAGTCTGGCGGCGGCGGACCCGCTGCTCGGACCCTTGGCAAGCGAGCACCGGGGGCTGCGGATCATCGGCATCCCGGATCTGTTCGAGGCGTTATGCTGGGCGATTCTGGGGCAGCAGGTGAATCTGGCTTTTGCCTACAGGCTGAAGCAGCGGCTGACCGCTGAATATGGGGAAGCGCTGGAATGGGAGGGGCAGACCTACTACCGTTTCCCTGGCCCGGAGGTGTTCACAGAGGTGCAGATCGAGGAGTTATGCGCCTTGCAGCTAACCCGCAGCAAAGCACAGACAGTGCTTACCGTAGCCTCGCTGATCACGAGCGGGGAGCTAAGCCGGGAGGAGCTGCTGGCGCTACCGTCCCCGGCCGCCGCCGAGCAGCGGCTGCTGCAGATCCGCGGGATCGGCCCGTGGACCTCGCAATATGTCCGCATGCGCTGCCTGCGCGATGCTTCCTCTTATCCGGTCGGCGATGTCGGCCTGCAGAACGTGATCAAGCATCTGACCGGCATGGACCGCAAGCCGACACCGGCGGAGCTGCTGGAGCTGGCCCGGCCGTGGCAAGGCTGGGAAGCATACGCCACCTTTTACTTGTGGCGGGCGTTATATTAGAACAAAGCACGGTCCCCTTAAGTATGGCGGGACCGTGCTTTGTTTGCGTTGTTGCGGCTGAGCTGCCCAATGCGGATGTGGTGGGAAAACCGACCACAATTGGACGGCGCGATGGCTACCGGGGCGAATGTAATCGAAAAACCGATTACATTCGGCCAGCGCACAGGCACATCGGCTTTGAGCATAGTATTTCCCCCAATGTGTGTTGCCCGCAATGCCCATCGGCCCAATGTTACCTCAGCCTCCCCAGCCTCACCGCCCCTTCATCATGAAGATCTGGAAGCAGACGCCGAACTTATCGGTCACCATGCCGTAAGCGGGACTGTAATAGGCCGGGGCCAGCTCGATATCGACGGTGCCACCTGCCTTCAGTGAGTTGAATAGCTGCTGTGCTTCAGCCTCGGTCTCCACCGTGAGACAGATGTTGATGCTGTTGCCCCGGCTGCGCGGCATACCCGGCTCATAATCGGCCACAAAAAACTTCGTCTCTCCCGCCAGCAGCACCGCATGGGCGATCTGCGCCTTTTCCTCCTCCGTCATCGGGGCGTCCGGGTTCTGTGGGCCTTCGCCCATCGTCTGCTTGAAGAGGACCACTGCGCCCAGCGCCTCCTGATAAAAGGCTATCGCCTCAGCGGCAGATCCGTCCACCAGAATATAAGGATTCATTTGCAGTTTCATGTCTTGTTCGCTCCTTGGAATATTTATTTGCCTGTACTAACCGGCTATGGTTATAGTGTAGACTATAATAGTGACAGGTCTTGTCATAGTTAAAATAATAGATGGAGTGAAACCTGTGTCGAAATCCAAAAGGCTGCTGGACCTGATGATGACCGTCAACCGCAAGCGCAAATTCACTGTCAGGGAGCTGGCTGACGAATTCCAAGTCTCTTCACGCACAATCCTTAGGGATTTGCAGGAGCTGGGGGAGCTGGGCGTACCGCTCTATTCCGAAGTGGGACCGCATGGTGGGTATCAGGTACTAAGCGAGAGAATCCTGCCGCCGATTGCGTTCACGGAGGAAGAGGCGGTGGCGATTTTTTTTGCCAGCCATGCCCTGCGCCATTATAAATATCTTCCCTTCAAGGAAGAATCCTTATCCGCCCTGCACAAGTTCTATAACTACATGTCTGGGGATGTCCGTGACCGGATTGATGAGATGAAGAACAGGATTGATTTTCTGACCCCGGCGCGGCAGGCGGAATTCCCTTATCTGTCTCAACTGCTGGAAGCGGCCACCGGGCAAAAAGTGCTGCTGATCGATTACCAGTCGAAGGGCCGCCGGCAGCAAAGGTGGATTCAGCCCGTCGGGATCTACGCCAGTAACGGCCTGTGGTATTGTCCGGCGCATTGCTTCCTGCGGGGCGGCATCCGGATCTTCCGCTGTGACCGGATCCAGTCTGCCGGGTATGATGAAGCGGGACCGGCCGCGCTTGATCTGCGTCATATCCACTTGGACAATACGGAGGAATACAGCAGCCCGCCGCAGCAGCAGGTGGAACCAAGCCTTATCCGGCTGTACATAGAGCTGGGCAGTGAGGGGGTTCAGGCCTGCGAAGGGGAGGTATGGTCCCCGGTGCTGCTGCATATGCGTGAAGATGGCACAGGCTGGCTGGGGGGCGAGATTCCGGGAAGCGATCTGGGCTTCTTCGCGCGGTTTGTGATTGGCCTGTGCAGCGAGGCAACGGTGCTGGAGCCGCCGGAGCTGGTGGCCGAGGTGAAGCGGACGCTTGCGGATATGCTGGAGAAGTATAGTTGATTTAAAAGCCCTGAAGATATTAGGCAGCTCCTGCACCCGCCACCAACCTCTCGTGAGAGATAAAAGTAGCTCATTGTATTTCCTGCAATAGAAAGCTTATATTTGGCCGTGAAATGATATTCTATTGTATTTCGTACATTGGAATATGGCATTGTGGGCGAAAAACAGCCTCTGTTCAACAATCAATTGTACCGAATACAATAGAATCTATTTCAAAGCTGTTTTGACAACAATCCGTTGTACAGAATGCAGTTACTGCTGTCCCATCGCCTAGAATAGTATCCGAATGACTGCGCAGGAATGAGGTTTAATCTGATGCTCTGCTAACCCAGCCACGCCCCCGCCAATCTGCGGATGCCCTCATCGATCAGGTCCTCAGCGATCCCGCCGAAGCCCAGGATGAATTCAGGCTGATCGTAGTCCGGCTTGCCCCACCAGGTGTAGGACATGGGGGTAACGCGAATGCCTTCAGCTTCCGCTATTGCGGCAAGCTCCTTGGCGCTGATGCTATTGCTGACTCTGTTGCTGACTCTGGAGCCAACTTCTGCTGCGGGCGGCTTAAAGGTCATCAGCAGATGGAATCCGGCATCCGTTCCGCTGAGCACTGCGGCATCGCCGAAATGCTGCCTGACTGATCGCAGCAGCAGGTCATGCTTGCGCTGATAGAGCAGGCGCATCCGGCGCAGGTGCTTTTCGAAATGCCCCCGCTCCATGAAATAGTGCAGCGCGATCTGATGAAGCCGGGAGGCCGAATGCTCCAGGTACAGCTCACTTCTCAGGCTGTGGTAGTCCGGCAGCAGCTCCTCCGGCAGAACCATGTAGTGAATACATAAGGCAGGAGTCACCGACTGGGCGAAGCTGCACATATAGATCACCGGGCTGCCCTCGGCCAGCCCTTGAAGCGCCGGAATCGGCCGCCCGTGATAGCGGAACTCCCCGTCATAATCATCCTCGATGATATAGCCGCCTGTGGACCGGGCCCACTCCAGCAATGCGAGGCGTTTGGTAATCGGCATGGTCATCCCCCGGGGAAACTGGTGGGACGGCGAGATGTACACAGCATCTGCCCCGCTGCTGTAGAGCTTGTCTGGCTGTAATCCATCCTCCTCCAGCGGAATCGGCAGGATACTGTATCCGCTGCGCCGGAATGCCGCCGGCAGCAGGTGGTACCCCGGATCTTCGATACCCAGTCCGTTAACCCTTCCCTTCAGCAGCAGACACAGCAAAGAACACAGCGTATATTGGTCGCCGCCGACTACAATCTGCTTCTCCGTGCAGCGCAGCCCGCGGAATTGCCGCAGATGGGCGGCGATGCTTGCGCGGAGGGCAGGCTCTCCTTGGGGGTCGCCGTACTGGAGCAGATCTGGATTCGCCAGCTGCTCCTGGTAGAGGCTGCGCCATATTTTGTGCGGGAACAGGGAGAAATCATTGCGCGACATATGGAAATCATACGTATAGTGCCGTGAATCACGGGGCGTGATTGGGCGGGGTGCCGGACGGAGCCGTTCCCCGGCAGGAGCAGGGCTGCCTTCCTGGTGAACGGGCAGGATGTAATAGCCGCTGCGCGGCTTGCTGGCGATGAAGCCCTCTGCCAGAAGCTGCTGGTAGGCCAGCTCCACCGGAGTGGCGCTGATTCCGCATAACCCCGCCAGGCGGCGGATAGAAGGCAGGCGCGTGCCGCTCTGGAGGGCGCCGCTCAGGATTGCTTTTGCCAGATAATCATAGAGCTGTATGTAGTAAGGGGTCTCGCTGTGTTCATTCAGATCCGGGACAAGCAGCATGCTTCACCTTCCATCTGTCCTTTGAAACCGGACGTTTCTGTATATTTTATAGTATACAGATTTATATTACGATAAGGGCAATTACGACAGTGGGAGTGGACAGAGATGAACAGTAATTCAAGGCTTTTAACAGGGGATAAGGTATATTTGCGCTCCCTGAACGGGGAAGACGCCGGGCTGTATTATGAGATGTTCCACGGCGCGGAAGTCCGCAGGCTGACCGGTACCAAGAATCATGTCACCAAAGAGCAGATTGAGCAGTATATCGCCCGTAAATCCGGGGATGACAGTACGGTGCTGCTGCTGATCGCGCTGAAGGAGAACGACGAGGTTATCGGCGACATCGCCATTCAGGATATCGATGGGGATAACCGGAATGCCAATCTGCGGATCGCCATCGGGGACGAGCGGCATCAGGGACAAGGATACGGGCGCGAAGCGCTGCTGCTTATGCTGGATTACGGCTTCGGCATTCTGAATCTGCACAGGATTGAGCTGGAGGTCTACAGTTATAATGCCCGTGCTGCACATGTCTATGAGTCCATCGGTTTTGTGCAGGAGGGGGTGCGGCGCCAGACGCTGTTCTATAACCATGAGTATCATGATGTGATTATGATGGGTATGCTGGAGAGTGAATACCGGGAGCGTTATTTGAAGTAGAACAGAAAGGTCAAATAAGGTCAAATCTTTAATAATGTTAAAATTTATTATAAAAAACGAGCCGAAACGCCGGATTTTCCCGGATTTTCGGCTTATACCGGTTTTGTTTTCTCCGGGGGTGCAGGCTATAATAAAGCCATAGGTCAGACAAAGTCAAAGACTGAGTAAGACCAAATTCAAAAAACAAAAGTCAAATGAGAGGAGAATGAAGGATGTTTGATTTGGTTCCTTTTGGTAAACGCAGAGATGATGCTTTTGGTGTGCTGGCGAAGTCGCTGAACGAAATGTTTAATGATGATTTCTTCGCACCGTTGACCAGTAACGCGCTGTCTTTCCGGACGGACATCTGTGAGCGTGAAGGAGCATATCTGATCGAGGCCGAGCTTCCGGGCTTCCGCAAAGAAGAAATCGACATTGATTATTCCAGCCCTTACTTGACGATCAAGGCCGTCCGCAAAGAAGAGAACAGCGAAGAGAATAAGGAGCATCAGATGGTACGCCGCGAACGGCGGTATGGGGAATATGTACGCCGGTTCTACGTCCAGGATATTGCAGAGGAAGACATCCGTGCTTCTCTGAAGGATGGTGTACTGAGCCTGGAGGTGCCGAAACGGCAGAAGTCGCAGGGCAAGCGGATTGAAATTCAAGATGGCGGAAACGATACTCCAGACCGGAAAGAGCTTCAGTAAGCGGAAGGGGAGCCTTAAGAAGCAGATGGACATTCAAGTCCGGCTGAAGCTGCCGCTTCCGCAGTAGCTCAGGGCTTAGCGGCTGTAGCCGCTGGCCAATCCGGTTCACTGGGCGGCAGCAGGATTCCACCGGACTTTTCATATAGCACTTCATAATTAGACGCATTGTAGTGGGGGTTCCGGCTATAATGCGTCTTTTCCCGGAGGAAGGCAGAAGGTTCCCATTACACGAAAGGAGGAGGTCCCGGTGGCGGCAAATTATTATGAGCGTCTTGGGGTAGATCAGAAGGCGTCGAAGCAGGAGATCAAGAAGGCCTATCAGAAGCTGGCCAAAAAATGGCATCCCGATGTCAACAAGGCCCCGGAGGCAGAGGCGAAATTCAAGGAAGCAGCCGAGGCATATGAGGTGCTGGGCGACGAAGAGAAGCGCAAAATCTATGATGAGGAGCTCCGCTATGGAGCCGCAGCAGGCTCGCGGGGTCAGCGCAGCTACGGATCAGCCTCCTCTGCGTCATGGGAATCGCCATTTGGCGCGGGCTGGAGCAGCGGAGCCGGCTCTGCCGGTGGTATACCCGAAGAGGATCTGTTCGGGATGTTCTTCGGCAGCCGGGGCGCGGCTGACCGCGCCGGCTTCTTCTCGGGCAGCAGTGGTGCCCGTCCAGGCGGAAGCCCGTGGGGGGATGAGTTCAGTACGATGCAGGCCCAGCTTGAGATTACGCTGGAGCAGGCCTGCAAAGGCGGTAATATCAGCGTTCAGGCGGCAGGCAAGGACCTGAATGTACAGATTCCCCCACGCTCGGCGGAAGGGACCATCATTCGGGTACCGGGCGGCGGAAGCGGAGCGGGCCAGGGCGGCGATCTGCTGATCTCGCTGCATCTCCTGCCGCATGAGATCTATGAGCCGGACGGCGGCGATCTGCTCGGCACGGTTGAGATCGCCCCTTGGCAGGCTGTGCTTGGCGGGGAAGCCAAGGTGGCGCTGCCGGACGGCAGCAGCGTGAAGCTGAAGATCCCTGCCGGGATAGCCAGCGGCGGAACGCTGCGCCTCTCCGGCAAGGGGCTGAGACGTCCGGACGGAACGAATGGTGACATCCTGTTCCGGATGGAGATGGTCATTCCGGCCGGAACGACCGAGGCAGAGAAGAAGCTGTACCGCCAGCTGGCGGAGTCCGGCAGCTTCCAGGCCGGGGCGAAACGGCGTACCACAGGCGGAGCGCAGCGGCGCAGCGCCGCAACGCGGTAAGGCAGATTCTGATTCAGTAAATAACAGCCGGGCATCCGGCTGATTAACATATACATTGTAGAAAGGCGATGATCCTAATGGATTTCAATAAACTTACCCAGAAGCTGCAAGAGGCCGTGGCGGAGGCACAGTCGCTGGCGGGTTCCAGCGGGCATCAGGAGATTGACAATCTTCATCTGCTGAAGGCACTGCTCCAGCAGCATGAGGGCCTGCTGCCCCGGCTGCTGCAGAAGATGAATGTTCCCGCAGCAGAGCTGCTTCAGGGAACAGAAGCGCTGCTCCAGCGCAAACCCACTGTAAGCGGGAGCGGAGCAGGCACCATGCGGCGCTATGCCTCGCCTGCGCTGATTGCTATGCTGGAGCAGGCGGAGCAGGAAGCGGCCAAGATGCAGGACGAATTCGTTGCGGTAGAGCATGCTGTTCTGGCTATGGTCTCGGATGCAAGCAGCGGGAACCGCGAGCTGCGCGGATTATTCACCAGCCGGGGCGTTACCCGGGAGAAGCTGCTCGGTGTGCTTGCGGAGATCCGCGGACACCAGCGGGTGACCAGCCGGGAGCCGGAGGCCACCTATGAGGTGCTGGAGAAGTACGGCCGCGATCTCGTAGCCGAGGTGCGGGCAGGTAAGATCGATCCGGTCATCGGGCGCGATGCCGAGATTCGCCGGGTGATCCGCATCCTCTCCCGCAAGACCAAGAATAACCCTGTTCTGATCGGGGAGCCGGGGGTCGGCAAGACAGCGATTGTGGAAGGGCTGGCCCACCGGATTGTCCGACGGGATGTGCCGGAGGGACTGAAGGACAAGACGATTTTCTCGCTGGATATGAGCGCGCTGATTGCCGGTGCGAAATACCGCGGGGAGTTCGAGGAGCGGCTGCAGGCGGTGCTGAAGGAGATCCGCGAGAGTGACGGGCGGATTATTCTGTTCATTGACGAGCTGCATACGATTGTAGGTGCCGGTAAGACGGAGGGGGCCATGGATGCGGGCAACATGCTGAAGCCGATGCTGGCCCGGGGCGAGCTGCACTGTATCGGGGCGACCACGCTGGATGAGTACCGCAAATATATCGAGAAGGACCCGGCGCTCGAACGCCGCTTCCAGCAGGTGCTGGTCAGTGAGCCGGATGTCGAGGATACCATTTCGATTCTGCGGGGATTGAAGGAACGCTTCGAGGTGCATCACGGGGTCAAAATCTACGACAGCGCCCTGGTCGCAGCCGGTGTGCTGTCCAACCGTTACATCACCGACCGCTTCCTGCCGGATAAGGCAATTGACCTGGTCGATGAAGCCTGCGCGATGATCCGCACGGAGATTGACTCTATGCCCGGCGAGATGGATGAGGTGACCCGCCGACTGATGCAGATGGAGATAGAGGAAGCGGCGCTCAAAAAAGAGACCGACGACGCCAGTGCGCGCCGGCTGGAGAACCTCCAACGGGAGCTGGCAGACCTCAAGGAGAAGCATCTGGGGATGACGGCCCGCTGGGAGAAGGAGAAATCGGCCATTCAGGGCATCCGTGACCTGAAGAAGCGGCTGGAGCAGGCCCGCAAGGATCTGGTCGATGCGCAGGAGATTTATGATCTCAACAAGTCGGCTGAATTAAGCTATGGCATTATTCCTGATCTGGAGCGGCAGCTTAAGGCCGCGGAGGAAGCGGCCCAGCAGGATCAGGAGACCCGGCTGCTGCGTGAAGCCGTGACGGAGGAGGAGATCGCCGATATTGTCTCACGCTGGACGGGTGTTCCCGTAAGCAGACTGGTGGAAGGCGAGCGGGATAAGCTGCTGCGGCTGGAGGATACGCTGCATGAGCGGGTACTCGGGCAGGATGAGGCGGTCCGGCTGGTATCGGACGCTGTTCTTCGGGCAAGGGCCGGCATCAAGGACCCGAACCGTCCGATCGGCTCGTTTCTGTTCCTCGGGCCGACCGGGGTCGGGAAGACGGAGCTGGCCAAAGCACTGGCGGTATCGCTATTCGACCGCGAGGACGGCATGATCCGTATCGATATGTCAGAGTATATGGAGAAGCATAGTGTCTCCCGTCTCGTGGGCGCTCCTCCCGGATATGTCGGCTATGAAGAAGGCGGCCAACTGACTGAAGCGGTGCGCCGCCAGCCGTATACAGTAGTCCTGCTGGATGAGGTGGAAAAGGCTCATCCGGATGTGTTTAACATTCTGCTGCAGCTGCTGGATGACGGGCGGCTGACCGATTCCCAGGGCCGGATGGTCGACTTCAAGAACACTATTGTCATCATGACCTCCAATATCGGCTCACCGCATCTGATTCAGGGCACCGATGACAACGGCGAGCTGACTGAAGCCGTGAAGGACAGGGTCATGAAGGAGCTGAGCGGACATTTCCGTCCAGAGTTCCTCAACCGGGTGGATGATATTGTAATGTTCAAGCCGCTGACACTGGGCGAGACCCAGAGAATTGTAGTTAAGCTGGTAGATGGACTGCGTCTGCGTCTCGCAGAGCGGAATATCGGTCTCATGCTGAGCGACCGGGCAGTGCGCTTCATTGCGGAGGAAGGCTTCGACTCGGTGTATGGCGCCCGGCCGCTGAAGCGGTTCATCCAGCGCAGCCTGGAGACCCGGGTAGCGCGTGCGCTGATCGCCGGAGAAGCGGAGGAAGGCTCAGTGATGACTGTCGATGAAGCGGACGGAGAGCTGACCGTTGCAATAGCGAAATCAGAGTCTGCGAAGACAGTAGGATCGATGTGAAATGTAATGGGCCCCGGCGTCACCTCCTAGTATAGTGTCAACGGACCGAAGAGACCTTATCCCCACGAGAACGCCACCTTTTGCAGCGTAACGGACTCAGTGGACCTTATCGTCTTTCTGCGAGACGTTTTGGAGCTGAATGGCAGGGGATAAGGTCTTTGCGGTCCGCTAATCGCCCAAGTGAGGACTTTCTTCCCGGATAAGAGCACCTCAGTCCGTTACGCTAAGCCAAATGCCCCCAAATAACAAAATAAGGTTCGTTAGAAAGCGAAAAAAGCATATCTTTGTAGATGATATAAATATGGACTGGAACTGCCGTTGGAAGCGGTGCGGGGCAACGCTAGTACGGGCCTTTGGCGCTTTTACAGGCCTCCCGGCTAGGTCTTTGGTATAGTCCAATCAGCATCTTACTGAGACTATGTGACGATTTTTTGTAAATATGTGGTTGAAATGTTGTCATGGCGGAGGGTGCCGGGTAATAGAAATGATTAGAACTTTCGAATATGGCGGGATTTGAAGCAGAAGCCAAGGAAACGGAGGGAAAGATCATGGCGGCACAGACGGTATCCGGTATCAGCCCGGTACAGGCCACTACAGCTTACGGCAGCACACAGAGTGATGTCAGTTCTCTGGAGAAGCAGCGCAACCGGCTGCTGATGGAGCTGGACAAGGTGAATGCGGCGCAGGGCGGAGAGATGCAGACTCCTTATCGCCGGGAGCAGCTACAGCGGCAAATACGGCAGCTGGAGGCCCATCTGGTGCAGAAAAGCGGGAGTACCGCTTCGGCTTCATTTGTACCGGCTCCCCCGCTTCAGGATCATACTCCGCCCTTGGGGATTGAGGGAAAGGGAGGCTTTAAGGGCATCGGTCTGACCGATCCCCGGACAGCGACGGTAGACGCAGAAGGTCATTTTGATGCGTTGATTTAGATAAGGGAGTAGTGAACCCAATCCTTCCCTTTGACCGCGTTCATGTTTTCAAAGAAGCTTTGAGCGCGTTTGTTATTAGTAGAAGTAATCCAAGTCATGTTGGCATAGCCATGATTCTGTGAGTACTGTTGACATGCCAGGAATAGTTGTGATTCCACTTCGGTATCTCTAAAGGCTTCTCTTACGAAGAGGTCGTTCATAACAATGATTTTATCTGCTTTCATAGTGCTGAATGTAAAGAATAGGGTAGCAAAGCCGACCAACTCTCCATTCTGCTCTGCCACGAACTGCACCCCCTGCTGCTGGTCAAAAAGGGTCTGGATTAAAGAGTTGATTTTATCGGCAGAAGGTTTAGGGTTCTGATAAAAACCAACGATGTATTCATACATCAGCTCGGTCAGACTGCTTACATCATTAGGCTCAGCGTTTCTGATTATCAATGGCATAGGTGTGCTCCTTTTTCGTGAATAATGAATAATAATACAACTATCAGTATAATAACTCAATATGTGATAGACATATCCGTACAAAAAAGGCCATCCATAAAGGATGACCTTATCCAAAATCTAAAGGATTCTCACTATATTGTTAGAAACTGCCGGATAGTGTTCGAATATTTGCAGATCATGAATGCCGGTCTTGCCTGATAGATTAGCTATTCCTAATAGATAACAAGCGGGCAGCGCCACGGTTAGGGTGGCGTTTGCCCGCTTGTTCATGTGCTATCCCCGGCCTGTATGAAGTTAAGAATCTCCGTCACAATATGAGAAATGGCATCCTCCCGCGGGAGAAGAATGCATTGACTGACTATTTCAATGTCCTCCTGAAATAGCTCAATGATCTGGAGCATGGCCTCGGGCTGTTTTTGACGGACACCGGTCAGAAGGTCTGCGAATTCGCTGTCTGTGATAGCTGCTGGAGCATTTTTTGCTTCCATTTATTAACCCCCTGTTGACTCATGTGCAGCTGTGCCGCGACCTCAGCCTCTGTCATTTCCTGCAGATAAATCTTCTGCAGAATCACCTTTCCTTTGGTTGGAAGTGTATTTAATAGCTGCTCTACGGACAACCGGTTAATCATCTCCTCCGTTTCATCCCGCTGAGCCGGGCGGATATCCATGAAGGTACATTCATGCCGGCGGGTTCGCTTGCTGCGGTATTGTAAGCGCCAGCCGATTCGATAGATTTCCTGCCGGTAACGCTGTATCATTTGCTGTTCCATGGCCGTTACGCCTCCTCTTCTATATATCTTTCTAATAATAGGGAAATATTAGGTTATATTTTACAACCAAAATACGAACTTATGTTCTGTTATTTTAGCATATTTATCTGCGCACCTATAGTGATTTATTTCCTGTGGCTTATCCGCAAAAAAAGAAGAAGCCCCGACAGGGAGCCTCTTTCTCTCTTCATATGACTAATTTTCCGCATTATTCGCTCCAAGGCACCAGCCGGGGATGCGGGTCAAGGATGGATTGATATTGCTCCTTCCAGCCGTACCGGGCGTCCGGGTCCAGCAGCATATAACGCAGATACTTCTCCAGCCGGAATTCCGGCTTCGACCAGCCGAGATGCTTCAGACGCAGGTTGCTTAACTGATGGGGCAGCTCGAAGATATTCTCCGGCAGCCGTCCGCAGTGCTGCGGCAGATCATTCCAGGCATAGGTGAAGTCTTCCCGGTAACGGAGCAGGAACGGGCGGTAGCTCTGGTGAGCCTGCCAGTACCTGTCCTCGCGGTAGCTGGCCTCATCCCAGAAGTCGTAGAGCCGGAAGCAGAATAAGTCGCAATCTGCTGTACGCAGCAGGGAATCAACCTCCTCTGGAAAACAGGACTCGAACAGCTCATCTCCGTCCAGATTAAGAATCCACTCGGGCCGGGTCCTAACCACCGCCTCCCACTGCTGCCTGCGCAGCTCTGATTCATTATGGAAGCGGGAGACAGGGTTCTGTATCAGGTGGAGCGGAATCCCCTCCAGAGCCTCGCGGCAGATATCGGCTGTATCATCTGTGCTTGCATCGTCGATTATGACGGCCTCATCGATATACTTGCGATGCTCCTGCAGCACCTGACGCAGGAACCTGGTGCCTTCATTCTTGACGATCATGGTGAGAGTCAGCTTGGGCCGGCGGGAAGCAGGAGCTGCCGGATAAATCTTTTCCGCTCCGGTTGCGTCAACAGGCGGAGGCTCTTTGGACAAGTGCTGCCGGGCTTCGGCTTCGGTCCACAGCACCTCCCACTGCGCTGCTGCCTCCGGCACTCTTTTGTCAGCGGGGGGCTGATCCGTCTCTGCGCAATCTGGCAGATCTTCAGCAGAGGTTACATTGCTGTCTTCAATGCTCGCTGCTTCGTGTGAGGCATCCGGCTCTGCTTCCGTGCCCGAGGTGTGCCGGATGAACTCCGCTACCAGATCCAGATCGCTGTCTCTGTAGAGGTGCAGCGCCGGGAAGTGGGTATCCACGAAGAGCGGAAGGCCGAGCGCCGCTGCACGGATGCAGAAATGACGGTCCTCTCCCCAGTAGGAGATGTTGTGCACCCGGTCGTAGCTGATTCCGGAGCTGAGGGCTGAGCTGCTGATCAGCGTGCAGGCGCCAAGTCCGCCAACCTCATAGATTCCGGGCTGCTGCATCTTCTGCAAAAAAGCAAAAAAGCGGTGCTGAATCTCCTCCGGCGTGAGCTGCTCTCCCGGATGAATCTCCCACTGGTTGTATTCGTCATGCATCCATACCTGCGGCTGCAGCATTGTATTCGGCTGCCACTGTGTCCAGAAAATCTCGGAGATAATATCCTTGCCTGTACCGATCAGGTGCAGCAGCGTCTCCGGGTGGAGAATGAGATCGGAATCAATCAGGAACAGGTAGTCATAGCCGAAGGCCTCGGCCCGCCGGATCATCAGATTCTTAAATCCGGCTACCTTCCAGATCAGATTGGAATGCCAGACATGCGTATGCTCATCACGGATATAGTCATCATGATAGCCGGAGGATTGCAGGAAGACAGATCTGCCGTTCCGGGCGAACTGCTGCAGCAGCTGGCTTGCGGCTGCATCCGGGTTATCATCAATCAGATAGAAATCAAGATCGATATCCTTCAGGTTCAGACGCAGCAGAGCGTTCAGGAATTGCTCCAGGATCGCCGGTTTTTGATGGATCGGGCTGCCTAGCAGCACCCGGGTTCTATTCGAGTTCATAGCAGGCCACTCCAGAATAAGGTCAACATGATAGAACATCCCCTTGGATTCGCAAATAGTTGATATAAATTATATGTATTCGATATTTTTAGAGAAGTACCGGACTTTCCCCATTTCCCTGAAATAATAACCTGCATGTATAGAGGAGAGCCGTATTGCCGTCTGCCCTGAGCTGTTGTACAATACCGCTAATATATATAATCCCCGGAAGAGGGCAGGCAGGAGTGAGAGGATGGACAAGCCAACGTTAAAAGTACAGCAATTGATCAATGTCCTCCTGGCGATGAATCCGCGTGCCGAGGTGTTCCTGCATACGGAGGGCGGAGAGCTTAGGCCGCTCGTGGACGAGGATATTGAGGAGATTTATGCGCCGCTGCATGCTGCCAAGACGGCAGTTTATATCGGTGCACCGGCAGACATTGCAACCCATGTAGAGGAGGAGGCGCCATGAAGCAGGCTCTAATCCGTCTGGAGCAGGGACCGGAGATTCAGCTGGAGCTGTTCGAACAGGAGGCGCCGGGAACCGTAGCCAATTTTGAAAAGCTTGCGAACAGCGGCTTTTACAACGGTCTGGCCTTTCAGCGTGTGGTTCGCGGCTTCGTCGCCCAAGGAGGCTGCCCGGAGCGCAACGGCAGAGGCGGCACAGATCCCATTCCCTGTGAGACGCAGGGGAATCCCCATAAGCATGTGCGCGGGGCGCTGTCTATGGCGCATTTTGGACCGGGTACGGGGTCCTGCCAATTTTTTATCTGTTATGATACGTTCGATTATCTGGATGGCTGGCATACGGTATTCGGCAGGGTCACAGAAGGCATGGAGCATGTCGATGCCCTGCGGCGCGGAGCGGTGATGCAGGAGGTCCGCGTCTGGTAGAGATCATGGTAAATTCATACATTGTAATTCCGAGTATTCCGATATATAATTGCTCAACAACGAGTAAGAATGCTCATAGACATGGAGGAAGAGACAATGCGTAAAGGGATAACTGGGGTTGCTATTCTACTATTATTAACACTGGTGATCAGTGCATGTTCCAATGGGAATAACGCTTCATCTACTAATGCCGCACAGACACCGGTTGCATCACAAGAGCCAGCCGCCGGCGAACCGAAGGATGGAGGCAGTCTGATTATAGGGGTCGCTTCCGATCCGGTAGTACTGAACCCGAACTATGCGGGCGACCGTGTCAGCCTAACCATTGACCAGGCGCTATATGCTCCGCTGTTCCAGGTGAACAACGGCAAGAAGACCTTCTACCTGGCAGACAGCCTGACACCTTCAAGCGATAATCTGACGTATACATTGAAGCTTAAGGATGGATTGACTTGGCATGATGGAGAGAAGCTGACGGCAGATGACGTTGTGTTCACCATCGACAGCATTCTTGATGAGAATCAGAACAGCTTCCTGCGTGCCAACTTCCTGATTGGCGACAAAGCGATTAAGGCTGTCAAGGTCGATGACCTGACTGTGGAGTTCAAGCTGCCGCAGGTCAGCCCGGCTTTTGAAGCCACGCTGGTACAGGTAACCCCGATTCCTAAGCATATTTTTGAGAATGAGACCAACATCGAGAAGAGCACCAAGAACGCTTCTCCGGTAGGCTCCGGTGCCTTCAAGTTCAAGGAATACAAGGCCGGCGAGTACCTGACGCTGGAGCGCTTCGACAACTACTTCGGCGGCAAGCCGCATCTGGATTCGGTCACTTACCGGATTGCCAAGGATACCAATGCTGCGAATCTGGCTCTGCAGAACGGCGAGATTAATGTGCAGTATCTGGACCCGAAGGATGTTCCTACGATTCAAGCGACGAATAATTTTGAGATTCTCCCGTATAGCGAAGGCCGCCTCGCTTATCTCATGTTCAATGCGAACAGCGATACCGGCGCCCTCGCCAAAAAAGAAGTCCGCCAAGCCCTGTCCCTGGCCCTTAGCCGCGACGAGCTGATCCAGACGGCGTACACATCCAGCGAATATGCTGATCCGGCAAAGTCCTTCCTGACACCGGATGCGCTGTACTTCACGAACGAGGTCCCTACCTTTGACAATGATGCTGCCAAGGCGAAGGAACTGCTGGCTTCTGCCGGTGAGAGCAACCTGAAGCTCCGGTATATCGTACAGAGCGGGAACAAGGCGCAGGAAGCCATCTCGCTGTATGTGCAGCAGAAGCTGAAGGCAATCGGCGTAGAGGTTGAATTGCAGAACATGGATTCCTCGGCCTGGGTGCAGAAATTCATTGATCTGAAGGCGACCGATTATGAGCTGGCGTTGACCGGCTATATCATGGGCTATGATCCGGATGCGTACCGTATCCTGTTCACTACGGGCAGCTCATCTAATTACTCGCATTATTCCAACAGTGAAGTTGACAAGCTGATGAATGACGGTGCAGGCGAAGCAGATCCGGCCAAGCGTGCAGAGATCTACAAGAAAGCACAGGAACTGGTAGCCGAAGATGCACCGATCTATCCGATCGCCTATACTAAGACTGTGGTAGCGGTATCGAAGAACTACGGCGGTATTGATGAAGCGGTACTGAAGCCTGTCGTCATCTTCGAAGACCTGTCCAAGATTTACAAGAAATAATCTGCCTCACAAAATAAGCAAGGCAAAAAAATAAGCTGGTTTTCCCAGCTTATTTTTGCCTGTTAAGAGCTGGGAGAAGCTGCGTATGAGACAACTCATCGTCCGAAGGTTGCTGCAAACATTGCCGATGCTGTTTTTCGTATCGGTGGTCTGTTTTACTATGATTAAGCTGGCTCCGGGAGATCCGGTGCTGTCATTTGTGACGCCCAATATGCATGCCGATGATATTGAGCGTATCCGCCATAATCTGGGGCTGGATAAGCCTGCTTATATCCAATATTTCATCTGGGTCAAAGAGATGGTCCAGGGTAATTTCGGCTATTCCCTGGTCAATCACCAGCCCGTGCTGGGCCAGATCCTGGAACGTCTGCCTGCGACAGCGGGACTAATGGGCAGCGCCATCGCGCTGGCGGTAATCCTGGCAATTCCGCTAGGCCTCGTGGCCGGTGCGAACCGCAACCGCTGGGTAGACAAGCTGATCAATTTTATCGCTTATATCGGCATCTCCATCCCCTTATTCTGGCTGGCGATCCTGCTGATGTATCTGTTCGCGATCAAGCTGCATCTGCTTCCAAGCATGGGGATGCGCACCATTGGTGTGGAATCGCCGCTTGATGTGCTGAAGCACGGGATATTACCTTGTACGGTGCTGGCCTTCAGTTTCCTGTCCGGGTATGTGCGCTATATCCGCTCCAGTACCATCGGACAGCTTAAGGAGGAGTATGTGCAGATCCAGTACGCTTTTGGCTCGAAGAAATCCACGATTCTGTTCCGCCATGTGCTGAAGCATGTCCTGCTGCCGGTCATCACTCTAATCGGTATGTCGATGGGAGATCTGGTGGCCGGGGCGATTGTTACGGAGACGGTGTTCTCCTGGCCGGGGATCGGCTCCCTGGGAATGACGGCGGTGAAGGGGATGGATTATCCTGTCATTATGGGGATTACTTTGTTCTCTTCCTTAATGCTGATCTTCGGTAATCTGGTGGCAGATATTCTCTACAGCTTTGTTGATCCAAGAATCAAACTGAAGGGGTGACCTCATGAATCGCAGTAAATGGAAAAACCTGCAGTCCGAGCTGTTTACGAACGGTCTGGGTGTCGCTGCTCTTGTCATATTGATGGTGTTTACACTGGGGGCGGTCTTTGCCTTCCTGTCCGGTCATGATCCGAATGCCATGGACGCCATGGCCCGCCTCACGAAGCCCGGCGCCGCGCATCTGTTCGGTACCGATGATTATGGCCGCGACTATTTGTCCAGAGCCTTATACGGGGGCCGGGTTTCACTGCTGGTCGGATTCGCCTCCATGATCGTAGCAACCTTTGTAGGCGTGCTGGTTGGGGTGATTAGCGGATATTTTGGCGGCTGGATCGATAATCTGCTAATGCGGATGCTGGATATTATCATGTCGATCCCGTCCTTCCTGATCCTGCTGCTGCTCAGCGTCTACCTGAAGCCGAGCATCGGCAATCTGATTATTATTATTGCTCTCTTGATGTGGATGAATGTGGCCCGTGTCGTCCGTGCGGAGACCCTGACAATCAAGGAACGGGAGTACGTGTTATATGCCAAGGCCTCGGGACAGAGTGCCTTCGGCATGATCTGGCGGCATATCCTCCCGGGACTGGTCCCGGTAATTATCGTAGGGGCGACGAATAATATTGCCTCGGCTATTATGATGGAATCGTCGCTGAGCTTCCTCGGCTTCGGGGTGCAGCCGCCGAATGCCACGTGGGGGAGTATGCTGAACAGCGCACAGGGGTATATTGCCCAGGCGCCTTATCTGGCGCTGTTCCCCGGGCTGATGATCCTGTTTACTGTGCTGAGCTTCAATGTGCTGGGAGATATTTTGCGGGTCGGCTTTGAACCCAAGCTGATCCGGAGATAGGAGAGTGGAACATCATGACTGAACGGCTGCTGACTGTTGAGGATTTACAGGTTTCTTTCGCTACCCGGGACGGAGAGAATCAGGCCGTCCGCGGCGTTAGCTTCCATATTGATGCGGGTGAGACCGTAGGCATTGTCGGGGAATCCGGCAGTGGTAAAAGTGTTACAGCCAAGGCGGTCATGTCCCTGATCACACCGCCGGGGCATATGACTGCCGGGAAGCTGGAATTCCGCGGCAAGAGCCTGAAGGGGCTTACGGAGAAGCAGTGGCGGTCCTTACGCGGTAACCGGATTGCAATGGTCTTCCAGGACCCGATGACCTCGCTGAATCCGGTCAAGCGCATCGGCCAGCAATTAACAGAGGTTATCCGCAGACACCGGGGACTGGATAAAGCGGCGGCCTATACCGAAGCGGCGGAGCTTCTCCGCCAGGTCGGCATCCGTGATCCGGAGCAGCGGCTGAAGCAATATCCGCATGAATTCAGCGGAGGGATGCGCCAGCGGGTGATGATCGCGATGGCGCTCTCCTGCCGCCCGGAGCTGCTGATTGCCGATGAGCCTACCACCGCACTGGATGCGACCATCCAGGCGCAGATCCTTGATCTCTTCAAAGAGCTGAAAGAACGGGGAGATACAGCAATTGCGCTTATAACCCATGATCTGGGAGTGGTAGCCCAGGTCTGCACGCGTGTCATTGTCATGTATGGCGGACTGGTTATGGAGGAGGGGACGGTGCAGGATATCTTCTACCGGCCTCAGCATCCGTATACACAGGGCTTGCTGCGTTCCATACCGAAGCGCGGGGGCGGTGAGCGTGAGCGGCTGATTCCGATCGAGGGCACACCGCCCGATCTGCTGAATCCCCCGCCCGGCTGCCCGTTCATGGACCGTTGTCCGCATGCCTTCGCCCGTTGCAGTGAACGTCCTCCGGTAGTCGAGTTTGCACCGGGGCACCGCTCGATGTGCTGGCTGACCGAAGGTACAGAAGAGAAGACGGCAGTTACAGCGGGGAGGGATTTCACTTGAGTGAGCGCAAGGTGCTTGTAGAGGTTAACAATCTGAAGAAGCATTTCCCGAAGGGCAAGGATCTGCGCGGACGGGATAAGGGTGTACTTAAGGCTGTGGACGGGGTCAGCTTCCAGATCCGCCAGGGCGAGACCTTCGGCCTGGTCGGTGAATCCGGAAGCGGCAAGTCCACGGTCGGGCGCTGTCTGCTCCGTCTGTACGATTATACGGACGGCGAGGTGTTCTACGACGGGCGTCCGCTAGGGAAGCTGGGCGAGAAAGGGCTGAAGCCCTTCCGCAGGCGGATTCAGTCCATCTTTCAGGACCCGTATTCCTCGCTTAATCCGAGCCTGAACGTACTGGAGCTGATCAGTGAGCCGATGCGGATTCACGGTCTCTATCCGGGCGAAGAGCGCAAGGAAGCGGTGGCAGAGCTGCTGGAGAAGGTGGGGCTGAAGCGGGAGCATCTGTACCGCTTCCCTCATGAATTCAGCGGCGGGCAACGCCAGCGGATCTCCATCGCCCGGGCGCTGTCAGTCCGGCCTGAGTTCGTCGTCTGCGATGAGCCCATCTCTGCGCTGGATGTCTCTGTTCAGGCCCAGGTCGTTAATGTGCTGGAGGATCTGCAAGCCGAGTTCGGGCTGACCTATTTGTTCATTGCCCATGATCTGTCGATGGTCCGCCATATTGCTGACCGGATCGGCGTGATGTATGGCGGCAGGCTGGTGGAGGTGGCTCCAAGCGATGAGCTGTATGATAATCCGCTCCACCCCTACACCAGAGCGCTGCTCTCCTCCATTCTGGAGACAGACCCGATGAAGGCCAGCCAGCGGATTCAGCTGGAGGCTTATCCGGCTACGCGCGGGACAGAGGAAGCCGCTGCACTGCGGGAAGTGAGTCCTGGACATTATGTGGCCGGAGAATATGCAGACTAATATTGTGAACGAATCTTAGGAGATATACATCTGCGAATCAAGGAGGAGATACAATGACAATGCCGACTAGCAAGGTCAAATTATCACAATGGGATGCGCTTCTGCTGGAATCGCTGCGCGCGCTGTCCGGATCTGACGAAGAGCTGCTGCGCAGAGTCAGTGAAGGGGATCTGCCAGCCGATGAGAGTAAATACGAGTTCGATTACGGGCAGTTGTCTGTCCTTGCAGAGGAACAGCCGGAGGGATTCCGGCAGGCCGTTCTGGAAGGCTACCAGATCAAATACAATACCATCCGCGGAATCCGCAGCTGGATAGAGGTTGCGCTGGGTATTGAAGCGAGGCTGGAGCTGGAAGAGGGGCAGGAAGCGGTGGAAGTGGAATTAACGGAGGCTGAGCGCGGCCGGCTGGAGGATGTATTGTCTTACGGCTGGGCGGTCACCGGCGTGCCTGCCGGAGACGGCAATACCGGAACGTACCGGATTGAGCCGATTCAGCGCTAGAATCAGATAAGGGATAGCCAAAGGCAGCCGCTCCAGGAATGGAGCGGCTGCTTACATTTTACATATTTAATTGGATTCTGCGCGTGCTTAGTACGCCTTCCAGTCCAGTAGGGTCGGTGCTGACCTTGCGGGCCACGAAGGCTTCGGCCCGCTCCGAGGTGCGCAGGCGCAGCGGCTTTGTCTCAAGCTGTACCAGCTCCCACATCACATCCGCAACAGAGTCTGCCGTCTGCGGCTCCACATTACGCTCCAGGAACGCTGCTCTGTAAGCATCCAGAATGGGCTTGTACTCGTCCTCCAGAACGCCGCCGGTGCTGGCGACATGCCCCATTACGGTTGAATTGAATTCCGTGGCGATTGCCCCTGGCTCAAGCAGGGTGATGTCGATGTTGAACTGCGGCTTGTAGTAGGTGGCCAGACTCTCCAGCAGCCCTTCCACTGCGAATTTGCTGGCGCAGTACACCTCGTTCATCGGTTGCCCGACCAGTCCGCCGACACTGGAGGTCGCTACAATATGGGCGTAGCCAGTCTTTTGCAGCAGCGGCAGTGCAGCCCGGATCGTATGCATGACCCCGTACACGTTGGTATTGAAGACCTCCTCAATCTCAGGGAACGGTGCCTGCCCAAGCGCTCTCAGGTAGCCGAAGCCGGCATTGCAGAATAATAGATCCAGCTTGCCTTGCTCCGCTTCTATCCGTTCTATAACCTGCCGAATACTCTCCGGCTGTGTTACCTCCAGCTCTACGAACTGCAGACCCTCTACATTCTGGTACAGCTCCTGTTCACGCTTCAGATGGCGTGTTCCGGCGTAGACCGTCCAGCCCTCATGGGCGAACTTCAGTGCAGTGGCAAGGCCAATGCCGGAGGATGCTCCGGTGATGCAGATTACTTTTGACATACTAGCTTTCGCCTCCATTAGTTTGAACTTCATTGATTTGGACCTATTGAAAAAGGTATAAATGTTCCAGTTTTGCCCACATTATAGCATATAGAAATAGAGCTACCTGAAAATCGACATAAAGTTCGCTGTTTCGCGGGAATTGGGCTGTGCAAAGTTGCTATAATTGTTTTCAGTACGGTACACTATAACTAAAATCTTAATCGCCTGCGAATGGAGAGGAACAAGGGAACAATGGAAGTATTCAAGCGTTATATCGCCAATTTAACAGTCCGGCGCTTCTTGATTCTGGGATTGATTGGACTGCTGCTGTACAGTATCAGGGATATGCTGAATCTGGTGCTGTTGACGTTCCTGATCGCTTACGTGATGAACAGCTTTCAGTTGCTGCTGAGCAAGCGGATCGGCAAGTTTGTGAAGGTGAACAGCAAGGTTATCATCATCATACTGTATGTGGCGCTGATCAGCATGATCGTCATGGCACTCGTCAAATATATGCCCAAGGTATTCTCGCAGATCAAGCAGTTAACCACCTTTCTCGGCACGCTGACCTCCGATGATATTCCGCAGAATGAAATTATGCAGTACTTGTTCCGAAAGGTCAAGGAGCTCAATTATCAGAGCTATTTGAATCAGGGGATCGAATATGTCTTCAAAATCAGCAACTGGGGAACCACCTTCGTCCTGTCCACGATTCTAAGCCTTGTGTTCATTCTGGAAAAGAACCGGATCGTCAACTTTACCTCCCGTTTGAGAGACAGCAAAATCTCCTGGTTCTATGTGGAGCTTGAGTATTTCGGCAGAAAGTTCATCTCCTCCTTCGGCAAGGTCATTGAAGCGCAGATTCTGATTGCGCTGTTCAATACTTTGTTTACCGTGGTCGGGCTGTGGGTGCTTGGTTTCTTTTTCGAGCCGTTCCCGTATCTGTTTGCCCTCTCTATTATGATCTTCATGCTCAGCCTGATTCCGGTCGTTGGCTTTGTCATTTCACTGATTCCGCTGTGCATTATCGGCTATAACACGGGCGGACTGGTGCTGACAATTAACATTCTGGTGATGATTGCCATTCTCCATGTCATTGAAGGCTACTTCCTGAACCCTAAGCTGATGTCCTCCAAAATGAACCTGCCGATGTTCTACACGCTCGTAGTGCTGTTGTTCTCCGAGCATTATATCGGGGTATGGGGACTGATTCTCGGGATTCCGATCTTCGTCTTTTTCCTGGATATCCTGGATATCAGCCGGGACAATAAGCCTTCACTGGAATGACGCAGCTAATTATATAATCCGTAGTACGCATAGGGCGATATTCAACCTGCACAAGGTTCGGGTATCGCCTATTTTCATAGTAAGCATTGGAGGAGACATAAGATGATCAGATATCCGGTATTAGAAGCAGAAGCCGTTATTGGTGTAACTGCACCCTCATCTGGAGTGGGGGAGGCGCTTCGTGAACTGCTTGAGCTGGCTGTAGAACGGCTGCAAAAAAGCGGGTACAGCGTAGTTTGCGGACCCACAGCGTGGACACAGGAGAAGGCCAAATCAGCCCCGGCTGCTGTACGTGCCGCTGAATTCAACAAGATGATGGCCGATGAGTCCATCGGACTCGTTGTGCCTCCCTGGGGCGGGGAGCTGCTGATCGAGATGCTGGAGCAGGTGGACTTCGGCAAGATGAAGTGTAAATGGATCCTCGGGTATTCCGATATCAGTGTGCTGCTGCTGGCTGTCACTCTGAAGACGGGGATGGCTACAGCCCATGGTACGAACTTCATCGACCTCCGTGGGGAACAGACGGACCCGGTAACTGCCATGTGGGAGAAGGTATTGTCTACGCCAAGCGGCGGTGCTGTAGTTCAGCAATCCTCACAGCAATATCAGCTGGAATGGGGAGGCGAGCCGTCGCCCTATGTGTTCAACCTTACAGAAGCGACTAGCTGGAAGACGGTGGGCAATCAAAAAGTGACGATGCAGGGCCGCCTGCTGGGTGGCTGCATTGACGTTATCCGGCATCTGATCGGCACCCCTTACGGAGATGTCCGGCACTTCCAGCAGCACTATATCAACAACGAACCGATTCTGTGGTACTTAGAGAACTGTGAGCTGTCCGTGACCGACCTGCGCCGCTCCCTGGTGCAGATGAAGCTGGCGGGCTGGTTCGAGCATTGCAGCGGCCTCCTGTTCGGCCGCAGCGCGGCTAACCGCCCTATGGACAACTATACCGTAGAGGATGTCTACCAGGAGCTGGCCGATGAGCTGGGCCTGCCGGTCGCATACGATATCGACTGCGGACATCTGCCGCCGCAGGTTACTTTGATCAATGGGGCCTATGCAGAGGTAGTGGTTGGGGCAGGTAAGGGAACGGTGACGCAGCACTTCCGGGAGTAGAGGAACTTAGTAATATGCTCCTACGAACTCTAATTTCCGCCTGTTCCCATACCATAATCAAACCTCTCATAAACAGGTATATTCGTCATATATAATGTGAATTTATGTCGAATTTAGTTGAAAAAAAGTGATGGGATTATTCAAGGAATGCTCTACGCATAGCTGGCATCCTGTATAATTTATGAATATACAGACAGCCATAGCTGCCGATTCCTGAGCAGTGAATCCCTCACGAAAGAGAGTAGTGACTATGAAATCCATCGCCTGGGTGACTGACAGCACCAGCACCATTGATTCTGAATTCGCTATGAATAACCATGTGTATATCGTTCCCCTCCGTCTAATCGTCAATAATGAATGTTATAGAGAAAATATAGATATTAACGCCGATCAGTTCTATGACAAAATGCGGCAGCAAGACAAGGTGGGCAGCTCCCAGCCGCCGATTGGCGAGTTCGTGGAATTATACGAGCGTCTGAAGGAAGAGTATGACGAGATTATTGCGATCCACTGTTCCTCCGAGCTTAGCGGGACCTTCAACACCTCGATGCAGGCGGCGGATATTGCTGGAGTGAACGTAATGGGTATCGATTCCAAAGTAGGTGCATACCCCATCCGTGAGATGCTGCTGCGCGGTATTCACTGGCAGCAGGCAGGCTGCTCTGCACAGGAGATCAAGTACAGAATTGATAATATAATTGAGGAAATGTCCTTCTATATCATCCCGGCCAGTCTGAGCCAGCTGCACCGCAGCGGACGGCTCTCCGGCTCTCAGTTCCTGCTGGGCCAGCTGATGCGGATTCATCTGCTTCTGCGGTTCGATGAGGGCAAAATTGTCGTCGTTGATAAAATCCGCACCTTCAAGAAGACGAAGCAAAAGCTGCTGGAGACCATCCAGGAGGAAATCGGCCGCTTCCAGGATGTATGTATTATGCACGCGAACAATAAAGAAGAGGCGCTGAGCCTGGAGTGGGCTATTAAGGCCATGTCCCCTTCGGTGCGTACAGAGATTATGCCCTTTATCCCGGTGGTAGGTGCTCATATGGGCGAGGGAACACTGGCGCTGTCTTGGATTAACCGTACGGCTCTGAATAGTATTGATGCTGAGGATGAAGTGCTGGAGTCTGTGCTCTAGAAAAGGAGCGGAACGATGTTCTTATATCATTATTATGATGCATCTGTAGGCCCGTTTGTCAGTCTATCCGATTTGCCGGGTGATCAGGCGAGGGCAGTGCTGGAGACGATTAAGCAGACCAAACCCAAGGCACAGAGCGCCCAAAGACACGATAAGTATGTGGAATATCGGCGGAACTGCGAGAGCATCATCCGGTCGGAATTTATACGTAAGGGCGGTCTGGTCCAGCGGTCCTCCCCGCATTATATGGTAGTTGAACACAGTCCGTGGCTAAGCACGTGGTTCGAGAATGGCGCATCGCTCAAGATTCCGATAGAGGATTTTGATGTGAACACGATTTCTTTTACCTATGGGGACTCCATGCCGACCTTCAGCCCGCTGATTAACGATGGCAAAGAGTACAGGCACACCCTGTATACCTATTCCGAGATCGTGAGCATCATTGACAGGTACGGATTACCGCAGAATTGGAACAATGACGGAAAATACGGTCCCGAGCGGTACGTCGAAGCGCATGTCTGGAGTGACGGGGCGGTTAGGCGGTACCTGAGCGAGCGGAGCTGGGCCCGATAATGTAGTATCGAAGTAACCAGAAAACGGCTGGATCAGGGAAACCTGACCAGCCGTTTTGTTATGGAATAGTATTATTATCAAGACTTCAATCTAAATGATAACAGAACTCAAATGAATAGTCTAGTAATTTATGGGCGAAATGCTAACATAAGGTTACCGGTAAAATAAAATGTGAGTGCGCACTGATACATGAAATGGAGTCTGCATATGAAGGGTTTAGACTTGAGCGAGGAGTTCTATTGGGAGATTGTGAGGCCGCTGATCGCCAGACGTTTCCCGCAGCTAATGGAGAAGCATGCTGCCGGATTGATAGGATATGGTTCGGATGTTCTGGGTTATGATGACGTTCTTTCCAGAGATCATGAATGGGGGGCGAGGTGCTACATTTGGCTGCTGGACCCGGATTACGATAAATATGCAGTAGGCCTTGACCAAGCATTCGATGAAGAGGTGCCAGCCTTGTTCAAAGGATATCCCTCCCGGTTTTCGGTAGATGAATCTCATGAGGTGCTTGTACCCTACAATGGGCGCAACAACCTTCATCATATTGCAATTACCAGCGTCTCCCGGCACATGCACATCCAGTTGGGACTGCTAACCCCATATCCATCCTTATACGAATGGTTAGTCATTCCCGAGCAGAAATTGCTGGAGTGGACAAGGGGACGAATGTTTACAGATCCCATTGGGGAAATGACAGAAGTGCGAAGAGGACTGGCTTATCTGCCCGATGAGATATGGCGGTACAAATTGAAATATGCCTGGAGTTCATTCCGGCAGCTGTATGTGGCAGGACTTGCTGACTTCCGGCGCGAACCGTTGTCGGCCAGGTTGCTTATCAACCGCATGGTGGAGCAGGCAGTTCAATTGATTTTTCTCTATAACAAAAGACTCCGGCCTGGAACCTACAAATGGATATCCAGGGAACTGGCGCAGATCAGCCCGGAGGTTAGCCGGCAGGCCAAGCAGCTTGAAGCCATCTTGCTGGAACCTTCGGTTACTAGGGCGGTTGGACAAATTGAAGAGATATTAACGGAATTAGTGAATCAACATAACGCGATGAAGCTGACGGATCATATTGAGCTTCAACCCTCCATTTTCTACGCAAGAGGCTTGCAATCCTATTCTTATATCAATTTGGAGGATGCTCTATTCGCTGCGCTGCCCAGAGAACTCCAGCAGCTTGAAATCCCGGGTGCGCTGGATCAGTTTATTACAAGTGATCACGTGTTGATCTGGGCGGATCATTATTCCAAATTCGGGCCAGTATACAGTGCCAAGTCTGAGATTGAGAGAACTGGGGTGGGGGATATGATTGTATAGTGAAGAATGCGCTTCGTGCAGGCAGCCTTTAGGCTATCAAGCTTATGCTTGATGGTCTTTTTTTAATCTTTCTCCTCCAATATTCCAATTTATACAATTTACTAGTATCAATATACATAGTAAATTTTCATAGTCCTATTGTAGAATCAAGAAGTTGTCGAATTATGGAGCGATATTCCATCCTTGGAACTCTGTAGGGCGATGGTTATTTATGAATTTTTTAGAGAAAGAAGGGGGAAGAAATTTTGTTATTCCAAGCAGCACGCCGTAAACTCAGTCTGGTGATGGTAATTGCCCTGCTAATAAGCAGCCTTACGCCACATCTGGTGTTCGGGGAATCCGCGCAATTGAAAGATATCGCAGGCTCTTATGCTCAGAAGGAGATTCAATCCTTAACAGAAGCAGGAATAATCTCAGGGTATGAAGATAATACCTTCAAACCGAATAAGGCTATGTCGCGCGCCGAACTGGCGAAAATTATAGTCCTGTCGTTAGGCTTGGAAGTAAGTGGTGATCAGGCCGCACCATTCAAAGACGTTGCCGCCACCAGCTGGTATCGCGGTTATGTGGGAGCGTTGGTGAAGGCAGGCATCACAGAGGGGACATCGGCGAGCACATTCAGTCCTAATTCGAGTGTAACCCGGGAAGAGCTGGTTGTATTTTTCATCCGGGCCTTTGAATTAGATGAAACAGCGAAGAAGCTTCCGCTTGGCAGCAAGCTGTCCGATATGTCAGAGGTGTCTGAATGGGCAAAAGCTCAAGTATCGCTGGCCTTCAACAATGGGTTCATCAACGGGGTTCAGGGCATTGACGGCACGCTGAAATTCAAACCTAAAGAGCGTGCAGAGCGCCAGGCTCTGGCCCGTCTCGCATATGAGTTCAAGACGAATAAGGCAGTATATGTTGAGAAGTCCAAGCAGCTTCTTGCTGAAGAGACTGATAAGGGTAAGACTCCAGTGGTAACTCCGGCTCCCACAGCGACACAAGCTATCCGTGATACGTCTGTGAGTGCTCCGGCAGCCCCGGGTCCAGGAACGCCAGCATCGGCAACACCTGTACCAGCAACACCGGCACCAGCGGAGCCGACTCCAGTACCCGCTACTCCGGAACCGGTAACCCCGGCACCGGCCAATGCTCTCCAGGTTGTAGTGAACGGCGAGAGTACAGATGCTATTTATGCTGAAGAGTCCACAGAAGTTATTTTCCGCTCGTCGATTCATGCGGCAGAGACCGTAGCTGCAAGTGTCTATCAGGTAGATGACAGCGGCAAAGTGATGTCACAGATTACCCTGCTGCACGATGATGGTCAAGAAGTTCATGGAGACAGCCTTGCGGCAGACGGACTCTATAGCGGCAAAGCAGTATTATCTGAAAGCACGGAGGGTTACATAAATCTCCAGGCCTTTGCTGGAGATGTGCCTAGCAGTGCAGTCCTTAAACTGTCTGTACTGAAGCATCTTACAGATGAACAGCTTGCACAAACAGAAATGATTGAAAATAATACACAGAGTAAGCTTGATCAACTGGCTGCTTCTACTGGTAATTTGCAAAAGGCCAAGGAAGAAACAGTGGCTTGGCTTCAAACCCAGGACGAAGTAGAGCATGCAGGAATATCGGGTGAAGGAGGAAGCATCTGGTATTTGCTGGACAACGGGATTCTGGGCGGAATCTCCTCGGCCCCTGAGAATACAAAAGGGTTAAGCAACACTGCAGAAGAGGCCGCTTCCAATAATACATTGACGGCGCTCACGCAGGATGTGGAACAAACCGTAGCTACCATAGGAAGCCAGCAGGTTGCTGTGGTCTCCCCGTTCTACGGCACACTTCCATCTTCGACGGTGTATGACGCCGTATATCAAAGCTTCGAGCAGTCGAATTACCCCTTCCTAGTGGAGAGGGTAAAGGACAGCGCAGCGGGCGTTAACTTCTTCAAAGGTCTTAATCAGTATGGTGTGGTGGTCTTAGATTCCCATGGGGATACGTACTATGATGAGATTGTGCTCCAGAAATTTCATGATAAATACGGTGTTGATTTCAAATATGCGGGACCGCAGGCCATATTCCTGACCGGAGAGAAGGCAACGGCAGAGAACAACAAGACCTATGAACTGGATCTGAAAAAGGGCAGACTGGCTATCATATCGGGCTATTATGCGATTACACCTTCCTTCATTACACGGTACAATGATATGCTTCCCGGCACCATCGTATATAACGGCAGCTGCCGCAGCGCATACAACGATTCCATGGCGGATGCGTTCATCAACAATGGGGCCAGCACTTATTATGGTTACACCGATTATGTAAAGCTTGCTTATGATCAGGTCATTGCTCCATCCGTATTCAACGCCTTGAACAATGAGAATATGACAACCGGACAAGCTTTTGAGGCAGCAGTAACTGCTCACGGAGCCAATGACGGGTTGGCAGCATTCGTCATGAAAGGCAGCAGCATTGGTACGAAGACCGAAGGGATCATCAACGGAACCTTTGAGAACGGAAAGTGGACCGGCTGGAATGGAAACGGAGATGTCCGGGTCATCTCAAAGCTGGGGCCGCTTAAGCCTACAGAGGGTAAATACATGGCGATTATCAGTACTGGCCTTGGGTTTGAAAACAATGACAAGGGAGGATATGACTACAATTCGAATAGTTATATCGAGCAGAGCTTCATGGTCCCGGCGGGAGCCACAACCTTGTCGTTCGATTACAATTTCATTTCTGAGGAGCCGAAGGAATATGTTGGAACCAAATATAACGATACATTCAGAGCAACAGTAACTTCCAGTGTATACATCAATCCGGCTTCCCTCGTGACCTCACACTTGAATGGCGGACCTACGGTGACATCCAGTGTCTACGGACAGGAATCTGTGATTGTCGGTAAGGAATCGATTAATGAATCCACAGAGTATTGGATTGATGCGAATAAAGTAGACGTTAATTTCTACGGCGGGGATGATACGGCCTACATGACGAATTGGAAGCATGTCCAGTTTGATGTGAGCCAATTCGCCGGCAAGGGCTCCATTGTCCTCAGGTTCCATGTATGGGATCAAGGTGACAGCATCTATGACACGGCAGTATTGATCGATAATGTAATGTTGAAATAACCGTAAACGGCTGGATCAGGGGAACCTGACCAGCCGTTTTTTAATGGAATGAGCATTCAGGATCACTACATAGCCTTGTGCAACCAAGAGTTGCAAAAGATATTTAGAATACTCAACTTACACTCGATTTCGATATCAGCTCCACTATGCTACTATCGGCTGTGTTAAGAGTGATAGTGGAGTGGAGGTGTCGTCACGTTGATAGATAATAATATAGCCGGGCAGAATATATTGAACTCAAAGGGAAGCACCTGGGGAAGACTTACTGTGTCTACAGTCCGAGCCGTTTTGCAGCAGAATGGTTATATCACCGCTATTCTAATTTGATTGTACCGATTCTTGAAGATATCACAGGCACATCCAGCCTTAAGGTCGAGTTCTGCTCTATGGGAGCGTGGGACATCGACCTAAGGACTAGGTTTCGGACCGGTAGGTTTTGCCGAGCTGGTGACCCAGACCAAAATAATGGCGGAAATTGTAGATGAGCGGACTCCATTTCAGAGGGTCGATATGATTGTCATTCAAGATAATATCCTGATGGGCATGTACATGAACAGCTTGTGCCTCAATAATTGCAAAACCAGGCGAATGATCAGGTATCCGAATATGTTGGATGCTTGCTTCAATTTGTAACGGACACTCCATAATTCGTGAAGGCTTAACTGTTTTGGACGCCACGGGTGTGAGTCCGCTGGCAGCATATTTATCCTTTTGATAGGAGTAGCCATGTTGTTGCTTGTAATCAGGGACTGGATTCTTGCCCGTATAGGGAGCAAGCTGCTCCACATTCTCCCACAGAGATGGGCCGGGGATGTTAATGACGCATTCGGGGAGCCGTTCCAGGTTCTCGATGGCTTTTCCCCCAAGACCAACCCCTAGTACTATACAGTCTCCCAAGGCCCAGGAGGATGAAATAGGACTGATATTTACAGTTTCATCCTCATTCAAGGTGTTCAGTAAGATGACAGGAGTTCCATAATATAAAATCTTGGGTTGTATCGTTTCAGTGTTCAGCATTTGCTTCATAGGGTCCATTGTATTTCTCCTCCACTTTTGTAGATCCTACTTCAGTGTATAATATAAATAATTCAATACTCATCGAAGTATGGAATGCAAAAAGGAGGGTTAGGATGCAGGCAAATCCGAATGTTGCTATAATCGCAGCTCTAGTGAGTGAAGCTTCCCGGGCGGCAATCTTAACCGTTTTACTGGATGGAAGATTCCATTCGGCGAGCGAGTTAGCCTATATGGCCAGAATCAAGCCTCAAACGGCAAGCTTTCATTTGGCAAAATTGATCGATGCTAACGTAGTCGCCGTTGAGAAACAAGGGAGGCATCGTTACTTTGCGATTCGGAACCTGGAGGTGGCGCGGGTGATGGAATCCTTATTGTCTATTGCTCCGCCTGTTACAGTTAAATCTTTACGGCAATCCTCACAGGACAAGGCGTTGCGTTATGCCAGAACATGTTATGATCATCTCGCCGGGAATGTGGGGGTGCAACTAACTCATGCATTGCTAAGCGGCGGTATTTTACTTGAAGAAGAGGACAGGTATACGGTGACGGAGCATGGTGAGAAGTTTTTTGCCGACTTTGGCGTTGATTTGAATGAAGCTGCAACGAAACGCCGTCTATTCTCCCATCAATGCCTGGATTGGAGCGAACGCCGCCATCACCTGGCCGGAGCCCTGGGAAATGCCCTTTTGGAGAGAGTCTTGGAGCTGGACTGGGTGCGGCGGCTGCCGGATACACGTGCGGTACAAGTCACCGATGAGGGGAAAGCGGGTTTTGAAAAGGTATTCTCGTTGGATTTGAATTAGCTGCAAGGAATGAAGCTACCACTCCATGAAATTCTCTTCAATCAGCGCAGCGAACGATTCGGCAATCACCTCATAATCTCCATTATCGTGGTCGATGAGCAGCACCCGGCCTTCAGGGTCAAGCAGGATCGGATTGCCAGAGCCGTCCATGGAGAAGACTGCACTTCGCGCGAGCAGCCCGCTCATAAGGGTATCCCTGTAATCCTCGCGGAAGGACAACGTTAACTCGGTCACACTCTCCCGCCCGATGGAGGAACCGTTGCTGAAGGCGTGTACGGATAGTCCGGCATAGGCGCCCCCAAAGCTTCGGATGAATTGAACATAATCCTGATCCAGCGACAGACCCAGTTGCTTCTCTGCCTCAGCAATCTGCTCCTCGGTTGCCGGTATGCCGAGCAGACTCTGATTCCCCTCTTTTGTCAAAAAAAGCTGCAACCGTTCCATTAGCGCATTATGCATTGTCATTCCCCCGCTTCTAAGAGTATCTATTAATCATAACAAGAGCGGGGCTTAGGTCAATAGCGCGCTTTGAATGATCTGAATATTTAGCTGTGAAGGCGTATGAGCCGCATATAAAAAAGCTGTCCCACGCGCAGTATGCCTGCTCGTAGGACAGCTTATTTAAATACGTTCAGCCACATTTAATTGTCGCTGTGCCCATTCACTCACCCAAACGAAGTTTCGACACTCTGCGCGACAATCTCCCTAAGCTCAGCCTTCTGTGCGTTGAACTGCTGCGGGGTGATGCTGCCGCTGGCGAGTCTGGCTTCGAGCTGCTGGGTCAGCTGCTTGACCTGCAGGTTAATGACCTGGGTCACGTTGCCGCCATTCTCTTCTGCGATGTTACGCAGGGACTTGCCGTCATACAAGGCGTCGTATAGCTCTTCGTCAGAGGTCGGGTTCAGGTTCAGGGCATCCAGCAGCTCATCGGTATCGGCCACATCAGAGGTGGACCATTTGGCTACAGGAAGGGTATGTAAAGCCGGCTTGCCCCAGGCCGTTCCTCCGAACGACATGGCTACGATCATTGTTCCTACAATCATTACACGCTTAATATTCATATGTTTTATATTCATGTGTATAATCCTCTTTTCGTGGTTGGTTATATCGTTCAAGGTTCATCATTTAAGGCAGCTAGTGAACTTCATCTAAATACAGTTTACCCAACAATACTGAAATGAAGCTTAAGTCTTCTTAAAGATAACCTAAACTTTGCTTGTCTCTGCCGGTTCCTTGCTCCGGCTTCTTCATCTGCGTTATTCTTGAAGGACATTACCCGAACTGAACAAGCGAGAGCGGAAGGATGGGCCGTCTATGAAAAAAATACTGGTAGTCGATGACGAACCGGCCATTGTGAGTGCGATAGCCTACGCGCTACGGCGTGAAGGCTATGAGGTCGATACTGCCGGTGACGGGGAGGAAGCGCTAAGCAAGGCGAATACCTTCCGTCCAAATGTGCTGGTGCTGGATGTAATGATGCCGAAGCTGAGCGGTTATGATGTCTGCCGCAAGCTGGAAGACCGGGATGATATTGGAATTATCCTGCTGACTGTCAAGAATGATATTGTCGATAAAATTGTCGGTCTGGAGCTGGGTGCAGACGATTATATGACCAAGCCCTTCGAGATCCGCGAGCTGCTGGCCCGGGTGAAGGCACTGCTGCGCCGGCTGGAGAAGAATACGGCTGAGGTCCGAAGTGAGCTGATCGAATACGGCCTCTTGCAGGTTCACCCGGACCGGCGTAGCGCCGAGCTTGGCGGGGAGCCGCTGGAGCTGACCCCGAAGGAATTCGATCTGCTGCATCTGCTGCTCTCGCACCCGCAGCGGGTGTATATGCGCGAGGAGCTGCTGGAGCAGGTCTGGGATATGGACTATGCCGGGGGAACGCGCACCGTAGATATTCATATCCAGCGGCTGCGCAAAAAGCTGGGCGAGCCCTACCAGAATATCCTGCAAACCGTCTACGGTGTAGGCTATAAGGCAGTGCCTGCGGGGAGCTACTCATGAGAATCAGCATTAAGCTGAAGTTCAGCCTGTTCCTGGCGGCGCTGCTGATTCTGGCCGTCGGCGTGCTGAGCTACTTCGTCCTGCGCGGCGTGGAGCGCAATGAGCAGGGCCAGACGGAGCGCAGTCTGGCCCAGCATGTCAACACGGTCAATCTGCGCGTGAAGCAGACGTATTATACAGGCGCGCGCCTTACGCCGCAGGTCTTCATGCACCAGCGCGGCAAGGCGCTGGCTGCCGAGCTGGCCGGATTCACCGGCCTGGAGGTGACCCTGTACGACAGCCAGGGACAGCAGGCGGGCACCTCGGCGCAAGGCGAGTCTGGGACGGGTCCGGGCAAGCCGGATCTCAGCACAGCGCTGGACTACGCGCTGAATAACAAGGTCGCCTACCAGAGTGAAGGCGACAAGCTGTTCTACCTGGCCCCGCTGCAGGGACCGGAGGGACAGATGGGCGTGGTGCAGCTGCAGTATTCCCTGGAGGGCGCCCGCAGCTTCCAGCAGACACTGCTCAATCTGTTCCTGACGACAGGCGGCGCCGTGCTGGTGTTCAGCTTCATCCTCGGGTATCTGTATTTCAACCGTGCGGCTGCCTCCATCGGGCGGCTGAAGAAGGCAGCGGAGGATATCCGCGGGGCCAACTATATCACGGCTCCGCCGGTGAGGCGCAAGGATGAGCTGGGGGAGCTGGCCGAGGGCATTTATTTCATGAGCCGGGAGATTGAGCGCAGCATTGCCGCCAAGGATGAAGAACGGCACAAGCTGCAGCTGGCTGTGGAGAAGCTTCAGGCGCTGGAGCAGCAGCAGAAGCAGTACATCGGGAACATCAGCCATGAATTCAAGACGCCGCTGACCTCGATTAAGGCGTATGTCGACCTGCTGAATATGTATGACGATGACCCCAAGCTGCTGCATGATGCCAAGCTGAGTATTGCCAAGGAAACGGAGCGGTTGTACGAGATGGTGGAGAAGGTGCTGCAATTGACGGCGCTGGAGAGGTATGATTTTGAATCCCAGGCAGAGCTGCTGGAGGTTGAGAGTACGCTGCGCGATATCTGCGGACGGATGAAAGGCAAAGCGGAGCGCTACGGCCTCACAGTCACGCTTGACGCCCAGCCTGCGCATATCTGGATTGACCGGGAGAGCTTCATGCATATCTTCATCAATCTGCTGGACAATGCAATCAAATATAATGTCCCTCAGGGGAGTATCCATCTGCACAGCGAGGTCAGGGATCAGCGGGTGTGGATTACTGTACGGGATTCCGGCATCGGCATTCCGGAGGCGTCGCGGGAGAAGATCTTCGAAGCGTTCTATACGGTCAATCGTGACCGTTCCAGAGCCTCGGGCGGCACAGGGCTTGGCCTCTCGCTGGTCCGTAATCTGGTGGAGAAGCAGGGCGGAACCATTATCTTGCTGGAAGGCTCAGGCGAAGGGGCGGCGTTTGAGTTGTCTTTTCCGCTGGTGACCTGAAGGGTTAATGTTTACAAGTTGGATATAGTTGAGATGCGGTTTGGAAATAAGCGTCCGGTATGCTGAAGAGGCAACATGAGCGATGAGCTGGAGGGAAGCCTGAATGAATCATATGAGCCATAGAGCCTGGGGCAAAATCTGGAGCATTCTGCTCTGCGGAGCTGTTCTGCTGTCGGTTACTGCCTGTAGTACTGAGAACACAGATACACGTGAGGTTGTAGAGAAGGCGGGCCGCAAAATTACAGTCCTCGACAATATCAGCGAACCGGTCTATACAAAGCTGAAGCTTGAGGGCATACAGAAGGTGGAGGGGGTGCGGGGGACGGATTTTGCCGGTGAGGATGTAATGGTAGTGACCAAGGAGAACCGCAGTCTCCCCTCGCAGGTGATTGAAGGACAGGAACGGTATCCGCTGAATCTCTATCTGCATACCCTGTCCACAGGTGAGGAAGCTCCGCTGCAGGTTGGAGAGCTGAATTATGGCGCGCCGCAAATCTCCCCGGACAAGACGCATGTCTTCTTCAAGGAGCTGTCCGAGATGACTGGGATCGGATACATTATGGACCTGGCTGGCGGCGCTCCGGTGAAGGTTAGCGAGACGGAGTTTCAGATCGAGGAAGGGAAATGGACGGATGACGCGCATGTGATTTTTCCCGATATGGAAGGCAATATTCTACGCTCAGATCTAACCGGCAAGCAGGAGACGATCTTGAAGACGGGCATTCCTTATGTGCATGAGGTAGTTCAGACCGGCAGCCGGATTCTCTATGTTACAGGTGAAGACAGCCAGCTAAGCGCCTATGACATAGTGACGAAGCAGACTAAGGTGCTGCTAAAGAATGTGATCTGGGCCGTTCCCTCTCCTGACGGAAGTATGCTGGCGATTGTTGAGCGTACCGGACGCGGAGAGATGACGTTGAAGCTCTGTGACAGCGAGGGCAATGAGCAGTCTAAGCTAGTTTCGGGGCAGCAGATCTTCGGCACCAGCTGGTCGCCGGACGGCAAGCTGCTGGCTTATGCAGTCACGGCGTCTGGTTCAACGGATGACCAGCAGGACCTGTTCATTACCGAGGTGGAGACCGGAGAGCAGACGCCTGTGCTGAATGATTTTCATCTGTCTGATCCTCTCCACTGGAGTCCATCCGGTAAGAAGCTGCTGGCCACAGCCACAGTGTTGAAGGATAATATCTATCAGTTTCTGACCTATGTGGTCAGCCTGTCGTAACGCTTTTATACGCCAAAAGCAAAAGGCTGCCCGGGATCAGCCGCATGACGGCTACCCGGACAGCCTTGCTTTTTAGATGATGAACAGCATGAAGCCGGAGAACTAATACACTAAGGCTGGAGGGTGATCGTGGTCTCCAGATTCTTCAGATAAGTCCGTTTGCCCAGATTCCCGCGTCCCGGCAGAATGTTGCCGTTACTGTCTTTCTTCTGCCCCGCAATGGTGAAGTCATCGCTCTTAACGGTCAGCGTATACGGCTTGATGGTAATGGTCTTAGGTGTGTTAGCAAAAGGAGGATACAGCTCATTCAGATAGTATTCTGTCTCCGGTTTGCTGTCGTAAAATCCGTATCTATTCGGGTCAATAGAATTGCCCTGGTCGTCTACAAGCTCATAGTACATCATGCTGGCATGAAATTCGCCGGACTGCTCTGCGGATTGCGGCACCTCACCCTGACTGTTCAGAACCAGACGGGTGGATACCGGAGTGACCTTTAATTGCTGGACAGTATAGCTGAAGGCACCCTCTGTTTTGGTGATGTTCGGGGTAACCGTGAGGGCGGTATCCATGATTTTTACAGGTGCAGTGAATGTGAAGGTCTCATTCATTTGCTTGACCTTAGCCTCCACCGTCAGGGTAAATTCATTCGGCAGATTCAAATCGCCCGACAGCTCGGCAAGATAAGCATGATCCTGATAAGGAATATCGCCGAAGGCTCCTGAAGTGAACTTAATCTGCTGCCCGTCAGCCAAGACGGCCGGTGGCTCAATCAACTGCCCTATAGTTCCGCCCGAGAAATCTAATCCGCCCTCATGCTCAAGCTGGAAGCTGAGCCGTGTGCCGTCATAGAGCAGATCGGTCAGCTTGAGTGTAACTCCGTTATGGGTTACGCTGAGACCCGGCTGTGACAACATCCCCTGACTTCTTGCAAGCTCAAGCGACTGCGGAGTGGTTCCCTGATAGAGAATGCCGATCCCCGGAATTTTCTTAAGCGTATCTGCCATTGCCGGTGACACGAAGCCTGCGCCCAGAATGCCTGCCCCTAGAACCCCGGCGATGGTGGCGGCGATAGCTGTTTTTTTGAAAATCCCCGGTCTGGCCTTCGATCCTCTTGATCTTGTTATGCTGCTCATTTCTTCCTCTCCAATCTTATTCATAATGATCGTGCTTAACTCCGCTCTTGGCTTAACGGATTCCCGAATATGTTGTTCAATAGCCTTCATCTCACGATGTCTTGTTCGCTCCCGATATTGATCCATGCTTCCTCGCTCCTTTTTGGGCGGCACGCTCCAGCAGTTTTTTGCGCAGCCGTTCGTATTTTTTGCGGATGGTTGTCGCCTTGATTCCCATAATTTCGCTGATCTCCTCGAAGGTGTACTGCTCTACGGCCTTCAGCAGCAGGATGTGGCGCTCCTCTGTGGTCAGACAGGCCATTAGCTCGGAGGTTACCGATTCACTTGACGGGATTTGCTCCTGCCGCTGCTGCTCCTTGTAATGCTCTACTAATCTAAGCCAACGGCTTTGTTTTTTCTTCAAATTGATTAAATGGTGGTAAGCCATTTTGTACAGCCAGGCTGAGAAGGAAGTGCTGCTGCCATAGCGGTGGAGGTTCGCATAGGCGCGGATGAAGATTTCCTGAACGGCATCTTCTGTTTCGGTATGGTCTTTGAGAATATAGAAGCAATAGGTATAAATCTGGCGTTGAAACCGTTTAATGATGATCTCATATGACTGCTTATCTCCAGCCTTCACAGCCTCTACAGCCTGCTCGATCATTAAGCTTCGTTCGTCCGCTTCCCCGGGGACGGTTAATTGCACTTACCTCACCTCCTTTGGTTGGATACCTATATAACAATCGGAATGCCGCGGATTGTGACACAATTTTATACATAAGGCAATTGCGGTTATTAGCCGGTTAGCCGGTCCACACTTGTTTTTATAATTCATACTTGACAGGTGTGTTTAAGGGGGTATATGATAACAGCAATCATTCACCGCTAATTAAATGAACAGTGAAAGAATCGTTGTCAACATCATACCTGAGATTTGAGCTGATTGGACCACCAAAGGCTCCCGCTACAGTTCCCGAACAGGGAATGGACCGGGGGCCTGTTTGCGTCCCGTGGATGAATAGCAGAGGAGAGAGGGCATGGAGGATAGACAGTGGGAGCAGCTGGAGCAGGCGGATCATCTGTTCCGTAAGCTGGTACGCAGGTTCGTTAAGGAGCGTGACCGCGTATACGTGGAGGGAGTAGCCTTGCCGGGAATGCTGATTCTGCACAAAATCATCCGTGACGGAGAGCAGCGTCTGGGCGATCTGGCGGAGCAGCTTGATTTCACCTCAGGCGCCATAACGGCGCTGAGTGACAAGCTGGAGGCGGGCGGATATACGGTACGCAGGCGTAAGGAGGATGACCGCCGGACTGTGCTGCTGGATATTACCGCCCGCGGCCGGGAGATGGCGGAGCGGAACGGAAACATCGGTGCCAGGTGTATTATGCTTCTGTTCGAGGGCTTTACGGAGGAAGAGCTGGAGCAGCAGAGCCGGTTCTATCAGCGGATGATCGGGAATCTGGAAGGGTTCTCGGAGACGCTGCTGGAGCTGGCCCGGCAGAATGCAGCCATACCCGTTCCCGCAGAGCCTGAACAGAAGCTGCGCGGAGGCACGAAGAGTAATTATCTCAGCTATTGAGAAATGAAGAGAATACCAACCCAATGATGAGGAGAGATAAGTATGGGACATTCCACAATATATCCGACAGGGGCAACCGTATATAACCCGGCTAAGGCATGGAGCGGCTACACGGTATTTCAGGCAGGCGATGAGGGCGTAGTGCTGATCGACATGAGCGGCAAGGAGGTACATCTATGGCAAGGACTGATCGGTTTCCCGGCCAAAATCCTTCCCGGCGGCTATGTCCTGGGCAGCACCGGCAGAAGAGATCCCAAATTCGGCATTCAGGATAATGTCGATCTGGTGCAGGTGGACTGGGACGGCAATGTGGTCTGGAGATACAACAGCTATGAGCAGATCGCGGACCCGGGGGCTGAGCCGCTGTGGTATGCCCGCCAGCACCATGATTACCAGCGGGAAGGCAATCCTGCCGGATACTATGCTCCCGGGCTTGAACCTTCGGTTAACAGCGGGAAAACGCTAATTCTGGCGCATAAAAATCTGCATAACCCTGAGATTTCCGACAAAGAGCTGCTGGATGACACGATTATTGAAGTGGACTGGGAAGGCAACATCCTCTGGGAATGGGCAGCCAGCGATCATTTCGCGGAGCTGGGATTCGATCAGGCGGCGCGCAATGTCCTGTTCCGCGACCCCAATACCCGCTCCTTCGGCGATCTGGGCGGCGGCGTAGGCGACTGGCTGCATATTAATTCTGCGTCTTATGTGGGGCCGAACCGGTTCTATGATCAAGGCGATGAGCGCTTCCACCCGGAGAACATTATCTGGGATGCCCGTGAGGCTAATATTATTGCGATCACCGACAAGCGCAGCGGGGCTATCGTCTGGCGTCTGGGCCCGGACTATTCCCTGCCCGAAGTGAAGCATATCGGCTGGATTATTGGCCAGCATCACGCCCACATCATTCCGAAGGGACTGCCGGGGGAAGGCAATCTGCTTGTATTCGATAACGGCGGCTGGGGCGGCTACGGTCTGCCGAATCCGGCATCGCCGTTCGGGCAGAAGAACGCGCTGCGTGATCACTCACGCGTACTGGAGATTAACCCGGTGACGCTGGAGATTGAGTGGCAGTATACTTCGGCGGAGGCCGGATTCTCCATTCCGACGGATTCCTATAAGTTCTACAGCCCGTATATCAGCTCGGCGCAGCGGCTTGCGAACGGCAATACGCTGATTACCGAAGGCTCCAATGGACGGCTGTTCGAGGTCACGGCAGCGCATGAGCTGGTCTGGGAGTATATCTCCCCGTACACAGACCGCCGCAATACGAATATGGTCTACCGTTCTTACCGGGTACCCTATGCCTGGGTGCCGCAGCTTACGAAGCCGCAGGAGAATGCGATTGAGCCGCTAGATGTGTCCAGCTTCAGGGTACCAGGGGCCGCTCCGAAGGGATCGGATTCGGTCGTGCAGGTAGCGACGACGTTGCCTTTTACAGAGGGGGCAGCCTGTGTAGCCACTACGGATGAAGGCGTCCGGCGGGCCAGGTAGAGACTCAGGCAGGCTTCAGAAATTCATAGACGAAGAGGTGTGTTCTTGTGACAAAATCATGGTACAGCTCAAGCCTTCTGCTCTTATCCTTATCGCTGGTACTGGTGCTCTCCGGCTGCAGCTCCAAGGGAGATGCGGCGGCCTCTGCGGGAGGGGTCAGCGGTACACCGGAGGCCCTGAAGATCAGGATTGCCGATATCAACACGAATCCGACCTTCCGGGTAGCCCTTAAGCAAGGCATCTTCGCAAGCCATGGTATTGATGCGGAGATTATCAACTTCGGGACACCGGCCGAGGGAGTGAATGCGCTGTTCATCAAGCAGGTGGATGTGGCCTTCGGTGCGGACTTCCCGGTGCTGAACGCCGTTGCCAAGGGCGAATATTCAATCATTGCTTCCGCTGGTCAGGCCACGGATCAGGCAGCGGCAGTATGGAAGCTGTACGTCAGAGACGATATTCAGTCTGCCGCGGACTTGAAGGGTAAGAATCTGAGCTTCCTGCGCGGGACGTTCCTGCCGTATCTGTGGGACGAATATCTGAAGGAGCGGGGCATCGCACTCAGCGGTGTGAAGCTTACAGGACAGGGTGCTTTCGACGAAGCCTTCATCGCCCTGAAGCAGGGGGATGTCGATGCCGCCTGGTTCAGCGGTTCAGCGCTGACCGATAAGCTGGCTGCGCTTAAGGGCGTGCATGAGCTGACCGATATGTCGAAGACTCCGGTGCGGCTGGGGATGGGAATCGTAGCCGCGGATGCTTTTGTAGAGGAGCATGGTGAAGGCATTGGAGCCTTCCTGGCAGCGGTGGATGAAGCCTCGGCGTACGTACAGGAGCATCCCGAGGAAGTAGCGGAGCTGATGTACAAGGAAGTGAAGCAGCCGAAGGAAGCAACGCTGAAGGATCTGCCGGCGAATCCGTGGAAGGTGGGCTTCACCCAGGCTGCATACGACAGCCTCGCCGGACAGAAGAAGTATATGGTGGATACAGGGATTATCACGCAGGATTTTGACCTTGGCAGCAAGCTGAAGCTGGAGCCGCTGAAGCAGGTGCTGCCGGATAAAGTGACCTACCCGGAATAAATGAAACCACATAAAGTGAACTATCCGAAATAAATGAAACCACAGGAGGTGCCCTATGTCATTATCTGCTAAACCAGCGGCAAGGCAGCATGCTATTCATATCGAGCAGCTGCGCAAGAGCTACAGTGAACCGGCAGCCGGAGATGTCCACTACATTATTAAGGATGTAGATCTGGTGATCAAGGGCGGAGAATTCTTCGTGCTGCTTGGCCCAAGCGGCTGCGGCAAATCCACGCTGCTGAATATGATCGCCGGGTTCGTCTCCAAGTCTGGCGGACATTTGCGGGTAGACAACATCGAGGTGGATAAGCCGGGCCGGGACCGGGCGGTGGTGTTCCAGCAGGCCGATTCGTCCCTGTTCCCCTGGCTGACGGTGCGGGAGAATGTAGAGTTCGGACTGCGGATGAAGAAGACGGCGAAGGCCGAACGCAGGCTTCTGTCTGACCGCTACATCGGGCTTGTCGGGCTGAACGGCCATGAGGACAAATTCCCGAAGGCGCTGTCGGGAGGAATGAAGCAGCGGGTACAGCTGGCCCGGGTGCTGGCGAATGATCCGGCGATCCTGCTGATGGATGAGCCGTTCGGCGCGCTGGATGCCATGACCCGGCGGACGATGCAGAAGGAGCTGGTGCAGATCTGGCGGGAGACGCATAAGACGGTGATCTTCGTGACCCATGATATTCAGGAAGCACTGCTGCTGGGGGAGCGCATCGGCATTATGTCGGTAGGGCCCTCCTCCAATATTACAGACATCTACGACAATACGCTGCCCTTCCCCCGGGATGTGGCTTCACCTGAATTCTATTCGCTGTATAGCCGGATTCAGAGCCATTTTGAAGAATAGGGAGGGAGGTGATACCTGATGGGATGGTTGGAAAAGAAATGGGTATCCGTATCCCTGCTGTGGCTTGCCGTACTGCTCCTCTGGCAGCTTGGCGCCTGGGTGTACGGTCCGGATATCATTCCCGGGCCCTGGGCCACGGTCCGGGGCGGGCGTGAGCTGGTGGAGGACGGGACGCTGGTGCAATATATCGGGGTCAGCTTGTACCGCGTGCTGATCGGCTGGGTGCTCGGCAGTCTGCTGGCTATTCCGGCAGGACTGATCACCGGCAAGGTGAATGTAGTCCGCCTGTTCGCTGAGCCGTTCCTGAACTTCATCCGCTTCATTCCGCCGATTGCCTTCATTACACTCTTCCTGGTCTGGTTCGGCATCGGGGAGCAGTCGAAGATCGCGCTGATTATGTACGCCACCTTCTTCATTGTGGTGCTGAATACCCTGACCGGGGTCATGTCGGTAGAAGAGGACAAGATCCGTTCCGCACGCAGCATGGGGGCCAGTGAGTGGCAGATTCTGCTGCATGTCATTGTGCCTTCGACGATTCCGTATATTTTCACCGGTGTGCGGCTGGCGATGGGCACCTCCTATATGGCGATTATCGGCGCGGAGATGATTGCCTCGAACGAAGGGGTGGGGTACCTAATCTGGAATTCACGGCTGTTCTTCCGTACCGACTGGATCTTCGTAGGGCTGATTAGCCTCGGATTCATGGGCTTCTTCACAGACCGGGCCTTCGGCTGGTTCGGCCGGAAGGTGCTCTACCGCTACGGTGTGGTCAGCGTGGGTGCGCACAGAAGATAAAGGAGCGGATCGGACGGTTAGAAGCAGCGGGATTCGTGGTATAATGGGGGAATCTGCAAGCAAGCAGGATGAACAGGAAGGAGCAGTGCCCCAAGTGGAAGTAACCGCACAGGAAGTAGCGGAGTGGATGGTGAAGGAAATCCAATTTACAGGAACCCTGTACCAGACCGCTGCGATTGAATATGTGAAGGCAAACTTCGGTGAACAGTTTGTATTCGTGAATGAGAACGGCAATGCTTCGTTATCCAAGGAAGTGAAAAAGGCGTTCCGCAAGCTGCATGGCGGCAGAATCGCCTGGGACCGCGACGGATTCTTGTGGGCCTGGACCTGAGGCTAAGCTCACAATAAGACCTGAACATAACAAAGGGAGCGTTGCTGATAACAGCGGCGCTCCCTTTTGTATGCAAGTAAGACGTACAATATTTATATCTGCAGCACTTAATAAGAGTTCTTCATTGTAGAGGCAACAAATCTTATACATACTCCAACATTCCCTTTTCCTTCAGAAGATCGACAATATCCTTCACCGACTGCGCTTTATCCTTGGGGCAGATCATAACGGCGTCCCCGGTATCGGCGATAATGAAGCTGTCAACGCCGATGGTGGTGATCAGCCGCCCGTTGCCATAAATGATGGAGTTGCGGGTGTCGATGCCGACATGGTTCGCTTTGATGATATTGCCTTCATCGTCAGGCGGGAAAATCGCACCGAGTGCGTCCCAGCTGCCGATGTCATTCCAGCCGAACTGCCCGGACAGGACCACTACCTCGTCGGAACGCTCGAGAATGCCGTAGTCAATGGAGATGTTCTGCAGCAGCGGATAGATCCGGTTAAGGGTCTCCTGCTCCTGATCTGTACCGAGTGCATCGCGGAGCGGCAGCATGGTATTGTACAGACGCGGCAGGTAGCGCTTGAAGTTATCGATAATGACTGAAGTTTTCCAGATGAAGATCCCGCTGTTCCACAGATAATTGCCGGAGGCCAGATACCCCTGTGCCTTCTTGAAATCCGGTTTCTCCACGAATTCGGCTACATCATATACATCAACCGGCTTGATTGCGATCGGCTCTTTGTCATAAGCGATGTAGCCGTAGCCGGTGGACGGGAAGGTCGGTTTGATCCCGATGGTGACGATGGCATTACTCTCCATCGCGACAGTACAGGCTTCATCCAGCGTAAGCCGGAACTGAGGCTCATCGGTAATATAGTGATCGGAAGGCAGTACAACCATCAAGGAATCCCCTTCACTCATCTGCTCAATGGAGAAAGCGGCGAACAGGATACTTGCTGAAGTATTCCGGGCCACCGGCTCGATCAGAATATTGCTTTTCTGCACACTGCTGTGCATAATGCTCTCCAGCAGCACCGCCTGAGTGCGGTTCGTTACAATAACGGTATTCTCCTGAGGGATGATGCCCTTGAAGCGTTCGATGGTATCGTTCAGCATAATGTCGTTGCCGCTGATGTTCAGCAGCTGCTTGGGGATTTCCTGTCTGGAGAGCGGCCAGAAGCGGGTGCCTCCCCCGCCTGCAAGTATGGTTGCGTATTTATCCATGATGAGTCACCAGATGGGCAATCGAGAAGGATATAATGCTCTCCGACCCCTGATTGAGGTTCAGCCCCGAGCTGTGAATCCCGTCGTAGCAAGCCCCGGTCTGGGGATCAATCAGGGAGAGCTGCAAGGAATTATTCCCTGTATACCAGGCGTAGCACAGGTCAGCCTGCTGCAGATAAGCAGGGTCTTTCAGCACAACGGCAGCTTCGTCGCAGGCCAGCAGCATTTCGCAGGCTTCAATCGGCTGCTCGTCATATAGAGCGGGAGTCCCGCCGCGCAGCAGCCAGCCGTGGCTGCCGATGGGCTTGTAATAGCCTTCCGGCGCGAAGGTCCGCGAGATCAGGAAATCGAGACTTTCCTTAGCCGTGATTCTCAGCGCCGGATTGCCGGATATCTTGTAGGCTTTGAGCAGCGCCCAGGGCAGCATGGAGTTGCCATACGTAAGGCTGTCTTCATACCAGTTCCAGCCTTCGCCCTTGGTGAGATTGTATTGGTCATTTAGCCGGACGGCAACAGATTCTATAAGTTCTGTGATGAAGGCTTCGGGCAGGAAAGCCCGTTCTTCTTCTGTGCTTGGTGTATGAGGATAAGGGAAGGAGTAGGTAAGCGCTCCGGGAGTCCCGGGCAAATAGCTGAGTCCGATCACGGCATACGCCAGAGCCCGGGGAGACCGCAGGCCTCCGATATGCGGCAGCGCCTGGTTGATCAGATAACGGCAGGTGTTCAGCAGATTGTCCGGTAGAATGGAGGAATAGGAGAGTACGAAGCCCAGCGCCCAGAGGGTGCGCCCCTGACAATCCTCAGAGCCGCGCTCCTCCAGGAAGGAACGGTTATAGTCCATGAAGTTCCTGAAGTTACCTTCTTCAGTCTGTGCATGGTGGACAAAAGAAAGGTACGTATGAATCAGGTCAAGGGAGGCGCTGTCCTGATTTTTTTTGTACATCAGAACGGCTGCAATTAGAGCCCGCGCATTGTCATCGGTAGTGTAGCCCTTGGTACGGTCGGGAATCCCGAATTTGGTATGCTGGAAAATCCCCGTATCATCGGTAATCCGGCGCATATAGTCCGGTTTGAACTGAAGCGCTGCGGATGTCTGCATCAAATCACACTCCGGCCAGCCGGGATGGAGAGGGCTATTTTATCCTGAAAGATGGCTGCATAGGTCTTCGCAACCTCACTCCACATCATCGTACTGCCAAGCTCCTGTGTACGTTGCTCCATATCCTTGACCTTGGCCGGATCATCCAGCAGCTCCAGAATACAGGCTTCCAGAGAAGCTGAGTTGCGGAATTCCGCCAGCAGCCCGCGGCCTTCAGCAAGCATCTCTTCGGCATAGCGGTAGGGGGTAGAGATTATTACTCGGCCGTAGCCGACACCGTAAGCAAGAGTGCCGCTGACTGCCTGATCCTTGCCCAGATAAGGAGTCATATAGATATCCGACATCACCAGCGACTGGATAACCTCTTCCTGGGTCAGCAGTTTGTCGACGAACAGTACATTATTGACCAGGCCCAGCTCGTGCACCAGTTCGGTCAGCTTTTGCCGGTAGACTTCACCTGTCTCCTGCTTAACGACCGGATGGGTCTTGCCCCAGATAATATAGAGCGCATCCGGATGCTGCTTCACTACTCCGCTCATCGCCTCAATTGCATATTCGATACCCTTGCCCGGACTGAGGAAACCGAAGGTAGAGAGGATTTTGCGGTCTCCGAATTTATATTGGATCTTCAGCTCTGCACGGGTAGCAGTCTGGACAAAAGGCACCCCGTGGTGAATGAAGGCGATGTTGGCGGCGTTGATATGATAGACAGAAATGAGATCATCTACAGTGGACTGGGCCATGGTGACCACCTTGACACTTCCCGCGGCGAGCCGGGTAATGATCTGATGCTGCTTGGGTGTAGGCTTGGTTAATACAGTATGGAAGATGACCACATAAGGGACTTGAAGCTCCTCCGTGAACTGCAGCAGATATTCGCCGCTCTCCCCGCCGTAGATGCCGAATTCATGCTGAATGACGAGCAGGTCGGTACCCGACTGATTGATTTCCCGGGCTGAATCTATATAATCAGATAGCTGATGCTGGTTGATTTCCCTCATGACCTGATCCGTATAACGGTAATTTCCGTTGTTGTTCATCGCTATGATCCGCGGTTTGTTGAAGCCCTCAAGCTTCGTGAACTCATCCAGCAGATCCTGGGTGAAGGTTGCAATTCCGCATTCTCTCGGCAGGCTGGTGGACAGGAATACGATGTTTTTATTACGGTTGCTGTGGTTCATGATAGAGCCTCCCTATTGATAATCGTAATTTGGGGACAAAAAAAGAAAATAAAGAGGACTTTATTTTCCGGAGATGAGTGGTATGAAATTTCGTTTCTGCAATTTATTTCCTGAACCGACTATAACATGACCATTTTATCTTGTCAATTTATTGACTCTCCTAAAATCTCCAGATATAGTAATGTAGGAGGTGTATGGATGCCAGTCATTCGCAGTAAATTAAGTGAGGTTATGGAAGAGCATGACCCCAAATTATCGATCCGCAAGCTTGCCAAAGACATTAACTACCATTTTGATTCCGTCCGGCGGATGTACAAGGATGAGATGGTGCAGTATCCCCGGGATCTGCTGTTAAAGCTCTGTACCTACTTCAATATTCAGCCTGGGGAATTGATCCGGATGGAATCAGATGAGAACGATTGGGCAATAGATAAGGCAAATGAATATGAGGAGGAAGGCAATGACAAGGAGCCCGGCAATGGCAGCAGCCTGTAGCGAACTGCTGGATACCTTTTACGCCAATCTCCGTACCGTACACGTGGAGAAGCTGGTCTTCTCCGGTGTAGGCGGGCGTGATGTATACAATATAACGGCCCCTTTCCCGCATGACGGGGAGGAGGTCATACTGGGAAGAGTTGAGGAGCGCGACAGTGAGTTCTCTCAAGTCTTCTTTTTTACATCCCGAGGGGACGGGGTGTGGGTTCCCAGGGCACATACGCATACCTATAACCTGCAGGACCCCTGTGTCACCCGGATTAAGGGCGAGCTGATTGTCGGCGGAGTTGAAGTCATTACGGCCGGGGATCATCCGCCGCAAATCGTCTCCTGGGTCACGCAGTTCTACCGGGGGTACCGGATCGATTCGATGCACCACTTCGCCTCCGGTCCGGAGATGATGAAGGATATCCGGCTGATAGAACTGCAGGATGGGAGAATCGGTGTGCTTACGAGGCCGCAGGGAGAGCGTGGCGGCAGAGGGCAGATCGGCTTCACGGTTATTGATTCACTGGAAGAGCTGAATGAACAGACGCTGGACGAGGCAGACATTCTGCAGCATCAGTTCGTGCCGGAAGAGTGGGGCGGAGCCAATGAAGCCCATCTGCTTAAGAATGGCCATGTGGGGGTACTTGGGCATATTGCCTGCTTTGACCCTCTAGGGAAAAAGCATTATTACGCTATGGTCTTCTCGCTCGATCCGGACACCTTCGAGACAACTCCGGTCAAAATCATTGCAGCCCGCAGCGATTTCCCGGTTGGTCCAGGCAAACGGCCTGATCTGCAGGATGTCATCTTCAGCGGCGGACTGCTACGCGGAGCGGCCGGGCGGGCGGTGTTGTCTGTAGGCGTCAGCGATGCGGAAGCTTACAGAATTGAGCTTCCTGATCCTTTTGCCGAATACGAAATGTGATCCTCACTGGTTTGACTAGATTCTATGGTCATGGTACACTTTGTTTGACAAGAATTTATGGTCAAAGAGAGCGGGAACCAAGCAATGAGTACATTTATTCAATTAATCAATCGTACATCGGGAACAAAGTCCAACCTGAATGCAGCAAGAAAGCAAGGCCGCATACCGGCTGTACTGTACGGCATTGGTAAAGATACTCTCAGTCTTGAAGTGAACGAGAAGGAACTGCTGGAGATGCTGAGAACGAATCCGCGGGCGATTCTGCAGGCGAAGCTGTCGGATGGAACGACCCTTCCGGTAGTGGTTCAGAACATTCAGAAGCAGTCGATGTCCGGTAAAGTGCTGCATGTCGATTTCCAGCATGTGAATATGAGCATCAGTATGGACAGCAAGGTTACGATTCATTTTGCAGGCGAAGCTGCGGGTGTCAAAGAAGGCGGCGTACTGCAGGTGGAAATATATGAAGTAGAAGTCCGCTGCATGCCGGGAGTTCTGCCGAAATCGATGGAAGTGGATATCAGCGGCCTGGCCATCGGCGACCAATTGCTGGTGTCTGATCTGATCTTCAAGGATGGAATTGAAGTGCTGACTGATCCGGGCACAGTCATGATTCAGATCAAGACGGTCCATGAAGAAGCACCAGAACCGGAAGTCACTCCGGCTTAAATACAGATTGACGAATAATAGCCCCTTCGGGCAGAACTACTCGGAATTCATGATGATATCATGACTCCGGTTACGTCTGCTGGAAGGGGCTTTTTGTTATTGTTTGGGTTGAAGCTTACATGTGGTAGGTAGCCGAAAAGGCAGCTTAACGTTCGCTTACACCGGCACTTCCCGGGTGCTTGATTCCATCGGGGAGCTGCACAGCGGACACGGCTTCGAGGTTAGGTGCTCCTCAGCTCCGCCCGCCTTCTTCCGGGTCCAGCCCGGGCAGGCTTTGCCGGTGCACTTCCAGACCGGGACAGTATGTGTTCGCACTGCGGCTGAACCCGGGGCGCTGCTGCGGGTTACAGGCATTCTGCCCGGGCTGCTGGCTCCGGCAACTGGAGCCGTTGCCTGCGGGCGTGCCGCCGAGCGGAAGGCCGCGAGCATGAAGCGCGAGACCTCTGCCTTCTTGCCCCGATGCCTGGCGGGTGAGCTGATGAACAGCTCCTCCTTGGCCCGGGTAACGGCCACATAAGCGAGCCGGCGCTCTTCTTCCAATGCGGCAATGCCCGCTTCGGCTGCGGCCCTTGCTGCGGCCGGGCTGATCACCTTGACCGAGGCCTTCACTGGCTTGCGGTCCTTCACGCGGTTCTCCTCCAGAGCGGAGCTATGCGGCAGAATGCCTTCGGAGGCTCCGATCAGGAAGACTACGGGGAACTCCAGCCCCTTGGATTTGTGGATGGTCATCAGCGCCACCCGGTTGCCTTGCTCCTTCAGCCCCGGCTGCCGGTTCTGCATATTGCGCTCTGTTACATTGTCGATGAATTCGAGGAACAGCGGAATCGTAGCGAACCGCTCCGCCGAGGCCTCCAGCTCATCGAGCATTTCCTTCAGCGTCTCCCGGTGCAGCGTTGCCTGATGGCGCTCACTGCCTTCGATGAAATAATCGTAGAATACTGTGCGGATCTGGCGGATCGCTTGTAGCGGTGTCAGCTCCCGCAGGCCGCGGATCAGGTCCAGCCGCTCGCGCAGCTTGACGCCCTTGAAATCCTCCATACCCGGCATGGACAGCAGATGAATCAGCGGGCCCTGCTTCGCCTGCACCGCCTCCATGCGCCGGATATGCTCCATTCCCTTGTCCCGGTTCAAGTAGAGTGTCGGCAGAATATTCTCCATGGCGGCGAAGTCGCGGCGGTTCACCGACAGGCGCAGGTGATCCAGCACCGGAGAGATCAGCCAATGCTCATAGAGCAGTTGGCCTTCTCCATAATCTATATAAGGAATATCGTGCAGCAGCAGCAGCTCCAGGACCGCCCGGTTGCTGCTTGTCGCGCGGTATAACAGGGCGAAATCACGGTATTCCCGGGTTCCGCTCTGAGTCTCACGCTCAATATGCTCTACAATCTGCGCAGCCTCGTCATCTGCCGTCAGCGGACGCAGATAACGGGGCGGAAGACCGTTACTGCGGGCGGCCTGCAGCGTCTTGGCGCGGCGCCGTGAATTATGGCGGATGATGCCGTTGCCCAGGCCGATGATCGCCGGACCGGACCGGTAGTTGATATCCAGCGTAATCACCTTGGCCTGCGGATAGAGCTTCTCGAACTCCAGGATGAATTCGCTGCGGGCCCCGTTGAAGGAATAGATCGTCTGGTCATCGTCGCCGACCACCATCAGATTATCCTGCGGAGCAGCAACCATCTTCACCAGCTCATACTGCAGCGCATTCGTATCCTGGAACTCATCGACCATCACATATTGATACTGCTGCTGCAGCTCACGCAGCAGCGCAGGCTGTTCACGGAGCATCTGGTAGGCGAGCAGCAGCACATCGTCGAAATCGATTTTGAAATGATCGGTCTTCCACTGCTCGTACAGAGCAAGGATAGCCTTCATCTCCTTCTCTGCTTCTGTAGTCTCCGGCAGCTGTGCAGGCAAGCCCATGTTCATCTTCCAGGCGGAGAGCAGACTGAGCAGATTCTCCGGCGGATAGGCATCCTTCGGCAGTCCCAGCTCACGCATAATCTGCTTCAGCAGAATATGCTGGCGGCGGGTCTCGCTGAAAATATCCTGCCGCAGCCCCTGCCGCCGCAGGAAATAAAGAAAGAACGAGTGGAACGTACGCGCCGTAAGGCGCGCGGCATCCCCCTCGTTCACCCCGGGCAGCAGGGCGATCCGCTCGCGCATCTCTGCAGCTGCCTTGCTGGAGAAGGTCAACAGCAGCAGACGTCCGGGAGCGATGCCGCGCACAGACAGCAAATACCCGGTTCTGCAAATCAGCACCGAGGTTTTGCCGGAGCCGGCTCCAGCCAGTGTCAGCAGCGGCCCGAGATGATGGCGCACCGCCGAGATCTGCGGCGGATTGAGCAGAATGCCGCCTGCCTCCAGCCGCCTGAAATAAGCCGCATCGCTGTCCCCCGGCTGAACCGTCTCCCGGCTCGTCCGGGCCGAGGCTACCTTCGCCTGGGGGATATTCTCACCGCTGGCTCCCAGCGGAATATTATGAAATAAGAGCTTGTTCATTATGTTCACCTTCGTTTGCTTCTGAATGCGTAATCAGTCATGCGGTTTTGGCCAGTATACACTATACCATTCTGCACTCTTTTCTGCACGAAGCTATCTCCCGGATGTATTCAGCTTGGCCAGAAAGGAATTCACCTTGCGCTCATACAGCCGCGGCTGATCCTCCTTGATCTCCTCCAGCAGGAAGGCCAGGCACTGCCGGATTCTTGGGGGCATGCGCACAGCGATCTCCGCGTAATCCCTGCGGAAAGTGTCGTCCTGGAGAATTCTTTGGTTCAGCACAATCGCCCAGTTACGGGCATGCTCCAGCATTTCCGGCAGCGATTCCAGCAGCTGGGTCAGATACATCTCCATCTGGACACTCTCTACAAAATGAACAAGGCTGAACATGACCTCTTCCTGCTCCGTATCATCGTCGAATACTTTGAAGATCTGGTGAATCACGGCATCCTCCGTATCACCGGCCAGACCCTCCAGTGCCTGATCGAACTGCTCGCATTCCAGCTCGGTGCGCAGCAGCCGGTTCTCATATAGCCGGGCAATCCCGGGGTATAGGTGGTTCATAGAGTAATTCCTCCCAGCAGAAAATAACGCCATTTATCATAAAGTCCACTTTTTGGCAGATAATACTAATATATTGGACAAAGGACTAGCTGATTGTAACAGATAGATGAATAAAAGTGAGGTATGGAGGGATATCATGTTTATTCCGGTGCTTATGGAATTAACCAATGCCGAACGGTTGATGCTCATTCTATATTTGGCCCTCAACCTGGGAGCCATCTCATTATGCTTCTTCCGGCGCTCGGGAACCGACCGCCGCTAGCGAGACAGCCTTCATTTGAAGGCTGTTTTGCTGTCCAGAAGATGCCGAAGTCCCGCCGCTACACCATTCTCCGTATTACTTGTAGTAATGAAGTCGGCGGTCTGCTTCAGCACGGGGGCGGCATTCTCCATGGCAATCTTGTACCCCGCCATCTCGAACATAGGCAGATCATTGTAGCTGTCGCCCATCACCGCTACTTGCTCCGCTGGAATCCCGTAATGAGCCGCTAGCATGCGTACACCGGCGCCTTTATTCGCTTCCTTATGATTGATCTCGATATTGTTGACATGCGATGCGGTAATAATGAGTCCGGGAATGGCGGCGAACCGCACAGAGGCTTCCTTCAGCAGCTCACGGTTCAGCGAGAAGACCAGGGTCTTATAGATCAGATTCTCTTCCTTGCTCCAGACGTCCTCCATCTTCTCCACGTAGGTCACCGCTGCCTGCTGGAACTGCTGGTCGACCATCGCCTGGAGCAGCCAGGCCAATTCCTCGGGAACCTCAGTATCCTTATGAGTAGCCAGCTTTTCCAGCTGTACCCGCTTGTCGAGCTCTACATATACGTTATCCTCAGTGTATACCTCGTAATACAATTCAGGGATTTCATTCATCCAGCGCAGTGCGGGGATAATATCCTCTTTATTCAGCGGAGTGCTTGCTGCTACGCTACGGTCAGCCAGCGTGATTACAGCGCCGTTAAGGCTCACCACAGGACACTCCAGATCAGCCAGCCGCAGCTGCCGCTCAGCGTCCATATAGGACCGGCCTGTAGCAATAATCACGATATGCCCCAGGCGCTGTGCTTGAAGAATAGCCTCTTTGTTCTCGTTGCTGATTTCACCCTCCGCATTGAGCAGTGTTCCGTCCATATCGAGTGCAATAAGCATGTGATTGTTCTCCTGTTCTAACTATATATTTTAATTTCCCCTTCAAGGGCGGGCGCGTAGGCTTTGCCTGTATTTTATCATGATTGACCGGAAGATTTGAAATGAAAGTCTTCATCAAGAGGATTTTCAGAAAAGAGTACTCACGTGGTACAATGTAAGGCAGACCTGTAACCTGACAGCCTGGTTCGTCTTCTGCATGTGCAAGGGACGATGGCCGGGATGCAAGCGGCATAGGGTCGCTATGTAAGGGGGAAAAGATACTGATGAAATCCAGAAATTTAGCTACGATCTCTCTGGCTATTATGGCCTGCGGCTTTCTATTCACGTTGTTTCTGCCGGAGAATTTGGCAGTTATTCTGCTGAGAGGCGGCTTCGAGGCAGGTCTGGTCGGAGGCATCGCCGACTGGTTTGCCGTGACGGCGCTGTTCCGCCATCCGCTGGGCCTGAGAATTCCGCATACCTCGCTGCTGCTGAAGAATCGGGATAAGCTGATCCAGTCCCTGATCTCTGCGATGGAGAATGAGCTGCTGAACAAGGAGAGCATTGAGAATAAGCTGCGCACATTCAATATAGTCTCGCTCGGAGCTACCGTGCTGACCCGGTTCTTCTCCAGAAAGAAAGCCCGGCAGGAAGTACTGGAGCAGCTCAAAGGCTTCGTGCTGCGGCTTCCGGTAGAGCAGGCCGTTCCGTATATTCAATCGGCAGCGGCAAGCTATCTGCGTGAAGCTAAGCTCGGAGCCGCAGCAGACACTATTGCCACCAGCCTGATGAATGAGGGTAAGGACATTGCAGCCCTTGATTTTGCGCTGGAGGGGATCTCTGCCTGGAGCGGACGCCCTGAGACGCGGGCCATGCTGGGTAAGATCGCCAGTGAGAAGCTGGCCGAGGTTAAGCTTGGCGGACTGAAGGGGATGGCTTTCCAGGCATTCGTCGGTTTCGTGGATGCCGATATGCTGGGGGAAATGCTCCAAGGTATGGTGCAGTCTACGATCCGTGACTTTAAGGAAGAGGATAGCCCCTACCGGGAGGAGGTCATCCGGGAGATCCGGGTGGCTCTGTTCCAGCTGCTGAGCGATGAAGAACGGATTGCCTCACTGAAGAATTGGGCGCTGAATGAGCTTCAAGGAGAAGCGGCCGCCACATTTGTGCTGCAGCAGCTGCAAGGGCTGCGCGGCAAGGCGGTTACCCTGCTGGAAGAGGACCGGAGCCGGGGCGGGCGCAGGCTGTTCTCGCTGTATGCCGCGCTGGTCCGGCGGGTAAGCCAGGAGAAGGAATGGATTCAGACATCGGAGGACCGGATTCGCGGTACGCTGATCTCCTTCGTGGAAGCTAATCATTACCGGATCGGGCAACTGGTCAAGGAGAACCTCGATCAGATGGACGATGCCGCGCTGGTGAATATGCTGGAGGAGAAGGTCGGCAAGGATCTGCAGTGGATTCGTGTCAATGGGGCCGTCTGCGGCTTTGTAGTCGGGCTGGTGCTTACCGTCATCCAACTGATCTGAGATTGTTATATCAGGAATTCATAAAGGCAGCAAGGCAGTCCCCGGACGTCCGTGATGACGGAGAGCGGGGGGATGCCTTGCTGCCTCTTTCATAGGCGGTCTATAGCTGGTTCTTGCCGTTGCTGATGGTGAAGACCTCCTGTACCGGCAGGACAAAGATTTTGCCGTCGCCGAAGGAGCCATGCTCACCAGTTCTAGCTGTACGCATAATAATGCTGATCACGTCATCCTTGTCTTCGTCCTGAATGACGATCATCAGCAGCTTCTTGGAGATTTGATTATAATGGTTGGTTCCAACCTGAATGCCCTTTTGCTTGCCGCGCCCGAGCAGATCCATTTTGCTGATGGAGGGGAAGCCGGCCAGCAGCAATTCGGCCATCACGTCATCCGCTTTCTCAGGTCTTACTATAGCTTTGATCATTAACATAACGATGCACCCTTTCTACAGCGAATAATAGGTTGTAGGGGGTTGCCAATATCTCGGTGGCTTAATGTACAGTGCAATTGTTTAATGGCAACGCTTACATGTGTAGTATATTATTAACTCTCAGCTGCATCCTGCGAGAAGGATCACAAAATCCGTATGACACATTGTCGCATCCTGACTGAGCTTACATGCTGGCAACGTCCGCCCTCCAGAAGAGCATTGCAAGGTAAAGTGTTATGCCTCTTCGTTAACCAAAGGAGCCCTGAAGAAGAAAGCCTCCTCTGGTTAACGTGATCCCGCCAGCTTCAGATAAATATTCTCCAGCAGCTCTGCGGTGTGCTGCCACTCATACATCTGCAGCGCATCGCTTCTTCCCTGCAGTCCGATCCTTGCGGCAAGGTCCGGATTGCGGCCGATCTGCAGCATGCGGCTGGCAAAAGCAGCAGGGTTCCTGTACTGCTTCACCAGATAGCCGTTACGGCCCGAAACAATAATCTCCCGGATTCCGCCGTTGCTGGAGGCAATCACCGGCAGCCCCGAGGCCATCGCCTCTACATTCACCAGCCCGAAGGCTTCATGCTGCTGGGAGGGGCAGATGAAGCAGTCGGCAGCCTGATACATACTGTGGATATCCTCATGGGGAATATTTCCGAGAAAAGACACTTGTACCCCCAGCCGCCGGGCAAGGGCTCTCAGCTGCCGGAGATACGGCGGCTTCCCTTTGCCAGCGATCAGCAGCCGGGCGGGCATATGCCGGTTCAGGCGGTGCATGGCCCGGAGCAGCACAGGCACTCCCTTGCGCGGAATGACCCGGCCAACGAACAGGACCGTGAAGCCGGGGCCAGGACCATGCAGCATGCGCAGACGCGCCTTCTCCTGCGCAGACGCAGGGGTGAAGCGTGACAGGTCTGCCCCCAGAGGAACCACGCGAAGCTTGCTGCGGATACCGGGGAATCTTCGGATAAGCCGCTGCTCCAGGGAACTGCTGTTGGCCGTTACGGCATCGGCCAGGGCGAGGCTGCGGGCAATGCCGCGCTCCTGCGGCACAAATGTGAGAGAGTGAAGGAATATCATCAGCGGAGTGCCGGGGTACTGCCGCTTCACAGCCGCCGCCAGCCGCGGCCGGTTATCGATCTGAATAAGGTCGAACGGTTCGACGGTTTCCAGGAACATGAGAACGGAGCTGCGGTACCTGGAAGGGGTGCCTGAGGGCAGCCGGATGAACTGGACCTGCTCGAGCTCATCCGTGTCAGGAAGACCGGCGGCTCTGCGGCTTAGGACGGTTACCTTATGTCTCTTGGCCAGCCTCCGCGCGATATTCCAGATGCAAATCTCTACAGAGCCGTCCCCGGGAACCGTGAACTGCTCCGGTGCAATCATGCAGATGTGCATTGTAGCTGCTCCTCCCGCTGCATAGTAGATAGGGTTCTTAACCTAACATATGCGTTCAGGTGTGCAGAAGACACAGAAGCAAGCAGGGAAAGACCGTCTGCGGCCTAGCCGCCCGTCTGTTTAAGAGTAACGGCAATGACTCCGGCAATCGTCTGCTCATACTCCAGGATCTTCAGCTTTCCCGCCGCGATCTGCTTGTACCCGGCGACCATAGAAGATAAGGATTGTCCGGCCAGAGCCGGATTCTGCTTGCGGATAGCCGCTTTGAAGTCGCTCCAGTCTGCTGTTAGCCGCTTGTTCAGGGCAGAGACTGCGCTTTTCTGCGATTTGATTAAGCCTTGTGGCCTGTCAATGCCGGACAGAGTCTTGCGGGCAGCAGCCATCCGGCGGGTACGGGTATCCTTGGCGGCCTTGAGCAGCGCTTCCTTGTCGCGGATCTCCTGGCGGGCTATCTGGACCAGCAGCTTCATGGCTTCTGACTGGGCCTTCAGGACGGAATTCAGCGTCTTGTCCTTCAACCCCTTGAGCAGGGAGATCCGCTTGTTCAGCGCACTGTATTGATCGAACAGCGGCTGATATCGCTGCTTGGCAGTGCTGACGGAGGCGCTCAGCTTGGTGATGGTAGATTGGTCCATATTCTTGATTGATTCCCGGACTGTAATCAGCGCCTCTGTATTCTGATCATGAAGCGTCCTGATCTGCACCTCCCGGCTGTCATATCCGGCAGACAGGACGGTTAACTCGGTGAACTGGCTCTTCATCCGGGCGCGTGCAGTGCTGTCCGCCTTAGCGGCAGTCAGGTCAAAGGAAGCCTGAACCGAAGAGGTAATCACTGTCGTTGCTGCCAAAGCCAGATCTGCCGGGAAGCTTAGGGCAATGGCAATCAAGAGAGACAGCAGCAGACAACTTGGCTTATACAGATTGTTCATTATACATTCCTCCGCTTGTCTTCATGTCCCGGAACACAAAGAAAGCACCCGCAGTAAAGGCCAACAGGCCTCTATTACGGGTGCTTCCGGCGTAATGAGTCACGAAGATAGTTTTGCTTTTAAATATAGGGATAACCGTATATTTTGTCAATGATTTCAATTTTAACTTTTAGAACTCAAGGGCTGGGCCTCCATTTCATTCTGTGACAGTCATAGCGTATACTGTGAAGGTAGAAATGGCAGATGAAGAACAGCAGAGGTTCTGCGGAAGCGAACGCCAGCCCGGGATGAAGGAGGTCTTATGTAATGGATAACTTGGCTAGTAATAACAGCATTCCCGATCAAGCCTTCGACTTATCTCCGGTGGGGATGGCAGTATTGTCTCCGGCAGGAGGCAGATGGATGAAGATTAACCCTGCTTTTTGCAATATGCTGGGCTGCACTGAGGCTGAGTTTCTCTCAGGGACTCTATTGGGGGCCGGCCGGGAATTGCACGAGCAGTTCTCCATTCAGCGAATCGTGACAGAGCTTGCACAGCAGCAAGGACAGCCTCTCCAGGTGGAGCAGCGGTTCTCCGGCCGTGACGGGCATCCGTTCTGGCTCTCCCTGACCTTCATTCCGGCGCAAGAGGAGCCGTCCGGCCAGACTGTTATTGTATATGCACAGGATGTAACAGACCGCAAAATTGCAGATCAGCTAACCGTAGACAGCCGTGATCTGTACAATTTATTCATAAAAGACGATCAGAGCATGATCTCCTTCTCCCTGCCGGACGGGACGATAACGTTCATATCGCCGTCCTCCTACTCCCAGATCGGGTATCATTCGGAGGAGATTATCGGCAGGAACCGCGCAGAATTCTATCACCTGGACGATGTTGAGGCTATTAACAGCTCCGGCGGTCTGTTGAAGAACGATATCTCCATCCGCCGCCTGCGCCATAAGGAGGGTCACTATCTGTGGTTCGAGACCTCTTTCCATGTGATTCGCAATGAGAAGGATGAAATCACACGGATTATGGGAATTGGCCGTAACGTCACCCGGCGCAAGCACAGCGAGGAGGCCCTTGCGTCCGCTCAGCGGGTAGCCAGAATAGGCTCATGGGGCTGGGACCTGCTAAAGGGTAGAGTCACGTTCTCCGATGAGCTGCGGCGTATTCTGCAATACAGTGTGGAGACAGGCCATGTGAATCAGAATGCCTTTCTGGCACTGGTCCATCCGGAAGATGTTCCGATTCTGAAGGAGGCTGTCGAACGGGCTAGGGGACTGGGTGAGCCGGGGAATACGGCTTTCCGGATGGTTCTGCCGGATGGGGAGGTCCTGATGGTGCATGTCCAGTGGGACGTTATCCCGGGACCGGAAGGCCGGCCGGCCCAGCTGTTCGGCATGATGCAGGATATTACCGAGCGTATGCATATGGAGGAGCAGCTGCGGGAGAGTGAACGGAACTTCCGGCTGATGTCAGAGAATTCCCTTGACCTGATCTCCCGCCATGCGATAGAGGACAGCATCTTCCTGTACTGCTCGCCGGCCAGCCGGTCGCTGCTCGGCTATGAGCCTGAAGAGATGATCGGCACCAGTGCCTACGATTATTTGCATCCCGATGATCTGGAAATGATTCTGAATCAGATGGCGGAGAGCGAAGATTCTGGATTGATTCCCCCGGCGTCCTACCGCTATCGCCACAAGAACGGTACCTATGTCTGGTTTGAGACGAACAGCCGTTATATTTTTGATGCGCAGGGCCGGAAGACAGAGATTATTGCGGTAGGACGTGACATTACTGAACGCAAGCAATTCGAATCGAAGCTGCAGGAGAGTGAGCAACGCTACAAATCCCTGTTTGAGTATAATCCTGCGGCGGTATATTCCATGAATCTGCAGGGGGATTATCTGACGGCGAATGCCCATCTGGAGCAGCTGAGCGGCTACTCGCTGGAGGAGCTGCTGGGGAATTATTTTGGACCGCTGGTCGCTGACAAAGATATTCAGAAGACGCTGCATCATTTCACCCTTGCCAGCCAGGGGGAGCCGCAGAGCTATGATCTGACGCTGATTCACAAAGACGGGCACCCGGTGGAGATCAATACGATTAATATTCCAATTGTTGTAGATCATCAGGTGGTAGGGGTGTATGGAATTTCCCGCGATATCACAGATCATATCAGGTACACGGAGCAGATCGAGAAGCTGAGCAATGATTACACTCTGATCCTCAATGCCGTGTCCGAAGGGATATTCGGTCTGGACAACGAGGGGAAGGTCACCTTTATTAATCCTGCGGGGGCGCATATGCTGGGCTTCGAATGTGATGAGATTACCGGGCAACCTTACCTGGACCCTATCCAGCAGACCGCGCTTGACGGCAACCATTACCGGCCGGAGGAGTCTCCGCTGATGCGGGCAGTCCGGGCAGGAGAAGCCCATCAGAGTCTGGATGCGGTGCTGTGGCGCAAGGATGGCTCCAGCTTCCTGGCCGAGTACCAGGTTACCCCTCTGTTCGACAAGGGTGAGCGCAAGGGTGCGGTCGTTGTCTTCCGTGATACTACCGGGGAGAAGGAGATTATCCGGGCCAAGGAGCTGGCGGAGAAAGCCGACCAGGCCAAATCGGAATTCCTTGCCATCATGAGCCATGAGCTGCGTACACCGATGAACGGAATTATGGGTATGACCGATCTGCTGGCTGAGACGGAATTGACGGAAGAACAGCGGGGATATGCGCAGATTATCAGCGATAGCAGTGCATCCTTGTTATATATTCTTAATGAAATTCTGGATTTCAGCAAAATCGAAGCCGGTAAAATGACGCTTACCCACGAACCGGTAAGTCTGGCGGAATTGCTCGACAATATTACGGAGCTGTTCATGCCGAAGGCCCGTGAAAAGAATATAGAGCTGTCCTGCCGCATGGCTGCGGATGTGCCGGAGCTGATTATGGGAGATGCGGCCCGGCTGCGCCAGGTGCTGGTGAATCTCGTCAGCAATGCCGTGAAATTCACCGAGACGGGACAGGTCTCCATTCTGCTGAGCAGAGAATATAGCAGGGGCCGCAGGAAGCTGACGCTCAAATTCAGCGTGGCCGATACAGGCATTGGCATCCCTCCTGAGAAGCAGCCGCTGCTGTTCCAGTCCTTCTCGCAGCTGCACCCGTCTATTAACCGCAAGTATGGGGGAACCGGACTGGGCCTGGCGATCTGCAAAAAGCTGGTGGAGCTGATGGGCGGTGCCATCACAGTAGAGAGTGCCGTCGGGCAAGGATCTAATTTCTATTTCATCCTGCCAGTAGATATGGAGCTGGAACCGGAGGGCGGCTGGGAAGATACGGTGACCGTCTCTGATCCGGTGTCGGCCTCTGAACGGATTAGCATCCCGGAAGAAGGAGAATCTGCTGAATTCGGGCCTCTGCGTATATTGGTGGCGGAGGACCATCCGGTGAATCAGAAGCTGCTGTTGACCATGCTGGACAAAAGAGGCTATGCCGCCGATCTGGCCGATCATGGCGAAGCGGCGGTGCAGGCAGTGCTCCGTGAGCGGTATGATCTGGTTTTCATGGATGTTCAGATGCCAGGGATGAGCGGGCTTACGGCAACGGCCAGAATCCGCGAACAGGCCCCTGCTCCGCACCAGCCGTATATTGTAGCCGTGACAGCCTATGCCAGAAAAGAGGACCGGGAGCGCTGCTACGCGGCGGGCATGGATGACTTTGTCAGCAAGCCGTTCCTGGCTGCCGATATTGACCGGGTGCTGGAGCATTGCAGCCATAGGGTATCCCTATGAGCCGGAAGCCTTCCGGGGAGCGCCTGAAGGCAAAGGCGTATACACAGTGGGAGACAGGCGTAGCCTCGCCTTCCTCAGCCTGCGGGCCGGCAACCATGGCCGCCCTCGTGGAATATTGGCATTCGCATAAGGGCCGGACGGTTATTCCGGGTATCCGTCATTTTGATTCCATGGCCGCGCATATCAACTACATCTACGCCCATCATGGCGGGACGCCCTGGGGCATGAGCACACGCAGCTTTGTCAGAGGCCTCCGGGCGTACATCGGCGCAGCCCTGCCGCTTTTAAACAACCGCTCCGGCCTGATTGAGGTATCCGTGTTCAATGATATCGGGCGCTACCGGGCCGAGATTGATGCCGGGCGTCCGGTCGCGCTCAAATTCGACAAATGGTTCAGCCTCCGCTGGCGCGGAAGATATGCGTATGACTATCATTGGGTGCTGGGAATCGGCTATGAGGATGAGGAGGACGGCTCCTGCAAGCTGGTTGTCCATGACAACGGGGTGCAGCATCCGGGCGGCGGTTATACTCCGGGCAGAGAACGGCAGATCTCCTATTCAGCGAATAAAAGAATACTTACGATGGTGTCGCTCAACCTGCCGGGAATTCCAGATGTGCCGTAACAGATTACATCTTTTTTCCAAGCGGGCGTTGTTCTTCAGGGGCGTTTGGCTTAGCGTAACGGACTGAGGTGCTCCTATTTGGAAAGAAAGTCGCCAACTGGGCGATTAACGGACTCCACAAGCCTTATCCTTTGCACTTCGGCTCCGAAACGTCTCATAAGAGACTGTAAGGTCCCCTGAGTCCGTTACGCTGCAAAAAGTGGCGTTTTCACGGGGATAAGCTCTCTCCGGTCCGTTAGATTTTGGATGGATAGATAGTGGCCGGGCCGGGGCAGGATATCTGCTGTGTCCCGGCCTTTTTGAAAGATAAGAATGTATATGCTTCGCGCTATCATTATCCTTCTATTTCTCGCCGAAACGGTACCGTCCTTACAAAGGACGGTACCGTTTCCACTTGCAGAGTGTGATTCAAACGTTTGCACAAACATGGCGGTTAGGATAAAATTTCATATAGAGAAGAACAGAGTTGAATAAATCCTTGAAATTGTGCCGTATATTTAGTTAAGGGTAAAGGAGGCGGTATGCCTTGTCAGTACAGAAGGAAATGAAGGAACCAATTCATTACGGGGACCCGGCGGCTACCAGCGGAATCTCCGTCTTCGACCGGAGTTTCGATGAGCTGTTCAGCTATGACGGAGAGGATCTTGGCCTAACCTATTCGGCGTCCGGCTCAGCGTTCTGTCTGTGGGCCCCGACGGCCCAGGAAGCGGAGCTGGTGCTCTATCCATCCTGGAAGGATGCTGCGCAGCGGCAGATTCCCATGGTGCGTGACGTCCGGGGAACCTGGAGACTCAGCGTCCCGGGCGATCTGGACGGAATGTTCTACACCTATAAGGTGCGCATTGGTGATCTATGGAATGAAGCGGTGGACCCGTACGCCCGCGCGGTCGGTGTGAACGGGGACAGAGGGGCTATACTGGATCTGCGCAAGACCGATCCCGCGCGCTGGACGCAGGATAAGCCGCCGCTTGCGGACCCGGTGGATGCGGTGATCTATGAGCTTCACCTGCGCGACTTATCGGTTCATCCTGCCAGCGGGATTACGCATACAGGGCAATACCTGGGTCTTGCCGAAGCCGGTACCCGGGGTCCTGAGGGCATTGCCACCGGTCTTGATCATATTGCCAGTCTCGGTGTTACCCATGTGCAGCTGCTGCCTATCTATGATTATGCGACAGAGAGCGTGGATGAGACCCTTCTTACGGAGCCTCATTATAATTGGGGATATGATCCCAAGAATTACAATGCTCCTGAAGGCTCTTATGCGTCAGATCCGTATGTTCCGGGCCTGCGCATCCGGGAGCTGAAGACGATGATTCAGGCACTTCATGACAGCGGCCTGCGTGTCATCATGGATGTGGTCTACAATCATGTCTATGACGGCTTCCGGGTGAACTTCACCAAGCTGGTTCCCGGTTATTATTTGCGCTACACCGCAGATGGCCGGTTATCCAACGGCTCCGGCTGCGGGAACGACACTGCTTCTGAGCGCAAGATGATGTCCCGTTTCATCGTGGAATCCGTGTTGTACTGGGCTAAGGAGTACCATATTGACGGCTTCCGCTTCGATTTGATGGGACTGCATGATGTAGGGACCATGAATGAGATCCGCCGCCGTCTGGATGAGCTGGACCCCTCGATTATGACCATTGGCGAAGGCTGGGTGATGGATACGGAACTGGCAGAAGAACTGCGGGCGAACCAGCGTCAGGCCAATCAGATGCCGGGCATCGGACACTTTAATGACGGCTTCCGCGATGCGGTGAAAGGAAATATATTTCTCCATGACCAAAAGGGCTTCATCAGCGGCGGGTTTGGCTTCGAGCGCAATGTGAAGGCAGGCATTGCCGGAGCGATCTACTACGGGCCCGGCCTCGGGCAATTCGCCCAGGAGCCGCAGCAGAGTGTGAACTTCGTAGAGTGTCATGACAATCATACACTGTGGGATAAGCTGGTATTGTCAACGGCAGGAACGGAAGACAATCAGCGCCGCGCTATGCACCATCTGGCCTCGGCTATCGTGCTGACGAGTCAGGGGATACCGTTCATTCATGCCGGGCAGGAGTTCCTGCGGACCAAGGACGGTGTGGAGAACAGCTATAAATCACCAGTGGAAGTGAACTGGCTGGACTGGGAACGCTGCGCGGAGCATGCTGAATCAGTAGCGTACATGAAGCAGCTGATTGCGCTGCGAGCGGCTCATCCCGCCTTCCGTCTGCGTACCGCTGAGGAGATCCGTGACCATCTGGTGTTCGAGGACGCACCGGCGAAGGCGGTGGCCTTCACACTCCGCGATCATGCCGGAGGAGATTCTGCGGAGCATCTGTACGTTCTGTACAATGCCAACCCGGAGGGTGCAGCCCTGAAGCTGCCCGAACTGGGCACATGGGACATTGTATTCGGCGAGGAGCAGATCAGCGGGCTGGAGGGCGGTATTTTAACCGCTGCAGGAATAGGAATGATTGTACTTGCTGTGAATTGACTGATGGGTATCACGATGATAGGTTCGCGCTCAAGCAGGCTGTCGGGGCAGTCTGCTTTTTGCTGAGCCATTATGATCTGAATCGGATATTATAGGTAGATATCAGAGCTGAAATGACAGTAAGCAGCCAAACCAGCAAACAGAGGACGGTAAGTATCGGGAACAAGCTAACTTCAAACATAGAATGGCCAAGACTGGTCTGAATGGCTAAAAACATTATGCCAATCAACCAAGCTATGCAGCCTGTGTGTAGGAGCAGACGCTGTTTGCCGGGCAGTAGATTCGAATGTTCCAGCAGCCAGGCGGGTAACAGCAGGGTTTGGAGCGAATGGAGGCCAATTCCATGTAGTACAATATAATTGCCCCCAGCTCCGAAAAAACGGCCTTGTAAACTCATCATGATCAGTCCTGCCAGATTAGCTATGAATACCGACAGCAAGGCATAACGGATACCGGTGATAAGTACAGGGCGCGATAATGGAGCCTTCATTTTCAGAAATTGGACAGCAAGCAGGATGCCCGAGATGACAAAAGAAAGAGATACGACGCCAAATAAAGCTCCCGCAAGGATATCCACCGGTCCTCCGGCTTTAGAGAAACGAGGATTGAAGCCCCGGAAATTTTGCAGGGTTTCGATTACATAGCTGTAGGAAGCAGCGGCGATAAAAAGCCGGCGAACCACTTTTCTCATGCGAATGGTAAAGCCTGCAAAGGGCAAGATGGCAGCAATGGATGACAGGAAAATTCCTAAGGCTGCTGCAAACGAGAATACATTTTTAATATTACCCTCCGGCAGAACAACTGCTCCTTGAAAGAACATATAGACAGCAGCACATCCCGCAATAACAAACCCAAGCAGTCCAAGCATAACGAGCGCTTGTTCACGCTTGAAAATAGATACGGCAGATGTCATCAATTCGTTGAACATAGTAGGCACGGTTCGATCACACTCTCAAATTTATTTATCGATTAATAAATAGTTATCAAAATAATTGCAAGCAGTACCAGATAAGATTTATCCGTTTGCTGCTTGCCCTGATTCAATTCTTAGTCGTTTGTATGGATTGTTTTATTTCTGGTAAATTTAGCACCTCGGATAACGTGGCCAGCAGCCCCATGCTCATAAAACGGATTGCATTTTCTTCAGCATCGGGTAACCCGGCTTTCTGAAATTTGGCAGTCACTTCATCAAAAATAGTCTTATAGAGCTTAGCAGAATGTTCTTTGATCCCCGCTTCCGATATGGTATAAGCCTGCATGACCATCAATACTTCGGAACGGTGTGTCTGCATTAAGTTGAAAAAACTGCTGCCCATCGCGCCAACCAACTGATCAGCAGGTGCCTCGACTTCCATAAAAGTGTCATGAATCCGATTGTATGCACGTTTTAACACTGCTATATATAAGTCTTCTTTGTTGTCAAAAAAATGAAAGATGTAGGGCTGTGTAACTCCCGCGGCTTTAGCTACCATAGCAGTGGTTGTCCTGTAGTAGTCATTTTCTGCAAAAAGGGTTAATGCACTTTCCATAATTTTTTGCTTTTTATCTTCCTTTGCTGCCATTGTGATCAGTTCCAATCGTTTATTTATCGTGCGATAAATAAATCATATAAAAGTATGATTTATCTGTCAATGCTATACTGTACCCCCATGGGCGATTATTATTGCAACAGAGAACAGATAACGGCATGTGGGGATTGCCTGGAGGTTCTATGGAGCCGGGGGAAGAGATGATAGAGGTTGCGAAGCGGGAGCTTTTGGAGGAGGTAGGATTAGAGGCGTTAGGCTTAGAGCTACTGGATTTATTTTCTGGGCCGGAATTGTATTACCGGTATCCCAATGGAGACGAAGTACATAACGTTGTTGCAGCATATCTGTGCAAGGGTTACCGGGGAACCATTAGAGGAGACGGAGATGAGGTGCAGGATATTCAGTTTTTTGAGCTAGATCAACTGCCAAGTCACATAAGCCCTCCAGACCGGCCCATCATATCAAGGTTTCTAAGAGATCAGGTGTAGCACCCTGAAGCAAGCAAGTTGATGTAAAAACGGGACAGTAAAGTCCAGGAATAAGATTCAGTTTAAGCGTCCTTTGGAGGAAACTCTCCAAGGGGCGCTTTTATGTCAAGGGTTTATCCGAGCCTGCTTTAGCACGGAAACCGCCCATAAGCCCGCTTTTAAAAATAAATAGTATTTCCACGTAAAAACTACTTCATCTGTCGTAGTAATTGTGCTAAACTGAACTTAATTACTACGACAGATGAAGTAATAGGAGGCAGGCAATTGATCAGCAGTGATGTGATTAGGGGATACAACGACACGATGATCCTCTACATGCTTCTGGACGGGGAGTCTTACGGCTATGAGATTTCCAAGAATATACGGAAGCTATCGGATGAGAAATACATTATGAAGGAGACCACACTCTATTCGGCATTCACCCGGCTGGAGAAGAACGGTTATATCGATTCCTTCTATCTGGATGAGACATTTGGCAAAAGACGCACCTACTACCGCATCACTCCCCTGGGCCTGGCCTACTACCGGGCAAAATGCGAAGAATGGCAGGTAACGCAGGAAGTTATCAACAAATTCATAAAGGAGCTGTGAGGAACTTGGATACCATCATTGGATACTTGAACAATATGTTCGCATCTCTGCCCAGAACAGAACAGATGGCGATGCTGAAGCAGGAGCTGCTTGGCAACATGGAGGAGAAATACTATGAACTGAAGCATGACGGGAAGTCGGAGAACGAAGCGGTGGGCATCGTTATTTCTGAATTCGGCAACATTGATGAGCTGGTCAGCGAGCTGGGGCTTGGAGAGGTTCGTAAGGAGGAAGAACCAGGGCTGCCCATGCTGGATGAGCTTGCTGTAGAGGGATTTATCGCTGCCAAAAAAAGATCAGGCCTGCTCGTAGGCTGGGGTGTAGGGCTGATTTTGCTGGGTGCTGCGCTGCTTATCCTTTTCTCGGGTCTTGGGGAGAACGGGGTCATGGGAAATGTATTCTCTGAAGATGCGATGAGCATGATCGGGCTGGTCTCTCTGTTACTGCTCCTCGTTCCTGCTATCGCCTTATTCATCTACAGTGGCACGAAAATGGAGAAATACAAATACATGGAGTCCGGGTTCAGTCTGCCGTATCCGCTGGAGGCATATATTGAGCAGAGACAGTCGGATTTTGCCGCCACCTATACATTGTCGCTTATTATGGGTGTCGGTTTATGCGTATTATCGCCGATTGCCATCTTTGTAACTTCTGCATTCGGAGATGAATTTAGCTCATACGGGGTGGCCGTACTGCCAATAATAGTGGCTGTCGCCGTGTTCCTCTTCGTGTATTACGGGAATATTCGGGGAGCTTATCAAAAACTGCTAAAGACCGGTGATTTCAGTGAAGCGAAGAAGGAGGAGGACCGGTTTGTCGGTGCGGTTGCCGCTGTGATCTGGCCGTTGGTTACTTGTGTTTTTCTGGTGAGCGGTTTTGTGTTCGACCAGTGGGAGATCAACTGGATCGTCTTCCCGTTAACTGGCATTCTGTTTGGGGTGTTCAGCTCGGTCTACAATATGTTCAAGAAAAAAGATGCTGCCTGAGTCTGCTGTACACGATTTGCCACATAACGTTAACACAAAAGGTGATATTGCTCATGTTCCCTCTCTGCGGATAGGTGGTAATATGAAGGCATTTATTCCCCTTATTATAACCGTGCAAGAGCCTGTACCGGGGTGATATGAAGCCCCGTTATAGCCTCTTGCTTCGCTGCTTTACAGTGACAGAATAACGGACGGTGACAGAAGAGTGTGTTTCTTTTTGGAGCCGGGTGTGGGCATGAATGCCGTCTATTACCTTTCGGCGGCCAATCAGAGAGACTCGGAGGATGACAGGGATGGGTAAAACAACCGGATTTATAGAATATCAGCGGCGCACGCCTGCTGAATGCGAGCCGCTGGAGCGGATTAAGAACTGGAATGAATTCTCGGTTCCGATGGAGGAAGAACAGCTGCGTGAGCAGGGTGCCCGCTGTATGGATTGCGGAACACCGTTCTGCCATGTCGGGCGTATGTTGTCAGGGATGGCCAGCGGCTGTCCGCTGCATAATCTGATTCCAGAGTGGAATGACATGGTATACCGCGGCAACTGGCAGGTTGCGCTGAAGCGCCTGCATAAGACGAATAACTTCCCGGAATTTACAGGACGCGTCTGCCCAGCGCCTTGTGAAGGCTCTTGCACAGTAGGGAAGAACGGTGATTCGGTAACGATTAAATCGATCGAAAAAGCGATTGTAGATAGAGGGTTCGCGGAAGGCTGGATCGTGCCTGAGCCGCCGCTTACCCGGACAGGCAAGAAGGTTGCCGTCGTCGGCTCCGGCCCTGCCGGGCTGGCCTGTGCTGCCCAACTGAACAAAGCGGGACACAGTGTAACGGTCTATGAGCGGGCTGACCGGATTGGCGGACTGCTGACCTACGGCATTCCGAACATGAAGCTGGATAAGAAGAAGGTGCAGCGCCGGGTAGATCTGCTGGCTGCGGAAGGCGTGACCTTCGTCACCCGGACTGAGATCGGCAGAGATATTACTGCCGCTCAGCTGCAGGAGGAGCATGATGCCGTTGTCCTCTGCGGCGGATCGACCAAAGCACGCGATCTGCCGCTCGAAGGCCGCGAGCTGCGCGGCATTCATCAGGCGATGGAGTTCCTGACGCTGAACACCAAGAGCCTGCTGGATTCCGAACTCGCGGATGGAGAGTATCTGTCGGCGGCGGGCAAGGATGTGGTCGTCATCGGCGGCGGAGATACGGGGACGGACTGTGTAGCGACCTCCATCCGCCATGGCTGCCGCAGTGTGATCCAACTGGAGATTATGCCGCAGTCACCGTTGACCCGCCAGCCGGGTAACCCGTGGCCGGAATGGCCGAAGGTGCTGAAGGTGGACTACGGACAGCAGGAGGCGGCTTCGTTATATGAAGAAGATCCGCGCCGCTATTTGGTCAATACCAAGCGCTTCGTGGGCGATGCAGGCGGACATGTGCAGGAGCTGCATACAGTGCGTATTGAATGGAAGCGTACGGAAGACGGGCGGATGGCCCCGGTAGAAGTACCGGGCAGCGAAGAGGTTGTTCAGGCGCAGCTCGTGCTGCTGGCGCTGGGCTTCACCGGACCGGAGGAGACGGTGCTGGAACAGCTCGGCGTGGAGCGCGATGAGCGCTCCAACGTGAAGGCAGAGTTCGGCGCGCAGGCAACGAATGTGGAGGGCGTTTTCACAGCCGGCGACATGCGGCGCGGCCAGAGCCTTGTGGTCTGGGCGATTAACGAGGGCCGCCAGGCTGCCCGCGAGGTAGACCGCTTCCTGATGGGCTCGTCCAATCTGCCTTGAGGCTTGCTGACTAAGGTAGTTGCGGGTAGACGCCAAGGCAAGAGGTACGCTTCAAGAAATGTCTCATCGAGAGATGCTCTGTGAAGGGGGCGGCCTGGCAAGAACCGTCCTGTTAGGAGACGGACCGCTAAGAGACGCCCTGTTATGAAACATCCTGTTATGAAACGCCCTGTTAAGAAACGCCCTGTTAAGAAACATCCTGCATAGAGACGCCCGCCAGGGCGTCTTGCTTTGCGTTCAACCGGCTGAGGCGTTTACAATGGATGCAGAGGTGTGACGAACCTCTTTCACTAATTTTCTGTTAATACATTCTGCAAACCGTGATGCACCCGATTGTTGCATATATTGCAGTTTTGGTGCATTGAGACATGGGAGTTTAGGCGAAATGTTGCACAAATAGCAGGAAATCATCCCGCAATTCAGCTTGAAGGAGAAGGAATCCTGCCTTTTATGCAACAATAGCTGATTTGTGCCGGAATGGTGCGCGGAATGTTGCATTTAGGGCAGGATTTTATAGAGAGTCACAGCAGTTGTTCAACCTATATGGATAGAGAGGAAGCGTAAGAATGAAGCTGATGTTCATTTCCGATATTCACGGATCACTGTACTGGCTGGAACAGGCGCTGGCGAAGGCGGACGAGGAGCAGCCGCACACGCTGGTTATTCTGGGGGATTTCCTGTATCACGGACCGAGGAATCCGCTACCGGAGGGATATAATCCGCAGGGGGTCGCCGACAGGCTGAATGCTTATAGCGAATCGGGCAAATCGTTGGCGGCGGTAAGAGGTAACTGTGATGCCGAGGTGGATCAGATGCTGCTGCACTTCCCGATGATGGGCGACTATGTGCTTATTCTGCATGAAGGCCGCAAAATCTACGCCACCCATGGGCATGGCTTCAGCATCGATCACTTACCTGCGCTCGCCCCGCAGGATGTGTTCATTCAGGGGCATACGCATCTGCCGGTGGCAGAGGTGAAGGACGGCATTAATGTGCTCAACCCCGGATCGATTGCGCTGCCCAAGGAGAACAACCCGAACTCCTATGGCGTTCTGGAGAACGGTGAGTTCAGCATTAAGGATTTTGAGGGCAACATCATCAAGCATATCACTCTGTAAAATCGATTCATCCCTGAGGTCCTCTGATTGTAGTCTCGCAATCTATCTGATTAGAGTCTCACAGTTTTTCTGATTACAGTCTACAGATTATTATGCTTCTATGGCAGTCCCTCTGGATATTTCCAGAGGGATTATTGCTGCGCAGCAATTGAGCCCACCGGCATATTAATGTATGATGGGTGAGGAGCTTGCGGGTAGATTCCCCGGCTTCAAAAACTAAACAGCAGAGGTAACTAAATGATGCATCCACGTGATTTACACTATACAATGCCAGCCGAATGGGCCAAGCATGAACGGACCTTCATTTCCTGGCCGGTGAAGGACTCGATGGTACACCCTGATAATCATGAAGCGGTTAGCGGGGGCTATGCCGAGATTATCCGCGCGATTGCCGAATTCGAGCCGGTGACCGTTATCGTCAATCCGGATGAGCTGGAAACTGTTGAGGAATTAGCACTTGGCGCTAACGTGACGCTACTCCCAATTAAGCACAATGATGCCTGGCTGCGGGACAACGGACCGACCTTCCTGGCAGGTCCCGATGGGAAGCTGGCCGGGGTCAACTGGAAGTTCAATGCCTGGGGCGGCAAATATTCGCCTTGGGATCTCGATGATGAGGTGGCTCCGCAGATTCTGAAGCACCTGGAGGTCAATGCGTTCGATGCTCCGCTGGTGATGGAGGGCGGCTCCATTCATACAGACGGTGAAGGCACGATACTGACCACCGAGGAATGCCTGCTGAACCGCAACCGCAATCCGGAACTCAGCCGCGAGGAGATTGCCGCGTACGTCAAGCAGTATACCGGAAGCGAGTCGATCATCTGGCTGAAGCAGGGCCTCAGCGGGGATGAGACGGACGGGCATGTCGATAACATCGCCTGCTTCGCGGCACCGGGCAAGGTGATTATCCAGGTCTGCGAGGACCCGCAGGATGAGAACTATGCGATTACGCAGGAGAATCTGCGCATCCTGGAGCAGACAGTTGATGCCAAAGGCCGGAAGCTGGAGATTATCCGCATTCAGCAGCCGCCCCGCGTGGACTTCGAGGGCAGCCGCCTGACGCTGAGCTATCTGAACTTTTATTTTGTGAACGGCGGAATTATCCTGCCGGTCTTCGGCGGTACAGCGGCTGAGACGGACAAGCTGGCTGAAGAGACGCTGGCCGGCCTGTTCCCGGACCGCCGCATCCGTACAGTGAACGGCATGGCCGTCATCGGCGAAGGCGGCAACGTGCACTGCACCACCCAGCAGATGCCTGCGGTGAATGGAGCTTAACGAAAAGCGAAAAGAAGCGGAGGGGAAATTTGGAACTGTAGGAGCGTTAGCGACCGCCTGAAAGCTTTCCATAGGAAAGCTCGCTATCTCCAGCATCAGCTGTCACCGGCCGGAAGTCCAAATGTTCACCGCAGCGACGACCAAGCTTTGAGTTCTAAGTGTAATAAGTTCATATAAGGAGGAACAACCATGAGACAAGTAAAAGTAGCCGCGACGCAAATGAGCTGTTCCGGCGACATTGATGAGAATATCCGCAAGGCGGAGACACTGGTTAGAGAGGCAGCAGCCCAAGGCGCGCAGATTATTTTGCTGCAGGAACTGTTCGAGACGCCGTATTTCTGCCAGAAGGAGAAGTCCGATTACTATGCCTATGCTACGGAGCTTGAGCAGAACAAGGCGGTGAACCACTTCAAGGCTATCGCCAAGGAGCTTGAGGTGGTGCTGCCGATCAGCTTTTATGAGAAGAAGAATTATGCGCGGTACAACTCGCTGGCGGTAATTGATGCGGACGGAACCGTGATGGGCAAATACCGCAAGAGCCATATTCCTGACGGTCCAGGCTATGAAGAGAAATTCTACTTCAACCCGGGCGATACCGGCTTCAAGGTGTGGAATACCCGTTATGCCAAAATCGGAGTCGGCGTATGCTGGGACCAATGGTACCCGGAAGCTGCCCGGGTGATGAGCCTGATGGGTGCGGAGATTCTGTTCTACCCTACAGCTATCGGCTCGGAGCCGCAGGATGGGTCGATTGATTCCAAGGATCACTGGCAGACCTGCATGCTGGGTCATGCGGCCGCTAACCTGATTCCTGTCGTAGCCTCCAACCGGATCGGGAAGGAGACTGACGAGGATTCCAGCATTGATTTCTACGGCTCGTCGTTCATCGCTGGTCCGCAGGGCAACAAGATTGTCGAAGCCGGACGGGATGAGCAGACGGTGCTGGTCAGCGAATTCGACCTGGATGCCCTTGAGGTAGGCCGGATTGAATGGGGGATCTTCCGTGACCGCCGTCCAGAGCTGTACCGGATGATTGCTTCCTATGACGGCGATTTGACCTTCTAAACGATTTGCTAATATGTATTGACCATTCAGTAAGCAGCCAGAATGCTGCCGGAGCTCTCTCCGGGACGTTTTGGCTGCTTTTTTGCATAATATGTTACAATATATCGATAATAGTGTCATATTATATTACACAAAAGGATAAAGTTAATTGTCATCATCACTTTAATCTGATAAAATCTCCTTAAGTTATTTGACAAATAAGTAGGGGGATTGGAGAATGGGAATCCGGAAAACATGGGCGATGTCAGGTATGGTAGCACTCCTGGTCTTGGCGATAGCGGGTTGTGGCTCTGATAATGATGCAAAAGGCGGCAGTGCGGACGGGCAAAGCCTCAAAATCGCTACCGATGCCAGCTATGCACCAATGGAGTATATGGATACCGATACGATCAAGGGCTTTGACATTGATTTCATCAAGGCGGTAATGGAGGAAGCCGGCATCGATTACACGGTCACCAACACAGGCTGGGATACTATGCTGACCAGTGTGAAGCAGGGCACTGAATATCAGGCGGGTGTATCCTCGGTATCGATTACAGATGAGCGTAAGGAAACCTATGACTACTCCATCCCTTATTTCGAATCTACGAACATGATCATGGTGAAGGAAGGCAGCGATATCAAATCCGCCCTGGACCTGAAGGGGAAGAAGGTTGCCGTTCAGGCAGCCACGACAGCAGATGAGCTGATGAGCGGCATTATGGGTGTCGACAACGGCAACCTGAAGCGGTTCGACAGCAATGCGGTAGCGCTGATGGAGCTGAACGGCGGCGGCGCGGATGCGGTGGTTGCCGATATCGCCATCGTGAACGAATACATCAAGAACAATCCGAAGGAGAAGCTGACAGGCATTATCGACAAGGAGAATTTCGGCTCCGAGTACTACGGTATCCTGTATCCGAAGGGCAGCGAATGGAAGGCTAAGCTGGACCCGGCGATCAAGAAGGTGATCGAGAACGGCAAATATGCGGAGATCTACAAGGAATGGTTCGGCGAAGAGCCGGACACGGCGGCGCTTATGAACGCGAAGTAGCCTAAGAACCGGCAACAATTAAGCATGCGTAATGATTGCTATTGCGCATGCTTCTTTTTTTGAGCAAGCCACAAGCAGAAGAGAAGGGAAGAATTCTATGGATTTCAGATTCGACATCATCATTCATTATTTACCGGTTTTGCTAAAAGGGACCTTGTTCACCATCGGCGTATCGCTGGTCTCCATTCTGTGCGGCTCTCTGCTGGGTCTGATTATCGGCTTCGGTAAAATGGCGCCCAAGTGGTATTTCCGCTGGCCGTTCCATGCCTATATCAACATCTTCCGGGGTACGCCGCTCTATGTGCAGATTCTGATCGTCCACTTCGGGCTGATCCCGTTGTTCTACGGCAAAACCTATGCGCTGATGAGCGCATTCGTGGCGTTGTCCCTCAATTCCGCCGCCTATTCCGCGGAGATCTTCCGCGCCGGTATCCAGTCCATCGACCCCGGACAGCGGGAAGCGGCCTTATCCCTCGGAATGACCCGGCGGCAGGCGATGCGCTTCATTATTCTGCCCCAGGCCATCAAACGGATGGTTCCCGCCTTCGGGAATGAATTCATCGTGCTGGTGAAGGACTCCTCGCTGCTGGCACTGATTGCCGCCCCTGAAATTATGTACTGGAGCAATACCATGAAAGGCCAATACCTGCGGATCTGGGAGCCGTATCTGACCGCTGCACTGATCTATTTCATTCTTACTTATTCGCTAAGCAAGCTGCTTAATTATATCGAACGGAAGGTGTAACCCCTATGGAACCGGTTATTTCAGTCAAGCATTTGCATAAATCATTCGGTGCCCATCAGGTACTGACGGATATCAGCGTCGACATTCACAGCCGGGAGGTTGTGGTAGTCATCGGGCCTTCAGGCTCGGGCAAATCGACCTTTCTGCGCTGCCTGAATCTGCTGGAGCAGCCGCAAGCAGGCGATATTATCATTGAAGGCACTTCCTTGATGGCCAAGAGCACAAGGATTAACAATATCCGTACCGAGGTGGGGATGGTCTTTCAGCAGTTCAATCTGTTCCCGCACCGTAAAGTGATCGAGAACATCATGCTGGCCCCAATGAAGGTGCGGAAATGGACGGCGGATCAAGCGAGGCAGAAGGCTTTGGAGCTGCTGCAAAAGGTAGGTCTCAGCGAGAAGGCTGAGATGTATCCTGCCTCGCTCTCCGGCGGTCAGGCACAGCGGGTGGCGATTGCCCGGGCGCTGGCGATGGAGCCGAAGATCATGCTGTTCGACGAGCCGACCTCGGCCCTGGACCCCGAGATGGTGGGCGAGGTGCTGGCGGTTATGAAGGAGCTGGCAAGTGAGGGGATGACCATGGTTGTGGTGACTCATGAGATGGGCTTCGCCCGTGAAGTGGGGGACCGGGTGCTTTTTATGGAGCAAGGGGCCATTGTCGAACAGGGTGCGCCCGGGCAGCTGTTCGGCAGCCCGTCGCATGAGCGTACACGGGAGTTTCTGTCCAAGGTGCTGTGAGAACCGCCCAAAGTAGAATATTGTTATTTAATCGGTTATATTAGAAGAGTAAGAAATAGGCAATAAGACCATGAATGATTAGCTGCCCAGGGTGGCGGGGAGGAGGCTCGGGGATATCTTTTTTTAAAGTATAAGGATGACAGCGGCTCTGCATAATGATTTATCCTTATATTTCCGGCAGAAAAGGATAGGGTGCTTAATAAGCAGGCATAGTCTTCTGCTGGTCATAATTCCATAATGATAGAAGGAGAATACGATGAGCACATTCAAAAATTGGCTGAATACCACCAAAAACGGACTGACGGATCAAGTGAAAAAATTTAAAAATAAAGACTTTATGAACGCGGTAGTAGCGGGCTGTGCGCTGGTCGCTGCGGCTGACGGCAAGATTGAGGAAGCTGAGAAGAACAAGATGGCGGGATACATGAATCTCAGCAATGAACTCAAGGTATTTGACATGAGAGATGTTATCACGCAGTTCAATTACTATGTGAGCAACTTCGAATTCTCGCCGGAAATCGGCAAGCAGGAAGCGCTTAAGGCCATCGGAAAGTTTAACGGCAAACCGGAGGTTGGACGCTTGATCGTAGGCGTATGCTCGGCGATTGGTGCAGCGGACGGCGACTTCGATGAGCATGAGAAAGCGGTTGTGCGGAATATCTGCAGCGTATTGGGACTCAGCCCAAGTGAATTCAGCCTGTAATTACAGGCTGAATTTCATTTGCTAATTACTGAAACTTTAGGCGATGGACCGCCGTATCACTGATGTAACACCCGCAAGCACACTTCTATCTGGAAACGGAGGTACTTCAAGTTGGCTGGAATTAATCTGGTAAAAGGTCAGAAGATCGATTTAACCAAAGGCAATGCCGGACTGTCTAACGTAATCGTAGGACTGGGCTGGGACCCTGCCGAACCGGCAAGAGGATTCTTTGGGGTTAAAAAACAGGCGAATGTTGATTGCGATGCTTCAGCGCTGCTGCTGAATGAGAACGGCAAGCTGACGAACAAGCTGAACCTCGTCTGCTTTCACAACAAACAGAATGCGAATAACTCTGTAGTTCACTCGGGAGATAATCTGACGGGTGAGGGAGACGGGGACGACGAACAGATCATGGTGAATCTGAAGTCGATTCCTGCCGATGTTCATAAAGTCCTTGTTGTGGTTAACATCTACGATGCGGTGAACCGCAAGCAGGATTTCGGCATGATCAAATCTGCGTATATCCGTATTATTAATGCGGCAGGCAATGCAGAATTGGTTAAGTTTAATCTGACAGACAATTATACAGGCTTCACGGCACTGATCTGCGGCGAGCTGTACCGTCATGGCGATGAGTGGAAATTCGCAGCCATCGGTGAAGCGGCCCACGCCGCGCATATCAACCAGCTGGCAGAACGTTACATCTAAATCTAAATCCAATTTGAGAAAAGAGGGCTCTATTCATGGCTATTAACTTATCCAAGGGACAAAAAATTGATTTAACCAAAACGAATCCAGGCTTGTCCAAAATTACAGTCGGCCTCGGATGGGATACGAATAAATATGATGGCGGCAAGGACTTTGACCTTGATGTGTCGGTGTTCCTGACCAATGCCAGCGGTAAAGTGGACAAGGAGTCCAACTTCATCTTCTTCAACAACAAGCAGAACGAGAACGCTTCTGTCGTGCACACCGGCGATAACCGCACAGGGGAAGGCGACGGAGACGATGAGCAGGTTCAAGTCGATTTGCTTAATGTTCCTGCAGATGTGGACAAAATTGCCTTCACCATTACCATCTATGAAGCAGAATCCAGAAGCCAGAACTTCGGACAAGTATCCCGTTCTTATGTGCGTATCGTTAACGATGCGAATAGTGAGGAACTGATCCGCTTTGACCTGGGTGAAGATTTCTCCGTTGAAACAGGTGTAGTTGTCGGTGAATTGTACCGTAACGGCGCAGAATGGAAATTCAACGCGATCGGCAGCGGCTATAAGGACGGTCTGGCCGGCTTGACCCGTGATTACGGTCTGCAATAAGGCTCTGACATTACGGGAATTAAATCTGTAAGGAAAGAGGGTTTTTGACAGTGACGATCAGTCTTTCCAAAGGACAGCGGATTGATCTTACCAAGACGAATCCGGGTCTGACCAAAGTTGTAGTAGGACTGGGCTGGGATACAAACAAGTACAGCGGCGGCAAGGATTTCGACCTTGATGCATCCGCATTCCTGCTGCATGAGGACGGCAAAGCCAAAAGCGAAAATGACTTTGTATTCTATAACAACCCGACTGGCGGTACAGGCTCTGTAACCCATACAGGCGACAACCGTACAGGTGAAGGTGACGGGGATGATGAACAGATCATCGTAGACTTCAGTCTGGTGCCGGCAAATATTCAGCGGATCGGGATCACGGTCACGATCTATGATTATGAGGCCCGGGCGCAGAACTTCGGACAAGTCTCCAACGCTTTTGTCCGCGTTGTAGATGCATCCAGCGACCGTGAGGTGCTGCGGTTCGATCTGGGCGAGGATTTCTCCACCGAGACGGCTGTAGTCTTCTGTGAATTCTACCGCCAGGGGGCGGATTGGAAATTCCAGGCGATCGGCAGCGGCTTCGCCGGCGGACTAAGCGCATTATGCAAAAACTACGGGCTGGACGCGCAATAAGAGCTTCAAAGGCGGGATCATCATCGATCCTGCCCTTTTTATACACAAAATCTGATAAGTTGCGCTCTTATCCATGTATAAAGGTGGCGTAAGAATGAATACAGAAGTAGTCAAAGGACAGAAAGCAGATCTGACCAAAGGAAACCCGGGGCTCCGCAGCATTACGGTTGAGATCGGGTGGAAAGCTCCGTCTTCCATGGATATTGATGCTTCCGCATTCCTGCTTGGAGCTGGCGGTAAAGTGGGCAGTGACGACGATCTGATCTTTTACAATAACCCGTCTACTCCCTTTATCACCTATAAAGATGTGCCGGGTACGGCTGCGGGCGGGACGAAGCAGTTTGAGGTCTCGCTGGACAGAATTCCGGCAAACATAGTGAAGATTGCCTTCACGCTTACTCTGTATGACGGAGAAAACCGCAAGCAGATGTTCGGACAAATGAGTGAAGCGGAGTGCCGGATCGTGAATCAGGCGACAGGGGCACAGCTTCTGCGGTGTAACCTCGGAAATCAGTTCTCTGTGGAAACGGCTGTTGTAGTTGGAGAATTATATAGACATGGTGAAGAATGGAAATACAGTGCAATTGTTGCGGGCTTCTCGGGCGGGCTTAAGGCGCTCTGCGGCAACTATGGCATAGAAGTTGAGGACGAGCCTGCACCGGCAGCGAAGCCGCCGGAACAGACACCGCCGGCACGCCCGCCGCTTCAGGTGCCGCCGCCCCGCGCAGAGTCATCCAGACCGAATATTGTGATTCCGCCACCGCCCGCACCGGCACCGCCTAAGCAGGAGGCTGCCCCCGCACCGGCGCTGAATCTCAATCTGAAGAAGATTGAACTGAAGAAGAAGGGCGACTCGATTAACCTGAAGAAATCGGCCTCCGGACTGGGTGAGCTGCTGATTAACCTGAACTGGAACCAGAAGCAGGGCGGAGGACTGTTCAGCCGTAACAAGGGCGGGGTGGACCTCGATCTGGCTTGTCTGTATGAGCTGAAGAACGGCAGCAAAGGCGTGGTGCAGGCTCTGGGCAATGCGTTCGGCAATCTCCAGCAGCCGCCTTACATCATGCTTGATGGAGATGACCGGACCGGCTCCGTAACATCCGGCGAGAATCTGCGTATAAACGGAAGTAAGGTAGCCCAGATCGAACGGATTCTGGTGTTTGCCTTTATTTACAAAGGAGTTACCAATTGGTCTGAGGCGGATGGAGTGGTTACCCTGAAGCAGGATGGAGGACCGGATATTATCGTGAATCTGGACGAGCATAACAACCGTAAAGGCATGTGCGCCATCGCGCTGATCCGCAATGTGGAGGGCGAGACCTTCAGTATTGAACGGCTCGTGCAATATTTCAGCGGTCACAAAGAGATGGATGAGGCTTATGGCTGGGGGCTTCGCTGGGTAGCGGGAAGCAAATAATTTGATATTACCGGAGGCGCAAGTGGAATGGACTGGTTCAGTGATTTTTTTAGGAGTATCGGTGAGAATTACGGGCATTTCTTCTCATGGAGTGATATTGCAGGGACGCTATCCGACCCTGTCAGCTGGGGGATTATCGGAAGTCTGATTCTGCTGGAGGGTCTGTTGTCCGCAGATAACGCGCTTGTACTGGCGGTTATGGTTAAGCACCTGCCGAAGGAGCAGCAGCGTAAGGCTTTGTTCTACGGGATACTCGGCGCTTATTTATTCAGATTCCTGGCCATTGGTCTGGGGACCTATCTCGTCAAATTTACGCTGGTTAAGGTACTCGGGGCCTTGTATCTCTTCTATATTGCCTACAAAGGGTTGTTCAAGGGCAGCGGTGAAGATGGCGAGATTAAGAATAAAGGTGCCTCTTTCTGGAAGACGGTCCTCCTGGTTGAATTAATGGATATTGCCTTCAGTATTGACAGCGTGGTAGCAGCATTCGGTCTTAGTTCTGAAGTCTGGGTACTCTTCCTTGGCGGTATTCTCGGCGTACTGATGATGCGCGGTGTGGCACAGGTGTTCCTCAAGCTGATCGCAAGATATCCTGAACTGGAACAAACGGCATTCCTGCTTATTGCACTGATTGCCGGTAAAATGCTTGCCGGAGCCTTCGGCTATGAATTGCCGCATGTAATTTTCTTCGGTATTCTAATTGCGGTGTTTGCAGGTACTATCGTGTATAGCGCAAGCAAACGCAAGAAGGCTGAGAACCACAAGGCCTGATGCCTGATTGAGTTGCAGGCTTCATCTCTTTATCCTTTATAGCTGTGCAGGAAGGCGCGGGGTTCACGGGAAGGGTGGACTCCGGCACGCCTTTCGGGTAATCGTAATAGGTTTATAGCATGGCCTTTGCTTGGGTTCAAAGAAAGCCGGATACCGTCCCCGAGAGGACGGCATAGCTGGTTCTGCTCGCAGCCAAAGGCCATTTGTATTGTGCTGGCACAACATTAAGGGGGAAGGGCCTTGAGATATTTCGATTACCTCACACAAGAACAGGAAGCCTCATTATTCCATGTTCCGCCGGTTTCATTTGATCATACTACCCGCAAGGATTTACTGGCTTATGCCGTCGGAGCAGCCCTTTATATGCCGGCCACCCGTGCCAGTGTTGCCGAAGATATTATTAAGCTGAGAGCCTCGGGGCTTATCACGGTAATCATAGATTTGGAGGATGCCATCGGGGACGGTGAAGTGGATTATGCCGAAGAGTCCATCGTCAGGCATCTGGCGTTTCTGTCCGCTTATGCAGAGAATGAGCCGGACCAGCGCGGCAGTCTTCCGCTGCTGTTCATCCGCGTACGTAACCCTGCACAGCTGAGAGATCTGATTTTCAGGCTCGGATCATTAATCACCATGCTGACCGGCTTCGTCTTCCCCAAATTCTCCGTAGAGAACGGTACGGATTATTTCGAGGCTATTGCCGATTACAATGACACACGCAGCTATTCCGCCCCGGTGCTGTACGGGATGCCGATTCTGGAGAATGCGCCGATCATCTACCGGGAGAGCCGGATGGACACGCTGCTTGGGGTCCGGGATCTGCTCGGACAATACCGCGAGTATGTGCTGAATGTCCGGATTGGAGCAACGGACTTCTCCAGCCTGTTCGGACTGCGGCGCAGCCCGGATATCAGCATCTATGATCTGACACCGATCCGCGACTGCATGTCGGATATTATTAACGTATTTGGCCGTGTGGAGGAAGGATACGTGATCTCGGGTCCTGTGTGGGAGTATTTTGCCAGCAAGGGGCACCGGGTCCTCCGCCCGCAGCTGCGGGAGACGCCCTTCGAGGATACCTACGGCAAGCATGGCCGCGAGATGCGCAACAGCTTCATCTCAAGCTCCATGGACGGGCTGATCCGGGAAGTGATTCTGGACAAGGAGAACGGCATTGTGGGCAAAACCATTATCCACCCTTCCCACCTCAGACCGGTGCAGGCAATGTATACTGTAATGCATGAAGAGTATGTGGATGCCTTAAGTATTGTAGACAGCAACGATGGCAGCCGCGGCGTGTTCAAGAGTGAATACTATAACAAAATGAATGAAATCAAGCCTCATTTGAACTGGGCCAGACGAATTTTATTACGATCTCAAATATACGGGGTGTTACATGAACAACAGCATTTTGTCGGATTACTACCCGAGAACGAATACACACACGTTTAATATCGTCGAGAATTTGCAGGTTACGGTAACAGAAACCTCGAATCCTTTTCATATGCCTGTGGAGTCCTTGTTCTCCATGGCTGCACGAATCAATAAGAAGCGCTCCTTCCTGTTTGTCAGCAAAGTCCTTGGCAAGCATATTCCCGTAGGTCCGTATACCCCGCTGCTCAGCGGAGCGGCACTCGCCTTGCTGCTGTATCTGGAGATGAGCGCGGATACCGCTGACCGGGAGGTTATGGACCCGCTGATGAACCAGGCCGTTCATGGTCTGATCCATCCTGAAGTTGCGGAAGAAGCTTATCATGCGCTGCTAGCTGCGCGACTGGTTCTGCCGCAGCCGGTTCTGTTTATCGGGTTCGCCGAAACCGCTACCGCCTTGGGCCATAGCATGTATAATGCGTTCGCTGGCGGTGCGTCTTATATTCATACCACGCGTGAGCTGATCCCTGAGCTGGAATCGGTGGTCACTTTTGAAGAGGAGCATTCCCACGCCGTAGATCATCTCTGCTATGCCCTGAATGCTGAACTGTTATCGGGGACAGAGCCGATTGTGCTGGTGGATGACGAGATTACGACCGGTAATACGGCGATTAATACGATCCGGGACATCCAGTCCAAATTTCCGCGCAGGGACTATGTAGTGGCCTCTCTCTTGGACTGGCGGAGTGAAGCTAATATCCAGGCTTACCGTGATCTGGAGCAGGAGCTGGGAATACGTATAACCGCTTTATCCCTGCTTCAGGGAAGTATCAAGGTGGAGGGAATACCGCAGCTGCAAGCCGCAGCTGATAGCGGAGCCGCTGCTTCCACAGACGCAGAGCTTGTAACCACTTATGCATTCGACGGCTTAGAACGGCTTCTTGTAACCTCGGTGGATGGGCAGGGGGTTATCAATCCATCGCCATATCTGAAGCACAGCGGCCGCTTCGGTCTGGAGTCTGCGGATAATGCGCAGATGGATGCAGCTGTAAGCCGCGTGGCCAGGCAGCTCCGGGGACTGCGTGAAGGTGCCCGTACGCTGGTGATGGGCGTAGGCGAGTTCATGTATCTGCCGATGCGGATCGCCGCAGAGATGGGAGAGGGCGTGTTGTACCAGTCCTCAACCCGCAGTCCGATCCATCCCGAGCGGCGTGCGGATTACGGTGTGCACAGCGCCGCTGCCTATCCGTCCGCAGGCGATACGGAGATCACGAATTTCATCTATAATGTGGACCCCGGCCAGTATGACGATATCTTCGTCCTGCTGGAGCGCGAGGTGCCCCGGCAGCGGATTGCGCCGATGACGGATATTTTACAGAGGCTGGCGGGCAATAAGGTACATCTTGTTGTGCTCAGCCCAGAACCAGTTACGGGAGGCTCAGGGCTATGAAGGGAATAGATATCGAAGCCATTCACAATAGAAGAATATCTCCTCCGGTGGCACTGGGCAGTTATCCTGCTTCCGACGTTACCTTTCTGCTCAAGGATCTAAGCAATGTATCCCTGGAGCGGGGGACGGCGGAGCGGGAGGAAGCGATCCAGTCCGGCGTGCATTATTCGGAGATGCTTCCGGTGGAATACCAGCCGACAGAACAGTATATCGAATTGTTTCATGAGACGCTGCGGCAGACTGCGAGAAAGGTGGCGCTGGCCGTAGCTGTGGTGTCCGAGATGATTGTTGCCCGGCGGGGAACGGCGAATACCGTGCTGGTCTCCCTGGCGAGAGCGGGCACTCCTATCGGGGTACTGATCAAACGTTATATTCTTGAGAAATATGGAGCGGACCTTCCGCATTATAGCATCTCGATTATCCGCGGTAAGGGAATTGATGAGAATGCGTTGCTCTACATGCTAAAGCAGCATGGAAGGGATGCCGAACTGCAATTCATCGATGGCTGGACCGGCAAGGGGGCCATCCGGCAGGTGCTGATAGAGGCCTGTGAGAGTATGTATAAGAAATATGGCATTACGCTAAATGACGATCTGGCGGTACTTGCTGATCCCGGTCACTGCTCGGGAACCTACGGTACCCGGGAGGATTATCTGATTCCAAGCGCCTGCCTTAACTCTACGGTATCCGGCTTGATGAGCCGTACGGTACTCCGCGATGATCTGATCGGGCCTGAGGAATTCCACGGGGCCAAATTCTACAAGGAATGGCTGGACAGTGATCTGTCCAACGTATTCGTTGATGCAATTACCCCGTATTTCGCTGAAGTAGCGGCAGAGGCGTTAGCGCAGGCTGCGGAGATGCTTGAGCATCCGCCGGAGCTTACCTGGCAGGGGCTGGCCGATATCCGCAGTATTCAGGATACCTTCGGCATAGATAATATCAATCTGGTGAAGCCCGGAGTGGGGGAAACGACGCGTGTACTGCTGCGCAGAGTGCCCTGGAGAATCCTTGTCGACAGGCTGGACAATCCCAACCTGCGGCATATTCTGCTGCTGGCTGAGGACCGGGGCGTGCCGGTAGAGGTCTATCCCGGGCTGACCTACTCCTGCTGCGGAATCATCAAGCCGCTGAAAGGGGAGAGTGAATGATCTACGCCAGCGATCTGGACCGCACGCTGATTTACTCTCTTAGCGCAATAGGCGTTCCTGAGGATACCCCCGGTCTGGTTCCGGCAGAGGTCGTTGACGGCAGGACGGTATCGTATATCTCACAGCAGGCTCTGGCTACACTGATAGAACTGGCGGCGAAGATTGTCTTCATGCCGGTGACTACACGTACGATTGCCCAGTACCGGCGGATTAACCTGTTCCAGGAGACGGTCATTCCGGATTATGCCATCACCAGCAATGGAGGCAATATTCTTGTGAACGGGGTAGTGGATCAGGAATGGCGGACGGCTGTAGGCAGAGCGGTGGAACGCGGCTCTGCTGCGGCTGAAGAAGCCGAGGGCATCGTGCGCGCGGTCGTCCGGGAAGAATGGATCCTTAGCCGGCGTTATTGCGATGAGCTGTTCTATACCTTCGTGGTTCACCGGGATCTGCTGCCGCTGGAGGAGATTGCCCGGATGGCGCAGCGGCTGGGTGAGCTTGGCTGGAAGGTATCCCTACAGGGGCGCAAGCTCTATATCGTGCCGGAGGCGGTGAACAAAAGCGATGCTATTCTCCATGTCCGCCGCACCGTGCACTCAGAGCCGATGGTCGCCTCCGGGGACTCCCTTCTGGACAAGAGCCTGCTCGCCGCTGCCGACTATGCGATAGCCCCCTGCCACGGAGAAATATTTGCCGAGCAGCAGGCGGGTTTAGTACACTTAGAGTATCCGTTTACTGAGCGGCCGGGAGTATTTGCCGCGGATGAGATTATGCAGTATGTTCACAGGATTTATACACATTTGACAGCATTGGGAGTTGGACCGTCACCATGAAAAAGGTAAATATATATTTCAACCGCTGGTTCTCTGTTGCCTATCACTACATGAATCTCATCCGGGGCAATGAAGACGGGATTCCGGTGCAAATCTTCGCGACCCACCCGGATATCCACCATATGTCGCTGCAAGGCGCGGATGTGGCCGGGACCGAGCCGGCGCTCGAAGGCATTGAATATGTGCAGTTCTGTGTTGACTTCTGCCGCCGGAACGAGATTGATATCTTCATCCCCCGGCTGCATATGCTGGATATCGCGCTGCATGCTTCGCTGTTTGATGAGATCGGGACGAAGGTGCTGGTCTGCCGTGATCTGGATCTGCTGGAGATGATCATGGACAAAGGCAAGTTCTACGAGAGTGTGAAAACCACCGGGATTATGACAATCCCTGATTATCACGTAGTTAGTAATGCAGAGGAGTTCAGGGAAGCTTATGAAGACCTCGCAGCTAAAGGACACAAGGTCTGCTTCAAGCCTACCGAGACGGAAGGCGGACTCGGATTCCGGATCATAGATAATGACCGCAGTCCCGTGGAGGAGCTGTTCGGTCATGTGACTCCGCTGATCTCCTTCGAGGAAGCTTACCGCATCCTTGCAGAAGCCGGGAGTTTTCCTAACCTGATGGTGATGGAGCTGCTGGAGGGATATGAATATAGTATTGATTGCCTGTCGGATGAGACGGGCAGGCTGCTGGCTGCAGTCCCCCGCCGGAAGGCAGGCGGCCGTCTGCGGTTGATGGAGTATATCCCGGAGCTTGCGGAGGTGGCCCGCAGGGTGGCTGAGACCTACCGGATTCCGTTCAATTTCAATATCCAGATGAAATACAGCGGCGGCGTCCCCAAGCTGCTGGAGATTAACCCGCGGATGTCCGGCGGCCTGCATATCTCCTGTCTGTCCGGAATTAACTTCCCCTATCTGGCTGTCAAAAGCGCGCTCGGCGGCGAGGTTCTGCCTGCATCGTTCGAGCATAACGTCCTGGCCAGCCATGTCGAGCAGCCGCTGATCATGAGAATAAACGGAGAATCCGTCATTACGGATTCCGTGAATTGAGCGTGTAGCATTCACGCTCATAAGAGGTGAGAAGGAATGCAAGCTAAATTCAAAGTACTGGCGTATGCCGGTGCCGGTTATGTCGTAGCCGTACTGACCAGCGGCTTCCTGCCTGAGCTGGTCTCGCTGCTGCTTCCGGTAATTGGGGCAGCACTTGCAGTGCCGGAGCTCAGGCGCACAAGAGTGAATCTCCCGGTGGAGGTGATTCCTGCCGGGCAGGAGCCGCAGGCGATTCCGGCGGCGTCCGCCGCCGCGCTGCAGGCTTCGTCTGCTGCCGCTGCTGCTCCTGCAGCTGCGGCGGGACAGGCTTCTACGGCCCATCCGGGAGCCGGGCACAGGGAGGAAATACAGATCGGGGCAGAGTTCGCCCCGGTGGTGGAGTATCTCGGAATCCTGGAGGATATGATTATCTCCGAAGGGCAGAAGGATACGCTGGACAATGAGATTGTCGAGAAGTCGCTGGCACTGTTCGCCAGACTGCAGCGTGTTATTCCGCTGCTGCAGGAGCTGGGCAACGGCGAGATCAACCATACCGTCCGCAGGCTGGTGCTGAAGGACCTTAATGGAGTAATCAACCCGTTCCTGCGCCTGGGCGGCGAGGCCAAGACAAGAAACCGGAGAATGCTGCTGAACGGTCTGCGTGATGTCGATGCCAAAATTTCCGATATTGCGTCCACGATCGAGCACAAAGACCTGATGGAACTTCAGACCAAGGCGGAACTGATACATCAGCGATATAGCAGTTCCGAATTATAGGAGGAGGAGAACCATGTCTACGCAGTTAATTGAGCTTAGAAAAGAAGATGAGCAGAAGGTAGTTCAGGAGGCTTCCCAGCTAATTGAACAGGTAGCCAAGACAGACACGGTGGCACTGGATTCCCTGATGGATGATATCGGGAAGCTTGGGGTGAAGACGCAGGAGAAGGCAGGCCAAACGCTGAAGCTGCTGGACCGCCCCGTCAATGATCTGATGAGCGGCAAGCGGGTGGAAGTGCCCAATATGATTATGAAGCTGCGTAATGAGTGCGAGACCCTTCAGCAGAGCAAGAATGTCAGCTTCTTCGGTAAAATGCTGCGCAAAAGCCCGCTCAAGAATTATGTCTACAAATATCAGTCGGTCCGCACCAACATTGATGCCATTATCACCGGTCTGCGTGACGGCCGGGATACGCTGGAGGAGAGCATCGTTAACATGCGCCAGCTGAAGCGTACCTCCATGGAGGAGATCTATAACCTTCAGACCAAGATCGCCTTCGGCAACAAGCTGAAGGAGCTGTTCGAGGTTGAGATCGCCAAGCCTGAGAATGAATTCCGCAAAGCGTATCTGGAGCGGGGGCTGCGCAAGGTTATGGTGCGGATTCAGTCCATGACCGAGATGATTCTGCTCTACAATCAGGCGATTGCGGCAACAGATATCATCAATGACAATAATGACAAGCTGATTGATTCCGTAAACAACGCGATTGATAAGACCTCTAACCTGATCACCGTCTCGGCGATGATTGCCATGTCCCTGGCCGATCAGGAGAATGTCATCAATGCGGTGGAAGCCACCAACAAGACCATCGAGGACCAGTTCAAGGAGAATGCGCGGCTGCTGCGCACGACGACCGAGAAGACCACGGAGCTGCTCTCCAAGCCGTCCATGTCCCTGGAAGCCGTGAATCAGGCCATTGGCGACCTGCTCAGCGCCCTGGATACCTCGGAGCAGTCCAACCGGCGGATCATCGAGAGCTGTCAGGACTATACGTCCAAAATGACCACCATCAACACCCAGCTGAACAACCGGCTCGGGCTTAACGAAGGCTCACAGCCGCAGGCTTTGAAGCAGGCGGAGAGCGGGCTGAGCAGCTTTTTGAACTGATGATTTGAATGTGGCTGGTACAATTTTTATAGAATGATGGATAAGCCTGCTGATAGGTATTCAGCAGGCTTTTTTACTGTTAAATTTCTAATTTACTAATATATTCCGGTGAGCTATTATGAGAAGGTTCTAGTCGTACATACAAGGAGAGAATATTGATGGTCAGGAAGCTAACAGGAATATTGGCAGGTATAGTTGGAGCGGGGATACTGTTTGGTTCTATGGGGATAGCGGCAGCCGAGTCTGCAGTGACAAAGGATTATGAGGGGCATTGGGCTCAGCAAACGATTCAGAGCTGGCTGGATAACGGCTTGCTTAAAGGCTTCGGGGATGGATCGGTTAAACCGAACCAGACCATAACCAGAGCGGAGTTCATGACACTCATCAACCGTTCTTATCATTTTACGGAACAGAGTAAGGTGAAATTCACCGATGTGCAGCCTGCCAGTTGGGCGTATAGTGAGGTTGCGAAGGCTGTAGCGGCTGGATATATCCAGGGCTTCAACAATGAGATGCGCCCGAATGCCCCGATTAACCGCCAGGAAGCGGCAGTTATAGTCACTAAGCTGCTGAAGCTCAGCGCGGGTGATACAGAGGTCTTGAAGGGTTTCAGTGATGCGGGTCAGATGGCATTCTGGAGCAAGGGGAGTATTGCAGCAGCAGTCACGGCGGGAGTCCTTAAAGGATACCCGGATGGAACCTTCGGGCCCGTCAAAGCCTTGACCCGTGCAGAATCCTTGGCGCTGATTGATGCGGCAGTCTCTCGAACGGGTCAATCTGCACAGGGAGCGGTGACGCCTGCTCCAGCCGTAACACCATCGGCTCCTCCCGCAGCTACAGCTGCACCAACTGCAACTGCTGCTGTAGCTGCGGGAGGAAGTGGCGGTGGTAGTGGCGGCGGCGGTGGTGGTGGTCCTCAGGTGACACCAACCCCGGCTCTGGCTACAACACCAACCCCGGCTCTGGCTACAACACCAACGCCGGTTCCAACACCAACACCAAGCCCGGAACCTGTTAATGAATTACCGGTTAAGGAGCTCCCGGCCCTTGATATCAGCATTACCTCTCGTCCTGACAACACAGTGACGAATACTGTTTATCTGGAAATTGATTATAGCAGAGTGCTTGGGAGTGCGGTGGGCCTAAATGACCGTATTACTTATTATGTAACCGCGAAGCCGATCAGCTCTAGAGATCTCCACTGGGAGCTTACCAATCTCCAGTACGCTTCTATTAGTACGGGCTACTCATTGAGCAAGCAGACGGGCATCTGGATTCCTGCCAGTAAGATTGGCGCAGCAGGCGATAAATATGTCTCGGTTGTAGTACGGAATTCATCTAATGAAGTGACCGGATTCTATACTCAACAGGTGAATTTGCAGCCTACAGTTACTGAGGCCTCTAACAGTATGATGTTACTGCACAGTGGTGTGACTATTACCCAGGAGAAATTCAGCACCGTGTCTTCCCAAGTATATTATCGGGATACTATTGATGTGGAAGATGCTGCTCTGCAATTTGGCGGAAGAGCAGTGGGATATACAATTACACCGAAGTACTATATGGACAGTAAACTGAATTTGGAATTGAATGATATGATTCATGCTTCGCGTAAAGTGTACAGAGACGGCTGGGTCAGTGCAGTTGATGCCACAGTATCCTCTAATGCAGCAGTAGGTGCTTCATCACCGGGCTATATCCCTTTTTCCTATGACACATTATATAATTTCAAAACATATAACGAAGACGAATACACCATTATTTTCCTCGATTCCGAGATGAAGGCGTTGGGATATTACACCGGCAAGGTGATGCTTAGCACAGACCTGAAATTAGAAGCAGCCATGAAAAGAATTGACGAGCTTCCTTCGAATGTAACTTTAATGGATGAAGATGCAGTGAACAGGGCTTATAGAGCCTACTTACCTTTTGATGATTCTTTCAATTGGGGAGAACGCAAGACTAAGCTTAAGAATGCTGTATCAGCTCTTATGGACGCCAAGAGATCGGGACCACTTCAAAATATGGATCTGGTTCAATCCGCAATTATTGACGGGTATAATCAATTCAACGGCAAGACAATAAGTATGAATTTAATGGGTTTCCCGGATGAATTGAAGGGAAGCATAGGCAGCTTCTCGTATTATATTACAGCCAATCCTGTTCATGCAGAAGATTTAGAGCAACCAAGCCCCTATGGGAAAATTAATATTGCTGATGTTCAGACTTCCGTTCTTGCGGTAACAGATAAGAGCGGACAGAATTATGTGACTGTGGTCTACTATAACAAAGAAGGACAAGCCATACGTTACGCCACAAAGCTGGTTGATTTCACGCCTAAGCAGCCTGTATGGGATGGTACAGCGACCCAAATTCACGACGGCATTAAGTTAGTCCGGGATTATAACAACGGTACCCGTATAGATTATGTATCTGTAAAAGATTATCAGAAAACGCATCCCGAGGCGGTCTATTTCACAGCGACCTATAAATCAGCGTTAGTTGCAGCTAAGCAAGAATTCACTGCAGAATCCGCAGTGAAGTATTTAAATGATTACCGGAATATTAACAGTATCTATCCTTATGAGCGAATTCAGTTATCTGATGATGCGGTGCAGAACGGACAACCGGAAGACTACATTATCCTGTTCTATGATGCTAATTATAAGGCGCTTAATTATTATATTGGCGGTTTGACTGACTGATTCTCCGCTAATCCTACTCATATTATCCCGCTCCTCCACATACGTTGTCACTAAGGCGACCTGTGGAGAAAGAGGGGATAAGCGGGATGATTCTGGGATGCTTGATCGTGGTGCTTATCGTCGTAGCCAGCAGTGAGAAGGCGGAGGCGATTGCCAGCCTGAATGATCGGGAGGATAACGGCCTGTGAAAAGGGTGCGGACAGTGTGCAGAATCCATAAATTATTGATGCTCTGTGATTCAAGCAATTTCCAGTGGTTTATTGGGTATAATAGCCTGGAGGCTGTACATCAGTCTTCCGGCACCGCTGAAAATATAAAGTGAATACGGAGGTCAAATGGAGAACGAGGCACTGCTGCAGGTAGAGAAGCTTGCACTTAAGAAACAGAAGATTTTCCGGCAAAGCGTATGGCGTTACATTGCCAGGGCCATGCTCGCCAGCATGTTTATCGGATTCGGCGTAATCGTAGCCTTTAAGACCGGCAACTTCTTCTATATGGAACAATCGCCGATGACCTATCCGATGGCTGCGATCACGTTTGGCGCAGCCATTATCCTGATTTCCTACGGCGGGGGTGATTTGTTCACCGGGGATACTTTTTATTACACCTATGCGGCACTGAGGCGCAAGCTGGCATGGACCGAGGTTGTGCGGATGTGGGTCGTTAGCTATCTGGGCAACATTCTTGGAGCTACGGCGTTTGCGCTGCTTATTTTTCTGACCGGATTGTTCTATGATTCCTCTGTCAACGGGTTCCTGCTGAATGTGGTGGCCCATAAGATGGAAGCTCCGGCGATGCAGCTGTTCTTCCGGGCGATTCTCTGTAACTGGCTCGTCTGTCTGGCCTTCTTCGTCCCGATGTCAATGAAGAACGACGGTGCCAAAATGTTCGCTATGGTGCTGTTCGTGTTCTGCTTCTTCATCTCGGGGTACGAGCATAGTATTGCCAACATGTGTACCTTCGCCATTGCCCTGGTCCTGGACCATCCCGGAACGATCTCCTGGGGAGGCGTCGTGCACAATCTGGTTCCAGTCACACTGGGCAATCTCATCGGCGGTGGTGTGCTGATGGGGGTTATGTATTATTATGTGAACAAGCCGTTTCTGGAGGATGAGCCTCACTGAACGGCAATATAATCGACACACAGCAGCGATTCTCCGGTGAATGGGGAATCGCTGCTGTGCTGTTGTGTATCTGTTGAGCGGAATTAGGGAGCTTGGAGATATTATAGTGAGTTGTCAGATACATTCCAGTATAGAGGTGCATTCTCCTTAAGAGTCCCCTCCAGAACTCCTCCTTCCTTACGCCAATACTCTATGCCTCCGAGCATTTCCTTCACCAAATACCCCTGTGCGGCGAGCTGTGCAGCGGCTCTGCTGGCTCCATTGCAGGCAGGTCCCCAGCAATATACCACCAGAACCTCCTCCTTGGACCACTCCGGGGAAGTGCTGTGTATGTGGCCTCCCGGCAGAGAGAGGGCCCCCGGCAGATGTGCTTCCGCATAAGAACGGGGATCACGCACATCGATAAGCTGGAAACCTGTAATTCCTTCGCTCAGATCATAGGCAACATCGGCGACATCCGTTTCGAATGCTGCTTTTGCTGTGAAATGCCTTACTGCATCCGCCGGGTCTGCGGCCTGTGTAGCCAGTACTTGAGATTTTGCCTGTCTTTTCATACGCATTTCCTCCTTAAATTAAGTTGGTTTAAGTATACAGGGAACTTATAATTGGAGTTATTTATAGTCTGTAATATCAAATATCGAAAAGTTTGATCATTCAGGAGGCCTGCATATGGAATTAACGTATTTACGGACCTTTTGTGCTGTGGTGGATCACGGGAGCTATACGCGGGCGGCCGAGGTCCTGGGGTATGCCCAGCCGAGTGTAACGGCACAGATTGCCAAGCTTGAGGAGATGTATGGAGCCACTTTGCTGGAACGCTCGGGCAGAGGGATGATTCCAACCTTCGCCGGCCATAATCTGCTCCCGTATGCCCGGCAGATGCTGGTTCTGAGTGAAGAGGCTAAAGCGGTAATTACCGGCGGTGACCAGGGTACGCTGAACATTGGTGCTATTGAGACACTGGCCGCCTACTTTCTGCCTCACCGGCTTCATCAGTACCGGCTGAGTTATCCGGGCATGCAGCTGCGGGTACAGCCTGGCTCTGAAGAGGATATTATTGCGGCAGTCCTAGCGAAATCCGTTCAATTCGGTCTGATCTTCGACGTTCCTTTTCATACGGGCGAGCTGATCACTCTGCCGTTGCGTGAAGAAGCGCTATATGTCGTTACCCATCCGGGGCACCCCTTGGCGGCCGAAACGGCAGTCACTCCAGAGCAGTTGAAGGGAGAGCCGCTGGTGTTGACAGAGCACACCTGCACTTACCGGAAGCAGCTGCTCCAGGTATTCAGAGAATCCGGCGCTGCTGCCCATGTAGGCATGGAGTTCGGGAATCTGGAGGGCATTAAGCAGGCGGTGAAGCATAACTGGGGGACGGGCTTTCTGCCGCGCTATGCGGTGGAGGAGGAACTACATACGGGGGCATTGACGGGTATTCCCTTGGCGGGGCAAAAGGAACGTTTCTATATTCAGCTAATCTACCGCAAGGAGCTGCAGCTCTCCCCAGCCTTCACGGATTTCATTGCCATGATGCAGGAGGGATATAATTAGCTGGAGCGAGGATGCGCGGGACGGTTGAAGTTCGAATACAGCAAAAATCAGGGACACGAATGCTCCTGATTTCGCTTAATGCCGCAGAATAAGTTGTTACATCACCAACCTGTTAGGGTGAGTATGAGCTGTGGCGGCAAGCGGCTGCTACCACTTAGAGCCGCCGGAGCTCCGGCCGGATTTGCCGCCGCCAAATGAAGAGCCGCCGGAGGAACGTCCGCCGCCACCGCCGCCGCCCCAAGAAGAGCCGCCGGAGGAGCGTCCGCCGCCGCCGAATCCTCCGCCCGGCGGGCCGGAATTGCGTCTGCGGGCTTGCTCCCGGCGCTGCTGCTCCCGCAGCATGGCCATTCTGGCTGCGCGTTCGGCTTCTTCCTTCTGGCGGACCAGCCGGTTCGCTTCTTCTACGAAGGAAGCGATTTGCGAAGCATAGGAGCGTCCTGTCTCCTCCAATTGATCCAGATCGTAGGGACCTGAGGCCAGACGCTGCTCCAGCTCGGTATACTCTGGCAGCAGGGACAGCTGGAAGCGGTTCTGCGAGGCAATTCCTCTGCTGTGCAGCAGATTGTAGGCGGCATCCACCCGGCTCTGCCCTTCCGTGAACAGTCTGTTCAAGCTGTCCAGGCGCTCCTCCAGAGAGTCTAGACTGCTGTTAATGCTATTCATGCTGTTTGCCGTCTCATCCTGCAAGGCAAGCAGCCGGTCCAGCCCGCTGCGGGCATTGTCATACTCTCCGCGTGCATCGCTGGTCCAGGTCTCAAGCTGCGGCACTTCCGCCGCGCCTTGCCGCAGTGCCCCGCCAGCCTCCTCCAGCAGCTTCTCCAGAGCGTCCAGGTGCTGCCGCGCGAACCTGTTCTTCGCCCCGGCAAGCCGGCTCTGCAATTCGTTCCGCCGCTGGCTTAGTGTTGCCCATGTGCTGCGTACAGTCTCCAGATCCCTGAGGTTACTCTGCCGGATCATAGCCTGGCGTTCCGTCATAGCCACGGCTTCAGTCAGAAGGGCATCCATATCAGCGCCAATCCGGCGCACTTCGTCCATATCTCCGCTGTGCAGCGGCGCTTCCATGGAACTTGCGGCAGCCGAAGCCTGCTCCAGGCTGTCGTAAGGCTTAACCTTCATATTGTGCAGGGAGTTCTGGTCAATCAGCCCGGCAATCCGGCTGCGGGCAGCCGCCAGGACACCGGGGAAGCCCTTCAGCTTATCGTCAAAGGCCCCCGCATCCTGCACATCCTGTTCAATTTGCTTTTGCAGCTTCTGAGCTTGTTCTGTGATCTCCTGCGCGGCGATCGGGTCGAACAGCTCGAGCTGATCTGCCTTGGCTGTCTCTTCGGCCAGCTCCTGAAGATCTTGGGCAATCTCCTCCAGCGTATAGCCGGTCTCCCGGACCGCTTGCTGCCGCTGTTCCTCGAGCTCAGGGGCAGCCTGCTTCAGCTCGGTAATCTGCTGCTTGACGTTCCGGTCGGCATCGCTGATGACCGCGACCTTCTTCTCCTCTTCCTCCAGGGAGGCGCGGAATTCCCCCTCTGTCTGCTGAAGCTGCTCTGCCGCTGCCTTGAGTGCAGACAAGCGGTAGAACGGCGGCATTGGTGCTTGCCCGGCGGCCTGCAATGCAGAGATTTCAACCAGCCGGGAGGTCAATCGCTTCGAGATGCCTTCGACCATCTCCCCGGTCTTGCCCTGCACAATCCCCTGGAAAGGCTGAAGGGATTCCAGAGCGTGGTTCGCCCGTACCAGCAGGTCGGCGAGCTGCTCACGCTGTACGGATAGTTCCTTGCGGCGGCGCAGTCCGGTAATTAGCACATACAGCAGCAGTATCAGCAGCGCGGCCAAGACAAGGCCGCCTGCGACTGGCAGGAGAGGGAATCCGCTACCGCTGCTGTTAGCGCCTGAGGCAGCTCCTGCCGTCCCTGCGGCAGCACCTGATGTACCGCTGCCGGTACTGCCGCTCTGTCCGCTGCTGCCAATGGCTTGCATCTGCTGAATCACAGAACGTATGCCTTCAGGGATATCTCCGTTTCTGGCATAAGGATTGAAATATTTCTCCAGCAGCTTGTTAATTGCTGCGCTGCCCGCAGCTCCGCCCTGTTGTCTGGACCAGGCATCGAGCGCATCCTGCAGCCCGGGGTTAATGAAGGTGATCTCGGTCAGATGATCTTCGTAAGCAATCAGGAGCAGGATGTCCCGGGACTTCAGCCCCCAGGTATCATATACATCCGCAGCATAACTGGAAATGTCGCTCTCGGCCAGCGAATCAACGGTTAAGACATGGAAGGTGTACCGGTCTGTAGTGGCAATCCGGGTGAGGCTCTCTGCTTCTTGGGCAGACAGCAGCAGGGCTTCATCCGTAATTACTCCCTGCTGTGCAGGAACATTCGCAGCATAGACCCCCGGAATCCACAGCAGCGATAATATCAAGACCAAGACGAGGGTGAGGTTTTTTCTCAATCTGACACACTCCGATCTATAGGCTATTGTTCGTTATAGTATGCTAATCATTATACTATATCATTAAACAATCTAAGCTCCGCAGATGCAGGTGCCGCCGAAATGCGGAAGATTGCGTCCACCCGAGTGCCCACGTTAATCCGTATTCCAATTCAAAAGCTCCAAATCAAAAGGCGGTTCCCACCAGCCATTGCATGGCTTTTGGAACCGCCTCTTCTGTAAGAAGTAAGCTATATTCATCTATTTCTGTATGAAATGGACTATCGGGTCTGCAGGCACAGGATATACTGCAACCGGGACTTGATTTCTTTCTGCCATTTCATATCTCCGACTTTCACAGCAAGATTGAGCAGGTCCAGGTAATCGTCAACCTGCAGGGCGGTCCGGGTAGTGGCTGCGTTCATGGGTGTTCAGTCTCCTTTTAGCTCAAATATAGAAAATAATGAATGTTACACATCCAATAATGATAATCATTATCAACCATTACTGTTATTATCCACATTTTAACCGCAAAAAGCAATACAAATCTAAAGTTTTTGATTAAATCTAAGATGATGCACTAAAGATTCAAGGTTATAAACCCGCAGGATGTGCACAAATTATCGGAAATGAGAAAAAAGGAGCAGGAACCCTACCATATTTTGTCGAATAAGCTTGTATACATAGTTAGGCCGATCTTACTTGGGATAAAGGAGAATTGCGATGAAGCGGTGTAAATTGTTGCTTCTAATTAGCATTGTGCTCATGCTTGCACACCCCGCTGCCGCTTATGCCGAAAGACAGGAAATTAAGTATCAGGCAGAACTGGAGTATCCGCCTTATAAGTACATACAGAATGGTTATCTGACGGGCTTCGATATTGATCTGACAAGCATGGTCTTTGAGAAGAATGAGTATCTCGTCCACTACAGCACCGGGAATTGGGAGCAGACGTACCGGAGGCTGACTGAGGGCGGGATTGATACCACCGGGCTGATGGCTGTCAGCGAGGAGAGGAAGCAGGACATTCTTTTCTCAAAGCCCGTGCTAAAAAGCTATATTTCCGTCTATTCGCGTCAAGGACTCCAGGGTGAGGTGACGCTGGGTACACTCCGTAAGTACAAGATCGGTGTTGGTAAAGGACAATATGCAGAGTCTGTCCTGCAGAATGAGGCGGGTATCCCGCCATCAGAATACATAGAATATGCAACCGTACCGGAAGCGCTAGACGCTCTGCGTCAGGGTGAGATCGACCTGCTGTTCGAGAATCAGGGGGTTGTCGATTATCTGATTGTAGAACAGGGCTTAACCGGTAATATTATCCGCAGAATGAGCAATTTATATCCGCAGGATGTGGCCTACGGCATCACCAAATCCAAGCCGGAGCTGGTGTCCTACGTCAATGCAAGGCTAGAGCGTCTGGTAAGCTCCGGTGCCTTCGAAGAGCTGTACCAGCAGTATTTCTTCGTGCATTCCGACCATTATAATGAAAAGATGCGTAACCGGATTTTTACCGTGTTCTCCATTGGAACCATTCTGCTGGTGTTCGGTGCCGTCCTGCTCCGGATGTATATCCGGCGGCTGCGCCGTACGATTCACTCTGAACAGGAATTCTTCAAGGATGTGATCGAGAATACCGGGGTGATTGTGTGGGCTGTTCACGGGGACAAACGGAGCGTGCGCTTCAATAAATATGCCGAGCTGATGACCGGGCTGAAGGAGAAGGAGGTGCTTGGTGTAAGCATAGATGAGCTGACCGGCCTGGAAGCTGGAGCAGCTGTGCTTAGGGATCTCCTTGCCAAAGCGGCAGCTCAGGATTATGTGACCAATGTCGAGCTGAGACTGCCCGACCATTCTCCGGGTGCGCATTATTTCTCCGTACGCACGGCCCTCATTAAGGGGATGGACGAACAGGCGGAGAATATCTTCGTGCTGGTCGGCATCGATATTGATGAACGCAAGCAGAATGAGCTTAAGCTGCAGCTTAGCTATGAGGAGCTGGAATCCACTTATGAGGAGCTGGCGGCCACAGAGGTGGAGCTGCAGGATCAGTTCAATAAGCTGGGGGTCAGCGAACGGCGGTTCCGCCTGGCCTCGGAAGGCTCGGGTGCTTACATGTGGGAGCTGGACTGGGACAGCGGCTTCTACAAGCTCTCGGACCGGTGGTACGAGGTGATGGGATATACCGAGGCAGAGATCAACTCCTTTGAGGGAGGCGTCCTCAGCATTATTCACCCGGATGACCAGGAATCCGCGCGCAAGGCCAGACAGGAGCATCTTACCGGACTGGCCCCGATCTATGAAACCGAATACCGGATGAGAACGGGACAAGGCGAGTACATCTGGTTCGAGGTGCGGGGTAAGGCGATTGTTGATCCGAAGGATCAGATTGTCCTGTTCCTCGGCTCCCTGATCGACATCAGTAAGCGCAAGCAGGCTGAATTCAAGCTGAATAACAGCTACCAGGAGCTGGAGGCTACCTATGAGCAGCTTACAGCGACCCAGCAGGAGATTGTAGGGCAATATGATATGCTGCTGGAGAATCAGAAGAATATGCACCGCCTGGCGTATATGGATTCGCTCAGCAATCTTCCGAACCGGCTCAGTCTGCTGGAGACGATGGAGAGTTATTTCCGCCGGACGGGCGGCAGTGCGGCGCTGCTTTTTGTAGATATGGATAATTTCAAATACATCAATGACACGCTTGGACACAAGTCCGGCGATATTCTGATCCGCAAGGCCAGTGAGCGTCTCCAGTCTGTTGTGCGCAGGGCGGATATGCTGTCGCGGCTGGGCGGAGATGAATTTGTGATTTTCCTCAAGGATATTGAGAGCCGGGTGGATGTGCTTAATCTGGCTGAGGATATTATGCGTGCGTTCCGCAAGTCTTTTCTTATCGGTGAGAGCAATCTGTATGTGTCCTCCAGTATCGGGATCTCCTTCTACCCGGAAGACGGCGAGACGACGGAAGAGATTCTGAAGAACGCCGATGTAGCGATGTACCGGGCTAAGGAAGAGGGGAAAAGCACCTACGTCGTATATGATAAATCGATGCATACCGCCTTCAATGACCGGATGAATATTGAGAAGCATCTGCGCAGTGCGATGAATAATAACGAATTCGAGCTGCATTATCAGCCGCAGGTACAGATGGAGACCGGGCTAATCTCAGGCTTCGAGGCTCTGATCCGCTGGAACAGTCCGGTCCTCGGCTTCGTCTCCCCGCTCACCTTCATTAAGATCGCCGAGGATTCCCGGCTGATTATCTATATCGGCGAATGGGTGCTGCGGGAAGCCTGCAAGTTCATGAACAGCATCCATCAGCGGACCGGCATTCCCTACAAAATATCGGTGAATATCTCCATTATTCAGCTTCTGCAGGATGATTTCGTAGAGATTGTGCTGGACAGTCTGGAGGAGAGCGGCCTTGCGGCATCCAGTCTGGAGCTGGAGATTACAGAGTCCGTCTTCATGGAGTCGTTCGGGAGTACGGTCAGCAAGCTGGAGTTCCTGAAGTCCCGGGGGATACGGATTGCCCTGGATGATTTCGGAACGGGGTATTCCTCCCTTAGCTATCTGCAGCAGCTGCCGATCTCTACCCTTAAGATGGATAAAATCTTCATCGATTCCCTGGCCGATAAGGCCTTTAGCGAATCTTTTGTGCAGACGATTATTATTCTGGGCCATAAGATGGGCCTGGATGTAGTAGCCGAGGGCGTTGAGGATGCCAGCCAATGGGCTTTCCTCCAGGAGGCACACTGCGATAAGGTGCAGGGATATCTGATCAGCCGGCCGGTGCCGCAGCGCCAGGTGATGGAGTTGCTCGTTCCGCAGCGAAGGTATGGAGCGGACGAGCTGGAATAGAGCAGAGAATGGGCTTAGATGACAAGCGGGTCCCCAGCATAGGCAGCTATGCACGGGGGACCCGCTTTTTTGAAATATAGAATATATATGTGACCTTACTACAGAGTGATGATTTTGTTCTTGCCGGTCTTCTTGGCCTCGTACAGGGCGTCGTCCGCCTGCTGAAAGATAGAGCTTTTGGAATCCCCGCCGTTATATTCATGCATTCCGATGCTCACGGTAACCGATTCATTGTCCATTTCGCTGATTGGAAGGCTCGCAATTCCTGCGAGGATATTCTCCATAATGCGGCTCGAATCCTCCAGCGTCTTGGATGTCAGAATAATCACGAATTCTTCCCCGCCGTACCGGGCTGCGAAATCATCCGAGTCGATATGCTGGAGCATGACAGCGGCGACCTGCCGGAGAACGATGTCTCCGACCCAGTGTCCGTACTGGTCATTGACCTTTTTGAAATTGTCGATATCAATAACAGCCAGCTGCATCGGAAAAGGATTGCTCTCTTGATGGTCAATCAGCCAGCCCAGATATTCATGAAAGGTCTTATGGTTGTACAGGTCGGTCAGCGGGTCAATCTTGGACAGACGGTCCATAATGATGTTCTGAATGCGCAGCTCCTGCTCTGACTTCACTGAACTCTCAAGCGAGCGCATCAGCTCCTTGCCCCGCGCAATCACGGCGAAGCCGGTCAGAGAGACAGCCGCGAAGATCAGGGTAATGATGATGTTCTGGATGCGCAGAGTGAAATCGTAAATAGATGTGTTCAGGAACAGGATGATAATGTAGAACAGACAGATCACTGAAGAGGCCTTAAGGTAGTTCTCTTTGAGATAGACCATAGATACCAGCAGCGGAAACAGCATAATCAGCGGCTTCACATGGTAGTCCGAACTCAGATTCAGAATGATCAGGATGCCGTACAGATGGCTTGTAAGAAGGATTAAGAATTCGGATAACACCGGCTTATATCTATGAATACTCTCCAGAATGACCAGCAGGATGAACAGGATAGAATCCGGTATCAGGATATGCATGATGAGATGCTGCTTGCCGGAGAACTCGGGCTGGTGGCTCCACATCGATAAGGTTACATAGAACTGGCTGGCGAGATATACAAATAGCACCAACCAGAACGTGTTGAGGAGGGCGCGGTTCCAGTACATTTGGCGAGGAGTTGGCGGTGGGATTTGCATAAGATGTTCCTCTTTTCCAGTGGCAATGTACTTATATATTCGACAATGTTCACGTTTCTCCTTCTAGGTCTTATGTCTGGGAATAGGTCTGTAATAACGTTCGTGTTTGTAAGGAGTTTGTGAGGTTATCAATATGTGTGATTCCGGGTATTGCTATAAACACGAACTATTAATGCTATTCGTCATTGACACATTCGGATTTATTCGGTAAAATTCCAATTGGCCCGTAATAACGGGTAAAGCTGTTCGTATATCCTCAATGATAAGGTTTGAGGGTTTCTACAGGGGACCGTAAATTCCTGGCTACGAATAGGGTGCATTTTGCATACCTATGAAGAGGCCGGGATTTTTTTGTGTGCTGTTGGGTGCTGCTTGGATAAGTGGACGAATATACCGCAGAGACGCTTCGCAGCCCCTGTCAACTGCAGGCCGAAGCCGTTTCACCTGGGAGGAACAGAGAAGATATGAGTAAATATGATGTGATTGTTGTTGGAGCCGGTCCGGCTGGAATATTCGCCTGTTATGAATTAACGCTGAAGGCCCCTGAGCTGAAGGTGCTGCTGGTGGACAAGGGACATGATATCTACCGCCGCAACTGCCCGATTCTGGAGGAGAAAATCAAGCTCTGTCCGCCCGCCTCCGGCCGCAAGGAATTCGCCGGTTGTCTGCCGGCCTGCTCCATTACTGCGGGCTTCGGCGGTGCTGGGGCGTACAGTGACGGCAAATTCAACATTACGACCGAATTCGGCGGCTGGATGACGGATTATCTGCCTCCTTCCAAGGTGATGGAGCTGATTGAATATGTAGATGGAATCAACCTGGAGCACGGGGCAACCCCGGTCATTACCGATCCGACCACGGAGAGCATTCGCGGTATTGAGCAGCGGGGATATGCCGCCGGGTTGAAGCTGTTGCGGGCGCAGGTCCGCCACCTCGGAACCGAGCAGAACCTGGAGATTCTGAAATCGATCTATGAATATCTGCGGACACGCATTGATATGTTATACAAGACAGAAGTAGAAGATATCGTTACCGTCAAAGAGAACGGAACGCACCGCATTACAGGCATTACACTGAAGAATGGGGAGAGTCATGAAGCGGGTCTGGTGATGATTGCTCCGGGACGGGACGGCTCGGCCTGGCTGACAGAGGTACTGAAGAAACGCAGGCTCAAAATGTACAATAACCAGGTCGATGTCGGGGTGCGTGTAGAGACCTCGGATGTGGTGATGAGGGAGATCAATGAGCATCTGTACGAGGGCAAATTCATCTTCAATACCTCCGTGGGTACACGCGTCCGCACCTTCTGCAGCAATCCCTCGGGGCATGTGGTGGTAGAGAATCACAGCGGGGCGATGGCTGCAAACGGGCACTCCTATAAGGACCCTGCATTAGGCTCGAAGAATACCAACTTTGCGCTGCTAGTCTCCCATACCTTCACTGAGCCGTTCGATAAGCCGAACGAATATGCCCGGGAGATCTGCAAGCGGGCGAATGATCTGTCCGGCGGCGGGGTCATCGTGCAGAAATACGGGGATATCCTGCGGGGCCGCCGGTCTACAGAGACCCGGATCAAGGAAGGGTTCCTGGAGCCGACGCTGAAGGAAGCGGTGCCCGGCGATCTGGGTCTGGTGCTGCCGTACATCACAATGAAGAGTCTGATCGAAATGGTGGAAGCCCTGGAAAAGGTAACTCCTGGTATCGCCTCCGAGCATACGCTGTTCTATGGCGTGGAAGCGAAATTCTATTCTGCCCGTCCGAAGCTGACGGATGAGTTCGAGACCGAAATCTCCGGCCTCTACTGCGGCGGCGACGGGGCAGGCATTACCCGCGGACTGGCCCAGGCCGGAGCAGCTGGCGTCTGGATTGCCCGCGGCATGATGGCGAAGAATGCCCAAGAGGTTAGCGTACAACCGGCAGGAGTATAATCCTGGGCGGGAAGACGCCGGAAGGACAGCCGTACCCTCAGATGCTGGGGGCGGCTGTTTTTTAAGTATGCTTAAAACCCAATGGCAATTGGCTGGTAGAGCGGAGCACGGACCGAATGTATGTGGAAAACAGCATACATTGTGCTCGCAGGCAGGCACACGGACCAAAGGTATGTGCGGCCGGAAGTCCATAACTTCTCTGGAGTCGCGGCAAACCCCTAACAGAAAAAATATAAGTCCAATCTATAGAGTAGTGGTTTCCTTAATTTAACTCTGCTGATATAATGTTAGAATACATAACATGATAGAGTGGAGTGAACGTGCAGAATGGGAATTCGCCGGAGCAAGGCCGCTATCGTTATTATTTTGCTGCTGGGTGTGGGGATGTATGGGTTATGGATAGAGATGTACTGGGTACATAAGGTTGTCTATCTGCTGCTGATGGCAGCACTTGCCGGGCTTGCGCTGGATATCCGCCGGGGCGGAGTGGCCGGAGCCGGGCAACTGGCAGAAGCCCGGAGCAAGGTGGAGCTGCTGGGCAATGAAATTGTCGTCACCACGGACCGGCTGCATGGTGCTCTGGAGGAGATTACCCGTCATACCGAAGGACTTCAGCAGACAGCGGACTATTCACATGCCTATGAGGTGGAGCTGCAGACCCGGAGCAATGAGGCGAAGGCCAATATTGAGGGTGCTTTTGCCAGAATGGGCGGAGTTGCAGCGGTTACCGGACAGATTGGAGAGCTGACTGGGCGGCTGAGTGCGGCGATGCAGGCAGCACGTACAGGGATGGCGGGGATGGTGGATTCCCTGAAGAATACTGATGAGGTCATGGAGGAATTGCAGGAGCAGAGCGGAGACATGCTGAGCAAATTCACCATGTTAAGCGGACATATTGCGCTGGTGGAGGAGATGAACGCCCTGATCGTAGGCATCGGCAATGAGACCTCGCTGCTGGCGCTGAATGCCTCGATTGAAGCTGCGCGGGCCGGAGAAGCGGGCCGGGGGTTCGCTGTGGTCGCAGGCCGGATCAGGCAGCTGGCCGATCAGAGCCGGGATTCCGTGGAGCGCTCTACGGCGGTGCTGCTGGATCTCAATCATGGAGTACGGCAGGTGCTGGAGTCAGTCACGAAGGAGCAGACAGCGGTTGCGCATGGCGTGAATGAAGTGGCGAAGGTGAAGCAGCGCCTGGGGGATATCTCGGCCCGGGTGGAGGAAGTTGGGATCATCGTTACGGAGTCAGCGGCTGCGGCCGAGCGGCAGAGCAGGCTGATCGAAGAGGTGACCGGCGAGCTGAGCGGTGCAGTGGGGATTGTTAATGAGACCATTGCAGGCGTAGACCTGACCCTGGAGCAGGTAACCCGACAGCGGACTCAGATCGGGCAACTTAATGGGATTAGCGCAAGTCTACTGCTGGAATCTCAGACCCTGCAGCAGTCGGTGAACGGCATTGCCGGACGCGAAGTCATTGAGCTGGGCCAATATTCGGCGCGGCTTGAGGAAATGCAGGCGGTGCTGCAGGAGATAGCAGCCAAGCAGGAGATGTGTGCAGCGGATGCGGACATCCATGGCAGAGTGCTCACGGCCTGCAAGCATAAGGTGCCGGATGTGCAGGCCATCTGGTCCAATCGGACAGATGGCACATTCATCTACTCCGAGCCTGCGGCCGGGCTGCTGAATGCGAAACGCCGTGACTGGTGGAACGGAGCGATGGCGGAAGGGCAGTACGTCTCGCAGCCGTATGTCTCGGCCATTACGAAGCGTTCCTGCATCACGCTCTCCAGAGCAATTACGAACAGCGACGGGGAAATTGTGGGTGTGGTGGGGATTGATCTGGCAGTCTAGAGCAGTGAATAGTGGGCGCAAACGGCGCAGGCGCAGTAAGGGAAGATAGCACGGTGAGAAAACTCAGCCTATCGCGGCAGCTCTGAATGAATTACAACATCATAGACTGCCGCTATGATGTTGAACTAACGTTCCCTGTTAGTTCAATAAACAGTTCATCAAAATTATCACTTCACTCGTTCGGAAATATTTTTACTTATTTCTTCAGGATTTTCAACACCGATGATCAATGAAGAGTATCATGCTCATTTTCAAAAAAGTGTAGTTGATAACCACCGTTTGATCTAAATAACCCGTTTCGCATTCCTCCTAATAAAGCACCATATAGTTTAAAAGCATTTGGTATCGGTCTACCAGTTGTTATTCCTGTGATTGAAGAGTATGGAATTTGCAACCCTTTATCTAATTTTAAAAAGGGAGAGTTTCCAAAGTCGATATTTACGTAGGTTTCCATTAGTTGAATTTTACGTTCCATATTTTGATTCCCCCATTTTCAATTAATCCATTTATTTCATAACTCATAATTACATATAATACCACGAACACCTCTTTTCTTCATAAAGGTCTTAACTACTCTTTAGTTGAATGGCGACGGATTCTAAAGCTGATCCGTCGCCATATCTAGTTTCCTTCTAGAGAGAGGTTTTAGTCTGACTGCTGTATTAAACTAGCGTTTCCCGTTAGCTTCACCAATTTTAGTTTTGAACAAATTCAGCAGATACAATGGTTTTGTTCCAATCCACATGTATTGTGTATGAGCCAGGCTCCAATTTCGAAAACGTCTTTATATCTGTATAGTCCTGACCGGGTTCCAAATCCAGGTAGTCTTTTATTGGAACCCCACCTTCGTCAACTATTTTATTGTCTTTTAACAACTTATATCTTGCTCCGCCAATAACAGTCACTTTTTTTTCACTTTGATTTTTGTAAGTATAAGTTATTTTAGTATCGGTACCTAAGTTTTCTACCTTAACGGAACCGACTAAATCAGATTGATTTGTATTATTGTTTGAATCTGATGGTTTATTTGTAGAGGTATTGGTGGCTGATGGTTCTGTGTGTAATGGTTCTGAATCAATATTTGAATTTGTACAGCCAGCAAAAATCATGCACACAACTAAAACTAACATTATGATGAAGCTATTCACTTTCGTCATTAAGGTCACCTCGTTATAATCAGACGAACACTTTCTTGAATAGGTTGCTAATATCCAAGGAATAGTCAACATTAATCTAAACTGCCCGCCCGAAGAAAAGGTGCACCAGTTCTTTTGAGGGGCTGTTATAGCCCCTATAGATTACTTTCGTTTGGTACGGCCAATTAAGCCGCCGACTATCCAAAAGATCAAAATGCCAACAAAGGCAAATACAATCCAAAAAGCTATACGCACAAGCTATCACTCCTTTAAAGAAACCATACGATAATAGTTAATTTTCCGCAATAGAAGGGCTTTTATACCCAGGGAACAGACGTGCCTGGTTTGAAAATCCAATAGGAATATCTCAACCATTAGAGGCGGCTGCGCGGATTGCTATAACCATTATCCCATCTTATAATGGACCGATAGCTTGTCCTATGGAGGCGTGAGTGTGCAATATAATTTGAGTATTCTGCTGCAATTATTTGAGCGGGCAGCGTTGCTGCTGATGTGTCTGTTCGTGCTGAGCCGGGTGCCGCGGTTCAAGGAGATTTTTGCCAAAGGGGTTCATGCCCCTCAGGAGCTGGCGATTGTCACGGTCATCTTCAGCCTGTTCGCCATCTTCGGAACCTACAGCGGGATTAATGTGGAAGGGTCTCTGGTCAATGTGCGGATTATCGCCATCATCGCTGGCGGAATCCTGTTCGGCCCTTGGGTCGGGCTGATTACCGGGATCCTCTCGGGCGTACACCGCTTCCTGATCGATATCGGCGGGGTTACCTCGCTCCCATGTCTGATTACCAGCATTACAGCGGGTGTGGTATCCGGGATCATCTACCGGCGCACTTCGCCTGAACGGCGCTGGATCGCTGCCATTGCTGCCGGAATGGCCTGCGAGGCATTGACGATGCTGCTGATTCTGGTGATGGCTGATCCCCATTCGCTGGGGGTGGATATCGTGTCCAAGATTGCTTTTCCGATGATAATGGGGCAGATCTGTGCCGGGCTGATCGTTACGCTTGTGCAGAGTGTAGAAGGGGAGAAAGAACGGATTGCCGCGAAGCAGTCCAAGCTGGCGCTGGATATTGCCAATAAGACGCTTCCGTATTTCCGCAGTATTAATCCCGAATCGCTGCGTACCATCTGCGGAATCATCCAGAAGGATATCGGGGCGGATGCGGTGGCCATTACCGATACCAGAGTCATTCTGGCCTACGTGGGTGTCGGGGAAGAATATTATGCCGAAGCTAATGAGATTATCAGTGAGGAGACGAAGCAGACCCTGAGCAGCGGGGAGATTACCATCCGTGACGACGATACCGAGTACATGAACCGGGACATCCGATCGCTGATCATTATTCCGCTGAAAGAGAAGGGGGAGGTGACGGGATCACTCAAGATCTACTATACCCACGCGCATAAAATCACCTATTCCCTCCAGGCTATGGCTGTTGGGCTATCCCAGATCATCTCCACACTGATGGAGGTGTCACGGGTTGAGGGGATCAAGGAGATGGCTAACAAGGCCGAGCTGAAGGCACTGCAGACCAGCATCAACCCCCATTTTCTGTTCAATGCACTGAATGCGATTATCTCCTCGATCCGGATCGACCCGGACAAGGCGCGTGAGCTGATCGTCAATCTGTCGGGGTATATGCGGTATAATCTGGAGCTGACCGATGAGTCCATAGATATCCGGCGTGAGCTGCAGCAGGTACAGCATTATGTGGAGATTGAGAAGGCCCGCTTCGGCAGCCGCCTGAGCGTACTGTACGATATAGATGAGGTGGCGGTACGCATTCCGAGTCTGGTCATTCAGCCGCTGGTGGAGAATGCGATTATCCACGGGATTTTGAAGGGGAAAGGGAACGGAACTGTAGAGATCTCGGTCAAGGACCACGGAGACAGCGTAAGGGTGCGAATTGCCGATACCGGAGCGGGGATCAGTGAAGAGACGATTGCGAAGGTCTATAGCGGAAGCATGGAAGGCAACAAAATCGGCCTCAACAACGTACACCAGCGCATCAAGCTGATCTATGGCACGGGTCTGACCATCCGGCGGCTGGCTAAGGGGACGGAAATCTATTTTGATGTGATAAAGGAGCAGCGATGAGAGCGATCATTGTCGAGGATGAAGTGCTGGCAAGACAGGAGCTTACGTATCTGATTCAGACCCACAGCCGGATCAGGATTGCGGCGGAATTCGAGGACGGACTGGATGCGCTGAAGTACCTGCAGACGGATACGGTGGATGTGATTTTCCTGGATATCAATATCCCTTCGATTGACGGGGTGCTGCTGGCCCATAATATCAGCCGGTTCGCGGTCAAGCCGTATATTGTGTTCATTACAGCCTATAAGGAGCATGCCGCCGAGGCGTTCGAGATTGAAGCGTTCGACTATATTCTGAAGCCTTACAGCGAGACGCGGATCAGAGCGATGCTGCAGAAGCTGGAGGGTGCCATCGCGGCCGGGAGCCGCCAGGGGGAAGAGGGACCGGTGAAGCTGGGCAGCGATAAGGTCAATCTGTGGAAAAATGAAAAGATTATCGTCATCGATGCAGACGAGATCTATTATGCTTCGGCGCAGGAGAAAACAACGAGTGTGATAACCAAAGGGGAGGAATACAGCATGGCCCTAAGTATCAGTGAATTCCATACCCGTCTGCCGCAGGAGCAGTTCTTCCGCTGCCACCGCTCCTATCTGGTCAATCTGTCCAAAATCAAGGAAATCATCCCCTGGTTCAACAATACCTATCTGCTCCGGCTGCGTGATTTGAACGCCGAGGTGCCAGTCAGCCGCAGTAAGGTGAAGGAATTCAGGCAGATTATGCGTCTCTAACGGCAGTTCATTCCCCGTAAGTGTCATCTCATTCCGGATTTCTCTCAGGAGGAGCTCCTTTCGCTACAATGAAGAGGCCAAGTAAGCCTTGAAGCGACTTCAGCGACTTCAGAGAGAAAGAGGGAATTCTGATGATAACGGATACAGCCAGTAAACGGTGGCTCATCGTACTAGGTACAGTAATTATGCAAATGGGACTCGGTACCATCTACACCTGGAGCCTGTTCAATGCACATCTTGTCAGTACATTTGGTTTTGAGCTTAGCTCAGTTTCGATAACGTTTTCTATTACCAGCTTTGCCTTGGCCTTCGCCACACTGTTCGCAGGCAAGCTGCAGGACCGGTTCGGTCTCCGCAGACTGACCGCAGCTTCCGGTATCCTGCTGGGGCTTGGGCTGATTCTAAGCTCGCAGGCCAGTTCCCTGCCGATGTTCTACCTGCTGGCTGGCGTAGTAGTCGGGTATGCGGACGGAACGGCGTATATTACTTCGCTGTCCAATCTGATGAAGTGGTTCCCGAAGAATAAGGGGCTGATCTCCGGGGTGTCCGTGGGTGCTTACGGAACGGGCAGTCTGATCTTCAAATATATCAACGGCGGCCTGATTGAATCGGCGGGGGTGTCGAATGCTTTTCTATACTGGGGCCTTATAGTCATGATGATGATCCTCATCGGCTCGCTGCTGATCCGGGAGGCTCCGGTGGCTGCGCCTGCTGTAGCTGCTGCGGGAAACCGGACATCGTCCGCTTCCGGGGCGGCTCTGCTGCCCAAGGATTATACTGTGAAAGAAATGCTCCGCACGAAGGAAGCATACCTGCTGTTCGTAATCTTCTTCACCGCCTGCATGAGCGGCCTCTACCTGATCGGTATCGTGAAGGATATCGGTGTGCAGCTGGCGGGTATGGATGTGGCGACGGCAGCGAATGCTGTGGCGATGATCGCTATTTTCAATACGGCCGGACGCCTGATTCTCGGCGCATTATCCGACCGGGTAAGCCGGACCAAGCTGATTAGTATCACGCTGGCGGTAACGGCTGTGGCGATGTTTACCCTCAGCTATGCCGCGCTGAGCTATGGCCTGTACTTCGCCTGTGTGGCGGCCATCGCCTTCTGCTTCGGCGGCAACATTACCGTCTTCCCGGCGATTGTCAGTGACTTCTTCGGCCTGAGGAATCACAGCAAGAACTACGGCATTATCTATCAGGGCTTCGGGATCGGCGCGCTGTCCGGTTCGTTCATCGCCGCCTTCCTCGGCGGGTTCAAGCCCACTTTTAACATCATCGGTCTGCTGTGCATTGTGGCTTGCATCCTGGCGGTTTCGCTGAAGCCTCCGGTAGCCAGAGCAGCCTCAGCCAAGGGGATGAGCCTGAAGCCTTCACGGCATACGGCTTAACCATATATCGGCTTACGTCGGCTTAGAGTAGTATAGACAGATAAGAGTACCATAGAAAAATTAGAGTACCATAGACAAACAAGAGTACTACAGACAAAGAGAATAGTTCGGAGAAGAAGAGATGTCCTCCGCCCGCGTGAGCGGGTGGGGGGATGTCTTTTTTTGTGGATGGGGGGGATGTGGGAAAGAGAATAGGATGTGTTGGAGGTGAGTGATGGGGATGTGAAAAAGCGAATAGGGTGGAGTGGCGTGGGGTGAGTGTGGTAGGTGGATGCGAAATACTGAATGGGGTGTGTTGGAATGAGGGGGGCGGAAGTGTCGAGTAATATTGGTATTGTTCGGTAATGTTGTAGTTATTACAACTTAGGTCCGCGCATCTCTGGTTATTTCGTGAGATTGTTGCAGAGAATGCAGGAATTAGCGTGCTTAATCGCTTGGATGAGAGGGAATCTTGCATTTCGTACAACAATTGATAAGTTTGAACCCTTTTATCGGTGCGACCCCCTTATCCCGGAGTCCTCCGTATCAAATCGGTACTTGTCGTAGAAATGCTCTTTATTTCGCTTTTTCTCTCGGCCAGAAGAAGCGGGAGCGGTCTTCTTGGGTCAGGACCCACTCCGCAAACGTAGCTGGCGGCATGTTCCGAAGGCTCGTATGCATTCTGCGGTTGTTGTAAAAGTCCATGTACCGGTCCACCGCTTCATAGGCCTCTTCGAACGTGTCGAATGCCTCTTTGCGGAACAAATCCCGGTCAATATTACTGTGGAACGATTCAATAAAAGCGTTTAAATCCGGCGTTCGAGGCGGAATGCGTTCATGGGTCATTTCCCAGCTTTCACACATGTCGCCAAACAGGTGGCTGACGAACTGTGGGCCGTTGTCGGTGCGGATCACCGGGCGTACGCTGCCAGGGGCGCAGTGTTGCTCCATGGCGCGTCCCAGCGTCTGGCAGGCGTGCTTGGCCTCACACGACGATCCGCGGTGGTAGCCGACGATGACACGGGTAAACACATCGATAATGCTCAGGACAAAGAAATGCCGGTCCCGGCCCGCCACGTACCCGTACTTAATGTCCATCTGCCAGAGCTGGCCTGCTCCGGTAATGACCCGGTTCTCCGGCAGCTTCCGGGGATGCTTAAAACGCTTGTGACGCTGCGGCTGCAGGATATCCAGCGCCTGACACAGCCGGTAACTTTTCTTGTGATTGAGCTTTAAACGGTGCTGGTTCCACAAGCACTTGGCCAGCAGTTTGTATCCGTACACGTGCTCTTCTCCAGCGATTAATTCCAGCAGCCATTCCTGGATTTCCTCGTCGCTAATTTTCGCTCCAGACTCGGTCAGAGAGTAGCCGGGTACGGGTCTTCCGCGCCCCTGGAGTACGGCCTGTGCATCCTGTGACTTGCGTTTCTTACGGTCGTAGTACGTGGACTCTGCGAGCCCGATGAGACGTAGTACCAACGCTGCGGAATATCCCTGCTTAATGAACATCTCGGCTACCTCGATTTTTTCGGATAAGCAGGGGTTGGCTTTTTTAGCAGTTCACGCAGAATCTCAATCTCTAACTCCTTTTCACCGAGCATCTTGACCGCCTTCTCATATTTCTGCTCGACCTCTACCAGGCGCTTCAGTTCCTCTACCTGCTCCTGGGGGTACGGATGATCTTGTTCTCCATGGGCTTCCCGGTAATCCCTCACCCACTGATTCACCGTGGACGGAGTCACCCCATACTTTCGGGCAACCACCGCCGCCTTAATGCCAGATAACACCTCTTGCGCTGCCTTCTCTCTTGTTCCTGTTAAGTGTCCCATACCGTTCATCCTCCTCCTATCTCTAGTCTACATTTTTGTGGGGGAGGACTCCAACTTCATTAGGGGGCTGTGGAGTTATAAGGGGAATGTTGTATTCTGTGCAGTAGTTTCACTAATTAAAAACAGAAAACAGGCATCCGGCAGGGCGGGTAAGCTCTGCGGATGCCTGTTTGCCTATGAATATGTGTATAGGAAGGAGGGGAAGGCTGCGAGCGGAAGGGTTAGCCTTCCAGCAGCAGGGATTCCGGGTCCTCCAGCAATTCCTTGACTCTGACCAGGAAGCTGACCGCTTCTGATCCATCCACGATCCGGTGATCGTAGGACAATGCGATGTACATCATCGGACGGTTGACCGTGCGCTCCTCATCCAGCGCGATGGGGCGCAACTGAATCTTGTGCATGCCGAGAATGCCGACCTGCGGGGTGTTGAGGATCGGTGTGGACAGCAGGGAGCCGAACACTCCGCCGTTCGTGATCGTGAAGGTTCCGCCCTGGAGCTCCGGCAGACTGAGCGTATTGGCGCGCGCCTTGGAGGCCAGCTCGCCGATCCGCCGCTCGATCTCTGGGAAGCTAAGCCGGTCGGCATCGCGGACGACCGGTACAACCAGGCCTTCCTTGGCAGCTACGGCAATACCGATGTCATAATATTTCTTCAGCAGGAGATCTTCCCCGTCGATCTCGGCATTCAGCATCGGGTAAGCCTTGAGCGCGCCGATGACGGCCTTGGTGAAGAAGGACATGAAGCCGAGTCCGACCTCGTGCTTCTCCTTGAAGGCATCCTTGCGGCGCTTGCGGATGTCGAGAATGGCGGTCATGTCCACCTCGTTGAAGGTGGTCAGCATCGCAGCCGTCTGCTGCGCTTCGACCAGGCGGCTGGCAATCGTCAGCCGCCGCCGCGACATGCGCTTGCGCTCGGTGGCTTTGCCGTCCTCGGCGTGCGGCGCCTTGCCCGCAGCCGGCGGCGCGGGCTTCGCCGGCTCCGGCCGTGCAGCCGCCGCCGGAGCCGCCGGCGCAGCGGCCTGCGGCCCGGCTGCGCCATGACCATCTACATCGGCCTGACCGATCCGGCCGATAGGGTCGCGGGCACTGACCTCGCCGAGGTCGATGCCCCGCTCCCGTGCCAGCTTGCGCGCCCCCGGCGAAGCCAGGGCCGCAGTGCCTGCCGCCGCACCTTCGGCGGCGGCTGGAGCCGTTACCGCAGCGGCCGGTTCAGCCGCTGCGGCACTTGCGGCAGCAGCAGGCGCGCTGCCGCCCTGCGGTGCGCTGTCTGCTGCCGGCTTGCTGGCAGCACCAGCCCCGGCGGCGCTGCCGATGATGCCGATGGCTTCGCCAACGGCAACGTTCTCGCCCGCCTGGCGCAGGATGGAGGAGATGACGCCGTCCTCCTCCGCACTGATCTCGAGATTGACCTTGTCAGTCTCAAGCTCGGCAAGCACATCCCCCTGGCCGACAGTGTCGCCCTCTTTAACCAGCCATTTGTAGATCGTTCCTTCGGAAATCGATTCGCCCAAATCGGGTACTTTTATCTCGGACACAGGCCGTACCTCCCCAAATATAGTGGTGTGCGTGATATTGGATGACCGCCTTGCTGTGCTCAGGAAGACGGTACAGGTGCTTGCACTGCTGCATTCAATTTCAGGGCTTCCCGGACAATGCGCCGCTGCTCGAAGCTGTGGACATCGGCGTAGCCGCTGGCTGGGCTGGAACGGTCCGGACGGCCGATGTACTGGACAGTGACCTTCTGCGGTGCGATGGCGCGCAGCCGGGATTCGGCATACGTCCACCCGCCCATATTCTTCGGTTCTTCCTGCACCCAGACGATCTCCTCCAGCGAACTGAAGCCGCTAAGGTGGGCGCCAAGCTCGCGTTCCGGGAACGGATAGAGCTGTTCCATGCGCAAAATGTGCAGCCAGGAGAAGTCCTGTCCGCGCGTTGCTTCCAGCTCCGTCTGCAGGTCGATGGCCACCTTGCCGCTGCATACCACGAGGCGCTTTACGGCTTCCGGCTTACTGCCGAGCAGCGGCTCGGGAAGAACCGGCTGGAAGGTGCCCGAAGCGAGGTCCGCTCCGGCTGAGGTGCTGCGCGTGTTACGGATCAGGCTCTTCGGCGCCATGATGACCAGCGGCCGGGCATCCGGTTGTCCGCAGAGCGCGGCCTGACGGCGGAGCAGATGGAAATATTGCGCAGCGCTGGTCAGGTTGGCTACAGTCCAGTTCTCCTCGGCGGAGAGCTGCAGGAACCGTTCCATTCTGGCGCTGGAGTGCTCCGGTCCTTGACCTTCATAGCCGTGAGGCAACAGGATTGTCAGATTGCTGCGCTGCGTCCACTTGGCGCGGCCGGCAGAAATGAACTGGTCGATAATGACCTGAGCCGCATTGGCGAAGTCGCCGTATTGAGCCTCCCAGATAACGAAGGTCTCCGGTGCGAACACATTATAACCATATTCGAAGCCGAGGACAGAGGCCTCGGACAGCGGACTGTTGTAGACGCCGAATGAAGCGCCGGCATCACTCAGCTGATGCAGCGGAGAATAGAGTTCACCGTTCTCGCTGTCATGCAGCACCAGATGACGGTGGGCGAAGGTACCGCGCTGTGAATCCTGCCCGCTGAGGCGGATCGGCGTGCCATCCTTCAGGATGGTGGCGAAGGCAAGCGTCTCTGCCAGAGCCCAGTCCACCCGCTCGCCGTCATTCAGTGCATCCTTGCGGCGCTGCAGAATCCGTTCCAGCTTCGGATAGACCTTGAAGCCGGCCGGTACGCGCAGCAGCTCGCGGTTAATCTCCTGCAGCCCGGCCAGCGGGAAGGCAGTCGGACGCTGCTGGGGACTGTCGTTATCCAGCGCGACGGCGGTTTTGGACTCCGCATTCTTCTGTTTGCCTTCCTTCATCTGGTCAAAGGCCTGCTGAAGGACGCTCTCCGCCTCCGCAATCATGTTCTTGACATCATCCGCTGTGATTACCTTCTCACGCTCCAGGCGTTCAGCATAAGCGCGGTACACAGTAGGGTGGTTCCGCACTTTGCCGTACACAATCGGCTGGGTTGTCTCGGGATCATCCATTTCATTATGCCCGTGGCGGCGGTAGCCGATCAGATCAATCAGGAAGTCCTTCTTGAACATATGGCGGTAAGCACTGGCCAGACGGACTGCGGCAATACAGGCTTCCGGGTCATCGGCATTGACATGCACGATTGGAATTTCATACCCTTTGGCCAGGTCGCTGGCATAATGGGTGGAGCGGGAATCCTCGCTCTCTGTGGTGAAGCCGATCCGGTTATTGACGATAATATGCACAGTACCGCCATTCTGATAACCCTGCAATTTGCCGATATTAAGCGTCTCTGCGACAATGCCCTCTCCAGGGAAGGCGGCATCGCCGTGCATCAGCACAGCCATAGCCTTGCTTGTGTTCAGCTTAGGCAGTCCCGGAGCGTTGCGCTCTTCCTGTGCGGCGCGGGTGAAGCCCTCGACGACAGGATTGACGAATTCAAGATGGCTCGGGTTATTGGCCAGCGTGATCCGGGTGCGAACGGTCTCACCTTCGCGGACGGCACGGTCAGCCCCGAGATGGTACTTCACATCACCGCTCCAGCCGTAGGTCACGCCCATGGAGCCTTCCGAAGGGAACAGCTCCTTGTTCGGCGAGTGATGGAATTCCGAGAAAATAATATCATAAGGCTTGCCCAGAATATGAGCCAGCACATTAAGTCTTCCGCGGTGGGCCATGCCCATCAGGATATGCTCTGCGCCGTCATGCGCGGCGGCCCGCACAATCTCATCCAGCATCGGCACGAGGGCATCATTGCCCTCCAGGCTGAAGCGCTTTTGGCCGACAAAGGTCTTGTGCAGGAAGGTCTCGAAGTGCTCCACCTGAACCAGCCGCTTCAGCAGGTCTTTGCGCTCTGTATTATTCAGCGGGGCAGGGGAGGTCATCGATTCCGCCTGGCTGTTGAGCCAGCGCAGCTCGCGTTCATCATGTACATGCCCGAATTCGTAGGCAATGGTCTGGGTATAGGCCTGGCGCATTCTGTGGACGGCATCCATCGCGGTATGCACATCCGCAGGGGCATTATCCCAGATCAGCGAAGCAGGCAGAGCATTAAGATCCTCGCGGGTAAGCTCGTAGGTCTCCAGCTCCAGCCATTTGGCCATCGGGTTCGTGCTGCGCTCCAGCGGGTCAATGTCTGCGGCCATATGGCCGTATATCCGAATATTGGCGATCAGCTTCGAGGCCTTAACAGCCTTCTTGAGCCACTGCGCATCTGCTGATACGGCAGGGCTCGGAGCCCTCTCGGCATCGGGTGCCAGCGGAGGGGGGCCGGATACGGTGAAGAGATCACGGTAATGTTGTTCAACAGAAGAGGGGTCCTTGACAAATTGCTCATATCTTTCTTGGATGTAGCCCAGGTTGGGGCCGTAATATTTGCTCCATACTGTGTCGTTATAGGGCTCTTTGACTGCCATGAATAGGTCCTCCTAACGGATAAACTCCACGCGAGGCATCCAGTGTGCCACTTGGCGGAGCTGCAAATGTTTGCGGTTTCATTCTCACCTTATTGTGCTACTTTCCGGCGGGGTAATCAATTCATACTTTCGGTCAATCCGTTCGCAATTTGGCATGATTCATTACAGTATTCATACGGAACTATCATAAATAAGCAAAATTCCCCTCCGCTTCTTTTGCTTTTGTTAATTCTTAAGTGCTATCTAACTATAAATTCCTATCACAGTCCGTCATCTATACAAATGGGTAATTGTCTCTATACGAGGTTGCGCGCAGCGGTAAGACGGAGCAGTTAGAGTTCCCTTTAGTATATTTAAACTATTAGCTAGGGTTTGAACTTGGGACTGGAAATATTTATACAAGACGCTGGCAATTTCAGCTAAGTTTCCTCACATTTTATCATAAAAAAATTCCAGAAAACGACACACTAATCGCGCATGATCTTGTATAATGTTATTGCGGAGAACGGTTTCATCGATTCTTGCCAGATCCTTTCATGATGGAGAGGGTCCAGTTAAAGGTAAACCTGCCGAAAGACAGGGGCACAAAGTCTCGGATCTAAAGTAGAGATACTACAAAGTAGCAATACTACTATGATGGCCGGACTGCCTGGGGACGCGAAAATTCTAGGAGGAGATTTCTTGGATATGTCCAACCAGGGGAATGACGAGCTGCAGGCAGTAGATCTGGATTTAGAATGGGTGCACTTGCTGATGTCTGCCAAGCAGGCGGGGATCGCGGCGGAGGAGATCCGCCGGTTTCTAAGTGAGAAGGCGCTCCAGGCGATGTAAGGCGGTCATCATTGTTCGGATACATACAGAAAAGGCACAGCGTCCGGTACGCTGTGCCTTTTCTGTATGCCGCTTGAAAGCATGCCTTCGCCGAAGGCGGCCTCCCTGCCGTGCGGAGTCTTCCCTGTGACATACAATGCTGTGTTTAGTTGTCCTTTTGTTCCATGCGCCATTTCTGGTAATCGAGGAATTCCTTGAATTCACGTTTGCTTATACCGGAGGCCATAGCCTCCTGAACCAGCCGGAACCATTCCCCGTCCAGGGCCTGTTCTTCCGTCTCTGCCAGTCCGCCATACAGCAGTGCATGAATGGATACCTGAAGCGCGTCAGCGATTTTTTCGATGAATTGAATGGAGGGGTTGGATTGAATATTCCGTTCCACATTACTGAGGTATGATTTCGCCACATCAGCCTTATCCGCAAGCTCGGATAGCGAATAGCCCTTCTCCAGCCGGAGTTTGTGGATGCGGCTTCCCATAGTATCTGACACGATTACAACGCCCTCCGTACTTTTTTGGTAAAAGATAAGAAGTGATATGCTTCGCGCTATACCGTATCCCTATCTCTCTCGCGGAAACGGCACCGCCCGTTCATAGGAGGGACGGCAAAGCCGTTTTCACTTGTCAGTATAACAAAAAACCGCAAATCGGACAAAATCATTGAGCCGGCAGCCTGTAGAAAAGAAAATAGCACACCCGGCCCGGTTGGGGAAGGATGTGCTGTCTTGATGGATTCCTGATCTACTTGGCTTCTCCCACTCCTTGAAGAGCATCGAAGGTCCAGTTCAGAGCTAAGCCGTCACCCTGAAAAATGTTCTGATCGAGCGTATTGTCCACGAACTCGAAGGCGATCTTAAAGGTCTTGGAACCGGCTGCGGCAATCCCTCCCGGCAGGATACCTGCTGCTACGAGATCGTAGCTTGGGGTGTTCTTCAGATCCTTCAGGGAGATCTCGGACAGCACATGACCGCTTAGTGAACCGCCGGTGTACGAATTATCCAGGAGCTTGACCTTGAAGTGGTCTCCGAGATCCTGGCCCGCATTGTCGCCCTTGGCATCGGTTACGGTGTATGTGGTAGCGAGCTTGAGGAATTTGATATCCAGTGTGCCGTCATTGGACAAGGTAAAGGTGCGGACGGTGTAGTCTCCCGGCTTCAGATTCGTCAGCGCTACCGGAGTATTGAAGGAGGAGCCGAGCTTCAGCGTACCTGCGGCGAAGGTTGCGGTGCTTGTGGCTGTGGAGCTGAAGTAAGCGAAGGTGCCCCCGCCGATTAAAGACAAGCCCAGTGCTGCCGATGCTACGCCAAGACCCAATGTTTTTTTGATACCCATGATTGATTTCCTCCTCGAATGGTTTGTTTTGTTGGTAAATTATTTGAGACTGCCTTTTTCCTGGTTGGCTTCAAAATTCAGCGTCAGCGCAAGCGTATCGCCCTGATAATAGTTCTGCGGCTGGAGGGTTTCCTTGAAGGCAAACTGGATAGTCAGGTTATCCGAGGTACCGGCTTTAATGCCGGATTTCTCTCCGCCTAAGATCGCTCCGACAATTCCCCGGGCCACGAGATCGGGACTCTCTTTCTCCAGATCGGCCAGCGAGATGACCAGGAGCGGCAATTCTTGCTTATCCTTGTTCGCGAGGAAGGTCACAATAATATCATCCTTGAAATTATGGGAGCCGTTGTCTCCCAGAGCGTCTGTAATAGCCGATGAGGTGTGCAGTACCACTTTGGGAATGTTAAGCGTCCCGTCATTTATAAGCTTGAAATCTCTTAAGATGCTGTCTCCCGGCTTGAGGTTGCTGAGATTAACAATGACAGAGGGATCAGATTTAAGTGATAAAGTTCCGTTGTTAAAAGAAGATGAAGAAGTAGAAGTACTGCTGAAGTAAGCGAAGGTGCCTCCGCCGACCAGGGTCAAGCCTAATGCTGCCGATACAACTCCGAGACCTAATGTTTTTTTGACGTTCATTTGTTCATCCCTCTCTTAATGAGTCTATTGGGTGCATAGCCGGTGCTTCCGGCAAGCTGTATTGTGGCTCCGCGTTTCGTAAACGGGAGAGGACAATCGGTCATTGTACAAGGTCAGTCAAAGTATCAGGGGTGCCGGCGCTGGCTGCGGATGAGGAGACATTTTTCTTTTCCAGTGCCGCAACGGCCTTCCAGGAAGAATACAGCGCGTAGAGGAGCAGCAGCAGTCCGGGAATAATCATCAGCACTACGCTTCCGGCTTTGGAGACTGCGAAGCTCATGGCATAGCCCACATAGGGTACGGTTACACCGGTGTACTCACCTACTACATTCGTGGAGCTGACGGCTGCTGTGTCGGCGGCATCATTATTGTCGCCCTTGGTGGTGTAGCTGGCTTCCCCCAGTGCATTGTTCAGCTCGGCATCGACCACGCGGTGGGTGATCAGAATATTATCGGGATTCAGAAAAGTGATCACATCGCCTTTCTGAAAACGGGTCATGTCCCCGCCCGGCTTAATGGCTACAATGGAACCGGTCTGGATGCCGGGCTCCATGGAGCCGGACAATACCGTTTTGATCTGATAGCCGAAGAAGGAGGGCTCGCCGCCGGAGGCTTTGGAGATCACAACGGCTGTGATCAGCACCAGGAACACTAGCAGAATCAGTGTGGAGATGATCGTATTGGCTATTTTTCGGATGCGCATCTTATTCGCCGCCTTTGCTGGTGTCGGATTGTGGAGACGGTGTAGCTGTAGGAGAAGGCTGCCCGCCGTCCACGACAGTACCTGGAATTACGCTGCCTGGTTCATGATCTGGAGTTGCCACCGGTAAAAGAATCTCAGGCGCAGGCGTGGCCGCTGGAGCAATAACCTCTGCTGCTGCTGAAGCTGTGGGGACTGGATTGTCCTGTACAGGAGCTGTTGGAGCGGGCTCCTCTGCCGGCTGGCTTTTGTCGGGAGGACTGGTTGCGGGCGGCTGGTTCTGGGCTTGTTCATGCTCCAGCTTCAGCGCTTCGTCAGCAGCCTTCTGCTTCTCTAGGGCGAGCCGTTCGGCTTCCTCCGCTCTGGCTTTCTCGGTCTTTTCAAGTGCCAGGCGTTCCTCTTCCTCTTGCTGTGCCTTCGCCTTGTCCTCAAGGGCCGTCTTGGCGTCAGCGATTTCTGCCAGCCGTTCCTGCAAGGTGTGGATTGTGGAGGACAGGGTATCCTTGGACGCCGTTAATTCGGTGTTCAACTGCTCGTACGCGGCCAGCAGCGCGGGGGAGACCTGCGAATCTGCCTGATAGGCGCTGGTTACGAACGAGAGGATAGGCTCCTCGGCTGGGAAGCTGTAGTCATCCTGCCGGAGTAAGATGCGGTCGGGATTGCCGGTAGGCAAGGATCCGCCGATATCATGAATCGAGCCGAGGTATTGCACAATTCCGCTTAACGTCTCCGCCAGCGTCTCCGACAGAATCCCGCTTTGATGAAGACTCTCTTGAATCTGGTCGAAGAACTGTGCATCACGGATTTCCAGACAGTTAGGATCGAGATTCACCATATAACCTCCGAGCTTGTGCAGGATGGCCGCTGCGTAGCCAATTTCCTGCAGGATTTGTTGCCAGACCGTCCCGTTGAAGCTTAGTTGCTTATCCAGCAGATCGATCTCGCTGCCAGCTTGAGTGAGCTCAGACGAGAGTTCGTCCGCAGCCTGACCCAGCTCTGCAAGCGATAGCTCTCCGGTAGCGGCTGAGGAGGTGTTATACACTCCACTGATGCTATGGCTGCCAAGGGAAGATTTCAGCTCTATGAGGGTGCTTAGGTGCCCGCTGAATTCGGACAACAGCTGTTCAATCTGACCCGGGAATACCGAGCACAGCCCGATGGAGCTGATCTGCTCCTGTGAGGTGTTGAACTCTCCATAGGTGCTGCCGATCTGGCCCGAGGTGTAGATCAGAAGCACAGAGACAGCCATACCCGATTGCAGAATCCGCAGGCCGAGCCTCCTGGTTTTTCGTTTGCGCCGCTTGGCAGATCTGGGGTACATAGCTAAGCCCCCTCTCAACTTGCTAATGAGTTATTCGTTATATTCGTTCTTAATAAAGAACGATATCGTAAACAAATCATACACTGCGCCGCTTGAAAAAGAAAAATCTTAATTTCAGCGGAATGTTCGCAATAAAGTACGAATTGGGTGCGATATCTCGCTGTATCTGCGGTTATCGCTGTTTTTCACAAATGTTCTTTATAAAGAACGAACGGGACGGGTGGGAGGAGCGGAGAAAGGTGAGAGAAAGATGAGGGGGAGATGAAGTGAATAGGCGTTGTTCGCAGATAGTGGGCGGTTAGCGGAAATGAGGGGCACAAGTGCACCTTAATGGGGCGAAAGTGGGGGAGAGCGGAAATGAGGAAGGTAATCGGGCTCAATGTATGCGAAAAAGCGAATACAATCAGTCAGCTGCATCAGTTGGCTAAACGAAGGGGCTGTCCCAAAAGCAGCGATTCTTCCGTTAATGGAGAATCGCTGCTTTCTTTTTTGGGAAGAGAATTCAAATGATATTCTCTTATGATTTGGGTGTTTCGTATACCGCTTAAACAGCGATTGGAACAACGTTCTATTTGCGGAGCGTCCACCTAAGTGCTTACGTTGATCCTACTCCACAATAAAGAGCTGTCCCAAGCAACCAATTCATCGCTTTTGGGACAGCCCTCTCCGCTAGTTTTATGAAAATGTCCGGTTTCGCCGAATCTGAACCTGTTCAATCAGGTGATTTCTGGTGAAATCCAAGTTCAGGGTAGCTTCTCCCCGCGCGAGGTGACGTACAGCTCATACCATTCCTTGCGGGATAGCTCTAGCTGGTCCGCGCCTGCACAGGCAGCGATCCGCTGCGGATTCACTGTGCCGATAACAGGCTGAATGGCTGCGGGATGCGTCATCAGCCAAGCCAGCACGATAGCCTCGGGTGTCGCGTCCTTCTCGTCAGCAAGTCTCCGTACCATGGCCGCTGTATTCACGACATTCTCCGGCTGGCCTTCAAGCGGCCGTCCGCTGAAGAGTCCCTGGGCCAGCGGGCCCCAGGCCTGTAGCTGGATATTCCCGGCACGGCAATACTCCATGGTGCCCTCCGGGAACGTAATGTCCTTCCACGGGTCGCGGTTCACGCTGAGTACGGCGTCGACCCAGCTGATCCGGGACAAGCTCATATGCAGCTGGTTGACAATGAACGGCTCGTCGCAATAGGTCTGTAACAGCTGGATCTGGGCGGCGCTCATGTTGGAGACGCCGAAGTGGCGCACCTTGCCGGAGGCCTTGAGCTGATGCAACGCTTCCGCCACCTCTTCGGGGTCCATTAACGGATCGGGCCGGTGCAGCAGCAGAATATCAATATACTCTGTGCCCAGCCGTGCGAGAGTTCCATCAACGCTGGACAGAATGTGCTCCCTGGAGAGGTCGAAGCTATTGGAGAGGTCTCCCGGCTCCATCAGCTTGATGCCGCATTTAGACTGGAGGAGAATGTCCTCGCGCAGCCCCGGACGTTCCTTGAAGATTTGCCCGAACACCTTCTCCGCCTTGCCCCGGGTATAAATATCCGCATGATCAAAAAAATTAATACCTATAGACAGCGCCGCATCCAGTGCCTCATGTCCCTGCTTCATATTCGCAGCTGTGACCGGTTCGCGGTCCCAGCCTCCTCCCAGTCCCATGCAGCCCAGCGCGATACGGCTGGCAGGTATGCCGCGCCGGTTAAGGGGTAACGCCTTCAGCAAAGTGATCCCTCCATAGTATTCAGCTTGAGAATGCTCCGGTTATGCTACCGGACAAGCCTACACCTTTAGAACCCGGTGTGGTATCGCTTGTCGCTGGAGGAACGGTGCTTCGTGGTCTCTTTATCCTTCTCTTCCTCTTTCTCGAGTGTCAGGTCCTCTACGGGTATCGGGTCCACATGCTGCTGGCTCTCATCTACATCGAACAGGCTGGGCTTGTCTGTAGGGTATTGCTCCGGGTGGTCACGCTCGTCTCTGATCGGCTTTTTGTCATCGCTCATAGCGGCTTCACTTCCCTTTCCAGAGTATCCGTCAGGCGGGGGTTGGCATTCAGTCCAGTTGCCTAAGCCGCTCGCCGGCGGTTTGCTCCCTACATAAACACATATTGTCTTCGCTAAACAGTTACAGCGGCTGAAATCCGCGATACGAGGACGTACTCCAGACACCAAAGGGACTGCCTGCTGCCGGTAACGGCAGAATAGACAATCCCCCTGGTTCATAGGTGTTTTATTAGTCTCCGATAATCGGTCTGCCGATATCATCCAGTCTGCGGACGGCTACATCCTCATACAGGCGCTTCAGCCATTTCAGCTCGGTCTGGCTATGTTCATATCTGCCGTACATCATATGCAGCACCGAGCGGGGCACGATGGAGATATGCTCCTCGTATACTTGATAGGCATAATTCACCTGATGCTCCGCCTCCCGGATGCGTTCCTCCAGCAGCTTCGCCACCTTGCCCTGGTCGATATGACGCGCGAGGGCAAGGGCCATGTACAGCGGATGATACGGCGGATCACTTTTCTTAATCTGCTGGAGAATGAGCTGCTCCATCAATTCTTTGCCTTTATCCGTAATGCGGTAGATGGTCTTATCCGGCCGGTCCGGGCTGTGAATGATCTCCACCGCCTCGATGTGGCCGCCTGCGGCCAGTTTGTCCACGGCGTAATATAAGGAACCGGTCTGAAGCTTGATGACTTGATCCATAGAGCGTTCCTTCATGACCAGGGTAATCTCGTAGGGATGCATATTCCGCTCCAGCAAAAGTCCCAGAATCAGCAGCTTCATCGGCATGGGCTTACCGCTGACCTTGATTTGCACCATGCTGGCTGCCCTGCGGCAGCAGACGGTCCTTCGGCATCAGAAGGACGAACACCACCGTAAGCACCGCCGGAACGATGGCCCACAAGAAGGTATGTGAGATCGACGAAGACAGTGAGTTCGTGATTTTCTCCAGTACAGGCGCCGGAATCTGTGCTCTGGCCTCGGGTGTTAACGCGGAACGCGGGTCGCCGAAGGAAGCGGCCTGCCCGCTGTCTCCGAAGGCTGTGCTCAGCTCGGAGGCGAAGTGGTTACGCTGGATAATGCCGAAGATTGTAATCCCCAGCGTCATCCCGAGCGAGCGCATGAAGGTACTGGTGGACGTTGCCGAACCGCGCTGGCGCATGTCGAAATGCTGGATCGAAGACAGGCTGAGCACGGAGAAGGAGAAGCCCACACCGAAGCCGGTCAATGCCATGAAGGCATTAAGCGCCATCCGGGGGGTCTCCGGGGTCAAGGTGCTGAGGGAATAGATCCCGCCCACGAAGCAGACTGCTGACAGCAGCATGATGTTGCGGAAGCTCGTTTTGGTGGTAAGCAGGCCGCCGGACTGGCTGCCGATTACGGTGCCAATCATCATCGGCATCAGAATCAGGCCTGAGTTGGTGGCGGAGCCGCCGTATACCCCCTGGACGTATATTGGGATATATACCGTGGCTACGATGAATGCTGAACCATAGAACAAGCCAAGTATACTGCTGGTTGCGAACAGGCGCCCCCGGAACATGGCGAAGGAGATGACCGGCTCTGCCGCGAATTTTTCAATGATAATGAAGGCGATCAGAAGCACGGCGAACGCAGCGAACAGTCCGAGAATGGCCGCAGAATCCCAGGCATACTGATTACCGCCAAGCTCCAGGGCGAACATCAGGCAGATAATCCCTGCCACCAGGGTGAACGCGCCGCCCCAGTCAATCCGTTGCTTGGAATGCGTGATGGATTCCTTGTAGGAGGTCATAATAAGGAAGAACGAGACAATCCCGATGGGCAGGTTAATATAGAAAATCCAGTTCCAGCTCACATACTCGGTGATATACGCACCAAGCAGAGGCCCGATCACACTGGAGATTCCGAAGACAGCACCGAAGAGTCCGGTGAGCTTACCTCTTTTCTCAGGCGGGAAGATGTCAAAGACAATCGTGAAGGCAATCGGCATGAGTGCTCCGCCGCCAATCCCTTGTATCGCACGGTAAATACTGAGCTGGGTAATGCTCGCCGACGTTCCGCACAGGGCGGAGCCGATCAGGAACACGATAAGCCCGAAGATGAAAAACCGTTTGCGTCCGTACATATCGGACAATTTGCCGAAGATTGGGGTTCCGGCCATAACCATGACCATGTAGGCGGAGGTGACCCAGACGATTTTATCCAGTCCCCCGAGGTCGGAGACAATCGTGCCCATAGCTGCGGCAACAATGGTGTTATCCATGGCTGACATCAGAATACCGAGCAGCAGTCCGACAATGACGAGCTTGAGATTACTTTCTTTGCTGTGCATGTTAAGCTCCTTTATGTTTAAAATTCAATGGAATTTCATTATAGTCAAATTTGAATAGGGTGGCAATTGTTTTTTTTCAAGAGAACCTACAGGTTGGGAGCTGCTGGGAACTTGCATGCGTGTACTTGGTATTCCTTATCTGCCGGTCCTTTATTCCTGCTGAAATAGGGCAAAGTATCTGGAGGAGGGAAAAAAGGATGCTTGTCACCTGAGGTCTTGACATACCCGTGGGGGGTATATTATATTGGTACATAAGGAGGCTGATTCCTGTGTCTACAAATGAGAAGGACCCTGCCGGACAGGATTGTGCAGAAGCCTGCCATTCTACTGCTTCCGGTGTGCGTAAGAGTCATCATTCCCCGGAATTCAAGAATGGGCTGACGACCCGGCTGAACCGGATTGAAGGGCAGATCCGCGGAGTCAAAGGCATGATTGAACGGGATACCTATTGTGATGATGTGCTGAATCAGCTGGCGGCGGTGCAGGCGGCCCTGAACAGTGTGGGCAAGCTGCTGCTTGAAGGCCATATGAAGAGCTGCATTATCGAACGGATCGAAGCCGGTGAGCATGAGGTGATTGACGAACTGCTGGTTACGGTGAACAAGCTGATGAAATAAAGGTTGTGCTTTGTATGGGATTTAATAGTTCGAATTCTCCAGGCTGTGGTGAGGAAGAAAAAAGAATAACGACCAAGGGTCTGATTGTACTTTGTGCAATAGAATTCCTGCTTAACGATTAAAATATCCATTCTATTGTATTCCGTACAATTGAAGTCAGGGAAATAAGCTGAAAGAGCCTAAAAGCAGAAAATCTACTGTACAAAATACAATAGATTCCATTCAAAGGCTGATTTATCCGGCATCTGTTGTACAAAGTACAATCAAGCACAGCTATCCTTTCCTCACGCAACAAATTATATATCCGGTTGTAGAATATGAACACAAATTAAGCCTGTACCAACAATAATTAGGAGGTTATTCAAATGTCGAATGTAACACTGAATGTTGAAGGAATGTCCTGCGGTCATTGTGTAAGTGCTGTAGAGAAGGCTGTGAGCGGTGTAGGCGCTGCGGCGAAGGTGGATCTGCCGGCGAAGACGGTGGCTGTTGAATTCGATGAGAATAAGGTAAGCCTGGATAAGATCAAGGCCGCTATTGAAGATCAGGGCTACGACGTAGTGTGAGCTAATTGTTGTAATATAAGGGCTTGGAGCAGGGAACCCTGGGGAACAGGGCCGGGCGCCAATGCCTTTTCTTTTCAAGATAAATATACCCCTTGGGGGTATACGGAGGTGCGTGAGAATGGAAAAGAGTACAGAATCGGCCCCGCAGCAGCAGGCCACGCTGCAAATTACCGGAATGACCTGCTCCGCCTGTGCGACGCGGATTGAGAAGGGCTTGTCCCGCATGGAGGGGGTATCCCGGGCGAATGTCAATCTGGCGCTGGAGCAGGCTACGGTAGGCTTCGATCCAGCCGCTATGGATGTGCCGCAGATTGAGGAGAAAATCCGCTCCCTTGGCTACGATACGCTGAAGGAGTCGGCGGATTTCGATATAACAGGAATGACCTGTGCGGCCTGCTCGTCGCGCATTGAGAAGGTGCTGGGACGGATGCCGGGGATCGCGGCTGTGAATGTCAACCTGGCGCTGGAGACTGCCCACGTGGAATATTCGCCGGGCAATGTCAGTACAGCCGAGATTATGGATAAGGTGAGCAGCATCGGCTATAAGGCGTCACTTAAGCAGGACCGGAAGGATATCGCGGAGCAGCGCAGTGAAGAGATTACACGCAAGCGGAATAAGTGGATGATCTCCGCGTTGTTGTCTCTCCCGCTGCTCTGGGCCATGGCGGGCCACTTCTCGTTCACAACCTGGATCTGGACGCCTGAGCTATTCATGAATCCCTGGTTCCAGCTTGTGCTGGCGACCCCGGTTCAGTTCGTGATTGGCTGGCAGTTCTATGTCAGCGCCTATAAGGCGCTCAAGAATGGTAGTGCCAACATGGATGTGCTGGTGGTGCTGGGCACCTCTGCGGCGTATTTTTACAGCTTATACCTGACGATTGATTCGCTGAAAATGAGCGGGATGCACCACACCGTGGAGCTGTACTTCGAGACCAGTGCGGTTCTGATCACGTTAATTCTCGTAGGCAAGTGGTTAGAAGCGCTGGCGAAGGGGCGTTCATCGGATGCGATCCGCAGCCTGATGGGGCTTCAGGCCAAGACAGCGCTGGTGCTGCGTGACGGCGCAGAGCTGAGTATTCCTGTGGAAGATGTAGTGATCGGCGATATTGTGCTGGTGAAGCCCGGCACGAAGGTGCCTGTAGACGGTGAAGTCGTTGAGGGATTGTCCTCCGTCGATGAATCCATGCTCACAGGCGAGAGTATCCCGGTGGAGAAGAAGCCGGGGGATTCCGTAATCGGAGCTACGATGAACAAGAACGGAATGCTGCGGGTGAAAGCCCGCAAGGTCGGCCGTGATACGGCGCTGGCACATATCATTAGAGTCGTGGAGGAAGCGCAGGGCTCGAAGGCACCGATCCAGCGGATTGCTGATGTCATCTCCGGGATCTTCGTGCCGATTGTGATTGGTATTGCTGCTGTAACCTTCGGGGTCTGGTATATCTGGGGAGCGCCGGGGCAGTTTGCAGAGGCCCTGGAAAAAGCCATTGCGGTGCTTGTCATCGCCTGTCCTTGCGCACTGGGACTGGCGACGCCAACCTCCATTATGGCCGGGTCCGGCCGGGCCGCCGAGTTCGGCATCCTGTTCAAGGGCGGGGAGCATCTGGAAGCTGCGAAGGGCGTGAAGGTGGTGGTCGTGGATAAGACCGGGACCGTGACCAACGGCAAGCCTGTGTTGACCGATATTGTAGCAACTACCGCAATTGCTGCGCAAGGCCGGGTGCTTGGCGAGAACCGGCTGCTGGCCATAACAGCGGCTGCGGAGAAGCTCTCGGAGCATCCGCTGGCGGAGGCCATTGTGGCTGGAGCACAGGGCAGAGGAATCGACCTGCCGCCTGCGGGCCAATTCGAGGCGGTACCGGGCCGCGGGGTATCGGCGGTTGTAGACGGCCAGCAGGTAAGTGTAGGCACACGGCGGATGATGGTGGAGAACGGGCTGGATATCGAGCCGTGGACAGGGATCATGACCAAGCTGGAGCAGGAAGGCAAAACAGCGATGCTGGTAGCTGTCGATGATGCGGTAGCGGGAGTGATTGCCGTGGCTGACACGATTAAGGATACCTCACGCGAGGCGGTAGCCCGGCTGCATGCTATGGGTATTGAGGTTATCATGATTACCGGAGACAACAAGATTACGGCCCAGGCGATTGCGGATCAGGCGGGCATCCGCACGGTTCTGGCGGAGGTGCTGCCTGAGGGCAAGGCGGAAGAGATCCGCAGGCTCCAGAGCGGCGGAGTCAAGGTAGCCATGGTCGGTGACGGCATCAACGATGCTCCGGCGCTGGCAACCGCGGATACGGGCATGGCGATCGGCACCGGCACGGATGTGGCGATGGAGGCGGCGGACATCACGCTGATGCGCGGCGATCTGATGAGCATCCCGGATGCGATCCTGATGAGCCGCAAGACCATGCGCAATATCAGGCAGAATCTGTTCTGGGCGCTGGCCTACAATACGCTCGGCATCCCGATTGCGGCGCTCGGCTTCCTGGCCCCTTGGCTGGCCGGAGCCGCGATGGCGTTCAGCTCTGTATCCGTTGTACTGAACGCGCTGCGTTTACAGCGCGTCAAGCTGTAAGAATGATGCGGCCAGCCGCAGCCGGATTCATCCGGACGGACAGAAGGCCGCAACGCAAAGAATCGCCGGCGTGTATCTGCCGGCGATTCTTTTTTAAAAAATATAAGAAGTTATATGTTTCACACGATAACTTATCCTTCTAGGCGAATTCAATCTATGCTGCTTTATTCGCTGGCTGCTGCGGAAGCCGCAGCGTGCTTTTTCCGGCCCAGCAAGTTCGTGCCAATGACCCCGGCGATGATCAGGAAGGAACCGATCCAGTGATAAACCGTGATCTGCTCTCCCAGGAAAATTGCTCCGGCTGCAATGGATACGATGGTGGAGAGGTTGGTGAACACGCTCATGAGTGAGGCCTCGATTTTGGATAAAATATAGGTGGAAGTCAGTGTTGTGACCAGCGAAGCTACCACCCCCAGATATACGGCGGACAGGACAAACGTTGCGCTTCCCAGCGGATTCAGGAACTCCCCAAGCGTCCCGCTGACGGTATGTCCGGTAAGCGAAATGATCAGGAAGGTGGCGAAGCCGACCCCCATCATCAGGTAGCTGAGCTCAGCGGGGCTGAAGTGGCTGGAGAGGGAGCGGGCCAGCACACTGTACCCGGCAAAAGCGAGACAAGTCATGAACAGCAGCACAATTCCGGTCATATTAGACAGCTGGATGCCGCTTCCCTTCATGACGAAGATGAACACTACGCCGAATACCGAGAGGAAGATGCACAGCTTTTGCAGCAGAGTGGTCTTCTCTTTCAGGAATATCCCGGCGATGATCATAGTCACCACCGGAGTGAACGAATAGAGGATGCCTCCCTCGGCTGAGGTGGCGCGCTGAAGTCCGAAGACTTGCAGGGTGAAGAAGCCGAGCGGATACATCGCGGCGAGCAGCAGGGCCCGGCCAATCGGCTTGCCCCGGTAGGATACCTTAACCCAGCCGAGGGCGACCGGAACTGACATCACGGCAAAGGAGGCAGCGAACCGGAAGGTCAGCGTGTCGAGCGGCCCGGCATGAACCAGAGCTACTTTGGTGAACAGGAAGGAGAAGCCGATAATGACCGCATTGAGTACGGCGAAGCTGTAGGCCAGCTTGAGTCCTTGTTTGTGCATGGGTACATCTCCTTGTAGGTTAGTGAAGATTGGATGCTGTAAACATTCGATCTATTACTTTAAAATTAAAGGAAAAAGCGTACACCAACAATACAAGGTTTCCCCAACTGTACCGGTACAGTCTGCCGTGATCCCTATATAATAAGGGAAGAATAATAGGATAAAATACACGGCATAGCATGGTAATGACGGCGAACGGAGGCGGGCGATGAACAAGTATCATCAGGTGATCACAGAGCTGGAGCGGCAGATGAAGGAAGGGCAGTACCGCCCGGGAGATAAGCTGCCGTCTGTGCGCAGGGCTTCAGAAATCTACGGCTGTAGCGTCAGTACCATACTGAAGGCTTACGGGGAGCTGGAGCGGATGCATACGATCTACTCTATTCCGCAGAGCGGATATTACATGGTGGACAAGAGTGATGATTCGGCAGCGGCTAGAAGCGAAGGGACAGTTGATTTTGCTTCGGCATCGCCGGATCTGAACGTTTTTCCTTACCTGGACTTCCAGCATTGCCTCAATAAGGCGATTGACCAGTACAAATACCATCTGTTCACCTATGGGGATGCCCTGGGGCTTGCGACGCTGCGCCGCACCCTGGTATCGCATCTGGCCGAGTATCAGGTGTTCGCGAAGGCGGAGTCGATCCTGATTACCTCGGGGATTCAGCAGGCGCTGGAGATACTGGCGAGAATGCCTTTTCCCAGCGGCAGGACGGAGATTCTGGTGGAACAGCCGGGGTATGATATTTTTTTGAGGTATTTGGAGGCTGAGGGGCTGCCGGTGAGCGGAATCGGGCGTTCGGCGGCGGGCATTGACCTGCAGGAGCTGGAGGAACGGTTCGCCAGCGGGAGATTTAAATTTTTTTACACGATGCCCAGATATCACAACCCCCTTGGGACAACCTACAGCACAGAAGAGCGCAAGGCCATTGCCGGACTGGCAGCCAAATACGATGTCTATATCGCCGAGGATGATTATATGGCGGATCTGGGGATCGGACGGCGCTATGACCCCATTTATGCGTATGACCAGACTTCCCATGTCATTTATCTCAAAAGCTTCTCCAAAATCATCTTCCCGGGCCTTAGGCTCGGTGCGGTGGTGGTACCGGAGCTGCTGCTGGAGAGCTTCCGCTCCTATAAAGGCTATACAGATACCTCGCTGCTGTCGCAGGCTGCGCTTGAGGTATACATCAAGAACGGAATGTACGGGCATCACAGGCACAAGATCAAAGCCATGTACGCCAAAAAAATCCGCGCGGTATACGAAGCGCTCGGGCAGCATAATACAGACGGCTTAATCGAAGCTTCTGCGGACAGCTCCGGCATCTATATCCAGTTCAAGCTGCCGCTTACCGTTAATCTGGAGCGTCTGGTTAAGCGTCTGGGGGAACGCAAAATTCAGGTGGTACCCGGTAACGGCTTCTATCTGCCGGGCTACCAGGCCCGGGACAAATTCCTGCGCATCAGTATTTCCCGTGCGGGGCTTACGCAGATTGATGAGGGAATCCTGGCGATTGTCCAGGAGGTGAAACGCGGGAGCGGGTGGTAGAGGCGGAAGAGGCGAAAGGGGAGGAAGAGGAGGAAGAGGCGAAAGAGGGCGGAAGAGAAGGAAGAGGCGAATGAGGGACGAAGAGGCTGGAAGGAAGCCCCCCCCTTGTTGTCTGAGCTGCGAAATGGGATCATAATAGGCTTATTATAGGAGTGAAGAAAGGCGGAACGATAATGAAACCTACGAATGAAACCCTTGAGCTGTTGAACCGTCATACCTCTGTCCGCCAGTATCAGGACAAGCCGGTCAGCGACGAACTGCTGGCAGCAGTCATTGGAGCGGGGCAGATGGCTTCGACCTCCAGCAATGTCCAGGCGTACACGGTTATTGCTGTAACCGAGCCTGCGCTTAAAGAGCAGCTATCCGTTTTGTCCGGTAATCAGGGCTACATCAAGCAGTGCCCGGTCTTTCTGGTCTGGTGTGCGGACCTGTACCGGCTGCGGGAAGCGTCGGCTCCGCATTTGCAGGGGAAGCCTTCCTATGAGGACACGGCCGAGAATCTCATTGTAGCGACTGTCGATGTGGCGCTGGCTGCGCAGAATGCTGCCGTTGCGGCAGAGTCGCTCGGCCTTGGCATTGTCTACATTGGCGGCATCCGCAATGAGATCGCTGCGGTATCTGAGCTGCTCGGCCTGCCGGAGCTGGTCTATCCGGTCTTCGGCATGTGCCTCGGGTATCCGGCCGCCGCGAACGGCATCCGCCCGCGCCTGCCGCAGGCGGCGGTGCTGCATCATAACGGCTATAATGCCGAAGCCGCAGTGGAACAGGCCCGGGTGTACGACGCGATCTCCAGCGACTACATGCGCGAGCGTACCGGCGGCCAGAGCGCAGCCTCCTGGTCGGAGATGATGGCGGGCCGGCTGGCTCAGCCTGCCCGGCTGCACATGAAGGAATTCCTGCTTAGCAAGGGATTCATTCAGAGGTAGTGAACAGAAAGGCCTTCTCCAGAGTCTGTGGGGGAGGCCTTTTTTTGATTGGAGGAGGATAGACCGAACGTATGCGTAAAGCCCAATATTGTAGGCTGGCGCGAAGGTACATAGGCTCAATACGCCACAGCCAGTAACAAATATTGAAATTTCCTGCACGAATTGCAACAATGCTGCCCAATATAAGCGGCCTATGAAGAAATGCTGCACAAAATGCAACAAAGCCAGCACACACGTGCTCAAAACACCGAAATTCCTGCAAATGATGCAACAATGCACCGCAGCCAGTGACATGTCTATAGAAATCCTGCAATAAGTACAACAATGCTGCCACATACAAGCGGTTACTGGGATTGCAAACCATCAAAATTGGCCATAGATAGGCAGAACATTGCTATGATGTGCTACTGCGGGGATATCTTAGGTAAATGTATGCCGAAAACAACATACAATGTGCTACTGCTGAGGTGAGCGGGGTGAATGTATACCGAAAACAACATACAATATGCAACTGCAAGGGTGAGCGGGGCGAATGTATGTGGAAAACAACATACAATGTGCTACTGCGGGGTGACCGAGGCGAATGTATGTGGAAAACAACATACAATGTGCTACTGCGGGGTGACCGAGGTGAATGTATACCGAAAACAACATACAATGTGCTACTGCAAGGGTGAGTGAGCCGAAGCGAGCGGAAGGGTATACTCCTGTTTGATTATTTTGCGTGCGTAGAAAAATTGCATTTAAAGAAATATTGCGTGTTGCGAAAAAATATGGAAAGTGCTAAAATCTGGTTAGAGGTTGGATTTCGCTGGACGCCAACACCCGGGCCCGGAATCGCGCCGTAGCCTAATTCCCTCTCCGCTTCGCGGCTGTGTCTGCTGTGGATGATCTTGAAACGATAGATTCGAGAAGGAGGAGAATGGTATGGTACAGGTAGACGGGCAAGAGACAAAGGTGGCTGCACGATTAACGCATAAGGTATTCTTCGAGCGGGATGACATTGAGTTCACGTTCCAGTGGCTGCTGTCGTTCGTACACTGCGGCGGTGTGTCGCAGGGTGAAGTATTTAAGCTTGCACGGAACATCGATCCGAACTCTTTGGCCAGCTGGAAGACTGAATTCGAGAACGAAGCCGTTAAAATCGAGGCAACGGCAGAGAACTGCCTGAAGAAGGGACATCTGATCAGTGCCAGCGAGGCATTTATCCGTGCCCACTCGTATTACCGGGCAGCCTTCTATGGAGCTTTTCCCGGTGAACCGGATTTCGCGCGGTATCACGGCAAAAGTGTGGAATGCTTCCGCAAGGCGCTTGATGCGAAGTCTGAGCAGATTCCCCATGAGTGGGTCGAGGTGGAGTACAAGGGGTATAAGTTCCCGGGGTGCTTCCTGAAGGCGGCGCACGGTAATGCGCCTAAGCCAACGATTATCTTTCATAACGGCGGGGAGACACACAAGGAAGATACCTATTTTCTCGGCGGGCAAGCGGCCATTGACCGCGGATATAACGCGCTGATCGTAGACCTTCCTTATGATGTATGTGTCCGGTTCTACGAGCCTGAGGCAACGGCCAAGAACTTCCCGCGCGAAGAGCTGTATAATGTCTACAGAGCCACCACGGATTTCGTTCTGGCCCGTCCGGATGTGGACCCTGAGCGGCTGGTCGTCAGCGGCATGAGCTATGGCGGGGCCAAGACAATGGTTCATGCAAGCTGTGATGACCGCTTCGCAGCGGCAGTTCCCAACTCGCCTGTATATTCTATGGCCACCTTCATTGAACGCGGGATGCCTTCGTTCCTGAGGGGAACCTCAGAAGAAGCTGCTGAGCAGAGCAAGAAGATGCCGTACACCGGCCAGGTCCTGTTCGCCGGATTAGCCTGGTCCCATGGCTTGGACAGCATTGCCGGGTGGCATGGTTCAGCCGGAGAAGTGATGGAGGTTGATCCTAAAGACGTCAAGTGTCCCCTGCTCTCCATGTATTCGGAAGCGGAGCATCCCGAGATGCAGCGGCAAGCGATCGACACTTACGAGAAGGCTCCGAACAAGAAGAATGCGATCTTCAAGGGGACGGAGGAGGATGGTGCCGACCTGCATTGCCAGCTGAACAATCTGCCGCTCAGCTACCAGGTAATGTTTGACTGGCTGGATGAGGTACTGGATTATAACATTCAGCTACAACCGGCGCAGTAAGCCATTCCGCAGGATTAGGGCCGGATCTGCGGTGCTGCCCTTTCAGCACCGCAGATCTTTGACTACATATAAGGATTGGAGCAATTGAGTGACATGACGAATGAAAAACAGGGCTTGAGAGAACGCAAAAAAGAAGAGACCAGGCGGACGCTGAGCGATGTAGCCTGCAGACTTGCCATGGAGAAAGGGGCCAGCCAGGTCCGGGTGGAGGATATTGCCGCAGCTGCGAATGTCTCCATGCGGACGTTCAATAACTATTTTGCGTCCAAAGAGGCTGCGATTGTCGGCAATGCGTACCAGCGTTCCGAGCGGATAGCGGCTACCCTTGCCAGCCGTCCGTCCGGGGAACCGCTGCAAGACTCGATCCGGGCTGCTGTGCTTGACGGATTCGCCGAGACAACGGACCGGCAGTGGTATGCCCGCGTCGTCCTCCTTCGTGATGATCCGGCATTGTTCGGCGCCACACGCAAGGTGGAGATCGAGATTGAGCGGGAGCTGGCCAAGGTGATTGCGGAACGTACACATAAGGATGTGAAGCTCGACCTGTATCCGGACTTATTGGCCGCGCTGCTTATGGCAGCGATACGCACAGCGGTTTTCCATTGGGTAAGTACACCTCCCGGAGGACAGACGCTGAACGACATGCTGGAACAGGCGATTGGGCAATTGAGGTTTGAGTAATATGCACACGGAGGCGCTCCTGCTACGATATCGAAATCGTGGACAGGAGCGCCTTATTTAAATATAAACTTATATGTTTCACATGATAAATTATCCTTCTATTTCTCGCTGAAACGGTACTGTCCTTAAAAGGACGATAAAGCCGTTTCCACTTGTTGCCGGGTGACAGTTGTCACTTTGAATCGGTGACAGTCCATACTGATGCTTCTCTCCGGTCTCCGGTACTATAGCAATATAGCCAACAGGGCAGAAGGACACGGAGGGATACACGATGGAACATGTCATTGAAATGAACAATGTCAGCCGCAGCTTCCAGGAGAAGCAAGCGGTGAAGCAGGTAAGCTTCACGATTAGCCGCGGCTCGATCACAGCGGTGCTTGGCCCTAATGGAGCCGGCAAAACCACTACACTGGCGATGCTTCTGGGCCTGCTTGAGCCTTCGGAGGGCAGCGTGAAGGTGTTCGGTCTTAAGCCGGCAGATGTCAGAGTGAAGCAGCGGACCGGAGCCATGCTCCAGGAGGTCAGCGTCATGGACCGGCTGAAGGTCCGGGAGATTCTGGCCCTGATCCGCAGCTATTATCCGCAGCCTATGGAGATGGAGGTGCTGCTTCAGGCGACGGGGCTGGGGCCGGCGGATCTGAACCGCTATGCGGAGAAGCTTTCCGGCGGACAGAAGCGCAGTCTCAGCTTCGCGCTGGCGCTGGCGGGCAACCCGGATCTGCTGTTTTTTGACGAGCCGACGGTGGGGCTGGATACGACAGCCCGGCGGCATTTCTGGGAGAGGGTGCGGGGACTGGCCGACCAGGGCAAGACGATCCTGTTCACCACCCATTATTTGCAGGAGGCGGAGGATATCGCGGACCGGATTCTGCTGTTCAACCGGGGAATGCTGGCGGCGGACGGAAGCCCGGACGAGATTAAGGCGAGACTGGTTAAGAAGTCGCTGTCCTTCCTGGCGTCCGGCGACCCGGCGCTGCTGCGCAGTCAATTGCTGGAGCTGCCAGCCGTGGAAGGCTGCTACGAGAAGGATGGACGCCTGCATGTGACGACAGAGAATACGGATGAGGCGCTGCGCGCTATTTTCGTGAACGGACTGGCTGTGCAGGATGTACGGATCGACCAGGGGAAGCTGGATGAAGCGTTCGAGCAATTGACCCTGAATCAAGAGGAGGCGGCAGTATGATGAAACCAATGATGGCCCAGTGCAAGGCAGAGCTGCTGCGGATTATCCGCAATCCCTATTATGTATTCTGGTCGCTGCTCATGCCGATTATGTTCTACTTCATTTTCACCCGGGTGGTGAATACGGGGACGGACGATACGAAGCAGTGGCAGGCGCATTATCTGATGTCGATGGCGGCCTTCAGCGTGATGGGCTCGGCGATTATGACCCTCGGCATCCGGCTGGTGCAGGAGCAGACGCAGGGCTGGAATACGTTTATCCGCATTACTCCGCTGCCGTCCTCGGTATATTTTTTCGGCAAAATGTTCGGTCAGAGCGTCATGCATCTGTTCTCGATCCTGTGTATTTTCGCAGCCGGGTATCTGATCAACGGGGTGTCGCTGACAGCAGCGCAGTGGCTGCTTAGTGGCCTGTGGCTGCTTGCGGGCTCGCTGCCTTTTCTCGCGCTGGGTACGATTATCGGGTCCATGAAGCGGGTGGATACGGCGAGCGGGGTGAGCAATGTGCTCTATATGGGGCTGGCGGTGGCCGGGGGCATGTGGATGCCTCTCGACATTATGCCTAAGCTGATGCAGAAGATCGGGCACTGGCTGCCGTCCTACAATTATGGAGGTGGAGCCTGGGCGATTGTAGCGGGAGGTTCCCCGTCGTGGAAGGCTGTGCTGCTGCTGCTCGGTTACCTGGCCGTATTTATGTTATTATCGGTCTATATAAGGCGAAAACAGGAAGCGGTGTAATGTACAATGGCTAGTAAGCAGTTCCGGTTCTTTCCGCAAAAATTCGGCTTCTTCCCCTATATCTGGCTGATCTATCTGGTGTTCCCGATTCTTAACCTTCAGGGGTATAGCGGGGTCAAGCTGATGGCGGGTTATGGGCTGGTCCTGCTGTTCCTGGTGACGTACCGTCAGCTCTACTGGACGGAGGGTAGAACGTACACGGCCTGGATGGGAGTGCAGCTGCTGATTATTGTCGTGCTAACCGTAGTCTATAGCCCCTACAACATGTATATGGGCTTCTTCTCCAGTAACTTTATTGGCTGGTATACTGATACGAGCCAATTCAGACGGGCTCTTGCAGTGTTCACCGCTGTGCTGGCCGGACTGGGCCTGTTCTACCTGCCGCAGGTGTATGGCCCGGATATCCTTTTCATGCTGCCATTTGCGATAATGATGCTGATCACGCCCTTCGGCATCCGCTCCATTAACCGGCGGCGGGTGCTGGAGAAGGAGCTGGACCAGGCTAACGAGCAGATCAAGGAAATGATCAAGCGCGAGGAACGGATGCGCATCGCCCGTGATCTGCATGACACGATGGGGCATACCCTGTCGCTTATTACCTTGAAGAGCCAGCTTGTTGAGAAAATGGTGGTGAAGAATCCCGAGCGGGCGCAGGCGGAAGCCCGTGAGATCCAGCGGACCTCGCGGGCCGCGCTGCGCCAGGTGCGGGAGCTGGTCTCTGAGATGCGTGCAGTCTCAGTTGCCGAAGAGCTGGCTGAGGCGGCGGAGATGCTGCGCAGCGCGGAGATCGCGCTTGAGGTAGAGGGAGATGCAGCGCTGCCGGGTGTATCCGATCTGACGCAGAGTATTCTCAGCCTCTGTATCAAGGAGGGGATTACCAACATCGTTAAGCATAGCCGTGCGGACCAATGCCGGATTAGCATCGTAATGACACCCGGCGAGGTACAGATTACGCTGGAGGATAACGGCATAGGGGTAGAAGCGAGCGGTTCAGGGGGGGCGGAGCGCCGGGACGGCAACGGCATGAAGGGGATGGGCGAGCGGCTGGCCCTGATTGACGGCTCGCTGACGCTGGCTCCGGGACCCGGCGGGGGAAGCCGGCTAACGGTGGTTACACCAAGAGTAGTGAAGGATGGAAAGGATGGGGAAACAGCATGATCAGGATCATAATTGCCGAGGATCAGCGGCTGCTGCGCGGCGCGATGGCATCGCTGCTCGATCTGGAGGATGATATTGAGGTGGCGGGCGAAGCCGGGGACGGGGCGGAGGCGCTGGCCCTGATCGAACGTGTCCAGCCGGATGTATGCCTGATGGATATTGAAATGCCGCTGATGAGCGGCCTGGAGGTGGCAGAGATACTGAAATCGCGGGGCTGCCGTACCAAAATCATTATCCTGACCACCTTCGCCCGCCCTGGTTATTTCGAGCGCGGAGTAAAGGCCGGAATTCAGGGGTATTTGCTGAAGGATGAGCCGGTGGATAAGCTGGCCGATGCCATCCGCCGTGTGATGGCCGGGGGGCGCGAGGTCTCGCCTGAGCTGGTGTTCGGCAGCCTGCGCGAAGAGAATCCGCTCTCGGACCGGGAGCGTGAGATTCTGAAGCTTGCCGCCGCGGGCCGCAGCGCCGGTGAGATCGCCGCGGCGCTCCACCTCTCCTACGGCACCGTCCGCAACTACATCTCGGAGATCCTCAGCAAGCTTGCGGTCAAGACCCGGATTGAAGCCGTGCGGCTGGCGGAGGAGAAGGGCTGGATGTAAGACAGCCTGGGGTACTCTGTACAACTAAATCATCTGATGTACCGCCGAATCTCTATATAGCTGTATTTGGTGCAATTAAACTAACTGTTTATCCTGGATTTCATCCATTTGGGGCTAACTTAGTTGTACCAATTGCAGCTATAGAAGACAAACTATGTTTTTGGCTGCTTTTAATCGCACGTAATACAGCTATGGATGGAATGGTTAGCTCAATTGTAATTTATACAACAGATGTCCCCCGAATCCGCAGCAAAACCGATTCTGTTGTACTCTGTACAGCAGAAATCTGCGAAAGTGGTGCTTTGCGGCAAATAAACAAAAATCTGCTGTACGAAATACAGCAGAAGTGAATTTTGAATGGAATATAGCAGATTCTATTGCAGTAAATACAATCAGGATGAGTTATACCGCTACTGACAAGGCAGTGCCGAGTCACGAAGGTTGTTGTTAGGCACAGCGAGGAGCCCGATCGTTCCTGCAATTTCACCTTAGCAGCAGCTTGCTCCTTATGTCTGGCTCTTCGCCTGCTCCTCGCGCATCCACTGGGAGAGCTGGCGCCGCATCCGCAGGAACTCCGGCGAATCGGCGATCTCTTCGCGGCGCGGACGCGGGAAGGGGACCTCCACGGTATGGAGGACGGAGCCGGGCCGTCCGGAGAAAACGTAGATGCGGGTGGAGAGCAGCAGCGCCTCCTCGATGTTATGGGTAATGAACAGCACGGAGCGGCGGTTCTCCTCCCACAGCTCCAGCAGCCAGCGCTGCATCTGCTCGCGGGTCAGCGCGTCGAGTGCGCTGAACGGCTCATCGAGCAGCATCAGCTCCTGCGGCGCGAGCATGGCCCGCAGGAAGGCGGCCCGCTGCTGCATGCCGCCGGACAGCATGTGCGGGTAGGCCCGCTCGAAGCCGCCGAGGCCGATCTTCGCCAGCCAGTGGCGCGCTGCCTCGCGGGCCTCCCGCGGCGGGGCGCCTTGCAGCTCGGCGCCAAGCAGGACGTTGTCGAGCGTGCTGCGCCACGGGAACAGCGCGGGCTGCTGCGGCATATAGCTGATCTTGCCGCGCTGCCCGGTCACCGGGATGCCGTTCATGCGGACGGTTCCGGTATCGGGCAGCGTAAGGCCGCCGATAATATGGAACAGCGTGCTTTTGCCGCAGCCGGACGGGCCGACAATGGAGACAAATTCCTGCGGCTCCACAGTCAGGGACACCTGATTCAGCACCTGCGTCTCCCGGCGGCGGTGCGTGAACGATTTGGAGATGCCGCTGACTTCCAGCGCAGGCGGCACACTCTGAGTGCGCAGGCGTCCGTCTCCGTCCGCCTTCTCCAGTTCAATCCTCGTAAGCTCAGACACTTCGCCCAGCCTCCTTCAGTTCATTATGGTTACTTCTGTTGTGGATGATCCTTCTGTACACATTAGGCATCCTTACGCGGCTTCCAGCGCACCAGCCATCTCTCCAGCAGGGCAATGAGCGCGAATAATACGAGACTCAGCAGCACGATGATGGCGATGGCCACGAACATCCGGTCCGCACGGTAAGAGGACTTTTGCAGCAGCATATAGTAGCCGATTCCTTTGTCGGCGCCGATCCATTCGGCCACCACTGCACCCATCACCGCATAGGTGGCGGATATTTTGAGCCCGGAGAACAGGGAGGGCAGGGAGCCGGGAAGCTCCAGCCGGGTGAAGATCTGCCACTTGCCCGCACCGGCCATCTTCATATAATTCATCATCACCCGGTCGCTTTGGGCCAGCCCGCCCATGGCTGCAACAGCTACAGGGAAGAAGCAGACGAGGGTGATCAGGATGATTTTGGGCAGCAGGCCGAACCCGAACCAGATAATCAGCAGCGGGGCCAGCGCAATGGAGGGCACATTTTGGCTGAGGATCAGCAGCGGATAGATCGCCCGCTTGACCCAGGGCAGCAGATGCAGCAGCAAGGCGGTGAGCAGGCCGATGCCTGTGCCGACCGGGAAGCCGATCAGGGTCAGCCGCAGCGTGGCGGCGGTGTGCTCCCAGATCCCGGAGGCATTGTTCTTCGACTCACGCGCGATATCTGCGGGGCTGGGCAGCTGGTAGGCTGGGATGTCGAACAGCATAACCGATAACTGCCATATCCCGACAAAAAAGAGGACCGCCACAAAGGGCGGCCACACTAGCTTCCAGGTGCTTCTCACGGCCGGTATTTCTCGGTCAGCTTATCCATGCTGATGCCGCCCGGATTATGGGCGATCTTGATCTGTGAGATGACACTCGGGCTGCCGGAGGCGATCAGCGCCTCATGCATGTCACGCACAATATCCAGCAGCTCGGACAGCTCGCCTTCCATCGTGGTCTCCAGCGGATTCACCTGATGCTTCACGCCTGATTTCTGAATGACCTCAATGGCCTTGTCCACATAAGGGATAGAATCCTCGTTGTTCGGTGTCTTGGGAATGACCTGAATGCTGAGCAATGTATTAGCCATGATGAATCCTTCCTCTCAAGTTAAGTATAAGATTCCCGCTATGCGGGTTGATTATGATTCCGGCAAAAATTCATTCGTAAACGTGCTCTCCGCATCCAGCGGCTTATCCAGCAGCTTCAGGCCGTACATCCAGTCGGCGTAATTCTTCCAGATTTCAAGCTTCTGCTCGCCCCAGCGCGGGGCGTCGTCCTTGTATTTCGGGCTAAGCCATTTCTGGCTGGCCAGCACCAGCTTGGGGTCCAGATCAGGTACAGCATCGGACAAGACCGTCGCGGCTTCTTCCGGGTTATCGATCGCGTACTGATATCCCTTGGACGTAGCCTTAAGGAAGGCCTTCACCACTTCAGGGTGCTGGGCGATTTCCTTCTCGCTAGTGGTTAGCACCGGGGTGTAGTAATCCAGCTGCGGAGCGTAATCCTTCAGATACAGCATATCCAGCGGCTCGCCGCGCAGCTCGGCCTCTACCCCGGTCCACGCATAGAAGATCCAGGCAAAGTCAATATCCCGCTTCACGGCTGTGAAAAAGTCCGCTTCGCCGATATTCACCAGCTTCACCTTGGAGACATCCCCGCCTTCGGGGTCCATGATGGCTTTCATGGCAGCCTGCTCCGCAGGGGAGCCCCAGCCTCCGTAGGTTTTGCCTTCGAAATCCTTCGGCGTCTTAATATTGCGGTCCTTCGGAGCCGCGAAACCGGAGGTATTATGCTGAATGATTGCAGCAATCGACACCAGCGGCACATCCTGCAGCCGGGCCAGGGTTAGGGCTTCCTGGGCACTTATGCCGAACTGAGCTTCGCCGGAAGTGACCATCGTATCGGACCCGGCAGCGCCAGGCTGTACAATCTGCACATCAAGACCTTCCTCCGCGTAATAGCCCAACTCCTTGGCAGCATACAGGCCGGTATGATTCGTGTTCGGTGTCCAGTCCAGGGCAATCTTGACCGGGGTCAGAGCCTTAGGTGCATCCGTGGGTGCGGCTGCGGTTGCATCAGGTGCAGCCGTGCTGTTCCCGGCAGCAGGTGCGCTGGCCCCCGCATTGCCGCTGTTGTTCCCTCCGCCACAGCCCGCTACGGTGAGCAGCAGCATGGAGCTGAGCAGTAGTGTGACTGTTTTTTTGACTCCCATTTCTCTTTCTCTCTCCTTCCAGCAACCCCTGGTCTTCAGAGCTTACAGAAACCTTATTCCTGTACATCCTTAGAATCAAAAAAGCGTCCCGATGATCGGGACGCCAGTGACTTGCGTGAGGGGACTTCAGCTGCAGTACCGCTTAAGGCACTGTGCCGAATGAAGATTCCTACGCTGGCATTATCCAGATCAGGTATAAGGGTCAGTATCTTGTGGGATACAATCTCAGCCGGCCAATTCCAGCACCCCTGGTTCTATAAAGTTCACAGGTATTGCTATGTTCTTACGGTGTATTATAGACGGCAGCCCCGCCGTTGTCCACCCTCTCTGTCTTAATCCTCCAGTTTGAGCGGCAGAGTCCAGGGACCTTTCCATATAAAAATGGGCTTCGAAAGTATAAAACGCAGCTTATCCGCGCCCGGCTCTGTAATCAGGTTAAGAGTCTTCATGACACGCGGTGTGCCTTCACTCTCCTCCCACCCAAAGGAATAAGGCTCCTTAGAGCCCGGATAGCTGACAGAGAAATGGGTAAGTGACTTTGCCCCCGCCGGGTTAAATTTCAAGTCTATATCTACATTGACCTCTGTCTCACTGCTGCGGGTGATGCGGGTGAAGTCTACCGGATATCCGGCGATCTCAGCAGTAATATCCAGCGTTCTGCTCTCTCCGATAGCGGGCAGCGGCAGGGTAACTTTCTGGGAGACGGCTTCCTGATCGGATACCTCGATGTAAGGGATGACGACTGTATAAGGATGTCCTCCGGCTTCCTTCTGTTCACGGAACAAGAGCTCAGAATAGTAGCCTATAGAGGATGGAGAGTGCTCGGTAGAGACTTTTACTCCTGCTGCATTCTCGACATAGGTGCCATTCCAGGGCATTAGCGGCTCTAGTGTATAAGAAGATGCAGCGGATGCGGTTTTCTGAAGAGCCGGGACCAGTTCAACACGGACAAGCCCATCACCCAGCCGTACCGGAAAAGCGGAAATCCGCACATCCTGCTGGACATCGCTGACCCCGAGCTGCTGCAGGTCATCGGCGGTCTGCGGCGGCCCCAGGACAAGCGGTCCAATGACCGTGCTATTAATGTATAAGGTTACCGCTTCTTCAGCCTGTAAAGTGAGATCATGGGGAAGAAGAGCGCTGTAGCTTGCATCCCAGTCGAGACCTCCAGAGGAAGTTCGCGAATTGAACATGAAGGTATAGCGGGTTCCTCCGATGTCTGCCTGAAATTCATTAATAATGCGAGTCTTCTGCCCCCGAAGATTAATGGTTGCGCGGTTCTCTTGCACAAGGATAGCGTTGACAGTCAGTTCACCCCGACCTACAGCAGCGGTGAAAGGCTTCTTCAGCACATATAACGGGCTGTCGGGACTATTCTCCACTACGGTGTGAAGGCCGGGCAAGAAGCTGAACACTTGCTTCAGGCCCGCCTGGACGCTGGGCGAAGTGAACACCAGCCCTGCGCCAAGCAGAAGGGCTGCGGCAACTCCGGTATAAGCCTGCCGGCGGCTTCTGCGGACGGAAGGCAAGCGGCGCTGTACGTCAGGAGCGGTCCCGGTCCGGGACAAGGTGCGCACTTTGATTCTGCTTATGGCTTCAAGCTCCTCTTCCGATGGAGCGGCTGATTGAGGCTCGGCGGTCAGCGTGTTCAAGGCCAGCTCCGCTTCACTGAACTCCAGCGCATCGAGCTGATCGAACAGCTCCTGCTCACCGGTGGTCAACTCTTTCTTCATGGCCTAAGTCCTCCTCTCTGTTTGGTTTAGTCTGCTGCAGAGTTTGCTTCAGAATGGTTCGGCACCGGTACAGCCGGTTCTCTACAGCTTTTTTCGTTAAGTCAAAAGCCTCAGCCAGTTCATCCAGACTCTCATAGAGATAATACCGGCGCAGAAACAGGCTGCGGTCCGGCTCCTGAAGCTGCTTGATATGGTGCAGCAGTTCTTCCGCTGCCTCACGCCGCAGAATTTCCTGCTCGGTGTTGCTGCTGCTCCGGACGGGGATGGCTGCCTCGCCCATCGTCTGATCAAGCCCGGGCTGTAATTTACGCCGCAGATTCAGCGCCTTATATTTGGCAAGGATTAGAATCCATGTGCGGAATGAGGCCCGATCAGGATCGTACTGTCCGATGTTGTTCCAGGCAGCTAAGAATACATCACTGACACATTCCTCAGCATCCTCTGCCCGCCCGCAGCCGCCCAGAATGCGCTTGACCAGCCTAAGCACATCCGTTCCATAGTAATCCATAGCATCGGCAAGTGCCTGCTTATCTCCTCTGCTGAACCTGCCGGGCCAGGAGAGGCTGTCATAGTCTTTAGGTGTCATATGAACCTCCGGTAATTCTTCCCATCCCTCAGGTGGAAGCTAGTGCTGATTATGTCTAACTACTGGTTACTACGCTTGATGGCAGACAAATCACTCACAAGATCTCTGAATGCGTACCAAAAAACAGCGATACTCCCCTGGCGGAAGCATCGCTGTTTTTTTGTTTATCTATTCGGATGTGTCTTAATCCCTCGTATAATGCCGCTTCTTGCGGCGGCTGCGGATGCCGTTCCAGATCTCTCTCAGCGTTAAGCCGACACTGACGGTGATCCCGGAGAAGGTCAGGAACAGAGCCAGATACTCGAACGCGGAGTACTCCAGCATTTTGCTCCAGTCGATCTGTCCCTTCAGATCCTCGATCACCTGATTCATCCCGTAAATCCCGCTGATGACCGTAAACACGGTGAGCACCATCAGGAGCGTATCCCGCCGTTTGGCCTGGAATTTGTCCTGATACTGGAACAGGTCATTCAGGGTCATTTTCACCTCATCGAACAGGGCATCATTGCCATACACCTTACGCAGCTGAAAAAAAATCTCCCGCCCCTGCGACTGCGAAATCAGCTCCAGGAAGTAGAATTTGGCCGAGAATTTGTTGATCAGAAAGATCAGATTCTCGATCTCGTCGTAATCGTGGTTGATGCGCAGCCGGGAATGCAGATTGGCGAGCTTCAGCAGTACGATTTTATGAAATATACTCAGCAGCAGCCCATAATAATACTCTCCGTACATCTGGTTGGCCAGCTCCGTGGCAATATCGGGCTTCGCCCGGCTCAGGCAGCAGAAGGTCTGCTCGTTCGTCATATAATAGGTGTCCGGCCCCCAGCGGTTATAGCAATGCTCACGGGTGTACTGCTCGATATACTCAGGATCACTCGCGCTGGTAAAAGGCCTGCCCTCCAGATTCAGCCCATCCAGCTGGGAGGCACGGTAGCGCAGCCTGACACTGATCTCATCCAGGTTTTCCTCACGGTTGAAGCCATAGAAGGCCTGCACCAGCATCCGTTCATCTACGAAAAAGGGCAGGGTCTCGAAATACGCGCCATCAATTTCGGCCGGGTCGAGAAACGGCTCTAGGCCGGAGACGAGATTCTTGAACACGAAATCCTCCACCCGGCCGAAGGACTTCTCCTGACAATGGATAAAGGTATGTTTATCCTGATGACACACATCCTCCAATGTACGGAACCGGTCGGCGAATTCCAGCACGGTGCTGAAGGGAAGGTTCTCCTCCTCGATAGCCACTCTTATAGTCAGAAAGCCCAGCTCAAACGGACAGAGGAACACATCGGTGGACAGAATCCGGAAATCAACAGACTGGAAGAGCATTTCCAGCCGGCACTGCAGATCGTTTACCCGGGAAAAGCGGCGGAAGGAATCGCTGTCCTTCTCACGCGGAAACAGCACATGAGCGGCAAACGGCAGATAGCTGCGCTCCATTTTCTCATGGGACACGCAGTAGCCTTCTCCGTAATAGGCATTCTCCAGTTCCTTGTTGTCGAGAAAAAAACGCGTAAACCCGTCCTTCTGCAGACTTGCTATCAGCTCTTTATCCTGCCCAGGCTTGATCGAGAAGGGGAAAATGAATTGCAGCAAGGCGGTATGCAGAGTGGGCTCGGATTGCAGTTCAGCCAGCAGTTCAGCCATATATGAATTCCATCCTTATTCGCAGAATATGAACCTTGTCAGTTCCAATTACCCGATTCTCCAGGCGGTCACACTTAACAGAAATAATAAGGCGGCAAAAGCGGCCAAAAGTCCCGAGGTCTGGGCGATCTGCAGATGATCCATGGACCAGCCGGTCAGCAGCGGCAGCACCGCGCCGCCAATTCCGCCGGAGGCGATCATAATGCTGGGCGTCGATTCTTCTGCGCCGGGCAGGAGCTTGCTGGAGAAGACCAGTGCGATCGAGAAGATGCCGGACATGAACAGGCCAAGCAGCAGAATGATCGCAAAGGCGGCAAGCCGGTGACCGGCGTACGGGAAAATGATAAGCAGCAGCAAAGCGGCAAAGCAGCTGACGAGCACATAGATGCGGTAGGAAATCCGCTCGGCGATAACACCGGCGAACAGTCTGCCCGCTGACATGGCGAGCCAGAAGAAGGTGACTGTGAGCGCTGCCGAAGCTTCGCTCATGCCCAGCTTGGCAATGAAGATCGCCGGCATGAAGTTCACCAGACTCATCTCAGTGCCTACATAGAGAAAGAAGAACAGAATGAACAAGCCAAGCACGACCCACTGCTTGCCCTTGTAGGGCAAGGACAATCTTCTGGCGGTTCCTGTTGCCGCAGCGCGGTTAGGGCGGGGGGGCCGCTCATCCAGCGCGCTGTCCAGCGGGCCGAATCTGCTCTTCGCCCAGAAGAGCAGCGAGAGGAGGGAGAAGGCGGCAACGATCAGGAAGGCCAGCCTCCACTGCCCTGCGGCAATCAGCGGACTGGCCGCCAGCGGCATGAGCAGCGCCCCGACACCGAACAGCACCTCCAGCCGGCTCATGGCAACCGCTGTTCCTTCGGTGACTGCGGCTATAATAATCGTGCCGATGACGGCTTCGATCATCCCGAAGCCGAACCCTGCGGCTACGGCAATGACGTACATCCAGCCCCAGGGCGGGAGGAAGGCATAAGCAATCTCGGCGCACAGCAGCAGGCCGGTGGCAATCATAATGCCGCCGCGCTTGCCGAACCGCCGGTTCAGCAGCGGCGAGACCAGTACGCCGGCCAGGAAGCCCGCGAATTGGCTGAAGATCAGCTCGCCCCCTGCACTGTAGCTGCGGTCATAATGCTGGAGCAGCACTGGCAGAATGGAGCCCAGGACGACATGGGCGAGGCCGATTACGAAATAGGAGAGACAGCCGATCCAGATTAGTTTTTTCAAGGATAAGACTCCTTATGAATCAATTTATGAGCAGATGGCAGGATTCAGAATGAACGGGAAGGGTACACTATATTAGGCACAGGTTAATCATAAATCCAAACCGCGGACGTGAATATATAAACTTATATTCACATGAATTTGAAGGGAGCTGTGACGTTAATGGACAACAAAGAGCTGGAGAAAACAATCATACAGGTGCTGGACGACAACAGGTTCGGTTCCTTCGGCACGATTGAAGCCGGTAACAAGCCTAAGGTGCGTTACATGGCAGTATTTCATGACGGGCTGTCCATCTATCTGGCAACTAACCGCAAGACTCATAAGGTAGAAGAGCTTCAGGATAATCCGAATGCTGCTCTGCTGCTCGGCTATGAACAGGGCGGCGGCAAGGATGTACTGGAGATTGAAGCCACGGTTGCTGTAACGAAGGACGACAGCTTGCGCTCTAAGGTATGGAATGAGTCCCTGGAGAAATGGTTTAAGGGGCCGGATGATCCTGATTATGTCATTCTTGAGCTGTCACCTTCACGGATTGAATATATGGGCAAGAACGGCGAGCATGGGGTATGGCAATCTTAAGTAGCTGTCTCCGGCAAAAGGTGGCGTTACCGGTAGCGGATGAGTTCCGCCTAAGCCTACGTACAATATAGTCCGGCGACCCGGGCCTCTTAGGGACTTCATGGTCCATAGGAGGCCCTTTCTGCTGCTTCTCTCCTGATTGTGGCAGAGGAATCATGCTATAATGACCTCAGGTTATCGACATCATGAGGCGGAGGGGATTGCCATAAACTGTGTTGACTGTGCTGACATCGACCCGATAGAGGATCAAGGGGAGCTGAAGCTCCGCCCTTGCTCAGATCCGCTGGCTGCTGCCATCCGAAATGCCGGTTATGAAATATATCAGACAAGCAAGACCTGTATCATTCCATATCATCGTAAGGAAGAGCTGTTGAAGCTTATAGAACTGCTGGTGGCGGCTAAGGACATAGCGGATTCCTTAGCGGTATGCGTTAAGAGCAAAGGTTCCCCTGCGGCCCCGGAGCGGTGGCTGACCTTCGAGCAGCTGAAGGTCCGCTTTGCTAATGAGAATCTGGTGTCCATCATTATGAGTCATGATTTTTGCAGCCACATGCAGCCGATTGTGAATTTCAGCGAGGAGATTGTCGGCTTTGAATTTCTGCTGCGCCCGCTGCCCCAGGGCAGTTATTTTCAGCCCTATGAGCTGTTTGAGATTGCCCGGCGGACAGGGTTTCACTCCTTCCTGGACCGGGCAGCCCGGATCTCGGCGATAGAGACCGGCAGTAAGCTGCTGCCCAAGGGCATCAAGCGGTTCATTAACTTCCTGCCCTCTTCTATTTATAATCCCAAGTATTGTCTGACTCATACCTTCGAGGCGATCCGGAGGCTGGACCAGAACCCGGAGGATTATGTATTTGAAGTTGTGGAGACAGAGCAGATCAGCGATATTCCGCATCTGCGCGCCATCTTCGCCGAATACCGCCAGCAGGGGATGCGGGTTGCGCTGGATGATGTGGGCGCGGGCTATTCGACCATTGAACTGATGTCCAGCCTCCAGCCGGATTATGTCAAGGTGGACCGCAGTCTGATCAGCTTCTGTGACCGGGATGAAGGGAAGCAGCGGATGCTTAGGGAGATTATCTCCAGGGCCGGAGAATTCGGTGCAAGCCTGCTGGCCGAAGGCATTGAACGCCGGGAGGAATTCCTGGTCTGCCGTGATCTGGGTATGGATCTGGGACAAGGCTATCTGTTCGGGCTGCCGGAGGATAAGCCGCCGGGACGGTTCGGAATTACGGCCTGAACAGCAAGGATCATTCTCCCCGGATACCGGCAGATCTCAAGACTGCCGGTATCCGGGGATTTGTTGTGCTATTTGAAGAAAGAAAGGACGGTTAACAACGTGAGTGTGACCCTATTGTACGTAGAAGACGACCGGGAGATCGGCAGTGCCTTGGCGGCTGATCTGAGGGAACGGGAATATGCAGTGCGCTGGCTGGAGAGCGGAGACGGGGCGCTTGAAGCTGCAGAGGGCTGCCAGCTTGCGATTCTGGATGTGATGCTGCCGGGGCTGGACGGCTTCACCGTCGGCCAGCGGCTGAAGCGGGCCTATCCGGAGCTGCCGGTTCTGATGCTCTCGGCGCGCACCTCCATTGACGATAAGCTTCAGGGGCTGGACTTCGCGGATGACTATATGACCAAGCCGTTTCATCCCGATGAGCTGGCGGCGAGAATCGAGGTTCTGCTGAGAAGAAGCGGCGCTGCCTCGCCCGCTCAGCTCACGCTTAAGCATCTGGTTGTCAGACCGGGAAGCAGTGTGGTCACGGAAGCTGCGACCGGACGGGAGATTATGCTTACCGGCAAGCAGTTCCAGATCTTCTCTTATCTGCTGCGGCATCTGGGCCAGATTCTAACCAAGGAGCAGATCTATGAGGCGGTCTGGGGGGAGAGCTATATCGAAGGCGACAAGACGCTGATGGTACATATCCGTTATCTGCGCGAGAAGCTGGAGCTTGATCCGGCCGCGCCGGAGATTATTGAGACGGTCCGGGGGATCGGCTACCGGGTGAGAGGGTGAAAGGGGCAGGGCGTTTCCAGCTGCTGCACCGTTCGCTGCTTTTTCGTTATCTGCTGATTATTGTAGCTGCACTGCTGTTCGTGCCCGTTGTTATTCCGCTGACGATTGCTGTGTACAGTATCTTCGGGGGGATCACTCATACAAGTCCACCCAAGGAATATGAGCAGTATTCCAGTATAAAAAAGCTGGAGATGATGTGGCATGAGGAAGCCCGCAAGCTCCTTGGCCAGTCTCCTGCGGATATTACCCGGCGGCTGTCGGCCTTAAGTGAAGCCTATCCGTTGTCCAGAATATTCTGGGTCGATCCTGCGGGCACAACACAGCTGGTGACCGAACCTTCAGGACCGCCGCTGCTCTTGACGGGAGAGGCTCCGGCTGTTCCCTCTGAGTGGAGCGCCGCTGAAGCGGTATCCTTCATGAAGGACAGTGCGGCGCTGAAGCCGCTGGCGATTGTCGCCTTCATAGGAGACCGGGCAGAGGCCGCCGGGGGCTTCATGGTTATGCAGATTCCTGAGGACATTACGAAGACCAAATCTGCTGCAGGACTGGATAAATGGTATACGATTGCCATGCTAGTGTTCTTCCTTCTGTTCATCACAAGCTCCTGGTTCTTCTTCATCATGATCCGCAGAAGGCTGCTGCGCCTGCAGACCGCTATGGTGTTCACCGGTGAGGAGGGCTTGCCGCAGATTGTTCCGCCGGGGAAACCGGATGAGATCGGGCATCTGGAGGAAGCCTTCAATACCATGGTGACGGAACTTAAGGCAGGCCGTGCCAGAGAGGCGGAAGAAGAGGCGCTGCGTAAACGGCTGGTGGCCGATCTGTCGCATGATCTGCGGACTCCGCTTACCGTCATTCGCAGCCACCTCCATGTATTGGGCAAGGAGCCGTTGTCACCGCGCGGCCAATCCTCCCTTGAGCTGATGGATCAGCGGATTGAGAGCCTTGGCATCCTGATTGAGAACCTGCTGTCCTACAATCTGCTGAACAGCGGACGCATTGCGCTGCACCCGGAACGCCGGGATGTGCTTAGACTGGTGCGGGAGAGCGCCGCCGCCTGGTATCCGGTGTGGGAGAAGGAGGGGTACCGGATTGATATTGATCTGGAGGCTGCGCCGCTGTATTGGGAGATCGATGACAGCTGGTTCCGCAGAGTGCTGGATAATCTGTTCCAGAACATTTTGCGTCATGCACGCAGCGGGTTATATGTAGGAATACTTACAGAGATCCGTGAAGGCAACCGGGTGATTATCATCTCCGATCACGGCGGTGGCCTTGCGCAGAGCACTGACTCCGCAGGAGCAGGCCTGGGCCTGTCGATTGTCGATCTGCTGCTGAAGCGGATGGACCTGGAATGGAGCATGGAGAGCACGGCGAAGGGAACCGAGGTTGTGATCTGGAAGCGGGGCGCCTGAACAATTTAAACGAAATTTAAACTTGCTGCTTCCGTGCTTTTAACCTTGGGGCGTTATGCTGTTACCGAGGTGAAGAGAAGAATGAAGGATACAGTGATAGAGACAAGAAATCTGCTTAAGGAATACCGCGGCCGTGCAGCTGTGAAGAACCTGAATCTCAATATAACAAAAGGGGAAATCTACGGGTTCCTCGGACCGAACGGTGCCGGCAAAACAACAACCATCCGCATGCTGCTCGGTCTGATCAAGCCGACCTCCGGCAGCATTGAAATCTTCGGCAAGGAGCTGCGTGCGAACCGGATGCAGATTCTGCGTAAGGTAGGCTCGCTGGTGGAATCACCGTCCTACTACGGTCATCTGAGTGCCTGGGACAACCTGGAAGCGATCCGCCGCATTCTGGGTGTGCCCAAGGTGCGCATTGCCGATGTGCTGGAGATCGTATCGCTTACCGGGGAGGAGAAGCGGCCGGTCAAGGGCTTCTCACTCGGTATGAAGCAGCGGCTGGGGATAGCGGCAGCTCTGCTGGGCAGCCCGGAGCTGCTGATTCTCGATGAGCCGACCAACGGGCTGGACCCGTCAGGCATACAGGAGATCCGCTCCCTGATTAAGCGGCTGCCCGCAGAGCAGGGGATTACGGTATTGGTATCCAGCCATCTGCTGAGCGAGATCGAGCAGATGGCCGGTACGGTCGGCATTATCCGCGAGGGGCAGATGGTCTATCAGGATACCATTGCCCATCTCCAGCAGCAGGCGGCCGGCCATCTGCGCCTGGCGTTATCCGAGCCGGAGACCGCGCTGATGACGGCAGTGCGGCGAGGCTGCGGCGGCGAGCTGCAGGAGGGCCGGCTGGTCCTGCCCCGGATGAGCGATGCGAGAGTATCGCTGCTGGTCAAGGAGCTGGTCGAGGAGGGCCATGCGATCTACAGGGTAGAGGAGCACAGGCAATCTCTGGAGGAATTCTTCCTGCAGGTGGTTGGGGGAGGGGAGCTATGATGTGGCGTGCGCTGTCGGCGGATTGGCTTAAGATCCGCGGCAAAGGCATATGGTTCCTCGCCTTTCTCGGTCCGCTGGGCCTCATCGCCATGCAGGGACTGAATTTCGGCCTCCGCTATGACTATCTTCGCGGGCAGTACCGGGAGGACCTGTGGGGTGGCCTGCTTAGTGAGGTTATACCCTTCGTACCGATTGCCCTCTATCTTGGAGGCACACTGATTCTCTCTCTGATTGCGAATGTCGAGCATCAGACCAGCGCCTGGAAGCAGCTTCTGGCGCTGCCTGTCTCCAGAACGGCTGTGTTCATGGCGAAGCTGCTGCTCTGCCTGCTGCTGCTTATCGTGTCTTGTCTGCTGCTGTCGGCGGGAACAGTCATTCTCGGGCTGCTGCTCGGCTTCGGTATTCAGCCGATACCGCTAACGGATGTCCTGCGGATGGGCTTCGCCGCTTATGCTGCGGCCATGCCTGTCATTGCACTCCAGCTGTGGCTGTCTCTAACCAGCCGGAACCAGACCCTTCCGGTATCGGTGGGGTTGACCTTGTCGCTGGTCAGCCCGTTCGGCTCGTACTTCACGCAGTGGTTCCCGCTCTCCTGGCCGGAATTAGCCTGGAGTGATCCGCGTCCTTGGCTGTTCAGCGGAGCCGGCCTGGTGCTTGGACTCCTGGTAATCCTGCCTGGAGCCATACATTTCGCGCGAAAGGATGTGGACTGAACATGCGGACTTTTCTGCGAATGATCTCGGCGGAATGCCTGAAGATAGCCGGATTCCGTACTTGGCTGTTGATTCTGCTCAGTCCGCTGGTCTCCCTCCCGATTGGTGCGCTTTCGGACATGCGGGAAAATCAGACAATTACCTGGCAGGTTCTACTGAGTACGATGTCAACGATACATGCGCTGCTGTTTCTTCCGGTGCTCTCAGGACTTTTCGCTGCCTTAATCTGCCGCAATGAGCATAGTGACGGCGGCTGGAAGCAGCTCCTGGCACTCCCGGTGACGCGGACTTCTGTATACTTTGCCAAATATGTATTGATTATAGCGCTGCTTGGTGCGGTGCAGCTGCTGTTTGTTGGAGGGGTTCTGGGGGTCGGATGGTATCGGGGCGCAGAAGGTGGAGTACCCTGGGAACTGCTGCTGAGCAGTCTGTTCGGTGGCTGGTTTGCCTGCCTGCCGCTGGCTGCCCTGCAACTGGCGATATCCCAGGGCTGGAGCAGCTTCGGCGCTCCGCTGGCGCTTAATGTTTGCTTCACCATTCCCAATATACTGATTGCCAATTCCTCCACCTACGGCCCATATTATCCATGGGTACAACCGATGCTGGCCATGTCCCCCTTCGGCGAAGAGCGGTTCGGCGCTTTTAACCTGCCGCTGGAGAGCCTGATGATTGTCGTGGCGGGGAGCCTGCTTCTGTTCCTGGGTGCTGGCTTGATAGCCTTTTGGCGTAAGGCGGTATAAGGTTAGCAGGTATCGGAATGCGGCTGGCGTGAAATGAATGCTCGAAGCGAACCCGAACGCAAGGCTATACACCGCCGTATGTTTGAATGAATTCCTTTGCACATTTCCCTTCTCCATGGACATTGGACGCCATTTTTTCTATAATTAATCGTAGAAGATACTATTAAGCGCCGGTGATGCCGGATGAGCATATGGAGGAGGGCGGGAGCATGGAACCAGCGGCACTTGAAGAATGTGACAACACCTGTAATGGTTCCGAACTGGAACCGGAATCTATGGCCTTGATTCTGCCGGACCGTGAGATTACAGATAAGATGGCAGAAATGTTCAAGGCACTGGGTGATCCGACAAGAGTTCGGCTGATCTACGCGTTATCCCAGCAGGAGCTATGTGTGCATGACTTGTCCTCCATACTGGATATGGGACAGTCGGCAGTCTCCCATCAGCTCCGCTATCTGCGGAACCTGCGGATTGTGAAGCGCCGCAAGGAAGGCAAGACCGTATATTATTCGCTGAATGATGCACATGTGGAGCAGATCTTCCTGCAGACCCATGAGCATATCCGGCATGAATAGATTGTTATGGCAGGAAAAGGGGCTGTCCCTAAGCCAGGTAGTGGCTTGGGGCAGCCCTTTTATATTATGATGTGCGATAAACCAAATGTAGGTGGAAAACAGCATACATTTGGTGGTCGTGAGGGCAAGTGGTTCGAATATATGTGGAAAACAGCATACAAGTGGTGGTCGTGAGGACAAGTGGCCCGAATGTATGTGGAAAACAGCATACAATCGGTCGTTGTGAGGGCAAGTGGCCGAATGTATGTGGAAAACAGCATACAATCGGCAGGCCTACAGAATCGTTCCTCGGACTCCCACAAAATTCCTCGGACTCTATCAGAACCCCTCGGACTCCCTCATTCTCCCTTACCTGCGTACCACCTCTTCCTCAAACCGGAAGGTGACCATGCTTCACAGCAGAATTCTCAATCTGCAATGTGGAGTGCTGGATGCCGAAATTCTCTTCCACTAATTGAAGTGCCTGCTGCAGCACCTGCTCCGTATTCACCCCGTCTCTGATCAGCAGATGACCGCTGAGAGCATCCAGGCCGGAGGTGATGGTCCAGATATGCAGGTCATGCACATCCTGAACCCCTTCAATTTGTAGTAGCGCCTTCTTGACCTCTTCGGCATTCACGCTAAGCGGAGTTCCTTCCATAAGGATATGGAAGGCCTGCTTGATGACGCCCCAGGCGCTGCGCAGAATCAGCAGGGCGACCAGCACACTGATGATAGGATCTGCGACATACCAGGAGAACAGGTTCATGATCAGGCCAGCCGCCAGCGCGCCGACGGAGCCGAGAGCATCACTGATGACATGCAGGTAAGCGCTGCGGATATTGATATTGTCTTTAGCCCCGCTTTTGCGCATCAGTGACCACGCGCTGACGAGATTGGCCAGCAATCCGACACTGGCAATCAGCATCATCGTTCCGCTGGCTACCGCCGGAGGGGCGGAGAAGCGCTGGAAAGCTTCATACATAATGAATCCGGCAATGACGAACAGGGTTACCCCGTTGAACAAGGCTGCCATAATCTCGAACCGGTGGAAGCCGTAGGAGTTCTTGGCGGATGCCGGCTTCACCGCGATAATCATTGCCACAAGACTAAGGGCAAGGGACGCGGTGTCGCTGAGCATATGCCCCGAGTCAGACAAGAGAGCCAGGCTCCCGGTGAACAGGCCGCCGAAGAATTCAAGGAACATAATGCCGCCGGTGATGATTAAGGCGATCAGCAGGCCCTTTTTATTATCCGGTGCGTGGGAATGTGAATGGGAGTGGGAATGTGAATGCCCTTCAGAGTGCGAATGAGCGTGTGAATCGCTGTGCGTATGCTCTGCATTCTCATGACCGGCGTGCTCCGATCCACTGCTGTTCGAAGCTGTTACATTCTGATGCTGTCCAGAAGGTATAACGTTGTTCATTTTGGAATTGTTCATTAGATAGGACCTCTTTTCAGTTAACATATGAATGATTGCTCATATGTTAATATTATGTCGTCTGCAATTAAATTACAAGCTTTTCTTATTTTTATTTTGCCACAATCTGTGGGCTGAATGCATTGACACTGTATGTTTCAGGAGAATATAATAGGTGTAAGTTAACATATGAACAAATACTCATATATAGGGACGATCAAGGGAGATGAGTCATTTGAGTACGGTAGAAGACAATGTGAAGCGGAAATGGGTACTGGATGGGCTGGACTGCGCGAACTGCGCAATGAAAATCGAGAATAAGGTCAAGAAGATTGAAGGTGTGTCCTCCTGCACCGTCAACTTCGCCACCAAGACCATGACACTGGAGACAACGGCTGCTGCTGCGGATGAGATCGCCGGGCAGGCTGAGCAGACGGTAACCAAACTGGAGCCGCATGTGAAGCCGCGGGCGGTTCAAGCTTCGCGGGCTGTTAAGAAGCCCTTGTCTGCGGAGGGTGCAGCTCAGGTGCGCGGCGTAGCGGTTCAAGGACAGGGCCATGTTCACAACCACGGCGAACCGCACGGTCATGAGCATACCCACGGGGAAGGGCATTCCCATGAAGACGGGCACAAGCATTCACATGCTGCTGAGCACAGCCACAGTCATGAGGATTCCCATGGCCACGGACACAGCCACGAGCATGGGGAGGGCGATACGCGCCGCATCCTGATGCGGCTGGGCGGCGGTGCCATTCTGGCTGCTGCCGGGATGTTCCTGCCGGTCAGCGGGATCACCGAGCTGCTGATTTTCCTGGCAGCCTATCTGATTGTCGGCGGTGAGGTTGTCTTCTCCGCTGCCCGGAATATTGTAAGAGGCCAGGTGTTCGATGAGAACTTCCTGATGGCCCTTGCGACCATCGGTGCCTTCGCTATCGGCGAATATCCTGAAGGCGTTGCGGTTATGCTCTTCTATCAGGTAGGAGAGCTGTTCCAGGGTATGGCTGTGAACCGTTCACGCCGTTCGATTACAGCGCTCATGGATATCCGGCCGGAGTTCGCCTATCTGAAGGAAGGCAATAATCTGCGCAAGGTGTCCCCCGAAGAGGTTAGAGTAGGAGACAGCATCGTGGTTAAGCCCGGCGAGAAGGTTCCGCTGGACGGGATTATTCTTGAGGGCAGCGCGATGATGGATACCTCGGCGCTGACCGGAGAATCGGTTCCCCGCTCGACACAGCCGGGAAGCCAGGTGCTGAGCGGATTCATTAACCGCAATGGCGTGATTACCATTGAAGTGACTAAGGACTTCGGCGAATCCGCCGTCTCGCAGATTCTGGAGCTGGTGCAGAATGCTACGAATAACAAAGCGAAGACAGAGAACTTCATCACCAAATTCGCCCGTGCCTATACGCCGGTTGTAGTGATAACAGCGCTGCTGCTGGCAGTGGTTCCGCCGCTGGTGCTGAGCGGAGCCACCTTCTCGGACTGGATCTACCGTGCACTGGTCTTCCTTGTTATCTCTTGCCCTTGTGCGCTGGTCGTGTCGATTCCCCTCGGGTTCTTCGGCGGTATTGGGGCCGCGTCCAGAAACGGGATTCTGGTGAAGGGCAGCAACTATCTGGAAGCCTTGAATGATGTGAAGATCGTTGTGTTCGATAAGACAGGAACCTTGACCAAAGGCCAGTTCACGGTAACCGGCAATGTTCCGGCGGAAGGCTTCACAAGGCAGGAGCTGCTGCGGGTAGCGGCTTATGCAGAGAGCCATTCCAGCCATCCGATTGCGGAATCTATCCGTGCAGCCTATGGCGAAGCTATTCCTGGCGAAGCCATTACCGACTATAACGAAATCTCCGGCCACGGCATCGCCGTTACCGTGGAGGGGAAGGCAGTGCTGGCCGGGAATGCGCGGCTGATGGAGCGTGAAGGGATTGCCAGTGTAACCCCGCAGGAGTACGGGACGATCGTTCATATTGCGGTAGATAAGCGCTACGCAGGCTATCTCGTCATTGCAGATGAAGTGAAGGACGATTCCCTTAAGGCCATTCAGGCTCTGAATGCACTGGGAATCCGCAAGACGGTTATGCTGACTGGTGACGCTGCTCCGGTAGCCGAGTCTGTCGGCAGACAGCTGGGCATTCAGGAGATCCATGCAGAGCTGCTGCCGGGAGATAAGGTCGCGGCGATTGAACAGCTAGAGCGGGAAAAGGGGCCGAAGGAGAAGATCATTTTTGTCGGGGACGGGATTAATGATACTCCGGTGCTGGCCAGAGCGGATGTCGGAATCGCCATGGGCGGACTTGGCTCGGATGCGGCCATCGAGGCTGCGGATATTGTAATTATGACGGATGAGCCTTCCAAAATCGCCTCAGCCATCGGCATCGCCAAGCGGACGCGGACCATTGTCTGGCAGAACATTGCTTTTGCGCTGGGAGTCAAAGCGGTCTTCCTGCTGCTGGGAGCATTCGGGATTGCCACCATGTGGGAGGCCGTATTCTCAGATGTCGGAGTCACTGTACTCGCTGTACTGAACAGTATGCGCGCCTTACAGCCGCCGAAGCCGGTATAATCTTGTGATAGGAATCGATAATGAAATAATTATGAAAAGTATAAGCCTTAATGATCCTAATTTTTGGGTCTTAAGGCTTATTTTTATTGCATGTATTATGCTTTTTGTCTATTTATGCCGATATATCAATATATATTTACAGCATATGGAAGACCACAATGGGTTTCTAGGGGGATTTTGCGGTGAATGAGGCAAGTGTACGGTCAAAATTGAAAATGAATGCAAAGAATGGAAAATCATTATCTCTGCAAAGCAAGTATTCGCTTGTTATTTTGGCAATTGCTATTGTACCTCTGCTTGGTGTCACGATTTTTTTCATGCAGTACTTCGGGGGTGTAACCAGAGACGACAGTGAAGAGCTCGCCCAGAATATTCTGGAGATGAATACAACACGGATCGTAGAGTGGCTGGATACGCGGACGTCTGCGGTTCAGGAGCTGATTGCGCAGCATCCTGAATTCGATACCGCAAGACCGGATACTATTTTTCCTGTGGTCAAGGTACTCGAAGAGAGCGATACTCAGTCTGAAGGCTACAGCGTCATTAACAAGCAAGGCATTCTGGCCAATTCCCTTAAGCTTACGGCGGATGTAGGGCAATCGGCATATTTCCTGCAGGCGAAGGAGAGTCTTGCTCCGGCGGTAGCGGAGATGTCTTATCTGGAACAGCTCAGCAAATATATTATCCCGGTATTCGTTCCGGTTGTGGACAAGGACAAGCAGTTTGGCGGCGGTATCGCCTTCTCGGTGACACCGGACATTCTGATGGAAATGGGCAAAAATATCCACGTGGGCGATACCGGCTACGGATACGTAATCTCGGGCAAGGGGGATTATTACGCCTACTCCGAGACCGAGCGGATCGGCAAGAATATCGCAGATTACGCGAAGACAACAGAGATGAAGCAGGCTGTAGAGCATATTCTCGGCAAGGAAGCAGGCTCGGAGGCCTATAAGGGAGAGGACGGCAAACAGGTGATTACCTATTTCCGTACCGTCCCGGGCACAGACTGGAAGCTGCTGATTACGGTTCCCAAAAGCGAGATTACCGCCAAAGTCACCTCAGCCCAGCGGATATCCATATTGTTCATTGTAATCATCATACTGGCGGTCATTGCCTTGGCCTTGTATCTGACCCGTCTGATTGTGAAGCCGATTGTGGCGATCTCCGGGGTGATGAAGAAAGTAGCGGACGGCCATCTCAGCGAGCGGGTGACCGTGCGCTCGGGTGATGAGATCGGCCAGATGAGCCAGAGCATTAATGATATGATCGGATCATTGTCCGGCATTGTCGGCAAAATCGATGCCACTGTAGCGCAGGTTGCTGTCTCGGCAGAAAGCGTACTGAATTACGCCAGTCAGACCTCGAATACGTCAGCGGAGATTGAGACGGTCGTCCAGGAAGTCGCTCAGGGAATGAGAGAGCAGTTCAAGGGCTCGGAGCAGGCGGCCAGAGCTACGGAGGAGATGGCGATCGGGCTGCAGCGGATTGCGGAATCCTCCGTCAATGTGTCCGACCAGGCAGAGACGGTCAGCACCGAGGTCGAGAATGGCTATGTGGAGATTCAATCCACGCTTAAGCAGATGACTGTCATTAGCGGCGCTGCGGAGGAGACTTCGGCTCTGATCAGCAATCTGAGCGGACAATCCGAACAGATTGGGCAGATTGTTGATGTAATCTCGGAAATCTCCAATCAGACGGGGCTGTTATCCCTCAATGCGTCGATTGAAGCGGCGAGAGCAGGCGAGCACGGGCGCGGGTTCGGCGTGGTGGCGAATGAAGTGAAGAAGCTGGCGGAGCGCACGAACAGTGCCATTGTGAACATTGTGGAGCTGATCCGTCAGATTCAGGAATCGACCAGAGCGGCCGAGGTCTCTATGGAGAAGAGCATTGCTGAGATCGGAGACGGGATGGGGAAAATGCAGAACGTAGGCACCTCCTTCGACCATATCCGTTCGTCCATCCGTGAGGTATCGGTTCAGATCCAGGACGTTTCTGCCGTTAATGAGCAGATGTCCGCCGGGACAGAGGAGATTACAGCCTCTATCTCCGATATGCTGATTATTGCCAGAGATTCTGCCGAGAGCGCCGAGATGGTGGCGGAGGCTTCTACCGAGCAGCGGAATCTGATGGGCCAGGTCGTCACCTCAGCCGAATCCCTCAACCAGTTAATGAGCGAATTGCGGAGCGAGATCGAGAAGTTTCAATAATATCAGTTAAAATTATCGCAAACACCCCTCAGCCGCACAGGTTACTGTGTGAAGCAGAGGGGTGTTTGCTGTATAGGCTGTGCTGTTAAGCTTAGTGCTGCTCCTCCAGCGTGAGGCTATCAATTCCCGCGCGGATGATGCTGCAGGAGGCGGTGAATTTGGCCATCTCCGTATCGCTGAGATTCAGCTCCAATAGTTCCTGAATGCCGTTGCTGCTAATAATGGCCGGCACTCCGGCACATACGCCGCTTTGTCCGTATTCCCCGTCCAGGATGGCGGAGACGGCGATGATTTTGTGCTCGTCATTCAGAATGGAGCGGGTGATATAGGCGAGCGCGCTGCCGATTCCGAAGTGAGTTGAGCCCTTGCGTGTAAAAATCTCCCAGCCGGCATCCTTCGTCTTGCGGGCGATATCCTCCAGGTCCAGGCTGCTGAAGCGCTCGCGGTGCTGCTCCATAATCTGCAGAATCGGCTTGCCGCCGATGGTTACATGGGACCAGGCCACAAACTGCGACTCTCCGTGCTCGCCAAGGGCGTAACCGTTGACGCTGCGCGGATCGATCGTGAACACCTCCGACAGCAGTGTCTTCAGCCGGGAAGAGTCAATGGAGGTGCCTGTGCCGATCACCCGGTGCCGCGGCAGGCCGGAGACCTGCCAGACCATATAAGTCACAATATCTACAGGGTTCGCAGCGACGACGAAGATACCATCGAAGCCGCCTGCCATAATCTCGGTGATGATCTCCCGGGTAATTGCAGCAGCGGCATCCAGTACATCCAGCCGGGTCTGCCCCGGCTTGGGATTGGCGCCTGCCGTCAGAATGACGACATCCATCCCCGCACAGTCGCTTGCGGTGCCGGCATAGACCTTGGTGCGTGTTCCGGTGAAGTCCATGCAGTGCGAGAGATCAAGCGCTTGTGCCATGGCGCGGTCGTAGGTGCGGTCGATCATCATGATCTCATCGCATACGGCTTGATTCACCATGGAATAGGCAACGCTTGAGCCGACCATGCCGGAGCCGACGATTGCTACTTTTCTCGATTTACTTTTCAATTGCCCCGTCCCCACTCTCTACAAGTATGGTACTATTCTAACCGATCTCATCGCAAGTTACCTGACATAGCACCGAAAATGCCCGCTGCCCCCGTCCGTTATTTAGCCACAATTCACATGGAAGGTAAGAGTATCAGGGTTCTTATGAACTATAATATGCAGCTGATGGGCATTTGGGAAGGCAGAAGGAAAGGGTGTCCCCGGCAGTCATCCCTAAGGCTGCCGGGGACACCCCCCTTTTTTTTACATGAAATCAATGTCTTAACCCTCTTCGCGCCTAGACCCGGGGCTGCGGAATCTGCGGCTCGGCAGGCAACATTCCGGTATAGTGCTTATACATGAACAGTCTCCAGTGGAGGATCATGCCGAAGGCCAGAATGAAGAATAATCCGCCGGACTGCGGAACGGATACATACCGGTTGATGAACTCATGGAGCAGGGTGCGGACCAGCAGCAGTCCAAGCAGAATGAACGCGAAGCTCTTGGAGCGCTGGGCATAGATCAGCCCTTCACGTTCTTCGAACCGCGTACTGCGGATTAGCGGATAGGCAAAAATAAACCAGCCGACCAGGAAAGCCGCGGCCGCCCACCACCAGGGGAAGCGCACTTCCGGTACTACGAACATGGCGAAGCCGGTGGACATGCCAAGCGGCGGAATCCATATTTTGCGGATGGTTACCGGGCGGGCACTGGCCTTCATGCGGATGAAAATCACCATCAGCGCCATGAATACGGCCCCCAGCGTGGAGCCCACATGCAGAAGTGAGGGGTTGATGTTACCCATAATTCACTGTCCTCTCTGTGATTTCGGTCACTATTGTCTTCATTATAGCAGATAATGAACGGATTTCAGAATGAGATACACACAGCAAACCCGCCTGGGATCTAACCCCCGGCGGGTCTGCTTGCTAAGTATAGTTCAGCAGCTTCATCAAAGAATGCTGCCATAGAGCTTAAGAACGGCTACGTCCGCCAACCGAACGCAGAATCAGGCTTACGATAAAGATCAGAACCACGGCACCGATCAATGAAGGGAAGACATAGTAGTCGCTGACCTTAGGTCCCCAGCTTCCCAGCAGCATGCCGCCCAGCCATGAACCGAGAATACCAGCGATAATGTTGCCAATAACTCCGCCCGGAATGTCCCGACCCATAATCAACCCGGCCAGCCAACCAATTACGCCACCAACAATCAACATCCATAGTAAACTCATTTACTTTCAGCTCCTTTTGTGTTTGTTGTCTTCGATGGTTACTATTAACCTCATGCTCAGCGTTTAAACCAGTGTTAAATTTTGCCGGCACACATTTATTTAGTATTCCAGTCTGTCCAATTTTATGCTGTTTAACCCTGATAAGGTTGCGGGTACATAAAGATGTTATAGTGAATTAATGGATGGCCCGCTGAGTAAGAATAGGGCTGTACAGGTTATATAAGATTATATACTTTATAATAAAAAGGAGCCGCAGCCATGCACCAGCCAAATGAAGTATTATTCTATATTGGAACGTACAACAGTAAGGAGAAAGAGGCCATCCTGCTCGGTGCGCTGGATAAGGAGACCGGAGAAATGAGGCTTATGGGCGGTACCCGGGGGACCCGGAATCCTTCCTATCTGGCGGTCAATGCGGCACAGACTGCATTATATGCAGTGAGCGAGCAGGATGAGGGTGAGGTTCATGCCTATGCGATTGATCCCGGCAGCAAAGCTCTGCATCCGCTAGGCAGCAGAGCGACCGGAGGCGGCGCACCTTGTTATGTCTCGGTGGCTCCGCAGGGAGATTACATAGCCGTGTCTAACTATACGGGAGGCAATGTCAATGTGTTCCCGCTGAACCCGGACGGGTCCTTGCAGGAGATGTCTTCCCAGGTGAAGCATGAGGGCTCGGGAATCCGCAGCGACCGCCAAGAGGCGCCCCATCCTCATTCGGTGATCCCGGACAAGACGGGTGAACATGTGCTGGTCTGTGATCTTGGTCTTGACCAGATCGTGATCTACCGGGTGGAGGACGGAAAACTGGTCACTCACCGGGAGGTGGACCTTCCTCCAGGCTCAGGACCGCGCCATCTGGCGGTGCATCCTTCGCGGCAATGGATCTATCTGGTCAATGAACTAAATAACTCGGTCACCGTGTTCGCTAATGACGAGCTTCAAGGTAATCTGAAGCTCCTGCAGAGTATCAGCAGCCTTCCAGAGCACTATACGGCGGGAAGTGATGATACGGCTGCCGATATCCATGTATCGCCGTGCGGACGCTACCTCTACGTATCCAACCGGGGACATGACAGCATCGCACTATTCTATATCGATAAGGCTACAGGTCTGCTGGAAGCGGAGGACTGGGTGATCTCCGGAGGACGGACACCGCGCAACTTCGCTCTGATCGGCGGCATGCTGCTCGCCGCTAACCAGAACAGCGGCAATATTGCCTCCTTCCGCATAGACAGCGAGACCGGGCGGCTGATCCCTACCGGCAATGAGCTGGAAGTGCCGGCACCTGTCTGCCTTGTAGCCCTGGATTAACCAGCATAAGGACCGCTGTGCAGGAGCAGCAAAGCCCCCTGTCCGCAGTATGGCGGACAGGGGGCAATTTAGGCTGTTGTTATTTATTTTATAGATAGAATGATGTCCGGTTAATACACTCCTGTCAGCGGGTCCTCCCGCTCGTAGAAGCCGATGTCGTCCAGCATGATCTTGTCTTCTGAGCCTTGCAGATAAAAAGTGATATCAGTCAGACTATCCGGATCAAGCTCCGGTTCTTCCTCAAGGAACAGCTCGAAGGGCAGCTTGTACGTCTGGTAGACTGCTTCCGAAAGGTTGCTGAATTTGCCGTCACTGATCCGCTCCTCCAGCCACGGACTAAGCGTGAATTCAGTCTGCGGGAGCGGCAGAATATCCATCACCTCGTCCAGGGGGATTCTTGCGGCGGTGTCGTTGCTGTCAGTCAGCTCCACCTCCACATCCGGGGAGAGCCCAGCTTCCGGCAGCGGCCCGGCATCGCCGTCCTGGTTAGGATCGGAGTTATGGTTCGCCAGGGAGAAGGTGAGCCCCTCTACAGCTGGGGATTCCGCAAGCGTCCGGGTCAGCGTATCGCTGAGCCTAATGCTGTAAGCAGCCTCGGCGTCCGCAGACTCCTGCTCCGGGCTTGCGCTGCGCTCCAGCAGGATACCGTAAGAGGGCTTATTGTTCCGTTCACGGTCCTTCGCGGCCTCTTCGCTCCATTGAAGCCCCGTAGTCGCAGAGACGGTCCCGCCCTGAACGATGCCTCTGTTGCGGTCTTCATCATAGTCCGCTACCGTGATATAGGACCCGCTCTGGAAGCGGTTATAATAGGCGGTATCCGGCAGCCACCGGGCGCCGCTGCGGTAATCGCGGAACAATTGCCGGTACTCGGTTCTCCCGTGCAGCGTGTTCTCCAGGAAGGCAGAGACATAGACCTTGGCGATTCTCCGCTGCTCCTCCCCGTCCATGATCCGGGAACGCTTCAGGAACAGGCCGGTCGGCAGCGTCTGGTCATATAGCCCCCAGTCCGTATTGAACTGGCTATGGTTGGCATCGGCGATGTAGAGCGAGCTTTTGAAGCCGGGGGTATTGCCGGTGTAGGAAGAACGCATATATTGCCGGTCCCCGTAGAAATCATGCACATCGCCGTCACGGGCGCCCTGCAGTGTCAGATAGCTCACATCGGTTAGACGGGCCTGCTTGCTGTCGATCATTTTATCCGTAGGGGCCAGGGCAATGACCGAAGAGATATGGAACTGCTGAATAGCATCCAGAACCGGATCACTGCTGAACCAGCGTGATGCATCCGCAGCCATGGCTACAGCCTGGCCGCCCCGACTGTGGCCGAGCAGCGCAACAGAGTCATAATCTACCTTCTGATAGAAGGGAGTGCCGGGCTGCTCCGCGAAGCTGCCGATCTGCTGCAGATGCTTCAGAATCATCCAGGTCCGCGCTTTGAAGTCATTGTCCGGAATACCTGACCAGGCTGAATAATTCAGGAAATTCTCATCCAGGGTGACCGCGATGAAGCCCCGGCTGGCCAGTAATTCACCAAGATAGGCGTAGCCGCCCTCGGAGAAGTCCTCCATCATATGGTTGCCATGCACCATGAGCACCAGCGGATACGGCCCGTCCCCGTCCGGCATCCATACTCTGGCATTCAGCGGGAGGGAAGCGGGATCGAATCCCCAGAACAGAGTCCGCAGCACAGGCCAGGAAGAGATATACCGGGTAGCATCCACGGAAGCAGAGGTTAGCAGAACATCCTTGCTGTACTCCTTGCGTTGCAGATCCTTGCCGCTTCCATAGGTGAAGCTGTGGAATGTATAGCCGCCCGGCTGTGCGGGATCATCTGCAAGTAAGGGAAGCACCTGTCCGTCCGCCGCCAGACTCTGAAGCGAGGGTACCGGTACCGGACTGCTCCCCGTCCCAGAGCCATAGGCCAGTGCGAAGGGGGAGAGGAGGAGTGCCGCTGCCAGCAGACTGCCGCTGAGCATTCTGCGGGTCCGCAGCAGGCCGGCCGCAAGTCCCCCTAACCCGAAGGCCAAGGCTGCGATACAGGCGATAACGGCTGCAGCTTCAAGCTCCAGATCGGAAAAATATAAGATTAGCAATACAGTCCCATAGGTGCTGAGCAAAGAGCCTGCGAACAGATGCGGAAACCGCAGTCCGGTTAGAGAGAGCAGCACAGCCAGCAGATTGCTGGCCAGCGCCATAACAAGCGTTCCTGCGCCAACTGCCAGCATAATATCTGCTGCGCTTCCGAGTCCGGTAGGAATACCCATAATAACTATAGAAAAAGCCAGAATGCATAGCGTCCAAGGGCCGCTGAGCGCAGTCCTCCATAAATTAGTATCATACCTGTACGTTTCCAGAATGCGTCTGCCCAGTTCTTTGAGTACGCGCCTGTGCAGCCGCGGTCCCTGCGGCGCGGGGCCATACTCCAAATCCATTCCCATGATTATTTCCCCCGGTGCTTTTTTCACTCTATTTTTTCACTCTATTAGATGTAAGCAATGATATTACTTTGGGGCAGCAATAACAAGTGGAGCTTACAGGAACGGGCGCCACTTCCTGCCCGGGGCCCGTCGATCGACGTCTTTCATTCAAAGTGAAAAAAAGGTTTGACAGCGCGGAAGGTGTTCAGTATTATATCTGTATAACCTACTAAATGGGTAGGAATAATCAAATAAGTTCTTACCGTACAGACGGAGGAACGCCTGCTTCAGGCTCGCAGATACGTGTCTACAAGACCGGTTTGACTTGCCGCAAGCGGGCTTTCCTGCGTCTGTTGCTTGTTACAAGACTATTATGGGGGAGTGGGCTAAGATGACAAAAGGGATCAAGAAGGGGCTTCTAGCCGGGTTTGCATTGATATTGACGGCAGGGCTTACAGCTTGCGGGAACAGTAATGCAGGGAATAGTGCGGGTGCAGGAACGGCGGCCCCGGCCGCGGCAGAAGCGGCTGCGAATGCATCTTCCGCACCGGAAGCCACCCAGACACAGGCCAAAGATCCGGTCGAGCTGCTGAATGTATCCTACGATCCAACGCGTGAGCTGTATGAGAACTACAACAAGGCCTTCGCCGCCTATTGGGAGCAGGAGACCGGCCAGAAGGTAACCGTCAAGCAATCGCATGGCGGATCGGGCAAGCAGAGCCGGGCTGTGCTGGATGGCCTGGAGGCAGATGTCGTTACGCTGGCGCTTGGATATGACATTGATGCGCTTCAGGAGGCTGGGCTGATCGGCGCGGACTGGCAGAGTAAATATGAGCATAACAGCTCCCCGTATACCTCCACCATCGTCTTCCTGGTCCGCAAAGGCAACCCGAAAGGCATCAAGGACTGGCCCGATCTGCTGAAGGAGGGCGTAGAGGTCATCACTCCTAACCCCAAGACCTCCGGCGGTGCCCGCTGGAACTACCTGGCTGCCTGGGGCTATGCGCTGGACCACAATAATAATGATGAAGCCAAGGCCCAGGAATTCGTGCAAAAGCTGTTCAAGAATGTACCTGTCCTGGATACCGGAGCGCGCGGCTCGACCACTACCTTCGTGGAACGCGGCATCGGAGATGTGCTGATTGCCTGGGAGAATGAGGCGTATCTGTCCATCAAGGAGCTGGGTCCGGACAAATTCGAGATTGTGAATCCGTCAGAGAGTATTCTGGCTGAGCCGCCGGTTGCAGTGGTGGATAAGGTGGTCGATAAAAGAGGAACGCGCGAGGTAGCAGATGCCTACCTGAAATATCTCTACACCGAGGAAGGCCAGAAGATTGCTGCCGAGAACTATTACCGTCCGACCCTGGATAGCGTGAAGGCCGAGTTCAAGGATCAATTCCCGGAGATCAAGCTGTTCACCCTGGCGGATAAATTCGGAACCTGGAAGGAGACCCAGGCGAAGCACTTCAATGACGGCGGGATTTTCGACAAAATCTACGTGCCGGGCAGCTGATAGCGGAGTTTTGAAAGGATGAATGGGCACATGAATGTCACGACCAAAGCTGCTGCAAGGACGGTACGGCGCAGGCTGCTGCCGGGGTTCGGGATTACAATGGGGTTCAGCGTACTCTATCTGAGTCTTGTGGTCCTGCTGCCGCTGTCCGCACTGCTCTTCAATTCAACGGGGCTGAGCTGGGCCAAGTTCTGGGATGTGGCTACGGATGCCCGCGTCCTGGCCTCCTACCGTGTCAGTCTGAGTACGGCGGGCGCTGCGGCCCTGATCAATGTATTTCTGGGACTGCTGCTGGCCTGGGTGCTGGTGCGGTATGAATTCCCCGGTAAAAGAATCTTCGACGCCCTGATCGACCTGCCGTTCGCGCTCCCTACAGCCGTAGCGGGCGTATCGCTGACCGCCCTCTATTCCCAGAACGGCTGGATCGGCTCCCTGCTAACCCCGCTGGGGTTCAAGGTAGCCTTCACCCCGCTAGGCATCACGCTGGCGCTGATGTTCATCGGCATTCCCTTTGTCGTCCGCACAGTGCAGCCGGTGCTGGAGGATCTGGAGCGGGACATGGAGGAAGCCGCTGCTACGCTGGGGGCAGGACGCGGGCGCACCTTCCTGCGGATTGTCCTGCCGGAGCTGCTCCCCCCGCTGCTTACGGGCTTCGCCCTGGCGTTCGCCCGGGGCATCGGCGAGTACGGCTCTGTCGTGTTCATCTCCGGCAATATGCCGATGCGCACCGAGATTGCCCCGCTGCTGATCATGTCCAAGCTGGAGCAGTTCGATTACGCCGGAGCGACCGCTGTAGCCCTGATTCTGCTGCTGCTCTCCTTCCTGATGCTGCTGGTCATCAACAGCCTTCAGCACTGGGCGCGGAGGAGCTCCCGATGAGGGAGGGCGAGTTTTATTGCGAAGTTAATCAATGAAGTAGGGCTTCATAAAACTTTAGGAGGAATAAATATGGCCGGTACGGTTCCCTTGCATGTCCCCGGGCCGCGAACGGGCGTATCATCGCCCGCGGCAACAGAGTCACCGGCGGTTAAATGGGTGCTCATCTCCCTGGCCGGGCTGGTTCTGCTCTGGCTGATTGCGCTGCCGCTGATCATTGTGCTGGTGGAGTCGCTGAAGCGGGGGCTGGATGTCTACTGGGCTGCATTGACCGACCCGGACGCCGCCTCGGCGCTGAAGCTGACGCTGCTGGTCGCTGCGATTACAGTTCCGCTGAATACGGTCTTTGGGGTAACGGCGGCGTGGGCGGTGACCAAGTTCCGTTTTCGCGGCAAGGGATTTCTGATTACGCTAATCGATCTGCCTTTTGCCGTATCCCCGGTAATTGGCGGGCTGATCTTCATTCTGGTGTTCGGCTCACACGGCTGGTTCGGCCCCTGGCTCAGCGACCATGATATCAAAATCGTCTTCGCCCTGCCGGGCATCGTGCTGGCTACGCTGTTTATCACGTTCCCGTTCGTAGCCCGCGAGCTGATTCCGCTGATGGAGGAGCAGGGCACACAGGAGGAGGAGGCTGCGATTACGCTCGGTGCGCACGGGTGGCAGATCTTCTGGCGCGTAACGCTGCCGAATATTAAGTGGGGCCTGCTCTACGGCATTATTCTCTGTAATGCACGGGCCATGGGCGAGTTCGGAGCCGTATCCGTAGTGTCCGGGCATATCCGCGGGGAGACGAATACGTTGCCGCTGCATGTCGAAATTTTGTACAACGAATATCAGTTTTCGGCATCCTTCGCGGTGGCTTCTCTGCTGCTCCTGCTGGCACTGGTGACGATGATTGTAAAAAGCGTACTTGTACGCAAAAATGCTCATTGACAGCTATTGGGAGCCGTGCTAAGTTAATTCATAGTATACAAGGTGGTAATAACGGAAATTAGGCAGAGTTACTTCCCTAACCGGGAAAGGGAGGCTTGCGAATGGCGAAACCACTGAAGGTGGATGAGGTATGGCTTGCGCGGATAACGGAACTTCTCGACGATATGGAATTCGGCTCCTTGCACATCGTAGTGCATGAAGGTCAAATCGTACAGATGGAGCGCACGGAGCGCAAACGTTTCGAGAACAGCACAGCAAATTCACGTGGTAGTGGAGAGACCGGAAGCCGGCGGACCGATACCCGTACTGGAGGACGAGGATAATACAGAAAGACCTTCCATTGGGCAACCAATCGAAGGTCTTTTAGGTTTAACTGTCAGTAACGCGGATTGCGCCGTGCTCCGCTCAGCCCTTCTACGAGCAGAATGATAGCGGTAATGGCATGCATCACCCAGCCGACGAAAGGAATCAAGGCCACCACCGAAGTAACTACGCCCACTGCATTTCCGATAATCGGACCGCGCTCTCTCAGCAGAATGATTATGGCTACGGCATGCAGCAGAAAAGCGATTCCGAGCGGCGCCCAGGCATTTGCTACCACAAAGCTTCCCCCGATAATCGGCAGCGCCAGAAAAGCCTCATAAGCGAAAGTTCCCCATTTAAACAGTTTCCCTGTAGGAGACATAATTACTTCACCAACCTTCCAAAATAGTAGTGTTGCTTGTCTATCCACAGTTTACCCAAGGATACGGGGTAAGAATAACCTGCCCGTCCGCAGAGAGCAAGTTCTGTGTTTTGAATTATTGTACGCTGGAGGAGGCGGGGCGTTTCAATTTTGAACAAATACATATATATTGGTATCAGTATGGCAGCGGGGCTGTGTGTAGATTGCAGGGTACAGGAGGAGTAATATGACAAATTCAGTACAGGCGGAGATCCGGCAGGAGCTGCCCTCAGTTGAGGATTATCTGGCGCTGCGGCAGGAAGCCGGGCTTAGTCCGATGAGCATAGAGGGGGCGTCTGCCGGGCTGCCTAACTCCGCTTTTGCGGTGACCGTATATGCAGGAGAGCTGCTGGTGGGCATGGGCAGGGTTATTGGGGACGGGGGATGTTTTTTTCAAGTGACGGATATTGCGGTGAAGCCTTCCTTCCAGGGACAAGGTCTCGGAAAAAGCATCATGCGGGAAATCCGCGCGTTCCTGGACAGCGTTCCGGAGAAGGCGTATATCAGTCTCATCGCTGACGGGGAAGCGGCAAAGTTGTATGCCAAATACGGGTTCACGCCGGTGATGCCTGCTTCACAGGGAATGTTCCTGCGGCGATAAATAGGGTGAATTCGTGTAAAGATAAAGGATAGCAAATTAGGAAAGTGAGGCAGCGGGAGAATGGATATTGTAGTGTTTGGAGCATCGGGCAGAGTTGGAAGTGCCATCGTACAGGAAGCGTTAAAAAGAAAACACGAGGTCACGGCTGCGGTACGCAGACCGGAAGCCTTCGGCCTTCAGCATGAGCGGCTGCAGGTAGTGGCTGCTGATCTGCTGGACCCGGCCTCGGTAACGGCAGCGGTGCGCGGGCATGAAGAGGTAATCAGTGCGTTCGGCCCGGCGGCGGGGCATGAGAATGATCTGCTGCGGGCAGCGGATTCATTGCTGGAAGGGATGCGGGCGGCTGGGCTTGAGCGTCTGATCATTGTCGGCGGAGCGGGCAGTCTGAAGACGGAATCGGGAGAATGGCTGATGGACACCGCCGGATTCCCGGAGGACTACCGCGCGCTGGCTTCGGCTCATGCCAATGCCTATGAGATCTATAGAGGATCAGAGCTGGATTACACGTATCTTAGTCCGCCTGCCGCTCTGATAGACGGGAGCCGCACCGGCCAGTTCCGTATCGGCCTCGACCGGCTGATTGTAGATGAAGACGGCCGGAGCGGCATCAGCATCCAGGATTTCGCTGTGGCGGTCATCGATGAGCTGGAGGAAGGCAATTTCAGCAGAGCCAGGTTTACTGTAGGGTATTGATAGGGAGATTGTACTGATCGTAGGGTGAGGATTTGCGCGCAGTGCTTGGGGGGCGCGTGTGCGTGTGGACGGAGGAGGACGCGGGAGAGGAAGAGGAGAGGGCAAAGGTAGTGGCAGAGGCAACTGCAGAGGCAACTGCAGAGGCAACTGCAGAGGTGAAAAGGGCAAGGGTAGTGGCTGAGGCGGAAACTGCAAAAGTAGCGGCAGGTTTAATCGCACTCTGTACAACTAAAACAGCTGATTTTACAAGGATTCTGCATTTAGTTGTAGTCTGTACATTTAAAACTCCCTCTGTGCGGAGATTCTCTCCAATCGGGCATATTAGTTGTACAAACTACAACTGGAAGAGGAGGCTGTGCTTTTGAGTGTTTTTAGGTGTATGGAATGCAACTATGGATGCAAGTATGCTTAAGGTCCTCTTCGTAGCGGGAGGACTTTTTGCTGTTTAAGCATAGCGTTACTCGTTACTCGTTGGCCGCTATGAGCTACCTGGGTTATTTGCTTGCTGAAACGGGACTTAGTACAATCGAAGCAACTATGAAGGAGGTCTGACCCATGGATGTAGTGACAGCGGAGGAGATGCGGGAACTTGACCGCGACACGATTGAGCGGCTGGGCATTCCGGCCATCGCCCTGATGGAAAATGCCGGACGGGCCATTGCCGAGGAGGTCATCGCCCTGTGCCGCCGCCGGGCAAGCGTAGCTAGTGTGGCTGGTGGCGGGGCGTGGTGGGATGGAGCGGTTGGTGGTGGAGTACGGAGTAATGAAGCGGGAGTTACAGGTGGTGAAGTACCCGGAGATGGAATGAGGGCTGATGGTGCGCGGAGAAACGGAGCGGTAATACCAGATGGCGGAATGCGGTGGGACGGAACGGGAGCTATTGTTGATGGTGCGCGGAGTGATGGGTTAGACACGGCTGGAGATGGTGCGCGGAGAAACGGAGCGGTAATGCCAGGTGGTGGAATGCGGTGGGACGGAACGGCATCAACTGATGGCGTAGCATATGCGTCAAGCGGGTGCGGTGCCCCAGGCTTCGGCGCTGGCGCTGCGGGCTTCTCCGTCAGCGGCGATGCAGCGCTGACGCTTGCCGGTGCCGGCGGAGAGCATTGGCTCGTCCTCGCCGGCAAGGGCAACAATGGCGGCGATGGCCTCGCCGCCGCCCGGCACCTGCGTGAGGCCGGCATCGCCGTCACGCTGGTGTACGCGGCCGCGCCGGAGTCGCTGGCCGGCGAAGCCGCGCTGCAGCGTGATGCCGCTGCAGCCATGGGCATTCCTGCCGTAGTCTGCGGCAGGGACGCCCTGGACCTTGCCGCATGCAGCGGCATCATAGATGCGCTGCTCGGCACAGGCAGCGCGGGAGCCCCGCGCGGTGCCTATGCGGAGCTGATTGCCGCTGCGAACGCCAGCGGCAGAGTCATTGTGTCCGCGGACATCCCCAGCGGGCTGGATGCGGACACGGGGGAGACGCATGAGCCCTGCATTCATGCGTCAGTGACCGTCTGCCTCGCGTTCCTGAAGCGGGGGCTGCTGCAATATCCCGGCGCGGAGGCTGCCGGGCGGGTCGTGGTCCGCTCCATCGGCATACCCGCTGCACTTGCCCGGGAGGGCGGCGTCAAGGTCAGCCTCCTGACGCCGGAAGTACTGACGGCGCGCCTGAAGGTTGACCTGGCGCGCCGCCGTTCGCCCGAGGGCCACAAGGGCACCTACGGGCATGTCCTGCTTGCAGCAGGAAGCCTGCGCATGAGCGGCGCAGGCCTGTTGTCTGCCCGCGCTGCGCTGCGTGCAGGCTGCGGGCTGGTAACCTGGGCGCTGCCGGAGAAGCTGCTGCCCTATGTGATCGGTTCTGTACCGGAGCTGATGCTGGCCCCGGTCACCGGTGGTGACGGGGAGTGGAACGCAGGTACGGCCGCTGAAGTGCTGCGGCTGAGTACCAGCCGCGATTGTACAGCCATCGGCCCCGGCCTGGGCCGCTTCGAAGGAGATACGGAGTGGCTCCGCAGACTGTGGGAGGAGACGGATGGTCCTATGGTTATCGATGCGGATGCGCTGAATATACTGGCAGATGCCGATTACCGGAGCTGGAGGCGCCGCCATCCGGTTATTCTGACCCCTCATCCGGGGGAGATGGCCCGTCTGGCGGGGATATCTACAGCAGAGGTGCAGCGGGACCGGATCGGGCTGGCATTGTCTTACGCAGTTCAGTATGGGGTAATCCTTGTACTCAAAGGAGCCCATACCGTAATAGCAACGCCTGAAGGGCAGGCCTATATTAACATCACCGGGCATCCCGGTATGGGCACCGGCGGTGCGGGGGATGTGTTGACGGGCATCATCTCCGGTCTGCTGGCCCAGGGTCTGGAGGCGGATCAGGCTGCTGCGTTTGGAGTCTATCTGCACGGGCTGGCCGGAGAACGCGCCGCCCGGAAGCGGGACCATCCTGCCGCCCTGATCGCCGGGGATATTATCGAAGCGCTGTAAGTGTAAGCAACGGCTTGAAGTCTCCAACCAACATCCCTTTAACAAATTCAAGCTCTTGCTCGCTTTGGCGCACGGCCCTGCTTCGAGGTCAAAGTCTATATTAGTTTGCTGTCTGCTTTAGCGGATAAGAGGTGGATTTTGTCCACCTGCTGTTGAGCGGATGAGCGCTGGCGGGACGTTAGTTGAATAAAAGGCACTTAATTTGGCACATTTCACCCCAGGCGGAGAAACTAACTCTATTAGTTGTAGTTTTTCCACCTGCTTGCCTGTAATCGGCAGAAACGGATGAATTAAGACACATTTCTCCAATTGTTTGCTGCGGGCATACAATAGCGCGCGATGCGCCGGAGGATGGGAGTTAACACGCTGTGCTTGAGGAAGGTCACCGGGCCCAACGTATGCGAAAACCGAACACAATAGTCTGTGGTCTCCTCTTACTGAGCCAATCTATAAATTTAGAGGTTACTTTACTCCGCTAGCCGGGATACCAGCCTACTCAATGTTACAGCCCTAGCTGGTATACCAGCCCTCCGGCTATCCGAGCCTTACCCGCTCTCCAGCCTTACCCGCTCTCCAGCCTTACCCGCTATTCCAGCCCTGCCCAGTACCCGGCCTCCCCTGAAACCGTCCAGGTCAGAATAGAACCAGACAGACCAGCGGAATGAACAGAGCGAAGAAGGGAAGCAGGATCGGGAAGCGTTCGCCCGCGATCTGGGCGATGCGGAACAGCAGCAGGATTGCGAGTCCGGTAAGGCCGGAGACGAGGGCGTCGCCGCCCTGCTCCGCAGCGAGCCACAGCCCGGCGCCATAGCCGGCAATGGCGTACAGGGCCAGTGAAGGGCTGAGTGAGGTGGAGCGGAACATGCGCAGCAGCGCATCGGCCAGGATGGCAGCCGGCAGGCCGTAGGCGTAGATGGCATAAGGCACCGATACCGGCCAGCCGGACGGAATTCCGTTCTCATAGCCATGGATCAGCATGAACAGGGAGAGCAGAATGAAGGTCAATCCGGCGGCCGACAGCTTGGTTAGAGCGTACATGCCCGCATTCAGGCGGACAGAAGGCAGGTTGAAATCCTTGTGTTGATTCATCGCTATACATCCTTTCAGGGTGGGGGATGAACACGGCCGGAATGACCGGCTGAAGCCTGGACATGGATTAACTGGTAACCATGTCCCCGCCGTTAACATGAATGCAGGTGCCGGTTACATAAGAAGCATCATCGCTGGCCAGGTAGACATAGGCTCCTGCCAGTTCGTAAGGCTGTGCCGCACGCTTGAACGGAGTCTCTGTGCCGAAGACACTGACCTGACCTTCTCCGCAGAGAAGCTGGCAGGAATCAGCGGCGTCCAGACCGGACCGGGAGCTACGCTGTTGATGCGGATGCCGCTGGCGGCGAGAGACAAGGCGAGAGGACAGGTGAAGGAGACGATAGCGCCTTGGTGGACGAATAGGCAATCAGCTGCTTGTGTCCCCGGTAAGCCGTTATGGAGGCAATGTTAATGATGCAGCTCTCTGAATGCAGATGCGGAAGTGCCGCCTGAGTCAGGAAAAGCACTGCCTAGCAGCTGCCCGCTGATTGGAGGCGGCTGCATCACGCTCTCCAGTCCGGGCTGGCGGTCCTGGTGCTGAGTGGGAAGAGCGACAGGCTGCACATGGCCTACCGTCTTTTCAAAATATAAGAAACTTATAGGTTTCACACGATAACTTATCCTTCTATTTCTCGCTGAAACGGTACCGTCCTTTCAAAGGACGGCAAAGCTGTTTCCACTTGCCATAATAAGGGTACACGGGGTTCATCGGCGGTTGCTCCTCCTTGCCTGCTCAGCTCTTCCGTATATGGGTATGCATGCGCCCAGAAAAGCGTGCGGCGTGAAGCGGAGTCATAAACATAGAAATGGGGAGAATACATGATATATAGAGCAATGACAGGGGAAGATTACGAGGCGGCTTACCGGTTATGGGAGAATACGGACGGAATGGGTCTCAGTGAAGCCGACTCGCGTGAGCATATTATCCGTTATCTGGAGCGGAATCCGGGGATCAGCCAAGTGTGCGTGAAGGAGGGCGGCACCCTTATAGGCACAGCGATGTGCGGGCATGACGGACGCCGGGGTTATATGTATCATGTGGCGGTTGACAGCGCCAGCCGGGGAAGCGGTGCAGGCCGTGAGCTGGTGAGGCGTTGCCTCGCGGAACTGCGGGAAGCGGGCATAACGAAATGCCATCTCATGGTGATCGGAGATAATGCCCCGGGCCGCAGCTTCTGGACCCGTATCGGCTGGCAGGAGCGGGACGGGCTGGTACTGTTCTCAAAATAAGAATTTATAGGTTTCACGCTATACATTATCCTTCTATTTCCCTCACAATTCATGTAATAGTGTAGCTTTGGTGCGGACGCAGTATAATATATAAGTGCTGTACAATTAACGGATGGACATCATTACATCATTCGCTGTACAGGGCCGAATTTAGATAGCGGGAGACCAGAACTATGAGATTTAAAGATGTATTCTCAATTATAGGTCCGGCCATGGTCGGGCCTTCCAGTTCTCATACAGCGGGAGCCGCACGGATCGGACGGGCGGCAAGACAGGTGCTTGGCGAGCTGCCGCGAGAGGCCGAGGTTACGTTCTTCGGTTCTTTTGCCGCGACTTATCAGGGACATGGGACAGACCGGGCGATCGCCGGGGGGCTGCTTGACTTCGCCACGGACGATCACCGGCTGCCGGATTCCATTGAGCTTGCGGCCGAAGCCGGGATGAGCATCTCCTTCGGTCAGGGAACGGGGCTGTTTCCCCATCCCAATACGGTTCGTCTGCGACTTACAGGCAGGGAGAGCGGGACGGAGATGACCCTTACCGGTACATCCATCGGCGGCGGCAATATTGAGATTGTGGATATTGACGGCTTCAGTGTGAAGCTGACCGGCATGTACCCGACCGTACTGATTCAGCATATGGATTATCTGGGTGTGCTGGCGAGTGTTACGGATGTCATGCGGGAGGGACAGTTCAATATCGGACATATGTCACTGGACCGGAAGAACCGCAGCGGGGCGGCCTTGACGGTGCTGGAGCTGGATGAGTCAGCCACGGCGGAGCTGCTGGAGAAGCTGCGGGCGCTTCCGGCAGTGAAGAGCGTCAAGGTAGTCGATTTGAACGGCAATACACAAGAACAGACACAGAAGGGGAAGGACATCACAACATGAATTTTCAAACACTCAGCCAGCTGGCTGTACTATGCGGGGAGCGGGAGCTTGGGATCGGCGCACTGATGCTTGAGGAGCAGAGCGCAGAATCGGGCCGTTCCAAGGAGCAGGAATTCGCCACCATGCGCGAGTATTACGGGGTGATGAAGGAAGCGGTGCAGCGCGGCATGACCGAAGACACCACCTCACGCAGCGGACTGACAGGCCTGGATGCCCAGCGTGTGGCCGCCTATAATGCAGCGGATGAGCCTTGTCTCGGGGGACCGGCAGGCCAGGCGATGGCGTATGCCCTTGCCGTATCTGAAGTGAACGCCTCTATGGGCCGGATTATTGCCACACCGACTGCCGGTTCATGCGGAATTATCCCCGGTGTGTTCCTGAGCTGTCAGGAGCGCTTCGGCTGGGACGATGACTATATGGTTTCCGGTTTGTTCGCGGCAGGAGCGATAGGGTATGTTATTGCTAATAATTCTTTTGTATCGGGCGCGGAAGGCGGCTGTCAGGCCGAGGTGGGGTCAGCGATCGGCATGGCGGCCGGAGCGTTGACCGAGCTGCGCGGCGGGACTCCGGCACAGGCGGTACATGCGGTAGGTCTCGCGCTCAAAAATACACTCGGGCTGATCTGTGATCCGGTAGGCGGACTCGTGGAGATTCCATGCATTGTCCGCAACGGCTTCGGTGCCGTTACGGCACTTGCCGCGGCGGATATGGCCCTGGCTGGCGTCCGCAGCGTGATTCCGTCCGATGAAGTGATTAAGGTCATGCTGGAGGTCGGTTCTGCGATGCCCGAGAAGCACCGGGAGACGGCAGGGGGCGGGCTGGCCCAGACCCCGACCGGCCGCCGGATTATGAAGGATCTGCGGAACCCGAAATAACTGCCCGGTCACAGGCGCTCCGCCGTCTGCGGTTGATCAGAGCATACGGAAGCGTTCCAGCTGCTCCCATAAGCCCTCCTGGCGGAGAATCTCCGCCTGCTTCGGGCCCATAAGGTCGAAGTGGGGGAACGGTTGGCGGTTATGAATATACCGCGCCGGGAGACCGTGCTTCCTGCACCACTCCCGCAGGCGGGGCAGATCACTGCACCCTACCTTGGTGACAGTCGTGATCTCAGGGTAGCGTGCATCGATCCAGTAATGGGTCAGGAAGGCAATCTCCCCTGCGGAGACGGCCTGCTTCCAGCGGGTTAATTCTGCCCGGTTGATTCCAAAAGCCATGGCTGTTCATCCTTATCTGTAAGAGTAAGTAGACTATATATAACGTAAATATTACCGGAAAGGAGAGTGTATTATGAACGGACAAGTTAGAGCGGATATCCGCCCCGGCATTCAGGTAGACATCGTGCTGAAGCAGGACCAGGCCAGCGGCAAGCTCACGCACGGCACAGTGAAAGACATCCTGACCAACTCGCCCCGCCATCCGCACGGGATCAAGGTGCGGCTCTCGGACGGCCAGGTTGGACGGGTCAAGAACATTACCGGCTCATGAATTGCTCCACCGACTGGTCGGCCTTCGTTTGATTGCACAAGTTGCAAGCGCAGACGCAGTTATCCGGCGTAGTATGCCCTCCCTTGGCGCGGGGGAGCAGATGATCGATGGTATCCCCGTATTGCCCGCAGAAATAACAGGTATAGCGGTCCCTCGTCAAAATATAGACGCGGAAGTCCTTGTTGCTGTATAAGCGGCGGATCGTACGCCGGTTCACAACGATGGCCGCATGCTCCTTGACCAGCGTCACGGCAAGCTCAAGGTCGATCTCCTGATGCCAGCGGCGGCCCTTATCGCTATGCCCGCGCATGAGAATCATGCCCTTGGCCGAAGGGATCAGGGCAGAGGCATCCTGCGGATCGGGCTTCGGCCCGCGCTGCTGCGGAAGGCTGCGCCCGGTCTCGGCGGCATGCCGGGGCCGGGCCTTGCCCTTAAGGCCGGCCGCTCCCGCGCTGCCTCTTGCGTCCCGGGCACGTTCCGGCCGGGCGGCTTGCCGGGGCTGGGCCATGGGCGGCTGTGCCTTCCCGGGCGCAGCTGCCCCGGAGACAGAGGCCGGCCCCTTGTCCCGCTTGAGGGGACCGGCCGGTCCGGCCTGGCGCTCCGGCAGGGCAGGCGCTAAGCTTGCCCGCACCGGCGGCAAGGAAGCCTCGGCCTCGCGGAGCTTGCGGCATTCCCGGCAGGCTCCGCGCCGGGACAAGCCCTTGGCGCGCTTGCCTGTGCGTCTGCGGAATTCAGCGAGCGGCTTAAGCTGATGGCAGTACGCGCATTTTTTGGTTGGAGGTAGAGTTGTCGTCTCAGTCATAAGTGTACTTGGCAGAAGCAGCCTTAAGCCGCAACCGTCCAATCCCTTCTGTATTGTGAATGATAAGTGCATCTGCTTGCATGCGTCTGCTTGAATGTTAGTAGTTGTCCTAATTGATACTAGTATAGCGTAAACTGCAGACATTCACACAGGCAGGCACATCATGCGAATTTCCCGGAGGGTGAACTGGGCTGCTGATTCAGATCGTGACGCTGCTGCCTGAGGTCCAAGGATATTTTATGCTGGACGGCTGTGCCGAAAGAAGTTAGAATGTCAGTGAACATAAAAGGGCTTTCATTGAGCTGCGGGAGTGAACCGGAAATGACCACAATATACGATATTGCCAAAAGGACCGGCTACTCGCCAACCACAGTGTCCAAGGCGTTCAATAACTATTCCGATGTGCGGGAGAAGACGCGTGACGAGATTCTGCGTACCGCCCGGGAGATGGGGTATCTGCCCAATGCGCATGCACGTACACTGACGACCAAGAAATCCTGGACCATCGGTGTGCTGTTTGTGGAGAATACGGGGGCGGGCATCCGCCATCCTTTTTTCAGCGCAGTGATTGAGAGCTTCAAGCAGGTTGCCGTAGCCAAGGGCTATGCCCTCATGTTCATCTCGAAGGATGTCGGCGGCAAGAGAAGCGGATATCTGGAGAACTGCCGGATTCGCGGCGTCGACGGGGTAGTAGTATTCCTCTCTGATTATGATGACCCGTATTTCCGGGAGCTGCTGGAGAGTGATATTCCGACCGTGGTGCTCGATTTCGAGACGGAGCTGTCGCATACCGTCTGCTCGGATAACATGACCGGTGCCCTGCAGGCCGTGGAGTATCTGGTCAGTCTTGGACACCGCCGGATTGCCCACATCTCGGGAGGCGGGAACACCTATCCGGGACAGCAGCGGGAGCTGGGGTACAGAACGGCGATGGAGCAGCAGGGACTTGAGGTGCCGGATGAGTATGTGGCAGAGGGAGCCTTCTACGCGATGGAGAACGGTTATGGTGCAATGAAGCGTCTGCTGGCGCTGCCGGAGCGGCCGACGGCTGTTTTTGCTTCGGGTGACTTGCTGGCCTTGGGTGCGGTGATGGCGGCTAAGGATCAGGGGCTTGCGGTACCGGAGGATGTCTCGGTGATGGGCTATGACGACATTGAGCTTGCCGGATACGTCACGCCTGCGCTGACCACTGTACGCCAGAATACCGAACTGCTGGGGACCCGGGCGGCGGAGCTGCTGCTGGCATCTATGAACGGTCCAGGTACGGCTCAGGAAGCACTTGTGCTGCCTGTAGAGATTATTGTGAGGAATTCCTGCGCCGCGCCGCGCATGTGATGAAGATGCGTTCATTCAGGAATACCTTTTTTTTCGGCAAAATCGAAACCGGTTTCGATTTCTTTCGTCCCTGATGTCGTTTGGCAAAAATAATAAAGGAGCGATGAACATGACAACAGTACAAACCGTAGTGACCGCCAAAGATACAGGGGATCGCCTGACTCCCAAGGAAGGCATTCAGTTTAGTGCAGAGGGCGCCGCGGCAAAAGCAGATATCAGGTTGCGGCCGGAGCAGGCTTTCCAGACCATTATTGGTTTTGGCGGCGCATTCACAGAAGCAGCGGCGTATACCCTGTCCCGGATGAGTCCGGCGAAGCGTACAGAGGTCATCCGGCGGTATTTCGACCCGGTAGACGGGCTGAATTACAGCATGGGCCGTGTGCATATCCATAGCTGTGACTTCGCACTCGGTAATTATACGTATGTGGAGGATGGGGATACGGAGCTTAAGACCTTCGATATCTCGCGTGACCATAAGTGGGTTCTGCCGCTGATTAAGGATGCTATGGAGGTCCGGGGCGGACCGTTCACCATGCTGGCCTCCCCGTGGAGCCCGCCCGCATGGATGAAGACCAACGGGGAGATGAACAACGGCGGCTCGCTGAAGCCGGAGTATGCGCCGGTCTGGGCGCGGTATTATACCAAATTCATCGAAGCTTACCGCAAGGAAGGCGTTCCGGTCTGGGCGGTCTCTGTACAGAATGAGCCGGCAGCGGTGCAGACCTGGGATTCCTGTGTGTATAGTGCTGAGGAAGAGCGTGATTTTGTCAAAAACCATCTCGGCCCCGTGATGCACGAAGCCGGAATGGGTGATGTGAACATCGTGATCTGGGATCATAACCGCGATATTATGGTCGAGCGCGTGACCCCGATTTTGTCGGACCTGGAAGCTGCACAGTATGTCTGGGGGACCGGAATTCACTGGTACGGCGGCGAGGAGTTCGGCAATGTGGAGCAGGTGCATGAGCTTTTCCCGGATAAGCATGTGCTGTTCACTGAAGGCTGCCAGGAGGGCGGCGTGCGTCTGGGCGAATGGTTCACGGGCGAGCGCTACGGCCGCAATATGATCGGCGATCTTAATGCCTGGACCGAAGGCTACCTGGACTGGAATCTGGTGCTGGACGAGACGGGCGGACCGAACCATGTGGGCAATCTCTGCGACGCTCCGGTGATTGCGGATACGGCTACAGACAAGGTCCACTACAACAGCTCGTATTATTACATCGGGCATTTCAGCAAATTCATCGCTCCGGGTGCAGTGCGGATCGGCCTGGATTCGGCGGCAGAGGGTGTACTGTCAGCCGCATTCCGTAATCCGGACGGCAGCCTCGCTGTGGTGCTGATGAACGAAGGCGGGGAAGCCCGTACGCTGACGCTGGAACTGGGCGGCGAGACTGCTGAGTGCACGCTGCCTGCGCACTCTATTGCGACACATGTGATTACACAGGCTTAGGCCTGCGGGCTTGTAAAAAGGAGGAGTGGATGGTGGTAGCGGTTGCTGCATCAATGCTAAGCACCAGTACTACCGCACCTGTGTCACTTACCTGTGCACTTCTTACCTGCGCCGCTCACCACACTCGCATCTTTGAATCTATCAGCTCTCCCTTCCTGCGGCTTTATGAAACTGTTGTACTTTGTTTGTATGAAATGCAATTGCCCTGCAAGTTAAATCCCATAAGCAAGCTCCGCACTTAAGCACTGGTTGCTATAGCAGATCGGCTGAAGCGGGGCACATAAGTATTGATAGATACTTTAGGAGGAGTAATTAATGAGCCATTATACTTTTGATTCAGGAAAATTTATCATCGAGCAGTTCCACGAAGGCAAGCCGTTTGCCAGCTTCCTGCCCGGCCTGGCCGGACTGAAGGGGATTCCGATGTGGACATTCTATGTGAACCGCGGCCAAGGGATCAGCAGCTTCGGCGTGCGGGACAAAAACTCGCCGATCATGGAGTTCTCGCCGGCCAACATCTCCTACAAGAATGTAACATCGACCGGCTTCCGCACCTTCATCAAGCTGAAGGGGAGCAGGGAGATCTATGAACCGTTCCAGTCGGCCCGTCCGGACCCTGAAGCCAAGCGGATCATGACCATTCTGCCGAACGGTCTAACTATTGAGGAGACGCATGAAGGACATGGACTGAAGAACACGGTCCACTACTTCAACCTTCCCGGGGATGATTATGCTGCGCTGGTCCGTCAGGTGGAGATTCAGAACATCGGCGGGGCTGAGCTTGAGCTTGAATTGCTGGACGGTCTGCCGGAGGTACTTCCGTTCGGGGTAGAGAACAGCAACTATAAGGAGATGGGGAACCTGCTCCGCAGCTGGATGGATGTGTTCAACCTGGAGAACGGAATCCCGTTCTACAAGCTGCGCTCGGGCACGAATGACGATGCCGAAATCGGTAAGATCGAGAGCGGGCATTTCTATCTCTCCTCCACAGCGGAAGGGGAGCTGCTCCGCCCGCTGGTAGACTATGAAGTGATCTTTGGCGGGAATACTTCACTGACCTATCCCGACCGCTTCGCGGCGCTTCCGCTGGCAGAGCTGCTGGCACAGCCGCAGTATCCGGTCAACAAGGTGCCGTGCGGCTTCAGCGGCACAGCCCGGACACTGGCCCCGGGGGCTTCGCTGAAGCTGAACACGATCATCGGGCATGTGAATGATATTGCCCGGATCAATGAACGGACGGCGGAGCTGTGCCGTGAGGAATATTTTGCTGCCAAATCCCTTGAAGCTGCTGCGCTGACCGAGGAGTTAACTGCGGATATCGCCACCCGGACGTCCTCGCCGGTCTTCGACGCATATTGCCGCCAGTCCTATCTCGATAATTTCCTGCGCGGGGGTTATCCGTTTATCTTTGACAATGGGGAAGAGGGCTTCGTCGTCCATCTCTATTCCCGCAAGCATGGTGATATGGAACGGGATTATAATTTCTTCTCGCTGGCTCCTGAATATTATTCGCAGGGGAACGGGAATTTCCGCGATATGAACCAGAACCGCCGCAACGACGTCTTCTTCCATCCCAAGGTGGGCAGCTTCAATATCAAAATGTTCTATAGCCTGATTCAGGCAGACGGCTACAATCCGCTCAGTGTGCAGGGCACCAGCTTCGAGATTCTACCGGGTGCGGAGGAGCAGCTTAAGACCTGGCTGGCCGGGGCGCTTGCGGAGCAGCATGCGGGACTCAACAAGCTTTTGGCCGGACGCTTCACCGCAGGCAGTCTGATTAACTATATTGCCGATCAGCAGATTGCGTTAGCCCTAAGCGAGCAGGAATTCCTCAGCGGGGTGCTTGCGCTGTCGCAACAGAACATTGAAGCCGCCTTCGGCGAGGGATTCTGGTCGGATCACTGGACGTATAACCTGGATCTGGTGGAAGGCTATCTGGATATTTATCCTGAGCGCCTTGGGGAGCTGCTGTTCGGAGATGAGACGTATGCGTTCTACGACTCTCCGGCCTATGTCCTGCCGCGCAGCGAGAAGTATGTAATCAGCGGCGGCAAGGTACGGCAGTTCGGAGCCCTGCTGGAGGACGAGGAGAAGCTGCACAAGCTGAAGCGCAAGGCATCCGGTACCGAGTGGCTGCGCACGCAAGGCGGGCACGGTGAGATCTACCGGACCAGCCTATTTGTGAAAATGCTGTCGCTCGCTCTGAATAAATTCGCCACGCTTGATCCCTACGGTATGGGCGTGGAGATGGAGGCGAACAAGCCGGGCTGGAACGATGCAATGAACGGGCTGCCAGGCCTGATCGGCTCCGGGATGAGCGAGACGCTGGAGCTGAAGCGGATGCTGGTCTTCATGGCGGAAGCGCTGGAGAACAGTGCGGAGCTTCCGTCCACAGTTGCCCTCCCATCGGAGATCGCGGCGCTGCTGACACAAGTAGGTCAGGCTGTAACGGAAGTGCTGGACGGCTCGCTGGACCCATTCGCGTACTGGGACCGCGTGGCCTCGGCGCGTGAGGCATACCGCGCGGACATCCGTTTCGGGATTACTGGTGAGACCAGCGATGTCTCCCTTAAGGTGATTCGCGGAATGCTGGAGCAATGGCTGCGCAAGACCGATCAGGGGATCGCGCGTGCGGTGGAGATGGGCGGCGGACTGGTTCCTACCTATTTCCGGTTCGAAGCCACGCGCTTCCGGCCGGTCACGGATGCAGCCGGCGAGCCGGTCATCAGCGGCTATGGACTGCCGAAGGCAGTCGTAGAGGAATTCGAGGCCTCGGCGCTGCCGTATTTCCTGGAAGGCCCGACCCGCTGGCTCAAAACGCTAGATGATCTTGAGACGGCCAAGGACATATACAGCAAGGTGAAGCAGAGCGGGCTGTTCGATCCGGTCACCTCGATGTACCGCACTTCGGTATCGCTGGAGGAAGAGGGGCATGAGATCGGCCGCATCCGGGCGTTCACCGCAGGCTGGCAGGAGCGGGAATCGAACTTCCTGCACATGTCGTATAAATACTTGCTTGAGCTGCTGAAGGCGGGGCTGTATGAAGAATTCTACAGTGAGCTGAGAACATCGCTGATTCCCTTCCTTGACCCTGAGGTCTACGGACGCAGCACGCTGGAGAATTCCTCGTTCATCGCAACGGGCGGCAACCCTGACCCGCATACACACGGACGGGGATTTGTAGCGCGGCTGAGCGGCTCTACGGCCGAGTTCCTGAGCATGTGGAGAACGATGATGGCAGGCAGCAGCCTGTTCGCTATGGAGGATGGCGAACTAACACTGGCGCTGCATCCGGCCCTGCCCGGCTGGCTGTTCGACGGGCAGGGAGAGGTCTCCTTCAAGCTGCTGGGCAGCACGGAAGTGACGTACGTGAATCCGCGTCATGCGGATACCTTCGGCGATAGCAAGGCGGTTATTCAGCAGATGAAGCTGGAATTCCGCAGCGGCGAGGAACGCAGTGTATCCGGCGGCCTGCTGCGCGGCGCAGATGCCGAGGCCTTGCGGCGCGGGGAGATTGCCGCGATCCGTGCGGTGATGGAATAACGGTTATAGAATGTATGGAGAGGAGGTCCTTGGGGGCCTCCTTTCTGATTGTCTGTTGTGAATAAGGCGAGTAGGCCGAATGTACTTGGAAAACCGATCACAATCGCAACGTGCTGACGCGGAGGCCTGCATAAGTGCAAATCCTGTCAAGCAAACAATTAGCTTATAATAGTGGGTATATATCTGTTAACAGGAGAGGAGCAGGATGAAGAAATGAGCGAGCTTAAGATGGGACTGATTGAGAAATACTCTATGATTGTTCCGGCCGCGCAGCGGGAGGAGTGGGAGTCAAAGGGCTGGGTGGAAGAACCTGCGTTCAGGGATTTCCACTATGAGGCGGAAGAAGGCGAGGCGATGATGACCGCCAGACCTCATACCCTGACAGAGATTGACACGGACTCGCTGCTGGGCAGCAGGGCAGTGGGATTCTCTACCCATTTGGGAACCTATGGCATGGGCGGTCCCGGGTTCTTCGGATTGTTGCTGGAGAAGGAGGGTATCAGGCAGTATCTTGTGTATGCCGTCTGGGCATCGGGCCAATATATTATGCTGGACGGCAGAGTGATTGAATGCCACCTGAGATATAACGGGAGCCACCGGCCGTGGTTATCCAGCTGGGCAGGGGAGCCTGAGGAGCAGCAGTGGGATGAGCTTACCGGGAGAGTGACGGAGAGCGTGGTGTCCGCTGTCCAGCTGACGGATGAGGAGCTGCGGCTTGAGCTGACGCAGGAAGGCACGCGATCCCAGCTTATTTTCTACAAATACCATCAGGATCTGCCGCCGCTCGGAAACGGCCAGCCGCGCAAGCCTGCCTTTGAGGACAGCGTGATCGGTGATTATATTGTACTATCGGAGGAGCAGGCGGTTCTGCATGTGTAACTGGCCCCGGCTTGGGGAGTTCAGAAGAATGCTCCAAGCCGAAAAATGAGCCCCTAAATACGAAAAATGAGGCCTTTTACCGTATACCTAAAACGCATACAATACTTACATAGAGATGAAAACGCTTCACAATAAAGATAGGTATTTTGGAGGTCCATACGATGGAGAACAAACGTAACACCAAGCCGAATCCGGCTATGGGGCCGCTCATTCCGGCGTCAATCGAAACCGGTTCAGGTCGCAAAAACACACTGTGGAGAAAGTTTGTAGCCCAGCGTCATCTGCAGACCATGGCCCTGCTCGGCGTAGTCTGGATGATCATTTTCAACTACATCCCGATTTATGGCTTGATTATTTCCTTCAAGGAATATAACATCGTCAAGTCGATTGCCGAAGCCCCATGGGTAGGGCTGGAGCATTTCAGGGAGTTGTTCGCTGACGAGGATCTGCCGAATGTCATCCGTAACACGCTTGGCATCAGCTTGATTAAGCTGTTCATCGGTTTTCCGCTGCCGATCATATTCGCCCTGTTCCTCAATGAGGTCCGTTCCATCAGATACAAGAAGGCTATTCAGACGATCTCCTATCTGCCGCATTTCCTGTCCTGGGTTGTGCTTGGCGGGATTCTGGCCACCTGGCTGGCTGATGTAGGGATTATCAATAATATTCTGCTTGCACTCAATCTGATTGACAAGCCGATTACCTATCTGGCTGAGCCCAGTTACTTCTGGACCATTATTATTACTTCCGACATTTGGAAGGAGCTTGGCTGGTCCGCCATTATCTATCTCGCGGCCATCGCCGGCGTATCTCCGGAAATGTACGAAGCAGCAACGATTGACGGAGCGGGACGCTTCCAGAAAATGTGGTTTGTCACACTGCCGGCAATCCGGGCAACAATCAGCATTCTGTTCGTTCTGGCCGTCAGCGGGGTACTGAATTCCAACTTCGACCAGATTTTGGTCCTGCGGAACTCACTCAATGACAGTGCTTCTAATGTAATTGACTACTATATCTATCAAACGGGTATTGTCTCCAACCGCTTCTCCTATTCTGCGGCGGTCACCCTGGTCAAAGCGGTTATAGCACTGATTCTGCTGCTGATTGCCAACCAGGTATCCAAAAAAATCAACGACACGTCGCTGTTCTAGGACAAGGAGGACCTATATATGTTCGCTCTAAAACGTAAAACCAAAGGTGAAGCCATCTTTGATATCGTCAATAATCTGGTCATGCTCTGCGTCTGCTTCCTGACGCTGTATCCGATCTGGTATGTGCTGGTCAATTCCTTCAATGACGGGAACGACGCCATGCTGGGCGGGATCTACTGGTGGCCGCGGATGATCACGCTGAAGAACTTCGAAGCGGTATTCGCAAGCCCGGGCATTATGCTCGCCATGGGGATTACGGTAGCCAAGACCGTGCTTGGTGTCGCTGTCCATGTATTCTTCACTGCAATGGTGGCGTATGCTTTATCCCGCAGGGATCTGGTAGGCGGCAAAATCTACATCCTGATCGGCACTATTACGCTGTTCTTCAACGGCGGTCTGATTCCGACCTTCCTGCTGAACCGCGACCTTCATCTGCTGGATAACTTCCTGGTCTATATCATTCCGGTGATGTTCAGCTTCTTCGATCTCATTATCTTCATGACCTTCTTCCGGGAGATCCCCGAGGGTCTGGAGGAAGCGGCCCGGATTGACGGGGCCAATGACTGGTCTATCTTCCTGCGTATCGTTCTTCCGGTCTCCATGCCGGTCATTGCTACCATTGCGCTGTTCCACGGCGTGTATCAATGGAATGATTATTTTGCCGGAATTATCTATATCAACAATGTGGATCTGCAGCCGATTCAGACGTATCTGTTCCGTGTAGTCGCCCAGTCCAGCTCCAATACCATGATGGTGGCTGTCCAGGGTAACGCGGCAACGAGATCGGTAACGTCCCAGTCCATCAAGCTGGCAACCATGGTTGTCACTACGCTGCCTATCGTATTCGTCTATCCGTTCCTGCAGCGTTATTTCGTCAAAGGCATGATGATCGGCTCCATCAAGGGCTGATGATCTCCTTGCTACCAGGTAACTCCTCCAGCGCCCGGGTGTCTTATGGGCAACGGGGTTGAGCTTATAATTATTATTTTCTAGAAAAGGGGTAAACAAATGGGTATGAAACATAAGCCAAAGAAAATGGGCCTGCTGCTTGCAGGGCTAATGCTGACCTCCTTGGCGGCAGGCTGCTCCAGCAGCAATAACGCAAGCGGGAGTAATACACCGGCGAATGCGGAAGCTACCAAAGCACCAGCCACAGAAACAACAGCACCTGCACTGAACGCAGATGAGCCTGGCTGGAAAAGCGATACTTCACCGATCACCTTCGACTGGTACCTGAACTTTGCCTGGTTCGCCAACAAGTGGGGCGTTGACCCGACTTCGCAATATATTACGAAGAAGACCGGCGTTAACGTGAACTTCATCGTTCCTGCCGGCAATGAGAATGAAAAGCTGAATACGCTGATTGCTTCCGGCAAGCTGCCAGACTTCATCACGCTCGGCTACTGGGAAGATGCAATCAAAAAAATGGTGGAAGGCGAGCTGGTGCTTCCGCTGAACAAGCTGGCTGAGGAATATGACCCGTACTTCTTCAAGGTCTCGGATAAAGATAAGCTGGGCTGGTACACACAGCCGGACGGTAACGTCTACGGCTATCCTAACTCCTCCTCTTCTCCTGCCGACTACGAGAAATATGGTGATACTTATATCTCGAACCAGACCTTCGCAGTCCGTAAGGATATCTATGAAGCGATCGGCAGCCCGGATATGCGCACACCTGAAGGCTTCCTCGGCGCTCTGAAGGCAGCCCAGGAGAAATTCCCAGAAGTGAACGGACAGCCGCTGATTCCGCTCGGTCTGCATGAGTTCACCGAGAACGGCAATGATTCCCTTGAAGGCTACATTCAGAACTTCCTGAATATCCCTTGGGAAAAAGACGGCAAGGTCTATGACCGTGAGACGGACCCTGAGTATGTCCGCTGGATGAAGACCCTCCGCCAGGCGAACCAGGACGGACTGATTGCGAAGGATATCTTCATTGACAAGCGTGCTCAAATGGAAGAAAAGATCGTACAGGGCCGCTACTTCGCCATGCTCTATCAACGTACGGACTTTGCTTCCCAGCTCGGTACGATTTTCCAGAAGAACCCTGAGCAGGTGTACATTGCAGTAGACGGTCCGGCTAACACCAAGATGGATCAGCCTGCACTGAACGGCCCCGGGATCTCCGGCTGGACGGTAACCCTGATCTCGAAGGATGTTAAGGATAAGGCGCGTGCGATTAAATTCCTCAGCTATCTGAACAGTGAAGAAGGCAACAAGGATCTTTATCTGGGCGAAAAAGGGGTCAGCTATGATACAATTGACGGCAAGGACCAGTTCCTGCCTGAAGCGCATAAGCTCATGAACTCAGACCGTGCAGCCTTCGATAAGCAATACGGCTCCTCCTTCACCTTCTGGATGCTGCAAAATACGAATATTACCGACCAGTGGAAACCGGAATCCGTTGAACCGTTCAAGCAACTGGAAGACTGGACCAAAGGCAAATCGATCAATACTTCAGAGTTCCAGTTAATCGATCCTACGGGTAACTCACCGGAAGGCATTATCGCCACCAAGCTGAAACAGCTCCGCGGCAAGACGATGCCGAAGCTGCTGATGGCTGATTCCGATGCGGAATTCGACAAGATCTGGACGGAATATATTGCGAAGAAGGAAAAAGAAGGCCAAGCGACCTTCGATGCTTACCGCCAGACGAAATATGAAGAGAACAAGAAAAAACTCGGAATGTAAGTTTTAAAATATAAGACCCAAATGGCCCGCATACTGCGGGCTTTTGGGCTATTTTCAAGAGGTGGGCATGAGAGAGAGAACAGGGGCATTATGGAACTCCTTCCACTACTGGTGGGGGCGGAGGTCACTGCAGAGCCGGCTGATTGCGGCCTATATCTTCATTATTCTGGGACCCAGCCTGCTGGTGTCCTTCTATTCGTATAAGGAAATCAACAACACCTATATGCGGGATTCAATTGAGAAGAACAGCTATCTGCTGCAAATGGAGAGAATGCATGTACTCAACCAGATTGAGGCCATGGAGCGGGCGCTTCAGATGGCGTATAACGATAAAAGTGTGCGCGATTATCTGATCAGTGAGGATGACCCGACCCTGGGCGAGCTGATTGATTTCAATACGACTACCTTTTTGAATTTCAGCCAGATCCAGTTCAATAACCCCAACATCGAGCATCTGTATCTGTTCTCTGCCAGTCCGAATGTATATGAGATATGGCCGGTTATTTTCCGTGAATCCCGGGTGTCGAGGGAGCCCTGGTTCCAGCAGGCCATGAAGCTGGAAGGGAGGCGGAATCTCTGGTCCTTTCAGAATACGGACATCGATCTGATGCAGCGCTCCTCGGGGGGATCCGGACAAGGTCAGCCGAAGGTATCCGTGCTGCGGGAGATCAGTATTCCGGCAGGGAATCATATCGGGATGGTCCAGGTGGATATGCTGCTGAGCAAATTCACGCCCAAGACCTATACCTCTGTACAGGATAACGAATCCCAGATGGTCATTGTCGATGATGCGCTGAATCTGTTCACACGTACCGACAACTCCTTCCTGACCACTGATTCCGGGCTGAGCGCAGCGATCAAGGAGCGGCTGGCCGTCTACCGCAAGACCGGGGAATGGGAGATGGATTACAAGGAGAACGGGAATTCGTACCTGCTGATTCAGGCGCCGGTGGAGCAGATCGATGCCTCCCTGGTCACGGTGGTCTCGATGAAAGGTCTGATGAAGGATATTTCGCGGACCCGCAATTTGATTATCGGGGTAAATATCGGTTTTATTTTCCTGGTTACGGCGATTACGTATGTGCTGAATGCATTCATTCTGAAGAATCTCCGCCGTCTGACAGAGACGATGAAGAAGGTACGCCGGGGCGAGCCGTATGGCAGCATTAAGGTCAGCGGAGGCGGAGAGGTCGGAGAGCTGGCGCATCATTTCTCCAAGCTCATGAATACGATCAATACGCTGGTTGCCCAGGCGGTCTATAAGCAGGCCCTGTCCAAGGAGGCAGAGCTGCGGACCCTGCATAATCAGATCGATGCCCATTTTCTCTATAATACACTGGAGAATATCAAGATGCTGGCCGAAATTGAGAACCAGCGAACCATCTCGGATGCACTAACCCGGCTGGGCGGGATGATGCGTTATAATTTCAAGTGGACCGGGGAATATGTGAAGCTGAGAGACGAGCTCCGCCACATTGAGAATTATATAGAGGTTATGAATATCAGGTTCGAACACACCATTCAATTGGAGCTTCATATTGACAGCGCTTATCTGGAAGTGGAGGTGCTTAAGATGTCATTGCAGCCGATTGTTGAGAACAGCGTGAAGCATGCCTGGAATGCAGACGGCGTGGAGTTAACGGACCGGATTGTGAAGATTGAGCTTACAGAGGCGGAGGGCGATATTTTCATTGTCTTGCGCGATAACGGGCTGGGGCTGACGCAGGAGCGGCTGGTAGAGCTGCATGAGGCGATCTATGCGAAGGAAGAGCCTGGAGCAGACGCTTCCGGGATCAGCAGCGGAGGATATAAGGCGGGAGGCGTCGGGCTGCGCAATGTGCATCAGCGCCTGCAGCTCTTTTACGGGGAAGCCTATGGACTGGAAGTGCAGAGCGAAGCAGGGAAGTGGACAGCGGTGTATATGTCTCTGCCCAAAGTTCTATTGACGGGGGATAATCAGCGATGACAAATCTGATGATTGTGGATGATGAGAGAATGATCCGTCAAGGTCTGAAGGCGATGATCGAACGGGAATATCCGTCGGTCTACAATATAGCGATGGCGGGAAACGGTGCAGAGGCACTGGAGCAGCACAAGCGGGAACGGCAGGATGTGATTATTACCGATATCCGGATGCCGATCATGGACGGGATTACGCTGCTGGCTCGGCTGTCTGCGGAAGCAGGGGCGGGCGGAGCTCCGGCTGTCATTATTCTCAGCGGCCATGATGATTTCGAATATGCCAAAAGCGCGATCCGCTACCGCGTCAAGGATTATCTGCTGAAGCCGATCCGCCGCGAGGAGCTGTTCGAGATTCTCGAACGCATAGCCAAGGAGGGGGAGGAGCGGGAATCCAGCAGCCATAAGCAGCTGCAGGAAGCAGAGGGCTACCGCCGCGAGCTGCGGGCGGCCCGCCTGCGCAGCCTCCTGTTGCAGCAGGAGGGCGAGGTATCGGCTGCCCAGCAGGAGGAGCTTGCGGGGCTGACGCTGCCTTTTACAGTAGGGGTGCTGAACTATTATCACAGTGACGGTACACGGATGAAGCCGGCAGAAGTGCAAGGGCTGCTGGAGCAGCTGGGCGGACCGCTGGAGCACAAGTTCACGGAGATTCTGACGGACGGGGACGGGAAGCTGGTGCTTGTCGGAGAGGGGGAGAGCTTCCTGGAGCTGGCAAGTAAGGCAGAGTCCAAGGAGCTTACGCGGCTGCTGCTCGGAATCAGCAGGGAGAGCCGCAGCGCCGACCAGTTCCGTGCCTGTTATCTGGAGGCTTGCCGGGCGCTGCAATATACCTTCCTGTCGCCGCAGGCCAGCTTCGTGGACTATGCGGATATTCAGGCTGGACGGCTGAGCTTCCCGCACCCGGAGGAGGAGCTGCGTAAGCTGCTCAATATGCTGGGAACCGGGCGCGAGAAGGAGATCAAGGCGTTGCTTGCGGTTATTTTTCAGACGGAGCATCTGCTGAGGCTGGATCTGAGTTACCTGGAGAATGTAGGGCGGAGTATGAATGAAAGAGTATTGGATGAGGTATTCCGAACACACGGCGAAGCTTCGGTGGAGGTACTGAAGCTCTACCGCCAAGTGGGCAACCTGCATAATTTCCGCCATTTCCACGACTATTACCGTGCGCTGGAGCATCTGCTCCTAAGCGTTAACGATTATATTATAGGCATCAAATCCGCTCACACCGAGCATGCCGATATGGAGGAAGCAATGGCGTATATCGAAGCGAACTACGCCCGCCCGCTGAACATGGCGATGGTCAGTAATTACGTGTCCCTCAACTATTCTTATTTCAGCGAAGCATTCAAGGCTTATACCGGGGAGAGCTTCGTGCTGTATCTCAAAAAAGTCCGCATCGGCCACGCCAAAGAGCTGCTGGCCGATAACCGGGTCAAGCTGGCCTCCGTCTCTGAGTCCGTTGGCTTCGAGAACAGTAAGCAGTTCGCGCGGGTATTCAAGGAGCTGGAGGGCATCTCTCCCGGGGAATACCGGGCCAAGCTGCTGATGGGACGTTATCCCGGACAGGCTGAGGATAAGGAGTCTTAACGCTGGAGCAGGTGCAAGTGCAGGAGTAAGGAGCAGGTGTAGGTGCAGGAGCAGGAGCAGGAGCAGGAGCAGGTGCAGGTTCAAGTGCAGGAGCAGGTGTAAGTGCAAGTGCAAGTGCAGGAGTAATCACGGGCGTAAGATGTGGGCCGGGTGGCAAGGCTGCCGGTTCTGGTCTATGATAGGAGAGATGAACGGCTGGGAGGTGACTTACCATGGAGGAAGTACAAGGAACATTGATTACAGTAGATAGGCTCGCCGCCGATTTCCGGCGGTTGGGTGTGCAGGAGGGAATGACGCTGCTAATGCATTCCTCCTTCAAATCTCTCGGGCAGTGGGTGGCAGGCGGCCCCGTTGCCGTGATCCTCGCGCTGGAGCAGGTGCTGGGTGAGGAAGGGACACTGGTGATGCCAACGCAATCCTCGGATTTGACCGATCCGTCAGGCTGGAGCAGACCGCCGGTGCCGGAGGAATGGTGGCCGGGCATCCGCGAGCATATGCCGGCGTACGACCCGGACCTCACGCCGATTCGCGGCATGGGGATTATCCCGGATTGCTTCCGCAAGCAGCGGGGGGTGCGGCGCAGCAGTCATCCGATTGATTCTTTTGCCGCCTGGGGGAAGCACCGGGATGTCATTATTGACGGGCATGGCCTGGAATATGCCTTCGGAGAGCAGTCGCCGCTGGCCCGGATCTATGAGCTAGGGGGAAGCGTTCTGCTGCTAGGCGTGGACCATGGGAACAATACCTCGCTGCATCTGGCGGAGCACCGGGCGAATTATGCCGGGAAGCAGGAAGTGATCGCAGGCGCTCCGATGCTGGTGGACGGTGCGCGTCAATGGGTGGAGTTCAGTGATTACAACTGGAATTCGGATGATTTCGCTGAGCTTGGCGCGGACTTTGACAAGGAGACCGGGCAGATTGCCAAGGGCTTCATTGCAGCATCTGCGGCGCAGCTTGTCCCGCAGCGGGAGATCGTCGATTATGGGGTGAAGTGGCTGGAACGCAGCCGCAGGTAGACCCTACGGATACGGCGGGCAGAGGCTGATGTGATGCCGGAGCGGGACGATGTAAACATCGATACATACTTGGGTAAAGGGGAATCAGAATTCATGACTACTACGGTGTATATTACAAGACACGGGCAGACGGAATGGAATGTGCAGAAGCGGATGCAGGGCCATCAGGATTCTCCGCTTACGCCGCTGGGGGTACAGCAGGCAGAGTGGCTGGGCAAGGCGATGCAGGATGTCCATCTGGATGCGGTATATGCCAGCTCCAGCCCGCGGGCGCTGCGGACGGCAGAGATTATCCGGGGAGACCGGGAGATTCCGCTTACCGCCTATGACGAATTCAAAGAGATTAACCTCGGCGTCTGGGAAGGCCGGGAGGCCGGTGAACTGGAGGAGCAGTACCCGGAGCAGCACCAGTTGTTCTGGGGCGACCCGGCGCTGTTCAGCATCAAGGGCGGCGAGACCTTCGCCGCCGTGCAGGAGCGTGCGCTCGGCAAGCTGCGTGAACTGATAGACCTGCATGAAGCTGGCACGATTCTCATTGCCACCCATACGGTGGTGGTGAAGGTACTGATGGCTTATTTCGAAGACCGGGCGATGGAGAAGCTGTGGGATCTGCCCTACATTCACCCTACCTGTCTGTGCAGAATTGATATTACAGACGGCGAGCCGGAGATTGTGCTGCACGGAGATACCAGTCATTATGTGACTAGTGAGGGCGGCCTAGAGTCCTAAGCAGCAGTTACTGGATAGCAGCACAGCAGGTGCAGTTACGATAAACAGGCGATGCGCATGTGGCATCGCCTGTTTGGCGTGGGGCGGCTTGCGGCGTGTGACAGTTGCAGCGTGTGCGGAAATCCTGCATAAAATGCAACAATGGGGCTAGATAGGGGCGACCTGCGCAGAAATTCCTGCACGAAATGCAACAAACCAGCTCCCGCCAGCGCAGAATCGTCTGAATTCCTGCAAAAGTTGCAACAATCCAGCTCCCGCAGCGCCGAATCGCCGGAAATCCTGCAAAATGTGCAACAATTCGCCATAACCAGTAACAAATTTAGTGAAATCCTGCAAAATATGCAACATTATGGATTGATAGGGGCGACGTGTGTAGAAATGCTGCACGAAATGCAACACTGTGGCTCGATAGGAGCGGCGTGTGCGGAAATGCTGCACGAAATGCAGGCGTGTTGATTACCTATATTATGGGATTTCAAAAACACCTATATGATCTTTACGCCTGAGCAGACTCAACTGAATCTGCCACTCCAGCGGAAGATTAAATATACGCCAGTACTGCATAAATTCCCAAAGAGTCAGCCTAGCAAAGACCGGTACCTTCGGATGAATTTCATCAAAAATGTATTTCAGAAGCACATACGCGGTAAGGGCCACAAACAATTGGCTATATACTGCATTTTCGGTGGTTCCAAATAGACATGGGACATTCAAATGCTGTTTCACCCAGCGGAAAAAGACTTCAATCTCCCATCGTGCTTTGTAAATTTCAGCAATCACCTGAGCGGACTCTTTTCTCAAATCGGTCACGACACGTACGACTTCACCCCGGTCATTTTCAAATTCAACGACGCGGTGGCGCTGGGCGGATTGGTGTTTCCCTTGACCAATATAACAGGTGATATCGCGTACGATTTGGGTGTCTCCCTCCGCCGGTCGCCGAAGCTTTCGCGGCATCACCAAATGGAGGTTGTCTTTCAGACGAATCACAAAGGACTGACCTTGCTGCACATATTGATCCAATCGACCGATTTTGCCATACGCCCGATCCTGAACTAAAAGGTAGTCCTTATCGGCCAAGACTTCTCCAAATGGAGCGTCATTACGCCGGGCAATCGATTCGACCACCTTCACGGGTGAATGCTGTCCCTGCGAAAAAGCAACGTGCAGTTTAATGCCACCTCTAAATTTTTTATACGGAGCCCAAGACATGCGGGAGTTGGCTGCCGTAACCGTCGTAGAGTCAATCAGCAGCAGATCTTTAGGCAGATTCAGGTGCCGCCGGGTTTGCCGGTTACATTTCTGGACGAGCATTTGAAACAAACGCTTGAAGATATCGTAAGGCACTTCACCGGCTTTGCCCGAAAGGGTGGAGTAATGAACCTTGGGCAAACCGTAGTTCGAGCCCACCCGAGCACTTTGACGAAAGCCATCCCATTGGTGGTAGCAGGCTTGGACAAAGTAGTCGAACAACACACCGACGGTCATTTTGGTTCCCGTATCCTCGTAGTCCTTGGTTTGCCCGCTTACCTTTTGGACTTCTTCCGAAGTTAATACTTGTTTGAACACGGCCAAGAATGGGGTATATTTATTCATGAGGTCGCCTCATTTCGGTTTGGTTTGGTCGTACTTACCATTACCCGAAATGGCGGCCTTTTTTGTCCCTTTTTATGGGAAATCAACACGCTTACACGAAATGCAACACTGTGGCTCGATAGGAGCGGCGTGTGCGGAAATCCTGCATGAAATGCAACACTGCGGCTCGATAGGGGCGGCGTGTATGGAAATGCTGCATGAATTGCAACACTGCGGCTCGATAGGGGCGGCGTATGCGGAAATGCTGCACGAAATGCAACAAACTAGCTCCTGCCAGCGCAGAATCGTCTGAATTCCTGCAAAAGTTGCAACAATCCAGCTCCCGCCAGCGCCGAATCGCCGGAAATCCTGCAAAATGTGCAACAATGCGCCCTAACCACCAGCCGCAAACGGTAATCACTATAGAATCCCATCCGCAGACCGTTCTCAGTGCGCCGCCCCAAGCCCATAACCCATAATAAGTGTGTTTAATTTACAAAGAGATATTGCCTGTCAGTGCAGCCTCCTGGCGCTGGCGGTCCCGCTGCTCCAGCACAGACAGGTCGCCGTCTAGCATTTTCAATCCAGGCAGGCGCAGAGCCACTCCGGCGTAGAGCACCGGAAGCAGGCCTGCGGCAAGCAAAAGCACAGGCACCCCATACAGCTCGGCGACCGTACCGGCGGCCAAGGCGCCAACCGGGGACAGGCTCCCGCCAATCAGGAAGCGGACCGAATTCACCCGGCCCTGAAGCTGACCGGGCACGAGACGTCCGTGTAGGGAGGAGCTTAAGGAACTGAAGAACGGCCCCATCAGTCCGGCGGCGAATACGGCGAACAAGGCGAAGGCATAGCTGGGGATGAAGCCCCACAGCATGGTGACGATGCCCGAGCAGCCCAGGCTGCCAAGCATGACGGCGCGCCGCTGCTTAATCTCGCCCATGAGGGAGATGGCCCCGAGTCCGGCAAGGTAGCCAAGCGCAGACACTGTAGATAGCGTGCCTACAGCCGCCGCATCGCGGTGCAGCACCTCGCGGACATAAGGGACCATCATCGTCCATATGGCAGTGGAGCTAAGGTTACTGACGGCAGCCATCATCATGATCGTCAGCATAGCGGGGAAGCGCCGGTAGAACGAGAAGCCTTCGGCCACCTCCCGCAGATAGCCGGACACGGAGATGCCAGCGGCAGGCGGCCCGGCGGGCTTCCCCATCCGGGGCAGCCACAGCAGCATGGCAATTGCAGCCATATAACAGACGGCGTTGACCCCGAGCGCCGGCAAGGCCCCGCTGGCCGCGGTCAGGATGCCGGCAAGCGCCGGTCCGAGCAGCGCAGCGGCACCCTTGCAGCCGTCAATGATGGCGAAGGCGCGCATCAGCTTTCCGGTCCCTGCGATTCCGGGGATGACAGCCATGGCCGTCGGCAGGAACAGCGCGGAGCAGGCGCCGCTCAGGCTGGCGGCCGCGAACAGCTGCCAGAGCTGGAGATGGCCGGCAAGACCCATGCCGAGCGGAAGCAGGAGTGCCAGCAGCCGCAGCACGGCGAGGCAGGCCATGAACCGCACACGGGGCAGCCGGTCGGACAGCGGCGAGCCGAGCAGGCGCAGCACCTGCTCGGGAATCATGGAGCTGAGGGCAAGCGCCCCCATCGCTACCTTGGAGCCGGTCAGGTCATAGACCAGCCACTCCATGGCCAGCAGCCCAAAGGCATCGCCGAAGGCGCTGAGTGAAACTGTGGATAACAATCCGTAATAGCTCCGTTTCTGCAACCCGCTCACCCCTTCAGATAGTCCTCAATTTGCCCGGGCAGATCATCCAGCGCCTCCAGCCGCAGGCTGTAGGAGACAGTTTTGCCGCTGGTGTGAACGATGACCAGACCTGCTGCGCGCAGCGCGATCAGGTGGTAGTGAATCGTGCTTTTGGACAGCTGGACCGCCTTCACGATCTCCGTGAAATTCATCTGACGTCCGGTAAGCTGCCGGAGAATGAACAGCCGGGTCTCATCCGATAACGCCCGGGTAAGCCGCAGGAGCGCGGCAGCAGGCCGTCCTTCTCCGGGAGGGAGTGCATCGCAGGAGTAGCTGGTGAACACAAACTCATCATATTGAGAGGAGATGACCAGCGGACGGGCATGATACTGCGGAGTGATAATAACCTGCTTCAGCGTCTCCGACGGATAGAGCCGCATCCCTCCGGTAGCTGCCTCGTACACTGACATATCATTCTTGCCGTCCAGCATCGCTGCCCGTACTGCGGCCTCCTGCCGCAGCCCTTCTATAATGGCCGGATCAATACTGCTGAAATAGCTGTCATTCCACACCCGGATTACTTCAGCCGCTGCATCCCGCAGACCGGCAAGATTCGCAGGCACACTCTGCCCGAACCGCCCGGCAATGTCGTACAGCTCTCCCGGAGACAACCCCTCGAACCAATCCAGAAATTCCTCTGCCGTACGTTCTCCGGGACAGCTCCAAATGTAGGGAGAAAGACTGAAATTATCGGTGAGCTTCATCACTTCCTTCATACGCTGGAGCATGACAGGGGCGAACTGCGTCTGGACCTGGCGGACCCAGAGGGTCCCGGCATCCATAGCCGTATGGTTTTGCTTGCCGATAAAAGCGTTAAGGCTGGTAATGCATTCATAGATAGGCGCGAAGTCTACGGTTACTTTATAATCCATAAGGTATTCCTGCTTTCTGGTGTAGTAGAGTTAATTGTTCTATAAACATAGAACTTAAATTTGTTTTATCATAAACGAACAATTCGGGTTTGGCAAATAATTCTTTTTGGCGGGAGTGTCACAAAACACAGCTTTTTGCAGTTATACAGGCAGAGAGGAGAGAGAAGCTGTGGAACAAGCAGAAATCAGCGGGCCGGATAAACGGCCAGAGCAGGAAGCAGCACCGGAGCCGGCAGTGGAGCAGACGGTAAAGCAAATCCAGCAGGGGGATGTACAGGCATACACCGTGATCATTAGACATTTTCAGCGGCCGATCTACTTGTACTGCTACTACTTGCTGGGGAACCGGGAAGAGGCGGAGGATGCGCCGCAGGATATTTTTATCAGGGCACTAGAGCGGCTGCAGCAGTATTCGGAGGAAGTCTCTTTCTCGGCTTGGCTGTACACTATTGCGCGCAACCATTGCCTCGACCGGATTAAGCGCAGGAATAAGAGTTTCAAGCTGCTCAGTCTCTACAGGCAACATCAGCAGGAGGAAGAGCAGGCCGGAGACACAAGATATACAGAGATTGTCCACGGTCTGCTGGAGAAGCTGAGTCTGGAGGAGCGGCAGATTCTGCTGCTGCGGGCGCTGGAGGAGCATAGCTTTGAGGAGATTGGGATCATCATGGACATGAAGGCCGGGACGGTCCGCAAAAAATATGAACGGCTGCGCAAAGAGCTCGGACGCCGTCAAAATAGTGGAGGGAGAATCGCCCATGAACCAAGTTAAACGGGAGGAAGCCGAACTGGAGCGGATTGGACGCATGATCCGGGAGACCCCGGTTCAGATTGATCTGGAGGAACGCATCATGCGCCGGGCGCAGGGCGGGCAACGGTCAGGCATGAAGGCAGAGCCTAGAAGGCTAAGAAGAACAGGCCGGATGCTGCGGAAAAGCGCGGGGATCGCAGCGGCTGTACTCCTGCTTACCCTGCTGATTGCAAGCACTGAATGGATCTCGCCTACGCTGGCGGCATCCATTAAGCAAATACCGGGGATGAACTCAATCTTCCGGCTTGCCGGGGATCTGGGGCTGCAGAGTGCGGATGAGCAGGGGCTCGCAGCAGTACCGGAGCGCAGCGATACCCACGGCGGGTTAACGCTCAAGGTGTCTGAGGTGATGTACGACGGAATCCGCGTATCCCTTGGGATGGAGCGCCAGACGGATGTGAAGAAGCTGCAGCAGGGCGATATCAGCGGCCTGATGACAGATATCAAGCTGTCGGTGGACGGCGAAGATATTAACACCTATGGTCCGCTTGGCGGCAGCGGCGGCGGTTCCTTTGGTCCGTTCCTGCTGCGCGGGAAGGATGCCGATTCCAGGATCATTCAGTTCACGGATCTGCAGAATCAGGGCGGGCGGGCCTTCCCGGACACCTTCGATCTGACGCTGACTGTTGATATCCAGGGCATCGCGGAGCCTTTTGAAATCACGTTGCCTGTGGTCAAGAAGACCTATCGTAACAGCATTGCGGAGCCCATTGTCCGCAGCAGCACCGGCATGACCTTCACGCTGGAGACGCTGGAGCTTACGCCGATTACTACAAGACTCAACACACGGATTGAACGGCCTGCGGGGCAGCCTGTCGATGCGGTGAAGGACTTCTTGGGCTATGATCTTGTAGATGATGAGTGCAACGTATTGCAGGAGATTAATGGGGGGACCGGCTGGAGCGCCACGGGAGGAAACACTCTGCTGTCAGCAGCCCTATTCGAACCGCTGAAGCATCCGGGCGGACAGCTTACGGTCAAGCCCTTCCGGACACTGTCCATCAACAAGGACGGAGTGCGGGAGAAGGAGTATATCCCGGAATTTGAAGTGACTGTGCCGGTATCAGTGCCAGTACCATTGCCGATCACGGAGAAGTAGTCTTATGCTTCACAAAATAACCACAAAGCGGAGCTCCAGCTTCGATGATGACTCAGGTACTTTGCGGGGACCCCAAACATAAAAATTCTTATCTATCAAAAAAGGCGGTTCCCGCCAGCGCATCATGCGCCTTGGGAACCGCCTTTACTGATTTAAACCTCGTATAACGCTGTGGCGTGCGTGTGTTAGTTAATGAATTGCAGCGACTTCAAGGTCTTCTCCAGCATCGTAGCCGCTTCCGCACGGGTAGCCAGCTTCGCCGGAGCGAACGCACCATCAGGGGTTCCCTGAATGATGCCTGCTGAGGCGATCTCCGCTACCGCTGCTCTGGACCAGGCCGGGATGCTTGAGGCATCACGGAACTTAGCCAGCACAGCCGGATCTGCCGTCAGGGTCTTGCCGGTGTATTTCATGGCTTTGGACAGAACGGCTGCCATCTCCTGCCGGGTAATCGGACTGCCTGGCTTGAAGCTGCCGTCTGTGTATCCGGTAATCAGACCTGCGGCAGCGGCTGTCTGTACGGCCTCTGTATACCAGGCACCTGCGCTAACATCCTTGAAGGAGGTTCCAGAAGCTGCCGGGGCAAGGCCCAGGGAACGGGTGATCAGTGCCGCGAACTCTGCCCGTGTTATGGACTGTGCAGGCGAGAAAGCAGTATTGCTGGTGCCGGTAATCACCAGCTTCGAGGCCAGCAATTCAATGGCGGATTGTGCCCAGTGCCCGGTAGTGTCACCGAAGGTCTTGGACGACTTCACCACAGTATAATAGCTGTTGCTGTTGCGCTTAATCGTTACTTCCGTATGTCCGTCTGCCGGACTACCAAAGACGGAGGGCACGAAGGATAGCTTACCTGTGGCCGGGTCAAAGGCGACACCAGTCGCACCCTTGGCATCAACTGCACCAGTGGCCGTGATTGTCCGCTTCACATAAGTGCTGCCGAAGCTGTTCAGCGGAACGCTGGTGGTACCTGCCTGGGCACTGATGCTGAATTCAATGACGGGCGCAGCAACAGTGATCGTACCTGCCTGCGCGGCGATGGCCTTGTTCAGGCTGTCCAGTATAGCGGTATCTGCCTGAAGCAATGAGACCGTAATTGTGAAATCACTGGTGCCAAGCCGGGCGGCCAGAGCCGTTCCGTTAATTAGACTTAGCGGCAGGGAATAGGAAGCACCGCCGGTAGAGATGAAGGTCAACACTGTGTCCGGATGTGCCGCCGCCTGCTGCACCAGCACACTGCCTGGCAGTACAGCCTGCGCGCCGCCAGCTGAAGCCGTGAGCGGGAGCTTCAGCTCATTAGTACCGGCAGGCAAGGCTGCAAACTGAGCGGTGAGATCCGCTGCAGTGAATGTGGTAACCTGCGGCGCTGCTCCTGCGCTTGGAGCAGGGGTGGCCGATGGCGTTGCCGTAGGAGTCACTCCCCCGGTTCCACCTGGATTAGATCCACCCGGATTGGTGGTTGGTGCTAGTGTTGTAGTCGGACTTGGGTTTGGAGCGGCACCCTTCAGATCAGTGATCCGTCCTTCAACGCTGGAAGTCACCTTAAGGTGCTTCTGGAGATAGGCCAGCAGAACTTCGAAGTCGGGAAGACCCAGTTCGTAGTAACGTCCGTCTGCCTTGGCAGAGGCCAGCGCGCGGTAGAAGTCTCCACCACCTGCCATGAAGGAGTTCGTAGACAGAATATAATAGGCTGCCGGATTAATCGGCAGGTAAGAACCGTCTGCCTGCTTGATATCAACGGAGATTATGCGTTCTCCCGCTTGCGTGACCTTACCGGTTAATGAATCGATAATCTCCGGCTTCTTGGTAGAGTCATACGTGTATTTCATCCCCGAGACATGGGCGAAACGTCCCTGGTCGGATTCCAGGCCGCTGACTGCGTTCTCCAGGGAGGAGATGATCTCTGCGCCGGTAACCTTCAGGGCTGCCAGGCTGTTATTGAATGGGAGTGTGGTCAACACCTCACCCATCGTAATATCGCCCTTGTCGATCGCTGCGCGGATACCTCCGCCGTTCTGGATAGCGACGACCCCTTTGATCGTACTTTGGTCCTCCTTGGACACAAAGTTAGGCATTAGCTCGGTTACTTTCTCCGCAATACTGTCAGCAATCATATTGCCGATTGGCGTCTCTTCCTTACGCACCACGCGGACGGATTTCCCGTCAATGTCGCGGTTGGTGTAAAGGTCAACGTCTGAGTAGCCTACTACCTGGCTGCGGACCGTTGCCAGTTCGGCATCGTATGGGGCAAGAATTTTTTTGGCAGCAGCATCTTCACCGAACAGATTGACATCCAGCAATTTGCCTTGATAAGCCTTGACCTCGCCATTCTTATCGAAGGTAACATCAAGCTCACCCAGGAACTGGCTGTATTCACCAGTCTGTACAATCAGGACCTTCTTGTCCGTACCTGCAATCACCACAGGAGTTGGAGGGTTATCGATCTTCGTATGGGAATGTCCGCCGACAATAATGTCGATCCCCGGAACGGCCTTGGCCAGCTCCTGATCCACGGTGTAACCCAGATGGGTGACGGCAATAATCTTGTTGATGCCCTGGGCTTCGAGCGCCTGGACAGTCCGCTTCGCGCTTTCTATATGATCTTTGAAAATAATCTTGTCGCCAGGAGACGCGAGGCCAACAGTATCCTCAGTCGTCAAGCCGAAGATACCGATCTTCTCTCCATATACATCCTTGATGACAGAAGGATAGATGTGGCCGTCTTTTGCGGTACTTGTGGACTCATCCGTCTCAAGGATACCGGTCATCTCTTGATACAGATCGGCAAGCTCACTGTTCTTCGTAGTGAAATCAATATTGGAGCTGGCAAAAGGGAACTTAGCCGCCGTCACGAAATTCCGCAGGATTTCCGGATTCTCCTTATTCATATCAAACTCATGATTGCCGAAGGTCATCGCATCATAGCCGATATTATTCATGAACTTGATGTCTGCCTGACCCTTGAATTGGTTGAAATACAGAGTTCCTGAGAAGACGTCACCCGCATCCAGCAGTACCGTATTGCCTGTACGTTCGCTGCTGATGGCGGAGGTCCGCTTGGTGATATTCTCCAGATGGCTATGGGTATCGTTCGTATGCAGGACCCGCAGATTGAAATCTGCCCCGCCGAAATTAATCTGTGCGAGCAGCGGATCATGGTCACTGATCCGGATGCCGTCGGCATCCGATACAGTGCCTTGCGGATAATCTCCCGGATCTGCAAAATCGGCATTAATATGCACGATATCAAGCTTGCTGGCAGAAGCCAGCCGGTTATTGACGAGGATATGATCCAGCGTCTGGGAGTTTCCCTGGAAGTTGTAGGAATACCGTTCATTCAGCGGCAGGGTATTTACAAGATTCGTAAGTGCACTGCCCTTGAGGATATTCAGCGTGTCTGAGAACTGGAAGTCGTTCAGATCGCCGAGCACGACAAGGTTGGCATCAGGGTTCTTCTGAAGCACATCCTCAGCGAAGCTGCCAACTACCTTGGCGATCTTGGCTCGCTGAACTTCAGTCGAGAAGACTGGCGGCTGAACGGAGCCGAATAGATAGTTGTCGCTGCTCTTGGAGTTGAAGTGATTGGCAATCACGATGATTTCTTGGCCCCCGAACAGGAACTCGGCAGCCAGCGGCTTGCGCGACTCCTTGAAGGCTTCATTACTTGGGTCAATGCGACCCGGATTCAGACTGAGCCCAGAATCAGCAGTGTAGCTCACAGCTTCAGTGGCTGTACCGGGAGTGCCTGGTTTCAGTGAGACACGGTTCATATTGTACAGGAAGCCGGAGCGGATATTGCCGTCGGGAACGCCGCCATCCTGGTTGTTCTGCGGTGCGATATCCGTGTAACCATAGTTAGATGCACCGCCGTCAATAGCTGCAATGGCAGCAATCAGCGCTGTGTAGCTTTCGCTGGCTTCTGTTCCGCCTTTGCCGGTTCCATCATTATCCTGCACTTCTGTCAGGCCGATAATATCGGGTGTTTTGAGATTAACCACGATATCTTTGGCGACATTGGTGATTTTGGCCGGATCATTCTGCTTGGAGAAGTTCTCAATGTTAAAAGAAGCGATGTTCAGCTTATCCGCATCTCCCGGGGAGAGCGAGGTCACTTCTCTCTTCAGTTTGCTTGGGGAGACATCCGGCAGGCCGTCTGTTTCCGTAGAAATCAGGAATTTGCCGTAATCATAGGTCAGAATACCATTGACATTGCCCAAGAATTGTTGGCCTGTGGTGAGTACCGGAGCGGTCTTCACCGAGAGAATCAGGCGCTGCGGGTTGAAGTCGGCCCCTGTCAGTACCAGTCCACCGGCAGGGGAAGTCACTTCAGTCGTGTTGCCCGTACCGTTGATGGTCACCACCGGGATTTCAAAAGTATTGCTGGAAGCATAGTAGACTGCCGGGCCTACAGTGGTTGGCTTGGCAATCTCCAGCCGCATGCCTTCCAGACTCTCGTAGAAGTCTATGGCATCGGTGGCGGGCTCGAACTTGGTCGGATTCAGGCCATCATCGTCGATTACAGCCGTTGGGATGAGGCGTCCGCCGGTGCCCAGCAGGGTTGGGGCCGGAAGCGGATTACCGCTGCTGACAACCGTGGTTTGGCTGGCGGTAATCTGTGTGGTAGATAATTGTCCGGTGCGGCCGAATTCCTTGACAACTCCGTCTACCGTGACAGCATCGCCTGGTTTAACGGCACTGCTTTTTCCCTTCTGATAGATTTGAATGGCTTCCGAGGTCTTGATATCGTTATCCATATCAGCGGCTGCAGACTGGATATAGAAGCTGTCCGCATCCTTAATGTAGCTAACAATCCCCTTGACTTCAGTGACCATAGCATCCACATAAGGGGAGATATGTCCTGCGCCTTGAATTTGGTTAATCTTCAGACCTGTGATTGCAGGGGCGACACTGTATTCAAAAGTGGATGTTGGACCTTTCTCAGAATCGGGTAATGAGGCATAAGCTGTAATCTTAAGCGAGGTAATATCGGAGTGAACGGTGATTGGGGCAGTATACAGCTGGTCTGCCACTTCTGCAGTAGTACTCTTGTTGGCGTAGACGCTGTAGTAGACGCTTGCCGTTACAGGGGTGCTTAAAGTAACTTTAGATCCTGCTCCGATCTTAGTGCCAGAGACAGGGGATGCCGTAACCGGTGGAGCTTGGATGGCGGCAGTGACCGCAGCAGTGTCGGCTGCTATGATCGGCTCTGCCGAGGCCGTCCCTGAGCCTGTGGACAATCCCGGGAAGATCCCGGTTAATAGTAAGGCTACCGCCAGGAATAGACTAAGCGGCTTCCTGCATTGTGAAGAAAGTTTCATGTGAGTATACCTCCCCATAAAATATCATTCGTACTCTATTATAATAGAGATAATATGAATCTAGCGCAATTTTTCGTCAATATTTGTTAAATGCGCATAAAATCATAGTAAAAGATAATGAATTATATAAAATTTTAAAATTTTTTTAGAAAAATTTAGCCATACTTTCTGAAAAATATGTAAACTAGATGTTACTTATATGCTGAAAGATATGCTCAAAAACGGCTCTTATCTCCTGAACGGGAGGAGAGGCGTTTTTTGTTGAGTGCGCTTTGAATCATCCGCAGGATAAATGTGTTGGATGTAGGAAGGGAGGGAAAGAAACCTTGTGTGTGCCGCCGGGAAGCCAGGGCCGTGTGAAAAACCAAATACAATGTGCTGGCGTGAGGGTGAGTGGGCGGGATGCGAGTATCGAGTATAAGGGCTTGTGCGAAGGTTAGTAGGCCGAATATATGCGAAAAACCAACCGGTCGCTCCTAGCGAGTCGCAGTGTTGCACTTTTTGCAGGATTTCACTAAATTTGTAGCTGGTTATGGCGAATTGTTGCAACTTTTGCAGGATTTCGGGCGAGTTCGGTGCTGGTGGGAGCTGGATTGTTGCATTTTGTGCAGGATCTCCGCCTAAGTCGTTCTTAACTAGCTTCAAGGTTGCATTTCGTACAGGATTTTCTCCCAAGTAGCTGCTGATGGGGGGAGGTCCAATGTATTCGAAAACCGAATACAATATGCTGATGCAAGGCTGTGAGTGCGGGATGTGAGTATAAGGGGCTTATGCGAAAAATCGAATACGAGCGATGTGCTGGCGGGAAGGTGCGGGGCGCGGTATGCAGCCCAAAGGGAAAAAAGGGGCAGAAGTGCCCCTGATTTCGCCGGGTGCCCCGGAATTGGGCGGATGGGAAGGGGAGGTTACTTGGCTTCGATCCGCTCTAAGCCGCCCATATAAGGCCGCAGCGCCTGCGGAATATAGATCGAGCCGTCCTCCTGCTGGTGGTTCTCCAGCAGTGGGATCAAAATGCGGGGCGTGGCCACCGCTGTGTTGTTAAGGGTATGGCAGTATTGCAGCCGCCCGTCTTCATCACGGTAGCGGATGCCCGAGCGGCGGGCCTGGAAGTCGAGCAGATTGGAGGCCGAGTGGGTCTCTCCGTAAGCTTCTCTGCCCGGCATCCAGGTCTCGATGTCGTACTGCTTGTGGGTCTTCATCGCCATGTCTCCGCTACAGACGGCGACTACCCGGTAAGGCAGCTCCAGCAACTGGAGAATATGCTCGGCATTGCCGAGAATCTCCTGGAGCATCTGCTCCGATTCTGCCGGATCGTTCTTGCACATGACCACCTGCTCGATTTTCGAGAACTGGTGGACCCGGTACAGCCCGCGCACATCGCGGCCTGCCGAACCCACCTCGCGGCGGAAGCAGGCCGACATCCCGGCCAGCCGCAGCGGCTGAGCCAGCTCCAGAATCTCATCGCTGTACAGTGAGACCAGCGACACCTCCGAGGTCCCGGCCAGCCAGCGCTTCTCGCCGGTCAGCTCGTAGGTCTGATCCCGGCCGCCGGGGAAGAACCCGGTCCGCTCCAGCGCCTCCGGCCGGACGATCACGGGGACGTCCATCGCGGTGAAGCCGCGCTGCATCAGCACATCCAGCGCCAGCCGCTGCACAGCAAGGTGCAGCAGCAGTCCGGCCCCCTTCAGCACATAGCTGCGGGGCCCGCCTGCCTTGACGCCGCGCGGAAGGTCCATAAGGTCGTGCAGCTCTCCGAGCTCGACATGGTCCCGTGCGCGGAAGCCGAAGACCGGCGGCGCGCCATGCCGCCGCAGCTCCACATTCGCGCTGTCATCCGGTCCGATGGGCGTATCCGCCGACACGGGATTCGGCGCGAGCAGCAGCAGCTCTCCGCAGCGGCGTTCTGCCTCCAGCAGCTCCGCCTCCAGCAGAGTCAGCTGGCCGTTGATCACCCGCACCTGCTCCTTGGCCAGCTCGCCCCCCGAAACGTCGCCCCCGCGCAGCAGGCGCTCCACTTCCTTCGTCAGCGCGTTGCGCTCCGCCCGGCGCTGCTCGGTCTCCCGGCGGGCCAGCCGCCGCCGGTCATCCCACTCCAGAAGTTCCTCCAGGGGGAACTTCAATCTTTTCCATTCGGCAGTCTTCCGTACAATGTCCTCATTCTCCCTGATCCAATTCATATCCAACGTATGCATCCGCTCCTTAAGTTTGGGTGAAAAACGCAAAAAACGCCCTCATCCATGGGACGAGGAGCGTCAGCTCGCGGTGCCACCCAGGTTGACCCGATTCACATACAGCAGCCTTCGCTATGCGGAAATGGGGTCCTCTTTGGTCTTCGCGGTAACGGGCGAAACCCGGTAAACTTAGGGAACAGGAAGCTGCTCCGGTCGCAGACGCCTCGCGGTTGGATGCCGGTCGTTGGCCTGGTCGGGATATAGGTTTGCCGTTTATTATAACCAGAGAGGCAGCGGTTTGCAAGCAGATATGGGGTTTGACAATATTCCTTGTACTCTGCTAGGATTATTACTAATTTAAAGTATTGGCGCCCGGCGAAACAGCCCGGCCCAGCCTATCATGCGGACGGAAGAGGTGCGGAAATGGCCAAAATAGTCGTAATTAACGGAACACCCTCCTTGGTCTCACGGATCAATGCCGTGATTGAATATGCAGAGGACGCTCTGCGGGAGCGCGGGTATGAAGTGGAGCGGATCAATGTGGCAGAGCTTCCGGCGGAGGATCTGATTCACACCAAGTTCGAGAGTGAAGCTATCGTCAAGGCGAACGGGCTCGTGGCAGAGGCCGATGCGGTAATTGTAGTCAGTCCGGTGTACAAGGCGTCTTATACGGGAGTGCTCAAGACCTTCCTGGATCTGGTACCGCAAAAAGGGCTGGCCGGCAAAATCGTGCTGCCGCTCTTCATGGGCGGAAGTCTCGCGCATCTGCTGGCGATCGACTATGCGTTGAAGCCGGTACTGTCCGTGCTTGGCGCCCGCTACATTCTTGGCGGCGTCTACGCCGTAGACTCCCAGGCGGTGCGAAATGACCAAGGTGTAGTTGAACTGGCGGAAGAGCTGAAGCTCCGCCTAGACAGTGTGCTGGAAGAGCTGGCGGAAGAGACGGAGCATAAGGTGGGGCGGAAATCTTAAGACAAAAAGCAAAAGAATTATAAATGGTAGTAAAGAACTCTTGCATATTATGCAAGAGTTCTTTGCGTCGGAAATCAAAACTTATAGTTCAGTAGATTGAAAATCTTTTTTTATTAAATATATATTTTAATATTTCAAACGAATAAAAACATAAATATTATAGTTAATAACATTATTTGTAAAATAGATAAAAAAGTCACATCTAAAAAAGTAGTTATATGTAATATTTGAGTTGTCTTTAACATTAAATGTATTTTTAAGGCAGTTAGGGAGGGCTAAGGGAATACATATCAAGGAGGTGAGAAAATGAATCAGGATGATTATTTCTCAATTTCTAATCTAGGTGAAGAATTTCAGATTGGTGAAAAAGAAGAAATTGCTGCATGCATAGCCTGTTTAGGATGTGCAGCTTGTGCAGCCTGTTTAGGGTGCGCAGTTTGTTTTGCATGTCTCATACTAGGTCCTGCAACTGCAATCGTTACTCTTGCGGCAGCGGGTGAAGTAACAACGGTTGCAACAGGTGCAAGTGCTGCTGCTGCGGTTGCCATCGGAGTAAATTCATAGGATCTAGAGGGGAGGGGAGAACGAAGAGCTTTCCTCCCCATTTTAAGGAGGATAATCGAATGAAGGGTATCCATTTTGAAAGCAGAAGGAAGAATAAATACTATTATGATGATGAAACCGGACAAATTGTCAGTGCTGATGATGATCCGGGATTACTCGTTCTAAAGGATAAATTTAATTTGCCGTCACAACAAAAAATTGAAAAAATTGAGAGTTCGCAGCTTAATCAATATTTGTACGTTGAAGCAAATGGATTCAAACAATTAATTCTGGAAATATCTTCAGCATGTAATCTTAGATGTAAATATTGTATCTATTCCGAGCACTATCCTTATACACGAGAACATGGAACAAGCAGGATGACTTGGGATGTTGCAAAAGCTTCAGTTGATTTTTATTATTATAATTTCAAAAAAATTTATGAGCGAAATCCGATGAGAAAAGCAATTATAAGTTTTTATGGGGGCGAGCCTCTTACAAATATCCCCTTATTAAAACAGGTCGTAAACTATATCAACCAGGAATATGGTGAATATGAGGTTCTCTATAATATTACAACCAATGGTCTTCTGCTTACACCTGAGATTCAAAAATTCCTTTTTGAAAACCACTTTTCTGTGCTTGTGAGCCTGGATGGATATCCTGAAAATCATAATAGAAATAGAGTAGATGTTAAAGGAAGAGATACGGCGGATATAGTTTTAAAGCATATCGATCAATTTAGGGGAACTTATCCAGATGCAAGCTTATCCATTGCAACCTGCTTTGATTATAAAACTGACTTTGAAGAAATGGCTGATTTCTTTGATAGTAATCAGTTATCTGTAATTCATACTGGTCAAGTTCAAACACAAAACAGTACGTATTATTCACAGTTTAACGAGTCGGACGAAATTGTTTTTTTTGAAAAATATAATAAGTTGAAGGAAGAGTTTTTTAAGAAGAGCGTTTCAAATGATATAGATAAAAGTAAATTTTTATATCGTTTTTTTGGGAGTATATACGCAACCCTTGCATTTCACCCAATGATTAGAGAGGCATCACCGTTAATTAGACCTTATACAGGAACGTGTGTACCAGGAGAAAAAATATATGTTACAACTGAAGGGAAATTTCAAATATGTGAAAAAATCAATAGTGCTTATGAAATAGGGAATGTTCATGATGGGCTGGATCTGGAGAGAATTACTAAAGTTTTGAATGACTATAATCAGAATATTTGTGTTCAATGCCAGGAGTGTCCCATATCTAGATTGTGTAATCTATGCTTTAAAAATTTTGAGACGGAGAATGGTTTCGAAAGTAACTCTGACATATGTCTGCAACAGAGAAAGACTATGGAAAACCTATTAGGCGAATTTGTAAGTATGCTGGAGGATAATCCTAGACTTTATGATGAAGTGACATCCGATTATTTTAAAACTATGAGTGAAGTAGGGGAGTGTATATGAGTTATTTTAAGTTGAAACCAGAGGTCTACTTAATTACTGGGAAAAAAAAATCAACATTGCATAACTTGGTAGATGAAAAGTTGCTTTGGATTGATAACCGTTTGGCGGAAGGCATTAGAAAGGCAGAAAGGGGGGAAGCCATAACAGAGCTTGAATTTGAGATGTTGAAATCATTTTTTGCTAAATATAACTGGGGAGTATTCTCCGACAAGCCTGTTTTTATGGATAAATTCAGATCTATCAATATATACAATGAGAAAAAAATGCACAAAAACACCCCTTTTATTGAGACTGCTACGCTACAGCTTACAAATGAATGCAATCTAGATTGTGAATTTTGCGGCAAACTTTTTTGCCCCAGCTGCAGAATAGTAGAGGAGAGAGAAGCAGCATTGAGTCTCGAAGACTGGATGCTGGTTGTAGATAAGCTAAAAGGATTTGGGGTGAAAACTATTCTGCTGACAGGTGGGGAGGTTGCGACAAGTCCTTATTTTAAAATATTGGCAGAATATGTTATTACTAATGGTATATCTCTTTCTGTCCATACTAATGGTATGGTGAAAAATAATGATTTGCCTGAAGACAGTCATCTTATTATATCTGTATTTCAGCGAAATCAGTTAGAACATATTATTAAAAAATACAAGAAGAAAAAATTGGTTTCCATTATTCTTTATGATTTGGTAAGTAAAGAAAAACCGAAATTGATTCCGGAATCCTGGCAAGTTGTTTTTTCAAGAACTAGCCCCATTCCTATTACCAACAAAAGTATGGTTAATGTGGATTTTGATTCGTTTTTTTCAAGGAAATTAGGGGATCACTGTCTTGATAAAAAATTATTGGTGACTTATGATGGTTCTATCTATCCTTGTATGGAATTGAGATACAAAGTTGGCAATTTCAAGAACAACGGATTTCATCTGGCAATACAAAAACTTGTATCAGAATACTGGAAGAAGGGTGTAGACAACTACAACAATAAATGTACCAGTTGTGAATTTCGTTATGCTTGCAGTTCTTGCTCATTTTTTGATACTGAGAATTGTCAATATGATTTGGAGGAAGGGAAATGGATATCGTCATTAACCAATTAAGTAAAACATTTGGATCATTCTCTGTTCTTGAGGATATTAATCTAACGGTTAAAAAAGGACAGGTTTATGGTTTGATTGGCCCAAATGGCGCAGGTAAAACAACCTTGACCCGAACTATTCTTGACATCTACAGACCAACGAGCGGAACGGTTATTGTTAATGGAGTAAACAGTATTGATTCTTCGTTTAATGAAATCAGAAAGCAAATAGGTTGTGTCCTTGATCAGTTAGGATTATATAAAGGCCTGACAGCATGGGAAAATATAGAGTTTTTTCATCGAGTGTTCTTTCCTAAAGCCTCCAGACAACAAAGAGAGAAAGACATCATTGAATGTATAAGAATGGTTGATTTGGAGCAGCACAAAGATAGCAAAATAACTTTTTTCTCCCGGGGGATGAGACAAAGACTAGCTTTGGCCAGAGCTTTTATCGGTAAGCCGCAATTATTAATTCTGGATGAACCGACCAGGGGGTTAGATGTGGAAGGTAATTATATGCTAAGAAAATACATTACAGAAATGAAACATAGAGGTCTAACTGTGTTAATCAATTCACATCATTTAAGCGAACTGAAAAAAGTTTGTGATCTGTATGGTTTTATTAAGAACGGGAAGATGATGGAGGAAGGGACCTACTCCGAACTTGCTTCAAAGTATCTTGCCGAAAATGAAGAAGCGGATATGGAAAAATTATATCGAATTATATTTGATATTGAAGAAATGAATGAAATGATGGAATCATCATGAGACTATTTCATAATCCGGTGCTTTGGCTTTGTATCAAAATGTTCAAGCGAAGATGGGTTACCTTTGTATTCTATTTCTTTATACTCATAAGCCTTCTCCAGATACAGACCTATTTTAAATCAATTGTGTTATTGCCTTATTTGTGCTTTCTTGCTGTGTTGAAAATGCTCAGTAATGAGTACTTGCGCGGGCATGAGGAGACGCTGGTCATTCTTGGATTCACGATAGAAAAAGTGTTGATCAAAACCGTTCAAGCTGTATTTCTTTGTTCTTTTTGTATGAGTATTGTAGCGATCCTGGTATCATTAACGATTTTATACAATACGGGTAACATGCCTGAAATAAATATCTTGGAAATTATGTTTATTGGCGGATTGTATATGCCGTTATTACCAGTGGGGAGATTCCTTCTTAAGAGGCTGATTTTGCATAAATCTAAAGGGGGCGGCGGCTGGAGTTATATAGTTGAAATTGGTCTTGCCCTTTTCATCGTACTCTTACATGAATTGCTTCCAGTGGTCTTTTGTTTAATAATTTTTCTTGTATCATCTATTCTTGTTCTTGGTTTCGAAAAGCGTCTTTTTCCAAAACAGGAATGGAATATGTACTTTGAAAGGAGTATGAGATAGAATGAATGCTCTTTTATGGAAACGGTATAAAGAGATACGGAAAAATAAAATAAAATTGTTCATTGCTCTTGTTTTTCCGATTATTTATTTCATCTTATTAAAGGTTTTCTCCGTTCCCGACTATATAATAGTATCCTATTTCTCAATGTCGTGTATGTTAATTGGGAATCTGGCGCATTGGAACGTTGAGGATCTGGTGCATGGTGAAACTTTGCTGACAACTCCCCTGACACCGTTTAAACTTTGGCTTGCCAATTGGATGCTTGTAACCATATCAGGATTTATCATTGCACAACTGTATTTACTAATAATTTCACTTGGAAGCCTAATGTTTGAAGGACGACTTTATTCGGTTTATCTTCACCATTTTGGGAATAATATTTCTATTTCTTTTCTAGGATTTTCACTCCTGGCCGCAGCGACAGTACATAATGTGGATTTTACCAAATGGAAGCAATATTTGACTAGTGTGTTCAGTATATTTAATTTTGTGTTTCCTTTTGCCCCCTTTCTATTTGCTCATTATTTGCCTACAAGTGTTATATTCACCATAGAAGCAGTAGCTTTAAGTACATTATTGATAGCCTGTTCCTTATTTATTGCCAGAAGTGCAAGAAGGGAACGATTAGTCATGAACATTCAGAAGCTCTCTGAAGCTTACGAAGTTCAACTGATCAATGACTGAACAAGGGGGGGCAAACGATGTTGTTTTCGCATAAAAATCATGATGAATTAGAGATAATTAAGGATTGTCTGGAATATTATGAGTTGAATGACCTGTTCCTAAATCAAGATCAGCGTTACCAATATTTAAAAATGGAGCTGCTCAATTCAAATGTAGTGGACTTCAAGGCATTTAAAGAGTTTATTCAAAATACCAGGGGGAATAATTATACTGATTTTCTAATAGGAACAGCCTATTCAAATAGCATTAATATAAAAGAGCATAAGCATTTCGAGTATAGATTGTTAGAAGAATTTCTTTACATAAAATTTTCATTTTTCACAAAAAAATCAGTTGAACAGGCTTTAAAGATCATAAATCAGTATAAAGACCGGCCATATTTAATTTTAGATTTAAGAAATTCTCCAGGTGGATATATTGATGCATGTATGGCTTTCTGCAGATTTTTCATAAAAGATATAAAGGAGCTAGTCACCCTTTACTATAAAAATAAAAATACAACTTATTATTCAGAGAATAGGACACCCGTAGGGTTCAAGAGAATAAATATCTTTGTTAACGAACAGACAGCTAGTTGTAGCGAAATTACTGCCTTGACATTAAGGACAAATTTGGATTCGGTTCGGCTGATTGGTGGAAGAACAAAAGGAAAAGAGTGTGGCCAGGAAATCATCGTAAACAAGTCTAAAAAGTTTTCTTTAATTATAGCCTCTTTTATTTGGAAGTGTGAGAATAATGGGATTAAAGAACTTCAACAATTAATTCATAACGATGTTGAGGATTCAGTGCAGTTTGTTACAGAAGATGATTTTTTCAGTACGGTATTAATTTAATTAGGGGGGATCTTTTGAGTGATAAAATAAGCGGTTTAGTCTGGTTACTTGTCGCATACTTGCTTATAATGGTGGCTGGTTTGATAGTCGGTAAAAGAAATGAGACCTTTAAGACCGAGATGAAGAAGACACTATTAACTATTGGTGGAATTTTTTTGATTGTTGGATTTTTCGTACTATTCATATTTTAAATTTGTTTATTGTTAAAACTATAAAATAAAAAAGGCACTAAGCACCCGGATGCGGGCGTTTAGTGCCTTTGTTTTTTACAGAATTATACCCCTTGAAAGCTCAGCTCTGGCTCCCACAGAACCACCCTATCTCCCGCCAGACTCGCCGGAATATCGATAATCCGCTGGTTGCTGCTTCCCCGGTAGGAGAGGGTAAGGTCTTTGAGCTCTTCGACGAACCGTCCGTCGATCACGACCTGGCACAAGGCCAGCAGCTTCCATTCCGCAGAGCCCGGTGAAGCCGTAAGCTCCTCGTACGTATAGCCGGTATAGATCCATACCGGGAAGTCCGGCAGCTCGGCGCGCAGCTCATGAATGAAGCCAGCAGCCTCCTCAGCCGAGAAAAAAGGGTCCCCGCCCGCCAGCGTCAAGCCGTCCAGCAGCGGATTGCCTGCAATCTCCTCTATGATCTCCCGCCGCCGCTCCGGGGTGAAGACTTCCCCGAAGTTAAAGTTCCAGGTCTTCGGGTTGAAGCAGCCCGGGCAGCGGTGGCGGCAGCCGCTGAAGAAGAGGACGGCCCGCAGGCCTTCCCCTTCATTGATCGACTCCGGGTAATATCCGCAGATGTTCATAGATGCTTAACACGGTCCCGGACTTCGGCTTGCTTGGCGGCATTGAAGCGGGTCTGATAGTCACCGGTCAGATACCCGGTAACCCGGCGCAGACGGCGGATATGGGTGGTATCCTCATGGGCATTGCAGGTCGGGCAATTCGTGCCGATGACCCCTTCATAGCCGCAGCCGGAGCAGCGGTCAATCGGATGGTTAATGCTGAAGTAGCTGATGTCCTGCTCCAGCGCGTATTTGATGATTTTGACGAAAGCTGACGGGTTGCTCCGGGCATTGCCGTTCAGCTCGACATAGGAGATCGCTCCGGCGTTGCAATATTCATGGAACGGAGCTTCCAGGCTAATCTTCTTGGCTGCGCTCAGTTCATGGTAGACCGGAATGTGGAACGAGTTCGTATAGTATTCACGGTCGGTTACGCCAGGGATAGAGCCGAGCACGTTGCGGTCGATCTTCGTGAACTTGCCGGAGAGACCTTCGGCCGGTGTTGCGAACAAGGTGATGTTGAGGTTAAGCTCCTCGCTCTTGCGGTCGCAATATTCACGCATGTGGCGGACGATGGCTACAGCCTTGGCGTGAATCTCCATATCTTCGCCGTGGTGCTTGCCGTACATAGCTTTCATGCATTCTGCCATTCCAATGAAGCCCAGCGACAGACTGCCGTGCTTCAGCAGTTCGCCTACGCTGTCATCAGGGGCAAGCTGCTCGCCGCCCTCCCAGACGCCTTCACGCATCATGAAATCGGAGGCTTTGGCCTTCTGGGAAGCCTGAATACGGAAGCGGTGCAGCAGGCCGTCGAGCGCAATATCCATATAGTGAGTGAGGTCATCGAAGAACCCTTCTTCATCAGCAGCGAGACGGCGGTTGGTTATCGTGCCGTGGGCCAGACCAAGACGCACCAGGTTGAGCGTGTTGAAGGACAGGTTGCCTTTGCCGGAGCAGTGGTTACGTCCGAAGCGGTCGCCGAGCACACGGGTGCGGCAGCCCATGGTAGCGAATTCGGTATCCGGGTCAGCCGGATCATAATATTGCATATTCAACGGAGCGTCCAGGTTGGCGAAGTTCGGATACAATCTGCGCGCCGAGCACTCGGCTGCCTTCAGGAACAGCTCGTAGTTAGGATCACCCGGCTGCTGGTTGATGCCTTGCTTACATTTGAAGATCTGAATCGGGAACACCGGCGTCTCTCCGCTGCCCAGTCCGTTCATGGTGGCCGTCAGCAGCGAGCTGATCACAAGCTGGCCCTCCGGGGAGGTACAGGTGCCGTAGTTGATGCTGGTAAAAGGAATCTGTCCGCCGGAGCGGCTGGACATCGTATTCAGGTTATGTACCATACTCTCTGCGGCCTGCAGAGTCTCGCTCTCTGTCTCCTTAAGGGCAAAACGGAAGGCGCGCGGATACTGCTCAGCCAGATCGCTGCGGCTCATCGTAATCTCCCCAAGCTCAGACACTTCTGCATTCTCCTCGAAATACTCCAGACCTTTGCGGAAGAGCTTGGAGAAGGATTTGGTAACATAAGGGGCCAGATCATAATCCAGCTTGTTGGCGGATACGCCGCCGTATTGCGCATTCTGCTGTGACTGGAAAATAATCGCCACCAGCGACATCGCCGTCATAATCGAGTTGGGAGGCCGTACACTGCCGTTGCCGGTATTGAAGCCTTCACGGAGAAGCCGTTCGAACGGAATGAAGATGCAGTTCGTGGTTCCAATGGCGTATTGATCAAGGTCATGTACATAGACGACATTATCCAAGGTAGCCTGTACCAGCTGTGGCGGCATGGTGAAGTTGCGGGCATACCATTTGGAGTATTCACTGCCGAACTTGCTCATTTTGCCGGAAAAGCTCTCCCCGTTCAGGTTGGCGTTCTCGCGCAGCAGATCCAGATCCCGGCTGTCGATAATATCCCGTCCCAGATGAATGACCTCTTCCAAAAGATCCTCCTGTGCAGCTTGTCCTTCGTTATAACGTTTCTCCAGCAGTGTCATTATATAACTCTCTCCTCTCGGGTATTGTAAGCGTTAAAAAAGCACCTCCGGCCGGGAAGGCCGGAAATGCCCGAATGCAGGATGCAAAGCTCCGGAAAGCGGAAATTTGCCTGTGGTCTGGGTGGAATATACGAGCAGACAAGGGGCGAATAGCTTTCGCCCGTTCTTGTATATTCCGCAGAGCCGATACCTGAAGATAATCCGCGATCATCCTCAGGTATCGGCAGCCTCTGGCCCGATTGACGGAAGGCTAACTCTGCTATGGCAGGCCGCATACGGACACCTCCCCTGTTCCTCGCAGGAGTCTAAGCGGTGCCACCGAAACAGGCAGGTCTCCTGGCTTCCGGCAACTCCTCCGGCGCCTTCCCGGGGGGCTTATTCTGCCCCTTAGTGGCAATTAGCCGGAGAATGCGGCCCTGGGCATCGCACCCTGGGAGCATCCGGTTACAGTGGCGGGACCGCAGCGGCTTTGCACCGCGCTTCCCTATTAAGTCTCACCTCTATTACTAGGGGTGAAACACCTGTTTCTACTATATTTTGATATCGTTCAATAAACGTACCGCAATATATTGTGTTTGTAAATGTTTTTTTGCAATCCCGCACGGGGAGCGGGTTCGGCGCTTTTACTCACAGCTGATCCACAGTTAGTCCACAGGTAATCCACAACTTTCCTCTAAATCTGCCTTGAATTTTTCATAAATTCTCCGAAAATACGCCACAAAGAATCCATAAATAGAGTGCGTCTAATCCTCGTAATCTTTTTAACGAATATTGAGAGAGTAGCGGGGCGGGCAGGGGATTTGTGGGAAGCTTGGCGAAGCGGTACAATAAGAGGATAATCAGGGGGCAGGCAGATCAGATAATCAGGAGGGTGATTACGATGGCAATTGGCGAAGTGACCGTTATTCCGGTTGGCACAGGCAGTACCAGCCTCAGCAGCTATGTGGCCGAGATGCAGCGCGTGCTGGAGACGGTGGAGGGCATAACCTACGAGCTTACTTCCATGGGAACGATTATTGAAGGGCCGGTAGCGCGGATTCTGGCTGCGGTAGAAGCGCTGCATGAGTCGCCGTTCACCGCCGGGGCGCAGAGAGTCTCAACCTCGCTCAAGATCGACGACCGGCGCGACAAGCCCTCCACCAGCCGCAGCAAGCTGGAATCCGTGGAGCGCAAGCTGCAAGGAGAGTAACCATTATAGTATCTAATCAGAATTAACCGATAAGGAGCGGATTCTTCATGACAGAAGCAGCACAGCAGATCGGAATTCAAATGTATACATTGCGTGACCAGACGGAACGCGATTTCCTCGGTACACTGGCCAAGGTGGCAGAGATGGGGTACCACGCAGTGGAATTCGCCGGTTATTTCGGTGTATCTGCAGGGGAACTGCGCCGTAAGCTGGATGAGCTTGGCCTGGCTGCCCCTTCGGCGCATGTAGGCCTGGACTTCAGCAGTCTGGATAAGATGGAACAGGCATTAGCCAAAGAGATTGAATACGGTATAGAGCTCGGACTGCAATATATGATCACCCCGTCGGCACCGCTTCCGCCGAACCCTTCCATAGAGGATGTAACAAGAATCATTCCATTCCTGGAGAAGGCTTCCGCGATGGTCCGGGCGGCAGGGATGCAGTACGGTTATCACAACCATGATTATGAATTCGCAGAGGTTGACGGCAAGGCGGTCATCGATATCTGGCTGGAGCAGATTCCTGCGGAGCAGATGCTGGCAGAGTTCGATCTGGGCTGGGTATACAGGGGCGGAGCTAACCCGGCTCAATATGTATCACGGTACGCCGGACGTGTTCCGCTGGTCCACATTAAGGATTTCGGAGCAGACAATGAGGAGACTGATCTTGGAAAGGGAGAGGTAGATTTCCGGAGCGTCTTCGAGATCGCGGAACAGAGCGGAATTCTCTATTATATTGTAGAACAAGAGGCTTATGAGGTATCCTCCCTAGCAAGCGCTAAGCTCGCGCTGGATTATTTCCGCGGGCTGGGACTGATGCACGGCTAATGCACGGCTGAGGATACAGCAACCAGCGGAAAAAGGGGTTGCGTTTTCCGCTGGAAGAGTTATAATATTTTTTGTTTGGCAGACACAGAGGTCTGTAGGCTGGTGTAGCTCAGGGGTAGAGCAACGCACTCGTAATGCGTAGGCCGGGGGTTCAATTCCCTTCACCAGCATCTTAACAAAGTCGATAGTGGCGCGGGTTTCCGGTTTTTTGGAACTGCGCCTTTTTTCTATGCAAGCATCAACATCTACCATTCTTCTACCCTTTAGTTAAGTAGAGTGGGGAGCATATGGTTGGATGCTAGGAGGCAAGGATCTTATATGGGAAACCGGACATTCCTGGTTGTTACCAGTGCCGATACAGAGTGGATTGATTATGAGAATACAGCTTTCGAGACGAATAATTTTCTCGCTCCAGTATGGTTTTGTCTGGTCAGCCAAGACCAGTTTCAGCGCTATAGCAGCCAGCTTATGCAAGCTTGGAGCAAGATTCAACCCCATATGGACCAACCGGATGTGGAGGATTTGCCGGAGTGGGAACATTTTTCCGAGGCCTTCCAATGGCAGATTCCATGGGCGGATGCTGCAGAGCAATTGCGCCTGAGTTTACCGGGCACGCTGGCCCGTTTCCCGGCGCTTGCCACTCCTGTACAGGAGTGGCTGGAAACCTTATCGACCCATGTACAGCGTTATTCTGCTGCCGTTATTCATCTGGAGCTTTCGCAATATTTCTCGTTCACGGGCGATCCTGCCCTATATCTGAGAGATATTCAAGAGTACGTTACCCTCTGGCAGTCGCCGCAACCCTCGCAGGAGAAGGTCTGGCAGGGAGCAGCCGATAACTTTTATATGCTGAGTGGGGAGCATTTGCCATGGAGAGAACGAACGGCGGCTCAACCGGAGCAAGCTACCGATATTCAGCCAGCACAGTCCATTCCTACAGCATCCGGGAAGCGCCAGTCCAAATGGCGGCAGGAGCTCTACATCTGGTTACTTGCGATTCTATCCGCAGCCCTCTTATTTGCCGTCTATGTCAAGACCTCCAGGGGTTGGTTGGCGGTGCTCTGCTTCTTCATCCCCTCTCTGAGTATCGTTTTGTGGAATATAATTATCGGTCGTAAACAAACCTCCCGCCATCAGCTCGAAGCGGCTAGGACCTTGAAGAGGAACAGTCCCCCTTCTGATGCTGTGCTCAGAATTGAGTATTTCGACGGGCGTTCACCTATTGGGGCGGATGGCATGGAAATGGGTCCTTCGGAGGATAAAGCGTTACCGGATCTTATCCCCTGGCTGCAAATCCTGCAAGCAAAGGTGCTTTCATCTCATGAGGTTGAGCTCATCGTTTCTGCTAACCATTCACCAGTTGCTACCTTACAACTTCATTTGAGGCTGGATGAACAGTTGGATGCCAAGGCTATCGTATCAGCGGTTAATGCGATGGTGTTGGCTCATGACAAAGCATTGGTATGATTACATTCACTAACCGGCTTAGTGGCATCTCCCTGGTCGTTAGTACACCAGGATTGGGATTGGAAGGCCAGGAAGATAGCCACCCATCTGTTCGTGTTCTGGAAATGAATAAGCACTCCGCCGTCCTGCCATGTACCATTTTCTCGGGCGTACCCGCCCGCATTGCCTTGATTCATGTGGATATTATGAACGCCCTGTCCAGGAGAGAAGCCGAAGTATTTGTCGGGTTTATCCACAGGCCCCCAAGGTTCGCCGAACGCATACAGGGTGGCCCTCTGCTTGTGTGCTTCCTCGATGTAAGAGGTTATTTTGTCATAGAGATTATTGTGAGGATCGCTGTCCTCCAGTTCATTCCCGCCTGTATTAGGCAGAGCCACCATCTTGTTAGGGATCACGAGGTTTCCCCGGATGTAGTCAAGGGCAAGGCTCCGGTTCTCCCTGGTGATCTTCGTGAAGCCGGACTCAAGCTTGAGCCAGTGGGCTGTTTCTTCCGATTTTAAATCTTCGCCCACATAATAAAGTACCTGATTGGCAGTGTCTTCCGGTAAATGCTCGGCTTTATTGCTTGATTGGATGTTGATGGCTAATCTATACTTTTTGTGGTCATCGTCTTCAACGTCAACCAGCACCTGGATATGATTGTTTTTGTAGCCTAGCTTATATATGGTATTCTCATTGGATAATTTGCATTTTAATACCCCATACCCTTGATCTAATCCGTTACCCATCGCTCATCAGTCCTCCTTCATAGCTATTATTCTTTCCCATAGGAGGCCATAGTAATTCTTAGTAAAAAGTTGATCAAGATAAGGAGGCAAGCTGCACCTATGAAATGCCTAACCATTCGCCAGCCGTGGGCCACCTTAATTGCGCTGGGAGAAAAACAAATCGAAACCCGGAGCTGGCGGACCGCTTACCGGGGGGAGTTAGCCATTCATGCCGGGATGCAGGTGAATAAGGCGATCTGCCGGACGGAGCCGTATCAGTCGTTGCTGGCCCGTCACGGCTACACTGCGGACAATCTGCCAACCGGCAGGATCATTGCGGTCAGCCGCCTTGCGGATTGCTGTGAGGTGACGCCGGAGCTTGCGCAGCAAGGCTGGCCGGGTGGCAATGAATATGTATTCGGCAATTATGCCGAAGGAAGGTATGCCTGGAAGCTGGAGGAAGTTGTTCCGCTGGTACATCCTATACCTGCTAAGGGACGTCTGGGTTTCTGGGAATATCCTGTGCTGGAAGAGGAATTGTGAATTTCTTGCCGGCATTTTGAAGAAAAATTGCTCTGGATTGGTTATCAGCTGGTATAATTGGGATATTCGGCGGGAAATCTTCCTATATATAAGGATAGTTGTGCTCTGAGGCGGTCTACCGCTGGAGAGGGGCAGAAATGCCGGGAAGGAGCGTATGCATAATAGATGGGAAGCCTTCTAATTGCATGGCTTTGTATGCTTTGTTTGTTTCTTGCGTTCCGGGATCAGGTGAGCCGGAGAATCCTGTATCCGGTAGCTGTGGTGGTTATATGCGGCACGTTAGGGTATTGGACGTTGTTAATGTAACCGCATCCGGGTGATCATTTCATGCAGAAGTCTGCCGCTTGCGGCAGGCTTCTTTGTTAGCTCTGCTTCGGGCCCTGCTCCGTCTTCTCCATACCCAGATATCTGCGCATATGCAGAGTGGCCTGGGCGGCAATCACATCATCCAGCAGCAGCATCCGCTCGTGATAACCCCTGCAGACGAATCTGGCTTCAACGCCCGCCTCCAGCCGCTGCTGTTCATAGACCTTCAGACCACGGGCGCGCATCCCGGCACGGGTCTCCCGCAGATCGGCAGAAGCGGCATGGACGGCCCTCTGGATCACCTCCAGATAAGGCGCAGGCGTGCGCAGCTCTGAGGATATAGCAGAAGCATCGCGCTCGAAGGCGGATAGAATAAGCGGCAGCAAAATATAGGATTTGACCAGCAGGTTATCCTGGCTCTCTGCTCTGTGCATCCCTCTCAACTCCTTGAAGAGAACGTATATTCGCATTGTAACTCACCTTTCAAAAATTAATCAATGGGTTTTATAAATTAACTTAAATAATGTGATATTTTTCACAAAAAAATAGAACGAATTATTATATATTAAAATTGAAATAATAAAGATTGAAAAATAAATCAGCTCAAAGGAGAATGGCAATGAGTCATGAAGGAAGTCTCCGCCGTGGTTTGGTATTCGGGATCATTCTAAGTGTTCCGCTATGGGTATCGATGATTGGCTGGATTCAGCTATTCGGGTCTGCCTAGGCGACATTTTATTCAAAATATATGAATTCTATTAGCAGGTGTCGTCCCTATGGGCGGCACTTTTTTTAGAGCTGACATGCCCGCAAATAGGTAAAATTGCATTGAATAGGAGCGGACAGTAAGCCGAGACGGGGTGAGACTAATAAAATAGGACAAATGCATCAAATTTTAATAATATAAATTCATATAATTATAGAGAAGAGAGATAAACGGCTGCAGCCAATTCTCTGATTTCTCGACTTTTTTCGTCGGCGGCTAAAAAGAGACTCGCCCATAAACCCTTATGGTACAAGGGTTAAATGAGGAGTCATCGCGAAAATAATTTCAAGAAATATACTGGGAATGGATTGACAATAGGGTGGGCGAGCGGATAAACTGAAATTAGTACAAAAGTAACAAATGTCATAGACTCAACAACGAATTTACATAAGCAAATCACAATTTCATACCGAAATCATGTACAAACGCAAACCGTATCGAAAGAACGGGACGCAAAGTCAGGAATCTACTGTCTCTATAAGTTGAGGCTAAGGTCGTCCGGCCGCCGTGAAGCTAACCCTTCGTGGCGGTCTTTTTTGTTGTTATAGTCGCGTGACAGATTCATAGAATAGTAACTAGGAGGTGTGGACTATTGAAAAAAAGAGTACGTAAAACAGCCGCCATCATAATGGCGGGCCTATTGACCTTATCCAGTACCTTTACGTGGGGGACAGATGTTAGAGCAGCTTCAGGGGTACCGTATACTCCAACACCGGTTTTAGGAATCGCAGGGAATTTTAATGCTTTTATTCTCGGGGATTTTACGCAAGGCAATGATCAGATTGAAGGCCGCCTGGCAGCGGCAGGGAACATTACCCTCACCGGAGGTTACGGGGTAGCCAGAGCATACAGGGATGCTGCGCCGACGGATGTACTTGTGGCCGGCAAGAATTTTGTACATTCAGGCAGTGGAGAGATCTATGGAAATGTGGTATTTGGGGATAGCTTTACCGCCAATGAGCCTGGTGTCAACATCAAAGGCGGGAAGAAAAATGCCAGCCCGATTGATTTTGCCGCCGAGCAGCAGATGCTGATCTCCCGATCTACAGAGTATGGGGCCTTGGCCGATACGAAATCGGTAGCCAATAACTATGGGACACTAACCATAAATGCGCCGGATGCCTTCAATGTTGTTCATCTGGATGCCCCGACTCTGGCAAAAACAAATAATATCCAGTTTAACATTGCCCCGAACGCTACGTTGATTATTAATATTAGCGGGTCTACAGTCAATGTGCCTAGTTTTGCAATGAATAACGGCAGAGCCAGTCAAGTGTTGTTCAACTTTTACGAGGCTTCTGAGGTGAATATCGCTTATACCTCTTTCTATGGTAGTATTCTCGCCCCCCAAGCGGATGTTCATTATGCCGGAGCAGAGCTGTACGGGACCCTGATTGCAAAATTTTTTAGCGGCGGGGTTGAGATGCACCTTGGAATGTACGAGGGAGAGGGGCCGCCGCCGAGTCCGACGCCGACCGCAACGCCGACACCTAGTCCATCACCGACACCAACGGCTACACCAACGCCGACAGTGAAACCTACACCGACAGTAACGCCAACACCGACAGTAACGCCTACACCGACAGTGAAACCAACACCGACGGTAACACCGACTCCAACAGTAACACCGACACCGACAGTGAAACCAACACCGACCATAAAACCATCACCTACACCTGTGTGCACTCCAACTCCAAAGCCAACGCCAACAGTGAAGCCGACGCCAACGCCAACTGTGAAGCCGACGCCAACACCAACCGTAAAGCCGACGCCAACACCAACAGTGAAGCCGACGCCAACACCGACAGTGAAGCCGACACCAACACCAACAGTGAAGCCGACACCAACGCCAACTGTGAAACCAACACCAACGCCAACAGTGAAGCCGACGCCAACACCAACTGTGAAACCAACACCAACGCCAACCGTGAAGCCGACGCCAACAGTGAAGCCGACGCCAACGCCAACAGTGAAGCCGACGCCAACACCAACCGTGAAGCCGACGCCAACACCAACAGTGAAACCGACGCCAACACCAACAGTGAAGCCGACGCCAACACCAACGGTAAAGCCGACGCCAACACCGACAGCGGTGCCAACACCAACAGTGAAGCCAACACCAACGCCGACCGTGAAGCCAACACCAACGCCGACAGCGGTGCCAACACCAACACCAACAGCAGTACCGACACCAACGCCAACGGCAGTGCCAACACCAACGCCGACAGCGGTGCCTACGCCAACACCAACGGTAGAACCTACACCAACGCCGACAGCAGTACCGACACCAACACCAACAGCAGTACCGACACCAACGCCAACGGCAGTGCCAACACCAACGCCAACGCCGACAGCGGTGCCTACGCCAACACCAACGGTAGAACCTACACCAACGCCGACAGCAGTACCGACACCAACACCGACAGCAGTACCGACACCGACGCCAACGGCAGTACCGACACCAACGCCAACGGCGAGCCGACACCAACGCCGACAGCGGTACCAACACCGACGCCAACGTCAGAGCCGACACCAACGCCGACAGCGGTACCAACACCGACGCCAACGTCAGAGCCGACACCAACGCCAACGGCAGTGCCAACACCGACACCGACGCCAACGGCAGTACCGACACCAACGCCAACGGCAGAGCCGACACCAACGCCGACGGCCGAGCCGACACCAACGCCGACAGCGGTGCCGACACCAACGCCTACGGTAGAACCAACACCGACGCCAACGGCCGAACCAACACCGACGCCAACGTCAGAGCCGACACCAACGCCAACGGTAGAGCCGACACCAACACCAACGGTAGAACCAACACCGACGCCGACAGTAGAGCCAACACCAACGCCGACGATAGAGCCAACACCGACACCAACGGTAGAACCGACGCCGACGCCAACGGTAGAACCAACACCGACGCCAACGGTAGAACCGACGCCTACGCCGACAGTAGAGCCAACACCAACGCCGACGGTAGAGCCAACACCGACACCAACGGTAGAACCGACGCCGACGCCAACGGTAGAACCAACACCGACGCCAACGGCAGAGCCGACACCAACGCCGACGGTAGAGCCAACGCCAACACCGACGGTAGAGCCAACGCCGACACCAACGCCGACACCGACACCAACACCGACGCCGACACCAACACCGACACCAGAGCCAACACCGACACCAACGCCAGATCCGACACCAGTAACAACGCCAGCGCCAACATCGCCGCCGTTCAGTTTCCCTCCAGTGCCTACGCCGACTCCGATCATCGGATTTATCGTGAGTAATGATGTGGTTGTGAATGATGATCCGTTGCCGCTTGGACCTGTAGCAACTCCGATAGCTACCACAGTACCGGCCCCAACGCCGACACCGGTTGTAGCAGTTGCGCCAATAGCAGCAACACCGGAGCCAACACCGTCAACGGAACCGGCACCCGATGTAGTCCTTATTGATGATGAAGTTCCTCTAGGCGGTGTGCCTGTGGATGGAACTCTGCCGAAGACGGGTGAATCCAGTCCTGCACCTTATTATTTTGCCGGTTTGGCACTCGCGGGTCTGGGCTTGATTCTTAGAAGAACCACCAGAAACAGCACACGTAAGTGAATCACCGGAACTGAGATTTATATAAACAAACGATGACCCTGTAATTTGACAAGGGCTGCTTTCGGAGAAGAAGTTCTCCTGGAGCAGCCCTTTTTTCGTTGTTCAGGAAATTATGATTTACGTCCAATGAGGATAAGTTGTGCATAAAGTTGGGGATAAGTGTCTTGGAGCATCGGCAGGATGACTATATTCTGGATCAGTAATAGGAATGACTTCGCTAATTTCACCGAACACATGGACAGGCGTGTGGGCCGAATGTGGTCAAAAAACCGACCACATTCAATGCGGCGGAGGCGTGTGGGCCGGATATGGTCGAAAAACCGATTACATTCGGTGCGGAGGAGGCGTGCGGAACCGGATATGGTCGAAAAACCGATTACATTCGGTGAGGCAGAGGCGTGTGGGCCGAATATGGTCGAAAAACCGATTACATTCGATGAGGCAGAGGCGTGTGGAACCGAATATGGTCGAAAAACCGATTACAATGGCGATACCGCAAGCCTTTTGTTCCTTTTGATACTTAAACAGCGGAGCGTGCTCCCAAGCGTCGCCGTAATTCATACATGAGCCGTTACTGTTACTGTAGAGAAAGAGGTTCGACTGAATCTTGCCTTAGCCCCGGCTGAATTTTCAGTTGGCCTTACTCCCGTGCTATACTAGGCTCAAATTACACTAAGCAGTTCCCTGGCTGGGGAATGGTTGCTTACTGAAGGAGGAACGTTGATGTGGATGATAACCCTGCTTGTGGTGCTGATCGTGGTGGCCGCAGGGGTGGGCTATGCCGGATTCTATTTTTATGGAGTAGCCATTAAGCGGGCCCCTAAGGAATTCCTGGCCAAGACCCCAGACCTTAAGATCGATCCGCCGCCGGTGGCTGGAGCCTCGTGGGGAGAAGGGGCGGAGTGGATATCCCGGCAGACCTTCCGTGAGGTGGAGCTGGTGTCTGAGGATGGCCTCAGGCTGCAAGGCTATTATCTGGCGTCAGAGCGTGCTGCCGGACGGACGGTCATTGTTGCCCACGGGTATTCCGGGAAGGCCAAGGATATGGGAGCGACCGCTAAGAACTATTATGAGAATCTGGGGTATAATGTGCTGCTGCCTGATGCCAGAGGACACGGGAAAAGCGAAGGAGATTATATCGGCTTTGGCTGGCCGGAGCGCCGGGATTATCTGAAATGGATCGGATTTGTCCTGCAGGAGAACGGTCCGGACGCACAAATCGTGCTGCATGGCGTATCTATGGGCGGAGCCACGGTGCTGATGACGTCCGGCGAGGAGCTTCCTCCGCAGGTCAAGGCGATTGTCGCCGATTGCGGCTACACCTCGGTCAAGGCACAGCTGTCCTATCAGCTGAAGCGGATGTACCATCTGCCGAGCTTCCCGTTTGTGCCGGTAGCCAGTCTGGTGACCCGGATGAAGGCCGGTTATTCCTTCGGGGAGGCGTCTGCGCTGACACAGGTACGCAAGGCCAAGGTGCCGATTTTGTTCATCCACGGAGATGCGGATAAGTTCGTGCCTTATGCGATGATGAATGAGCTGTATGAGGCCTGCCGGAGTCCGAAGGAGCAACTGGTAGTGCATGGAGCGGGGCATGGCCTATCCTACGATACGGATAAAAGCACATACATCCGCACAGTAGGCGAATTCGTAGAACGCTATGTACACAGCCCGGTTACCGCTGCATCTGTAAGATAAAAGTCCCTAGAACGTAGACGCGCCCGATATCCGCTGACAGCGGTTATCGGGCGCTAATTATGTTCCACACATGGGGCCTTTCCCTGAAGAACAGGGAAGCAGCAAACCATGTCTTATCGGTATATAAATCCCCCGCCGTTTGTGAGCGAAACGGGTGTCGTTATTCCTTGTTATTTCCAGCAGCCGTGTGGCGAGAGAAATCCTTCCAATACGACAAAAGCCCTACCTCTCTTTTGTCCTTGCGGCTCCGTGGCCGCGCCAGTGTGAATCGGAATGCTATGTTCGAATTTAGTCTCATAAAAAGGAAAAGTACTGCAAGAAAACGTAAGATATTGTGTCCAAACCGCCGATAATATAGAGAAGTGATTCATCGGCCTGACATCTTCTTGGTGGGGATATACATACTCGAAAACAAATATTATTTTATTATAGCACGGGTATAATAAATATGCAACTGTACATTGGGCTGCGGCCGGGATGGAAATGAGGGGACCGATGGAACTATACAGAATTTTTTTGAAGAAACAGATCCGGAACTATATCTTCGGCTCAGCTGTAGCGGTACTCGCGGTCGGGAGTCTGCTTATGCTATCTTCCCTGGAGATCAGCCGGGTTGAATATTACCGCCTCCTGCTGGTGCTTCTTTGTTCCTTTGTGATTATGGCGTCCATAGAGATTACTGTCTTTCTCAGACAGACCAGACCTATACGGGCTGCGCTGATTCAGGAGCATGCTGCGCTATCGATGCTGGAAGAAGCATATCTGCACACGCACCAGCTGCCCAAACGGGCCATTCAGCGGATTATGGGGCCGCATCTGCTCGGATTATCCGTTCCGGCTCTGCTGCTGACCTTCTGGATGATTCATGCCGGCTGGGTTACGTTCCCTTATTTCTATCTGATCCTGGCCATGTGTTGCGCTGTGCTTGTGGCCTGTATGCATGCCCTGATTGAATTCTTCCTGACCTGCACCTCCATAATTCCGCTGATTAAGGAGTTCAGGAACCGTGCGCTGGAGCAGTATAGTGTTGATTTTTCCCTGGAGGGCTATGTGTTCGTGCCGATACGTCCCAAATTCCTGGTGAGCTGTATGCTGATCGGCACCTTCCCGCTGTTCCTGTTTATTATGGCGACACACATTCGTATGAACGGTGAGGGGGATTCGATAGTCGTCGTCGGGCTTCAGAGCTACTGGGCCTGGGCAGGGATGGTGCTGCTGATTGGCACGCTGTTCTCCTCCATTGCGGCCTGGCTGCTGACGAACAGCGTACAGCATCCGATCCATGAGCTGTATCAGGCGATGAACCAGGTGAAGGACGGCAATCTGGTCCAGGTGCAGGATGAGTACTCCGATGAGTTCTCGAAGCTGGTGGCAGGCTTTAACATGATGGTCCGCGGGCTGCAGGCACGGGAGCAGCAGAGCCGCCAGCTGCTGGACAGCTACTTCTCCACCCTTGCCGTGGCGCTGGATGCCCGCGATTCGTATACGGCAGGACACTCGCTCCGTGTAGCGGAGTATTCGGTGATTATCGGCCAGCTGGCCGGACTGAGGGGGCAGGAGCTGGATGATCTGCGCAAGTCAGCTCTGCTGCATGATATTGGTAAGATCGGGGTGAGAGACAGCATCCTGTTCAAGGAAGAAGCCCTAACCGATGAGGAGTTCCTTCAGATTCAGAGCCATACGGTGCTGGGAGAGAATATTCTGCGCCAGATTGAACCGGCGGACAAAATGGCACCCTTTCTCGGCGGCGTCCGCTCGCATCATGAGCGTTATGACGGCCACGGCTACCCGGATGGTCTTGCCGGTACGGCTATCCCCCTGCATGGCCGGATTATTGCGGTAGCAGATGCTTATGATGCAATGACATCCAACCGGCCTTACCGGAAAGGGATGGACCATGAACGGGCGCTCGGCATTTTGGAGCAGGGCAGAGGCAGCCAATGGGACCCTGAATTCGCCGGATTGTTCCTGGGGTATTTCGGCCGGAAGCCGGAAGCCCTTAAGGATGCTCAGCCTATCCAGGCGGGGTAATACTTTAGATGAATGCATATCCTAATATTCCTTGAAATATAAGAATTTATATGTTTCACCTGATAAACTGTTCTTCTATTTCTCGCTGAAACGGTACCGTCCTTTAAAAGGACGGTACCGTTTCCACTTGCCGAAGCGGATACTATCCAGTTTATGGAGGTTCCGCTTCAGCTTTGCGTGCCTATTTTGTGAACTGACAGGGAAATGCGACAATTAACGACTACATTCATTGAAGGATTGAGAGCGGACCGTTATAATTATTAAGTCTGGATTTTAATTAAAAAATAAGGGAGATTTCTATGAAACGCGCAGATGTGCTGCTGATTTCTGTCGTTCTGATTGCTGCGCTCGCTTTTCTCGTGCCAAGATGGCTGTCAAACGATGCTGATAAAGGTGGGCCGGGCAAAGAACTCAAGGCTAATATAACAGTAGATGGTAAGTTATTCAAAACGATAACCCTAACCAAAGAAGAGCAGACTATTGAGGTCCGCACCGAGCGGGGCTATAACATTCTGAAGGTGCATGATTACGGGGTTGAGATGTTCGATGCGGATTGTCCGGATAAGGTGTGCCTCGGCTTCGGCTTCATCACGCTGCCCAAGCAGACGATCGTCTGTCTTCCGCACCGGGTATTGGTTGAGATTGCAAGTGCGGCCGGGGAGGATGAAGTAGATGGCTATGTCCAGTAGTGAATCGGCTACAGCGCTGAAGCGGACCGTAATAATTGCTATATTCGCTGCCGTTGCTGTGGTGCTGAGTATTGTGGAGGCGCAGATCCCGCTGGCCGGAGTGGGGCTGATGCCCGGGGCGAAGCTCGGCTTCGCCAATATTATGATTTTGACCTGTATATACTTTTTGCGCGGACGTGATGTCCTGGTGCTGGTGATCCTGAAGACACTGCTGACCGCCTTCCTGCTCGGCACGCTGTCCAGCCTGCTGTTCAGCCTGTTCGGCTCCCTGTTCAGCTTCATTGTAATGTTCGCGCTGGTGAAGCTTGGCCGCAGAAAGTTCAGTGTCATCGGTATCAGTATTGCGGGAGGATTGGCCCATAATACGGGACAGCTGCTGGCAGCCTCGTTCGTATTTAATTCAACCAGTATTTTCTATTACCTGCCGGTTCTTCTGATCACCGGTATTATTACAGGCATTGCTGTCGGCTTCGCCGTCCGGTATGTGGTTGACTCGCTATCCAAAATATCCTTGTTTGAAGAGTTCCTGAACGGACCGGGTCACTAGCTGCGGAAGGATGAGTAACATGAATCAAGCGTACAACGATACAAAAGCTGGTGAGAAGCCGGCAGTTATTGCCCTTGAGGGCGTATCCTTCGGCTATGATCCGGAGCATCCGATTCTCCATAATATCAACGTGTCGATCCCGCAGGGTCAATGGGTGAGCATTGTAGGGCCTAACGGCTGCGGCAAATCGACCCTGGTCAAGCTGCTGAATGCGCTGCTTCCGAAGAGCGCCGGCCATATCTCTGTCTGCGGACATACGCTGCAGGAAGAGACGATTCAATCCATCCGGCAATGCATCGGAATGGTCTTCCAGAACCCCGATAACCAGTTCATCGGGCAGACGGTGGAAGAAGATATTCTCTTCGGCCTGGAGGGTCTGTGCCTGCCTTACGAAGAAATGAAGGAGCGGCTTGAATTCTATACCGGTAAGCTCGGGATCAGCCATCTGCTGTCCAAGCATCCCGGAGAGCTGTCGGGCGGGCAGAAGCAGCGTGTAGCCATCGCCTCGATTCTCTCTATGAAGCCAGGCATCGTCATCTTCGACGAGGCCTCTTCTATGTTGGACGAGGGCAGCCGCGATGAGCTTATGGGGATTCTGCGCGACATGCAGGCAGAGGGCAGCTACACGATCCTGCTGATTACTCATGATGCCGATGAGATTCTGGCGTCGGACCGGGTGCTGGCGCTGCACGGGGGAAACATCGCGGCAGATGTATCACCTGCTGAGCTATTCCGTGATGAGGAGCTGCTGGAGAAGTGTCATTTGCGGGAGCCTTATACTTGGCAGCTTGCCCGTGAACTGGAGAGCCGGGGAATTACGGTGGATGTACCCGCCAGCGAAAAGGAGCTTATAGACACACTATGGCAATACAACTACAGCAAGTAAGCTATACGTATGCTGACCGCAGTATGTGGAAGCAAACGGCGCTGCACGGGATTAATCTGGAGATTGCCGGGGGTTCGCTGACCGGAATTGCCGGAGCCACCGGCTCCGGCAAATCTACGCTGCTCCAGCTGTTCAACGGCATTCTCAAGCCGACAGAAGGCACGGTGCAGGTGCTGGATGTAACGATAACTGCAGGGGAGAAATCACCGAGGCTGCTTCCGCTGCGGCGGAGGGTAGGCCTCGTCTTTCAATTCCCGGAGCAGCAGATGTTCGAAGATACGGTGGAGAAGGATCTCTGCTTCGGGCCGCTGAACTTTGGAGTCAGCCTGGAGGAGGCCAAGGAGCGGGCGCGCAAGTCCATGACGGATATGGGACTGGATCTGGAGCTGCTGGAGCGCAATCCCTTCCGGCTCAGCGGAGGACAGATGCGCAAGGCGGCCATTGCCTCGGTGCTGGCGATGGACCCGGATATTGTGGTGCTGGATGAGCCGACAGCCACCCTGGACCCGGTAAGCCGTGCGGAGCTGATCGCTCTGCTGGAGCGGCTATGCCGCGAGCAGGGACGCACGATCATCATCGTGACGCACCGGATGGATGAACTGCTGCCTTATGCTGACAACTGGGTCCTGCTCAAGGAAGGGGAACTCGCCTTTCAGGGCAGCGGCGGCGAGCTGGCTGCTGATCCGGCGATTCTTGAGCGCTGCGGACTGCGGGTTCCGCAGTCTCTGCGTTACTGGCAGGCTGCCGCCGGGCGCTTTGGCCTTAGAGGCGAGAAGCCGCTCCTTACAGCAGAGGGCCTCGCGGGGCGGCTTGCGGCCTTGCTGGAAGAGCGCCGCACGCTGAATGCCTCCGGTTCGGAAGAAATGGGGGATGGCCATGAATGAGCGTCTGCTGCTGGGACGCAGCATTGATACGGGCTCCTGGGTCCATAAGCTGGATGCCCGGTCCAAGATTACCGGAATGCTGCTCTATGTAGCCATCATCCTGCTGTCCACTTCGTGGATATCGATCGGGCTTGTCGCGGTCTTCTCCATCGTGGTGATGGCGACGACCCGCATTCCATTGAAATATTTCATTAAGGCTGCGAAGCCTTTACGTTATCTGATGTTGTTCATCTTCATCGTACAGGCGCTGTCCGTGAAGGAAGGGGAGGTGCTATGGTCGCTTGGCTCATTCTCGCTGCATGCGGGCGGTCTGCGTCTGGGGGCATTCTCGGTAATACGCATGCTGTTCCTGCTGACCTTCACCGCGCTGCTGACCTTCACGACAACGCCAGGCAAGCTGAACCAGGGGCTGGAGGGTGTGCTCGCCCCGCTGAAGAAGCTCAGGCTGTCACCCGACCGGATTACGCTGATGATCAGCATCGCGCTCCGCTTCATTCCGACGATTCTGGATGAGGCGCAGATTATTCTGAAGGCGCAGGCCTCGCGCGGAGCGGATCTGAAGGAGCTGCCGCTTAAGGAGAAGGCGCGCATGCTCGTTTCACTGCTGGTTCCGGTCATAGCCAGTGCGTTCCGGCGGGCCCAGGACCTGATCTATTCGATGGAAGCCCGGGGCTTCCGCATGGATGCGCCGCGCAGCCGGTATCACCGGCTCAGGTGGGGCGCGGCGGATACGCTTTTTGTTGCTATGTTCGTTGTACTGGGAGTTGCAGTAGCATTATTGTAAGACATTTAGGGGGATACGGAAATGGCACGTTATTTTAATGGTAAAGAAGTGGAGTTATTGGCACCTGCGGGAACCTTCGAGATCTTCAAGGCTGTCATTGAATCGAAGTGTGATGCGGTGTATTTCGGCGGTCCGGTGCTGAACATGAGAATGATGCGCAAGGGCTATAACTTGAGTCATGAAGAGATTATCGAAGCCTTGAATATCGCCCATAGTATGGATAAAAAAGTATATATCACGGTAAATAATCTGTTCAGCGAAGAGGATGTAGAAGAGGCCAGAGCGTACCTTAGCTTCCTGGACACGGTCCGCCCGGACGCGCTGATCGTGCAGGATATGGCGGTGCTGGAATTGATCCGCGAGATGGGGCTGAATCTGCCGGTTCATGCTTCCGTCATGATGAATGTGCATAATTTGGAGATGATCCACGCGCTGAAGGAGCTGGGCGTCAGCCGGGTCGTTACCTCCCGCGAGATGGATCTGCAGACCGCGAAGCTGCTGGGCGCAAAAAGCGGCATGGAGCTGGAATATTTCATTCATGGCGATATGTGCTCTGTCCACGGGGCGAACTGTTACTTTAGCTCCCAGGTGTTCGGAATGAGCAGCAACCGGGGCAAATGCATGAAGCCTTGCCGCTGGGATTACCGGATCAAACGTGACGGCTATGTCTTCCCTGCGGAATATCCGCTGGCGGTGAAGGATATGTTCATGTATGAGCATCTTCCGGAGCTGATTGAATCCGGCATTACTTCCTTCAAAATCGAAGGCCGTATGCGCGATAAAGACTTCATGGTGATGCTGTCCAACAGCTACGGCGATGCGATTGACCGTTATATTGATGATCCGCTGGGCTTCGACCGCACCAAGGATTCCAAAGAGCTGTATAACAACCGTAAGCGCGATTTCTCCACGGCGTATGCTTTTGGCAAACCGGGACTACCTAATATCAACCGCCGTTATGAGGGAACAGGCAAGTTCTACAGCACCGGCAAAGTGTTCAGTACGCCGACTGCCGAACGTGAGCTGTCTGCGGAGCGGGTGACGGAGCTGCGGGGGCGAATGGCTGAAGACAGACGCAGCATCCTTAACAAGCCTGAGCTGGCAGTACGTGTGAATAATATGGAGCAGGCGCGTCTCGTACTGGAGATGGGGGTAGACAGCTTGTATCTGCCGGGCGATGTGTTCGAGCCGGACCGTCCGTTTACGAAGCAGGATATTAAGGAGCTTGGAGCGGTAAAAGGTCATACCAAGCTCTATCTCGGCCTGCCGCGGATGATGAATGAGCTGCATTTCGACCAGTATGATCATCTGCTCAGCGGAGAGCGGCTGCCGATTGACGGCCTGATCATTACGAACCTGGGAGCGATCCGCCGTTACCGCACGACCGGTTATCCGATGATGGGCGATGCTAATCTGAATGTCTACAACCATCTGTCTGCCGGGCTGTATGCGGGACTGGGCCTTACTAAGCTGACCGTTTCACCGGAGATGACACTGGAGCATTTCGCCTCCTTCACCTCACGCAGCGACTTGCCGCTGGAGGTTGTGGTGCACGGAACGCCGGCGCTGATGTATATGGAGCATGATCTGTTCGAGAATACAGAGGTGATGGAGCCGATTGGGGAAGAAGACAACCAATATGTCCGCAATGATGTGCTGGTGCTTAAGACTGACAAGGGCGAGAACCCGGTCTACCGTGACCAATATGGCCGCTGCCATCTGTTGTTCGCCAAGGAACTATGTTATCTTCCGATGCTTAGTGAAATGAACGGCCTGGGGATTGCCAGCTTCCGGATAGAAGGCGCAACATACAGTATCAAGGAACTGCGCACCATTATTGCTGCTTATCAGGCTGCGATGGATGGAACGAAGCCGGAGGATGATCTGCTGGGCGGACTGAAGCCGGTATATGCGGGGTATACCCTCGGTTCACTGCAATTTAACTAATGCTAATAATTCAATTTTAAAATAACGCTGCTGCGAGTATAATAAGGGCATATGGCGCAATTATAAGTACCTTTTTTCACAAACTCATGTTGAATCATCAGCGATTGAAAGCGAGGGGAATCTCATGGAACAGAGCGTCATCATTGGAAGAGAAGCGGTAGCTGCCAAAAGAAAGCAGTATTTCTACCCGTGCACCGCACATTTTTACCGGGATGCCCCGCAATTGGTACGCGGAAGCATGCAGTACGTCTACGATGAGAACGGCAAGGAATACACCGACTTCTTCGCGGGAGTCTCTGTGGTTGCCTGCGGCCACTGTAATCCGGCTATTACTTCACGTACGATAGCACAACTGCAGCAATTGCAGCACACCTCGCCGATCTATCTGACCCAGCCGAATGTAGACTTAGCGGAACGTCTGGAAGAAGTGCTGCCGGGCGCGCTGCGCCGGACATTCTTCGTCAACAGCGGCTCAGAGGCGAATGAAGGGGCGCTGCTGCTGGCGCGGATGCATACGGGCCGCAAAGGCTTCATCGCTCTGGAGGCCGGCCTGCATGGCCGGACCAACCTCACCATGAGTGTGACCGGGCTGCAAATGTGGAGAACCGATGCTTACCTTGATGAGGATGTAACGTTCATTAAGCGCCCGTATCATCCGGAATTGACGCTGGAGGAAGCGGCGGCTCAGTCCATCCAGAATTTGAAGGAAGTACTCGCTGCCCAGGGAGACACCATCGCTGCTATGATCGTGGAGCCGATTCAGGGGAACGGCGGAATTGTCATGCCTGCGCTGTCTTACTTCCGTGAGGTGAAGGCGTTGCTTGAGCAGTACGGTGTACTGCTGATTGACGACGAAATCCAGACCGGCTACGGCCGGACGGGAGCAATGTTTGCGATGGAGCATTTCGGCGTCGTGCCGGACATTATCAGCATGGCTAAGGCGCTGGGGAACGGAGTGCCTATTGCTGCCTTTTCTACGACGGATGAGATTGCGGCATCGCTGAACAAGCCTTCCGCCTCGACGTTCGGAGGGAATCCGGTCTCTGCGGCTACAGCGCTGGCGGTGCTGGACTACATCCGTGATGAACGGCTGGCGGAACGTGCGGCTGAGCTCGGCGGGCAGCTGAAGCAAGGCTTGCTTGCTCTCCAGGAGCGTTACCCTGCGTTGATTACTGATGTACGGGGCAGCGGACTTATGCTGGGGGCTGAGCTGGCCGGCTCGGTGACTGAGGACGCTGCGGCTGTGACAGACTATGTGCTGGAAGAGCTGAAGGACCGCGGATACCTGATCGGCAAAAACGGGATAGGCCGCAACGTTCTCGCCTTCCAGCCGCCGCTAGTTGTCACTTCCGGGAATATCGATGCCCTGCTGGATGCACTCCGTGAAGTGCTGCAAGCGATCCACTAAGAAAGAGGCCTAACATTATGGTTATCATTAATGCTTTTAAACATACGGCGCTTAAATTGAAAATGTTCAGCGAGCTGGTGATGTTCTCCCATACGCTGTTCTCCCTGCCTTTTGCCATCATCTCGATGGTGTGGGCGGCTGGCGGCTGGCCTTCCGGCCATATGATGTTATGGGGACTGATCGCGCTGATCGGGGCACGCAACGGGGCGAATGCGTTCAATCGTTTGGTGGACCGCACCTTCGATGGCAACAATCCGCGTACCGCCCACCGGCATCTGCCGCAGCGTCTGCTCGCCGAGAAAGAAGTCATTCTGTTCATTATCATCAATTATGCTCTGTTCATTGTGGCTTCCGGCATGCTGAACCTGCTCTGTCTGGTGCTGTCACCGGTAGCCATTGTACTGATCTCATCCTACTCTTATACGAAGCGCTTTACCTTCCTCAGCCATCTGTATCTGGGCTTCGTGATTGCTTCGGCACCAATTGGCGCCTGGTTTGCGGTTACAGGGAACATCGCGTTCACGCCGTTCGTGATCGGAACCGTGGTAATGCTATGGATTGCCGGCTTTGATATCATCTACGGAACTCAGGATATTGAGTTCGACCGGAAGAACGGCTTATGGTCCATCCCGAGCTTCTTCGGCCTGGAGAAAGCGCTGCGGATCTCCAAGGGGCTGCATTTCATTATGGTAATGCTGCTGCTGTTCCTGTACCTCTGGCGTGATCTCGGCTGGATGTATCTGGTCGGCATCGGCATTGCTACGGTACTGCTCATGGCGGAGCACAAGATCATCAAGCCTGCTAACCGTAAGCTGATGAAGGTGGCTTCTTATAATTTGAATCAGGTGATCAGTATGGTGATATTACTTTGTACGCTGATTGATTATTTTTACGTTAATTAGAGGTGGGGGTGGGGGGCGGCGCGTCGGGTGCGCTGGAGGTTGGGGCGCTGCACTGCGCGGAATATTTGGACTTCCGGTCGCTGTTAACTTCGGATTCCCTGATTATAACCGCTGGCTGCGGTAGGAATCCGAAGTTAAAGGCGAACGCTTCGCTCCTCCAGTTCCAAAATTCCTCTCCGTTCCGTCCTAACCTCCCCAGGCAAGATTAACTTCAAAAAGACAACAGGCCTCCCCAGCAGGGGCAGGCAGCAAAAAAAGCGCGAAAAGCTTAGAGCTTCGCGCTTTTCTTCTTTTTGGGCAGCAACCTTAAGACCGAGACCGAGACCGAGACCGAGACCGAGACCGAGACCGAGACCGAGACCGAGACCGAGACCGAGACGAACCTCGAACCCGGAACCCCGAACCCCGAACCCCGAACCCCGAACCCCGAACCCCGAACCCCGAACCCCCCCAAACCTGTAACATCCCTGTAGCTAAACACGTTCACGTTCGCTTCGCTGCGTTCACTTGTTTAGCGAAGTGGCAGTAACCATTGGCATGGCAATTGCATTCCGTACATTAGAATCCGGTGAAATTAGTCTTAAAATCGCATCGGTTGCACTTTGTACAGTAGAATTTGCTCAATGGATGTGAAATGGGCACTTTTTACGAAATCAATGGTACAAAATACAACAGAACACGTTTGAGCTTAAGAATTGGTGGAATCTGTTGTACAAAGTACAATCATCAGCATTAGATTCCAAGGGTCCATCCCTTGAACCCGCCAAGGCAACAAAAAAGAGCCTGATTAAAGGCTCTTGATTGGGAAAATATTAAAACGTGCCGGCGGGCAAGACCCGGATCAGCGGTCACGCCCGGCGAAGTATTGCAGCAGGGTCTTCAGATCGGCATGTGCAGGGAAGCTGGAGAGCTGCTCCACAATTCCGGCAGCCTGGGACAGGTAGCCCTGGCTGAGGGCCTCTGAGCGGGCTAGGGCATCACTGCCTCTTACCAGCTCCAAGACCTGCACGATGTCCGCAGGAGAAGAGTCAGGGCCTATTCTGCGGATGACAGGAGCAAGCTCAGCATCCTGTAAGGCGAAGAGCACCGGAAGGGTAACCTGACCGTGGCGAAGATCGCTGCCGGCCGGCTTGCCGAGGACATCGGCCGATTGCGTGAAGTCCAGGATGTCATCCTGAATCTGGAATGACATCCCCAGCGCTTCGCCGAAATCATAGAGAAGCTGGGCAGTCTCTGCACTGCTCTCCGCCGACAGTGCGCCTACCCGCAGGCAGGTGGCCATCAGCAATGCGGTTTTGTTACGGGACTTCTCCAGATATTGCTCCAGTGTAAGATCATAATCGAAGGCATGCTCCAATTGCTGGTATTCACCGAGACATAGCTGGCCCGTAGCGACAGAGGACAAATCGTGAACGTAACGGTCCTTATCCTCGGTGTACTTGCTAAGCAGTTCAATAATGCGGGCAGACATATAATTACCGATATGGACAGCGGATAGAATCCCGGTCTTGATATGCAGCGCAGGCTCGCCCCGCCGCAGCTCGGCGTTATCAATAATATCGTCATGAATCAGTGAGGCCACATGGATAAATTCAGCCGCAGCGGATAATTGCAGGGTTCGGCGTTCGGCGGGTTTCAGTCCAAAACGGCTGCCGACAATGACCATCAGCGGGCGGAGGCGTTTGCCGCCGGAGCCTGTCAGTTCAAGAATGCTCTGCGCCAGCTGCGACTTTTTGGGAACATCCTTATCGCGGGTCACCAGATTCTTAATTTCGCGGTTAATTTCATTCAGATCGATATTCAGTGCTTCATGCAGCTTCATCGTTCGTGTTCCCACCTGTCAAATGGCTTTGCTGGTACGGCTTCGTTGTCTGCGCTCCTGAATGAGGAATTCACCCAGCTCCCTGGCAGGATTGTGTTCCGTGAACTCTCCATTTGAACGTTCGATCTGCATTTTTTTGATGGAAGGGGCCATGTAGGCCACCAGATCCAGCTCCCGGCATTTCACTGCAAATTGCAGATAGAAGCTGTAGAGGTAATCTCCATCCAAAATATTGCGGGTCAGGTCAGGATGATGTGGGACACATTCCATATGGCGCTGTGCTGCCACGGTAAGAATGGTATAAATGCCTAGTAAATGGATTTTGCGGTCATATTCCAGATCATGGCGTTCCAGTACCGAGAGCATTTGCTCACATTCTGCCGGAGAGAGAGACAACTGAATTCCGGCAATATCAGACATTTCAGCCTGAAGCAACCGGAACGTATCTTCAATGATTTTTTGGTCCACAAGCTTCTCTCCTTCTTGTCGGTTTTGCTGGAGGATCCGAATCCCTGATTATCCCTACAAAACCACTTTGTTGAAAATGCGCACATAAATGTACAAGCACCTCGTTAAACAAGGAGAGTAATGTGTCCTAGGGACACATTACTCTTAAGAATATCCTATTCAGCTTGCAGCAGCGCAGCTTATGCATCCGCCGCTGTTATAAATGAATGTAGTTCTTAAACACCGGTTACCCGGTTCATCAGTCGGTATACAGATACCAGCGCCGGACGAGGGGAATCCTCTTCCACTGCTTCTTGAGCCAAGGAAGAACATAGTAATCCAGACCGAACACGCTGCCGGAACCGCCGATGCAGGCAATCGCTGCCCCAACATACCAGAGCATTTCTGTCGCTGCCATCTTGGTGGTCCAGATCATAACCGCCATACCTATCGTGGCCAGAGCCGAGATAGCTGTGAACAGACCAACGATCAGCATTACACCGAAGACGATCTCGGCACAAACCATACCGATTTGGAACCATTTAGCCAGGAAGGTGTAAGAACCGTCCGGGTTGTAGAACATGAGATCCATGAACCAGTTAGAGATATCATAAATGAAGCCTGGAACCGGAAGAGCCGATACAGCTTCTTTGGCAGTGGATACTGCGGAAGCGGCAGATTGGGCATCTACGGTAGTTTTGACTGCATCCACAGCCTGACTTGCTGCTGATGTGGCGTCTGCATAAGGAGCCGCAGGAATCAGGAAAATCTTATTTGGATCAACCCAGATTTTGCGGATCTTCTCTATACCTTCATATAACCACATTCCCCCTAGCAGCATACGGAGCGGAACGAGCCAGAAGTTCGGCGAGCGCTTGGAGAAGTAACCGCCGACGAAGCTCTTGCGGTTCTCAACATGGAAGAACTCGTGCATCATGTATGTCCAGACCTTGTTGAAGCCCACAACCTGGGACAGATAGAACATATTGATGAAATGTTTGGACAACATAGCCATGAAGCCGGTCAGCATGAAGAACTTGCCGGGAAGACCAACGTTCGCTACACCGTAGCGGCTGCCGATCGAAACCATAGTGCCGTGGAAGCCTGGTTTGTATGCTTTTTTAGGCGTACCCTTGATATCTGCAGTGATATTCCCTGCGATAATCGGAGCGGCTTGTTCAGCATTCTCAACCATTTGCGGAACTGGACGCTCTTCGCCTTCAGGGATGAAGAAGATGTTATCCCCTACAACGTATACGTTCTTATGGTCAACACTTTCAAGGTGTTCATTGGTAACAATACGTTTGCGGCCTTGCTGCTGAACATCAAGGTTGCCGACGATTTCGGAGCCTTCAACACCGGCTGTCCAGACGATGGTCTGTGCATCCACGATGTTCTTCTCGCCGAGGGCAACGGAGCCTGCGCCTACTTCGGTGATTTTGGCGCCGGTAACGATTTCTACCTTCAGCTTGCGCAGACGGGCTTCGGCTTTCTGAATCAGCTTATCCGGCAGGATAGGCAGAATCTTCGGAGCCATATCAGCCACGACCAGTCTGACTTCGGAAGGATCGATGAAGAATTCTCTGCAGAGCTCGTCGCGCTGTTCGGCCATTTCACCTACAAGCTCAACGCCGGTGAAGCCGGCACCGATGATTACGAAGGTCAGCATAGCGCGGCGTGTAGCCGGGTTCTTTTCCTTCGCAGCTTTGGTGTACATGTCGCGGATCTGACGCTTCAGGGCAACTGCATCATCGTAGGACCAGAAGGAGAAGGTGTTCTCTTCTGCTCCAGGAATTCCGAAGAAGGTTGGCTTGCTTCCTGTGCCGATGACCAGATAATCATAAGCATAAGTGGCTTTGTCGGACTTTAGCTTCTTGTTCTTGAAATCAATGTTGCTGATCTCATCCAGAACAACATCTACCTTCAGGCCGGCAAAGATTTTCTTCAAGTCAATTTTGATCGAATCCTCAGGTGCGCGATTCGCAGAAACCTCATGCAGCTCAGTCAAAAGAGTGTGATATGGATTTCGGTCGATCAGTTTGATTTCTACATCTTTGTCGTTCTTAAATTTCTTTGCCAGTTTCTTAGCCGTGAGTACGCCGCCGTAGCCGCCGCCCAAAATGACTATTTTCTTCAAGAGAAACTCACCTCATTCATCTGATTAGCTGCAAAAGGGTAGCGAATAATTATTTCGCGCCTTCGAGTGCTTTTTGTGCAAGTGTGAAATATTCACCAACGTGGATAGATACGCCGGAGATTGCGTCTGTCTTACCTTCAGCATCCAGGGTAGGAGCTACGCCTTTGTTCTCAAGGAAGTATTTCTCGGCAAGGGCGATTTCTTCATGCCATTCAGCAGCAGCGCCGCCGGCTTTCATGCCGTATTTGCCGTCTACAGAATATTGTTTCTTATCGTCGCCTGCAGCATTCACACCGCTGAAATTAACAGCTACAACGTTGCCGTTAGCAACAGACAGAGCTACAGTGGACTTCCAGCCGGATTTAGCATCCATTTCGCCTTCAGCGGTATATCCGCCATCTTTGTATGGGCCTGCTTGTGCAGGGCCGGCAGCAAGTGCAGCCTGAGCCGCGCCAACGAAATCACTAACGTGTACGGATACACCGGAGATTGCATCTGTTTTGCCTTCAGCATTTACAGTAAGAGCAGCAGGATCTTGTTTTTCAATCAGGTAGGCTTCAGCAAGAGCAGCCTGTTCATGCCATTCGGACTTTGCACCACCGATTTTAACCAGACCGTAGTTGCCGTCCTCGGATACTTTTTTCTTCAGGTCGCCCGCATTTTTAACATTGAAAGCATTCCAGTCAGCTTTGGTGATTTTGCCGCCTTCTACAGTCAGTTGTACAAAGGTCTGCCAGCCAGTCTCTGGATCGGCATCCACTGTACCGTAGTAGGTTCCGTCCTGGTACTTGCCTGTTTCGGCTGCTGGTGCAGCAGTTGCTTCAGCTGCGGCAGTAGCAGTTGCTACAGGTGCTGTTGTTGCAGCAGCGTTCTCTGCTTTGTTGCTGTTGCCACAACCTGCGAGTAAAGTACCCAGTACCAGAGCGCTCGACAAGATTACAGAAGCTTTTTTCATTTTGATATGACCTCCAAGAAAATAGTTTAAAATATATATATTAAAATGTAAAACATTTTAATAGCGTTGGAAGTGATAAAAATCACTTTATAAATGATAAATGTCACTCTCATCTCGGTCTTAAGTCCCTTTTTGTAGCAGGCATACGACATATATCGGCAGGCAATAAGAAAAAATTTAATCATATCGTTTCTTGTTCGATGGCATTTTAGCACAAGCATTGAAACTATCATGTGAAAATAATCACTTAAATCATAAATAAATTTACTTCTGAAGTATATCAAATTTTAAGATAGTTGAATAGCTTTTTATAAAGACTTTTATGTGACAAAAGTTGAGTTATTTTGCACGGTTTTACCCCGTTGCAGGTTGCAGCCCCTGCACTCCTTGGCGATTCAGCGAAAAGTCATAGGGGTAATAGATCACAAGCAATTATAAGCTTTCGCCAGACATTAAATTAGACAACTAAGGAGATGAGCTTGTAGTGGATAACAATGTGATCAAAGGTAAGTGGCTGCAGATTAAAGGTGAAGCCAAGAAGCAATGGGGCAAGCTGACAGATGATGATCTGGATGTCATCGACGGTGAAAAAGACAAGCTGGTAGGCAAGCTGCAGGAGCGTTACGGCCATTCCAAAGATGAAGCCGAAGCGGAGTACCATAAGTGGGAGTCCTCCCACCGCAGCTAATCAGCAGTTCATAATAAAGGAAAGAGCGCAAATTGTATCTGATTTGCGCTCTTTTGCTGTCTTCCGGACATGCGGCAGCTTTCATTCTCATATATATACATATGCAATAGCCCTCACGCTTCATGTTTTCATTCCTCCAGTATGATACTATAAATATTATATGTGAACTTATTTTCGCTGCAGGAGTGAAGCCATGGAATATGTCAAAATCTTTTTTGTGAATACAGCTTTACTAATCACTCTGTCCTATCTGGCGAATCTAATATACAAGTACACCGTAACCCACGCATCCGAGCCTGTTAAAAGAGTAAGCTGGGTGCTGCTCGCGGTCTTCGCAGGGTGGATCAGCACCTTTTTCGGCTACAGACTGCATGAGCATGTCATTTTTGACCTGCGGTACGTACCGCTTATCATCTCAACACTGGCTTACCCCCAGCCCTTGGTTCTGATTATCATTGGAATCGCAACCGGGCTTACGCGCCTGACCTTCGGAGTGAACGAGGCAGCGCTGGTAGGCGTGCTGAATCTGACTATCCTGGGCTTTGTCTGTGCCGCTCTAAGCCTATGGATGAAGCGTTCGTCTTTCTCGATGATGCATAAGGGGATTGTCACCATCTTGGTAGTCAATGTAGTGAATGTGCTGAATATTGCCGTATTTGGGGTCATTCCCACACATGATTACATAACGAAGATTCTGCCGGTTACCTTTCCCGCAGGCCTTGTCCTCAGCGCTCTGTTCGCGCTGATTATCCGCGATTTCCATCTGGACCTGATGCGTACCGGACAGATCATTAGAGCGAATAAGCTGTTGTCCGAGCAGACGGAGGAGCTGCATAAGAATAAAATTGTGCTCGAGGAAAGAGCCAAGCAGCTCATGCTCGCCTCACAGTTCAAATCGGAGTTCCTGGCGAACATGTCCCATGAACTAAGAACCCCGCTGAACAGCATTATTAATCTGTCCCAGATGATAGAAGAAGGCGATGGGTCCCTGAGTGCGGAGGAGCTTGCTGAATATGGCGGGATCATTCACCGGTCGGGGGAGGATCTTCTGTCGCTCATCAATGATATTCTCGATCTGTCCAAGGTGGAGGCCGGGAAGCTGGATATTATTATAGAGGATTTAAATACCAGCGAGGTCCCTGATCTGCTCGTTCAGCAGTTTGGCGTCTTAGCCAGACAGAAACAGCTCACCTTCAGCGTCTCTCTGGACGAAGGGGTACCGGCCGTGATCTACACGGACCCCCAGCGGGTGCAGCAGATTCTGCGCAATCTGCTCTCGAATGCGTTCAAATTCACGATGACTGGCGGGGTCACTATGAATATCCGTGTAGTGGAACGTCAGGAGGGGGCTGCTTCGCAGAAGTGGATTGCCTTTGAGGTGCAGGATACCGGAATCGGCATTCCCCCGGAGAAGCATGATTTGATCTTCGAAGCCTTTGAACAGGCGGATATCAATGTCAGCCGCAAGTATGGCGGTACGGGACTGGGTTTGTCTATCAGCAATGATCTGGCCAGGCTCCTGGGCGGATTCATTACCCTGCATAGCCATGAAGGCCAGGGCAGTATATTCTCCCTACATTTGCCTCTACATTCAGGCGCGTCCGTCTAATCCCCGCAGCTCCAACTTTATTTGTGATTTCGGTGTATTGACAGGAATCTGGTGCTGAGTAGAATGAAGCAAAAGCCGCATCAAAGGAGAGTCATTCCCCCATGAACATCATGAGAAGCCGGCCGCTGCGGAACCGTTCCAAGGATTTGCGCAAGGCCTCCGTACACCGCAAGAATCTGCAGATCGCTACCTTTGAGGGGATACCATCCACCATATTCCAGGTGCTGCTGCAAGGCCAATTTCTTACAGGATTCCTGTTATACCTGGGTGCCAGCTCCAGTCAGATCGGATTTGTCCTGGCGCTTACTACGCTGGTGAACGTCGCACAGATCGGTGTGGCCTTCCTGATCCAGAGGCTGCCGAGCCGTAAGTGGGCGCTCGTGACTTTTATTGGCTTACACCGTCTGTTGTGGGGATCTACGGGGCTGGTTCCGTTTATTTTCCCGCAAGAGCACTGGGTTACCGCCTTCATCGTTCTGTATACCATTGCTTTCATTGCGAACACCGCCGGTGGTGTGCTCTGGAACTCGGTTATCAGTGACCTGGTGCCTGCAAGGGTCCGGGGCCGGTATTTCGGCATTCGTAATACATTCCTTAATGCACTGGGAAGCCTGGTGATGTACGGGGGCGGTATTATTCTTGACCGTTATCCGGGCGGACACGGATTCCTTATCCTGTATATTGTAGTGTGGATTTTCTCGATCTCGAACATCGTGGTGTTCTTCTTCTACCCGGATGTGCCGTTTGAGAAATCCGAAGAGAAGGCCTTTCTGCCGATGCTCAGGAAGCCGCTTCAGGACAAGCTGTTCATGAAATCCACGCTGTTCCTGTCTGCATGGCTGCTGCTGCAGAACCTGACTGTCCCGCTGTATTCGTATGTCATGCTGCAGCTGCTGAATATCAATTATGAGAAGCTGTCCCTGTTAAATGTGGCACAGACGGTCTTCATGATGGCCAGCTTCTATGTATGGGGCAACCTGAACGCCAGGCACAGTAACAAGAGGCTGCTGCTCTGGACCTTGCCGATTATCGCGGTCTCTTCCCTAATCTGGGGGCTCTTGTCCGTGCTGCCGATGCTTCCTGTATTATTCGCAGCCCATATTGTGTTCGGTGTGGGCGTGGGCGGCTTCAACCAGCTCGCGTTCAACTTCATTATTGGCGATACGCCGAAGCGCGAACGGCCGATGTATATGGCAATGTATGCGGCGCTTACCGGACTGGCGGCCTTCTTCGGCCCGCTGCTGGGCGGCCGTATCTACGAATGGATTAAGGAATGGCCGCAGTGGATGCAGATCTACGGCATGCAGTTAGTGGTAGGCGTGCTGATGATACTCCTGGCACTGCTGCTGGGCCGCCGTATTCTGAGGGATGAATAGGAGGAAGATAAGGAGGCTATTTCGGTGAGAAGAATTGCATTGGTACTGGGAGCTACAGGCCTGGTCGGCAGTGCGTTGACCCGGGACCTGCTGGGCGGGAGTTGGGACGAGGTCCGTGTACTGGTCCGCCGTCCGCTTGCGCTTGAGCATCCCAAGCTGAGACAGATTCAAGTAGATTGGGACCGGCTTGAGCAATACAGCGGGGAATTCGCCGGTGTATATGCAGTATTCTGCTGCCTGGGAACAACAATTAAGCAGGCGGGTTCGCAGGAGCAGTTCGAACGTGTAGATTTGGAATATCCGCTTGCCGCTGCGGCCCTGGCCAAAGAGCATAACGTGAAGCAGTTCCTGGCTGTGTCCTCTATGGGAGCCAGCGCCAAATCACGCACCTTCTATAGCCGGATTAAGGGGCGGACGGAGGAGGGCCTGATTGCTGCCGGATTCCACGGCCTGCATCTGTTCCGGCCGTCCCTGCTGCTGGGCGACCGGGCAGAATTCAGGCTGGGTGAACGCGCAGCGGCTGTGCTGATGAAGGCGCTGGATTTCGCCATGGTAGGCAAGGCTGCGAAGTTCCGGGCCATTCCAGCAGCCACGGTTGCGCGGGCGATGATGAATATTGCTCTGGCTGATACAGGCGGCGTGCATATCTACACGAATGAAGTCATTCATGTGATCGGCAAGCATTAACCGGGCAGCAGGGTTTGCAAACCGCAGACTACAGGACTTACAATAGGCATACGATTAGAATGTATATAGCGGTCTACAGGCCGCGTACAGCATGCAGGAGGCGTTCACTATGTCCAAGAAACAAGTAGCTACAAACAAAGCTCCCGGAGCGATCGGCCCTTACAGCCAGGCGATTGTTGCCGGCAACTGGGTCTACACTTCAGGCCAGCTCGGAATGGACCCGCAGACGGCGGAACTGCCGGTCAGTGTGCAGGAGCAGGCACGCCAGTCGCTTAACAATGTGAAGGCCATCCTGGAAGAGGCCGGAGCATCAATGGATCAGGTAGTGAAGACAACCGTGTATCTGAAGGATATGAATGATTTCGCGGCGGTTAACGAGGTGTACAGCACCTTCTTCACCGAGCCCTACCCGGCCCGCAGTGCCGTTGAGGTAGCCCGTCTGCCGAAAGACGCGCTGGTCGAGATCGAAGCGGTAGCGCGCAAGAAATAAGACCCCGGCCGGTTACAACCGGTCAAGGTATAGCACAGCGAAATCCCCCGCACGTGAATCAGGCGTGCGGGGGATTTTGCGTTCACATATCCCAAAACAGAAAACCATTAATTCAATTTATCTAGTATCTGCTGCGGGAACGGCGCGGAGTCAGCAGCAGCCAGATACTGTAGAGCAAGAGAAGTCCTGCTGCAATCAGGCTGGTGAAATACACCTCATTCGTGTCCTTATGCTCCATAGCAATGGCGATGTAGGCCCAAACGAAGACGAGCGGGTAGATGCTGTCCCGGTACGGGTAGCTTACCAGCACAGCCAATACAGCACCGACGCAGAGCATGATGACTGCCCAGAACGGGGCACTGAGTCCGAAGCCGTCCCAGTCATTCTTCACCAGCACAACGCTGACATTGACAATGGTGGCTACCGAGATCCAGCCGAGGTACAGGCTGAACGGCAGCTTCACGAGCCATTTCTCGCCAGCCGTGGGATCTGCGATGAAGCGGGTCTTGCGGTAAATGACGATCAGAGAGAGCAGCAGAAGCACCATCGCCACCAGCGACAGCTCAATGTACAGATAATGCCAGAGGAGCAGCCAGCCCATATTGAAGATACAGCTGAGCATGAACCAGATCCCGATCCGCTGGACAGACTCCCTGCCCCCGGTATCGCTGCGGAACTGATAAATAATGAATCCCGCCAGCAGCAGATAGATCAGGGACCAGATGGAAAAAGCATATCCGGCCGGTGTGAGGTACGTATGATACCTGTCCGAGATTTCGGCGGTGCTGTTCCCGCCAAGCGGCAGGACGACCGAAAGGGTATTGACGGCAATGACGCCGAGGAAGAGCAGCAAATTCCCCCACTTATAAGGATTAGTTCCAGTCATATGACCACTCCCTAACTTGGTTGATAATTACGTTTTGGCCTTGGCCTATATAGAATATACCCGCTTTGGCAGCAAATAAGACTAATCCGGCGAAAAAAATGACCAATTGGTCATAACAATTGCGGATAGTATTCCTGAGGCCCGGGGTAATATGTAGTCAGGAAGTAGATCAGCAAGCAGCGAAGGGAGAGAAGATACATGGAGAGCAGTGAGGCGATACGCCCCGAGAAGATGGGGCCGCTGGTGATGAAGGAGACCTGGAACACGCCGGGCAGTGTGGTGTCCTGGGAACGCTCCGAGAATATCTACATTGTCAGGGGGGAATGCGCCGGAATGGCTTTTATCTTTCTGAGCGATGATATGTTCCGGATGAAGGTCTTCCATGATAAGGTGCCGGACCTGACCACCTCGGAAGCGGTGCTGAAGGACTGCTGTATTCCGCATCTGTTTCCGGTAGAGGAGACGGAGGAGCAGCTCATTTTCTCTACGGGTGCCATCCGGCTGATTATTGAGAAGGTCTCATTTCTGCTCCGTGTGGAGAATACGTCAGGCAAGGTGATTATGCAGCAAAATCTGACGAGCTGGAACCCGCGCGGCGCAAGCCATGCCGAATATGATATGCAGCCGGACTCGCATTTCTACGGACTGGGTGAGAAGTCGAGCTTCCTGGATAAACGCGGGGAGCGTTATACGAACTGGAACACCGATGTGTTCGCCCCGCATCTGCCGGAGATTGAAGCGCTCTATGAGTCGATTCCGCTCATTATCCACATGCACGGTGACCTCTCCTACGGGCTGTTTCTGGATAATACGGGCCGGAGTGATTTCGACATGCGCTCGCACGGCATTGCTTTTACCATTGGCTGCTCTACAGGAGCGTACGATATCTATTTCATTAACGGGCCTGAGATGAAGGATGTCGTCAAAAGATACACCACGCTCACCGGCCGGATTGCGCTTCCGCCGAAGTGGGCGCTTGGTTACCACCAGTCGCGCTACAGTTATATGAATCAGCAGGAGGTGCTGCAGCTGGCCAAGACCTTCCGTGAGAAGAATATCCCGTGCGATGTGATCTATCTGGATATCCACTATATGGACGAGTACCGCGTATTCACTTTTGACCCTGTTAACTTCCCTGATCCGCAGAAAATGATCTCGGAGCTCGCGGAGCTGGGCGTGCGCATTGTCCCGATTGTCGATCCCGGCGTCAAAAAAGACCCCAAATACGAGGTGTATAAGCAAGGTGTGCTGGAGAAGCACTTTTGCCGCCGCCTGGAGGGCGATATTTTCTTCGGTGAGGTGTGGCCGGGGATCAGCGCCTTTCCGGATTTCAGCGACAGCCGGACTGCCGAGTGGTGGGGAGATCTGCACAAATACTACACGGAGCTTGGCATTCAGGGCATCTGGAACGATATGAACGAGCCTGCGGTCTTCAATGAGACCAAGACAATGGATCTGGATGTGATGCATTTCAACAACGGGCGGGCGGTTACTCATGAGGAGTACCATAACTTGTACGGGATGATGATGTCCAAGGCGACCTATGAGGGGCTGGCCGAGCATATGGGGGGCGAGCGTCCGTTTGTGCTGACCCGTGCCGGGTATGCGGGCATCCAGCGCTATGCGGCCGTATGGACCGGCGATAACCGCAGCTTCTGGGAGCATATGGCGATGGCGATGCCGATGGTGCTCAACATGGGGCTGTCCGGGCTGGCCTTCTCGGGGCCGGATATCGGCGGGTTCGCCCATCATACGTCGGCGCAGCTGCTGGTGCGGTGGACGCAGATGGGTGTCTTTTTCCCATACTGCCGCAATCACTCCTCCATCGGGACGCTGCGCCAGGAGCCGTGGTCCTTCGGAGAAGAGGTGGAAGGGATTCTGCGTGAATTCATCGGGCTGAGGTACCGCTGGATGCCGCATTTGTATAATCTGTTTCATGAAGCGGAGAAGAGCGGTCTGCCTGTCATCCGTCCGCTGGTGCTCGAATATCCGCGTGATCCGCATGTCAGTAACCTGTGCGACCAGTTCCTGCTGGGTGAAAATGTGCTGATTGCCCCGGTCTACCGCCCGGATACGGATCACCGCTCTGTCTATCTGCCGGAAGGCCGCTGGCTGGATTATTGGGACGGGGAGATCCACGAAGGCGGACGCCATATTCTTGCGGCTGCGCCGCTGCACATCATGCCGATGTATGTGAAGGCAGGAAGCTTCGTGGCCGAAGGCCCGCTGAGACAATATGCGCTGGAGGATACGGAGGAGACAATTATTTTCCACCTCTATGGGGCGGAAGCGGCTGAGGGCTTCTCTTCGTCCTTCAGGCTGTATGAGGATGACGGCCACAGCTTCAGCTACCGCAAGGGGCAGTATACGGAGCTTACCGTGCAGGCTGAAGGCGGGGAAGGTGTGCTTGCACTGAAGTGGGCATATGCGGTGCATGACTACAAGCCGCGCCGGGAGACGCTGCGGTTCGCGCTCTGCTATCCGTTCTTCACTGTTGCTGCGGTAGAGGGGCTTGCGGAGATTAGTCTGGAAGAGCTGAATGAAGGGGCGCTGGGCTGGGCCCGGAACGGCAAGAACGGCGCGATCATCGTTCAGGTAGCGGACGCTGCCGGGGGCGGGGAGCTGCGGATTCTGGCGGATACGGATTAGGGGGCAGGTAAATATAACCCGTCATAGTGTGGTAGTCCAGCACGAGTTGCTGCACGGGATTGGAGGACCGGCTTGCCTGGAGAGGCAGGCTGGTTCTTTCTGCTGTGCTAGGGGAGAGGCGGCTGATGCAACCCCAACCTGATGACAGTGATGCTGCACTTTTCGGGACTTTCCGCGGCTATATGCTGCCCAAAATGCAACAATCCCTGTATTATTTCGAGCATTACTCCAAAATGTTGTATGAAAGGCATGAATCCCGCTCATCCAAGCGGCTGGTAGAGAGAATTGCTGCCATTCTTACAACTTTCCCCCTGAAGGCCGTCTATTATTTGAACCAGAGTTGACATTTGTGCAACACCTTGGTGCTTTGCATCATTTATGGCCCATTTGGCGCTGCTATCCCGCTGCCTGGACAGTAATGGCCTGATCTGAACAACAATCTGCTGAATATCACAGAAAATGTGCAGAAAAGTTTTTAAATATAGGCTTTTTCGTATAAGATGAAGGGATGAAGAAAAAGTTGCAGCAAACAACGTAACAGGAAGGCTGTACGGCTAGAGCTATTACCGTCGGAGCAGCTTCATAATATATTTCTCGCGCAGCAGGAGGCAGTCTTCCGGAGTGGAAGGGCTGCTCTTGCTGTTTGCTCACAAGAATGGAGATCAACCAACAATGATTAAGCATCTGTATGCAATATGGTTAGGGGACGTATTATTCTGCTTCTCGGGCGAAACCTCCGAGCCGAAGGTGGACGCATGGACACGTGTGATCAAACGGCTGGAGCTCCGCAGTGGCTGGCGTCCTTTTGCGGGTGCTGCCCTGCGGCTGGCGGAGGTGAAGTATCCTGCGGCCGCTGCTGCGGAGGGCAAGCCGGCGCGGCGCGGACTGCCTGGACGTACGCTGGAAGGACTGGCGCTGTCTCCGAAGGATGCCTTCGAGCTGCTGCTGGCCTGGGATGAGCAGGCGAGCCGCGCCCAGGGCATTGAGCCTGGAGGAGAGCTGCGCTACTGGTCGGCAGCGGCCCGCTTCGCGCTGGAGCTGATGGGCAAAGGCGGGATTGTGCCCGGAGCTCAGCCCCCGCGCAAGGTGGGCTCGCGGCGGCGCGGCGGCGAACAGGCTGCTGCCGTATGCTGGTCACCGGCGTTCCGGGAAGAGGCGGATAAGGAGTTCTTCCTGCAGATGGCGGCTTCTATGCCGGTGCTTGCGCTCGGCACGCATGTAGCAGAGGAAGGCGACCTGTCCTCGCGCGAGGAAGCGGGCGGGTATGTGCTGTATTCCTTCCTGCAGGCGGTCATGACCGCTGAGATCAAGAATGTGGTTGCCGCCCATGAGAGCGCGCTGGCGCCGTATAAGGCTAACTACCGCCGCGGCTATTCTCCGCTGACTGAGCTGTGGTGGAACAGTCTGCTCACCGGCAGCCGGGATATTCCCGTGCAGGGGACCCCGGCTGAGGTGACGGAGCTGCTGACCGTGGTGAACGAGACGGCGGCCCATGAGGTGCCGCATTTCGAGACCGAGGAGGCCCGCAGCGGACAGCTTAGTCTGGGCCTGCGGCTGGAGCCGCCGGCGGAGGAGAGCGAGCTGTGGCAACTGACCTTCTGGGCGGAGAGCCGGGAGGAGGGGGAATTCTGGATTCCGGCGGAAGCGGTGTGGAGCAGCCGGGAGCGGGAATTCACTCTCTGGGGCAAGCGATACCGCAATATCCAGCAGCAGCTGCTTGCTGCGCTGGGACGGGCGGCGAAGAGTTCGCCGGATATCCGGCGATCGCTGGCTGAACCGGCTCCGCGCGGAATTGAGCTGGCGCCGGAGCGGCTGTATTTCTTCCTGAAGGAGAGCGTGCAGCTGCTGCGGGAGCGGGGAATTACGGTGCAGATGCCATCGCGCTGGAGCCGTGAGGGACGTCGGCGGATCGGCATGAGAATGAAAATGCAGCCGCCGGTTGGCGGAATGGATGGTCCGGTTCAGCCGGCGCTGGGCATGGAAGAGCTGATCTCCTTCCGCATTGAAGCCTCTTTGGGGGATTCGGACATCACTGAGGATGAACTGAATGCCCTGGTGGAGGCGGGTGTGCCTTTTGTGCGCTTCCGGGGAGAATGGATTGAAGTGGACCCGAAGGAAGTGCGTCAGGTCCTGAAGTATATTAAGCGTGGTGAGAGCGGAGAGATGACCGCAGCCGACTGGATGCGCCTGGAGGCTGAAGAGGGCGAGGAGCGGCTGTGGAAGGGTATGTCGGTTACCGGCATGGAGACCTCGGGCCTGCTGGCTTCCCTCATGAATGGCGATGTGCTGCGCGGAATGCCGCTGCGTCCCGTGCCGGAGGATCTGAACGGGACACTGCGTCCTTATCAGGAGCGGGGGTATCAGTGGCTTACCACGCTCAGCAATCTCGGCTTCGGCGTCTGCCTGGCTGACGATATGGGCCTCGGCAAAACCATACAGGTCATCACCTGCCTCCTGGACCGGGCGCTGAATGCCCCGCCAGGTGAGAAGCAGGAGCCTGTGCTGATTCTCTGCCCGACCTCGCTGCTTGGCAACTGGCAGCGGGAATTGCAGCGCTTCGCCCCTTCGCTTAGCCTGCATATTCACCATGGAGGGCGGCGGGTGCGCGGCGAAGGGTTCAGGGAACTGGCGGCCAGCCATGAGATTGTGCTGACTACCTACCATTTGGCGGGCCGGGACAGTGAGGATCTGGCCGGGGTACGCTGGTCTACCGTTGTGCTGGATGAAGCGCAGTATATCAAGAATCACCGCACCAAGCAGGCGCAGAGCGTCATGAAGCTGAGCGCGCCGAACCGGATCGCAATGACCGGGACTCCGGTGGAGAACCGGCTGGGCGAGCTGTGGTCGATTTTCCATTTTCTCAACCCAGGCTATCTGGGTACGTACCATTCCTTCCGCCAGCGTTATGTGTCGGGAGAGGGCGGCGAACGGCTGCGTGAGCTGCACCGGCTGGTCTCGCCCTTCCTGCTGCGGCGTCTCAAGAGTGACCCGGATATCTCGAAGGATCTGCCGGAGAAGCTTGAGCTGAAGTCTTATTGTCCGCTTACGGAGACCCAGGCCGCGCTGTATCAGGGGGTTGTGGATGAGATGCTTGGCGTCATCGGTGAGCGCTCGGGCATGGCCCGGCGGGGACTGGTGCTGTCTTCCCTGACCAAGCTGAAGCAGATCTGCGATCATCCCCAGCTGTTCCGCAAGGACGAGGGGCGGAGCCTGCGCAGTGAGCCTTCGGGCAAAATGGACGTCATGTTCGAGGTGCTCGACAGCATCTCCGAGCTTGGCGAATCAGCGCTGATCTTCACCCAGTATGTAGCTATGGGCGAACTGCTCGTCAGCCGGCTGGCCCGAAGATACGGGCAGACACCGTTGTTCCTGCATGGCGGCATCTCGAAGCGTGATCGCGACGAGATGGTGCATGCTTTTCAGGAGGGAGAAGGTCCGGCCTTCTTCGTTCTCTCGCTTAAGGCAGGCGGCGTCGGCCTCAATCTGACTCGGGCCAACCATGTGCTGCATTATGACCGCTGGTGGAACCCGGCTGTAGAGAATCAAGCGACGGACCGCGCCTTCCGGATTGGACAGCACAAGAATGTACAGGTGCATAAGCTGATCTGCCAGGGAACGCTGGAAGAGCGGATCGACGAGCTGATTGAACGCAAAAAAAGCCTGTCCGAGCAGGTCGTCGGCTCCGGCGAGAACTGGTTGACCGAGATGTCGAACCATGAACTCAAAGAGCTGATTGAACTGCAGGGACAGGATTGGATGTAGATTGTGCAAAAGATTGTAAGGCAGAAGGAGGAAACATCTATGAATGAGCTGCTGGAGCTGCGGCTGGAGGTGCTGCCCGGGGTCATCAAGGCCACCGGGACTGTGGGGCCTGCTGCTGAAGCAGCAAACAGACGCAGCAGCAAAGCTGGAGCGGGGAAAGAGAAGCAAGGGGAGCTGGGCCGGCGGGTGGAGAATAAGCAGCTGGTGCAGCCAAGGGAAGGAGAGCGGGTGGAAGCAGTGCCGCAAGTGCAGCAAGGAGAAAGGGCAGGGAACAGGCAGGGGGCGGAGCAAGGGCAGGGAAAAAGGACGGAACCCGTGCTGCAGGTACAGCAAGGACAGCAGGCGCCACTATCGCAGGTGCAGCGGGAGGCTGTCACTCTGCTTATTCCACAGTGGACACCCGCCCGGAAGAATGAAGTGCTGCATCAGCTCGCTGCGCATCCGGGTGAACTGTATGACCTGCTGCAGGGCAGCCTGAATGGCGGGCTTGCTGCGCTGGAGTTGCTGCCTGCGGATGATGAGTTGAGGCTGGCAGCGGATGAACAGGGCACGGGTCTGCTGCCCGCCGAGAAACTGGTGGAGCGGATCAGTCAGCAGCTTACCCAGGAGCCGCTGCTTGCGTTCGCCCTGCGCGGACTGTCCAAGGAAGAGCTGCTCTCCGGTGTGTTCGCCCTGTGGGCGGAACAGGAGAACGAGCGGAGTGCGGAAGAAGATGCGCCTGCATCTGTGTCGCTCGCGGCCGAGTTAGCCCGGCTGGAGCGCAAGGGTCCGGCTGTATCCTCTGGAGAATGGCTGGCCGAGGCTGCGGCTGAAGGCTCACTGCACCAGCCGGGGCCGCTGTTTCATGAGATCTCCTCGCGTCCTTTTCCGGCAATGCCTGAGGTAATGGAACCGGAGGAGGATTGGAGCGCACTTCTGCCGCAGACACCGAAGGCCCGTGAAGGGCTTGCGCTGCTGATGCGCCGGGTCTCGGAAGCCGCCGCGAAGCGGGCGGCGGGCTTGAATAAGCTGTAGCTGCGGGTTCGTGAGGTGGGCTTGAATAAGCTTTGGGTGCATGGGTTCGTGAGTAGGGGCTTGAGTAAGCTCCAGGTTCGTGGATTTATAGCTGGGCTTTGAGCAAGTTGTAGGTGCGTGGATTGGTGAGTAGGGGCTTGAGTAAGCTGTAGGTGCATGGGTTCGTGAGGCGGGCTTGAATAAGCTGTAGGTGCATGGGTTCGTGAGTAGGGCTTGAATAAGCTCCGGGTTGCACGGATAGGTTCAGTGGGATTGAATGAGCTGTAGGCTACAATGTTTGTTCGGCGACTGAAGCTGCTCTTTAAGTAATATAGAGTGTAAACTAGACCAACTGGTGGAAATGAATCAGATGCTGGGACACGAACGCAAGAGATGATCTTACAAGTAATATTAGTTTTGAGAGCAGTGCGCCGGGGAGGCTGCAAGGGAATGAAGGGGATAAATCCCACTGAATCAGCCAGAAGTCGGTGTGCTGAGGTAGCCAATATTCTTCGGGCGGGAATGAGGTGCAGAAGTGCCCCTGAATTGGCCTAAACCGGGCGGAAGGCGGGAATGAGGGGCAGAAGTGCACCTGAATTAGCCCAAACTGGGTGGTAGGGCGGCCCTACCACATCAAGCCAAAAACAAAAGAGGAGCACAAAAGTGCCCCTCTTGTAGCCGGATAAAGGCCTAGCTGCGGCCAATTCATCCTAAGTTTATGTGTGTTCTGTACTGCACTGCACAATTAAGACTCGTTACCGCTGCTGCCTTCTGACAGCTCCAGGATCTCCCGGCGCAGACGGAGCATCTTCTGGTCGAGCTCATCGGCGGCACGGGCGGCTTCCTTCAATTCCTCGGCCACATGAGAGGGCAGCTGTTTGTCGAATTTATAGTAGAGAATATGCTCCATGCTGGCCCAGAAATCCATGGCTAGCGTACGTAGTTGCATCTCTGCCTTCACCCAGCGTGTGCCATCCAGCAGCACCAGCGGTATAGCCACGATAAGGTGCAGGCTCTGGTAGCCGTTCGGCTTCGGATGGGCGATGTAATCCTTAATCTCAAGCACACGGATATCCTCGCGGGCGCACAGGTGATCCACCAGCCGGTAGATATCCTTCACGAAGGCGCAGACAATCCGCATCCCTGCAATATCATGGATGTGCTGTTCCATATTATCCAGGTTCAGCTCATAGCCCTTGCGCTGCATCTTTTGCACAATGCTCTTCGGTTCTTTGATCCGGCATTTCACATGCTCAATCGGGCTGAAGCCGTCACGCACCTGCCACTCGGTCCGGATGATATCGATTTTATTCTCAAGCTCATTCAGAGCATGGCGGTACAGCGCCGGCAAAGCCTTGAAATTCTCAACCTGCTTGGCAAAATCCTCGTTAATCTGCCACTTCTGCATATCCTTCACGTGGACCTGCAACTTGTTCAATGTTACTTTTGTACTATCATATTCTTCCACTGAAACTCTCCCGGTGATCGTAATTTGTGACTGTAGACCATGAATGGATGACTACGGCAATCATATACAGCGCTAGCTGCGGTTCTGATTCTATCTTAACCGATGTACAGCCCCGGAAGCAAAATAAAACCGTAACCCTGGCCGAAGAGAAACATTCTTCCCTCCGGCGCGTATTAGCACAGTATAGGCATTAATCCGTTCTTATGGCGTAGCTCCGTTCATTCTTATTTGTTGGTGGGGGAGCCAGTGCCGTAACCTTCATCCTGGTAGCCCGTATTCTCGAGCTTCTGCAGGACGTTCAATCCTTCGATCTGAAGGCGGGTCTCGTCAGTGCCGTGGTCGTGCAGATACTGGAACAGGCGGATGGTGGCGTCATCGAACTGCTCTGCGGCATCATCATGATCGGCTGACTTGTAGGGAACCAGAGCACGCCTGAAGGCGTATTCATCCCCGCTGGCCAGATCGGCCAGGAGATCCTGAAGCACGGTCAGCCCGTCACTGGACAGCAGAACTTCGTAGTCACCGGATTCGCCCCTCTCTTCCTGAATCAGACCGTGATTCACTGAGACGAAATATCGGTTAAGGTTATCGTTAGGCACAATTCATCCCTCCATCATTCGATAATGTACGGGTACGCAGGAACGAAGAACAGCAGAAGGCAAAATGTATGATTGCTTCTTCCGCAGCATACTCATTCCAATATGAACGCTAGCCGCTCTACTTGGTATTTACCACATGACGACAAATAATGAATCTGCCGTGGACTTTTGGTATGATAGAATCACGTTTCCGCTGCTGCATGGAGCGGCAATCGGAATGGAAGGATATACGCGGCTGCGAATCAGCCTATTCTCACTCTGGAGAAGGAGGAACTACAATGAATTTACTGCAACGCATTAAAGACGGTGCCAGCCGGGTGAGTGAAAAAGCGCAAAGCTCGGTGGAAGTGAGCAAGCTGAATGGGCAGATTTCGGATATTGAGCATGAGATGCAGGTTGAATTTCTGAAAATGGGGAAGCTGTTCTACGAGGGATATCGTTCAAGGGATATGTCGGTGGCTGAAGGCAAGATGATCGAGCTTGCGCGGGGCTGTAACAAGCTGCAGGAGCAGATCGAGGACGTACGCTCAAGAATTGCCGAACTGAGGAATGAACGCTTGTGCGCCTGCGGTCAGATCGTAGGGCTGGATGCCAATTTCTGTCCGCATTGCGGACGTAAGCTGGAAGCACGCAAGCCGGAAGATAAAGAGATTTCACTGCGTAAAGAGCCGGCTTCGGCGGCCGCCGCTGCTGCAGCGCCATCTGCGGTTACCGTACATACGGTGCTGGAGCATGAAGATGAGGAAGACCAGTACTACGGCGAGGAAGAGCTGACCGAAGCGGAACGCGAGCTGGCGAGAAGACCCGAAGCACGTGTGCAGTACGCGGAGGTGCTGCCCGAACTGGAGGAAGAGACAGAGCTGGAGGAAGCAGAACGGATGGCTTCAGGTTCTGACCGGAGCCGCCGGGAGGCAGATGAACTGGAACGGGAACGGGAGCGGCAACTGGAGCTGGACCGCCGGATCAGGGACTGGAAAGCAGGTGAGCCAGCCGAAGAGCGGGTGGCCGGAGACGCGGATACACGGGAGATCGTGAATTGCCAGATCTGCCGCGCCGATCTGCCGAAGGGCTCCATGTGGTGCCCGCGCTGCGGCTCGGAACAAATATAGACAGTGTAGTACTGACAGCTTAGGGGGACAACATAGATGGAACAGTTGCTGCTGCATCTGCGCAATTTGGGTTTCACAGAGATGGAATCCAAAATTATGGTTGAGCTGGCCACCAAGGGCCAGGCTTCGGGCTACGAAGTGGCAAAGCAGCTAGGAGTATCAAGATCGAACGTATACGCGGCGCTTCAGCGCCTGACTCAGCAAGGCTATGTGCGCTGCGGAGAAGGGGAGCCGGCACGATATAGTGTGCTGGACCCGGAAGAGCTGGCCACGATGATATCCGGCCGGGTGCAGGCCTCGCTTGCCTATATGGAGAGTGAAATGCCGCGCGGGGGGCCGGTCAGCCCCTCCTTCTACAACGTGGAGGGTGACCGGAATGTCATTGGAGAGCTGGTCCGCCAGCTGAATCTTGCCGCTCAGGAGATTGTAGTGGATGTGTGGCGGGAGGAAGCCTCGCTGCTGCGCAGTGAGCTTGAGCAGGCGGAGAAGCGCGGAGTGAAGCTGCTGTGGGCTTTTGACGGCGGCGATGCTGTACCGGCACCTTATCCGGTATGGCCGCCCCTGCCGGGTAAGCCGGAACGCAGCGGAGGCCGTAAGTTCTCCTTCGTCGTGGACCGGAGCTGGTGCATGCTCGGCATGCGTTATGAGGACGGGAGCGCCCAGGCCGTGATTACCGAGCATCCGGTGCTGGTGGAGCTGCTGCTCAAATCTTTTACACAGGAATTGGTATTGTTCGAGCTGGAAGAAGATATGGGTCCCGAACTGCAGCGGCGCTACGGGGAGCGCTACAGCCGGATCTACAGCAAATATGTGCTGCATGATCAGGAGGAATCCGGAGAAGAGCCGGAGGAATAGGGCTGGAGTAGTAAGTGCCCAAGTTCACTAAGCGAGGGAGGTGACAAGCATGGAGTGTATTGTACATTTTGAAGTGCAGCATGCAGATGGCATCAAGCCGCTGCGCGGACTGCTGTTCCTGGAAGAGGGCAAGACCCCGGGAGAACGGGAGCTGGTGGAGATGTTCAAGGACATGAAGTTCAACGTCCGGCTGGATAACCGGGAGAAATGGATTTTCAAGCCCGTGGCTCCGGGAGAAAGTTATTCCGAGATCCGCATTACCAGCTTTGACAACGGGAAGAAAAACAGCAAGCCGGAGGGTGAGCTGAAGTCGATTGTCGGTAACTTGCTGCCCCAGAAGCCAACAGGGCTGTAACCGGAGCGGCGGGGTTCCAGATAACAAAGAGCAGGTCCAGAGGAATTCCCGGGGCCTGCTCTTTGTGTTGGGAGAAATATTATTCCAACTTTTTCATTAGCCAAACCAATCTGCTTCCTTCTAACGGACCTGAGAGACTCTATTCCTTGGAGAACACCACTTTTGGTGTCTTAACGGACAGAGTGGACCTTAAGGTTGCTCAAAACGATACTTAAGAGCAGTATTTCAGAGAATAAGGTCCGTATGGTCCCTTACTTGCCTGATTTATGACTTTCATCCAGAATAAGAGCGCCTCAGTCCGTTATGCCGAGCCACATATGTGCCTACAGTCCCGCCGCACCCGTCCTAGACGCTGGCGTGACAGGAACCAGGCCCGGCTTCGCCCGGCGCCCCGGCTGCTGCCAGCGGCGAGAGCACGCGCAGCGCGCCCGGCTCGCAAGCCACGGCCAGCGGCGCGGTGCCCAGCGCTTCGCCGTCGCCGATGGCGTGGCGCGGCTGTGCGAAGTGCACGGCTACGCTGTGTCCGCGCAGCATCGTGACATAGGGCAGCTTCGTGTGCCTGCCCTTCACCACCGTCGGGAACAGCCGCAGCAATTGCCCGCGGCTGACCCCGTGCACGACGCAGACGTCAAGCAGGCCGTCGCCTGATTCCGCCTGCGGGCAGATCAACAGCCCGCCCCCGTAGCTGGGCAGGTTGCAGACCGAGACCAGCCACGCCTGATCGAAGGCCTGCTCCTTGCCGTCGCAGGTCACGCTGACGCGGCAGGGCTTGAAGGTCATCAGCGTATGCAACACGCCGAAGATATAGGCTAGGCGCCCGGCGCCAATGGCGTTACACAGCCGCTTGTAGCGGCTGCCGTTCACATTGACGGCCACCTGCGCGTCGAAGCCGCTGGCCACCGCGGTCAGGGTGAGGCCACCTGCCGCGTGAAGCAGATCGGCTTCGATGCAGTGCTCCTGCAGCGCGTGATCCAGCGCTGCCCCGGGCGCGAGCGGGATGCTGAACCCGCGCGCGGTGTCATTGCCCGAACCCGCCGGGATGACTCCCAGCGGGACCCCCCTGCGCCGCAGTGCGCCCAGCACACTGTGGATCGTGCCGTCGCCGCCGACAACGATGGCGGCGCGCCAGTCCTCGCGGCGGGCCAGCGCGTGCAGCACCTGGCTCTCTGCGCTGTCAGCGCTCTGTGTGAATAGCGCTTCATACGCAGCGGCCCGCTTCTCAAGCAAGGCCTGGATGGTGTGCCAGGTCCGCAGCCCTGCTCCGCCGCCGGAGCGGGAATTGATGATGAACAAATACATGGATGCTTCCCCCAGCCTGTAGATTCCTGCATGTCTTATCCCATTGTAAGGAGCGGACAGGCAAAAGGGAAACTATTTTGAAATACAAGAAATTATAGGTTTCACACGATAACTTATCCTTCTATTTCTCGCCGAAACGAATACCGTTCTTTTAAAGGACGGCATTCGTTTCCACTTGTGCATCATGGAGCTACAGCTGCCGTAGCTGGCTTTCGGCGATTTCTCCCACCCAGGGGAGCTTGAACCATCTGCTGCCGAGGGCATGGTAGATCATCAGGAGCCAGACTGCGAAGCTGCAGAGGGAGATCAGGGCGCCCGCGAGATCACCGAGAAGCGGAATGAAGCCGCTGAGTACATGAGCGATCATAAGAGCTCCGAAGGCAATCAGGGATTGAAGCGAGTGGAACAGGACGAAGCGGCTGCGCTTCTCCAGAGCGAGGAAAATAATCGCACCGATAAACGGGAAGAAATAACACAATGCAGCGGCAATGTTATCGGGCAGTCCGGTGGATGATCTGAAAGGCGTCAAAGGGCTCACTCTCCTTGGATTGTAGAGGAAAAGGCAAGTAGCATTGGTGCTTCTTCCCTACAAGCCTATGAGGTGTCCAGGCAAAGTATGAGCTGTGCGGGGCTGCTGTCCAATAATTTCTGGGGATAGGGGGCATACTATTGTCAGGTTCCGAAACGGGAGGGCAAGCATATACTATAAAAAATTTCCATTTGCATTTTTACATGGAAAGGTGGAAGTTAATCTGGAATATGATACAATATAACGATAAGGCCCGAAAGGAGTGATTCAGCAAGTGGCTCTTCGGGTAATTAAAGTGTCAAGGTGTCTTTGCAGTGGGACATCCTTACTCTCAGCCCAAATCACGACGAACCTGCTTCACCGGCAAGGCGGAATTCCAAGGTACTGGAATGGCAGTCTGGACGGGTAATGCAAGCCGCGTATGTGTAATTGGTTCTTAACTTGCATTTCAAGGTTACGGCGAACTTTTCATCATGCATTCTCTACAACGGAGCATTCATTTTCAATGTTTTGGGAGGGAACTGATCATGGCAAGTAAAGGTCATAACGAAGTCAAGGAAAGTCTACGGGAAATGACACGTATTTTCCGGCCCAAAGATCCCAAGAAATTTGTGAAAGAGTATGTCCGGAAGTATCGGATCACGGGAGGCTATGAGGAAGAGCTGACCATGGTGGTGGAGCATGAACTGGTTAGAATGAATTCATCCGTCTCCTGAAGAAGCGGGCAGATTCTGTTTCGTGCTGTGTGATGCCGGGCAACTATATATGTAAGCTACATTCAAGCGATAACATCCATGAGGATTCTCATAAACCGTGCCCGGACAGCCTGCTGCTTCTGGAATCGGTTTTTTTTGTATGTTCTTTGCAGATTATCCTCGTATGTCAAATGAATGTTTAGACACAAATACATATGAATACGCTTCAGAAGTAGTTTAACAGTTTTCCGGAAAAATTGAAAGCGCTTATAAAATCAGTATTGACAAGCTTTCGGAGACTTTAAAATGATTTTGTGAATTTGTTGTGAACGATTGACAAAATCGTAGGCCGAACTTATATTAATAGTGATTGTTATAATTGACAGGAAAATACTCTAATCTACGAATTCGGGAAAAGCGGGGTAGATCAATGATGAAAACATGGCAGGCTGGTAAGCGGCTTCTTCCCATGACCGCAGCACTTGGACTCCTTCTGGCCGGATGCGGGCGGGAGGACTTGTCGGTACTCAGACCGCAGGGACCCGTAGCAGAAAGCTCTTACGGACTGATGAAGCTGTCAATCACGATCATGATTGTGGTGCTGCTGATCGTCTTCTCCATTGCGGCTTATGTATGGATTCGCTTCCGCCGGAAGAAGGATCAGAATGAGATTCCGGAGCAGGTGGAGGGCAGCTTCAAGCTGGAGGTGCTGTGGACAGTCATCCCGCTTATTCTCGTCATTGTGCTGGCGATTCCTACGGTGAAGGTGGTGTTCGCTGCCGGCAATGATCATTCGGATGACAAGGATGCGATCAAGGTCAAGGTGACCGGCCACCAGTACTGGTGGGAGTTCGAATATACGGATTATGGAATAACGACCGCGCAGGATCTGATTATTCCTACAGGCAAGCACATTGCCTTCGAGCTGAGCACCAAGGACGTGCTGCACTCCTTCTGGGTACCCTCGCTGGCCGGGAAAATGGATACTAATCCCGACGGCACGGTGAACCGCTTCAGCTTCAGTGCGCCGAATGAAGGCGTTTACCGGGGGAAATGCGCAGAGCTGTGCGGACCCTCCCACGGGTTCATGGAGTTTAAGGTGAAGTCGGTCAGCGGTGAGGCCTTTGACAAGTGGGTGGCTTCGATGAAGGCACCGGAGTCAGTGATGCCGGAAGACCCGGTACTGGCTGAGAAGTTCAAGTCCCAGTGCCTTAGCTGCCATGCGATTGGCAGCATGCCTGCATCACCGGTGGCTCCCAGCCTGACCGGAATTGGTTCCCGTGAATCCGTTGCCGGGATTTTGCTTAATGATGACACCCGTGAAGACGGAGCGCCGGTTCTGGAGAATCTGAAGACTTGGCTGCATGATCCGCAGAGCGTGAAGCCCGGCAACAAGATGCCGAATCCGAAGGATAAGGGCTTAAGTGATGAAGAGATCGACGGCATTGCCGAATTTTTGGCCGGTTATACGCTGGATTAGGGGCCTATGACTGAAGTGGAAGCAGCATATTTGATAAGGGGGTACGTACCTTGGCTCACGCAGCGCAATCCTTGCAGCCCTCCCAGCCCTTGAAGCCCGGCCACAGCGCCAAGCGGCATACCGGGCTGATGGACTGGATTACCACCGTCGACCACAAAAAAATAGCCATCCTGTATCTATGGGCCGGCGGCCTGTTCTTCGGCATCGGTGGCCTGGAGGCAATCCTGATCCGTATCCAGCTGATCAAGCCGATGAACACCTTCCTGGATGCCCAGACCTTCAACGAACTGATTACCATGCACGGCACGACCATGATCTTTCTAGGAGTCATGCCGGTTATTTTTGCGCTGATGAATGCGGTGATTCCGCTGCAGATCGGCGCGCGGGATGTCGCCTTTCCTTTCCTCAACTCGCTGGGCTTCTGGACCTTCCTGTTCGGCGGTCTCTTGCTTAACCTCAGCTGGGTGATGGGCGGCGCACCGGATGCGGGCTGGACAGCGTATACCCCGCTCTCCGGTAAGGGATACAGCGCTACGCACGGGGTGGACTTCTATACGATCGGTCTGCAGATTGCGGGCCTGGGCACCCTGATTGGCGGAATTAACTTCCTGGCTACCATCATCACGATGCGCGCGCCGGGGATGTCCTTCATGCGGATGCCGATGTTCGCCTGGGCTACCTTTATTACCTCAGCCATTATTCTATTTGCCTTCCCTGCGGTTACTGTAGGACTTGTCCTGCTTACCTTCGACCGGATTCTGGACGCCAATTTCTTCAATGTTGCCGGTGGGGGCAATCCCGTACTGTGGCAGCATATCTTCTGGATCTTCGGCCATCCCGAAGTATACATTCTGATTCTTCCGGCCTTCGGCATCATCTCCGAGGTCATTCCGACCTTCTCGCGTAAGCGGCTGTTCGGATACAGCTCCATGGTCTTCGCGACGATTCTGATCGCCTTCCTGGGCTTCATGGTCTGGGCGCATCATATGTTCACCACCGGCCTCGGTCCGGTCGCGAACGCCTTGTTCTCCGTGTCTACTATGCTGATTGCCGTTCCGACCGGGATCAAAATCTTCAACTGGCTGTTCACCATGTGGGGCGGACAGGTACGGTTCACGACTCCGAACCTGTTCGCAGCCGGGTTCATTCCCACCTTTACGATGGGCGGGGTAACCGGGGTGATGCTGGCCTCCGCGCCGGCCGACTTCCAGTTCCATGATACGTACTTCGTGGTGGCGCATTTCCACTATGTTATTGTCGGCGGTCTGGTGCTCGGGCTGTTCGCCGGGCTGCACTACTGGTGGCCGAAGATGTTCGGGCGCATGCTCAGCGAGACCTTGGGCAAGTGGACCTTCTGGACCTTCATTATCGGGTTCCACTTGACGTTCTTCGTGCAGCATTTCCTGGGACTGATGGGGATGCAGCGGCGCGTATTCACCTATTTGCCGAACCAGCAGTTTGATACGCTCAACCTGGTCAGTACAGTGGGGGCGTTCCTGATGGGAGTGGGTATGATTATCTTCCTGGTAAATGTGTTCTTGACCTCCAGACGGCCGGCGGATGCGCCGGAAGATCCGTGGGAAGACGGGCGGACCCTGGAATGGACGATCCCATCGCCGCCGCCGGAATATAACTTCAAGCAGACGCCGCTGGTGCGGGGCCTGGATGCTTTCTGGAAAGAGAAAATGGCCGGGCATAAGGGGATGACCCCGGCGGAGCCGGTTGGCCCGATCCATATGCCGTCGGCCACGATTCTGCCGTTCCTCATGTCCGTCGGTATCTTCATTGCAGGCCTTGGCTTCATGTTCAGCCGTGATGAATTCAGCAGCAGCATCATGAGTTTCCTGTTCAATAACTATATTGTTACGGCGCTGGGGCTTCTTATTACCTTCGGATCAATGCTGATGCGGTCGCTGTTTGACGATCACGGCTGGCATATTGAACCCGAAGAGCTGGAAGGAAGGTGAGCAGAGATGACAACGGCACATGCTGAAGCAGCGGACGGTACACTCCCGCATGAACCTGAGAAAGCGACCCTGGAAGGACGGAATAAAGTGCTGGCCTTCTGGCTGTTCCTCGGAGGGGAAGCGGTACTCTTCGGCACCCTGTTCGCGACCTTCCTGGCGCTGCGCAATCAGACGAATGAGGGACCTTCGGCGGCGGAGCTGTTCCATCTGCCGCTGGTTGCGGCAGCGACCCTGCTCCTCCTGGTCAGCAGTCTGACCAGTGTGTTCGCCATTCAGGCTATGCACCGGGGGAATGTGGCCCAACTCAGGAACTGGCTGCTGGTAACCGTCCTGCTTGGTCTTGCATTCCTGATCCTGGAGATCTACGAGTTCAGCGTATATGTCAGACATGAGGAATTCGGGATGACGACGAGTGCGTTCAGCTCGGCCTTTTATACGCTGGTCGGGTTCCATGGTGCCCATGTGGCGTTCGGAATTCTGTGGATCGCCGTGCTGATCGGACAATTGCTGCATAAAGGCTTGACGGTCGTTACCGCACCGAAGATCTATGTGTCGGCAATGTATTGGCATTTCATTGATGTGGTGTGGGTCTTTATCTTCACAGTCGTATACCTGCTCGGAAAGGTGGGGTGAAGCCATGACGACGAAGCAGCCTTCTACAGATTCTGCGGTGAAGCACCGGCACCGTCCGGAAGGACCGCAGCGGCATATTGTGGTGTTTGTATTCTCCGTGGTGCTGACACTGATCGCTTTTGCCGCGGTGGCGGCCGGAGGGGTGAATGCTACCTTTGCGATCATCCTGCTGCTGGTAATGGCTGTGCTGCAGGTGTTCCTGCAGATGGGCTTCTGGATGCATCTGAAGGACAAAGGGCATATGCTCCCGATTATCTTCATGCTGGGCGGTTTTTTTATCGCAGGCACCTGTATTGTAATGGCGCTCTATTGGGTATGGTGGGATTGATTCTATCTCCGGGGAGGTCTTGAGGATGATACCGGGATTGCAATATTTCAGCTTTACGGAACTATGGAGTCCGCTGTTTCTGGCCCTGATGCTCCTCCTGACTGCCGGATATTTTGTGCTGATCGGACCGCTGGCCTCCCGTTTTGAGGGCAGCACTGCAGTCCCCTTCTGGCGGAGGGGGCTGTTCTTATGCGGAATGCTGGCCCTCTATCTCGCGCAGGGAGGACCAGTCAGTCTGCTGGGACATATCTTATTTTCCTTCCATATGGTCAGTATGGCCTTGTCCTATCTGGTGGCGGTCCCGCTGATTATGCTCGGGATCCCCGACTGGTGCTGGCGCGCCCTGCTGCGGGTGAATCCGCTGAAGGGACTGGCTTTTCTCGCGAAGCCGGTGGTGGCGGCCCTGCTCTTCAACGGCCTGTTCTCGCTCTATCACATCCCCGTCATCCATGATTATGTCATGCTGCATTTCACCGTTCACCGTCTGTATTATGGCGTCCTGTTCCTGACCTCGGCGCTGATGTGGTGGAATCTGATCAACCCCCTGCCGGAATACCGGGCGCTTAGCGGTCTGGGACAGGTGGGTTTCATCTTCCTGAACATGGTGCTGCTGACACCGGCCTGCGGGCTGATCATTTTTGCGGGCTCCCCCCTCTATGCTACATATAGCGACCCGGGCACCTGGGCGAAGGCGATGGGCTACTGTGTTCCGCAGAGTCCGGCTGCATTACTGCAGGCTTTTGGCGGTCCCGGCTTCTTCGGATCTCTGTCCCCCAAGGTAGATCAGCAGGTTGGAGGCATCGTGATGAAGTTCATTCAGGAATTTATTTTCGCCTCGATGCTTGCTTATGTGTTCTATCATTGGTATAAAAAAGAGAACGGACAAGAGGACACAGATGTGTCCGCGTCACCCTCTGCACTGGCGGAGGAGGTCTGAACTATAATGAGCTGGTAAGTACCGAGGGGGATATTCATGGATATTTTCACATTGTTTCCTACGATCAGCACATCGTTCATCGTCATAAGCGCGGTGCTGGTGGCAATCGGCTGGAGACAGATCATTCAAGGCAAACGCGAAGCGCACAAGAAGACGATGATTGCGGCTGCGGTGGCAGCGATTCTGTTCTTCCTGGTGTACTCGTCAAGAACGGTGTTCGTAGGCAATACCTCCTGGGGCGGCCCGGATGAGCTGACGACGATCTACCATGTCTTCCTGATCTTCCACATCGTGCTGGCTACCGTCGCTGCCGTATTCGGCATCACTACGCTGACGCTCGGCTTCAAGGCCAAGTATGCCAAGCACCGGAAGTGGGGACGGGTGACCTCTGTCATCTGGTTCATCACCGCCATCACCGGAGTTGCTGTCTACGTGCTGTTGTATATCTTCTATCCAGGCGGCCACACGAAGCCGGTCTGGGAGATCATCCTGGGCGCTTAAGCCGAGGGGAAGAGAAGCCTGGAATCATAGGGGAAAAGCCTGTCCATCTGCCGCTGCTGCGGGGGAGGGGCGGGCTTTTTTAGGCTGAACGAAATCGAAAATGATTAGGTTGCTATATCTTTTTTGCTGCTACCAGTGAAAAAAAGATGTGCTCCATTATTGCTGGTAACTCCTGATGATACACATTAGGATAACGTGTCATATTAGTAAGTTTGGCATCCGCGGGGGGATGAATATGATAAGGCTCAGTGGATGTCTGATAGCGCCTATCATCTTTATGCGGCTCGCTGTGGAATTTTAAAATATCTGCCCCGTGTTCATCCACCCAGTCGTAGAAGTATATCTCTATTCGTCCCCTGCTGAGATGTTCAGTTATAAGTAAACGGGACATATCCGTGAACACAAATGTGTGCCGGGTAAATGAGATGGAGGTGAACAGACCGCTGCCATCCCCATCACATGAGTTCATAATAATATTCGAAAAGTCTTTCTCCAACTGGCTGATGTTGGATGGAGGGCGAGTATTCAGTCCCAGTTCCTTTCAACGGAGTACAGCAGACTGGACCATTGTACTGCGTCCCGAGATTGTGCTGGGGTCAAATCAGTTTTTTTGCCCAGTGTCTCTTCGAATGTTCCGCCATATTTTTTTTCAAAATGAACGACAGCATTAAGTATTTCAGCCATTTCCTCAGCTGCTGTCATTTCTTTATTTCTGCCTGAACGTATTTGCTCTGCTTCATAACGTATTGCAGCATCTGCTATAGCTGACTTCATTCCAGTAGGAGAAGTATAAACTGCGTTCTCAGGAAATCTAACTTGTTTGTAACGCTCTCCTTTTTCAACACCGTCAAATCGCCCAAGGGCAATCCAATTATGGATCGTAGCAATACTTACCCCGAAGAATCGGGCGACATCTCCTGTTGTGTAGACTTTAGTGCCTAATACTTCAGCCTCCATCCCTACAGTAACCATGTGGATTAGCACTCGTTGCAGAGCCTGCTCGGAATTACCATGAACCAAATGACTATCCACGGCCTGAAGCACTTCTGAAGGATTATGAATGGAATTCCGTTCAATATAATTGGCCAAAGCCTTAATAAACATTGACATCTGCGTTTCGGTCTCGTGTAGATGTGTCTTGAATACTTCGGAGATCGACAATGCTTCTGACAATGCTCTTTCCTTTTCTGTTACATTAAACATATACATCACCTCAACTCCATTCTAACACTTCTCGTTTAAACTTAAAACAACTTAAAATTTACCGTGATTAACTTAAACTTAACTTATATTATTGCCTGTTTTCGAATGATATAATGTATGTTATTAAAAAAATCCAGAAATAGAAGGTATACATACAAAGGAGAAATTATGGACCCACACATCAAACGAATGTTCATGGACGAACATGCTGCTGAAGGTGCTAGGCGCTTTGGGATTAACCCTGAGGAGCTGATCTTCATTGGAGGCTTTCAAAACTTTATTTATTCCTATATTCGCGATGAATCCCAATATATTCTTCGGTTTACTCCGGGGACACTTCGTACCTCTGAAGGAATTGCAGCCGAAATCGAATGGATTCGTTACCTCGCGGAGAAGGGGGTGTCAGTGTCAGCTCCGGTCTCATCGGTGAATGGAAGGGATGTTGAGCGTATTCATGGGCATCCGATGGATTTTTACGCAGCCTCGTTCAATTATGCACCCGGCACAAAAGTTGGATATCCGGAGTGCCTGCGGAACCCGATGCTATACGAACAATGTGGCCGTATTACAGGCCGTCTTCATGAACTGGCTAAGCGGTACAAGCCGGTATTCAGAAGACATACCTGGGAGACTAACGAATACCTCGTGCGGGCAAAAGATTATTTACCGGCAGAGCTTAGGCCCATTTTGCATGCCCTTGATGAAATAAAAGCAGAGTTGGCCAGTCTGCCTGTTACCTCAGATAATTTTGGATTAATTCACGGGGATATCAACGTAGGTAATTTCATGGTAGATGAATCAGGGAAGATCACGCTTTTTGACTTCGATGAGTGCCAGTACAGCTGGTATGCTGAGGATATTGCTATCCAGCTCTATTATTTACTATATGTATTTGGAGAAGATTCGAGGTCTGAACGTAAGGAGCAATACGAGCTTTTTATCCGGCATTTCGAGCTAGGCTACACGGAGGATGGCAGGCAGCTCCCCGATGGCTGGAAGAGTCAGCTGGAGTTGTTTCTTAAACTGCGTGAGATTATCGTAGTTGTGGGCATGCACCGGAGTTGGGATTTAACACAGGCTGACGATTGGACCCGCGGGTTCTTGCAAGAGAGTACAGTGCGTATTACCAAGGGGATTTCGTTAATCGATGGGTTCGGGGAAGAGGGGCCACAATCATAGTTGGAAAAAGCACATTTAATTTCAGTGATACAGACGGTTGCAGGTAAGCAATTGGAAAAAGTCCACCTAATTTCGAGAAATTCCTCTGTTTAGACGAAATTGTAGAAATTAAGTGTTGTTTGTCCCACTACTGTTTGCAAATGGGGCGATGCCGTCAAAATAGATGGACAAAATCCAATTAACGTCACTGGTTGCGTTTAGAACTGTACACTTTTCCCGGCCGATCCCGCAAGAACAAGTGGAAACGGCTTTGCCGTCCTTTAACAAAAAAACCTGCAAGCTCCCAAAGGGAACTTGCAGGCAGCCGTATAAACCAAGAACTACAACCGGAACGAAGACACCGTGCTCTGCAGCTCCTCGGCCAGGCTGGCCAGGGACTGGGCGGAAGAGGCGGTCTCTTCGCTGCTGGCGGCGGACTGCTGGGTGGTGGCGGAGATGCTCTCCACGGCAGCGAGGACGTTGGTGGACTGGGCAGCTTGTTCTTCGCTGGCGGCGGCAATTTCGGAGATCTTCTGGCCGGCGTTGTTGACCATCGTCACGATCTGATGGAAAGAAACGCCGGTCTTCTGCGACAGCTCCGCACTCTCCTGCACAGCGCTCACGCTGTAGCGTGTATTTACCTGCATCCCCTTGATGATGCTGGTGATCTGCTTGGTGGCCTCGCCGCTGCGCTCGGCCAGCTTGCGCACCTCGTCGGCCACAACCGCGAAGCCGCGGCCCTGCTCGCCTGCTCTGGCTGCTTCAATGGCGGCATTCAGAGCGAGCAGGTTGGTCTGATCTGCAATATCCTCGATGACATCGATAATCTCGCCGACCTTCTGCGAGTCCTCCTCAAGCTTAGCCATCTGCCCGCTGACAGCCTCCATGCTCTCCATCGATTCCTGAATGATGCTGTTCCCATTCTCGGCAATGGTTACCGTCTCATCGGAGATCATCGAGGCCTGCTCGGTATTCTGGGCTACAGAGTGGATCGCACTGGAGAGCTCTTTGAATAACTCGCTGATGGTCCCGGCATCATCCGCTGTAGTCGTGCTGCCGCTTGCCACCTCTTGCGTACTGGCAGAGATCTCCTCGGCGGCGGCGGACAGGCTCTGGGAATGCAGCAGGATGGAGCCCACTGTCCTGCGGAGGCTAGCGACCATCTCGTTCACCTTGGCAGCCAGAATGCCGATTTCATCTCTGGTATCGATATCGGATTGGCTGCGCAGGTCGCCGTCAGCCACCTTCGAGAGAACCTTGACAACCTTCGCCAGCGGATTAGAAATAATGCGGGAGATGATATACCCTAACAGGATGCACAGAATAACCGCGCCGATAATAATGCCGAGGGTAATGTTGCGTGAAGAGCTATAGAGTACGGCTCCAGCCTGCCGGGCCTGATCCGCTTCCCTGGTATTGGTGAGAATCAGATCGTTCAGGATCTGCTTCAAGGTATCGCCCTGACTATTAAGCGTGCTGCTGCGCAGCATCTCCAGCAGCTTCTCGTCCTGTCCGCTCAGCGCGAGGCTGACCAGGGAATCGTAGGTAAGCAAATATTCATTCCAGGCAGCTTCAAAAGGGGCAATGGTCTGAACCGATTCCGGGCTCAGCTTGGTTTTGCGGAAGGCGGAGATGCTATCTAGTACGTTCTGCTTCTCTTTTTTATAATCATCCACCCGCTGCTGGCGTTCCTGAGGGGTCTGCTTAATGTACAGATCCCTGACGATGCCGCGCATGACGGAGAAGCTGTTCTGCGAGCTCTGCAGGGAGGAGACGGGAACCAGATTGTTCACATACATATCATCCAGACTCTTATTGATAGAGCCGAGATTGCTCAGTCCGTAGAGACCCACGAAGGAAAGAATGACAGCGACGATCAGGAAGGACGAGATTAATTTCACGCTTGTTTTTAGATTATAGAACCATTTCATACCTGTTTCCCCCAATAAAGATGATTTTGTTAAGCGAAAACTCCCGTAGTGAAAAATAAGCTGGCTATGTCTATGATCAGTGCGATATTTCCATTTCCCAGGATGGTAGCTCCTGATATATTCTCTGTCTTGCCCATGTAGGCGCCGAGCGATTTGATTACGATATCCTGATTGCCGATAAGTGTATCTACGGCCAGTGCCAGCCGTTTCTCGCCCCGCCCCACGATGATCAGCGGAATGGATGCTGCGCTGCCGCCAGCAGCGGAGGGAAGGCGCAGGATATCCTGCAGCCAGACCACCGGTATGAGCTGATCCCGTGCGGTAATGACAGGCTGGCCCCGGACAGAGCTGATCTCCTCTGGAGCGACACGGACGATCTCGGCCACACTGCTCATGGGAATCACGAAGGTGGCTCCCCCGGCATGAACGAGCAGACCCCGGATGATGGCGAGCGTCAGGGGCAGGCGAATCCGGAAGCGGGTGCCTCTTCCCCGGGTGGTCTCGATATCGATCATGCCGTTAATCCGTTCAATGTCATTACGGACGATATCCATCCCGACTCCGCGGCCGGAAATATCACTGATTTGCTGAGCTGTGGAGAAGCCGGGCCGGAAAATAAGCCGCAGCGCCTCATCCTCAGTCATCCCGCCGGCCTCTTCTGCCGTAATGATGCCCTTCCGCAGAGCAGACTCTGCAATCAGGGCGGAATCGATCCCGGCCCCGTCGTCCTCGATGACCAGGATGACCTGGTTGTCCTCGTGGGAGGCGGCGACGCGGACGGTTCCTGTCTCGCTTTTGCCGGACTTGCGGCGGATTTCCGGGGTCTCTATGCCGTGATCGACAGCATTGCGCAGCAGATGGATCAGCGGGTCGCCAAGCTCCTCAATGAGCGTCCGGTCCAGCTCCGTCTCTTTGCCTTCAAGGACCAGCTCAACCTGCTTGTTCAGGGAGCCGGACAAGTCCCGGACCATGCGGGGGAGACGGCTCAGCAGCTGCTCTATCGGCAGCATCCGCACCTTAATCATGCTCTCCTGCAGCTCGCTAGTAATCATAGCCAGATGGTCGGCAAGCTGGCCGAGCTCCTCTGTCAGATCATTGGTTCCGTATTGCTGGTGGAATCTGCGGTTCAGCAGATGGAACCGCGTCTGGTCTATGACCAGCTCGCCCGCCAGGTTCATCAGCTTCTCCAGACGCTCCACCTGGACGCGGATGGTTTGCGGTTTGGTTTTGTCAGCGGCAGACGGCGGAGATTCGGGTACTTCCGGGAGCTCCAAGCTCCTCGTCTCCGGATGGGGTGGTCTCATGTATTCACCCGGACGCGGAGAATCGTTAAGCACTTCTTCTATGTATATACGATCAACATCCATAATGGATAAGACCTCCTGACGGAGCTCCCCGATATCAAGCTTGGGCGATAGTAACCAGGACGCCTCGTCAATCCGGCTGTCGTGGTCCTCTATCGCTTCCAGCTCCGGCTTCATGCGCAGGACTGCAGCGACACTCCGCAGCTTGGCATCGATCAGGTGAAGGCGGGGCAGCTTCATCTCACAGCCGGGAGAGAGCCACACATGCACCCAGAACAGCTGGAGGGGAAGCTCCGTCTGACTTGTCTGTACAGCAGGGAGCTTATCCTCAGGCTTCTGCTGTCCCGCCATTCCGAATGTACTCAGCCGCTGAATCAGACTGGACACATCTGTGCTCTCCTGATCCGTAGCAGCGATCTCGCTCTGCAGCGCGCGCATGCCGTCCAGAGCTTCGAAGAACAGACGGATCAGCTCCGGCGTGACCGTTCGTTCCCCGCCCCGCATCTGATGAAGCAGATGCTCCAGATGATGCGTGACCTCCTTCAGCCCGTTGTAGCCCATAGAGGCCGAGGAGCCCTTAAGGGTATGGGCCGCCCGGAAGAACTGCTGGATTCCGTCTGCGGTCTCTCCAGCCTGCTCCAGTCTGAGCACCTCATCCTCGATCAGCTGCAGCTGGTCCTCCAGCTCCTCCAGAAAAATCCCTCGGTATTCCGATAAATCAACCATGGTTCGCCTTCTCTCCGTATAGCCTTTATTTAGTCGCGCAGCAGGATCTCATCCAGCCGCAGAATGCCGACCAGCTCGGAAGAAGAGAAGCCTACTCCGTTGAAGAAGGAGCTGCTGATTCCGGAGATGCTGCCCTGTGCAGGCTGAATATCGCTGAAGGTTGTCACTTTATTCACGTTGTCGACAATGACGCCGAGAGACTCCTCCTGGTGATGAACCACCAGAATGCGTGTATGCTTGGTATGGGCCACTTCCTCCATCTGGAGCAGCACTCTAAGGCTAAGCACCGGCACGATTTTACCCCTGAGATTGATAATGCCCTTAACATAGTGACGTCTGCCGGGGATCTCCGTTATTTCCTGCATTCTTATAATTTCATGGACATCTGAGATCGGGATCGCATAATGCTCGTGATCTATCCCGAATTCAACATATTGTTTCTGCAAAACAGTCTCCATAGTTACCCTCCGGCTTCTCATATTACTTAGCTGGCCCGCAGCCGCTATTCTGTCTTACCTCTCCCTCCTGAGTTCTTCGCGTTACCTTCTGCTGATCTTGTGTGTTCCGGCCTTTAGCCATCTCTGTGTGATAATGGGACAAAATACCACGAAAATGTCGTACAATATCACTTATGCGACATGTTTAATCCTGAGGAGTGATGAAAAAAGAATGAGCCAGACCGAATTTAGCCGTACGGCGCTCAGCTTGGTGTACCCGGAAGAGGGCTGCCTAAGTGATGATCAGATTGTTCAGATGTTTATGGCTACCTGCTGTACGAATGTTAATACCGGTCGAAATTATAAGCGGGCGATTGCCGATTTCCGCAGATTTATTGCTGGTACCTCTTTGCGGGAAGTGAGCTGGAGGGAGATTGAGGCGTATAAAATTTTCCTGACGCAGGGGGGCTACAGCTCTCAGAGGCAGCTGGCACCGGCAAGCATAGCGGCATTCCTTGCGCCGTTGAAGTCTTTTTATAAATGGGGGAGTGACCAGCATATCGGTTTTTTTGCAGTGAATCCGACCTCTTCGGTGCGCATCCCCAAAATAACCGTGACCAGCCGCAAAAACTTCCTGACCAAACGGGAGGTGGGAGAATTACTGAATGTACTGGAGAAGCAAGGACTGCGCAATTATCTGATCGGGCTGACGCTGGTGGTACTGGGTCTGCGGGTATCGGAGCTGACGGCGATGAAGTGGGGGGACTTCCATAATGATCTGCTGGAGACCTCAGTCTGGCTGACCGTGGAGAACGGCAAAGGGGGCAAGCCCAGAGAAATCAAGGTTCCGCCGACTCTCTGGCAGCTGTACTCCAAGTTGTCTGATACCCTGCCAAGGAAGGAAGAGGTCACCCCGGAGCAGAGGATGTTTCCGTTATCTTCACGGCAGGTGGAACGGATTATTAAGAACGCCGGAGCAGCCAGCACGATTGAGAAAAAGCTGACGCCGCACTGGCTGCGGCATACGAATGCCACACTGGCCTTGCTCCAGGGAGCATCGCTTCAGCAGGTTCAGGAATCGCTGGGTCATTCCCACATCAATACCACCCAGCGGTATCTCCATACTGTTCAGCAGATTCAAAAGGCTGCCCCGGATTTTGTAGAGGACAGCCTGCGGACGTTCATTCAATAAATGGAATTCGACAAATATTGCAGAGACACGAATTGAATAAAGTTGTGGAAGCGGAGGGGCTGATCCGGCGAAGTTTCTATACAGAAGTTAGGAAATGACCTATAATAAACGCATTGCTGTTTGATTATGCGCAAGTATGCATAGTTTCTCTTGTTCAGCTCCAAAAAAGTCGCATAAGTGATATTGTACGACAAAAAACGTCAAAGTATACATACTGACTTAGCTTCTTGTGGTTTATTGTAATCAAATCCGGCACTTGTGCCGTAAATCCTGCGTATGCTCCTATAAATGAAGTTCAACCCCGCCCATGTGCGGGGTTTTTTTGTTGTAATAGGAAACTATATTTCCTGCCGCTGCGGAAAAGGTGTGTGTGAATTTGTGGATAAGAGTAAACCGAATACAATGGGCAGGTATAGCGGCACACGGCCTGAATGTATGTGGAAAACAGCATACATTGTGTTCGCAAGCAGGCACACGGCCTGAACGTATGTGGAAAACAGCATACATTGTGCTCGCAAGCAGGCACACGGCCTGAACGTATGTGGAAAACAGCATACATTGTGTTCGTAAGCAGGCACACGGCCTGAACGTATGTGGAAAACAGCATACATTGTGTTCGCAAGCAGGCACACGGCCTGAACGTATGTGGAAAACAGCATACATTGTGTTCTTGCAAAGGTAATTTTGTTCACCCGTTAGGGTGATTTGGTTGTGATTGGAAATCGAAAAAATAAAAATAGCCGAGGTTTTCTGTTGACAGTGAAATGCACAGGTCATATACTGTGTATATAGATATATACAGTAAGCACACATAGATACACACTGAAGTTAAGCAGATCTGGCGGCTCTGCCGCTCAAAGAAGAATAAAGCGAGGTTAAAGGTTATGACGACGTTAAAGCAAGCTTGGGTCATTGTACGCAGCGAATTCCACGGTGACCGCTGGAAGCTGCTGTGGGCGCTGCTGTTCTCGCTCCTGTTCATGGGATATTTTGCTGCGCTGTCAGGAATGGTCATTGATGATAGTCTCAGCGGGAGTGATGGAAGGATGCTGAGCGATGTTCTGATGATTACGATGACTCTCATGCTGAGCATCAGCTTCTCCCGGCGGACGATGAAATATCTGTCTGAAGATTCTTATACCCGGATGCTGGCGTATATGCGTGCATTACCGGTGCCTGCTGAGGTTATCCTTTGCAAAAGAAAGCTAAACGCGCTGTTCGCCATTGCTATGAACGGCATGCTCTACTTCAGCTTAATATACCTAATCAGCCCGGGGTTGCGCAGTGAGCTGCCGGTATCTGCTTATCTCGCCTTCGCCTTCACCTGGGTGGGGTACGGTCTGATTGTCTCCGGACTCTATATATTGATTGAGTTCTCGGTGAGCGGCAAAGTCTACTTCTGGTCCATATCGGTCATTATGATACTGTCGGTAGGGGCTGCGGGCCTGGTCTACCTGACGGGAGGCAATATTCTGCTCGCTACGGTCGCTGTCTCCAGGTCATGGGGGCTGGGCTCTCCGCTGATGTGGGGTGCGCTTGCGGCGGGTGCTCTATCCATGCAGCTATTCTCCAAGTGGACGATTCGCCGGCTGAAGAGCCGTGATCTTGTATGAGACGGGGCAAGGCGTTCATCCGGGGGCCGGGCCTGGAAGGCAGGTGTAAATGATGTGGATACCTATACAAATTAATGAGAACAGCGCAGAGCCGTTGTATCATCAGATCGAAACGCAGCTCAGATCGCTGATTATCTCGGGCACGATTACAGAAGGGACGCTGCTTCCTTCCATCCGCGAATTCGCGGGTGACCTGAAGTGCAGCGTTATTACAGTCCGCCGCGTCTATCAGGATCTCGAGAACGAAGGCTTGCTGCGGACCCGGCAGGGGACGGGTACCTTCGTATCCCATATCGGGACCGGTGCCATGGAGGACTATAAGCAGGTGACCGTCCGCAAGGCGCTGGAGAGCGCCGTGGAGGCGGGGCTGTCCGTGCATTGCAGTGAAGAGGAGCTGACCAGGCTGTTCACAGAGATTGTGAAAAGCAAATACGGGAAGCAGGCAGAAAGAGGGGGAAGCTGATGGGCCAGCAAGCTATAGAACTGCGGGATGTTTGCAAGAAGCGGCGGAACAAAACCATCGGGCCGATGAATCTCAGGCTGCCGCAAGGATATATTACAGCGCTGGTGGGCCAGAACGGCGCGGGCAAAAGCACGCTGCTGAATATGCTGCTGCAGCTGATTTTGCCGGATGAAGGGGAGATCCGCTGGTATGAAGAGACTTACCGCGGCGTGCTGCCGATGGAGCTCCGGCAGACCATCGCCTATGTGCCGGAGATGCCCCAGCCTGAGGAGAACTTCTGGACGCCTGTTGAGGCGGCTGCCTTCCGCAGCCACTGGTATCCTTCCTGGGACCAGAGCTACTTCGGGGAGCTAATCCAGAGGTTTGAAGTGCCGCAGAATGCCAGACTGGGTAAAATGTCTAAGGGAGAGCGGCGCAAGTTCGAGCTTGCCGCCGCCCTCGCGGCGAAGCCCCGGCTGCTGCTGCTGGATGAGCCGTCTTCGGGCCTGGACCCTTTTGCCTGGAAGACTATGATTGATACGCTGCAGAACTATATGGAGGAGCACGAGGCGACGATTGTCATCTCGACCCATATTGTGGATGAGGTGCGGCGGCTGGCCGATTACATCGTGCTGATGCACCAGGGGCAGCTGCTGGGAATGGCCGAGAAGGACAGCCTGTTTGGTTCATGGAGTGAAATATGGGTTCAAATTGAGGGAGAGCAAGAGCTGCAGGAACTGGCGGCCGAGCTGCCGCAGGCGTTGGAGCTGAAGCTGGAAACGCCGGGTATAGCTTCATTTTTAACCCAGCAAATTTATCTGTATGAGAAACGCATTCACGATTTGGGCGTAAAGGTACTCAAGAGCCGCAGCCTGGAGCTGGATGAAATTCTAAGCTTATGGACCCGGGGACATCGTCCGGTTCTGATCGACCAGAAGAGAGGGGAATAAGAATGGAAGCATTGCAGTTGAAGCAGGTAGTGAAGCAGTACGGTGAGAAGACAGCCGTCAACGGAATCAGTCTAAAGGTGGAGCAAGGCGAGATTTACGGTCTGCTGGGCGCCAACGGTGCCGGCAAAACAACAACTATGCGCATGGTGCTCGGCCTGATCTATCCCGACGAAGGGAGCATCCTCTATAACGGCAAGCCGTATAGTAAGGAGCTCCAGCATCTGATGGGCTATCTGCCGGAAGAACGGGGATTGTATCCGAAGGTCAAGGTAAGCGATCAGATTATCTATCTGGCTCAGCTTCGCGGGATGTCCGCCAGTGAAGCGGATAAGAGCCTGAAGTACTGGCTGGAACGCTTTGATGTACCTGAATATTACAATAAGAAGATTGAAGAGCTGTCCAAGGGTAATCAGCAAAAGATGGGCTTCGTCGCCGCAGTGGTCCATAAGCCGAAGATTCTGATCCTGGATGAAGCCTTCAGCGGCCTCGATCCGGTCAATGTGGAGCTGCTTAAGGATACTGTTCGAGAGATGCGGGATCTGGGAACGAGCATTCTGTTCTCCACGCACCGTATGGAGCATGTTGAAGAATTATGCCGCAATATCACGATTCTTGACCGTTCGAACACCGTAGTTCAAGGAGATATCCGTGAGATCAAGAAGGGGTATCCGCGGGAAGAGGTTGTACTGCGCACCGCCGGGGAAGTTAACGGACTTGCCGGGATTGCCGGAGTTACCGGAGTGCAGCGGCAGGAGCGCGGGTATGTGTTATCCATCAGTGACCTGGGAGCGGCGCAGCGGATTCTGCAGCTGGCTGTGGCTCAGGGCGAGGTCGAGCACTTCGAGATTAAGGAACCGACGCTAAACCAAATCTTTATCAGAGCGGTGGGTGAATCCAATGAATAAAATGGCAACCATTATCGGCTTCACATTCAAGAACAAGGTAAGAACGAAATCCTTCATGATTACTACCCTGATTCTGGTGCTTCTGCTCAGTATCGGGATGAATATTCCCTATTTTATCAAGGTCTTTAAAGGCGAAGACGGTGCCAAGGATGCGACACAGATCGGAGTCGTTGCCGAGCAGGGCTTCCGGCCTGCCGAGCTGCTGCTCGCTTATACTCCGCCGGCTGAAGCCGAAGATAAAGTCGTATTTACCGCTTATCCTTCTGCTGATGACGCTGCGCTGAAGCAGGGTCTGCAGGATGAGAAGATCGAGGGGTATCTAACCTTTGCCGCAGAGGGTAGTGAAGGCGTGCCTCCGGTAACGTATCACAGCAAGGACGGAGACATCAGCAGCAAGCTGAGAACGAATCTGCAAGCTGCTCTGCAGCAGGTGAATACCGGGCTGATTGTCGGCGATAAGCTGACCGAGAGCCAGGTGGCGGCGATCTTCGCTCCGGTGTCGATTGATACTGCGCAGCTAAGTACGGACGGGGCGGCAGGTGGCGCAGACCAAGTTCGGGATAAACCGCCCATTAACTATGTTGTGGTCTATATCCTGCTGATTCTGTTCTTCATGTCGGTGATGATGACCGGCAACATGATTTCAGCCGAGATTACCTCGGAGAAAAGCTCGCGCATAATGGAGATTCTCATCACCAGCGCTTCGCCACTCACCCAGATGTTCGGCAAGGTCATCGGAATCTTCCTCGTCGGATTGATGCAGATCGCCATTATCTCGGCTGCCATCGCGCTCAACCTGATGCTGCCGCATAATTCCACGATCCTGAGCGATTTCGATCTGAATCTGGGACAGCTTAATGTCAGCATGATCGTCTATGGCTTCATCCTGTATATCCTGGGTTACTTCCTGTACGCCCTGATGTATGCCGCTGTCGGCTCGATTGTCAGCCGGACAGAGGATCTGGGACAGGCCGTGATGCCGGTCATGATGCTGGGCTTCGTCAGCTTCTACCTGCCGCTGTTCAGTATCTCGAACCCGGATACCCTGCTGGTGAAGGTCGCCAGCTTCGTGCCATTCACCTCTTCGCTCAGCCTGCTGCTGCGGATCGGGGTCGGCCATGTGGCCTTCTGGGAGATCATGGTCTCGCTGGCGATCCTGCTGGCTACAACCTTCCTCTTCGGCTGGCTCGCCGCCAAGATCTACCGCACAGGCGTCCTGATGTACGGCAAGCGCCCTAGCATCAAGGAGATCAGAAAAGCGATGAAGGCTTATAAAATCTAAGATTGTATACAAAAATAAAACCCTGCTAAGGAGTGTCTAATATGATTAAAAAACAATTCAAAAACCAACCGGTATCGACTCTGTTCCTGGCCTCACTCGCAGCCATTGCTGCCAGCCAAGTGATTCAGCCTAACGGAAGCAATGTGATGGATTTCTCGCAAGGGCTGCTGTTAGGGATGGGCCTGGTAGGGATGATGATGACGATTGTGACCCTGGGTAAATCTAAGAAACGCAGCGAATAAGACGAAGCTGTAACCATGATATATAAAGCGCGCAACAACAAAACACCCACTGCCCCATAAAGGCAGGTGGGTGTTTGCTATACACTATTATTTTTACGAAAGTCAGAAGGGTTAATTCCCGTCCATCTTTTGAATTGTCTGCTGAAGTGGGAGAGGTTCTTGTAGCCTAAACGGTTTGAAATCTCATTTAAAGATATCCTGGGCTGCTGGAGTAATATTTTGGCCTCCTGCAGCTTTAAGTCAGACAGATAGGTGCGGGGCGACATTTTATATATTTTTTGAAATACCTCTAATCCGTAGTTGGGGCTGATCCCAAGCGAAGCGATGATGGGCTGGATGTGAAGGGTGTAATCTGAATTTCCCTGGGCGCAATTTGTCTTAAAAGCCCGCTTGATGGCTTCGGCAATTTCTTTGGCGTATTTCGCAGTGGTCATGGACTGCTTAGTACGTGTCTCCGTCTGAACCGGCTGGATATCTACTAGCACCTCCAATAATTCGAACAAGACCATTTGTGCTTTTAGCTTCGCCTTGGTGAACGACAACTCAGGCTCATGCAGAATATCGATCCATTTTTGAAGGCATTGTTTCAACGGGTCATGATACGTATTGGAGGGCTTATAGACCCAATCGCAGTTTTTTAGTATTTTCATCCGCAAGGAGGGCTCGTCTATATCGAAATGCGCACAGAAATAGGTCATCGATGTAGCGGAAATACACTTATTCGTATGCTCGAACCCAGGCGGAATCAGCAGAATATCATCACGGTTCACAATGAATTGTTCATGATCCGTCCTTGTCTCTTGAGCACCATCCAGCACAATCAGAATCTCAAAGGCATGGTGGGATTCTGTCATCATGCTCCAATCGGCAGGAACGGTCTGTGTATGTGCGCCAAAAAAACGTATATTCCAATCAATGCGCGGCAGCAGCAGCGTCTGTGCACCTGTGAGCTGGCTATTCCTATGTTCCAATTTGCAGCACCTGCCTTTGATCTGGGTAAATCTAGCCGTAATCATCCCATCGCATAAGGACGTTACTAGTTATTATAATATACATAGACAATAGGAAAAGGGTAAATAATATGGCTAAACAGCGAAGGGAAGCAAATCAATGACGAAGATTAATAATCCTATAATCCCTGGAATGGCACCAGATCCCTCTATTATTAGAGTGGATGATGTGTATTATATTGCGACATCCACGTTTCACTGGAATCCCGGCATTCAAATTTTCCAATCAACAGATCTGGCCAATTGGGAGCTGACTGCCTTCGCACTGAATAAAGGGGAAGTCAATCTAAGGGGGACAAATACTCCAGCCGGGATCTGGGCGCCGCATCTATCCTATGATTCCAGGACGAAGCGGTACTGGTTAGCCTATTCTCATATGTTAAACATGGCAGGCCGTGAATTCAACTCGGATTCCTATGCCATGTGGGCGGAAGATATCCATGGCCCTTGGTCGGAGCCCATCTATCTGACATCCATAGGGTTCGATCCGGCGCTTTTCCATGATGAAGATGGCAAACACTTTGTGTCCATTCTTGAATGGGAGACCCGTGAAGGGTACCAAGCGCCTGGACATATTGTGATCGCTGAATTTGATTTGAATGCGGGGAAGCTGGTTGGACAATGGCACCGTGTGACGCAAGGCTTCACCAGCCGCGGCTGTGCTGAAGCACCGCAGATCTATAAATATAGAGATATGTACTATCTGCTATTAGCAGCTGGCGGAACGGGTTATGCTCATGGTGTTGAGATTGGGCGTGCGGAGCATATATTTGGTCCCTATGAACCGCATCCGTCGGGGGAGCCGATCATCACCTCCTCGCCGCGCCATTTATTTTCACTGGGTAATCCGGATGCCGGGCATTTTGAGATGTATAATCCAGGTTCAATCATGCAAAAAGCAGGTCACGGCTCATTAGTTCAAACCCAAACAGGCGAATGGTACATTGCCCATCTAATGTCACGGCCAGTGGAAGGAACGCTACTGAATCCATTAGGCCGCGAAACCTCGATTCAAAAAATGCATTGGACAGAGGCTGGCTGGCTGGAAATGAAGGATGGATCGAATGTAGCCAAAATGGAAGTTGAGGGGTTAGCAGGTGTTGAACTAGAGGGGGACAGACTCTCTCATGACGTATTTGATGATTTTAACCAGGAGCACTATGATATTCACTTTCTGACTCCATACCGGGAGCAGCAAGCAGCATGGGTGAATACGGTTGAACGTCCGGGTTACTTACGCATTCATGGAGAGAATTCATTCTTCTCACAGATTAATCCGGCGATGTTGGCCACGCGTGCAACCTCCCTCCATTATGAAGTTCAGACCAAGGTGGAGTTTCATCCCGATCATTATTCGGAAACGGCGGGGATGGGGCTATACTATGATTCGAATAATTGGCTGTACGTTCACTTGACCCACTCCGAATCAGAGGGCACCGTTCTATCTGTACTACAGGCCAAGCTGGGAGAACGTATTGAGCTGGTCCACCATTACATTCCAGTCCCTGAAGACACAGCAGAGCTCAAGCTTATCTATCATTCAGGCATCGCGAGTATCCTTTACCGCTTCAGGGATAACGGGGATTGGCAAGCTTTTGTAGAGAATATCGATGCTCTCTATTTGTCGGATGAAGGCGTGAACGGAGAGCCCGGGGAGATTGGCGGATTTACAGGCTTGTTCAATTTCATCGGTTCCGTGGATGCCCACCAGCATGACTCCTTCGCTGATTTTGAGTACTATAGAGTTAAGAATTACTAACAGGAGTGGTGAATGGTTGTGAAGAAAAGTAGACAAACCCCCGTGCTGGTCGCGGCCTCGATCCTGCTCATCATTATCAGCAGCCTGATCCCCTCGGAGCAGTCGGCTTGGCTGGGGGCGTTACAGACCCTTATGCTGGGAGCCGGATTGCTCGGCTGCTGTATGGCCTTTTGGCGGTTTGCCAAGGGCGGTAAGGATGGTAGGAGTGGGAAAGGCAAGAGCTGAGTTCTAGGTAATGGACGGTTGGCGAAGACTGGATCGATGCATCGGATGGTTGAGCTATGTAAGGTGAGCCAGGCACAGTATGGGTGCGTGCTGGTGCTGAGAGTCAAGGACTAAGTCGCGGCGGATGTCGCGGCTTTTTTGTTTTGTAGGCGGACTCAGAGGCCCTTATTTTGTGAAAAGACCGATTATCTCCCCGTTGCGGACTGAGAGGACGTTAAGAGGCTGGGTGGAGCGAAAAATGAGGCATGGGTACATTAAGCGCCTCTCAGTCCGCATGGACTTCAGAATGGTCCCATTTGCCAAAATAGCGGATCTGTAGTCCGCAGCCCGCCCGCCACATCAGACTCCTTCTGCCGCATCCGTATCCTGATTCCGCCACATCCAACTCATTCCGCCGCACTCATTCCTATAGCCCATGCTAATCCCCCGACTCATCCCGCCGAAGGGCGGTGGACCGCAGGCAAGGCCGAATGTGCGGCTGCCATCTGTTCGCGTATTCCTCTTAGCCGGGCCTTCAGCTCGGGAATGCTGCACTCCAGGATCAGGCTGATGTCGGGCAGGGGGAGCTGGATGCCGTACCATAAGGCACTGGCGACATGATCGTCCCATTTAAGCAGGGCAGGAGCGCAGCGGCTACGATCCCGGGTGAGCATGGCACATTGGCGGATGCACTCTCTGTAGGCAGCCGCAGCAGCACCGTCCCCGGAGAGGCTGCCCTTCAGCCATAGTGGATGGAGTGCCACGAAGGTGGCGGTGGTTGCTTGTTCGGCACGGGCGCCTTTTTCCAGCAGCAGACAGCTAAGCGCATAGACGGGCCCGCTATATTGCTGGGTGTAGTGGTTGAATCCGGCAGCAGCTGTTAGTTTGGGCGGTAAGGGGTCAGGCATGTGGTCACGTTCCTTTCTGAATCTATACTGTGCAGTTCATTCCAGTGCGCAAAAAACCGCAGGCAGAGGAGGACCTCTGCCTGCGGTTTTGGGTAACAGGCATAAGACGCCTGGCACAAAAGCTTGGCGGATCAGGGCTCTCTCCTTACGCTTACGAGGTTAGCTGTCGGATTCGGACGGTGAGAGTCGCCCTACCTGCCGGAGACCTGCGCGTGGCATTCTCCTTCGGATTCACCCCAAGTCGGCCAGACGGCCGGATGGTTCCCCCGTTTTCCACATGACGGAAATTCAGCGTGCATGCATTGCTCATTTTCATGAATACACTCATTTGCTTTCAACACGAATCATACACTTTTCGGAGGTGGGTTGTAAAAATGGAAAAGAGTGCTATTCGCCTTATTTTCAGCAAATGGCTGAATGGCTGTGCATAGGGAAGCCAAAACTCACATTTGTAGCAGATTATCTGCCATTTATCTCGCTCAAGCGCTGTTTTTTATTTTTGGCAGACGGCGGTGGGGATGAAGGCCCCTTGTATTAGACTACCACCACAGCGGAACCTTCTGATTCTTCCAGGCAATGATCCGCTTCACCTCACGAACGGTTCCTGTTGTAATCGCATAGTTGCTTCGCTGCGCTGCATGAAGGTCCAGGAAGTGCAGCATCCCTCCATAAGTCCCTACAGCCAGCAGAGTCTCATCCCGATTGACAGCTAAGCCTGAAATAGTGCTTCCGGCATAATAACGCCACAGCTCCCGCCCCTCTGCATCAATGAGCCTCAAGTAGCCATAGGCATCGCCAATCACAACACCATTCTTCAGCGCTGCCGCCGCATACACCCGGGCTTCCTCGTTAACAAGCGGATATTCCTGATCTGCCGGGAGTTCTCCTCCTTCCACATCTTCAAGGGGAACGGCAAGGGTAACGCCATTATAGAAGTGGCAGGAATTGTACCATACGCTATGCTGGTCCTTTGTAAATATTGTATAGTGCGGGTAACTGGATTCCGGATTGAATAGGTGAACCTGCCCTGAAGTTGTGTCATATAAAAGATGATCACTGCCCTGGCTGCCATAGGCAATCCATCTTCCATCCGGAGAGACGGCACCATGCGGCATGTCAATTTCAATATGCTCCAGCTCATCTGCTTTATATTCTTCGAGATCCGGATGCAGCAGCTTCACCTCCCAGGGCTTCTCCTGCGATTGCTGGACCAGGAAAATCCCCTGGCTCGTAACAAGCAATAACGCCCCGCCCCCGTTAAAAGGAATGACCTGCTCCAAGGGTAACGCCTGGTCCAGGCTCTCTATGTCCAAGACGGGAAAGTCCGGGTCCAGTGCTTGAATCGTTCCATTCAGCTCACGCCATGAGAGGGTGGCTACAACTGTACCCTGAAGTGTGCTGTTCATAGAATGCATAATGGTAATCCCCTGAGTTCCGGCGAGCGCATAGAACTGATTATCAGGAGATGCCCCAACCAGGCTATACTCGCCGAATACGGAAATAACATCCTTATGTACAGCCACAACTGCTTTCTTCTCCCAAGGGGTGCCGGTGCTGAATACCACAGCATCATCACTGATGAAATGGATACTGCGGATCGCCTGCATCTCCTTCTGAAAGTGGCCGGAGAGCGGCCACGTTGCCGCCGGCAATTGCGCCCGCAGCTCAGCAATCTCACCGCGCTCATTAGCTCCCCGAATCATCTTATAGATTTTGGCAGCGAGGGCACCGCGTGTATCCTCTGCGGGTTCATTTCCCGCTTTGTCCCAGCCTTCAGTCAGTCCTTTATGTACGAATTGGTTAACGTCGCGCGCATAACGCTGCCCTTCTTCACGCCATTTAGCAGCCTGCTCATCTTGTAGCCAGTTCAATTGATCAGTCCTCCTGTTCCAGATATATATAAATATACATATTTTACATCAATGAATCGCAAAAAAAAGGTGCTGCTCCTCTTGAGAGGAGAGCACCTTTGTGTATATTACAGAACAGCAGCATCCATAAGCTCCTGGAGCTCAGGAAGATTGAAGCCCTTGACTGCGCGGTCCCCGGATACAGTGACTGGAATGCCCATGAAGCCCAGCTTCTCCACTTCCTCCTGATAGACCGAGCTTGTCATCACATCCCGCACCTCGAAGGGAATGCCTTTGCTCTCCAGCAGCTGCTTGACCTGATTGCATTCGCTGCAGCCGTAGGTCGAATAGACAATTACGTTCGCGCTCATTGTTCCACTGCTTCCTTTATCGCTTTTTGGGTAATCTTCCAGTGTGAGGTGTTCCAGCGGACTTCGCTGTCCTCCAGCAGGAAGATTTGCGGGGATTCATGCTTGATCCCGAAATCCTCAGCAATTTGATTGGAGACAGGACGGTCTTCGATCACATGGACAACGGCTGCAGGAGTATCTGAATGCTGGGCATAGGCCTGGAATTCCTCGTTGGCCTTGGCGCTGATCGGGCAGGTGGTGCTGTGCTTGAAGAGCAGTTTTTTGCCAGGCTGCCCGATATATTGCTCTAGTTCTTCCTTGGTGTGAATTTGTTGAATAGACATCGGAGGATCACCTTCCTGGGTAAGAGTTAATGAAACCTGTTGTCAACAATTGTGTTGTTAACAACTATTAGTCATGATTGTAGCATAGTTCAAAATTAAAGCAAAAGTAAAGTTCTGCTTAGCCCGGCCCCTCCCTTGCAGGATGTTGTTAACGGCCCGAGGCCATGCTAATGTGAGAGGGATGAACCTAGGCTCGGTGCATAATCATGCAGATATGAGGGGGGAGCTCATGAAAAGGGTTGCTTGTGTTACCGGTGCTGACCGTGGACTGGGATTTTGCCTCGTTCGATCTCTTTTGGAGAGTAAGTACATGGTGTTTGCCGGACAGTATTTGCCGGACCCTGCGGCATTGGAAGCTTTGAAAGCGCAATACCCGGATAGCCTGAGGCTGGTCCCTCTTGATATCGGCAATGCAGGGAGCGTAAAGGAGGCTGCACGGAGTATTGCCGGGAGTACAGGGCACCTTGATATAATTATCAATAACGCGGGGATTATCCACCGGTCGGATGATGCAACGGTGCTCGTGGATATGGATGATGAAGCAATGGCGGAGATTTATAACGTGAACACGCTGGGTGCGCTGAGGGTGAGCAATGCATTGATGGGCTTACTGCTGCAAGGCCGCCAGCGTCTGGTGGTTAATATCTCATCGGAGGCCGGAAGCATCGGACGGAACAAGCGGATCAATATGTATGGCTATTGTATGTCCAAGGCAGCGCTTAATATGCAGTCTTCGCTGCTGCACAATCATCTGCGTGCGATGGGCGGACAAGTGATGGTCTTCCATCCCGGCTGGCTGCAGACCTATATGAACGGGGAGAAGGATGCGAAGGCGCCTGTAACTCCTGAAGAATCGGCAGGCAAGATTATGACGATCGTTCATAACCATAAGATGTATCTGGCCGAAGAACCGGCTTATATTGATCTGGACGGCAATCTCTGGCCCTGGTGATACGGACATTCAGACAGGCTATCTTGGCAAAAGAGAGGTGTGTACATCATGTCTTCATACAAAGCACTGGCGTTCGGCAGCTATACTGAAGTGAAGTACCATCCCTTCGAGGGAGTAGACCGTGAACTGGAGCAGCTCCTTGAGCCCGAGTTCCAGGTGGTCTCCACCGAGGATTACGGACGGATGAACCGGGCAGAGCTGGCAGATTGCAGACTGGTGATCTCCTATACGGAGTTCTCCGAGGAGCAATTACCCGCTGCGCAGAGCGGGGCCCTGCTCGCTTATGTGGCTGGCGGCGGCGGGCTGCTTGTCGTGCACAACGGCATATCCCTGCAGCGTAATCAGGAGCTTGGGGCGATGCTGGGAGCCCGGTTCACCCATCATCCGGCGTTCACAGCGCTGCAGATGAAGGTGACTGCGCCGGAGCACCCGATTATGGAGGGGATCTCTGATTTTGTGATAGAGGACGAGCCTTATTATTTCGAGCGGCATCCCCATTTCGGGACAACGGTGTTGGCCGAATATCCGCATGACGGAGCGATGAGACCGGCTGCATGGTGCCATGCCTTCGGTGAAGGCCGGGTGGTCTATCTGATGCCTGGGCATCATCTGCCTTCCTTCTCCTCAGAGCCGCTGCGCCGGATGATCCGCAGAGGCGGATTGTGGGCTGCCGGAATGCTGTAATACGTGACGCTTATGATAAAAGGCAGGATACCGCTTGGATAACATGCGGTGTCCTGCCTTTGTGTAAGAAATGGGATGATCAGCTATGATGCCCTATTTCGGGGGCTTAAGCATCAGCAACAGGGACGACCCCGTTCTGATGAAGAGCCTCCAGTATCTCTGCCCGCAGCGTATCGGTGAAGGCGGCCCAGACTTTTTTGCCGACATCCAGCTCTTCGCGTCCAATCGATTGCAGCGTCTCCAGCCACACCCGCTTGTCATTAATGAGTCCGAGCTGGTCCTGGATGTCCTTATAGAAGGCTTCATGGGCATGGAATTTCTGATCCAGCGCAAAAGCAGCCGCATTCGCCGTATACCGCAGTTCCTTGGCGGCGATCCGCAGCTCATGCAGAGCTTCGAAGGCTTCCTGCGATTCGGCTGCCGGACCCTTGAAGAGGGTCTTGCAGGCTTTTTTCTTTTGTTCAAAGGCGACTTCAAGCTCGCGCATGGCGACATTGGCGTCTTTTTTGGCAGCGAGAGGCTCTAGCCCTGTCTTAATAAAAGGTGTCCACAGCGCTTCGAGCGCTTGGCCGGACAGCTTGGGCAGTGCCTTCTTCAGCTTCTTGCGGGCGGCCTTCCGTGTATCCTTCTGGTGTTCTATTACCGCCTTCAGCAGCTTGGCAGTCTTCTTATCGCCCGCCGCCTCCGCCGCCTTGCGCCGGTCCTCAAATGACCCGATCAGCACATCTGCATCACGGACTCTGCCGAGCTTCTTCTGGGCCTGCTTGAAGCTGGCGTACAATTCTGCCGTTGCAGTATGGCCCGGATCAAGAATGGACAACAGGGTCAGCAGCTTGCGGCTATTGATTCTGGCCTGATGAATATCCTCATCGTTGAACCCTTTGCGTGCATCCTTGCTGTAGTCCTGAAAATTAATATACAGCTTGTGCATGGCCTGTTCCCATTGCCTGGATTTACTTAGTTGCCTGTCCTTTGCCTGTGGTTCGGTTGTCATGCAGCATCACTCCTAGAGGTTGTGTATAGCATGAGCTTATGCGCGAATCTTATGGCTGGTATATTCTTCTTTACTACATTAAGGATAACGGGTTCGCTCCGTCATTTCAAATCTGTAAGGGTATACAAGGCCGGTTGTACGGTGCGGGGAGAGATCGGTTACAATGTGAATAGTTAACGGAGTTAAGATTAGCGCAGGTCTTATAGATAGAAAGGGGAATCAGCATGCGGAGTGAACCTTATGATGTACTGGAGAATGGGGCGGCGGGAAGGCTGCCGGAGCAGATGGTCCTCTTCACGCATACCGGCGGTGAGGCAGGGGAAGAGAGAGAAGAGGCATCTGCGGAGGATATGCTGATTCCGTTCGCTTTTGAAGAGGTGCTGTGCCGTGATGTCGGGGCCGGGAGGGTCCCGCCGGTGCTGCATCTCTGGAGCCACCCCGGAGGAGTCGCGCTGGGGCTGCGGGACAGCAAGCTGCCCCGCGCAGCAGAGGCGATGCAGGCGCTGGAGCAGCAGGGCATCCGTACGGCAGTCCGCCATTCGGGCGGCGCTGCGGTACCGCTGGATGCGGGAGTAATCAACGTGTCCCTCCTGCTGCCGAAGCCTGCGGGCAAGCTGGACTTCCACGATGATTTCCGGCTGCTGGCTTCGGTCATTACCGAAGCGGTAGCTGCGGGCTATCCGCAGGCAGCCGCGCAGATCCGGGCGGAGGAAGTCACTGGGTCGTATTGCCCCGGTGACTTCGATCTGGCGATCGGCGGCCGCAAGTTCTGCGGCATCGCCCAGCGCAGACAGAGCAGCGCGTACTTCGTCCACGCGTTCGTGATTGTGTCCGGCCCGGGGCTCGCGCGCGGTGAGCGTATCCGCCGCTTCTATCAGGAGGCAGCGGACGGCGATGCCTCCCTGGACTATCCGCGCGTGCGGCCGGAGACCATCGCCGCGCTCGCGGAGCTTGGCGGCCCGTCTTCGGCGGCCGAATTCACCGCGGGCATCCGGCAGGCAGTTGAAGGCCGGGGAACCCGCCTGCTGCCGTCGGATCTGCTGCAGCAGGAGACGGGCTACAACCTGCGGTACAGCGACCCGCAGGTGCTTGAAGCAGCGCGTATGCTGCGCGAGAGGTACGCCCGCTGAGGCGGGCGGCTTCTGGCGGCAGCTGTGGCCGGATGTATGCGAAAAATCGAACACAATGTGCGGTTAGAGGGCGCACGGGCCGAATGTATGCGAAAAACAGCATACAATGTACAGGCTGGAATGTGCGCGGCCTGAATGTATGTGGAAAACAGCATACAATGGGCAGGTGAGGGTGTGCGAGGCCCGAATTTATGCGAAAAACAGCATACAATGGCCAGGCCGGAGACAGTCCAAGAGGATGACCGCGTGGGCAATAGATGGAGCCCCGCGATCATCCTCTACGTTTGTACCGTCCAAACTACATATACAACTCCGGACGCCGGTCCGCGAAGACCGGGATCTGCCCCCGTACCTCCCGGACCCGGGCGAGGTCAAGCTCGCCGCTGAGGATCTCTTCGCCGCCGGAGGCCTCGCTGACAATCTCGCCCCACGGGTCGATGATCAGGGAATGTCCGGCGAAGGTATTCGCCGGATCAGCGCCCGCCCGGTTACAGGCCACCACGTAGCACTGGTTCTCAATCGCCCGGCTGATCAGCAGCGCGCGCCAATGAGCTAAGCGGGGCAGCGGCCATTCGGCGCTGATGAACAGGATCTCGGCCCCTCCCGCCATATGGACCCGGACCCATTCCGGGAACCGGATGTCGTAGCAGATCAGCCCGGCGCAGGAGATACCGTCCAGCGTGAACAGTCCTTTTGTACCGCCGGGCTGGAGGTAGAGATGCTCCTCCATCAGCTTGAACAGATGAAGCTTGCTATACTCCCCGGTGCACGCCCCGCTGCGGTCAAAGACATACATACTGTTCGTAATGCCGCCGTTCTCCTGCCTGACGGCAATAGAGCCGGCGACGATATTCACGCCGTATTCCCGGGCCAGACCTGACATCAAGGCACCTGTGGTCTGTCCGCCGGGGTCCGCGATCTCACCCAGCCGGGTCAGATCATATCCCGTTGTCCATAGCTCGGGAAGAATAATGCAGTCCGGCCGGCCAGCGGCAGCCTCACGAATTTTGCGCCCGGCGGCAGCATAATTCACCTCCGGTTTGCCAAATGCTATATCGAGCTGAATCAGGGCTATTCTCATACAGCAGCCTCCTCCAAAAATTATTAGTTGACGGGTCAACGAATTGGGTGTAAAGTATGTTTTGTCGAAAAGGTTTTGCACAATTTACTTGCGTTAGGGGGTTAATCTTGAGCAAAGTTCAGCCGGATGAACATAAGATCTTTCAACTGCTGCAGGCCCTGCACAAAGAAATCGGCCCCAAATTCGAGCGCTGTGCCGGCATGACGCCAACCCGCTTCAGGCTGCTGCAAGAGCTGTACCGGACTTCCGAGATCAGTCAGATTGCACTGCAAAAGCTTCTGGAAATCGACGCAGCAGCAGTTACCCGCCACCTGAAGGGACTTGAAGAGAACGGGATGATTGCCCGCCGCAATAATCCATCTGATAACCGGGTGACGCTAGTCTCCCTGACCGGTCAGGGCCGGGATCATATCCATGACTACCGGGAGAGCAAGACCGAGTTCATCAGCGATCTGCTGAACGGATTCAATGAACAGGAGCGCACGGTGCTCGCAGAGATGCTTACCCGGCTGCAGCATAATATCAATGTACTGTAGCTGTAACCTATAATCAAACCCATAAAGGAGCACTTTCACATGAACACTACCAAAAACAATGATTTCACCAGCATTATTACAGGACGCCGCTCGATCCGCAAATATGATCCAGCGGTTAAAATCAGCAAAGAGGAAATGACAGAGATTCTTACAGAGGCTACACTGGCTCCTTCATCCGTGAATATGCAGCCTTGGCGTTTTGTGATCATCGAAAGCCCGGAAGCCAAAGCTAAGCTGGCCCCTATTGCCAAGTTCAACCAGACTCAAGTCGAAACCTCTGCAGCGGTGATTGCCGTATTCGGTGATATGAATAACTTCGATTACGCTGAACAAATCTACGGAACGGCTGTTGAACGCGGACTTATGCCTGCCGAGGTAAAAGAAAGACAGCTTGCCGCCCTCGGCGCCCACTTCGCCAAGCTGCCCGCAGATGTGAATAGAGAGACTGTGATGATTGACGCCGGTCTGGTCTCCATGCAACTGATGCTGTCCGCCCGCGCACACGGGTATGACACTAATCCGATCGGCGGATTCGAAAAGGATCAGATCGCTGAAATGTTCGGTATGGACAAAGAGCGCTACATTCCGGTTATGCTGATCTCGATCGGCAAAGCGCTGGAGGAAGGCTACGCCTCCGTCCGTCTGCCTATCGACACGATTGCTCAGTGGAAATAAATCTATTCTAGGAGGAATAACCCCATGTTAATTATCCATGCCCTGCTTCATGTGAATCCTGCACGGGAGGAAGAGTTCCTGGCCACAGCGAAGACGCTGATTGCCGCCACGCACGAAGAAGAGGGGAACCTGTCCTACGAGCTGTATAAGCATGCAGCAGACGGAAGCCTGTATCTTATGGTTGAGACCTGGCGTGACCAGGCAGCCATTGCCGCTCATAATACAAGCCCGCACTTCACCGCCTTTGCCGCCAAAGCGGGAGAGTTTCTGACTGCACCGCTTGATGTTAAGGTGTATAGTGCTGAGGAATTGAGCAAATAATGGAATTCCGGGATGCTCCGGCAGTCTAATGACTGCTGCGGCATCCTTTTTTTGTTTTGGGGTCCCCGCAAAGCACCTGAGTCATCTTATTTTGAATGACACCATGCCGTTTATAAAACGTACAAGCCGGGTATCTTACCTTACCCTGACTTGACTTGTCATTTGCTGGCGAAGCAAGGCGCGGGAAGAACGAAGGAGATGAAGACAGCATGACTAGTGTACATAACAATCACCGGTTAACCTCAATTTCTGCTGCTGCGGACCAGGACAAACAGCTCCAGCAGGATCTCATAGATTACGTGAATTATCACATTTCGGGCGGCTCCCTGGCCTCGCTTACCGAAGGTGCGGAGGAGGCTGAGCCGGCTTTTGCCCCTCTTTTGCAAAATGATACCGCGCGCGCTTACCGACAGGAGTGCGGGGGCGTCATAACGGATATGCAGCAGCTCGAACAGCTGCCGGGTATAAGCCAGGAATGGCTTAATCAGCTCGCGGATACAGTAGCAGGACTCGATTCCGGCAAGCTCAGGGCTCTGGCCCCGCAGACCACCCGGCATAACCGGGTAGATCCTTATGTGAACGGACCACAATGTCTGGACATGCTGCTCGGCGAGATCGGCAAGGCTGAGCGTTACATTCATCTGTCCGTGATGCTGTTCTTCAATGACCATTCAGGGAACCTTATCGCTAGTGAGCTGCTTCATGCACTTGAACGCGGAGTAGAGATTAGAATCATGGTGAATTATACGGTCACTGCGCTCGGATACGGCCAGAACCTGGAGGTGGGGCAATTCTCCAAGATTGCCGGGCGTCTGGAGCAGGCAGGTGCAAAACTGCTGGATACCTTCCACTCCTATTACGGTGCAGAGGAATGGGCTGCGAAGCGCAAAGTGCTGAAGTCACAGGGCGTGCCTGAGAGCATCCTTTTTCTGCAGGATAAGGTTCAGGAGGATGTGGAGGTGACCGGGCTGAATGTGATTGACCACCGCAAATTCATGATTATAGACGGAATAACTTCCATTATCGGCAGTCTGAATATCGGGGACCAGTATACGTTTGCCACCCCCATTCAGGAAGCCCCGGGCCAGCAGGTAGATGGACGTCCGCTCGGTATCCCCGCCAAGGAAGAGGAATGGCATGACGGCTGCTTCAGGATTCAGGGGGCTGTAGCCCAGTCACTGAACGCTGTTTTTCACTCCAGGTGGCTGCCGCTCGGGGGAGATCACTTTGACCTGACGTCACCCTTCTATCGTCCTGCGGTGGACTATGCATTTGGGGAGGAGGAGTGTACTCTCTTCGCGAGCTTTCCCGGCAACCCGGTGAATCTGATTCAGCAATATATTCTGGATGTGATCACCTATGCGGCCGATGAGACCCTTATTGTGAATCCGTATCTGATCGATCAGGCCTTCTGGGACCGGCTGGGTGAAGTGGGGCCGGAGCGCGCCTGCCATCTCACCATCTGCAATCCGCTGGAGGTTAATGATCATCCGACGAACCGGGCGGCGGTGCGCAGCAACATGTACGTTCCCTTTTGTAACGGCGTATCCTTCTATGATTATAGTGCGACTGAACGCTTCTCCCACTGGAAAATCATCTACGACCACAGAGCGCAGGCGGTATTTCACGGCTCTTATAATATTAATGAACGGAGTGCCTGCCATGATTACGAGCTGGGCCTGCTGGTGAAGGGCAGAAGCCTCGCCGAGAAAGTGAAGCACATGATTGATTATGACCTCAGCGTATCGCGCCGGATCACCGGCAAACACGAGTTCTTCAAGCATCCTTGGCTGCATCCCAGCACCTATCTGAACAAAGCAACACAGAATTACACCTGATATCCTCTCCTGCGCCCGGTCATGTATAATGACGTTATACCAATGAACGAAGATGGAGCTAATGAAGATGAACATACACATTCTTGGACAAGGTCCCCGGACCGGGGAAATCAGATTCGCGGCAGCGGAATGGGGGGAAGCCAGAGCCATCTGGTGCGGACCGCCTGTTCAGCCGGGTGAGGAATGGGTGGCAGAATGGGAGCTGCCGGCGCTGTTCATGAGCTGGGTCGATATTGTGCCTGCTCCCGGCGGTGCCTTTGGCCTGCGTATCGAAGGGGATACGGTCATCCTGACAGGCGTGCTGGAAAATATAGAGGAGGACGGCACGGGTTATCTGCGGATCGGTAGCGACCTGATCATGTTCGAATGTCTGGGCGAACCGATGGCACTGGGCGGCTTCGTCGAGCTGAGGACCCGTGAAGCCAGGCTGTATCCGGTGAATCTGTAGGGGCCGCAGGGCCCCCGGCGGACGAACTATTTCCTGCCCCGGCATAGCCACCTTCAGGCAAATGAGCTAATATAATATAGATTGAAACAAGTAACAGCATAAGGAGCAGAAGTCTGATGAACAGCGATATTCAACAATTTAAGACGGAATTCTTCAAGGCGCTGGCTCACCCGATGCGGATTCGGATTCTGGAGCTGCTTAGCGAAGGCGAGAAGAATGTGAACGAGCTGCAGGCGATCCTGGGTTCGGAAGGCTCTGCGGTATCCCAGCAGCTGGCCGTCCTCAGGGCCAAAAATGTGGTCACCAGCGTCAAGGAAGGGACCACTGTCATCTATGCCCTCCGTGATCCTCTGATTAAGGAGCTTCTGGCTGTAGCCAGACAGATCTTCGACAATCATCTGGTGAGTACTATTTCCCTGCTTGAAGGCATCCGCAGCGAATAACCCCGGCCTCCGGGGGCGGATTACCCCGTTGACAAGAGCAGCGGGCAGGAGTAATGTGGGTATTATATTCAAATAATCAGATATTCAGAGAAAAGAAGGTTAGAGGATGACAGGGTGGGGCCGTTTCAAAGGCTATAACATTGCTTCGCTGCGCAAGGATATCATTTCAGGGACAATCGTCGGCGTTATTGCCATCCCGCTTGGGATGGCATTTGCTATTGCTTCCGGTGTGAAGCCGGAGTACGGAATCTATACAACTATTGTGGCCGGCATACTGATTTCCTTATTTGGCGGGTCCAGGTTTCAGATTGGCGGGCCTACGGGTGCATTCATTCCTATTTTGTTCGCTATTGCCATGCAGTACGGGTATGAGAATCTGCTGATTGCCGGAATGATGGCCGGGGTGATTCTTGTCTTGATGGGTGTTCTGCGGCTTGGGGTATTGATTAAGTTCATTCCGAAGCCGGTGACCATTGGTTTCACGGCCGGGATTGCCGTTATTATCTTCAGCGGGCAGATTGCGAACTTCCTTGGCCTGAGGGATATGAAGCGGCATGAGAGCTTCATCGACAATATGAAGGAGATCGGGGCGCATCTCTCCACAATCAATCTGTACAGTATTCTGACTGCGGGGGTATGTCTCGCCGTAGTGGTGCTGGGGTTGCGGTTTGCCCCGAAGGTGCCGGGTTCTCTAATTGGACTGTTGTGTGCCACGGTTATCGCAGCCCTGTTCTTCAGCGGCAAGGTGACGACCATCGGCTCTGCCTACGGAGATATCCCGAATACACTCCCCAGCTTTCACTTCCCGGTCATTACGTGGGAGAAGATCAAGCTGCTGATCCGTCCGGCTTTTGTCATTGCGCTGCTGGGGGCCATTGAGTCGCTGCTCTCCGCAGTCGTGGCCGACGGCATGTCGGGCAGCCGCCATGACAGCAACCGTGAGCTGATCGGCCAGGGGGTCGCTAATATCGCCGCGCCGCTCTTCGGCGGGATACCGGCTACCGGTGCGATTGCCAGAACCGCCACCAATATCCGCAGCGGTGCCGCTTCTCCGCTCTCCGGGATCATTCACGGTGTGGTGGTGTTCCTGATCCTGCTGCTGTTCGCCCCGTACGCCTCCAGCATTCCGCTGGCAGCGATGGCCCCGATTCTGATGGTCGTAGCCTGGAATATGAGTGAACGCAAGGAATTTCTCCACCTGCTGAAGCTGAAGACCGGGGATTCACTGGTGCTGGCGATTACCTTCCTGCTGACGGTATTCGCTGATCTGACCGTGGCGGTAGAGGTGGGGCTGATACTGGCCGTTGTCCTCTTCGTCAAGCGTATGGGTGAGGTGCATAGAATCTCCAAGGTGCTGCCTGACCCGTCTTCCGTCAAGGTCGAGGCCCATATGGTAACCGAGAGCCACGACTGTCCGCAGATCGGAATCTACAATGTGGAGGGACCTCTGTTCTTCGGCGCTGCCTACCGCTTCGACCACACCATGCCCGAGCTCGGCCCGGATCAGCCTAAGCTTATCCTGCTGCGCATGGGCAAGGTGCCGCTGATGGATACGACAGGCGAGGCCAATCTGGCTGCGCTTGTGAAGGAGCTGCAGAACGCTGGCGGCAGGCTGATGATCTCAGGCATCCAGAGCCAGCCGCTGGAGCTGCTGAAGAAGACAGGACTGTATGACCGGATTGGGGCAGCCCAGTTCTATGATCATACCGGCGAAGCGATCAATGATGCGCTGGGAAGCGTGAATCCCAGCCGTTGCCGGGGCTGCGAACATGCGGCCTTCAGAGAATGCAGCGCCCTCTCGGGGCTGGAGGAATCCTCATCGCGCAGCGCTGCCTTCAAGGGGCGCACTCCGGCGGTGGCCCGCAAGCTGAGCGGCGGGGTATAAGTATAACCTGCGCGCTGCAGGGTCAATGCGGGTACAAGGCAACCTTGGCTGCCGGTCCGCAGGCAGCAGTTGCAGCTAGGGTAAATCATACACAAGCAGTGTTTCCCTTCGGGGTGGCGCTGCTTTTTTATTTTTGGGGTAAGGGCCAGTAACATTTATAGATAAATCCTGCACAAAATGCAACAATGCTACCCAATAGAAGCGGCTTATGCTGAAATCCTGCACAAAATGCAACATCTCCGGCGCTAACTTGCTCTAACTACCGGAAATCCTGCAAATTATGCAACATTGCTTCCTAGCCAGTAACATTTATAGATAAATCCTGCATAATGTGCAACATTGCTGCTTCATACAAGCGGCTGGTGAGAGAGAAAGTTTCAGGAGTGGCAGAGTTAGGCGGAGGTGGCGCATAGGCCAAATGTATGTGAAAAACCAAAACCGACCACAATGCGCAGCGTGAGGGCACAGCCCCTGATATTGGACTATCCAGCCCCATATTTGTACAATTACATAAATGGACTATATCAACGTAAGGGGATTATCCTTCATGAAAGAACTGAATTACACCAAGGTCTTCATCCTTCTGGCTGCTATGACGGCGGCAACACTTGCTGTATACCGCGTTGTTTCGCTGCAGACGGATACGTTCTATGCCTTTCTGCTCTGGAATCTGTTTCTGGCCTGGGTGCCGTTCTTCTTCTCCATGGCCGCGCATGAGCTGGATAAGCGGAAGATCGGGGGGCTGCTGATTTTGCCGCTGGGCGTAGCCTGGCTGCTGTTTTTTCCGAATGCGCCTTATATTATGACGGATCTGATCCATCTGACTGTCCGCAAAAGCAAGTATATCGTCGGCGGAACGATCCAGAACCGGTACTGGTATGATCTGACCACCCTCCTCCTGTTCACCTGGAGCGGCTGGCTGACCGGATTTTTCTCCCTGTACCAGTTCCAGCACGTGATCTACCGGAAAAGCAACATGCTGCTCTCGTGGGTCTTCGTCCTGTTCGCCTGTGTCATGGGCGGCTACGGCGTCCTGCTCGGCAGAGTCTACCGGCTGAACAGCTGGGATGTGCTGACGGACCGCCATCAGCTCTACCGGCTGGTCATGGACAGTCTGAACCGGCAGTCAGTGTTCTTCAGCCTGTTCGTCGCCTTTGTGCTGCTGGTGATTTATGCCACGATGTATTGCCTGCTGAACGGGCTGGCGGGCGGGAGCCGCAGGAGTTATTCCGGGGGCCGGAGGAAGACAGGTTAAGCGTCCTCCTCATCGCCGGGTTCAGGCGGAAGCTCCAGGTCCATCTCCAGCTCCGGAGCCGGAACATACTGGTAACGCTCCAGGTCAACCACGCCCCGTTCATCGAAGATAACGCCCTCTCCGGTTAAATATAGCTGCTGCAGGGAGGCGGATTCGTCTTCGGTGAGCGAGATCATACCCTTGGCGTTGATGACCCTGTGCCACGGCAGCTTGTACTTCCTGCTCATGGAATGCAGAATGCGCACGACCTGCCGGGCCGCCCGGGGACTTCCCGCCGCCCGGGCAATCCCGCCGTAGGTCATGACGGAGCCTTCCGGGATCGACTGAATAATGAGAATAACTTTTCGCGTGAATGGTGTCATTTTACGTGCTCCTTTTACCTTTCTCTGTCTGTAACAGTCCCACCGCTGTTTTCTAACTGTACTAACCATAACATAAAGCGGCGGCTGCAAGGAGCATTTGCCTTAGTGGAGCAGCGGCTGACGATATCATACGAAGCTTGGTCCAGCCTGCCCCTCTGTTACAGAGCGGGCTTATTTGCTGTGCCGTTCAAGGGCCGGGTGGCATCTGCCTCTCCCATGCAGTAAATTCTGGCGAATAGGAGTCAGAGAGACGGGGGATAATCAGAGCAATAGATCTCTGACAGGAGTGATAGCAGTGAAGAACAAGCATTCTGCACTGAATAGTGAAGCTGCCGGTACCCTGTCCGCGCATCCTCCGCTAAGCCCTTCGCTGGAGGAGACGGTGGAACGGCTGCGGAAGATTTTCAATAACGACGGGACACTGAGAGTAAGGATCATAGAGAACAGTCAGGGTGCTCCCGTCCGCTGCGGATTAATCTATGTCGATGGAATGGTGGACCGGAATCTGATTCAGACGGGGATCATCAAGCCGATACTCGCTTACCAGCCCGCAGAACAAGAGCACCGGGACCCTGCAGCCCTAATGGAGAGAATCCGGATGACTGTCATTGATACCCCGGATGTCATGGTCTCCGAGGAGTTGGATGGACTGATAGGGGCGATCGTCAGCGGGAAGGCGGTGCTGCTGCTGGAAGGCTATGCCGGAGGGCTTATCATCAATGTTCAGGGCTGGGACTCCAGAGCGATAGAAGAGCCTACTACGGAAAAAACGGTGCGTGGCCCCCGTGAGGGCTTCACCGAATCGCTGCTTGTGAATCTGACCCTGATCCGCCGCAGGGTGCGGGACCCGGATCTGAAAATCGAATTCATGGAAATCGGAACACGCAGCAAGACGCAGACCTGTATCTGTTATATGGGAAGTCTGGCCTCTCCCGATATTATTAAGGAGCTGTATGACAGGCTGGAGAAGGTAGAAATTGATCTTATTCTGGACACAGGTTATCTGTCCGAGCTGATCCGTGACGAGCCCTACTCTCCGTTTGAAACCGTTGGAAGTACCGAACGGCCGGACACACTCGTGAGCAAAATCATGGAGGGCCGGGTTGCGGTCCTCGTCGAAGGCACCCCTTTTGCGCTGACCGTTCCTTATGTATTCGTTGAGAACTTCCAGGCCAGTGAGGATTATTATATCAACTATTATTTTGCATCGTTTAACCGTGTGCTTAGAGTGTTGGGAGCCTTCATGTCGATCAGTATCCCGGCCGGTTATATTGCCCTTGTAACCTATGCCCAGGAGATGGTTCCCACCCTGCTGCTGCTTAGTATTGCGACTGCCAGGCAATCGGTGCCTTTTCCAACCATAGTTGAAGCGCTGCTTATGCTGACCATCTTCGAGGTGCTGCGGGAAGCGGGGGCACGGATACCGACATCGATTGGCCAGGCTGTAAGCATCGTCGGGGCGCTGGTGCTGGGCCAGGCTGCCGTGGATGCGCGGATTGTCAGTGCGCCGATGGTCATTGTGGTGGGGTTGACAGGGATAACGACGCTGCTGAATCCAAGGCTGACCGGTCCGCTGATCATCGCCAGACTGGCGCTGCTGGGCAGCACCTTCTTCCTGGGCCTCTACGGATATTTCTTTGGTCTGCTTGGTCTGGTCATTCACCTGATGAGCCTGCGCTCCTTCGGCGTCTCTTACATGCTTGGGGTAGGCTCGATCCGCCCCCAGGATATTAAGGATACAACCATTCGTGCGCCCTGGTGGGATATGAATTTGCGGCCTGCGGTGATTGGAATGCGTAACCGAAGACGGAAGCCGTCCAAGAGACCGGCCAAGCGGTTATGAGATCTCTGCCGAGAGGGTGTACCTCTCTTATCTCACTGTTGCTGCTGCTGAGCCTGGGACTCACCGGCTGCTGGAATTATGCCGAGGTGGATGATATGGCGATTGTAGCCGGAGTGGCCATTGATAAGAATGAGGATGGGAAGCTGCTGCTCACAGCAGAGATTGTGGATACAGGCGGGTCGGCGGACAAGGCTCAGGCGGGCTACAAGATGGTCAGCCTCAGCGGGAATACGATGTTTGAAATCGTCCGCAATATGATCTCTATGACCGGCAAGAAGCTTTTCTGGAGTCATGCGAAGGCCATAATCATCAGTGAGGAAGCCGCCAGAGAGGGGCTAGTCAAAGTCATTGACTGGTACAGCCGGGACACGGAGACCCGCTCGGATGTGTTCATCTTCGTGTCTGGAGAGAAGACGGCCCGTGAGATCCTGAATATGAAAAGCACCACGGAAGCAATCCTGTCCTTTGAATTGGCCCAGATGATGCGTGATGAGAAGTATACGAACAACGCCCCGACGGTGGAGATATGGGATTTCATCGATAAGCTGGAGACTTCAGGGATTAATGCGACGGCCCCAATCATTCATATTCACCGGAAAAATGGTGAGCAGAGCGAAAGGGTGGCAGGTACCGCCGTATTTGTGAAGGACCGGATGGTGGGCAAACTGAGCGGCGATGAGACGAAGACGATGCTTATCGTCAAAAATGTACTGCAGGGAGGGGTGTTGGCTGTAGATGATAAGCGGGGGAATCCGGCGTATTCCCTGGAGATTATCTCCAATCACTCCAAGCTGAAGCACACAATAGTGGATGGCAAGCTCCAGATACAGATTCATACAGTAACCAAGACAGGGCTGGATGAGGTGATGACACCGGAGGGATTCCTGAAGGATGAGACGATTCAGGATATCGAGCAAAGGGCAGCTGAGCGGCTGCAGGCGGATATTCTGGCGTTAATTCATAAGATGCAGCAGCAATATGAGGCTGATATTTTTGGCTTTGGCGAGAGCTTGTACGAGAACCAGCCTAAGCTCTGGGCCAAAGTGAAGGACCACTGGCCTGAGGTCTTTGCCGGTCTTGAAGTGAGCGTCAAGTCCAAGGTGACGATACAGAGCAGTGCCAAGACTTCGCGGGCCATCCGGCTGGGGGATTAAGTATGTTCATTTACGTGATATTGATCTACGCATTGATCGCTGTAATTGATCCATATGGGCTGCGGAAGAAGGGAATGAAGCGGGATTTCCTGGTCTGCTCCGCCCTGTACCTGATCTCCTTCGGGCTGGCCTTCGCACTGTCGATGCGCTGGGAGATTCCCAGTCCGTCCCCGCTGTTTGTGGAATGGGTGAAAAAGCTATATTAGAGCGCACCGCTGAAGGAGGAGGAGAGAGTGAGCAAAGAGACTATTCCGGCTGGACAGTCCATCAGCATCGCTATATTATTTGTCACCGGCGCTTCCCTGTTCCTGGGAACTTCGTCACAGTCCGGCAACAGCAGCTGGATTGCCCAACTCTTGGCGATACTGCTGGCCGTTCCGCTTATGCTCGTCTATGCGAGACTCCATGTCCTGTTTCCGGGCAAGGATCTGTTTGACATGCTGATTGCAGTGTTCGGCTCCGTCCTGGGACGGATGCTTTCCTGTCTGTATATCTGGTATGCTTTGCATCTGGGAGCGCTGGTGCTGCGCAATTTCGGGGAGTTCAGCAAGACCGTGGCCTTAACCGCAACTCCGATGCTCGCACCTATGCTTATGATCGGCCTGCTCTGTATCTGGGTCGTCCATGCCGGGATAGAGGTGCTTGGAAGAAGTGCTAAGTTTCTCCTGTTATTCTCGCTAATTGTGATTGTAACCCTGCAATTGCTCTCAGTGCCCAAGTTTGAATACCATCATCTGAAGCCGCTACTCAATACAAGGTTTGAACTTATTCTTGCAGATACAGCAGGCTCGTTCACCTTCCCCTTTGCCGAGATTGTGGTCTTTCTGGGCGCATTCAGCGCCATTCCGGCCAAGGGCTCTGCCAAGCGGGTGCTGGTCAGCAGCACATTGATTGCAGGGGGGATCATTATTATGATCACGCTGCGTAACCTGCTGATACTTGGCCCTGATATTCTGTCCGGTCTGTACTTCCCCTCTTACGTGGCGGTCAGCCGGATTAATATCGGCGATTTCGTTACCCGGATCGAGGGCTCGGCGGCCATAGTGTTTGTTACGGCGCTCTTCGTCAAGGTCAGTCTGTGCCTGTATGTAACCTGCAACGGGATAGCGAAAGTATTCAAGCTGGGGAGCTACCGTTCTGTTGTGCTTCAGATGGGGCTGATCATGGTCTATCTGTCGGATTTTATCTATTCCAATATTATGGAAATGGAGTATTTCGCGTATCATATTTACAAGATATATGCACTCCCGTTCCAGGTGCTTATCCCTGTATTGCTGTGGCTTACAGCGGAGTTTCTCGCCCGCAGAAGGAGCAGCAGGCAGCAGGCTCTTCCAGAGCAGCAGCCGGAAGGATCATAAACGCAGAAGCGCCATCTCCTAGCCCCGCCCATGCGGGGCTGTCCGATTTTCAACCTGTCCTGAAGTTAGCTATAATGAGAGGCAAGAGAGAATCTCATAGAACAGGTAGGAAAGGCGTGGATGATAGATGAGCGTATCCAGCATTGTAATGTCCTCACATTGGGGCAGAGAGGTCAGACATAAGCTTATTACTCAAGGCTCCAAGGTGCTGGCGGTGGTGTTTCCGGGACAGAATTATTCCGCCGAGCGGCCGCTGCTGGATTATGCGGGCAAGCTGGCCCGGGAATACGGCTGTGACCTGCTGCTGTTAGAATACGGCTACCAGGCTGCCAGAGTGGCCTTCAAGCGCGAAGAGATTGATATTGTTGCCGAGGAATGCAAGATTGCGCTTGCTTCACTTCCCGACTACGAGCAGCTTTTGTTCATCAGCAAGAGTATGGGGACGATTATTGCCGGTAAGGTGGCGTCGGAGCCCGGAATGGGCGAGAAGGTCTCGCATCTGTTCCTTACACCTGTTGCGGAGAGCCTTCCGTTCATCCGGCAGAGCCGGGGCAGTGTGATTTACGGCGGGAGTGACCCGATGTTCACCGGGCGGCATCCCGCCGAGCTTAGCAGCATGAAGCAGGTAAGAGTATACAGGATTGACGATGCCAACCACGCTCTGGAAGTGGACAGTGTCAACGAATCGCTGGCTGTGCTGCTGGTTATTATTAATTTCTATCATGAGTTTTTCCGCGATTCACTATAAAAGGGAGATGAGAGCATGATTACAGAAGCGGCAATGCTGCAGGTGAAGCCGGGACAGACTCATTCCTTCGAGCAGAGCTTCAAGGAGGCCTCCCCGCTGATTGCTTCAATTGACGGGTATTTAGGCCATGAGCTTCAGCACTGTATGGAAGATGAGCACAAGTATCTGCTGATTGTCCGCTGGCGCAGCCTGGAGGATCATACGGTAGGCTTCAGGGAATCGCCCCAGTATCAGGAGTGGAAGGCGCTGCTGCATCATTATTACAGCCCTTTTCCTGTAGTAGAGCATTATACGAAGGTTAGTCTGGATTAGTGGAGAGGGTACGTATATGCAGGGGAAGGTAATCGGTCAAGGCAGAACGGCTGAAGTGATGGAGTATGGGGAAGAGAGAATCCTTAAGCTGTACCGCGAGGATGTTCCGGAAGAGCATGTGGACTTGGAATACCGCATCAGTAAATGGGTCTATGAACAAGGTGTTGCTACTCCGCAGCCCCATGAGCGGGTAGTTGTAGAGGGCAAACAGGGAATTGTATATCAGCAGATCGCCGGTCCTACCCTGCTGCAGCAGATGAACCGGAAGCCTTGGCTGAACTTCAGCGGCTTCAAACAGATGGCCGCCCTGCATTACAGCCTCCATCAGCTTGACGGCATGGGCGAAGCCGGAGCGCAGAAGAAGCGCCTGGAGCAGCAGATTATCGCGGCACCCATGCTTGAGACAGAGGAGAAAACACAGATTCTGTCCCGGCTTGCCCGGCTGCCGGACGGGGAGAAGCTATGTCATGGAGATTTCCACCCGGATAATATCCTGCTGGACGATAAGCTGTGGGTCATTGACTGGATGACCGGCGTCCGCGGCAATCCTGCTGCAGATGTGGCGCGGTCAGTAATCATGTTCAGTATCGGGGCCATGCCTCCGCAGGCTTCCGTGTTCGCTAAGGGGTTCCTGGGGTTCGCCAGAAAACGGCTGACCGCACAATATGTCGGCAGGTATCTGAAGCTGTCAGGCTTGGCACATGAGGAGATCGAAGCGTGGATACTGCCGGTAGCGGCGGCACGGCTCGTAGAAGGCCTTCCGGTTCCCGAGAAGGAGCTGCTGGTCCGCGAGATCCGCAGACGCCTGAGAGCATAGACCTGCCGGTAACAGACTGTATAGGGGAGGCAGACCACAGATGAATACATACATTGCCTTGCTGCGCGGCATCAATGTCGGCGGCAACAAAGTGATCAAAATGCAGGATCTGAAGGCCGCGCTCGGGACACTTCCATTCATGAATGTACGCACTTATATTCAGAGCGGCAATGTTATATTTGAGAGTGAAGCGTTAACCGGCGACGGGCTGGCGGAGATGATTAGCGTGAAGATTCTGGAGACCTTCGGCTTTGAAGTACCGGTGATCATCCGTTCTCTGGAGGAGCTGGAGACAGTTATTGCCGGCAATCCGTTCCCGCAGAGTGAACAGGAAGCCTACAAGCGCCTGTACGTCTCTTTCCTGGCAGCGGAGCCAGCCGCTGAAGCGCTGGAGAGGCTCCGCCCCTATGAGGATGGAGCTGATAAGCTGCGGGTGATCGGCAGGGAGCTGTATGCCCTCTATGAAGTGAGTGTAAGCGAGTCGCCGCTGTTCAAGGTGCCGTTCGACAAGCTGCTGGAAACGGCGCTTACCGCGCGCAACTGGAACACCCTGAACAAGGTAGCGGCGCTGGCCCGTAAGCCGTAAAGGAAATAGTAGCTCTACCAAATACCCCACCGGGACATCTCCTGGCGGGGTATTTGGCGTGTCCGGCACGTTCAGCAAACATTCAGCGGGCATTCATTACGGGTTAAGGTACAGATGCCATAATACACCTAAGAAATGAACGAATCGGAGTGGATCATACAATGAAATTACTGAAGAGGCCGGGTATCGATGTTGTCCTGCTAATGATTATGCTGCTGGCAGCCGTCCTGTACGGATACGGAATCTGGAATGACCAGTATGCCAATACGTACTATACAACCGCAGTGGGCAGCATGCTGCAGAGCTTTCATAACTTCTTCTTCGCTTCCCTGGATTCGGCAGGGTCTGTAACGGTTGATAAGCCGCCGGTAACCTTCTGGCTGCAGACCTTAAGCGCGCTTGTCTTCGGCCTGCATGGCTGGAGTGTCATTCTGCCGCAGGTGCTCAGCGGTGTGGGCTCGGTACTCTTAGTCTATCTGCTGGTGAAGCCTACTTTCGGACGGGCGGCGGCACGGCTTGCAGCGCTCGTTATGGCCGCTACTCCGGTAGCAGCGGCGGTAAGCCGGACGAACAATATTGATACGCTGCTGGTGTTCACACTGCTGCTGGCGGCATGGTTCCTGTTCAGAGGCACCCGGACCCACCGGCTTGGCAGCCTGCTGGCAGCCTTCGGACTCATCGGTGTCGCTTTCAATGAGAAGATGCTGCAGGCGTATATGGTTCTTCCGGCCTTTTATCTATTCTATCTCCTGGCAGCCAAGGTGAACTGGAAGAAGAAAACCGGCACCCTTGCAGCCTGCACGGCCTTACTACTGGCAGTGTCTCTATCCTGGGCGGTAATTGTCGATTCCATTCCGGCGGATGAGCGTCCTTACATCGGGAGCAGCGGCACCAATTCTGTGCTGAATCTGGCTTTTGGCTATAACGGTGTGTCCCGTCTGACCGGTGACCGCAGCACTGGCGGCGGTGGAGGCGGCTTCGGTGGCTTTGGCGGTGGCGGCATGCCAGAAATGGACGGGGAAATGCCGGACTTTAACGGTCAATTCCCGCCCATGGATGGAGCTGGCGGGCAAGGGACGATGACCGGCCGTGATTCCGCCGCCGTGGACAATCAGAGCCGTGACAGCGGCGGGGCTGCCTCAGGCCAGGACGGACGCGGTGGCGGAATGGTGCCGGGCGGTCAGGACGGCGGGCGGCGCGGAGAAGGAGAGAACGGAGGATTCGGCGGGTTCGGAAGCCCGAACGGACGCGGTGGGATGAACGGCGGCGGTGGCGGCATGTTCAACACAGGCACTGCCGGTCCGCTAAGGCTGTTCCAGCAGGAGCTGTCCGGCCAGGCGAGCTGGCTGCTGCCGTTCGTGCTGCTTGGCAGCATCGGGATCTTGGCCAGCCTGCGCCGCAGGAGCTTCACCCGGCAGCATAAGGAAGCCCTGTTCTGGCTGGCCTGGCTGGTTCCGGTCATGGGATTCTTCAGCATCGCCAGCTTCTTCCACCAGTACTACCTGATCATGATGGCTCCGCCGGTGGCGGCGCTGGCAGGTGCAGGCTGGTCTCAGCTCTGGAGCTACTATAAGGAGCGGAAGACCTGGCTGTCCTGGCTGCTGCCCGCAGCGGTGCTGGCTACAACGGCGCTTGAGGTATACATTATCCGTCCGTATAACGATACTATCGGCAGCGGGTGGTCCGTAGGCATACTGGCAGCAGGTATTGCAATGACAGTAGTGCTGATCATTCTGCGGCTGCTGAAGGCGGTACGGGGTAAGCCTTCCTGGTTACATGCCGCTGCGGTAACAGGATTTCTGGTGCTGCTGATTGGCCCGCTCTACTGGGCTTTCACACCGATTGCCTATGGCAATAATAGCATGACGCCGGCAGCAGGTCCGGATAGCGGAAGTTCCTTCAGCTTCGGTAGGGGGAATATAAGCAACATGGGCAACGCGCCTGGCGTGGACACCAGGGCCGGAATGGGCGGCATGGGGGGAAGGAATAACGCCGCTGGTATTAATGAGTCTCTGATGGGCTATCTCAAGGAGCATAATACCGGCGAGAAATATCTGTTCGCAGCGATGGATTATGGTACGGCAGGCCCTTATATCATCGACGAAGGGGAGCAGGTTGTTATCCTGAACGGCTTCAATGCGTCAGATACGCCTTACACCCCGGACACCCTGAAGGCGCTTGTGGCGAGCGGGCAGGTGAAGTACTTCCTCGTCACCAACGGCGGCATGGGCGGGGGGCGTGGCGGCAGCTCGGAGATTACGGAATGGATTACCAAGAACGGCACGGAGGTTCCGGCCGCAGACTGGCAGGGAACACAGAACAGCGGCAATGCCGGAACCCTTTATGAGATAACCCTGAACTAACCTGCGGAAGCAGGAGATCAGGAAGCGCGTATATCCGGCCCTTTGCCGGCGCGCTTCCTTACTACTTTTGAGGAGGAGCTGCCCATGAGTGTTCAAGTGCGCTATTCCATTATTATACCGATGTTCAATGAAGAGGCTGTTATTCAGGAGACGTACCGGCGCATCAAAAAAGTAATGGGCACAACAGGCGAGCCCTACGAGCTGATCTTCGTCAATGACGGCAGCACCGACAACTGCGCACAGATGATCGAGGAGTACAGCTATTGGGATGAAAGTGTGAAGCTGATCGATCTGTCCCGCAATTTCGGGCATCAGGTCGCTATTACGGCAGGGATGGATTATGCGCTGGGCGATGCGGTTGTGATCATTGACGCGGATCTCCAGGACCCGCCCGAGCTGATTCCGGAGATGATTGCGGAGTGGAAGCAGGGCTACCAGGTTGTGTATGCCAAGAGAATCAAGCGAAACGGAGAGTCCCTGTTCAAAAAATGGACGGCCAGCTTATTTTACCGGGTGCTGCGTTATTCGACAGATATCTCCATTCCGGTGGATACCGGCGATTTCCGCCTGATGGACCGCAGGGTCTGCGACGAGCTGAAACGTCTGCCCGAGAAGAACCGCTTCGTGCGCGGTCTCGTCAGCTGGGTTGGATTCCGCCAGAAGGCGATAGAATACGAGCGGGAGGAGCGTCTGGCCGGAGAGACCAAATATCCGTTCAGGCGGATGCTGAAGCTGTCGCTGGACGGGATTACCTCCTTTTCTTATAAGCCGCTGAAGCTGGCGGGCGTTCTTGGAGCACTGCTGTCCGTATCCGGCTTTCTGTACCTGATGTATGTGCTGTACCTGGCACTCTTTACGGATGCGGCCGTGAAGGGCTGGGCATCGATGATCGGAATCACCTTGACCTTCAACGGGTTCGTGCTGCTCATGCTGGGTATTCTGGGCGAGTATGTCGGACGGATCTATGATGAATCGAAGGGCCGTCCCCTCTACATCGTTCAGGAGTTCTACAGCGGCAGGCCGCAGCAGAGCACGCAGGAGCAGAGAGTCGCCAATCTCAACAAATAACCATATTTCTTAAGTAAGCGAACTTACTTGTGAGGTAGCCCCATTTCTTTTGGCTGGATTTATTCAAATATTGGATCTGTTGTAATTAAGAGTCAATTTCATAATTCAGTTTGCTAAATAGCAAGATTTGGCCAAAATCTAAAATCAATTTTTAAAAAATCAGGCTACTTGCTGGGAGTCTTTCAACTGTTGGTTCAACTTGTCTAACGCAAACTTGCTCAAATTGTACGCGAGCGTACTGAGCTGGAAATCGACACTTGCCCGGACACCGCGGTGGCGTGTGCGTTTCAACCCGAAATACTCTTTGAGATAGGCAAATACACGCTCCACGGCCGTCCGCTTGTTGTATAGCGTGGTAAAACTTTCGCTGCCTCTGGCGGGATAGGTATGCAAACGCAAATCCGTTTGGATGCGAATTTTAAACACTTTTTGGCAAGAGGTACCGGACAGCGCACAGCCTTGGCATTCACTAGGCCGGGTGTACTTCAGGGTCTCATATTTGGCCTCAAAACTGTCGTAACGGTACGCATGCCCTTGAGCGCACACCGGCGTGTAATCCAGATTCATTCCCGCAGGCGGGTCTTTGTGGTGAATCAGAGAAATCGCAGGATAGGCGCCGAGCGAATGAATCAACTGGTAGATTGCCGCGCAGTCGTAGCCCTTGTCGCCCAAGATATGCTTGACCTTTAGCATGGGAAACTTCAGGAGCAGGCCTTTGAGAAGGACGACCGCCATACGCTGGTCATTCGGATGGGCTGAACTCCAGAGGCCGCTTAGGATATACTGGCTGTCCGTGTCGACCAGCAGATTCGCCTTGAACCCGTAATAGCTGGTCATTCGGCCCTTCGTATTTTTCTTGTCACAACGCGCAGCATGCCGGGGCAACGCGGTCAGCAGTTCATCGTACGTGTAGGGCAACATCGCTTCAATGGTTTTCTGGAACGGTCCGAGACTTTGTTCATAAGCTTCCATTTCCTCGCGCCGACGTTCCTTTTCCGCCGGGGACGGACGACCAGGCTTGCTATACCTGGGTTTCTTCAGCGGCTTGTTCACCGTCTTCGGCTCAGGCTCGGAATGTTCGAGCTGAAGTTGTTCAGCCACCGGAGCTTCACCTTTCTTTTGCTCCCGGCGAGCCGCACGACGCTTGGAGGCCGATTCGCTAAATTGGCAATCCCACGCCTCGACCATGGAGGAATCCACAGCAAGATGGGTGCCGCTCACAAACCCTTCTTCTAGGGCAGATGTGACTAGGCGATCCTGCAGTTGTTCCAGCATTCCCGTTTGCTCCAGCGCATGAATCAAACGAGAATAGGAGGCCTGGCTGGGAATGTTGTCCGAGCCCGTAAACCGGCACTGGACTCGAAATTCGTTGCTATGATTCAATCGCCGGACCAAGGCAGAGACAAACTCGATGTTCTCCATTTTAGCAATCAGCAGCGAGTAGATCATGGCAGGTACGTTTAATTTTTCAGGCCGTCCGCGATGGCTCTTTTTCCCCAGTGCGAATAGAACTGGAGCTAAATGTAAGTGTTCAAAGATTTGGCTGTATTTATCTTCCGGAGCCATCTGGAGCAATTCCTCAAAGGAAAACAGTTCTTCTTGTCGAATAGAATAGATAGGGATTACCTCTTTTCTTCTCGGGTGTTGGTTTCGTCGCCTATAACTTCGAGAATTTGGGGAGGTACTCCTTTTTCTATGCTCAAAAAAACCAGATATAGCAAGGGTTTTGAATTATGAAATTGTCTCATTAATACAACAGATCGCCTTTTGGATGAATTAAAGTGAAATCTATTGTAGAAAATGCAATTGGAGCTAGTACATGCACTACGGTCGTAGCGCTAACTCAGATAGACGAGCATGTCTTACTCAAATAAAAAGGGGCTGTCCCAATAGTCATGTAATGACCATTGGGACAGCCTTTTGGTGACTAGTTGCAACCAACCTATGCTTTCAGCAAATCGTGATCGACATAACGTGCGCCGTTCAGCTCACTGATAATGTTGACGGCAACCTTGGCGCCGTCCCCGGCAGTGATAATGGCGTGTACGCTCATTCCGGCAACGGTTCCGGCGGCCCAGATCCCGTCGATATTGGTTTTGCCTTCCGGAGTGGCGGCAATCACCGTCTTGATTCTTGGCTCCGTACCCTCCTTGGTGGTTACCCCGGCTGCGGCAGCCAGATCCGTCAGTACACCTGTCGCCAGCACGACATGCTTAGCCTCATAAGTAGCTCCGCTCTCTGTGCCGATGACGAAGCCCTCACCGCTGGCTTCAAGCGATGTCGCCTGTCCGGCGACCAGCTCGGCCCCGAACTTCACGGCCTGTTTATGTCCGGTCTCTACCAGCTCAGGTCCGCCGATCTCACTAATTCCGTAATAATTCTCATACCAGCCTCTGCGGGTCATACCTTTGTCATTGTCAATCAGCAGTGTTTTTTTGCCGGCCTTGGCAGCGAACAGGGCGGCGCTTGCACCGGCAGGACCGGCACCGATAATGGCGATTTCATACATGAGATAACCTCCTAAAAGTTTTGATAGCATACTCTTCATTGAATCACATCGCAAAACTTGCTTCGGAAGCATATGCCTAAGTTTTGATAGCATACTCTTCATTGAATCACATCGCAAAACTTGCTTCGGAAGCATATGCCTAAGTTTTGATAGCATAAGCCTCATTGAATCACATCGCAAGACTCGCTTCATTCCTGCTTACTATTATATCGCTATTTACAGCTCATTGGCTAATCCCGCAGGCAGGGAAGAAAGATCTTAAAGGCAGCCCCCTCACCCGGGGTGCTGGATACAGTAACGTCTCCCTGATGCGCTTCGGCAATGGACCTCGTAATCGATAATCCAAGCCCGGAGCCGCCGTATTTGCGTGTGCGGGAGGAATCGCTGCGGTAGAAGCGGTCGAAGACATGCGGGAGATGCTCCGCAGAGATGCCGGAGCCGTTATCCTTCACGGTCAGCTCTGCCCGTTCTCCCTCAGCGTGCAGCGATATATGGATGATGCCCTTGAGCGCATCGGTATGCTGAACCGCATTGTGGAATAGATTAAGAAGGACCTGTCTGATCTGGTCAGGATCAACCAGGCAACGGATGCCGCAGGCCAGGTCGAAGACGACCTGACGCTCTCCGGCCAGCACCCGGAGTTGCGCCTGCATGTCGTCGATCAGCTCGCCCAGCAGTACCTGCTTGACCCGCAGCCGTGGCGCGCCGTCCATCCGGGCGAGCAGAAGCAGGTCCTCCACCAGCTTGTTGATGCGTTTGGCTTCACCGTGCATGCTGTTCAGCGCGCTGTAGAGCTGTTCCCGGTTATCGGCAGCTCCGCGCAGAAGTACCTCCAGGAAGCCGTAGATGGATGTCAGCGGCGTCCGCAGCTCATGGGAAGCATCTGCAGCGAACCGGCGCATCTGCTCTTTCGCCTCCCGCTCATTCTTGAACGAAATCTCCAGCCGCTCCAGCATGCCGTTGAAGGACTGGGCGAGCTGGTCGATCTCAAGCTGGCCCTGCTCCTCAGGGAACCGCACATTCAGGTTGCCGGCATCAATAATCTGGGCTGAACGCCCCATGTTGGATAAGGGGACCAGCGTTTTGCGCAGGGCAGGCAAATACAGCAGCAGCCCGGCCAGCAGAGCCGTTACCGACAATGCGCCGAAGATAAGCAGCTGCTGCAGGATGACATCCTTCAGCGGTCCGGTCTCCACCGTCATCTGCAGGAGCATCCGGGCAGCACCGGGCCTGCCGAGATTCATGAAGACCGCCAGATGCCGGCTGCCATCCCCGGCGGTAATCAGCTGGTAACTCCCGCCCCTCTTGTCCTGGGGGAGCTTCAACAGCTGGTCATAGGCCTCATTACTCATTCTCGGTGCAGGCGAAGCAGACAGGGTCTCCTCCTTCAAATCCATAAAGCTGCCGTCCTGATTATAGATAGCGAGGGTAGTATGGGCGTCGAGCAGCAGGGGGCGCCGGTCTCCCCCGGGCCGTCTGTTACCTGCATTATTGAAGATTTCAAATGGCACAGAGCGTATCTGGGTCTCCATCGCCTCTGCCCGGTTGCTGTATATGAAATTCCGCATGAGTACATACTGGAGTGTGCCAATCAGTATAAGCAATCCTGAGAGAATGAGCAGCGAGGCGGCGAGCAGCTGCTTGCGCAGGGAAGGCGGAGCATGGAATCTGCCCGTGAATCTACGGGTCCGGGCAGTCATACCAGATCCACCCGGTACCCGGCCCCGCGCAGGGTGCGGATGATCCGGTGCTCCTTGTCGCCGAGCTTCTCCCGGAGGGAGCGGATATAGACCTCCACGATATTCTCCTCCCCGCCGAAGTCATAGCCCCACACCTTGTCGAGAATCATCGGCTTGCTCAGGACCAGCCCGTGGTTAATTACCAGATACTGCAGCAGCTCATATTCAGTCGGAGACAGCTCCAGCACCTCATCCTTATGGCGGATCTCCTTGCGGCGGCCGTCAATCCGGAAGGGGCCGTACCGGACCTCGCCGAGCAGGCCGGGGAACTGGTTGCGCAGCCGGGCCTGAATCCGGGCCAGCAGCTCCTCGAAGCTGAACGGCTTCACCATGTAATCATCTGCGCCCAGAGACAGGCCCGTCACGCGGTCGTCCACCTCATCCTTGGCGGTCAGCATGATGATCGCCACCTCCGCTTCCTCGGAACGGAGGCACCGGCAGACCTCGAATCCGTCCATGCCGGGCATCATTACATCAAGGATAACAACATGCGGCTTGAAGTCGGCTGCCGCTGCCAGGGCTTCAGCGCCATCTGCGGCGGTCTGTACCTCAAAGCCTTCGTTCATTAGGCCCAGCTCCAGAAACTGAAGGATATGAGGCTCATCATCCACCAAGAGTAGCCGGACACCTTGTGGCGCTTTCATTAGCATTTCCTCCATTTTAAGTAAGTATAGTTAGTGTAGTATGTCCATATTATGAATTCCCCGGTTGAACGTTTGCTGAAAATAGGCCTTTGGAGCCACGGATTCGATTCATTCCGGCCGATTGCGGTTAATCATAATGGTTATCTTATTATAGAAATATATTAACGCCATTCATCTGAAAAATAGTTATAAATTTAAAGTTTAAGGCAGGCAATAAAGGGTTTTGACGGCGGATCTAGAACACTTTAGAATATAAGGATACAAGCTGGTTTTTGCGCTTTATCACTCTGCTTAACCGGTAACCGGTCCTGTTCAGCTGTTTTCCTCCCCGTATAATTCGTATTCATCCTGTCACTGCATTTCTTTTGGGCTACATCTTTTCATAACACTTCTTTTTAGGGTATCTATTTAGGTCTACACTTCACAGCATAACTCATTCAACCTAATTTATTACATGTTACATTACCCATAAGTCAAGGAGGCTCTTCCATGAAGAAAAAAGAGATGGTAGCCATGCTATTGGCGGGAGGCCAAGGGAAAAGATTGAAAAGTTTGACCAAATCGATTGCCAAACCGGCTGTATATTTCGGAGGAACCTACCGCATCATCGATTTCCCTCTAAGTAACTGCTCGAATTCAGGCATCGATACCGTGGGTGTGCTGACACAATATGAACCGCTGGTGCTGCATTCGTATATCGGGGTCGGCAGCGACTGGGACCTGAACCGCAAGGATGGCGGCGTATTCGTCTTGCCTCCGCATGAACGGGAGAACGGAAGCAGCTGGTACCGGGGAACGGCAGATGCGATCTACCGCAATCTCAAGTTCGTGGATCAGTTCGATCCGGAGCATGTGTTAATCCTGTCGGGAGACCATATTTACAAGATGGATTATCATGCCATGCTGCAATATCACAAATCCAAGAACGCTGACTGCACCATCTCGGTCATTGACGTACCGCTGGAGGAAGCGAGCCGCTTCGGCATATTGAATACAGAAGATGATCTCAAAATTTACGAGTTTGATGAGAAGCCGGCCCAGCCTAAGAGCACGCTTGCCTCTATGGGTGTATATATTTTCAAATGGGATGTTCTGCGCAAACATCTGCTTGAGGACGGAGAGAACACCGACTCGTCGCATGACTTCGGCAAAGATATTATACCGATGATGCTGGGTGAAGGCCAATCCCTGTATGCTTATCCATTTGAAGGCTACTGGAGAGATGTGGGTACGGTAGATAGCCTGTGGGAAGCGAATATGGATCTTCTGAGCGATACACCTCCCCTGAACCTGAATGATACCGGCTGGAGAATTTTCACCCGCAATCCAAATCAGCCTGCACAATATGTGGCACCGGGAGCCAAGGTATCGAGCTGCATTATTAATGAGGGCTGCATTGTGCATGGCGAGGTGAAGCATTCGGTACTCTTCTACGGGGTAGAAGTTGGCGAAGGCAGTGTAATTACCGATTCTGTCATTATGCCCAAGGTGAAGATCGGCAAGAACGTGAGAATTCACAAAGCGATCATCAGTCAGAACACGGTCATTGAGGATAATATGGAAATCGGCGTCGACCGGGAGAATGAGGATGAAATTCTACTGATCGACAGACGAAGCAAGAAGCTCAAATCTGTAGCAGCCAAAACCATATAACCACAAGAGGACGGGGGATTAACGATGAAAGAGCTTATGGGCGTAATTAATCTTGATCATGAACTGGATAATCTCAATGAATTGACCTATTTCCGCTGCGGAGCAGCGGTCCCCTTCGCCAGCCGTTACCGGCTGATCGACTTCGTCTTGTCGAACATGATGCGTGCGGAGCTGGAGAGCGTAGGGCTGTTCGTCCGCCGCAAATACCGCTCACTGATGGATCATCTGGGCGACGGCAAATCGTGGGATATGAACCGCAAGCATGGCGGACTGTTCATCCTGCCGCCGGACTGGAATGACCCTACGGACACTTCCATCGGCGATCTCCAGCATTATCATAACAATCTCGATTTCTTCAAAAGGGCTGCGGCCAAATATATCGTCTTCTCCGGCAGCCAGCATATCAACACGGTGGATCTGCAGGACCTCTATCAGTATCACCTGGAACAGGGTGCAGACGTAACGATGGTCTACAAGCAGATCGATGAGCTTCTGCCCGAGCATGACCCCTGCCTGCGGGTCGAGCTTAATGACGACAACCTCGTTACGAATATTCACCATGAGAAGCATCATCCGAATGTGTATCTGGACATCTTTATTATGGAGAAGAAGCTGTTCCTGGAGCAGGTGGAGCATTGTATCGCCCATGGCGAGAGCTATTTCTTCCGCGATGCGATTCAGAAGAACCGCCACAAATTCAAAATTTCCGGCTATGAATATAAGGGTTATCATGCCGTTATCAATTCCCTGGAGAGCTACTATAAGAACAGCCTGGAGCTGCTGAAGCAGGAGAATTACTTCGGCCTGTTCAAAGAGAATCCGGTACAGACCAAGATTAAATACGAAGCGCCTACCCGTTATCTGGATAGCGCGTCGGTCAGCAACTCGCTGGTGGCCAACGGCTGTGTAATCGCCGGGTCGGTGGAGAACAGCGTTATTTTCCGGGGCGTACAGATTCGTAAGGGTGCGAGAATTATTAATTCTGTGATTATGCAGAAATGCGTCATTGAAGAGAATGCCGTGATTGAGAATGTTATTATGGACAAAGATGTGCATCTCAGCAAAGACCGGATACTCGTTGGAGACAGCAGGCGTCCATTTGTCATAGCCAAGAGCAGCAAGATATAATATCTGGATCAGGGGAAATGTGCCGCTAGGGGCATTTCTTCTGATCCAGTGTTGTAATAGGCACTATTATCAACAAATACATGCATTCTGTAAGGAGGAACCTGCTGTTGTTCAACGATAAAGAGACTTTCAAACAAGTGTTCCGCGAGAAACTCATCGGGAAATTAGGCAAGCCGCTTGAAGAAGCTTCGAACGCCGACATTTATAATATTCTCGGCAACATGATCCGCGAGAATGCCGGTAAGGACTGGGCGGCCACCAATCAGAAGTTCAAGATCGACAAGGATAAGCAGGTATACTATTTCTCCATGGAATTCCTGATCGGCAGGCTGCTGGGCAATAACCTGCTGAACATGGGTGTGCTGGAGGTCGTTCGCGAGGGCCTTGCGGATCTGGGATTCTGTCTGCAGGATATCGAAGAGGTCGAAGCCGATGCCGGCCTGGGCAACGGGGGGCTCGGGCGCTTGGCCGCCTGCTTCCTGGATTCGCTCGCTTCCCTGCAATATGCAGGACACGGCTGCGGCATCCGTTATAAATACGGCTTGTTCGAGCAGAAGATTGTAGACGGCTATCAGGTGGAGCTCCCGGATTACTGGCTGCAGAATGATAACGTGTGGGAAGTCCGCCGTGAAGATAAGCAGGTAGAGGTGCATTTCTGGGGACATGTGGACACCCGCTGGGAGAATGATGAGCTTGTGTTCGAGCACAAGGATTATGAGGCTGTACGGGCGGTTCCGTATGATATCCCGGTTATCGGTGCAGACCGCAGACATGTGAACACGCTGCGGAACTGGAGTGCCGAGTCCATCACCCAGCCATCGAGAGTTTTCGGTGCTCAGGGCGGTACGGATTATCACAAATTCCTGGAATACAAGCGTTCGGTGGAGTCCATCTCTGAATTCCTGTATCCCGATGATTCCCAGTACGAAGGCAAGCTGCTTCGTCTGAAGCAGCAGTACTTCATGTGCAGTGCCGGCCTGCAGAGTATTATCCGGACCTTCGCCAAGACAGGCCTGCCGATTGACAGCCTGCCTGACAAGGTAGCCCTGCATATCAATGACACTCACCCTACGCTGGTGATCCCTGAGCTGATGCGCATTCTGATGGATGTCTATAATCTGGGCTGGGATCAGGCCTGGAGCATGACTACCCGGATGGTATCGTATACTAACCATACCATTCTGAGCGAAGCCCTGGAGAAGTGGCCGATCGGCATGGTCAGAGAGCTGCTTCCGCGCATCTTCCTGATTATTGAAGAGATTAACGCCCGCTTCTGCGGCGAGCTGATGAGCAAATATCCTGGAGACCAGGACCGGATCAATCAGATGGCGATCATCCATGACGATCAGGTACGCATGGCACATCTGGCGATTGTCGCCAGCCACAGTGTCAACGGTGTAGCGGCGCTGCATACGGAGATTCTGCAAAAGCGTGAGATGCGGCTGTTCAATGAGATGTATCCGCACCGCTTCAATAACAAGACCAACGGCATTACGCACCGCCGCTGGCTGCAGCATGCCAATCCCGAGCTTGCCGGACTGATCAGCGAGTCGATCGGCACCCGCTGGATGCATCAGCCCCAGGAGATGATCGGACTGATCAAATACAGTGAGGATGCCTCCTTCCAGGAGCAGGTGGCCGCCATCAAACGCCGCAACAAGCTGCACCTGGCTGAATATATCACGAAAAAGCACGGTATTGCGGTAGATCCTGACTCGATCTTCGATGTACAGGTCAAGCGCCTGCATGCCTATAAGCGTCAGCTGCTGAACGTGCTTCATATTATGCATTTGTATAATCAGATCAAGGATAATCCATCCATTAATATCGTGCCGCGGACCTTCATCTTCGGTGCCAAGGCTGCTCCAAGCTATCATCTGGCCAAGCGGATCATTAAACTGATCAATACGGTGGCTGATGTAGTGAACAAAGACCCGGACATTAACGGGAAGATCCGTATCTTCTTCCTGGAGAATTATTCTGTATCGCTGGCGGAGAAGATTATTCCGGCCGCTGATGTCAGCGAGCAGATCTCCACGGCGAGCAAGGAAGCCTCCGGTACCGGCAATATGAAGTTCATGATGAACGGTGCGCTGACGATTGGAACCATGGACGGGGCTAATGTGGAAATGCATGAGATGGTAGGGGACAATAATATGTTCCTGTTCGGCCTCCGTGCAGAGCAGGTACTTGATTATTACCAGTACGGCGGATACCACGCCCGTGATATTTACAATGGCGACGGCCGGGTAAAAGAAGTCTTGGATCAGCTAATCGTCCCAGGCCCCTTCAGTTCCCATGCCCAGGAGTTCGATACGCTCTTCCAGTCGCTGATTGACAACAATGACGAATTCTTCGTGCTTAAGGATTTCGCCAGCTATGTGGAGACCCATGTCAAGATTGACCTGGCTTACCGGAATCAGAAGGAGTGGCTGAAGAAGTCCATCATCAATATCGGCCATTCCGGCAAGTTCTCCAGCGACAACACGATTAGCCGCTACGCCGCCGAGATCTGGCATATCGATCCGGTCCGGCTGTAACGCCATAGGTACGGCCTGCAGCTTCATAGCCGCAGCTTCGGGCGGTGTAACCAGAGCAGCAAAAGCCGCCCCATCCAGGAATCATTCCTGCGGTGGGGCGGCTTTTTTGATAGATAAGAATTGATATGTTTTGGGGTCCCCGCAAAGTACCTGAGTCATCATCAAAGCTAAGCTCCACTTTGCGGGGTTATTTTGAGTTTCAGGGCTTATTTGCTGCTGATAATGAAGGCTAGCTTTACAGCACCTCGGATACCATGGCTGCGAACCGTTCGAGGAAGCGGCGCTCCTCGTCGTCGAAGCGGTGCTTGAGCGGGCTGTCGATATCCAATACGCCATAAAGGGTGTCCCCTTTGACCAGCGGAACAACTATTTCACTGTTAGAGGCAGCATCACAGGCAATATGCCCCGGGAAGGCATGGACATCGCCGACCACTAGTGTGCGGCGTTCAGCGGCTGCGGTTCCGCAGACACCGCGGCCCATCGGAATCCGGATGCAGGCCGGAAGTCCCTGGAAGGGTCCGAGCACCAGCTCTTTGCCGTCAAACAAGTAGAAACCGGTCCAGTTGGTGTCCGGCAGAGAGAGCTTTAACAGCGCCGAAGCGTTGGCCAAGTTGGCAATGGCGTTCGGTTCACCCTCCATCAGTGCCCCGAGCTGGCTGAGAACGGCCTCGAACCGTTCGCTGCGAGTGCCATCATAAGGCATGGCTTGAAACATGAAGCATCACCTTCCTGTACCTTGAGTCAGTATGAATCCCATAACTGTTAACTATCAAGATAGTACAGGGAAGCGTGATACGTCAAGTACAATCAAGGATTAACAGGTATTTCCGCTTAGTGGAAGAAGAGGAAGAAGTAAGAACCCTTGAAGTGAGGATGTTTCCGGGAACTCAGGGCAGGGTAATGCTTTTATAAATACAGCAGGCTAGGTAGCCAGAAGGAGTGAAACATGCGCGCTGATGTACAGAACTTGTTTATTGGAATCCATATGCTATATTGTGCACATGAGAAGGATCTGACACTAACGGAAATGCTGCCGGAGCTGGAGAACCTGGGGTACCGGGTGGCGGAGCGCGAAGTGAAACAGGAGCTGGAACGGCTGACCCAGGAGAATTTCCTCACCGCCCATGGCGACGCTTATAGTGTCACGGGAACGGGAATCGAAGAATTCAAAGCCATTCAGGCCAAGCTTGGGGTACTGTGCACCGAAGTGCTTAAGCCGGTTAAGGCAGCGGGTGCGTCGGGTTAATTCTGAATGCTGCTGCACGGAATGTAACATAACATTTGGTATAAGGTACAGCGTCTGACCGTGTGGCGGCAAGCCATAGGGTCAGACGCTGTTTGTGATGGGTAAGCGGAAGTGACAGGTAAACGCGCCGCCCGGGCAGAATAAGATGTATACTGGTAGGGTTGAAAGGGGACGGGAACATGTATGTGTGCGGAGGGGTTATCCCGGAATTAAGCGGACGGAGGGTGCATCTGCGGGCGATGCTGCCTGCGGACGCGCAGGCGCTGTTCGGGATTTGGAGCCATCCGGCGGTAGCGCCTTGGCTGGATGGCCCGCCTCTGTCCTCTGTGGAGGATGCAGAAGCACTGATTGCCTTGCTGGCGGAGTGGGCCGCGGAGGAAGAGAGCCTGCGCTGGAGCATCCTTGACCCGGAAGGCAGTGTCATCGGCAGCTGCGGCTATAACCACTGGCAGCTTCAAGGCGCTTACCGGGGAGAGATCGGCTTCGAGCTGTCACCGGCAGCCATGCGCCGGGGGTACATGCGGGAAGCGCTGGAGCTGGTGCTTGCGTTCGGCTTTCAGAGCATGGGGCTGAACCGGATGGAAGCCCTGTGCCACCCGGACAACCTTCGCGCAGAGCGGCTGCTCACGGGACTTGGCTTCCGGCAGGAAGGGCTTCTGCGGCAATACCGGCATACGGCGTCCGGCTATCAGGATGTAGTGATGTACTCCCTGCTGCAAGGCGATACGGGCGCAGGAGAGAGAACAGAGAGAACATAGAGAGAGGGTATGGATTCATTGAGTTCACTGGGGGAAAAGCAGCGAAAGTTAATATTGACAGGCGTACTGCTGGCTACATTTCTGGCAGCGATTGAAGGGACGGTAACGGGTCCGGCGGGACCGGCTATCGTAGGGGATTTTCAGGGGATGCAGTGGCTGAGCTGGATCTTTACAGCTTATCTGCTGGCGATGGCAGTGACCACGCCGATTTTTGGTAAGCTGAGTGATCTGATCGGGAGGAAGCCCGTGTTCATAGGCGGCGCTGTAGTCTTCCTCGCAGGCTCGCTGTTATGCGGGATCTCGCAGAGTATGGAACAGCTGATCATTTACCGGGGGATTCAGGGGATCGGTGCCGGGGCGCTGATTCCGATGACTTTTACCATTATCGGAGATATCTATAGCCTGAAGGAAAGGGCGAAGACGCAGGGGCTGCTTAGCTCGGTGTGGGGAATTTCTTCGCTGGTCGGACCGCTGCTTGGCGGTTATGTAGTGGATTACTTAAGCTGGCGCTGGGTATTCGTGTTCAATCTGCCCTTCGGCCTGCTGTCGATTATCTTCATCTCGCGTTACCTGAAGGAAGAGAAGGTCCGTCGCAAGACGAAGATCGATGTAGCCGGAGTGCTGCTGTTCGCTGCAGGGATGGGGGCGCTGCTGTTTGGTCTGACGACAGGGGGGCAGAGTCTGCCTTGGACTTCTCCGCTGCTCCTGGCTATTCTCCTCGCGGCTGTCCTGCTGCTGGTGGTGTTCCTGTTCGTGGAGCGCCGGGCCGCCGAGCCGATGCTGCCGCTGGAGCTGTTCTCCATCCGTAATATTGCAGTCTCTACAGGTGCGAATCTGCTGGTCAGTACGCTCATTATCGGCCTGTCTACGTATGTTCCGCTGTGGGTACAGGGTGTATTCGGCAAAAGCGCCGCCCTCTCAGGCCTGCTCCTGGCACCGATGTCGGTCGGCTGGATGCTGGGCTCCATTGCGGGCGGGCGGATGATTCTGCGCGCAGGCACGCGCCGCACGGGAATGCTCGGCTTGTCACTGATTGTTATCGCGGCTGTCGGACTAACGCTGATGAATGCAGACTCCTCCCAGCTGCTGCTTCTGATACTGATGCTGTGCTGCGGGGTGGGCTTCGGCTATGCCTCGACCGTCTTCACCATTATCGCCCAGTCCTCGGTGCAGCATGAGCAGCGCGGTGCGTCTACGGCACTGAACACCTTCACCCGCTCACTCGGGCAGACGGTGGGGGTGGCGATCTTCGGTTCGTGGCTGAACTTCAGCATTGACCGTAAGCTGGCGGAACAGCCGGGAGCCGCCGCCTCCGGCGCGGATATCAACCAGCTGCTTAACCCGCATAGCGGAAGCGTACTGCCTAAGGAAGCCTGGAGCAGTCTGCAAGGTGCGCTGGAGGGCGGTCTGCACTCCCTGTTCATCGTAATGGCGGTGTTCGCTGTGATCTCCCTGGTGATCTCGGTGCGTCTTGACCAAGGGGTGCCTTCCATACAGGAAGCAAGCACACCGTCGAAGCGTTAAGCTTGAAGTCTTAGCACGGATTGTCCTGATTATTGTATGCGAAAAAAACAAAGGGCTGTTCCAAGCAGCTGTTTCATGCTTTTTGGAACAACCCATATTCGGCTGAATTAGTGAATAGATTCACAACCGCTGATTCCTCAACTACCCTTATTTGCGCGGGAGCGGGGAAAGCTTCTCGGCTTGCAGGCCCATCTTCTTCAGCAGCACAATCATCTGTTCCTTCTCTTCGTCGCTGAGTCCGCTGAAGGCCAGATGCAGGCGCTCCGAGTACTTCGGATACATCTCGTTCATCAGACGTTCGCCCTCTGTAGTCAGCTCGGCAAAAATAACGCGGCGGTCACTAGGGCAAGGCTTGCGCTGCAGGTACCCGCGTTCTTCCAGCTTGTCGATCACATAAGTAACGTTGCCGCTCTGAAGCAGCAGCTTGGCACCGATCTGCTGGATCGGCTGCGATCCTTTGTAATAGAGAACCTCCATAACTGCGAAGGCGGTCGGGTTGAAGCCTTCGATCTTGCTGCCGGTTACAGCATGCTCGTTAATGCTCTTGAAGGACTTGGCAAAAACTCTGTACAAATGCAGGGTCAACTGAGTATCGCGTTCATAGGATTGTATCATGCTTCTCCACCTCTATTGTTAATCGTACGGGCTTATCCGCACGGTTTGGAATACTTGCTTCCTGATATCTAGTTTTACAATACGTCAAACAAAGATTGAAGAACATGTCATTTGTCACAATAAGCACACTTTTAATAATAAAAAATTGAACAATCTTTTGAAGGTGCTAAAAAAATGTATACCTGTGCGAAATTTGAAGTCGGCCACCGGTAGTCCGTATAATGAAGGCTACAGACTGCGGGACGGGTGAAGGGTGAAAATTATTGCAGCAAAGGCCTGTCTATGGTGCTATGATCGCATTATATTCAATGATGATACAGGGGATGGAGATAGAGATGGAAGAGACAGAAGGTCTGGATGAACAGAAGGCTCCGAAGCAGACGGAGGACCTGATCAACAAGTATTACGACGACGACGATGATGATGAGGATGAAGAGGATACCGTGCTTGATGTGGTGATTGAGGAAGCGGGCTATGAGGCAGGAGACATCCGCATCTCAGGAATCTCCTTCCAGGTGAAGAAGGGTGAGCTGCTGGGACTGATCGGACCGAACGGGGCCGGCAAAAGCACTACCATCAAGACGCTGCTTGGTCTGCTGAAGCATGCCAAGGCCCGGGTGAAACTGGGCGGCGAGAACCAGTCCTACGCCTACGTACCGGAGCAGCCGGTATTCTACGAGGACCTTACGCTGTGGGAGCATTTGGATCTGGCCGCTGCCGCGTACGGCTTAAGCTATGAAGCCTTCGAGTCTACGGCGGAACAGCTGCTGGTACAGTTCAGCATGACCCATGTGCGGGATGATCTGCCGGCGGGCTTCTCCAAGGGGATGAAACAGAAGATGATGCTCATGCTCGGCTTCCTGGTACAGCCGGATGTCTATATAGTGGATGAGCCGTTCATCGGGCTTGATCCCAGGGCCACCAAGGATTTCCTGCGGCTGCTGGAGGCGGAGCGGGAGCGCGGTGCCGGGGTGCTGATGTCCACGCATGTTCTGGATACAGCGGAGAAAATCTGCGACAGCTTCATTCTGATCTCCGGAGGCAAAATTGCCGCCGAGGGGACACTTGCGGAGATACGCGGGGAAGCGGGGCTGCCGGAGGGATCGCTGTTTGATTGCTTCGACGAATTAACATGAGCCGGAATTCATTTGCGTTCCCGGCTGCAAGGAATCTCTTAAGACGAAGACTGTTCTCCCATTTCCGGGAGCAGACGGCTATTATCCGTACGGCTGTAGACTGGACAGTCCTGCTGTATATCCTCATCCCGGGGGGCCTCCTCGGGGGCCGCTTCTATTATGGCTACTGGAACGGTGATCTTCCGGGCTGGTTCAGCCATGTCCCCTTTGTGGTCGTGCCTTCGCTGCTGGCCATTCTGCTGGCTACGGGAGGCATCGTGCTGCTGCTCCAGGAAGGGGATCTGCTGTTCCTGCGGCAGCGGCAGAACTGGATCAGCACGATCCTCAGGGGCGGAATGGTCTATAGTCTAGCGGTAACTGCGCTGAAGATGGCGGCGGTATACGTCATTCTGCTGCCGTTTCTGATCCGCGGCTATGATCTGAGCGCGGCAAGCGCCTATGGCTTGCTGGCGCTGACGATAGCCTGCAGTTGGGCCGTTAAGCTGCTGGGCCATATCGTCAAGGTGCAGCGGCAGGGCTTCCGCCGCCGGCTGTGGCTGATCCTGGCGGTGGCCGTACCCTGCGGGATCTACCTGCGTCTCGCACTCTTCTGGAAGGACAGCCCGGCCCTTCTGTTCCTTGCGGCTGCCGCCTACGCGGCAGTGACCGTCCTGGCCTTCAGAGCCCGCCTGCGCCTGCGCGGCACGTTCATGAATGATGTGCGCGAGGACTACAAGCAGCGGATGAGCATTGCAGCGATTCTGCTGCGCCGTGTGCTGGATAAGCCGCGCCCGACACGCTACAAGCCCTGGATCTTCCGCAAGTCACAGCCGCTGCTGGCTTCGAAGTTGCCTGAGAGCCGCTTCGCCGCCGCAGGGATCAAGGCGATGCTGCGCAATCCGGCCCATCTCAAGTTGTATTTGCAATTCACCGGGGTGTCGCTGGTGGCAATATTTATTGTGCCGGTAGTGCTGAAATGGCTGCTGTACGCCATCTTGACTTGCCTGATGGCCTATTGGCTGACCTCCTTCTGGAATCTGTTCTCCGGGGATGACTATATCGGCATTCTGCCGTTCACCAAGGTGCAGAAGGCGGATGCCGGTTCCAAGGCGATGCCTATCCTGCTGACGCCCTTCGCCGTCTTATGCTCAGCAGTACTCTGCATTCCGGCCTACGGCTGGTGGGGCTTGCTGATCTTCATCCCTGTCGGGGCTGCCGCCGGAATCTGGATCGGCCGCATATTCAGTGTCATAAGGTTTGCCAGATAACAGCAAGAAGCCTTCCTCCACAAGCCGGGGGAAGGCTTCTTGCTGTTAGGTCTGTTATGGCAGCATTCCGGAGGCTGATATATGCTTCCCGGATGCCACACCAGGGAGCCGCTACATACAGGCGCTGCTTATCCGCTTTTACTGCTCCGCCGCATGCTTGCCGGCCGTATAGCCGGTGGAGAAGGCAGCGGTAATATTATAGCCGCCGGTATAACCGTGAATATCAAGAATCTCACCGCAGAAATAGAGGCCTGCGGTCAGCTTGGACTGCATGGTCTTGGGGTTGATCTCCTTGAGCGCAACTCCCCCGCCGGTCACGAAGGCTTCCGCAAGGGAACGTGTCCCATGAACCTGAACGGGCATCCTCTTCACCAGGGCAGCCAGCGCCCCAAGGCCAGTCTTGGGCAGATGATGGCCTGTAATCTCCCCATCAAGCCCCCCCTTCGCCAGCAGCAGCGGGATCAGGCGCTCGGGCAGGAGTCCCTTCAGCGAGTTGCGGATAGCCTTCTTCGGCTCCAGATCGAGCTTATTCTGGAGCATAGATTCCGCCTCCTGGAGGGACAGGTCCGGGAACAGGTCGATGGACATCTCCACGGTGTCGGTTCCCGACTTCTGCTGAACCTGGCGCAGGAACTGGCTGCAGCGCAGCGCAATCGGGCCGGATAAGCCGAAATGGGTGAAGATCATATCTCCCCGGTGGGAGATCACCTTCTTGCCCCTCAGATTCCAGACGCTCAGCGTGACATCGCGGAGGGACAAGCCCTGCAGCTCCCCGGATTTGATCCACGGCTCCCTGGAGAGAATAGGGACCTCAGTCGGGAACAGCTCCGTGATCGTATGTCCGGCAGCGGCAGCCCAAGGGTACCCATCGCCGGTAGATCCGGTCTGCGGCACGGACTTGCCTCCGGTGGCGATAATGACAGCCTTCGCGCTGAAGGCCTTGCCTGACTCCAGGCGGATGCCCCGGACGGCCCCTTCCTCGTAGAGCACCTCACGGACCGGGCTGTCCGTCATGATCTGCACGCCAAGACTACGGACCTTGCCAACTAGCGCAGAGACTACGCTTGCGGCCTTGTCCGATACAGGGAACATCCGCCCGTTATCCTCCTCCTTCAAGGCGATGCCCAGCCCCTCAAAAAAATCTATAATATCCCGGTTGTTGAAATGGTCAAACGAGCTGTATAAAAAACGGCCGTTGCCCGGTATATGGGCGATCAGCTCTGAGGTCTCCTTTATATTGGTAACATTGCAGCGCCCGCCGCCCGAAATCCCCAGCTTGCGGCCGAGCTTCGCCCCTTTGTCGATCAGAAGTACGGACGCCCCGTGTCCGGCTGCGGCTACGCTGGCCATCAGCCCGGACGGGCCGCCTCCAATGACGATTACATCATAGCTATTCATTCATTTGCTCCTTTTGCTTATTGCTACACTCTATTAACGGCATCATACCATTCCAGACGGAGTGTAGCCAGATCCTGAGTGTCGAAACCTGATTATCGTTGTCAGGAAAGCGCGGTTATGCTTTAATCTAAGTGGAAAAGGAATTTTAACCAATTTGAGGAGTGATTGCAATTATTTATGCGGTAAAGGATATTTTATTGCAAATATCAGCTGCCTGCATGTTCCTGTTTCTTTTTCAGTGGAGGCTGGACCGGGGCGATCCCCTGCGCCGGAACATCAGGTTCCCCGATGATCATATCTTTCTGATGATCTGCTGCGCGCTGGGCATTACGCTGTGCATGGCCCTATCGGCTACGATGTTCGGGGTGGTCTATTTGAATCTGGCGATTCTCCCGGCCTATATCGGGATCTTATATGGTAACCTGCCCTCCAGCGTGTACCTGGCACTGTATTTCTTCTTCTGTACTGCATTATTTTCGATGCCGTCAGGGATAGAGCATCTTTTCTTGAATACAGGGGTGCTGATGTATCCGCTGCTCTTCGGCATGTCCGGGCTGTTCAAGAAATCCGCGATTCCCGGCAAAATCGGCATTCTGTGGGGCGCGCTTTTTCCGAGCATGCTGTTCATTGTCATTGTACCGAATATGCAGGGCCGGAGCATCCTTAATATCCATCCTGCTGAAGCTGCCCTGGCCGGGTTATATGCCTTGACGGCCTTAATTCTGGGCGCCTTGTTTATCGTCTATATCGATAAGGCCTGGGACAAGCTGCAGGTCAAGATACAGATGCAGGGAATCTCGGAGAAATTCCAGTGGGAATCGGAGAAGTTGCAGCAGATCACGAATGTGGTGCCGCTGAATATTATGGAGTTCGATGACAACGGGTATGTGACGGAGCTGAATGAATACATGCTGACTCTGATGCAGCGTCATTGCCCCCTGTTGACCAGAGAGGTTATTTTGTCGAGTCCGGCAAGAGAGGTCTTCGGCCAAAGCATGGATCAGGCTACCCTGGCCCGGTTAGAGGGCGTTCTGCGCAGCAGACAGCGTTCCAATACGAAGATCAGGGTCGATTCGATGACCTATCATATTTTTACCGCGCCGCTCCAGCATGAATCAGGGCTGCCGGGCGGAGTCGTCATGATTATTCAGGATTTGACGGAAGAGGAGAAAATCCGCAGCGAGCTTGACAATGTCGAGCGCCTGTCGCTGGTCGGGCAGATGGCTGCGGGAATTACGCACGAGATCCGTAACCCGATGGCGGTAGTACGCGGCTTCCTGCAGCTGATGCGGGAAAAGAGCCCGGAGGATCTCCATTCCTATTATCATATTGTTATGGAGGAGCTGGACCGGGCCAACAGCATCATCAATGACTTTCTGTCGCTGGCACAGACCCGTGTATCGGACAAGGAGCCGGCCGGCCTCCAGCCTATTCTGGAGGAGCTTACGCCGCTGATCTGGGCGGATGCCAATCTTCGCGGCCAAAGTGTAGAACTGAAGATCAGTCCTACGATGCCGCTGCTAGAGCTCAATGTCCGGGAGATTAAGCAGCTGATTCTGAATCTGGCCCGCAACGCCATGGAGGCGATGGAGGCCAAGGGCGTACTGACGCTGGCTGCCTGTGAGCATGAGGATACCGTGCTGCTGATTATAACGGATACCGGAAGCGGTATGCCCGAGAGCCAGCTGCAACAATTGTTCACCCCGTTCTTCACCACTAAGAGCCAGGGGACAGGTCTTGGCCTGTCGCTCTGTCTTAGTATTGCAGAGCGGCATAACGGGACGATCCGGGTAGAATCGGAGGTCGGTTGCGGGACCTCGGTCATCGTTACTTTTCCGGTAGAATCCAGAGAGGGAGCGCTCCAGAGCCCTGTATATATGTAGCGGATTCCGGGAGGACGGGCACCGTTTCGGGGCTGTGCAGCGGCAGGCTGGAGCAGGCTGCTTCTCTTGCTTTCGCAGAGTATGTATGTATAATAAAGTTAGCAAGTAGTGCTGGAACGCGGTAACGTTATCCGGGTCCAGGGCCGTATCTCAATTCAAGTGATGAAGGAGAGTGCAGAGAAATGTCCATGTCTTTTAATCAATATATGAGAGATTCTATTCAACCTATGCGCGACGATCTGACAAGCATCGGATTTCAGGAGCTGTTGACCCCGGAGGATGTGGAAGCAGCCCTTCCGGCAGCCAAGGGAACTTCGCTGGTTGTTGTTAACTCCGTATGCGGCTGTGCCGCCGGACAGTGCCGTCCAGGGGTAGCCCAGGCGCTGCAGAACGAGATTCTGCCGGATCACCTGTTCACCGTATTTGCCGGTCAGGAGAAGGAAGCTACCGCCAAGGCACGTGAATATTTCGCTCCGTATCCGCCATCATCCCCGTCCATCGCCCTGATGAAAGACGGCGAGCTGGTTCACTTCATCGAACGTCACGGTGTGGAAGACCGTTCGGCCGCCGAGATTGCTGCGGAGCTGAAGGAAGTTTTTGACCGTGTGTGCCAGTAATAATGAACTGCAGCCTGAGGGCAGCAGCATGAATAAGTAATGATCCCGCATCAGCCAGCCGTCAGCCGGAGGCTTGGCTCATGCGGGATTTTTTTTCTACTTGTAATAGGGCTAGGGAATACAATTCTAAGAAACGGGGTGGTCCTGTGAGTCTGCAGGAAGAGATTATTGCTACGCTGGGAGTTAAGCCGGTAATTGATACGGATGCGGAGATACGTAAGCGTGTAGATTTTCTGAAAGCGTATGCGCTCCAGGCGGGGGCCAGAGGTCTGCTGATTGCGATTAGCGGAGGTGTGGATAGCGCGGTGGCTGCGGGTCTGTGCAAGCAGGCTACGGACGAGCTGACGGCGGAGCAAGGCAAGGAGTATATGACACTCGGGGTATTCCAGCCCTACGGGGAGCAGGAGGATATTGAGCACAGCTATGCGGTGGCCCGGGCTTTTGAGTTGACCCATACGGTGGAGACCAATATCGAAGAAGCGGTGAACGAGATCGCCCTGGAGGTCGAGCATAGCCTGAAGGCCCTGGGACAGCACAAGCATATTACCCATCAGGGCAAGGGGAATGTAAAAGCGAGAACGCGGATGGTGATGCAGTATGCGCTTGCTTTTGAGAACAATCTGCTGGTGGTGGGTACCGATCATGCTTCTGAAGCCATTACCGGATTCTATACGAAGTGGGGCGATGGTGCCGTCGATATTACACCGCTCTCTTCCCTGAACAAACGGCAGGTACGTCAGCTGGCTGCGGCACTTGGCGTGCCGGCGGATATCGTGACCAAAGCGCCGACGGCCGGACTCTGGCCGGGCCAGACGGATGAGACAGAGCTTGGAATCACCTATGAGGAGAACAGCGATTATCTGGAGGGGAAGACCGTCAGCCGTGAAGCGGCTGAGAAGCTGGAGCGCTTCTTCCGGAGAACGGCGCATAAGCGCGATAGTATTCCGGGGATCTAAGCAGGTTATGCCGGAGCCGCCGGGGCGCTGTGTTTGATGCAGACGCTCCGGCGGTTTTTTGGTAAGAGTAAGAATCTACTTCGCCAGTACCCGGTTGATGAATTCTCTGGTAGCGGATATCGCCTGTTCCAACTGGGGTGTCGTTCCGGCAAAAGGATGAACGGTGCAAAAGGTATGATTGCCGCCTGGAATCTGCACCCATTCAATATCCGGCCGCAGCCTGATCAATTGCCCGGAGCCGCGGCGCAGATGCTCTCCGTCCTCACTGCCTTGAATCAGAACGGCCGGGAAGCTGGCCTGCTTCATCCGCTCCATAATCTGGTAACGCTCCGCCTGCTGCTCCAGATCCTCTATAATGATGGCATCCAGCGGCATTTGCTGTCCGGTCCGTCCGTTGAGCACATGGGTCCGGCCCTTTTCCCGCATCTCACTCTTCTGCTGCTCTGTGAACAGATCCAGGTTAGTGATCCCGTTCCAGGAGATGACCCCGGCGATTTCTGCCGGATGATCCAGTGCGTAGAGGAGTGAGTCGCCCCCGCCGCGGCTATGCCCTAGCAGGAACAGCGGGAGGCTGCCGAACCTGTGGTGCTGGCTCAGATAAGAGAGCAGGATCTCCATATCCTTGATCTCACGCTGGTAGGTGTTGCGGGCGAATTTGTCCAGCTCGGTGAAATTCTGCAGATCCTCGCCGATGCCGGCATGGGAGAAGTTGAAGGTGATTACTTCATGCTCGTCGCTGAGCGCCTGTGCCGTATACGGGAACATCCCCCAATCCTTAAAGCCTTTATAGCCGTGAGCGATGACTATCACACTGCGGGCCTCTCCCTGGGCGGGAAAATGGGAACAGCGAAGCACCGCATCCTCACCTGCGGGTAATTCAAAATTACGGGACATAAGGTATTCTTCCTTTCCTACATATCTTGGAACTGGCGGTTGTACTTCTTTACCTGATATACCTGATTTGTGCGTGATAGACTTTCAGTTTTTTTTCTTTTAAGATAGCAGAAAGCTGACGCTAAGACTATTATTAATAATACTTGGTCAAGATGCTGACAGGCTTCACTGTTACATGAGATCTGTGGAGTCCTAGCAAGATCATATCATTAGACGCAGGGTAAGGATAGAAGGTAATATAAGAGGGTTAAGGAATGCAGAGACAGGAGAGGTGTGGGAGTGTGATTTACGGAATCGGGCATGATGTGCTGGAAATCGGCAGGGTTGCCGGGATTACGGAGGGCAGCCTGGGCAGCCGCTTCTCCCGGAGAATTCTGACCCGGCAGGAGCTGGCGCTGGCCGCAGGCAAAGGCGCAAAGACCGCGGAATTCATCGCCGGAAGATTCTCGGCCAAGGAAGCGGTTGTGAAGGCGCTCGGCTGCGGAATCGGTCAGATGGTGGGTTTTCAGGACATTGAGATTCTGCCGGATGCACTGGGCAAACCAGTAGCCATCCTGTCTGCGGAGGCCTGGTCCCGGCTGGGGCTGCCGAAGGAGGAGTATGTCATTCATCTCACTATTACGCACAGCCGCGGACTGGCCTCTGCCTTCGCGGTGGTGGAGCGGACACCCGGCTACAGCCTGTAACTATATAATATGAACGGCAAGGAGAATAACGATGAACACAGATGAGAAGCACATAGAAGCGCAGCAGGAAGCCAAGTTATTCTTCAGCCGGTTCCTGCTGGAATGGTACCACCTCCAGAAGCGGGACCTGCCGTGGCGGCGCCACCGCAACCCGTATTACATCTGGATCTCAGAGATTATGCTGCAGCAGACCCGGGTAGATACGGTAATTCCTTATTTCAACCGTTTCATTGAGCAATTCCCGACTGTAGAGGCGCTCGCTGATGCACCGGAGGAAGAGGTGCTGAAGTGCTGGGAGGGACTTGGCTACTACTCACGTGCCCGGAATCTCCAGCATGCCGCGAAGCAGGTCAAGGAGCTGTACGGAGGTCAGGTACCGGATGACCGCGATGCCGTATTCGGCCTCAAGGGCGTAGGCCCGTATACCGCCGGTGCTATTCTGAGCATCGCGTTCAACCGGCCGGAGCCGGCGGTGGATGGCAATGTGATGCGTGTCTTATCCCGGTATTTTCTGATTGAGGATGACATTGCCAAAGGCCCGACCCGTGTGAAAATGGAAAAGCTCGCCGCCGAGCTCATCCCCGAAGGGGAGGCGGGCAGCTTCAATCAGGCGCTGATGGAGCTTGGCGCGCTCATCTGCACGCCGAAATCACCGCGCTGCCTTCCGTGCCCGGTGATGGAGCACTGCGCCGCGCGGCTGGCGGGCTGCGAGGCCACGCTGCCCGTCAAGACCAAGGCGAAGCCGCCGCGTCCGGAGGAGCGGCTGGCTGCCCTGGTAGAGGGCCGCGGCGAGCACGCGGGCCGGGTACTGATCCGGCAGCGGCCGGCTAGCGGGCTTTTGGCCCGCATGTGGGAGCTGCCGCACTGGCCTGCGCCGCCTGCTGAGGCCGGCGGCGCGCGCGGTGCGCTGCTGCCGGAAGCGGCAGCGCTGGACCGGCTGCGCCGGTCCATGAGCCAGGCCGGGATTCATGCCCGGCCAGAGGGGCACTGGATGGCTGCGGAGCATACATTCAGCCATATTGTGTGGACCCTGCAGGTGTACCGCTGCAGGGAAGAGGCGGCGCTGCCGCTGGCAGCGGAGAGCCGCGCCGTGTACGGGGCGGCTCAAGCGGAGCGCGGCGACAGCGCGCTGGGCGCGGACGCTGAAGCGGCACATGCGGAGCGTGCGGATGGCGCGCTGGGGGTGGACGCTGGGGCGGCACATGCGGAGCGCGTGGCTGCGGCGCTGGGGATACAGCCAGCGGAAGACGCACCGCTGGCGCTGTTCGACAGCGGGGATGCCGCAGCCGATGCGGCAGACAGCGGAGCGCAGCGCTGGATCAGCCGCGAGGACATGAAGAATTATGCCTTTCCGAATGTGTTCCTCAAGCTGCTGAACAGCTATTTCGATGAGCAAGAGACGTAGGCTCTAAGCCACAGCTGTGATGCTGTTACCCGCTGAGCGATACAGTCCACCGAGATATGAGTAGCACTGCTGCCGGTTGCAGTGTAAAGATTAGTATGTTTAGTGCTGAACGAGGGTGCTTCTCTTATCTTCTCACCAACGCTGCAACGGCTGCCGTCCTTCTAAAAAGAGTGCCTCCGCTTCCGTGTGCTGTTGAGCAAATGTGTGGCTATCGGATGTGGACAAACTGGAACTATATATTACCTGACCTCAACAGCCGAAAGTATAGTATATGTGCGCCACTAACGGAAGTGAGCCGCCGCACGGCGCAATCAAAGGGATAAATCCCATTAAATGAGCCGAAAGTGAGCCGCACGGTGAAATCAAAGGGATAAATCCCATTAAAAGTACCGAAAGTGAAGCCGCACAGTGAAATCAAAGGGATAAATCCCATTGAATGTGCCGAAAGTGGGCTGCACGGTGAAATCAAAGGGATAAATCCCATTGAATGTGCCGAAAGTGGGCTGCACGGTGAAATCAAAGGGATAAATCCCATTGAATGTGCCGAAAGTGGAGCCGCACGGTGCAATCAAAGGGATAAATCCCATTAAAAGTATCCAAAGTAGGCAGCAGGCGTAAATGAGGAGCACAAATACCCCTGAATTGGTCAAAAGCGGGCGGTTGAGCAAAATGAGGAGCACGAATGCCCCTGAATTGGCAGAAAGCGGGCAGTTGAGCAAAATGAGGAGCACAAATACCCCTGAATTGGTCAAAAGCGGGCGGTTGAGCAAAATGAGGAGCACGAATGCCCCTGAATTAGCCAAAAGCGGGCGATTAGCTGAAATGAGGGGCACAAATGCCCCTCAAATCCGCTGTACCCATCCCCCGCGCCCTACCCCTGCCCTCCTCACCCTGGCTCTCAGCCGACTTCCCCACCTCACCCCAACCCAACCCCCGCACCCATCCGCCCCGGATGTAAGTTGCATAAGCCAGGAACGCGAGACCAAGGAGGTAAAGGATGAAGACGATTACCATATATGATATCGCCAAGGAGGCCCAGGTGTCCGTAGCCACAGTCTCCCGTGTCCTCAACAATACAGCTCCGGTCAAGGAGAGCACCCGGGAGATCATCATGGCTGTGATTGAGAAGCACCAGTTTCAGCCGAACGCGCTTGCCCGCAGTCTGCTCAAGAAGGAGACCGGCACGATCGCCATGATTTTGCCTGACATCACCAACCCCTTTTTCCCGGAAGTCTTCTGGGGAGCCGAAAATGTAGCCAGAGAGAAGCATTATACCTTCTTCCTCTGCGATACGGCGGGTGAGCATAGCCGCGAGTCGGAGTACCTTAGCATTCTTCGGGAGAAAAGAGTGGACGGGATTATTTTCCTGGGCGGCAGAATTAACCTGAACCAGTGCCCGCCGGCGTTGTCACAGGAAGTCGTGGAGCTGTCGAAGCATGTGCCGATCGTGCTGGTCAACGGTAATCTGCCCCGGAGCGGCCTGCACCGCATTTATACCGATGAAGAGGAAGGGGCCGCACTGGCCACCCAGCATCTGCTGGACCTGGGGCACCGGAGAATCGGGTTCCTCGGGGGAATGGAGGAGACCTCCACAACCCAAGTGAAGCTGAAGTCTGTGAGGATGAAGCTGAAAGAACAGGGGCTTACGCTGCGCAAGGATTGGGTCATGTTCCACGACTTCTCGATCGAGGGCGGGCGGGCGCTGATGGACCGGATGCTGGAGCAGGAGGACCGGCCGACAGCGGTGCTGTGTGTGAATGATTTTACAGCTATCGGGGCGTTGAAGTCTGCCACCCAGCATGGGCTGAAGATACCGGAGGATCTGTCGATCGTCGGGTTCGACGACTCGCCCTTGTCCAGAGCGGTAATTCCGGAGCTGACCACGGTGTCGCAGAACACCAACCAGCTGGGGGAGCTGTCTGTAGAGATGCTTCATGAGCTGATCAGCGGCAGAAATCCCAAGAAACGGACGGTACTCCAGCCAAAGCTGGTGGTACGCGACAGCACGGGACGCCCGAAAAATCCTGCAGAATAGTTCTTAGAATAGCCAGCAATATCACCCGCCGGAAGCTGCTTACCAACCAAGTCTGCCGCGCACGTATTCGAGTATGTTCATCCAGGGGCGGTCAAGAACTTTCCAGGCGTATGTGGAGTGCGTCAGCACGAGGGGGCCTGTATACTGGAAAGTTTTTGGATTGAAGCATGAAATTTGTGTAAAGTAGGATTGACCAGCGGATAACCAGAAGTTATAATGAAATGGATTTCATGAAACCCATTTCATTATTTTTTAGGTTTTGAGTAAGCGGTTACTCTAGCGGTACATAAGGGACAAGGCGAGTTAGCGAATTTGATGACAATTTGAAAAATAAAAGAAATTCGCAGCCGTAACCAACCAGTTACCCTGTATTTCCCACAAGAGAAGCCGCCTTCAGAGGGACGGCATGACCCGTGCACAGCTAATCCGTGTATTCCCTCTGAAGCAGTACCGCTCTTAATGGAACGTCATGGGCCGTACAACAAGCCGTCTCCGTCCCTCCAGAGAAGTACTACCTTCAGAGCGACGGCATAGCCCATGTATCGCCGCGTATTTCTCTCTGTACCGGCACCGCCCTTAGAGAGCGGCAATAACCGTATCCAAGCTCATTTACCAAGTTTTTTACCATTTCCAGGCTTATCTTAAGAGCTTATATGCTGGCATACGCCACTATATAAATATGACATTGTGAAGGGAGCGGGGGGGACGGACGCAGACATGCTTGGATCATTTCAATCTTGGATCATTTCAATCTTGGATCATTTCAATCTTGGATCATTTCAATCTTGGATCATTTCAATCTTGAATCAGTTCAATCTTGGTTTGGCTTAACATCACTGAAATTAGGGGAGCGTGGCGAACAGTGAAACAGTTAAAGAAGAAAAGCTCGGCTTGGCTCATGCTGCTGACAGCCGTAGTTACACTTGTAACCGGTTGCAGCGGCGGGAATAATGCGGCTGCACCGGCAACACCGGCGGCGGAGGCGACTCAGGCTCCGGCAGCCAGTGAAACGCCAGCAGCGGCAACGGAAGCGCCTTCGGCAACACCGGCTGCAAATCTGAACGGGCGGGAGATCCGCATTTCCCACTGGTGGGATGCCACTCCTGTCGGGGATTCAGAGGCAGATGAGCTTGCCCGCGAGCGGATCAAAGCCGTGGAAGAGAAATACAACGTCAAGATTAAATACCTGAATACAGAGTATTGGTCCACCGCCGAGAAGCTGTCCTCTTCCGTTATGGCAAGCGATCCGTTTGCCGAGATTGTCCGGCTGCCGGACGGCTTCATCTGGGGCCTGATGCATGGCGGCTTCCTTACACCGCTGGATGATTATCTGAAGGATTCACTCATCGATCAGAGCGTGATTGATTCCATGCGCTTCGGCGGCGACAAGGTCTATGGCCTGGAGAGCTGGTACAGCCCGAACGACAGCGGCGTGTTCTACAACAAGCGTATTTTCAAGGAAGCAGGCCTGAAGGACCCGCAGCAGCTGATGGATGAGGATAACTGGAACTGGAATACGATGCTTGATGCGGCGAAGAAGCTGACGATTGACAAGAACGGGGACGGGAAGATGGACCAGTACGGTCTGGCCGGAGCCCATTATGTAATCTCAGAGCTATTGATCGCCAGCAACGGCGGCAAAATCTATGACGAAGCTACCCAGAAGGCGGTCTTTGACTCACCGGCATCGATGGAAGCGCTTAACTTCTTTCATAAGCTCTATACCCAGGATAAGGTATTCAAGCCTAACGAGGGCAATGACTGGGAAGATCCGGCTAAGTATTTTGGAGAAGGAACGGTGGCTATGTATCCGGGCGGTCTCTGGGAAATCGAGGGGCGTATTCTCGGCAAGATGAAGGATGAATGGGGATATGTCTATATTCCAAAAGGCCCGCAGGCCGATAAGTACTACGATCCGCTGGGCCAGACAGCAGCCTATGCCATTCCCAAAGGGGTCAAGGATGCGGATACCATCGTGAAGATCTGGGAGGATCTGCAGCCGTTCGACAGCTGGCAGGAGAACCGCAGATTGTCGATGGAGAATGTTTTGCCGGATGAAGCCTCTATCGCCAATGCGATGAATGATGAAGGTAAGGTGGAGCGGGTCTTCGGCGGACGTTACGGCGGTCTTGGCGTCAAGGATCAGCTCGATAAGGTGACTGAGAAATTCCTGAAGGGCGAGATTACACCGTCCACCGGGGTGGCCCAAGTCATTGGAACGGCGCAGGCCGCAGCCAAGAAGGTACTGAGCGGTGAGCAGGATAAAGAGAAGAAATAGGGAACAGGACAGCTTATAACAAGGGCAATACCTGCTTGTCCTGCGAAGTACCTGCTGTGTTAGTCCGCAGAATCGGCAGCCGCCCTTATAGGGCGGCGTAGCCGTGTGCACCTGTATCACTCTTAATTTGCAAGTCTGCTAGAGGAGGGAACCCGAGTGAGAATATCATTATCCCGGCGGATGATGAACCGGACGCTTGTAACCGTCATGCTGATCTCCATGATGGCGCTGCCTGCGGCAAGTGCAGAGCTGCCTGCTGCCCAGGCACAAGGTGTGACGGGGAACGGGCAGGAGATGCGGCAGCCGCCTGAGGGCAGCTATGAGCATTATCTGCAGCAATACGAGGGCGGGGAGCAGCCCCGTGAAGAAATTATGCTGAAGGGAGCCGATTATACCGGGGCCGAGGGGATGAGCCCGGAGGTGCTGACGGAGCTTGGCGGTGAGACGGGAAGATACGTCAGAACGGAGGAGAGCGGTTCAGTGGAATGGCAGCTGGATGTGCCGAAGTCCGGGCTGTACCACATCTCTGTCCGGTATTATCCGGTGAAGGGCAAAAGCTCGGCGATTGAACGTGAGCTGCTGATCGACGGCAAGCTGCCGTTCACCAGCGCCCGCAATCTGTCCTTCGGGCGGATCTGGGTCAATGAGAGCCCGGTGATCCAGCAGGATAACCGGGATAACGATCTCCGGCCGCGCCAGATTGAGGCCCCGGCCTGGCAGGAGACCCTGCTGAGAGATACGGAAGGCTACTATGAGGAGCCTTACCAATTCTATCTGTCGGCCGGAAGGCACACTTTGGCGATGGTATCCAGCAGAGAACCGATGGTCATCGACTATATTAAGCTGCACAGCTACGCTGCACCCGCTGCCTACGCAGAGGTGAAGCAGAGCTACGAGGCCAAGGGATATAAGGCCACCAGCGGGCACGCGGTGAAGGTGCAGGGGGAAGCGGCGGCCTACAAGTCCTCCCCGACCCTGTATCCGGTCACAGACCGCTCAAGCCCTTCAACAGAGCCGTACGATGTCTCCAAGATCAGAATGAATACCATTGGCGGCAACAACTGGCGGGTACCGGGCCAATGGATCGCCTGGGAGGTGGAAGCGCCGGAGGACGGTCTGTACAACATCACCATCAAAGGCCGGCAGGAGCTGCTAAGAGGGATATATTCCACACGCTCTATGCGGATTGACGGAGAGATTCCGTTCCGGGAGATGCTGCAGATTCCGTTCTACTATGATTCGGATTGGCAGATGAACCGGCTGGGGAACGATGAGGAGCCTTATTTATTCTATTTAAGTAAAGGGAAACACGAATTGCAGCTGGAGGTCAGCCTTGGAGCCATTGCGCCGCTCTTGCGCCAGGTGGAGGCCAGTGTGCTGGACATTAATGCGATGTACCGCAAAATCCTGATGATTACAGGCAATGTGCCGGATCCGTACCGCGATTACAGGCTGGAGGAGCAAATCCCGGATATGACGGCGGTCTTCCGTGAGCAGAGCAAGATTCTGTATGGTGTATCGGAAGAGCTGGTCCGGCTTACAGGGGAAAAGAGTGATAAAACCGCAACCTTGAATAAAACTGCCTATCAGCTGGCGGACATGGCCGATAAGCCGGAAACGGTGCAAAAGCGGCTGTCGCAGTTCAAAATCAACGTGGGCAGCGTAGGCTCCTGGATTCTGGAGGTACGGGAGCAGCCGCTGGAAATTGATTACCTGCTGCTGTCTTCGCCGGAAGTGAAGCTGCCAAAGGCGAATGCTTCCGGGTTCAGGAAGCTTGTGCATGAGGTGTCGTCCTTCACCCATTCGTTCTTCGAGGATTACAACACCATTGGCAATACCACGGAGAACGGAGAGACCATTGATGTATGGATCGGAACCGGCCGCGACCAGGCGCAGGTGCTGAAGGCAATGATTGATGATACATTTACCCCGCTCACCGGCATCGGTGTCAATCTGAAGCTGGTGAGTCCGAATGTGCTGCTGCGCGCCTCGCTGGCCGGGGAAGGCCCGGATGTGGCGATGCAGGTCGGCAATGATATGCCGGTGAACTTCGGGATGCGCAAAGCGGCAGAGGATCTGTCGAAGTATCCCGGCTATGAGGAAGTGGTGAAGCAGTTCAGAGACAGCGCGCTCGTGCCGTACCGGTTCGAGAATCAGGTCTTTGCCCTGCCGGAGCAGCAGATCTTCAACATGCTGTTCTACCGGAAGGATATTCTGCAGGAGCTGAATCTTGAGCCGCCGCAGACCTGGGATGAGGTATATGCAATGATTCCGGTGCTGCAGAAGCACCGGATGGATATGGCGCTGCCGCTCGCGCAGACGACAGGCGTGCCGGTGCTGGAGGTCAACCGCGCCTATGCCATGCTGCTCTATCAGATGGGCGGGTCCTTTTATCTGAATAACGGAGCGAAGAGCGGACTGGATACAGAGACCGGGCTGGCTGCCTTCAAGGACTGGACCAATTTCTATACCAGCTACAAGCTGCCGCTGATCTTCGACTTCCCGATGCGGTTCCGCACCGGCGAGATGCCGGTCGGCATTCAAGACTATACCTTCTATAACTATCTGAGCGTATCCGCGCCGGAGATTAAGGGGCTATGGGAATTCATTCCGGTTCCGGGCACGAAGCAGCCGGACGGCAGTATCCGCAGGGATGTGGCCAGCGGGGGCACCGCCGCATTGATGCTTAAGCAGGCTAAGAACAAGGATGCCGCCTGGGAATTCATGAAGTGGTGGGTAGACAAGGATTCGCAGGTCCGCTTCGGCCGGGAGATGGAGGGCCTCATGGGCGCGGCTGCGCGGTATCCGACCGCCAACGTTGAAGCGCTTAAGGAGCTGCCGTGGCCGACAAGCGATTACCGCCATCTGGAGGAGCAGTGGCAATGGGTGCAGGGTGTGCCTGAGGTGCCGGGCGGTTACTTCACGGGCCGACATCTGGACAATGCGCTGCGCGAGGTCATCAACAATGGAACGAATACCGCCGATGCCCTGTACGATTATGTGCAGGAGATCGACTATGAGATTGATCAGAAGAGAGCAGAGTTCGATTTGAAACGAAGGGAATAGGGAGGGACTCTTGTGCAGAAAGTCAAAAATACGGCCGAACCCTTGATTCAGCCCCGGCTGTCCCCTTCCGGGCTGCGTAATTACTGGGCATTGTTCGGCAAGGATGTGCGGCGGGATAAACACCTGTATATCCTGCTGGCTCCATATATGGTGCTGTTTCTGTTGTTTACCGTGCTGCCGGTGGTGATATCGATCATCTTCAGCTTCACGCACTTCAACATGCTGGAGATGCCGCGCTGGATCGGCTGGGAGAATTATTCCAAGCTGCTCTGGAACGATGATGTGTTCCTGATCGGGGTCAAGAATACGCTGATTTTCTCAGTGGTTACCGGACCGGTCAGCTATATCGCCTGTTTTCTGTTTGCCTGGCTGATCAATGAGCTGAACCCCAAGCTGCGGGCGTTTATGACCCTGATCTTTTTTGCGCCGTCCATTTCGGGGAATGTATTCTTCATCTGGCAGATTATCTTCTCCAGTGACTCCTACGGGATTATCAACGGCTTTCTGATGCAGCTTGGTGTAATTTATGAGCCGATCCAATGGCTGCAGGACCCCAAGTATATGCTGGGGATCATCATGCTGGTACAGCTCTGGCTAAGTCTGGGGACCAGCTTCCTGGCCTTCATCGCCGGACTGCAGACCGTTGACAAGACGTTATATGAAGCAGGGGCTGTGGACGGTGTCAAAAACCGCTGGCAGGAGCTGTGGTTCATTACGCTGCCTTCCATGCGCCCGCAGCTGATGTTCGGCGCGGTCATTCAGATCACGGCGTCGCTGGCAGTTGCCGATGTAGCTATGGCGCTGGCAGGCTTCCCGAGTGTGCAATACGGGGCGCATACGATTGTAACCCATCTGGTGGACTACGGTACGATCCGCTTCGAGATGGGCTATGCCTCGGCGATTGCCACCGTGCTGTTCGTGATGATGCTGGGCAGCAATCTGATTGTCCAAAAGCTGCTGAAGAGGGTGGGTGAATAAGCGGGATGAAGCTGGCGATACGTCTGAACAAAAAAGTAAACCGTTCCTGGCAGGTCGATGCCCTGCTGTTCCTGGCCCTGGCCGGATTCGGATCATTCATGGCGATTCCGTTAATTTATGTCATTAACAATGCGTTCAAGCCGCTGGATGAGCTGTTTATTTTCCCGCCTACGCTGTTTGTACGCAATGCCACGCTTGAGAACTTCGCCAATCTGTTTCAGGTGATGAAGAATTCCTGGGTGCCGTTCTCCAGATATATATTTAACACCGTATTCATTACCGCCGCCGGTACAGCCGGGCATATCCTGCTGGCCTCGGCGGCGGCTTACCCGCTGGCAAAGCATAAATTCCGCGGCTCTAAGGTGCTGTTCACCGTGGTTGTCCTGTCGCTGATGTTCTCGCCGCATGTCACCGCGATACCGAACTATATGATTATGTCCGCTCTGGGCTGGATGGACACCTACCAGGCGGTTATCGTTCCTGCCTTTGCCTATCCGCTGGGACTCTATCTAATGAAGCAGTTCATGGAGCAGATCCCGGATGCGCTGCTGGAGGCGGCGAAGATTGACGGGGCAAGTGAATACCGCATTTTCTGGCAGGTCGTCATGCCGCTGGTGAAGCCGGCCTGGCTGACGCTGCTCATCCTGATGATGCAGATGCTGTGGGGCACGGACGGCGGCAGCTTCATCTACAGCGAGCAGCTCAAGACGCTGCATTACGCGATGGGCCAGATTATTCAGGGCGGGATCGCCCGTGCAGGAGTCGGGGCCGCAGTAGCGGTGATTATGATGACGGTGCCGATTGTGACGTTCATTCTGTCACAGAGCAATGTGATTCAGACGATGGCTTCGTCCGGCATGAAGGACTGAAGCGATGGAGGCGTTAGGGTTGAGAATAAAGTCATCGATACTGGTGCTTGTATCCGTGCTGCTGCTTGTGAGCCTGTGTCCAAGGCCGGCCGGGGCTGCGCCGTATGAAGGATATACCTACTCCTACTGGGGCGAGGCGGTTCAGTCGCCGATTGCCTATCTTCCTTCGAGGGCCATCGGCGGGCTAGAGGCAGGAACAGGAGCCTGGAATGCTCCGGGGGACCTGTTCGTTTCGGCGGAGGGGCTGCTGTACGTGCTCGATTCCGGGAACGGGCGGATTGTGGTGCTGGATAAGGAGTGGAACACACTCCGTGTTATCGAAGGCTTTCAGAACGGGGAGAAGAAGGACAGCTTCAATAACCCGGAGGGACTCTTCGTTACGGACGCCGGCCGGATCTACGTGGCAGATACGGAGAATGGGCGGCTGGTCGAGCTGGACGGCACAGGGACCTTCGTGCGGGAGATTGGACCGCCGAAGGCGGATGTGATCGGAGCGGGTTTTGAATATTTTCCGCGGAAGGTGATTGTTGATAAGGCGGGCCGCATCTATGTGGTTGGCAGAGGGGTCTATGAAGGGCTGATCGAGTTCGACAGCGACGGGCAGTTCACGGGCTTCATGGGCACGAACAAGGTGCAGTTTGATCCGGTGGATCTGTTCTGGAAGTCGGTATCGACCAAGGAGCAGCGCGAGAAGATGGTGCAGTTCATTCCGCTGGAATTCAATAATACCGATGTCGATGAGGATGGCTTCATCTATACCACTACAGTGGATAAGAAGACCTTTTCTCCGGTAAAAAGACTGAATCCCTCCGGCATCGATGTCCTGCGGGTCAGCAAAGAGATCCCGCCCATCGGCGATCTGAGCCGGGACCGCTCCGCCTTCATTGATATTGATGTGACCGGAAACGGAGTCTACCGGGTACTGGACTCCACGCGCGGGCGGGTGTTCACCTACAATGAGGACGGCAAGCTGCTGTATGTCATCGGTCAACTAGGCAGCCAGCTCGGTACCTTCAAGAACCCGGCGGCGGTGGAGAGCTATGAGAATGCAATCTATGTACTGGACCGTGATCTGGGGAGAATTACCGAGTTCACAGTGACTCAGTTCGGCAGCATGGTCAATGAAGCCAACACCCTGTACAGCTCCGGTAAGCATGATGAAGCCGCTAAGCTGTGGCGGGAGGTGCTGAAGCTGGATGCCAACTATGAGATGGCGTATGTCGGCATCGGCAAATCGCTGCTCCGCCAAGGCGAATATAAGGAGGCTATGACTTATCTGAAGCTGGGTAATGACCGCGAATATTACTCCAAGGCGCTTGGGAAATACCGCAGGGAGTATATGCGCGATTATTTCAGCCTCTATATGACCGGAATAATAGCCGTGCTGCTGGGCGGCTACGTCATCGTCCGCCTGGTAAAGTGGCCGAGAAAGGAAGGGAGGGTTCAGGATGCCGTTTCTTAAGGACATTAAATATTCACTGCATGTAGCAGTGCACCCCTTCGATGGATTCTGGGATCTGAAATACGAAAATAAGGGCAAGCTGCGCATGGCACTGGGCATTCTTATGGCCCTTACCCTGACTATGATTGTGAAGCGCCAATATGTAGGCTATGTGGTCAATTATAATCACCCGCTTGCACTGAACAGCATCAATGAGCTCAAGTATATTATTTTCCCGTTCCTGCTCTGGTGCCTGGCGAACTGGTCCCTGACGACGCTGATGGACGGGGAAGGGAAGTTCGGAGAGATCGTCATTACGACAGGCTACGCCCTGCTTCCGCTGATTCTGATCAACATTCCCAATATCCTGCTCAGCAACGTGATCACGCTGCGGGAGGCTTCCTTCTATCATTTGCTGGATGCTCTGGCCACGCTCTGGTTCGTATGGCTCTTGTTCATCGGGACCATGACCGTTCATCAGTACACGGTGCTCAAAACGATTACAACCATGCTGCTGACGCTGGCTGTGGTGGGCATCATCATCTTCCTGGGCCTGCTGTTCTTCAATCTGATCCAGCAAATTGTCAGTTTTGTCTATACCGTCTACCAGGAGCTTTCACTTCGCGGATAAGAAAGGAGGAGCCAGGCTTTGAAGAAGAAGCTAACCATCATTGCAATTGTACTTATGCTCAGCGGGGCAGCCGTTCTGCCTTACGCGGACTTGGCGGAATCCGCACCTGAAGCGGAAGCGGCGGTACAGTTTGAAGTGCAGAGCGGGCAGAATACCCGCACCCCGGAAGCGCCGGAGCTATCCGCAGATCTGAAGGCGGCCCTGGACAACGAGTATTTGACCCTGTATCTGAATCAGACGACTACGGAGGTTGCCGTTAAGGATAAGAAGAGCGGAGCGATCTGGTATTCTAACCCACAGGACCGTGAACAGGACGCTGTTGCCACCGGCTATAACAAATCCAAGCTGAATGTGCAGGTAGAGCTGACCTACTATGACAGTAAGGGCAATCTCATGAACTACGACAACTACACCCACAGTGTGCAGAGTGGCCAGTTCACCATCGAGGAATCAGCCGATAGCCTGAACATCGTGTACACACTGGGGGAGGTCAAGAGCAACATCGACGGCATTCCCAAATACATCAGTGAAGAACGCTTCCGTACCCTGATCATCGGCCGCCTTGAGAAGGAGAGCGACAAGAAGGAGATTGAGAAGCGGTTCAGGTACGATGAATCGAGTAAGCGGTATGAGCGAAGAGATACCTCCTTCAAGGGAGTGGGGCTGAAGAAGGTAACCACCTTGTTTGGGCAGATTGGCTATGATGAGGCGCAAATCGCCATCGATAAAGCCGCCTACGGTGAAGAGGATGACGGAGCCGCCCTGGTGACACTTCCCCTGGAATACCGGCTGGACGGGAAGCAGCTGAAAGTAGGCATCCCGGGCGACAAGGTGCGGTATCCGGATACCATGCACATTCAGACATTGTCGCTGCTTCCGTTTTTTGGGGCGAGCGGGACAAAGGATGAAGGCTACAGCCTGGTGCCGGACGGCTCCGGGTCACTGATACACTTCAATAATAACAAGCTCTATGCTACCCCTTACCGTACAGCGATGTACGGGCCGGATGCTGCGCTGACCCAGCTGGGGCAAGTGCAGAAGGAGGAGACCGCAAGGCTGCCTGTATTCGGCATGAAGGTTGAAGACCGGGGCTTCCTGGCGGTGATCGAGAGCGGGGACGCGGTTGCGGCTGTGGAGGCAGATGTCAGCGGGCGGCTGAATCAGTATAACAATGTCTTCTCCAGCTATACGCTGGGCAGTCTGGAGGAAGTGACACTGACCAACGGCTGGCGCTCCAGTACAGTGAAGCAATTTCAGGCGGGGATCTACCCCGGAGATATCACTGTAGCGTACAGCTTCCTTGATCAGGAGGAAGCCAGCTATTCAGGTATGGCCGCGCATTACCGGGAGTACTTAATCGAACATACCGGGATGGCAAGGCTGGACGGGACAGAGAACGTTCCCTTTTACCTGGAATTGATCGGCGGCATTCCGAAGAAGAAATTCTTCCTGGGCATTCCTTACAGCGCTTATGAGCCGCTTACCTCCTTCAAGGAGGCCAAGGCCATTCTGGAGCAGATGCAGGAGAAGGGGATCGGGGACATTCAACTGCGGTATACCGGATGGTTCAACGGCGGCATCAACCATAATTACCCGAAGGGCGTATCTGTAGACAGCAAGCTTGGCGGGACCGGTGGGCTTAAGGAGCTGCAGGCCTACGCACAGGATAAGGGGATTACACTGTATCCCGATGCTTCTTTCCTGCAGACCTTTCCGGAAGCCAAGGGACTCCGCAAGTCACAGGCCTCCCGGCTGATTACGGGTAAGCTGGCGCATACGTATCCCTTCGACTTCTCCATGCTGAAGCTGGATGTGCAGGAGCCCTCCGGTTATGTCGTCAGCCCCCGGGTATTGCCGGGTGTGGTAGACGGCTTCCTTGGGGATTATGCAGAGCTTGGAGTAGACGGCTTGTCCCTGCGGGATCTCGGCAGCGGGCTGAATTCCGATTTCAATGCGGAGGAACTGGTTGACCGCCAGCAGGCCGAGGGAATCGTCAAGGAGCAGATGGAGCGTATGAGCAGCTCGGTGCCCCGCCTGATGGTGGAAGGCGGCAATGCGTACGCGGCTCCCTTCGCCCGCCATATAGTGGCTGCGCCCATGCAGAGCAGCGGGTTCAATATTACGGATGAGAGCATCCCTTTCTTCCAGATGGTATACCACGGTTATCTGCAATATGCCGGAACTGCCTGGAATATGGCTGACGATCAGGATGCATCGCTCAGTCTGCTGAAGGCGCTGGAGACCGGGAGCGCACCGTATTACACCTGGTTCTATGCTGATCCTTCCGCGATCAAAATGACGGGCTTTGGCAGCCTCTACTCCGCCGATTACCGCAGCTGGATTGACCAGGCAGCCGGGCAGTATCAGGCGTTGAGCCTTGTGCTGAAGAATGTCCAGTCCCAGACGATCAGAGAGCATAAGAAGCTGGCGGAAGGTGTCTATCAGACGACTTATGAAGCAGGCACCACGATTATAGTCAATTACAACCGTGCGCCGGTGAGTGTGGGCGGAGTAACCATAGACGGACGGAATTACCGGGTAGGAGGTGAGCAGCCATAATGAAGCTTAAGAAGCTGTCCCTGGAGCAAAAAAACAGATATTACGGCCTGTACTTTATTCTTCCCTGGTTCGCGGGCTTCTGCTTCCTGTTCCTGACGCCGCTGCTGTCTTCCCTGCGGTTCAGCCTCAGTAACCTGCAGGTCAATGATGAGGGCTTCACGCTGAAGTATATCGGACTCGCGAACTTCCGGGAGGCGCTGTTCTCCCATGAATCCTATGTCCGGACATTAACGGAATCCGTGATGAATATCGTGCTGAACACCCCGCTTATTCTGATTTTCAGCCTGTTTTTCGCCGTGCTGCTCAATCAGAAGTTCCATGGCAGGGTGCTGGCCCGGGCCATCTTCTTCCTGCCGGTCATTCTGGCCTCGGGCATTATTGCCAGCATTGAGAACGGGGATCTGATGCAGTCCGTTGTGCGCAGCGCCAGTGATTCCACGGGCGGAGGCCTGTCGGTGATCAAGAATCTGGAGCTGACCACGCTGCTGATCGAATCCGGTCTGAGCCCCACCGTGGTGCAGTATCTGACTGGAGCGGTGAGCCGGATCTATGAGATTGTCAGCCAATCGGGCGTGCAGATTCTGATCTTTTTGGCGGGGCTGCAATCGATCTCCCCTTCCCTGTATGAGGCGGCGAAGATTGAAGGCTCCACAGGCTACGAGGCCTTCTGGAAAATTACGTTTCCGATGATCGGCCCGCTGATCCTGACGAATCTGGTCTATACCATCATCGACAGCTTCATCAGCGACCAGACCAGCCGCATGGTGGTGGATACAGCGTTCAAGAGCTTCAATTTCGGGCTGAGCGCAGCCATGTCCTGGATGTATTTTGCTATCATCGCGCTGCTGTTGTGGGTAACGACGGCGCTGATCTCACGTAAAGTCTTTTATCAAGACTAGCGGCTTGGAAGGAGGAGCATTCATGAAGACAGAGACCGCAGCAATGCCGCACCGCTCTAAGAAAGAGCAGCTGCACCGGCTGGCTTCGGCCGCCTATTGGGTGGAATTTTCGAAAAAATGGTTGTGGGTGATCGCCCGTTTTGTGCTGGTCTTCGGCATATCGTTCGTCATTCTGTACCCGATCCTGCTGAAGCTGTCGATTGCATTCAAGAGTATGGACGATTTGTATGATTCCACCGTGATCTGGGTACCGCAGGCGTTCACCCTGGAGAACTTCAGGCTCGTATTCAAGGCGATGAACTATCCGGCAGTACTGCGGAATACCATGCTGTTGTCCTCAGCGGTCATGGTGCTTCAGACCATCATCTGTGTGCTGGCCGGTTACGGCTTTGCCCGGATTAAGTTCAAGGGGAGCGGGCTGCTGTTCGCGGCAGTGATCTTTACGATCCTTGTCCCCTCCCAGACAATCATGATCCCGCTGTACCTGCACTTCAAGAACTTTGACCTGTTCGGCCTGATTGAGCTGTTCACGGGGAAGCCGGCGAATCTCATTAACACGTATTGGCCGTTTATTATTTCTTCTATGCTCGGGATGGGCGTTAAGACAGGGCTGTATGTCTATATTTTCCGCCAGTTCTTCAAGGGCATTCCACGGGAGATTGAGGAAGCGGCCTATGTGGACGGAGCAGGCTATTTCACCACCTTTGCGCGGGTGATTCTGCCCAATGCCATTCCGTCTATGGTAACGGTGATGCTGTTCTCCTTCGTGTGGCAGTGGAATGACTCATTCTTCACCAACATGTATCTGAATGAACCGAAGGTCATGTCATCGATGATGTCATCGGCGGGCTATGGCATTGCTACCTACATGACCGGTGGCGGCCAGGCGGCGAATTCACTGGTTCAGGACCCGTTCTTCATGTCCATGATGATGAATACCAGTGTGCTGATGGCGATTCTGCCGCTAATTATTCTCTATGTATTCGTTCAGCGGCATTTCGTAGAGAGTGTGGAGCGGTCCGGTCTGGTCGGTTAGGAGGAGGATAGGAGCATGAAGCGGCTGGCAGTTACGGCGGTTATCGGCGTTGTTCTAGTATGTGTTGTAGTTGTAATTCTGTTCAGTAATAGGAAAGAGGAGGAAATCCCTGTGCAGCACCAGAAACCGCCGGATGCGGCAGTGAAGATAGACGGCAATGTCCGCTATCAGACTATCGATAACTTTGGCGCGTCCGACGCCTGGTCCATGGACCCCCTGGGGAAGGAGTGGACCGAAGAGAATAAGAACAAGGTGGCTGATTTGCTGTTCTCACGTACCGAAGGAATCGGGCTGTCGGCCTGGCGCTTCAATATAGGCGCAGGCTCGGTAGAGACCGATCAGGCGATCATTCCAGATCCGTGGCGAAGAACGGAAGCCTTCAAAATAACGGAGGAAGCGCCGTACGACTGGAGCAGGCAGGCAGGCCAGCAGTGGTTCCTGCGGGCGGCTAAGGAGCGCGGAGTCGAATCCCTGATTGCTTTCGTCAACAGCCCGCCGGTCTGGATGACCCGCAACGGCCATGCCCAGCCTGATCCGGAGGTAGGGTCCAGTAATTTGAAGGAAGGCTCTGAAGCTGCCTTCGCCTCCTTCCTGATTGAGGTGCTGGAGCATTTCAAGCAGGAAGGGCTGGAGTTCGATTATATCAGCCCCGTTAACGAGCCGACCTGGGACTGGAATCATGCGCAGCAGGAAGCCAGCCGGTACAACAATGACGATCTGAAGCGGGTGATTCTGGAGCTGCATGCCCAGCTCCGTGCCAGCGGGCTGGAAGCGCAGATCAGTGCCCCGGACGGGGTGGAGATTACCTCTCTGCTGGATGATGAACACTACCAGGAATTCACGGGCAGCGGCGTCTATTCCAGCGGGGCTAACAGCCTCGGGCTGGGGAAATACCGTGAATACATTAAGGACCTGCTGGGTGATCCTGTGCTGAAGGAAGCGGTAGGCAACAAGATTGCCTCGCATTCCTACTGGTCCGATTACAGCCATTCCGGCGATGACCGCCTGGTGAAGCTAAGACAGCTGCTGGAGCGCAATCTGAAGCAATATGATCCGCAGGCCAAATACTGGGTTACCGAATACTGCATTATGGGCGATTACGGCCCGGGGCGGGATTTGGGGATGGAGCCGGCACTACAGGTGGCGCGCACCATCCACTTTGATCTGACGGAGGCGAATGCAGCCGCATGGCAGTGGTGGACCGCAGTGTCCAAAGTAGATTACAAGGACGGCTTGCTGTACACCGACTACAATCAGCCTGGAGACGGGCAGAACATCCTGACCTCGAAGATCCTGTGGTCGCTAGGCAATTACAGCAAGTTCATCCGCCCCGGAGCGGTGCGGATTGCGCTCTCCGGTCTGAGCCAGGAAGCCGGAAGTGAGCTGCTCGGCTCGGCTTACGTGCACGAGGAGGAGCAGAGCATGACGGCGGTGCTGGTGAATGACGGCCTGGAGGAGAAGCGGGTGCAGCTCACCTTGAGCGGACTGGGACTGAAGGCATCTGCCTTGCGTTCCTATGTAACCAACGCGCAGCTGGATCTAGCCCGCGGCGAGGATGTGGCCGCTGATGTAGCTGCTGATGGGACAGCAGATGGGGAGCAGGTATTCCAGGCCGTTATCCCGGCCAAGTCGGTGGTGACCCTGGTGGCAGGCGGGCCGGAGCTAGAGGAGCAGGCAGGCCAGCCGGGTGAGGTTGCCGGAACTCAGGTTACCGGGACTCAAGCTGCACAGGACATTCCGGCGGCGGCGGACTATGCGGGCTATCTGTTCAGCTATTTCACAGGCGAAGGGACCGGGGACGGCGAGCAGGTATACTTCGCCCTCAGCGAAGGCAATGACCCGCTGCATTGGCAGGAGCTGAACGGCGGGAAGCCTGTGCTAATCTCCCCCTTGGGCAACAAGGGAGTCAGAGATCCCTTCATCATCCGTTCACCTGAAGGTGGACAGTTCTATCTGATCGCCACCGATCTGAAGATCAACGGCAATTGGGATTGGGGCGCAGCCCAGACACAGGGCAGCCGGTCGATCATCGTGTGGGAATCGGATAATCTCGTGGACTGGTCGGAGCCTTGGGAAGCCAAGGTCTCTCCAGAGGAAGCAGGGAATACCTGGGCACCTGAAGTGATCTATGACCAGGAGAGCGGGGAATATATCGTATTCTGGGCCTCGCGGATGTACGCCGATTCCGCTCACACCGGGGACGCCTACCAGACAATCCTGTATAGCAAGACACGCGATTTCCGCGCGTTCACAGAGCCGCAGGTCTATATGGACTACGGGTATTCGATCATTGATACCACTATGGCGGCATATAACGGGAAGATTTACCGATTCACCAAGGATGAGCGCGAGCAAGGCCCGGAATCCCCTTTTGGCAAAATGGTGTTCCAGGAGTCCCTGGATTCAATATTTGCGCCTGAGGTGAAGCTGCTAAGCGGGAGTGTCGGCGGACTAAAGGGCATTGAAGGGCCAACCCTGTTCAAATCCAATACAGAGAAGAAGTGGTATCTGTTTGTGGATGAATTCGGAGGGAGAGGGTACATCCCGCTGGAGACGGAAGATCTTGATTCGGGTCAGTGGACGGTATCCACTGATTATGAGCTGCCGGCCAGCCCCCGCCATGGAACGGTAATTCCGGTCACCCGGCGTGAGTACGACGCTCTGAACGCCAAGTTCAGGCAGTGAATTCAGCCTGGCTTAGCGTGGCAAGTGGAAACGGCATTGCCGTCCTTTTAAAGGACGGTACCGTTTCAGCGAGAAATAGAAGGATAATTTAGCATGTGCAACATCTAAATTCTTATATTTTATACAAAAAACAGGTTCACCCTTGCCGTTACGGCAGAGGTGAACCTGTTTGCTTAGAGCATCATGCTGAAAGCTGATGCTTATTTCGCGCTTTCGTAACGCTTGCCGACTTCTTCCCAGTTCACTACGTTCCAGAACGCCTTGATGTAGTCAGGACGTTTGTTCTGGTAGTTCAGGTAGTAGGCATGCTCCCATACATCGAGTCCGAGGATTGGAGTTGCGCCTTCGCTGATCGGGTTGTCCTGGTTCGGTGTGCTGGTTACAGCAAGCTTGCCGTCCTTCACAACGAGCCAAGCCCAGCCGCTGCCGAAGCGTGTAGTAGCCGCAGTAGCGAAGTCTTCCTTGAATTTATTGAAACCGCCCAGCTCGCTGTCAATGGCAGCAGCCAGTGCGCCAGTAGGTGCGCCGCCGCCGTTCGGTCCAATCACTTCCCAGAACAGGGTATGGTTGGCATGTCCACCGCCGTTGTTGCGGACCGCTGTGCGGATCGCTTCCGGTACAGCGTTCAGGTCGGTCAGAAGCTCATCGATGCTTTTGTTTTGCAGTTCGGGTGCCTTTTCCAGTGCGGCGTTCAGGTTCGTCACATAAGTGTTATGGTGCCTGTCATGATGAATCTCCATCGTCAATGCGTCGATGTGTGGTTCAAGTGCGTTGTTCGGATACGGAAGTGCCGGTAATTGAAAAGCCATGGAAAAATCCCTCCTGATTATATGTTGGTTTTGGTATATATCCGTTGAGATACTACTATTAAAACGCATCTGGAACAATAATGCAACACTAAATAAACATTATTGTTTAAAAAGTATTTTTTCGTCCTCAGCTCACCGAAAGTGTTAAGCCTATGTTAAACTGATAAGACTCGTAACCGGGACGTTTTGACTACTAGAATTTCCTAATACATGTTAAATATGAAACTATATTGAATGTAAACGCTTCATATCAAGCGCTTTCAAAAGAAAAATGATGATAACGCGAGAAAAGTGTGCTTTAATAGAGACAAAAGCAGGTATTCCTCGGTTTTTGATGCTTTTTTCCGTTTTATACTGTTATGGAAACTCCTTCTTTTTGTAAAATCATAAGCCATAGAAAAGGGAGACTTGAAAGTATGCACGTTCGTTCCTTTCAATTAAGCGATGTAACTCCAGTGACTGAATTGCTGCAGACCGCATTATCGGAAGAATGTTTCGAGAGCACGATCGAGCCCTTCTCCAGGCAATTGTCATGGGATTCTGATCTCATTGTAGTTGCTGAGGATGAAGGAGAAATCATCGGTGCGCTGATTGGTACGATTGAGAAGAATCACGGCTGTTATTTCCGCATTGCCGTCCATCCGGATTACCGCCGCAGAGGAGTCGGCAAGAGTCTTGTAGCGGCTATGGAGAGCAGATTTCAGGCGCGGAAGGTCAGCGGCATTTATGTTGCCGTCGATGAACACAATTCTTTTGCAATGCCTCTCTATGAAGCCATGGGTTATGACGAGAACCACATCTTCAAATCCGTGCGCAAGCTAAGCATTGTCGGGTAACTGTTGCTGAACCGCTGCTGTAAGCGGAATCAAAGGTCAGAGTAGAGAACTGTTGCAGGGCGGATACTTTGAATATGGGTATTCCTGCATAGTCTGTTTCATTATACTAAAGCATATCTTCCCTATGTCCATTGCAAATGGGCGGGAGATATGCTTTTCTATTGTTAAGGAACGGATAACCCAATCGAAGCAAGTAGGTGGCCTATGAACCGGGAGCTTGAAGAAGATTTCATGCGCAGCCGTAGACAAAGATACAGATCAGTAACGCATAACAAGTCCAGACAGAAGTCCGGAAGAACGTGGATCAAGGATATGCGGGAGTGGATCATTACGGCGGGGATTGTGTTCGCTGTGATGTCGCTGCTTAATATCTATGTGTTCAATGTGTCTACTGTAATCGGCCAATCCATGCAGCCTACCCTGTATCAGGGAGAGAAGCTGATTATTAATAAAATCGCCCTCAGCTTCGGGAATCCGGGCCGCGGGGAGGTTGTCGTCCTTCATGATCCCAGTACGGGACCCAGCCGCAAGGAATATCTGGTCAAGCGGGTAATCGGCATTCCCGGCGATATCATTGAAGTGCGGAACCAGCAGCTCTATCTCAACGGCAAGCTGCTGGATGAGCCATACATTGATACGTCTATAGAAGATCCCGATTTCAGCAGCCTGACGGTGCAAGCGGGGACCTACTTTGTCATGGGGGACAACCGGCATGCCGGAGCCAGCAAGGACAGCCGTTATTTCGGCGCTGTCGCAGGGGAGAGTATCGTGGGTAAGGTATCCCTGATCTGGTGGCCTATCTCTAAGATGAAGGCCCTGTAGAGCAACCTTATTCAATCTATAAAGGAGAGGCGGATATGCACCTCAACATCCAGAAAGGTTACGCTCCGCCTCCTTCCAGGTGGGAGGAACTTAAGGCTGAGATTAAGGCGGCTGCAGCTGAGCTCGGTATTGATGATATCGGGTTCACCACTGCGGAGCCGTTTTTATATTTGAAGAACATTCTCCAGGAGCATCGGGACAACGGCTATGAATCCGGGTTCGAGGAGCCGGATCTGGACAAGCGGACCGTTCCGGCCCTGCAGTCCGGGGAGCAGCCGCTCTCCATCATTGCCATTGCGGTGGCCTATCCCTCCAAAATGGAGGACCCGCCCAAATCCGAGCCGGGTGCGCGCAGAGGTATCCTGGCCCGCGCCTCCTGGGGCCAGGATTACCATCATGTGCTTCGGGAAGCGCTGGCGAAGCTGGAGAGCTTCATCCGTCAGCGCGTCCCGGATGCCGTGCTTGAGAGTATGGTGGATACGGGAGCGCTTGTAGACCGGGCTGTAGCAGAGCGGGCGGGCATAGGCTTCAGCGCCAAGAACTGTGCCATAATCTCACCCAAGTGGGGATCATGGATCTATCTGGGGGAGATGGTGACGAATCTCCCGCTTCCCCCGGACCAGCCTGTAGAGGAGGGCTGCGGCGATTGCACCAAATGCATCGACGCCTGCCCTACCGGCGCGCTGGTCGGCCCGGGGCAGCTCAATGCCCAGGCCTGTATCTCCTTCCTGACCCAGACGAAGGGCTTCCTGAGCGATCACTATATGACCAAGATCGGCAACCGGCTGTACGGCTGCGACACCTGCCAGATTGTCTGCCCGCATAACCGGGGCAAGAACTGGAACCACCGCCCGCAGCTTCTGCCTGACCCTGAGGTGGTTAAGCCGCTGCTGATGCCGATTCTGGACCTCAGCAACCGGGAGTTCAAGGAGAAGTTCGGCAGCAGCTCGGCGGCATGGCGCGGCAAGAAGCCGATCCAGCGCAACGCGGTCATTGCGCTGGGCAATTTCAAGGAGGCTTCGGCGGTGCCGAAGCTGACGGAGCTTCTGCTGAAGGAGCCCCGGCCGGAAATGCGCGGAACCTCGGCCTGGGCGCTCAGCCGCATCGGCGGCGAAGAAGCGCTGGCGGCTGTTGAGCAGGCGCTGAAGAGCGAAGAGGACAGCACGGTGCGCGACATGCTGGAGCAGGCTGTAGGCAAACTCCGGGAGCAGGGAGCGGCAGACGAAGAATGAACCGGCCGGCAGCGGGATTTGCCAATTGCTGTCCAGTTGTTGAAATGCTATGATAGATTCGCGTGCCTGAATAGGGTTATCGCCAGACAATAGAGTACAAAGGTGGATTACAGATGAATATTGCATTGCCTATTATTACGCTTGTGGTAGGTCTGATTGGCGGATTCTTCATCGGTGTGTATTATCTGCGCAGACAGATGACAACGATGCAGAATGATCCTGAAATGCTGCAGAAGGTTGCCAAGCAAATGGGGTATAACCTGAACGGGAAGCAAATGCAGCGTGCCCAGCAGATGATGAAGAATGGTAATCCGCCGGGACGGCCTGCTGCGGGCAAAGGAAATTCCCGCAAGAAGTAATGTAATAATGAGGAACGTATGAAATAGATAAGAGTCAGCTGCAGGTGCGGAAGGAGGGAGTTTTCATGGGGGGCATCAAGGAGTACAAGAACGGGAAGGTTTCTGTAAACCGGGAGCAGATTGAATATCATGTAGAGAAGATTCTGGAATTAATCGGTGAGGATACCAGCCGTGAAGGCCTACTGGAAACACCGGCCAGAGTGACCCGGATGTATGAAGAGATCTTCGGCGGTTATTCCGTTGATCCGCGCGAAGCGCTGGGCGTAACCTTCGACGAGTCTCATGAAGAGCTGGTTATTGTGAAGGATATTGTCTACTATAGCCAATGCGAGCATCACATGGCTCCATTCTTCGGCAAGGTGCATATCGGCTATGTTCCCAGCGGCCGCATTGCCGGACTCAGCAAGCTGGCCCGGCTCGTAGAAGCGGTCAGCCGCCGGTTACAGGTGCAGGAACGTATCACAGCCCAGATCGCCGACATCATGACCGAGGTGCTGAATCCGCACGGTGTCATGGTTGTAGTTGAAGGGGAGCATCTGTGCATGTGTGCCCGGGGCGTGAAGAAGCCGGGCAGTAAGACGGTTACGATGGCCACCCGCGGTTCATTCCGCGAGGACGCTGCGGCAAGAGCAGAGTTCCTGGCCCTGATCAAGGAATAGGAACGGATAAGCCCGCCTGCCACTTCGACAGTGGCGGCGGGCTTTTTTTGCGCGGGGAATGCGTGGGGCGACACGCCACAGCTTCTAATAAATTTAGAAAAATCCTGCAAGAAGTACAACAATGCTGTCCGATAGAAGCGCCCTATGCGGAAATCATGCACGAAATGCAACAAATGCAGCGCTAACTTGCTATAAGCACCTAAATTCCTGCAAATGATACAACAATACACCGCAACCAGTCATATTTCTAGAAAAATCCTGCAAAAATTGCAACAATGCTGCCTCAAACAAGCGGTCAGTGAGAGTGAATGCCCTCAGAATTGACCATAGAAATAGATACGCAGAACACCGCCATGAGAGGGGAAAATCCATCAGGATTTATGCGGCATGCGGCGGAAACCGAAGACACCACAGAGCCTTAGAAAGGCTCCCAGACCAGCTTGCGGGCAGCCCCGTAGCGCTCGGCGACATAAGGCCAGTTGACGACTCTCCACCAGTCCTGGATGTAATCGGCGCGGTTGTTCTGATGCTTGAGGTAATAGGCATGCTCCCACACATCGAGTGCCAGCAGCGGAACGACATCCCATTGGGACAGGTTCTGATGCTTCTCAGCCGTCAGAATCTCCAGTCTGCGGCTGCGCGGGCTCCAGACCAAGAGGGTCCATCCGCCGCCCTCGACTTTACCCGCGGCCTCAGTGAACTGGGCCTTGAAGGCTTCGTAGCTTCCAAAGCTGCGTTCTATGGCGTCCAGCAGGGCACCGGAGGGCCGGCCGCCTCCTTGCGGGGACATGACATTCCAGAAGATCGTATGCAGATAGTGTCCGGCCCCATTGAAAGCAAGCTCCCGCTCCCAATGCTTAACCAGATCGAAGTCGCCGCTCAGGCGCGCTTCCGCCAGCTTGTTCTCCGCCTTGTTCAGGCCGTCTACATAGCTCTGGTGATGCTTGTCGTGATGGATGATCATCGTCTTCTCGTCAATATACGGCTCCAGTGCATTATAAGCATAAGGCAGAGGGGGAAGCGTATGCCCGCCGATGGGAACCGGGCCTGCCTCGCGGGATTCCCATAACGGAACTGCGAAGCTTCCTGTTCCCTGAAGACTTTCTCCGCTTGCAGCCGGAGCGGGTGAAGGAGCGGCTTCAGCCTGCGCCGGCGGATTCATCCGCAGCATCCCGGGCCCGTAGTCCGCAGGGGTCAGAGCAGCCAGCACAGCGAGGAAGTATTCAGACTCCCGGATGAAGTGCAGCAGCGTGGTTCCTGCCAGGGGGAAGGCATTGACGGCGGCGCTGGCTGCCTTCATGGCCTTAAGATGCCTGATGAATTCGGCGGATTGGTCGCAGGCGGTGTGCAGCAGCAGCCCGGCTTCGGCGGATGGACTCCCGGGACCGCCAGTGTCCGGTGCCTGCGGAGTGGAAAGCAGATGCTGGGCCGCCTGTTCTGTAGCCAGGAATACAATGGCCCAGTCCTCCAGCAGCTTCACATAAGGCTCCTCTAGGCGTGGGATGATCTGGATTAGAACCTCGGCATGCTCCTTCTCCTGTTTTTTCCAGAAGGCGATTTCCCCTAGAATCTGTACTGGCGGCGGTGCAACGAATACATATGGCATGACATGTAGTCCTCCCGTCCTAAAGTTTCATCGGTCCATTATATGCGGGAGAGGAACAGCTTATGAGACTAGCCTGTGCGGGGAATCGCGGTGGACTGAAGGTCCTGGTGCCACGCACAGTAAAAGGCATGCACAGAATGTATCACAAGATACATCTGCACATGCCTTAGGGTAACGATAAGAAGCTTATTTGCTTGCGGTTGGATTGCTGTGGCTCCCGCCGATCTGGGCCAGCTGTACATTCCCGAGAAAAGCGGATACCCGCCGCAGATACTCACGCGGGTGCTCGCGGAACAGCAGCTCATGATGGCTGTTCTCCACAATCCATGAATCCGAATACGGATTGCTCTGGTTCGCCGCCAGCTCCTCGGCAATCGGATAAGGTGCCTTATCGTCCTTAGTGCCATGCATGAACAGCACCGGGAACGGATAATCCTCCGATTTGACCTTGGAATAAGGAATCTGATTCAGTCCTGTGCCGTTCAGCACCGGGAAGAGCATCTCCATAATCTCCAGCGAAGGCTGGCGGGGAAGATTGATGTTCTGCTTGATGTTATGGTACAGGGTGTCCGGCTCCAGCAGGAAGGTGCTGTCCAAAATCATCGCATCCACATCTTTGGTTACAAGTCCTGCCTGCAGGGCGGTGCCTGCGCCCATCGAGAAGCCCCAGACCACAATCTGGTCTGCCCCCTGCTCCTTGGCGAACTCAATGGCTCCGAGCAGCTGCTGGGATTCTTTTTTGCCGCCGGTTGCGATATCCCTGTCGGTCTTGGAGGCGAAGCCGTAGTCGAACATGACGACATTGAATCTCAGGCTGTGCGCATAGTGGGCCAGATCATACATGGGAACCCAGCTCTCTTCGCGGTTTGCGCCGTAGCCGTGACTGAAGACAATGGTCTTGGTAGCTCCCTTGGAAGGAATATACCATCCCTCCATCATCCGGCTGCCGTCCTTGGCAGGGAAGCTGATATCCTCGTAAGCGAGCCCCTTGGCCTGATAAGGATTGGAGTAGAGCGGGGCTACGGTAGGATTCGAGAGTACCCAGGCGATATAGGCATGCAGAGCGATGAAGCAGAATACAAAGAAGAAGAATACGGATAACAGCAGGGCCACAATGATGTGCTTGACGCGTATCATCCGAATCGGAATTAAGGTTGACGAAGCAGGCTTATCCTCGTTAGGCATACGGGAGACCGGCGCGCCGGGATGACTAGTTGCCAGATTCATAAGGTCCCCTCCTGGAAAAATTCAAGATTCAGAGCATGAATAGTTCATATATTTAATCGTAAATTTATGCCCTTACAAAGTCAATGGAAATGGTTCTTTTGTAATGTAACTGTAAACTGCGGACGGCTGATTATGGATACGGAATCTGCTGGACTTTATTTAGGCTTTTGCACTAAGATAGGGATATCTTAATAATTATGTAACCGGGTTTCAATAGGTGAAACATGTGAAGGGGAGATCGGGGTGGAAGACCGGAAGCTGACTGTACGCGCCGTAGAACGTGCGCTGGATATATTACTGTGCTTTACTCAGGATAATGATGATTATGACCTTAGTCTCACGGAGATCTCTGCGAAGATCGGCCTGCATAAAAGCACAGTGCACCGTCTGTTGACTACACTGGAGGAGAAGGGCTTCCTGCAGCGGGACGAGGGGACTGACAAATACCGCCTGGGTATCCGCATCTGGGAGCTGTCCACACATCTTCCGACGCTGAACGAGCCGGCGGCTCTTCTGCTGCCCGCCATGGAGCGGCTGCGCGACCGCCTGGGCGAGACAGTCAGCCTGTATCTGCGCGACAATCTGGAGCGTGTGCGCATTCAGGCGGTGCAGAGCCGCCAGGCTATCCGCCGGGTAGCCCAGATCGGTGCAAGGCTGCCGCTCTCGGTAGGCGCATCCAGCAAGGTGCTGGCTGCTTACGCGCCGCCTGAAGTGCAGGTCAGGCTGCTGGCCGACCCCGCATGGCCGGACAGCGTAGACCGCAGCCTGTACCTGGAGCAGCTGAAGGAGATTACCCGCCGCGGCTATGCGACCAGCTTCGAGGAACGGGAGCCGGGAGCGGCAGCCGTGGCTGTGCCCATCGCCGGCCGGGCCGGGGGCGTGGTAGCAGCGCTCTCGCTGTCCGGCCCGGTCAGCCGTCTGTCGCGGGAGACTCTGGAGGAATATGCTGTCATTTTAGCTGAGGCCGCTGCTGAAATGGGCCTAATGATGAGCTGAGCTGGAGGCCTCCGGCAGCAGATCCGCGCAGGAAAACTTTAGGAAATGCAGGCTATTCAGCCTTCGACATTCATTGTATATCTAGTTAAAATGGACTATCATTAGTAATGATTAGCTAAATTGAGATTGAAGAAATAAGAGGAATCCAGTGCACGAGGTGATGGGATGAAAGTAGTTATACCCGATTCACTGATGGGAGAAATTCAAGAGCTCCAGGATACGTTCGGCTCTGTTACGGGTCAGGCGCTTGTGCTTACGGATCAGGCCGGGAATGTGGTTACCCGCCCAACGCTGTCCGGAATATTCTATCAGAAGATGTTTAAATCTTTACAGGTCATAGAGCGGCCCTTCGAGCCTGCATTGCTCAGATTGGGCCCCTTATCATATCCTGCCATACTTGAGGAGTGGGTCCCCGGGCTGAAGTATGTGGTCAGTCCGCTGGTTCCTGACTATGGACAGACGTACTATTTATGGTCCGGCTTATATATGGAAGAAGGCACCCGCGGGCTTGTGCTGCAGGCGTTCGAGGCCAAGATGCGGAATCACCCTGACTATGACATGCTGAAGGATGTACTGGCCGTCATGCCTGAGCTTAGCCGGGAAGGCATCGTCAGCATCAGGGGGAAATTGAGTGTGCTCGGGAATGTGCTCTCCAAATTGCTGGCGGGGTGCGCAGTGAAGCCGCTGGAACAGAGACGGGGTCTGCTGATTTCCCAGCTGTTATCCAATCTGGAGAGTGAGTTCCTGAAGATAGAGGTTGTGCTGCAGCAGATGGCCGGTACGTTATCTGATGCAGAGCTGTATGCCTTTGCCCAAGAGGAGGAGGCCGGCCAGTTCAAGGTGAAATATTCTGCCGGCAAAGAAGCAGGACTCCTCATGAATGCCGGGTTCCAGCAAGGAGACGGTTTTCTGGGGCAGGCAGTTCTGGGCATGGAGCCCAGGCATTGGCAGAGTGTTGCCCAAGATTCGAGATCGTTATTCTTCACCCAGCGCGGGATGACGCAGCCGGAATATTTGTCATGCTATCCGGTGAGAATTCACAGCGGGAAGAGAGCGTTGCTGCTCGCTGTGGGCTTTGGGAAGAGCCGCCTGATACAGGACTATGCCCAGTACGAGCAGAATGTTACTGCGCTCCTGGGCTTATCCGGACGGGGGGAGCAGCTGGTACAGCGTGAAGCCCTGCGCAGGGAGGCCACCCTGCGTTTGAAGGAAGCTGCCCGCCTGCTGCCGCAGGCCGCATCCACCCAGGAGTTGGGCGCCGGGCTGCTGGATATGATTATGGGCATGCCTTTCTTCCCGTCATCGGTGCTCGTATTCTTCGAGGAGCAGCCGGACGATACCCATTACGCCAAGGGGTGGAGGACGGAGGAGATTATGCCGTATGTCCAGGACCTCCAGTCCCGTTACTCCTCGCAGGCCTTTCTCTCTTCTGCGATCATCAACGGGGAGGTGGAGGGGCAGGTCCTGCTCGAATGTCCGCTGATTGCCGAGAAGGTATTCAAGGGCATTCTGTCTGTGGGCTTCAGACGCCGCAGCGAAGCTGAGGAGTGGCTGTCCTTAACGGGCTGTCTTGCCAGTCTGGCGAGTACTTCGATCCGTCTGATCGAGAAGGAAGCCAGACATATGAAGCAGGCAGGGGTCTTCACCAGCCAGACGCTTCATTATCTCCAGCTCAGTAATCCCGAGCTGCACCGCCTGTCGGCAGAGGCTTCTGCTATGGCGTATGAGCTTGCCCGTTATACAGGGCTGCCGGAGCGGGAGTCAGAGCAGATGAGAACGGCTGCGCTGCTGGCTCCGTTCAGGCTGGAATTCCTGCATGGGTACGGATTCTACCTGGAAGAGCTTTCTTTGCTGAAGCAGGTGGACCAGTTTGCTTCGTTCTATTTTGAGATCAATAAGCCTTCGGTCTCTGTCACTGCCCAACTGCTCGTGCTGGTGCTTCATCATTCAGGCAAAGGCGCAGACAAGGAGCTGCTGGCGGACGCGGATCTGGAGTGGCTGAACCCCTCCCGCTTCTATCTGGATGACCATGTGGTCGGGGAGCTATACACTGAGCCGCGCAATACCTTCCAATCCTTTTTGCGCAGCCGCTCGGAAGCGATGCCCGTCAAAAGAGGTGTGTCTGCAGGGAAGCTGCTGAACAGTACAGCGCTGAAGACGCCCAAGGAGGAATGGGGAATCTCACCGCGTGAGGAGGAAGTGCTGGAGCTGATTATTCTGGGCAAGACGAATAAGGAGATTGCCAGCGCCTTGTTTATCAGCGAGCATACCGTCAAGAATCATCTAAGCCGCATTTTTAATAAAATGAACGTAACGGACCGTTCACAGATCATAGCTCTGGTCTATAAAAGAATATTCGATTCCGAACGTATCGAGATGTCCTGAAGGCCTCCTGAGGCTGCGATAATTTATCCGCTTATTTCAGAGAAATGCAATCCCCTTTCCAGCGAAAGGGGATTTTTTGCCGAAACGGTACAGTCCCTTAAAAACACAGCAAAGACGTTTCCACTTGCTGCGGAAAAGTACGGGGAGTTGTCAGTCTGCGAACTCTATGATATATTACTAATGATAATGATTATCAATATCATATATACATAGGGGGATTATCTTGCGATACTCTAAACAAAGTCTTGTCCTGATTGTTTTTACTCTCGTCATGGCTGTCCTGCTGGCAGCCTGCGGTTCATCGGCTAACTCCGGCTCTGGCTCCGGGACGGCAGCGAATGCACCTGCACCTGCAGCTTCTGAAGCACCCACGGCTGCTCCGGCTACTGGCAATTCTTCCGCTGAAGCAGAGATGGTTACTTTCCAGGATGGTGCCGGTGAGGTTCAAGTGCCTAAGAATCCACAGAGAATCGTGGATACTACAGCCTTTTATACAGGATATCTCCTGGCGCTGGGTGTGAAGCCGGTAGGGGTCATGCAAGGAGCCAAGGATAGTCCGTATCTTGCAGAGATGCTTGAAGGGGCAGAAGGGCTTGGTGATGATGTCACCCCGGAGAATATCCTGGCCCTGGAACCTGACCTGATTATTGTGTATACCGGAACAGAAGGCATCGATAAGCTGAAGGAAATCGCGCCTGTGGTACAGATTAAATATGGCGCTAAGAATTATAAGGATCAGATGCTCGACTACGGCAAGCTGGTGAACAAAAATGATGAAGCCAAGGCCTGGATCGCCCAGTGGGAGGCCCGCATTGCTGAGTTGAAGCCGCAGGTACAGGCTGCTGTTGGCAATAAGACCGTATCCATCCTGAATCCATATGCCAAGGGGCTGTATGTCTTCGGGCATAACTATGGCCGGGGCGGTGAGATTCTGTATGGTGAGTTCGGGCTGAAGGCTCCCGCAGAAGCGCAGAAGGAGGCCATCGACAGCGGAACAGGCTGGGCTTCCATTTCTATGGAGAAGCTGCCGGACTATGCCGGAGATATTATTTTCACCTGCCCATGGTCAGGGGATACTACAGACCCGAAGATTGTCTATGACAATCCGCTGTGGAAGGGGCTTCCGGCGGTCAAGGCAGGAAATGTATTCCAGCTGAATCCTGCCGCCGATACGTACAATGACCCGATCTCCCTGGAGAAACAGCTGGATTTCATTACGACCAGCCTGCTGTCGGTCAAATAGGGCATTCCTGAATAAGACAAAAAGCTGCGCCGGTATCAGACTGAAATCTGATACCGGCGCAGCTTGTATAATGATCTAGCCTTATGAAGCTGTCTTATTCTACCGGCTGAGCCGCTTCTGAAGCTGTAGCATCTGCCAGCATCTGGCGGAGTACCGTCTGCAGAATACCGCCATTGCGGTAGTAGTCGATATCTACGCTGCTGTCGAGACGGGCAATGACCGGGAAGTCGAACTGGGTGCCGTCTTCACGGGTAGCAGTGACTGTCAGCTCCTGTCCGGGAAGGACATGGTTGTCAAGACCGGTAATGTCGAAGGTCTCGCGTCCGGTCAGTCCCATGCTGCTCCAGCCATGGCCTTCCTGGAACTGCAGCGGCAGCACGCCCATGCCGACGAGATTGCTGCGGTGAATCCGCTCGAAGCTCTCAGCGATGACGGCTTTGACTCCGAGAAGGAGTGTTCCCTTGGCGGCCCAGTCGCGGGAGCTGCCTGTGCCGTATTCTTTACCGGCGATAACGATCAGGTTCTGTCCGGCCGACTGGTACAGCATGGAGGCGTCATAGATCGACATGACCTCATCGCTTGGCAGGAAGGTGGTTACGCCGCCTTCTGTTCCAGGAGCCACTGCATTGCGGATACGGATGTTGGCGAAGGTACCGCGCATCATCACCTCATGATTCCCGCGGCGCGAGCCGTAGGAGTTGAAGTCGGCGCGTTCCACGCCATGTCCCCGCAGATATTCTCCGGCCGGACCGGATGCTGTGATATTCCCGGCCGGTGAGATATGGTCGGTAGTGACGGAATCGCCAAGCAGCGCAAGTACACGCGAGCTTCTGATATCCTTAATGTCAGAGGCACCGTCTGCCAGATGCTCGAAGAATGGCGGATTCTGAATGTAGGTGGAGTTGCTGTCCCATTCATACAGCTCGCCTTCCGGTACCGGAATGTTATTCCAGCGTTCATTGGCCGTGAATACATTCTCATATTTGCTGCGGAACATTTCAGGACTGAGCGAGCGCAGGGTGGCTTCGCGGATCTCGGCTGTAGTCGGCCAGATATCGGCCAGGAAGACAGGCTCACCCTGCGGGTCATAGCCCAGCGGCTCGGTCTTCAGGTCAATATTCACTGTGCCGGCCAGAGCGTAAGCGACAACCAGCGGCGGTGAAGCGAGATAGTTGGCTTTGACCTGGGCATGCACGCGGCCCTCGAAGTTACGGTTCCCGGAGATGACTGCGGCAACCGTCATATCATGCTCGGTAATGGCTTCGCTGACTTCATCCGGCAGCGGGCCGGAGTTACCGATACAAGTGGCGCAGCCGTAGCCGGCCAGGTAGAAGCCGAGCGCTTCCAGCGGCTTCAGCAGATCCGCCTTCTGCAGATATTCCGTAACGACCAGCGATCCGGGAGTCAGGCTGCTTTTGACATATCCGGGCTTGGTCAGACCGCGTTCTACAGCCTTCTTGGCAAGCAGTCCTGCGCCCAGCATTACGCTCGGGTTGGAGGTGTTCGTACAGCTCGTGATGGCTGCAATGACAACCGCTCCTGTTGAGAGCTTGCTGCTGCTTCCGTTCTTGTGCTGAATCTCAACTTCTTCGGCAATCTTCTCGTCGCTGAGGCCATAGCCGCCCTTATCGACAGGTGTACGGATAATGCCTTCGAAATTCTCCTTCATATGGGTAAGCTCTACCCGGTCCTGCGGACGCTTCGGTCCGGCCAGGCTGGGAACCACAGAAGCCAGATCCAGCTCAATGATATCGCTGAACGTAGGGTCCGGTGTCTCTGCGGTGCGGAACATGCCCTGCGCCTTATAATAATCCCCTACCAGCTCTACCAGCTCATCCGGGCGTCCGGTGCTGCGCAGATAGGCCAGCGTCTCATCGTCTACAGGGAAGAAGCCGATCGTTGCACCGTATTCAGGAGCCATGTTGGCTACTGTCGCACGGTCTGCCAGACTGATGTTCGCCAGACCCGGGCCGTAGAATTCGACGAACTTGCCGACTACGCCTTTTTTGCGCAGCATTTGGGTAACGGTAAGGGCCAGATCGGTAGCAGTAGCGCCTTCCATCAGACTGCCGGTCAGCTTGAAGCCGACGACATCCGGGGTAACGAAATACAGCGGCTGTCCGAGCATTCCTGCTTCAGCCTCAATTCCGCCGACGCCCCAGCCCACTACGCCAAGGCCGTTGATCATTGTCGTATGGGAATCCGTGCCGACCAGGGAATCCGGGTAGACAACGGTCTCTCCGTCAATGGTCTTGGTGGCCGCCACAGAAGCCAGATACTCCAGATTCACCTGATGCACAATTCCGGTTGCCGGAGGAACCGCACGGAAATTATTGAAGGCGGTCTGTGCCCAGCGCAGGAAGCGGTAGCGCTCCTCATTACGCTCGAATTCTACGTTCATATTATATTCAAGGGCATCCGCCGTTCCGAACGCATCAACCATAACGGAATGGTCAATAACAAGGTCAACCGGTACAAGCGGGTTGATCTTCTTCGGGTCCCCGCCCGCCTTCTTGACGGTATCGCGCATAGCCGCGAGATCGACAACTACAGGCACGCCGGTGAAATCCTGCAGGACAATCCGGGCAGGAATGAACGGGATTTCCTTATTGCGGTCAATGCCGCCGGACCAGTTAGCCAGCTGCTTGACATGTTCTTCGGTAATCGCCCGTCCGTCATATTGGCGGACAGCCGCTTCGAGTAATACCTTAATGGAGAATGGCAGGGAGGAAATGTCGCCTGTACCTTGCTCCTCCAGAGCGTTCAAATGATAGTAGCGATAAGTTTTGCCACCTGATTTCAGGTTCTTGGCCAATGAGAAATGGTCCTTGCTTGGCATATATGCGCCTCCTCGTTTCATCTGGTGAAACTACATTTCATAATTTATATACTTTAAGTATAACGTTTACAATGGGGGGAGTAAAGTTTTTTTTGCTCCTTGATGTAAGGTATATTCAGGGTTCACACAGATGCATAGAACCCTCTGCCCCCTGACTTCCCTGCAGTTAAATCGCTCCCGCTTCCGTATAGGTGCAAGCAATCCTTCATATACATAGGACAGCAGCCATAATGGCGGTGATACCGTGAAGGAATATTCTTAGCTTACATCATATACATTCTTATCTGTGAACGAAAGGGCGGAGTATGAATGGAGCAGCAGTGGAAGAAAAGTCTCTATGTCTATGTGGACCAGCTGAACAAGGGGCGGGTTGCACCTGGCGCTGAGCCGCGCCACACCACGATCAGGGACCCCCGGTTCCTGGACGAACAGCGCACGCGTTCCCGCCGGATCGCCCAGTGGTACACCCGCCGGGGCATTACTCCGCTGCGCGGGGAGACGGGGGTGCGGACGCTGCGGACCGTGCGGCAGAACCCAGCTGAGGTGGTCGCCGATGTGGCGCTGCACAGCGCCTTCTATTACGAGAAGGGCGGGATGACGCACCGTGAGGATGTGGTGGAGTCGGAACGCCTGACCTTTGTACGTGAAAAGGACGGCTGGGAAATTGTGAACGTGGAGCGCCGTGTGCCTGAGCGGAATGGGGTACGCAAGGTGGTGGAGAAGGACCCGGCTCTGCGGCTCTCGGAGTGGGGAGAGGCTCTGTCCGATCCGCGTCCGTCCCAGCCGCTGCTGAACCGCCGTGTCCTGAAGGGCGCTAGTGGTGTTCGAGAGGTGCGCTACCGCCGGGAAGAAGCCGCAGCCTATGCTGACCTTTGGTGGAAGGAAGGGAACCCGGAGTTCGAGATTTTTGAGGTGGACTGCACCAATTACGTCTCTCAATGTCTCTTTGCAGGGGGAGCACCTATCAACTATACTGGTAAAAGAGAAACGGGCTGGTGGTACAAGGGCTATAATGGAGCCCAGGAATGGTGGAGCTTCAGCTGGGCGGTCTCCGACAGCCTGAAGCGTTATCTGAGCGGGAGCCGGGGAAGCGGGCTGCGTGCAGAGATTGTCGAGCGGCCGGAGCAGCTTCAGCTGGGCGACATTATTCAGTATGACTGGGACGGGAACGGACATTATCAGCACAGCACGATTGTTACCGCATTTGATGCGGGAGGGCAGCCGCTGGTGAATGCGCGGACGGTTAGCAGCCGTCACCGCTTCTGGGATTACAAGGATTCCTACGCCTGGACGGACCGGACGGCTTATCGTTTTTTTCATATTAATGACTATTTATAGTTCAGAAAGAGGTTAATGCATGGGGAACGCTAAAACTACCGTAGGACTGGTGTACGGCGGCAAATCCGGAGAGCATGAGGTATCGCTGCAGACGGCTTATGCGGTTATGAACGCTTTTGACTACGATAAATATGAGATTATTCCGTTCTATATCTCCAAGCAGGGGGTATGGAAGGTAGGTGCAGTGCTGGAGGCTCCCTTCCCCGCAATTGAGCAGCTTAAGCTCTCCGGGGTGGCTGGTGATATGGGCACGGCTCTGAATGCCTTGTTCAGCGGGCTCAGCGGAGGCGAGCAGGTCATCGACGTGATGTTCCCGCTGCTGCATGGTACGAACGGCGAAGACGGCACCATTCAGGGACTGTTCGAGATGGCGAATATCCCGTACATCGGTGCAGGGGTACTGGCTTCATCAGCGGGCATGGATAAGGTCGTTATGAAGAAGCTGTTCGGCGAGGCGGGGCTGGAGCAATGTGACTATTGCTACTTCAATGCTGTGAGCTGGAGACAGCGCAAGCATGAGCTGATTATAGATCTGGAGGATAAGCTGGGGTATCCGGTCTTCGTCAAGCCAGCCAACCTGGGCTCCAGCGTAGGAATCTCCAAGGCTACCGACAAGGAAAGTCTGATCAAGGCTGTGGACTATGCTTTCCGTTATGACACGAAGGTGATTATTGAGGAGTTCGTGGATGCGCGGGAAGTGGAGGTGGCGGTACTCGGCAATGAGGAGCCGGAGGCTTCGGTTCCGGGTGAAATCGTCTCTTCCGGTGAATATTATGATTATGCGGCCAAATACACTGACGGCAAGTCACAGATGCTTATCCCGGCACCTGTCGATCCCGAGGTAGCGGATCGTCTGCGGGAGTCGGCGATACTGGCCTTCAAGGCTATTGAGGGCAGCGGGATTACCCGGGCCGACTTCTTCCTGCGGAAGTCTGACGGCAAGATTCTTATTAATGAAGTGAATACCATGCCCGGCTTCACCCCGTTCAGCATGTATCCTCTGCTGTGGCGTGAGACCGGTGTGTCCTATAAAGTACTGCTGGACCGTATGATCGGGCTGGCGCTGGAGCGTTACCGGTTCAGACAGGGCCTGAAGTACGATAATGAATAAACCACGTTGATCGGCGGGAGTATTCCAGCCGGGAAGGAGAGAGATGCATGGGGTTTCAATCAGAATTCAATTCGGTGTGCAAGTTCAAGAATGAGCAGGAGCTGTACGAACTGCTGGAGTACGGACGTACCAAAATGGTGAAGCAGGGCTTCCGTGTCTATCCGACCGGCCAGAAGGTGATCGCCTATACCCCGGAGAATGTAGCGGTGGCCATTGTCAAAATTTCTGCGTCGATCGCAGAAATCAATTTTCAGGGCAATGAGGTTACGGCGGTGGAAATGGATCTGGTCCGTAAGCTGAATGAGGAAGAGTCACGCGTACAGACGGCTCTTGCCTTCGAGATGTTCTTCGGGGAAGAGGGATGATCGTCCGCTTCGGCTATGTCGCCATGTCTACGGTGATTCCTGACTGTTCTCCCTCCAAAACGATGACTATGGCAAGCTTTAACAAACTGGGCGACCGGGAGGCGGGCCTTCGTAAGCTGGAATCCATCGCCCGGATGAATCTGCATAATACGCTCCGTCTGCTGAAGCATAATGTCGGCTCGGATATTAAGGTCTACAGGCTCACCTCCAAGCTGGTTCCGCTGGCAACCCATCCTGATCTGGCGGACTGGAATCCGCTGGCTGCTCTTGCGGAGGAATTCGCTGAGGTGGGTAGCTATGTGAAGAAGCACGGGCTGCGTGTCAGCTTCCACCCGGATCACTTCACGGTGCTGAGTACACCGCGGCCGGAGGTGCTTGCAAGCTCGATCCGTGATCTGCAGCATCATACAGATATGCTGGACTCGATGGGGCTGCCGGCGACGGCTAAGAGCAATATCCACATCGGCGGCGCCTACGGGGACAAGCCTTTGTCTGCGGAACGCTTCTGCGTGCAATGCTCTGCACTGCCGCTTGCACTTAGAGAGCGGATGACACTGGAGAACGACGACAAGACGTTCAACGCGGTGGAGACGCTGGAGGTGTGCCGCAGAGTGGGACTGCCGATGGTGCTGGATATCCATCACCAATGGGTCAACAATGAAGGCGAGTTCCCCTGGGAGCTGTGGCCGGAGATTCTGAAGACATGGACAAGCCCTCTGGCGCTGAAGGATGTGCCGCCTGGCGCTCATCTGCCGCCGAAGATTCACGTGTCCAGCCCGCGCAGCCCGTCTGATCCGCGCAGCCATGCCGATGGGGTGGAGCCGGCACCGCTGGTTGCTTTTCTGAAACGGATTGCTGCGGATACTCCCGCCGTAGATGTGATGATTGAGGCGAAGCTCAAGGATGGCGCCCTGTTCGGTCTGATGGAGGAGATGAAGGGACTGGCTGAGGGCGGGAATGGAATTATGGTACTAAACGGAGCCAGCGTGAATATAGAACCATAACTGGCAAAAAACTTGACAGTTAGGCTTTATAGCGGTGCCAGCCATGACTTGATAAGTCAGCTGAAATGAGGTACGTTGAAAGAAAGTTGAGCAAGCATGTTCTAAGGCAGAGAAATGGTATCCTGCGGAAACAGTGTTCCCCGGGAGAACAATCATGCGCAAAGAAAGCGGAGTGAAGAGATGAGTCCTGTAAGTCCTGATAACCGAAATGAACGGCAGCCCTATGTAGTTACAAGCAAGGGACATACGGCGGCAGCCATCAATGCTGCGGCCAAAGCGGGGGAATGGATCAAGAGCAGACAAGGCCAGGTGAAGGAGCTGGGCAGTAAGACATCGGCCCAGGATCTGGTCACGGAGGTCGATAAGGGTGTGGAGCAGATGATCCGCCGGCTAATCCTGACCCATTATCCCGACCATGCCATCCTTGGCGAGGAGGGTGTTGAGCCTGGTGCGGAGGCATTGACGGCCGCCCTGGATGAAGCGCGGGAGCATGAGTACCTGTGGATCGTCGATCCGATAGACGGCACGACCAATTTCGTGCACGGCTTCCCGTTCTATTGCGTATCGATTGCTCTGGTGGTTAAGGGAGAGCTTACGGTAGGCGTGATCTATGATCCGATCCGGGACGAGATGTTCGTGGCCGAGAAGGGGAAGGGTGCATACATGCACGGGATTCCTACGAAGGTATCAGCGGAGACACTGCCGGGTAACAGCCTGATCGCTATGGGCTTCCCGCCGGACCGCGTGTTGGCCCAGCCGGCGAATATGGCCGGGCTGCAGCAGATTATGCCGCAGGTTCGCGGCATTCGTGCAGGAGGATCGGCGGCACTCCATCTGGCTTATGTTGCTGCCGGACGAGTGGACGGGTATTGGGAGGTTGGACTGAGCCCTTGGGATTGCGCGGCCGGGGTGCTGCTGGTGCTGGAATCCGGCGGCAAGGTCACGAATACGCTGGGCGATCCCTACGATATCAGCACACGCCATGTAGTCGCAAGCAATGGACGAATTCATGATTATCTGGTTACGTCCCTGCAGGCTGCAGATGCCACAGGCTTCAAGAAGCAGTAGGAGGGCTTACACTGTTATGAATGAGAATGAAGATCTGGAGCGGAGACTAAGCGAGCTTCTGGAGGACGGCGAGATGCAGCAGGCGGACCGGCAGGCCAAGGAGATCCGTCAGATTTCGCCCAAGTATGAGATTCGCATACAGACTACACTTGACCCTATAGTCGAAGAGACGCTTCGTTACCGCAAAATCGCTTATGAGCTGGATGACCGGTATGATAAATATGTGAAACGCTCAGACCAGGCAAGCGGTCAGCCAAGCACTGGCGGACCGAAGAAATCTTCAGAATCGGGCAGCGGGGAGCAATAAGCTGCTGCTGTTATCCCAGGAGCGGTTTTCCGAATAATCGGAAGACCGCTCTTTTGTGCAAATATAAGAATCTATATGTTTCACACGATAGATTATCCTTCTATTTCTCGCTGAAACGGTACCGTCCTTTAAAAGGATGGCAAAGCCGTTTCCACTTGTGCGAGGCGGGATGTTAGAATAGAATTATACTAATTTAGGAGGAATACGATGCTGAAGACATGGAGAAGGTTAATATCAGCTTCTACTAGCGGACTGCTGTTGTTCACCGTATTAATTAATGTGCATGCAGGTCCGGCGGATGCTGCTGCAGCAGCCGTGGCGCAAGGAACGGAGCAGGATGTCTTTCGTATCGTAGCACTTGGAGATTCCATTACTGCCGGGTATGAGCCTGGAATGACTGATCCCAGCGTGAAGCCGTACGGATACGCTGAGCGATTACTGGAGCAGGGCTGGTATCATGGGAGAAGTGAGCTTAAGAATTATGGCATCTTGGGCCTTAAGACAGCGGGACTGCTTCAATACACCGGAGCTATTAAGGACGGTGCGGCCATTACGCCGGAGGCCATTCAGCCAGGGCTGTCTGATCCGCGTACCTTGCAATTTGCCGCGCTGGCCCCGCAGATTAGAACAGAGCTCGCTGCGGCGGATCTCATTACCATTACCATCGGCGGTAATGATGTCAGCAGCCTGTTCTTGAATTACAAGACGCTGACTGATGCCGATTTCGCTTCCCAGCTTGCGGAGCGTCTGACGGAATACAGCAGTAATGTAACAGCGCTGCTGAAGAATGTCCGGGAAGTGAATCCGCAGGCAACCATTCTGCTGGCCGACCAGTATCAGCCTGCTCCAAAAATCGCTCTGGGGGCTTCGTATGACAAACTGATGAATGCAGCTGCACAGTTCACCATCGCGGCTGAGAATATCGCGGCTACCCTGAACCAGGCAGGCGCTCCTCTTAAGGTAGCTCATGTAGCCGCGAAGTTCGCCGGTGTAGAGGGATCGCTAACTCATATCATCGGAGCCGGGGCGGCAGACTTCCATCCTACGCAGCTTGGATATGAACGGATTGCTTCTGTATTTGCTGAGCTGCAGTGGGGGGAATACCGTACGCCGGCAGTAACGGCGATGGCTTCGGAGACAGCACCGATGTCCATCGTGGTGAAGGGTAAGGAGCTGAATACACCCAATAAGCCCATTCTGAAGAACGGGCAAAACTTCCTGGCGCTGAAGGATATTCTGAATGCGGTCTCGGCGGACGGCAAATGGGATAACAAAACCTCCAGCGCGACCGTAATTTACGGCGGAAGAACGGTGGTTATTACAATCGGCTCGAAGACCATTAAGGTGAACGGTGCGGATGTGGCGATTGATACTCCAGCTTTTCTGCACAAGGTCGGTAAAGAGGATAAAACCTATCTTCCGCTCGCCGCGCTCGCTACCGGACTGGGCTTCGATGTGAATTACAGCAGCAAACTGCGGACAGCTTTCATTAATCCGTAGTCGCGCATAATCTAACCATAGCATCATCAAATCAGTCCCGTAGTGGAAAAGGTGGATGAACCCAGTTGTCTAGTATAAAGTATAATGCGGATTACATCATCACGATGGAGGATATCATACGGGAAGGCGACCCTGTCCTGCGTTCGGTAACGCAGCCTGTACAGTTGCCGCTGCAGGCGGAGGACCGCGGTGCGCTGCAGAGCATGATGCAGTTCCTGAAGAACAGTCAGGATGCCGAGATGGCTGCCAAATATAAGCTGCGCTCAGGGGTAGGCTTATCCGCCAATCAGATCGGACTATCGAAGCGGATGTTTGTCATGTATTTGAAGGATGATAACGGCAAAAATGTGGAATATACCTGGGTGAATCCTAAGATTACCAGCCATTCGATGGCCATGGTCTATCTGCCGGAGAGCGAGGGCTGCCTGTCTGTAGACCGGCCGGTGCACGGCTTCGTACCGCGTTATGAGTCTGTGAAGGTCAGGGGCTTTGATCTGAACGGCGAGGTGATAACCCAGAAATTCAAGGGTTATCAGGCGATCATTATCCAGCATGAGATGGATCATCTGGACGGAATGATGTTCTACGACCGGATCAATCCGCAGAATCCGTTCAAGCTTCCGCAGGATGTGGAGATCCGCAGCCTGTATGAGCAGAAGGGCAAGTAGCGGAGGGTGGCGGATGAGCCTCGCTTAAACGCTGTATCTGTTCGTAGCGTATCTGTCCGTTTGGATAAGCCAATCGACTTTTAAATGATGAATGAGGGGGTGTCTCAGGCCATGTGCATGGCTGTTGAGACACCCCCTCATTGTTATGCAGGAGCCCTGCCGAACCGGGACGCTCCTGTATAGGAAAGGCTCTATTATCCTGCGTGATGGACTGGGAGGCCCTTATCCAGAGAAAAATTACAAATCCTCAGGCTAGGCGGACACGGAGGACGTTAACTTATCACTTTTTGGTCTCTATCAGCTGAAAAGACAGGGTTAAGAGCTTCTGAGTCCGCGCTAGGCGTAAAAATCGGATTTATCGCAACAATAGCGTCTTCTCTGTCCGCATAGGTCTATGATAAGCGTATTGAGGAGCATGGCCGGCGCTGCGGATTACTTCTCCGCAGCCATAGCCGCGAACGAAGCCTCTGCTGCTTCGAGGGTGAGGTCGATGTCGGCATCCGTATGGGCGGTGGTCAGGAACCACGCCTCATATTTGGACGGGGCCAGGTTGATGCCCCGGCTCAGCATATGCCGGAAGAAGCTGGCGAACATTTCACCATCGGTATCCTGTGCTTCTTCATAATTCGTAATGGGATGGCTGCAAAAATGTGTGGAGAAGGCGCCGCGAATCCGGTTGATGGTGAGCGGAATGCCGTGACGGTCAGCGGAGGTCTGAAGTCCTTCGGTCAGCCGGATGGCCAGACGCTCCATCTCGTCATAGACGCCTTCTGCGCTAAGCACCTCCAGGCAGGCAATTCCTGCCGAGATCGAGGCAGGGTTACCGGCCATCGTGCCGGCCTGATAAGCAGGGCCGAGCGGAGCGACCTGCTCCATGACATGCTTGCGTCCGCCGTAAGCACCGATCGGCAGCCCGCCGCCGATGATTTTGCCGAGGGCCGTCAGATCGGGAATAATCTCCTCATGATTCGCAAGACCGGCATAGGTCTGGGTGGAGCCATAGTGGAAACGGAAAGCGGTAATCACTTCATCATAGATAACCAGGGAGCCGTTCTCGTGCGTCAGCTTGCACAGGCCTTCCAGGAAGCCCGGCTGCGGCATAACCATACCGAAGTTGCCGACAATCGGCTCAACCATAACGGCAGCCACATCCTGGCCCCATTTCTCCAATGCTTCACGCAGGGCATCCAGATCATTAAAGGGAACGGTGATGACCTCTTGGGCGATGCTGGCCGGAACGCCTGCGCTGTCTGGAATACCCAGGGTCGACGGGCCTGAGCCTGCGGCTACAAGCACAAGGTCAGAGTGGCCGTGATAGCAGCCGGCGAATTTGATGATTTTGCTGCGCTTGGTGTAGGCGCGGGCGACGCGGATGGTCGTCATGACGGCTTCTGTACCGGAGTTGACGAAGCGTACTTTGTCCATCGAAGGAATGGCTTCCTTCAGCATCTTGGCCAGCTTGATCTCAAGCCGGGTTGGTGTTCCGTAGAGCAGTCCGTTCTGCGCGGCCTCTGTAATGGCAGTGGTGATATGCGGGTGGGCATGTCCGGTTATGATCGGGCCGTAGGCGGCCAGATAATCAATATATTCATTGCCGTCCTCATCCCAGAAGCGTGAGCCTCCGGCGCGTTTCATGAAGACAGGAGCTCCTCCGCCTACGGCCTTAAAGGAGCGGGAGGGGCTGTTCACACCCCCGACAATATGCTGGAGAGCTTCCTCGTATAACTGTTCTGATGTGCTGCGGTTCATAGATAATGTTCCTTTCTTCTTGGCTTGCGCCCATGGGAAAGGGCGAACCGCGGCTGATTCCCGCTGTCCGCCCGCCCCGTGTGCCAAGCATGGTTATATTGGATGTTACTTTGTTACCGGTGATGCTGTAGGACTGCTGCCTGGTGAAGCCTCTGCTCCAGGAGTTGGCGATGGTTCCGGTGCAGTGAGTGTATCCTCTACGAACTGCTTCAGTGCCTTCTCGCTGCTGAAGCTTATCACCTGGGAGCCGTCCTTGAGGGTCTTCTCCCGGATCAGCTTCATCGGCGGAATCTGCTCGCTGCCGCCCATAGAGCTGTCATAACCTACAGCGCCCAGCTTCCACATGTCGCTCGCGTCAAGGTTCGTGTCGATATAAGGCGTAACCTGACCGAGAATATTCGGCAGCTTGATGATCGAAGTGGTACTGATCACCTTGTCCGCCACCGCCTTAAGGAAGCCGCGCTGGCGCTCGGTCCGGGTGAAGTCGGAGGTGGCATCATGGCGGAAGCGTACATACTGCAGCGCCATTTTGCCATCCAGGTGCTGGAAGCCTTTTTTGAGATCAATATCGTATTCAGGCCCGTCTGCCTTAGTGGTGTAGCGCATGTCCTTCTCGACCTCATAGTCCACACCGCCCACGGCATCCACCAGCTTAATGAAGCCCTGGAAATCGGTATAGACATAATATTGAATCGGAATGCCGAGCAGGTCGCTTACCGTCTGCATCGCCGTATTGGGTCCGTAAGTAATGGCGGCATTGATCCGCTGGGTCCCGTGGTCGGGAATATCAACATACGTATCACGCAGAATAGAGAAGACATAGAATTTCTTCTTCACCGGGTCCAGAGAGGCCACCAGCATGGTGTCGGAACGCGGCACCTCGCCCTTCTTCACCCCGCGGCCATCCACGCCCATGAGCAGGATGTTAACCGGCTCTGTGCCCTCCCATTCAGGGGGCTGAACCGCCTCCGCCGAGGCTGTAGGAACATTAGCAAACGGAGAAGCTTCGCCTGTTTTATGAAGGTTATCCAACTGGTTGTAAATAGCAGTGAAATAGTAAACCAGACCTCCGATAATTAAAAGGAGTATGATTGCCAGAGTCCAGAGCAGCGTTTTCTTCTTTGACTTGCCGGCTTTTGCGTGCCGGTTCTTTCTTGGCGGCATTTCGTTCGTCCTTTCCAGTTCACATTCTCTACATTATAATTTCTTTTGGGAAGACACGCAATTTCAGAAATCATTAACCATATTACAAGGAGTGAATAATAAATGAATATCACTATAGGGGACAAGGTTCCGGACTTCACACTCCCTGCGTCAACAGGGGCTAGCATCAGCTTAAGCGACTATCGCGGCAGGAAGGTGCTGCTCTATTTCTATCCCAAGGACAGTACTCCGGCCTGCACTCAAGAGGCTTGTGATTTCCGCGATGCCCACGATACCCTTGCCGCTAATGGGGCAGTTGTACTTGGAATCAGCGCCGATCCTCTAGCCTCGCACAGCAAATTTATTGCCAAGAACAGCCTGCCCTTTCCGCTATTGTCCGATGAGGACCATGCAGTGAGCGAATTGTTCGGGGTATGGCAGCTTAAGAAGCTCTACGGCAAGGAATTCATGGGCATTGTCCGCTCTACTTTTCTGATTGATGAGGAAGGCATTCTGAGCGCAGAGTGGCGAAAGGTCAGAGTGAAGGGCCATGTAGAGGCCGCATTAGAACAAATCGTGAAATAATTAAGTATGCTGGGAATTAATTGTATTTGTCTGTTACTTTTCTAACAGCTATAGCCACGCTCACTCGTGATATAGTTGCCTCATATTACTTCAAATTTGGAGCAAGGTATGGGGGATGGCATGAAGAGACTGCGTATTGGGCTTGACGTCGGATCAACTACGGCCAAATTGGTAGTTATGCAGCGGGATATCATTATATATCAGGATTATGTGCGTCATTTCAGTGATATAAAAAAGGCGGCGGTCACCCTGCTCTCAGAGGTTCAGCAGAGGTTCCCCGGCAGTGAAGCAGCGCTCACCGTAAGCGGCTCCTCCGGGTTATCCCTGTCTAAGCTAGGGGAGATTCCGTTTGTCCAGGAGGTTATTGCCTGCACGAGGGCGATCAGCGGACGGATTCCAGAATGTGATACCGCGATTGAGCTGGGCGGCGAGGATGCCAAAATCATCTATCTCAGCGGCGGCATTGAGCAGCGGATGAACACAGCCTGTGCAGGCGGTACAGGGGCATTCATCGATCAGATGGCCTCTCTGCTGCAGACGGACCCTGCCGGGCTGAATGCGCTTGCGGTGAAGCATGAGCGGATCTATCCCATCGCTTCGCGCTGCGGGGTATTTGCCAAGAGCGATGTGCAGCCGCTGCTGAATGAAGGAGCGCGGCGAGAGGATGTGGCGGCCTCGATCTTCCAGAGCATCGTGAACCAGACCATCAGCGGCTTGGCCTGCGGACGTCCGATCCGCGGGCGTGTTGCTTTTCTCGGGGGACCGTTGACCTTCCTGTCCGCTCTGCGGGACCGGTTCACGGAGACGCTTGGACTGAAGAAGAAGGAGGTGCTGTTCCCGGAGCACTCGCAATACTTCGTGGCCATCGGTTCGGCGCTTGCCGAGTCAGATCCTGTGTTCCTGCCGCTTAGCGGCTGGATTGCCCGGATCATGGCTGTAGACTTCTCTCAGGACCGCGCGGAAGATGCAGAGCTGGCGCCGCTGTTCAGAGCGCCGGATGATCTGGCGCAGTTCCGGCTACGCCACGGTAAGGCGACAGCACCGCGCTCTGCGCTGGCCGCTTACCGGGGACCGGTCTATCTCGGTATAGATGCCGGCTCGACCACGACAAAGCTGGTAGTTACCGGAGCGGCGGATGAGATTCTGCATACCTTCTATGGCAGCAATGGCGGCAATCCGCTGCAGTCGGTCACTGACGCGCTGAAGGAGCTCTACCGGATTCTGCCCTCTGGCTGCTACATTGCTGGGGCTTACGCAACCGGTTATGGAGAGGGTCTGGTCAAGGCGGCGCTGCGGATGGATGGCGGGGAAGTAGAGACGGTGGCCCATTACAAGGCAGCCTCCCGGTTCATGCCGGAGGTCGACTTCATCCTCGATATCGGCGGCCAGGACATGAAGTGCATCAAGATCCGCGGGGGAGCGATCGACAGCCTGATGCTCAATGAAGCCTGCTCGGCGGGCTGCGGCTCCTTCCTGGAGAGCTTCGCTTCCGCACTGGAGCTTGGCATAGAGGAATTCGCCGCTGCTGCGCTCGAATCGAAGGGGCCGGTGAATCTCGGCTCGCGTTGTACCGTGTTCATGAATTCCAAGGTGAAGCAGGTCCAGAAGGAGGGGGCGACACTTGCCGATCTCTCGGCGGGGCTTGCCTATTCTGTGGTGAAGAATGCGCTGCAAAAGGTGATCAAGATCCGTAATCCCGAAGATCTGGGCCGGAATATCATTGTTCAGGGCGGCACCTTCTATAATGAGGCTGTCCTGCGGGCTTTTGAGCTGCTGACGGGAAGAACGGTAGTCAGACCCGACATCGCTGGTGTGATGGGCGCTTACGGCTGTGCGCTGATTGCCAGAGAACAGGCTGCCCCGGAAGGAATCAGCACAATTCTCGGACCGGAGGAGCTGGAGAGCTTCCAATATTCCGTCGCTCCAGGCCGGTGCAGCCGCTGTGCCAATAACTGTGCGCTGACCATCAGCCGGTTCCCGGATAAAAGCTTCCATGTGACAGGGAACCGCTGTGAACGCGGCGCAGGCGGCAAGAAAGAGAAGAACACGCTGCCGAATCTGATGCAATATAAATATGAACGGTTCTTCGCCTACGAGGGCCTGCCTGAGGTGGCAGCGGTCCGGGGGACGGTTGGACTTCCGCGCACAATGAATATGTTCGAGAATTACCCGTTCTGGCACACCTGTTTCACCTCGCTGCGCTACCGGACCGTGCTGTCTCCGAAGTCGAGTAAGAAGCTGTATGAGAGTGGAATGGATACCATTCCTTCGGAATCCATCTGCTATCCGGCCAAAATGGCTCACGGGCATGTGCAGCACCTGATCGGCCAGGGCGTGGACTTCATCTTTTACCCGGCGGTGGTGTATGAGAAGAAGGAGGATGATGCGGCGCAGAATCACTTCAACTGCCCGGTGGTTGCCTCCTACCCCGAGGTGATCCGCAATAATATGGACGGCTTGAAGGAGCAAGGGGTTCCACTGGTCAGCCCGTTCCTGACCTTCGACGATATTCCGGCGCTAACCCGGGTGCTGGCTCGAACCTTCGCCGAGGTGCCTAAGGAAGAGATTGCGGCTGCTGTCCAGGCGGGATTGGCGGAAGCGGAACAGGCGAAGAACGATGTGCGTACCAAGGGCGAGGAGACGCTGGTTTTCCTCACGGAGACAGGCACGAAGGGAATTCTGCTCTGCGGGCATCCGTATCATGCCGACCCTGAGATCAATCACGGGATTGCGGATATGATTACCGGTATGGGACTTGCGGTGCTGACCGAGAATTCGATCTGCCATCTGGACCGCAGCGAAGGGGACGTTGGGGTAGTGAACCAGTGGACCTACCATGCACGGATGTACCGTGCAGCCCGGCTGGCGGCGGGAAGAAATGATCTGGAGCTGGTCCAGCTTACTTCCTTCGGCTGCGGGATCGATGCGATCACCTGCGATGCGGTTCAGGAGATTATGGAACGTCACAACAAGGTCTACACGCTTATCAAAATCGATGAGATCAGCAATCTCGGAGCCGCGCGGATTCGCCTGCGTTCGCTCCAGGCCGCGATGCGTGAGCGCGAGAGAGGCGAGGTTAAGCCGCAGCTGCTCTACAAGCCGCAAGTCAATGTGCCGTTCACCAAAGAAATGAAGGATACCTACACCATCCTTGCTCCGCAGATGTCGCCGATTCACTTCGAGCTGTTCGAGCGGGTCTTCCAGGATGCGGGCTACCGGCTGAAAATTCTGGAATCGACTGGTCCGCAGGAGACGGAGGAAGGCCTACGATATGTCAACAATGATGCCTGTTATCCGGCGATTGTAACGATTGGGCAAATGCTATCGGCACTGAAGAGCGGCGATTACGACCCGGACCGGACTGCTGTGATTATGTCGCAGACTGGAGGAGGTTGCCGGGCGACCAATTATATCTCCTTGCTGCGCAAGGCGCTGAAGGATGCAGATCTGGGGCAGATCCCGGTAATCTCCCTGAATGCCTCCGGGATGGAGAACCAGCCGGGCTTCCGCATCAGCCTGAAGCTGGCGAACCGTCTTATCGCCGCAGCGTGCTACGGGGATCTGATGATGCGTCTCTTGCACCGCTTCAGACCGTATGAAGCAGTGCCGGGAAGCGCAGAGGAATTATTCCGCGAAGGAATGGGCCGCTGCAAGGGCAGCCTGTCAAACTTCTCGTTCCGCGAATATAAGCGGCTGACCCGTGAGATTGTAGCCGGGTTCTCGCGGCTGCCGGTCATCCCGGCGGATAAGCCCAAGGTGGGCATTGTCGGGGAAATTCTGATCAAATTCCATCCGGATGCCAACAACCATATCATCGACATGATTGAGGCCGAAGGCGGAGAGGCCGTGATGCCTGATTTCCTGGACTTCATTTTCTATTGTGTCTACAATCCGATCTACAAGGCCGAGCAATTCGGAAAAAGCAAGCGGCTGGGCTATATCAATCCCATGCTGATCTCCTATCTCGAAATCTACCGCAAGCCGGTCAAGGTAGCGCTGGAGCAGGCTGGACTATCCAAAGGCCGGGAAAATATCTACGGTCTGGCCGAGAAGGCAAGCCGCCTCGTGTCGGTTGGCAACCAGATGGGCGAAGGCTGGTTCCTGACGGCCGAGATGATGGATCTATTGGATAACGGCGTGAGCAATATTGCCTGCATTCAGCCTTTTGCCTGCCTGCCGAATCATATTACCGGGCGCGGGATGATTAAGGGGCTTAAGGATCTATACCCTGGCGCGAACATCGTCGCTATTGATTATGATGCCGGAGTCAGCGTGGTCAACCAGGCCAACCGGATTAAGCTGATGATGTCGATTGCCAGCGGAATTGCAGCCGGCACTCAGCCGTCACCGGACGAGGTGGCACAACTGGTGCCAGTCATGGCCGGTGGTGTGGGCTGCCAGGGGTAGAGCCAGCCGGCTGCGAATAAGCAGCGGTTGAATAGATTAAGAGCGGACCGGAGGGAACTCCGGTCCGCTTGTTTGCCTTTCAGGGCTCAACCCCCATGTGTGCGGAGAACCGAAGACATGGGGCCCGCGGGAGGCAAGTGGAGAGAATGTAGTCGGAAAACCGACTATATTGGGCAGGCACGGAGCACGTGGGCCGAATCCCCCAGAGTCACTTCTGCAGCTTCTGCTTCACCCGCATCGCTTTGTTCAGATGGACGAAGTTATGCCGGGTAGCCGGCATCAGCACATGACCGGCAAAGGTTTTGCCGCCCCAATAATCCATTACCCACTGCTCGCTGTCCAGTACGGCCTTCTCTTCCCGGACTCTCTCGAATTGCGCCGGAGTTGCCTTCATCCCGAGCTGTCCCGGCTCCAGAGCAGACAGGATGGAACGCGTTCTGCGGGCGACAGCACGCCGGTACTCGGATAGCGCTCCGAGATTCACCTCTCTACTGAGAGTAGCGACATCCTCTTCACTCATTCCGTTGCCGGAATGAACGTAAGGAACCTCCAGCCTCCGGGTATACTGACCGGAGTATAGCACCTGCTCACGGTCTGCCCCCAGGATGTTCATGGTGATATCCTCAATCCGTGCACTGTGCCAGAGATGCCAGACTATAGAATTACGGCTGCCGGGTGTCTGCACCGGGTAGCTGCGCACGGTGGACTCCAGCAGCTTGTCCCATAAGGTATCCTCATAGGTTACCTGTTCCCCGCTGCCTTCAGAGGCGTAGAGGGCAGAATGCAGTTCCAGAATGATAGCTATGGCTTCAGTATGCGCCTCCGGCTTGGTGATGATCCTGGGCAACATTTTATGCTGCCTGTTCCAGTGATTTCGTTGTTCTGTATTCATGTTTAATCCTCGCTTTCCGTAATTTTTCAGAAAATTTCTGCAAGAAAATCATTGACGGATAAATAGGTAAATTGTAAAATAGTTCGTATGCGAAGTATTATTGTGCATTATGCTTGTGGAGGGATAAGGCTTGGAAGAAAAGGAAAAGCAACTGGACGATATTCTGTCCTCTTTCCGCTGCATTACCCATAATTTCCAACAGCTGCTGTGGAAGGATGCAGAGGAGCTTAACATCACATCTACCCAGCTGATGGTATTGCGTAAGTTATCCTTGCATCCCGATATCGGGATCACGGAGCTGGCCGATCTTCTGCATCTGGGCAACAGCGCAGCCAGCGGTGTAGTGGACCGGATGGTGAAGGCCGGACTGATTACCAGAGAACGCTCGCAGCGCGACAGACGAATATTCAAGCTGGCGATGACTGAGAAAGGCAAGGAGATCCGTCTGCTCAGCAGACAGTCACTCCGAAGACATTTGCAGCCCTTGGCAAATATTCCTGCGGAGGATGTACAGGAGCTGCTGCGGCTGCATGGTGAAATTATCCGAATTCTAGAACAAGGGAGAGACAACAAGAAGCTATGAGTACAATTACAGCCGGTAATGCACCGTCCAAGACGGTCCGCAGAGGCCCAATTATCGCAGCGCTCCTGATCGGCGCCTTCGTGGCGCTATTGAATCAGACACTGATGAATGTGGCACTGCCCAAAATGATGGAGGATCTGAATATTCTCGCCAATACGGCCCAATGGCTGACGACAGGGTTCATGCTGGTTAACGGTGTGCTTGTGCCGATCAGCGCCTATCTGGTGGAGAAATTTACGACCCGTCAGTTGTTTACGACAGCAATGATGTTATTTTCGATAGGTACTCTAGTCTGTGCAATAGGAACAGGCTTTGAGATGATTATGGTCGGCAGAGTCATTCAGGCCGTGGGTGCCGGAATTCTGATGCCGCTGATGAACATTGTGTTCCTGCGCATTTTCCCGATTGAAGAACGGGGCAAGGCGATGGGACTGATGGCGGTTGCGATGATTTTTGCTCCGGCTGTCGGCCCTACCTTGTCCGGTTGGGTCGTGCAGAACTATTCCTGGCGCGTGCTGTTCTACATCGTGCTTCCGCTGGCCATTTTCTCGATGCTGCTCGGTATGAAGACTATGCAGAATGTCGGTAAGCTGACTTCTCCGAAGCTGGATAAAACTGGTGTGATCTTATCGACCCTGGGCTTCGGCGGGCTGCTCTACGGCTTCAGTGATGCCGGAACAGACGGCTGGGGAAGCACGACGGTTATTCTCTGCCTGATCCTGGGTATCGTGTCCCTGGGGCTGTTCGTATGGCGTGAGCTGACCACGGATAAGCCGCTGCTTGAGTTCCGCATTTTCCGCTACAACATGTTCTCCCTGACCACCGTGATCAACATTATCGTCACCATGGCTATGTATGCAGGGATGATCCTGCTGCCGATTTATCTGCAGACGATCCGAGGCTTCACACCGATGGAATCCGGACTGATGCTGCTGCCGGGTGCGATTCTGATGGGAGTGATGTCACCGATCACCGGAATTATATTTGATAAAATCGGCGCCAGATGGCTGGCGGTTATCGGCCTTGCTATCACCACTGTGACTACCTGGGAATTCAGCCAGATCAGCACCACTACCACCTATACTCACCTGATTCTGACGTATACGGCCCGCATGTTCGGGATGTCGATGCTGATGATGCCTATCGTCACCGCCGGGCTGAACCAGCTGCCGCAGCGTCTGGCTTCCCATGGTACAGCCATGTCCAACACCCTGCGTACCGTAGGCGGCGCACTGGGGATGGCCTTGTTCGTCAGCCTGATGACTAACCGTACGAAGAGTAACATTACCGATGCACTGGTAAGTGGTGCAGTGTCGAAGACAGATAAGGCTGCAATGCTTAAGCTTACACAGGACGCAACGATTAACGGGATTACCCACGCTTTCGCTGTAGCAACCTGGGTGACTGTTGTTGCTCTGGTACTGGCGCTGTTCATCCGCAAGACCTCACCGCAGCCTGATTTCCTGAAGACGGAAGAAGCGGAAGGCGGACAGCCGCAGCCGAACCTGACGAAATCACAGAGAGCCTAATCCTGTATACATTACAAAAAAGACGATCCGGTATAACCGTTAACGGTTACCGGGTCGTCTTTTTGCGTCTGCGAACCAGGGTGGAATTGCCCCACTGTCCTTCATGTTCCCCAGTCTCCCAGTCCAAAACCGGCTTCTCCCTTAGAGTATAAACCGGCAAACCTGACAACATGGATTCAGGTTCGGATGCGGATGGAAAAAGATTGTACATGCTTGAATGCGGGTGGAGTAAAGAGGAGGTCATGCGATGGCGAATTGAAAATGCTAAGGGGCGGCGGTTATTGCCGCTCCGGCAAGTCTGCTGAATATGCCGCCGCGACGCCGCGGGCCACCTCGCCTAATCTGCGGCGGACATGCTCCGGTCCCAGCACCTCCAGGACGGTCCCGAAGCTTAGCAGGAAGCCGTACAGCCAGTCATTCTCAGGGTACTGGAGTGTGAGGGTATATCCGCCGGTAGCATCCCGCTGGAGCGTCTCACAGTCGAAGTATTCCTCGGCTAGATGCTTGCCTTCCGGCGTGAAACGCAGCGTGACCGGCGTGAGATTCTGCGGTTCCCTCCAGGCACTGCTCCACGGCAGCTCTGTAAGCGGGATATCCTGGCGGATATAGTGCCTGTTCTCCTTCACCAGCGCTTTCATCCGCAGCAGCTTGAAGAGGCGGAAATCCTGACGGTCCTGGCAGAACCCGTATAAGTACCAGAACTGTCCCTTAAGGACCAGCGTATATGGCTCGATTGTACGCAGACTTACCCTGCCTTCGGCCGTTATATATTCAAAAGTGACCATGACCTCTTCCTCCAAGGCTTCTTTAAGGAGGTTCAGCCGCTCCTCCAGCGGAGCTGTCAGCTCCCAGGGCGAGAAATCGACGATCATTTGGGTGGTTTTGCTGCGGAAGGCGGCGATCTGGGAGGGAGGGACAACGCTGCTGATCTTCTCCATCAATAGCTGGTGACCCTCTCCTCCGATAGAGGAGGCGCTTTGCAGCGCACTGAATATATCGGCCAGCTCGCGTTGCGATAACACATTGCGGTCCAGCCGGTAGCCCTGCATGAGGCCGATGCCGCCCCCTGAGCCCTGAAAGGTTACCACAGGGATACCTGCGCTGTTAATGCTGTCTATATCGCGGTAAATCGTACGCACGGAGACCTCGAACATATCGGCCAGCTCCTTGGCCTGAATCAGCGGCCGGTTGAGCAGCAGAATGACAATGGAGAGCAGACGGTCTATTTTCACAGGGATACCTTCTTTCAGGCGTTAGGTGAGGTTCTGATTCAGCGGGTCTTGGAGGTTTCTTTAACCTTCACTTGGACCTTGGGTTCAAGCGTAGCCACTGGCTTGCGCCGGCGCAGCCGGAGAGAAATGGCAGCCCGGTAACGGTAGACGACAATCAGCGCGGCGATGGCCAGCACACCTACCGCAATCCAAAGGGCGTAGGATTCGATCAGGTGGAAGATGCCCATCCACTGCGGGCCGAAGATTTTGCCGATTCCGAGGAATAACACTACCCAGAATATTGCGCCCCCATAGGCATACATAGCGAATTTACGGAAGGGCAGGGCGATAATCCCGGCAAAATAGCCAGTGAAGTGGCGGACGCCGGGGATGAAATAGCCGATGGAGATCAGCACGCTGCCGTATTTCTCGAACCAGCGCTGTGTCTTTTCCAGCTTGGCGGGAGAGAACATGAACCATTTGCCGTACCGCTGGATAAAGGGCAGACCGGCCTTCAGTCCGATGAAATAAGTGATGGTCATCCCGATTGTAGTGCCTAAGAAGGCTACGATCACCAGTGTGAAGAAATCCAGCCTCCCTGTGTAAGAGAGAAATCCTGCGAAGGCCATCGTGGTCTCCCCGGGAAAAGGCAGGGCGATAAATTCGAGCAAAAGCCCGAAGAACAATACGCTATATCCATAGCTCGCAAACAATTCCTGTATCCATTTCAGCATATCCATAGATTCTTCACTCTCCAAAGGCTGCGCGCCTATTCTATTCTGAAGCTTGTCTTCATACAATCTACCAAATGGTGCAGGTGCGCCAATAGAATGCTGGAGGTAGAGAAGATGAAGGACAATCGGGAAAATCCTATCCGCCGCATCATGATCTGCGGGTTGCTCGTTATTGCTGTTGTGCTGAGTCTAGGTGTGTCAGCCTATGGAGGGCAGGGGAATTCTTCCGGTTCGCGGAGCACGTACTCCCTGCAGGCTGAAGCAGGCAGTGCGTTACCTCTACTCTCTAAGAATAATGCTCCGGCTGTCCCGGTGCAAGATTTGCGCCCGGCAGCGGCCAGAATGACAACCGCAGAATTGCGGCAGCCGCACGTTTTAAGCGGTTCAGCCTCTAGGGCAGGTACGCAGCGTCCTGCTCCCGCTATACAGCAAGTATCTGCTGCTGCGGGGAAAGCTGCTCCAGCAGCCGGACACCGCAAGGAGAAGGTGGTCTATCTGACTTTTGACGACGGGCCAAGCGCAGTTACTCCTAAGGTGCTTAGCATATTGCAGGAGCAGGGGGTTAAAGCGACCTTCTTCGTGCTTGGGGATCAGGCCGCAGGCCGTCCCGAGCTGATCAAGGCCATCTGGGAGCAGGGTCATGCTATCGGCAACCATACCTATAATCATAATTATCATGATTTATATAGCGGCTTCAAGGAGTTCTGGCGCCAAATCAAACAGACGGAGGAAACGGTACGTGAGATCACAGGCATCCGTCCGCAGCTGGTCCGTGCGCCGGGCGGCACGTTCGGCCATTTCGACAGCACATATTTCAATCTGCTGAAGCAGGCAGGCTACGGGGTGATGGACTGGACTGTGGACAGCGGGGATTCCCGCCGCCGGGGAGTGCCTGCTGCGGAGATTCTACAGGCTTCTGTGGCTGACTTGACCTCTTCCAGTGTGGTATTGCTGCTGCATGACGGATCGGGCCATGAACAGAGCGCCAAAGCGCTGCCGGCTATCATTGAACGCTACAGAGCAGCTGGTTATGAGTTCGGTGTTCTGGATGCGCAGAGTGATCCCGTACAGTTCAGGGTGTCCTCCAAGGCAGCCTCTCTTCATAGGAGCAAACCGTCACAGGATTGGATATCGGCCAATATTGCCCCGAATGCAGAGTTGCTTGCACCAGGCAAGGCGCTTGCACTTGAGATTGGAGGGATGGAGACCAAGCTGAAGCCCGGAGAGTACCGTCTCCAGGACGGACAGTACTATGTTCCGCTACGCGCCACCGTAGAACGGCTGGGTGGACGGGTTGGCTGGAATGCGGTTACCCGGAGCGCAGCTGTCAGCTGGAACGGCCGCAGCATGACGTTAGACTCACAGAAGCAGGAGGTGGGCATTCACTGGCCGGACGGTACAGCAGAGTACAAGGCGGCACAGGTGCAGCTCCAAGGCTCCTCCCTCTGGGTCCCCCTGCGTATGCTGCTGGAGGCGGCAGGTCATCCGGGTGCAGAAGCCTTTGTTAATGCAGAGGAGCGCAGGGTTACTGCAGCTTAAGGCGGATATCCGCGTTGGAAGGTGTGCTGGACGGAGGGGACGGCAAGGAGAGCAGAAAACAGGGGGAGCTTGCGGGGAAAAGCGGCTGCTGAATGTCTGGGCATCCTTTTTCGTGGAAAGAATAGATAGCAACAGGCCTCAGCAAGTAGTATAGCCAGAGAAAGTACAGGCTGCCGGGGGCTAGTCTATGACCATGGAAGGGTGTCCTCCTTGTCCTCATCATCATTGACGGATCCGAAATCACAGGTATTTTCACAGCAGAACAGGTACGGGAATGCAGAGATTGCCGGGTTCCCCCGGAAGCGCATCCGCCGCGCAGTCAAGGAGTGGGGGCGAATGCTGCTCCTGATGGCGGTTACCGGAGGGCTGTATATGTGGCGCGGCGGAGAATCGCTCCTGCTGCTGCTGACAGCTGGCGGAGTGGTTATGTCCGGCGGCCTGCTGATGCAGCTCTGCGGTCCACGGCGAGTTAGTGTCCAGCGCACGATTACTCCTGCGCATCTGTCTGCGGGGGATGACGCTATTGTGGAGGTTCAGATTTCTTTTGCCGCCAGAATCCCGCTGCCCTGGATGATTGTGACCGATTACTGGAGCGGGGGAAGCCATCAGGAGCTGCTGTTTCCCGGCTTCCGGCGCTCGTTCAACTATTCGTATGAGCTGCTGTCTGTCCCCAGAGGGGTGCATCAGCTTCACGGGTGCAGTGTAACCTGGGGAGATCTGCCTGGGCTGTTTACAGGCGGCTGCCAGCCGGGCGGCAAGGCGGGCTTCAAAGTGCTGCCAAGAGCTCTAGATATGGGCGCAGCAGTGCCGGACACCGGCTTGCTGTCCGGAGACCGTGCATCCGGGAGGGGGAACCACAGCAGCCCGCAAGCAGCGGATATCCGTGATTATGCGCCGGGTGATCCGTTCAGCCGGATTCACTGGAAGAGCAGCGCCCGTAAAGGCAACCTGCAGAGCAGAGTGCCGGAACGTGAATCGGGGCAGATGACCTGCATCGTGCTTGCGAGCAGTCCGGCGGATTATGAGGTTCCCGGCGGTGCGTATGCTCCCCGCAGCCAGCGGAGGTCGGTGATCCCGGCCTTCGAACAGGCGGTATCGGCTACTATGGGGCTGCTGCTCTCTGCCGAGCGCTCCGGCAGCTACATCCAGCTCTTCAGTGGAGGCTGGCCTGAAGGAATGGCCAGGCATGAGGGGGTGGGCCAGATCCCCGGGAGGGTCCGGGAACTGCTTACAGAAATTGCCCCCTCCGGTTCACAGAGTCTCAGCAGATTGCTGGAGGACGCGTCGCAGAGCTGGATTCCCGGGATGACGGTATCCGTCATTACCGGCCGGCTTGAGGAAGAGTCGGCGAGAACGCTGGCCCGCTTCCTGGTTCAGGGAATCAGGGTGGAGCTGTATTATGTCTGGGACCAGCCTTCTAAGGGCCGGACTCCCGGTAATCCTGTGCGGAGCCCGGCCGGAGCAGCGGGGACAATGCCGGAGCTATCCCGCAGCAGCAGGCTAGCACCGGGAGGGTGGGAACCAGCCGGACAGCAGGATTCAGCAGCTTACGGGAACAGCAGACCGCCTGCCTCGGATACGATTGCGGGAAGTCTAATGCGGCTTGGCGCGAGGGTTCACTGTCTGAGCCATGCTGCTCCTGCACAAGGGTACAAGGGGGCGGAGCCTGATGAATTTCCGGATAACTCCACCTCCTGCTAGTGCGGGTACGGATGGCGCCAGTCCGAAAGACTCCACCCACAGCAGGCAGCTCCGCTACGGAAGCATCGTGTTTACATTGGCAGAGATGCAGGAATCGGACCTTGCAGAGAACAGCCCCGCAGGTAAAAGAGAGAACAGCCCCCTGTACTATCGCGGCCTGTTCTCTTTGGCGATTATGGGCGTCTTTGGGCTGTGGCTGCTGCCGCTCTACAAATTGTCTGCGGCAGCGGACCATACACAGCTCCTGCGGCTTCTGATGCTCTCGGCAGCAGCACTGCTCGCCTGGGGCTGTCTGCTGTTACCCCGTCTTGTACAGGTGAGCGGGCAGTTTCTGCTAATCTTTATGACCTGGTATGGCCTCTGTGCTGCTGCGGGAGGCGGGGGCGGGTGGCTAAAGGTCTATGCCATGGAGAAAAGCGGACAGGATGCCCTGCTGCTGCTCTCCGGTAGGATCTCTGCATTAAGCGAGGACAGCAGGCTGCTGATTCTGGTGCTGGGCTGGGGACTGCTGGTGTCCTCCGTCCAGCAGCTCGCGCTGTACAGAGGAAGTATTGCGCTGTTCACCGGTGTAACGCTGGTGTATCTGCTGGTGCTGGATATGGGCTATGCCGTTAATACTTCCGGGGATGTACTGGTCACGGCGGGGCTGATCCTGTGGCTGCGGGCCTTAAGCGGCCTGCTCCATCTGCAAGAACGGACAGGGAGGCAGTTTCTTCCTTACGCCCGCTGGGGAGCCAGGGCGTTATCGGCGGCTGTGCTGGTGACGCTGGCCGCCTGGATAGCCGGCCAAGGGCTGGGCGCACGCCCGGCTGCCCCGGTTACACTGCAGCCGGTCCTGGACAAGCTGGAGCACTGGGCTGCGGCGCAGAGACCGGAGGACGCAGACGGACCTATAGCTGGCAGCACCGGCTATAGCATGGAGGACAGAGAGCTTGGCATGCCCCTGACACCAAGCACGGAGGCAGCCTTCACAGTCACTGCTTCCCGTCCCTACTACTCGCGGGGGGAGAGCATGGCGTATTATGACGGGCGCCGCTGGATCAGGAGCGGTGCCGCGTATTCAGCGCTGAATCTGCCCCGCCTGTCCGGGGCGCTGCCCGCTCTGGCGAATGCTTCATCCGCCGGGGGGCAGACCCTCATCCAGCGGGTTCAGCTCGCTGCGCCTTCCACTGGAGGTGTGCCGCTGTTCAGTGCAGGCGCTATCACAGATGTGCAGAACATCCGGCTTGCGGACGGAAGCCAGCTGGGTTACGTGCTGGCCAGCCCGGACAGGCTCAGCTTCCGCTTGCCGGAAGTCTACGGCTCCGCAGGGGTTACGGAGTATACCGTCAAGTCTGTTCTGCCGCCAAGTGATCCTGCAGTCCTGCGGACGCTGAGGGGGAGTGATCCCCAAGAGGTCCGCAGCCAGTATTTGCAGCTCCCTGCTGCTCTGCCGCCCAGAGTGCGTGCACTGGCCGGCGATCTTACCGCTGCTGCGGCGAGCCGTTACGATGCTGCCGTAGCTGTAGCCGGCTATCTTCAAGAAGGCTACACCTATTCGCTGAAGACCCGCGTGCCGCCGTCCGGTGCCGATTTCACCGATGATTTCCTGTTCGGGACCCGTCAGGGCTATTGTGTGCATTTTGCCACTGCGATGACGGTCCTGCTGCGCAGCAGCGGCATTCCGGCGCGGTATGTCCAGGGCTACGGCCCGGGAACCGCCGTGCCCGGCTCTGTGCCGCAGCGCTACAGCGTGACCGGCGGCGATGCCCACGCCTGGGTCGAGGTCTATTTTCCCGGCGCGGGCTGGGTCCCCTTCGACCCCACGCCCTCCGCCGCTGCCGCCGCTGCCCCCGGCGCGGCTGCTACGGACCCGGCGGCTGCCGCCGCGCCGCCGGACACCCGCCGCTCCGCTGCGCTGCACGCGGATGCGCTCACCGCCGCCCTGCCGCAGGCGGGCGGCCCGGACCGTGCGCCGCTTGCGCTGGCGGCGCTGGTGCTGGCTGCCGCCATCCGCTGGCGGCGCAGCCTGGCCCTGCTGCCGGCGGTGCGCCGCGCCGGCAGGCTTGGCCGTGAGCGGCAGCTGCGCGCGGCCGCTCTGGCCTGGCACGGGCTGGCGGCGCGGTATGGGCCGCCGCTGCCCGGGGTTACCGCCAGGGAGTACGCAGACTCCCTGGCTATCGAGGACGGGCGGCTGCGCGCCGCCGTCCGGGGGTTTGTACGCCAGTGGGAGACCCTGGCGTATGGCGGCGCCGGAGGCGGCGTGTCCTCTACGCCTTTCGCGCCTATGTCGCCCTCGTCGCCACCCAGCGCTGCCGATACCACAGACATAGAGGCTTTCATGGCCCGGTGCCTGATGATCACTTTCCATCTAACCTGATCGAGAAGCGGCGTCCCTGCATTTGCAGCGGACGTCTTTGTGACGGTTCAGCTTGCCGCTACAAATGTAATCGAAAAACCGACCACATTTACCACTGCATGGGCACGAGGACCAAATGTAATCGAAAAACCGACCACATTTAGCGCTGCGTGGGCACGAGGACCAAATGTAATCGAAAAACCGACCACATTTAGCGCTGCATGGGCACGAGGACCAAATGTAATCGAAAAACCGACCACATTTAGAGCTGCGTGGGCATGAGGACCAAATGTAATCGAAAAACCGAATACATTCAAATGCACGCTTCCCATAGTAGCGCAATACTACCAGTCACGGCTGTAATTCTTCACTGTATTTCCATAACATAGAGACAGGCTCCCGTTAGCAGTGAATCGGCAGACACTTGCTCATCTGCAGGTATTCCGTATTGTCATGGCCGCGAGCCTGTTCTGCTACCTTTGCCCCGTGCAGGCATTACCTCCTCCACCCTGCCACAGCTATCCCAAAACCTTAAAACAGAGGGACCCCATTTCCTTGACGCTGAGAATTAACCATGAGTATAATGAATCCAATAATCAAGGGAGGCAAGTAATGAACAAGCCAAATGAAATAATCGTTGTTCTGGATTTCGGGGGACAGTATAACCAGCTTATCGCGCGCAGAATTCGTGACCTGGGGGTATACAGCGAGCTTCTGCCCTACAATACACCGATGGAGAAGATTAAGGCCTTATCGCCCAAAGGGATTGTATTCTCAGGCGGGCCAAGCAGTGTCTATGCGGAGAATGCACCACATGTAGACCCGGCGATTTACGAGCTCGGGCTGCCGATCTTCGGTATCTGCTATGGGATGCAACTGATGGCACAGCAGCAGGGAGGCAAGGTGGAACGCTCCGCCAAGCGCGAGTACGGCAAAGCAGATGTGGAATTCGCACCCAGCTCCGTGCTGGCAGCGGGCCTTGAGAGCAAGCAGACGGTATGGATGAGCCACGGCGACCATGTAGTGGAGCTTCCGGAGGGCTTTAAGCTGGATGCCGGTACAGAGAGTGCGCCGATTGCAGCCATGAGCAATGATGCACGCAAATTCTTCGCCGTTCAGTTCCATCCTGAGGTACGCCACTCCGTGAAGGGGAATGAGATGATCTCGAACTTCCTGTACGAGGTCTGCGGCTGCGAGGGCAAATGGACAATGGAGTCGTTCATCGAGGATGCTGTGAAGGACATCCGTGATAAAGTCGGCGACAAGAAGGTGCTCTGCGCACTCAGCGGCGGCGTGGATTCCTCTGTTGTGGCGATGCTGATTCACCGGGCGATCGGCGACCAGCTGACTTGTATGTTCATCGACCACGGCCTTCTGCGCAAAGGTGAAGCGGAGAGCGTCATGGAGACTTTTGTCGGCAAGTTCGATATCCATGTTGTCAAAATCGACGCCCGCGACCGCTTCCTCGGCAAGCTGGCCGGTGTCTCCGATCCCGAACAGAAACGTAAAATCATCGGCAATGAGTTCATCTACTGCTTCGACGAAGAATCGGCCAAGCTGGGTGACTTCGCGTTCCTGGCCCAAGGTACACTGTATACCGACATCGTAGAGAGCGGTACGGCAACTGCACAGACCATCAAGTCGCACCACAATGTGGGCGGGCTGCCGGAAGATATGAAATTCAGTCTGATCGAACCGCTGAACACCCTCTTTAAGGATGAAGTCCGTAAGCTGGGCGAAGAGCTGGGCATGCCGCATGCGATCGTATGGCGTCAGCCTTTCCCGGGTCCGGGTCTGGCAATTCGTGTGCTGGGCGAAGTGACCGAAGAGAAGCTGACCATCGTCCGCGATTCCGACTATATTCTGCGTGAAGAGATTGCCAAGGCGGGTCTCGACCGCGAGATCTGGCAGTATTTCACTGCACTTCCTAACATGAAAAGCGTTGGCGTAATGGGTGACGAGCGTACGTATTCCTACACCGTCGGCATTCGTGCGGTAACCTCCATCGACGGCATGACCGCTGACTGGGCACGTATCCCTTGGGATGTACTGGAGAAAATCTCCGTGCGCATCGTCAACGAAGTCGACAACGTGAACCGCATCGTCTACGACATTACCTCCAAGCCGCCAGCGACTATTGAGTGGGAATAGACATAGGTTAAAATTAAAACTCTCTTCTACCGGCAGGCTTCTGCCAATAGAAGAGAGTTTTTTGTCGGATACGGTACCGTCCTTTAAAAAATCATCAAAGCTGTTCCCGCTTGTATTTCTATACGATTTTTTTAATATTTCTCTTTTGAAGAAAATATGTAATGATGCCAAAGGCAGCGCCTGCAGTACACCAGATCAGAATGTTGAACAAGCGGATGTCAATCTTATCACCAGCTAACGCCGGGAACAGGAACTCCATCAGGACGAACATAGTAATGCCCCACTGGGCACCGGCCAAGAAAAACTTTTTCTTCAATGCTTTAATGATTTGTTCATAATCTGCATCGGTGTCATATTCCGTTTCGGCAACTCCGGTTTTGCGGAGCCGGATCAGGATGTAGTACGCTACGAACTGCTGAACAATGAACAGAGCCATAGTTCCGAACGTGAAGGTGTGGTTGAGGGTATCAATAATTAAGCTGATGAGCATCAGACCGGATGTCAGATACAAGGCTTGCATGCAGGCAACGGCAAGAATCCGGTGGATCTCTGCCCGCTGATACTCATCTCTTTCCTCCGAATATCCAATAAATGGCTTCAACATTCTCTTCTCTATTTTACTCAGCATTACTATTTACCTCCCAGAAAAGTGTATTTAAATCAGAGTTCAGGGCCTTGGCCAGCTTAACGCATAAATCCAATGAAGGATTATACTTGTCATTCTCAATCAGATTGACCGTCTGCCGGGCAACTCCGACCTCCTTCGACAGAGCAAGCTGCGACATACCGGAGCGTTTTCTGTATTCGGCAACCCTGTTCATATCGATTCCTCCTTGAAAAAAAGTCGCATATATATGACTAATCGTTTGTTCATCATACTCTCCATAAGTTTATGTGTCAAATATATATGACAAGAAAGAACTCCAAAACCCTATATTAGGCTTTGGAGTTCTTCCCGCTTAGGCGGACAGCTACAAGCTCTTCAATTCATAAATCTTCTCTAGCGTACGAAGATTCTCCGCCTTCCCGTCATCCTCCTCCGTATGGAGATACCCTTCCACCATCCGGTATCCGAATACGAGCAGGATGAATTCGTAGACGCAGTGGCCGGCAAGCGGGGCAATCTCTCCCGCATATTCTGCGAAGCCCCGGTAATAAGCAGGGACACACCGCTGGTAGTATTCAACCATGTGATCAAGATCCGCCTCATCCGCAATCAGGCTGGCGATGTCCTCGCCGAGGTAGCCCCAGCCCGAGGTATCCCAATCAATCAGCGCGATGGTCCCGCCGGTATAGATGATGTTGGTTACCCAGAAGTCCCGGTGGCACAGTACGAGGGGCAACTTTTCAATCCGGGCAAAGATATCGTCCGACTGCTCGTCGATGTCGATGAGCATTTGCCGGATATGCTGCGGGAAGTCACATTCCTCCGAACGGATATAGTCGTAGACGAGCGGCCAGGACCGGTAATGCAGATAGGTGTTCTTCATGAGATCCGCATGGCTCAGGTTGGTCAGACTCTGCAGCACTTCAGGCTGCGCTGCGTATAATTTGCCTTGATAGCGTCCCAGCTCCAGTGCCGCCTGTTCATACATATCGCCGGTCAGCTCCAGGCCGGAGATGCCATCCATATATTCCAGCCATAATCTCATTTCATCCCCGGCTTCATTCATCTCAGCGTGATAACACACCGGCCAGCGGAAGGATTCCGTGAAGGTTGCACCGAGTGGCGAAGCGTAGAGGTCATATTCCCGCCGCCAGGAAAGCGGATCATCGTATCGTTCCCATTTCTTCTGGATTTTCAGCACAATACGGTACGGCAGCTGCTCTCCGTCAGCCGTTTCGGCTGTTCCGGTAACCAGCTGCACATCCCCCAAGGTCCCGCCATGTAGCTGTAACGTCTGGTAGTCAGCAGCTGTAATCGTTGTTTTGAAAAGCGCACTTAGTGCAGTATATAACGCTTCAGTTGGAATCTTCATTTTTTTCGTCCTCCGTTTTTCTTCATTTGCTTGCGCTGCATAGCAGCTGACTGATTGCGGGCATCCTTGCCCCTGAGATAGTTAGTTCTGTTCTGCACGAATTGGTTCTCCTGCTGCTGGGCCATGTAACGCTCCCAGCGTTCACGCGGCAAGGAACCGTCCGCAAGAGCGGCAAGAACGGCGCAGCCCGGCTCGGCCTCATGGCGGCAATCCTTGAACCGGCATGCGGAGAACCTTTCCTCCACATCACTGAAGCCGGCAGAGATGCCTTCGTCAGCGCCGAATAATCCAAGCTCACGCATCCCTGGGGTATCGATTACCATTGCGCCCGAGGGGAGCATGAATAATTGACGGTGTGTAGTTGTATGCCGTCCCCGGCTGTCTTCCTCCCGGATGGCACTGACCTTCATCGCATCCCGTTCCATCAGGGCGTTGAGCAGTGAAGATTTTCCGACCCCGGACATACCGAGGAAGACGACAGTCGAACCTGGCTTAAGATAGACATCAAGCTCATTCAGCCCGTGACCGTTATGACTGGACACTGCATGCACCGGCACATCCGGCATGCTCTGCTGGACTTCTGCCAGCGGGCGGCTCCAGTCTCCAGTAAGGTCTGCCTTCGTCAGAATGACCACTGGCTGGCCCCTGCTCTGCCTGGCCTGGGTCAGATAACGCATCATACGGGTGACATTGAAATCCCAGTTCAGGGAGGACAGAATAAATACATAGTCAAAGTTGGTGGCCACGACCTGCTCCAGAATAGTTTTGGTATAGCCAGCGGCATGACCCGAATAATTCGCCCGCGAGAACTTGGAGCGGCGGGGGAGCAGCGTAACGATGAGTGAATCTCCGCTCCCATTCGGGAGAAGCAGAACGAAATCACCGACACACGGGAAGTCCTCCCGGGTTTCTGCACTGTGATAGAAGGTGCCTTTGAGCACAGCCGTTACCTCGCCCTGTGCGGTTATAACGGTAAACCGCTCCCGCTGGAGCTCTGTAATTCTTCCGGGCAATAGTCCTGAAGGAATTTCCTCTATTTCTGTATATCCATAGGTTTTTAGATCAATCATGATTTTGGGTTTAGCTCCTTTTAAAGTTGTTTTGTGGACGCAAAAATGCCGCGGAACAGCAGCCTCAAGAAGAAGCTGCTGATCTGCGGCATCAGGATGCAAAGAAGATACGACCTTCATCGTATCCCGCAAACAGCAATATTCACGAAAGGTTACTTGGGATGGCATACCAAATAATACGGGCTTTGCCCGCCTTTTTAAGAAGCATGCCTGCTATGCAGTTCTAAACTGAAACCACCATATAAGTAGTAGCCAATTCAAACATCCCCTTTCGGATAAGGAACTTGTAGGAAAATTGATTGCTTATCGCTAAGCTCATTCAGGTTAACATATGTTGGCGCGCTAATCCATGTAGAGATTAATTATAATTAATTTAGTACGGACCTCTCCGCATTTAGGCTGCAATGTTTGGGGAATTCTCTCTGAACCAAGCGGGATTTGTCATAAAAATGTTCAATTTACGAACATTTATGTAAACCTGACGGGCAATGTTCGTATTTACCATTGACAAGGCATGTCATCTCCCCCTAAAATGATAAAGCGCTACAGCAAATATATTCGTATAATTCCGGGGATCGGCCCGGAAGTCTCTACGAGGTCACCGTAATGACCTGGCTACGATTAAGAAGAGCAGCTTGTTCTGGGATGACCGGCAATGGTCCGGGATTTCGGGCAGCGATCTCTTTTTTCGGGCCGGTGTCTTCCCAGATGCCGGCTTTCTGTGTTGCTGTATTGGCACAACATACAACCTTAGGGGGAGAACCATTTGAACCGCTTTTTCAAACTGAAAGAGAACGGCACCACAGTACGTACAGAGATCATGGCCGGTATAACCACGTTTATGGCAATGGCTTATATTCTGTCGGTTAATCCAAGCACTCTGACTGCCTTCGGCCGCATTGATATGGGCTGGTATTCCGTATTCCTTGCGACGGCGCTGGCAGCCGGTATTTTCACCATTGCCATGGGGGTATTCATTAACTTCCCGGTCGCTCTGGCACCTGGTATGGGCCTTAACGCATATTTCGCTTCCGTAGTCTTATCCTCTGCCACCACTGAACATGAGTTCACCTGGCAGATGGGTCTTACCGCCGTATTTATCTCCGGGATTATCTTCATCCTCCTGACCATTACCCGGGTCCGGCAAATTCTGCTCACTGCCATTCCTGACAGCCTGAAGCATGCGATCACTGTAGGTATAGGGATGTTCATCACCATTATCGGCTTGAAGAACAGCGGACTGATGACTATCGGCGTCGAAGCCGGAAGTGATATCGCCGCTAACAAATTTACAGATGTACTTTCTTTTGAAACTGTAATTCATATGGGCAGCCTGGAGAACACCAATGTCCAGCTCGTGATTATCGGACTGCTGCTGATCTCTATTCTGATGGTATTGCGCGTTCGCGGTGCTATTCTGTTCGGAATTCTCGGAACTACCGTGGCTGCAATCCTCATGGGTGCTGTAGATTTCAGTTCACTGAGCAATCCGCAGACGCCATGGGTGCCTGACTTCACACAGCTGAACTTCTGGGAATTCGACTGGGAAGGTATTATGCACACCGGTATCGTATCGGCGATTGCCACCTTTACCTTCGTAGAATTGTTTGATACCTTCGGTACGCTGGTAGGTACTGCTGAACGTGCCGGAATCATGAAGAACCCTGAAGAGGGCAAAAAGCGTGTCGGAAATGCCATGTTCGTAGATGCGGTAGCTGTTGCGGGCGGTGCGATGCTGGGTACTTCCACCACTACCGCTTACGTTGAGAGTGCAGCCGGTGTAGCTGAAGGCGGACGTACGGGTCTGACTGCAGTAACTACAGGGATCTGCTTCCTGCTTGCCCTGTTCCTGGCTCCGGTAGTCGCACTGATCCCTGGTCCGGCCACAGCAGCAGCGCTGATTATTGTTGGTGTACTCATGGCTCAATCGATCCGTGACATTGACTTCCAGGACATGGTACTGGCAATTCCGGCCTTCCTGACCTTCGTAATCATGCCGTTTACGTATAACATTGCCAACGGAATTTCATTCGGGATTGTTACTTATGTTATTCTGGCTTGTGTTGCGAATATCGCCGGCAAGAAGAAATATGATATCCACTGGATGATGTGGGTGCTGGCGGTGCTGATCATTCTGCGTTATGTTCTGATCGGCAGCCAAGGCTAATAAGCTCCACGGATTCTGACTTCCAATCTGCGGTCTCTTCATTATATGAAGAGGCCGTTTTCTTTTTTGTTCTTGTAAGGGGCACGCGCCCGGGAGAAGCTGGGCTTTACCCTTTTCATTAACCAATATTTAGATTATATTGTTGAAGAGGTGATAAATGGTGTCCGGTGTATTCAATCGAGTGTACAAGTCCTTCCGTAGCCAGCCCTGGCCAGTGCTGCTGTTCCTGCTTGGGGCAATGGTCCGTATTCTATACATAACTTCTATTCCACCGGGACTGAATCAGGACGAAGCCTCTATCGGCTATGATGCCTATGCCATATTGCACTACGGAATGGACCGGAATGGTGTTCATCTGCCGATTCATTTAATCGCCTGGGGCAGCGGGCAGAATGCGCTCTATGCCTACTTGTCCATGCCGTTCATTCTGTTGTTCGGACTAACGCCGTTGTCTGTACGGGCGGTTAGCCTGATCATGGGACTACTGGGTATGCTGTTTTTCTATCTCATTATGAAAAGACTGTCGGTCTCGCCTGGGGCCGGAACAGCTGCTATGTTCTTTATCGCCATTAATCCGTGGCATATTATGATGTCCAGGTGGGCGCTGGAATCGAATCTGTTTCCTACGATGATTTTGATAGCCGTATACTTTCTGCTGCGCGCCTTTACGAATTCAAGGTGGCTGTATGCCTTTACCGGTATGCTGGCTCTCTCGCTGTATGCTTATGGAACAGCGTATTTTTTCGTCCCGCTATTTGCACTCGGTACGGCAATTCTTCTATTATATAGCAAGGTCCTGCGGCCCCGTGCCTTGGCCTGGAATTTTATATGGTTTGCGGCACTGGCGCTGCCTATATTACTATTTATTATCATTAACCGTTACGCCATGCAGGATATAGCTACTCCGCTGTTCACGATTCCGAAGCTTACGACGCCGCGCGTGGAGGAGATTTCATCCGTATTCGGCGGCAGGCTGTGGCAGGCCGCTGCGGATAACCTTAGTGCCTTCAGCAAGCTGATGTGGAGCGGGAGCGACGGCTTGCCCTGGAACTCCATCTCTCCTTACGGGTATGCGTACCCGCTTGCGTTGCCTTTTGCCCTGCTCGGTCTGATCGTTCTCCTGCATTCCTGGTGGACAAGCCGGCGGGAGAGGGAGAGCGCCGGCAGGGGAGCCGTGCTGCTCTGGTTCCTGGTGGCGGTGCTTATGGCGCTGATTACAACTGTGAATATTAACCGGATTAATATTATTTTTTATCCGTTCATTATGCTGGTAAGCACCGGATTCGTCTGGCTGGCAGGCAGAGTCAAAGGCGCAGCCATCCTGGCGGCGGCCGGATTCGCCGTGATGTTTATTTTATTCTCCAACACGTATTTCCGCGATTTCCCTGAACAAATCGGCCCAGCCTTTTATGAATCTTTGGGGGAGGCTGTCGGATATGCTTCCGAACACAGTACTGGTGAAGTCTATCTTACGAATCAGGTGAATATGCCTTATATTTATGTACTGTTCTATGAGCAAATCAATCCGCATGATTTCCTGAAGTCCGTTCAGTATGCCAATCCGGGAGAAGCCTTTCAGCGGGTATCTTCCTTTGGAAGATACAGGTTTGAGGATTTGAACAGGGTGCCTGCGAATACCGCATATATCTATGCGAATACTGCTGTGCCGCCTGCGGCAAGTGCCGGATCTAGAGTGAAGCGTTTTGCCAACTATAGCGTACTGCTCACCAGTGAACAGACAGACTGGTCTCAAGACACACCTAAGACTGCTGCAGGCGAGTTTGTGAATGGCGGATTTGAGGAAGGGACAATGGGGTGGACCTTCTCTGCTGGTACGGGAGTGGCCGGCAACAACCCCTTCGCCGGGAGTAAGCTGGCATATCTGGATCCCGGAGCGGAGACCATCGTATCGCAGACTTTTACCGCCACAGCCGGTGAGTACAGACTGACCGTTATGTCCAGTAGCGGAGGCAGCGGCGGGAAGATCGGCATTCGGGCAGCCGGTAAGGTGCTTGCCGAGACAGAGCTGCCTGCGGCGGAAGCCTATCAACAGGTCACACTTCCTGCGGTCACTCTGGAGCAGGGGATACAGGCAGAAGTATACATAACCGGCGGTAATGGCTGGATTAACATTGACGAGGTGAGGGTAGAACGATGACCAAGAATGTACGTGCAGCGGCAACCGTTATATTAATGCTCTTCTTATTTATTCTTCCTGTAACAAGCATTTATGCCGAAAGGAATCTATTGCAGAACCCGGGCTTTGAAGAAGGGGAAGAGGGGGCCCCGGCAGGCTGGAGCAAGGACATGTGGATTGCCGGAGATGCGGCAGGCTCCATATCCGTTCAGTCCGAAGAGGTTCATTCCGGCAGCAAAGCGGCGGTTATCGAGAACCTGGAGCCTAATCACCTGAAGTGGGTGCAGACCGTTACCGTTGTGCCGGATAGCTACTACAGAATCTCTGGATATGTCAAAATAGCCAGCATCGCAGGCGGGGGAATCGGGGCCAACATCTTCCCGGTAGGCATTGGGGGCGGTTACCCCGCTACCAGCGACACCGGCGGTGAATGGCAGCGTCTGGAGTTCATCGGCCAGACCGGCAAGGAGCAGACCGAGATCGGAATCGGCGCTGCGCTCGGCGGCTATGCTAATCTGGTTCAGGGCAAGGCCTATTTCGATGATCTGTCCGTAGAGAAGCTGGATACAGTGCCGGAGGGATCGAATATAATTTCGCTGGACAGCGGAGCCCAGGCTCCCCCGGCAGATGCGGATGGAGGAAGCAAGCCGGAGGAAGTGCCGCATAAGGTATCTCCGGCCAAGCTGCTGCTGCTCTCTGGAGCTTTCTGCCTGTTCTTTGCTTTTCTATACACAAGAGCCTTCCGCAGTGAGCGTCTGCTGAGACAGGAGGATGTAATCTACACCCGCTGGCTGTACGTTTTGTTCGGGGCGGCATTCATCCTGCGGATCTGGATCGGCCTTACGGCCCAGGGCTACAAGAATGATATGAACACCTTCATGGCCTGGGGCCAGCGCCTGACTGACCTTGGACCGGGCAAATTCTATGAGGAAGGTTATTTCGCTGATTACCCGCCGGGGTACTTATATGTGCTATACCTGCTGAGCCTGCTGCGCGGATTGTTTAATTTTGCGGGCGGATCAGGTGCCGAGACGGTTCTCTTCAAGCTGCCTGCGATGCTCTCTGATTTGGTGCTTGGCTGGATTATCTATAAGAGCGCGCGTACAAGGCTCGGCTCCGGGCTGGCTATGGGACTAATGATGCTGTTCCTGTTCAATCCGGCTGTGCTGATGGACTCGGCAGCCTGGGGGCAGGCGGATTCCTTTTTCCTCATCTTCCTGCTGCTCAGTATAATGGGGGTTGTTGATAAGCGCTTTGTACGTGCGGCGGTCTTCTTTGCCGTCGCTACATTGATCAAGCCGCAGGCGCTGATCTTCACACCTGTGCTGCTGCTTGCCTTCTACCATCACCGGGCCTGGAAGCAGCTTGCGCTGGGCGCCCTGTACGGACTGGGGATTTTTCTTGTCCTCGCAGCCCCGTTCTTCTGGAACAACGGCGGGTTTGCAGGCTTGATTAACCTTTACAAAAGCACACTGTCCTCCTATCCGTATTCCACAGTGAATGCATTCAACCTGTATGCCTTGACCGATCCGATGTGGTCGGCGCTGGACGTGACCTGGCTCGGCATCCCTTACCGTATCTGGGGCTTTATTTTCATCCTGGTAGCAGTTGCACTTGCAGCGTATTATTCCTTCAATACCAAGGACCGCAAGGATCTCTCCAAGTCCTACTTCATCGCTATGGTGCTGATCACGATTGTCTTCGTATTCGGTACCAAAATGCATGAGCGTTACTTGTATCCGGTACTGATCCTGTCCTTATTCGCCTTCATGGAGAGCCGGGACCGGCGGTTCCTGACCCTGTTCCTCGGGTTCTCTCTGACCCAGTACATCAATGTTGGTTATACGCTGGCGTACCTGAATACCGGCGGAAATCCGCCGGCTGACGGCATTGTGCTGGTTACAGCTATTACCACTATCATTCTTGCGATATATCTGCTCTATATTGGATACGATGTATATATCCGCCGAACTGCGAAGCTTTTACCTGAGCCGGTTACCCCTAAGGAGGCGTACGCAGCAGATCTGCTGCTTGCAGAAGGCATCAAGCCGCTTGCCCCTGCTGAGCGGCGTTCTCCGCTGAAGCTGAAGCGCAGAGACTGGATCTGGATGCTCGGCATCACCGCGTTGTACGGAGCGCTTGCCCTCTATCATCTGGGTGATAACAAGGCACCTGAGACTCTGTGGGAGCCGGCGGCCAGCGGTGAGAGCTTCTATGTGGATCTGGGGCAGGCCCGTCAGCTGGAGCGGGTTAATGTCTTCGGTGGTGTCGGGACCGGGAAGTTTCAGCTGGAATTCAGCCAGACCCCTGATAATTGGAGCAACCCGCTTGAGGTAAGCGAGGATGTCGGCAATGTCTTCATCTGGAAAAGCCAGCCGCTTAACGTATCCGCAAGATATGTTAAGCTCTCGGTTACGTCTCCAGGCTTCACTCTTAACGAGATGGCCTTCTATGAGCAGGGGGCACCGAAGGTCCCTCTGACCATAGCAAGCGTAACACCTGATTCGGGAGCAGCTAAAAGAGGAGCGCCGGCCAATCTGTTCGATGAGCAGTCCGTCATACCGGAGAACTCTAATTTCATGAACAGTACGTATTTTGATGAGATCTATCATGCCCGTACGGCTTATGAGCATTATCATAATATTGTTCCTTATGAGAATACGCACCCGCCGCTTGGCAAGCTGCTGATCGGGCTAGGAATGGAGCTGTTCGGCGTCAATCCGTTCGGGTGGCGGATCATAGGCACCTTGTTCGGGATTGCGATGCTGCCGCTGATCTATATCATGGCCATGCGCTTGTTCCGTAAGACTACCTATGCGGCACTGGCAACAGGATTGTTCGCTCTGGACTTCATGCATTTCACCCAGACGCGGATATCAACCATCGATGTGTACGGTGTATTCTTCATTATGCTGATGTTCTATTTCATGCAGCGGTATTTCACGATGAATTTCTACCGGGTGCCGCTGCGGACAACGCTTGTTCCGCTGTTCTGGTCAGGACTGTTCTTCGGTATCGGGGTTGCTTCGAAGTGGATCGTGATTTACGGAGGCGCGGGGCTTGCTATTATGCTTGCGCTGGTACTTTTTGAACGCTACAGAGAATACAAGGCTGCCGGACGTCTGCTGGCTGAAGGCAAGCTGGGCGGACAGGAACTCAAAGCCGCCTGCAGGACCGCAGATCAGTTCTTCTGGAAGAATACAGTGATCACCTTGGTTAGCTGTATAGGATTCTTCATTGTTATTCCGGGTATCGTATATAGTTTGTCCTTCATTCCTTCACTGTCTGCATCAGCAGAGGGCTTCACCGTTAAGGGCCTGATTGATGCCCAGAAGAATATGTACAACTATCACAGCCAGCTTGTAGCAACACATCCGTTCGCCTCCTCCTGGTGGGAGTGGCCGTTCATGAAGCGTCCCGTGTGGTTCTTCAGCGGCGGCGAAGGCTTACCCGCAGGCAAAACGAGCAGCATAGTTACCATGGGCAATCCGCTGATCTGGTGGACAGGAATCTTCGCAATGCTGGCCGCCGTATGGTTCACTGTGAAGCGCCGGGACAAGAACCTGTATATGATCTGGATCGCCTTCTTCTCACAATATGTTCCCTGGATGCTTGTGCCGCGTGAGACGTTCCTGTACCATTACTTTGCGATGGTGCCGTTTATGATTCTATCCATTGTGTACATCCTGAAGCTGCTTGACAGCAGGTTCCAGGGTGCCAGATATTTGCGGTACGCCTATGTTGCGGCTGCCGCCATCCTGTTTGTAATGTTCTATCCGGTCTTATCCGGCATGCAGGTGAACAGCAGTTATATCATTCAAGTACTTCGCTGGTTCCCTTCCTGGGTATTCTAGGAGGGGAGCTGTAAGAGCCCATAGTTGTTGAAAGCTGATGTTGAAGAGGCGCATCAAAGAAGCTGTGGCTTACAATAAATTTAGGAGGAACCCTTGTGAAGGCCAGATATAGTGTAATTGTGCCCATGTATAATGAGGAGGAAGTCATTCAGGTAACCTACGAGCGGCTCAAAAAAGTAATGGATGAGTGCGGGGATACCTATGAGCTTGTGTTCGTCAATGACGGCAGCCGGGACCGTACGGCTGAGATTATGCGCGGAATCAGTAATAGGGATGAGCATGTCAAGCTGATTGACTTCTCCCGTAACTTCGGCCACCAGGTGGCGATTACGGCGGGCATGGATTATGCTGAAGGTCAGGCTGTCGTGGTGATTGACGCAGATCTCCAGGACCCGCCGGAGGTCATTCTGCAGATGATCGCCAAGTGGAAGGAAGGCTATGAGGTAGTCTATGCCAAGCGGCTGAAGCGCCACGGAGAGACTTTTTTCAAGAAGGTTACGGCCAAAATCTTTTACCGTCTGCTCAGCAGCATGACCAGTGTGGAGATTCCCACAGATACCGGGGATTTCCGGCTGATCGACCGCAAGGTCTGCGATGTGCTGCGCGGTCTGAAGGAGAAGAACCGTTATGTACGGGGGCTGGTGAGCTGGGTCGGCTTCCGGCAGACCATGGTGGAATATGTGCGGGAGGAACGCTACGCCGGGGAGACGAAATATCCGCTCAAAAAAATGATCCGCTTTGCGCTCGACGGAATCACCTCCTTCTCGCATAAGCCGCTCAAAATCGCCTCCTATATCGGCTTCTTCCTGTCCTTCTCCAGCTTCATCTACCTGTTCCTGGTCTTATTCCAGAAGGTCTTCACCTCCTGGACCGTGCCGGGCTGGGCGTCCATTGTCGGGGTGAACCTGTTGTTTAACGGCATTGTGCTGATGCTGCTGGGCGTCATTGGGGAATACATCGGACGGATCTATGACGAATCAAAGGATAGACCGCTCTATATCGTGCGCGAGACCAGAGGCTACCCGGATACAGAGTCTGAAGACACCCGGAAGGAAAGCGATTATGCAAGATAAGGCTTGGCGCGCAGGCATGATCCAGTTTCTGAAATTTAATGCGGTGGGCCTGCTTAACACATTCATAGATTTTGCGGTATTTACCCTGCTGCATTCCCTGGGGATGCTTAACACCCCTGCACAGATTATTTCCTATAGCGCCGGGACGGCCAACAGCTTTTTCTGGAATAAGAAGGTGACCTTTAAGGGAAGGGACAGAGGCGGGAATGGCGGCTTTGACCGGATGCAGCTGGTGAGATTTATTGTGCTGAATCTGCTGGTGCTGGGCATTTCGGTGCTGTTGATTCATCTTCTGACTGACCGGCTGGGGATACAGGTGCTCCTGGCCAAGGTGCTGGTTACCTTCATAACAGTGATCATTAATTTCTTTGGAAGCCGGAAATGGGTATTCTAAAGAGACAGTATATCTTCCCCGTATTCTGCGGCGGGAGTACTTATTCTATATTGCGGAGGCGATTGTCATGCGGAAGTTATCCTATTTGATTATACTTGCCGGGGTCCTGATTATGCTCTACCCCAAAGGAAGCGAATGGTACGAGGACCGTCAGCAGCAGAAGCTGCTGGAAGAGGCCGAACAGGCCTATAGTGAAATCGTTCCTTCGGCTACCGCTCCTGCCAGCCAGGATCTGAGCAAGCCTTATGCGGAAGTCACCCAGCTGCTGGCGGAAGAGTCTGGTGCAGAAGAGCCGGTGCCCACTACAGCGCCCGAGATTGAAGTTGGAGGCAAGATCACTGCCATTATTGAAATTGACAAAATCGATCTGAAGCTGCCTGTACTGGAGGGCGCCACCAAGACTAATATGAAGCATGCTGCGGCGCATATGAAGGAGACAGCTCCGATTGGCGCGGTAGGCAATGCAGCGATTGCGGCACACCGGTCAAGAACGGCAGGGCGGCTGTTCAACAGACTGGATGAGGTCGGTAAAGGGGATACCATTACTGTTATTACAAGCGGCCAGGAATACAAATATGTTGTATATGATGTATCTATTGTAGAGCCTACTGATATTTCGGTACTGAAGGGAAAGGATGATGATAAGATTCTGACCCTTATTACCTGTGATCCGCTTGTCAACCCGACCCACAGACTTATCATTCATGCGAAGCTGACCTGAATCCATCAAGACAAGGCGATAAAGGTCGAAAAAACATAAAATTTTAGTATATTTGTGGTGGAATCTAGCAATTTGGGTCTTGATAATAGATAGAGGTATGGTAAGATAGAACTATCAGAAGCTAATACACGATAACGGCAAACCTATCGAAAGATAGGGACGCAAAGCTACAGGGCCTTCCCGTCATGGATGGCAGCCAGCTACCGAATGAAGAGGCTTTTTTTGTTTGTTTTAATTCAGAATCTGTCATTATGTGGTAGTAGATTGGACAGATAAAGCTTATACGATAACGGCAAACCTATCGAAAGGTAGGGACGCAAAGCTAAAGGGCCTTCCCGTAAGAATGGCAGCCAGCTACCGAAAGGGGTTTTATCCATGAAGAAGTTTTATTTAATGTTGATTACACTTTTTGTGATCGTCACTTCTGTACAGACAGGCACTGCTCAAGCCGCTAATGCAGATTCAAGCTGGTTAAATGTTGGACAACTTGATCAAGGGATTATCGGGGTATCGTACGATGTTCCTAAGGATAAGAAGATGAAGCTCATGATTACCAAGGGCAACAACAGCTATACTTACAACTTATACACTTCCAAACCGAACGAGACGTTCCCGCTGCAACAAGGTAATGGCTCTTATAAGGTCTCTGTTCTTGAGAATACTACCGGCAACAAGTACAAAGTACTGTCTTCCGAGACTGTATCTCTCTCCATGAGCAATGTGAATGCCGTATATTTGAGCTCCGTACAGAATGTAAAGTGGAGTTCTTCCGATAAATCCGTTCAAAAGGCAGCTCAGCTTACAAAGGGTCTGACTACAGATGCAGACAAAGTTAAGGCTATCTACAATTACATCGTAACTAACGTGAAATATGATTACTCTTTGGCTAACAGCGTAAGCACAGATTATATTCCGAACAACGATAACACGCTTGCTACCAACAAAGGAATCTGCTACGATTACGCATCCTTGTTCGCTACAATGCTCCGCAGTGAAGGTATTCCAACCAAATTGGTTATGGGAAATACAAGCTATGTAACTTCATACCATGCCTGGAATGAAGTGTTCCTGAACGGCAAATGGGTAACGATTGATACTACAGTCGATGCAGGTCTGGGTAAAAACACAGCATCAACTGAACTGGTCAAATCAGCAAGCAAATATACTGCAGCGAAATTCTACTAAGAATAGCTGTGAACTATAGCATTACCTGAGAATAACCCGCTTAATTATTAAGCGGGTTATTTTTATTTATATAAAGGTTGCTTTTTAATAGAAGGATAGGTTATTATAAATAAGCGTTGTTGAGCGGCAAAGGAAATGAGAGATTACTTAAATAAGTGATTTCAAAAATAAAGCTTGCATTGCTCGGATGAACGTGATATATTATAAGAGTTGCTGGTGACGCGGTGAGCGGCGCTGACAACGAGCTTGATCTTTGAAAACTGAACAACGAGTGAGTATAGGAAATCACTTCGGTGAGATCCAAATTAGAGAATGTAAATTCTCGTCAGATGTTTCAAAATGAGCAATCGCTCTTTCTAAATACCAATTTGGAGAGTTTGATCCTGGCTCAGGACGAACGCTGGCGGCGTGCCTAATACATGCAAGTCGAGCGGAGTTTGAGAGGAAGCTTGCTTCCTTTCAGACTTAGCGGCGGACGGGTGAGTAACACGTAGGCAACCTGCCCTCAAGCCTGGGATAACTACCGGAAACGGTAGCTAATACCGGATAATTTCTTTCTTCTCCTGAGGAGAGAATGAAAGGCGGAGCAATCTGCTGCTTGGGGATGGGCCTGCGGCGCATTAGCTAGTTGGTGGGGTAACGGCCCACCAAGGCGACGATGCGTAGCCGACCTGAGAGGGTGAACGGCCACACTGGGACTGAGACACGGCCCAGACTCCTACGGGAGGCAGCAGTAGGGAATCTTCCGCAATGGGCGCAAGCCTGACGGAGCAACGCCGCGTGAGTGATGAAGGTTTTCGGATCGTAAAGCTCTGTTGCCAGGGAAGAACGTCCGGTAGAGTAACTGCTACCGGAGTGACGGTACCTGAGAAGAAAGCCCCGGCTAACTACGTGCCAGCAGCCGCGGTAATACGTAGGGGGCAAGCGTTGTCCGGAATTATTGGGCGTAAAGCGCGCGCAGGCGGTTATTTAAGTCTGGTGTTTAAACCTTGGGCTCAACCTGAGGTCGCACTGGAAACTGGGTGACTTGAGTACAGAAGAGGAAAGTGGAATTCCACGTGTAGCGGTGAAATGCGTAGATATGTGGAGGAACACCAGTGGCGAAGGCGACTTTCTGGGCTGTAACTGACGCTGAGGCGCGAAAGCGTGGGGAGCAAACAGGATTAGATACCCTGGTAGTCCACGCCGTAAACGATGAGTGCTAGGTGTTAGGGGTTTCGATACCCTTGGTGCCGAAGTTAACACAGTAAGCACTCCGCCTGGGGAGTACGGTCGCAAGACTGAAACTCAAAGGAATTGACGGGGACCCGCACAAGCAGTGGAGTATGTGGTTTAATTCGAAGCAACGCGAAGAACCTTACCAGGTCTTGACATCCAACTAACGAAGCAGAGATGCATCAGGTGCCCTTCGGGGAAAGTTGAGACAGGTGGTGCATGGTTGTCGTCAGCTCGTGTCGTGAGATGTTGGGTTAAGTCCCGCAACGAGCGCAACCCTTGACTTTAGTTGCCAGCAGGTTGGGCTGGGCACTCTAGAGTGACTGCCGGTGACAAACCGGAGGAAGGTGGGGATGACGTCAAATCATCATGCCCCTTATGACCTGGGCTACACACGTACTACAATGGCCGGTACAACGGGAAGCGAAGCCGCGAGGTGGAGCCAATCCCAGCAAAGCCGGTCTCAGTTCGGATTGCAGGCTGCAACTCGCCTGCATGAAGTCGGAATTGCTAGTAATCGCGGATCAGCATGCCGCGGTGAATACGTTCCCGGGTCTTGTACACACCGCCCGTCACACCACGAGAGTTTACAACACCCGAAGTCGGTGGGGTAACCCGCAAGGGAGCCAGCCGCCGAAGGTGGGGTAGATGATTGGGGTGAAGTCGTAACAAGGTAGCCGTATCGGAAGGTGCGGCTGGATCACCTCCTTTCTATGGAGAATCGTCTTCTGCAATGAAGACATTCAAATCGGAAGCTTCGCTTCCAAACCAATCAGGTTTAGGCCTGTTACTCACTCGTTGGTCAGTTTTGAGAGTTTAAGCTCTCATCTTTACCTTTGATCCTTGAAAACTGGATACCGAAACGAATTTGCGTTTTAGAACATCTTTTAGCTGAAACTTGTGTAAGCAAGTGGAAATAGTTATTAGTTGCTACCGTGATTTTCCTTAGGGAAAACACATTGGTTAAGCTACTAAGAGCACACGGAGGATGCCTAGGCGCCAGGAGCCGACGAAGGACGTGGCGAACAACGAAACTGCCTCGGGGAGCTGTAAGCAAGCTTTGATCCGGGGGTGTCCGAATGGGGAAACCCAGCTGTGGTAATTCGCAGTTACTCGTATCTGAATACATAGGATACGCAGAGGCAGACCAGGGGAACTGAAACATCTAAGTACCCTGAGGAAGAGAAAACAATAGTGATTCCGTCAGTAGCGGCGAGCGAACGCGGAACAGCCTAAACCAAGAGGCTTGCCTCTTGGGGTTGTGGGACGTCTCACATGGAGTTACAAAGGAATATGGTAGGCGAAGAGGTCTGGAAAGGCCCGCGATAGAGGTAAAAGCCCTGTAGCCGAAATGGTATTCTCTCCGAGACGGATCCCGAGTAGTGCGGGGCACGTGAAACCCCGTATGAATCCAGCAGGACCATCTGCTAAGGCTAAATACTACCTGGCGACCGATAGTGAAACAGTACCGTGAGGGAAAGGTGAAAAGCACCCCGGAAGGGGAGTGAAATAGAACCTGAAACCGTGTGCTTACAAAAAGTCAGAGCCCTTTTTATGGGTGATGGCGTGCCTTTTGTAGAATGAACCGGCGAGTTACGTTTAACATGCAAGGTTAAGGTGAGAAGCCGGAGCCGCAGCGAAAGCGAGTCTGAATAGGGCGACTTAAGTATGTGGACGTAGACCCGAAACCGTGTGATCTACCCCTGTCCAGGGTGAAGGTGCGGTAACACGCACTGGAGGCCCGAACCCACGCATGTTGAAAAATGCGGGGATGAGGTGGGGGTAGCGGAGAAATTCCAATCGAACTCGGAGATAGCTGGTTCTCCCCGAAATAGCTTTAGGGCTAGCCTCGGTGAATGGAGTGGTGGAGGTAGAGCACTGATTGGGTGCGGGGCCCGCAAGGGTTACCAAGCTCAGTCAAACTCCGAATGCCATTTACTTCTTGCCGGGAGTCAGACAGTGAGTGCTAAGATCCATTGTCAAAAGGGAAACAGCCCAGACCATCAGCTAAGGTCCCCAAGTGTGTGTTAAGTGGGAAAGGATGTGGAGTTGCACAGACAACCAGGATGTTGGCTTAGAAGCAGCCACCATTGAAAGAGTGCGTAATAGCTCACTGGTCGAGTGACTCTGCGCCGAAAATGTAACGGGGCTAAACACACCACCGAAGCTATGGCTAGATACTTTGTATCTGGGGTAGGGGAGCGTTGTATATACGTTGAAGGTGTACCGTAAGGAGCGCTGGAGAGTATACAAGTGAGAATGCCGGTATGAGTAACGAAAAGATCAGTGAGAATCTGATCCGCCGAAAGCCCAAGGTTTCCTGAGGAAGGCTCGTCCGCTCAGGGTAAGTCGGGACCTAAGGCGAGGCCGAAAGGCGTAGTCGAAGGACAACAGTTTGAAATTACTGTACCACCGTAATCCGCTATGAGCGATGGGGTGACGCAGGAGGGTAGTGACGCGGACTGATGGATGTCCGTCTAAGCAGTGAGGCTGGTGTGTAGGCAAATCCGCACACCGTAAGGCTGGGCTGTGATGGGGAGCGAAAATTACAGTAGCGAAGGTCATGATCTCACACTGCCAAGAAAAGCCTCTAGTCAGGAGAAGGTGCCCGTACCGCAAACCGACACAGGTAGGCGAGAAGAGAATTCTAAGGCGCGCGGAAGAACTCTCGTTAAGGAACTCGGCAAAATGACCCCGTAACTTCGGGAGAAGGGGTGCCTCGGTAGGGTGAATAGCCCGAGGGGGCCGCAGTGAAAAGGCCCAAGCGACTGTTTAGCAAAAACACAGGTCTGTGCGAAGCCGTAAGGCGAAGTATACGGGCTGACGCCTGCCCGGTGCTGGAAGGTTAAGGGGAGCGGTTAGGACTTAGTCCGAAGCTGTGAACCGAAGCCCCAGTAAACGGCGGCCGTAACTATAACGGTCCTAAGGTAGCGAAATTCCTTGTCAGGTAAATTCTGACCCGCACGAATGGCGTAACGACTTGGGCGCTGTCTCAACGAGAGATCCGGTGAAATTTTAATACCTGTGAAGATGCAGGTTACCCGCGACAAGACGGAAAGACCCCATGGAGCTTTACTGCAGCTTGATATTGAATTTGGGTACGATCTGTACAGGATAGGTGGGAGCCGTGGAGGCAGGAGCGCAAGCTTCTGCGGAGGCGCCGTTGGGATACCACCCTGATCGTATCTAGGTTCTAACCTAGTGCCCTTATCGGGTACGGGGACCGTGTCAGGCGGGCAGTTTGACTGGGGCGGTCGCCTCCTAAAGAGTAACGGAGGCGTTCAAAGGTTCCCTCAGAATGGTTGGAAATCATTCGCAGAGTGCAAAGGCATAAGGGAGCTTGACTGCGAGACCTACAAGTCGAGCAGGGACGAAAGTCGGACTTAGTGATCCGGTGGTACCGCATGGAAGGGCCATCGCTCAACGGATAAAAGCTACCCTGGGGATAACAGGCTTATCTCCCCCAAGAGTCCACATCGACGGGGAGGTTTGGCACCTCGATGTCGGCTCATCGCATCCTGGGGCTGAAGTAGGTCCCAAGGGTTGGGCTGTTCGCCCATTAAAGCGGTACGCGAGCTGGGTTCAGAACGTCGTGAGACAGTTCGGTCCCTATCTGTCGTGGGCGCAGGAAATTTGAGAGGAGCTGTCCTTAGTACGAGAGGACCGGGATGGACGTACCGCTGGTGCATCAGTTGTTCCGCCAGGAGCATGGCTGAGTAGCTACGTACGGACGGGATAAGCGCTGAAAGCATCTAAGCGTGAAGCCCCCCTCAAGATGAGATTTCCCAGTATGTAAGACCCCTTGAAGACGACGAGGTAGATAGGTTGGAGGTGGAAGTGCAGCAATGCATGGAGCTGACCAATACTAATCGGTCGAGGGCTTATCCAAAATTTCTATCACGCAGATTCGTTTCGGATTCAGTTTTCAGGAATCAAATTCCTGAAGCATTTACGCTGTAAATGCCCGTTTGGTGGCGATAGCGGAGGGGTTCCACACGTACCCATCCCGAACACGACCGTTAAGCCCTCCAGCGCCGATGGTACTTGGACCGAAGGGTCCTGGGAGAGTAGGACGTTGCCAAGCACACATGAGCCATTGTCGAATTGTCGACAATGGTCTTTTTGTATTTTCGGGGAAGCGTTGTGGACAGCCTGTGAGTAGATTGCAGGTTACTTGACAAGTGACGTATAGTTATACACATGTGGATAGTTTTAGTTTTTTTGATACTTCTCCCCAAAAGATGTGGATATCCGGTAGAATAATGTGGATAGGCACGGAAAATTGGGGATAGATAGGTGAGGGAGCCAAAAGTTATGGACAAGCACAGCAGCTTTTTGTGGACAGAGCAGTTCAGGGTTCAGGCAAGTGATACAGATTACCGGTCAAGGGGCAAGCTCTCCTTCCTGCTGGATATCATGCAGCGTGCTGCGGATTCGGCTGTAAGCAGTCTGGGGCTGAGTATGGAGAGTATGCTCAAGGCGGGAATGGGCTGGATGGTCATCACCCTTGATCTGAACCTGCAGCGTTTGCCGTCCCCGGGCGAGCTTCTGGATGTACACACCTGGAGTAAAGGGAATAAAGGACCGCTCTGGCAGCGGGATTACCGGATCTATGATGCCGAGGGTGTAGAGCTTGCTTCGGCACGTTCGATCTGGACTCTTGTGGATATTGCGAAGCGAAAAATTCTGCGACCGTCAGCCTTGCCTATTGTTGTCGAGCCGTATGTAGAGGATTCTGTAGGCAGTCTGCCGGATAAAGTGATTATTCCATCAGAACTTGCTTTGCAAGAGGTTTACCGTTATCAGGTGAGATATAGCGGGCTGGATAACAACAAACATCTTAACAATGCGCGCTATGCAGATTTATGCTGTGATGCTCTGGCGCTGGAGGAGTGGGAGGATTTAGAGCTTACGGGGCTTCATATCACCTATGCCCAGGAAGCCAAGTATGGTGAGGAGATCAGTGTTATGCGTTCTTCTCTGACTGAAGAAGGGGTATATGTGCGCGGGCAAGGCGGGGGACGGATCTTTTTTGAAGCTTGCCTGAAGCTTAGAAGATAGATTGGTGTCTGAGAGAGATACTTATATAGCGTTAAATCTAGACAGTTGCTCGAATTTCAGGGGAACTGTCTTTTGTCGTATTCGTCTATTTCTGTAGATGTCACAAATATACAACTGACATTCGTTATACAGGTGTAAAAGGAAAATGGAGGTGATTTCTTTGGAGCAAGGCAACCCCGGGGGCCCACCTGAATCCAAAAAGATTGAAGAAGCTATTCATAAGGTACACACAGGCGACAGGCAAGCTTTTACAACAATAATAACGGAGTATGAAAGGAAGATCTACACGTATTGCTGCTATCTCCTAAGGAGCCGTGAAGAAGCAGAGGATGCTGTGCAGGATATATTCGTGAAGGTGTATCAGCAGCTTTCGCATTATGAGAAGCGGGTATCTTTTTCGGCTTGGCTATATAAGGTGTCTTATCATCACTGCATGGACCAGCTTCGCAGGCGTAAACGCCGCAACCGGTTGCTGTCCCTTTATAAGCTGCAACTGATGACGCATCAACAAGCCTTTCCGGAGGAGTCGCCAGTAGATCAGATTTTTGAAAATCTAACTTCGGAAGAGCGTGGGCTATTAATCCTTCGTGTCATTGAACAATACAGCTTTGAAGAGATCTCAATGATTACCGGAAGCAGTTCGGCGGCGCTGCGCAAAAAATATGAACGGCTCCGTAAAAAACTGATTCAGCAAAAAGCGAATGAACGAGGAGGATGCACTCATGGAGAAGTGGCAGAATCAAACTGAGCAGCAAATGATGGACGACATTCGCAGCAGTATGGGGAGAGTGCAACTTCCAGTAGACAGCTATAATGAGCAGATTATGAACCGGATTGAGCATTTGGAGACTAGAGGAGGAAATAATTTGCTTAAAAGGACGCTGGCAGCCGCAAGCATAGCTGTAGCGATAGGGTTAGGTACGATAACCGCAGGATTCATCTCTCCTGCTTGGGCCGATACCTTGAGTCAAATTCCTGTCTTCAGCAGTATTTTCAAGCACACGGAGAACCCGGGACTGAAATTAGCGGCGGAACAGGGCCTGACTACTTCACCTAATATGAGCGTTACCAAGGATGGAGTGACGTTAAGCGTTACGGAGGTATTTTATGACGGAATCCAGTTGGCCATCGGATTCGAAAGAACTGGAGTAGCAGATGAGCGGGTACTTGCGGCGATTACTGATTATAAAACTCACGAATTCGATCAATCGACGAAAGGACTGCTGGGTCTGCCAGAGGTTACTCTGGCGACAGGAGAGCCTATCGGCTTCGGTTCCTCTATGACAGGAGACATAAAAGGACAACCGAATACCCTCTTATTGGAGCTTAGAGAACTGCACAATACTTCGGCCCTCGGAGACGAATTCAAGGTGAATATCCGTGTGCCGGTTGCTCAGATCGCCGAGCCTTTTGAGTTCCAGGTCACGGTGAAGAAGCTTGCGGAGGGAATCATTAACCTTACCCCGGGCCAGGGAGCGAGCAAAGACTCCTTCCATTACAAAGTAAAGCGTCTGGATATCACGCCTGCTGCCCTGAGGTTAGTGGTAACCAGTGAAGGGGAAGTGCCTGCATCACCGGAGCAGACAGGGGAATATGGTCCAACTGCGGTATTCTATGAGCTTGTGGATGATGCTGGTAATGTTGCTACTTCCAAGCAAGGGTATGTCTTGATGAAGGCCGTTCAGCATCCTATTGTGGATAGCCTGTACAATACCTTCCCGCAAACCCCTAAGACGATTACGGTCAGACCTTATACAATGACTTTGGATAATGAGCTGAAGCTCTTGTTGGATGCCAATGGGAAACCGGTCCGAACTTATCATAAGGACCTTGAGAGCACTATAGTAATTCCGTGAACCTGTGAAGGCAGGAATGGGTAAAATTGGATGTTTCTGGTCCGCGTCTGCTGTGCAGATGCGGGCTTTTTTTGATAAATAAGAATATATGTTGTGGGGTTATCTTGCTGATTAGAGCAGTGTTAACGGGATGTAGATTTCACTTACTGAATCCGGATGCTCCGGTCCGAGATAGTCCTTGCCGTAGTATTCAAATTCATAAGAGAGGTTCAGGCGGTAATCGGTTCTAGGCAGAAAAACGCCATAGATATATTTGTAGGTGGCAGAGACTTCTGCAGATGGCCCTGTATGCTTAAATCTGAGATAACGTGCTGGCGGCAGTGTATGAGTTGTTAAATTGCTGCCTGTTTGCCCGCAGCTCGACTGAACGGTAATGCCGGTACGTTCAGATGCCAGGGTGTTCAACTCGCAGGCAATGTGAAAGGAGATTCCCTGATCCTCATAGTTATCCGGCCAATAGCCTATCTGGTAATATTGTTCTGGAAGCTTACGGTCCGGGATAGCAGAGAGGCTGCTGAACAGCTGCTTCCATGCTGATCCGATGACCGACTGATCTTGCGTAACGGTTATGAACGGGCCCTGAAGTCTGATTGCACCAAGCTCAATCAGGTCAGGAGAGGCGCCCTTCTGGTCTGACCAATGTGGTAAATCAGCCGGCTGTAAGGGATGAAGCAGCAGAGGGATGTCCGGGTTAGACTTGTGGCGGATATGGGTGGGAGTAGTGTGCAGCAGTCTTTTGAAGGCCCGGGTGAAGGTCTCGTAATCATTATAAGCATAGTCCAGTGAGATTTCGTGAAAAGTCCGCTCGGGTCTGCCTAGAATATCCCTGGCCGCCTCGGAAATCCTCCGTCTTGCAATATAGTCGCCCGGTGTGAGTCCGGTAACCCCCTGAAACAGGCGGATGAAGTGGAACAGGGAATAGCCGGTCTCTCTGGAGAGGTCCAGAACAGACAGCGGCTGCTTCAGTTTCGATTCAATATATTCAATCGCCTGTAGAATGAGCTGGCTGTTCTTCATGAAGTCCTCTCCTCTAGGTTACTCTACAGTCCACTCTCCCCATGAGGTGGCCCATTCCGGCACTCTAACCTGACGAACACGGTCAGTTGAAGGGAAATAAGCTTTGATATCGAGCACGGGCGTTCCCGGATAGGCATCCAGTCCGCTGACCTCAACAATTCCCTGATCTAGGTCAACGGATAGAATACGGGCAACCGTAAGTCCAAGCGGATTAGGGCGGACTGGAGACCGGGTCGCAAACACACCGCTTACCGGAGCATCATAGGGAGGCTCGATCTGAGTAGTCCCCCGGAAGCTATCATCTGCAAACTCATGAATCCACCACAGGATCTGGCAGTGGCTGAAAGCATCTAACCCCTTCAAGGCAGGTCTGTATTCGGGTCTAATCTCAAGTTGCAGGTTCGGCTGTGTTCCGGTTACTACACCTACTGGTATAATATTATACGATTCTAAGGCGGACATTGGCTGTGACTCCTTTCGGCTGGGGGATGATTCTAGTCTACCGGAAGTGAAGGGAATTCGGCCTGATGATAATTGCGGACTTGTATGTCATGGTATAATAGGTTGTTGATGACAGGGAGGGGTTTGGACGATGAAGGTATTGGTATTGGCTGAGAAGCCGTCGGTGGCCCGTGAGATTGCGCGGGTGCTGGGCTGTGGAAATAAACAGAAGAGTTATATGGAAGGTCCGAAATATGTGGTGACCTGGGCGCTGGGACATCTGGTCGGCCTGGCTGAGCCTGAGGACTATAACAATAAATATGCAACGTGGGCGCTTGAGGATCTGCCGATTCTTCCCGAGAAGGCCAAGCTGAAGGTGCTGCGTGAGACCAGCCAGCAATATAAGGCTGTGCAGCAGCTAATGAAGCGGCAGGATATTGAGGAGCTGATTGTAGCAACGGATGCGGCGCGTGAGGGTGAACTGCTGGCGCGCTGGATTATGAATATGGCGGGCTGGAAAAAGCCGTTCCGGCGGCTGTGGATCTCTTCGCAGACGGATAAGGCCATTAAGGAAGGGTTCGCTTCGCTGCGGCCTGGACGGGATTTCGACCGGCTGTATGAATCTGCGCGCTGCCGTGCTGAGGCGGATTGGATGATCGGGCTGAATGTGACGCGGGCCTTAACCTGCAAGTTTGGCGCGCCGCTCTCTGCGGGGCGTGTGCAGACACCTACACTGGGAATGATTATGGACCGGGAGAATGAAATTACCGGCTTCCGTTCCCAGGAATATGATCTGCTGACTGCGGATTTCGGGAATTTCCAGGCGGGGTGGCGTGCTCAGGGCGGGGACGGCCGGATTTGGGAGCGAGAGAAGTCAGGTATTCTTAAGGATAAGCTTACAGGCCGCAGCGGACGGATCACCAAGGTGCAGAAGAGTGAGAAAAGCGAGCCGCATCCGCTGGCTTATGATCTGACAGAGCTGCAGCGGGATGCTAACCGCAAATTCGGCTTCTCGGCCAAACAGACCTCAAGTGTGCTCCAGAAGCTGTATGAACAGCATAAGCTGGTCACTTATCCGCGCACGGACAGCCGCTATTTGACCGCTGATATGACGGGTACGCTAAAAGAAAGACTCGACAGCGTGGCTGTCGGGCCGTATGCTTCCCTCGCCAGACCGCTGCTGCGGAAGCCGCTGCCGATTACGAAGCGGATTGTCGATGACAGCAAGGTCAGCGATCACCACGCGATTATTCCGACAGAGCAGACGGTGCTGCTCAATCTGCTGAGTACGGAAGAGCGGAAGCTCTACGATCTGATTGTACGGCGGTTCATTAGCCTGTTTTATCCTCCGGCCCGTTATGACGCCGTAGCTGTGACGGTAACCGTGGATGGTGAAAGTTTCTATGTGAAGGGAACTACCGTCAAGGATGCAGGCTGGCGTGAGGTATACGGCGGAGATATGAGCTCGGATGACGAAGAGGAGAATGCGGGGGATGAACCCGCAGCAGGCAATGTGAAGCTGCCGGAGCTGCGGGAAGGCGATAGCGTGAAGGTTGCGCGCTGCATCATCAAGCCGGGACGGACACATCCGCCGAAGCGCTATAACGAAGCCACGCTGCTGACGCAGATGGAGAAGCATGGGCTGGGGACACCGGCTACACGCGCGGATATCATCGAGAAGCTGGTCAGCTCAGATACAATTGAACGGCAGGGCAATCTGCTGCATCCGACCGGCAAGGGCAAGCAGTTGATTGAGCTGGTCTCGGGGCAGCTGCGTACACCGGAGTTGACGGCACGCTGGGAAGCGGAGCTGGAGAGAATTGCGCGCGGGCAGGGTCGCCCGGAGCCTTTTTTGCAGGGGATCCGGAGTATGGCACAGGAGCTGGTGTCCGGGGTGAAGAACAGCGGAGCGGAATACAAGTCGCATAATGTCTCTAACAGCCATTGTCCGGAGTGTGGAACAAGGATGTTAGAAAAGAAGACCAAACGCGGCAAGCTGCTGGTCTGTCCGAAAGAGGACTGCGGCTACACCCGGGCGGGCGAGAAGCAGTTGTCGAACCGCCGCTGCCCGCAGTGCCATAAGAAGATGGAGATGAAGGAAGGCAAGGCCGGGAAGTATGTGCAGTGCCTCGGCTGCGGCATTACAGAGACGATGGATAAGGACCACAAACATATCAATAAACGCGAGCAGCAGAAGCTGGTTCAGCAGTACAGCAAGACGGAAAGTGCCGGCAACAATCTTGGCGATCTGCTGAAGGCTGCGATGGAAGCGAAACAGAAGGGCGAATAGCTTAAGGAATAAGACTGCCGGGATATACCGGTGGTCTTGTTGCGGATTCAGGGCTGTTCAAGGGACGGTAGATATGCTTTACTTACAAAGATTGAAAAGGGATCAGGCTTCAGGGTTTCGATAAATAGAGTGGGGCAGGTGGAGAAGTGGCAGCGGCTGAAGGGATAGAGGGTGTGGTGAAAGCGGCAGAGGCTCAGGGTACGAAGGGGAGCAGCCGGTTGTATTTTCTGGTGATAGTCTTTATGTTCTGGTTCTCTTCGTATATCTATGTTCCGGTGCTCTCACCTTATGTGGAGCATCTGGGAGCTTCTTATGTCATGGTAGGAGCGGTACTTGGGATATACGGCCTGATGCAGATTCTGTTCCGGCTGCCGATAGGGATGGGTTCAGATGTACTTAACCGGCGGCGGCCGTTCATTTATCTGGGGCTGATCGCAAGCGGAGCGAGCTGTCTGCTGTTCCTGGCAGGGGCACATCCGGGCTGGGCGCTGGCGGCGCGGGCGGTCTCGGGAATTGCGGCATCGGCGTGGGTCGTGTACTCGGTGATGTTCGCGGGGTATTTTCCGAAAGAAGAGGCGGGCAGGGCTATGGGGATGCTCCAGTTCACCACGGTGATTGCCCAGTTGGCTAGTATGATGATCAGCGGCTATATCGTAGAACACTTCGGCTGGAATACTCCGTTCATCATCGGAGGGATTGTGGCGGTGGCCGCTATGCTGCTGGTCATCCGTCTTCCGGAGCAACAGCTGGAGAAGCGCACGGCGATTAAGCTCAAGGATCTGGCCGGCGTCGTGAAGGAACCGCTGCTGGTAAAAGTATCGCTGTTATCGGTGCTGGCCCATTGCGTGCTGTTCATTACGATGTTCGGCTACACGCCGAATCAGGCGCTCTATATTGGCGCGAGCAAAGGGAGTCTCGGCTGGCTGACGCTGGCTTTTATGCTGCCTCATGCGATAGCGACCCTCTATGGTGCTCGGCTGTTCGGCCGGTGGCTGGGGGACCGGGGGACGCTGATGCTGGGCTTTGCCGGAAGTGCAGTGTTCACGCTGCTCATTCCATCGATGCCAACACTTGCGGCGTTATGTGTAACACAGATCGGGAACGGCTTCATGCAGGGACTGATCTTCCCGCTGCTGCTGGGCAAATCCGTCTCCGGGGTAGCTCCGTTCAAGCGGGCGACAGCGATGGGGTTCTATCAGGCGGTGTATGCGATTGGCATGTCCGGCGGTCCTTTTGTAGCGGGATGGATGAGTGCGGCGTACGGTCTGCGAGGAGGCTTCTGGCTGGGCGCCATGGCAGCAGTGCTGGCGGCAGTGCTGTCCTGGTTCTGGATCAGGGAAGCCGGAGCCGCAGGCGGGCGGAGCAAGAAGAGCGGCAGTTGCAGGGCCGGTGATGTGAGGTTATTGGTTTTTTGCCGGAAAGGGTAATATAATAGAGAGCAAGGTAGGATGCTAGGAGGAGGGGCCGGAAGGATGGTCAAGGTGGTATTGCTGTGGTTCGCGCTGATCAACATTATCGGGTATGTAGTAATGTCGGAAGACAAGAACAAGGCCCGGAAAAGACGGGATCGGGTGCCGGAGAAAACATTGTTTCTGCTGGCGTTCATGGGCGGTGCGCTGGGTGTGCTGATTGCCATGTACCGCAAGCGCCATAAGACAAGGCATACTTCCTTCAGACTCGGAATTCCGCTGCTGCTGCTGCTGAATATGGTGCTGTATGGGTATTTTTTGAGGTAAGCCGCTTGAGGGCTTGGTAATGATGTAAATAATAGAAAGAGGTGGCGTAAATGTTATTCTCTAAAATTCTGCTTGCCTATGACGGTTCAAAGGCTTCGAATCAGGCTCTGGAACGGGCGATTGAGCTGGCTAAGGTAACTCCAGGGTCCTCCCTGTACGTCGTACACGCATTTGAATTCCCGCGGTTCTTCATCGGGGAAGCTCTCGCGCCTCTGCCGGCATCGGTGAACAAGGATTATTATGACCTCGCGGTCCAGACTACGGATGAAGTGAAAAGCCGTCTGGAAGCCGAAGGTCTAAATGCTACGGTAGAATTGCTGCAGGGATCGCCTGCGGAAATTATTCTGAATTATGCCAAGGAGCAGGATGCAGATGTGATTGTAATCGGCAGCCGGGGGCTGGGCGGTATCCGGGAATTCGTTCTGGGCAGTGTCAGCCATAATGTGGTGCAAAGTGCGCGCATTCCGGTGCTGGTTGTTAAATAATAGGAACTTTAGTAGAGGAACGCTGCGGCGTTCCCCTTTTTTTAGGCGAATTAGCGGGAATAAGATTTTCATTCATGCCCAAAAAGCGAACGATTTGCAGACATGATATGACAATGTTCGTGTTTAAGTTGACATGATGTGTAGGGCGTTGTTAAACTGAATCTATGAAGAGCTCGTATAAAACCGGGGATAGGGCCCGGAAGTTTCTACCCGGTAACCGTAAATTGCCGGACTACGAGGAAATAGGATAACTGGAACGACAGCAGATAGCCTCCCCGCAGACCGGGGCGGTGTTCCTGCATTCTCCTAACTGTTAGGATGGGGAGAGTGCGGCTGCCGGGCGGTTATCACCTGATTCCTTAGTAGTCCGGGTCCACCCGCAGCAGAATGCGTCTGGAGTCCGGGCTATTTTTCACGGTTCATGCGGGAATTGGCAGGAAACGGGACACACTGAAATCAGAGAAATCTCTATTACGGAAATGGAAGGCTGGGTGAACGATGTCTGTGCAAGTAGGTGTCATTATGGGCAGCAAATCGGACTATGAAACGATGGAGCATACCTGTGCGGTGCTGGAGGAGCTGGGCATAGCTTATGAGAAAAAGGTTGTCTCCGCACACCGCACGCCGGATCTGATGTTCCGTTATGCCGAGGAGGCGGCGGAGCGCGGCCTGCGGGTCATTATCGCCGGAGCGGGCGGCGCGGCGCATCTGCCGGGTATGGTGGCTGCTAAGACCACGCTGCCGGTCATCGGTGTACCTGTGCAGTCGAAAGCCTTGAACGGCATGGATTCGCTGCTGTCTATTGTGCAGATGCCGGCGGGTGTCCCCGTAGCCACGGTAGCTATCGGCCGTGCCGGAGCTATTAATGCGGGGCTGCTGGCGGCGCAGATCATCGGCGCCTTTGAGCCGGAGGTGGCGCAGCGGGTGCAGCTGCGGCGCGAGGCGACCCAGCGCGAGGTGCTGGAAAGCAGCGAGAGCTTATGAGCCCGGAGGAGCTGAAAGCCGGACGGCTGGAGGGTGGCGCGGAGCAGGCTAAGGCTGAGCGAAGGATGAAGGCTGAAGGTGCCGGGGCGGAACGCGCGCTAAAGGCTGAAGGCAGAGAGATAGCTGCCGGAGCGGAGCCGGAGCGGGAAGAGACCGGGGCGCAGCCGCCACGGACGCTGCTGCCCGGCGCAACGATCGGCGTGCTCGGCGGCGGGCAGCTCGGGCGCATGATGGCGCTGTCCGGCAGCGCCATGGGCTACCGCTTCGTGGCGCTGGACCCGGCAAAGGATGCGCCGTGCGGGCAGATTACGCCGCAGATCACTGCGGCGTATAACGACCGGGACGCCGCGCGCGAGCTGGCGCGGCGCTCCGACGTTATCACGTACGAGTTCGAGAACGTGGACGCGGGCGTAGCCGCGCTGCTGGCGGAGGAATCGTACGTGCCGCAGGGCAGCGCGCTGCTGTATACGACGCAGCACCGGCTGCGCGAGAAGGCGGCGATCGAGGCCGCAGGCGTGCCCGTTGCGCCGTACCGCAAGGTCGGCAGCCTGGCCGAGCTGGAAGCCGCGGCTGCCGGCCTGGGCCTGCCCTGTGTGCTGAAGACAGCCACAGGGGGGTATGACGGCAAGGGACAAGCCGTCATCCGCAGACCGGAAGAGCTGGCCGCAGCGTTCCGGCAGGTCGCTCCGGGTGCATTGGCCCAGGCAGACGGGGCCGCGCCAGTGGACGTCCCCGAGCTGGTGCTGGAGAAATTCATCACTTTCAAATGTGAGATTTCGGTTATCGCCGCCCGTAGCGCATCTGGGGAGGTCAAGAGCTTCCCGCCTGCCGAGAATATTCATGTGGATAACATCCTGCATCTCTCGATTGTACCTGCGCGGGTGCCGGAGGAGATTCAACAGCGGGCCTGTGAGCTGGCCGAGCGGATTGTCTCCGGCATGGAGGCGGTTGGACTGCTGGCGGTTGAGATGTTCGTGACGGAGGATGGAGAGCTGTTCGTCAATGAACTTGCGCCGCGTCCGCATAACTCCGGCCATTACACGATGGATGCCTGCGTAACCTCGCAGTTCGAGCAGCATGTGCGGGCCATCTGCAATCTGCCGCTGGGCGATACCTCACTGCTTACTCCTGTGGTGATGGTGAATGTACTCGGCCAGCATCTGGATGGAGCCATTCAGGCAGCCTGCCTGGCGAGTGAAGAAGCAAACAGGCTTGGGGTATCAGCCAAGCTTCATATATACGGCAAGACGGAGAGCAAGACCGGCCGCAAAATGGGCCATATCAACCTGCTCTGCAAGGATACCGGCGACGGATTGTCCTGGGTAGAGCAAACTAACCTTTGGAGGAACTGACAAGCTATGATCGAACGTTACAGCAGACCTGAGATGCGGGCCATTTGGACCGAAGAGAACAAATTCAACGCGTGGCTGGAAGTTGAAATCTGTGCCTGTGAGGCGTGGGCCGAGCTGGGAGTGATCCCGCAGGAGGATGCCGCGAAGCTGCGCAAGGATGCCAAATTCGACATCGCACGGATCGACGAAATTGAACAGGAAACGCGCCATGACGTCATTGCTTTTACCCGTGCGGTATCCGAGAGTCTTGGTGCAGAGCGCAAATGGGTGCATTACGGACTAACCTCGACAGATGTGGTCGATACGGCGCTGGGTTACCTGTTGCGTCAGGCCAACGAGATTCTGGAGCAGGATATTATCCGGTTTATTGAGATTCTAAAAGACAAAGCTATCGCCTACAAGGATACCCCGATGATGGGCCGTACCCATGGTGTACATGCAGAGCCCACGACATTCGGCCTGAAGATGGCGCTGTGGTATGAGGAAATGAAGCGGAACCTGGAGCGTTTCCGTCATGCAGCGAACGGCGTACAATTCGGCAAAATCTCCGGGGCCGTCGGCACCTATGCCAACATCGACCCGTTCGTGGAAGAATTCGTCTGCCGCAAGCTGGGCACCAGCCCGGCACCGATCTCGACGCAGACCTTACAGCGTGACCGTCACGCGGAATACATGGCGGCGCTGGCACTGGTTGCTACTTCCCTGGACAAGTTCGCTACCGAGATCCGCGCTTTGCAGAAGAGTGAGATCCGCGAGGTCGAGGAGGCTTTTGCCAAGGGTCAAAAGGGCTCGTCCGCGATGCCGCACAAGCGCAACCCGATCGGCTGCGAGAACATCTCCGGCCTGTCGCGTGTCATCCGCGGCCATATGATGACAGCTTATGAGAACGTGCCGCTGTGGCATGAGCGCGATATCTCGCATTCTTCCGTAGAACGGATCATCCTGCCGGATGCGACCATGCTGCTGAACTACATGCTGAACCGCTTCGGCAACATCGTGAAGAACCTGACTGTATTCCCTGAAAATATGAAGCGCAACATGAACCGTACCTTCGGCGTTCCGTTCTCCGGCCGCATCCTGACCAAGCTGATCGACAAGGGCTTCAGCCGCGAGCAGGCATATGATACTGTGCAGCCGCGCGCGATGCAGGCTTGGGAGGAACAGACCCAGTTCCGTGACATCGTGGAAGCCACCCCGGAAATCACAGCCGTGCTTAGCGCGGAGGAGATCGAGGATGCGTTCAACCCTTCCTGGCACCTCAAACATGTGGACACTATCTTCCGCAAGCTGGAGCTGATCTAATCTTTAAAAATAGTAAGTCAGTGGTGAAGGGATGAGCTGGAGAAGAGTTGGGCGGAGTGTTGGGGGAACTTGTTGTTCTGGAGCGTAAGCGGCAGAATTGAATTGTATAGGCAAGTTAATAAGGAACGGAGAGGAATTTTGGAACTGGAGAAGCGTCAGCGTTCGCCTTTATCCTCGGATTTTTACCGCGATCAGCGGTTCAAAATCAGGAAATCTGAGGATAACAGCGATCGGAAGTCCAAAATTTTTTGGAGTGTTACCAGTTAACTGACCGTTTATTTCAGTTCTCCAGCGTAGCGGAGAATGACGGCGCCCCAGCGCTTTTAGCCCAAATATACGCAAGATCATTTGTTCAAGGGGGGAAAGGTCATGACACACCTAGCCGTATCCACTGCCGTGGAACTAGTAAATGCGCCGCTGCTCTACAAAGGCAAGGTTCGTGAGCTGTATGATTTGGGGGATGAGGTACTGATCGTAGTGACAGACCGGATCTCTGCCTTCGATTATGTGCTGGATCCGGCGGTGCCGGACAAGGGCAATGTGCTGAACCGGCTCAGCGCCTTCTGGTTCGGCCAGACCCGGGAGCTGATCGAGAACCATGTGGTGCATATCGAGGTAGACAAGCTCGGGGATATTGTGAAGGACCGGGAAGCGCTGAAGAACCGGATCATGGTGGTCCGCAAAGCCGAGCGGATTGATATCGAATGTGTCGTGCGCGGCTGCATTACCGGCGGCGGCTGGCGGCAGTATCAGGAGACCGGTCAAGTCAACGGTATCGAGCTGCCTAAGGGACTGCGGAAAAATGCCGTGCTGGCAGAGCCTATTTTCACACCTGCGGCTAAGAATGATGTCGGTCACGATGAAGACATTCCATTTGAGCGGATGCAGGAGCAAATCGGCGCAGAGCTTGCTCAGGAGTTGAAGGAGAAGAGCCTGAAGCTGTTCGCTTTTGCCAGAGCCTATTGTGAAGAACGCGGCATCATCCTCGCCGATTGCAAATTCGAGTTCGGTCTGCTGGACGGTAAGGTGATTCTGATCGATGAGATCTTCACGCCGGATGCTTCCCGCTTCTGGGCCAAGGACAAGTACGCTCTGGATATTGAGATCGACAGTATGGATAAGGAGCCGGTTCGCACGTACCTGTCAGCCTCCTCCTGGGACAAAAACAGTACGCCGGACCCGTTGCCGGCTGAGGTGGTCGAAGAGACATCGCGCCGGTACCTGGATATCTATCATATACTTACCGGGAAGTCGCTATAAGGAAAACCCTCTTTTGTAAATTAGCCATTAAGTGTTAACTGTACTTAGCGTAGGTGAGCGTTTCTTTTTCAGATAAAGGCCCATTCAGTTCATTAAACTCTAGGAGGAACTACAAGCGTATGTTAAAAGCGACAGTCTACGTCACCATCAAGAAAAGCGTGCTCGACCCTCAGGGGGTTGCCGTGCAGGGTGCCCTGCATTCCGTTGGATTCCAGGAAGTTGAAAGTCTGCGGATTGGCAAGTATATGGAGCTGACCCTCGATACCGATAACCGCGCTGAAGCGGAAGGACGCCTGAAGGACATGTGCGAGAAGCTGCTGGCCAACACGGTGATCGAGGATTACCGCTACGAATTGGAGGACTAAACGTCATGAAATTTGCGGTACTTGTCTTTCCAGGCTCCAATTGTGACATTGACTGCTACAAGGCAGTAGAAGACAGTCTCGGCGAACCAGTAGATTATGTATGGCATACAGCGACAGACCTGTCGGCGTATGACTGCATTCTTGTGCCAGGCGGCTTCTCTTATGGTGACTATCTGCGCTGCGGCGCAATCTCCCGGTTCGCTCCGGTAATGGCTGAAGTGGCTAAGGCGGCAGAGCAGGGCAAATTCGTGCTCGGTATCTGCAACGGGTTCCAGATTCTGACCGAAGCAGGTCTCCTGCCGGGCGCGCTGCGCCGCAACATGTCGATGAAGTTCCGTTGTCATGACTCGGTGCTTAAGGTCGTTAATAACACAACCCCGTTTACTATTGACTATGCGAAGGATGAAGAGATCGTCATTCCTATCGCGCATGGCGAAGGCAATTACTATTGTGATGAAGAGACGCTAGCAGAGCTTCAGGCGAACAACCAGATTGTATTCACCTACAGTGACAACCCGAACGGTTCGGTGGCTGATATTGCCGGAATCAGTAATAAGGCGGGCAATGTAGTCGGCATGATGCCGCACCCGGAGCGTGCAGCGAACAGCCTGCTGGGCTCGGAAGACGGCAAACGGATGTTCACATCCATTCTCAAGACATGGAGGGATCGTTATGACGCAGCAAGTATCCGCTAAGGAGCCGAACGCAGAGCAGATCGCGGAGCAGAAAATCTACAGTCAGTTCGGTGTATCAGACAGCGAATATGAGCTCATTACCTCCTTCATGGGACGTAAGCCCAATTATACAGAAATCGGTGTGTTCAGCGTCATGTGGTCTGAGCACTGTGCATATAAGAACTCCAAGCCGCTGCTGAGCCGCTTCCCGACAAGCGGGCCGAAGGTGCTGATGGGACCGGGTGAAGGCGCGGGCATCGTGGACATCGGTGATAACCAGGCCGTTGTCTTCAAAATCGAAAGCCACAACCATCCGTCGGCGGTAGAGCCTTATCAGGGCGCGGCGACTGGAGTGGGCGGGATTATCCGCGATATTTTCTCCATGGGAGCAAGACCGGTGGCCTTGCTGAACTCCCTGCGTTTCGGGAAGCTGGAAAGTGACCGGGTCAAATATCTGTTCGAGCATGTCGTGTCCGGGATTGCAGGCTACGGCAACTGTATCGGCATCCCTACTGTCGGCGGGGAAGTTATGTTCGACAACAGCTATGACGGTAATCCGCTGGTGAACGCGATGTGTGTCGGTCTGATTGATCATGACAAAATCCAGCGCGGCGTTGCTAAAGGGGTGGGCAACCCTGTCTTCTACGTAGGTCCGCCTACTGGCCGTGACGGGATTCACGGTGCGACCTTTGCCTCTGTGGAACTGAGCGAAGAATCCGAAGCTAAGAAGACAGCGGTTCAGGTCGGCGATCCGTTCATGGAGAAGCTGGTAATGGAATCCTGCCTGGAGCTGATCGACAGCGGTATCGTCCTCGGCATTCAGGATATGGGCGCAGCCGGACTGACCTGCTCCAGCGCGGAAATGGCGAGCAAGGCAGGCAACGGTCTGGAACTCTATCTGGATCAGGTGCCGCAGCGTGAAGACGGGATGACCCCGTATGAGATGATGCTCTCGGAATCCCAGGAGCGGATGCTGTTCGTGGTGGAGCCTAAGGATGAGGCTCAGGCCCAGGAAATCTTCGATCGTTGGGGCGTCATCTGCCGCAAGGTGGGTAAGGTGACCGATGACGGCCGCCTGAAGCTGTTCCATCACGGTGAAGTAGTAGGCGATATGCCGGTGAAGGCGCTGGTGGATGAATGCCCTATTTATAACAAACCATCGGCAGTTCCTGCTTATTATGAGGAGAATGCCACGGTAGATACGCTCCGTTATGAAGAAGTTACCGATCTGGGCGGCGCTTTGCGTACCGTACTGGGTTCGCCTACGGTAGCAAGCAAAGCATGGGTGTACAACCAATATGATTACATGGTACGCACCAGTACTGCGGTTCGTCCGGGTTCCGATGCGGCAGTGGTAACCATTCATGGCACCCGCAAAGGTCTGGCGATGACGACTGACTGCAACGGCCGTTATGTCTATCTGGACCCTGAAGTGGGCGGACGCATTGCTGTCAGCGAAGCGGCGCGCAACATCGTCTGCTCCGGTGCCCAGCCGCTGGCGATTACGGACAACCTGAACTTCGGCAGCCCGGAGAAGCCGGAGATCTTCTGGCAGATGGAGCGGGCGGTAGACGGTATGGCGGAAGCTTGCCGGGTGCTGGATACGCCGGTTATCGGCGGGAATGTCAGCCTGTATAACGAAAATGCCTCCGGGTCCATCTACCCGACACCTGTTGTTGGCATGGTCGGTCTCATTGAAGATACGGATCACATTACAACCCAGGCGTTCAAGCAGGAAGGCGATGCTGTATTGCTCCTGGGTGTGACGAAGGCAGAGCTGGGCGGCAGTGAATTCCAGTATGCCGTTCACGGCGTGACTGAAGGCCGTCCACCGGAGCTGGACTTGGCTACAGAGCGCAAGCTGCTCGATGCTGTTCTGGCTGCGATTCGTAGCGGTGTGGTCCGTTCGGCTCATGACTTGTCTGAAGGCGGTCTGGCCGGAGCCCTGGCAGAGAGCTGTATCAGCGGCAGCACCGGCGCGAATATTGAACTGTCTGCGGGCGGATTACGCCCGGATGTGGCGCTGTTCAGCGAGAGCCAGTCCCGTATAATTCTGACTTCGGCACCTGAGCATGCAGAGGAACTGAAGGCGGCAGTTGCTGCGTACGGCGTGCCTGTAGAGATCATTGGAACCGTGGGCGGAGAGCGCCTGCGTGTTACACTGGACGGTTCGTCTGCACTGGATGAAGCTGTTAGCGAACTGAAGACCATTTGGGAGGATGCTATTCCATGTCTTATGAAATAAAGACCGGGAAAAAGCAGGAAGCCCCTATCCTGTGGACCGGCGACTTTTACAATGAAGGAACGGGCTCGGGAGATATTTTTGACACGTTAAAAGAAGAATGCGGCGTCTTCGGGGTCTTCGGACACCCGGAGGCTGCCTCCATGTCCTATTATGGCCTGCATGCCCTGCAGCACCGGGGAGAAGAGAGCGCGGGCATCTGCGTGGCGGATGGACGCGACTTCAACTATCACCGCGGCATGGGCCTGGTGAAGGAAGTCTTCGATAAAGACAAAATCGCTTCACTGGTGGGAGACATGTCCATCGGCCATGTGCGGTACTCCACCAGCGGAGACAGCCGGCTGACCAATGCGCAGCCGCTGGTCTTCAAATACCGTGACGGCGATCTGGCGATTGCCACGAACGGCAACATCGTCAACGAGCCGCTGATCCGCAAGCAGCTCGAACAGGGCGGCTCGATCTTCCAGACGACTAGTGATACCGAGGTGCTGGCGCATCTGATTGCGCGGTCACAGAAGGATTTTGTCGAAGCGACGAAGGATGCCTTGTCGCAGCTGGTCGGCGGCTTCGCCTTCCTCTTGATGACCAATGACAAGCTGATTGTCGCCTCAGATACCCACGGACTCCGTCCGCTCGTGATGGGCCGTCTGGGCGAAGCCTATGTCTTCGCTTCCGAGTCGTGTGCGCTTGAAGTCATCGGCGCTGAGCTGGTGCGTGATATTGAACCGGGTGAGCTGTTGGTGCTGGATCAGAACGGCTTCCGTGAAGACCGCTTCGCAGAGCCTAAGCGCAAAGCACTGTGTGCGATGGAGTACATCTACTTCGCCCGCCCGGACAGCGACCTGAACGGCTCCAACCTGCACTCCGCCCGCAAGCGTATGGGCAGCCGTATGGCGCTCGAAGCCTTCGTGGATGCGGATATTGTCACCGGCGTGCCGGATTCCAGTATCTCCGCCGCCATCGGCTATGCCGAGCAGACGGGCATCCCGTACGAGCTGGGACTAATCAAGAACAAATATACCGGCCGTACGTTCATCCAGCCCAGTCAGGAGCTGCGTGAGCAGGGCGTCAAGATGAAGCTCAGCGCGGTACGCCGCGTCGTGGAAGGCCAGCGCGTAGTGATGATCGACGATTCGATCGTGCGGGGTACCACTTCGCGCCGGATCGTCAACCTGCTGCGCGAAGCCGGAGCCTTAGAGGTCCATGTGCGGATTACCTCGCCGCCGTTCAAGAATCCGTGCTTCTATGGCATCGATACTCCCGACCGCCGGGAGCTGATTGCCTCTTACAAGACCATCGCCGAGATGTGCGAGGAGATCAACGCCGATTCTCTGGCGTTCCTCTCTCCCGAAGGGCTGATCCAGTCCATCGGCGGCTATAATAGTGACGACTATAAAGGCGGCCTATGCCTGTCCTGCTTCGACAATGATTACCCGACGCAGGTGGATTTCGGCGGGGAAGAGAAGGATGGATGCAGCTGTTAACATCCCCCTAAGTCCCCCTTGCGAAGGGGGATTCCGGAGGGCGCTGCCCTCCGGCCACCCGAAAGTTTGGTGGAAGGAGCTTGCTCTAAACTTGCTAAGTAGGCTTGGGTGCGGGTCCCCGCTTTGTCCCTGTGTGCTGCGCACGGACGGGACACGCTTAGCGGCGCTGCCCCCCGGCGGCCTGCGGTCCGCCGGCCCCTCCGGCTCCAGAATCTGTCCTGTTTGCTGCGCAAATCCGGAGATTCTGTCGCCTTAAGGCCCGCACGGCTTCGCCCCGTGCAGGCCAAGCTCCCGCCCCCGTCCTATTTGCTGCCGCAAAATCGGGGTGACGGTCGCTTTAAGAGCCCGCACGGCTTCGCCCGTGCAGGCCAAGCTCCCGCCCCCGTCCTGTTTGCTGCCGCAAAGTCGGGGGACCGGTCGCCTAAGGAGGCGCTGTGCGAAGCCCAGCGCCGACCCCTTGCCGCTGTGCAAGGCGCGAAGCTTCGGCTTGCGGCAGGGATTTAAACCCGGTGGTTGGAGTCATGGAGAGGAAATTTGGAACTGTAGGAGCGGTAGCGTCCGCCTTTATGGCCCGATTTCTACCGCAAATAGCGGTATCAATCAGGAAATCGGGCCATAACAGCGGCCGGAAGTCCAAATGTTCCTCGGAATGACGACTATAACCACCCCAGAAGTGAAGGTTTCAAATCCCTGCCGCCCCGAACCCGCGCTCTAAACTAATCTAAATGAGGTGTCCAAACGTGTCAGAAGCGTACAAGAAAGCCGGAGTGGATATTGCGGCTGGCAATGAAGCAGTAGAACGCATGAAGAAGCATGTGAAGCGCACATACCGTCCGGAAGTGATGACGGAGCTGGGCGGCTTCGGCGCCCTGTTCGGCCTGAATAAGGACAAGTACGAAGAGCCGGTTCTCGTATCGGGAACAGATGGTGTGGGCACGAAGCTGAAAATCGCGTTCGCGGCTGACCGCCACGACACGATTGGCATCGATGCGGTCGCCATGTGCGTGAATGACATCGTGGTACAGGGCGCTGAGCCGCTGTTCTTCCTCGATTATCTGGCCTGCGATAAGGTTGTGCCGGAAAAGATTGAAGCCATCGTATCCGGGATCGCGGAAGGCTGCCATCAGGCGGGCTGCGCGCTGATCGGCGGCGAGACTGCCGAGATGCCGGGCATGTATGCGGCGGGCGAATATGATATCGCCGGATTCACTGTCGGCGTGGCCGATAAGGCGAAGCTGGTCACCGGAGCAGACATTGCTCCAGGAGACACAGTTATTGGACTGGCTTCGAGCGGGATTCACAGCAATGGCTTCTCGCTGGTGCGCAAGCTGCTGCTGGAGGAAGACGGTTACGGCCTGGATGAGGTTGTACCGGAGCTGGGAGCGCCGCTGGCGGACGTTCTGCTGGCTCCAACCCGGATCTACGTGAAGCCGCTGCTTGCTCTGCTCGAACAGCTTCCGGTCAAGGGCATGGCCCATATTACCGGCGGCGGGTTCATCGAGAACATTCCGCGTGTATTGCCGGATAATGTAAATGTAGAGATCAACTACGGCTCCTGGCCGATTCAGCCGGTCTTCAGCCTGATGCAGAGCAAGGGGCAGGTAAGCAACCGCGACATGTTCACCACGTTCAATATGGGCGTGGGGCTGGTGCTGGTAGTGGCGGAAGCGGACGGAGAGCGTGCGCTGGAGCTGCTTAAGGCCAGCGGGGAAGAGGCTTACCGGATCGGCACGGTTACTAAAGGAGAGCGCATCGTTACCTTCACGGGAGTTGAAGTCTGATGGAGTGGAGCCGAATCGCTGTCTTTGCCTCTGGAACGGGCAGCAATTTCGCTGCACTGGTCCAGGCACAGCGGGAGGGCAGGCTGGGCGGAGGCAGCATAGAGCTGCTGGTCTCGGATAAACCGGAAGCGCCTGTAGCACAGCGGGCAGAGGAGGCAGGAATTCCTGCTCTGCTGCTGCGGCCGAAGGACTTCGCGGGCCGGGAGCAGTACGAGGCCGCGATTGTGGCTGAATTGCAGCGCCGGAACATCGGACTGGTGGTGCTGGCCGGCTATATGCGGCTGATCTCCCCCGTTCTGCTCGCACCGTATGCCGGACGGATCATCAACATTCATCCTTCGCTGCTGCCGGCGTTTGCCGGGAAGGACGCCATCGGGCAGGCGCTGGAGTATGGCGTGAAGCTGACGGGCGTGACCGTGCATTTTGTAGATGGAGGCATGGATACGGGACCGGTGATTGCCCAGCGCAGCGTGGAGGTCCAGTCTGGAGATACCGCCGAATCGCTGGCTGCACGCATCCATCAGGTGGAATACGCGCTATATCCTGAGGTGGTAAGTGCTTTTGCCGCCGGAAAAGTAGAATTGAACGGAAGAATGGCGACCATTGGCGATAAATAGAAGTAGCTGTATATTTCTCGGGAAATACTGCTGAGGCGTCAGAAATTGACGGAAGCTCTGGCGGCATGGCCGGAAATTGCGAAAATACAGGTTTGCTGGCATAAGGACAGAAGCACAAATAGCAGGACAGAAACTCCAGGAAATTCTAAATTAATAGTTTGTTCTACAGGATTCGTTGCTGTAATCATCCGGAGTTCATCCGGCAAACATTCATAGGCACGGGGATCATTTGATTTAAAGGTTCAGTATTCCCAACTCAATAAGCTAAGCTGCTGGAACAGGTGGATTTTCTCCATCTAATCTGGCTGATCTATGCGGTGAACGGAGCGTAAGTGGAAAAAGTACAGCTAATCCGGCCCCAATCGAATGATTGACCATATCTGGCGTCATTTAAGTGTACATTTTCCAACTACTGCCCCGCTACGTGCTTCCCCGCCGGAATTAGATAACAAAAATCCAACTAAATCAGCGCCAATGAGTGGGTGCAAGCCGTCTTCAAGAGCAGCCGATTCATCAAGTAACTCTTACAATACCCCAATAATCTAGCGTGAATCCAGAGGAGGACTATTCAAAGTGAGTATCAAGAGAGCGCTGGTCAGCGTATCGGACAAACAGGGCATCGTGGATTTTTGCCGCGAGTTGTCTGCATTAGGCGTAGAAATTATCTCCACAGGCGGCACCAGCACACTTCTCGCGAAGGAAGGCGTTCCGGTCATTGGCATCTCTGACGTTACCGGCTTCCCTGAGATCATGGATGGACGCGTCAAAACCTTACATCCAGCCGTACACAGCGGCCTCCTGGCCGTTCGTGACAACGAAGAGCATACCCGTCAGATGAATGAGCTTGGCCTTGATTACATCGACCTTGTCGTGGTGAATCTGTATCCGTTCGCGGAGACGATTGCCAAGCCGGATGTGTCTTATGAAGAGGCGATCGAGAACATTGATATCGGCGGACCGACGATGCTGCGTTCTGCGGCGAAGAACCATGCGTTTGTCAGTGTGGTGGTCGATGCGGCCGACTATGCGAATGTGCTTGAAGAAGTACGCGCCGGTGGAGATACAACCCTTGCAACCCGCAAACGTCTTGCGGCCAAAGTCTTCCGCCATACGGCGGCTTACGACGCCCTGATTGCCGATTATCTGGCGAATGTCACCGGTGAACCGCTGCCGGAGCGCTATACGGTCACTTATGAGAAAATCCAGGATCTGCGTTACGGGGAGAACCCGCATCAGAAGGCTGCGTTCTACCGCAAGCCGCTGGCGGCGCAGGATACCCTTACGGCTGCCGAGCAGCTGCACGGCAAAGAGCTGTCCTACAACAATATCAATGACGCGAACGCGGCGCTCCAGATTGTCAAAGAGTTCGAAGAGCCTGCCGTTGTAGCCGTGAAGCATATGAATCCTTGCGGAGTCGGTGTGGGCACAAGTGTCTATGAAGCTTATCAAAAAGCATACAATGCGGACCCTACCTCCATCTTCGGCGGAATTGTGGCAGCCAACCGGATTATTGATGCGGACACGGCTAATCTGCTGAAGGATATTTTCCTCGAAATCGTCTTGGCCCCAGGCTTCACGGACGAGGCGCTGGAGATCCTCACGAAGAAAAAGAATATCCGCCTGCTTAAGCTGGGCAACCTCAGCACTGCCGCATCCCGCAAGAGCAGCTTTGTGGTCACCTCCATTGAAGGAGGAATGGTGGTGCAGGAGAGCGATGTACACTCTGTGAATCCTGAGGAATTGCAAGTGGTAACCGACCGTAAGCCTACCGAAGAAGAGCTGAAGCAGCTGTTGTTCGGCTGGAAGGTCGTGAAGCATGTGAAGTCCAACGCCATCGTGCTGGCGGCTGACGATATGACGGTCGGTGTAGGTGCAGGACAGATGAACCGTGTCGGTGCGGCCAAGATTGCCATTGAGCAAGCAGGCGAGAAAGCGAAGGGTGCTGTTCTGGCATCAGATGCCTTCTTCCCGATGGGCGATACCCTGGAAATGGCTGCGAAGGCGGGCATTACGGCAGTTATTCAGCCGGGAGGCTCGATCAAGGACGAGGAATCGGTTAAGGTTGCCAATGAATACGGCATTGCCATGGTCTTCACCGGCGTACGCCACTTCAAACACTAGCACGCTGGGAGGATCAGAGCCTTATGGATATTTTAGTAGTCGGCGGCGGCGGACGCGAGCATGCGATCATCTGGAGCTTGTCCCGCAGTCCCCGTGCCGGTAAAATCTACTGCGCTCCCGGCAATGCCGGGATTGCGCAGCTTGCGGAATGTGTGCCGATCGGCGTCTTCGAGTTCGATAAGCTGACCGCTTTTGCCAAGGAGAAGAAGGTAGGTCTGGTAGTCATTGGACCGGATGATCCGCTCGCTGCAGGCATTGTGGATGTCTTCGAAGCCCAGGATATCCCTGTATTCGGCCCGCGTAAGAATGCCGCAGAGATTGAGGGCAGCAAGACCTTCATGAAAGATCTGCTGCATAAATACAGCATTCCGACAGCCGCTTATGAGAAATTCAGCGATTATGAGACAGCCCTGTCTTATCTGCGGAGCCAAGAGCTGCCGATTGTCATCAAGGCGGACGGCCTGGCCGCAGGCAAAGGGGTAACCGTAGCGTATTCCCGGGAGGAAGCGGAGCAGGCCCTTCAGGAGATTATGGTCGACAAGGTTTTTGGGGAAGCAGGGGCGCAGGTAGTCATTGAGGAGTTCCTTGCCGGGCAGGAAATGTCGATTCTGGCGTTCGTGGATGGTGAAACGGTGCGGCCGATGGCTGCGGCTCAGGACCATAAGCCTGTATTCGACGGCGATAAAGGACCTAATACGGGAGGCATGGGGACCTATTCCCCGCTGCCGCATATCGATGAAGCGATCATCCGTAAAGCGGTGGAGACGATTATTGAACCGACAGCCAAGGCTATGGTAGCTGAGGGACGGCCCTTCAGCGGCGTGCTGTTCGCCGGGCTGATGATCTCGCCGGACGGCAGACCAAAGACGATTGAATTCAACGCCCGCTTCGGCGACCCGGAGACCCAGGTAGTTCTTCCCCGGCTGCGAAGCGATCTGCTGGAGATCTTCCTGGCGGTGACCGAAGGCAGACTCGCCGATATTCCGATCGAGTGGAGTGACGAAGCGGCAGTCTGCGTGGTGCTTGCCTCGGAGGGGTATCCCGGGCCTTACCCGAAAGGTGTGCCGATCAGCGGGCTGGAAGACAGCGGCTCTGCGCTGGTCTTCCATGCCGGAACCGCACGCAGCGAAGACGGCGGATGGGTGACCACCGGCGGCCGCGTGCTTGGAGTGGTAGGCCTGGGGGCCACCATTGCCGAAGCGCGTACATCGGCCTATGCCAGTGCGGAGAGTATTACGTTTGCAGGTAAACAAAACCGCAGTGATATCGCAATGAAGGCACTGGTCTGAGGAGAAAGTCCCAAAAAAAGGACTGACAAGTTGTAGAAGAAGTGCTATAATACAACTCGTACGGGGGAAAATGTGCGGATATATACAGATAAAGGGTCTTTCCTTTCTAAGGAAAGGCCTTTTTTAACAATTCCATAACGAATGCTATAATAGTACAATAACAGCGATGCTTATGCGGATGTACAGTTACTGATTTAAGGGGGAATTAGTTTTGAGTAAGGTAGGAAGAAACGACTTATGCCCGTGTGGAAGCGGGAACAAATATAAGAAATGCTGCATGGAGAAAGACAGAGCGGCGGCCCAGTCGATGCTGCGGCTGGTTAACGCAGGAGATGCAGCTGCGCAAGCGCCTGTGACCATCCCCGGCGTAATTGTGCACGAGGAACAACCGGCTACGGTAAGTGCTGCCCCTGCTGCGGGCAAGCTAACGCTGCCTAAGCTGAAGAAGATGGTGGCGAAGGAGCTGAACTGGGAGCATCCGGCCCATGAACAGCTGGCGCTGGAGCTGATCGAGCACATGAGAGGCCAGTATGACCGGGAGCTGATTCTGGAAGCACTGCTGCTGTGGAACGGTTTCTCCCGCCAGACCAAGCCGGCCGTGAAGAAGACAGGCTCCTTCTGTGCGGCAATCGAATACCTGCTGTCCGAGGAATACGGCTTCATGCTGTCGCAGGCGGAGCTGGCGGATAAATACGCGATTACCACGGCCACGATCTCCCGCAAGGTTAAAGAGATCTATAACTATGTCGAGGAATACGGCATGACCGGGGAAGCGGACGATTTGATGGCGCTGAACGGAGCGGAAACTCCGCAGGAGAAGGCACAGACCCTTCTGGCCCAAGCTATGGAGGCAACCTCTGCGAAGCGCCGGGTCCAATTGGCGGAGAAGGCGCTGGAGCTCTATCCGGACAGCCCGGAAGCCTACCTTATTCTGGCCGAGGAGACGGAGAATGAGGAGGACGCCCGCGAGCTGCTGAAGGCGGGAATCGCCGCAGGCAGACGGGAGCTGGGCGAGTCTTATTTCACGAAGCATAAAGGGTTCTTCTGGGGGCTCTATGAGACCCGTCCTTATATCCGGATCTGCCAGAGCTACGCGGAATCCTGCTGGTTCGGCGGTAAGGCGGAGGAAGCAACAGAGATGCTGGAGCATATTCTGGAGCTTAATCAGGATGATAATACCGGTGCCCGCTATCTGCTGACTGCTGTATACCTGTATAGCAACCAGCTTGAAGAAGCAGAGCGGATTATTAAGAACTACGGTGAAGAGGATGCGGCGGCGGCTTTTGCCTATGACCGGATTGTGCTGGAGTTCAAGAAGAACGGGATTACCTCGCAGCTCAAAATGCTCTACCGCATAGCCCGCGGAGTGAACAAGCATGTGCCGGATTACCTGCTGGGCTTGAAGCGGCTGCCGAATAATCTTCCGGATTTTGTCGGGATGGGTGATCCCAATGAAGCGATTGAATATGTAATTATGCACTCGCGCTTGTGGGCGAGCCTGCCGGACCTGCTTAAGTGGATGCTGAAGCAATAGACGCTATAGATGAATACCAGACACAGTCCTTCGGGGCTGTGTTTTTTTGATAATACCCTTGCCAATATGGTCTAATTAGACTATATTATGAATTGTAGTCTAATTAGACTAAATTATCTGAAAAGAGGTCCTCCTAATGTTATTTATTACTGGAGCAACTGGAACCGTTGGAAGCCGTGTTGTACATCACCTCAAGTCTAAGGCTGTCCATTTCAAAGCCCTCACCCGGACACCGGAGAAGCTGATAAGTGATCAGAGCGATCACATGACTATCGTCACTGGCGATATTAAGGATTGCAGCACCTGGTCAGACAGCCTGAGCGGTGTGGAGACCTTATTCCTGATCCTGCTGGATGATGCCGAAGAGATTCTGCAGGCGGCCCGGGACAAGGGGGTGCGGAACATCGTGTTCTTATCCTCAGCTTCCATCAACCGCTCGGATGCCGGTTACAATGAGAACGCTATGAAACATAAGAAGGTCGAGGAGCAGATTCAGGCGTATGGCTTTCGGTATGTGTATATCCGGGCGGAGGCCTTCATGCATAATACCGTTTACTGGAGGGACCTTTTTAGATACAATAAGGGGACGATCCGGCTACCGGCTCTGGAGGCAAAGCTGGCCAGTGTGCATGAAGCAGATATTGCCGAAGTGATCAGTGAGGTTGTAGCGGATTTTGACAGATTCTCCGGGCAGGTCTTGACGCTCACAGGAGCAAATATTCTTAGCCAGCGGAACATATTAACACAAATCTCCAAGCAGCTGGGGCAATCCATTCAACTGGAAGAGCAGACGATCAGGGACTTCCGTTCTTATATGAGCAAGTACATCGCTGAAGAGTACATTACCCTTAGAGTTCAGGATTGGGAGTATAGCCTGAAGCATAAGCTCGACGTGACGGACACGGTGCTGACGATTCTTGGCCGGGAGCCTTATACGTTCAGAGAATGGATCGCGGAGCATCTCGGTGATTTTCAATAAATTCGGTGATTCTCAATAAATACAGAAAGAGGAATTCGCTATTATACCCTTACTTATACTGGGTCTGCTGAAGGATTGCGGACAATCCAGCGCTTATGAATTGCTCAGTGTCTTCAAGGAGCGGGATTACAGGTATCTTGTTCATATGACGAAGGGATCGCTGTATTACAACCTCCAGAAGTTAGCGGGTGAAGGCTTGGTCCGGCTGGTGGAGGTCGTGAGCGTCAACAACTATCCCGAGCAATATATCTACGAGATTACACCGCAGGGTGATGAGCATTTCAAAGGGCTGATGGCCAAATACTCGCTGCAGACAGACGATATTACGTTAGCCTTTTATATGACGACGCTGTTCGCCCACCAATATGATTCTGAGCAATTCAAGGCGGCTGTAGCGGTGCAGATGGAGCAGACACGGCGTAAGATTGCTGAGATTGACCATGCGCTGGATGCCAAGCAAGATAAGATCTATGATACGGCCAAATCGATGATGAATAATGTCAGAGCACACCATGAATTGAACCTGAAGTGGTTTCAAGAACTGCTGGAACAGTAGGACGGTGTACTCCTCATACTCCCTTTTATTTGCTGAATACAGCAGAGACGAGGGGGTATTTTTTTTATGTAAAAAACCTGACATGAAAAAGCCGGAATGAGGGGAAAACAGGGGTGTGACAGGATAATCGTGATAAAATACCTGACATGGTCACAGTTTTTTCACAGCTTACGGAGAAACGGTACAGGGATAAAGGGATTTTTTGCAGAAATAAGTCGAAAAGACAGAGAATAGCCGCAGGTAGAGCTTAAGGCCTGAGTCTATTGACATGGGGATGGGGGAGTTCTATGAAGGCATTAAGGAATATGGGGATTCGCGGCAAGCTGTTTTTATCAGTGATTTTGTCTGTGGTGGTTATTTTCATGGCCGTGTCTGTAGTGATCTACAGCAATGCCAAGCAGCTAATCGTGGACGGACTGAAGAGCTCGTTGACATATGAGAAAGGGGAGATCGGGGTACAGGTCAATGACCTGCTGCAGCCTGCTGTGGACAGTGTGGCGCTGCTTAATGCCAACGCCTATATCCGCGACTTCATTCTAAGGGTGAACGATGCGCAGACGCTGAAGACTACGGACGGGTACACGGAGCTGATCCAGACGCTGAACCTGATCAAGAACAACAATAAGAATCTGCTTAATGTATACATAGGTCTGGATGCGGTGAACAAGGTGATAACCCAGGATGAATTCGAGCCTCCGGCAGACTACGTGCTGAAGGAGCGAAGCTGGTATTCCGCTACGGCTGCGAACAAGCGTGTTACGATTACCAATCCTTATATTGATGCCGGGTCGGGCAAAATGGTCGTCAGTGTCAGCACACCGCTGCTTGATGATTCGGGCAAGCTGATCGGTGTGGCGAGTGCAGATATTTCGATTGAGCAGATTACAGCGGCGCTGGGCGCTTTTAATTATAAGGGCAGCGGCTATGCCGTGCTGATTGATGAGACAGGGACCTTCATCTACCATCCCAATCCCGATAATATCCTGCTGAAGAAGATGGCTGACCTGGGCGGATCGTGGAAGACTGTTGGCGATAAAATGCTGCAGTGGGGCTCTAATGTCATCCGGACGGACATGGACGGCGAGCCCAGCTATGTATCCTATTCACCGGCTGTGGCTAACCAGTGGTCAGTCGCGCTGATCGTACCGCAGAAGCATGCGGAGCTGGAGCTGAAGCGCTTCGAGCTGATTTTCTTCCTCTCGATTATGGCTTCAATCGCGGTGCTGTCTGTTCTGTTGTATCTGGTCTCCGGCAGTATTCTGAAGCAGATTCCGCTGCTCACAGCTGCGTTCGGACAGGCGAAGGAAGGAGACCTGTCGGTGAGGGCAAGAGTGACCGCGGGAGGCGAGATCGGGGTGCTGGCCGAGGGCTTCAACGATATGATTGCCTCGCAGCAGTCGCTGATTCAGGAGATCATGCACAGCTCGCAGAGTATCTCGGGCGCGGTGGGGAATACAGAGCAGAACGTATTCGTGCTGGACGGCAGCATCACCGAAATCTCTGGGGTTACGGAGGAGCTGTCGGCAGGCCTGCAGCAGACCGCCGCCTCGATGGAGGAGATGAATGCCAGCACAACCCAGATCGAGGCTGCGGTCAACGGGATTGCCCGCAAAGCCCAGGAGGGGGCGGAAGCCGCCGGAGAAATTAACATACGGGCGGAGCGGCTGAAGGAGATGGCAAGGGAATCCCGCACACAGGCGGATACCGTGTATGGGCTTAGTGAAGAGAAGCTGCGCACGGCTATTGAACAGTCGGGATCGATCTCGCAGATCAGCGCGCTTACGGGCGCCATTCTTGAAATCGCCGCCCAGACCAACCTGTTATCGCTGAATGCTTCAATTGAGGCGGCACGGGCCGGGGAAGCGGGCCGGGGGTTCGCTGTAGTAGCAGAGGAGATCCGTAAGCTAGCCGATAACTCGCGTGAGACGGTGACTGAGATCCAGGGAGTGACTGGGGCGGTAATTGAGGCGGTGTCCAATCTGGTGGAGGCTGCGGAGAGTATGCTTGGCTTCATGGACAGCCAGGTGAAGGAGGACTACGATGCCATGCAGGAGACCGGAGAGCGGTACAGTGAGGATGCCCGGTACATCGAGGAGCTGGTGACGGACTTCAGCGCCACCTCGGAAGAGCTGCTGGCTTCCATCCAGAGCATGCTTACTGCGATCAGCGAGACGGGGAGCGCGACGAATGAGGGGGCGGAAGGAGCGGGAGCCATTGCTGCCGGAGCGGAGCAGATCATCGGGCGGTCCGGCAGCATCGTGGCCGAGATGGAGGAGATTAAGCACAGCTCGGCGCAGCTGCTGAGTGCGGTGTCGAGGTTTAAGGTATAGAGGGCTGCGTTGAGCGGGCGGTCCGGCTGGTAGATGCCGGGCCGCCCGCTTGCTTACCGGCAGGGAGCTGCTGCGCTCAATTCCGCTCTCAGTGGATGTTATGGTGTGTGGAGAGGACAAGGGTTGAAAAAAAGTCCTCGGAAGAGTATGTTACAAGAAGCGAAACGATAAGAAAGAGACAGTGAGGCGGGAAAAACATGAGAGAAGGCGAAAACCGGATCGTAGGAATGGAAGATATTGTACGCGCACACCATGTGCTGCGGGAGGTTATCGTCCGTACGCCGCTCCAGCTGGATGCGGTATTGTCGGCCAAATACGGCTGTAATGTGTATTTGAAACGTGAGGATCTGCAGATTGTGCGCTCCTTCAAAATCCGGGGAGCCTATAATATGATCCGCAGTCTGTCTGACGAAGACAGAGCCAAGGGCATCGTCTGCGCCAGCGCGGGCAATCATGCTCAGGGTGTGGCGTATTCCTGCAAGGCACTAGGCATCAAAGGCAAGATATTCATGCCGAGCACTACTCCTAATCAGAAGATTAAGCAGGTCCGGCGCTTCGGCGGCGAATTCGTCGAGGTAATTCTGAAGGGGGATACCTTCGATGATGCCTATGATGAAGCGCTGCAGGCTTGCATTGACCATAGCATGACCCTGATTCATCCGTTCGATGAGCCGCGTATTATTGCCGGCAACGGCACCATCGCCATGGAGGTGATGGAGAATCTGGACAAGCCTGCAGACTTCGTGTTCGTCACCATCGGCGGCGGCGGACTGGCAGCCGGTGTAGCCACCTATATCAAGACGGTGAGCCCGGCAACTAAGGTTATTGGTGTGGAGCCTAGCGGCGCAGCCTCGATGATTGAGGCTATGGAGAGCGGCGAGGTGGTCACCCTGAAGGAGATTAACAAGTTCGTAGACGGCGCGGCGGTGAAGCGTGTGGGCGGCCTGACCTTCGATATCTGCTCGAAGCTGCTGGATGATGTGGTGAAGGTGCCGGAGGGCAAGGCATGTACCACTATTCTGGAGCTGTATAACGAGAACGCCATTGTGGTGGAGCCTGCCGGTTCCCTCCCGATTGCTGCACTGGACATGTACCGTGATCAGATCCGCGGCAAAAGCGTGGTCTGCATCGTCAGCGGCGGCAACAACGATATCGACCGGATGCAGGAGATCAAGGAGCGTTCCCTGATCTATGAAGGCCTTAAGCATTACTTCATGGTCAACTTCCCGCAGCGCGCGGGTGCCCTGCGCGAGTTCCTGACCGAGGTGGTCGGACCGGACGATGATATCACCCGGTTCGAGTACACGAAGAAGAATGAGAAGGAGAACGGCCCGGCCCTGGTCGGCATTGAGCTGATGTCCACCGATGCCTACGCTCCGCTGATTGAGCGGATGAAGCAGAAGGGCGTCGACTACGTGGAGATCAACAAGGATGTTAATCTGTTCAGTATGCTGATTTGATCCAGCAGCAAGAGGACACGTCCCTACTCACGTTGGCCCACTGAAGAATCACTTCTTTTTAACTCTACTTACAAATTTAGTTGAAAATAAGATACAACCACTACCGGATATTGGAGTGGTTGTATTCATTTTTACATCTATATAATTCTATTGCTCTGAGTTTTCTAATCTACAATGTCAATAAACGTTTTAGTTCACAGCCAAAATAGCCATTGCAGCTTGTTACATCCAGTACATCGTTCTTGGCCAGCATACGAGTTTTTAGTGATTCATCCTTTACATAGACGGCTTTTCAAAGCTTACGAACGAACTATCATACATAATTTACCAAGTTAATTTTTGGTTATGGCGTGCAATCGTATGGGTGGCGTCCACGATGATGGAAGTGTTTTGCAAAAAAAAAATAATGGCCAAATGCCACCGTCTTGCTGATGAGCAGATCCAGCAGACTCAAATCTTTTTGGGATAGTTATCAAAATTATTTAGGGAACGCGGTTCAGTGTGTAGGTCTCCTGGCGCCACCTCTAGAGAGAACTTGAAAGACAGGTCGTATCGGGAACGCTCAACAATATCCATTTTAGACAACTTAAAGATGGCTTTGAGAGGATTGGGGGTCGATCGCATTGTCGTTATCCAAATAGTAATTATCTTGAAGGTCCCCAAAATATGAAATAAAAATTCACCATTTCTTTAATATGACAAAGTAAATTCTCCTGCGGCACAACAATGTCATTCAGCGCCGTGTAAGCAGTAAGACCTCAAAACCAACGTTTGTTGCAAAATCAACCGCTCTCATCGGCTTTCGAGATTCTTTCTTATTTGTAAAAAAAGGTACAACCTCCTCTAAATGTTGAAGAGATTGTACCATATTTCGTGAGACTGACTTTTCTATGCCTTTGGAAACGCACCGTGAGTTATTTTATGTGTGTCATTGCAACTAAGATTATTATTTTTTAGGTTTTCTTCTAAAGTATACAATAGTATGAATTATTACAAAAAGAACGAGCGCTGATAAGAGTACATTGGTAATAACTAATGTTGAATTCAAATTATTTAAACCGCTAGTAGTCTCGTTGTTGGTATGAACTATTGTCGAATTAAGATTACTTACTTGACTCCCCACATTATTTATGGGTTGAACTAAATTGTCTGAATTCATTTTATTCCTCCATTCAAAGTTTAATATCTAATTATATGCTTTAATTCTTTTTTTTCCCACTACTTTTCTCACGAACAACCCTTCTTGAATATGGTAATATTTACATTGTAATAAAAATACATTTAATGAAGTGAATTCAAAAAATGATTAAGGTTAAAAAAATTCTATCCGCTTCTTTAACTACTGCCTTACTTCTTACCTCTTCGGCAATTGCTTCAGCTCAAACGGTATCGCCTACCGAGGCTGTTCAATCAGTTCAACAGGAATTCTCCTTACAACTTGATGACATGACCACAATTTCTACACCTTATGATCCTGCGCTCTATGATTTTCAAAGATCAGATTTATTTAACGAAGTAGTTGTTAAAGTAGTGGACAAGAACTCAGGTCAAATTGTGTCAACTTATGGTGAGAAAATTGAGGTGAAAAATAAGCCAGCTGGAATATCCATTATGGCAACTGGAACTTATAGTACTAGAACTACATATAGGACATTCACTGATCCTGGAGTTAATGGTCAGCACTTTGCAGGAGGAGATTTATACACTGTATACAACTGTTACCAATCAGGTTCTTTTGGACAAATCAATTCTGTTAGTAGTACTTACTGGTCTCCAATGCCTGGTAGTGGAAATTTCATATTAGAATCTCCAAATGCTCAGACGGTACCTACGGGTAACACGGGTAGCTTTCCTACTAATCAACTTACAACAACCGGTACAGTAGTACTCTCAACAAAAGAAACTAAAGCTTTTGGGACTTCAATTGGTTCCTTCTCCTACACTTCAGGATCAGACGGGTGGAGTAGATATGCAATAAGAAATGCAGCATATAACATTACATTTGGTAATTAAACTATTTATAGAGAATCTCGTCAGGGCGAGGCTACTGAAGGACTACTGTTTTTAACTCTAATTAAAAATTTAGTTGAAAACGAAGACATCCACTACCGGATTTGGTGTGGATGTCTTTGTTTTGGATGAAAATCACTTAATGAAGTTGATTGCACTATTTGTATCAGGGCTGAGGCACCTCAGTCTTCAGATACCGCTCCGCCGCGTCGTCCAGCAGGTAGCCGTTACTCTTCATCAGCTTCATGAAGCCCTCAAGCTTCTGCAGGAAGGCGCTTGTGCTGCTGTTCTTGGCCAGGATGCTGGTGTAGGCCTTCTGCGCCTCCAGATCCATCTCCAGATTATCGTAATGGAAGAGCGGAGTGTTGTTCTGGCCGTAGAAGGTGTTCACAGCATATTGGTTATACAGCGTCTTGACGGCCTGTACCCGGTTGGATTTGGGATAGGTCTGGATGAATTGCTCCTGGGTCAACGCACGGTCGGCCACCTCGCCCCAGGCAATGATCAGCCCGTTATCCTTGGAAGGAGGCAGATCTGACTCAGCCGCCATAATGGAAATATAGCTGCTGATATCCTCCGTTACATAAGGCTTATATTTGCGGTAAGCCGCATAATCAATCACCGGGTAAAAGCTGCCCTCGGCGGTATCCAGCTTGTACCCGCTCTCGCCCGCGCCTTGCAGCAGGGCGCGCAAGGCGGCGTTATCCGTACTCTCAGCCAGCTTCTCCATGCTGACTCCCCCTCTGTAGACGGTGAGGAGCTTCCGCTGGACCTCGCTGCTGCTGAATTTCTTCTCCCAGGAGGGGAGCAGCGCCTTATGCAGGTTCTCCAGCTTCAGCGTCAGTACAGTCGCCTGATACGGCGTGACTGCATACAGCTTCGTCTTCATATAGGAAATGGAGCCCGGCAGGTTGCCGCTGGACAGCAGCGGCAGCGCGGCCTTATAGACCGCTTCTGCATGGCTGGCAGTCTTAGCGCTTGCAGCTGCACCGGAAGTGCCTGTCTGGCTGCTTCCGCTGCCTTCGGCACCGGCCGGGACGGCTGCTCCTGCCTGAAGCCCCATGAGCAGGGCGATAGCGGCGGATAGAACGGCATGCTTTTTCATTCGAGTCTCCTCCTGTGTGGAATGGATGTGGGATACAGCCTCTAAGATGGGAAGAATATGAATTTCAGCCCTAGACCTCCGGCAGCGGCCAGAGCCAGACTGACCCAGGGCGAGACCGGAATCACCGGGAACAGATTATCGAGGAATAGGCCGGCGAATACCGCAATCACGGCAATTCCAATATAGATGCCCAGTGCCTTAATGTCGAAGGTCTTGGGCTTCGGACTGTCGTCCTCCGAGAGGGAGGCCATCCATTTCATAATAAGCTCAACCAGCAGGATGGAGCCTGCGCCTACAACGACCAGCGTGAACAGGCTGAGTTGGCCGAAGAGTTCGTGCGGACCGCCGCTCCACTGTGTAATCAGACCGGCAATGCCCATCGTCCCGAACAGCAGGGTCAGAGCGGACCAGGAGATCATCAGGGAGTTCTTCAGCCGGCTGCGCGGTGCGCGCGGCGGGGCGCTGTCCATCACGTCCTTGAAATAATCACCGGGCTTCTCGCCAAAAACCTGCTTGGCGTTCTTCCCCTTGGCTTGTCCCTTCAGCAGCAGCCCGGCCGCCTCCAGCAGCAGCTCCTCTGCACGTACAGCATCTACTGAACTGGCGCGCATCGCCAGAATCATATCTTCAAAATAAGAGCGGTTAGACGGCGTCATCTGCTCCCGCAGCAGGTTGTTCTGCTTAATCATAGCTTTGACTTTCATAGTGTGGACCTATACCTCCAGCATTGAGTGATCAGGATACCTTCAACCTAGAGTATACGTTTGTGCACCAGCCGTGTGCAAGGACAACGTTCGTTCACGAAGGTCTGAATAATCCTTTTGGAAGAGTAAACACTGAAGAGGTGGTGGCTTCACCAACTATAGCTAGAGGGAAGGCAGGGAGCGTTATGGAACAGGACAACAAGCAGGAACCGGGCAAGGCTGTGAACGGCGGCACCGCGCCTGCACCTACTAATGATGTGGGGGACTGGGGCAATTCTGACGGCTTCAGCCTATGGGATGCTGCGGGGCAGGGCCAGGAGAACGGGCTCGGGGATTGGGAAGGCCGGCAGGAGACACACGACATGTTTCACGACAGCTATGACTGAGTGATGCCTAAGCAGAGATAGGCCTCTTTTGCTCCTAAGGGAGTGGAAGGGGCCTTTTCTCCGGTAGAACAGTCTTAAGCTGCGGGCTTCATGCATATTGACAACAAATTAGCACAGATATTATAATAGACTCATTAATCATACTAAGTTAATCGGAATTATTATAATTTAAAATAAATCAGCCATTCAGGGGAGGACGCCGCAATGGAACGGAATATCATCATCCGGCATAACGGAGAGGAACTGACAGCGAGCATACATTATCCGGCCGCAGACCGGGCAGGGACAGGACGGTGCAAGAACCGGGTGCCGCTTGCAGTGATCTGCCACGGCTTCGTGGGCAGCCGGATCGGTGTCGACCGGATCTTCGTCAAGGCAGCCCGGGAGCTGGCGCAGGATGGCTATATGGTAATCCGTTTCGACTATGCAGGCTGCGGAGAGAGCAGCGGCGATTACGGCAGTGAGGATATGGAGTCGATGATCGGGCAGACCCGGGCAGTGCTGGATTACGGCATCGGCTCGGCCGATGTGGACCCGCAGCGTGTAACGCTGATCGGGCATAGTCTGGGCGGTGCGGTGGCGCTGCTGACCGGTGTCCGTGACCGGCGGGTGAAGAATCTTGTACTGTGGTCGGCTGTCGGCTATCCCTTCAATGATATCGTCAAGATTGTCGGCAGGGAAACGTTCGACCGGTCGGTGAAGAGCGGCTGCGCAGATTATGCCGGCTATTCGTTCACTCCGGTATACTTCAATTCCCTGGCCGCTTTCCAGCCGTTCCAAGAGGCCGGAAAGTTCAGCGGTGATGTGCTGGTCATTCACGGAACTTCCGATGATGTGATTCCTGTGGATTATGCATTCCTCTACCAGAAGCTGTTCTGGACCCGGCCGGAAGGACGGTGCGACAAGGAGATTATTTTCCAGGGCGATCATACCTTCTCTTCGGGTCCGGCGCAGGAGCAGGTGCTCAAGCGCACCCGGGACTGGATGAACCAGCAGGAGCATCTTCAGGAGGAATGGCAGAACTGGATGATATAGGAGCGGTAACTGCACTCGCAATGGCTGGGAATTAGCTGTAAAATAAAGGGGAAGACCATACCGGAAATGGAGGCTCTTACCCTATGAAATTACCGGCCTTTTTCATTGCGCACGGCTCCCCGCTGCTGGTACTTGAGGATAACGACTACACGCGATTCCTGCAGCGGCTGGGTTCGGATCTGGGGAAGCCCCGCGGCATTGTGATCTTCTCAGCTCATTGGGACAGTCCCGATCAGCTGATCACAGTGGACGCACAGCATGAAACGCAGCATGACTTCTACGGATTCCCGGAAGAAATGTATCAGCTGAGTTATCCTGCTCCAGGTGATCCCGCACTCAGCAGCCGTATTTCGGAGCTGTTCAAGAATAGTAATCTGCCCCATCAGCCCGTGCTGGGCAGGGGTCTGGATCATGGCGCCTGGGTCCTCCTGAGCACCATGTTCCCGCAGGCGGATATCCCGGTCGTGGCCTTATCTGTGGATTCGCTCCGCTCGCCTGAGGAGCAGTACAACATCGGACGGATGCTTGCACCGCTGCGTGAGGAGGGTGTCCTCCTGATCGGCAGCGGCGGCCTGGTTCATAACCTGAGGCTGCTGAAGCAGAAGGATCAGCCGGAGCAATGGGCGATTGACTTCGACGGGTGGATTGCAGAGCGGCTTAAGGCCTGGGATCTCCGCTCCCTGTATGCGTATGAGAAGCAGGCACCGCATGTGAGGGAGGCCGTACCTGCCTACGGCAAGGAGCATTTTATCCCGCTCTTCTACGTAATGGGTGCAGCCGATGAAGGCAGACGGGCGCAGCTGATGATCCAGGCCTACCAATACGGTACGCTCAGCCTGAACTGCTGGATGCTTGACTGAGAACTGACTACTATATGAATGACGAATGAATGGATACAGGATACAGCCGCTAATCGGGCTGTGTCCTTTTTTGTTGCGGGATAGTACATATTACAAAAATGGGAGGATATCCGAACCGGCGGAAAAGAAAGCGGGAACTGCGACTAAGGATGGCACGCCAGTTGGTGGGTAAGGTGTAGCTACGGGGGAATGGCAGGAAGACGGAAAGGTGCTGCGACTGCGTCCGGGAACAGCAGGTGGATTTTCTCCACTTGTTCAGGAGTGGTACATCACCTCTCCAACAGCAGTTGGAAAATCAGCACTTAATTATTGACGAACCAATCAAATTGGACTGAACTCTCGAAATTAAATGACGTTTATCCAATTAATTCCTCGGAATTCGCTGAATCCTCCAAATTAAGATACGTTTATCCATTTATTGCGTAGAGCAGATGATTGTTACAGAGCAGATGTCTGGTTCAGAGCGGATGGGAGTATGATCAGCACTGATGGTCCAATCTGATCCAGTCTGATCCAGCCGCAATGAGGCGTAGATGTATCCACCAGGAAATGTGTGAGGAAGTGTGTTCTGTGAAGATTTCTGCTGCACTCAAGACAAACTCTGCCAGCTATGATTAAATGAAGGAAGCGAGTTTCACAGAAAGAGAATCGAGAGAAGCAAGCTGTAACTTACGATTAGGAGGAACAACGTGTCTAGATCGATGAACCGTTATGTATCCCGTCCTGTATATGCTCTGGTCCTTGCCGCCGTGCTGCTCTCTGCCTGCGGGGAAGAGCAGGCCACGCCAGTGCCCGTGCGGGTGGTAGCGCCTACGGCGCAGCCGCAGCCGACCGAAGTTCCGCAGCCGTCGCCGACAGCAACGCCAGCCCCGGCAATAGCGGTCTCCGTCTTAACAGGCCTGCCGGTTGAGGAGGAGAGCCTGCCCCGGCCGCTCGCGGTCATGATCAATAATGCCCCGGCGGCCCGTCCCCAGTCCGGGATCAGCGAGGCGGATATTCTGTACGAGGTGTTGGCCGAAGGCGGTATTACCCGGCTGATCGGTATCTTTCAGAGTCATGCCGGGGTGGTGAAGATCGGGCCGATCCGCAGTATCCGCCCGTATCTGCTGGATATCGGCGAGAGCTACGGCGGTATAACGGTACATGCCGGGGGCAGTCCGGATGCTTATGCCATTCTGCAACGGCAGAAGAAGGCGGATATGGACGAAATCGGCCGGGCAGGGGCCTACTTCTGGCGGGACAAGGAGCGCAAGGCTCCCCATAACCTGTACAGTAATGCCGCCAAGCTTAGAGAGGGGGCAGCGAAGCTGGGGTATGCGGAGAACGTGAAGGTCCCCGGTTTTCTTTTCAATGATCCGGATTACATTCCTGTGGAGGGCACCCCGGCGCTTGGATTGAGTGTGAACTTCCTGCTGAAGAGCTACAATGTCTCGTACCAATATAATGCAGAGCAGCGTACGTATGCCCGTCTGGTGAACGGCAAGCCGCATCTGGATCTGAATAATAACCGTCCGGTGGAAGCGGCGAACATCATCGTGATGGGTTCGGACCATAAGGTGCTGGATGATGTCGGCAGGCTGCAGGTGGATACGGAGCTGGGGGGAGAAGCAGTGCTGTTACAGCGCGGCGTAGCGATTAAGGGCAAATGGTCGCGCAGCCCCGGAGACGTCATCCGGTTCGTGAAGAAGGACGGCAAGGAGGGGCTGATGTTCCCGGGAATCACCCATATTCTGATTGTCCCGAACAGCCCCTCGTTCAGCAGTCATGTCGAATATGCGCCGGCTCCAGCATCCCGCTAAGTTCAGCTGGGGAATTGAATGTTCGGATGATTATTTTCGTGAATACAGGGAATTGTTATTATAGTGTAAAAAAGTTCGGTTTTTTGTCTTCTATCCCTTCTGTCGATATGATAAGATAACAAGGGTTGTCATTCATTTTCATGCGGTTTACATGGAATGACTTCATTTTTTTCACGGCAATATTATGTAAAGGGGTCTTAGACTAATGAAGCTCAGAAAAAAGGATATATTCTTTGAGACGCTGGAAAACATGGCTGACACCATTGTTCAGGCTGCGGATTATTTCGCTCAGAATATCTCGACTCTCCAGGGCAATGTGGAGAACTTCGCCGCGGAGATGAAGAAATACGAATCCCAGTGCGATACTTACACACATACTGTCATCAAAGAATTGAACAAGACGTTCATTACGCCGCTGGAGCGGGACGACATCATGGATCTGATCACAAGCATGGACGATGTCATTGATGGTCTGGAGGCCTCAGCCTCGCGTTTCTATATGTATAACCTGCTGGATGCGGATGAGTATATTGTCCAGTTTGCAGAGATTCTCCGCCAGAGTGCATACGAGATCCAGAAGGCAGTTCATTTGCTCTCCCAGAAGAAGCTGCTGGCGATCCGCGAATACACCATCCGTCTGAATGATCTGGAGAACCAGGGCGATGAAGTCCTGCGTATCTGCACCAAGGCCCTGTTCGAGACTGTGAAGGACCCGATTGAGCTGATTAAACGCAAAGAATTGTATGAGCGGCTCGAGACCACCACGGATAAATGTGAAGACGTAGCCAACATGCTGGAATCGATCATCATGCGTAACTCATAAGGGGCCTCAAATATGGATACATCTATATATGTACTAGCTTTTGTTATCTTTCTTGCGCTGGCGTTCGACTTCATCAACGGCTTCCATGATACCGCCAATGCGATTGCTACCTCTGTCTCGACCCGTGCGCTGAAGCCGCGTACAGCCATCATGCTGGCCGCCTCGATGAACTTTATCGGCGCATTGATGTTCACCGGAGTGGCGAAAAAGATCGGGGGCAGCATTACCGATCCGACCCTGCTGGACAACGGGATAGACATTGTCACAGCGACGCTCATTGCGGCAATTATCTGGAATCTCGTCACCTGGTGGCTGGGTATTCCTTCATCGTCCTCCCATGCGCTTATCGGTGCGTTAGCCGGTGCGGTGTATGTAGGGGCAGGCACAGAGCATATCAAATGGAGCGGGTTCATTGAGATCGTAGAGGGGCTGATTTTCTCCCCGCTGATCGCTTTTGTAATCGGGTATATTGTGATGACGATTCTGAAGTGGATCTTCGCGAAGCGCAGTCCGCATACGGTCAACAAGGGCTTTCGTTCGATGCAGATCGTGACGGCCGCACTGCAATCCTTCACCCATGGTACGAATGACGCGCAGAAGGCGATGGGAATCATTACCTTTGCCCTCGTCACCTCGGGACGGCTCGATACGATGGAGGTTCCGCTCTGGGTTAAGATTGCAGCGGCTACATCCATGGCACTCGGAACGTCGATCGGCGGCTGGAAGATTATTAAGACGATGGGCACGAAGATTTTCAAAATCGAGCCGATCAACGGCTTCGCGGCGGATATTTCGGCGGCCTCTGTTATTTTCACGGCTACGCTGCTGCATCTGCCGGTGAGTACAACTCACGCGATCACCTCATCGATTCTGGGTGTAGGTTCAGCCAAGCGCTTCTCCGCTGTCAAATGGGGAGTGGCCGGACGGATCGTGGTTACCTGGTTCATTACCATTCCGATCAGCGCCTTGCTGTCGGGAGTAATCTTCAAGCTCTTCTTCTAGGACTGAACAGAATAGATTGCCTGGACAAGATGTCGCAGAAGCCATGGATGGCTTTAGGACATCTTTTTTTGCGTTCAGCGGTAAACCTCGGCGTAAGCGGAGGTTATTTTGATTTTTCAAGAGAGGAATGTCACAAAAGGCTACATCAAACTGATAAAAAATGTTGATAGGCATAAAAAGAAAATGAAATACATCACATATTTAAAAGAAAATAACATATGAGAAATAAATTTCGCGTAGTATTATGTAGGATTTGGTAGTCTCTGAAGTAAGGTTTGTTTTAAGTGTTACCATTGCTGACAAGCACGCGAATAGACAAAGGAGGCCTAGCCATTGATCGACTTTCATCAGGTAGACAAACATTACGGACAATTCCATGTACTGAAGGGCATTGACCTGCATGTTCAGGAAGGGGAAGTAGTAGTTGTAGTCGGTCCTTCCGGCTCCGGCAAGAGCACGATGCTGCGCTGCATTAACCGTCTGGAGACGATCACGAGCGGCGGATTAACCGTGGACGGTATAACTGTAAACGAACGTAAGACAGATATCAATACCCTGCGCAAAGAGATCGGAATGGTCTTCCAGCACTTCAACCTGTACCCGCACAAAAAGGTCATTGATAACATCACGCTGGCCCCGGTGAAGGTGCTGGGCTTAAGCAAAGCGGAAGCGGAGAAGACCGCAATGTATTATCTGGAGAAGGTCGGCATCGCCGACAAGGCAGAGTCCTATCCTTCCCAGCTGTCCGGCGGACAGCAGCAGCGGGTGGCGATTGCCCGGGGGCTGGCGATGAAGCCGAAGATTATGCTGTTCGACGAGCCGACCTCGGCGCTGGACCCGGAGATGGTCGGGGAGGTGCTCGATGTCATGCGCGCCCTGGCCCGCGAGGGCATGACGATGGTCGTTGTGACCCATGAGATGGGCTTCGCCCGCGAGGTGGCTGACCGGGTCATCTTCATGGATCAGGGGCAGATCGTGGAAGAGGCGGAGCCGGAAGCCTTCTTCGCCAGCCCGAAGGAAGAGCGGACGCGTACTTTTCTCAGCCGTGTATTAAGCCATTAAACTAAATATATAGGAATCCGGGGAGGAAACGAAATGAAAATGTCCAAGAGCTTCAAGGTGTTAAGTGTTCTGATGATTGCGGCCATGCTGGTCATTGCCGGATGCGGCAACAACAAGGGCAAGAACGAACCTGCGGCAGGCGGCAATGCTGCCGGAGGGGCAGCTGCTGACTCTGCGGCCATTGCCAAGATCAAGGAGCGCGGCAAGCTGCTCGTCGGCGTGAAGTTCGATACCCGCCTGTTCGGTCTGAAGGACCCGGCCTCCGGCAACGTGGAAGGCTTCGACATCGACATCTCCAAGGCCATCGCCAAGAAAATTCTCGGTGACGAGAATGCCATCGAGCTGAAGGAGGTCACCTCCAAGACCCGTATTCCGATGCTGAATAACGGCGAGATCGATATGGTGGTGGCTACCATGACCATTACGGAGGACCGCAAGAAGGAAGTTGACTTCTCCGACGTCTATTTCCAAGCCGGTCAGTCGCTGCTTGTGAAGAAGGGCAGCCCGATAACAGGCCTGGAGAGCATTACGAAGGATACGAAGATCCTCGGCTCCAAGGGGGCAACCTCGATCAAGAATATCAAAGAGAAGGTGCCGGGCGTAACGGTGCTGGAATTCGATAACTATCAGGATGCGTTCAGTGCGCTCAAGGCGGGCCAGGGTGACGCGCTCACTACGGATGATGCGATTCTGTATGGAATGGCCTCACAGGACCCCGGCTTCGAGGTGGTAGGGAAGCCATTTACCGATGAGCCATACGGCATTGCGGTCCAGAAAGGCAACGCGGATGTAGTTAAGGCGATTAATGATACACTGGCTGAACTGAAGGCGAATGGGGAGTATGATGCCATCTATACGAAGTGGATTGGTAAGGCTCCGGCTAAATAAGTCTGTTCCAAGCAAGGCCTATCTTCATCCAAGGGAAGAAGGAATATATAGATTGCACACGTTTTTTTCGTAGAAACGGTACCGCCTTTTCTAAGGACGGCAACGCCGTTTCTACTTGTTTGTAGGAACGGCTGCCATGCCGGGCAGGCACGAACTCATCGATAGCTAAAGGCAGGTGAACATTGATGGATTTCTCAATATTAACGAACTACTTCGGACTGTATATGGAGGGCTTCTACGGTACGCTGCTGTCCAGTGTGCTGGCCCTGACCGGCAGCTTTCTGATCGGCGCGGTCGTTGCCGTCTTCCGCATGACTTCAGTGAAGGGTCTGCGCTGGTTCGGCGCGGTGTATGTGGAATTTATCCGCAATATCCCGCTGCTGCTGGTCGTGTATATTTTCTATTACGGGCCTTCCGCTCTGGGCTTCACGCTGGACGGCTTCAAGGCAGGAACCATCGGACTCGCCGTATATACCTCGGCCTTCATCGCCGAAGCGATCCGTGCCGGAATTATGGCCGTGCCCAAGGGACAGATGGAGGCGGCACGTTCCTCCGGCCTCAGCTACATACAGACCATGCTGCATATCATTCTGCCGCAGGCGATCAAGCTGGTCATTCCGCCGCTCGGCAACCAGTTCATTAACCTGATTAAGAACTCCTCGGTACTGACTCTGGTGGCCGGTCTTGATCTGATGTACTTCGCCGACGGGATCTCTACAGAGACTTACCGTACCTTCGACACCTACATTTTCGTAGCGGTATTCTATCTGGTGCTTACGCTTCCGCTCAGCTACGGCGTACGGATCTGGGAGCGCCGGCTGCAGCGCAAATATTAAGAGAACGCTTGAGCTAAAGGAGGGATATTATGGATTTCACAGGTGCATACTCTGCCGATAATCTGAAGTTTCTGCTGGACGGCTTGTATGTGACGCTGATCGTTGCTTTTGTATCGATCTTCCTGAGCTTTATCATCGGCTGTATTATTGGCGTCATCCGCTACTCGGAGGTGCCGGTGCTGTCACCGGTCATGTTCTACCTGGTGGAGCTGATCCGTAATCTGCCGCTGCTGCTGATCATCTTCTTCATCCGCTTCGCCTTGCCGGAGGTCGGGATCAAGCTTGGACTCATTACTGCGGCCATTGCGGCATTAACCATCTTCGAGGCGGCGATGATTGCCGAGATTGTCCGCGGCGGCTTAATGTCGATCGACAAGGGGCAGATTGAGGCGGCGCGTTCCTCCGGTCTCAGCAGTGTACAGACCCTATGGCATATCGTGCTTCCCCAGGGGCTGCGGCGTATGGTTCCTCCACTTGTCAGCCAGTTCATCTCCCTGCTGAAGGATACCTCACTCGCTGTTGTGATTTCCCTGCCGGAGCTGATGCATAATGCGAACATTGTCATCGGCCATAGCTACAGCTATGCCATCCCTACGCTGGCGCTGGTTGCCTTGATTTATTTTGTCGTTAATTACCTGCTGTCGCTGCTGTCCAGAAGGCTTGAGCACAGAGCGGTATAACCTTAGCCGAATGAGGATTAAGCCATATTCAATCCAGTTCGGCTATGATACTATAGTTGTCAACCTCTCTAGGCAGGAGCAGTGGCGATGGGACAATCGATTCTGAGAATGAAGGCGGTACAAATTCTGCTGGTGGCCGCCGTTACTGCGGTAGCCGGAGAATTCAAGATCAATCCGTTTGACGGAGATGTCTTCCGCATTGCCATGGGCAGCAGCGCCTTCCTCCTATTCTTGCTGTTAATGAGGCAGCTGCCTTATATCCGCACAGGCTGTGCCACCGGGGTGGTCGTGCTGCTGTTCCGGACTGCCATGGATATGGTGGAGGGAAGCGGACTGACGGTAGAGCAGAGCCTTAGCAGCCACTTCTCGGCAATGATCTATTACATGGTGTTCGGCACACTGATGCGTGTCATCAAGAGCCGGATTGATACCTTCCATCCGCTGGTGCTGGGCGCCGTTGCCGCGCTGATCGATCTTCTGTCCAATGAGATGGAGCTGCTGACCCGGCTGATTGTGCTGGATTCGGCTACCTTCCGGTTGAACGAGTGGACGTACCTGATGGCGATAGCGGTCTTGCGTACGTATTTCACCACAGGGGTATACAGCAGTATCTCTGTCAGCCAGCTGCGTATCCGGGAGCGGGAGCAGCATGAACGGACCCAGCAGATGCTCGGATTCGGCTCCGGCTTGTACGGGGAAGTGTTCTACCTGAAGAAGTCCATAGGCACCCTGGAGCAGGTCACGCTGAACAGCTTCGAGCTGTATACCAAGCTGAAGGACGGGGAAGGCACGGGGCGTTACAGCCGGCAGGTGCTCGACATCACCCAGCAGCTACATGAGGTTAAGAAGGATTCGCAGCGGATTCTGGCAGGGCTGGTGAAGCTGGTGGAGCGTGAGGTGAACGGGGACATGCCGTTATCGGGCATTCTGCAGTTCGCGGTCAAGAGCAATGCCAAATATGCGGAAATGCTGGGCAAAGAGATTAAGTTCCATATTCACATCACCTCCGATTACACAACCGACAGCTACATTCCTCTATTGACTCTGCTTAACAATCTCACCGCCAATGCGGTGGAAGTCATCCAAGGGACAGGCAGCATCCATCTGAACGCTTATGAGCAGGACGGTATGACGATTCTGACAGTGACTGATAGCGGGACAGGCATCGGAAAGCGTGATCTGGACCTGCTATTCGAGCCGGGCTTCACCACGAAATTCGATGAAGAGGGCATCGCTGCCACGGGGATTGGGCTCTCTCATGTACGGGATATAGTGAATATGTTCGAGGGAAGCATTGCAGTTCAGCCGGTATCGCATATCGGAGGGGCCATGTTCCAGATTACAGTGCCGAGTATGAAGCTGCGGAAGGAGGAATAGAGGATGCCGCTATCATTCTGTATTGTAGATGACGACGCGTCGGCGAGAAGAATGCTGCAGCATATTATTGAGGACAGCGGGCTTGGTGAGGTGACGGGTACTGCAGCGAGCGGACAGGAGGGGATCGCTCTCATCCTGAGCGAGACCCCGGACATTGTGCTGATGGATCTGCTGATGCCGGACCAGGACGGGATTGAGACCATCCTCTCTCTTCAGGCACAGGGCTGCCGCTCCAAATTCGTCATGATCTCGCAGATTGAGAACGGGGATATGGTCAGCCGCGCCTACAGGAGCGGGATTGAATTCTTCATCCGCAAGCCGATCAACAAGATTGAAGTCGAATCTGTTCTATATAAAGTGAATGAGCGTTACGCCATGGGCCGTTATCTGGATGAGATCAAGCTGACGCTGGGCAAGCTGGAGGGCCTGCAGTTCGGTCTGCCGCAGCTGCCGCCGGGCAAACGGACCGTCAAGGAGATTGTCCAGCCGATTCTGATGAATATGGGCATGATCTCGGAGAATGGCAGCCGTGATATTATCACGATCATGGAGCTGGCGGTAGCCGAAGGGAAGAGCGGAAGTCTTCCATCCCTTAAGGAGCTGTATGAGCTGACTGCTGCCAAATACAGACCGGTGCCTGCGGAGGCAGCCAAAGAGGTCAAGGCTATCGAACAGCGTCTGCGCCGCGCCTTGGCGGCGGGTCTGACAAGTCTCGCGTCCATCGGTCTGACGGATTACGGGAATCCGAAGTTCGAGCATTATGCGCCGCTGTATTTCGACTTTGAAGAGGTGCGCCTGAAGATGAAGGAGATCGAACAGGGCCGGGATAGCGGCAAGGTGAAGGTGAATATTAAGAAATTCCTGCAGGTGCTGCATCTGGAGGTGCTGGAAGGCTTGGGCCGCTAAGCCGGATACTGGACCATGGGTCCGGTCTTTCGCCGCAAATAGCATCGTTAACTATAGAGACAGACCCAAGAAACCTCCGGAGCCGCTGTTCAGCGGGCTGGCGGTTATTTTTTTGCGGGGACATGCGGTACAATGGGAGAAAGCAACTAGAAGAGAGCAGCTCTGCTGCGGATTGCCTACATAGGGCGGAGGACTTATATTATGATACGAACACTTGCCGTAACACATACGGGTGAGATACTGACCGATCTGCTGCTTCAGGATATCGTTCTGGATGATTATGCCTGGATCTGGGCGGATTTCGCTATGCCGACAGAGGAAGAAACCTTGAGGCTGGACACCTATTTTCATTTTCACCCGCTAGCGATTGAAGATTGTATGCATGTCTTGCAGCGGCCGAAGCTGGATTATTACGAGGATGTGCAATTCTTCGTACTGCATTCGCTGAATGAGCGGACGCTGGAGGCCGAAGAGATCGACTTGTTCCTCAGCCCGAAATTCCTCGTCTCCTACCATCATCAGGACAAGCCGGAGATGGAGGAAGCGTGGCAGATGGTCAAAGCTGAGATTCATAGCCGCAAGGGCTGGTCGGGCGGGCCGATGGCCGCTGCTTACACCGTGATGGACAAGCTGGTCGACAGGTATTTCCCGTCCTTGTATACGCTGGAGGATGAACTTGCGGATCTGGAGAGCCAGGGCGGCAATGAATCGGTGGAAGAGCTGATGAGCCAGGTCTTCAATGTGCGCGGAAGGCTGCTGAAGCTGCGGCGGACGATTGTGCCGATGCGTGATCTGATGTACCGGATTGTCAATTCGCAGCATGTGCAGAGTAACGGCGAGGAGCGGGTCTACTTCGGCGATATCTATGATCATCTGCTGAAGCTGACCGACATGATTGAAGTTGACCGGGAAATGACCGCCGACCTGCGTGACAGCTATATCTCGCTCAACTCCAACCGGATGAACTCCATTATGAAGACACTCACGGTGATTACCACGGTATTCATGCCGCTGACGCTGATCGCCGGAATCTATGGAATGAACTTCAGGGTGATGCCGGAGCTGGAATGGAAATACAGCTATTTCGCAGTGCTGCTGCTTATGCTGGTGCTGGGGATCGGGATGTTCGGCTGGTTCCGGCGGAGCGGCTGGTTTAAGTAAAATAAAGCTGCGTTAAACGCCGCCGCTTAGGAACGGCGGCGCTTAACGGAGGAAGGCCCGCCGGATTTACGCTTCTTGGAGGTGGTATTGCGGCGCTTTGCGGCAGGGCGTCTTTTTTTGCGCCGTTTGGGGCTATAGAGGGCTGCATCCTCTTCGGCGGCGAGCTCTCCCGCTCCGCTTCCCTTGCCTTTGCCGAAGCCGCCCATCACAAGCTTCACCATCGGAGCCATCTGTGAGAAGCCCTGCATGACCTTCTGCACCTTGCCCATGGTGTTGACGATTCCGTCAATACCGCCCATCCGGTCAACGATTCCCTTGAGCTGTTCCATATTCGCCAGACTTCCAAGATTGCCGAGTCCGCCCAGAAGGCCTCCGGCCTTCGCGGTAGAAGCTTCTGCAGCAGGGAGCGCTAGTGCCGTCTCGGTGACTTCAGCGCCATAAGCAGGCAGCAGCTCAGGTTCTCCGGGAAGCGGGGCAGGTGTATAAGCAGATAGTCCCGGGTAGGGTGACGGATTGTAGGGTTCAGCCAGGGAACGGCCTTGCTGGCGGGAATGATTATAGTAATGCTGAGGCATAGGATCACATTCCTTCGTTAGTGGTTTGCTATACTGTATGTCATGGGCGAACAGACGGTATAGACGAATGCCCGGGTAACCGGGATACCAGCGGAAAAGGGCGGATGCCTATGGAGCGGCAGACGGAAGTGAAGAAACCGTGTCCATGCTTGATTTCGCACGGTTTTGTAGTACTATGAGTAAGGCGGTCTAACCTGGAAGCCGGAAATAGATTAGAATTAACCCCAGTGATGGTGTACGCCAGGGGTGGACGTTTGTCCATCGATTTCACTCTTTACAGCGTGAAACCGTTAATGCTTGAAAAATGTGCTCCAGTACAATATAGTAGAGGCAAGATAGTCACATTAAGTTAATGCTTAGGGGATGATAGGGCGATGCAGCTAAAGAAGCTAAACGATAAAAGTATCGATCAATTATTTGAGGCTATTTTAACATTAAAAAATATGGAAGAATGTTATGTATTCTTTGATGATTTGTGCACCGTGAACGAAATTCAATCGCTCTCACAGCGCCTTGAGGTTGCGCGGATGCTGGGCAAGGGGTCTACATATAATCAGATTGAAGCCGAGACGGGGGCCAGTACGGCAACAATCTCCCGCGTGAAGCGCTGCCTGAACTATGGCAATGACGGTTATAAGCTTACTCTAGAACGTCTGGGCCGATAATCTATGGTTCCGGGTGTATTGTTAATCAGTCACGGCTCCCGGGATCAGGCCTGGGTGTCGATGGTAGATGAAGCAGTGAGCCATCTCACGCTCCGGGAGGAGCTGCCGGTGGCAGTGGCTTTCCTTGAGCTGGTAGAAGGACGATTGATACAGGATGGAATTGATAAGCTGGAACATGCAGGGGTCACAGATATTATTGTGATCCCCTTGTTTGTTTCTTCCGGCAGTACGCATGTCGATGAGATAGAGTATGCGCTGGGCGCTAAGCCGGTTCCTGAGCGGGAGACCGACCTTGCGCCGTTCACGGTTGCCGCGAAGGTTCACTATGGCTATCCTGTCGATGATGATCCCGATATTGCGCAGATGCTGTGGGATAAGATTCGGGAACTGTCGAAGCATAACGGGCGGGAGATGGTGCTGCTGGTCGGACACGGCAGCAGGCACGACGGCTTCCGGCAGCGCTGGGAGCAGGGCATATCTTCACTTGCCGCGCGGGTACGGGAGGTTAGCGGGCTGGCTGCAGCTGATTACGGGCTGCTGAACCCGGACAGTGTAAGAAGCCGGGTGGAGCACTGGCAGAAGCAGGGCTATGATGTGCTGGTAGCTCCGCTTTTTTTGAGTGAGGGGTACTTCACTAAGGTTGTTATTCCGCAGCGGCTCGAGGGGCTTGAGTATGCCTATTCCGGCCAGACACTGCTGCCGCATCCGCTGCTGCCGCGCTGGATTCAGCGGCAGGTGGAAGCAGCGCTCCAGCGCCTTGAGGCTTGAAGTTCAACGTTAATTCGTAAGCGGATAATGTAGCTGATTATAGGATGCGCCAGTGTTCCATGTAGCCATGGCTGCCGCTGCTGCATACTTATATCTATACTTTGTGCTGTTTTTCCAGGCTTGGAGCCCGGGCGGCGGGTATAAATATATCCCTCCTCCGTCCCCCTGACATTGCTTGTGGGGTACAGAATTGGGTATAATCAGTAAAGTTATCCATTATATAAACAGGTGGCGTTCCGGTAATGAAAACTGCGAGATTGATTTATAATCCCACTTCTGGTCGGGAAGAAATGAAAAGACGACTCGCCGATATTCTAGACCGGCTGGATATGGGCGGTATCGAAGCTACCTGCCATGCAACAACGGGAGAGGGCGATGCTACTGCGGCTGCAGCCCAGGCTGTGGAACGCGGTACTTATGATCTGATCATAGCTGCCGGAGGCGATGGTACGCTCAATGAAGTGATTAACGGGATGGCGGAGAAGCCGAACCTTCCCCCGCTCGGCATATTGCCGCTGGGAACGACGAATGATTTCGCGCGGGCCATGGGCATTCCGAAGAATTGGGAGGAAGCCTGCGACCTGATTCTGCGTCAGGAAGCGCGCCTGATTGATCTCGGTAAAGCCAATGACCGTTACTTCATTAATATAGCAGGCGGCGGACAGCTGACAGAGCTGACCTATGAGGTCCCCAGCAAGCTGAAGACCATGATGGGTCAGCTTGCCTATTACCTGAAGGGGATCGAGAAGATGGCCAGCCTTGCTCCGCAAGAGCTGTATATCCGCGCGAACGGCCAGGAGATGATCCATGACGAGTTCATGCTCTTCCTGATCGCCAACACGAATTCGGTCGGCGGCTTTGAGAAGCTGGCTCCGGGTGCGCGTATCGATGACGGCCTGCTCGATGTGATTGCCGTTAAGAAATGCAACCTGGCGGAGTTCATCCGGCTGGTGCGTCTGACCATCCGCGGAGAGCACCTGAGTGACAAGAAGGTTATCCATTTCCGTACTGATGCCATGGAGGTAACCTCTCCCGGCTACGTCCAGCTGAACCTGGACGGCGAGCTGGGCGGCACCCTGCCGGGCAATTTCAGTATCCTGCCGCAGCATCTGCGGATTTTCGCGCAGAACTAATCGTGAAGAACATGAAAGAAGTGAACCTATACACATGAATAAACAACGCAGCAGGCGCAGCGCAAGCCGCCGGGAACAAGGGGCGGCCCCTGTCGCCGGACTGCCGGTGAATAAGAATGATGAGGTCCTGCTCGATATTATCGGCATGACCCATGAAGGTGAAGGGGTAGGCCGCGTAGAGGGCTTTACCCTATTTGTGCAGGGCGCTCTTCCCGGTGAGCGAGTCCGGGCCAGAGTGCTGAAGACCAAGAAGCAGTACGGCTACGCCAAGCTGCTGGAGCTGGTGCAGGCCAGCAGCGACCGTATCGCGCCGCCCTGCCCGATCTATGATCAATGCGGCGGCTGTCAGCTGCAGCATATGGACTACACGGCGCAGCTCGCGTGGAAGCGGCAGCTGGTGGTGGACAACCTGCAGCGGATCGGGAAGCTAGAGGTGGCTGGTGCGCCAAGTACAAGTAGAAGTGTAGTGGGCGGTAGCGCTGATACGGATGGTGAAAATGCAGGTGCGGCGGTTGAAGGTGGGAGTGCGGGCGATGCAAGTTACAGGGTTGAAGGCATCCGCGTGCTGCCCACCCTCGGCATGGACGAGCCCTGGCGTTACCGCAACAAGGCCCAGGTGCCTATCGGGGTGACCGAAGGCGGTCTGGTCGGCGGCTTCTATGCCCGGGGCAGTCACCGGATCATCGACATGGAGACCTGTCTGATCCAGCATGAGGACAACGACAAGGTCGTTGCTGCTGTCAAAAGCCTCGGCCGTGAGCTGGGCATCACCGCCTATGACGAAGAGACAGGCCGCGGACTGCTCCGCCATGTTGTGGTGAAGAAGGCATTCCGCACCGGCCAGATGATGCTGGTGCTGGTCACGAACGGCCGGGATATCCCGCATCTGGATGCTTGGCTTGGCAGTATACGTGAACAGCTTCCGGCAGTGGTCAGCATCTGCCAGAATATCAACACCCAGCGGACCAATGTCATCTTCGGTAACGATACCCGCGTATTGTGGGGCAGTGAGGTCATCTATGACTACATCGGGGAGGTCCAGTTCGCCATCTCAGCGCGTTCCTTCTACCAGGTGAACCCGGTCCAGACAGAGGTGCTGTATGGCAGAACTCTGGAATACGCTGCACTTACCGATAAGGAAACCGTGATTGATGCCTACTGCGGCATCGGCACCATCTCCTTATTCCTGGCGCAACATGCGGAGCAGGTCTACGGGGTTGAGATTGTACCTGAAGCTATCGAGGACGCCCGCGCGAACGCGAAGCTGAACGAAATGAATAACGTGAAGTTCGAAGTTGGCGCTTCGGAAGATGTCATCCCCGCCTGGAAAGAGCAGGGCATCACCCCGGACGTCATCGTCGTCGATCCGCCGCGCAAGGGCTGCGACCCTCGCCTGCTGGAGACCATCCTGCTGATGCAGCCGGAGCGTGTCGTGTACGTGTCGTGTAACCCGTCGACACTAGCCCGCGACTTGCGGGTGCTGGAGGATGGGGGCTACCGGACGGTGGAGGTTACGCCGGTGGATATGTTCCCGCATACGGTGCATGTGGAG